>NZ_BDAX01000013.1 GCF_001612665.1 Nocardia alba NBRC 108234 | reverse complement strand
GTCGGCGCCACCGCGCCGGTGGGCGCGGGCAGCCGGATGACGCGGTCGGCCTGGGCCAGCGTCGATTCGCGGTGCGCCAGGATCAGCGTGGTCCGCCCGCCCGGATCGGGCAGCCGCCGGAAGATCTCGGCTTCGGTGACGGCGTCCACGGCGGAGGTGGCGTCGTCGAGCACCAGCACGCGGGGTCGGGTGAGCAGCACCCGAGCCAGGGCGATGCGCTGGCGTTGGCCACCGGACAGTGTCAGCCCGCGTTCGCCGATGACGGTGTCGTAGCCCTGCGGCAAGGCGGCGATGAAGTCGTCCGCGGCGGCGGCCGTCGCGGCGGCGGCGATCTCGGCGTCGGTGGCGTCGGGTCTGCCGAGCGCGATATTGGCGGCGATGGTGTCGGAGAACAGGAACGGATCGTCGAAGACGACGCCCACCGCCCCGCGCAGCTCCTCGGCGCGCAGTTCGGCCAGGTCGACGCGGGTGCCATCGGCGCCGACGAGGTTGATGCGGCCCGTCTCGGGGGCGTAGAAACGGGGGAGTAGCAGCGAGAGCGTGGACTTGCCCGAGCCCGCCGGGCCGATCACCGCGACCGTCTCGCCGGGTCGCACGGTGAGATCGAGCTCCCGCAAAACCGGTCGATCGGGCTCGAAACCGAAACTGACAGCATCGAATTCGATGCCGAGCGGGCCCGGTGGCAGCTCGGTGGGGTCGTCCGGATCGACCAGTACCGGGGCCGCGTCGATCACCCCGAAGACTCGATCGACGGCGGCCTTGGTGAGCTGACCCATGATCACCACCGAGGTGATCGTGCGGGCCGAGGACGTCATGGTGGCGAGGTAGGCGGTGAACGCGAGGAAGGTGCCGATGCCGATCGCGCCGTGCGAGGCGAGCACCCCGCCCACGATGATCACCGCGACCAGCCCGGCTTGTGGCAGCGCCGACACGACCGGCGCGAACCTGGCGTTGATTCGCGCGGCGCGCATCCGCTCGGCGAACAACAGCCTGCCGTGGTCCTCGAGGACGTCGACCATCCGGGATTCCTGCCCGAACCCCTTCACCACCCGGACCCCGGTCACCGTCTGCTCGACATGTTCGGCCAGGTCGGCCGCGCGCTGCTGGGCCGACCAGGTCGCCGCGTAGAGCCGGGGCCGCATCCGCAACACGATCACCGCCATCGCGGGCGCGACCAACAGCGCGGCCAGCGCCAGCGGCGGGCTCAACCACACCATCACCACCGCCGACAGCACGAACTGCAGCACCGCCAGGCCCGACCACGGCACCATCGCCAGCAGGCCCTGCACCAGCTGTAGATCGGTGATGGACCGCGACACCACCTGTCCGGTGCGGATCGTGTCCTGACCCGCGCCGTCGAGTCGCTGGAGGGCGGCGAGCAGTGAGATCCGCAGACTGTGTTGCGCCTCCAGCGACAGCTTGCCCGCCCAGAGCCTGCGCGCGAACGTGACGAAGAACCGGGTCACGGCCAGCGCGGCGAGCGTGACGGCGGCGCTGCCGATCACCGCGGTGTCGCCCACCTGCGCGGCGTCGACCGCGCGTTTGGTGGCCAGCGGTGCGGCGATCGCGACGGCCGCACCCGCCAGCACAGAGACCGCGATGCCCGCCAGCAGCCGGGGATGTTCCAGACACAGGCGCCAGAGCCTGCGAATCCAGCCCGACGAACCCGCGCTCGCGGGCACTACAGGTCTCGGTTGCGCAGGTCCCACCACCCCGCGGCGCCGACCGCTGCGGTCCACAGCAGCAGTACCACCAGTGCCGCCGGGGTCGGCGCGAAGACCTCGGCCTCGTCGAACGAGCCGGCGCTCACCCCGGCCACCGTCGCCGAGACGGGCAGTAGCGCCGCGATTCCACCCGCTCCGAAACCCTTGGCCACCACCCAGATCAGTGGCTCGAGCGCGAACGCCCACCCCAGCACCAACCACACCGCGCCGCTGAAGGTGCGCAGCAGCAGCCCGATGCCCGCGCCGAGCACTGCCCAGCACATGGCAACCAGCAGACCGGCGGCGAGCACCTCGATCAAGCGCCAGCCGAATTCGAATTTCCCGCGCGCCGCGACGAGCAGCACCAGCAAGCTCACCAGCTCGGCGGCCAGCGCGACAACGAAGGCGACAGCGGCGGTGGCGAGGTATTTCGCGATGACCAACCGGTCGCGATCGGGTGCGAACAGCACGCTCAGCGCCATGGTCCGGTGCCGGTACTCACCGCCGGTGGCGGCGATGCCGACCAGCGCGGCGACCACGAAGACCGCGATCATCGCGAGGTAGAGCCCCACCGTGGCGGCGCCGGTGGCGGGCTGACCCTTCGGATCGGCCGGCCCGGACATGATCGCGGTGATCAGCGTTCCGACCAGCGCCAGCGCGATGGGCGCGGCCAGCAGCAACCGGGTCTGGCGCAGCGCGACGATCTTGCGCGCCTCGGTGTCGATACCGGGAACGAGATCGGCGGGCAGCACGGAGGTGGTCATCGGGGCATCCCATACGAGGTCGGCGCCGGGGCGTACGCGGCGGGATTCGGCGTGGGCACGGTGTGCCGGTGACGGCGGGGTTTGGTGAGCGAGGCGAGCACCCGATCGGGATGGATGGGATCGGCCACGATGCTGCCGAGCCGGACCTGCGCGAGCTCGGCGATGGAACGAATGGTCGCCTCGTCGGCCTCGGCGACGGCCAGGCGGCCGTCGGGGCGCATGACGGCATCGGTGAATCCCCGCCCCGCCAGCGCGGTCGCCAGCGCGATGGACGGCGACGCGGCGACGACGAGCCGGTCGGGATGGCCGCGGCGCAGCTTGGCCGGGGTGCCCTGCCAGACGACCGTGCCTTCGCTGAGCACCACCAGTTGATCGGCGCTCGCCACCACATCGGCCAGCGCGGCCGAACTCACCAGCGCGGTGCCGCCCCGGTTCACGTGGCGGCGCAGCAGCTCGTGCAGCCAGCCGCGTTCGATGCCGTTGGCACCCGCGAACAGATCGTCGAGCACCAGCAGCGGGGGATCGGCCAGCAGCGCCATCGCCAAGGCCAGCCGGGTCTGCTGGCCCGGATGTAGCTGGGCCACTACGGTTTCCGCGACAGCGGCGAGTCCGGTCTCGTCCAGCACCGCCGCCACCCGGCGCCTGGACGCGCCCGCGACCGGCGCGTAACACCGCAGCTGATCACGCACGGTCCTGGCCGGATGTAGTCCCCGCGGATTCAGGACCGCCCCGACCGCGGCGGGTCCATGGTGCACGCCGTCGATGGTGCCGGTGCTCGGCTGACCGAGCCCGAGCACCATCCGCAGCACCGTCGACTTGCCCGCCCCGGCGGGACCGACGAGCGCGGTGACCGACCCGGTCGGCACCGCGAAGTCGATCTCGTGGACCGCGCTCACCGCGCCGAATTGTTTGCCGACGCCACGCATCAGCACGGCGTCACCGCCGCGGCCGTCGCTCACTTCTTGTTCACCTTGCGGGTGCCGATCGCGGGCAGCGGATCGGCGTCGATCACGTTGTGCAGCGGGGTGAGCCACCGCGCGGGCGCGGGCCCGAAGGCCTTGTGCGCGTTCTCGATGGTGACCTTGCCCAGTGCCCGGTTACCCGCGCCACCGATGGCGGCGCCGATGCCGGCGGGCAGCACCTTGCCCATCATCAGCGCGGCGCGCTTGGTGATGAAGCGCTTCATGAACTGTTGCAGCAGTTTGCTGTTGATCCCGCCGAGGCCGGGAACCTTGCCCGCCAGCGCGCCGGCCCAATTCTTCGACTGGGTGCTCAGCCCCTTCTGCACGATCGCCATCCCGGCGTCACCGAGTACGACCGCGAGCACCAGCGCGCGCCGGGCTTCCTTGTCCGCGGGCTCGATGCCGTGCACCGCGGCCTGCGCGAGGGTGAACAGGGCCGACGCCTCCATGAAGAACACGGTCTCGGCGCTCACGGCCCCGAGCGCGGTGAGCGTGCCGATGCCCGGCACCGCCGCGGTGGCGCCGACCGCGGCGCCGCTACCGGTGACGGCGAGCAGATACTGCTTCTCGAGCCGTGTCACGATCTGGGCCGGGCTCTCCCCGGGATGACGTTCACGCAGGAACTCGACATAGCGGCGTACGGCCGGCGCCTGTAGCTTCGAACCGGTGTCGAGCACATCGACCACGGCTTTTTCGATCGCGTTCTTGAACACGGCGTCGTCCTCCTCTTCGCCCCAACGAGTCGAACTGTAGGGCACTTCCGTACCTCAGAGCTCATCATGCCAACGAGTACCGACAGCCCACGGTTCCGTGACGTGGGTGACCGTTTCCAACCGGTCGGTCCGACTAACTCCGTCGGCCGGAGGCCGGGGTTCTACGCTGACCCGATGAGCGAAACCCAGCCAACCCGACTCATCCGCGAGTTCACCGAAGCCGGTGCCGAGTTCGCGACGATCACCCTCGACCACCCGCCGCTGAACCTGTTCGACCGCGCACTCATCGCGTCGCTGATCGCCGATATCGCCGCGGTGCGCGATGTGGCGCCGCGCGCGCTGCTGATCAGGGCCGAAGGCAAGGTCGTCTCGGGTGGAGTCGACGTGAACATCTTCGACGGCCGCACCGTCGAGGAGGGCGCGCAGCTGTGGCGCGAGCTGTTCGAGCAGATCATCCACCCGCTGGAAGCGCTGCCGTGCCCGGTGGTGTTCGCCGCGCACGGGCTCACCCTGACCGCCGCCTTCGAGATCTCGCTGGCCTGCGACATCATCCTGGCCGCGCCGAAGGCGAAGTTCGGGCTGGTGGAGACGGTGGTTGGCCTCACGCCGTCGATGGGCGGGCCGCAGCGACTCGCCGAGCGGGCCGGGTCGGGTCGCGCCCGCGAGTTCGTGATGACCGGCGACCTGTACCCCGCCGCGACGATGGCCGAGTGGGGAGTGGTCAACGCGATCCACGAGGACCTGGAGACCGAGGCCCGCGCGCTGGTCACCCGGCTGGCAGACGGCCCGACCCGCGCGCACGCCGCGACCAAGCGGATCATCGAGGCATGGCGTTCCGGCGGTGTGGCACACGCGGATTCGGTGACGCCGGAGGTCTCGGGCGAGTTGTTCGACACCGCGGATCTGCGCGGCGCGGTCCGCAGTTTCCTCGATATCGGACCGGGTAAGGCGACCTATCGCGGCGAATGAGCCCGCCGAGTGCCTGACAGCGGTGTGATCCACGTCATATAGTCACGGGTGCGGTGAGTATCGACGTACGGAGGTCCGGATGGGTCATGGCGAGCACGAACCGGGCGCGGACGTCTTCGAGTTCCCCGCTGTCGGCGCGGCGACGCAGCTGCGGCGGGGCGCCGACGGCGTGCTGCGCTACGGCGACCTCAGTCCGGCCCTCACCGAGCTGCTGGACCTGCGGGTGCACTCGTTCGCGAACCGGGAGGCGGTCGTCGAGGTCGGCGGGCCTACGCTGACCTACCGCGAACTCTGGCACAGCGCCTCGCGGATCGCGGGTGGTCTGCAGGGCCACGGCATCGGTTACGGCGATCGGGTCGCCGTGCACATGCCGACCAGCGCACGGTGGGTGCGGGCGTTTCTCGGCGCGTTGCTCTCGGGCGCGGTGCCGGTGCTGGTACCCGAAGCCCTGCCCGCCGCGATCGCCGAACGCGTGATCGCCGACAGCAGAGCCGATTTCGTGCTCGGCCCCGACGGGCCGCTGCCCGACAGCACCGCCTTCATCGACGACGGCGCGGCACTGGATGATCCGGCGCTGCTCTGCTACACCGGCGTCCGCCGGTCCATGCCGACGGGCGTGGAGCTGTCCAACGAGAACCTGCTGTCGGCGGTGTCGTCGGTGGTCGGCGCGCTCGGCCTGCCCGCCGACGGGTTGCGCAACCTGGTGTTGCTGCCGCTGGCCCATGCCAGCGGATGCGTCGACCAGTTGCTGCCCACCTTCGCGGTGGGCGGCACCGTTGTGCTCGCGCCCGGTGCCCGATGTCTGGCCGACGTGCTGGTACGCGAGCGGATCGACACCGTGTCCGGCACGCCGCGGATCTTCGCCGCGCTGGTCCCCGAACTCGGCGCCCGGCGCGCCGGGGCGGGTGTGCGCCGGATCAGCAAGGCCTGTCACCGCTCCGAACGCGCCGCCGCGGCGGCCCCCGTCGCGCTCACCACCGCGCTGCGGGGGCTGTTCCCCGCGGCCAACCAGTGGTCGGTCTGGGGAGCGACCGAAACCAGCGGAATCGGCCTGATGGTCGACGACACCGAGCTCGCCGACGCCGGATCCACCCTCGGATTCGCCTTCGGCGGAACCGAATTGGCGTTGGCGGGCCCGCGAGCACGCGCCGGGCACGGCGAATTGCTGTGCCGCGGGCCGAATGTCAGCCGCCGATACTGGAACAACCCCGATGCATCGGCGGCGCGCTTCAGCGGAAGCTGGTTCCACACCGGCGATTTCGTGAGCATCGATGCCGACGGTCTGGTGCGGGTGGACCAGGGCGGCTGATCCCGGGGTTGCGATCAGATCAGGCGGGCCCGCAGCGCCGCGCGCAGATCGCCGGTGAGGCCGACCGTGGCGAGGTAGTTCTCGATGCCGCCGTGGGTCTCGCGCATGCCTGCGTCGGCGGTGCGCAGGTATTCCTCGCGGACGCCGAGTAGGTCGTCGGAGAGCGCGTCGCCGTTGCCGATCTTCGGCTCCAGCAGCCTGCGCAGCGGTTCGACCGCGGCGTTGCTGGCGAGGAAGTCGGCGTAGACGTCCTCCTCGGTGACGCCGACCGCGCGCAGCACGGTGGCGACGGCCCAGCCGGTGCGGTCCTTGCCCGCGGCGCAGTGCACCAGGACGGCGCCGTCGCCGCGCACGATCGAACCGGCCAGCTCGGCGATCGCGGTGTGGGCTTCGGGCAGCGTCGGGAAGGCGCGGTAGACCTCGATCATGTGGGCGAACGCCGAGACGGTCGTGGCCTCGTGCGGCGGCGCCTCCTCCATCCGCGAATCGAACGGCGTCACGTGCAGGCGCACGTCGCTGGGCAGGGTGTCGTGGCCGATGTGGTCGATCTCGACGATGCCGCGCAGGTCGTGCACATCGGTGACCCGCAATTCACGCAGGGTGTCGTGCCCCTTGTCGTCCAGTCCGCTCAGTTGAGCGGATCGCAGCAGGACGCCGGGGCGAACTGTGGTGCCGTCGGCGGTGCGAAGGCCGCCCACATCGCGGAAATTGAAGGTGCCGCTGAGCGCGAACTGGTCGGCAGGAGGAGAGAGAGTCACCTGACCAGGTTATCGGCGACTCCGCCGTCGCCGCGCTGAGTTCGCCGATCGGTCACCGGATGTGTCGCGCCCGTTTCGGCAGGTGGCACTGTGTTGTCGCCCACACCCGACGGGGCTGACCAGCGCAGACTTGTACGCTTGACCAGGTGCGCGGATTATGGCACGGGGGTGCTGGATATCGACGAATGCGACAAATTGAGGCCGTATGGTCGGTTTTACAAAAGGTCGCATTCGGATAACAAAACAATCTTTCAGTCTGAAAAGGATGGCTGAACCAGTTCGTGAATCCTGAAAACCTTCTAAGATCGAGCTCGGTGACCACCAAGCTCGCATCGCCGCGGGCAGCGATATTTGTTGCCGAGGAGTCGTCGTTGAGCGCCAGCCGTGAACTAACTGAAATTTCGCTACGGCCCGCCGTATGTGATGCCGTCGAACAAGCCGCCGCCAGTTGTGACGCCGGTGGCGTGCGCGCGCTGCGGGTGTTCCTGCATGCCGGGCTCAGCACCTACTGGCCGTTGATCAAGGCCGCCCCGACCAAGCGCATAGCCGCCTACGAGGCCGCGTTGCAGACCCTGCGGCTGCGATGGGCGCCCAGTGGTGACACCATCGGCGACCCGACCGCCGTCGCGATGTTCCGCGAGATGGACGACGAGGCCGCCGACTTCCTCGGGTTGTGCGCGCGGCTGTCGGGCACGCAGTGGCTGGAGCCGGTCGACTCGGTGGCGGGCTATCTCGTCTCGGTGTTCCACGGCGCGGTGTTGCGCTGGCTCGCCGACGGCAACGACGAGACGATCCTCGTGGTGATCGACGACCTGGTCGGCTGCCTGACTCTCAAGGCCGTCGAAAGCTGACCCCCACGGTACTGGACGACTGACCAAATAGGTGGTTCAGTAGTCGTGTGACCTCGACGAAATCGTTGCCCGTACTGCACGCGGCGACCGCGGAGCTCGACCCGCCGCTGGCCGCCGTCGACCTGACCGCGCTCGACCGCAACGCCGCCGACCTGGTCCGGCGCGCGAACGGCATCGCGGTCCGGGTCGCCAGCAAGTCCGTGCGCTGCCGGGCCGTGCTCGAGCGCGTGCTCGGCGACGGGCTGACCGCCCGCGACGGCTTCGCCGGAATCATGGCGTACTCGTTGCGCGAGGCCATCTGGCTGGCCCGCCTCGGCGCCCGTGACGTGCTGCTCGGGTACCCGACCCTCGACCGCGCCGCGCTGGCCGAACTGGCCGCCGCCCCCGCCCTGCGCGCGGCGATCACGCTGATGATCGACGATGTCGCCCAGCTCGAACTCACCCGCGCGGCGCTGGGCACCGACCTGGCCCACCCCCGTATCTGCCTCGACGTGGACGCCGCCCTGCGCATCGGCCCGCTGCATCTGGGCGCGCGCCGCTCGCCGGTGCGCAGCCCCGAGGAGGCCGCCGATCTGGCCGCCGAAGCGCTGCGGCGCGGGTTCGATGTGGTCGGCGTGATGACCTACGAGTCGCAGATCGCCGGCCTGCCCGACAGCAACCCCGCGGTTCGCGTGGTCAAGCGCCTGTCCGCGCTCGAGATCGGGCGTCGACGCTCCAGGGTGCTCGCCGCGGTCCGCGCGGTGACCGGCCCGCTCGAGATCGTCAACAGCGGCGGCACCGGTTCGATCGAAGTCTCGATCACCGATCCGGAGGTCACCGAGGTGACCGCCGGTTCCGGCCTCTACGTACCGACCCTGTTCGACCACTACCGCTCGTTCACCCCCCGCCCCGCGCTGTTCTTCGCCACCCCGGTCCTGCGCAAACCCGCCCCGACCATCGCGACCGTCTTCGCGGGCGGCTACATCGCCTCGGGCCCCGCGGGGCCCAGCCGCGTCCCCGCGCCGGTGTGGCCCACCGGACTGAAGCTGCTCGGCTCCGAGGGCGCAGGCGAGGTACAGACGCCGCTGGCCGGTGGCGCGGAACTCGAGATCGGCGATCGCGTCTGGTTCCGGCATGCCAAGGCCGGCGAACTGTGCGAACGCTTCGCCGAGATCCATCTGGTCGACGAGGCGGGCACCCGCACGACGGTTCCCACCTATCGTGGCGAAGGCCAGTGCTTCGGCTGACGGCCGCCTCAGCGCAGTAGTTCGATGACCTCGTCATCGTCGAGCTGATGAAAGTCGCTGTACGCCATGCCGACTCCGCCGAGGTCCGCGGGCGTCCACGGGCAGACGAACTCGTCACACTCGCGCTCGACCCGGCGCGCGGCCTCGGGTGAGGACACCGGCACAGCCACCACCAACCGATCGGGCCGCTGGGCGCGCGCCACCCGGCACGCGGCCACCACCGTGGCGCCGGTCGCTATCCCGTCGTCGACGATCACCACCACGCGCCGCGCCAGGGGAATCGGTGCGCCCACCCGCAGAATCGCCTGCCGACGGCGGAGCTCGGCCCGCTCGGCCAGCTCCACCTCGTCGAACGCCTCGGCGCTCACCCCGCTGTGGTCGATGACATCACGGTTGAGCACCAGCAATCCGCTCTCCCCGAGCGCCCCCATCGCCAGCTCCGGCTGCCACGGCAGCCCCAGCTTTCGCACCAGCAGCACATCGAGTTCCCCACCGATCGCCGTGCTCACCGCCGCCGCCACCGGCACACCTCCGCGCGGCAACCCGAGCACCAGCGGGCGGGTAGCCCGCAGGTGTTCCAGGGCCGTGCCGAGGGCGCGGCCCGCCGCCGTGCGATCCGGGTACACCATCGCCTCGAACGCTACTCCGCTCCCGACCCCGCGGAAATGGTGAAGCGGCGCAGCGAGAGACTGGGATTGGCGGTGCGCACCCGGCTCAGATGCGCGGTGTCGACCGTGGCCGTGGCCACGCCGGGTTCGTCGCCGAGCTGGGTCAGCACCGTGCCCGCCGGGTCGACGATCATCGACGAGCCCGCGCCGTAGGGGGCGCACTGATCGGCGGCCGCCACGTACACCGTGTTCTCGATGGCCCGCGCCCGCAACAACGTCGTCCACTGGTCGACTTTGGCCGGTCCCGGAATCCACTGCGCAGGCAGCAGTAACACGTGCGCGCCCGCCGCCGCGACACGCCGACACCCTTCCGGAAATCGCAGATCGAAACAGGTCTGCATGCCGAATATCACACCGTCGACGGTGAATGTCGCAGGCGCGACGAGCGGGCCGGCTTCCACCACATCCGATTCCAGATGTCCGAACGCGTCGTACAGGTGCACCTTGCGATACACCGCGATCCGCGCGCCGTCGGGCCCGTGCGCGACGAGAGTGTTGCTGATTCGGGTCGCCCGCGGTGACGGCAACTCCACCACACCGGCGACCAGGAATACGTTGAATTCGGCCGCGAGCGCCGCGAGTCCACTGGTGAACGGACCGTCGAGCGGTTGCGCGATCGCCACCACTCGCTCGTCGAGACGAGTGACAGCGAACATCGAGTACTCCGGCGCGAGCACCACGCGAGCACCCGCCTCGGCCGCCGTGCGCACGTGTTCGCGCAGGGTCGACAGGTTGGTTTCGGGGTCGGTTCCCGCGGCGAATTGGACCACCGAGATCCCCATCGTCACCGGCTGAAGTTCCTGATGTGTCGACCCGTCGCGCAGTTGCATAGGTCTCACCGTATTCACCTGGTGGTTGGGACAGCTACCGCCAGGCAGTAAACTCGTGGTCAATGAGTACAAATGAGGTCGACAGCGTTCCTGCCGACGACGACAGGAACGACAACGGCCCGACTTTCGCCGATCTCGGGATCGATGACCGCGTGCTGCGGGCCATCGCCGATGTGGGCTACGAGTCGCCGTCCCCGATTCAGGCGGCGACGATTCCCCCGCTGCTCTCCGGCGCCGACGTGGTCGGCCTGGCCCAGACCGGTACGGGCAAAACCGCGGCATTCGCGATCCCGATCCTGATGAACCTGGATACCGCGCAGAAGAAGCCGAGCGCCCTGGTGCTCGCGCCGACTCGTGAGCTCGCGATCCAGGTCGCCGAGGCGTTCGGCAAATACTCCTCGCACATCCCGGGTCTGCACGTGCTGCCGATCTACGGCGGACAGAGCTACGGCGTCCAGTTGTCCGGTCTGCGTCGTGGCGCGCACGTCGTGGTCGGTACGCCCGGCCGGGTGATCGACCACCTGGAGAAGGGCACGCTCGACCTGACCGAGCTGCGCTACCTGGTGCTCGACGAGGCCGACGAGATGCTCAAGATGGGCTTCCAGGAAGACGTCGAGCGGATCCTGCGCGACACCCCCAAGGACAAGCAGGTCGCGCTGTTCTCGGCCACCATGCCGGGCGTGATCCGCAAGATCTCCAAGCAGTACCTCAACGATCCGGTCGAGATCACGGTCAAGTCCAAGTCGCAGACCAACACCAACATCACCCAGCGGTATGTGCAGGTGTCGCATCAGCGCAAGCTCGACGCCCTGACGCGCGTGCTCGAGGTCGAGGCCTTCGAGGCGATGATCATCTTCGTGCGCACCAAGCAGGCCACCGAGGAGCTGGCCGAGAAGCTGCGTTCGCGCGGGTTCTCCGCGGCGGCGATCAACGGCGACATCGCGCAGAACCAGCGTGAGCGCACCATCGGGCAGCTCAAGTCGGGCTCGATCGACATCCTGGTCGCGACCGACGTCGCCGCGCGCGGACTCGATGTGGATCGCATCTCCCATGTCGTGAACTACGACATCCCGCACGACACCGAGTCGTATGTGCACCGCATCGGCCGTACCGGTCGCGCCGGTCGCTCGGGCCAGGCACTGCTGTTCGTCGCCCCGCGCGAGCGGCACCTGCTCAAGTCGATCGAGCGGGCGACCAAGAGCGCGCTCACCGAGATGCAGCTGCCCTCGGTCGACGACGTCAACGCGACCCGCGCCGCCAAGTTCGGTGACTCGATCACCGAGAACCTGTCCTCGGACAACATCGCGCTGTTCCGCAAGCTGATCGAGGACTACGAGGCCGAGCACAACACCCCGCTGGCCGATATCGCCGCGGCGTTGGCCGTGGGCGGCTACGACGGCGACAACTTCTTCATGGCGCCCGAGCCGGAGCCCGCCCCGCGTCGCGAGCGTGACTACGACCGCGACCGTGAGCGCGCACCGCGCCGCTACGACGACGAGGACCGCGCCCCGCGTCCGCCGTCGTTCAACCGGGAGAACGGCGAGGAACTCGCCACCTACCGGATCAGCGTCGGCAAGCGGCACCGCGTGGTGCCCGGCGCGATCGTCGGCGCCATCGCCAACGAGGGCGGCCTGCGCCGCAGCGACTTCGGTCACATCAGTATCCGGCCCGACTACAGCCTCGTCGAGCTGCCTGCCAACCTGCCCAACGAAACGCTGGAAGCCTTGCGGCGCACCAGGATCAGCGGCGTGCTGATCCAGCTGACGCCCGACCAGGGCGCTCCGGCACAGCGATTGAACGCTCGTGGCCCGCGCCGCGACCGCGAGGCACGTCCGCGCACCGAACGGCGTAAGCCGCGCACCTAGTCCCACTCGGTGCGCCGGGGGCCGAGGTCAGGCGCGTTCGGCTGGCCGTGGGTAGTGCCCTGGTCGCCCGCGACGCTGGTTAAGGTGTTGGGCGTCGGGTGTGCGTGAACACAGGAGGGCCGCGCTTGTTCGTGTCCGGTGATCGGGTGGTCGGTGCCGTCGGCGATCTCGCGCGCGCGGCGAACTGTGAGTTCGCGGTGCTGCGCGGCATCGACGCCGCCCTCGGCAATCTGCCCGGGGTTCCCGACACGACGGCTCCGCTGGTGCGCACGGCCGAACCCCGCGCCGAACTGCTCGCTCATTTCGGTGACCGGCTGGTCCGAGTCCCGTCGCCCGAGGTGGTCGGCACGGATTCGGCTGCCCGGATCGCCGCGCTGACCCGCGCCGCCGAGCACACCGGGCGAGCGCTGAGCTCCGGGGCCGAGGCGATCTTCGGCGCGGTGTTCTTCGACGGTCGATTCGCCTGCGGGGCAGACCTTCTGGTCCGCGGTCGCGCCGCGTACACCGTGCACACCGCTCTCGGTGAGAATTCGGTGGGGGTGCCCGGTACGCCGCATCGTGGCAACGTGTCGTCACGGTCGTATCGCGAGGACGACGCGATGTCGACAGGTCCGGCGGGATCGCCGCAGGGGCCCGGCGATACTGCGGCGAACGAGGAGTTCACCGACTTCGCCGGCGGAATCGTCGCGGCGACCCCCGCCGACAGCCGGGTGCTGCGCCGCGAATTGGCCGCGGGCCGCACGCCTTTCGAGCGGATCGCGGCGTCGGTGCAGGCGGTGAAGGTCGATCCGGCCCGCGAATCGCTGAGTGCCCGACTGGGATTCGCGGCATGCGCGCTGGCACTCGCCGACGCGGGCGTCGATGCCGATCCCTCGGCGTATCTGTGGACAGCCGAGGGTGTGCGGCGCGAGTCGAGCGTGGAACTGGCGCCGGTGTATTCGGCGCGGCGGGCTCGCGTGGAGCACATCATCGAGGACAAGCTGGCCGAACTGCTGCCGGTCCAGTGGGGTGACCCGCGATATCTGGCCTGTGGGCGGTGCCCGACTTGCCGTGCCGCGGCGGCGAACGCGCGAGACCTGTTGCTGGTCGCGGGGATCCGGCCCACCCAGCGGGCCAGGCTGCGGGAGTCGGGCGTGCTCACGATCGACCGTCTCGCCACCACCGATACCCCTGTCCCCGGCCTCGCTCCGCGCACGCTGGCGGCCCTGCGCAGCCAGGCCGATATCCAACTCGTCCGCGAACGCACCGGCCGCCCGGCCTTCGCGCTGCGCGATGCCACCGCGCTCGGCGCCCTGCCTGCCCCGCGTCCCGGCGACCTCGCCCTGATCATCGATCTGGATCGGCACGGCGCCATCACCGGCCTCGAACTCGCCGACGCCGCCGGTATCGTCTTCCGGCCGGTCCTAGCGGATATCGCAGCGCCGAACAGCATCCGGCCGAGTGCATCGTTCGGTCCGAGGGACACCAACGCCGTGGTCTTCGGGCCCGGCGGAGTGGAACCCGCGAACGCGGCGGGCTATCCCAGCGCCGATCCGGCCGAGGCGGACACGATCTCGTTCGGGCGCATAGTCATCGGCGCCGACCCGGCCATCGGCGATGCCGCGACGGAGGTGCAGGCCGACCCACACCCCGTCGGTATCGACGCGGCGCCGCGCGGCCCGCTCGGCGGCGTGCGCGCGGGTTCGCCGACGCAGGACGGGGGAGTGCTGGAGGAGCTGCTGGAGATCATCACCGATCACCGGGCGGTGGATCCGAATGTGCGTGTGTACCACTACGGCTCGGATATTCGCACGGCACTGCTCGATGGGGCCGGTCGGCTCGGGACCGGCGCCGAGCTGCTGGATGAGCTGTTGGCCGAAGGCGCGCTGGTCGACCTGGCGCCGATCGTGCGCACCGCACTGCTGATCGGCGAACAGTCCTACGACGCAGCGGGACTCGCCGCGTTGCTGCCGAACGCGCCCGGACGGGCGGCGACGGTGCTCGGTATCCGCGACTGGCTGCTCGACCGCGCGGCCGACGCGGGGATCGCGGTGCCGGGCACCCGGTTCGCTGTGGCGGAATCCGATGTGCCGCCCTCGCTGCACCCCGGCTCGGTGGAAGCGGCGCTGAGCGAGTTCGCCGCGGACGCGCACGGCGATGCCGCTCGCGCCGCGGCCCTGACGGCCGCGGTCCTCGGCTATCACCGGCGTGAGCGGCAGCCGCGCTGGTGGGCCCATATCGATCGGCTGGGCCATCCGGTCGGCGATTGGGCCGACGCGCCGGGCGTGCTCGTCGTCGAATGGGGCACTGTCGACACCAAATGGCATCGCACACCGCAGCTTCCGATGATGCGCCGCTACCTCACGCTCACCGGCAGGTTGGGCACGGGCGCCACGCTCACCCCGGGCACCCAGATGGTCACCATCTACGACGGCGCCGCCGCGGCGGGCATGACCCAGACGCTCGGCCGCCGTGCCACCGCCACCGCCACCGTGCTCGGATGCGCCGTCGACCCGAACTTCGACGACACCGTCCGCCTGGAAGAGCTGCTCCCGGCGGGCTGCCCGCCCTACGACGACCTGCCCGCCGCGATCGCCCCCGGCCCGCCCGACGGGGAGGCCGAGGTCGAGGCCGCGCTGGAGTACACCGCCCAGGATCTGCTGATGAACCTGCCGTGGGTGCCGGAGAACGCGGTCTACGATGTGCTGCTGCGGCGCGCGCCCCGGTTGCGCGATGCGATGGCGTTGCCACAGCCCCACGACGACCTCGGCGCCGTCCTCGCGCACGCGGTGGGGGCGCTGGACGCCTCGTATCTGGCCGTGCACGGGCCGCCCGGCACCGGCAAGACCGGCATCACCGGGCGCGCGCTCGAGCGGCTCGTCACCCGCCACAAATGGCGGATCGGGGTGGTGGCGCAGTCACACGCGGTGATCGAGCGGATCTTCGACGCGGTCGTGGAAGCCGGTCTGCTCCCCGAACTCGTGGCGAAGAAGGACGTCGCCTCGGTCGGTCCGGAATGGTCGGCGATCGAGGCCGCCCGGTATCCGCGCTTTCTCGACAACGCCGTCAACGGGTGCGTGATCGGCGGCACCGCAGCGGATTTCGTCGACGAACGCCTGATCGCGCCCGGCGCCCTCGACCTGCTGGTGATCGCCGACGCGGGCGAATGCTCGCTGGCCGACACCGTCGCGGTCGCGGTGAGCGCGCGCAATCTACTGCTGATCGGCGATCCGGTGCCGGCTCGGGCGCAGGCGAAACACCCAGAACCCGTGCAGGTCTCGGCCCTGGAATGGCTGTGTGAGGGCGCGGCGACCCTGCCCGTCGAACGCGGCTACTTCCTCGACCGGACCTGGCGCATGCACCCCGCGATCTGCGAGCCCGTATCCGCCTGCTGCTACGACGGGCGACTACGCGCGGACGAGGTGGTCACGCTGACCAGGGATCTGGCGGGTATCGCGCCCGGGGTGAGTACGGTGCTCGTCGAACATCGCGGCAGCGCTACCGAATCCGACGCGGAGGCGCGCGAAGTGGTGCGCCGGGTGCGGATTCTGCTCGGCGAGACGTGGACCTCGGACGGGGGAACCCGCAAACTCCACCCGCACGACATCTTCGTGGTCACGCCCTATGCCGCGCAGGTGGCGCGCATTCGAACGCTGCTCGCTCGCGCCAAGATCGAGGATGTGCTGGTGGGCACTCCTGATCGGTTCCGGGGGCGAGAGGCCGCGGTGGTGCTGCTGTCGATGACCACGTCCACCCCTGCCGACGCGCCGTTCGGAATGCGGCCGTTGTTGTCGCGCACTGTTATTCACGCGACGCTGTGTCGGGCTATGTGGAAGGCGATCGTTATTCGCTCTCCGCTGCTCACCGAGTATCTTCCTGAGACTGCGGAGGAATTGGCTGATCTGGTGGGGTTTCTTCAGTTGGGGTAGGTGGGGGAGGGTTCAGGCGCTGCGGAGTAGGCGGCGTAGCCATTCGACGGTGGAGTCGGGGGTGGCGGGGGTGATGTCTATGTGGCGGCTGGCATGGACCAGGTAGCGGCCGTCGTCGGGAATGTCTATCCAGGACAGGACGCCCGCGGGGGTGGGGTCGGTGCCTGCCGCGACGAGGATCTGGCCGATGCCGGTGCGGGGGCGTTGGAGGAGTCTGCGGATGCGGGCGGCGTCGGACGGGCCCGCTACGGGGGCGGTCACCAGGTCGCGGCTGTCTTCCTCGACTCGGGTCGCCGGTGCCGTGATGCGGGGGGTCAGGCCGGGGCGTTGGGCGGGTAGTCGGGAGAATATCTGGGCGGCAAGACGTTTGGTGCTACCTACCTGGACGTGTACTGGGCCGCCGCGGTCGGCGGCTGTCCCTGGTTCCTGCACCGCGAGAACGGCGACGTCGGCGGTGACCGCGCCGAGCATCCGTACCGGTGCGGGCGCGTGGCCGCAGACCTCGACCCGGATCTCCGGTTTCGCCAGGACCCGCAGGGCGGCAGCGAGGTCGGCGTCGAGGGTGCGGGCGCACCAGGCGTCGAGCGCGGGGCGCTGGGCGGCCTGCTCGACGGTGTCGCGCGCGGACGCGCGGACGGCGAGCGGATAGGGGATCCGGTCGCCGTCGGTGCGCGCCCAGGTCAGCGCGAACTGGTCCGGGGTGAAATGCCAGTTCACTCCCGTTCGGTCCACTCGCCGAGCACGGCGGGACTGGTCGGCTCCATCTTCCCGATCAGCGCGTTCACCTCGTCGGCGGGTTCGAGATAGGTCGGCTCGTCCTCGAGGAACCGCAGGAAATCGTCCTCCTCGTCCTCGTCCTGCTCCACCGGCGCGGCGGGCCGCGGACCGCCGGATGGCCGTGCCTGATCGGCGGCGGCGATCGCCCCGCCCATCATGCCGCCGATCGCGCCCGCACCCATCCCGGTCGCGGCCTCGCCACCGGACACCGAGGAGTCGCGTTCGTGGCGGACCTCGCTCGCCGCCTCGGTGTCGGTATCGCCGGGCGCCGTGTTCGCCGCGTGGGTCTGGTCTGTCGGCGGTGTCACACCGACAGCTGCGGATCGGGCGGAGGCCGCGCGGCGAGTGCGGGCGCCTACCGGCATCGCGCCGAGAGCGGCCGTGGTCGACGTCGGCGGGGTGCTCGCCCGGCCCGCGTCGGCAGGCGGCCGGTTCGGGGTTGTCGTCGCGGCTGCCGACACAGTCGTGGGCGTCGGCCCGTTCGCCGCCGCACCGGGGGTCGCGGCGGTCGCGCTGGTCGGGAGCCCGCCGTTGCCGGCCGAGGTTGTGCTCGCAGTGCTGACGACCGGCGAGGATCCGGCGGCCGTCGTGGCGGCGGTGACGGTCTCCGCTGTCGCAGTCGAGGCGACGACGGCGGGCGTCTGCGCGACGCCGACCGAGGACACGGTGCCCGATGGCGTTACCGTGGCGGCAGTCGCTGTCTCGGTGGCGATTCCGGTGAAGGCGGGCACACCGGAGCCGGTCGGCAGAAAGGCGCCGGCGTAGATCGTCTCCATCGACCGCACCGCGTCGAGGCGGGCGTTCTCGGCCTCGCGGGTGATCGTGGCATTGTTCGCGGCCTGCTCGGAGTCGAGCAGCGCGGCAGTCGGATCAGGCTGCGTCCCATCGGGTTCCGCGATGGCGGCGCGCAGGGACTCGGCGGCATCACCGGCCTGGCACAGCCGCACGCCGACCGCGGTCAGGACATCGGCGATGCGCCGACCAGCCTGTTCGAAGTCGCGTACGGCATCGCTGGCCTGCTGAGCGGCCGCACCGCGCCAGCCGTCGGCGATGGCTGCCCGGATCTCACCGTGCGCGATCTCGACACCGTCGCCGAGACCGGTGGCGGTGGTGAGGAAGGTCTCGCCCGCGCCTGCCAGCGCAGCGGGGTCGAGTTGCCTTACCGCGCTGTGGATCTCGGTATGGGACAGGTGGTCGAAGACTTCGACGACGGAAACGTAGTCCGCGTCGGTGCGGCCGGAGATGCTACGCAACGCCATCACCGGGTACCTCGATCGCGGCGACCACGCCCGCCAGCGCCTGGTCGGCCTCGTGGAAGCTCGCGCCGGCGGCGCGGAACACGGCGGCCAAGTCGCGCGCGGTACTCGCGTAGGCGCGCAGTTCGTCGAGTGCCGCGGTGGCCTTCGACTCGAAACCGGTGCGCAGGGCGCCACCCGAGTCGAGGCCGCCGAAACCGGGGATGACAGCGGTCCGGCTCAGCGCCAGCACCTGGGCGTCGACTTCATCGGCCAGCCGTTCGTAGCGCAGCGCGCAGCGTTCGGGCGCGCCGTCGGCGACGAGCACCCCGTCGATCCACAGCCCGCCCTCGTCGACAGCTTGGCCGAGTGCCGCCGTATTCGGCAGCCCCGTTCGATTCGGTTGCACCGGTTCCCCCTTCGTCGTTCATCGCACCGCGGTGAGTACCCATTGCGCGATATCGGCCGCCACACGCAGCTGCACCGGTTCGTGCAACAGGTCGTGTCCCGCGTCGGCGTACTCGCGCAAATCTACCGATCGGTGCCGTGCTGTCCATAGCCGGATTACATCGATGGGCGCCCTTCGGTCGTCGACGCCGTGCACCGCGAGCAGCGACAGACCGGGCGCGGGCGCGCTGTCGGCGACGCGGCGCGGCGTCCCGCACAGGATGAGTCCGGCCAGGTCGACGGAGTTTTCCCGGGCGAGGTGCGCGGCGGTCGCGGCGCCGAGGGAGTGACCCATCAGCACCGGCGGGTCCGGGTGATCGGCGCGAACGAGTTCGAGAAAACCGCGCGCGTCGGCGGTGAGTTCGTCGATGGTGCCCGGCGCGTCGGGATCGCCCTCGCTCAGTCCCTGCCCCGCGGTGTCCAGGGTCCACAGCTCGATTCCGGTGGGGCGCAACGCCGCGGCGAAGCGGTGATAGTGCCCGCTGTGCTGACCGGTACCCGGCAGTAACGCCAGCCTCGCCGCGGGTCGGTCGACGGACCAACACCGGCAGTGCAACCGTCCACGCTCGCTGTCGAAATAGGGCACCCGTCGATTATCGCTGTTGGACCGGTCGAATTGTGATGGGAGACAGCACTAGTACGGGGTGGTCCGAGATGGGAACCGCAGGTGATGTGGGCTGCACATGTGGGCCCGCAGCCGTTAGACTTCGCGCGTCGAGCTGGGTCAACAGAGTCGAGGGTTACAGATGTTGTCGTTCCGTCGTTGCGTCGTCCGTGTTGTGGTCGGTGCGGCTGTCGTGAGCAGCGCCTCGCTCGGTTCCGGCGCCGTCGTTGGCGCCGCGCCACTGTCTTCGTGCGGACAGGCGCGCCAGGATGTCGCGATCAGCTCGAGTGTGCCGCTGCTGGACTGGTCGGAGAACTTCGGCATCGACGCTCAGGGTGATCTATGGGTATCGCGGGTGATGCGCGGGGAGGTGCAGCGCTACGACCGCGAGGGGCGCCTGACCGCCACGGTGGCCGTGCCATCGCCCGGCGCCGTGCGGCTCGGTCCCGACGGGCTGCTCTACGTGGTCACCGGTAACTCGCCGCTGGCCGGTTCGGGCGGCATCGTCCGCTTCGACCCGGCGGCCGCGAACCCGAACCCCGTCGCGTTCGCCATCGGCTTCCCGCAGCCCAACGGCGCCGCGTTCGACGCCGACGGCTATCTCTATGTGACCACCGCGAACGGCCTGCACCGCCTGCGCCGCGACGGCAGCGAGGACATGGACTGGTGGACGGCCGTCAGCGTCGATGGGCCCAATGGTGTCGCGGTGTCGGGTGACTCGGTCTATGTCACCGCGAACTTCGTCGGTGCCGGTGGCCCTGTCGGTCGGGTGCTGCGACTCTCGCGGACCCATCCAGGCGCCGCGACGACCCTCGCCGATCTGACCTCGGTCGGTACGCTGCCCGATTTCGTCGACGACCTGGTCGTGCGCGATGGCGTCCTGTACGTCACGACGCTGGCCGGGCACCTCGTCCGCGTCGACCCGAACACCGGCGCCGCCTGCACCATCGTCTCCACCCAACCGCTCACCGCCGTCGTCGCCGACCCGGCCGACCCCTCGGCTCTGCTCGCGGGCTCCGAGGAGGGCACGGTCCTGCGCATCCGCCCGGTCGGCTGATGTAACCGTCGGGTGGGCTGGTCATCCGCTGACCGAAACAGGGCTGCCGCGGCGTCGCCTCGGGTGCGCAATAGCCGGTACACGCGGATCCATTGTCCGGTCGGCGAATTCGTCTGCCGACCGTCGCGATCGCGCGGCCTCAGCCGCCGACGTTGGTCGCGGCGGGCGGGGTCGGGGTCGGCGGTGCGGGAACAGGGGCGGGCTGCGGTGTTTCGACCGGAGCGGGCGCCGGAGCGTTCGACGTCGGCGCGCTGGAGGAGGATTCCCCCTGGCCCGGGCTCACGGCCCGTGGTTCGGGAGCCGGCGGGGCCGCGGGGGCTTCGGGGAGCACCACCGGCAGCTCGGGCACGACGAACGTGCCGACGGTCGGGGTCATCACGCAGCGCGCGCCCGCGTAGTCGATGGTGCCCCACATGGAGGCCACGACGGTGCCCGCACCGCTGTGCACGGTCTTCGACAGCGACGGCAGATTGAACTCGGTCTGGTCGTCGAGGCCGACGATGCCGCTCTGACCGTTGTTGACGTTGACCCACGCGACGCTCAGACCCGAGGCCAACGGAACGCCCGTGTGGCGTGGGCTCGCGCTGAACCGCACATCGCCCGGCGTCAGGCTGGACGCGGTGCGCGGGCCCGGACCTTCGAACGACGCCGCGGCGATGATCGTGGTGATCGGGCCGTTGCTGCCGCAGCCGAACGTGGGGGCCGCGTAGGTGAAGGGCGTGAACTGCGTCGAGATGGCACGCAGCGCGTCGCCGCCGACGAGGCCGGTGAAGTTCGCGATCGCCGCCACGCCCGCGTTCGACTCGGCGTCGTCGCCGGCGAGGTGGGTGAGGTGGCCGATCGCGTCCTCGATGGGGGTCGCGACCGCGCTCGGGGCCAACAGGGCCAGCGCGCCGATACTCGCCGCGGTGACGACCGCTGCTCTACCTGCGATGGATCTGCCGTTCACCCGTGGCTCCTCGATGGATGCTCGCCGCCGGATAGTCCGGCTCGTCTGGCAACGTACCAGGTCGCGGCACGGGTCGCTGCGTCACCGACGCCGGGGTGAGCGCCGGTGGGACGCCTATCGCGGGCGCGATGGTCGACACCGAGGATTACCGAAGGGTAGGTTTCTCTGCAACGGCTACGAGTGACTGGGAGACCCGTATGAAGTTAGCCCTGTCCCCGGAAGAGATCGCTTTCCGCGACGAGCTCCGGCATTTCTACGTGACCGAGATCCCGGCCGACATCCGCGACCGGGTCAAGCACGGCCAGGACCTGTCCCGCGAGGACATCGTCACCGCGAACAAGATCCTCAACGACAACGGTCTCTGCGTGCCGAACTGGCCGACTGCCTGGGGCGGCAAGGACTGGACCCCGATGCAGCGCCACATCTGGCTCGACGAGATGCAGCTGGCCTCGGTGCCGGAGCCGCTCACGTTCAACGCCTCGATGGTCGGTCCGGTGATCGCCCAGTTCGGTTCCGAGGAACTCAAACAGCGCTTCCTGCCGCCCACCGCCGCGCTCGACATCTGGTGGTGCCAGGGCTTCTCCGAACCCGACGCGGGTTCGGACCTCGCGTCGCTGCGCACCACGGCGGTGCGCGACGGCGACTCCTACATCGTGAACGGTCAGAAGATCTGGACCACGCTCGGCCAGTACGCCGACTGGATCTTCTGCCTCGTGCGCACGGACCCGACCGCGCCGAAGAAGCAGGCAGGCATCTCCTTCCTGCTCTTCGATGTGAAATCGCCCGGTGTCACCATGCGCCCGATCAAGCTGATCGACGGCAGCTATGAGGTCAACGAGGTGTTCTTCGAGAATGTCCGGGTGCCCGCCGATCAGCTCGTCGGCGAGGAGAACCAGGGCTGGACCTACGCCAAGTATCTGCTCGGCAACGAACGCACCTCCATCACCGGCGTCGGCAAGACCAAGGTCAAGCTCGGTCTCGCGAAGGACTACGCGCGCGCGACCAGGACCGGGCGCGGCACGCTGCTCGACGATCCGGTGTTCGCGGCGCGGGTGGCCGAGCTGGAGAACGAACTGCTCGCCCTGGAACTCACCCAGCTGCGCGTGGTCTCCAACTCCGTTGAGGGCAAGCCCAATCCGGCCTCCTCGGTGCTCAAGCTCAAGGGCACGGAATTGCAGCAGGCCGCCACCGAACTGCTGCTCGATATCGCCGGCGCCGACGCGCTGGCGGTAGACGCCGACGACATCGCCTCGCCCGCGTGGGCCCAGCACACCGGCCCCGGCTACCTGAACTACCGCAAGGTGACCATCTACGGAGGCTCGAGCGAGGTCCAGCGCTCGATCATTTCCTCCACGATCCTCGGATTGTGAGGCGCTGACATGGAACTCGCACTGACCGAAGAACAGACGATGTTGCGTGACACGGTGCGCGAACTGCTGCACCGGTTCTACGACGGCGAAGCCCTCACCAAGAGCGGTGACACCGACCCCGGCTGGAATCGCACGGTCTGGAAGCAACTCGCCGACCTCGGGGTACTCGGGCTGACCATTCCCGAAGAGGACGGTGGCGTCGGCGCGGGCCCGGTCGAGGCGATGCTGGTGCAGGAGGAGCTCGGTCGCGCGCTGGCGCCGGAACCGGTACTCGACTCGGTGGTGATCCCGGCTGAACTACTGCGCCTGGCAGGCAGTGCCGAGCAGCGCCAACGGCTGCTGCCCGCGCTGTCGGAGGGCACCCGTCTGCTCGCCTTCGCGCACACCGAGCCCGGTCTGCGGTGGCCGTCGACCGAGCTCGCCACCACCGCCGTGGCCGAAGGCGACAAGTACGCGCTGACCGGCGTGAAGAATCCGGTGCTGCGCGGTGACGTGGCCGACGAGGTGATCGTCAGCGCGGCACTGCCCGACGGCGGAACCGGACTGTTCCTGGTCGACCCGGAACAGGATGGCGTGCGACGACGGTCCTATCGCACCTTCGACGGCCGTCGCGCCGCGCAGTTCGACTTCGACAACGCCACGGGCGAACTGCTCGGCGACACCACCGACGCCGCCGAGAAGATCGCCCTGACCCAGGGCTACGCCCAGGCGGCGCTGTGCGCGGAGTCGGTCGGGGCGATGGAGGTCGCGCTCACGCTCACCACCGAATATCTCAAGACCCGCAAGCAGTTCGGGGTCACGCTGTCGAAGTTCCAGGTGCTCACCCAGCGGGCGGCGGACTGCTACGTCTCGCTGGAGCTGGCCCGCAGCATGAGCCTCTATGCCACGGCGGCGCTGGCCGACGGCGGCAACGATCCGGTGATCGGGTCACGGGCGCGGTTGCAGGTGGGTAGATCGGCCGAACACATCGGCCAGGAGGCGATCCAGATGCACGGCGGCATCGGCGTCACCGCGGAGTACCCGGTGAGCCACTACGTGGCCCGGCTGACAGCGATCGGGCAGACGCTCGGTGGGGCGCTGGAACACCGGCGCGAGCTGGCCGATCGGATCGGCGAGTACGACCTGATCGAGCTCTAGCTTTTACGGCGATGGTGCGTGCCCGGGGTGCGGGTGCGCACCATCGTTGTGTCAGCCCGCTGCGGTTGCGGGGGCCGGGGTTTCGGTCGTCGTCGCCTCGGTCGTCGTCGCAGTGGTCGGGGTGGCGCCGGTGTCGGCCGGAACGACGGTTGTCGGCGCGTGGTCGAAGACGTGGGTCGGCGGATAGTCGTCGGACGCTTCGTCGTCGCCGACGCGGGGCGGGGTGACGGTGCGGGTCGGGTTCTGCCGAGTGGGGAGCTGCGGTCGGGTGGTCGTCGGCTCGTCTTCGGTGGTCGTCGGCGGACGCGGCGCTGTCTCGGCGGGCCGGGATTCCGTCGTCAACTCGGCGGGGCCGGGCTCGGGAGCCGGTTCGCCTTCGCGCGGCGGCGTCTCCGACGGCGAGGTCTCGGTGGAACTGAGGCTGAACGGTTTCCGCGGCGACATGTACGGCGCGATCCGCCAACTGGGCGACGGCGGGATCGGGATGTGCACCGTCGTCGAGGTGGAGTTGTCGGTCGACCGTGCGGGTGCCGCAGCCAGGTCGGCGCTCAACGGTGGTGCCGGCACGTAGACGTCCTGCTGCCCGACACCGCACGCACCGATGATGATCAGTCCGAGCGACACCGCGCCAACAGCGACTGCCGGACCTACTAACTTGGCCCTGCTGTTATCCATCGCCCTGTTACTCCTCGTCGGCTTCGAGATCGCCTCACAGTAGTTCAGGTAGCGCGAAAGAGCGCATTTTAAATGCTAGTGGTCCAGATATCGGATTGATTAATTCGGCGTGTCGTGGGGACGTGTCGCGCACGTTCGACGTCGCCGAGTCGTAGCGTATGTGAGCAAAGTTACGCATGAGACGTCCGGCAACGTTTACCCCTGACGCGCGATATCGCGCGGCGCAAGTATCCGATCGGCGTCATCGAGGAGAATCTCATGGGAGCACTCTCGACACCCCGGCTGGAAACCGCGGCGGCGAACACCGATTCGGCCGCCGACGGGCAACTTTCGTCGACACCGCCGGGCAACCGCACGCTCACGGTGGTCGCGCGGATCATGGGCTGGGTGTTCTTCGTCGGCGGTCTCGTCGGAGCAGGCCTCGGGATCGCGGGCCTGCACGTGGAGATCACCGTCGCCGGGCTGATCCTGGCCTGTACTGCAGGACTCATTCTATTGAAACTGCGCACCGATCGGGACGTGCCCGAAACAACCTGAGATACCTCATAATTCGAATGCGGTCGCGGGTGTGAAGACTTACCGTTCGACCCGTGCGCATCGAAATCACCAGTGACGCTGCCCGGTTCATGCATGACGTGCGACCGTTGCTTCGCCGTGATCCGTTGCGGCACACGGTCATCGCCACCGTTCTGGTCAACACGGTCAACGGCAGGTCCGGACTGCCCACGCTGTTCCTGAGCGTTCGCGACGACGCCGATCAGGTCGTCGGCATCGCACAGTGCACCGACGGCGCCGCCTACCTCGGTGAGCTACCCGCGCACAGTATTTCGGCCGTTGTCGACGCCTTCGCCACGCACGCGATCGCGCTGCGCAGTGTCGAGGGCGGGCATGCCGATGCCGTCGCCTTCGCGACACGATGGTCGGAGACCACCGGCGGCACCTACCGCCGTCGGCACTCGGCCAGGCTGTTTCGCCTCGACACCCTGCGGGTCCCCGCCGCCCCCGGAGCGCCCCGGCAGGCCACTGTCGACGACGTGGACACCTGCATCGCGATGATCGAGGAGTTCCGCGTGGAGACCGACGGGCCGCGCCGCTTGGACGAGGCGACGGTGCGCAGGCGAGTCGAGGCCGCGAGCACGTGGTTGTGGGAGCACGACGGCTTGCCGGTCACCCTGGTCGCACGCCAGCCCGCCGTTCTCGGCTGGGCCAGGATCGGCCCGGTCTACACGCCACCGCTGTTCCGGGCCAACGGCTTCGCGAGCGCGCTCACGGCGACGGTCGCCGGTCGAATTCGCGCGGAGGGCGCCGACGCCTGCCTGTTCACGGACCTGGCCAATCCGACCTCGAACAAGATCTATCAGCGCATCGGCTTCGAGCCGGTGCGCGACTTCGTGCACTACACACTGAGCGGCGCGGGCGTCGACCAGGCGAACACGCCTAGACCAGTGGGGCGGCGCGCCACCAATCCAGCATCTGGGCCTCGTCGGCGATGAAACCGCGGCTGTACATGAGCATGGCGCCGCGGGCCGGGTCGCTGTCGAAGCGGGTGACCATGCGCGGTGATCGCGGCTGGCTGCCGTGCAGGACGAAGTTCGTGTAGGAATGGCCGGTATGGGTCGTGGGGCGCGCGTCGTTGGCGGGCAGACCCGAAATCGCCTGCGCGGCCGAGTCCGCGGAGGGGTAGAGGAAGAACTCGTAGGTGGCCTTGTTGCCGCCACCGAAGCAATGCCACATCACCGACCAGTCGCCCATGTCCGCGTCGTCGGCGTCGCGGCTCGCGCTCGCGCGGTCGTAGGCGAAGCAGCCCGCGTTGCCCAAACCCGAACCGGCGTGGACCAGGTTGCTCGTCGAGGTGGCGGGCAGCATGCTGGGGAACTCGTTGCTGAGCTTGACCGCGTTGGCGCCGACGACCTGTCGATCGGTCGTCGGACGCGTGGTCGTCGTCGGGCGCTGGTAGGCGGAGGTCGGCGCGTCGACCGATGATGGTGCGACCGTGGAGGTTTCGAGACCGGGCGTGCCCGACGCTCCGGTGTCGCCGTTGTCGCCGAAGGACATCAGCAGAATCCAGCCGAGGAAGACCACGATGGCGATCATCGCGAGCCAGGCGATCGGCGACGCTTGCCAGCGCGAGTTCCGCTTCTTGCCCAGGTACTCCTCGGCGACCGACGAACGCCCGCCCGTCTGCCGGGAACCCCCGGCGTCGCGCGGACGCTGCGCGAGGGCGTTCGGGGCGCTCGCGGGTGCCCCGTTCGACCACGAAGGACCGGACTGCGCGGCCCCCGATCGGCCATCCGGCCATCCCTGGCCGGAGCTCGCTCCCCACTGCGCGCCGTAACCCGCGGGCGTGGGTTGTTGTCCCGCCGCGGCCCACGGCTGATCGGCGCCGGTCGTGCCAGGCCATGGCGACCCACCGCCGAACGAATTCGGGTTGGTGTGGCCGGCGATCGGGTAGCCGGCACCGGGGGTATACGGCGAGTTCACCGGGTAGGTCCTGGTCGGACCCGAGACGTGGGCCTGCGGCGGGGGAGCGTGACCGCTCAGGGCGTGGAGCGCGGCGGCGGCGAACTCGGCGCAGGTGGCGAAGCGTTCCTCGGGGCGCTTGGCCATGCCCCTGGCGATCACGGCGTCCAGTGCCGGGGTGATGCCCGAGTGCAGGGCGCTCGCGCGGGGTGGGGGTTGCTGGAGGTGGCCCTGGATCACCGCGACGGGATTGGTGGCGTCGAAGGGGGTGGATCCGGTGAGTAGGCGAAAGAGCGTGCAGGCCAGCGAATACTGATCGGCTCGGCCATCGAGGGTGATGCCGGAGAGTTGCTCGGGGGAGGCGAAAGCCAGGGTGGCGGTGAAGGTTCCGGTTTGGGTCAGCTTCGCCGCGTTGTCGTCGTGCAGGCGGGCGATGCCGAAGTCGGTGAGGTAGACGCGTTCGGTGCCGTCGACCGGTTCGATCAGGATGTTGGCGGGTTTCACGTCGCGGTGCAGCACGCCCCGACTGTGCGCGAAGTCCAGTGCCGCGGCGGTTTCGGCGACGATGCGGACCGCGCGCGCCGGGTCGACAGGTGCGGGCAGCGACGACGCGTCGGCGCCGTCGATGTAGCGCATCGAGATCCACAGCTGGTCGTTCTCGACGCCCCGGTCGTACACGGTGACGATGTTCGGGTGCTCGAGCTGCGCCACGAGATCGGCCTCGCGTTCGAACCTGGCCTTGATCTCGCTGTCGAAGAACAGCTCTCGGTTCAGCAGCTTCATCGCGGTGCGCCGGGGTAGCCGCGGATGGCGCGCCAGATACACCGAGCCCATGCCGCCACGGCCCAGCAGTCGTTCGATCGTGTATCCGGCGAAAACGCCGCCCTCGTCATACATCGCGGTCAGTTCAGCGGTGCCGAGCGCCACCAACGCAGCACCTCGTCGGCGGTGCCGTAGCCGTCGGTGTACATCAGGAACTGGGAGCGGGCGGGATTGCCGGTGAAACTCGTGATGATCTTGTTCCCGTTGTCGGTGTACTTGTAGTTGGTGTGCTGCTTGCCGCCGTTGCTGTCGGTGGACTTGGTGTTGGTCGGCAGGCCGTCGAGCACCGCCTTGACGTCGGCGGCCGAGTCGAAGGCGTAGATCCGGTAGAACGGGTCGTCGCTGTCGCCGCCGCCGAAGCAGCTCCACAGGTGCACCCAGGCGCCGAAATCCGGTTCGCCTTCCGCGGGCGACGGCGGATTGGTGTTGTCGGTCTCCCAGCAGGTGGCGCCGTTGTATCCGGTGGAGTCGTCGACCGTGGCCGGCACGATCCGGCCGAACTCGGCGCTGATGGCGTCGGCGCTCGGGGTGATGTGGGGGCCCGCCGACGTGGTCGTGCGATCGCCGCCCGCGTCATCGCCGCTGGCCGCGACACCGATGGCGATCAGCAACACGATCACCAGGATCACCGCGACGACGATGCCGATGATCAGCCCGGTATTCGACTTCGACGGTGGTCGCTGTGGATACTGGGCGAAACCGCCGGCCTGTGGCCGCGGCGCGGACTGGTACTGCGGACGCGACTGCTGGGTGTACGGCTGGGAAGTGCCGGTGGGCGACTGGGTCATCGGTCGCTGGGCGCCCATCGGACTGCCGGTCTGGTGGCCCTGTGCCGTCCCCATCGGGCCACCGGTCATCGGTCCCTGTGCCGTACCGAGCTGGCCGCCGGTGATCGGGCCGTGGGTGGCGACGGGATACGGCAGGCCGGTCTGCGGGATCGCGCCACCCGTCGTCGGCCGTCCGGCGATCGGCAGCGACCCACCGGTGCCCGGTCGCGGACCGACGATCGGCAACGCGGGCGCGCTGGGGCTGTTCAATGCCTCGATCGCGGCCTCGGCGAAATCCGAACAGGAGTCGAACCGGTCATCGGGCCGCTTGGCCATCGCCTTGGCCAGCACCCGGTCGAGCGCGTAGGAGAGTCCGGGCCGGACAGTGCTCAACGTGGGCGGCGGCTGCTGGAGGTGGCCCTGGATCACCGCGGCGGGGTTGGTCGCCGCGAACGGTCCGGAACCGGTGAACAGCCAGAACAGCGTGCAGGCCAGGGAATACTGGTCGGACCGGTGATCGAGCGCGGCGCCGGTGAGCTGTTCTGGGGAGGCGTAGGCCAGCGTCGCCGTGAAGGTGCCCGTCTGGGTGAGGTTGCCGGTGTCGTCGCGCAAGCGGGCGATGCCGAAGTCGGTGAGGTAGACGCGTTCGCCACGGCCCGCGCCCGAGCGGGCGAGCAGGATATTGGCGGGCTTCACGTCGCGGTGCAGCACGCCCATGCCGTGCGCGTAATCCAGCGCGTCGGCGGTTTCCTTCACGATCTGCAGCGCGCGAGCGGGCGGCAGCGTCTGCGGATCCACCGATGCCGCGTCGACGCCGTCGATGAACTGCATGGAGATCCACAGCTGTTCGTCGTCGTGCCCGCGGTCGTAGACGGTGACGATGTTCGGATGGTCGAGGCGCGACACGAGATCGGCCTCCCGCTCGAACCGCGCCCGCACCTCGGCGTCGAAGAACATCTCGCGATTGAGCAACTTCAGCGCCGTCATGCGCGGTAGCCGAGGATGCTTGGCTAGATAGACCGAACCCATGCCACCGCGGCCGAGCTGCCGTTCGATGACGTAGCCGGCGAAGACATCTCCGTTGGCCAGCATGTCTGCTCCACTTCCCGCCGGGCGCCGGGACCCACCAGCGCACGCGCGTACAGCATAAAAGCCGCGGCCGAGGTTGCCCGCCACGGGAAAATCAACGAAACCTTAGCAGTCGGCGACGGCGCCGACGCCTCGCACGATCACGGCGGACGCCGCTGCTGAGGTGGCACGATATAGCCGGGATGGTTACGGCCACCAGGGAAATCGATGGTGCCGGGGCGAGTGGATCCGCGTCGCGGCGGCGGAATGGTCGGACCGCCCGCCGACGGCCGCGGCGCATGGGGATGCGGCTGCGCGGGCGTGGTCGGCTGCACGTGTGGGTGCGGCTGCGCGGGCGTGGTCGGCCGCACCTGAGGGTGTGGCTGCGCGGGGGTGGTCGGCGGGGGCGCGTTCCGGTAGGGCTGCGCCGGGGTGTGACGGCCCGGCGCCTGCGGGTAGGACTCGCGAGCACGAAGCACCACGCCCGCCGCGGTGTACTGCTGCTGCTGATGCCACGGACCCGGCGCCGCGAACAGCGCCGCTCTGGCCGCGTGCGCGAACTCGGCGCAGCTGGCGAAACGGGACTCGACGCGCTTGGCGGTGGCCCTGGCCAGTACGGCGTCCAGGGTCGCGGGCAGGTCGGGGCGCAGGCTGCGCAACGGCGGGATGGGCTTGCTCAGGTGCGCCTGGATCACCGCCCCTGGGCTCGGCCCGGGGAAGGGCACCGAGCCGGTGAGCATCCAGAACAGTGTGCAGGCGAGCGAGTACTGATCGCAGCGATGATCCAGGGGCGCGCCCGCCAGATGCTCGGGCGCCGCATAGGCCAGGGTCGCGGTGATCGTGCCCGCCGAAGTCAGGGTGGTCTCGCTGTCGCGCACCGCCGCGATGCCGAAGTCGGTGAGCACCACGCGTTCCGGGCGCCCGATCGGTGGCTTGGCGAGCAGGATGTTCGCCGGTTTCACATCGCGGTGCAGCACTCCGCTCGCGTGCGCGAAATCCAGCGCGGTGGCGGTCTCGGCGACGATCTGCACCGCCCGGCCCGGTGTCAGCACGTTCACGTCGGCGGTCGCGACATCGGTGCCCGCCACGAACTGCATGGAGATCCACAGCTGATCGTCGTCGGTGCCGCGGTCGTAGACATTGACGATATTGGGGTGCTCGAGCTGGGCCACCAGATCGGCTTCGCGTTCGAAGCGCAGCCGGATCTCCTCGTCGGCAGACAGCTCGCGGCTGAGCAGTTTCAGCGCGGTGAGCCGGGGCAGCCGTGGGTGTCGGGCCAGGTAGACCACGCCCATTCCACCCTGGCCGAGCACACGCCGGATCGTGTATCCGGCGAACACGTCGCCTTTGCGCAGCACGCGAAGTCACCCCCTCCAGGGCAGAGCACCCGTTTGAAATTCTACCGATGTATCTCCCGAACCCACCGCCGCGCAACATCGCGGGCGAAGTTGTCGGTGCCTGATATTAGGGTGGCGGCTATGCGCATTGGAGCACACGTTCGCGACGAGAGCGATCCGATCGGCTTCGGCGAGAAGCTCGGCGCCGAGGTCGTGCAGTTGTTCGTGGTCGATCCGCAGAGCTGGGACAAACCCCAGCCCCACCCCAAGGCCGCCGAGATCCTGGCGAGTCCGATCGAAGTGGTCGTGCACTCGTCCTATCAGATCAATGTGGCGAGTCTGAACAACCGGTTGCGGATGCCCTCGCGCAACGCGGTGGCCCAGCAGGCGAAGGCCGCGGCCGAGCTCGGCGCGTTCGGCCTGGTCGTGCACGGGGGACACGTGCGCTCCGACGCCGAGCTCGACACCGGAATCGACAACTGGCGCAAGCTGTTCGAACGTCAGCAGGACAAGGGCGGGTTCGCCGTGCCGATCCTGATCGAGAACACCGCCGGTGGCAACCACGCGATGGCCCGGCGCTTCGATTCGATCGCGCGACTGTGGGACGCGGTCGGCGACTACGACGCGGGCTTCTGCCTGGACACCTGCCACGCGTGGGCGGGTGGTGAGGAACTGGTCGGGGTGGTCGAGCGGATCAAGGCCATCACCGGGCGCATCGACCTCGTGCACCTGAACTCCTCGCGCGACGAATTCGATTCCGGCGCCGACCGGCACGCCAACTTCGCCGACGGCACCATCGACCCGCAACTGCTGGCCGAGGTCTGCCGCACGGCCGGTGCGCCCGTCATCCTGGAAACCCCGGTCGACGGGGTCGCCGAGGACCTGGCCTACCTGCGGGAGCATCTCGGCTGACGCCGTTGGGATCACCGCGACGCAAACCCTGTCTGTCGAACCGGATTCACGGTGTGCTTGATGCGTACCAACCGATCGAGAACGACAGTGAAGGTGATCCCAATGCCGGTCGACCACGCCCTCCCCACCACCCTGACGGTGACCAAACTCGGCGCTCACATCGGCGCCCAGATCGATGGTGTCCGGCTCGGTGGCGATCTGGACGCGGCGACCGTGGCGAAGATCCGGCGCGCGCTCAACGAGCACAAGGTGATCTTCTTCCGCGGTCAGGACCACCTCACCGAGGACGGCCAGTACGAATTCGCCGAACTGCTCGGCAGCCCGACCACCCCGCATCCCACGGTGAAGTCGGCCGGTGTGAAAAGCCTGGCCATCGACTCCGAGCGCAGCCGCGCCAACTCCTGGCACACCGACGTGACATTCGTAGACCGCGTGCCGAAGGCATCGATCCTGCGCGCCGAGCACCTACCCTCCTACGGCGGCTCGACCACCTGGGCGTCCACGGTCGCGGCCTACAACTCGCTGCCCGCGCCGCTCAAGGCACTGGCCGAGAACCTGCGCGCGGTGCACACCAACCTCTACGACTACGTCGGAGCGGTCGACAAGGTGCGTCCGTCGCAGGTCGAGTACTCGGCAGAATTCCAGTCCGATGTGTACGAGACCGAGCACCCCGTGGTGCGGGTGCACCCGGAAACCGGCGAGCGGGCGCTGCTGCTCGGGCACTTCGTGAAGCAGTTCGTGGGGATTCCGACCCGCGAGTCCGACCAGCTGTTCCGGTTGTTCCAGGATCGGGTCATCCGGTTGGAGAACACGACGCGCTGGAACTGGGCTGACGGTGATGTGGCTATCTGGGACAACCGGGCCACTCAGCATTACGCGATCGACGATTACGACGATCAGCCGCGGCGGTTGACCCGGATCACTCTGGCCGGTGACATTCCGGTCGGTGTCGATGGGCGCGCCAGCACGGTGTTGAAGGGGAATGCCGAGGAGTACTCGGTGATCGAGGAAGTGGAGTTGCTCGCCAGTTGAGAGGTGGTGCGCGGTGTGGCTGAGGGGTGTGGGAGGCCGCCCGCCATACTGGGCGCATGAGTATTCGGCCGTTGGACGGTGTGCGCGTCCTGGAACTCGGTAATTATGTTGCCGCGCCCACTGCCGGACGTATTCTGGGCGACTTCGGCGCCGAGGTGATCAAGGTGGAGCGCCCTGGTACGGGCGACGAATTGCGCAATTGGCGGTTGTACGGCGGCGATACCTCGATGCTGTATCGCACGGTCAATCGCAACAAGAAGTCGATCGTGCTGGATCTGCGGACCGAGGCGGGGCGGGCGATCGTGCTCGACCTGGTGAAGCAGTGCGATGTGCTGCTGGAGAACTTCCGGCCGGGAATGCTGGAGAAGTGGGGGCTGGGACCCGAGGCGCTCGAGGAAGCGAACCCGAAGCTGGTGATCACGCGGATCTCGGCGTACGGCCAGACCGGTCCGATGGCCGCGCGGCCGGGATTTGCCGCGGTCGCGGAGGCGGTCGGTGGGCTGCGTGAGCTGGTGGGCGATCCCGATCGGCCGCCGGTGCGCACGGGGGTGTCGATCGGTGACTCGATCGCGGGCATCTACGCGGCGTTCGGGACCGTGATGGCACTGTTCCAGCGGGAACGGGTCACCGGCCCGGTGCCGCAGGCGGAGCGGATCATCGATGTCGCGCTCAACGAGTCGATCCTGTCGGTGATGGAATCGTTGATCCCCGACCATCTCGCCTACGGCATCACTCGGGAACGGGTCGGCGGCCGGATGGAAGGCATCGCGCCGTCCAACGCCTATCCGACCAGCGACGGTTACTCGATCATCATCGGTGGCAACGGCGACGCCATCTTCCAGCGGTACATGCGGGTGATCGGCCGCCCTGACCTCGCCGACGATCCAGAACTCGCCGACAACGCGGGCCGCTGGCGCAACCGCGAACGCCTCGACGCCTCGATCGCGCAGTGGTCGAGCAAGCACACCCGTGCGCACGCGCTGAAAGTGCTCGACGACGCGGCCATCCCGTGCGGCCCGATCTACACCGCCGCCGACATCGTGGCCGACGAGCAGTACCGCGCACGCAATATGATCCAGATGTTCCCGGTCGACGTGGGCGAGGCCGAACCCAAACAGGTGGGTTTCGGTGGCATCGTCCCGGTGATCGGGGACGCATCGCTGCCGATCCGCAATGTCGGCCCCGACCTCGGCGAGCACACCAGAGAAGTGCTCGGCGGGCTGCTCGGGATGAGTGAAGATCAGATCGACGCGTTGGAGGCACTGTGACGAGGCGAGTACACGGCAGGCGCCGCCCGCCGGTGCGCAACAAGTGGGAGCCGCGCGGTCCGGGTCATGTGCGTCCGACGGTCCACCCCACCCCGGCCAGCGTGGGCGACAAACCGTGCGGTGGCGTGATGTGCGTGCCCGCGCGGGAACCGGAGCAGCGGCGGTGAGCGCACCGCTGTTGCGTGATGTGACGCTGCGCGACGGTTTGCAGCTCACCGGCAAGGTGCTGCCCGTCGAACAGAAGATCGATGTGGTGCGCAAGTTGCTTGCCGTGGGAGTGCCCGCGCTGGAGATCGGGTCGATGGCGCGGCCCGATCTGGTGGCGCCGATGGCCAATTCGCTCGAGTTGATCGCGGCGCTCACCCCGGATGAACTGGCGAAATGCTGGGTCTGGGTCGCTACCCCGCGCCATGTCGAGAAGGCCGCCGCGGCGGGCGCGCGCAATTTCCAGTACTGCTTCTCGGTGTCCGACGCGCACAACAGGGCCAATATCGGCCGCGATACCGAGACCTCGGTGGCGGCCATGCCCGACGCGATCCGGCTCGCCCACGAGGCGGGCGGCGAGATCCAGCTGTGCCTGGCCACCGCGTTCACCTGTCCTTTCGACGGTCCCGTCGATCCCGACCGGGTGCTCGCCATCGCGAACGACCCGCGCACCGACGGCGCCGCCGATATCGTCCTGGCCGATACGCTCGGCCAGGCCCACCCCGGTCAGGTGCGTGCCCTGGTCACCGCGGTGCGCGAGACCACCGTGCCGCGCCGCATCGTTTTCCACGGTCACGACACCTGGGGCATGGGCGTGGCCAATACGCTCGCGGCCGTCGCCGCGGGCGCGAGCATGGTCGACGGTGCGCTCGGTGGCCTCGGTGGCTGCCCCTTCGCGCCTGGTGCCAGCGGCAATACCGCGTCCGAGGACATCCTCTTCGCCACCAGACCCGACTGGTTCACCCCGGCCTCGCTGGCCGACCTGGTCGGACTCACCGAGCAACTTCTCACCGATCTGGGCGAACCCAACCGCTCCCGCGCGCTGGAAGGCGCGCGATCGGAGGCCGAGGCCTTCGAATGGGTCGTTCGCTGAGAGGTCGGTAAGACCTGCGGTATCGGGGGGATCCCGGATGGCGCGGTTTTCCGTCGACCGCCAGACTGGACGACATGACTTCGCACGCCATGGGGACCGAGGCCGTCGACGCGGCGGCCGCCACCGACATCGCGGCCGCCGCGCTCGATCTGGTGAAGCTCTACGGATCGGGAGATACACAGGTCAAGGCATTGGACGGGGTATCGGCTGACTTCGCGAAGGGCGAATTCACCGCGATCATGGGCCCGTCGGGTTCGGGTAAATCGACGCTGATGCACTGCCTGGCCGGGCTCGACAGCGCCAGCACAGGCGAGGTACGCATCGGCGACACCGCGCTCACCGGCCTGTCCGACAAGCAGATGACGGCGCTGCGCCGCGACCGGATCGGGTTCGTCTTCCAGGCGTTCAACCTGGTCCCGACGCTCACCGCGCTCGAGAACATCACCCTTCCGCTCGATATCGCGGGTCGCAAGGCCGATCAGGAATGGCTCGAGACCGTCGTCAAGCGCCTCGGTCTCGGCGACCGCCTCGACCACCGGCCCTCGGAGCTGTCCGGTGGCCAGCAGCAGCGGGTGGCGTGTGCGCGTGCGCTGGTGGGCAAGCCGGAGATCATCTTCGGTGACGAGCCGACCGGCAACCTGGACTCGCACTCCTCGGGTGAGGTGCTCTCGATTCTGCGTGCCTCGGTCGACGAATTCGGCCAGACCGTCGTGATCGTGACCCACGACCCGCGCGCGGCCGCCTACGCCGACCGCGTCGTGTTCCTCGCCGACGGTCGCATCGTCGACGAGCTGCGTGACCCGACCCAGGATTCGATCCTCGACCGGATGAAGGCGCTGGAAACCCGATGAGCTCACCGATGCGCAGGGTCGCCCTGCGCAACCTCGCCGCGCATAAGGTGCGCCTGGCATTGACCCTGTTGTCGGTGGTGCTCGGCACCGCCTTCATCTCCGGATCGTTCGTCTTCACCGATACCTTGCAGCGCACCTTCGACGGCATTTTCGAAGGCCAGGCGCAGGGCGTGGACGTGCGTGTCGGCCCCTCGGCCCGCCAGGCACAGGGCGTGCCGACCAATATCGTCGACGCGCTGGCCAAGACTCCCGGCGTCGCCAGGGTCGCGCCCGCCGTGAACGGTCCGGTCGTGCTGCTAGAGCCCGATGGCAAGAAAGCCGTGCAGACCGGTGGCGCACCGAGTTTCGGCCTGTCCTATCTGCCGCCGGACAAGGCTGTCGAGGACCCGGAGAAGTTCGTGGCGGGCGCCCCGCCCACCCAGCCGAACGAGATCGCGCTCAATGTCGGCGGCGCCGAGAAGGCCGGGCTGAAGGTCGGCGACAAGACCAAGGTGCTGATTCCGTCCAGGGGCAACCCGTTCGAGGTGACGCTGTCGGGCATCTACGAGATGCCGGGCGCCGAGGGCGGCGGTGTGGTCGCGGTGATGTTCACCGAACCGCAGGGCCGCAAGTTGTTCACCGACGGCACGCACGTCGCCTACGCCGATATCGCCGCGGCGCCCGGTGTCTCGGCCGATGAGCTGCGCGACCAGCTCGCCGCGGGCCTGCCCAACTTCAAGGTGCAGAACTCCGACGAGGTCCGCGAGGACATGAAGAAGGAGGTCTCCGAGGCGCTCACCTTCATCAACTACTTCCTGCTCGCCTTCGGCGCGATCGCGCTGATCGTCGGCACGTTCATCATCTACAACACCTTCTCGATGATCGTGGCCCAGCGTTTGCGCGAACTCGCGTTGCTCCGCGCGATCGGGGCGAGTCGTCAGCAGGTCGGGCGGTCGGTCGTCTCCGAGGCGATCGTGATCGGGCTGATCGGTAGTGCGCTCGGGTTGGCCGCGGGTATCGGGTTGGCGTACGGGTTGTCGGCGTTGCTCAACGCGTTCGATCTCGGGCTGCCGACCGGGTCGCTGACCGTGCTGCCGCGTACCGCGATCGTCGCGTTGCTCGTCGGTCTGATCGTCACCGTGGCCAGTGCCTACGCTCCCGCTCGCCGGGCCGCGAAGGTGCCGCCGGTGGAGGCGATGCGTTCGGAATTCGCCAGTACGGGTGATTCGTTGCGGTTGCGCACGATCATCGGCGCGGTGATGGCCGTCGCCGGTGGCGTGCTCGTGTACGTGGGTGCGCAGGGCACCGGCAAGGGCTCGGCGGTGACGGTCGGGGTCGGCGCGCTCGGGCTCATTCTGGCGGTGCTGCTGGCGGCGCCCGCGTTGTCGCGGCCGATGGTGCTCGTGCTCGGGGTGCTCACCAGGCCGTTCGGTGCGATCGGGCAGATGGCGCGCAACAACGCCACGCGTAACCCGCGACGCACCGCCGCCACCGCGTTCGCGCTCACCCTGGGTCTGATGCTGGTTTCGGCGATCGGCATTCTCGGCGCTTCGGCGAAGACGAGTGTCGCGGTGCTCATCGACAAGGGCGTGAAGGCGGAGTACGTGCTCGCCGGTCCGCAGATGATCGGTGCGCCGATCGGTGCGGTCGACGCCGTGCGCACCGACGTTCCCGGCATCAGCGATGTCACCGGGATCAGGCTCGTCACGTTCAAGGTCGGCGACGAGCAGATCGGCGCCACCTCACCGGACGGTCCGATCGATCCGGTGATGGACGTCGACATGATCAGCGGCACCACCACGATTCCCGTCGGCGGTGCGATCGTCGACGAGACCGAGGCGAGCGATCGTGGGTGGAAACTCGGCGACAAGGTCACCATCACCAGCCTCGACAATCGGCAGCTCGAACTCACGATCGGCGGCGTCTACGCCGATACGCCGCTGCTCGGCCCCATGGTGGTCGATCCGGGTATCTACGAGCAACTGATGCCGCAGAGTCTGCGTACCAATGTGTACGTGCTGGTGAAAGCCGTGCCGGGTACCGATCTCACCGCGATGCGGGCGAATCTGGAGAAGGCCACCGAACCGTTCGTGGTGGTGCAGGTGCAGGACCACGAACAGTTCAAGGGCGCGCAGGGCAAGCAGATCAACACCCTGCTCGCCATCCTCTACGGGCTGCTGGCGTTGGCGGTGGTGATCGCGGTGCTCGGCATCATCAACACCCTGGCACTGTCGGTGGTGGAGCGTCGGCGCGAGATCGGCATGCTGCGCGCGGTCGGCACCCAGCGTGCGCAGGTACGTCGCACGATCTACCTGGAGTCCATGCTGATCGCCATCTTCGGCGCGATCGTCGGGTTGGTGCTCGGCATCGCGCTCGGTGTCGGATTCCTGCGCACGCTGCGTGACATGGGGATCGACCAGATCACCATTCCGTGGTCGCAGCTGGTGTTCGTGCTGGTGGCTTCCGGTGTGGTCGGTGTGCTGGCCGCGGTGTGGCCGGGTGTGCGGGCCGCGCGGACACCGCCGTTGGCGGCAATCGCGGATCTGTAGGCGGTACAGGGATTCTCGACCCCCGGTGAATATTCACCGGGGGTCGAACTGTGGCGGGCGGTCGAAGTGCGCCGCACCCACGCCGAGGATCGATCAATCCGACGGTGACCGGCCCGGGTAGCGGTTCCACCAGTCGCTGGGCGGAACTCCGAAGGAATCGCTGGGCGGAGCAAGGCCGAATTCGGTGCAGTATCCGTCGGCCAGGAGTTCGAGGATCGGACGAGCGTCGACACTGCGCGCCCAGGTCCGGGGGAGCGCGGGGTGGCCGTAGCGGGCGCCGAGCAGGCTGCCCGCGATCGAGCCGGTGGCATCGCTGTCGCCGGAGTGGTTGACCGAGAGGAGGAGTCCGGTGCGGACGATGTCGTGGTGCGAGCCGCCCAGGCCCGCCGCGGCGAGGGTGGCGAAGACCGCGATCGACAGTGCCTCGGGGCCGATCCATCCCTGGCCGAGCGATTCGACGTCCTCGGCTGTGGGATAACGTCGTTCGCGCTCGATCCGGGCCGCCAACCGGTGCGCGGCATTGAGGGCCGCCGAGGTTTCCTCGTGCTCGGGATAGTTCGCCAGCTCGGCCCGTGCGCGCGAGAGCGCGGTGGCCATATCGGCGCCGCGCGTGAGCTGATAGACCAACGCGGACAGGGTGCCCGCGGGCAGCCAACCGCTGGGGTGGCCGTGGGTGAGCGCGGCGGCGTCGCAGCCCAATTCGAAGACCGCGTCGGTGGCGGCCCCGGAGCGGTCCGCGGCGTAGCCGAACCCACAGGGGGCGGCGCGCATCACCGCGCCGCTGCCCTTGGAGTGATTGATGGGCTGTTCGCGCGTCCCGAGCGGTTCGGTCGGCGCTCGCCGCTGCGCCGCCTGCCGCAGCGCCGTGTAGACCGGAATGGCCACGCCACGTTGCTCGGTGAGCGCGGGATAGCCGCTGAGTGAGCTGTACAAGGCGAACGGTTGCTCGGGGATCTCGGCGACCTGCCCGCGCAGCCACACGAGCAGACCCTGCTGGAGCAGGCCCATCGTCGCCCCGCCGATGCCCTTCGCCCTGGCTCGCACCGAGCCCCGGATCAACGCCTCGACGGTGAACGCGGTCAGCTGGGTCTCTTCGGAGATGCGAAGGGGATCCGTATCGGTCACGCCCGCCGGGCCGTATTCGGCGCGAATACGTTGCAGGGAAAGGGTTTCCACCGGGGCGCCGAGGGCGTCGCCGATCGCGCCGCCGAGCAGGCATCCGCGCACGCGCTGCGTCCACTCCGATGCGGCGCTCGCTGTGCGCGCGGCTTTGCCCGGCTCGCCATGGCGAACCATGGAGCGCCACTGGTCTCGCGAGTTGGGGTGCGCTGCCTCCGTGTTGCGAGTCGCCCCCGGCGCTCGCGCTTCCGATTCGGGTGGGTGGCGCACAGCTGTTGTGTCGTGCCGTCGGGCGGCACTGCGTCGACTCGAGCTGTCGCGCGGTTCGGTTTCGGAACTGGTGCCCGGCGCGAGCGCGACGAATGGTGTCGCGATCGAGTGTGATTCGGCGCTGGCGGGTTGGGAGGTGGTTCGTGGGAGCGCGGGGTGGCCAGTGAGGATCGAGGCGCCGGCGGAGTGCGATGAGTGGCCCAGCGCCTGCGTGAGCGCGGCGGCGAAGTCGGCACAGGTGGGGAAGCGATGGGCGCGATCTTTGGCCATGGCCTTGGACAGGACCGTGTCGACCGCGTGGGTGAGTCCGGTGCGACGGGTGCTGGCGGCGGGAGGCGGGGCGTTGAGGTGGCCGAGCATGACGGTGGCGGGGTTGGGGGCGTCGAAGGGGCCGGTGCCGGTGAGGAGCCGGAAGACCGTGCAGGCCAGGGAGTATTGATCGCCGCGCCCGTCCAGCGGTGCGCTGCTGAGTTGTTCGGGGGAGGCGTAGGCGATGGTGGCGGTGAACTGGCCGGTGCGGGTGAGGCCGCCGGTGTCGTCGAGGAGTTTGGCGATGCCGAAGTCGGTGAGGATCACGCGTTCGTCGAAGCCCGCGCCGACCCCCGAGGTGCGCGACAGCAGAATGTTGGCCGGCTTCACGTCTCGGTGCAGGACGCCCATGCGGTGTGCGTAATCGAGGGCGCTCGCGGTCTGGGTGACGATCTGGGCGATTCGTTCTGTCCCGAGCTGCTGCGCCGGCACCGCTGAGGCATCGACGCCGTCCACGAACTGCATAGCGATCCAGAGACTTTGTTCGTCGATGCCTCGGTCGTAGACGGTGATGATGTTCGGGTGGTCGAGCTGGGCCACCAGGTCGGCTTCGCGTTCGAATCTGGCCCGGATCTCGACGTCGGCGAACAGGTCACGATGCATCAACTTCAACGCGATCAGGCGTGGCAGCCTGCGGTCCCTGGCCGCGTACACCGCCCCCATCCCGCCGCGCCCCAGCTCACGCTCGATGACGAAACCGGCGAACACCGCCCCGCGCCGCAACATCGCCTCACCCCGTTCACCGAACCCGATCGTCGGTAGCCTAGTTGGCTCAGGCGCGACACGCCCCTGAGCTTCCGGCGGAAGTACCGCGACTTCTCGCAACGAACGCGGCGGCCCCGGCCGGTCACACCGCCGGGGCGTGAGTGTCGGCCCAGCGGGTGATGTCGCCGCGGTCGAGGGCGGTGGCGAGCAGGTCCGGGAATTTGTCGGGGGTACAGGCGAAGGCGGGAATGCCGAGGGCCGCGAGTGCTGCCGCGTTGTCGTGATCGTAGGCGGGTGCGCCCTCGTCGGACAGCGCGAGCAGCACGACCACCTGGACGCCGGCCTCTTTCATGGCGTTGCAGCGGCGCAGCATCTCGTTGCGCACGCCGCCTTCGTAGAGGTCGGAGATCAGCACGAACAGGCTGTCGGTGGGCCGGGTGATCAGCGTCTGCGAGTAGGCGATGGCGCGATTGATGTCGGTGCCGCCGCCGAGTTGCGTGCCGAACAGGACGTCGACCGGGTCGCTGAGTTGCTCGGTGAGATCGACGATCTCGGTGTCGAACACGACCAGTGAGGTCTTCAGCGATCGCATGGACGCGAGCACGGCGCCGAACACCGAGGCGTAGACGACGCTGGCCGCCATCGAGCCGGATTGGTCGATGGCCAGCACCACATCGCGCTGGATCGACTGCGACTTGCGCCCGTAGCCGACGAGCCGCTCGGGCACGATGGTGCGGTGTTCGGGCAGGTAGTTGGCGAGATTCTTGCGGATGGTCCGGTTGAAATCGATGTCGCGCAGTTTCGGGCGATGGGTGCGAGCGGCCCGGTTGATGGCACCCGAGACCGCGGCCACGGTCTTGGCGGCGATGCGCTGCTCGATCTCGCGCACCACCTTCTCGACCACCATCCGCGCGGTGGCCTTGGTGGTTTCGGGCATCACCCGGTTGAGGCCGAGCAGGGTACCGACCAGGTGCACATCGGGCTCGACCGATTCGAGCAGCTCGGGCTCCAGCAGCAGTTGGGTGAGGTTGAGCCGGTCCACGGCGTCGCGCTGCATCACCTCGACCACGGTCGCGGGAAAGTAGGTGCGGATGTCGCCGAGCCAGCGCGCCACCCGGGGCGCCGAACCACCCAGTCCGCCGGATCTTTTCGTCGACCCGCCTGCTTCACCGGTGTTGTAGAGGGCCGACAGTGCCTGGTCCATCGCCTGGTCGGCGCCGGAGTTCAGTCCGCCGAGCTGTTCCTCGGCGGCTGCTCCCAGCACGAGACGCCAACGGCGCGAATGGGTTTCGTCGGGTTCGGTCATCGGTGCTCCTGATGGTCGAGCGGGCGAGCTGGACGCGGGGTCGAGTGAGTGTCGGGCGCGGCCACCGTGACGATCGCCCCGCACGCGAATCGCGGTGGGTGATCCTGGCGCGGCGGCGACCGGTGGATCCGATATCGCGCACGGCCCGGCCGTTGGCTCGGTGTCGAACGTCTGCGGCGGCGGGTCACCCAGCGGCCCCCAGGATGGCGGTCGCCGCGCGCAGCGCCAGTTGCCCGCGGATCGGATCGATCTCGGGGTGGCCGACGGAGGTGGCCGGCGCTGAGCCGGTGTCGCGCAGGGCCTGGCTGATGGCCCGGCGTTCGCCGGATTCGAAGGAGCCGAAGGTGCGGCGCAGCAGCGGCAGGGTGGCGACGAACTGGTCTTCGTTGAGGTCGCGTAGCCATTCGTCGATGCGGCGCAACAGCTCTCGGTCGTGGACCAGGAGTAGGCCGCGACCGCCGAGGAACCCGTCGATCCAGGCGGCCTTGGCGGCGGGGGTGTTGCCGACCGACAGCGCGGCGGCCAGTCGACGGGCGGAATCGGCGTCGTCGATCCGCTCGGCGTCGCACAGCAGACGTACCGCGCGGCCGCCGATCGCGCCGTGCACATCGTCGCGGTCGGCGATGCGTTGCAGGGTGGCCAGCCATTCGGTGCTGGTGTGCTCGTCGTCGCGGGTGCTGATGGCGGTGTGCGCGGCGTCGATCTGGGTGCGCAGAGCCTGTGCGGCATCGATGTCGAGGCCGGTGACGGCGCCGGGCAGGCCCGCGCAGATCCGCACCAGTAGTCCGTCGGCGACGTGGGCGAGGGCCTTGGTGTCGGTGCCGCGGACATCGCCGTAGCGCAGCGTGCGGGTCAGGCCGGGGAGGGCGCCGAGCAGATGGGTCACGTCGTGATCGAGCGCGGCGGCGGCCTCGAGCCTGGTGATCAATCCCTCGGTGGCGCCGCCGAGGTCGGCCAGCAGGGCCGTTTCCAGCGCGTCGGCGAGCGCGGTGACGGTGATGTCGTCGCGGCTCGCGGTGTCGAGGATCTTCGTCTCGGCGGCGGTGCGCAGGGTCGTTCCCCATACGGCCGCTTCGACGATGCGAACTTCGAACTCCGGTTCCCAGCGCAAGGTCCAGGTCTCGCGGAAGGTGCCGGTGCTGCGCACCTCGCCGGTGGTCGGCGTGCCCCAGCCGATGCCGAGCAGGCGCAGTCGATGTAGCAGGTGGGAGCGTTCGACGTCGCGTTCCTTGCGCAGGTCGAGGTCGATATTGCGGGCGAGCGCTTCCGGCTTGAGCCGCAAGGTCTTACAGCGCGCTCGCAGATCGGCCGCAAGGGGGACGGTCGGGGTGTCCTCCGGGACACCGCCGAGCGTCTCGCCGACGATGAGTTCATCGACGACGAGGCGCAGCATGGTCTCGTCGCCACCGCACATCACCGACCGCACCGCCTCGGTGACCTCGGACAATCCCGGCAGCGGCCTGCCCCGCAACGCCGCGAGCGTGTCCGCCAGCCGCACCGCCTCGATGATGTGCGCACTCGACACCGGCAGATCGTGCGAGCGCAGCACCCCGGCGACCTTGGTCAGCCAGCGCGCCACCGGCCGTTGAGTCTCGGTGAACAGATGGTGGTACCAGCCCGGCGAGGTAACGCCCGCGCCGTAACCCGACCCTGCCGCCAGCCGCGAATGCGTCCACGGCACCCAGGTCAAGGCGGCCTTCGTCTTCGGTAGTCCCTTGAGCAGCCGCGTATCCGGCGCGGCGGGGCCGAGCGGCTCGACCAGCGCCGGTGCGTGCCAGGCGCCACACACCACCGCCAACCGCTTCGCGCCGCCCTTGAGCACCTGCCGCATCACCTGCCGCATATGCGCTTCGCGGACCAGGGTGTGCTGGTCGACGATCAGCGGTGCGGCCGGAGTTGCCGCCTCGGGTGGCGTGGTCTCGCTCGCCGAACCCGGAGCGTCCTCGCGCAGGGCTGCCATCGCTTCGGTGATGGCGTCGAAAGCCGCACTGTCCGGCACGGATTCGACAATGGCGTCCCACCAGCGTTCGGCGTCGTCGTAGCCGGCGGCCGAGGCGAGGGCGGCCAGCGGGTCGGAGCCGCCGCCGCGGGCATCGTCGTCGGCGGCGAGCACGTGCGCGGCGGGCAGGTCGCAGAAGCGGACGGGGACGGCGTGGTCGACGCCGTAGCGCATGGCCTGCCACTCGGGGGAGAACACGGCGAAGGGCCAGAATGCCGCGCGCGCGGGCGAATCCGGAACGTAGGCGAGCAACGCGACCGGTGGCGTCATCGTGTCGGCGGCGACGAATCCGACGAGCGGATCAGCGTCGGCGGGACCTTCGATGAGGATGGCGTCGGGCGCGAACTCCTCGAGCGCGTGGCGCAGCGAGCGGGCCGACCCGGGCCCGTGGTGGCGGATGCCGAACACCCGTGTCACCGCTGCCGCGCCGACCGAGGAATCGCTCGCACCCGGGTTCGTGTCGCCGGCCGAATCCACAGCGGCTGCCGCGTTCGTGGTCACCTCCAGTGGCCGGGCGCTATCGCCCTCGCCCGGTTCCGAGCCGGAGCTCGCGCGGATAACGGCATCGTCCGGTGTGGTCGCACCGTTCGCCGGATGGATGACCTTGTCGCGTTGACTCATCGAAATCCCCATGTGTGGTGTGTGTTCGGTCCTCCCCTTCGCTCGGTTCTCAGCCGGCGATTTCGCGGCAGGCCCGGTAGAAGTCGGCCCAATCCGGGCGCTCCCGGACCACGGCCTCGAGGTACTCGGTCCAGACCACGGTGTCGGCCACCGGGTCCTTGATCACCGAGCCGAGGACGGCGCCCGCGATATCGGAGGCGCGCAGGACACCGTCGCCGAAGTGGGCGGACAGGGCAAGGCCGTTGGTGATCACCGAGATCGCCTCGGCGGTGGACAGCGTGCCCGAGGGCGATTTGAGCTTGGTACGGCCGTCGGCGGTGATGCCGGAGCGCAGTTCGCGGAAGACCCGCACCACCCGGCGGACTTCCTCCGCGGCGGCCGGAACGGTCGGCAATTCCAGTGCGGCGCCGAGCTGTTCGACGCGACGACTCACGATGGCGACCTCGGAATCCTCGTCGGCGGGTAGCGGCAGCACCACGGTGTTGAAGCGTCGCCGCAGCGCCGAGGACAGATCGTTCACGCCGCGATCGCGATCGTTGGCGGTGGCGATGACATTGAAACCCTTGGCCGCCTGCACTTCCGCACCGAGTTCGGGCACCGGCAGGGTCTTCTCGGACAGGATGGTGATCAGCGCGTCCTGCACATCGGAGGGGATACGGGTGAGCTCCTCGATGCGGGCGATCGCCCCGGTGCGCATCGCGGTCATCACCGGTGACGCCACCAGCGCGGCGTCGCTGGGCCCCTCGGCGAGCAGGCGGGCGTAGTTCCAGCCGTAGCGGATGGCTTCCTCGGCGGTACCGGAGGTGCCCTGCACGAGCAGCGTGGACTCGCCGCTGATGGCCGCCGAAAGATGTTCCGATACCCAGGTTTTCGCGGTGCCCGGCACACCGAGCAGCAACAGCGCGCGGTCGGTGGCGAGGGTGGCCACCGCCACCTCCATCAGCCGGCGCGGGCCGACATATTTGGGGGTGATCACGGTGCCGTCGTCGAGGGTGCCGCCGAGGATGTAGGTGACCACGGCCCACGGCGACAGCTGCCAGGACGGCGGGCGCACCCGATCGTCGACGCGACCGAGAGCGGCCAGCTCATCGGCGAAGGCCTGTTCGGCGTGGGGACGCAGCAGGGTGGTGGCGGGTTCGGTGGTGGTCAACGCAGCTCCTCGAGCATGGTGGCACGATCGGTGAGATCGTGGGCGAGTCGGTGGAATGCCTGTTGCCAGGCGGGATCGTCGGTGCTGTCGGCGAGCGCGCCGACGCGCGTCGCGAGTTCGGCGGGCAGGTGGACGCCGGCGGCGGTGAGCAGCGCCCGGTCGGTGTACACGCCCGCGCTGGCGTGCGGCTGCCGCGCGGTGGTGCGGGCGCGTTCGCCGAGCAGGCGCAGCACGTGGTCGGCGACGGGTTCCGGCCACGGGTGATCGAGGCCGGGCAGGATCGCGTGTAGTTCGTTGAGCTGGTGGGCGTCGAGATCGAGCACGTGCTCGATCCGGTCGGCGGCATCGAGCAGGGTGAACAGTTCGCGCCGCCGCAGGACCGCCTGCTCGGTCGGCGTGGCGTGGGCGAACAGCGCACGGGCCCAGGCGGTGTCGTGTTGAGCGAGCGTGGCATCGACCCAGCCGTCCACGATTGCCTTGGCATAGCGAGGTGGCAGCGACAGAGTGAGGGCGGTGGTGGCGGTGTTCTCGGCGGTGGCACGCACGATCGGGCCCCACGCGGTGAGCGGCGTGGCGGCGATCGCCTGGTGCAGGGTGGTGATCGTGGAATCAGGGGTGTCCCAGCGCAGCTTCGCTTGATCGGTCGCGTCGGTGATGCCGTCGCGGCGGGTGCGCGCGTCGAGTTCCGTGGGCACCCGCACCTCGACGACGCCGTCGGCCTCCACTCGGATCCACGACCCGACCAGCGCTGCCATCCGCCGCCCGAAAGCGGCGTCCGGGAGCTTGTTCAGCAGCGTCGTCGCGGTGCGCCGGACGTCGCCGCGCCGGTCGTCGAGCGCCCGCTCCAGCAGCGCTTCGTCTGCTGCGCTGAGCCCGTCGGCGAGCAGCCCGAGCAGCTCCGCCTTGACCGGCCCTGACTCCTTCGGCCACGCCGCGGTCAACACGGCCGAGGCCGCGGCCGGATCGGCCCGGCGAGTGCGGGCGAACCAGTCCTTTCGCTCGCCGGAAGTGCCGAACAACCAGATGTCGTGCGCTTTCGGCTCCGCACCGGAGCTCGGGTCGGCAGTCGTGCCCGACTCGGCGTTCCGGGACGTGGTCGCGTCGGTGCCCATGTCGGCGACGCTCGCCGACGGCCGCCTGTTCTCGGCGGCCCGATCCGTCAGCGAGGTCGTGGCGTCGGCGGGGAACTCGTCGACCAGTTTCGCCCAGGCCGGGTTTCGGGCCGCGAGCCAGCGTCCGCGGCGGCCCGCCATGCGTAGCAGCGGTGCTCGCAGTGTGATGTCGGCGGCAGCGGAGAGCGCCTGGACACACAGCACATCGGGCAGGCGGAAGTCGAAAGGGGTCGCGGCGGTGAACCATTCGGTCAGGAACGGGGACTTGTCCGTGAGGAGTCTGCTGAGGCGGTCGGCGGCGGGGCGCGGGAGCAGCGGACGCGGATCATCGACGGCGGGTTCGGGTTTCGCCGCCGTATGCGGGAGTTGTCCGCCACGCAGATACAGGTCTTGCAGCGCGGCGGTGTGGAGCAGCCGGGTGGCCGGTTCGCCCGCGTGCTGCGGGACGGCGGCGGCGACCGCGGCGTCGAGCTGGACACCGTCGGCGGTGCGCCGTGCCGTGCCGAGCAGTGCCACCGAGACGAGATCAGCCAACGCGGGGGTCGGGGTGATCTCGGTGGGGAACTCGGTTTCCAGCTCGTTCACCGCACCGGCGCACAACACCGAGACGGGGTCGAAGCCGTCGGCTCGCCACTCGCCGCACACCGTCACCGGGTGACCACCCGCCACCGCGATCAGCCGCCACGGACGCACGCCCGCGGGCAGCGATAGCGCGGTGCCGTCGGCCGCGACGAGCTGCCAGCCGTTCTCGTCGAGCACCGGTACGACGTCGGTGAGCAGCGCGGGCCAGGCGCGCAGCCACGGATCCTCGCTCACTGCGCCCGCGTAGGCGGTCAGCGCGTCGTCGATCGTGGTACCGCCGACCGCGGGGACGGTGGTGAAGGGTTCGGGTGCGCCGTGCCGGGTGCCCCACTGCGCGCGCAGCGAGGCCGCACCGGGGTAGTAGTGCAGGTCGGCGTCCACCTCGTTGCCGGGTGCGGGCACCTCGCCGGTGAAATTCGGGGTGGCGAAGGAATGTTCGAGGAGCAGTGCCCACCGGCCACTGGCACGACCGCGCAGCCAGGTGCGACGGGTGTGCAACCGATCCTGCTCGCTCACCCGCATGCCGAGTACCAGCCAGCGGTCCCGCACGGCGGGCTCGGCGAGCACCGACTCGGCCGAGGTCGGGTAGCCGATATGGGTGCGAATGCCCGCCCGCAGCGGCTCGGGAAGGGCATCGAGGCGGCGATGGGCCAGCACCAACAGGTGCAGGCGGGCGTACTCGCGCACCAGCAGTTCGGGCCAGTGTTCGGTGGTGACGACCGCGGTGGGCAGTCGGCGCAGGGTCTCGGCGATGCGGGGCGCCTGGGCATCGACCATCCGTGCCGCGATCGCCTCGTAGGCGGCGTAGGAACGGTCGGTCTGGGCCAGCCCGGTTCGGATCTGGTCGGTGAGCCACACCTCCAGTTCGGTGAGCCCGGCGGCCACCCTGGCACGGCGCTGCTCGACGGTGGCCTGTGACGGCGTGCTGGCGGCCTTGGCTTTCGGTGGCGCGGCGGCCTTCGCGGCCCGACCCGCCAGCCACTCGGCCGCGAAGTCGGCGGGGGCGTCGCGTGCGGGGGTCTGGCCGCTCGACCACGTGAGCAACAGCGAGAGCGTGTGCTTGCACGGGAACTTGCGGCTCGGACACGAGCACTTGTACGCGGGCCCGTCGAGGTCGACGATCGCCTGATACGGCTTGGCGCCACTGCCCTGGCACAGTCCCCACACCGCGTTGCCGGCGGCGCCGGTCTCGCGCCAGCGACCAGCCAGCTTGCGTGCGGCAGCCAGCGAGCTCGCATCGGGCGCGAGTGCGCGGACCTGGTCCTCGGTCCACGGCGTGCGTTGCTCGGTCATCGGTTCCCCCGTTCTCGTGTTCGCCGAATATCTACCGCAACCCACCGACAACTAGCGGACCACAGCGGTGACGCCCGTGGAAAAGGTTGATGCCGAGGCAATTTCAGGCTCTACCACTTGCCATGGTTCACGATCTCTGACATTCTGATCTGTTCGGCGCTGCCCGGACCGCCCGCGCTGCTCGACGCAGCGTAACGCGGGTGTGAACACCCTCATCGAGCTGCCCGCCGGGGTGGGCGAGGGGTGGACATCGAGGGCCCGCCGTGGCGCCGCGATGGCCATTCCACTCCCGCGGGCAGATTCGCTGGGGCCCTGCGCATCCCCTGGGCAAACATCCGGCGATCGGGTAGCGTTTCGACCAGGATCGCCGCGTTGCGCGCCGACGCAAAGGGGGATGTCGCAAGTGTGCTCGGATCGGATCGCCGAGGTGGTCGCGCGCGAGCTGGCCGCCGACCCGGCAGTGGAGGAACGGGTCGCCGACTGTGTGCTCGCCGCGCTCACCGCTGTCGACGGTGACTCGACCGCTTCGGAATCCGGCGACACCGGCGTCTTCCTGCGGTCGATCACCGTGCAGGGCTTTCGGGGTATCGGACCCGCGGCGACACTGCGGCTGAATCCGGGACCCGGCCTCACCCTGGTGGTCGGTCGCAACGGTAGTGGGAAGTCGAGTTTCGCCGAGGCCGCCGAATTCGCGCTCACCGGTGGGAATCGACGCTGGGACGGTCGCTCGACCGCGTGGCGGGAGGGCTGGCGCAACCTGCACGAACCCGACGCCGCCCGGATCGACCTCGAACTACTCACCGCGGGCGAGGAGCCCGCGCTCTCGGTCGTCACCAGCTGGGATCCGAGTGCCGACCTGGCCGACGCGCGGTGGACCGAGCGGCGTGGAGACGAACCAGCCGCCTCGGTCGACCCGAGCGTACGGCGCAGGCGCCTCGATCTGTACCGGCCGTTCCTGTCCTACAGCGAACTCGGCGCGCTCGTCGACGGCAAACCGAGCGACCTCTTCGACGCGCTGCATCGTCTGCTCGGACTCGACGAGCTGGCCGCCGCGGCCGAGCAGATCCGCTTGCGCAAGCTCGAACTCGAACGCGCCGTAAAGGATTCACGCCAGTCTCGCGCCGACCTGCTGGTCGAGCTGGCCGAGGCCGACGACGAACGCGCCCGTGCCGTGGCCGACCTGCTCCGCACACCGGATCCCGATCTCGACGCGGTGGCGGGCGCGGTGGCCGGTTCGGTTCTCGGCGTCGACGGACCGGAGGGTCTGCGCGCGGTCCTGCGGCTGTCCCTGCCCGACCTCGCGCCGGTCGCCGCCGCCGCCACGCGACTGGCCGAGGCGGCCGCGAATGTGGCGCGCCACGCGACGGTCGATTCCGAGGCCGATCTGCGGGTGCTCGAATTGCTCACGCGGGCACGCGAACACGTCACGGCGTCGGGCTCGTGCCCCTGTCCGGTCTGTGGCCGTGACGAGCTGGATGCCGACTGGCTCACGGCGGCCGATGCCGAAATAGCGCACCGCACTGTGGAACTCGCGTCCCTTCGAGCGGCCACGGTGGAGTTCGACGCGGCGCTGGCGGCCGTCCGCGACCTGCCCGCGGATCTGCCGGTCGAGCTCGGTTCGGCGATCGCACCCGCTCCCACGGCGCCGACCTTCGATCCGGCGGGTGGTCGGACGGATGCGCCCGCCCGCTACGGCGCCTCGGACTCGTTGCGTGCCCAGCGCGCAGTCGTCGGACAGCTCTGGTCGGAGTGGGCCGCGCTCGCGAGCGCCGACTACGAAGGTCCGTTCCCGGATCGTCTGCGCGAGATCCATGCCGACCTCGCCGCGGAGCTCGCCGCACTGCAACGGGATACGCGCATCGAGCTGGATCGCCTCGACACGGTGTGGTCGCCGCTGGTCCCGCGCGTGCTCGCCTGGCTCGACCCCGCCCGCGCCGTCGCCGACCACGCGAGCGAGCTGCGGGTGGTGAAGAAGGCGGCCGACTGGCTCAAGGCCGCGACGGCGACGATTCGCGGCGAGCGGATGCGGCCGCTGGAAACCACGGCGCGCTGGGTGTGGAGCACCCTGCGACAGCAGAGCAATGTGGAGCTCGGGGCGATTCGGTTGCAGGGCAGCGCGGGCACGGCGCGGCGGGTGCTGCTCGATGTGACCGTCGACGAGGTGGACGGCGCGGCACTCGGCGTGATGAGCCAGGGCGAGCTGCACGCGCTCGGGCTGTCGCTGTTCCTGCCGCGAGCCACGGTGGCGCACAGCCCTTTCCGATTCGTGATGATCGACGACCCGGTGCAGGCGATGGACCCAGCGAAGGTCGACGGGCTGGCCATGGTGCTCGCCGAGGTGGCGGCGACGCGACAGGTGGTGGTGTTCACCCACGACGAGCGCCTCGCCGAGGCGGTGCGGCGCATGCAACTCGACGCCACCGTGCTGGAGGTGCAGCGTCGCGAGCGGTCGATCGTCGAGGTGCGGGTGACCGGCGATCCGGTTCGCCGCTACCTCGACGACGCCCGATCCCTGCTCCGCACACCGCAATTGCCCGCAGCCATCGCCGACGAACTCGTCGCGACCTGCTGTCGTTCGGCGATCGAGGCGGCCGGGCTGGCGAAGGCCCGCCACGAACTGCTGGCGTCCGGTCTCGCGCACGGGGAGGTGGAGCGGCGCGTGCGCAACGCCCACACCACCCGCGCCATGATCACCCTCGCGATCATGGGCGTCGGCGCCCGTGTGGACGACCTGAACAAGCACCTCAGCACGGTCGGCGGACGCTGGCTCGTCGGCGTCCTGCGTGACGCCACCGCGGGCGCGCATGTGCCGATCGACCGCCCGATGCGTGAATTGATCGGTGACACCGAACGATTCATCACCTGGCTGCGAGCCCACGAGCCGAACACGGCGGTGCGGTCGTGAATCGCCGTGGCAGGCGTGCTCGCCCCGCCTACAGCCCGCGGCCCTCGGTGGCGCAGCGGCTGGAAGCGGCCGAGAACCTGCTGGACGGCTCGGTGTCGGACGCCGGCGGGGTGTGGTCGCGGGCGGTGGCGTGGATCCTGCGGTTGGCGCTCGAGCAGGCGGTGGACCAGCTGTGGGCGCAGGTGGCGCCGGAATTGATGCGGTGTCCGATGCGGGCTCAACTGCTCGCGTTGCGGGTGTACGCGGGGCCCGATACCGCCGGTCAGGTCGGTGCCTTGTGGGCGGCGCTGTCGCGGGCGGCGCATCATCTGGACTACGAGATGGCGCCGAGTGTCACCGATCTGCGGCGGTGGCGGAATCAGACCGCCGACCTGGCGCGGGCCTTGGAGCTCGCCGCGCTCGCGCGCCAGCCGATCGGGTGATCGGCGCGCGGCGGCAGACCGGAACCGGGGTGCGCCGGGTGGCGAGTGGTGATTGCGGCAGGATGACGGGATGGGTGAAGTGAAGGCGTGTCCGTGCCGACGTGGTGAGCCGTTCGACAGCTGTTGTGGCCCGATTCTGTCCGGAGAGAAGGCCGCGCCCACCGCGGAGACGTTGATGCGGTCCCGCTACACCGCCTATGTCGTCGGCGACGCGGACTACCTGCTGCGTTCGTGGCACCCGAGCACTCGCCCCGCCCAGCTCGAACTCGAACGGGATCAGCGGTGGTTGTTCCTCGAGATCGTGGGCACGCAGCGGGGCGGCCCGTTCGACGACAACGGCACCGTGGAGTTCATCGCCCACTACAAGCTCGACGGTGCCAGGGACGCCATGCACGAGCTGAGTACCTTCGTGCGGGTCGACGGGGCCTGGGTCTACCTCGACGGGACGTTCCAGGCCTGAACCGCGATACTGCTCACGTGCCCCGCATCGCGATCGAATACTGCACCCAATGCCGCTGGCTGCTCCGCGCGAGCTGGATGGCGCAGGAACTGCTGACCACGTTCGCCACCGAACTCGGCGAAGTGGCGCTGGTTCCCGGCCAGGGCGGCATCTTCCGCATCACCCTGGACGGCGAACAACTGTGGGAACGGAAGGCGGACGGGGGTTTTCCCGATATCGCCGTGCTCAAGCAGCGCGTGCGCGACCGGATCGCCCCCGATCGCGATCTCGGCCACGTCGACCGCCGCGACTGACGACCGGGCGGCGGGTCAGCAGCAGCCGCCACCGCCGCAGCAACCGCCGCCCGCCGCACGTGGCGCGGGGGTGGGTGCGGGCGCGGAGCCGCGTCCCACCGCCGCGAAGGTGGTGAGCAGTTTGACGGTGTCGTCGTGGCCGGCCGGGCACGTCGCCGGATCCGAGGATTGCGCCATCGGCCGGTTGACGTCGAACGTGTCGCCGCAGGAGCGACACCGGAAGCTGTAGTTCGGCATCGGCCCAGTGTAAGGGCCGATGCTTGCGATCACGGTGCGTCGAACGCTTCGCTGTGGCCGCCGCGCTCCGTACGGTGAGCGAACGGCGGTGATGGCGAGGTGGCGCATGGCGAACAGTAGCGCGGGGGCGGTATTGCGGGCGGTGCTCGACCTCGGGTCGGCACCGCGCAGCGTGGTGGCCAGGCATGCCGGGGTGTCACCCGCCACGGTCACCTGGCAGAGCCGGGCGCTGGTCGAGGCGGGACTGCTCGTCGAACTGCCCGAGTCGCCCGGCCCGGGCGGCGTTGGCAGGCCGCACAGTCCGATCGCGTTGGACGCTGCCGGCAATGTGGTGATCGCGGTGCATATCGCGGCGGTGCAGATCACCGTCGCGGTGGTCGATATCGCCGGGTCGGTGCTGCACAGGGAGCAGGTGCCCCATCGCACCCACGCCCCGTACGACATCCTCGACGCCGTGGTGGACCGCGTGCGCGCGGTCGGGGCGAACCTCGCCGATCAGGTGCGCATCCGCGGTCTCGGGGTGGCGATCGGCGGGCGTGTCGACGCCGCCACGGGTTCGGTCGTCGAACACTCCTACCTGCGCTGGCGTGACGTGCCGGTGCGCGAATACCTCAGCGCCCGAACCGGGTTGCCGGTCAGCGTGGACAGTCACACCCGCGCGACGGTGCACGCCGAACAGCTCTACGGCCGACTACGCGGCTCGGCGAGTTCGATCGTGCTGTTCGTCGGCAATGTGATCGATGCCGCCATCGCCGTGCACGGCCGCGTCAACTGCGGGCCGCATTTCGGGGCGGGCTCGATCGCCCGATTGCTCGGCACCACCAACAGATTCGCGCTGGAGGCACTCGGGGACCACGCGTTGCTGGCGCGCGCCGAGACGGTCGGCCGGTTCGACGGTTTCCCCGCGGTGGTGGCGGCGGCCGCGGCGGGCGGCCCGCAACGCGAGTACTTCATCGAGCGCGCCAGGGTGATGGGTGAGGTCGCCGCGGCGCTGATCGATCTGATCGACCCGGAAGCGTTGGTGCTGATCGACCGTGGCCTGATCACGGTGCCCGGCGTGCGCGAAGCCTACGACGAGGCGGTGCGCGCCCACTCGACCATCGGCGCCGATCCGGGCGAGGTGATCTTCGCGTCGACGTTCCCCGGGCAGGTGCTGGTGATGGCGGCCGCCGGCGTGGTGTTGCAGGAATTGTTCAGTGATCCGCTGAGCACGGTTGTCGCGCAGGCAGTTTGATTCGTGGTTATTTTAAGACAGTCGAATATTGACCGGAACCGGCGACACCCGCGACAGTTGACACTATGAACAAAATGCAGTCCGGCGTCGCCCGGGCCACGTCGGATGTGCTGTGTTGTCGCGGTGAGAATTCCGTCGCCGACAATTCTTCGATCATCTCCGGGAAATCACCTTGCGTAAAAATATTCGACGAATAGCACTTCTCGCCGCGGCGGCCTCTTTGCTGGCGGTCTCCTGCGCCACCAGCGACGAGAACGGCGCCGCGCTGACGGGGCCGCTGCCCACCCAGGTCCCCGCCGGGGTCTCGCTCGCGGTCGCGGCCAATACCGCCAAGGTGGCGCTGACCGCGTCGGGAGAGCTGAACAAGCTCTCGTTCACGGTGTCGTCGTGGCCGGCGGTGCAGGCCGGGCCCGATGTCATCCAGGCCTTCCGCGGCGGCTCGGTGGACCTGGCCACCAATGCGGGCATTCCGCCGATCCACGCGCACGCCAGCGGCCTCGACGCGAAGATCGTCGGCGTCAAGGTGCGCACGACCCCGCTGTACAAGCTGGCCACCGCCCCCGGATCGCGCTTCACCAGCCTCGACGGGCTGCGCGGGAAGAAGATCGGCTTCTCCCCGGGTCAGGCGCAGGGTTTGGTGGTGTTGCGCACGCTGAAGGCGGCCGGTATCCGCACCGACGAGGTGCAGCTCGTGGAGCTGCCGAGCACGAAGTTCCTCACCGCCCTGCAGGCCAAGGAGATCGACGTCGCCCCGTTCGGCGAACCGACCCTGACCAAGTACCTCGACAAGTATCGCGTCGACGGCGCCACCGCGATCGACACTCCCGCAGTCGACGCGCTGACCGTGCTGTGGGCGCCGACCTCGGTGTTGCGCGACGACAGCAAAGCCGCCGCCGTCGCCGAATTCGTGAAATTCTGGGCCCGCGGCGAGGTGTGGGCCTGGGAACATCCCACGGAATGGATCGACGCGTACTACGTCAAGGATCAGACGGTCTCGGTCGAAGATGGCAAACGCATTGTCGCCACGACGGAAAAGCCGTATTTCCCGGAGAATTGGAACGAGGCGATCTCCTGGGAACAGGAGACGATCGATCTGGTGACCAAGGCCGGTTTCTTCGGTAATTCCTTCCCCGCCGCCGAACTGTTCGACCGCCGATTCGAGAAGATCGCGTTCGACGCGGTGTCGGCGACGTACCGGACCAAGGGGCAGCAATGACAATCGCCCTGCCTCGCACCACGATTCCGGTCACGAAAACGATCGATGACGGTTTCGTCGAACGACGCACCCTGCGCCGGCTCGGCCTGCGCAAGGCCGTCCCCGCCGCTCGCCTGCTCGGCGTGCTCCTGGTGGTCGCGGCCTGGGCCGCGGGCTCCCTGCTCGAACTGATCGACCCGCGCAAACTGTCGGCCCCGTGGACCGTCCTGCAGACCGGATGGGAGTTGCTGGTCGACGGCCCGCTGCTGGCCAACCTGGGGGTGTCGCTGCAACGCGTACTGATCGGCATGGTCGTCGGTGTACTCATCGGCACCACGCTCGCCGTGATCGCCGGCCTGTCCCGGTGGGGCGAATCGCTCATCGACGGCCCGGTCCAGATCAAGCGGGCCATTCCCACCCTCGGCCTGATTCCGCTGATGATCCTGTGGCTCGGTATCGGCGAGGAATTCAAGCTCGTGCTCATCACCCTCGGCGTGGTCGTGCACATGTACATCCAGACTCACGCCTCGCTCACCACGATCGACCAGAAGCTGGTGGAACTGTCGGAGGTACAGGGGGTTTCGCGCGCGGAGTTCATTCGCAGCGTGGTGCTGCCCGGATCGTTGCCGGGCTTCTTCCTCGGGCTGCGAATGTCGGTCACCAGTGCTTGGCTGGTCCTGATCGTGGTCGAGACGGTCAACGCCATCGACGGTCTCGGCAAGATGATGTCGAACGCGCAGAACTACGGACAGGCCGACGTGATCCTGGTCGGCCTGGTCGTCTACGCCATCTTCGGCTTGGCTTCGGATTCGGCGATCCGGCTGGTGGAACGGAGGGTGCTGTCATGGCGACGCACTATCGCGGGGTGAGCGAGCCCGAGGTCACCGGGGTGGAGGTTCGTTCGCTGACGCGCAAATTCGGTGACCGCACGGTGCTGGATTCGATCGATCTGACCATCGCGCCCGGACAGTTCGTCGCCCTGCTCGGACGCAGCGGCTCGGGCAAGAGCACGCTGCTGCGGGCACTGGCCGGCCTCGATTACGACGTCGACGGTGCGGGCACGCTGCGGATACCGGCGAAAACCTCGGTGGTGTTCCAGGATTCGCGGCTGCTGCCCTGGCAGCGGGTGTTGCCCAATGTGCTCTACGGACAGCCGAGATCGCGCCGCGCCGCGGGCGAGCGGGTACTCGCGGAAGTCGGCCTCGCCGGCCGCGAACGCGCCTGGCCGAGGGAGCTCTCCGGTGGTGAACAGCAACGGGTCTCGCTGGCTCGCTCGTTGGTCGGTGAACCCGATCTGCTCCTGGCCGACGAACCCTTCGGCGCGCTCGACGCGCTCACCCGGATCAAGATGCACGCCCTGCTGCGGGACCTGATCAGCAGGCATCGCCCGACCGTCCTGCTGGTCACCCACGATGTCGATGAGGCTGTGGCACTGGCCGACCGGGTGATCGTGCTCGATGACGGCCGCCTCTCGCTCGACATTCCGGTCGAGCTGAGCGGCGAGCGCGATCCGAGCCTGCCCGCGTTCGGGCGCATTCGTCACACCCTGCTCACCGCACTCGGCGTCGCCGAACGCGCGGCCTGAAAGGCGCTTCACATGTCGAAACACTTGCACCTCAACGCCTTCCTGATGTCGGTCGGCCACCACGAAGCGGCGTGGCGGTTGCCGGAGAGCGATCCGCACGCCCACACCGACATCAACTACTACGTCCGGCTCGCGCAGACCGCCGAGCGCGGCAAGCTCGACTCGATCTTCTTCGCCGACAGCCCGGTGCTGATGGGCGACCCCGGCCGCAGGCCGAGCGGCAAGCTGGAGCCGACCGTGATCCTGACCGCGGTCGCCGTGCAGACCAGCCGGATCGGTCTCATCGCCACGGCCTCTACCAGCTACAACGATCCCTTCAACCTCGCCCGCCGGTTCGCGTCGGTGGACTGGGCGAGCAACGGCAGGGCGGGCTGGAACATCGTCACCACCGCCGGCGCCGACGCGGCCCGCAACTTCGGTCTCGACGACACCCCCGACCACCGGCTGCGCTACGAGAAGGCCGCCGAATTCGTCGACGTGGCAACGAAACTGTGGGACAGCTGGGACGACGACGCCGTGCTGGCCGACAAGGAACTCGGCATCCACACCGATGCCTCGAAGGTGCGCAAGATCCTGCACCACGGCGAGCACTTCCGGGTGGACGGCCCGCTGAACCTGCCGCGTTCCCCGCAGGGATATCCGCTGCTGGTACAGGCCGGATCGTCGGAGGACGGCAAGGAATTCGCCGCCCGCTACGCCGAGGCCGTGTTCACCGCGCAGCAGACCCTCGACGACGCCAAGGCCTTCTACACCGATCTCAAGGCCCGCACCGTCGCCGCCGGTCGTGACCCGCAGAGCATCAAGATCCTGCCCGGCATCGTCCCGATCATCGGCGACACCGAGGAGCAGGCCCGCGAGCTCGACGAGGAACTGGCCCGGCTGATCTCGCCCGAGTACGCGCGCAAGCAACTCGCCGAGCGATTCAAGCTGCCCGTCGACGAGCTCGACCTGGACAGCGAACTGCCCGAGGACCTGCCCACCGAGGACGACATCGAGGGCGCGAAGAGCCGCTTCACGCTGATCGTGAATCTGGCCCGGCGCGAACGACTCACCCTGCGCGAGCTGATCGCCCGGCTCGGCGGCGGACGCGGGCACCGCACCTTCGCGGGCACCGCGGTGCAGGTGGCCGACGCCATCGAGGACTGGTTCCGCCAGGGCGCCGCCGACGGCTTCAACATCATGCCCGCGGTGCTGCCCTCCGGCCTGGAACGCTTCGTCGACGAGGTGGTCCCGATCCTGCAGGAGCGCGGCCTGTTCCGCACCGAGTACACCGAGACCACGCTGCGCGGCCACTACGGTCTCGCGCGGCCGGCGAACCAGTTCGACGACGCGGACGCGCTCGTGGCCGCCCGATGAGATCGGATTGGATTCGCTACCTGACCCGTCGCTGTCTCGAGCACCGGCGGCTGGTGATCATCAGCTACACCGGTGCGCTGGCGGCGGCGCTGCTCACCGCGGCGCTGCCGCTGGTGGTGCGGCATGTGGTCGACACCCTCAGCACCACCGCGGCCTCGGTGCTGCCGTGGGTGGTGCTGTTGCTGGTGATCGGGGCCGCACGGTTCGGATCGTCGTACGCGCGCCGGGTGGCCTCCTCGGAGCTGTCGCTGGGCGTGCAACACGACCTGCGTCGTGATCTGTTCGCCGCGCTGCTGCGGCTCAACGGGCGCGAGCAGGCGCAGTTGCGCACCGGGCAGGTGGTGAGCAGGGCGATCACCGATGTCACGTTGATCCAGATGTTCCTGCAGCTCATCCCCATGATCATGGGCAATGTGGCGCTGCTGCTCGCGGTACTGGTGCTGATGGCTGTGATGTCGCCCGCGCTCACCGTGATCGCGCTGGTAGTACTGCCGGGGCTGTGGATCGTCACCCGGCGCAGCCAGCGCCAGCTGTTCCCCGCGAACTGGGACGCGCAGGCGCGGGCCGCCGAAGTGGCGATGCAGGTCGAGGCCGCCGTGGCCGGCGTGCGGGTGGTGAAGGGGTTCGGGCAGGAGTCCTACGAGCTGGACCAGCTGGGCGCGCGGGCGCGGGTGCTGTACCGGTCGCGGCTGCGGGTCGCCCGGATCACCAGCCGGTTCACCCCGGTCGTGCAGGCGGTACCCGCGGCGGGGCAGGCACTGATCCTGGTCGTCGGCGGGTTGCTCGCGCTGCGTCAAGCCATCACGCTCGGCACGTTTCTCGCGTTCATGACCTATCTGGCCGCGTTCGTCGGACCGGTGCGGCAGTTCTCGATGCTGCTGACAGTGAGTCAGCAGGGCAAGGCGTCGTTGGACCGGGTGCGCGAGGTGATCGAAGCGCCCGACGACGCCGACGCGGCGCCTCGTGCGGCGGGGACGCGAGGCGCCGCGCAGGCCGAAGTCGTCGCGCCACCGTCGATCGAATTCGACTCGGTCGCTTTCGGTTTCGACGACACCGCCATCCTCGACGGTCTCGATCTGCGGATCGGTTCCGGCGAGACGGTCGCCATCGCGGGCGGAGCGGGCAGCGGCAAGACGATTCTGGTGTCGCTGTTGCCCGCGCTGCTCGAACCCGATTCGGGCACGGTGCTCTTCGACGGCGTCGACCTGCGCGAGCTGCCCGACCCACGCGCTCAGGTGGCGATGGTCTTCGAGGACACGCACCTGATGGCCGACACGATCCGCGCCAATGTCGCCTACGGCAGACCCGACGCGAGCGACGAACAGGTCCGGCACGCGCTGTACCTGGCGGCGGCGGACGAGTTCGTCGCCGCCCTGCCGCAGGGCCTCGACACCACCATCGGCGAACGCGGACAACGACTCTCGGGTGGTCAGCGCCAGCGCATCGCGCTCGCGCGAGCCCTGCTCACCGAGGCGCCGGTCCTGGTGCTCGACGACGCCACCTCCGCCATCGACGCCCAGGTGGAGGAGCAGATCTACCAGCGAATCGGCGCCGAGCTGCGCAAGCGCACGACCATCGTGGTCGCGCATCGGATCTCGACGCTGGCACTTGCCGACCGGGTGGCGGTTCTCGACGGCGGTCGCGTCGCCGAACTGGGCACCCTGCGCGAACTACAGCAATCGGGTGAGCTGTTCCGCGCCCTGTTCACCCCGCCCGCGGTCGCCGGTATCGGCGCCGACCCGCAGTACGACACCGCCCGGGCCGCCACCGAAGAGCTCTGGGTGGCACCGGAAGTCGACTCCGACGACGACCGCACGATGGAACACCTGGCCAAGGCGTTCGCGCGGCGGTCGGCGGGCGCGCCCGCGGGCCCCGGCGCCGGCGTGGGCGGGGGCATGATGGCGAGCGCGCCGCCCAGCGGCGATATCGCCGCCCTGCTCGACCGCCTGCCGCCGGTCACCGGCGAGCCCGAGGTCGACCCGTCGTTCTCGCACACCCCCGACACCGCGTTCTCCCTGCCGCGACTGCTTCGCCCCTTTACCTGGCCGCTGCTCGCCGGGCTCGGCCTGGTCGGCCTCGATGCCATCGCCCAGGTACTGATCCCGTTCCTGGTGCGCTACGGCATCGACCACGGGGTGCTGGCCGGTGCGCGCGACGTGGTGATCGGCGCGGCCGCGCTGGCGATCGTTGTCGTGGTGGTGGACTGGGCGATCAGCGTCGCTCAGGTGCGAGTCACCGGGCGGGTCGGCGAACGGCTGCTCTACGGGTTGCGCGTGAAGACCTTCGCCCACCTGCAACGCCTCGGCCTGCAGTACTACGAGCGCGAGCTCGGCGGCCGGATCATGACCAGGATGACCACCGATGTGGACGGGCTCTCGGCGTTTCTGCAGACCGGGCTGGCCACCGCGCTCACCAGCACGGTCACCATCGCGGGCGTGGTCGCCGCGCTGCTGGTGATCGACGCCGGGCTCGCCGTGGTCGTGCTCGTGCTGCTGCCGGTGCTCGGCGTGGCGACTGTGGCCTTCCGGCGCGCGTCGGTGCCCGCGTACAACCTGGCCAGGGAACGCGTGAGCGCGGTCAACGCGTACCTGCAGGAGAACGTCGACAACATCACCGTCACCCAGGCGTTCCGTCGGGAGGCGGTGAACCAGACCGAGTTCGAGAGCAGGTCGTGGGCCTACCGCGACGCGCGGCTGCGCTCGCAGGTGCTGATGGCGGTGTTCTTCCCGTGCATCGAACTGATGTCGGTGATCGCGACGGCTGCGGTGCTCGCGGTCGGCGTGCACCAGGTTCGCGACGACGTGCTCACCGCGGGCACACTCATCGCGTTCCTGCTCTACATCGAGTTGCTGTTCGCCCCGATCCAGCAGCTCTCGCAGGTGTTCGACAGCTATCAGCAGGCGGTGGTCGGTGTCGATCGCATCGGCGACCTGCTGCGCACCCCCGTCGACACGCCGGAGGCCGTCGACCCGCTCCCGGTGACCCGCCTCGACGGCGCGATCGAACTGCGCTCGGTGAGTTTCGGGTACTCGTCGCGGACCCGCACCGTGCTCGACGGGCTGGACCTGCGGATCGAGCCGGGACAGAAGGTCGCCCTGGTCGGTGAGACCGGCGCGGGCAAATCGACCCTGGTCAAGCTGCTCGCCAGGTACTACGACCCGACCGAGGGCGCGGTCCTCGTCGACGGCGTCGACATCCGTCGGTTCCGGCTGCGCGATTTCCGCAAACGACTCGGCGTCGTCCCGCAGGAGCCGTTCCTGTTCGGTGACACCGTGCGCGAGGCCATCGCCTACGGCAACCCCGACGCCGAGCCCGCCGAGATCGAGTGGGCCGCCAGGGCCGTCGGGGCGCACGAGATGATCGCGGCGCTCGAGCACGGCTACTACCAGCCGATCGGTGCGCACGGGCGCAGTCTGTCGGCCGGGCAGCGTCAGCTGCTGGCGCTGGCCAGGGCGCAGCTCGTCGACCCGGACATCCTCATCCTGGACGAGGCCACCGCGTCGCTGGACCTGGCCACCGAGGCGCGGGTACGTGCGGCGGTGGACGTGCTGACCGCGGGCCGCACCACGATCGTCGTCGCGCACCGGCTCGCCACCGCCGCCGACGCCGATCTCATCGCGGTGGTCGGCGCGGGCAAGCTCGTGCAGGTCGGCGCGCACGCCGAGCTGGTGGCCGTCGACGGGCCGTACCGGCGCCTGTGGGCCGCCTACGTCGGCGACGAGGCGCAGCACATTTCCAGCTAATCGAGTGGGTGCGGCTGCTGTCCGGTGGGCTCCGGCCGGCGGCCGACCTCGCCCTTCCCGCCGGGCGGACCGGGTCGGCCTGCGGTCGAACCCACGTGTCACAACCGCCCGGTATCGCGCGGAACGACGCCGTCGCGTGTATCGCGGAGTAACTGTTACCTGTGGAAATGGCGCGGGGGGAGCGCGTTCGGGTGCCGCGCACGTACTCTCTTAGGTAGTCACCAGGTGCTTCGACCAGCGGGAGCAAACACACAGGTACCCGTGTGGTCGGGCCGGCTAGGAGGTGTGTGATGAGCATTCAGCCCGATTTCGACCCGGACGCGCGGGCCCACGATGCCGACCCACTGGCGGAGACCGAGTACGGCACAGTCGGCGGAACCTGGGATGGACCGGTCGCCGTGTGGCGCAGCATTCCCTACGCGGCCGCTCCCGCTGGGCCCGCCCGCTTCGCGAAACCCGAACCCCCGAAGCCGTGGGACGGTGTGCGCGACTGCGTGGTCTTCGGCGATATCGCGCCCCAGGCCATGGGCGCGATGGTGCCGGTGGATTCCGATCTGCAGATGGGTGAGGACTGCCTGTGGGTCAATGTCTGGTCGCCACGGCCGCAACCGAGCGATGACCCGCCGCGCCCGGTCATGGTCTGGGTGCACGGCGGCGCCTACTGCCTCGGCACCGCCGCCCAGACCATCTACGACGGGCGCAAGCTGGCCGAGGCGGGCGACGTGGTGGTCGTCTCGGTGAACTACCGGATCGGAGTGCTCGGTTTCCTCGATCTGTCCTCGCTCGGTGGGCAGTTCACCGCGAACCTCGGCCTGCACGATCAGCTCGCCGCGCTCACGTGGGTGCGCGACAATATCGCCGCGTTCGGTGGCGATCCGGGCAACGTGACCCTCTTCGGTGAGTCCTCGGGCGCGGGCTGCGTGACCGCGCTGCTCACCGCACCAGCGGCGGCCGGACTGTTCCACAAGGCGATCGCGCAGAGTCCGCCCGCGACAACGGTTTTCGGGCAGGAGCGGGCCGCCGTCGTCGGGCAGCGATACCTGGAACTGCTCGAACTCGGGCCGGGTCAGGTGAATCGGTTGCTGGAGTTGCCGATCGAACAGCTCGTCGAGATCGGTTCCGTGCTGTTGGACGAGGTGCCCATCAAGGAACCGGGCAGGCTCGCCGCGGCGCCGGTGGTGGACGGAGATCTGCTGCCCGGCTACCCGATCGACCGATTCCAGCAGGGGCTTTCGCATCGGGTGCCGTTGCTGATCGGGACCAATCGCGATGAGGCGTCGCTGTTCCGGGTGCTGCGCTCACCGATCATGCCGGTGACGCCCGACGCGGTGAACGCGATGCTGCGCGACGTCGCCGCCTCGCATCCGGAGATGCCGCCCGAGCGGATCGCCGAGATCACCTCGGCCTACCCGGATCTCACCAAAACCCGTGGCGCGCTGGCGATGTCGACCGACGCGGCCTTCCGGATGCCCGCGGCCTGGGTCGCCGAGGGGCACGCCCAGCATTCACCGACCTGGATGTACCGCTTCGACTACGCCACCCCGATGCTGAAGGCTGCCAGGGTCGGTGCCGGTCACGCCACCGAATTGCCGTATGTCTTCGGCAATTTCGGCACCCTGAACCACGACCCCACCTTCTGGCTCGGCGGGCGGAAGGCCTCGCTCGCGGTATCGGGCCGCATGCAGCGCCGCTGGCTGGCCTTCGCCGAACACAGTGTCCCCGCCGCCATCGACGGCTCCAAACACTGGCCCCACTACCGCCCCACCGACCGCACCACCCTGCTCATCGACACCATCGATCGCATCGTGGACAACCCCGACGCCGACCTGCACACCGCCTGGGGCGACCAAGCCGTCGGTTTCAGCTAGCCGCGTTCGACGCCGGGCCACCGGCCGAGGGATCGGTGGTGACCCGGCGTCGCGCGGATCAGACGTCGGTGGAGAAGCGGATGCCGCCGTCGGGGATGACCACGCCGGGCCACACGCGGGCGCCGCGCAGGAGTTCGCAGCGGGCGCCGACATGGGCGCCGTCGCCGATCACACCATCGCGAACCAGCGCGCGGGGGCCGATGCGGGCCCCGAAGCCGATGATGGAGCGTTCCACGGTCGCGCCCGCCTCGACCACCGCGCCGTCGAAGATCACCGCGCCGTCCAGTCGCGCACCCGCGCCGATCTCCGCGCCGCGCCCGACCACGGTCCCACCGATGAGCAACGCGCCCGGCGCCACGCCCGCGCCGGGGTGCACGAGGGACTCGCCACGCTGGCCGGGCAGGGCCGGGGAGGGCGCGATCCCGCGGACCAGGTCCGCCGAGCCGCGGACGAAGTCCTCCGGGGTGCCCATATCGCGCCAGTAGGAGGCGTCGACATGGCCCTGCACGCGCGCGCCCTCGGCCAGCAGCGCGGGGAAGACCTCCCGTTCCACCGAGACCGGGCGACCCGTGGGGATCTTCTCGATGTACTCGCGGCGGAACACGTAGCAACCCGCGTTGATCTGGTCGGTCGGCGGATCCTGGGTCTTCTCCAGGAACGCGGTGACGCGACCGGTCTCGTCGGTCGGCACACAACCGAAGGCACGCGGGTCGCTGACGCGAACCAGATGCAGGGTGACATCGGCGTTGGTCGACTCGTGGGTGTCGAGGATCGCACCGAGGTCGGTGCCGCCGAGCACGTCGCCGTTGAACACCATCACGTTGTCCGCGCGCAGCTTGGGCAGCACATTGCGGATGCCGCCGCCGGTGCCCAGCGGCTCGGTCTCGGTCACGTACTCCAGGTCCAGGCCCAGTTCGGCGCCGTCACCGAAGTGCTCCTCGAAGACCTCGGCCTTGAACGACGTGCCGAGCACCACATGGGTGATCCCGGCCTCGGCGATCCTGGCCAGCAGGTGGGTCAGGAACGGCAGCCCGGCCGTCGGCAGCATGGGCTTGGGCGCCGAGAGGGTGAGCGGCCGCAACCGCGTGCCCTGTCCGCCGACGAGGATGACCGCGTCGGTGCCTGCATTGCCTGCCATCGAGTTTCCCCTGTTCACAGTGATACCGCGCCCATTCAGGCGCTGTGTCCAACTTGCCTGCCTCGGCGCCCTACGTGGTTACGCAGGCTGCCGCCTCCGGGCGCTGACGATTCAGGCAGTTCGCGCTTGCTCGCGCAGCGCCGATCGAACCGCAATCCTGGAGCGAATCGCAAGTCCGGCCCGCAACGCGACCCGCAAGGGCGCCTGCCACCAGTGCGGATGCCGGTCCGCCTGGAAACGGTAGGCACTGGCGTGGTGGGCGGGCAGCATCAATTCGGGATGCTTGCCCGCGGCGTGACCCTTGGCGTGGGTCACCTCGGCGTCCGGGACGAACACATTGTGCCAGCCCGCCTTGCCCATGCGGTCACCGAAGTCCACGTCCTCCATGTACATGAAGTAGCGCGAGTCGAAACCGTCGATGGTGTCGAAGGCGGCGCGGCGCACCAGCAGGCACGAGCCCGACAGCCAGCCGACCACCCGCTCGGAGATCTGCTCGTTCTCCTGGCGGTAGCGCACCGACCAGGGGTTCTTCGGCCAGACCGAGCCCAGAATCGCGTGCCCGGCGCCGTCGGCGAGCCCGGGGACCCGGCGCGCGGACGGGTAGATGCTGCCGTCGGGCTCACGAACCATCGGCCCGATCGCGCCCGCCCGAGGCCAGCGCGCGGCGGCTTCGAGCATCTTGTCGATGGAGTCGACGCCCCAGCGGATGTCCGGATTGGCCAGGATGACGAACTCGATGGACGGATCGATCTCGGCGACGGCCCGGTTGATGGCGCCGCCGTAGCCGATATTGCCGCCGGTGTGCAGCAGCGTCACGTGCGAGTTGGCGTCGGCGACGAGTTCGGGGACCCCGTCGGTCGAGCCGTTGTCGGCCAGGATCACCTGCGGCTTCTCGCTGGTGGCGTCGGCCAGGGTGGTGATGAAGTGCTCGAGGTGCTCACCCGGTGAATAGGTCACCGTGACCACGGCAAGGCCGGCGGTGGCTGGAGAATCGGCTGCGTCTGCTGCGTTCACGACTGCGCAGCCTAGTCGGACAATCGGCGCAGTGTGTCGGTGAGTGCGATACGCCAGGGGCGGAGCGGGGTGAGGCCCGCCGCGTCCCATACCGCGGGTGACAGCACCGAATACGCCGGGCGCGGTGCGGGTCTGGGGAATTCGCTGGACGCGCACGGCAGCACCCGGGCTGGATCGGCCCCCAGGTCGGTGAAAACCGCCGCGGCGAGGTCGAACCAGGTGGCGGTGCCGGAATTGGTGGCGTGCAGCACAGCGGGTGCGTCGGGTCGGGTGCTCAGTTCCAGCAGCGCGGCAGCGAGGTCGGCGGCGCTGGTGGGGGAGCCGAGCTGGTCGTTCACCACGGTGACGGTGTCGCGTTCGGCCTCCAGCCTGCGCATGGTCGCGACGAAATCCCCCTCGACACCGCCGTACACCCAGGCGGTGCGCACGACATGGCCACCCAGCTCGCGCACGGCCCGCTCACCGGCGAGCTTGGACTGTCCGTAGACCGAGGTCGGTCCGGTCGGGTCGCCGGGCTCATACGGCGTCGTCGCGGTCCCGGGGAAGACGTAGTCGGTGGACACGTGGATCAGCCGCGCGCCCGCCGCCGAGCAGGCGGCGGCGAGAACCGCCGGTCCGGTCGCGTTGGCGGCGAAGGCGGCCTCGACCTCGGTTTCGGCGGCGTCCACCGCGGTGTAGGCCGCGCAGTTGATCACCACGGCGCCGGGCGAGAGGACGGCGTCGACGGCGGCGCGGTCGGTGATGTCGAGATCGGCCCGCCCGAAGCCGCGCGCATCGGGTGCCAGACGCAGGATCCGTAGCCCCAGCAGACCGCGCGCGCCAGTGATGATTAGGTGAGCGGGAGCGGGGAATTCGGCATTCACGCGGCCAGTCTGGCACGCCGGGGCACACGCGGTTGGGCGCCGGTGTGGTAACTGTTGGTTAGCCTGTGGAGGCCGGTGTCCATGGACGAGCCCGGGCTAACGACAAGGCGGTGTCTGCCGGGGGTGCGGCGGTCCGGGCGCGGAGTTCGTCGAGAGGATGCACGAGTGCGAGAGTCGACAAGGCCGGTCAGCGCGTCTGCGGGGACCTTCGGTCCGGCGAAACTGATGGCGGCGATCTCGGCCGTGCTGGTACTGACACTCACCGGATTCGCCTGGCGCAGTGTCGACAACCTGATCGCCAATATTGACCGGATCGGTGACCTCGGTCTCGGCGGTGGCCGCGATGGCGCCGTCGACATCCTGCTCGTCGGCGTCGACAGCCGCACCGACGCGCACGGCAACCCACTCACCACCGCCGAACGCGCGATGCTGCACGCCGGCGACGAGGTGGGCACCAATACCGACACCATCGTGTTGATCCGGGTGCCCAACGACGGCCGCTCGGCCACCGCGATCTCCATCCCGCGCGACTCCTATGTCGAGGTCGCAGGCCAGGGCAAGGCCAAGATCAATTCCGCGTACGGCTCGACCAAGGAGGCGCAACGCGCCGAACTGCTCGCCGACGGCAAGTCCGAGGCCGAGGCCGAACGCGAGTCGACCAAGGCGGGCCGACAGGCGCTGATCAAATCGGTGGCGACCCTGACCGGCATCACCGTCGACCATTACGCCGAGGTGAGCCTGCTCGGCTTCGTGCTGCTCACCGACTCGGTCGGTGGCGTCGAGGTGTGCCTGAATCAGGCGGTGGACGAACCGATGTCGGGCGCGGACTTCCCGGCCGGGCGTCAGCGTCTCGACGGCCAGGAGGCATTGAGCTTCGTGCGCCAGCGCCACGATCTCGAACGCGGTGACATCGACCGGATCGTGCGCCAGCAGGTGTTCATGGCGCAATTGGTCGGCCAGCTGCTCACCGCCAAGACCCTCGCCAATCCGAGCAAGCTCAGCGAGATCAGCGAGGCGGTGGGGCGCACCGTCGTGCTCGACGAGGACTGGGACGTGCTGGCCTTTCTGCAACAACTCAAGGATCTGTCCGGCGGCAAGGTGGAATTCGAGACCATCCCGGTCTCCGACCTCAACAGCATGACCTCGGCCGGTGAGTCGGTGGTGAAGGTCGATCCGAGAACGGTGCAGAGGTTCGTCGCCGGGCTGGTGGGGGAGCAGACCGACGACGGCGACACCGCGCCGAAGATCGACGCCTCGACCGTGACGGTGAACGTGCTCAACGCCGGCGGCGCCACCGGACTCGCGGGCAAGGTGTCCACAGCCCTGACGGGCAAGGGATTCCAGGAAGGTACGGTCGGCAACTACACCGGCGGGAGCGTGAGCTCGAGTCGCGTGCTGGCCGCCGACGCCGACGACCCGAAGGCGGCGGCGGTCGCGCAGGTGCTGGGTGGTCTGACGGTGGTCGCCGACCGAACAGTGTCGGCGAATACAGTGAGCGTGGTACTGGCGAGCGACTATTCTGGTCCCGGCTCGGCCGCGGCAGGCATGTTCGATTTCGACGCGACTTCCTCGGCGACCGCGACACCGATACCGCCAGCCCCGCCGATCGACGCAGGCCAGAACGGACCGAAATGTGTGAATTGACCCATGCGTGAGCCGAATTCGACACTGACCGACGCCCTCCTCGACCCCATCCTCGAACGTGACCCCGCCGGACCGCGCGTTACCTGGTACGACGACGCCACCGGTGCGCGGATCGAACTGTCCGGCCTGACGCTGGCCAACTGGGCAGCCAAGACCGCGAACCTGATCCGCGACGAATTCGCCCTCACCCCCGGCGCCAGGGTCGCGGTGTTGTTGCCCGCGCACTGGCAGACCGCCGCGGTCCTGCTCGGCTGCTGGTGGGCCGGAACCGAAGTGGTTCTCACCCCCGACGCCGACGCCGACCTCGCACTGGTGACGCCCGACCGGCTCGACGACGCCGACGGTGTCGACGAGGTGGCGGTGCTGTCGCTGGATGCCATGGGAACGCCGGTGCGCGAGCTGCCGGTCGGCGTCACCGACTTCGCGACCGCGGTGCGGGTGCACGGTGATCAGTTCCTGCCCGGTGGGTTCCGGGCCGCGCTCGACGGGCTCCCGGTGTCGGAAGTGCTCACGATGGCACGGAAATCCGCTGCGCTGCAAGGCTTTTCCGCCGGAGACCGGGTGCTGTCGAGTACGCCGTGGGAGACGGTGACCGAGCTGATCGACGGGTTCGTCGCGGTGTTGTTCGCCGGGGCCTCGCTGGTCCAGGTCGTCAATCCCGATCCGGCCGGCGTCGACCATCGGGTGGTCACCGAGAAGGTGACCGTCCGGCGCTGAACTCCTACCCAGGTATAGGTTCGGGTCCACCTCGGGGACGTGTCGTGCGTCATAGTCGGTCCGTACTGTGGAAGTAGGACTTCGGCAGAGCGGCAGAGGTGGCGATGAGCGCGAAATACTGGGTTCGATGGTCGGCCGAGCACGGGGCGCCGCGGGCGGTCCTGCGGTGGCAGGTGCGCCGCGGGGACCCGTTCGCGACCTTGCTCAGCGGTCATCAGGGCTTGCACGATCCGTATCCGCTGATCGATGAACTGCGCGGTCGCGGCGGCGGCGTGATCAAGACGCCGGTGTCCTTGGCAACGTTCGATCACGCCCAGGTCAGAGCGATTCTGCGTGACCCCAGGTTCGGCGTGCGACCCGCGATCGACGCGGAACTGCTCGCCCCGTGGCGCAAGCTCGCCGAGCGGGTCACCGTGCCACCCAACCCGGTGGAGCCGCCGTCGATGCTGGTCCTCGACCCGCCGGAACACACCCGGATGCGCAAGCCGGTGGCATCGGCGTTCACCCCGCGCGCGATCGCCCGTTTGCGCGAGCGCGTGGAGGTGGTCACCGCCGAACTGCTCGCGGCGATGCCCGCGCACGGATCGGTCGATCTGATCACCGACTTCGCGGCCAGGGTGCCGATCGCGATCATCGCCGACATGCTCGGCTTCCCGCCCGCCGACCGCGAGAGGTTCCTGCACTGGGGCGACAAGGTGACGCCGCTGCTCGATATCGGTACCTCGTGGCGGACGTACCGGGCCGCGATGTCGGCGATCGAGGACATGGACGCCTACCTGGCCGACCACATCGCCACCCTGCGGCGGGCACCGGGCGAGGACATCCTGTCCACCTTGGTGAGTTCGGGCGATCTGAGTCTGCGAGAACTGCAGGCGGGCGCGAGTCTGCTGATGGGCGCCGGTTTCGAGACGACGGTCAATCTGATCGGCAACGCGGTCGCCGCGCTGTCGGCCCATCCCGACCAGCTCGCTCTCGCGCAGCAGGACCACGAACGCTGGCCCGATGTGGTGGAGGAGACGCTGCGGTTCGATCCCCCCGTCCAGACCACCGCGCGGCAGACACTCGAGGACGTCGACCTCGACGGCGTGCGAGTGCGGGCGAACCGCACGATCATCCTGTCGCTGGCCGGAGCCAACCGCGACCCGGCGGTCTTCCCCGACCCCCACCGCTTCGACATCGACCGCCGCAATGCCAAGGACCACGTGGCATTCAGCAGCGGCGTCCACTCCTGTCTCGGCGCGAGCCTGGCCAGGATGGAAGCGGTGCACGCCCTGCGCGCGCTCTACACCCGCTACCCGAACCTGCGGCTACGCGGTGAACCCGTCCGCCGAAACCTGTTCACGCTGCACGGTTTCGAGCACATGCCGGTCGACCTGGGTCCGGTCGCGCGAATCTCGGCCCCCGACGACCTCGCGGGTGCGTCCCGTCCGGCCTGAGCCTTGCTCCGGCCCGATGTCGCGTCTTCCCGCGCTGGTCGAGCCCTCGTGCGCTGCTATGTGCTCGCGCGCCAGCGGTAGCGGGTCTTCGGGCGACCGGCGCGGCCGTAATCGGCGCGGCGCTCGGCCAATCCGTCGTCGGCGAGCTTCTCGAGATACCGCCACGCCGTGATCCGCGAAACACCAACGGCCGCGGCGGCATCGGTGGCGGTGATCCCGGATTCGGCCGAGCGCACCGCCCGCGATACCTCTTCGAGGGTGTGCTGCACAACGCCTTTCGGGGCGCCGGCCTTCTGATCGGCGGTGCGTAGCGCGCCGAGCGCGCGGTCGATGTCGTACTGCGACAGTGCCGCCTCGCCGGCGGGCAGCGCGGTGTCGAAATCGCGGTAGCGCTCCAGCTTCTCGCGGAACGCGGCGAAGGTGAACGGCTTGAGCAGGTACAGCACCACACCGTGCGCCACCGCGCTGCGCACCATGTTCAGCTCGCGTGCCGAGGTGATCGCGATGACGTCGGGGCGCGGCTGGAGTCCGTTGAGCGCGGCGGCCACATCGAGCCCGCTGATATCGGGCAGCCCGATGTCCATCAGCACCAGGTGGAACGGATTGTTGTCGGCGATCGCCTCGGCCGCCGCCCGCAGCGCGTCGCGTCCGGTGTGGACGACCGCACCCGTGACGAAACCGTCGAGCCGTTCGAGATAGGCCCGATGTGCCTGGGCGATCAACGGCTCGTCCTCGACGATCAGGACGCGGATCATGGGGTCTCCCTCAGCGGAATGCGAACGATGACCGCGCTGTGTGGTGCGGCCGTGGTGGTGATGGTGCCGCGATGTCGATCGACGAGGCGGTGCACCAGCGCGAGGCCGAGGCCCGCGTGGTCGGATTTCGTGGTGTAGCCGCGTTCGGCGGCTCGCGAGAACATCTGGGCCGACATGCCGGGTCCGCTGTCGGCTACCCGGACCCACAGCGCGCCGTCACGATGACACACCGACACCTCGACGCGCTTGTCGACGGTGCCCGCCGCCGCGTCGATCGCGTTGTCGATCAGGTTGCCCGCCAGGGTGACGGTCTCGTGCGCCGAGAGCGGATCGGTGGAGTCCAGCGCGGTGTCCTCGCTGATCGCCAGGCTCACGCCACGCTCGGCGGCCTGGTCGACCTTGCCGAGCAGCAGGGCAGCCAGCGCCGCGTCGCCGACGGCGGCCAGCAGCCGGTCGATCAGCACCTGCGAGAGCTGTAGCTCGGCGGTAGCGAAGGCCACCGCTTCGTCAGGGCGGCCCAGCTCGACCATCGTCACCACGGTGTGCAGCCGGTTGGCCGCCTCGTGCGCCTGGGCGCGCAGCGATTCGGCGAAGTTGCGCACCGAATCGAGCTCGCCGAGCACCGCGCGCAGTTCGGTGTGGTCGCGGATGGTGAGCACGGTGCCGATCTCACGGCCCTCCCAGCTCACCAGATCCTGGTTGACCAGCAGGACACGATCGGTGGTCACGTGGGTCTCGTCGCGCACCACGCCCCCGCTCATCTGTTGCAGTGAGATCGGCAGGTCGGCGCGCAGGACCGGACCGTCGGGCAGGTCGAGCAGGGTGCGGGCCTGATCGTTGACGACCTCCGCGGCCTCGGTCTGGTCACCGAACACCACCAGGCCCTCATGGACGGAGTGCAGCACCGCGTCGTGGTGTTCGTAGAGTGCGCGCAGTTCGTCGGGGGCCAGACCGTGGGTCTGGCGGCGCAGCCTACGGCTGATCAGGAACGATGACAGCGCGGCCAGCGCCAGACCCACCGCGGCCACGCCGAGGATCAGCGGCAGCTGGGAGGCGACCTGGGTACTGATCTTGGCCCGGGTGACGCCGGCCGCGACCAGCGCGACCACGCGGCCGTTGTCATAGACCGGGGTGACCGCGCGGATCGAGGGGCCCATGGTGCCGGTGAAGGTCTCGGTGAGGGTCTGGCCCGCCAGCGCGCCGTCGATGCTGCCGACGAACGGCTTGCCGATCAGGTCGGGGTTGGTGTGGGTATAGCGGGTGCGGTCGGGCGCCATCACGACGATGAAGTCCATGCCGGTGGCGGCCCTGATCCGCTCGGTGGTCGGTTGCAGCAGTCCGCTCGGATAGGGCGAACTCACCGCGGCCAGGGTCGACGGCGACCGCGCCACAGTCACCGAGACGTCTCTGACCTGCATTTCCGCGGCCAGATCATGGTCGCGCCTGGCATCGAGCACGGCCAGGATCGTGCCGACGGCGATCATCAGCGCCAGCACCACCAGCTGCCATACGAAGGCTTGCCCCGCGAGCGACAGTCGTCCTCGTCGCACCTCTTGCCTCCGAACTCAGATCTCTCGAACGTCTTGCCCAACCACCGCAGTGCGGAAACGCGACCATACCCCCCGTCGGCCAGGTGGGTGGCCCGCCCGACGTGCGGTGAGACAGGCCGAAAGCCCCCGCGACAAGAAATCGCGGGGGCTTTCGGTGACTGCGGTGAAGCGGACGCTGGTGGTTCACGCCACGACGAGCCGGCGATCGGCTGCGCTCGCCGGACGTTCGCGGATCAGCAGCACGCCGGCGAGCGCGACGAGTACGGCGGTGAAGCCGTGCACACCCAACGCGGTGGCGGTGGAGCCGTGCCAGCTCAGGACGGTGGCCATGTCGCCGAACGGCGTGAGCGAGGTGGCGAGCATGGCGACGCCCAGCGCGAAGCGCTGCTCGGTGGCCAACAGGCCGAGGATCACCAGGCCGCTCACCACGTCACGGACACCCTTGAGGTTCAGGAAGGCCACCGCGTCGCCCTCTGGCACGGCGGGGAGGCCGAAGCCCGCGGCTGTCGCCTCCGGCACGATCAGGTAGTTGATGCCGACGTAGATGATGAAGAGCCCGCCGAGCAGGGAGAGTGCGGTGGCGATGCGTGAGGTGATCATGAGGTGCTCCTGAACTTTGACTCTTGCTCTGAAATCTAGCGTCGCTAGGTGCTGTGAAAACGATAGCCTGGGTCTCGCTATCTTGTCTAGCGTTGCTAGAATATCGAGCATGAGCACCCAGCAGCGCAAGGAACGCGAACGTGCCGAACGGCACCAGCGGATCATCGACACCGCGCGCGAAATGGCCGAAGCGGACGGCTGGGACGCGGTCACCATTCGCAAACTGGCCGATCGCATCGAATACAGCCAGCCCGTGCTCTACAGCCACTTCGCGAACAAGGCGGCCATCGTCGGCGCCGTGGCCCTGCAGGGCTGTGTCGAGCTCGCCGAACAACTCCGGCTGGCCCGCGAGGCGGCGACCACCCATTCCGAGGTGATCGCCAATGTCGCGCGCGCCTATCTCGACTTCGCCACCGCCAACCCCGCCCGTTACGACGCCATCTTCCAGCAGAAGACCGACCTCGACTTCGGCCTCGACGCGCCACAACCGCTGCGCGATGCCTTCGCCGGCCTCGAGGCGATGTTCTCCCCGTACTCCGAGGGCGATGACCTCGGTGCCCGTACCGAGGTCGCGTGGGCTTCCCTGCACGGCCTCGCCACCCTCGACCGCAACGGCCGATTGCGCCCCGAACTGCGCGAACGACGCATCACCCTGCTGGTCGACGGAACGAGCGAAGCGGCGGTCGAGTCGAGCTGAGCCGTACCGACGCGGGTGAATCGCCGCGCGAAATCAACCCCCACGACGCCTGGAAGAACGTGGCGGACAAGCGCTGCGCCTGCGGTCAGATGGTGCGGCGTGGTAGATCCCGGCGCGGTGCGGTGCTTTCGTGCGTCGAACCTTCCGGGTGACCGAGCGCACTGCGACAGGCTCGCCGCCCCGCGTAGGTTGGAGGCAACGACGCAGATCGGCAGAGCGCGGCGAGGGCGAAGGGACGCGGATGGCGGAAGTCGTAGTAGTGGGTTCGGGGCCGAACGGTCTTGCCGCGGCGGTGATCGCCGCCCGCGCCGGGTTGTCGGTGCGGGTCCTCGAAGCGCAGGAGCAGGCGGGCGGCGGATCGCGCACGGCCGAGCTGACGCTGCCCGGATTCCAGCACGACATCTGCGCGGGCGCGCATCCGATGGCGTTGGCGTCACCGTTCTTTCGCGCGTTCGACCTCGCGGCACACGGCGTCGAGCTGCTCACCCCGACCGTCTCCTACGCGCATCCCCTCGACGGCGGCGTCGCCGGATTGGCGTGGCGCAACCTCGAATCCACCGTCGCCGACCTCGGTCACGACGGTCGCGCGTGGCGCGCGCTGTTCGCACCGCTCGTCGAGCACTGGCCCGATGTCGTCGAGCTGGCCATGTCGGACCTACGGCACCCGCCGCTGCGCGTTCGCACCGGCCTCGCGTTCGCGATCCGCCTGCTCGAACAGGCATCCCCACTGTCGGACAACCGTTTCCGCGATGACGTCGCGCCCGCGATGATCAGCGGCGTGGCCGCTCACGCCATCACCTCACCACGCGCCTTTCCCGCCGTCGGCGCGGCGCTGCTGCTCGGTACGCTCGCGCACGCGGGCGGCTGGGTGATCCCGCGCGGGGGGAGCCAGGCGATCCCGAACGCGATGATCGCCGAAATCGAACGCCTCGGCGGCGAGGTACGCACCGGACACCGCGTCGACGATTTCGCCGAACTCGCTACCGCCCGCGCGGTGCTGTTCGACACCTCGCCCGCCGAACTCCAACGCATCGCCGGTGACCGGCTGCCGTCGCGCTACCGCGACAGCCTCGGGCGTTTCCGGTACGGCAACGCCGCCTGCAAGGTCGACTTCGCGCTGTCGGGACCGGTGCCGTGGGCCGCGCCGGGCGCCGACCTGGCGGGCACCCTGCACCTGGTCGGCACCAGGGCACAAGCCATGCACGCCGAACATCAGGTCGCCACCGGCACTTTCGCCGACCGGCCGTACGTGCTGGCCATCCAGCCGGGCGTGGTCGACCCCACCCGGGCGCCCGAGGGGCAGCACACCTTCTACACCTACGCCCACGTCCCCAACGGCACCGATCGCGATATCAGCGACCAGGTGATCGATCAGGTCGAACGCTTCGCGCCCGGTTTCCGCGACCTGATCCTGGCGAAACACGTGACACCGGCGGCCTTCATGCCCGCGCACAACGCCAACTACGTCGGCGGCGATATCTCGGCGGGCGCGATGACCACCCGACAGACCCTGTTCCGTCCGCTCGCTCGCTGGAATCCCTACTCCACCCCGATTCCGGGTACCTACCTGTGTTCGTCATCGACCCCGCCGGGCCCCGGCGTCCACGGGATGCCGGGTCTGCACGCGGCACATCACCTGCTGCGCACCAGATTCGGCATCGTCACCCACCCGCTCGACCTGTTGCGCGGCGCGGCGCCCGCCTACCGGTAGGGCTTGCTCGGCGCATCGTGCGTCTTGTCGGGCTCGAACACATCGGGCTCGAGGTAGATCGTGCACGTGTTCGGCACGGCGAGGTGAATGCGGTCGTCCGCGGCGTCGATCACCTGCGCTACCTGCGCGATATCCAACCCGGCGTGCAGCGCGATCCTGGCGTTGATCAACAGATCCTGCGGCCCGAGGTACTGGGTCTGCATCCCGATCACGCGTTCGATCCGCGGATCGGCCAGCAGCGCCGCGCGAATCGCGGTGTCGTCCTTGGTCGTCGCGCCCTCGCCGATCAGCAGACTCTTCGTCTCCACGATCAGGATCACCGCGTTCACGCCGAGCAGGATGCCGATGAACAGCGTGCCGACACCGTCCCACACCGCGTTCCCGGTGAGCACGGTCAGACTCACCCCGGCCAGGGCGAACAGCAGGCCGATGATCGCGCCCGCGTCCTCGAGCAGCACCACGGGCAGTTCGGGGTTACGGGTGTGGCGGATGAAATGCCACCACGAATTCTGGCCCTTCAACGGCGCCGACTGCTTGCGCGCGGTACGGAAACTGGCGCTCTCCAGTACCAGCGACACCCCGAGAATCGCGATCGCGACCCAGGCCGACGCGAGCTCCTCCGGGAACCGGATCTTGTGGATCGCCTCGTTGATCGCGAACAGCGACCCCATCACGAACAGGACCAGCGCGACGACGAACGAATAGAAGTACCGATTACGCGAATACCCGAAGGGGTGCAGCGTGTCCGGAGGCTGGTCGGCCCGGTTGCGCCCGACCAGCAGCAGCGCCTCGTTGCCGGTATCGGCCACCGAGTGCACCGCCTCGGCCAGCATCGACGACGAACCGGTGATGAACGCGCCGACGAACTTCGCGACCATGATCCCCGCGTTCGCCCCGAGCGCGGCGAGGATCGCGATCTTGCTGTCTCCACCTTGCTCGGCCATACCGAAACGCTACCGCCACCACGAGCCGCTCCCGACCCCCACGTTCTCGGCGCGCCTCCGCCTCTGGACTGAGCGGAGGGCGCGACGAAGGAGTACCCGGAGGGAGGGAAGAGGTGGAGTCAAGCGCCGAGAACCGCGGCGCCGACCGCTGCATAACTCTGTGCTCTCGGCGCGCCTCCGCCTCTGGACTGAGTGGAGGGTGCGACGAAGGAGTGCCCGGAGGGAGGGAAGAGGTGGAGTCAAGCGCCGAGAACCGCGGCGCCAGCCGCACAACAACACCGAGAACCGCGGCGCCAGCCGCTAGATAACTCTGTACAGGTCGGGTTCGAGGTAGATCAGGCTGGCGGGGGGGACCGCTGCGCGCACGCGCAGCTCGGCCGCGTCGATGGCCGCGGCGACAGCGGCGATGTCCAGGTTCGGCGCGAGCGCGACCTTGGCGGCGACCAGCAATTCGTCCGGGCCCAGGTATTGGGTCTTGAGGTGGATCACCGAGGTGATCTCGGTGCCGTCGACCAGGTTCTCGCGGATCGCACGGCCCTGTTCGGGGGTGGCGCCCTCACCGATGAGCAGGCTCTTCATCTCGATGATCAGCACGATCGCGATGACGCCGAGCAGGATGCCGATGCACAGGGTGCCGATGCCGTCGAAGATCGGGTCGTCGGTGACCATGGTGAGCCCGACGCCGCCGAGGGCGAGCACCAGACCGATCAGCGCGCCGGTGTCTTCCAGCAGCACCACCGGCAGCTCGGGGCTGCGCGAATTGCGGATGAACTGCCACCAGCTCGCGTTGCCCTTGAGCGGCTTGGATTCACCCACGGCGGTGAGGAAGCTGTAGGTCTCCAGGCCGATCGCGATCACCAGGATCACGATCGCGACGATCGGCTGACTCAGCTCCTCGGGATGCTGGATCTTGTGGATGCCCTCGTAGACCGCGAACACCGAACCGAGGGTGAACAGCACCAGCGCCACGACGAACGAGTAGAAGTAGCGATTGCGGCCGTACCCGAACTGGTGCAGCTCGTCGGCGTCCTTGGCGGCGGCGCGCTGCCCGAACAGCAGCAGGCCCTGGTTCGAGGTGTCGGCGACCGAGTGCACGCCTTCGGCCATCATCGACGCCGACCCCGTGATGAACGCGCCGACGAACTTGGCCACCGCGATTCCCGCATTGGCCGTCAACGCCGCGAGGATCGCCTTCTTGCCACCACCAGCCGACATACCGGCCCGCCCTTCTGCTCACTGAACCACGACTCGCCACAGCCTAATCGGAGGCTCGGGCGAAGCGGTCATCAGTCTGTCGCGCACGGCCGCGGCGAAGTCACCTGCTCGGAAGGTGGCGGGCCGGGTTCAGGTGTCGCCGACGCAGGCGCTGAACAGCTGGGCGGGACCACGCAGCGCGCGGGCTTTGAGGTCGCTGTCGGCGGCGGAAATCCAGGCCGCGCTGCCACGTTCGACGATGAGTGTGTGCCCGTTCTCGGAGAGCTCGACCGTGCCCGCGGTGCACAGCACGATGCCCGGCCCGGCGTCGGCGAGGACGACCGGTTCGTCGTCGGTGCCGAGGTCGAAGCGGCACAGGGCGAATTCCGGTGCGGGCGTCTGGTATCGGATACCGCCGTCGCCGCTGGGTTCGGGTTCGATCACCGGCAGGTCGATCGGCTCGAAGTCCAGTACCCGCAGCAGTTCGGGCACGTCGACGTGCTTGGGGGTGAGCCCGCCACGCAACACGTTGTCGGAATTTGCCATGATCTCCACGCCGACCCCGCGCAGGTAGGCGTGCAGGTTGCCGGCCGAGAGGAACAGCGCCTGGCCCGGCTCCAGGGTCAGCCGGTTGAGCAGGAGCGCCGCGAGGACACCGGCGTCGCCGGGGTAGGCCTCCGCGAGTTCGAGCGCGGTGCGCACCTCGGCGGTGAACTCCCGCGCGCCTTTGCTCGACAGGTAGCTCACACACCCCTCGAGCACCGTGGGCAGCAGCTTCGACAACACAGCGGGCGGCAGCGTGATCCAGGTGGTGAACAGGGTGCGCAGCCCGGCCGAATCAGGTTGGGCGGCAAGCAGTTCGGCGTAGATATTGAGGCCGGGCACATCCAGCGCGCGCAACAGCTCGACGGTGCGGTGTGGATCGCGGAATCCGGCCAGCGCCTCGAAACGTTCCAGCGCGACAACGAGTTCGGGCTTGTGGCTGTCGTCGCGATAGTTGCGCAGCGGCGAATCCAGTGCCACGCCGGTGCGGTTCTCGCGTTCGAAACCGGCCCGGGCCTGCGCCGAACTCGGGTGCGCCTGCAGCGACAGTGGTTCCTCGGCGGCGAGGATTTTCAGCAGAAACGGCAGCCTGGGGCCGAAAGTGTCCGCCACCGCGCCCAATTCGCGCACCGGGTCGGCGATCAGTACGTCGAGCAGCGAGCGGGTGCCCGATTCGGTGCGCACGTGCGCGGGATCGGCCGGGTGCGCGCCGAACCAGAGTTCGGCTTCGGGATGGGCCGATGGCACCGGCCGTCCGCACAGCTGAGCGAGCGCGGTGCGCGACCCCCATGCGTAAGAGCGCAGCGCACCAACGAGTTCCTGCACTAGTAGCGTCCCCCGTCGTATCGATCAGGTTCGGGCCCGGCGCCGTCGCGCCCACCGGTGAGCCGAAGGTAGGCCGCGGCCATGTCCAGCCGCAGCGCGAGCACGGCGAGCTGCTCGAGTTCGCTGCCGTGCCCGCCCCCCGCGGCGGAGTCGGCGGCGGTTCGTTCGATCGCGGGCGCGGCGCCGGGGTCGGCGAGCTGGGATTGCAGCACGTCGACATCGGCGTGGACCAGATCGGCGTCGACCAGGCCCGCGCCCGCGCCGTCGAAGACCGCGAGCTTGCGCCGCGCGGCAGCCTGATCGGGATGCACACTCAGGGCCAGCACCCGGACCCGGTCCACCGGTGCCGGTCCGTCGAGTTCCTCGTCATGGAACAGCGGATCGAAGCCGGGGGCGGTGGCGCCGGTGCTCGCGCCGAGTCGACCGACCGCGGCGACAGCGTCGGCGAGATCGGCGGCCGAGGCCAATCGACCCGCGGACTGCAGCAGCACCTCGGCCCCGTGACCGGCCAGTTCGACCGCCGCGGGGGAGTCGCCCGCGAGGACGACGCCCACCCCGTGCATCCGCGCGGCGAGGGTCTTCGCCGGGTTGTGGAACACCTCGTTGGTCGGGCCGTCGCGCAGCGCTTCGGCGTCGAGCATGTCGGCCAGTGCGGTGAGATCGGGCGTGGCCGGGCCGCTGCGCTGGGCGTCGACACCGCGCAGCACCGCGATACCGACCGCGAGGAAACGCAGCAGCCGATTGTGGTCGAGGACGGGCACCCTCGGTTCGAGCACGATCGCTCGGCCGGCGGCGACCGCGCGCAACGGACCCTCGTTGGGGGCGGCGACCACCACCTCGGCGCTGCGGCGCAGGGCGCGGTCCACGGCGTCGATCAACCGTGGGTCGCCCGCGTCGTCGCCGGCCACCAGGACCACGTCCAGCGGGCCGACCCACGGTGGCAGTGCGGTGACGGGCACGATCGGCAGCCCGGCCCGGTCGCCGAGCGTGGCGACGAGCAGCCCGGCCGCGCGCGTGGCGCGACCCGATCCCGTGACCAGCACCAGGCTGCGCGGGCGCAGGTCGGAGAGCCGTTCGATGAGCGAGGTCTCGGCGACCGCCGCCGCGGTGGCCCGCACCTGGGCGCCGCCGGAGGCCGCCGAACGCAGGGCGCCGCCGGTGTCGGCGGCTGCCAGCGACTCGGCATCGTCGAGGTCGAATACCGGTGTTCCAGCGATCATCGCCGAATCCACCTCCCCTCATCGCGCGGCGTCGTCTGTGACTCCACTATTCCAGCCGGGCACCGGCAATGCTCGTAATCCGCCGTCGCCGAATACCGGACCGCCGAATGCCGGGCATGTGATTCCACGGGTACTGGTTTCATCTTCCCAGTCAGGCGCGGACGATGCTCAGGATCTCGGTTACGAGTGCGTCTACATCGTCGCGCGATCCGGCCTCGACATTGAGTCGAAGTAGCGGTTCGGTATTCGATGCGCGCAGGTTGAACCACGCGTGGCCGCCCAGGTCGACGGTGACGCCGTCCATGCGGTCCACCGACTCGGTCCGGTCGGCGAACGCGGCGAGCACGGCGGCGGTGCGGTCGGCGGCATCGGCGACGGTCGAGTTGATCTCGCCCGAGGCCGCGTACACGTCGTAGGCGGCCATGAGGTCGGAGACCGTCCGCTCGCCCTCGCCGAGCGCGGCCAGCACGTGCAGCGCGGCCAGCATGCCCGAGTCGGCGCCCCAGAAATCGCGGAAGTAGTAGTGCGCCGAGTGCTCGCCGCCGAACACCGCGCCGGTCGAGGCCATCTCCTGCTTGATGAACGAGTGTCCGACCCGTGTGCGCACCGGCTTGCCGCCCAGCTCCTCGACCAGTTCGGGGACCGCGCGCGAGGTGATCAGGTTGTGGATGACGGTCGCGCCCGGCTCCTTGGCCAGCTCGCGCTGCGCCACGAGCGCCGTGATCGCCGAGGGGGACACGGGCTCGCCGCGCTCGTCGACGACGAAGCAGCGGTCGGCGTCGCCGTCGAAGGCCAGACCGATGTCGGCGCCGCTGGAGCGCACCAGCGCCTGCAGGTCGACGAGGTTCTTCGGATCGAGCGGGTTGGCCTCGTGGTTGGGGAACGAGCCGTCGAGTTCGAAGTACAGCGGCACGATCGTGACCGGGGCGAGAGCGCCGAGGACGGCGGGCACGGTGTGGCCGCCCATGCCGTTGCCCGCGTCGACCGCGATGGTGAGTGGGCGGATCTCGTCGAGATTCACCAGTTCGCGCAGGTAGTTCGCGTAATCGGCGAGCAGATCGGTGCTGGTCGCGGTGCCGGGCGCGCCGTCGTAGGCGGGCACGCCGCCGGTGACCTCCGCGGCGATGGTCGCCAGGCCGGTGTCCTGGCCGACGGGCAGTGCGTTCGCGCGGCACAGCTTGATGCCGTTGTACTCGGCGGGGTTGTGGCTGGCGGTGAACATGGCGCCGGGACAGCCGAGCTTGCCCGAGGCGAAGTAGAGCTGGTCGGTGGAGGCCAGGCCGATGTGCACCACATCGAGACCCTGGGCCCGCACGCCATGGGCGAACGCCTCGGACAGCGCGGGGGAGGACGCCCGCATGTCGTGGCCGATCACGACGCGGGTGGCGCCTTCGCCGCGCATCAGGCGCGCGAAGGAAGCGCCGACATCGCCGACGAACGCCTCGTCGATCTGTTCGCCCACCAGCCCGCGGACGTCATAAGCCTTGATCACGGCATTCACGAGTTCGCCAGAGCGCGCGAGGGTCGTCATGCGGCTAACCCTAGCGGGCTGCACCGACTCTTCGGGATCCTGGCCGGACTAGCTACGGATCGGGCAGAACACGGAGATGGCCGCGACGGCCGGTCCGTGCGGTGCGGGGGGCCGCGGGGGCGTTGTCGCGGTAGCCCGGCTGGTCGGCTTCGGCGGCGGGGCGGCGGCGCAGGCCCGCTTCGCGCACGGCTTCGGCCAGGGCGGTGAGATCGTCGTCGTCCGGGGTGCTCGAGGAGAAGCCGCCTTCGTGGCGGACCAGTTCCCAGCCCTTGGGCGCGGTGATCCGGCAGGCGTGCGTTTCGCAGAGATCCCATGAGTGCGGTTCGGCGACGGTGGCCAGGGGGCCGACGACGGCGGTCGAGTCGGAGTACACATACGTCAGCGTCGCTACAGCCGGGTTCTTGCAGCCGGGTCGGCAGCAACGACGCAGAGGGATCACGACGTCGAGATTAGCCCTCTACGGCCCGAAAGTGGATACGGACACGCCCTAAGTAACAGGGCAGAGGTTCACGGGATGGGCACAGTCGCGCAACGTTTGTCGGTCTTGCGCATTGCGGCGGCCAAGGCGGCGGTTTCGCCGGATGGTCGTTGTCGCGCAGCGTCGTTGGTCTTGTGCGCACGGCCGCAGCGTAGGCGGCGGTTTCGCTGGATGGTTGTTGTCGCGCAGCGTCGTTGGTCTTGTGCGCACGGCCGCAGCGTAGGCGGAGGTTTCGCTGGATGGTTGTTGTCGCGCAGCGTCGTTGGTCTTGTGCGCACGGCCGCAGCGTAGGCGGAGGTTTCGCCTACTCGGGTTCGGGGTCGATCAGATCGGGGTCGACGCCGAGGTAGGTCGCGATCTGCTGGACGAGTACCTCGCGCAGCAACTCGACCAGGTCGTCGGGGTCGGCGGCCCGCAATTCCAGCGGTTTGCGGAACAACACCACTCTGGCGCGGGTGGCCGCACCGTGTCGGTCGACGCCCGCGGGGATCAGCCGCGACAGCGGCACCGGCCCGTCGGCGACCACCTCATCCGGCCAGGTGACCGAATCAGGATGCAGCGGACGGATTTTCGGAACATCGTCGACGGCGATGTCGAGCTTGGTGAGGCGATCGTGCCAGCGGGTGTCGAGTGGGGCGAACGCTTCGAGCACCAGCCGATCGAATTTCTGGCCCCTGGTGCGCCACGCGGGCACGGTCGGCGGGAGCATGGGGCCACGGACTCCGCGGCCGCGGCGGGTGACCGAACGGGCGGTGGGTGCCGGGGAATGACGCCGGGAACGTGCCATGGGTCTTTCACCTCTCGCCTGCACCGTGAGCTGGAAGGGCGTTCGCCCGGAGACACCGACGTACTGCGCCTGCGTGGCTCCGGGCCAGGCCTGGAGAGAGTCTACTTTCGAACAGCCACTTAACCGATTCCGCGCTTCAGCCTGCGACGCTCTCGTTCCGAGAGACCGCCCCAGATGCCGAAGCGTTCATCATGTGCCAGTGCGTATTCCAGGCACTGGTCACGTACTTCGCAGCCCAAGCAGATCCGCTTTGCCTCACGCGTCGAGCCGCCCTTCTCGGGGAAGAACGCCTCGGGGTCGGTCTGCGCGCAGAGGGCACGTTCCTGCCACTGCTCTTCGATCGACTCGAACATTTCGTCGAAGCCCGTCACGACCAGACTCAGCCGGGGAGCCGCGACTTCGCTTTCCACGTCCGGTTCCTGCCAGCTCATGTCAGCGCAGACAGCGTGAGCTGCGCCTGCTGTGGAATCGGTCGGTGAGACCAGATCTTCGGTCATCGTTCCGCCTCCTCACTATGTGTTAGCGCAGAATGATTCTTTCCGTCGGTCCGATGAGATTTCCGACGGCCCAACACCGCGATGTAGTCTCGCGGGCTTCCCCGAGCCTGCCTTCCGGCGTCCACTGCGCTGTGTGTGCGCGTTGTGTCCGTTTCGGCGAGTTGAAACCTTCTCGCAAACGCCCCCGCGCTATGCCCTCTCGCGGTGACCGGAATGACATGTCTGTGATTAGACACGCCGCACTTGCCGGTGGTCAACCCGCCGTCACCCTTCCGTTACACTCCGCACCCGCCTTTCGTGTTGATCTTGTTATGCGTTGTGGCAAATTCTCAGCAACTTCGTTGTAATTCGGCGCGGAATCAACCGGCAATCGCCACTCACTAGGCTGTGACCCTGTGACTGCACAACACGCGGCGCGCGAGCCCAAGATCGCCGTTCTCGTCGGCGGTGTCGGCGGTGCCCGGTTCCTCCAGGGCGTCCGGCACCTGCTGCCCGAAGCCGACATCTCGGCCATCGTCAACGTCGGCGACGACGTCTGGATGCATGGCCTTCGCATCTGCCCCGACCTCGATACCTGCATGTACACCCTCGGCGGTGGCATCGATACCGAACGTGGCTGGGGTCACGCGGACGAAACCTGGCATGCGAAAGAGGAGCTGGCGAAATACAACGCCCAGCCCGATTGGTTCGGTCTGGGCGATCGCGATATCGCCACCCACCTCATTCGCACCGAAATGCTGCGCGCCGGATATCCGCTGTCCGCGGTCACCGAAGCGCTGTGTAATCGGTGGCAGCCAGGGGTGAAGCTGATTCCGGCTACCGACGATCGCTGTGAAACCCATGTGGTGGTCAGCGACCCCGACAATGCTGGCGAACGTCGCGCGATCCACTTTCAGGAATGGTGGGTGCGCTACCGCGCGGCGCTGCCGACGCACGGATTCGCCTCGATCGGGGCCGAGCAAGCCACGCCGGCACCGAATGTGACCGAGATCATAAGCTCCGCTGACGCCGTATTGCTGGCGCCCTCGAACCCCGTGGTGAGCATCGGCGCGATCCTCTCGGTGCCCGGGATCAGGGGCACGCTACGCACCAGCGAAGCCAAGGTGATCGGCCTCTCGCCGGTGATCGACGGAAAGCCGTTGCGCGGCATGGCCGATGAATGTCTGACCGCGATCGGCGTCGAGTCCACGGCGGAGGCGATCGGCCGCCACTACGGCGCCCGTTCGACCACCGGCATTCTCGACGGGTGGCTGGTGCACTCCACCGACTCCGCCGACGTTCCGGGCGTCGAGGTGCGCAGCGTGCCGCTGTTGATGAGCGACCCCGAGGCGACCGCTGAAATGGCGCGCGCCGCACTGGAACTGGCGGGTGTGAAGGCATGAGCGAGCAGCGCAACGGCACCGTCGGGGCATTGCCCGACCACGCCGCCGACGAGTTGCGGATCCTTCCGGTGACCGGCCTGCCCGAGTTCCGGCCCGGCGACGACATCGCCGAACATCTTGCGACGCAAGCGCCCTGGCTCGCCGACGGCGACATCATCGTGGTCACCAGCAAGATCGTGTCGAAGGCCGAGGGGCGCATCGTGGTGGCGCCGATCGACCCCGAGGAGCGTGACGCCGTTCGGCGCAGGCTCGTCGAGGACGAGGCTGTTCGGGTGCTGGCGCGCAAGGGTCGCACCCTCATCACCGAGAACCGGCTCGGCATCGTGCAGGCCGCCTCCGGTGTCGACGGTTCCAATGTGGCGCAGGGCGAATTGGTGCTGCTGCCTGTCGATCCCGACGGCAGCGCGAAGTCGCTGCGCACCGCGCTCGCGCAGCGGCTCGGCGTCGACGTGGCCGTCGTCATCACCGACACCATGGGCCGGGCCTGGCGCAACGGGCAGATCGACGCGGCCATCGGCGCGGCGGGGCTGCGCGTGCTGCACGATTACGACGGCGCCGTCGATGAGCAGGGCAACGAGCTGCACGTCACGCAGGTGGCCATCGCCGATGAACTCGCCGCGGCCGCGGATCTGGTCAAGGGCAAGCTCGGTGGGGTACCGGTGGCGGTCGTGCGTGGGCTGAGCACCGACGACGACGGGTCGACCGCCGCCACGCTGCTGCGCGGCGGCATCGACGACCTGTTCTGGCTCGGCACCGCCGAAGCCCTCGAACAGGGCCGCAAAGAAGCTGTGCCGCTGCGCCGTTCGGTGCGCGCGTTCACCGACGAGGCGGTGGACCCGGCCCGCATCCGCGCCGCCGTGGCGGTCGGCCTCACCGCGCCCGCGCCGCACCACACCCGCCCGGTGCGGTTCGTCTGGTTGCGCAAGGCGACGCTGCGGGCCCAGCTGCTCGATGCCATGGCCGAGAAGTGGAGCGAGGACCTCACCGCCGACGGGCTCGACGCCGAGCGCGTGCGGCGTCGAATCGCGCGTGGCCGCATCCTTTTCGACGCGCCGGAGGTGATCATCCCGTTCTGCGTGCCCGACGGCGCCCACGAGTACCCCGACGCTCGTCGCCGGGCCGCCGAGCAGACCATGTTCACGGTGGCCGTCGGCGCGGCGGTGCAGGGCCTGCTGGTGGCGTTGGCCGCCGACGGCCTCGGTAGCTGCTGGATCGGCTCGACCATCTTCGCGCCCGAGATCGTTCGCGAGGTGCTCGGGTTCGATGAGGACTGGATGCCGTTGGGTGCCATCGCGATCGGTCATCCGCGCGACGAGCCGGTCGCCCGCGCCGTCGGTGCGGTCGGTATGGGCCTGGTGGAACTGTGAGCGCGGAGTCGCTGCACGCCTCGGCGACCGAGCTGCTCACCGACTGGGAACCCGCGACCCGTGCGGATCACTCACTGCGCGAAGCGATTCTGGCCTTTCTCGGCGCCGCACCGCGCGGTTGCCTGCGCGAATTCGCGCCCGGCCACATCACCGCGTCGGCGATCGTGCTGTCCCACGATCGTCGCGACATCCTGCTCACCCTGCACCCGCGGGTCGGTCGCTGGATCCAGCTGGGTGGGCATTGCGAACCCGAGGACAAGACCGTGCAGGACGCGGCGCTGCGGGAGGCGACAGAGGAATCCGGCATCCCCGACCTGCTTCTCACGTCGGGTCTGTACGGTGCGCAGGCGCACCCGATCACCTGCTCACTCGGCGTGCCGACGCGGCATCTCGACCTGCTCTTCGAGATCGTGGCGCCCCCCGGCGCGGTACCGATCCGCAGCGCTGAATCGACCGATCTACGGTGGTGGCCGATCGACGGGCTACCACCCGGCGCCGACGTACTCCTTCCGGTCAGAGGCCAAATGTAAAGGCCCCTGAAAAGGTCACTGACCTGTAACGATGGCGACCGTGCTCAGTTCGGGCACGGTCGCCATCCGCATTCTCGGACCACTTTTGCTTTACAAATTGGCTGATTTGTCTAGACAGCGGACGCATCCGGACATATCGTCTGTAACAGAGAGTTACGCACATCACACCTGTGAGATGTGCCTCGGAACTGGAGACGATGATGTCGACTGATGCCAACGCGTCCGAGCAGCGGGTCGCACCGCCGCCGTGGCGAGATTCCAAGCGATATTTGTGGCTGTGGGGCCTGTTCGCCCCCACCGGCCTGTTCACGATCGCGATCCCCCTGATCTGGGGCCTCAACCAGCTCGGCTGGCATCGCCTCGCCGAAGTACCGTTCTGGCTCGGTCCGGTGCTGGTCTATCTCGTGATCCCGGTAGCCGACCTGTTCTTCGGCCCGGACGGCAACAACCCGCCCGACGAGGTGATGGAGTACCTGGAGAACGACAAGTACTACCGCTACCTCACCTACCTGTACCTGCCGTTCCAGTACGCGTCGCTGGTCTTCGCCTGCTACATCATCTCCGCGCCGAACCTGCACTGGCTCGGCTTCCCCGGTGGTGCCAACGTGGTCGACAAGATCGGTATCGCGATCAGCGTGGGCATGATCGGCGGCATCGGCATCAACACCGCGCACGAACTCGGGCACAAGAAGGTCGACCTGGAGCGCTGGCTCGCGCGCATCGCGCTGGCGCAGTCGTTCTACGGGCACTTCTACATCGAGCACAACCGTGGCCATCACGTGCGGGTCGCCACTGCGGAGGATCCCGCGAGTTCGCGTATCGGTGAGTCCTTCTGGGCGTTCTGGCCGCGCACGGTCTGGGGCAGTCTGCGCTCGGCCTGGCATCTCGAGAAGGAGCGTCTGGGCCGACTCGACAAGAGTCCGTGGACGCTGCGCAACGACGTACTCAACGCCTGGGCGATGTCGGTGGTGTTGTGGCTGGGATTGATCGCGGTGTTCGGTATCGAGGTGCTGCCGTATCTGGTCCTGCAGGCCGTGGTCGGATTCAGCCTGCTCGAGTCGGTGAACTACCTCGAGCACTACGGCCTGGTGCGGCAGAAGACCGCGTCCGGCCGCTACGAACGACCGGCGCCCGAGCACAGCTGGAACAGCGACCACATCGTCACCAACATCTTCCTCTACCACCTGCAACGCCACAGCGACCATCACGCGTATCCGACCCGGCGTTACCAGACGCTGCGCAGCTGGGACGGCGCGCCGAACCTGCCGAGTGGCTACGCCAGCATGATCCTGATCGGCTACTTCCCGCCGATCTGGCGCAAAGTGATGGACAAGCGCGTACTCGCGCATTACGGCGGGGACATCACTCTCGCCAACATCGAACCCAAGCGCCGCGAGCGGGTGCTGGAGAAGTACGCGACCGAGGTCGGATCATGAGCGCTTACAGATGCCCGGTGTGTGAATTCGTCTTCGATGAAGCCAAAGGCGCGCCACGCGAAGGATTTCCGCCTGGCACACTGTGGGCGGCCGTTCCCGACGACTGGTGCTGTCCGGACTGCGGGGTGCGGGAGAAGATCGACTTCGAGGCGGTAGGAGAATCGGTGTGACCGACTACAAGCTGTACCAGTGCGCGCAGTGCGGTTTCGAGTACGACGAGGCCCAGGGCTGGCCCGACGACAACATCGCGCCCGGCACGCTCTGGGACGACATCGACGACGACTGGACCTGCCCGGACTGCGGTGCTCGCAAGTCCGACTTCTTCATGGTCGAGATCGAACGTTCGTGAGCGTCGCGGGTACCCCGCGCACCGGTCCGCGCATCCCGTACCAGGAGGCCGCGCGCGAACTACTGCGCAACTCGGTCCTGGACGGGATGCGCGAACTGCTCACCGAGCGTGACTGGTCGAAGGTCACGCTCGGCGATGTCGCGGCACGGGCCGGGGTGAGCAGACAGACGCTCTACAACGAGTTCGGGTCGCGCGCGGGGCTCTCGCAGGCCTACGCACTGCGCCTGGCCGACGACCTCGTCGACCATGTGCGCGAGGCGCTCGACGCGAATATCGGTGACGCGCGCGCCGCGATCCAGGTGGGGATGTCCGGATTCTTTCTTTCCGCCGCGGGCGACCCACTGGTCCGTTCGCTACTGAGCGGGGAGATGAAGCCGGATCTGTTGCGGTTGATCACCCTCGACGCGGCACCGCTGCTCGGCCACGCCACCGCGCGCCTGACCGAGGTGTTCGCGCACAGCTGGGTGAACGCGACCGACGCCGAGGCCGATGTGCTCGCGCACGCGCTGGTGCGGATCGCCCTGAGCTACATTCCGAACCCACCCATGCCCGAGCGCGACGCCCCGGCCGAGATGAGCGCATTGCTCAGTCCGTACGTCGAGGCAATCGTGCAGGTACGAGGGATGCGAATCTCATCCGGTGAAGTGGATCACTGAGAAATGTCACCAGTTCTGATTCGCTCCTGTGTAACCATCACCACGTTTGATGAGCTGCCGCTGTGTAACAGGCCTATTGTCTGTCAGTATTCACATCGGTCGTCGATTGGTCTTTTTGTAGCGGAGCGGGTGTGCAAACGGTTGGCAAACCGGGGGATTTTCGTGATCCCAAGCGGTATCTCTGGGCCTTAGGGCTGATCGCCCCGGCGAGCGCGCTGTTGCCCTCCCAGTTGGTATTCCATACCAAGGCGGAAGTCTTCTGGTGGATCGGGCCTGTCATCGTCCTGATCGCCATTCCGGTGCTGGACTGGATCGTGGGTGAAGACGGTAACAATCCCCGCGAGGAGGATTACGCCGCACTCTCCGCCGACCGGTACTACCGGTGGTGCACCTATCTGTTCCTGCCGATCCAGTTCGTCAGCCTCGCCGTGGCCTGTTTCATGTGGACGAGTCCCGAGCTGGCCCTGATCGACAAGCTCGGATTGGCCGCCACGGTGGGCTTCGTGAGCGGCATCGGGATCAACGCCGCCCACGAACTGGGACACCGGGTGGAGAGTGCCGAGAAATTGCTGTCGAAGATCGCGCTGTCCCAGTCGGGGTACGGGCACTTCTTCGTCGAGCACAATCGCGGACACCACGCCCGGGTCGCGACCCCGGAGGATCCGGCCAGCGCCCGGCTGGGGGAATCGCTGTGGGAGTTCTTGCCGCGCAGCGTGATCGGCGGATTCCGATCGGCCGTGCACCTCGAGCGCGCCCGCCTGCACCGGCAGGGCCGCGGCTGGTGGAGCGCCAGCAACAACATCCTGCAGGCCTGGGCGATGACCGCGGTGCTGTTCGGTTCGTTGACGCTGGCGTTCGGCCCGACGATTCTGCCGTGGCTGGCCATCCAGGGCGCGATCGGCATCGCGCTGCTCGAGACCGTCAACTATGTCGAGCACTACGGACTGCTGCGCGCGCGCAAAGCCAACGGCCGCTACGAACGATGCTCCCCGCGCGACAGCTGGAACTCCGACCGCCTGGTCACCAACATCTTCCTGTTCCATCTGCAGCGCCACAGCGACCACCACGCCAACCCGGGACGCCGCTACCAGACACTGCGCAGCAGCGAAGAAGCGCCGCAGCTGCCCGCCGGGTACGCCACCATGATCGTGCTCGCCGCCGTTCCGCCGCTGTGGCGCGCGGTGATGGACCCCAAAGTGGCGGCGCACTACGGCGGCGACCTGAGCCTGGCCAACGTCGCGCCCGCGAAGCCGCGACGGTTGCTGGCCCGGTACCGCGCCGCGGCCTGAGAGACCACCTCGACGGAGGAGGGGAACTCGCGCGGGCCCAAGCGGTAACCTAGCCAGCGTGACGACCTCAGAACTCCCCGCGCGCACAGAGCTCACCCCCGACGTCCGTAACGGCATCGACTACAAGGTGGCAGATCTCTCGCTGGCCGAATTCGGCCGCAAGGAGATCCGCCTCGCCGAGCACGAGATGCCGGGCCTGATGGCGCTGCGCCGTGAATACCACGACGTCCAGCCGCTGAAGGGCGCGCGAATCTCCGGATCGCTGCACATGACGGTCCAGACCGCCGTCCTGATCGAAACCCTCGTCGCTCTCGGCGCCGACGTGCGCTGGGCTTCCTGCAACATCTTCTCCACCCAGGATCACGCCGCCGCCGCGATCGTGGTCGGCCCCAACGGCACCGTCGACGAGCCCAAGGGCATCCCCGTGTTCGCCTGGAAGGGCGAGACGCTGGAGGAGTACTGGTGGGCCGCCGAGCAGATGCTCACCTGGCCCAACTCCCCGGCCAACATGATCCTCGACGACGGTGGCGACGCCACCATGCTCGTGCTGCGCGGTGCGCAGTTCGAGAAGGCAGGCGTGGTTCCGCCCGCCGACGCCGACCACTCGGCCGAGTACACGGTGTTCCTCGACCTGCTGCGCGAGAGCCTCGAGGCCGACAAGACCAAGTGGAGCGCCATCGCCGAGTCGGTCAAGGGCGTCACCGAGGAGACCACCACCGGCGTGCTGCGGCTGTACCAGTTCGCCGCCGCGGGTGAACTGGTGTTCCCGGCGATCAACGTCAACGACTCGGTCACCAAGTCCAAGTTCGACAACAAGTACGGCACCCGCCACTCGCTGATCGACGGCATCAACCGCGGCACCGACGTGCTCATCGGCGGCAAGAAGGTGCTGATCTGCGGTTACGGCGACGTCGGCAAGGGCTGCGCGGAGTCGCTCGCGGGCCAGGGCGCGCGCGTGCAGGTCACCGAGATCGACCCGATCAACGCGCTGCAGGCGCTGATGGACGGCTACGACGTGGTCACCGTCGAGCAGGCGATCGGCGACGCCGACATCGTCATCACCTCCACCGGCAACAAGGACATCATCACCCTCGACCACATGAAGGCGATGAAGGATCACTCGATCCTGGGCAACATCGGCCACTTCGACAACGAGATCGATATCGCGGCGCTGGAGCGTTCGGGCGCGACCCGGATCAACATCAAGCCGCAGGTCGACGAGTGGACCTTCCAGGAGACCGGCAAGGCGATCGTCCTGCTGTCCGAAGGTCGTCTGCTGAACCTGGGCAACGCCACCGGCCACCCCTCGTTCGTCATGTCCAACAGCTTCTCCAACCAGGTCATCGCCCAGATCGAGCTGTGGACGAAGCCGGAAGAGTACGACAACGAGGTCTACCGCCTGCCCAAGCACCTCGACGAGAAGGTCGCCAAGATCCACGTCGAAGCCCTCGGTGGCACCCTGACCAGGCTCACCAAGGACCAGGCCGAATACATCAACGTGGACGTGGAAGGCCCGTACAAGCCGGACCACTACCGCTACTGAGTTCTGTCGGCCACGGTGGCCCGTCGACCTTCGGTCGGCGGGCCACCGTCGTCAGCTCGCCCGACCGGCCCGGAGTTCTGGGGGCTGTGCGGGTAGCCTGCTGCGCATGGGCGTGCTGATTGCGGTCGAGGGGCTCGATGGTGCCGGTAAACGGACCTTGATCGAGGGGCTGATCGCTGAATTGTCCGCGAAGGGCTTGCGAGCGGACAGTCTGGCCTTTCCGCAGTACGGGCATTCGATCCACGCCGATCTCGCGGCGGAAGCACTGCGCGGCGGGAACGGCGACCTGGCCGGGTCGATCAACGGCATGGCGATCATGTTCGCGCTCGACCGGGCCGCGGCGCGCGCGGAACTGCTGGATCTTCTCGGCGGCAACGACATCGTGATCCTGGACCGGTGGGTGGCGTCCAACGCCGCCTATTCGGCCGCGCGGGGGCACCAGGACGCCGACGGTGAAATCGTCTCGTGGGTGGGCGATCTGGAATTCGGCAGGCTCGAACTGCCGCCGCCGGATCTCACCGTGCTGCTCGACGTGTCCACCGAGGTGGCGGCCGAACGGGCCCGTCGCCGAGGCGAACTCGACGACACGCGCGCCCTCGATGCCTACGAACGGGACGGCGGTCTGCAACGGCGCACCGGCGAGGTCTATCGTGAACTCGCCGACCGCGACTGGTTCGGCCGGTGGTGGACATACCGATCCGATGACGATAGGCCTGCGCTACTCACCCTCTGCTCGGAAATCTTTTCCGGATAAGGTTGGATACGCGACGGGTTCGCACCATTAATGGCGTGGCGGCCCGATCCTGGCCTGGGAGATGACAACATAGGACTATGAAGCCCAAGATTCTGGTCGTCGACGACGATATGGCACTCGCTGAGATGCTGACCATCGTCTTGCGCGGGGAAGGGTTCGACCCGCATGTGGTGGGCGACGGCACACAGGCCCTGTCAGCGGTGCGGGAGATCCGCCCCGATCTGGTACTGCTCGACCTGATGCTGCCCGGCATGAACGGCATCGACGTATGCCGGGTGCTGCGGGCCGATTCCGGCGTTCCGATCGTCATGCTCACCGCCAAGACCGATACGGTCGATGTGGTCCTCGGCCTGGAGTCCGGCGCCGACGATTACATCGTCAAACCGTTCAAGCCCAAGGAACTCGTCGCCCGGGTGCGAGCGCGTCTGCGCCGCACCGAGGATGAGCCCGCCGAGCTGCTCTCGATCGCCGATATCGTCATCGACGTGCCCGCGCACAAGGTGACCCGCGGCCCCGGGCAGATCTCGCTCACCCCACTGGAGTTCGACCTGCTGGTCGCGCTCGCGCGCAAGCCACGTCAGGTGTTCACCCGCGAGGTGTTGCTCGAACAGGTGTGGGGCTATCGGCACGCCGCGGACACCCGTCTGGTGAACGTGCACGTGCAGCGACTGCGCGCCAAGGTCGAGAAGGATCCGGAGAACCCGGAGATCGTGCTGACCGTACGCGGTGTCGGTTACAAGGCCGGACCGCCGTGATCGATCACTGCGGGGCGCCGCTGTGACCACTGGTCCAGTGGCGCAGCTGCGGCGATGGGTGAGCCCGATCATGGCCTGGTTCCAGGCCGTCGGGACCGCACTCGGCCACCTGTGGCGCCGATCGCTGCAGCTGCGAGTCATCGTCTCGACATTGACCCTGTCGCTCATCGTGATCACGATCCTCGGGGTCGTACTCACCGGTCAGATCACCGACCGTCTCCTCGAAGCCAAGATCAACGCGGCTGTCGAGGAGATGGATCGTGCCCGCAGCACGATCGAGAACAAGATGTCCGGCGTACCGTCGAGCAACAGCCAGGATCAGCAACTCGCCGACGCGCGCGCCGCGCTGTCCAGCCGGGGCGGCACCGGGCAGTCCAGCGGCGCCGCGGGCAGTTTCGACTCGGCGCTGGCGATGGTCGGTGGCACGCCGCCACACGAGATCGCGGCCGGACCGCTCGCCGAGGTGCCGCAGGAGCTGCGCCGATTCGTCCAGCGCAACCAGGTCTCCTACCAGTTCACCACCGTCTCCGACCCTGACGGCTATCGAGGGCGCGCGCTGATCATCGGCAGCCCGAGCGCCGAGGTGGCGACCCTGGAGATCTACCTGATCTTCCCGCTGGCCAGCGAGGAATCGAGCCTGTCGCTGATGCGCGGCACGATGCTCATCGGTGGCGTCGTGCTGCTGGTGTTGCTCGCCGCGATCACCGCGCTGGTGACCAGGCAGGTGGTGCTGCCGATCCGGTCGGCGGCACGGATCGCGGGCCGATTCGCCGACGGCCGACTCAAAGAACGCATGCTGGTGCGCGGCGAGGACGACATGGCGCGCCTGGCGCAGGCGTTCAACGAGATGGCCGAGAGCCTGTCGAACCAGATCACCCAGCTCGAGGAGTTCGGCAATCTGCAGCGCCGTTTCACCTCCGATGTCAGTCACGAACTGCGCACCCCGCTCACCACGGTGCGCATGGCCGCCGACCTCATCCACGGCTCCAGCGACGAGCTCGATCCGGCCCTCGCGCGCAGCTCCGAGTTGCTGGTCAACGAACTCGACCGATTCGAGGGCCTGCTCAACGACCTGCTCGAGATCTCCCGCCACGACGCGGGCGTGGCCGAATTGCAGATCGAATCGCTGGATGTGCGGATGTGCGCGCGTGCCGCGATCTCCACGGTGCGCCACCTGGCCCGCGACGCCGAGATCGAGGTCGTGATCGACCTGCCGGAGGAACCGGTGGTCGCCGAGGTCGACCCGCGTCGCGTCGAGCGCGTGCTGCGCAACCTGCTCGCCAACGCGATCGACCACTCCGAGGGCAAGCCGGTGCTGATCCGCATGCGCGGTGACGCCGAGGCCAACGCCGTCGCGACCGTGGTGCGCGATCAGGGCGTCGGGCTGCGGCCCGGTGAGGAAAAGCTGGTGTTCAACCGGTTCTGGCGCTCCGACCCCTCGCGGGTGCGCCGCTCCGGCGGCACCGGACTCGGCTTGTCGATCAGTGTCGAGGACGCCAATCTGCACGAGGGCAGGCTGGAGGCCTGGGGCGATCCCGGTGTCGGGGCGAGCTTCCGGCTGCTGCTGCCGATGGTGCGCGGTCGCAAACTCGGCCAGAGCCCGCTCGCCCTGGAACCGATGCTGCGCAAGGTCCCCGCGTTGCCGGAAGCCGAGCTGGAGCCGACGAACATCGAGGCCGAACCCGCCGAGCCGGCCGGATCCGAGTCGGCCACGGTCGAGGAGACGGGAACGGAGCCGATCGCGGCGGAGTCGACGGAGACCGCATCGTCGATTACCGAACCGGCGGGTGTCGAACCGCGCGACAACGTGTCAGCGCAGGAGCACGGCATCGAATCGCCCTCGGCGGGCGCGCGTCCAGAGACCAACGGACGCGACGCTGCCGAGCTCGATGTCGACGAGTCGACATCCACCGAGACCAGAGACAGGAAGTCATGACTAGTGCGCGTGGTGATCGTCGGGATCGGCACGGCGCCGCACTGGTCGCGGCGGTGCTGGCCGGGCTGATGCTGCTCACCGGGTGCGCCAGCCTGCCGGAGTCCTCCGCGCCGCAGGCGCTCGGCACGATCAACCGCGCCCCGACCTCGCAGGGCCCGACCCCGCCGATCTCGGGTCGCGACCCCGACCTGTTGCTCGGCGATTTCCTCACCGCCAGCGCCGACCCCACCGACCGGCACGCCGCGGCCCGCCAGTACATGGCGCCCGAGACGGCGGCAAGCTGGAACGACGAGGCGAGCACCACCATCGTCGACGACCGCCCCGACACCCTGCGCGAGTCGCGGTCGGGCGACAAGGCCAGCTATGTGCTGCGGGCCCGCAAGGTCGGCGAGCTCGCCGGCGACGGCGGCTATCGCGCCGTCGAGGGCACTCTCGAGAACAAGATCGAGATGAGCAAGATCGACGGCGAGTGGCGGATCACCGAGCTGCCGCCGGGCGTGGTGATGGACAACGACGCGTTCGTCAAGTCCTACCACCACTACGTCCTGAACTACATCGACCCGGGCAGTTCGCTGTTGGTCCCGGATCCGCGCTGGATCTCGGTGCCGCGTGCCCAGCTCACCGAGCGACTGATCGGCATGCTCGCCGAGGGACCGCAGGCCGCGATCGCCCCGGTGGTGCGCAACCAGTTGGCGCAGCCGGTCTCGCTGCGCGGTCCGATCACCAAGGCCAACAACGAGCCGGGCGACGTCGGCATCGGCATCGGTGGGGTGCGCATCGACTTCGCGGGCATCGGCGCACTCGGCCCGCGCGACCGCGAACTGCTCGCCGCGCAGGTGGTGCTCACCCTGGCCGGCGCCGACATCCTCGGTCCCTACGTGCTGCTCGCCGATGGCAAGCCGCTCGACGACCGGTACGCGGCCAACGGCTGGTCGGTCGCCGACGTCGACCAGTACAGCGCCTCGGCGCCCGGCCAGAACCGGATCGGCTTACACGCCCTGCGTAACGGCACCCTGGTCCAGGTCACTCCGGACGGGATCGTCACGCCGAGTGGTTCCTTCGGTGAGGCGACCAATCTGCAGTCCGTCGGCATCTCCGCCGACGGCCAGTTCGTCGCGGCGGTCGCCGACTCCGGCAAACCGCTGCCAGAACCCGCCCGCACGCTGCTGATCGGCAACTATGGCGCCAAGGCGTTCGCGGTCGCCGAGGGCGCCACCATCGCCCGTCCCTCCTGGACCAGCGACGGCGGCGCCGCGTGGACGGTGATCGACGGCGACCGGGTCGTCCGGGCGGTCACCGATCGCGCCACCGGCAATGTCACCACCGAGGATGTCGACATCAGCGCCCTGTTCGACGGCGCGGGCGCCCCACGGGCGCCGATCAACGAGGTGGTGGTCTCGCGCACCGGCGTGCGCGCGGCGCTGATCGCCGATGGCAAGGTCTATGTCGCGGTGGTCGTACGCCGTCCCGACGGCAAATACGCGCTCACCTCACCGCTGCCGCTCGCGCTCGGCTTGAGCTCGCGCGCGGTGTCGTTGAGCTGGGTCACCGGTGACACGGTCATGGTAGCGAGGGAGGGCAACGTCGATCCGGTGTTCACCGTCTCCATCGACGGCTCCCAGTTCAGCCCCGTAACCTCGCAGAACCTGACCCCACCGGTGCGGGTGGTAACAGCGGCCCCGGCCACGCAGTACGTGGGCGATTCCCGGGCCGTCCTACAGCTACAGACCGCCGATCCGACACGTAACGATCGTTTCTGGCGCGAGGTGCCCGGATTGACCGGAGAACGCGTTGTGCCGGTGCTGCCGAGCTGAGGATGTCGGTACCCGCTGCCATGCTCTTTCGCTATGCGGACACTGCTGGATCTGATCCTGCCCGACCGGTGCGGCGGCTGTGGTGCGCTGGGCGAAGGGTGGTGCGCCGAGTGCGCGGACGCGTTGAGCCGCGATCCCGTGCGGGTGCGGCCGCGCGCTGATCCGGGCGTTCCGTGCTGGGCGCTCGGCCCCTACGCCGGGGTGGGCAAGCGGGCGGTCCTGGCGGCCAAGGAACACAACCGGCGCGACCTCGCCGCCCCGCTCGGGCTGGCGCTGGCCCACGCATTGTCCCGCCTGCGCGCCCCCGATCGCCCGCTTCTGCTCGTGCCCGCGCCGACCAGAACCGCGGCCGCGCGGCGTCGCGGTGGTGACCCGGTGGCCCGTTCGACCGAGGTCGCGGCCCGGTGGCTGATCGATTGCCGGAGCGCGACGATGCTGGGGATGGGACGCGGTGTCCGTGATTCGGTGGGCTTGACGACGCATGAGCGTTCACACAATCTTCGCGGCCGGATCATGACTGTCGGCGATCCGGACAAATGGGTCGCTATCGCTGCGAAAGCCCAGGTGGTTCTGGTCGACGACGTGCTCACCACTGGCGCCACGGTCAGCGAATCGTCACGAGTTCTTAGCCGGATCGGCATAGTTCCGTGCGCCGTTTTGGTGACCTGCGCGGCTTGACTGAGGAAAGTTCGCGTGAACAGTGGCGGACTTGCCGATGGCGGACTAGCGTCGCGATCACACACCGAACCGCGAGTCTGGGAGGTGGTGCCGCGGATACAGGTGCCGGGCGATTCCCGATCGGCACAGCTCAATCCCGCCGCCCTTCGTTTTTGTTGTGCGGCCATATCCGGGAGGTACGCGTGACGACTTCTTCACGGGCATCAGTGCAAGATGCTGAACCCACGGCACTCCACAACGGTGCCACCGAGACGATCGATGTAGAGACCCCGAACGCCGAAGTGGTGGTCTCCGGTCGCAACGTCGAAATCCCTGACCACTATCGAATCTACGTGGCGGAGAAGCTGTCTCGGTTAGAGCGCTTCGACCCGTCGATCTTCCTCTTCGATGTGGAACTGTTCCACGAACGCAACCGTCGTCAACGCAAGGCATGCCAGCGTGTGGAGATCACCGCGCGTGGCCGAGGACCGATCGTGCGCGCCGAGGCGTGCGCCGACAGCTTCTATGCCGCGCTCGAATCGGCCACTCAGAAGATCGAGAGCAGACTGCGCCGCACCAAGGACAAGCGGCGCGTCGTGCACTACGGCGACAAGACGCCGGTCTCGGTCGCGCAGGCCACTGCCACACTGGTCGACGATTCGCTGTTCGCACCGCCGGACGGTTCCGCTGCCCACGACCACGACGAGGCGGTCGACGAGGCAGGCCCCGGCCACATCGTGCGCACCAAGGTGCACACCGCGACACCGATGTCGGTGGACGACGCCCTCTATCAGATGGAATTGGTCGGCCACGACTTCTTCCTCTTCCATGACAAGGAGACCGACCGCCCGTCGGTGGTCTACCGCAGACACGCCTTCGACTACGGCCTGATCAAGCTGGCCTAGAACCGCGATCGATCCGGGCACTCGCCGAGCGGGTGTCCGGATCTTGTTCAGCCGCCGAAGGTCTCGTGATGCACGGCCTCGGTCAGTGATCGTCCGGACCGCCATCCGAACCGTTCCAGGTCCGGCACCTGCTGGAATTTCTCGACCGGACCCACACACAGCCAGGCCACCGGCTTGATCCCCGCGGGCAGGCCGACGAGTTCGCGCAGGTATTCCGGATCGTAGAACGACACCCAACCCACCCCCACCTGTTCGGCGGTCGCGGCCAGCCACAGGTTCTGAATCGCCAGCACGGTGGAGTACACGCCCGTCTCCGGCACGCTCGCCCGACCGAGCACCTGTGGTCCGCCGCGCGAATCATCATGTGTGACAACCACACCCGTGCCGCTCTCGACGATCCCGTCGATCTTGATCGGCGCGAAGGTCGTCGCGCGCTCGGCAGGCAGCGACGCACCGAACTCGACCCGCTTGTCCGCCACATGGTCGGCGAAACGGCGCAGGGTCCGCGGCGTACGGACCACCACGAAGTCCCACGGCTGCGAGTTCCCGACGCTGGGCGCGCGATGCGCGGCGTCGAGAATCCGCAGGAGGGTGTCGTCGTCGACGAGCTCGCCGGTGAACTCGGCGCGCACGTCACGACGCAGACGGATCGCGTCGTAGACGCTCAGATCGGCACTCACGCCGACCATACAACCGCAGCCGGTCAGGCCACCGACCGGCGGGCCAGCTTGCGACCGGCGGCCAGCGCGGTGCGCAGTCCCTGGCGACGCCCGGTCACCGGGTCGATCGAGGGGGTGGTGTTGCCGGCGAACAGGCGCTCGGATTTGGTCTCCGGCGCGTTGTCGGAGGTGTGGCGCAGGTACTTGTTCGGCAGCGACAGCTTGAGGATGGTGCGCCACGACTTGAAGTACTGCACCGGCAGCGAACCGGTGGTGTAGGGCAGGTCGTACTTCTCGGCCAGCTCACGCACCCGCACCGCGATGGCGGCATAGCGGTTGCTCGGCAGGTCGGGGAACAGGTGGTGCTCGATCTGGTGGCTGAGGTTGCCGCTCATGAAGTGCAGCAGCGGTCCGCCGCTGATGTTGGCGCTGCCCAGCATCTGGCGCAGGTACCACTCGCCCTTGGTCTCGCCCTCGATATCGGCCTTGGTGAACTTCTCGGCGCCGTCGGGGAAGTGGCCGCAGAAGATGATCGCGTTGGTCCACACATTGCGCATCACATTGGCGGCGATATTGGCGGTGAGCGTGGTGAGGAACGCCGGGCCGGTGAGCAGCGGGAACACCACATAGTCCTTGGCGGCCTGCTTACCGATCTTCTTGAGCACCATCGTGCGGTCGGCCTCGAACTGCTTCCACTCGGGCGAGTCCTTGGCCCACTTCTTCTTGGCGACCTTGCCCAGCTCGAGGTGCTGGATCGCGACGCCGTACTCGAACAGCGTCTGCAGCAGCAGGTTGTAGATGGGATTGCCCAGGTAGAACGGCATCCAGCGCTGGTCGCGGGTGACGCGCAGCAGGCCGTAGCCGATGTCGTCGTCCATGCCGAGCACATTGGTGTACTTGTGGTGCAGGAAGTTGTGGGTGATCTTCCAATGCGCCGAGGGGCCCGCGTTGTCCCATTCCCACGAGGTGGAGTGGATTTCCGGATCGTTCATCCAGTCCCACTGCCCGTGCATGACGTTGTGCCCGATCTCCATGTTCTCGATGATCTTGGCGGAGCCGAGCAGGGCGACACCGGCCAGCCAGGCCGGGGGCAGGAAACTGGCGAACAGCACCGCGCGGCCGCTGATCTCCAGCGCGCGTTGCAGCCGGATGACGTTGCGGATATATCGCGCGTCCGCCGCTCCGCGCGAAGATTCGATTTCTCGGCGGATCGCGTCGAACTCCGCGCCTAGAGCTTCGACATCCGCTGCGGTGAGGTGCGCGTATTCCTTGACATCCGAGATCGCCATGGCGGCTACAGTACCGTAAGTTACGAGAGCGTAGGTTGGCGAATTTGCGGACGAAATGTGTGATAAGTCCTATTGCGGAATCGGAATGCAAATGTTATCAGGCATGGCGCGCCATGCGGCGAGCCGCCTTGTCCCGCAGTACACCCCGTTCGCGCACGGCGCGTTCGCCCAGTGCCCGCTTGGCTTCGCGCAGCGCCAGCTTCTCCTGCCGTGCGCGCGCCTTGAGCGCAGTCTTCGCTTCGCGCAGCACTTCCTTCTCGTGACGCGCCTTGATCTCGAGCGCGACCTTCGCATCGTGCAGCGCCGAGCGCAGCCCGAAGCGCTTACCGGTCTCGGGGTCGACCCGCAGGCTGTCGGGCAGGGAGATGCCGGCGAATTTGCGCTCTGATGAGGTCTCGGGCGCGTCGTCGGCGGTGCGCTTGAGGAAGCGGTCCGGCAATGCCAGCTTGTGGATGGTGCGGAAGGCCAGCAGGTACTGCTTGCCCAGCGATCCGGTGGTGTAGGGCAGGTCGTACTTGTCGCACAGTTCACGCACCCGCACCGCGACCTCGGAATACCGGTTGCTCGGCAGGTCGGGGAACAGGTGATGCTCGATCTGGTAGCAGAGATTGCCGCTCATGAAGGCCATCACGGGACCGGCCTTGAAGTTGGCGCTGCCCAGCATCTGCCGCAGATACCACTCGCCCTGGGTTTCCCCGTCGAGCTGCTCGGCGGTGAACTTCTGCGCGCCGTCGGGGAAGTGGCCGCAGAAGATCACGGCGTAGGCCCACAGGTTGCGTACCAGATTGGCGGTGGCGTTGGCCTTGAGCGTCGACTTCCACGCGGGCCCGGTCAGCGCCGGGTACAGCACGAAATCCTTGGCGACCTGCCGACTGGCCTTGCGCCAGAACTCGATGTCGTAGGAGGAGGTCATCGTCGGCCCCTCGATCCCGGCGAGCTCCTTCTCGATGCCGAGATCGTGCAGGGCGATGCCCCATTCGAAGGTGGCTGCCAGGAGCAGATTGGCGGCGGGCTGGGCCAGGTGCAGGGGGCGCCACGCCTCGTCGCGGGTCATCCGCAGGATGCCGAACCCGAGGTCCTCGTCCTTGCCGAGCACATTGGTGTAGGTGTGGTGCGAGTAGTTGTGCGCGCGCCGCCACTGCGCCGATGGGCCCGTCTGGTCCCACTCCCAGGTGGTGGAGTGGATCTCGGGATCGTTCATCCAATCCCATTGGCCGTGGCTCACATTGTGGCCGAGCTCCATGTTCTCGATGATCTTGGCGACCGAGAGCATCGCGGTGCCGCCCAGCCACGCCCAGCGATTACGGCTGCCGAACAACACCGCGCGCCCAGCGACCTCGAGGGCTCGCTGGGCGGCGATGGTGCGGCGGATGTAGCGGGCGTCGCGTTCACCACGCGACGTCTCCACCGACCGGCGGATCGAATCGAGTTCTTTCCCCAGTGTCTCGATGTCGGCCGCCGTCAAATGGGCGAAGGCCTGGATATCGGTGATAGCCACCGGGGGTCCTCCTGTGAGTGTCCTAGGTCGCGCCCAGTCGGAATGATGGAAGTCAGGGGCCTCAACGATTGCCGTTGGTCACGGGTCTATGACCGACGCATAACTTCGAGGGTACCTGTTCGTCCTGTCGGCGAGCTGCCTAGATGTCGAGTGTGCAATCGCCCGCCGCGGCGGAGATGCAGGTTTGCACCTTGTCGCCGGGCTGGCGTTCGTCGCCGTTGCGCAGGTCGCGGGCGTGTCCGGCGGACAGCGTCACCACACAGGTCTGGCAGATGCCCATCCGGCAGCCGAAGGGCAATTGCACGCCGACGGACTCACCGGCTTCGAGCAGGCTGGTGGCGCCGTCGACGGTGAGGGTGCGCCCGGTGGTGCCGAAGGTGACGGTGCCGCCCTCGCCGATCGCGGAGCGTTCCACCTCGAAGCGTTCGACGTGCAGCTTGTCGGCCACACCCGCGTTCTTCCAATGGGTTTCGATCGCGTCGAGCATCGGGGCGGGTCCGCAGGCCCAGGTCTCGCGTTCGCGCCAGTCGGGGTAGAGCTCGTCCAGGCTGGCCAGGGAGAACAGGCCATGCGCGTCGGTGAGTTGCAGATGGGAGACGAAGCTCGGGTGCTTGTCGTGCAGGGCGCGCAGTTCGGCGCCGAACATCACGTCGGCGTCGGTGGGCGAGGAATGGACATGGACCACATCGTGGACGCCGTCGCGCCGGTCCATCGTGCGCAGCATCGACATGACCGGGGTGATCCCGCTGCCCGCGGTGAGGAACAGCACCTTCGCCGGCGGCGGTTCCGGCAGGACGAACCCACCCTGAGGCGCGGCAAGTCGCACGATGGTGCCCGCGGCCACCCCGTTGACAAGGTGGCTGGACAACTTGCCCTCGGGCATCGCCTTCACCGCGATGGAGATGAGCCGCTTGCCGCCCTCGCCGGTCCAGTCCGGCGGGCAGGTCAGGGAGTAGGAACGCCAGTTCCAGCGGCCGTCGATCAGGATGCCGATGCCGATGTACTGCCCGGGGCGGTACTTGAAATCGAAGCCCCAGCCCGGCTTGATCACCAGGGTCGCCGAGTCGGCGGTCTCCTTCTGGACCTCGACGATGCGTCCGCGTAGTTCACGCGCCGACCACAGGGGGTTGGCCAGATGCAGATAGTCGTCGGGCAGTAGGGGAGTGGTGACCCGGGCTACCGCGCCGCGCAAGACGTTCAGCTTGCCGCCGCGGTCGGCGACCTGCGCCGCCGGTGCTTCGAGCCATTCCCGGAACTTGTCGATGACCATGCTGTGCGATTTCTCCCTGTTGTGCATTCGGTCCACCGTGGGGTAGTCCGCTCGCAGCCAGGTTACGGCATCGTAGGTTCAGCGCCAGTTGTGAACAGTGGGTAACCCCGGCACGTGCCGCCGCGAATTACAACAGCTCGAGCAGGAACGGCAGTTCTTGTGGCGCGTACCAGGCAAGCTGGTGGTCCTCGGCGTCACCGAGCACGAACTCCGCGTCGGTATCGCCGAGGTCGGCGGCGTCGATGACGTCCACCGCCTTGGCCACCTGCGGCTCGGCCTCGGCCAGATCCACATGCACCGCCGCGACCTGCTTGAACGTCACCGCCCCCGCCAGCTTCACCACGGCGTCGTCGAGATCGGGCCGCAGTTTCGCCCCTGGCACATCGGCCGCGATCACGGCGCGCCGATACACCGGGCCGCCGGGAGCGGTCGCGCCCGCGGCGTCGTCGTCGAGATCGTCGGGCTCGTCGCGTTCGGCGGCGATCAACCGCATCGAGGCCCGCGCGGCCTCCTGCATCGCCACTTCGGCGAGCTCCTCGTCGTCGCCCGCGGCGTACGCCTCGCGCAGGGCGGGCGTCACGGCGAACGCGGTCGCGCCGAGTGGAAGCAGCTGCTGCTCGTCGACGAGCTGGCGCAGCAGTGCGATCGTCGCCGGGATGTAGACGCGCATCGTGTCGTTCTCAGAGACAGGCACCGAGCAACTCCTCCATCGATTCGTGCACCGATGCCGCGAGGACATCGATATCGGGCATGGCGTCGCGGTCGGCGTTGAGTCCGTAGAAGACCTGACCGTCGTACGAGGTGAGTCCGAAACTCAACGTCTGATTGCGCAGCAGCGGCGAGACCGGATACATCTCCAGCATGCGCGCCCCGCCGATGTACATCGCGGTCTGTGGTCCCGGCGCGTTGGTGATCACCAGATTGAAACTGTTGTCGGCGAAGGTACTCGCCGCTCGCACGCTCATCGCGTGCAGGCTCGCGGGCGCGAATCCGGCCAGGTGGACGAGCGTGCGCGCCCGCACCCCGCGGCGCTGCCTGCCCGCCGCTTCGGTGGCGTGCGAGATGTGGGACAGCCGCATCGTCGGATTCGGTTCGCCCACCGGCAGATCGATGAGGAACGAGGACACCTCGCTGGCCGGGGTCAGCTGATTGTCACCGTCGACATAGACCGACATCGGCACCACCGCGCGCAGATTCGTCGACTCGATCAGTGCCTCGTTGCGTGAGAGCAACCAGTTGCGCAACGCGCCGGTGACCACCGCCAGCACCGTGTCGTTGATCGAGCAGTCGAAATGCCCGCGGATCGTGCGGTAGTCCTGCAGGTTCGTTCGCACCACGTCGAATCGGCGGCTGCGCGAGGTGCGGGCGTTGAGCGGGCTGTCCGGCGCCGCGCTCGAGGTGGCCGCGCGCACGACGTTGGCGGCGGCCTGCACCGCCATCCGCGTGCCGCGCACCACGCCGAACGCGTTCGATCCCGCGTCGCGCATCACGCTGTAGGCCTCGCGTGGTTGCGCGGCCAGCTGCGATACCGCCCCGGCGAGCAGTTCCACATCGGTGGGTTCACGTGGCGCGTGCCACGCGTCGTCGGCCAGTTCGCGCGGCAGCGGGGAGTTGTCGAGGATCACGTGCCCGATCTCGAGGGCGGTGTCACCGTCGACGAGCGCCGAGTGCGATTTGGTGAACACCGCGGCGCGCCCGTCGGCGAGGCCCTCGATCAGATACATCTCCCACAGTGGTCGGCCCTGGTCCAGCGGTCGGGACGCGAGCCGGGCGACGAGCTCGTAGAGCTGGCTGTCGCTGCCGGGACTCGGCAGCGCGGAGCGCCGGATGTGATAGCTGATGTCGAAACGACTGTCCTCGACCCAGACGGGCCTGCCCATGGCGAGCGGGATCTCGCGCACCTTGCGGCGATAGCGCGGCACCATCGGCAGCCGGGATTCGACCAGGTCGACGAGGCGTTCGTAGTCGAGGATCTGGCCCGAGGTATCGGGGGCGGAGTTGTTCAGGATCGCGAGTGAGCCGATGTGGATCGGGTTGCTGCTCGATTCGAGCCGGTAGAACGACGCGTCCTGCGGCGTCAATCTCGTGATCACGCGCTCCGAAGCTCCTTCCGGTGCCTATCGCGCTGATCGGGCACGCGCTACATCGTACGTCACGGCAGGTGAATCGCAGTGCCGGGCAATGAGGCTCGCCGGGCGTCGTGACCTGGGGCGATGACTGCGCCGGTACATCGGGCACGGGTCCGCGCCGCCGGGTACGGTGGTCTGCGGACTACCATCGCCGTTGAACACAACTCCGACCAGAGGACTGACGAGACCCGTGCCTGCGCTGACACTGACGAGGTTGCTACGGATTGGTGAAGGTCGCATGGTCAAGCGGCTCTCGAACCTCGCCGATGAGGTCATCGCGTACGGCGACGAGATCGAGACGCTCACCGACGACGAGCTGCGCGCCAAGACCGACGAGTTCCGCCAGCGCTACGCCGAGGGGGAAACCCTCGACGACCTGCTGCTCGAGGCCTTCGCCGTGGCGCGTGAGGCATCGTGGCGGGTGTTGAACCAGAAGCACTACAAGGTCCAGATCATGGGCGGCGCCTCGCTGCACCTGGGCAATATCTCGGAGATGAAGACCGGTGAGGGCAAGACGCTCACCTGTGTGCTGCCCGCGTATCTGAACGCGATCTCCGGCGACGGCGTGCACGTCGTCACGGTCAACGACTACCTCGCCAAGCGTGACTCCGAGTGGATGGGCCGGGTGCACCGCTTCCTCGGCTTCGAGGTCGGCGTGATTCTGGGCGGCATGACGCCCGCCGAGCGCCGCGTGGCCTACGCCGCCGACATCACCTACGGCACGAACAACGAGTTCGGCTTCGATTACCTGCGCGACAACATGACTCACTCCCTGGACGATCTCGTCCAGCGCGGTCACAACTTCGCCGTGGTCGACGAGGTCGACTCGATCCTCATCGACGAGGCCCGCACCCCGCTGATCATCTCGGGCCCGGCCGACGCCTCGTCGAAGTGGTACGCCGAGTTCGCGCGCATCGCCCCGCTGCTGAAGAAGGATGTCCACTACGAAGTCGACATCAAGAAGCGCACCATCGGTGTGCACGAGCAGGGCGTGGAGTTCGTCGAGGACCAGCTCGGCATCGACAACCTCTACGAGGCCGCGAACTCGCCCCTGGTGAGCTACCTGAACAACGCCATCAAGGCCAAGGAGCTCTACCAGCGCGACAAGGACTACATCGTCCGCGACGGTGAGGTGATCATCGTCGACGAGTTCACCGGTCGTATCCTGGTCGGCCGCCGCTACAACGAGGGCATGCACCAGGCGATCGAGGCCAAGGAGAAGGTCGAGATCCAGCCGGAGAACCAGACGCTGGCCACGATCACCCTGCAGAACTACTTCCGCCTCTACACCCGGCTCTCCGGCATGACCGGTACCGCCGAGACCGAGGCCGCCGAGCTGCACTCGATCTACAGCCTCGGCGTGGTCCCGATCCCGACGAACAAGCCGATGGTCCGCAAGGACCAGGCCGACCTGATCTACAAGTCGGAAGAGGCCAAATTCGCCGCCGTCGTCGACGATGTCACCGAGCGGCACGAGAAGGGCCAGCCGGTCCTGATCGGTACCACCAGTGTCGAGCGCTCGGAGTACCTGTCCAAGCAGTTCACCAAACGCGGTGTGGCGCACTCGGTGCTGAACGCGAAGTTCCACGAGCAGGAAGCCCAGATCATCGCAGAGGCCGGTCGACCCGGTGCGGTCACCGTGGCCACCAACATGGCCGGTCGTGGTACCGACATCGTGCTCGGCGGCAACGCCGACATCATCGCCGACATCCTGCTGCGCAAGCAGGGCCTCGACCCGGTGAACACCCCCGACGAGTACGAGGCCTCCTGGCACTCCGCGCTCGAGCAGGTGAAGAAGCAGACCGAGGAGGATGCCGAGACGGTCCGCGAGGCGGGCGGTCTGTATGTGCTCGGCACCGAGCGCCACGAGTCGCGTCGTATCGACAACCAGCTGCGTGGTCGTTCGGGCCGGCAGGGCGACCCGGGCGAGTCCCGCTTCTACCTGTCGCTGGGCGACGAGCTGATGCGCCGCTTCAACGGCGCCGCGCTCGAGTCGATCATGACCCGGCTGAACCTGCCCGACGATGTGCCGATCGAGGCGAAGATGGTCTCCAAGGCCATCAAGAGCGCGCAGACCCAGGTCGAGCAGCAGAACTTCGAGATCCGCAAGAACGTGCTGAAGTACGACGAGGTCATGAACCAGCAGCGCACCGTCATCTACGGCGAGCGCAACCAGATCCTGCGTGGCGAGGACATGGAGGGTCAGGTGCAGAACATGATCACCGACGTGACCACCGCCTATGTCGACGGCGCCACCGCCGAGGGCTATATCGAGGACTGGGATCTGGACAAGCTCTGGACCGCCCTCAAGACGCTCTACCCGGTGACCCTGGATCACAAGGAACTCACCGGCGAGACCGCCACCGGTGAAGCGGGCGAACTCACCCGCGACGAGCTCCGCGAAACCCTCCTCGAAGACGCGCACAACGCCTACGAGAAGCGTGAACAGGAGATCGACGGCCTCGCGGGCGAAGGCGCGATGCGCAACCTGGAACGTCAGGTCCTGCTCTCGGTCCTCGACCGCAAGTGGCGTGAACACCTCTACGAGATGGATTACCTCAAGGAGGGCATCGGCCTGCGCGCCATGGCCCAGCGTGACCCGCTGGTCGAGTACCAGCGTGAGGGCTTCGACATGTTCGCCGCCATGCTGGAAGGCCTGAAGGAGGAGTCGGTCGGCTTCCTGTTCAACCTCCAGGTGGAGGTCCAGCAGCCCCAGCCCGAAGGCGTCTCGATCGACAAGAACCTGCGTTCCCCGGTCGGCGCCCGCCCCCAGGACACCCCCGTGGAAAACCAGGCCCCGCCTGCCCTGCGCGCCAAGGGCATCACCGACCAGGCCCCCCGTGCCATGAACTACTCGGGCCCCGCCGAGGACGGCCACGCCGAATCCCATTCCGACGCACAGGAATACGGCGGCGGCCAGCAGTCCGGCACCCGTCGCGAACGCCGCGAGGCCGCCCGCACCGACTCCAAGGGCAAGCGCCGCCGCTAACAGTCTCGAGGGATGATCGAAGGCTCTCACGACGTGCTTCGTGAGAGCCTTCTCATCTCGAGGGCGGGAAACCTTCATTGGTTCTCTGCGGACCGCAGTGCATGTACTATTGCATGCATGGTTGCCTTGCAGATCCGCGACGTTCCAGAGCCGCTGCGCGATCAGTTGGTCGCGTTGGCGCAGCGACGAGGGCAGTCGCTGCAGGCGTTCCTCTTCGATCTGGTCCGCGACGAGGCCCGCCGCGCGGACAATATCGCGGTGCTCAAGCAGTTCAGCCCCGCGACGTGGGATATCGCGTTCACCGCACAGGAAGTGGTGGTAGCGCTGGATGCTGAACGCGCCGAGCGGGATTCGGCACTGGATGGTCCGGAGGTCGACGAGTGATCGTGGTCGATGCTTCGGTCTTCGCCCACGCTCTACTGAATCCCGCCCCGCTCGGTGACAGCTGTCGCGCTGCCCTGGAAGCCGACAACCGCTGGATCGCCCCCCAGCACTGGACTGTCGAGGTCCTGTCGGTGATCCGCCGCTTCACCCGCGCGGGCACCATCGGCACCGAGCAAGCGACACGAGCGGTACTCGCCCTGGAGAAACTCGACCCCGAAGTCCCGGTGACCTGCGTTCTCGTCGCCAGGATTTGGGAACTGCGCGACGATCTGACGGCCTACGACGCCGCGTACGTGGCGGCGGCCGAATCCTACGGCTGCGACCTGCTCACCACCGATGCGCGATTGGCGAACGCACCGGGGATCACCTGCACGGTGCGCATCTTGCGAGCTCCGGCAGGAAGCTCGCCGCGATAGAACTTCCCTGGCCTGAACGGCGGAGTCAGCTCGCGCGGTGGATGGGGTGGACTCGGGAGAGGGCGCGTTTGGCTTCGGCGAGGGAAATCATCTGGTCTTCGTCGTCGATGTCGGCGACGGCCGCTTCAGCCCATTCTCGCAGGAGGGTGGAGACGCCGACCCGACGTTCGTCGGCGAGGGATTTCAGGCGACTGTGCAGCCCGAGGGGGAGGCGGATCGACGTGGTCACCATGATGTCTTCGTTGACGGGAAGGCGTGGTGGGGCGTCGGTGGGCTCGTCGGAGAAGCTCAGCCGATCCATGAAGTCGGCGAGTTCTTCTTTGCTGGACGGAAGTCCCTGCTCGCTCATGATCGGGTCTCTCTTTCCCACTGCTCGAATTGCGCCAGTTCCTCGACGCGCATCGTGCGTGCGCCGATGATCACCCACGTCCAGTCCTCCCGTTGTCGCATCACCACGATCAACGGACGGCCCGCAGTGGTGCGCCCCCACACCGTCAGGACGGTCACCTGGCCGTCGAAGGCCGGGCGTGGCCACCGTCGTGACGCTGCGAGGACCTGCCGAACCTCGCTGGGTTCGATGCCGATCAGGTGAGCAATCGCCCAATCAGGCCACTCGAAACCCATAAGTCCATAATACGCACGTAGTACCGCAGGCGGAAGGGCCTATAACGCCAGATCGCCCTGGACCGGTTGCCGACACGTTCCTTCTCCGCTGTCGGCGCACGAGAGTGGTCGTTCACGCCGTACGCTCGGGCAATGGGCAACGAGGTCGCGCGGCCGCTGTCGGCGGCGGAGCGATGGTTCTGGCTCGTCGACCAGTTGTCGCCGGCGAATTGCGTGGTCCGATTGCGGGTGCAGGGCCCGATCGGGCCCTATCGTCTCGAAGCGGCGAGCGACGCGCTGGTCGCGGAATTTCCGCTGCTGCGGACAACGGTTGTCGACGGCCCGCGGTTCGCCCTGTCCGCCGACCCGCACCTACCGGTCCTGCACCGCATCGTCGAAGACCCCGACGAATGGCGCGCGGTCTTCGACGAGCAGTTGGCCGAACCCATCGACCTCGCGACGGCACCCGGGCGTCTCATCGATTTGTGTTGGCGGCCGGGTACTTCGGAGGAATACCACGACCTGATCCTCGTGTTGTCCCACGTCCTGCTCGACGGCCGTTCGATGACGTCGCTGGGCTGGCGACTTCTCGCCTACGCCTTCGGGTCCGTCCCGCCCACCGTCTCCCGCCCGCCGATCCCGGCACCCGACGACCTCATCCCACCCGCGCACACCCGCCTGCTGCGCTGCCTGCGCACCAACATCACCGGCCAGCTCACCGCCATGGCCCGCCGCCCGGCCTGTCTGCCCGGTACCCCGCCGCCGCTCCCGATCCGCCGCACCCGCACCGTGATTCGCACGATCGAGGGCGCCGACCTTGCTGACCTGCGCGCCCGTTGTCGCGAGCACGACGTCACCGTCAACGCCGCGCTGGTCGCGGCGCTGGCGAATGCCCTCGGTGAACTCGCCCCTCGATCCGCCGGCGTCGCGGGCATCGGCATTCCGGTTGACGTGCGCTCCCGCCTCGACCCACCCCCGGCCGACGACGAGCCCGGGATGTTCACCGCGGTGGTTCCCACGTTCGTCCCCTACGGTCCGGCGCACTCGCTCTGGGACGCGGCGCGCGAGGCGAAAACCCAACTGGCCCGACGGCTGCGGAACAACAGTGACCTGACCGCCCTCGCCGCGATCCGGTACGGCTGCCCCCGATCCCTCGAATCCGGCAGGCGCACCATCGAACTCATCGACCGTCGGGCCCCGTGGAACGTCACCTTGAGCAACCTGGGTCGGCTCGACCCACCGGAAACCCCTGACGCTCTTCGTATCTCAGCGGTGACCGTGGCGGGCACCAATTCGTGCGCCAGCGCCCTGACCGTAGCGGTCGCCACCTTCGACACCACGATGTCGATCACCTTCTGCTATGTCGATGCCATGCTCGCACCGGAGCGAATCGAATCCCTCGCCGACCGCACCATCGGATCCGTCATCGGTTGAGCTGCTCGCGCGTTCCTTCCGGTGTGGCAGGCGCTGGTCCGGTCGTCGGCCCGGGAGGTAACGCGCAGTCCGCGTGGTGATTCGGCGTGCCTACGCGAGCAACCCGCGCACCAGTTCGCGCAGCGCGGCCCGGTCCGGTTTGTTGGTTCGTCCGCTGACCGGAATGCGGTCCACCGCCACGATGTCGTCGGGCACGGCGGTGGTGTCGATGAGCTGCGGCAGCTGTGCGCGCAGGCGCGCCACGACGTCCCCGGACGCCGGATCGGTGACGACGGCGAGCACGATCCGCTCATCGCCGATCTCATCCGGCAGGCCGACCATGATCGCCTCACGCACGCCGTCGACGGCGGTGATCACCGGTTCGTACAGGCCGGGGTAGATGTTGGTCTTGCCCCTGATCATCATGTCCTTCTTGCGTCCGGTGAGGACCAGTTCACCGCCGTCCCAGCGGGCGAGGTCGCCGGTCGCGATCTCGGTCAGTGGCCCCGCGCCGAGGTAGCCACGGCACAGATTCGGCCCGGACAGCACGAGTTCCCCGTCGTCGGCGATTCGCGCCCGCACCCCCCGCACCGGAGCGCCGAGCAGGTCCCCGTCGTGCGCGAGTTTGGCGGCGCCGGTCGCGACCGCGACCGGCAGGATCTCCGTCATCCCGTAGATCGCGAGAAATTCGGTGCCGGGCAGGGATTTCCGGGCTCGACGAAGAAGTGCGGAGGTGACCGGCGCGCCGCCGAGCGCCACCTGACGCAGCTGCGGTGGGGCGGCGAGCTCGCCGGCTTCGATGGCGTCGAGCGCGACCGCGAGATCGGCCGGGGTGTAGAACACGTGCGTCGCGCTGCGCAGATTCCGCGTGAACCGGACGGGATCGATATGGGTCCCGAACCGGGGGTAGCGCGGCATCGCCCACCGGGCCCCCGCCATCAACGCGGGCAGCCCCATCATGAGCTGCTCGGTGTGCAGGAAGGCGCCGGGCGCGAGGCTGGTCTTGCCCCCCATCGCGGACAGTCCCGCGCTCAGCGAAGCGCGGGTGTGCACCACGGCTTTCGGTTCGTCGGTGGTGCCGGAGGTGAACACGATCAACGCCGCCGCGTCGGGGTCCGCGGCGGGCAAGGCGGTCTCGCGGGCGTCACCGGTGAACCGCCGCAACGGAATCGACCCGAACGGCGTACCGGGCAGCCACACTCCGCTGTGGATATGGCGAACCTCGAGCGCGCCGAACCGGGGTAGTCGCAACCCTCGTCCGCGCCCGAGCCCGGCGAGCGGACCACTCACCGCGTAGAGCAGCGATTCTGTTGCCGCCCAGGCGGGTTCGACCAGTCCGACCCGCTTGGCGAAGAGCTCGGGCCCGACGCCGGGATCGACGAACACGATCGTCCCGCCCGCCGCGATCACCCCGAAGATCAGCAGCACCGACGACACGCTGGGCCGGATCGAGAACAGCATTCGATCACCCGGTGCGAACCCCGCCTCGCCGAGATTGTGTGCCACCCTGCCGACGGAATCCACCAGCTCCCGATAGGTGAGCGCGCGCTTGCCGACCGTGCCGAGCGCCGAGGCGTCCGGAATCCGTTCGGCCTGCACGACCAGCCGTGCGAGAAAGTCGGTCACCGCGCCGGCACTGCCGTCGGAGTCGACCGCGTTCACCGGATATCGACCACGTCGGGCCGATACCGATGATCGGCGTACCAGGCCAGCGTCTTGCGGATACCCCAGGCGCGCACCCGCCGGTTCGAGCCGAGCACTCGCACGTCCCGGCGCAGACCGTAGTCGGTGGTGATCGTGCGCACCGCGTTGACCAGCGCCCGATCCTCGTGCAAATCCTCGATCGCGGTGCGCGGGAATCCGCCTGCGGCGACATACAATTCGGCGGTGATGGCCATATTGCACCCCGGTGTCATCACGTAGGGGCCGAGATACTTCGGATCCCGATTCCCCGAGCGCACCTTGCCGAACGTCGAGGCCACTTCCAGCGCGACCCGAATGATCGTGCGGTCGATCCAGGACACGCCCTCGTCGGTCCGCGGAATGAGCTGACCGCTGACCAATCGCAGTCCGGATTCGAACCCGGCCTTGATCCGCTGTGTCCAGTCGGGAGCGGGCAGGCAGTCGGCATCGGTGCGCGCGAGGTGGGTGGCGCCCTGGGCGATCGCGTAGCGCATCCCGGTATCGGCGGCGGCGCCGGTGCCCTTCTGCTGCTCGTCGATCACCACGATGCGCGGGCGCGGATGAGCGGCGGCGAAACTCGTGACCACGTCGACGGTGCGGTCGGTGGAGTTGTTGTCGACCACGACCACCGTGAAATCGGTATCCCGCTGCGCTGCGATGGCATTCAGGGTGCCGGCGATGCCGCGTTCCTCGTCGAAGGCGGGGATCACCACCCACAGATCACTCACGCGTCCTCCAGCAGCCGATCCAGCCCACCGACCTGGTCGACCCAGTGGTGGAAATTGTCCAGGCCGGTCGCGAACGGCACCGCCGGTTGATAGCCCAGTTCCCGCGACGCTCGCGAGATGTCATAGGTCGCCGACCGGGTGACCAGCGCCACCGCGTATCGCGACAGGGGAGGAGTCCGCCGCCGCGCGAGCGCCGGTATCCGCCAAAGTGTTTCGATCGTCGCCAAGGCCGCGTCGAGCACCGGCGCGGGCACCGTCACGCTCGGTCCGGACAGGGAGAACCGTGCCGCTACCGCGTCCAGGGTCGACCACACCGATACCGGCTCGGCGTCGGCGATGAAATACGCGCGCCCACCGACCTTCTCGGCTGTCAGCGCGCGAGCGACGGCGTCGACGAGATGGTCGATGTAGCACAGCGAAGCCCGAACGTCGCGTCCGCCGGACAGATCGGGTAACCGTCCCGCCCGCAGTTTCGCGAGCAGCTGCACGATCGGCCCGTGCCGGTCGCCGGGCCCCCACACCGCCCGCGGTCGCAACGAACACGTGGTGAACTCCGGGGTATCGGCGGCCAGCACCAATTGCTCTGCGACAGCTTTGGTTTCGCAATAGCTGTTCAGAAATCGCGCGGGGTAGGGCACGGTCTCGTCGATTCCGACCTGGTCCCCGCCGTCGGGCGCCATCAACGCGCTCGGACTGCCGATGAACACGAACCGCGCCACCCCGGCCGCGATGGCCTCCTGGACCAGCCGATCGGTTCCCGCCACGTTCACCGCGAAGAACTCGGCGGGCCGCCCGAACTCGCCGAGCAGGGCTGCCGCGTGCACCACGGCACGTACGCCGGTCAGCGCGCGCGCCAGCGACCCGGCATCACCGAGATCGGCTACCGCCACGTCGACACCCGTCGGCGCCGCCGCCGGATCCCGGACCATCGCCCGAACCGCGACCCCGCGCGCCACCAACCCGCGCACGACCGCTCCACCGACGAACCCCGTCGCACCGGTCACCAGCACAGTCATCGCGCCACGCTACAACGACGACGCGACCGCGAGCCGTCCCCGGGCAGCTCCGCCGCGCCGAGTACCTGTGCGCCGAGCCGGGCACCGGTGGCCACGCCACCTGTGCCCGGCGCCTCGGTCACCGGCGACCCTCGCCCAGCGTCTTCCACCAGGTGGCCCCGAGCAGCATGGTCATCACCGCCGCGCGGCGGCCCGAGATTCCCCGTTGCGCGGCGACCTTGCGGGCGGCCGGAATCTGCGCGGCATGCACCCCGACGCTCAGGACCGCATCGATCCAGAAGACCACCCGCAACCACCGGGCACGGAAGGGCCGCACCACGCCGACGATCAGGAACAGCCAGCCGAGCACCGGAATCGAGCGCAGCGCCAGCACCGCTGCGGGGTTGGTCGCCGGGACCGCACTACCGGCCGACGCGTAATGGTGGCCGTTTCGTGCTGCGTTCACCGCACACCGATCCCTCGATAGGTCACTGCCGCCGCGGTGGGTCCACCATCGGCGGCGACGAACAGCAACGGCCGCTCGGTCAGTCCCGCGTCGCGCGCCGCCACGAACGCGGCGGTCAACGCGGAAGTGTGTGCGTCCGAGTCGAAGTCGTCGGTCACCACCGCGCCGACGCCGAGCTGTGCGGCCAGTTCACCGGCGAAGTCGGCCGTCGGTTTGCCGCACAGCAGGACCACCCCGGCGGGGTCGATATCGTCGGCCGCCAACGCCTCTCGCGCCGCGATCGCGGCGTGTTCGACGAGTTCGGCTGTCCCGGAATGTAATTCCACCGTCAGCGCGGATCGACCCTGCGCTCCCATCTCGGACAACCTGACGTAGCCCTGCGGGTCGGGCAGTACCTCGCCCGCGCTCACATGGACGCCGCCGAAACCCGCGGCGTCGGCGGAATTCTCGAGCACGAACGCTGCTCCGACCGGCTCGAACGCGAATTCCGCATCGGCACGCCCCGACGGATGCGCGTCGCCCGACACGACAACCACATGCCCGGCGGGTAGATCCGCCAGCAGCGACGCGGCCACCCCCACCGCGTTCACCACCCCGCAGGCGCCGTTCATCAGGTCGAACGACAAACACGGCACGTCACCACGCCGATAGTCCAATCCGATGCCCGCCGCCTGTTGGATCAGCGCCGCGATGGCGGGCTCCACGAGGTTGGCATCGCGATAGACGCCCACATTGATCAGTGCGTCGACCTGCTCCGGCAGGCACCCGGCTCCCGCCAGCGCGTCTTGCGCGGCCGATGCCGCCTGTCCTACCGAGCTGACTCCGCCGCTGCGCGTCACGGCCGAAGAAATGATGATTCCCATACTGTCCTATACCCGCAGATCGCCGATTGTCACCGACAAGAATCCGGCGACCACCCCGGAAGCCGCCGGCACGAGCAGAACTTTCGACCCCGGTGCGATCAGGCCCTGTCGCAGCGCGTCGTGCAGCACCACGAAATGGGAGGTCGACGCGGTATTGCCGTATCTGTCCAGTACCGCAAGGCCCGGCGGCATCGCCGCGTCGAACTCGCGTTCGGCGATCTTGTTGATCAAGTCCACCGCGGGGCCGCTGAATTGGTGATGGATCAGGTAGTCGTAACCCTCCGCGGCGAAGCTGGAACCGCGGGCGGCCAGGAACTCCAGCTGCCGCGAGGTCCACAGCAGGTACCGCGACTCGTTGTGCATCGACCGATTGTCGGTATAGAGCGCGACTCCCGGCCCCTGATCGCTGGGCATGCCGAGGCACAGTTTCGCGAAAGCGGCGCTGGTATTGAGCTCCACGTAGTCGAGTCCCGGCCCGTCGGTGCCGTCGAGCACCACGGCCGCACCGGCGTCGCCGACGGTGAGCGAGGCGAACTGCGGGTCGTACTTCTGCGAGATCTCCCGCACCGCGGTATCGGCGATGGGCGTGATGCATTCCCCCGACACCACCATGCCGCGACGCACCGCGCCGGATCGAATCATCCTGTCCAGCACCAGGACTCCGGTCAGCATCCCGGCGCACGCGTTGGACACGTCGAAGTGGATCGCCCGCGTCGCGCCGAGCGCGGTGCGCAGCATCAGCGCGAACGACGGTTCCAGGCAGAAGTCCTCGCCGCGGGTCCGGGTGATCGAGCAGGAGATGATCACGTCCAGGTCGGCGGGCGCATAGCGCGAATTGTCCAGTGCGCTGCGGGCGGCGGCGAGGGCGATGGTGAACGAGTCCTCGGCTTCGCCGCGCACCCTTCGCGCCCTGACCCCGCTGACCTTCTCCAGATCCAGCGGCGCGTCGACGGCAAGCTGTGCCAGCAACTGCGCCGTGGTCACTTCTCTGGTCGGCAGATACGCGCCGACGGCTTCGATTGTCGAACTCAGCATGCTTGTTCACTTCCGGATCGCGCGTGACGCGCAGACCACCACCAGCGCATCTCGTCGATCCTAGCCACAGACCTTCACTATTCGGGCCTGCTCGATTAGATTCTGCCGGGGTGTGGAGTTCCGCCCGACGCCATGAACTAACCCTACTCGCCGCCGGTCAACCCTGGCTGCCCGGATTATTGCTGCTCGGACGGTTCGCGCGCCCGATCCGCAAGGTTCCCGAACTCGGCTGGTTCGTCGCCGATCCGCTGGTGGCCCGCCAGATCTACAACGACAGTACGCATTTCAGCATCGTGTCCGAGGGCGCGGCCGGGCACTGGTGGGCGCAGGTCATCGGCGACTGGGTCGAGGATCTGTTCGAAGGTCCCGGCCATACCGACCTGCGGACCAAGGTGCGCGACCTGTTCACCCTCGCCCACACCGACGCGCTGGTCGAGCGCGTGATCGGCCCCGACCTGCGTGACCTGCGGGAACGCCTCGCGGCGGGGGAGACCGTCGATATCGCCGCCCGCGCGCAGATCCTGGTCGGCCGCAGCGTTTCCGACCTGGTCGGTATGCGCCCCGAGGACATCGCCGCGGCCATCGGCGGCGACTACACCGACGACCAGGACGCGCTGTTCCTTCGCCTGTTCCATCACGTCGAGGAACTGGTCAACCTGGGTTTCGGCACCATGGCCTCGACCACGCTCGATCCCGTCGCGCTGGCCCGCGCCCGGGAGCTGGCGACCCAACTCGCCGTCAACGTCCCTGACGCCTACGCCCGCGCCGATCCGGACACCACCCTCGGCCGCTGCCGCGAACTCGGTCTCGACGTCGAGCACGCGGGCGGTTTGGCGATCCTGATGGCTGTGGCGGGTACCGACACCCTCGCCAGCGCCATGACCAGAATGGTCGCGATCATGCACGACACCGGCCAGCACCGCGCCCTGCTCGCCGCGCCCGGCCGTCTCCCCGACGCGGTCCGCGAGACCCTGCGGGTGACGAGCCCGGCCTACCTGGTCGGCCGTTCGGTCACCGCGGACGTCCGCGTCGCCGACCGTGACCTGCGCGCGGGCGAGCACGTGAAGATCCTCACCTGGACCATCAACAATGCCGCGGGTGAGTTCCGCGTCGACCGGGACTACAACCCCGAAACTCGCCAGCTCTGGTTCGGTGGCGGCCGCCACCTGTGCCTCGGCGCGCAACTTGTCCACTCCGAACTCACCGCGCTCCTCGAGGCCTTGACCGCCGCCGGGCGCCCGTGGGAGATCGTCGAACGGCGCTACCGCCGCAAGGTTTTCATTCCCACCTACGAGAAGCTGCGCATCCGCCTCGCGCGCTGAAGCCCACGAAGGCCCCGTCCATCCGGACGGGGCCGACGCGGCGAGGATTACTGGTTCTCGGGGGCGTTGATCCGGTTGTTGAAGCCGATGCCGATGGCGATCGCGGCGGGGACGCCGGTGAGCACCAGGCCGGCGGCCGCACCCAGCGGGATGCCCACGGCGGCACCGGCGAGGCAGCCGGCGAGGCCGGTGGTGCCGCCGAGGGCGAGCACCGGGATGCCGAGGATCAGGCCGCCGGCGGCGCCGATGGCGCAGCCCGCGCCGCCACCGATGAGGGTGCCGACGAGGGTGCCGATGGAGGTGATGATGCCGAGCTGGGTGGCGGCGGCGCCGACGGCGTCGTCGAAGGCGTCCTGTCGGACGACGTCCTTGAGCATGGTCGACGGGCGGGCCGAGGCCACGTCGGTGTGCGGGGTCAGGAGGGCGCGGGTGCCGTCGATGGCGGCGTCGATCGGGTACTCGAGGTCGTCGAGGGTGTAGGCCAGCGGCATCGCGGCGACGATATTGCCCTGGCCGTCGCGCACCTGGAACTGGTTGTTCGCGGTGGTGAGCGAGCCCGCGTCGGTCTCGACGACGACCGCGTTGCCCTCGATGCCGGTCTTCCAGTTGATGCCGGGCAGCACCTGGTTGACACCCTGGTTCACACCGTCGAGGAAGGCCGGGACAGGCGCGGGAGCGGGCGCCGGAGCGGCGTGCGACGTGCCGGTGGCAACGCCGAGCGCGGCAATGACGAGTGCGGAGGTCGCGGCAACCTTGCTGAAGTTCATGAATGCAGTCTTTCCCTCAATGGCGATGCCCCCTGGGGAGCGCAGGCCCTCGATCGAGCACCCATGATCAAGTGTCCAATTCTTTGTTGCTGAAATGTAACTTGATATGCCGAAAGGGTTCAAAACGGACAGTGATGTGCGTCATTGCCGGTGAATTCGATTAGTGGTGAACGACTTTCACCATCCATCGAACCACCGTGATCTGGAGCACATCAATGACGAAGTCCGGTCACCAGCCGCAACCGCCGTGCGAGGTCGGAGGCGAACACCCGTTCCGGGTCGACTCGATCCCTGACCCGACGCCATTCGTCGAGTCGTGGATACATCGTCGCGATCATCTCCGGTGTGGTCCGTGATTCCTTCGCGAAATACAGGCGTCCACCGGCCGCCCGCACCCTGTCGTCGAGGTCCACACAGAACCGGTCGAGGCCGCTGGTCAGCGCGAAATCCAAGCTCAGCATGTATCCGGGATGCGGCCACGACAGCGGTGCCGGATTACTCGCACCCATGCGCTTGAAGACGTTGAGGAACGAGTGATGCCCCGACTCGGCGATGGTCCGCACCGCGTCGGCGAGCTGACGCTCGGCACCGAACGGCATCGAGAACTGATACTGCAAGAACCCGCGCTTGCCGTACGCCCGATTCCATTCGCCGAGCAGATCGAGCGGGTGATAGAACTGCGTCAGATTCTGAATACGCCCTCTGGCCCGCCGGGGAAACAGGCGATGAGCGGCCTCGGCGGCAATGCGGGTGGTCACCGAATTGACCATCCCGTTCGGAAAGATATCGGGCACGGTGAACAATTGCGGCGCATCGAAATTCAGGGGTTTGCTGCGTAGCCGCGGCGGCAACTGATCGAGGGTGGCCAGCGAGCCTCTGCTGAATCCGGCCCGCCCGAGTTTCGCTCCGGTGGAAATGGTGTCCGGCACCGCCATCGAGTAGTCGTACCCGTCGTCGGAGCCGCCGGTGAGCAGCTCCATCGTCTCGTCGAGATCGCGGGTGCGGTCGTTGTCGACGAGGAAATACGCGGTCTCGGTGTGCTTGCACCGAACTCGTGCGCCGACGATGATGCCGGTGAGTCCCATCCCGCCGACCGTCGCCCAGAACAGGTCCGCGTCGGGCCCCTCCGGCGTCAGGGTGCGCACCGACCCGTCGGCGGTCAGCAGCCGCATCGACACCACATGATTGCCGAAGCTGCCCTGCGAATGATGGTTCTTGCCATGGATATCCGCACCGATCGCGCCACCGACCGTCACCTGCCTGGTACCCGGCAACACCGGAACCCACAGCCCGAACGGCAGCGCCGCCCGCATGAGCGTGTCCAGGCTGATGCCCGCCTCGACCTCGACGATCCCGCTGTCGGGATCGATGCTGTGGATCCGGTCCAGCGCGGTCATGTCGACGACCAGACCGCCCGCGTTCTGCGCCGGATCCCCGTAACTGCGGCCGAGCCCGCGCGCGATCACCCCGCGCGGTCCCGCGGTTCGCACTCGTTCGGCGATCACCGCGAGGTCGCGAGTGCGCAGTACCTCGGCGACGGTAGGTGCGGTGCGGGCCCATCCGCTGAGGCTGCGGCACGTGCTGGTCGGCTTCGGTTGCGTGAATGTCACAGGGGCACACGCTAAAACCGGTTCCTGTGCGCAGCCTGAGGTATTCGTGCGGTTATTGGGGAGATGCTCGATGAGGGCTGAGGGTGCCTTCGCGCATTGTCTCGATGCGGGTGCAGGCGGCTTCGAGGAGGGGCTCGTCGTGGCTGATCAGCAGCACGCCGAGGTCGGCGCCCGCGCGGGTCATGACCAGGCGGACGATGGTGGCGGTGGTGGCGGCGTCGAGCATGGCGGTGGCCTCGTCGAGGATGAGGTAGCGGGGGTTCTGGGCGAGGGCACGGGCCAGGCAGGCGCGTTGGAGTTGGCCGTCGCTGAGGGCATGGGGGCGGCGGTCGAGAAGATCGGGAGTGAGACCGACGGCGCGAGCCAGCGCCGCGAGGTCGGGGACCGGCGCACGGCGGATGCGGGCGGGTTCGGCGATGATCCGGGCGAGGGTGAAGTGGGGATTCGTCGCGGCACGGGGGGATTGGAAGACCATGGCGATGGCGCCGCGAGCTCGGCGGGGTGGTTGTCCGTCGACGGTGACGGTGCCCGTGGTGGGCGTCAGCAGTCCGGCCATCGTACGGGCGAGCGTGGTCTTCCCCGATCCCGAGTCGCCGGTGATCCCGACGATCTCGCCGGGGGCGATCCGCAGGTCGATCCCGCGCAGCACACCTCGCGCGCCGTAGCCCGCGCTCAGGGAATCGGCGATCAGCATCAGGACCTCCGACTGCGAATCATGCGCGGCAGCCGCGCGATCAGCTGCGTCGGACCACCCGCGTAGGGGCAGTGCTCGGACAGGTTCGTCAGTTCTCGCGGGGGATGGGGCAGTGGGCGCAGGCCGCGTTCGGGCAGGGCGGCGAGCAGGTCGCGCGTGTAGTCGTGCCACGGATCATCGAGTACATCCGCGGCGGGGCCGACTTCCATCAGACGTGACGCGTACATGACCGCGACGGTGTCGGCGATGCCCGCGCGGATCAGATGCCCGAGATCGTGCGTGATCAGCAGAACCGCGGCGCCGCGGTCGGCGCACTCGCGCAACAGTTCGCCGATCTGGTCGGTGCGCGCGCGATCGAGCCCGGAGGTCGGTTCGTCGGCGATGATCACCTCAGGATCACCGGCCAGCGCCGCTGCCACGGCCGCCCGCTGGGCCATTCCGCCGGAGAGCTCGTGCGGGTACAGGTCGAGCGCGGCGGCGGACAGGCCTGCCCGCTCGACGAGCTCGACGGCCGTGTGCGCGGTGCCGAGCGCGCTGATCGTTTCGCTGAGCTGGGATCCGACGGTCCGCACCGGGGTGAAGTAGGTGCTCGGTGACTGGGGTATCAGGGCGATGTGGCGACCGCGATAGGGGCGGTGGTCGCGGAGGATATCCAGGGGTTCGACCGATGGGTGGGCCGAGCCCGCATCACCTGGCAGTAGGCGAACCGACCCGGTGATCACGGCTTCGGGCGGCAGTACCCCCATCACCGCACTCGCGACAATCGACTTCCCACAACCGGATTCGCCGACAAGCGCGGTGATCTCGCCCGCGGTGATATCGAGGGACACGTCGGTCACCGCGTGCACCACAGCATCGCGGCGCACCGGAATCCGCACGGTCAGCGCATCGAGGGACAGGCGGGCGCTTCGCTCGGAACCTTCCTCGCCGTTCACCCGACCGCCTCGGCCGTCGCGACGCGAGGTCGGCGGGCGCTTCTCGGTAGCGACGAGTTCGGGAGCGCTCGGAGAAACGGGCCGTGTCATCGCGCCATCCTCGACGGTTTCGGCGGGGCGAGCAGCCCGCGCAGTGACGATCCCGCGACAGCGACCGCCACCGTCGTGAGCACCAGCAATCCGGCGGGGAACACCAGCGTCCACCACCCGCCCAGCAGCAGCGATGTGCGTGCCTCTTCCAGGAGCGTGCCGAGGCTGGGTTCGTGCGGAGGGAGCCCGAACCCGAGGAACGACAGGGTCGACTCGTGCCAAATCGCGTGGGGCAGTAGCAAAACCACCGCGATCAGGGCCTGCGGTGCGACGGCGGGCAGCACGTGCCCGATCAGCAGGTGGGTGCGACTCGCCCCGGCGACCACCGCCGCCGACACGTATTCGCGTTCGCGCAGACTCAGGCTCTCCGCCCGCACGATCCGCGCCACCTGCACCCAGTGCGTGAGCCCGATCGACAACACCACCGCCAACGCGTTGCCCCGGAACAGTGCCACGATCACGATCCCGAGCAGCAGGTGCGGCAGCGCGTTGGCGGTATCGGCGAACCGCATCACCACCCGGTCCACCCACCCGCCCGCCAATGCCGACACCGCACCGACGAGCACTCCGATCACCGTCGACACCGCCGCCGCGCACGCCGCGACGATCAGCGAGGTCCGCAACGCCGCCGCGATCCGCACGAACAGCGACCGCCCGGCCGAGTCGGTCCCGAACCACCACTGCCCCGAAGGCGCCTGCCGCGCGTTCGCGAAATCGGTCAGCCGCTCGTCGACCCCGTCGACCCACGGCGCGATCACCGCGTACAGCGCGACCGCGACCAGCACCGCGAGCGCGAGGAACAACCGTCGCCGCGCGGCCTCGTGGGTGAGCTCGCGCCACCGCTCACCCATCGGCGCGCACTCGCGGATCGAGCAGCACCACCGCGACATCGGCGAGTAGCGATCCGAGCATCACCGCGCAGGTCGTGCCGACAGTCAGCACGGCCAACAGCGCCATGTCCAGATTCTTCGCCGACTGCACGAAAGCGCCCGCGATCCCCGGCCACGAGAAGATCTCCTCCACCAGCACCGCCCCGACCACGACCTCCGGCAAGCGCGCGCCGAGGATCGTCACGAACGGGGCCAGCGAGGTCGGCAGAATATGGCCGCGAGTGATCGTCGCGGTGTCGATGCCGCGCGTGGCGGCGCCGACCACGAAATCCTCACCACGATTGCCCGACACCGACTCCCGCACGGCCAGCAGTAACCACGGCACCTGTGAGACGGCCAACGCGGCGGCGGGGAGCACGAGATGGCGTGCCACCTGACCGAATCCGACCTGTGCCCCGGCATCGGTGAGCCCGGCGGGCGGCAACCAACCGAGTCCGACCGCGAACAAGCCGATCATGGCCAGCGACACCACGAACGGCGGCAGTCCCTGCATCACCACACACGACGCGGTGACCAACCGGTCGATCAACCCGCCACGACGCATGCCCGCCCAGACGCCCGCGCCCAGCGCGACGATGATCGCGACGCTCATCGCGACGAAGACCAGCAGCATAGTCCACGGAATCCGTTGGGCGAGAAGGGTATTCACCGGTTGAGCGAATCCGCGGGAAACGCCGAGATCGCCGCTGAACACCTCGCCGATCCAGCGTCCGTACAGCTGATACCACGAAGCGTCCAGCCCGAGTTGATCCGTGAGCATCGCCCGATCCGCCGCGCTCGTCGTCTCGTACCGAGCGCCGAGATAGCCCACCAGCGGGTCGAAGGGCGACACCGCCGCCGCGGCGAACAGCGCGGCCGACACCGCGGCGAGCACCGGAATCAACGCCGCCAATCGCCACCCCACCATCGCGGGCAGGCCGCGTCCGCGAACGCGGCTGCGCCCCATCAGCGGGTCCAGGTCTGTAGCGACCACCACGGTCCCCAGGTGACGCCGTGCGCGTGCGGCTCGAGAATCGGCCCCGACATCTTCCAGGACGAATCCTTCACCACATAGGTGTGATCGAGGTGCACCAGGAAGACGTAGCTCGGATCCTGGGCATACCGGCTCTGTACGTCCCGATACGCCGCGGCGCGCACCGCGGGATCCACACTGCGCCGCGCGATGTCGAGTCGCGCGTCGATCACGGGATCGGCGTGCCTGCTCGCGTTGTCGTACGGGCTGCCCGCGCTCGGGTCGAGCAGCGGTGAGTGCAGGGTGTTGTAGGCCTGGGTGTCGGGATCGTAGGGCTCGCTACCGCCGCCGAGCAGGATTCCCGCCTGCGCGATCCGCGGCTCGATCCGCTCCCAGGACAGCGCCTCGAGATCGACCTCGATGCCCACCCGCCGCGCATCGGAGGCGAAAGCCAGCGCGAGGTCGCGGCGCACCGTGTCGGTGGAGTTGTACATCACCGTGAATCGCGCGCGCACACCGTTTCTCGCGCGCACGCCATCGGAGCCCACCCGCCATCCCGCACCGTCGAGAACCTGCTCGGCACGCGCGCGATCGAAGGCGAAAGACACTGCCGGGTTGTGGGATTCGCCGTACACCGCGGCGAAGGGCGTGTAGGCCGGTCGGCCGTAGCCGCCGAGGATATTGTCGATCATCGCCTGACGGTCCACCGCGTGGTTCAGGGCCAGCCGCACGGCCGGGTCGCCGGCGACAGGATCGCCCTCGGGCATCGACACGCCGCGCCAATCCGCGGATATGTTGGACCGCACCGACATCCGCTGCCCGAACGTGGCAGCCAGCAGTGGCGGCAGCGAGGTGCCGTCGAGTTCGCCACCGGCCATGCGCTGTGCGCGGGTGTTGTCGTCGGGCACATAGAGCAACGTCAGCTTCTTGACCGAAGGCGCACCACCCCAATAGCTTTCGTTCGCCTCGAACACCGCCCGCGTCGGCTCCAGCGCCGTGAGCCGGTAGGGGCCGGTGCCGATCGGTGCGGTGTTGAGCGGTGATTCGGTCGCGGGACCCGGCGTCGCGAGGGCTTGGGACGGGGCGATCCCGATCAGCAGCTTGGTGGGGAACGCGGCATACGGATGACGCAGGGTGAACCGCACCGACAGCGGGTCGAGGGCCTCCACCCGGTCGATCATCGAGAACGACGACCGTGCCTGCGAGGCCGACGCCGGATCCAGAATCGCCCGGTAGGTGGCCACCACATCGGCGGCGTCGAACGCCGAACCATCGCTGAACCGGACCCCCGGGCGCAGCGGCACCGTCCAGGCCGTCGCGTCGGCGTCGGGCGTCGGCAATGCGGTGGCCAGAGCGGGTTCGAAACCGGGTAGGCCGGCGCCGCCGGCGAGCCGCAGTAGTCCGTCATAGACCTTGGCCTCGCCTGCCGCGCCGTACCCGGCGACCGGGTTGTATCCGCCCAGCTCATACGCGTCGGCGAGCACGAGCGAGTCGGTGGACCCGCTCTCGGGCGCTCCACAGGAGGTCAGCACGACCGCCAACGCGGCCCCTACAGCGAACAGCGGCCGAGTGCGCACCCATCATCCCAACATGTCTATCTGAACAGATGAACAGATATTAGCCGTGGGCGATGCCGTGCTGTCCACTCGGCGATTAAGCTGGGCGTCGTCATGGGAGAGCCACGCACGCTGCACGGGTCGCCGGTCGAACTCGGTCGTCGCGCGATCGACGACGTCGAGATCGCGCAATGGGCGCAGCGCTTCGACTTGCTCTCCGATCCCGGTCGCCTGGAAATCCTGCTGTGCCTGCACCGCTCACCCGGCATCAGTGTGGGTGAACTGGCCGCCGCGGTCGGCCGCAACGAGAACGCGATCTCCCAGGCGCTGCGCGTGCTGCGGCACGAGGGCTGTGTCGTCTCGAGCCGCGAGGGCCGGTCGGTCACCAACCGGCTCGCCGACCCGATCATCCACGAAATCCTGCACACCATCGGTGCCGGACACTGAGCCGTCAGGCGGCGGATCCGGGGCGGACGATCATGAGAACGACCACGGCCGTCCACAGCAGGTTGTAGATACCCGCGAGCATCGACAGCACCCGCAGGCGCTTGCCGTCGTCGGGCTCGTCCAGGGCTTCGCGCTGCATCGGCACTATCTGCACGGCCAGTAGCCCGCCAGCCACCGCGGTCGTCACCATCGCGGTGGTGATCCAGATTTCGTTCATCCGGCCCTGGATAGTGGCCAGCACGATGCCGATCACCGGCACGATGATCGCGAGTTTCGCGTAGTTCCCGGTGATCCGGTGCAGGGCGACCGCGACCGGGCGACTGCGCACCGACTCGGGGTCGGGCCCACCCGCGACCGGCGCGTATCGGGGAAAAAGACTGGTGGCGACCGCTGAGCCGCCGACGAAGACGATGCCCGCGAGCACATGCACGGACAACAAGACGTGTTCCACCTACCGACTCCCATCCAACCTTCAATGTGTTTGAAGCCTAGCTCGAGCTTCAGTGGCATTGAAGGTTGGCTTCGTCACGGTCCGGGTCGCGGGGGAGTCTCGCCGGCGAACGCGTCGACGATCGCCGCCCCGACCCGCCGCAGAATCGGATCCGATTCCGCGCCGAACAGCTGGGTGTCCACCCGCGTCACCGCTTTTCGCGCCTGGGCGAGCAGCTCCGCGCCCGCCTCGGTCAGCTCGATCGTCGACGCCGACCCTGCCCGCGCCGTCAGGTCCCGCACCAGCCCCGCCCCGACGAGACCCTTCACCGCGGCGTGCACACTCTGCACGCTCGTCCCCGACATTCGCGCCAACTCACTGAACGATGCCCCCGGCACCCCATTGATATGTCCGAGCAACCCCAGCCGGGCCACCGTCAGATCCAGCGCCCCCAGTTCCGCTCCCAGCGCCGCCTCTACCCGCCGCGACATCGTGATCACCAAAATGCTCGGGCTCATGGTCGGGGGTCCAGGACGTTCGTTCTCGGTGGTCACCCCCTCATTTTCCCGCACGAGACCCCGATCGTCGTGGTCGGCGGAGCCGAACCAACCCGTGCCCGCGAAATAGCCTCGGGCCCAGCGGGTTTACCGGGCCCGGGCGGACCCTGGCTCGCGGTTCCGGTGGTCGGTACCGCGTACTGGGCTAGGCGGGCATGGCGGGGAGGGTTCTCGTGTGGGTGAACTCGGGGGTGACGGTGATGATGTCGCAGGCGGCGACGATGCGGTGGGGCAGGTCGGTGCCGAGGTGGGTGAGGCTGGGGGTGACGATCGCGGCGGCTTCGGTGGTGATGACCACGTCGAGCAGGCGGCCGATCGGATCGGCGGTGCGGTCGCTGAACACGACGGTCTTGGTGAAGCGGTAACCCAGGCGCTCGGCTAGGGAACGGATCTGCGTTTCGTCCCAGGACTGGGCGACACCAGAGATGTCGCGGCGCAGGTATCCGATCGCCGGTGGCTTCATGGGGATGACGGTACCGGCGGACAGTGTCGTGGTTGTGAACGCGAGCGAACGCGAGTCGAATTCGAAATCTGAACGAGATCTATTTCGGATTTGGATCCGCCCGGGGACCATGGCGTGATCTACTGCTCGCCACTCGGACGAATCAGCGCTTCGACGACGTCGAAGGCGTCCGGCACACAGTTGGAGAAACATGATGGTGGACAGAAGAGTGCAGCGCTTGGCCGTGTTCGCCGCCGCGGCGGGACTGGCGATGACGGCGTTTCCCGGATCGGCCGTAGCCGCGCCGGGGACGATCACCTGGGACGACGGCAACAGCCGTTTCACCAGGACCGTATCGAACACCAACCCGGTGGTCGGCGACACGATCACCGTGACCACGAAGTTCGAGCGCACCGGCATCCCGGTGGAGTACATCTACTCGATCAAGGACCTGCACCCGGCGTGTCTGACGCCCGTGGCGGGCTCGGCGAAGATGTCGGGTAACGCCGTCTCGATCGACACGTCGTCCTCGGACTGGATCCGGGCCGAGTTCGGGATCACCAAATACCCGGTGTACCCGAACATCTCGCCGAAATCGCAGACCTTCGAGATCCAGTACACGGTCGGCGTGAACTGCGCCCGCGACACCCCGCTGCCCACCTCGATGCACTACGGCGGCTCGCTCGGCGACGGCACCTACCAGGCCAAGGGGCCTGCGGTCACGGTGTCGGCCGACGCCGTGTCCAGCACCACCATCACCGCGGTGTCGGGAGCGCAGGTCGGCAAGGCCGTCACGTTGGAGGCGAGTGTGACCCCGGCCGCGGCGGGCGGCACGGTCCAGTTCAAGGCGGGCGACAACGTGCTCGGCGACATCCCGGTCGGCGCGAACGGCAAGGCGAGCATCGTCTGGACGCCGGGCGCCCCCGGTTCGTACAGCATCGGCGCGGCCTTCTCCGGGCGTAGCGGAGTGGCGAGTTCGTCGAGCACCGCGACGGTGACCGTGGCCGAGGTGCCGACCGACGGTGGTGGCGACGGTGGCGGTGGCGGCGGGCTCAACACGGGATCGTTCAGCTTCTGAGTCAGCTCCGGCGCGGAACGGTCGCTACCACGCCTCATTGGCGATCAGGGCGGTCAGCAGCGTGCGAATCGCGGCCACCCGCCGTTCCGTGCCGGGCAGTTGATCGAGCGCGCATTCCGGATCGGCCGGCGGGCCGAGATGGGTACAGCCGCGCGGGCAGTCCTCGATGGCGCCGGCCAGGTCGGCGAACGAGGCGATCACATCATCGGGGGTGATGTGGGCCAGACCGAACGAACGCACGCCGGGGGTGTCGATCACCCACCCGCCCTCCGGCAGCGGTAGCGCCACCGACTGGGTGGAGGTGTGCTTGCCCTTGCCGACGCCGGACACCTCGCCCACCGCCCGATAGGCATCGGGCACAAGACGATTCACCATCGTCGACTTGCCGACGCCGGAATGTCCGATCAGTGCGGTGAGCCGGTCGTGCAAGATCTCGAGCACCGGCTCCATCGGATCGTCGATGCCCGCGTAGAGGATCGTGAGATCGAGACCCTCGAAGGCGGAAGCGAATTCGGACTCCGCGACGAGGTCGCGCTTGGTGAGCACCAGAATCGGTTCCAGCCCACCGGCATACGCGGCCACCATCGCCCGCTCGACGAAACCGGTGCGCGGCGGCGGATCGGCCAGCGCGACCACGATGAACAACTGCTGTGCGTTGGCGACGACGATGCGTTCGAACGGATCGGTGTCGTCGGCGGTGCGGCGCAGCACCGTGCCGCGCTCGCTCACCCGCACGATCCTGGCCAGGCTGTCGGGCTTGCCGGTCAGGTCGCCGACCACGTCCACCTGATCGCCGACGACGATCGGGGTGCGGCCGAGCTCGCGGGCGCGCATAGCGACGATGCGCCGGTCGGCGTCCCCGTCGAGCACGCATCCCCAGCGGCCGCGATCGACGGCCACCACCATGGCGGCCGCGGCGTCGGCGTGCTGTGGACGGGTCTTGGTGCGGGGACGCGACGACGCCTTACCCGGGCGCACCCGGACGTCGGATTCGTCGTAGCTGGCTGAGGATCGACCCTGGCGGCTCAGCGCGCCACTCCCTCGCCGGATAACGCGGGAGCCAACATCTGCTCCCACAGCGCGACGAAGGTCGGCAGGGTTTTGGCGGTGGTGCCGATGTCCTCGATCTCCACGCCGGGCACGCGCAGGCCGAGAATCGCACCGGCGGTGGCCATGCGGTGATCGGCGTAGGAGTGCCACCGACCGCCGTGCAGCGGGGTCGGCACGATCTCGAGGCCGTCCTCGGTCTCGGTGACATCGCCGCCGAGGCGATTGATCTCGGCGGAAAGTGCCGCCAGACGGTCTGTTTCGTGGCCGCGCAGATGGGCGATGCCACGCAGTCGCGACGGGGAATCGGCCAGTGCGGCCAGCGCGGCGACGGTGGGGGTGAGTTCGCCGACGTCGTGCAAATCGATGTCGATGCCCGCCAGGCGTTGCGGGCCGTGCACGGTGAGGACGCCGTCGAAGATGCGGGCCTCGGCGCCCATCCGGACGAGGATCTCGCGGATCACGTCACCGGGCTGGGTGGTGCCGCGCGGCCACATCGGGATGCTCACCTCGCCGCCGGTCACCGCGGCCGCCGCCAGGAACGAGGTGGCGTTGGACAGGTCGGGTTCGATATCCCAGTCGACCGCGCGGATCGGGCCCGGCGCCACGGTCCAGGTCTGCGCATTGCCGGAATCGGCGGGGGTCTGCACGGCCACATCGGCGCGGCGCAGCATCTCGACGGTCATCTCGATGTGCGGCATCGACGGCAGGGGCTTGCCGTCGTGGTGGACGGTGATGCCCTCGTCGAAGCGGGCGGCCGAGAGCAGCAGTCCGGACACGAACTGCGAGGAACCCGACGCGTCGATGGTGACGGTGCCACCGCGCAGCGCGCCGGTGCCGTGCACGACGAACGGCAGCGCGTCACCGTCGACATCGAGGCCGAGCTTGCGCAGGGCGTCGAGGATGGTGGTCAGCGGGCGCAACTTCGCCTGCTCGTCGCCGAAGAACGCGACATCGCCGGTGGCGAGGGCGGCGGCGGGCGGCAGGAATCGCATGATGGTGCCCGCGAGACCGCAGTCGACAGCGGCGCTGCGCAGGGGCGCGGGGGTGACCTCCAGGATTTCGGCGTCGCCGGTGATCTCGGTGCCGAGGGCGCGCAGGGCTCCGATCATCAGATCGGTGTCGCGGCTGCGCAGCGCACCGGTGAGCGTCGAGGGCCCATCGGCCAGTGCGGCCAGGATGAGCGCACGGTTGGTGATGGACTTCGATCCGGGCAGGGTCACGGTCGCGTGGACGGGGACCTCGATATGGGGCGCAGGCCAGAAACTCACGTCCCCATCTTCGCTTATGTGCGGTTCGGACGCACCGGTGGTGCGCTTTTCGGCGTGGGGTGGCGTCGTGGGCGAGGCGTGCTGTCGGTCCCCGCGCGTATGTTGACCACTATGTGTGGACGATATGCGACGACCACGAATCCGGGCCGACTGGCGGCCGAGTTGGACGCCGTCGACGAGACGGGGCTCGACGAGCCGGACGCCGCCGTCAGCTACAACGTCGCGCCGACCACCCAGGTGCTCACCGTCGTGGAGCGCCACGCGCACGGCGAACCCGACGACGACCCGCGTCTGCGGATCCGGCGGATGCGCTGGGGCCTGATCCCGCACTGGACCAAGGCGGCCGAACCCGGCGTACCCGCCAAGGGCAAGCCACTGTTCAACGCGCGCGCCGACAAGGCCACCACCGCGCCCTCGTTCCGTGATTCAGCGAAGCACAAGCGTTGTCTGGTGCCGATGGACGGCTGGTACGAGTGGCTGGTCGAGCCGTCACCGACCGGCAAGGGCAAGGCAGTGAAGCGGCCGTTCTACATGTCGCACAGCGACGGCTCGCTGCTCTATATGGCCGGACTGTGGTCGGTCTGGCGCGATCGCGGCCTGCCCGATGCCGAGCCGCTCATGTCGTGCACGATCCTGACCACCGACGCGAGCGGCGAACTGGCCGACATCCACGACCGGATGCCGTTGCCGATGCCGCGCGAGCACTGGGACGCCTGGCTGGACCCGGATCACCCGGCGCCCGGCGAGCTGCTCCAGCCGCCCTCGCCGGCGGAGGTGGCGACGATCGTGGCGCGCCCGGTTTCCACACTGGTCAACAACGTGCGCAACAACGGGCCCGAACTCCTCGTGTCCGACGGGACCAGCGACATCGCGCGGTGAGCGCGCGCAGGTTCGCGATCGATCTGACGCCGCTACGAACCAGTCCCGCGTTCGGCACGCTGTTCCTCGCTCGCACGATCTCGGTGTTCGGCATCGGATTCCTGGTGGTGGCCCTGCCGATCCAGGTCTATCGACTCACCGGGTCGACCGCGCAGGTCGCCGCGGTCGCGACCGTCATCGGGATCTCCGCTTTCCTCGGCACGCTGGCCGGCGGGACCGCGGCCGACCACTACGACCGGCGGACGGTCATCGTCGCCTCGCGCGCGGCCGCGACCCTCGGGTTCGCGTTGCTCGCGGTGAACGCCATGCTGCCCGAGCCGCGCCTGTGGCTGATTCTCGTCTGCGCCGTGATCGACGGACTGACCGGCGGCATCTCCGAGACCGCGCTGGTCGCCGCCATGCCCAATCTGATCCCGTCCGACAAACTGGCCGCGGGCGCGGCGCTGATGGCGCTGACGGCCGATCTCGGCTCGATGGCCGCACCCGCGCTGGCCGGGCTGCTCATCGCCTGGCTCGGGGTCGCCGCCAACTTCTGGCTGGCCGCCGGTGCGAGCCTGGTGACGACCGTGCTCATCGCCCGGCTCGGCCCGATGATCGTCGAGCGTGGGCACACCGAATCACCGCTGCGGGCCGTGCTGTCGGGATTGCGCTTCGTGGCCGGGCACCGGATCGTCGGCGCGACGCTGCTGATCGGCTGCGTGACCATGTTGATGTCGGGGTGGACGGTGCTCGTCCCGGAATATGTGAGCGAGGTACTGCACGGCGGCGAGGCGACCGCGGGCCTGTTGTTCGCCGCGCCCGCGGTCGGCGCGGTGCTCGGATCGCTCACCTCGGGCTGGACCGGGTCGATCCGTCGGGGCGGACAGGTGATCTTCGTGTCCACCCTGGTCTGCGCGGCCGGGATTCTCGGGGCAGGCCTGGTCGGCGTCACCGTGGTGGTCTTCGCGGGTCTGGCCGCGCACGGTGCGGGCCGGGTGGTCAGCGATATCGCGCGATTCGCGGTGGTGCAGGCCCGGACACCCGACGAGTTCCGTGGTCGGGTGTCGGGCCTGTGGACCGCGCAGCTCACCATCGCCCTGTCGGCGGGCGCGGTGGTGGCCGGTCTGGTGTCGAGCGCCGTGCCCACCCGCGAGGTCTTCCTGGTCTACGGCGCGGGCGGCTGCGCGCTGACCGTCCTCGGCTGGTGTGGGCTCGCCACACTGCGAAGGGTGGGCAGCACCGACTAACCCGTCGCGGCGATCCTGGCCAGCTGCGGGGTGATCCGCTCCAGCGCGAAGCGCAGCGATGTCGGGGTACCCGCCGACAGCGCCTGCACGGTCGGATCGTTCTCCGGCAGTTTCACGGCCCGACCGTCTCGAACCACGGCCAGCGAATTGATCAGGGTGTCGTTCTCCAGGTCGGCGAACGGCAACCCGATGGTCGTGAAGAGCGCGGTCTGCGCGTCGAGATCGCCCACCCGTTCCACCGGGACCTGCGCGAAGAACCCGGAACTCTGCAACCGGGTGACGGGGGGATTGGGCACGAACCCGAGTTCGGCGAAGAAGTCGAAGCGCGCGTCGCCCGGCAGGTAGGCGCCGTACGCGGTGCCGAACTTGGCGCTGTAGACGAAGGTCTTGTTCGCGAATTCCGGGTGCTCGCGCTCGACGGTCTCCTGCGCGGTCGTGGTCTCGGCGATGATCTTGTCCGCCTCGGCGCGTTTGCCGAGGGCCGCGCCGATGATCTCGGCCTGTGTCCGCCAGTTCACCGCGTAGTCGGCGGTGCCGTCGGGCGCGGTGACGACCGGCGCGATCTTGCGCAGATTGTCGATGACCGCGCTGTCGGCCTCGGCGCGCACGTCGAGGATCAGGTCGGGATCGAGTTCCTCGATCTGCTGCATATTGAACTCACCGGCGCTCTGCGCGGAGATCAGCTCGGGCGTAGCGCCCCCGAATGCCGCCGCATCCCACTCGCCGACGCCCTTGGTGGCCGCGCCGAAACCCATCCAGTCGTAGATGGCCACCGGCGCCACGCCCAGCTCCGCCGCGACCGCGCCGTCGGACCAGCCCAGCGCCACCACTCGCGGCTGATCGGGCAGCGAGTAACCGGGCGAGCCGTCGGGGTCGTTGAACACCTCGTGGGTGTCGTTGTCGGATTTCACGCAGGCGGTCGAGGCCAGGATCATGCTCGCCAGCACCGCGACGGCCACGCTGAGACGTCGTGTCGACATGGTTCTCCTTCTCGGTCGAGTCCGGATGGTCACACGCTGTCGATGCGGACAGCATCCGCTGCCAGCGGAACCACCAGTGGTGTTCCGGTCTGTGGATCATCGATCACCTGCGCGTACACGCCGAAGACCTGTTCGACCAGCTCGGCGGTGATGATCTCGGCGGGCGGACCGACAGCCACGATCTCGCCGCCGCGCATGGCGATGATGTGGGACGCGTAGCGAGCCGCCTGATTGAGATCGTGCAGCACCGCGACGAGGGTGGTGCCCCGCCGATTGAGGCCGACGCACAGCTCGAGCACTTCGATCTGATGCCCGAGGTCGAGATAGGTGGTCGGTTCGTCGAGCAGCAGGATCGGCGTCTGCTGGGCCAGTGCCATCGCGATCCACACCCGCTGGCGCTGCCCGCCCGACAGCGCCTCCACCGGCCGGGTCGACAACTCGGTGAGCCGGGTGACTTCCAGCGCCACATCGACCGCGCGCTGGTCCTCGTCGGTCCACTGCCGAAACATCTTCTGATAGGGAAAGCGGCCACGCGAGACCAGATCGATGATGGTGATCCCCTCCGGGGCGATCGACTGCTGCGGTAGCAGCCCCACCTCGCGGGCGAATTCCTTGCCGCCGTACCCGGCCACCTCCTTGCCGTCGAGCAGCACCGCGCCGTGCTGCGGTCGCAGCAGCCGCGACAGCGCCCGCAGCAGCGTCGACTTCCCGCACGCGTTGGGTCCGACGATGACGGTGAACGACCCGTCCGGCACCACGACGTCGAGGTCGGCGATGACGGTGCGCTCGCCGTACCCGACCCGCAGACCGGCGCCGGTGAGCCGGGCCTCGAAATTGCTTGTCACGGCCGTGCCTTTCGGGACTGGGCGAGCAACAGGAACAGCAGATACACACCGCCGAGCGAGGTGGTGACCACCCCGACCGGGAGCATGGTCTGCGGCGCGAGGATCGTGCGCGCCACCGCCTCGCTGGAGACCAACAGGGTGGCGCCGACCGCCGCCGAGGTGACCAGCGGAATGCCGGCGCTCGGGGTGATCCGTGCCGCGACCTGCGGCGCGACCAGCGCGACGAAGGCGATCGGCCCGACGACCGCGGTGGTCGCGGCCGCGAAACCGACGCCGACCACCAGCAGGATCACCTGGGTGCGCGCGGTGTCGACGCCCTTGCTCGCGGCCGAGTCGGTACCGAGCTCGAACATCCGCATCCGTGGCGCCACCACGATCAGCGCGGGCACGAGCACGGCCAGTGTCACGAACACCGGAACGGTGTCGGCCATCGTGAGATCGCGCAGATTGCCCATGCCCCACGCGGCCGCCACCCCGGCGTTCTGTACATCGGAGGTGGCGATGAGATAGCCGTTGAACGACAACAGCATCGCCGAGACGCCGATCCCGACGATGATGAACCGGAAATCGGCGGTTCCGCCGCGCATCCCGAGGAAATACACGACGAGCGCGGTGAGTAGACACCCCAGCAGCGCACCGATCGTGGCGCCGCCCGAGCCGAGTCCGAGCACCAGCATCGCCACCAGCGCGCCGGTGTTGGCGCCGGTGGTGAACCCGATGATGTCCGGGCTGCCCAGCGGATTGCGGGTGATGGTCTGAAAGATCGCGCCGGACAGCGCCAGTGAGGCCCCGCCGAGAATCGCGGTGACGACGACCGGCAGCCAGGTCGCGACGTGATTGGCGGGCGCACCGCTGACACGACCGGCCAATACCTCGATGACCTGCATGAACCCGAGGCCCGGTGCGCGGGTGGTGCTCGCGCCGAGCGACCACACCCCGACCACCGCGGTCACCACCAGCAGCGCGCCGGTGATCGCCACCGAGACGATGTCGACGCGCAGACTCAGCCCGATCGCGGGCACCCGCAGAAACCGCACCCGGCGGGGCCAGCGGGCGGCCGCCGGGGCATCGGTGGTGGTCACCATTGCGCTCCTTTCGCCCGGCTCGCCAGCCAGATCAGTACCGGCGCGCCGAGGAACGCGGTCACCATCCCGACCGGCAGTTCGCTGGAGGTGGCGACCCGGGCGATGAGATCGGAGCCGACCAGCACGATCGGCCCGACCACCAGACACAGCGGAATCATCCAGCGATGGTCGGGCCCGACGACCATCCGGACCGCGTGCGGCACCATCAGACCGACGAACGTGATCGGCCCCACCGCCGCGGTGGCCGCGCCGCAGAGCATCGTCACCACCACGAAGCCGACCGCGCGCACCGCGGTGACCGGCACACCGAGCGCGTTGGCCCGGTCGTCACCGAGGGCGAGCGCGTTCAGATAGCCCGACAGCGCGAGCGCGCCGACCGACCCGATCAGCACCAGTAACCACGTGGCCGACAGCTGCGGCCACCCGCGCCCGTCGAGCGTGCCGATCAGCAGTCCACGGATCGCGTCGAAAGTGCGGGGATGAATCATGGTGAGCCCGAACGCGAGTCCGCTGAGCATCGACGCGATCGCGACGCCGGTGAGGACGAGTTTGGCCGGGCTCGCCCCGCCGATGCCCCGCGAGCCGACGAAATACACCAGCACCGACGCGACGAACGCGCCGCCGAGCGACCACCAGAGGTAGTCGGTGCCCGCGGCGCCGACCAGGACCGAACCGAGCACCATCGCGAAGTACGCACCGGCGTTCACGCCGAGGATGCCGGGGTCGGCCAACGGGTTACGGGTGAGTCCCTGCATCACCGCGCCCGCGACACCGAGGGCGGCGCCGACCAGGGCCGCCAGCAGGGTGCGGGGGATACGCTGTTCTCGGATCACGCCGAGCGTGGTCGGCCCGCCCTCGTTGAACAGGGCGCGCCAGGCGTCGTCGACCGTGAAGTCGCCGCTGCCGACGAACAGTCCACCGGCCAGCAGGATGATCAGCGCCGCGACCAGCGTCAACAGCACGGCGGTGCGCGACAGTGGTGTCCGCTGTGCGGTCACGGTGGCTCGGGACACAGCGGCTATTCCTCGCTTCGCGGCACTGGCGCGGTGGCCGGGAACGTTGCTGCCACCGCTCGAAGTTAGTTTAGCCTCAGATTAGCTACGGTGGTGGAGCCACGCTGTGGGCGAGGAACTCCGAGCGCGACGCGGCCGGGCGTGGACGTCGTGTGGGCGCCCCCGCCCGGCCGCGTACGAGTCGTCAGAGCTTGCAGGGCACCGAATCGGTGGCGATGTTCAACCCGCACTTGATGATTCCGGTGATCAGATCGATCACCTCGGTGGCGACCCCACCGCCGAGCTTCTCGGCCTTCTCGGCCCGCTCGTCGGTTTCGGGTGCGGTCTTCGGCGAATTCTTGGGGGTGGTGCCCTGACCGTTGAGCGGGTAGTCACCCGGTTCGGCGTGGGACGGCGGAACCACCTGCGGGACGGCGGCGGCGGTCGGGGCGAAGGCGAGGGCTCCGACGGTGATCATCAGAGCGGCGATCGTCGAACGAGCGGACATTTTCGCATCACATCCTCGGGTCGAATCAGTCGTACCGGGCGCAGAATGCGTCGAGTTTATTCGGAGCGAAGCGCCGATCGGATTGCCTCAGCTGGTGATCGGGGCGGTGACGGCCGCGCAGGCGCGCACCAGATCCGCGGGCGCCAACTCGATTTCGAGCCCGCGCTTGCCCGCGCTGCACAGCACCCGATCCCAGTCGAGCGCGGACGCGTCGACAACAGTGGGCAACCTCTTGCGCTGACCCAGCGGCGAAACCCCGCCCAGCACATAGCCGGTGGTGCGCTCGGCCTTGGTCTTGTCGGCCATGTTCGCCTTCGACGCGCCGAGCGCGGCGGCCGCCGCCTTCAACGACAGCCGCGCCGGCACCGGCAGCACGGCCACCGCGAGCGCACCGGATGAGAGTTCGATCACCAGTGTCTTGAAGATCTGCGCGGCCCGCACTCCCAGTGCGTCGCCGAGCGCGTCGACGGCCTCGTCGCCATAGGACTCCGCCCGCGGATCGTGGGAATAGGAATGCACACGGTGCGCGATACCGCTGAGGGCTTTGATCGCGGGAGTCGACATAAGCGGTCACCCTAATCGCGACCACGCCCGGTCCGGCAACCACATTTGCGCCGGTGCGGGAACACGAATGCGGGGGTGCATGTTGCACACAGGTGACAAGCCAACGCGGCCCGCCGACGACGTGAAGGAGAGATAGTGACACTGCTGCTGGAGGAGCGTCCTGTCCTGTCACGGGGTGCGCGATTGCCTCTCGATTCCGTCGTGCCGGTAGATTCGGCTACTACGGCGATCGAAGGGATTGGTGTGACGAGCGACGACGACGTGGTGTCCGACGGTGCGTCCGGCACGGAAGTCGACGAAGCCGAGCTGGCGGCCCGGTTCGAGCGCGACGCGCTGCCGATGATCGACCAGCTCTACGGCGCCGCCCTGCGCATGACCAGGAACCCGGCCGATGCCGAGGACCTGGTGCAGGAGACGTTCGTGAAGGCGTTCCAGGGGTTCAAGTCCTTCCGGGAGGGCACCAATCTGCGTGCCTGGCTGTACCGGATCCTGACCAACACCTACATCAACTCCTACCGCAAGAAACAGCGTCAGCCCGCGCAGTACCCGACCGACGAGATCACCGACTGGCAGCTGGCGGCCACCGCCGAGCACTCCTCGGTGGGCCTGCGCTCGGCCGAGGTGGAGGCGTTGGACGCGCTGCCCGACGACGAGATCAAGTCCGCGCTCCAGCAGTTGCCGGAGGAATTCCGGATGGCGGTGTACTACGCCGATGTCGAAGGGTTCCCGTACAAGGAAATCGCCGACATCATGGGCACCCCCATCGGTACGGTGATGTCTCGGCTGCACCGCGGACGCAAGCAGCTCAAGGGCCTGCTCGCCGATGTGGCGCGCGAACGTGGATTCGACCGTGGGGAACGCCAGGAGGTAGTCAAGTGAGTGACGATCCCGATCTCGACATGGACTGCACCGCGGTCCTCGCGGATGTGTGGCTCATGCTCGACAACGAGTGCGATCAGGCCACCCGCCAGCGCCTGCAGGAGCACATGGACCACTGCAGCCCGTGCATCGAGGCCTACGGCATCGAGGAGAAGATCAAGGGTCTGCTCAGCCGCAAATGCGGTGGCGAGCACGCTCCCGAAGGTCTGCGCGACCGGCTGAAGTTCGAGATCCACCGGAGCATCACGGTGACCAGGATCGAGACCACCGAAGGCTGATCCCACCCCGCATACGGAAACAGCACGCTCTCAGAAGCTTCTGAGAGCGTGCTGTTGTCGTCTGTGCGCAGCGGCACGACTCAAGCGTTAGGACGCTTGCCGTGGTTCGCGGCGTTGCCCTTGCGGCTGCGCTTCTTACGTCCACGCTTACCCATGGGAGCTCCCTTCTATGTCTGGTCGAAAGCCATTGTTTCATGTGTGGTTGGCTGTAGCTTCGGCGGATACGAACGAAGGGGTGCCATGCCTGAAGAAGTGCGCGCGGAGATGGTCTCGACCGTGCTCGCCGTCGAGGTCGCTGTGGGTGAACACGTCAGGGTCGACCAGACGCTGGTGCTGCTCGAATCGATGAAGATGGAGATCCCGGTGCTCACCGAGGTCGAGGGCGACATCACCTCGGTCGATGTCAGCCCGGGTCAGGTCCTGCAGGCGGGCGACCTCATCGCCACCATCGCGTAACTCACCCGAGCGACGAAGCGGTAGATCCAGCGTGGCAACACTGAGCGAGCTCCTGGCCGAACACACCGACCTTCCCGGCATCGCCGTGGACCATCTGCAACGGGTGGTGGGCGATTGGCAGTTGCTCGCCGACCTCTCGTTCTCCGATCTGCTGCTGTGGGTGGGCGCGGGCCCGGTCACCGACGGTGCCGATGTGGTGTGCGTGGCCCAGATCCGGCCGACGACCGCGCCGACCGTGCATCTGGACGACAAGGTCGACACCACCGCCTCGCGCGCCGACTTCCCCCAGGTCTTCGATGCCCTGCTCAGCGGGAACACCGTGCGCACCGACACCGAGGTCGAGGTGAGCGGGGTCTATCACCCGAGCCCGGCGCACGCGGTGCGCGAAGCCATTCCGGTGCGCTGCGGCGACGATGTGATCGCCGTGCTCAGCCGCGATTCCGACCTGGCGCGCTCGCGGGTCCGCAGTTTCCTCGAGACGGCCTACGTCTCGTGCGCCGACGATCTGTGCCAGATGATCGCCGACGGCAGCTTCCCGACACCCGAGGATCGCGCGGCGACGCACTCCAGCCCGCGCGCGGGCGACGGTTTCATTCGCCTCGATACCGAGGGCATCGTCGTCTACGCGAGTCCGAACGCGCTCTCGGCCTACCACCGGATGGGGATGCAGGCCGACCTCGTCGGCCAGGATCTCGCGGTGACCACCCGTTCCCTGATCACCGACCCCTTCGACGCCCAGGAGGTGGTGGCCGATATCCAGGCCGCGCTGGCCGGTCGAACCGGCCGTCGGATGGAGGTCGAGGCACGCGGGGCGACGGTGTTGTTGCGCACATTGGTGCTGCGTCCGGGCGGGCGACTGGCAGGCCCGGCGGTGCTGGTGCGCGATGTCACCGAGGTGAAGCGGCGCGATCGCGCGCTGCTGAGCAAGGACGCCACGATCCGTGAGATCCACCACCGGGTGAAGAACAATCTGCAGACCGTGGCGGCGCTGTTGCGGTTGCAGGCCCGCCGCACCGAGAACCCGGAAGCACAAGTGGCGCTGACGGAATCGGTGCGCCGGGTCACCTCTATCGCCTCGGTGCACGAGATGCTGTCGATGTCGGTGGACGAGGAAGTCGACCTCGACGAGGTCATCGACCGGTTGCTGCCGATCATGGCGGATGTGGCCACGGTGCACACCGCGCGGATCAAGGTGCGCCGCGCGGGTTCACTCGGGGTGTTCTCCGCCGAACGGGCGACGCCGCTGGTGATGGTGCTGACCGAACTGGTGCAGAACGCGATCGAGCACGCCTTCGACGCGGGCGAGAACGGTACCGTGACGATTCGCTCGGAACGTTCGGCGCGCTGGCTCGATGTGATCATCTCCGACGACGGCCGCGGCCTGCCCTCGGGGTTCAGCCTGGAAGGTTCCGACCGGTTGGGTTTGCAGATCGTGCGCACCCTGGTGACCTCGGAACTGGGCGGCTCGATCGGTTTGCATCCGGGTGCCGATGTGGGCACCGACGCGGTGTTGCGGGTTCCGCTCGGACGTCGTTCCGGGCGCTGAACCTCACGAAAAGCCTGAACCTCACGAAAAGCTCAGGTGGGCAACAATAAACCCGGCACCGTGAAGGTGCCGGGTTCTCACACATGCGTTACCGGACCGGGGCTGGTGGCCCGGCAACGCCAGGTCCGTCGATGTCAGACGGAGGTACGCGTACGGGTGCGCGCGTTGCGCCGCTTGAGCGCGCGACGCTCGTCTTCGCTCATTCCACCCCACACGCCGGCATCCTGTCCGGACTTGAGGGCCCATGACAGGCAATCGGCCGTGACGGGGCAGCGGGCGCAGACCAGCTTGGCATCGGCAATCTGCGCGAGCGCAGGACCACTGTTACCCACCGGGAAGAACAGTTCGGGGTCCTCATCGCGACAGATGGCCTTGTGGCGCCAGTCCATTCCTCTGCTCCTTTGCGAGGGCGCCACAAAGGGCGCCTGTAGTTAGTGGATCGTTCACTTGTGCGACTCGAATGTTTCCGCACAGTTGCTTGTGAATGCTTTCACGATCACCGTAGATGTCAATAGGTCTCCGGCGCACCGTGGGGGAGATCACGCTCTAGGTACCCGCTAGGGGAACCTGCCCGGTCCTTTGTACTCGCGTCCGCGGGTTTTCGCAGCGCAACCAGGAGATTTTTCTCGCCGCCCGAAGATCAGGACGGCTTGGGCGCCACCACGTCCAGCACGCCGGGGACAGATGTGAAATGCACCATCTTGCGTTTTCCGATGAAGTCGCCATCGATTTGCAGGCCGATCTCGCGGCCCGTCTCGATGCGCACCGACGGTACGTCATCGGCCCGGAAAAGCATGGGCGACTTGGGGTTTCCGTTCTCGGCCAGCAACTGCCGGGCAAGCAGCAGAGTGCGGGCCACACTCATCGACTTCACCGCGAACACGCCGAGGCCCGATTCGAAGGTCGTGGTGGGATTCGTGCGAATCGGACGCTCCTCGAGATAGGTCCACGGACTCGAATTCGTGACGAAGGCGTAATAGACCTCCTCGACCGGATCCCGTCCCGTGACCTCGACGGTGACGCTCGGATCCTGACCCCGAGCCCGGAAGAACTGCCGCACCGTGGTGGCGAGGTAGCGGGTGGGCGTCGCCTTGCGGCCCTTGGCGCGCGCGGTGTCGATCGACTCGCACACATCGGCGTCGAGACCGACGCCGGCGCTGAAGGTGAACCAGCGGTCGTCGGCCAGGCCGAGCCCGATCCGGCGGTCGGCGTCGCGCGCCAGCAGATCGATGAGCTGGTTGGTCGCCGTCACCGGATCGGCGCGGATGCCGAGCGCGCGGGCGAAGACGTTCGCCGAGCCGCCGGGGATGATCCCGAGACGTGGGCGCCACACCTGATCGTCGTCGACCTGGGGCACCGGCAGGAATCCGTTGATGGTCTCGTTGACCGTCCCATCGCCACCGTGCACGACGATCAGGTCCATTTCCTGGGTCGATGCCCACTGGGCCAGTTCGGCCGCGTGGCCGCGATGCTGGGTGTGCGCAACGGTCAGCTGTGTGCGGCTCTCCAAGGCGTGCGCGAGCAGATCCCGGGTGGCCGGGGTCGTCGAGGTGGCATTGGGATTGACAATGAGCAGCGTCCGCACAGTGCCGAGGGTAGTGCGCGCGAGCGAACACCCGGCGCGCGCCGGGGCGCCACGACGCTTCGTCGTAGGCTGGGGCGCGTGGCAGAGCAGGACGTGACAGACGGTGACCAGCGCGAGAGCGGCGACCAGGTGTCCACCGGTATCCCGATGACGGTGCGGGTGGCCGGTGGGCTGGTCTCGCTGGAGGGACTGGCCGGGTTGGTGACCGCGATCGTGCTGATCGTGCGGGCGCTCACCGGACACGACCAGTCGGCGGCCAGCGGGGTCGGCACCGCGATCTGGTTCGGGGTGCTGTTCGGTGGCGTGCTCGCCGCGGGGATCGGGCTGCTGCGTGGCAAACGCTGGGGACGGGCGATCGCGGTCATCGCGAACGTCCTGCTGCTGCCGGTGGCCTGGTCGTTGCTGACCGACTCGCATCAGCCGCTGTGGGGGAGTTTGCTCGGGGTGGTCGCGGTCGCCGGATTGGCCGCGCTGTTCGCGCCGGCCACCAGTCGCTTCATGGCTCAGGACTACGGCGAGATCCCCGCCGACGACGAGCGTCCGTAGCTCAGGCCTGTGCCGCGCGCAGCGCTTCGCGGCACAGGTGGTCGGCCCTGCGGGTGGTCTCGGGTTGCCGGAAACCCCGCGTGAGGGCCAGTACCCGGTCGCAGGCGGTGTCGAGGTCGATCCGGTGACCGACCGAGACGAACAGTGGCTTCACCTCGTCGCGAGTGCGCAGTGCCCGCCCGACGATCTCGCCGTCGATCGTCACGTCGGCGGTGTCACCGCGGCGCGGCCCGGGCTCGCGGTATTCGCCCCACACCGATTTGGCCACCCCGATAGTCGGAATTCCGGTGAGCAGTCCGACGTGACACGCTAATCCGAAGCGCCGCGGATGCGCGGAACCCTGCGCATCGCACACGAGTAGATCCGGTGTGGTGGTGAGCTTTTCCAATGCGGCGACGGTCGCGGGCAGTTCCCGGAACGCGAGTAGTCCCGGAACATAAGGGAATTCCGAAACTCCGTGTGCGACGGACGATTCGACTGTTTCCATGGTGGCGATGTCGATAATCACGGCGGCCGTCGCGACAGTGCCGTCTTCGGCATACGCCGAATCAATTCCGGCCGCTGTCGAAAATCGCGGCGGCGCGGGATTCTCGGCGGAGACCGAAGGGCGCAGGGCGTTCTGGAGGGCGATCGCCTCCTCGGGGGTCCGTGGCCAATCGTGGGGCAGCGCGATGCGCACGGTTCAGCTCACGGTGGCGGCCAGGGCCGCCAGTTCGGCGCCGGCGAGTCGATAGCCGATCCACTCGTCCTGCGGTGCGGCACCGAGCGATCGGTAGAACTCGATCGACGGCGTGTTCCAGGTGAGCACCGACCACGACACCCGGCTGTAGCCGTGTTCGACCGCCTCGGCGGCCAGCGCCGCGATCAGAGCGCGCCCCAGCCCCGTACCTCGGGTCTCGGGTCGCACGTACAGGTCCTCGAGGTAGATGCCGTGCACGCCGTCCCACGTGGAGTAGTTCAGGAACCAGATGGCGCAGCCGACCACCTCGCCATCGCGCTCGGCGACATGGGCGAACAGCGCGGGCGCGGGCCCGAACAGCGCGGCCCGCAACTGCTCCGAGGTGAGCGTGCACTCGGCGGGTGCCTTCTCGTACTCGGCCAGGTCGTGGACGAGCCCGACCATCGCGGTGACGTCGGCGGGGGTTGCGCGGCGAACGAGGTCGCTCATCGTTGCACTCCTACGATCGGCTCGGTGCGGGTCGTCAGGTTGTGGCCCCAGATGGAGCGGGCGTCGTGATCGAAGCCGAGCACGCTCACCGCACCGGTCGACATCGCGAACCGACGGCCCTCGCGCACCGCGAACTCCGCCCAGCGCGCGATCAGCACCCGCGAGAAGTGCCCGTGCCCGACCAGGACCACGTCCCGTCGCGCCAACGCCGACTCGGCCCGGGCCAGCACCCGATCGGCCCGCACACCCACCTGCTCGGCCGTCTCGCCGCCGGGGACGGGCGCGGTCCACACCGTCCAGCCGGGGACGGTCTCGCGGATCTGCGTGGTCGTGATGCCCTCGTACTCGCCGTAGTTCCACTCGACCAGGTCGTCGTCGACCTCGATCGGCGACAGCCCGGCCAGCTCGGCGGTGTGCCGAGCCCGCAGCCGCGGACTGGTGAGACAGAGCGGATCGCGCAGGTCGAGGGATTTCAGCACCAGCCCGGCCGCGACGGCCTGAGCCTGTCCCAGCTCGGTCAGCGGCAAGTCGGTGACGCTGGTGTGCCTGCGCTGACTCGACCACTCGGTTTCGCCGTGGCGCAGCAGGACCAGGCGGGTATCGGGGGTGGACATGGGTCCATCATGGCAGTGCGGGCTCAGCCCAGCGCGTAGAGCTGTCCGCCACGTCGCTCGAAGACCGTGTTGCCCAGGACGGCGGTGGAGATGGTGTCGCCGCCGTAGTCGGTGCGCGCGATCGGGATCCGGGCGACGGTCGAGCCGTTGCCGCTGTCCACCGCGAGCTGCCCGTCGGCGACCGGAACCAGCAGTCTGCCTGCCATCAGGGCGGGGGTACCGAGCGCGTCGCGCACCGTCCACACCGGCTGTAGTGTGCTCGAGCTCAACGCGATCAGGCTGTTGCCGGTGAAGACGTAGATGGCCGAACCGAGCCGGGTCACCGTGGCGCGTTCCTCCCACGGGGCCGCGAGCGGGTAGGTCGCGATCTCGTTGCCGGTGCCGTCGTGCACGGCGATCCGGGCGGGCAGTCCGAGGCCGGTGGCGGTGGGTTCGGTCGGGGGATAGTAGACGGCGATCTTGTTGTCCGACACCGCGATCACCCGCGACTCCGGCGCGTCGGCACCCGGCGCGGTGAGCGCCCGTGAACCGTATTCCTCGGGGTCGGTCGATTCCTTCGGGGCCGGATTGAGCACGGTCAGCCGGGCGGTCGCGTCACCCGGACAGCGCTCGAGCACCGCCAGCCGCGAGGAACTCGACGCGGCCGAGCGCAGCGTACATCCGCTGCGCGGCTGGGTATTCGGGTTCACCGGGGCATCGACGTAGCCGTACTCGAGGGTGCGCACCAGATCCGAACGCCACATCTCCAACCGGTTCGCGCCGAGCGCCAGCAGGTAGGTGCCGTCGCCGCTGACCCGGATCTCATCGTCCATGTAGCTGCTGCGCGCGACCCGGCGCTCACCGGAATCGGCCTCCAGCATCACCGACTGGCTACACCCGCGCTGATCACGGTAGGTGGCGATCACGGTCCCGAACTGCGACTCGACCCCGCACAGCGGCATGTCCCGGCGATACCACCACAGCTGATTACCGGTGAGCGGATCGCGCCCACTCACGGTGCCGTGGTCGCCGGTCACCACCACATTGCCCGATGTGAGCGCCCGCCGACTCGACTCGTCGGCGGCATGCCACTGCTCGCGCAGGGTGGTGGGCAGCTGGGTGGCCGCGGTGACGGTGGGAACAGGGGACGTCGCGGTGACGGAATCGGTTCCGGTGGCATCGGCGCGCGCCCAGACGACGAACGCCGCCACTACGAGAGTGACGGCGATCGCGATTGCTACGAAGATGTCGGCGCGCGTCCGCCGTTCGGGTGCGAGCACGAAGGCGACCTTAGCCGATCGGTTCTGCTGGGTGGAGCTGCCGTCGGGTCAGGCGTCTACGGTGGTCGCTACTTCAGGCGCGCCGGCTTCCGCGGGCTTGCGCCGGCGTCGTCGACGGGCGGGCTTGGCTACGTCGTCGCCCTCGGCAGTGCCCGATTCAGGCGCATCGGCGTCGTCGGCCGTGGTCGACTCGGCGGCGCTCGCTTCGCCTGCTTCGGCGGGCTTGCGGCGACGGCGCCGACGGCGGGCGGGCTTGTCTGCGTCGGCCGTTTCGTCGACGTTGTCCGTCGACTCGATCGTGCCCGCCGATTCGGTGGTGCTCGACTCGGTGGTGGCGGTCGACCCGGTGCCCTCGACGTCGGTCCTGCCGCCGCGGGTGCGGCGACGGCTGCGCGAGGACTTGGGACGCTCGGTGCGCTCCTCGACCACCGCGTCATCGTCACGGGTGGGGGCCGCGGGCTTGCGGATCACGCCGGTGATGCCCTCGGGGATGCCGAGGTCGCTGTAGAGGTGGGGGGAGCGGGAGTAGGTTTCGGCGGGGTCGGCCATGTTCAGGCCGAGTGCCTTGTTGATCGACTCCCAGCGGTGTAGCTCGTCCCAGTCGATCAGGGTGATCGCGACGCCGGTGCGGCCCGCGCGGCCGGTGCGGCCGATCCGGTGCACGTAGGTCTTCTCGTCCTCGGGGCACTGGTAGTTGATGACGTGGGTGACGTCGTCGATGTCGATGCCGCGCGCGGCGACATCGGTGGCGACGAGCACGTCGATGGTGCCCTTGCGGAACTTCGTCAGCGCCTTCTCGCGGGCGATCTGACCGAGGTCGCCGTGCACGGCGCCGACATTGAAACCACGCTCGGCGAGATCGTCGGCCACCTTCTGGGCGGTGCGTTTGGTGCGGGTGAAGATCATCGTCGCGCCGCGGGACTCGGCCTGCAGCACGCGCGCGACCAGCTCCGCCTTGTCCATCGCGTGCGCCCGGTAGACGAACTGCGCGGTGCGATCGTGCACCGCGGAGTCGTTGGCCAGTTCGGCGCGGATGTGCGTCGGCCTGGTCAGGAAGGTGCGGGCGAGGGTGATGATCGGGCCGGGCATGGTGGCCGAGAACAGCATCGTCTGACGCTTGTCGGGCACCATCGACAGGATGCGCTCGATATCGGGCAGGAAGCCCAGGTCGAGCATCTCGTCGGCTTCGTCGAGGACGAGCACGCCGATCTTGCCGAGGATCAGGTGGTTCTGGTTCGCCAGGTCGAGCAGGCGACCGGGGGTGCCGACGACCACGTCGACACCGTCGCGCAGGGCGGCGATCTGGGTGTCGTAGGGGCGGCCACCGTAGATGGCGGCGACCTTCAGCGAACCCTGGTGGTTGGTCAGGTACTTGCTCGCGTTCTCCAGGTCCTTGGTGACCTGGATGCACAGCTCTCGCGTCGGCACGATCACCAGTGCGCGCGGGGTGCCGTCGAGCGGGGTGGTGCCGGAGTCGGCGGTGGCCACGCGGTGCAGCAGCGGCACTCCGAAACCGAAGGTCTTGCCCATGCCGGTGCGGGCCTGGCCGATGAGATCCTCGCCGGCCAGAGCCAGCGGCAGGGTCAGTTCCTGAATCGCGAAGGTGCGTTCGATCCCGATCTCACCGAGTGCGCGCACGATTTCCTCGCGCACGCCCAATTCGGCGAAACTCGGTGGGATGTGGGTGTTGTCCAGCTCGGCCGTCAGGAGTGTGTCGGCCACACCGGGTTCCTGTTCGACAGTGATCTTGCTCAGTGTTCGTGCCTTCCTCGTCATTGCATCTCGCACGCACGAGGTGGGGCGGGCCGGTCGGCCCGCGACGACCACATACCCGCCTGTGATATTCACCGGGCCGGCGCCGGATAACCATCGCCGACCAGGCGTAATGCGTGGTCGTCGAGACGGTGTCATCGGCGCGGCGCTGCGGTGATGCGGATTCGTTGCGCGCACATTTTCTTCGACATTGCTGTCCGGACAACGCCGCTGTCCGCCCGCGCTGTGCGCCGGTGGATTGCCACGCCGCGGAGTATCTCCGGGCGTCGAAACTAGCGTTGTCCACGGCGATTGTAGCGTGATAATCTGCCGAATCCGAATTTCGACGTGGTGGAAAGCCACGTGAATATAGGCGGGTAATCGGATTACCTCAGCATGAGTGATGTGCCGCAGCGCAATTCAGGGGCGCCGGATTTCGCGCGTGTCCGCGGGTGTAATCGAGCTCACTGGTACCGGCGGTACCGTGTGTGAGACATTTCTAGTCGTGAGAATGAGCGACACCGTCACCACTGCTGCGCGCAACGCGTGGGCGTTGAGCTTCGGCGCGGGCATCGAGCCGGTCGACCCGACGCCCTCGACCGTGCTGTGGGACGAGCCGCACCGACTGCTGCGTCGATATGATACCGAATTCCACTCTGCCGCAAGCGATTCCGCGGTGTTGCTGGTGCCGCCACTGGCCGCGCCCGCCACCTGCTTCGACCTGCGCCGCGATCAGAGCCTGGCCCGCTATCTGGTGGAGACCGGCCGCGCGCCCTACCTGGTCGACTACGGCGAGATCTCCTTCGCCGATCGCCGGATGGGCTTCGAGGACTGGGTCACCGACATCCTGCCCGAGGCGATCCTGCGCGTGAGCGCCGACCGCGGCGGTGCGCCGGTGGACCTGATCGGCTGGTCGCTCGGCGGCATGCTCTCGCTGCTCACCGCGGCGGCGAACCAGGAGTTGCCGATTCGCTCGGTCACCGGGGTCGGCCCGCCGCTCGACTACGACAAGATGCTCGGCGTTCCGCAGGTGCGCGCTGTCGCCGACCTCACGGGCGGCTGGGGGGCAAGCACGCTCGTCCGGGTCGCGGGCGGTATCCCGGCGCCGCTGACCAAACTGGCCTACCGGCTCGCCGCCTACGACCGTGAGCTGGCGCGTCCGAGGTTCATCGCGGGCAATATCACCAACACCGCGAACCTGGCGAAGATGGAATCCATCGACCGTTTCCAGGCCGCTATGCCGGGCTACCCCGGCCGCTTCTCCAACCAGCTGTGGGGCCGGATGATGCTGGCCAACGACATCGGCAACGGCAAACTCGAACTGCGCGACCGGACCGTCCGACTCGCCGACGTGCGCGTGCCCGTCTTGCTGATCGGCGGCAAGTCCGACGTGATCACCCCCAAGGCCGCCGTCGAGGCGGGTTTGCGCACGCTGTCGGGCTCGCCCTCGGTCACCTACGAGGTTGTCGCGGGCAGCCACCTCGGCATTCTCACCGGACCGCAGGCCCGCGAAACCACCTGGGCACACCTCGACAAATTCCTGGCCGAGCGCGACTGACCACCGATCGCGACTATTGTTGACGGTCATGGGAGCCCAGACCTCTAGCGCGCCGGAATTCTTCTCGACCGAACCGCTCGCCGCGGACCACGCGGGGGTGACGGAGCTGTTCGCGGTCCTCGCCTACGGCGAGCTGTCCGCGTTCTACCGGCTGGCCGAAGAGGCGAAGCAGGCGCCGTCGCTGCGCGGCCGGATCGGCGTCGCCAAGATGGCCGCCGCCGAGCTCGCGCACTTCGAGACCCTGGAAGCGGCGCTCACCGAGCGCGGCGCCGACGCCGAAGCCGCCATGGCGCAGTACCAGGGCGCGCTGGACTCCTACCACTCCTCCACCGACCCGTCGACCTGGCTCGAGTCGATGGTGAAGTTCTACGTCGCCGACGGCCTGGCCGCCGACTTCTACACCGAGATCGCGGGCGCGCTGCCCGCCGAGGTCGCCGATGTGGTGCGCGATGTCCTCGCCGAGACCGGCCACTCGCAGTTCGTGGTCGACGAGGTCCGCAGCGCGGTGGCGGCCAGTCGTTCCGAACGCGACCGCCTCACACTGTGGGGACGCAGGCTGCTCGGCGAGGCGATCACGCAGGCGCAGTTCGTGATGGCCCAGCGCGACGAACTGGCCGAACTGGTCCTCGCGGCCACCGGCGATCTCAACGGCATCGCGACCCTGTTCGACCGCATGCAGCAGCGGCACGCGGCCCGCATGGCGGAACTGGGCCTGTAGGTCACCCGCCTACCACGCGTTGCTGAACCAGGCGTAGTTCCGGTGTGCGGGCGACGCTTTCGCGTGGCAGCCAGACGACGACCTGCTGGTCGCGGTCGGCGGACAGTGTCTGCACCGTGTAGGTGAGAGTGCCTCGGGCGGGGTGTTCGAAGCCGAGGAGAGTGGGGATGTCCTCGGTCAGGCGGTGGGGTTGCCAGCGGCGGGCGAATTCGGGTTCCTCGCACAGGGTGGTGACGACGCCCGCGATGCGTTCGTCGTCGGGGCGGCGCAGGCGTGTTCTGACGAGCTGGTCGGCGAGGTGGTCGGCGAACTGGGGCCAATCGGTGACCGTGGTGCGTGCCAGGGGATGGCGGAACGCCCAGACGGCGAGGTTGACCGTGTCCGCGTTGTCGAGCAGGCCGAGCGGGCTGACCAGGTCTGCCCACGCGCTGTTCCAGGCCAGCACGTTGGCCCTGGGCCCGAGCGCGAACGCCGGGGTCGGGGAGAGCGCGTCGAGCACGCCGCGAAGCGTGGCGGGCACCTGATCGAGCTCGGGGTCGAAGGCGGTGCTGGGGCACCGTGATTCGCTGCCGGTGGTCAGTGCGAGCCAACCGAAATGGGCTCGCTCGGTGTCGTTGAACCGCAGCGCGGTGCCGAGCGCGTCGATGACGGCCATCGACGGGTTGGTATCGCGGCCCTGTTCGAGTCGCGCCAGATAGTCCGCGCTCACCCCCGCGAGCACCGCGACCTCCTCCCGGCGCAGGCCGGGGGTGCGCCGCCTGCCGCCGCCGGGCAGGCCCACGTCTTCCGGGCGCAATTCGGCGCGACGGGCGATGAGCAGCTGCGCGAACGCCGACCTGGCACCGGGATGATCCGAGCTATCTGCGCCAACCATGTCTCGATCCTGCCTGGTCGTGGATATTTCAGCCACGCCCTGCGGGGACCAGGATAACCGCGGTCTGGTTAACGGACCGCAGTCCGGTGAGGGTGGAGGCATGACTTCCCCGACACAGACCCAGCAGTTGAAGACCGGATCCTGGGCCCTCGACGCCGCCCACTCCTCGGTCGCGTTCACCATTCGCCACCTCGGAATCGCCAAGGTGCGCGGTGGCTTCACCCGCTTCGAGACCGAGTTCGTCGTCGACGAAGCGGGCGCGGCCACCCTCGGCGCCACCATCGAACTCGATTCCTTCGATACCAGCAATGCCGACCGCGACGCCCATATCCGCCAGGCCGACTTCCTCGATGTCGCCAACCGCCCGACCCTGAGTTTCCGTTCCACCCAGCCGGTTCGGGTCGCCGAGACCTTCACCGTCACCGGCGAGGCCACCCTCGGCGCGATCACCCAACCGCTGACCCTCGACGTCGAATGGGGCGGCCTCGCCGACTTCCCCGACGGCACCCGGCACGCGGGCTTCTCCGCCACCGGCGCCATCAAGCGCACCGACTTCGGCGTCGGCGTCGCCATGCCGGGCATGCTGTCGGACACCGTGAAGATCGAACTGGAGATCCAATTGATCGAGCCGTGAGTTCGAATTCAGCCGTCGGCGGAAGTCGCGGGCAGGCCGAACAAGCGTCGGCGGACTGCATTAGCCTGGAACCCGACAACACAGGACTCTTACGTTCGGAGGTTGGCCGTGGAGGTCAAGATCGGTATCTCGGATAGCCCGCGAGAGCTCGTCATCAACAGTGCGCAGAGCCCTGACGAGATCGAGGCGCTGGTGTCCGATGCGCTGAGCGGCTCCGCCGGCGTCGTGTCGCTCACCGACGAGAAGGGCCGCAAGTTCCTGATCCAGGCCGCGAAGGTCGCCTACGTGGAGATCGGTTCCCCCGCCGTCGGCCGGGTCGGTTTCGCCACGATCTGAGCTGAGAACACAAAAATGCCCCGCCATCCGATGGCGGGGCATTTCTCGTTGTGAGCTCAGAGGTCCTGGGAGTAGGCCCGCTGGGCGGCGGTGAGCGGCACGTGCTTGAGGCCACCCCACGCCAGCGACACGGTGGTGTCGACGGCTTCGTCCTTGGGGACCGGTCGGTCGGCCTCGAGCCAGTAGCGGGCCGAGAACTGGCTCGCGCCGACGAGGCCGACGGCGAGAATCCGGGCACGATACGGATCCAGACCCGAGTCGTGGGCGACCAGGTCGAAGACCGCGTCGACACAGGCCTCGGTGGCCTGCTCGACCCGGCGCTGTACCTGGGGTTCGCTGGTGAGGTCGGATTCGAAGACGAGGCGGAAGCCCTGCATCTCGTTGTCGACGAAGTCGAAGTACGCGGCGACCGCGGCCCGCACGCGCTGCTTGTTGTCGGTGGTGGAGCGCAGCGCCTGGCGCACGCTCGACACCAGGATGTCGACATAGTTCTGGAGCACCGCCAGATACAGCTCCAGCTTGCTGGCGAAGTGCTGGTACAGCACCGGCTTACTGACTCCGGCTACCTGGGAGATCTCGTCCATGCCCGCCGCGTGGTAGCCGCGCTGGACGAAGACCTCGCTGGCGGCGAGCAGCAACTGCTGGCGGCGCTCGTCACGAGGCAGGCGGGTACCGCGCTTGGCCGGGACCGTCTCCGGCACCGATCGGCGCGAGGGCATGCGGTCCACGAGGTCAGTCATCTCGGCTCTCTATAGTCGATTCCCGATCCATCGGGTGTGCGGGTCGGGGTATCAGGAACGATACTCGCACGGTGTTCGCCCTGCGTCTCGCCCTGGAAATGTAGTACCAGTCCGCGGAGTTCGCCGGGCCGTAACCGGGCGAACTCCTCCGGCCGCCCGTACGGCGGGTATGCCCACTGTGAGAATCTGGTGGGGTGACCGATCGGACGGATGACCATGCCGACGGCGGGCGCGATGTCGCTCGCTCCACGCAACCCGCCGAGTCCGGTGCCGTCATGTCGACGCCGGAGGGGCGGGAGTTGCAGGTCTACGATCCGCTCGCGGTCGATCAGCCCGCCGACCGCTCCCGCCAGCCGCTGAGTGCCAGCTGGGATCCCACCGACGATGGCACCGGTCTCCCACCCAGCCCCCAGCCCGCGGCGAAGAAGCGGCGCGGGCTCGGTCGCTTCGTCACCGCGTACGGGTGGCGTGCGTACGCGTTGCCGGTGCTGCTCGCCATCACGGTGCTGGTCGTCGTCGACGCGGTGCGCACCGGACCGCTCCCGCCGCCGAGTACTCCCGGCTTCGGCGCGCTGAGCCCCAAGGTGGCGCAGTCCGGCATCATCGGCGCGCCCCCCGGCGACGGGAAGTTCCCCGCCGATCTGCCGCTGGGCGCGCTGCCGGAGGGCGGCGAGTACGTCGAGCGCGCGGCAGGCACCTGGCATGTGGTGCCGGGCACCACCGCCCAGGTCGGCGCGGGCACCGAGCGCGTGTTCCGCTACACCGTCGAAGTCGAGGACGGCATCGACACCGCGCCGTTCGGTGGCGACGCCGCCGTGGCGAAGATGGTGGAGACCACCCTGGCCAACCCGAAGAGCTGGACCAACGACCCCAAGTTCGGTTTCCAGCGCGTCGACGCGGGCCCGGCCGACTTCCGCCTCTCGCTCACCTCTCGCCAAACCACACGCGCCGCTTGCGGATTCGAGATTCCGATCGACTCGTCGTGCTACAACGCCGACCTCGACCGGGTCGTGCTGTCGGAGGTCCGCTGGGTCCGCGGCGCGCTGGCCTTCGACGGCGACATCGGCTCCTACCGGCAGTACCAGATCAACCACGAGGTCGGTCACGCCATCGGCTATCACGGTCATCAGCCGTGCGAGACCGACGGTGGCCTCGCCCCGATCATGATGCAGCAGACCTTCGGTACCAGGAACAACGACATCGCCCAACTCGACCCCCACGGCGTGGTCCCCGCCGACGGCAAGACCTGCCGTTTCAACCCGTGGCCGTACCCGCGCGGATAGTGGCCTCGCTCATGCGAGAGCATGGACGGGGAAGAACAGCACGGCAGGTCTTGTTGTAGTCAGCACAGCGGCCACCGGATGCACGGCCGCGCCCGCCGCCACAGATACAGGAGTTCTCACGTGTCTCTTCATGGGACGTTGCCGCCGCTCATCGAGCCGGCCGCGGAACTGACCAAAGACGAAATCGCGCGCTACAGCAGGCACCTGATCATTCCCGATCTCGGTGTCGACGGTCAGAAGCGATTGAAGAACGCCAAGGTTCTCGTGATCGGCGCGGGCGGCCTCGGCTCGCCCGCCCTGCTCTATCTGGCCGCCGCCGGTGTCGGCACGCTCGGCATCGTCGAGTTCGACGAGGTCGACGCCTCCAACCTGCAGCGCCAGATCATCCACGGTGAATCCGATATCGGCCGACCCAAGGCCGACAGCGCCCGCGATTCCATCCTGGAGATCAATTCCGGGATCGACGTGCGGCTGCACAAGATCCGCCTCGAGCCGGAGAACGCGGTCGAGCTGTTCGCCGAATACGACCTGATCGTCGACGGCACCGACAACTTCGCCACCCGCTACCTCGTCAACGACGCCGCTGTCCTCGCGGGCAAGCCCTACGTGTGGGGCTCGATCTACCGCTTCGAGGGCCAGGTCTCGGTGTTCTGGGAGGACGCACCGGACGGGCGCGGCATCAACTACCGCGACCTGTACCCGGAGGCCCCGCCGCCGGGCATGGTCCCGTCCTGCGCCGAAGGCGGCGTACTGGGCGTGCTGTGCGCGTCGATCGGATCGGTGATGGTGACCGAGGCGATCAAGCTGATCACCGGCATCGGTGAGACGCTGCTCGGCCGTCTGATGGTCTACGACGCGCTGGACATGAACTACCGCACCATCAAGCTGCGTCGCGATCCGCAGCGCGAGCCGATCACCGAACTGATCGATTACGACGCGTTCTGCGGTGTGGTGTCGGAGGAAGGCACCGCCGCCGCGGCCGGGTCGACCATCACCGCCGCCGAGCTCAAGGAGCTGCTCGACGCCGACAAGGTCGAGCTGATCGACGTGCGCGAGCCGGTGGAGTGGGACATCGTCCACATCGCGGGCGCGACCTTGATCCCCAAGGACCGCATCCTGTCCGGCGAGGCGCTGTCGGAACTGCCCCAGCACAAGCCGATCGTGCTGCACTGCAAGACCGGCATCCGCTCCGCGGAGGCGCTGGCCGCGTTGAAGCGCGCCGGTTTCGCCGACGCGACGCATCTGCAGGGCGGCGTGGTGGCCTGGGCCAAGCAGGTCGACCCGTCGCTACCGGTCTACTGACCCGATAGCCACCGGTTTGCGACCTCGCCGTGTATTGCGGTGAGGTCGCAAAGTGGACTATCACAGCGTGCCTTGGGTCGAGTCCGGTGATCGCGGGGTTACGGTACGGCCCGTGACCTCAGTCGAACCTCCCGAACATGTGCGAGCCACATTCGGGCTTCGCGAAGTGACGCCGGTTTCCCTCGGGGACTGGGACGGTGGCTGGCGCATGGGTGACGTGGTACTCAGCCCCGTCGCCGATCATGCCCGAGCCGCGTGGTCGGCGAAAGTGCGCGAACACCTCGCGGTCGACGGGCTGCGGGTGGCCCGCCCCGTCCGCGCCACCGACGGTCGCTATGTTGTCTCGGGTTGGCGCGCCGACACCTACGTGGACGGCGCCCCCGAACCCCGCCACGACGAAGTCGTGTCGGTCTCACTGCGTCTACACAAGGCGACAGCGGAACTGGACCGCCCCCGCTTCCTGGTCCAGCCGCCAGTCGCCCCCTGGGTGGACGTGGACGTCTTCGTCGCCGCCGACCGCGCCGCCTGGGAATCGGTCCCGCTGCGCAGCCTGCGCGCGGGCGGGGTCCCCATCGCCGTCACCGCCGACGGCCAGCGTTCGCTCGAACTGATCGGCCAGCTGGCCACCTTGCGCAAACCCGTGCGCGGCCCCGACCAACTCGTCCACGGCGACCTCTTCGGCACCGTCCTGTTCACCGGCGCCCACACCCCCGGCCTCACCGACATCACCCCCTACTGGCGCCCCGCCACCTGGGCCGCCGGGGTAGTCGTCGTCGACGCACTGGCCTGGGGCGGCGGCGACGACGGTCTCCTCGACCGCTGGGCCACCCTGCCCGAATGGCCCCAGATGCTGTTACGCGCCTTGATGTTCCGCTTGGCGGTCCATGCTCTACACCCCCGCTCCACTCCAGAGGCTTTCCCTGGTTTGGCGCGTACCGCGGATATGGTTCGGTTGACGCTGTAGGGCGCGTGGCCCTGACTCGGGCGGGTATCGGCAATCAGGTGTCGAGTACAGCTGGTTTTCGATGTTGACGATCAAGCGTGACGTCTACGCTCGATCGCAGGAGTCGTTGTGCGCGAACGCGAGGGGATCGGATGACCACCGACGCGGAAACAGTGTTGTATCGGGAACCGACACGGGCAGACTTGCCCGACATTCAGATGATCGATAGCGCGGCCTTCCGCGACAGGTATCCGCTCTTCGTCCTGCGCCAGTTGCTGGTGGCGGACAGTTCTCGCTGCGTCGTCGCTGTCGAACCCGGTGACGACGAGGACAGGCTGGTCGGGTACGCGCTGACAATGATGGGTGAAGGCTCGAGAGCATGGCTGATCAGCTTGGCAGTCTCGCCTGATCGGCGCGGCCGCGGTTATGGGCGTGGTCTGCTGGACCGGAGCGTCTCGACGTGCCGTCGAAAAGGGGACGCGGACGAGGTCTGCTTGACCGTCGACCCGCGCAATCTCGCTGCCTATTCGCTGTTCAGCGATTTCGGTTTCGTTCTGTATGACCACGAGGAACGGTATTTCGGCGACAACGAGCCGCGTGACGTGCTGGCCTACAAGCTACTTTCGCTCAGATGACCCGATACCGGTCGACGACCCATGTGGTGGATCCAGGCCTGGTCCGGTTGGTGCTGTAAGGGTGAATCGCCCGCTTCGTCCAGGTTAAGGGGTGCTCAATCATGTTGAGACCCAACGCTTCTTGGGTCCGCTCATGCTAATCTCAACGAGCATAGCCGCTCTGAGTCCTGCGCCGGACCTTGCCGGACTGCGCGGCCCATCACGAGCGGTGAGGATGACTGCGGGTGCGTATCCAGCCCAGACAGCAGATTCTGGATATCTGGCGTTCACTGATATCGACCTGCTACGTCGATGGAAAATGGCAATGGGACGGCATACTCGGCGCCAATTCGATCAGCGACTCCGAACAGTTGCTGTGCCTGCTGTACCCGGCTACTGAGATCTCGAGCTTTGCCCTCGACCGTCCCGAGTCGATGGCGGGTGACGTCACAGAGACCTTGAGTGAGCTCGGGCAACCGGCCCGGATCGGCTTGACTGTATTCGGACTGCTCGAGGAGTACCTCGAGCGGAACACCGGTCCCGATGGTCGGCCGAGTTTCGATGCGGGCAGCTACCTGCGGTCAGCCAACGGGCACGATCCGACACCTAGCCAGCGCGCTATCGAGGTGGTTGACAGTTTCTCGATGTCGGTGACGCTGTGCCTGGCCGGGATCGGTTTCGCGCGTGTGTACGCCCAGTCCGCGCGCGGTCGCAGCGACCTGACCAAACGCATCACCGCGCTGAGCGAAGGGTTGAGTACCCGACTCACCGCGGCGATGATCGGACTTATCCGAAGTTTCGTCGTCAATACCGCGGAACCCAAATCGCCCGTCGGTCGGTCGATGCTCGCCATGCTCAATCAGACGGGGCAGCCCGACTCTGTGGTGGTGGAATCGGTTCGCCGCAGTCTCGACCGTGTTCGTGATCGACTCCGCACCGATGTCACCCTGGGTCGGACAAAGCACACCGACCTCGAGGACAACGACTTGTTGTTCGAATGTGGGTGGAGCTGGGGGATTGTCGAGGACGCTGATCCGGTCAAATTCGTCGACCAGACCTACGACCAGGTCCGTGGTATCGCGGATCCACGCCCCTACCTGTATTTCACCGTGGTCGCGCTCGACGGCATCAACGACGTCTTCTCACAACGCACCCGAGAGCTCGACTTGCTCAATGATGAGCAGCTTCGGCTCGCCGAAGCATTGCGGCTGCGCTGGGATCTGACGCAGCGGTATTGGGCCACGGTCGCCCGATTCGGTTCCGGCCGTTGGCCATTGGAGGACATTCCGTGGCGGACCTCCGATGGCGAGGAGTCCGACTATTACAGTCTGGTCGTTTCTTCGGTCCTCATCCAGGAACTTGTCGCCCGCACCGCCTCCGACGACGATCTCACCCGTGCGGTCGGTATCTTCGACGAATTGTCGCGCCGTAGCCGGATCACCCGCCGGACGACCAAGGATGACCCGGCAATCGGCCTACACACGCCCGGCGTGCGAATGTTGTTGCGCGGCAGTGAGAAAGTCGACGGTGGCGGGCCCGAACTCGCGTGGTTCGTTTCCGATTTCGCACCGGTGCTCCTCAAACGCATCATGCAGGCGGCCCGGCTCTCGGGCAATATCGCGGCCCGCGACCAGTTGATGGAATTGGCGAAGGAGATCATGGATCACCTCAACGACCGTGCCATCGCCGACGGTGACGCGAGCGGTCTGTGGGACAATCCCGCTGCGGTATTCGGTGGCCCGCAGGAGGATCGGCCGTCCTGGTATCTCACCGAACGCATGGTGGAATGCCTGGTCGCGGCCGAACGGACTTATCGTGAAGCACCGTTGCGTTCTCCGGCAATGGTCAGTCGAGCGGTCGAACTACTCAACGAAGCCGAGCATCTGCTGAATCAGGCGATGCTGGATGTGAGCGCGACCGACAACTCGGCGAAGCGCACGTCCCTGGAGGGAGTCGAGGAGAAACTGGACCGTGCGCGCAGACTGGTCAGTATCCAACCGGGCACCTCGTTCACGCTCGCCTCGGACGCGCTGACCGCGCTCGATGGACTGGCTGTATCCCGTAACGACGCGAGAAGGATCCCCTGAGCCCATGATCGTGTTCGCCACCTCCGACAAGGGCGGAACTGGACGCTCGGTCACCAGTTGTAATCTGGCGTATCGACTGGCCATGCGAGGATTGAATACCGCTTATGTCGACTATGATTTCGGTTCGCCGACCGCGGGTGCCGTGTTCGAGATCAGCGCGGTCGAACGCGGGGCCCGGGCCGGCCAGGGCGTGCACAGCTACCTGAAAGGCAATATCCCCGATATATCACGGGTCGACGTGCGGGCGGCCACCGATCGAGACAAATTGCGTTCACAGCGATCGCGTGGCGGGAAGCTTTTTCTCTATCCCGGCGAGGAAGGCGGCGGCGAGGCGATGGCCGGCGACGACCAGAGCGTGGTGCAGCGCTGCGTCGATCTGCTGCTCGACCTGGACAACAAGTTCAAGGTGGTGATCGTCGATCTGAGCTCGGGCAGATCGGTCGCCATGCGTGTCGCCCTCGAAGCGACAGCCCCTCGGGTCATGCCGGGTAGGCAGGTGCACTGGTTGGTCTTTCACCGCTGGACCAGGCAGCACATTATGGCGGCGAACAGCTTGGTCCATGGTTTTCGTGGCCTCATCGAACAGGGGATCGAGGGAAAGCAGCCCCTGTATACCCAGGCGGAACTACTGAGCCGACTGCGTTATGTCCGAACCGCCGTTCCTGTGCCTGGTGACTCATCCAAAACCGGCGATGGTCGACAAGCCGCGTGGTTGATCGAGCAGAATGACATGCTGCGTTCACTGGCGGCGACCAACAAACTGGGTGATGACATGGTCCTCGGCAGCACCCCGGTCGAGCCGGTATTGCAGTGGCGCGAGCAGATAATTCTCGACTCCGATGTCAACGCCGGGTTCGCGAACCAGGCTACCGCTGACGCGTTCACCGACTTGGCGAAGAAGCTCGTCGACGAGGAAACCTGGGTGCCGGTCGGACACCGCAGAACTTCCGATGCGGAAGGGGTGTGATCCGTGAGTTCACCGTTTCGGGAGGCAACCGCATCGACACGCGTGGAACGAGTCTCGATGTCGCATGTCTCCATTGAGATCGGACATTTCTCGATGGAGGAACTCGCCAATGGCGAGGCCAGGATCGCCGCGCAGTTACGCCGGGTGGCGCCGCTGGTCCGCGTTTTCGCCGACAACGCGCGGGCGGAATTCGCCGAGGCTGCCGGCGGACACTCGGATGTGCGGGTGAGTACCTGCTTCCTCGTCGACGACTATTTTCGAGGCGATACCGATCCGCGGGTGATCCTGCCCAAATTTCTCCGCTTGGTAGAGCAAGCTGGAATTCAACTCGACTACGTCGGCCGGGAATCGGGCTGCGCGCGCGTTCCGCTCCGCGACAACAGTTCCTCGCCTATCGAGCTGGCACGGGTGGTGGCCGATATGGTGGTCGCAGCACCGTTGGAGAACTACAACGGCCGTCGTCCGCCGACCTCGGAACTGGGCTGGCTCAGCAACGGCCGGCGCTCCAGCGACGACGAGCCTTCCTACGCGACCGACCTCCGTGCCTACGTGCCGCCGAAAGAGCATGCCGCGCGCAATCATTCGGTCTTCCTCGACGTGGAGATGTGGAGCCGCAAGCCCGGGGACGAGGAGATTTTCTGGTCGTGCCCGTTTCTCGCGTCGGTCTGGCAATTGTTGAGGCTCGGGATGGTGCGCTATATCGGCCAGCCGGTTGCCGAACCGGTCAAAATCATTGACTGGGCGGCCGAGAACGCGTTGCCCGACCGGTGGGATCTGTTGCCGACGGTGATGCAGGTGCGTGAGAAAGCGGCGCCATTCGCGGCGTTCCAGTCGCTGTCGATTCTGCCGAAACGGTATCTGGGGATCGAGCATTCGGTGCAGCAGATTCTCGACCATGTCAATATCGAGTCGGGCGTCCATGACGTGTACGAGCTGTTGGCGCGGCAGAACAATATCGATGTGACCCGTAATCTCAGCGATCGGCTCGCCCATTATTTCTTGCCCACCTACAAAACCCCACCGGAGCCTGACCCGGCGGTACTATCTCCCGGACGATAGGATTCGCTGATGCATGTCAGCGGGCCCGCGCAGACGATCCTCGGCGAGGTACGAACGAGCCTGCTGCCGGAGTCGGCCGCGCTCAGTCGCGGCTCGGCCGCGGAGTTGGTGACATTGGCGCACGGTAAACCGGTGCGGTCGAGGGAACGGCCGGTGAGCTGGGCACAATCCCCTGTCATCGCCGAGGGCATCGATTGCCGACTCGCGGTTTCGTCGCGCAAGGCTCCGCGGGTAGTCGGTGCGGTAGCCGCGCGTGCGACGGTTGTCGGCGGTCGGGTCCTGCAGAGCACAGCGCAGTGCTCGGTGGTCGGCGCTCCGATCAATCGTCGTCAGTCGTGGGAGTACTACATGGGCCGGGTCGGCGTGGCCGAGGTCGTGACCCGCCTGACTCCCGACCTCGACAGTGACATAGCACTCAACTTCCTCGCGCCCACCAACCCGGAAGTAGAGACCTTCGATCCGGGTGCGATCGCCGCTCGGGTGACCACCCGGGTCCGCCGCAATCCGATGCTCGATCAACGTCCACCGCTGCAGACCGAGTCAACACGACTGCGGTGGTCGGCGCGGGTAGTCGCAGGTAGTGATCCGTCGGTGACCATGACACTGTGCGACAACGAATTGCGAACCGCCGCTGTCGTGGTCGGCGACACGGACCTGTTGTCCGGGGTCGCGGACTTCTGTGAAGATCTGGCCAGACACGACTGGCTGTTGACCGTGCTGACCGAGGTGATCGACGAGGCGGAGATGTCCCAGTTCTCGCACACGCCGGTGGAACAGGTGATCAGCCCGATGCTCGAACATCTGGTGCGCCTGTGGATGCCGAGCAAGGGGACCCCACGGCGGTTACGTGGACTGTGGACGGCGTTGCAGTACGACCCCGGGTTCGATCAGCAGTGGAAGGCTCAGGTCGATCATTTGCGCGACCGGCTTTCCGTCGCGACGCTGACCGCGCTGAAGCGTTCGCACCAGTCGTGGTGAATGCATCAGAGACGGAACAGTTTTCGAACGAGGAGCGCGAAGAAGACTGAGGTAGAGACGATTCCGGCGTATGCCTCGGTCGCCAACACCACCTTGGTGACCGCTCCGACCTCCGCGACATCGCCGAGTCCGAGCGGATTGAGAAAGCTCACAGTGCCCAAATAGAGGCAATCCGCGACGCTGACCCCAGTTTTCGCGGTGGCGACGATGACCAGGCTGAACCCCAAGATTTCCACCGCCAACCAGACGAGTAGCCGAAAAGGTCGGTATCCGTAGCCGCACAATGTATCCGACGTTCGACCCAATGCCCGGGTGACCAGGGAGTTCGCCGCCAGAGTCCGCGCCTTGGCTTGGGCGAGGCCGCACCTGTCCTGGCCGCGCACATCCTCGTTGATCGAGTACAGGTGTGCTGCCTGGTCGAAGGCGAAGGCGGCGTGGGCGGGAAGTCGGGCATGGAGTAGCCGGGTGCCCAGGTTCTCGTAGACATCGGCCAACAGCGAGTTCTGGGTGTGCGACAGCCGTAGTGGGCCCCGGAACTCGACTTCGGCGGCCAGGAGCGCGGACAGGATGGTCGAACGGGTCAATTCGGCGCCCGCTGTAAGACTCGTCGCCTCGGCGTCGTCGTAGAGATGAGCGAAGACCAGACTGTCGCCGGCGCGATTGGTGCTCGGTGGGAGGTAGGTGAGCAGGACCTGTTCGACGTGATGGTGCAGATCATCGATCAGATCGGAATCATCTCTTCCGCCGATTTCGCGTTGGAATTCGGCGATTTCGGTGGCGTACACGGCGGCGTGCCGACGGATCAGATTGCTTTTGGAGGAAACGAAATCACTGAGCTTGGGTCTTAGGTTGTCGGTCACCGGTTCCCCTGATCATTTGTCGCGGCCCTACTCACCCGGCGGTAGGTGCTCACCTTTGCTCCACCGTCGATCGTTCGGGTCGACCGGCCACCGTGTGTCGGCGGTAATCTGTTTGACCCGGAGTTGCCGGGGTTCGCCGGCGCCGAAGTATTCGGGGTCGTACCCGACCCAGGTGAAGCCCGATTCCTTGTACAGCGAGATCGCGTGGGTATTCGACGGGTGCACCGTGATGGACACGGAGACGACATCGCCGATCCGGCATTCGGTGAGCGCGCGTTCGAGCAGCGAACGGCCGAGTCCGCGGCCCTGATGGTGGGTCGACACCGCCATCCCGATCAGCCAGGCCTTGCGATCCGGGCCGACCGCGAGGAGCGCGTAGCCACACAGGACGCCACCGTGGTCGGCGACGATCCAGCGCGATCCGTGGACGTCGAAAAGCTGGCGCAGGACGAAATACGGGTAGGCGAGCGGGGCGAGTTCGCGAGCTTCCAGCTCGGCGATCGCGGAAAGGTCATCGACGACAGCGGACCTCAAGCGTGGCTTCGCCGACTTGTTCGAGATATCCAATCCCGCCCCACCTCCGCTGCCCCGCCGCACGGCCCTACCTCCAGAGTAGAGGCACTCCAGGCCGCGATGCCACAAACTGCGGTAGGCCGAATATCGAAAGTGCTTGTAGCACAGTGTTGTAGCGCGGTCTCGGATATCGGGCTACAGCAGACGGTGGGGATAGGAATTGCCTCGGGCGTTCTAGATCCAGCAGCGGTGAGGATCGAAGTTCGGCGAGGTACCTGGCACAGACCGAGGCGAGATCGAGAGTGCGGTCGGGTGGAGCGGCGAAATAGCCGGTGGCCGGTATCGCGTTGTCGGGCCTACTCCGGGATGGGTGGGCGTCCGTCGCGGAGCCGGGCCACCTCGGCGCGCGCGAAGTCCACCCGAGGTGTGTGCGCGCCGTGATCGGCGGCGAGGGCATCGGCCAGGTCCGCGACCGCGTCCAGCACGAATCCGTGCCGGGTCCGCGCCTTACGGTCCGCACCGGTGCGCCGAAATGCCCTTCGCTGCTTGGCATTTCCGCACGCGGCGGCGCACTCGGCTGCGGTTACGGTGTCGGCGGCTACCTCCGGTGCGAGAATCGCGGCCAGGAATTCGCGTTCGCGCGCGATGGTGAGCCGGAACGCCAGCACCGCGACGACCAGCGCGGCCGCCATGAGAAGTGCGATGATGCCGATCGCGGCGAGGTTGTTGCCGCCGCTGAAATTGCCCTGCGCATCCCATAATCCGTGCAGCAGCATCGCTGTCGCCATCAGGAGCAATCCGAGCCCCGCGCGACGCGGCTGTGCGGGCCTGCCGAGCAGATACACCAACCCCGCGCAGAAGATCGCGGTGTAGACCATGTGGCCGGTGGCGCCGGTCACCACCCGCACGACCACTGTTCCGAGCGAGGCATCGACCTGATTGGCACCGAACTGGGACGCACCGGAGTTCAGGCCGTAGGAGATGTCCTCGAGGATCTCGAAGCCGAGGCCGAGGAACGCGCCGAGGACCAATCCGTCGAAGGCGGTGCGCACCAGCCGTGGTGCCAGCGCGATCAGCAGCAGTAGTCCGAAACCCTTGGCGGTCTCCTCGGTGAACGGCGCGGCCAGCGCCGGACCCCAGTCCTGGGCCCAGGCGTAGCCGAAAAGCTTGCCGTAGATGCCGATCAGGGCGGTATTGGCGTAGGACGCCATCGCCCACGTCGCGGCGAAACCACCCCAGCCGAACGCGACCACGAGCAATTTCACCGGCTGACGGGCATAGCGGTCCAGATGCTGGGTGAACCACCAGAAGATCGCACCGTAGACCCCGAAGACCACCGCGCTGACCAGGATCGCCCGGCTGTAGGCGCCGTAGGTACGTCCGATCATGGCCGCGAACAGCAGCGCGCCGGACCCGACGAGTACCAGATAGACCCAGAACGCGAGGTTGCGCGGCTGGTAGAAGGTGAACGAGCGGCCCCAGCCGGAATTCTCGATGGCCCCGAGCCTGGCGTCGGCGAGCTCGGCGGAGGACGTGGTCATGACGACGCCTTTCCGGTGTGGGCGAGGGTGGCGATCATCGCGCCGACATCGGTGAGGATGTCCTGACCGACCTGCTCCGGGCCGACCGCGATGATCTCGGCACCGGTCCCGTCGACGACGAACGCGGCCAGCACGCCGTCCATCTGGGGTGCCGCGTATCTGGTCATGACGCCGGACTCGCCGCTGAGGGTGGTGACCGCCACCGGATCCCCGGTCGCGGTGAGCGCGCTTCCCAATCGCCGCTGGGTCTGTTCGATCTGATCGAGCAGAGCCGCCGAGTCACCGGCGAATGTGCCGGTCCGCACGGTGAATTGGGTGCCGCCGCGGGTCAGTACGGCGGAGTCGGGGTAGCCCTGACCGGACGGTTCGTCGCCGACGAGTTCGCCCTGCTCCAGCGACCAGCCGGCATCCGCGGTGAAGGTGAACCCGCCCTTCAGGGCGATCACGTCACCGGCGGTGGTGACGTTCGTGACCGGGATGGCATCGTCGATCCGCGGCAGCACGACACCTTGCAGAAACGCCAGTGCGAGCACTATCAGCGCGGGCAGCAGGGTGCGCCGATCCATGCCCCACCAGCGGCGATCCACCGGTACCCACCGATCGCCCGGATCGAAAACCTCTGCCGAGGACACAGCTTCGGCTTGTGCGGGTGTTCCCATTCGCGCCTCCGTTCCGGATTCGCCACACGATAGCTGGAAACCTGTCGACGGGCGCGGCGGACGACGATGTCGGTCACACAGCGGAAAGCCACGTTCGGGTGGGAACCGAACGTGGCTTTCCGGGAGGGAGCGAATGGATCAGACGCTGGCGTAGGCCAGGGAGGGGACCTTGTCGGTGGCGAAGGAAGTGCGCAGGTAGCACCACCAGGTGACGGCGGCCATCACCAGGAAGACGGCGGCGTAGGCCCAGAAGGCGGGGGCCATGGTCTTGAGGTGGACGTTGGACAGGCGAAGGGCCTGCTGGACGACGAAGCCGCCCGCGGCGCCGACCGCGCCGATGACACCGATCGCGGCACCGGCTTGACGCTTGGCGGAGATGGCCGCCTCGGTCAGGTCCATGCCGTGCTCGGAGGCGTACTTCTTGGCGGTGGCGTTGAAGATCGACGGGATCATCCGGTAGGTGGAGCCGTTGCCGATACCGGCCAGGATGAACAGGGCCAGGAAGGCGGTCAGGTAGAGCGGGAAGCTCTTCAGGTCCACCGCGAGAACGATGAACGCCACCGCGATCGACATACCACCGAAGACGAACACCGTGATCTTGGCGCCGCCGCCGACCTTGTCGGCGACCCAGCCGCCGAACGGACGGCTGAACGAACCGACCAAGGCGCCGAGGAAGGCGAGGTTACCGAGGGTGGTGATCCAGCCGATCTTGGCCAGGTCGGGGAAGGTGGCCTTGATCAGGGTCGGGAAGGCGAAGGAGAAGCCGATGAACGAACCGAAGGTGCCGATGTAGAGGAAGGCCATGATCCAGGTGTGCCGGTTGGTCAGGGCCAGCTTGTAGGACTTGCCATCGGACTTCGCCTCGGTGAGCGAGTCCATGAAGTACAGCGCGCCGACCACGGCGACCGCGATGAACGGCAGCCAGAACAGCACGGCCAGGGTGATGCCGAAGCGGTAGCCCGCGGCGTCCTTGGCCATGATGTGGGTGCCGAGGGTGATCAACAGCGGCACGATCAGCTGGGTCTGCGCGACGCCGAGGTTGCCGCCCGCGGCGTTGAGGCCGAGCGCGGCGCCCTTCTTGCCCTCGGGGAAGAAGAAGGAGATGTTGGCCATCGACGACGAGAAGTTACCGCCACCGACACCGGCCAGCGAGGCCAGCACGATGAACACCCACATCGGGGTACTCGGCTGGTTGACGAAGTACAGGATGCCCAGGGTGGGGATGAACAGCATCGCCGCGCTGAACGCGGTGAAGGCCCGGCCGCCGAACTTCGGGACGGCGAAGGTGTAGGGCACGCGAAGAGCGGCGCCGACCAGGGTCGGGATGGAGGTCAACAGCAGCGCGTTGCTGACCGCGGTCGGGTTGGCCTTGCCGAGACCGGCCAGGAACTCGAAGCCTGCCGAACCCATCGCGGTGACGATGGAGCCCCAGATCACCCAGATGCTGAAGCCGAGGTTCTCGGCGAAGACCGAGAACCAGAGGTTCTTGCGAGCGGTCTGCTTGCCGCCGGCTTCCCAGAACGCCGGATTGTCGGGGTTCCACTGGGTCAGCCAGCGGCCCTTCTTCTGATATTCGAAGGACGGGGATTCCGTCTCCTGGCCGGTGGCGGCGATCGCGGTCATCGGCTTCCTCTCGATCGGGCTCGATAGATCCGCATCGGCTCGTGGGCGTTCGATGCGTATCTTGCGGGGTCGAGATAAAGGTAGGAGCCGGTTGTTGCGTGGTAATGGCCTCAGGTGACGTTCCGGGGAACTCGGGCTCACCGCGCTGATTCGTTGCTGGTGACAGCCCGGTTACCTGGATTCAGCAAACCGAATCCATTGCCGTGTCAGCGATTCGGATATTCGGCGATGAGCGAGCCGAGGAAGCAGTTGGCCGTCCGCACGGCGCGCTCGGCGTCACCGTCGATGATGGCCTGCACGAGCTCGGCGTGCTCGGTGTCGTACGCGTCATCGGATTTCGCGGTCCGCGCGTGGATCACCTGCTCGATGATCGGCAGCAGCGAATCGTAGAACTCCAGGTATACCGCGTTGTGGCTGGCGACGACGATCGCGCGGTGCAACTCCACGTCGGCGGCGATGGCCACCGGATCGGCTTCGGCCCAGTTCCGGTCGCTGCGTTCGGCGAGCAGGCGTTGGAGCGTGGCGATATCGGCGTCGTCGCGGCGCCGCGCGGCCAGGCCTGCGGCGGTGGTGTCCAGGGCCTGGCGCAGTTCGAGGATGTCGCGTTCGTGCGCGTCGGCGAAGTACTTGCCCAGGGTGCCGCCGACCTCGGAGGTGGCGATCACATAGGTGCCCGAGCCCTGGCGGCGTTCGAGCATGCCCGCGTGCACGAGAGCCTGGACGGCTTCGCGCACGGTGTTGCGGCCGGTCCCGGTGAGCTCGGTGAGTTCGGGTTCGGTGGGTATCCGTTGGCCCACGGGCCAACGGCCGGAACGGATCTCGGCCCGAAGCTGTTCGGTGACCTGGGCGATGAGGCTGGTACGCCGGACGGGTTGCACGCCAGCAAGGCTACTGGGCTGTTCCGCTTGCCCGCCTCCCCGTGACTCTTGGCCGGACTTGGGGGCGGGGAGATTTGCGTTGGCGGCCAGACGGGGATGTGGCGTGGTCGGCCCGTTCCCGGTGAGTTACCCATGTTCTTGCGGGTGGACATCGGTCACAGTTGCTTGGCATAGTCATCGGGTCATCCTATGATTTCTTGGTGCCGCCGCTTCGTGACTTCCAGCCTGCTTCCGGTGCCGAGTCGACCCTTGTGGACGATCGGCGCGACGTTGTCGTCTCCGTTGACGCCGCGGAGATCACCAAGCGGTCGTTGATCGAAGGACGCCTGCTCGTGCTGGCGGCCATCATCATGTCGGCGCTGACCCTGCGCGCCGCCGTCACCGCGTTCAGCCCGCTGGCCGAGACGATCGGTGCCCAGATCGGATACGGGGCGGGGATCGTCGGGGTGTTCGGCATGTTGCCGACCGCGATGTTCGGTGTCGCCGGGCTGGTCGCGCCGCTGCTCGTGCGCCGGTTCGGGCTCGAACGGACCGTGTTCGTGGCGATGCTGCTGGCCGGTGCCGGGTCACTGGTGCGGGTGTTCGCCGGCGGGACCGGTGAACTGCTGGCGTTCTCCGGGGTGGCGCTGCTCGGCATGGGTATCGGCAATGTGGTGATTCCGCCGCTGGTGAAGCGTTATTTCGGTGATCATCTGGCCGCTATCAGCTCGCTCTACATCGTGATGGTGCAGCTCAGTACCGTGGTCCCGGCGTTCATCGCGGTGCCGGTCGCGCAGGCGCACGGCTGGCGGATCTCGATGGGGGTGTGGGCCATGGTCGGCTTCGCCGCCGCGATCCCGTGGCTGGTCGTGCTGCGCGATCGGCGCGGTCGCGACAGCGTCGACAGCACCGCGCTGCCTGCCCGAGCGGCCTCGACCGGCAAGGTCTGGCGTTCGCCGGTGGCATGGGGGATGGCGGGCATGTTCGGCATGACCTCGCTGACCACCTACGCGATGTTCACCTGGCTGCCCAAGATCCTGTCCGACGCGGGCGCGAGCGCCGGGTTCGGCGGCAGCATGGTCGGCTTGTTCGCGCTGATCGGACTGATTCCCGCGTTGGGCGCGCCCACCGTTGTCTCGCGGATGCCCAACCCGTTCCCGGTCGTCGTCGGCGCCATGGTGCTGTTCGCGACCGCTTTCGTCGGGCTGCTCGTGGCGCCGATGCACGCCACCGTGCTGTGGGTGGTGCTGCTGGGCCTCGGCCCGTCCACCTTCCCGATGGCGCTGACGCTGATCAACCTGCGCACCCGCACGCCCCAGGGCTCGGCGGCGCTGTCGGGGTTCACGCAGGGCGTCGGGTACGCGATCGCCTGCCTCGGCCCGCTGCTGTTCGGCCTGCTGCACACCTGGAGCGGCGGCTGGCTCGCCCCGTTCGCCATGCTGTTCGTCGCGCTCGGTGTTCTGCTCGCGGGCGCGTGGCAAGCGTGCAAACCGCGCATGCTCGAGGATTCCTGGTAGCCGCCGACCGCTTTCGCGGGTAATTCGCGCCGGAACTGGCGGCGAAATTCTCACCGCTGGTCGCCGACCGAAGTGCGGTGCGCGTGACTGTGGCTTAAAGTCGATGAGAAGAGGCGCAGCTCACACCCTCACGGGCGTTTCCACGGACTTCTCGCCGCTTCCTTACGTACGGAAATCGTTGCGACACATGCCGGAAACAAAAGGGCTGATCTCACCTCCCTGAGCGGGGGAAGGTGAGAAACCGTTGATTCAAGCGACATTTCCCGCAGCATTTCGGCAATACCCATTTCCTACCGTTGGGCCATCGCACTTTTGGGAGGCCCAATCTTGAGCACGCTGAAGCGGAACCACGACATCGACAACTGGGATGCCGAGGATGTCGCGGCCTGGGAGGCCGGTGGCAAGGACGTCGCCAAGCGCAATCTGATCTGGTCGGTCTTCGCCGAGCACGTCGGGTTCTCGGTGTGGTCGATCTGGTCGGTCATGGTGCTGTTCATGCCCACCGACAAGTTCGGCATCGATCCGGCGGGGAAGTTCTTCCTCGTCGCCATGCCGACACTGGTCGGCGGGTTCCTGCGGATCCCCTACACCGTGGCCACCGCTCGTTTCGGCGGCCGCAACTGGACGATCTTCAGCGCGCTGCTGCTGGTGGTTCCGCTGCTGCTGACGCTGTACTTCGTCACCCAGCCGGGCACCTCGTACACGACCTTCCTGATCGTGGCCGCGTTCGCTGGTGTCGGTGGCGGCAACTTCGCCTCGTCGATGACCAACATCAACGCTTTCTACCCGCAGCGGCTCAAGGGCTGGGCGCTGGGCCTGAACGCCGGTGGCGGCAACATCGGTGTCCCGGTGATCCAGCTGCTCGGTCTGCTGGTGCTGGTCACCCTCGGCGGTGACTACGCCTACCTCATCTGCGCGATCTACCTGGTCCTCGTCGGTATCACCGCGGTCGGCGCCGCGCTGTACATGGACAACCTGACCAACCAGCAGGCCGACCTGTCCTACATGGGCAAGGCCCTGCGGGTGCCGCAGTCGTGGGCGATCGCGTTCCTCTACATCGGCACCTTCGGTTCGTTCATCGGCTACAGCTTCGCCTTCGGCCAGATCCTGCAGATCAGCTTCAAGGCCGGCGGCGACACCGCCGCCCAGGCCGCGATCCACGCCGCCTCGATCGCGTTCATCGGCCCGCTGCTCGGTTCGCTGGCCCGCCCCTACGGCGGCAAGATGGCCGACCGGATCGGCGGCAGCAGGGTCGCGCTCGGCACCTTCGGCGCCATGATGGCCGCCGCGCTGATCGTGATCGCCGCCTCGACGATGGCCGACCGCAACAACGGGGTCGCCTCCGGCGCCACCATGACCATCCTGGTCGTCGGCTTCATCGCCCTGTTCGTCCTGTCCGGTTTCGGCAACGGTGCCGTCACCAAGATCATTCCGTCGGTGTTCGAGGCCAAGTCCAAGAGCCTGCCGCTGTCGCGGACCGAGCAGGCCGCTTGGTCGCAGAACACCGGCGGCGCCCTGATCGGCTTCGTCGGCGCGATCGGCTCCCTGGGTGGCGTCGGAATCAACATGGTGCTGCGCAGCTCCTACTCCAGCACCGCATCGGCCACCACCGCGTTCTGGGTCTTCCTGGCCTTCTACGTGCTCTGCGCCGCCGTTACCTGGACGGTGTTCCTGCGCCGTCCGCGCCTTACCTCCGACGCCGCTGTCGTAGTCGAGGCCGAGTCCCTGGTCCTCGAGGCCGAATCCCACGCTTCGTCGGCCAATACGTCGGCTCGCTGACAACCGACCACTACCAAGGAGGTCACTCTCATGAACAGCACTCGTAAAACAGCGGTCGTGGTCGGCCACGGCATGGTCGGACACCGTTTCGTCGAAGCCCTTCGCTCGCGTGACGAGGCAGGCCAGTGGCAGGTCATCATCCTGTCGGAGGAGAAGCTGCCCGCCTACGACCGCGTCGGCCTGTCCTACTACGTCGGTAACTGGAACGCCGACGACCTGGCCCTGCCCGGCAACATGTACGACGGCGACGACCTGGTCGACCTGCGGCTGGGTCAGCGCGGCGAGTCCATCGACCTCGCGGCCAAGACCGTCACCAGCACCAGCGGCGACGTCATCGCCTACGACGCGCTGGTCATGGCGACCGGTTCCTACCCGTTCGTGCCGCCGGTGCCCGGCCACGATCTGCCCGAGTGCTTCGTCTACCGCACCATCGACGACCTCGACGGCATCCGCGCCGCCGCCGAAGCCGCCGGTCCCGGCGCGCACGGCGTGGTCGTCGGCGGTGGTCTGCTCGGTCTGGAGGCGGCCAACGCGCTGCGCCTGCTGGGCATGACCCCGCATGTCATCGAGTACAACGGTCGCCTGATGCCCGCCCAGGTCGATGCCGGTGGTGGCGCGATCCTGGAGAAGCTCGTCACCGATATCGGCCTCAATGTGCACACCGGGGTCGGTACCGCCAAGATCGTCGGGATCGAGGAGGAGGGTGCTGACAAGGTCACCGTGCACCTGTCCGACGAGTCCGAGATCAAGGCGTCGCTGGTGGTGTTCTCCGCCGGTGTCCGCCCGCAGGACGCCCTCGCCAAGGCCTCAGGGCTCGAGACCGGGGCCCGCGGCGGCATCCTGACCGACCTCACCCTGCAGACCTCGGACCCCAGCGTCTACGCGATCGGTGAATGCGCCGCGATCGAGGGCGTCTGCTACGGCCTGGTCGCCCCCGGTTACACCACCGCCGAGATCGTCGCCGACCGCCTGCTCGGCGGCGGGGGCGAGTTCCCCGGTGCCGATATGTCCACCAAGCTGAAGCTGATGGGCGTCGACGTGGCGTCCTTCGGTGACGCGCACGGTACCACCGAGGGCGCCCTCGAGGTCGTGCTGCACGATGCCGCCAAGGGCACCTACGCCAAGCTCGTCGTCTCCGATGACGCCCAGACCCTGCTCGGCGGCATCCTGGTCGGTGACGCCAGCCAGTACGCGGCCCTGCGCCCGCTGGTCGGTCGCCCGCTGCCCGCCGACGCCGCCGCGCTGATCTCCCCGGCCGGTGCCGAACTCGGCGCCGACTCGCTGCCCGACGACGCCCAGATCTGTTCCTGCAACAACGTCAGCAAGGGCGCCATCTGCGGCGCGATCGCCGAGGGCGCCTGCGACATCCCCGGCGTCAAGAGCTGCACCAACGCGGGTACCTCCTGCGGTGGCTGTGTGCCGATGATCAAGAAGCTGCTCGAGCAGTCCGGTGTGGCGCTGTCGAAGTCGCTGTGTGAGCACTTCACCCAGTCGCGTGCCGAGCTGTACGACGTGGTCGCCGTCACCGGCATCCGCACCTTCTCCGAGCTGATCGCCAAGCACGGCAAGGGCTCGGGCTGCGATATCTGCAAGCCGACCGTCGCCTCGATTCTCGCCTCGACCTCGAGCGAGCACATCCTCGAGGGCGAGCAGGCCGCGCTGCAGGACACCAACGACCACTTCCTGGCCAACCTGCAGAAGAACGGCACCTACTCGGTCGTCCCCCGGATGCCCGGTGGTGAGGTGACCGCCGACCAGCTGATCGTGATCGGCGAGGTCGCCAAGGAGTTCGGTCTCTACGTCAAGGTCACCGGTGGTCAGCGCATCGACCTGTTCGGTGCCCGCGTGGAGCAGCTGCCGCTGATCTGGAAGCGCCTGGTCGACGTCGGCATGGAGTCCGGCCACGCCTACGGCAAGTCGCTGCGCACGGTGAAGAGCTGCGTCGGTTCCACCTGGTGCCGCTACGGCCAGCAGGACTCGGTCGGCATGGCCGTGTTGCTGGAGAAGCGCTACCGCGGCCTTCGCTCGCCGCACAAGATCAAGCTGGCCGTCTCGGGTTGCGCGCGCGAGTGCGCCGAGGCCCGCGGCAAGGATGTCGGCGTGATCGCCACCGAGCACGGCTGGAACCTCTACGTCGGCGGCAACGGTGGCCTCACCCCCAAGCACGCGGTGCTGCTGGCGGGCGACCTCGACGACGAGACCCTGATCAGCTACATCGACCGCTACCTGATGTTCTACATCCGCACCGCCGACCGCCTGCAGCGCACCGCGCCGTGGCAGGAGGCCCTCGAAGGCGGCTTCGACTACCTCAAGGCCGTCGTCTGTGACGACAGCCTCGGTATCGCCGCCGACCTCGAGGCCGCCATGGCCAAGCACGTCGACGGCTACAAGGACGAGTGGGCGGCCGTGCTCGAGGACGAGAACAAGCTCTCGCGCTTCGTCTCCTTCGTCAATGCCCCTGACGAAGCCGACCCGACCATTTCGTTCGACGACAGCGGAGAACGCAAGGTACCAGTGCTCCTCGGTTTGCCCGGCATGCCTGTCGGTGTTGCTTCGAACACAGCACCGGCCGGGAAATAAGTACTTAACGCTGCGGAAACAGGACGCCTGTACCAATAGGTAAGGCGTTCGGAGGAGGAACCGATGACCGTGATCGACACACCCACCATCACCACTGAGACCGTGACCTGGACCCAGGCTTGCAGGCTCGATTTCCTGATCCCGGGGCGCGGCGTGGCTGTCCTGTTGAAGGGCGGCCGTCAGGCGGCTCTGTTCCTGCTCACCGACGGCACGCTGGCCGCCGTCGGGAACATCGATCCGTTCGGCCGGGCCGCGGTGATGTCGCGCGGCATCGTCGGTGATCGCGGCGGGGTCCCCGTCGTAGCGTCGCCGCTGCTCAAGCAGGCCTTCTCGCTGATCGACGGCCGTTGTCTGGACGACGAGTCCCAGTCCCTGCCGGTGTACGCCGTTCAACTCGACGGCGGCGTCGTCGCGGTCTCGAACGAGCCGGTGCAGACCCCATGACCTCTCCCATCGACACCGGCCCCTGCCTTGCCGGCTTCACCATCGGCGTCACCGCGGCCCGGCGCGCCGAGGAATTCAGCACCCTGCTCACCCGCAAGGGCGCGGCTGTCGTGTCCGCTCCTGCCATCCGGATCATCCCGCTGGCCGATGACACCGAGCTCGAGCGGGTCACCGAACTGCTGATCGCCGATCCGCCGCAGATCACCGTTGCCACCACCGGCATCGGCTTCCGCGGCTGGATGGAAGCGGCCGAAGGCTGGGGCCTGGCCGAGGTCCTGCGCGACACCCTCGCCGCCACCCGGATGCTGGCCCGCGGCCCCAAGGCCAAGGGCGCGATCCGGGCCGCCGAACTGCGTGAGGAATGGTCGCCTGCCTCGGAGTCCTCGGCCGAGGTGCTCGACCATCTGCTGGCCGAGGGCGTCGAAGGCGTCCGCATCGCGGTGCAGCTGCACGGCGCGACCACCGAATGGGAGCCGGTTCCCGACTTCTGTGAGGTGCTGCGCTGCGCGGGCGCCGACGTGGTCCCGGTCCCGGTGTATCGCTGGGAGCCGCCGGCCGACCGAGGGCCGATGGACAACATGATCGAGTCGATCATCTCCGGCAGCCTGGACTGCGTCACCTTCACCAGTGCGCCCGCCGTGGCGTCGATGTTGATGCGCGCCAAGGAAACCGGGCTCCTGGAATCGGTGCTGCACGCGTTCCGCGGTCGGGTGCTCGCGGCCTGTGTCGGGCCGATCACCGCGGCCCCGCTGGAAGAACTCGGCGTGCCGACGACAATGCCGGGCCGTGCTCGCCTCGGTGCGCTGGCTCGCCATGTGGCCGAAGAACTTCCGCGCCGCGCCAGCCGCATCTACGCGGCCGGGCATCTGGTGAGCGTGCGTGGCGGATGTGTTGTCGTCGACGGTGAGGTGCGCCAGCTCGCGCCCGCCCCGATGGCGCTGATGCGTTCGCTGGCTCGTCAGCCGGGTCGGGTCGTCTCGCGTGAAGACCTGCTGGCCGCGCTGCCCGGCGGCGGTGACGACACCCACGCGGTGGAGACCGCGATCGCGCGACTGCGGGCTGGTCTCGGGACTCCCAAGGCGATTCAGACTGTGGTGAAGCGCGGGTACCGGCTGGCGCTGGACGCCGCCGACTGCTCCGATACACCGCCCGCGCGGGCGGCTGTTCAAGCACCGCATGCTGCGGGCATCGGAACACCCGCCCGTTCGCCCCGGCCCGCCCAAGCGATCGGGGTCTGGTGAGCACGGGGCAGCCGGGCGATCCGGCTCTGGTACTGGTCGCGCACGGAACCCGCAGTGCGCGCGGGGTGGAGATGATCGCCGCGCTGGCCGATGCGGTGGCGGTCGAGCTCGGGGTCGCGGTGTCCTCGGCGCCCAACACCGGGCTGCGGACCGCTTTCGTGGACGTGCTCGGGCCTTCGCCGTCGGAGGTACTGCGCGATCTCGACGGGCCCGCTGTGGTCGTACCGGCCTTTCTCGCCTCCGGATATCACGTGTATCAAGACGTTCCGCGTGAGGTGGCCGAGAGTGGGCACTGCGCTGTGGCCGTGACCGAGGCGATGGGGCCGGATCCGGCGTTGACCAGGATCATGGCGGTTCGGTTGCGGGCTGCCGGGTGGCAGGCGGGCGACGCGGTTGTCTTCGCCGCGGCGGGGTCTTCGGATTCTCGTGCGCGGCAGGATGTTCGGCGTGCGGCGGGGATGCTGGCCGAGCAGCTGGGTGCGCCGGTGAAGATCGCCTATGTGGCTACGGGGGCGCCTCGGGTGCCCGAAGTCGTTGCCGCGCTGCGTGAGTCGGGGGCGGAGCGGGTGTTCATCGCTTCGTATCTGTTGGCGCACGGGCTTTTTCATCAGCGGCTGCATGATGCGGGGGCTGATGGGGTGGCTGAGCCGATCGGGGTGCATCCGGGGGTTGTTCGGTTGATTGTTGATCGGTATCGGAGTGCTGCTCGGGGGTTGGTGGGGGCTCGCTGATTGTTGGCGGGTGGTGAGTTCGGGGTGGTGGTGGAAGACGGTGTTCGCGGTTTCGGCTGCTGGTCCTGGCGGTCGATGTTGAAGGTGCTCGGTTTGGATGCTGGGGTCGCGGTGCTGGTGGATGGCATCTCGATGGCGGCTGGGGCGGGCGGGTCGGCTGGGTTGATATCGGCGCATCCGACTCGTGTGCGGGGGAGTCGGGCTATCCCGAACGGTGACGCGCGGTATTTGCCGAAGGTGGGTTGGGCTTCGGCTGTGGGGTTGGTTGTGGGTGGCTCTGAGCTCGGGGTTTGGTAGTCCCAGGTCGGTATAC
>NZ_BDAX01000012.1 GCF_001612665.1 Nocardia alba NBRC 108234 | reverse complement strand
AGTGCGGTGGTGGGGAGTGCGGTCATGGTTGACCTGGGGCTTGACGGTGAGGCTGGGAGTGCGGGAGCGGTGCGGGCCCGGGGGTTGGAGTGCGGCTGGGAGTGCGGGAGCGGTGCGGGCCCGGGGGTTGGGGTGCGGCTGAGAGTGCGGAAGGACTGCGGCCCAAGGGTGAGGTATGCCTGAGAACGCGGTAGGGCCCGTAGTTTCGGGGTGCGCTGAGTTGTGGAGTGCCGGTTGTTGCGGGTTCAGGGGTGGTGTGGCTGGGGCCGGTTAGGTCAGGCGGATTTCGGCTGCTGCTCGGCCGAAGAGTTTGCGGCCCTCGGAGATTCCGCTCAGTAGGACTGTGGCGGCGCGGCGGTCCGGGTCGATCGATTTGATCTTTCCGGAGAATTCGATGATGCCTGCTTCGGCGGGGGGAACGGGGACGAAGCCGGAGAAGCGGACGCTCAGCTTCTCGATGGCGGTGGGGTCGCCGAGCCAGTCGGTGAGGTATTGCGCGGCCAGGCCCATGGTGAGCAGGCCGTGCGCGACCACGGTGGGTAGGCCGGCCAGTTCGGCGGCGCGGTCGCTGAAGTGGATCGGGTTGGGGTCGCCGGAGACGCCCGCGTAGTTGGCCAGGTCGCCGCGGGTCACGCGGGCGGTGGCGGGGGGAAGTTCGGTTCCCTTTGCGAGGGTGTCGAATTCGGGGGTGGTGTTGACGGCGACGGGTTCGCGCGTGGGGAGCGCGGGGACAGGGCCGGTGTGGCGGACCAGGAGATCGCCGGTGTTCACACCGCCGATGGTGGCGGGGCGCGGGTGCATGCTGATGTTCTCGACGGCCTCGACGATATTGGGGTCGACCTCGATGCCGCGCCGGGCCACGATCGTGGTGGTGCCCTGCACGGCGACCTGGCCGTGCTGGTTGCGCAGCTTGAAGCCGACGCTGATGAAGTCGTTGTCGCTGAACTGGCGGATCGACTCGATCTCGATCTCGGTGCTGATCCGGTCGCCCGCCAGTATCGGGTGGAACAGCTCGAAAACCTGGTCGGTCTGCAGAACCTGCGACAGGTCGTACTCGGTGAGCACGCTGTCGAGCAGGGCGCGGGTGGCGGTCATCCCGATCACCGAGGCGAAGGTCGGCGGGGCGATCACCCCGTCGTAGCCGAGCTTGCGCGCGTCGACTTCCTGCTGATGGGCGGGGTGCAGATTCTGCACCGCGCGCGCGAATTCACGAATCTTCTCGCGGCCGACTTCGTAGTGATCGCGGACACCGAAACGCTGACCGACCGGCGTCGCATCCGGGACCACAGCATCGATGTCCGGCTGCGCCACTGTCTGTTCCCTGCTCATGATCCGGAAGACATTACTTGTTCACCCGGCTGGATCTCCAGTTATGTGTGACCCGTCATAGCAGTCAGCCATCGCGAAAAGAGACTGTTACGACGGGTCGACGCACGATCACGGAGTTCCCGCGGGGTCACACACCTTCCAGCTACCGTCGGTGCGCTGCAGGTCGAACGTTCGCGCCGTTCGCTTCGACGGATCCGCCGTGGTGTACACCGTGGCCTGGGCCAGGGCGGTATCGCCGGTGATCCGCACCGCGTCCACGCTGTCGACCACCGGAATGGAACCGCGCTCGGTCGAAACCTCGTGCACACCCTTGAACTGCTCGGCGGTGATGCCCTGATAGAACGTGTGCAGCTCGCCGCACGTGCTCGCTCGCAGGTCCTCCAGGTCACCGCTGCGCAGTGCGTCGGTGTAATCCCCGATCACCGCCTTCACCTGCCCTTCGGGCGAATCGTCGGCACCGCCCATCAGCGCCACGACCGTCGCGATCAGGGCGACGACCAGTACCGCGGCGCCACCGGCGGCCAACAGCCATTTCGACGACCGCTTGGTCGCGGGCGCACCGGCCTGCTCGCCCGGCCGGCCCCCGATCCGCTGCGGCGGCGCCACCTGCCGCTGCCCGTCGGCCAGTTGCTGAGCGGGTCTGGTCGGCTGGATATCGGCGGGTGACGGCGCGGATCCGCCCGTCCGCTGCGGTACGCCCGGACCGCGCGGCGGCGAGGGCTGTGTCTCCTCGACCCCGCGCTGATCGGAATCGACCGGTCCGGGACCACCGGGGGGCTGGTTACCCGCTGCCGCGAGACCGGCCGCCGCGGGACCGAATTGCTTGGGGCCCACGGGTCCCTGCTGGCCGGGGCCCTGCGGACCGCGCGGGGGTCCCTGCTGTGCGGGCCCCTGACCGTATGGGCCGAGACCCGGTCCCTGCGGGCCAGGACCGGCGGGACCGCCGAACCCTGGCTGTCCGGCCTGTCGGGGACCGGCCGGACCACGCGGCGTATTCGGCGGCGGCGTCATCGCGGGCCGCCCACCCGCGGTCGGCGTCACGCGGTCGGTCCCACCCGGTCCGGCGGTCTTCGCGCGCTGCACCGGCATCGCGGTGGTCGGCGCATCCGCCGCACTCACCGTCCGCATCGCCACGGTCCGATCTTCGGACCCGTCGGCCCCACCCTGGAGATCGGCGGTCTGGATCTTCTCGGTCGCGTCGACGTCGGTCGACTTGTCGCCCCGCGAGTTACCTTCTCCCGCGACGGCACTGGCCTTGACGACTGAAGGTCCGGCAACCGCGGATCCTGCGACGGACTCAGCTTTGGATTGTGCGGCCGGTGGTCCTGCTGCCTCGGTGTCTGCCGTTGGCCCGGTAGCCGAGGAGTCTGCGCCTGCGGGTCCGGTAACTGTGGACCCTGTGACCGAGTCGGCCTCGGTGTTCGCCGTCGCGGCCCCTGTCGGGTCGTCCTGCTGTTCCGCCGCGGCGGAGACACTCGAATCAGCTTCGGCGGCAGTGTCTTTTGCGGAAGTATCGCCGTCCTGCACTCGCGTGTCGGTGCCGTCTTCGGTGTTCGACTTCGAGGCCGTCGGATCCGACTTCTTGTCGGATCGACCGTCCGCTGTCGCCGCACCAGCGGCGACAGCGCCCGCCGCTACGGTTCCGGCGACGGCGCCGCGTGCGGTGATGTCATCCGGTGTGAAGTCGTCACCGAACTCCGCATCCGATGCCGCTGTGAGATCGGCCCTGTTCATCGCGGCAGTCGGCACATCGGCCTGAGCCGCTTTCGACTGGGAGCCACCCATTTTCACCGTGCGGTCGTCCGCCGAACCGCCGCGCGGCTGCGCCGGATTCCAGCCGGGAATCGACATCGAGGTCGTCGGCGCGTCCGGCCCGGCGGGCAATCCTTTCGACAACCCGGCCAGCGGAGACCCGTCCTCAGCTGAATCCTGTTCCGTCCCTTGCTCGCCGGGGCGGCCATTCGAACCCGGGGTCGCGTTCCCTTGCCGACCTGCCGAAGGCGATCCGCCACCGGGTCCACCGCGTGCGGTGCCACCCGGACCTGCGGGCTGCGCTCCACCATTCACGCTGCCCGGCCCGATCGGCTGGCGAGCAGTGGACGCATCGGCGTTTCCACCTGCGACACGTGGTCCGCCGGTCTGCTGCGAGCCGGGACCATATCCCGCGTGCGGTCCGCTCGCTTGCTGAGGGCCTGGCCCGCGTCCCGCCTGGGCCCCGCCTGCTTGCTGCGAACCCGGCCCGCGTCCGGCCTGGGGTCCGCCCGCCTGCTGAGGGCTCGGTCCGCGTCCCGCCTGGGGTCCGCCTGGTTGCTGAGGATCTGGTCCGCGTCCGGCCTGGGGTCCGCCTGGTTGCTGCGAACCTGGTCCACGTCCGGCCAGTGGCCCGCCGACATGTGGCGAACCGGGCCCGCCGCCCTGACCGGCCGCGCGTGGCGCACCCGGACCCGAATGCGGTTGTGCGCCAGGCGCATTGCCTGGACGGCCCGAAGGCTGCTGAGCGCCGGAAATACCACCCGGCCGTCCCGCGCCCGGACCATTGCTCGGACGCGCCCCGCCCGGCGCGAATCCCGGGCGGCCCCATGACTGCTGCGCGGGACCTGAAGGCTGTTGCCCACCGGGCGCATTGCCCGGCCGCGCGGGACCGCCCGGCCGTCCGGCGGCGGCGTTACCCTGCGGTGCGTGCGGCCCGACATTCGCGGATCCGCCCTGCGCCCGAGGCCCACCGGGAGACCCCGGTCCGCCTGCGCGCTGCACACCACCGGGCTGATCACCCCGCCCGCCGGGAGGCGGTGTCATGTCGGAACGTTCGTCCTGCACACGCGCGGCATCGGCGGGCTGACCCGGCAGGTCTTCTCGCCGGATCACCACCGTCTGATCGGGGCCGACCGGCGGCGTCGTCGCGCGGTCCGGCTCGGTGACCGAATTCGGTGCGCCGGGAGGGGACACGGACGAATCGGCACTCCGGCCGGGCGCGCCGGGCTCGGCAGACTCTGCTGCCGGATTGTTCTCGTCGGTCGGGTCGGACACCTCTGTACCCCTCGCTCAGGCTCGAACGTTGCACTCCGGGCTCAGCCTAATAGGCACAGCCGCGATGCGGTCCCAAGTCTCCCGCGCACGGCCGTGGCGAGGCGAAGTCGCCCTCGAACGCATGGCCGCGCGGCCGCGGTGCACAATGAACCCATGACCTCCTTCGGTGACCTGCTCGGACCGCAGCCGGTCCTCCTTCCCGAACTGATCGACGCCGAAGACGCCATCGCCGCGGGCACCGACCCGGTCGAGGTGGCCGCGCGGTTCCCGGCCGCGTCGATCGCGTGGGCCCAGCTGGCCGAGGCCGCGCTGGGGCGCGCGGGTGGCGAGGTGAACCACGACACCGTCGCGGCCTATGCCTTCGCCCGTACCGGTTACCACCGCGGCCTCGACCTGCTGCGTCGCAACGGCTGGAAGGGTTTCGGCCCCGTCCCGTGGAGCCACGAACCCAATCAGGGTTTCCTGCGCAGCGTCGGTGCGCTGGCGAGCGCCGCGAAGACGATCGGCGAGACCGAGGAGTACGCGCGCTGCCTCGACCTGCTCGAAGACTGTGATCCGCGCGCGGCGAACGAACTCGGCCTGGACTGAGCCGACGGTCGGGCCGAGCCGTAGGTGAGCGAACACAAGCCCTTCGTCGCCGTCGCCACGCCGGTTGTCGCGGCCGCCAAGGACACGACCGTCGGCCGGTACCGGTCGTCGATCGTGCGCCTGCGGCTCTCCGCGATCCCGATCATCCAGTGCGCGCTCGGCGCCGCACTGGCGTGGTTCATCGCGCACAACCTCGTCGGCCACATCGAACCGTTCTTCGCGCCGACCGCCGCGGTGGTCTCCATCGGTATCTCGTTCGGCGCGCGGGTGCGCCGGTCGGTGGAACTCGTGGTGGGTGTCGCGGTCGGCATCGGCATCGGTGACCTGTTCATCGCCCAGGTCGGGACGGGTGTCTGGCAGGTGGCCCTGGTGGTCGGCGGCGCCATGTCGGTGTCGGTCTTTCTCGGCAGCGGCGCGCTCATGACCATGCAGGCGGCGGGCTCGGCCGTGCTGGTCTCGACCTTGAATCAGGCGCCGGGCGCGGGTCCGAACCGCATGATCGACGCCCTGATCGGCGGCCTCGTCGGCGTGGTGATGGTGGCGCTGATCCCGCTGCACCCGGTGCGCCGGGCCCGCGAGCACGCCGCGGGCGTGCTGTCGGTGATGAGCAAATCGATGATCGCGTGCGCCGAGGGCCTGCTCGAACAGAACTCGACGAAGGTGGCGGACTCGCTGTCGGCGGTGCGCGGGACGCAGCCCCAGATCGATGCTCTGCGCGACGCGCTCGCGGGCGGCCGGGAGATCAGCCGCATCTCGCCGCTGTACTGGAATTCCCGAAAACGTCTGGAACGCATTCATAACGCGGCCGACCCGCTCGACAACGGCATCCGCAATACCCGTGTGCTGCTGCGCCGTTCCCTGACCCTGGTCCGCGACGACGAGGTACTCGATCCACGCTTGATCGACCTGGTCGACCAGCTGGGCCACGCCACCGACGTGGTGCGCAAGATGATGCTCGCCGATCCGGGCGAGCAACCCGATCAGGCCGAAGCCCTCACGGCGTTGCGCAGCGTCGCCAAGGGAGCCCGCCCCGAACTCGTCGTCGGGGCGGGGTTGTCGGCGCACGTGGTGTTCGCGCAGCTCCGCTCGATCGTGGTGGATCTGATGGTGGTGTGCGGAATGCAGCGCATCTCGGCGATCGCCCTGCTTCCGCCCACCGTGCCCAACCCGTATGTGACGCCGGAGGAGTAGAAGTGTCTCAGTCGCCTACCGGGGACACCCGAGCGCGCCCCGATTGCAGCGAGAAACGCTTGCGGTCGAAGTCCCACGCCCGGTAGATCGGCCACTGCGAGGTGTGCATGATCCAGGCGCCGGTGATCACCGCGCGATGGAACGGCACGACAGCGTAGCCCTGATTGGCGATGGTCTGCAGGCCGCGCAACTGGTACTTCCACCACACGTCCGGTGGGGTTTTGCGGCGGCGCGCGGAGATCTCGGCACGCAGGGTCGGCAGCTGGTCGATGCGCAACTGCGCCTTCGACAGGCACAGTGCCAGATCCAGGTCTTCGTGCAGGTCGCGACGGGTGGTGGTGGCGGCACGCACCTGGTCCCACGCCGAGCGCCGGATCGCCATATTGGCGCCGTGCACATTGCCCACGGGCTGGGTCTTGATCATCCCCAGCCGTCGCTGCCCACTGATCGCGGCCGCGAGGAAGACGCCGATCGGGGAGTCGTGATAGGTGCTGATGCCGGTCACCGCCATGGTGTCCGAGCAGGCGTCGAGGTGAGCGCGCACGGTGGCGCCCCACTCGGGGGAGACCAGGGTGTCGGCGTCGATGCGGCCGAGGTAATCACCGCGAGCCTTGTCGAAGCCGGTGTTGCGAGCGAACGCGACGCCGGGTTGCGGCTCGCAGATCAGCTCGATCTTGGGATGTCGGGTCGCGAATTCGGCGACGATCTCACGGGTGTTGTCAGTGCTGCCGTTGTCGACGACAACGATCTCGTCGATGGTGTCCTGGCCGACAAGGCGCTCGAGGCATGCGGTGATGCCCGCTGCTTCGTCCAGTGCCGGGATGACGACGGACAGAACAGCGGATGATCCGGTGGAGCTCATACGAAATTTCCGTTCCAGGGTCGATTCTGACCCGAGGCTATCAACGCCAGAAACGGGTCAACTGACCACCGTAGGCGGCCCACACCTCTGGTACCCCGGAGAATCCGAACAATGCGTAAACACTGTCGAAGAACAGCTGGCTGAGCGGGGTGAAGAAGATAACGGCGAACAAGATCAACATGCCGTACGGCTTGAACTGATCGAGCGAGCGCCGCGTCTGGTAACTCAGCGAGGGCTCGATGATCCCGTAGCCGTCCAGCCCCGGCACCGGCAGAATATTCAGCAGAAACGCGGTGATCTGCAAAAACGCCAGGAAGCTGAGCCCGCACCAGAACGCGGGCTGCTCGGCGACCGATCCGAAAGCCCGGATCACGATCAGCAGCACCACCGCGCACAGCGCGTTCGAGGCCGGGCCGACCGCGCTCACCAGGCGCTGCACGCTCGTCTTGAACCGCGTCGTATCCACATACACCGCGCCGCCGGGCAACCCGATCCCCCCGAGCGCGATGAACACCAGCGGCAGGGCGATCGACAGCACCGGGTGGCTGTACTTCAGCGGATTCAGCGTGAGATACCCACGCACCTCCACTTCGTGATCACCCGCCCGCCACGCCACATACGCGTGGGAGAACTCGTGCAGGCACAAACTGATGATCCAGCCGAACACCACGAGTACGAAGACGCCGACCTTGGCGCGCACCGAATCGACATCGGCGTCCCAGGCGAGCGCGCCGCCGCCCACGGCGATCAGCACGATCAGCAGGAAAACCGGGCTCGGCCGGACCGCGCTGTGCCCGGACCGCCGATCCGAGGGGAAGGAGTAGGTCATCGCACCAGGAGCCAGGGTTGTTCGAATCGATAGAACGTCGAGCGGGGAACGGCGCGTTCGGTGGTGATCCCGTCGCGGGTGACCACCGCCGCCGGCGTGCCGAGCTGGGCGGCGCGACCGGCGACCCAGGTGCGCTTGCGGAGTCCTTTGCGGACTCGCGCGCGGACGCCGGGCATGGTCATCGTCGGCGAGATCAGCATCGTGGTGACCTTGCCGGTGAACAGCAGCGTGTCGTCGACATACGCTTCGCCCTCTAGTTTCGCGGCGTCCACGCCGGTGATGCTCGCGCGGCCGACCAGCACGGTGCCGGTGTCGTCACGGATCAGGGGCGTCTCGATCGCTTTGCCCTCCACCGCTCGCTTCGCGGCGCCGTTGCCGGTTCCGGTCTGATAGACCCGCGAGGCGTAGGTGGTGTCGACCGGGACGAAACCGACTTCGACGTGCAACCGCTCGGTGCGCATCAGATGGGTGAGCACGGCGGCGAGCGAGGCATCGGCGCCGAGCACGATCAGGCGCGGCAGGCTGTCGGCGGCCAGCACGGGCAGCAGCTCGTCGATCACCGCGACATCGGGAACACGCCCGGTCTGGGTATTGGGTAAGGAGGAGAGTGCGATCGGGACCGGCATTTCACCGCATCGGAGAACGTGGGTACTCAAACTGCGGTACACCTTCCTCGGTCACGCAAGAACTCACTGCCGACTGGTAACCGTAACCGATCAGAGCAGGTGCGGTAGGGCGGGGTCGAACCACTCCGGCGGGGCAGGTCGACAGGACCTGATCAGGCGTCGGCTAGACTGTGCCTCCGGCCACCGCCTCAGTACGGCGGGTAGCTGCAGTGCCGCGTGTGCTGCCGTCGATCTGTAGGAGACTCCGAATGCCGGCAATCGTCCTCATCGGTGCCCAATGGGGCGACGAGGGTAAGGGCAAAGCTACAGACCTGCTCGGTGAGCGGTTGCAGTGGGTGGTCCGATACCAGGGCGGCAACAATGCCGGCCACACGGTGGTCCTGCCCAATGGCGACAAGTTCGCGCTGCACCTGATTCCGTCCGGCATTCTCACCCCCGGTGTGAAGAACGTGATCGGCAACGGCGTCGTCGTCGATCCCGGTGTGCTGCTCGACGAACTGGCCGGTCTGGAAGAGCGCGGAGTCGACACCTCCGGCCTGCTGCTCTCCGCCGACGCGCACCTGATCATGCCGTATCACGTGGCCATCGATAAGGTCACCGAACGCTTCCTCGGCAACCGCAAGATCGGCACCACCGGTCGCGGCATCGGCCCCTGCTACCAGGACAAGGTCGCCCGCGTCGGCGTCCGCGTGGCCGATGTGCTCGACGAGAAGATCCTCACCCAGAAGGTCGAAGCCGCCCTCGAGTTCAAGAACCAGGTGCTGGTCAAGATCTACAACCGCCGCGCGCTCGACCCGCAGCAGGTGGTGGACGAGGTGCTCGAGCAGGCCGAGTCGTTCAAGCACCGTATTTCCGACACCCGGCTCGAGCTGAACCTGGCGCTCGAGCGCGGCGACACCGTGTTGCTGGAAGGCTCGCAGGGCACGCTGCTCGACGTCGACCACGGCACCTACCCGTTCGTCACCTCGTCCAACCCGACCTCGGGTGGCGCGGCGGTCGGCTCGGGCATCGGACCGAACAAGATCGACACGGTGCTGGGCATTCTCAAGTGCTACACCACTCGCGTCGGCTCCGGCCCGTTCCCGACCGAGCTGTTCGACAACTTCGGTGAGTTCCTGGCCAAGAACGGCGGCGAGGTCGGTGTCACCACCGGTCGCGCGCGTCGCTGTGGCTGGTTCGATGCGGTGATCAGCCGGTACGCCACCCGCGTCAACGGGGTTACCGACTACTTCCTCACCAAGCTGGATGTGCTGTCCGGGCTGGACACGGTGCCGATCTGCGTGGCGTACGAGATCGACGGTGAGCGGGTCGAGCAGATGCCGACCACGCAGACCGGGTTTCATCACGCGAAGCCGATCTACGAGGAGATGCCGGGCTGGTGGGAGGACATCTCCCACGCTCGTACTTTCGAGGAGTTGCCCGCCAACGCTCAGGCGTATGTGTTGCGGCTCGAAGAGCTCTCGGGCGCGCGGATCTCGTGCATCGGTGTGGGACCGGGGCGGGATCAGACGATCGTTCGGCACGACGTTCTGGCTTGATGTGAGGCGACCCGGGTTGGTCGCGGCGGCGCTGCTCGTGCTGGCGGTGCTGCCGGGATGTGGTGCGCAGGAAGGTCCGGCTCCCGCGCCCAGCGTTGTTCCGGTGAGTTCGGTGCCGCCCGCGCAGACTCTCACTCCCGCACAGCAGCGCAACGAACGCATTCGCGGAATGCTCTACACCGCCGGTTGCACGAGCAACAGCTGCGTCCAGGCGTACTTCGCGTGTCTGGACGGCTACCTCACCGGTGAGCCGTGCCAGTTCTTCCGCGATCACCCACCGCCGCCCTGATTACCCTGTGCGGGTGAGGAATTCGCCGACAGCGGGGGCCAGGATCGAGATCTTGGGATTGTGGCTCACTCCGGTGAGTTCGGCGAATTCCGCATTCGGCAGCACCTGGGCGGCGGCCTTCGAGCCCTTGATGAGCAGCGGGGCGGTTCGGTCGCCCGCGAGAACGAGCACCGGGACCTCGACTCCCTGCCAATCGGCCGGGTCGAGCTTCTTGCCGCGCATGTAGGGCTTCATCACGGCCCAGTCGTGCGCGGTGGAGTTCGATGTCGCCGTCAGTGTCTTCCAGAACGGTGTCACCCGCATCGCGGCCACCATCAGCGACGGCATTCCCATCGCCTTGGTCATGTAGTAGCGCACGGTCTTCCCTCGATCGCCCGCGGCGATCATCGGGTGCAGCTTGGCGTCCAGATCCTTCGGCGGCACATGGCCTTTCGTGTCGACCACGAACGGCGGCTCGAAGGCGACAACCTCGGTGACGCCGGGCACGGACCGCGCGGCCAGCAGCGCCAGCACGGCACCGGAGGACCAGCCGAACAGCGCCACCTTCCCGCCCGCGGCCTCGGCGAGCGCGGCGATATCGGCGACCTCGTTGGCGGCGTCGTACACGCCGGGGGAGTCGGTGCTGTCACCGCGCCCGCGCCGGTCGTAGTTGAGCACGGTCAGCGCGTAATCGTCGGCCAGGGTCTGCGCGAGCTCGACCATCGTCGGGAACGCCCGGTAGCTGAACGCGCCACCGATCAGAATGACGGTTCCGGCTGTCCCCTCCCCGACCCGGTCGTAGGCGATCGTGGTGCCGTCGGCCGACGTCACAGTCTGCATGGGGATTCCTCTCGATAACGGGCCGCCGCGTTCGACGGTACGCGATCACCTCGACCGCAGGTCCGCGCGGGTTTCGCGGACCCGGTCGTCGACCCGAACCGGGTGGGTGGTGATCTTGTTCGTTGAGACGGGACTCGTCGAGCGGATTCATCGGTGGTCGGGCGGGGAAGTGCCGATCAGAACAGCATCGGTTCGCCGAACCCCGGCGTCCGTTCGATCTCCAGCAGCCGCGCCTTGGTGCCGATACCGCCCGGCGCCGAGAATCCGTGCAGCGCGTGATCGGCCGCGAGCACCCGGTGACAGGGAATGATGAGCGGTACCGGGTTGCGCCCCAACGCTTGTCCGACGGCCTGTGCGGAGCCGGGTGCGCCGATTCGACCGGCGATATCGCCGTAGCTGAGCGTGTGGCCGGGGTCGATCGCGCGCGTCACCGCGTATACCGCGCGATGGAATTCGGGCACGCCGCGCAGATCCACCTCGATCCAGCGCAGTGCGTCGACCGCTCCGTCGAGGTGGGCGCGAATCCCCGCGATCGCTTCGATGATCACGGGTCCCGGCGCGCTCTCCGGCACCGGTGACCCGTCGAACGGCCGAGTGATCCGGGCGAGGGTCTGCTCCTCACTCGCCTCGGGCAGCTGGAATCGGACGACGGTGTCACCGTGCCAGGCGATCGCGCACAGCCCGATGGCGGTGTCGAACAGTGCCGAGACCACCGTCTCGGTCTGCGTCGAGTCACTCATGGTCACAGTGTGCGCCGCCCCACCGACAAAGACATACTCACGCGGCTAGCGGTCCCTGTCGGGTGTCCGTCGAGTGGTCTTCAATGCCAGTTTTGGAAAACTGGACTGATTCTTCACCGATCTCGTGAGTACGCATCGCCTCTAGATCTCGGTAGAGGCGTTGCTCGTCGTAGGTGCCGAATGCCCGGTCATGCGGCAAATTATGAAAGGGCCAGAACGGCAGCTCGCCCTTCTTGGGGGAGAAGCGATAGACCGCCACCCCGAAGGCAGCGGCAACGGCGACGGCAAGAAAAGTGGTCATGCCAGTAAGAATCCACCGACTGGCCTTGCTTAGAAATATCCACTTAGGGAATACTGGACTTTATGGCGACAAGGGTTATCGGTGCGGCAGGCTTGGCTCGCGACCTCGGCCGGTGGCGTGACCCCGAAACCGGCGGCGACGCCGAACGCCGCCCGCACCGGCCCGCCTACCTGGCCCTGGCCGAGGCCATCCGACTGCTGATCCACGACGGCCGCGCGCCCCTCGGCGTCGCCCTGCCCAGCGAGCGCGATCTGGCGGGCACTCTCGGCGTCAGCCGCACCACCATCACCTCCACCTATTCGCTGCTGCGCGAACACGGTTACCTGATCAGCAGGCAGGGTTCGCGCAGTACCGTCGCGCTGCCGCCCGCGATCCAGCACGACGGCGCCAAGCCGAGCCGAGGGATCATGGCCCTGATGGCGCAGCCGGAACTGCCGACGATCGATATGACCTACGCCGCCATGCCGGCGTCCCCCGAACTCCACGACGCGTATTCGATTGCGCTACAAGGCATACCTACCTATCTCGGCACCCACGGCATGGACCCGGTCGGCATTCTCGCGCTGCGCGAGGCGCTGGCCCGCCGATACACCGCGCGCGGACTGCCGACAGAACCCGAACAGATCCTGGTGACGCTCGGCGCGCAACACGGACTCCGGTTGCTCCTCAACGTGCTCGCCTCACCCGGCGCCCGGGTGCTGATCGAGCACCCCTCCTACCCGAACGCCATCGAAGCGATCCGCGATGTCGGCGCCCGACCCATCCCGATTCCGTTGCGACCCGAATTCCCCGATGCCGGTTGGGATCTCGAAGGGCTACGCAGTACGGCGCGGCAGACCGCGGCCACGCTGGCCTACCTGGTTCCCGACTTCAACAACCCCACCGGCCTGCTGCTGGGCGCCGAGGGGCGTGCCGAACTGGCCGCCATCGCCCGCGACACCAGAATGACCATTGTCATCGACGAGTCGATGGGCGAACTGAGCCTGTCGGACGCGCCGATGCCGCCGCCGGTCGCCGCGTTCGCGAAGGGCTCCGAGATCGTCACCATCGGTTCGGCGTCGAAATCGTTCTGGGGTGGCCTACGCGTCGGCTGGATCCGTACCGGTCAGCCGCTGATCGCCAAGCTGCTCGGCATTCGCTCCACGGTCGACCTCGGCACCCCGGTGATGGATCAGCTGGCCACCGTTCACCTGCTCGAGAACGCCGAGCCCATCCTCGAACGCCGCCGCGAACAGCTGCGCGCCCAGCGCACCGCCCTGCTCGACGCGGTCGCCGAAGACCTGCCGGGCTGGCACATCGCGGTCGGCGCGGGCGGCATGTCGGTGTGGGCCCAGCTGCCGAGCCCGGTCTCCACCGCGCTCGCGGCCACCGCGCCCAATCACGGCGTATTGCTCGCCGCCGGGCCACGTTTCGGTGTTCAGGGCGCGTTCGAACGTTTCGTCCGGCTGCCCTACACCCACCCCGAAGCCGAGCTCCGCATCGCCGTCAAATCCATCGCCGCGGCCTTCGACGCGCTCACGCCCCGCGCCGCCGACCCGCTGCAACCGCTCACCTGCTACTGAACGCGCACGGGTTGTGCCCGGTAGAAGCCGGTTCCGGGCGGACGGTTTCATAGCCCGCCCCGAACATGAACAGCACCGAGGCCACCAGACCGAGCGCGGTCAGCGGCACCGCGACGGTGTTGCGTTCGGACGGATAGCGACAGAGCAACACCAGTAGGCACAGCAGTGACACGGCGGCGGCCAGCAGCATCCCGGTCGCGAGCCCGTTCAGCACGCTCACCATCACCGGTACCGGTGCCGCACTGTGGCAATGGTTTTCGGCGATCTGCGCGGTTCGGGCGTCGAACAGGCCCTCGGCCAGGATGAAACACAGGACTGCCGCTCCGAAGGTGGTGACCGCGATGAGGGCGGCGAGCACCTTCGGAGGGGTTCTGACGGTTCGGAACCTCGGCCTGGCGTCGATAGGGAGAACTTTACCGACGACAGGCCGACAAATCAGTCAGCCCAGACCGTTTCGATCGGTGTCGCGACGTTCGGCGGGGGAGTGGGCGTGCCGCCCGGAGTGCGCGAGAAGCGCGGCGCGGGCGCGTGCTGGACCACGCCGTCGATCTCGATCAGGCCGGTACGGGCCACGATGTGGGGGTTCTCGGTGGCCTCGGTGAAGGTGAGCACCGGTGTGGTGCAGGCATCGGTGCCGTCGAAGATCGCGGCCCACTCGTCGCGGGTCTTCGTCAGGAACTTGTCGGTGAACAGCTTGCGCAGCTGTTCCTGACCGTTCGGATCGATCTGCATCGGCAGACCTTCCGGATCGATCTCGAGCCCGGCCAGCAGTTCGGCGTAGAACTGCGGCTCGATCGCGCCGACCGCCATGTACTTGCCGTCGGAGGTCTCGTAGGTGTCGTAGAACGCCATGCCGGTGTCGAGCAGGTTGGTGCCGCGCTCATCGGACCACAGACCCATCCCGCGCATGCCCCAGATCATGTGCGACAGCGAAAGCGCCCCATCGACCATCGCGGCGTCGATCACCTGGCCCTTGCCGGAGTTCTGTCGCTCCACCAGCGCGGCGAGCACGCCGAACACCAGGAACATCGAGCCGCCACCGAAGTCGCCGACCATGTTCAGCGGCGGCACCGGCCGCTCGCCCTTGCGTCCGATGGCATTGAGCACACCGGTCAGCGAGATGTAGTTGATGTCGTGTCCCGCGCGCTCGGCGAGCGGGCCGTGCTGGCCCCAGCCGGTCATCCGGCCGTACACCAGGCGCGGGTTGCGGGCCAGCGTGTCGTCCGGGCCCAGGCCCATGCGCTCGGTGACGCCGGGGCGGAAGCCCTCGAGCAGGACGTCGGCCTTCTCGACCAGGTCGAGGATCTTGGCGACGTCGGCGGGGTCCTTCAGGTTCGCCTCGACGATCGTGCGCCCACGCCACTGCGGGCGTTCCATGAAGCCGGGTAGCTGGTTCGGGCGCTGCACGCGCACCACGTCGGCGCCGAGGTCGGCCAGCAGTAGCGCGGCGTGCGGGCCGGGCCCGATGCCCGCCAACTCGATGACCTTGATGCCCGCAAGGGGGCCCTGCTTGGCGGTGGACTCCGTGCTCACGCGGTGACCTCAGATCGTTGATCGAACGGTATTGACACTTCGACAATAGCGCTGGGGTGGCGACTCGGGTAGAGCATGGGCGAGAATTCGCCACGAGCGCGTCTCGGCGCGGCGCGGCAACGGGAGGACCCGGTAGTGGGTGTGTGGGGTGAGGTCGTTGTCGGCCTCGTCATTCTGATCGGCATCGTCGGCGTGGTCCTTCCGATCCTGCCGGGGGTGATCCTCGTCTTCGCGGCAATCGCGGTGTGGGCGTTCATGACCGGCGGCGCCACGGCCTGGACGGTGCTGGCGGTGGCGACCGTCGCGCTGGTGCTGTCCGGCGTCGTGAAGTACACGTGGCCGGGTAAGCGGATGCGCGAGGCCGGGGTGTCCAACCGTGCGCTGCTGGTCGGTGCGGTGCTCGGCATCGCCGGTTTCTTCGTGATCCCGATTGTCGGGCTGTTCATCGGCTTCGTACTCGGTGTGTACCTGGCCGAGCTGTACCGCTTGAAGACCAACGACCTGGCGTGGCCTGCCACCGTGCACGCGCTCAAAGGCGTCGGCCTGTCGATGCTGGTCGAGTTGTTCGGTGCGCTGATCGCGTCCGGCGTGTGGCTCGCCGGGGCGATCATCAGCTGAGTAGCGGCGGCCGTTCCCTACTCGATGATCGGCAGCGGACGGGTGTGATCGCCCGCGCCGGGAAGTTGGTGGCGCGGGATCGGGATGGTCGGATTCTCGACGCGCCGCGGCTGCGGCCGCGGACGACGGCGTGCGGGCAGACGGTAGAACTCGCGGGCGTTGTCCTCGAGGACAGCGTGGATGTCGGTGCCGACCACCTGTGAGATGAGGTCCACATCGCGTTCCTCGAACGGCCGACCGGCGCGCGAGCCGGGCAGATCGCTGCCGAACATCAGCGCAGCCGGGTTGACCGTGTGGATGCGCCGCAGCGTCTCGGCCACATCCATCTGGACCCGGCCGAACCCGGTCGCCTTCACCCTGGCGCCCCGGTCCACCAGGTCCAGCAGGTAGGGCAATCCCTCGTCGGACATGCCGAGATGGTCGATCGAGAGCGCGGGCAGTTTCGAGATCACCGGTTGCAGCGAGGCCAGCATCTGACCGTCGATGTAGAGCTCGACGTGCCAGCCCGCCAGTTCGTGGGCGCGCAACGCCTGCAGGGTCATCTCGGTGATGTCGGCGGCGGCGCGCTTGAGGTTGAACCGCAGGGCGCGCACGCCTGCCCGGTTCAGCTCGAGGATCTCGTCGTCGGTGGCGTCGAGATCGAGCCGGGTCACGCCGACCCAGTCGGGCCCGAGCGCGGCCAGTGCTGCCTTCAGGTAGCTCTGATCAACGCCTTGGAAAGACGCGCTGACGACAGCACCGCCGCGAACATCGAAGTGCGCCATACGCTTTCGATAATCATCGATCACGTAGGGCTCGGGCAGATAGCCTTCGTTCGCGATCAGCGGAAACCGCGGATCGATAAAGTGGACGTGGGCATCGAACACCAGTACAGAATGCCTTATCTCTGCGGCGCGAGCGCGCTCAACCCAGCGCCCCCACGAAGACTGGACCACCGAAACCCCGAGTCAAGGCCGTGACAGCAGCATCCCACCCCCACACATCCCGACCTCGAGGAGGGATCGGCGGCGAAGCCGCCTTCGCGGGCCATTCAGGGCCGCGAAAACGCGCGCGCCAGCGCGCCAAAAATCTAGCCCTTGTTCGGCTCGGAGGCGCGCAGCATGTCCTCGCGCTCCACGACCTTCACGCGCTCACGGCCTTCGGGCTCGCCGAGGGCGCGCTCGTGGGCGTCGAGGCGGTACCAGCCGGCCCAGGTGGTGAACGGGATGCCCTTGCCCTCGAGGAACTCGGTGACGGCGTCGAGTTCCGGCTTCGGCGCGGGGGCGAAGGCCTTGGCGTCGTCGAGCAGGCAGGCGATGGTCTCGTTGGCGTCGCCCTTGGTGTGGCCGATGAGGCCGACCGGGCCGCGCTTGATCCAGCCGGTCACGTAGGTGGCGGGCATGAACCGGGCGTCACCTACGGCGGTGTCGTCGGCGATCACGCGACCGGCCTCGTTGGGCACCGTGCCCGCCTGATCGTCGAACGGCAGCTGGGTGACGTTCTGGGAGAGGTAGCCGACGGCGCGGTACACGGCCTGGATGTCCCAGTCGGTGAAGTTGCCGGTGCCCTTGACGTTGCCGGTGCCGTCGAGCTGGGTGCGCTCGGTCTTGAGACCGACGACCTTGCCGTCCTCGCCGAGGACTTCGGACGGGGACTCGAAGAAGTGCAGGAACAGCTTGTGCGGGCGGTCGCCGTGGTCGCGGATGGCCCACTGCTCCAGGGTGTTGGCGACCATGTCGACCTGCTTGGAGTTGCGGCGCGCGGCTTCGGAGCCCTCGTCGTAGTCGATGTCCTCGGGGTTGACGATGACTTCGATGGTCGGCGAGTGATCCAGTTCGCGCAGCTCGAGGGGCGTGAACTTGGCCTGCGCGGGCCCGCGGCGCCCGAACACGTGGACTTCCAGGGCCTTGTTGCCCTTGAGGCCCTCGTAGACGTTCGGCGGGATCTCGGTCGGGAGCAGTTCGTCGCCGGTCTTGGCGAGCACGCGGGCCACGTCGAGGGCGACGTTGCCGACGCCGAGCACGGCGACCTTCTCGGCCTCGAGCGGCCAGGAACGCGGGACATCGGGGTGGCCGTCGTACCAGGACACGAAGTCGGCGGCGCCGTAGGAGCCGTCGAGGTCGATGCCGGGGATGGCCAGCGCGCGGTCGGCGTTGGCGCCGGTGGAGAAGATGACCGCGTCGTAGAACTGGCGCAGGTCGTCGAGGGTGATGTCGGTGCCGTAGTCGATATTGCCGAGCAGGCGGACCTGGTCTTTGTCGAGGACCTTGTGCAGGGCGGTGATGATGCCCTTGATGCGCGGGTGGTCGGGCGCGACGCCGTAGCGGATCAGGCCGAAGGGCGCGGGCATGCGCTCGTAGAGGTCGATGCTCACGTCGGCATCGGACTTCATCAAGGCGTCGGCGGCGTAGATACCGGCCGGTCCCGCACCCACGATCGCGATGCGAAGTGGGCGAGTCGCTGCACTAGTTTCGGTCATATCTACGCGCACCCTTTGGTCGAGAACTGTTTGACGGCGTCAACTTAGCTTAGGCTAAGTCGTCGAACCGGCTTGCTGGCAGCTGCCATCGAGTTGGCATCAGCCCGCAGTCATGGCGATTCTAGCTGCGGCATTGCGGCCACCCGCCGCGCGGTGTAGCCGCCCACGCGGGTCTGTCAGGATTACAGCATGAACGAGGAACAATCAGGCTCGGACGACCAGCCCGTAGTGGTGGATCAGACCGACAAGCGTTCCGTCGTCCCGTTCGTCGCGGCCGTGGTGATCGCGATCGTCGTGCTCATCGGCATCGTGGCGGGCGGACTGCTCTCTCCCGCTGAGAAAAATGTCACAGAGGCCGACCGTCTCGCGGCCGCCGTCACCAACTATATCGACGCCCGCTCGCGCAGCGACCTCCGTCCGCCGCCCGGCGTGGCCTGCCCCGGTTTCAGCGAGGAGACCTCCGGCCTCGGCGAACAGCTCGGTGGCCCGAATTCCACTGTCACGATCGACGGTAAGGGCTTCGAAAACGCCACCGTGAACGTCGACCGGGCCAAGATCGACGCGGCGCTCGTGGTCAACGGCAACCCGGTGCCGAGCAGCTGGAAACTGACCAGGGTCGACAGCGCGTGGCTGGTGTGCTCGTTCTGAATCGTTTGACACGATGACCGGTGCCGAGGCAATCTCAGATCGCAAGGTCATGAGTGCCAGCGTCAAGCCCCGGCTCGCTGGTCGGCAACCCTCCTCCGCGGTGGGGTGCTCCGGGTGACGACCTGGCCGTGCGTTCGGGGACTTCCGGCACGGCAAGAGCGGATTCACGCAGGAGGATCGACATGACTTACGCCGGCGACATCACCCCTGAGAAGGCGTGGGAGCTACTCACCGAGCACCCCGGCGCCGTGCTGGTCGACGTGCGCACCGAAGGCGAGTGGGCACACATCGGCATTCCCGACACCAGTTCCATCGAGCGCCCGGCTCACTTCATCGAATGGGTCGACGGCACCGGCACCCGCAACCCGGAGTTCGGCGTCCAGCTCGAGCAGGCGCTCGCCGGTCGCCCGGATGACGCACCCGTGGTGTTCCTGTGTCGGTCCGGTCAGCGTTCCGCGCACGCGGCGAACCTGGCGACGGCGGCGGGCGTCGCGCCGTCCTACAACGTGCTCGACGGTTTCGAGGGTGGTCCCGACGCGTTCGGTCAGCGCGGCAGCACCGGCTGGCGCGCTGTCGGCCTGCCGTGGCGTCAGGCATAAGGAGAAAAGCATGATCACCGGTGGTTCGTTCGACAAGCCGCTGCCCGAGGGCGTCGGGCCCGGCACGCTCGGCGTGCGTGGCGGCCTGCGCCGTTCGGGCTTCGACGAGACCTCCGAGGCGCTGTACCTGACCTCGGGTTTCGTCTACGAGAGCGCCGAAGCCGCCGAGGCCGCGTTCACCGGCGATGTCGAGCACTTCGTGTACTCCCGTTTCGGCAACCCGACCGTGGCCATGTTCGAGGAGCGCATCCGTCTGCTCGACGGCGCCGAAGCGGCCTTCGCGACCGCGTCCGGCATGTCGGCGGTGTTCACCGCGCTCGGCGCGCTGCTGAAGGCGGGCGACCGGCTTGTCGCCGCCCGCAGCCTGTTCGGTTCGTGCTTCGTGGTGTGTAACGAGATCCTGCCGCGCTGGGGCATCGAAACCGTCTTCGTCGACGGTGACGACCTCGACCAGTGGGAGCAGGCGCTCGCCGTGCCCACCCAGGCGGTCTTCTTCGAGACCCCCGCCAACCCGATGCAGAACCTGGTCGATGTCCGCAGGGTCACCGAGTTGGCGCACGCCGCGGGCGCGAAGGTGGTGCTGGACAACGTCTTCGCCACCCCCCTGCTCCAGCGTGGGTTCGAACTCGGCGCCGACGTGGTGGTCTACTCCGGCACCAAGCACATCGACGGCCAGGGCCGCGTCCTCGGCGGCGCCATCCTCGGCGCCAAGGACTACATCGACGGCCCCGTCAAAACCCTGATGCGCCACACCGGCCCCGCCCTGAGCCCGTTCAACGCCTGGACGTTGCTCAAGGGTCTGGAAACCATGCCGTTGCGCGTGCGCCATTCCACCGAGTCGGCCCTGCGGGTGGCCGAGTTCCTGGAGACCAAGGATTCGGTCGACTGGGTGAAATACCCCTTCCTGGAATCACATCCACAACACGCGCTCGCCAAGGCGCAGATGACCGGCGGCGGCACCGTCGTCACCTTCGCCCTCACCGGCGACGACGGCAAGAAGCGAGCCTTCGAGGTCCTCAACCGCCTGCGCGTCATCGACATCTCCAACAACCTCGGCGACGCCAAAACCATGATCACCCACCCCGCCACCACCACCCACCGAGCCATGGGCCCGGAAGGCCGCGCCTCGATCGGCCTGTCCGACGGCGTAGTCCGCATCTCGGTCGGCCTGGAGGACCTGGAGGATCTCCTCGGCGACCTGGACCACGCCCTGAGCTAGCGGAAGTACGCCAACCCGTCACGAGTCGATCGCAAGCTCCAATTCTCCTCGCCGCGGGCGCAGCTCACGCCGGGTCCTGTTCAGCGGCGAACCGGTAAACGGGAGCTGATCGAGATCGACCGTCGCGGCGGCTCGGAGCGCAAATTGCTGCGCTGATTTCACAGCCTTGGCAGGCAGGTCGATCTGTGCGGCGAACTCGGCCCAATCTCGTCGGCTGACATGCAGTCGACAAGCGCGGGAACGTCAACAGGTTCCGCACCGGCGGGAAATACTTGCACGTCGCCGGGTGCGTCGGCACCGACCGCGAGCAGGAGGCTGAGTTCGTCATCGGCACTGGTCTTCACGGCACGACGGAGCACTGTCAAGCGGTGTCCTTCCGGCAGCAGTCCGGTGAAGAACGCTGGGACAGCCTCAGATCCGCCGCTGATCGACTCAGCGCCGAGCGGCAGGGTCGAAGCGACAGCGCGCCCGCCACCGCTGCGACCGTCCCGATGCTGGGTGAACCTCGCCCCTGCTCGATATCGCGGACCGTTCGGGTCGAGGTGCCCGCAATCTCAGCAAGCTGCTCCTGCGTCAGCTGATGGAGACGCCGCTCCAATCGAATCCTCGCGCCCACGTCCTTCAACGTATCCACAGTCCAGTCTCCAATCGGCAGAATGCCGCCGAAATTGCCATCGGCAAGGTGAGGATGCCTCGAGCCGTTAATACATCGGCAGTATTCTGCCGATTAGCCCCTGAGCTGGATTCACATCCTCGCGGCGTCGAGGATCTTGATCGCCTCGTCGAGCGGATCGATGACGAACAGTTCGGTTCCGGCGTCGGTGTCCACCCGCAGACGAGTGCGCAGGCCACCGCTGAACAGGCCGCCATCCGGGCTTTGCTGCCCGACGGCGCGCAGTTGGGTCAGCGGCGCTTCCCAGCGCTTGCCGCCGGTGATCGCGTCGAGGTGATTGGGGACGAAGAGCAGCCGGGTTTCGGTCAGGTGCAAGCGTCCGCCGACGGCCCTGCTGCCCTGTGTGCGATTGGCGAGTTTCTGCCAGACGACGTTCTCGGCGTCGTTCAGCGCGGGGCTACCGATCCACAATCCCATGGTTGATTTCCTTGTGTCGTTCCGGCGTTCGTCACCATGGATCGATATTCGGCCGGACGTTGTTAATCACGCCCGGCCGGAGGTTCGACCGATCTCAGCCCAGAGCGCGCAGGCGGGGAGCCAGGTCGCGCTTGAAGAGGTCGAGGAAACGGAGCTGGTCGTGGCCGGGGGCGTGGAACACGAGGTGGTTGAGGCCCGCGTCGAGGTAGGGCTTGATCTGGGCGACGGCTTCGTCGGGGTCGCTGGCGACGATCCAGCGCTTGGCGACCTGTTCGATCGGGAGGGCGTCGGCGGCCTTCTCCATTTCGATGGGGTCGGTGATGTCGTGCTTCTGTTCGGGGGTGAGCGAGAGCGGGGCCCAGAAGCGCGTGTTCTGTAGTGCCAGTTCGGGATCGGTGTCGTAGGAGATCTTGATCTCGATCATCTTGTCGATCTCGGCGATATCGCGCTCGACCTTGCCCGCGCCCTCGGCGACGGCGGGCAGCAGCTTCTCGGTGTAGAGGTCCATGCCCTTGCCCGAGGTGCAGATGAAACCGTCGCCCGCGCGACCGGCGTACCTGGCGACCACGGGGCCGCCCGCGGCGATGTAGACGGGGATTCCGCCCTTGGGAACGTCGTAGATGGAGGCGCCGACGGTGTGGTAGTACTCGCCGTCGAAATCGACGCGATCGCCGGTCCACAGTTCGCGCATCATCTGCACCGATTCGCGCAGGCGGGCGAAACGCTCCTTGAAATCGGGCCATTCGCCCTTGTAGCCGGTGGCGATCTCGTTGAGCGCCTCGCCGGTGCCGACGCCGAGCATCACCCGGCCGGGGTACAGGCAACCCATGGTGGCGAAGGCCTGCGCGATCACCGCCGGGTTGTAGCGGAAGGTCGGGGTGAGCACGGAGGTGCCGAGCTGGATGCGCTCGGTGCGCTCGCCGACGGCCGCCAGCCAGGCCAGCGAGAACGGCGCGTGTCCACCGTCGTGGCGCCACGGCTGGAAGTGGTCGCTCACGGTCGCGCTGTCGAGACCGTGCTGCTCGGCGGCGACGCCGAGTTCGACCAGCTCTCGTGGCCCGAACTGCTCTGCCGATGCCTTGTACCCGAGCTTGAGCTCAACCATTGCAGCCACTCCTGTCATCCATTGACCCCTGCCAACACGACACTAGCGCGCGGCGCGTGATCCGCACCCCCGGCATTTCGTCACCCGCCACGCCGATTTTTAGCGGACAATTAACTGGTGGCCACCCATGATGAGCAGATTCTGTCCTACCTCACCGACATGGACGGCGTGCTGGTACACGAGGACCAACTGATCCCGGGCGCCGACGAGTTCCTCGCCGAACTGCGCGCCAACGAGATCCCGTTCCTGGTGCTGACCAATAACTCGATCCGCACGCCACGCGACCTGCAAGCCCGGCTGCGGCACACCGGCCTCGATATCCCCGAGGAGTCGATCTGGACCTCGGCGCTGGCCACGGCGACCTTCCTCGACGATCAGCGCCCCCACGGCACCGCGTACGTGGTCGGCGAATCCGGTCTCACCACCGCGCTGCACGAGATCGGCTACGTGCTCACCGACAGCGATCCCGACTATGTGGTGCTCGGCGAGACCCGCACCTACTCGTTCGAGGCCATCACCACCGCGATCCGCCTCATCGATCGGGGAGCGAAGTTCATCGCCACCAACCCCGATGCCACCGGGCCCTCCCGCGACGGCGTCCTGCCCGCCACGGGTTCGGTCGCCGCGCTCATCACCAGGGCCACCGGCAAGGAGCCGTATTACGTCGGTAAGCCGAATCCGTTGATGATGCGCTCGGCGCTGCGCCGGATCGGCGCGCACTCCCAATCGACGGTGATGATCGGCGACCGGATGGACACCGACGTGATCGCAGGCCTGGAGGCGGGCCTGCGCACGGTGCTGGTGACCTCGGGTATCTCGACGAAGTCCTCGGTGGAGGCCTATCCGTTCCGCCCGACCATGGTGGTGGGCTCGGTGGCCGACTTGGTCGGGCGAACGCGCCGCCCGTTCGCTGACCAGTGATGTGAGCTGCATCTCATCGGAATAGGTGCTGGCCTGTCGTGGTTATAGTTGCCATGGCAACCAAAGGAGGGCCCGTGCAGTTCGGAATCTTCAGCGTCGGCGATGTGACCACCGATCCCACCACCGGCCGCACCCCCACCGAGGCCGAGCGGATCAAGGCGATGGTCGCGATCGCGCAGAAGGCCGAGGAAGTGGGTCTGGACGTGTTCGCGATGGGCGAGCACCACAATCGGCCCTTCGTGCCGTCGTCGCCGACCACGATGCTCGGCTATATCGCGGGCCGCACCGACAACATTCTGCTGTCCACCTCGACCACGCTCATCACCACGAACGACCCGGTGAAGATCGCCGAGGACTTCGCGATGCTGCAGCACCTGGCCGACGGTCGCGTCGACCTGATGCTCGGGCGCGGCAACACCGGCCCGGTCTATCCGTGGTTCGGCAAGGACATCCGCGACGGCATCCCCCTGGCCATCGAGAACTACGCGCTGCTGCACCGGCTGTGGCGTGAGGACGTCGTGAACTGGGAAGGCAAGTTCCGTACGCCGCTGCAGTCGTTCACCTCGACCCCGCGTCCGCTCGACGACGTGCCGCCGTTCGTGTGGCACGGGTCGATTCGTAGCCCGGAGATCGCCGAACAGGCCGCGTACTACGGCGACGGCTTCTTCGCCAACCACATCTTCTGGCCCACCGACCATTTCAAGCGGCTGATCGACCTGTATCGCCGTCGCTACGAGCACTACGGCCACGGCAGCGCCGACCAGGCGATCGTCGGTCTCGGCGGACAAGTGTTCCTGCGCAAGAACTCTCAGGACGCGGTTCGCGAGTTCCGCCCGTACTTCGACAACGCGCCCGTCTACGGACACGGGCCTTCGCTCGAGGATTTCACCGAGCAGACCCCGCTCACCGTCGGCAGCCCGGAACAGGTCATCGAGAAGACGCTCACCTTCCGCGAGCACTTCGGCGACTACCAGCGCCAGCTCTTCCTGGTCGACCATGCCGGGCTCCCCTTGAAGACGGTGCTCGAGCAGCTCGACCTGCTCGGCGAGGAGGTGATCCCGGTGCTGCGCAAGGAGTTCGCCGCCCGACGCCCCGCGCACGTGCCCGACGCCCCGACACACGCCGCACTGGTGGCGGCCGAGACGGCGAAGGAGGTGACGGTATGACCACCCGCGTCGCGGTAGTGTCGGCCGGGCTCTCGCAGCCCTCGTCGACCCGACTGCTGGCCGACCGGCTGGCCGCAGCCACGGCGCGCGAACTCGGCGGCGAGGTGGAGTTGGACTTCGTCGACCTGCGCGATCACGCTCGCGATCTCGCCGACAACCTGCTCACCGGTTTTCCGGCTCCCGCGCTGCGGGCGGCGATCGAGCAGGTTGTCACCGCCGACGGGCTGATCGCCGTCACCCCGATCTTCAGCGCCTCCTACAGCGGCTTGTTCAAGACGTTCTTCGATGTGCTGGAACCGGATTCGCTCGCCGCGATGCCGGTGCTCACCGGCGCGACCGGCGGCACCGAGCGGCATTCCCTGGCGCTCGAGCACGCGGTGCGCCCGCTGTTCGCCTACCTGCGCTCGATCGTCGTCCCCACCGCCGTCTACGCGGCGTCGACCGATTGGGGCGCCAACGGCGCCGACAAGGCGCTCAACCATCGAATCGACCGTGCCGCAGCCGAATTCGGCGCGCTGCTACTCGGCAGGTCCGCCACCCGGCCGAGCGACCCTTACACCGACACCACCCCGTTCGAAGACCTTCTCGCAGCACAGCACTGATACACACCTACCTCGAAGGAGCACAATCGTGACCACCGCCATCGCCAAGGGACTCACCGCGGGCACCTGGGCCATCGACCCCACCCACTCCACCGTCGGCTTCTCCGTACGCCACCTGATGGTGAGCAAGGTCCGTGGCCGCTTCACCGATTTCGACGGCGCCCTCGTGATCGCCGAGGACGGCACCGCCACCGCGCACGCCGAGATCCGCGTCGACTCCCTCACCACCGACAACGCCCAGCGCGACGGCCACCTGCGCACCGCCGACTTCTTCCACGCCGAGCAGTTCCCGCTGATGACGTTCAAGTCCACCGGATTCCGTGGCGAGGGTAGCGATTTCGTCGTCGACGGTGAGTTCACGGTGCGCGGCAACACCAAGCCGGTCTCCCTCGAGGTCGAGTTCATCGGCGTCAGCCCGGGCATGGGCAACGGCCCGGTCGCCGGCTTCGAGGCCAAGACCGTGGTCTCGCGCCGCGATTTCGGCCTCGATATCGACATGCCGCTGCCCGATGGCGGCGCCGTGATCGGCGACAAGATCACCCTCACCCTCGAGATCGAGGCTGTCCTGCAGAGCTGACCGGTCACCGACACGACGCCCCCAGCACCTGTTCGGTGCTGGGGGCGTCGTGTCGCCGATGAACCTACTGGCCGACCTCCGCTGACATCACAGCTGGTCCTCGTCGGCGATGATCGTGTCGAGGGTCGCCGCGAGACGCTCGAGCGTCGCGACCGTCGCGGCGAACTCGGCCGGGCCGAGCGCCTCGGCCAACCGGTGGGCCATGGCCGCGTGCTGCGGGTCGATGCGCCGGATCGCGGCCTCGCCCTCCTCGGTCATCGCGACCAGCTTGGCCCGCTTGTGCGCCGGGTTGGGCCGGTACTCGCACATGCCCTTGCCCACCAGCAGGTCCGCGATCCGCTGCACACTCTGCCGGGTGACGCCCATCGCGCGGGCGATCCCGGCCACCGGCTGCGGCTGGTCCTGCACAGCGGCCATCACCTGCCACCAGGCCACCGAGATTCCGGCAGGCGAGGACAGTCCGTCGCCGATGGTCAGGAATTGGCCGTTGAGCCGGTAGACGGTGAGGGCGGCGCCGTCGAGTAGTTCCTGTTCGGAATTCAAGCCGCATGGCTCCCTTCGTATTCGGCGAGCACGGCGTACCCGGCCGGGTCCTTCCGCGCGTACAGCTGGTACCAGGCCTCGAGTATCCGCGGTTCGTACAGATCGAGGCGCGCGAAGATCTCTCTCGCGAATTCGAACGGCGACATACCGTCCGCGGTGATCACGTCACGGTCGGTGACCGCGGGCGCGTCAACGTAGTGTGCGGCGCCCGAATACTCGCTGTACACAAGCAATTCCGCCGCATTGCTGGTGTGCGTGCGGTTGTCGAGCAGGCCCGTCCTGGCCAGGCCGAAGGTCGCGCCGCAGATCGCCGCCACCGGTACCCCTGCGTCGACGAACTCTTTCGCCTTGTACGCGAACGCGATCAGATCCTCGCCCATCCACTGGTCCGCGCCGGGCAGGATCAGCATGGCGCTGTCGGCCGGCTCGAGGTCGGCGACAGCCAGGTCGGGCGTCACCCGCAGCCGACCCATGGTGGTGATCGCGTCGGTGGTGAGGCCGACGGTCGCGACCTCGAATATTCCGGGCTCCCGGTGCCAGTTGCCGTTGGCGATATGGGCCGTCGCGGCCCCCACTTCCCAGTCGGCGAGGGTGTCGTAGACGGCGACGTGAACTGTTTTCATCGACATGACAATATGCTGTCATATTTGACAGAATGCTGTCAATAAGAATTTTGCTACCGACTTGTAGCCGACCCTCCGTACGCTGACGGCATCCGGTGCGAGACAGAGAGGTTCACCCGTGATGACCGATTCCGTGCAGGGCATGACGGGCACCATCACGTCGCCGATTCGGGAGGCGGGCGCACTGGGTGAGGTACTGATCTCGATTCGCGGGGGCACCGAGCTCTATCTCGCCCGAGCCGACGAGCCGATCGCCGCCTGGACCACTGTGTTGATCGTCGCGGTCCATCCGGGGCGCCTGGTCGACGTGGTCACCTGGATACCGCTTCCCACTGACTGAAAGGGGCCCGCGATGCTGGGCTATCACGTTCCCGATCCCGACGAAGCCATGCTGGTCAGCGGTGCGAAGACCAAAGACGACAGCCCGTTCAAGGTGGTCATCGGGCGCGGCGCCTGGGTGGTGCCGCTGTTCCGCAAGGTTCGCTACCTGTCGCTGGCCATGTTCGAGTCCGAGATCCGCGAGCGCTGCGTCACCAAGCAGGCCATTCAGCTCGATGTGCGCGCGGTGATCGCGTTCAAGGTCGCCAACGACACCCAATCCATTGTCAACGCGGCACAACGCTTCCTGTCCGAACAGGAGCAGGAGATGTCGGTGCTGACCGGTCGGATCTTCTCCGGTCACCTGCGCTCGATCGTGGGCTCGATGACGGTCGAGGAGATCATCCGTGAACGGCAGAAGCTGGCCGACGAGGTACTCATCGCCTCCAAGGTGGAGATGAGCAATATCGGCCTGTGGGTCGACTCGTTCCAGATCCAGTCCATCGACGACGGCAACCTCGGCTACATCAATGCTCTCGCCGCACCGCACAACGCGGCCGTGCAGCGCGATGCCCAGATCGCCCAGGCCCAGGCCGCGCAGCGCTCCGCCGAGGCCGAGCAGGAATCGTTGCGGCGTCGCGCCGAATACGAACGCGAGACCTCGATCCTCAAGGCCCAGTACCAGCGCGACATCGACAAGGCCAATGCCGAAGCGGCACAGGCGGGCCCGCTCGCCGACGCCATCGCCAGGCAGGCCGTGCTGCACGCCCAGGCCGAACAGGCCCGCAAGAACGCCGAACTCCGTGAACAGCAACTCCAGGCCGAAGTGGTGAAACCCGCCGAGGCGGAGGCGGAACGAGTCCGCATCCTGGCGGTGGCCGAGGCCGACCGCACCCGCATTCAGGCCGAGGCGGCGGCGTCCAACAACCGCATCGCCCTGGACCAGATGCTCATCGAGCAGCTCCCCGAAATCGTCAAGCAGGCCTCCCACGGCCTCGCGGGCGCCAACCTCACCGTCCTCAACGGTCCCGACGGCGTCGGCGAACTGCTCAACGGCATGGTCGGCCAGGGGCTGACGGTCTTCAACTCCCTCCAGAAGGCCCTGTCGAACGGCGAGGTCGACAAGATCTGAGTACCGAGCGCCCCGGGCTCGCTGAGTCCGGGGCGCTCAGTGCGCAGCGGCCCGGACGACCTCGCGGCGGTGACCAACGACAAGACCATGGCCGCGGTCGCCGGTCACCTGGCGTCGGTGGTCTACGACCCGGTCCGACGCAGGGCGAACATGCGCAGGTCGCGGGTGGTGCGGTCGCGGTAGGCGGAGTAGGCGCGGGTGATCTCGATGAAGCGGGCGTAGATCGCGTCCTTGTCCGCGCCCTCGACCTGGGTCGCGACGACCGGTATGCGTTCGCCCGCGATGGCGACCACGGCGGTCGGGTCGGCGCGCAGGTTGCCGGTCCAGGCCGGATGGTGGGCTTGGCCGAAGTTGGACCCGACCACGTACAGGGTGTCGCCGTCGTGGACATAGAGCAGTGGCTGGGTGCGCGCGATACCGGACTTGCGGCCGGTGGTCGTGAGCAGGATCACCGGAGCGCCGATCGGGCCGAGCACGGTGTACTTGGCGTCGGTGCGCGCGAGGACGGCGCGGTCGAGCGGGGTGATGGTGCGGACCAGCCAGGAACCCGGCTTGGTCGCGGCGAAGCGGTTGGCCGCGCGGGACACGGCATTGGTGCGCGAACCCCACTGGCGATCCGGGAACTGCGATGTCATGGGCGGACTATAACGTCGACGATTCACTAAGCTCGCGAGCATGGTCGAACAAGCGCCGTCCACCGTGTACATCGCCTCGCCCGAGGGCGACACCGGAAAGTCCACGGTGGCGCTGGGTGTCCTCGGCATGCTGTGCGCGACCACCGCCCGCGTCGGCGTGTTCCGGCCGATCACCCGTTCCGCCGACGAACCCGATTACATTCTGGAACTGTTGCTCGAGCACAGCACCGCCGATATCAGCTACGAGCAGGCCGTCGGCGTCACCTACGAGGACGTCCACCGCGACCCCACCGCCGCTATCGGCGACATCGTGATGCGTTTCCACGACGTCGCCAAGGCCTGTGACGCGGTGGTGATCGTCGGCAGCGACTACACCGACGTCGCCAGCCCGAGCGAGCTGCGCTTCAACGCCCGCATCGCGGCGAATCTGGGCGCGCCCGTCCTGCTGGTCGTTCGCGGCGCGCAACGCAAGCCCTCCGAGGTCGAACAGCTCGTCGAACTGTGTACCGCCGAGCTCACCGCCGAGCACGCTCGGCTGGTCGCGGTCGTCGCCAATCGCTGCGCCCCGGACGCGATCGACGACATCGCCACCGCATTGGCGAGTTCCGAGGTGCCCTCCTGGACGCTGCCCGAGGTGCCGTTGCTGATGGCGCCGACCATGAGCGAGCTGTGCGCGGCGATCGACGGCGAGATCTACAGTGGCGATCCGGAGCTACTCCAGCGTGAGGCATTGCGCATCATGGTCGGCGGAATGACCGCCGAGCACATCCTGGAGCGACTCTCCGACGGTGTGGTGGTGATCGCGCCGGGCGACCGCTCCGACGTCCTACTGAGCCTGGTGAACGCCCATGAGGCGGAGGGCTTCCCGTCGCTGGCGGGGGTGATCATGAACGGCGGGCTGCGCCCGCATCCGGCCATCGCGCGGCTGATGGCGGGCCTGCGCCCCAGGCTGCCGATCCTGGCCACCGAGCTGGGCACCTACGACACCGCCAGCGCCGTGCACGGCACCCGCGGCCGAATGTGGGCGGGTAGCCCGGGCAAGGTCGACACCGCGCTCGCGCTGATGGAACAGCGGGTCGACGCACCGGAACTGTTGCGGCGCATCCAGGTTCCGTCCTCGACGGTGGTGACGCCGCAGATGTTCGAATACCGGCTGATCGAGCGCGCTCGCGCCGACCGCAAACGCATCGTGCTGCCCGAGGGCGATGACGACCGCATCCTGCGCGCCGCCGGACGGGTGCTGCAGCGCAAGATCGCCGACCTCACCATCCTCGGTGACGAGACCTCGGTGCGGGCCCGCGCCGCCGAGCTCGGCGTGGATATCGCCGACGCCCAGGTGATGTCGCCGCGCACCTCGGGCTACCTCGACGAATTCGCCGCCGAATACACCGAATTACGTAAGCACAAGGGCATGACGCTCGAGCGCGCGCGCGAAACCATGGCCGATATCTCGTATTTCGGCACCATGATGGTCTACAAGGGGATCGCCGACGGCATGGTCTCCGGTGCCGCGCACACCACCGCGCACACGATCCGGCCCTCATTCGAGATCATCAAGACGGTGCCCGGCGTCGCCACGGTGTCGAGCGTGTTCCTGATGTGCCTGGCCGATCGTGTTCTCGCCTACGGTGATTGCGCGGTGGTACCCGATCCGAGCTCGGAGCAGCTGGCCGATATCGCGGTGTCCTCGGCGGGCACGGCGGCCCGGTTCGGGATCGAGCCCCGGGTGGCGATGCTGTCCTATTCGACCGGCGCGTCCGGCACCGGCGCCGATGTCGACAAGGTTCGCGCGGCCACCGAACTCGTGCGTGAGCGCGCGCCGCGACTGCCGGTGGAGGGCCCGATCCAGTACGACGCGGCGATCGAGCCCGCCGTCGCCAGCGCCAAACTGCCCGACTCCGAAGTAGCGGGCAAGGCCACGGTTTTCGTCTTCCCCGACCTCAATACCGGCAACAACACCTACAAGGCGGTGCAGCGCAGCGCGGGTGCGGTCGCGATCGGGCCGGTGCTGCAGGGCCTGCGCAAGCCGGTGAACGATCTCTCGCGCGGCGCGCTGGTGGCCGACATCGTCAACACCGTGGCGATCACCGCCATCCAGGCTCAGGGAGACGGCAAGTGAGCGATCTCGTACTGGTGCTGAACAGCGGCTCCTCGTCGATCAAATATCAACTGCTACAAGCTGTCTCGTCGCAGGTGCTGGCCTCCGGGCTGGTCGAGAAGGTCGGCGAGTCGCACGGCGGGCGGATCGTGCACGAGGCAGGCCCCGCGAAACTCGAATACGACGGGGCGATCCCCGACCACCGGGCCGGACTGCTGCGGGTGTTCGAGATGTTCCGCGAGACCGGCCTCGACCTGGCCACGATCGGCATCGGGGCGGTCGGGCACCGGGTCGTACACGGCGGCGAGGTGTTCTGGGAACCGACCCTGATCACCGACGACGTGCTGCGCGCGATCGACGACCTGTCGGTGCTCGCGCCCCTGCACAACCCCGCCAACGTGGTCGGCATCGAATCGACCCGGGAACTGCTGCCCGGCGTACCCGAGGTCGCGGTCTTCGACACGGCGTTCTTCCACACCATGCCCGACGCCGCCAAGACCTATGCGATAGACGCGAAATTAGCGGCGGCCCATGGCATTCGGAAGTACGGATTCCATGGCACCTCGCATCAGTACGTGTCGGAGCAGGCCGCGCGGTTTCTGGGGAAACCGACCGAGGAGCTGAACCAGATCGTTTTCCACCTGGGCAACGGCGCGTCCGCGTCGTCGATCCGAGGGGGCGTCGCGATCGATACCAGCATGGGTATGACGCCGCTCGAAGGTCTGGTGATGGGGACGAGGCCGGGCGATCTGGATCCCGGTATCACGCCGTATCTGATGCGGGCGGCCGAGCTGGATGTGAGTCAGGTGGAACAACTGCTCAACCGCGGTTCGGGCCTCAAAGGGTTGAGCGGGGTCAACGACTTCCGCGAATTGCAGCAGCTCATCGACGGCGGCGACAGCCAGGCGAAACTCGCCTACGACGTCTACATCCATCGCCTGCGCCGCTACCTCGGCGCCTACCTGGTGGAACTGGGCCGCGTCGACGACATCATCTTCACCGCCGGTGTGGGGGAGAACAGCCCCGCGGTGCGCGCCGACGCACTCGCGGGGCTACAGGCGCTCGGTATCGACATCGACCCGACCAGGAACGAGACGAGAGCCCCTGGCATCCGGCGCATTTCGCCGGACCACGCCGCGGTGACGGTGCTGGTGGTACCCACCAACGAGGAACTGGCTATCGCCCGTGCCGCCTATCGGCTGGTCAGCACGCGCTGAGCTCAGAACCAGGATTTGGGGCGTAGGGAATTGGCCAGGTCGACGAGGGCATAGCGGTGCGTGCGGTTCGGGGCGTTGCGAGCGAGCGAACGCAGGCCGGTTTCGGTACCGTCACGCAGTTCTCGTTCGGTGAAGGCGCGGCCGAACAGCTTGGCGTCGAGGCGTTTCGGTGTGTTGCCGTCCTGGAGCCACGCCAATGCCGAGCCCTGGACCAGGGTGCGCATGAGCGTGGCTCGGTGCTCGCCCGCGGCGATGGACTGGGCGCGCGAGGCGGCCAGCCGCAGGACCTGCTCGTCGAGTTCGGCGACGGGAGAGCTGGTGAGCAGCAACAGGATCGCCGTCGTCTGGGCGGTGGTGAAGTGGCGTGACGCGGCGGGCACATCGTCGAGGGCATGGACCGCCTCGCCGACTCGTCCGGCGACCGCCAGTTGCCTGGCCAAGCCGAATGCCGCGCTCACCACGGCCCGGTCGGTGCGCCAGACGGTGTCGTAATAGCGCTCGGCGAAGCTTCGCCACTGCTCGGGGGCGGTGGAATCCCAGTGTTGCAGAATGAGTTCCGCGGTGGCGGCCAACGCGACCTTCGGCGCGATCTCGCCCGGCAGCACCCGCAACACCTCTTCGAACGAGGCGAATGCAGCCTCGTAGTCGAGTTCGAGCAGGTGAGCCTGACCGGTGAACCAGTCGGTGCGCCAATCGGATTCGATCGGCTCCCGGTCGAGCAGGTGCAATACCGCCGCCGACTCGCCCAGTTCCAGCCGAGCTCGCGCCTCGGCGAAGATCAGCTCACCGGCCAGGGTGTCGGGTGCGCTGTCGGGATCGGCTTCGGCCCGCTCGCGGGAGTCGTGCAGCGCCTCCAGTACCCGCTCCGGTTCCGGATTGGCGGTCGCGGCCAGCAGCGGCGCCGACGGGTCGGCGGGGTCGATCAGCGGAATCGGCAGCGCCGCGACCACATCACGGGAATCGAGCAGCGGCGAACGACCGGCGCCGTCGAGATAGGCGTCGGTCTGGCGGATCAGTTCCTCGGTCCCGAAGCTGGTGCGCTGTGGACTGAACACTGTGGACAGCTGTGGATGTTCGGTGCCGGTGTCGTAGGCGAGGATCTCGCGCAGGACACCCGCCAGCTGTGCCGACATCGCCCGTGCCGACGGAAACCGCTGTGCCGGATCGAGATCGGTGGCGGTGAGCAGGAATCGGTGGAAGAACTCGTAGCGGGCCAGCAGCGGTTCGTCGGCGGGGTCGGGGATGCCGTCGAGGTAGCGGCCGTGTTCGCTGGGCAGCGCCAGTGTGAGCGCGGCGATCGTCCGGCCGACGGTGTACACGTCGGAGGCGGGCGTCGGCCCGGTTCTGGCGATTTCAGGAGCTTGGAAACCCTTGGTGCCGTACAGGTTTCCGTAGGCGTCGATGGTGGCGACCGCGCCGAGGTCGATCAGTTTCACCTGATCCTCGGTGACCATCACATTGTCGGGTTTGAGGTCGTTGTAGGTGAGACCGATCGAATGCAGGTATTCCAGCGCGGGCAGGATCTCCAGGACATAGGCGATGGCCTCGGCCAGCGGCATCTGCTCGCCCCGGGGCCTGGCGTCGAGAATGTCGCGCAGCGAATGGCCGCCCACGTACTCCATCACGATGTAGCCGATGGATTCCTCGCCCGCGGTGTGCTCGACGAAGTTGTGGATCTTGACGATGCTCGGGTGCGCCACCTCGGCCAGGAACTGGCGCTCGGCCACCGCCACGGCCTGCGCCTCGGCGTCACCCGCGTGCAGCAACCCCTTGAGCACCACCCACCGATCGCTCACATTGCGGTCGATGGCCAGATAGATCCAGCCGAGGCCGCCGTGCGCGATGCACCCCTGGATCTCGTACTGCCCGGCGACCATATCGCCTTCGTGCAGCGACGGCCGGAAATCGAAAGCGGCCCCGCAGGTCTCGCATTCACCGCTGGACGAGGCGGCCCGCGCCGGTGTCGACCGCCCGACCGGATTAGCGCAGCGCCAGCAGAACCGCCTGCCTTCGGAGACCATCGGATCGGCCAGCACGGCGTCACGCGGGTCGGCCGGGGTGACGGTCGGAATCGGCACCAGCCCGGCGCCGAGCCGGCGCGTTGGCCGCGACCGCGCGGTCCGCACACTGCGGCCCGAACGGGCGGTACTCACGCCGGTCTGTGGCGCGGAGGGCCAGGGTTGCGATGTCGCCCCCGCACCGGTCGACTCGTCGCGCTGGGCTGCCTCGGTCGCCGCGTGCGGTGTGCCGGACGGGACCCGTTGTGCCATTTCGGTCGCCGCGTGCGGTGCGTTGGCCGGGGGCCGTTGTGTGGCTTCGGTCGCTGCGTGCGGTGTGCTGACTGGAACCTGTTGTGCGGCTTCGGTCGCTGTCTGCGGTGCGTTGGCTGGAACTCGCTGTGCCATTTCGGTCGCCGCGTACGGTGCGGTTTCGGCGGGGCGATGCGCCATTTCGGTGGCCGCGTAGGGTGCGGTCTCCCGGGCGTTCTGTGCCGCCTCGGCGGCGGTCGCCGTGGCCTCTGGGGCGCGTTGCGTTGCTTCGATCGAGACGTCGGCGGCGGATTCGTGGTCCACCGGCTCGGGTCGGCTCGCCCGCTGCGTCGCGATGTTCTCCCGCGCGTGCTGCGAGTCGGCAGGTGCGACGCCGCCGGTTTCGCGGCGGCCACCGGGCTCTTCGGCGCGACGGGTGGCGTCGATCGACGGGGTGTGGTCGCCGCCGCTCGCCTGCTTGTCCGCGAACTCCGCGGCCGCCTCGGCGGTGAGTTTGGGCAGCGGCCGGGTCTCGTCGTCGCCCGGCAGCGTCCAACCGCCGGGCAGGGTGCCGGGACGGTGGCGCTGCGTCAGCTGGGTGGGCACGCGCCGTGGCTCGTCCTCCGGTGGGGCGGCCTGGGGCGTCGAGTCGGTGCGCGCCGGGTCGTGGTCCAGTTCGTGGCGTGGAGCCGATGTGGTGGGCGCCGGGTTGTGATCTGGTTCGTGGGGTGGGGCGGATGCGGTGCGCGCCTCATCGTTCGCGACCCGATCACGTTGTCCTGGTTCACCATCGGTCGGATTCGTGTCCATGGCTGTCAGTCCTGGTACTTCGGTGCGGGCGGGCTCGGAGTCTCGCCGAGAGTCGCGAGCCAGCGGCGATGGATGCGGGTCCAGGTACCGTCGTTGCGGATGCGGTCCAGGGTGGAGTTGACGAAACGCACCAGGTCGTCGTCGCCCTTGGGAATGCCGATGCCGTACGGTTCGGCGCTGATGCTGCCCCCGACCACTTCGGTGTAAGGGTCCTGGGCGGCCAGGCCCGCCAGGATCGAGTCGTCGGTGCTCACCGCGTCGACCTGGCGTTGTTGCAGGACCACCAGGCAGTCGGCCCAGGTCGGCACCGTCAGGATCGTGGCGGCCGGTTGATCACGGCGAATGTGATCGAGGGAGGTGGTGCCGCGCACCACGCACACCCGCTTGCCCGCCAGATCGGCGAGACCGTCGATGCCGGAGCCCTTCACCGCGAGTACCCGCTGATCGGCCCGCAGATACACCGTCGAGAACGCCACCCGCTGCCGTCGCTCGCAGGTGATCGTCATCGTCTTCGCGACCAGGTCGACGGTGTGATTCTGCAGGGCTCGCTCGCGCTCTTCGGAAGCGAGACTGCGGTATTCGATCAGGTCGGGGTTGCCGAGCAGATCGCGGGCGATCTCGCGGGCGATGTCGGCGTCGAATCCCACGATGCGACCGGAGAGGGGATCGCGGAAGCTGAACAGGTTGCTGCCCGCGTCGAGGCCGACGACGAGTCGGCCGCGCGCACGGATGGCGGCGATGGTCGGGCCGGTGGCGGTGCTCGGTCGCAGACTCGCGGTCGGATCGCCACACTGCTCGCCGCCCGAAGGCGGCACCGGGGTGTCGGTGCCGATCGGAATAACCTTGGCGGGCAACGGTGGTACGGAATAGACACCCCGCTCGTCGGGCGCGGGAGTGCTGTCGGAACAGCCGGCCAGTAGCCCGGCCAGCACCAGCGCCGCGAGGACGCGGCCGCGCCTCACCGGTACTCCCGCAGCCGTGGCCACAGGCCGAGCGCGACGAACGCCGCCGCCACGATCCCGAGCACGAACGCGCCGGGGGAAAGGAACGACAGCACATCCATGGCTTGCGAGACCTTGGTGCGCAACGTGTCTCGTGTCGCCGCGCCCGCCTTGTCCAATGACCGATCGAGTGCGTCGACCTGGGCGGCGGAATCGGCGGCGCTCGGACCGGTCGCGACGGCGGCCGCGCCGAGGAAATCGCCGCGCTCGAGTGTGTCGTTCATCCGCTGATGGGCCGACTGCCAGCGGGTGAGCGCGGCGCGCGCGTGCGCCACCTCGTCGCGGGCGGGCGCGTCCTCGGGATAGCCGGCGAGCAGCTCGGTGAGCCGGGTGGCATTCGCATCGAAGGTGCGGTCGTAGTCGCCGGTCGCGTCGCGGCGCACCAGCTTCACCATTTCCGCTGATCTGGCTTGCTGCACCAGGATTCGGCTCTCGGCCAAACGCGCCGATGGCACCGCGCCCTCATCCCGGCAGCGGATCATCGCCACGGCGGAGACCGATCCGGCCGCGACCGTCCAGAGCAGGGTCAGCGCCAGCGCGCCGGTGCCGACCAACAGCCCCATATTGAAGAACCGGCGCGAGCGGCGTGCCAGCTCGACCTGCACCCAGATCAGCGCGCCGAGCGCCACCACCAGCAGCACGATCGCCGTCCACGGTGGCCGCACGTGCCGATACTGCGCCGCGGTGACCGAGTCGAAGCGGTGGTCCTCCAGCTCCTCGGCCATCGGTAGCAGTCGAGCCTGCATCTGATGCGATGCCTCGCTCAGATAGGCCGCGCCGACGGGATAGCCGTTGCGATTGTTCACCCGCGCGGTCTCGATCAGCCCGCTGTAGACGGGCAGCCCGGTCGCGATGCCGGTGCGCAGGCGGCGATCGGTGCCCGTCGGATCGGCCGCCTCCTCGTCGGAGATGTGCCCGGCCTGCGTCACCAGTTCGGCGGCGGCCTCACCGATGGCCTGGGTGTAGCGGTCACGCACCGCCTGGGGTTCGAGTCCGCCCGCGATGAACGCGGTGCCCGCGGCGGCGTCGGCGATGGAGAGCGAGGTGTAGAGGTGATTGGCCGAATGCGCGTCGGGTTCGGTGTCGTCGAGCAGAACGCCGAGAGCTTGCTGGCGCTCCATCACGGTCGTCGAAGTCACCGCGCCCGCGGTCACGCACAGCACCATCAGGACCAGTCCGGCGGCGACGAGCCGGCCCGGCGAGGAGTGCGCGAAGCTGCGCAACCGGGCGGGTCGGAACTGCGCGCGCAACGCCGCGACGTCGGGTGCGGGCGGCCGATCGACGGGCGCGGCCGGTCGGCGCGGCGGCGCTGAGCGCGGTGTCGCCGGTGCCGCGTCGGCCGTCCCCGCGTGCTTCGCACCCGCCTCGGCCTGCGACGACGGGCGAACGCGAACGGCCGCCACTTCCGTCGCGGCATGGCGATTCCCCGGTTCGACCATCGTTCACCTCCCGGCGCTGTCCGTGTACACCTACCTGTGCGGAGTTTATTGTGGGCCTACGGGTAGCGCAGCCCCTCACATACCCCCGCAGCGGTTGCTGGTCGGCTGCTCGCAGGAAAGAGTATGGGATGCGCGGCGACGGCGACGGCTGGTTCAAGAGCCCCGATGGGGTCAAGCACTGGGGCAGATTCGGTGCGGCGGGACTACTGCTGCGCGCGCCGCTGCCCGATGGCGGGTCCGCGGTGCTGCTGCAGCACCGGGCGCCGTGGAGTCATCAGGGCGGAACCTGGGCGCTCCCGGGTGGGGCGCGCGACTCGCACGAGTCACCCGAGCACGCGGCCGTCCGAGAGGCCGAGGAGGAAGCGGGCATCACCGCCGCCGACCTGCGAGTCCGCGCCGAGCGCCTGACCATGACCGCACCCAGCGGGTGGACCTACATCACCGTCGTCGCCGACGCCGACAAGCCCCTGCCGACAGTCGCCAACCGGGAGAGCGCCGAACTGGCTTGGGTGCCCGAGGACGAGGTCGCCGACCTGCCGCTACACCCCGGCTTCGCCGCCGCCTGGATCGAACTGCGCGCGGTGCCGTTGCGCGTGCGCCTCGACGCCGACACCGACCTCGCCGACGCCCTGCCCCGCACAGTCGAGCTGCCCGAACAGGGCTTCTTCTGGCTGCACGCCCGACCGGACGGCCCGGGCGCCGAAGTCGTCCTCGGCACGCAGGCTCTCGGCGCCCCTGCCCTCAGCCGCGCCGATATCCTCGCCTGATTCCCGCTGGTAGCTCTCGCCGAGCTCAGTCTATTTTCTTGATCACCCGGGCGGGGACTCCCGCGACCACAACGCCGGCAGGGACATCGTGAGTGACCACTGCGCCGGCGGCGACCACCGTGCCGGCACCGATGCTCACCCCCTGCGTGATCACGGCGGCCGTCCCGATCCAGACGTCGTCCTCGATGACGATCGGGGCGAAGCAGAGGTACTCGCGGCGCTCGGCCAAGGGCAGTGGATGGCCTCCGGTGATGAGGCTGACCTTCGGGGCGATCATGACGCCGTTCCCGATGCGGATGCCGCCCTTGTCCATGAAGGTGCATCCCTGGTTGACGAAGACGTTGTCCCCGAACGTCGTGTTCAGCCCGTGCTCGGTGAAGAACGGCGGGTAGATCGTCACCGATTCCGGCAGCGGACCACCGAACACAACGGATAGCAGTTCCGCGCGCCCTTCGCTGTCGCTGAACGGAAGTACGTTCAGCCGAGACGTCGCATCGGTCACTTCCGCGATCCGCTCCGTGTGACGCGTGAACTCAGCCGTCTGGACATACATGATCTGCTCTGTGCGGGTAGACATTCGCTGATCTCACCACCGCGCAGAACAGTCGATCAAACAACTCGGCACCAGACCGGACACAACCGCAGGTTGTGGAAATAGGCTGGAAGCGTGGATATTCGGGCGCTGCGGACGTTCGTGGCCGTCGCCGAGTTCGGCCAGTTCCAGGCTGCGGCCGACGAGTTGGGTATGAGCCAACAGGCGGTCTCCAAACGGATCGCGGCCTTGGAGCGGCACGTCGGGGTCGGGCTGCTGGTGCGCACCCCCCGAGGTTCCCGGCTGAGCCTGGACGGGCAGGTCTTCCTGCCGCACGCCAAGAAGGTCTTGGCGGCCGTTGCGCAGGCCGAGCAGGTCGTGCGCCCCGGAAAGCGCCTCCTGCGCATCGATGTCCTCAATCGGCGCATTTGCCCGGCCCAGGCCGTCTACCGGTTCTACCGCTCCCACCCCGAGATGGACCTCGACGCGGTCACGCTGAGTGCGGAGAACGCCGCCCAGGCCGCTCGAGCTGTGCTCGATGGGACCGTCGACGCGTCCTTCCGTGCCCTGTCGCCAGATCAGGTCCCGGTCGGCATCAGCGCCGAACGACTCCTGGATGCGCCCCTGGAACTCCTCGTAGGTCCCCGCCACCCGCTGGCTGATGCGCCCTGGGTCAGTCCCGCTGACCTGGCCGGCCACCGCATCTGGATCCCCGGGATCCGGCCGGGCACGGAGTGGGCGGCGTTCTATCAGGCGCTGTCCGAGGCGTTCGGACTGAGCATCGACGCGCTCGGTCCCAATTTCGGTGACGAGGCCCTGATGGACGCGCTGACCGACTCGGCCTCGCTGGCCACCCTGGTCGGTAGCGGGGACCGGTACCTGTGGACGCAGACTCACGATCTACGGCGTATCCCATTGCGTGACCCGACCCCGGTCTACCCACACATGCTGTTGTTCCGCAGCGAAGACCAGCACCCCGTGCTGACCGCGCTACGTGGGTATCTGCGCACCGCAGGCCCGCGACCCACGCTCGACGTCTGGGTACCGGGGTGGGTAGACCGCTGACCGGACAACCGAATCGGCAGGCACGCCCAGTTCGCGGTGGGCGCAGCTCGCCCCAGGAGCGATCCGCGAGCTCAGTTCGCGGCGAGGAGGGCTTGCTTGAGTTCGCGCGCGGCGGTTTCGGGGTCGGTGGCTTCGGTGATCGCCCGCACGACGACCACGCGCCGCGCGCCTGCCGCCAGCACCTCGGGCAGGCGCGTCGGGTCGACGCCGCCGATGGCGAACCAGGGGAGTGTGGGATGGGAGTCGGCGGTCGAGCGGATGAAGTCGACGCCCGCCGCCTGGCGGCCCGGCTTGGTCGGGGTGGTCCAGATCGGGCCGGTGCAGAAGTAGTCGAGATGGCCGTCGATGGCGGCCGAGCCCGCCTGCTCGCGGTTGTGGGTGGAGCGGCCGATCACCACATCGGGACCGAGGATGCGGCGCGCGTACGCGGGCGGCAGGTCACCCTGTCCGAGGTGCAGCACATCGGCGCCGGCGGCCAGCGCGATATCGGCGCGGTCGTTCACCGCGAGCAGCGCGCCGTGACGTCGGGTCGCGGCCTTGATCTCGGCCAACGCGCCCAGCTCGGCCTTCGCCTCCAGCGCGCCGAACTCGGCTTCGCCCGGCGATCCCTTGTCGCGCAGCTGCACGATATCGACGCCACCGGCCAGCGCAGCGTCGACGAATCCGGCCAGATCGCCCCTCTCCCGGCGCGCATCGGTGCACAGATACAGCAGTGCGCTCGACAGACGTTCCCTCGGCGGGACGGAATGGTTCGACTGGGAGGGCTGCACGCCCCCGACGGTAGTCGCGCTACCGTTGGAGTGCGAACGCCGTGGCGGGCGATAGGTGAAAAAGACAAGGTGGAACGTGATGCGAACTCTGGCGGTCGTTGGCGGCGGCGCCGTCGGACTTGCCGTCGCGTGGCGGGCCGCCGAGGCGGGCTGGACGGTCACCGTCTACGACCCGCGCCCCGCGCGCGGGGCCTCCTTCGTGGCCGGTGGCATGCTCGCTCCGCTGTCGGAGGGCTGGCCGGGGGAGGATCGGGTGCTCGCCTTCGGGGCGGCGGCGCTGGCACGGTGGCCCGCTTTCGCCGAACAGCTCGCCGCGGTGGCCGGTTCATCGATGTTCGTGGCCGAGCAGACGCTCACCGTCGCACTCGACAGCGCCGATGTGACGGACCTGCGTACGGTCTCGGACTGGCTGGCCGGTTTCGGTCACGATCTGCGAGTGCTCGACCGTGCGGGCGTTCGCGCACTGGAACCCGCGCTCGCGCGTACCGTCCGCGCGGGTCTGCACGCGAAAACCGAACCCGCCATCGACAATCGGCGGGTACTGCGGGCGCTCCAGTCCGCCTGCGCCGCGGCCGGGGTCGAGATCCGCGCCGAATCCGTGGCCGCGCTCGACGAGCTACCGCACGACCGGGTGGTTCTCGCGGCGGGGGCCCGCTCGGCCGAGCTCTGGCCCGGCCTGCCGGTGCGACCGGTGAAGGGTGAGATCCTCCGGTTGCGTCGCAGGCCCGGCGTGAGCCCGCCGCCGGCCAGGGTGATCCGCGCCCGAGTCCACGGCCGACAGGTCTACCTGGTTCCGCGAGAAGATGGAATCGTCGTCGGCGCGACACAATACGAGGCCGGCTTCGACACCACCGTGACCATCGGTGGGGTCCGTGATCTGATCGCCGACGCCGAAACCATCCTGCCCGGCATCGCCGAATACGAACTGGCCGAAGCGAACGCGGGCTCGCGGCCCGCGACCCCGGACAACCTGCCACTGCTCGGCCACCTCGATGACCGTGTCATCGCCGCCACCGGTCACGGCCGCAACGGAATGCTCACCCTCGCGCTCACCGCCGCGGTCGTGCCTGCGCTGCTCGATGGTGCGACCCCCGAGATTGTCGAAGCCGCAGCGCCCCAACGTTTTCCGGCATCGCAGATGCCATCTCTGTCGCAAGGAGGAGTTCGATGACCTCGACCATTCCGATCGGCGTCACCGTCAACGGTGTCGACCACGAGTTCCCCGAGCCGCTCAGCGTCCGCGAACTGCTGACTAGGCTCGAATTGCCCTGCCAGGGTGTGGCATTGGCAGTCGACGGCGCGGTCTTCTCGAAGTCGCGCTGGGACGAACCGGTCGGCCGCGGCTGGACCATCGAGGTGCTCACAGCGGTGCAGGGTGGCTGAGCCGCTGCGGATCGCCGACAAGGAGTTCGGCTCCCGCCTGATCATGGGCACCGGCGGCGCCGAGAACCTCGCTGTCCTCGAACAGGCACTGATCGCCTCGGGCACCGAGCTCACCACCGTCGCCATGCGCCGGGTCGACGCCGCGGGGGGCACCGGCGTGCTCGACCTGCTCAAGCGCCTCGACATCACCCTGTTGCCCAACACCGCGGGCTGTCGCACGGCCGCCGAAGCGGTACTCACCGCCCAGCTGGCCCGCGAGGCCCTCGACACCAACTGGGTCAAGCTCGAGGTCGTCGCCGATGACCGCACTCTCCTGCCGGACCCGTTCGAACTCCTCGATGCCGCCGAGAAGCTCGTCGACGACGGGTTCGTGGTCCTGCCGTACACCACCGACGACCCCATCCTCGCCCGCCGTCTCGAAGAAGCGGGCTGCGCCGCGGTGATGCCGCTGGGCTCCCCGATCGGCACCGGCCTGGGTATCGGCAACCCCCACAACATCGAGATGATCGTCGCCGCGGCCGGGGTCCCGGTGATCCTGGACGCGGGCATCGGCACCGCGAGCGACGCGGCGCTGGCCATGGAACTCGGCTGCTCGGCAGTTCTGCTCGCCACCGCCGTGACCAGGGCGAGAGAGCCCGAACTCATGGCATCGGCGATGTCGGCGGCGGTTCAGGCCGGCTATCTGGCCAGGCAAGCGGGCCGTATCCCCAAGCGTTTCTGGGCTCAGGCGTCTTCTCCGGCGGTCTAAGGGTCGAGGTCATCCTCGAGGATGACCCGACTCGCTACTTCCCGGCGACGCGCGGCACGGCGATCGTGCGGCAAGCTGGAGCGCATGATCGAGCTGAAGGGCCTGACGAAGCAATTCGGCCAGACCGTAGCGGTGCAGGACCTCACGTTCACCGTCCGACCAGGACTGGTGACCGGGTTCCTCGGACCCAACGGCGCCGGTAAATCGACGACCATGCGGATGATCCTCGGATTGGACAAGCCGACGGCGGGCAGTGCGCTCATCGGCGGCAAGCACTACCAGCAGCTGGAACGCCCGCTCACGCAGGTCGGCGCGCTGCTCGATGCGAAGTGGGTGCATCCGAACCGCTCGGCGCGCGCCCACCTGGAGTGGCTGGCCGCCTCCAACGACATCCCGAAGTCGCGGGTCGAGGAGGTGCTGCGGCTGGTCGGCCTGTCCGAGGTGGCGAGCAAGAACGCGGGCGGATTCTCGCTCGGCATGTCGCAGCGGCTCGGCCTGGCCGGCGCGCTGCTCGGCGACCCGAAGGTGCTGCTGTTCGACGAGCCGGTCAACGGCCTCGATCCGGAGGGCATCCTGTGGATCCGCCGGTTCATGCAGCGTCTGGCCGCCGAGGGACGCACGGTGCTCGTGTCGAGTCACCTGCTCTCGGAGATGTCGCAGACCGCCGAGCAGCTCATCGTCATCGGCCGTGGTCAGCTGATGTTCGACGGCACCACCCAGGAGTTCATCGACCGCGCCTCCGAGCAGTCGGTGCGGGTGCGCAGCCCGCAGCTGGATCAGTTGCGCAGCCTGCTCACCTCGCACGGCATGACCGTGAAGGAAGACGGCGCCGCCGCGCTGATCGTCGCGGGTGTCACCTCCGACGAGGTCGGCAAGGTGGCGGGCACGAACAACGTCACGCTCTACGAGCTGGCACCGCAGCAGGCCTCGCTCGAGGAAGCGTTCATGCGGATGACCGGCGGCGCCGTGGAGTACCACGGTGAAAGCTTCGATCAACAGGCGATGGGAGGTGCGCTCTGATGGGCGTGCTCGCAGCGGAACGAATCAAACTCACCTCCACCCGCTCGCCCTGGTGGTGCTCGGCGGTCGTGGTCGTGCTCGGTATCGGCCTCGCCGTGCTGATCGCCCTGGTCACCAACGCCGACTCCACGGGGGATTCGGGAGAGGGCCCGCCGTTGCTCACGCCGAGCGTGGCGGTGTCGGGTGTCGCGGGCTTCGGCGTCATGGTCCTGATGATCATGGCCGCGCTGACGGTGACCAGCGAATACCGCTTCGGCGTCATTCGCTCCAGCTTCCTCGCGGTACCGAACCGGTCCAAGGTCGTGCTGTCGAAGACCGCGCTGGTCGGCATCTACTCGGCCGTGCTCACCGGTGTACTCGCGCTCATCGCGTTCATTCTGGCCAAGCTGATCACCGGTGACGACGCTCCCGGTCTGGTGCTCGACGGCAACTGGCGGGCCATCTACAGCGTGCCGATCTACGCGTTCCTGTGCGTCATGCTCGCCATCGGTGTCGGTGTGCTGGTGCGTCAGTCCGCCGCGGCGATCTCGCTGATCGTGCTGTGGTCGCTGCTGTTGGAGAATCTGCTCGGCGCGTTCGGCAGCTTCGGCCGCACCGTCAAGCCGTTCCTGCCGTTCCAGAACGCGAACCGGTTCCTGAGCGTCGAGGAGTACGCGGGGAACTGGCACTGGGGCGTGTGGGGAAGCCTGGTCTACTTCGCCGTCTTCGTGGCGATCGTGTTCGCCGGCGCGCTCGTGGTGGTCAACCGCCGCGACGCCTGATAATCCAACCCGGGCCGTCCCCGCGACGGCCCGGGTCGCGAGGGCCGCGACCTTGTCGGGAGGTCGTGCCCACTCGAGCCCCCGACGTCCGCTGCCCGGACGTTGGGGGCTCGTGAGTTGGTGCGGTCATCAGTCGGGCGGTGGCGGATCGGCTAACCTTTTGTCGTGAGTGAAACGCCTTCTGGCGGGGTGAATCCGCGGCCCGACGCCGCCGCGGACGTGTCCATCCCGTTGGAGCCGATCGTCAGTGAATCCCCAGAGTCCGACACCGGCGCGCGCGCAGGCCGCAAGCGCGCCCAGCTCTCGTCGAAATTACAGGCCGCCAACCGCCGCGCCGATGTGATCGGCGCGCTGCGTAAGGCTCGTCAACAACTGCCCGGCGATCCCGCCTTCGGCGACCCGCTGTCGGTGACAGGTCCCGGCGGCGCCCGCGCGGTGGCTCGGGCGGCGGACAAGATCGCGGGCGGCGCGCCGACCGCGGCCAGGGAAATCGGTTTCGGCGCCCTGCAGGTGTGGCAGGCGGGGCTGGAGCGGATCGGCCGTGGGCGCGGGACCGAGGAGGTGACCATCGTGTTCACCGATCTGGTCGGGTTCTCGAGCTGGTCGCTGTCGGTGGGCGACGAGGGCACCCTCGACCTGTTGCGCAAGGTCGCCAAGGCCATCGAACCGCCGATCGTCGAGCGTGGCGGTCAGGTGGTGAAACGGATGGGCGACGGACTGATGGCGGTGTTCTCCTCGCCCGATCGGGCGGTGCGCGCCGCGCTGGCGGCCCGCCGCAATCTGGCCGGGGTCGAGATCAACGGCTACACCCCGCGCATGCGGGTGGGTCTGCACACCGGCACTCCCCGGGAGATCGGTGGCGATTGGCTCGGCGTCGATGTCAATATCGCCGCGCGGATGATGGAGGCGGGCGGCAACGGCAACACCATGATCTCCAGCACCACCTTGGCCGCGCTGCGCCCGGAAACTCTCGATGAACTGGGCGTTGTCGCCAAACCCTATAAGCGCAACTTCTGGGCCGCGCCGCTGAACGGGGTCCCGGAAGATGTCAGGATCTTCAAACTACATACGTCGCGCTGAGCGCTTCGCCAGCCGATCCTGTTCCTTCCAGTAGGCGCGGAACGCCTGCTGGGTGGGGGTCGGCTTGGTGGTCAGCGCCTGCCAGTTCGTCGAACGAACGAAGTCGATGATGAGCAGCACCGGCAGGATGAAGGCGTGGAAGAAGATCAGATAATCGCCGCCGTCGAACACGAACCACAGGTAGCCGGCGTACCCGAGAAACGCGATGCCGAACACGGTGTTGAGCCCGCGCGAGAGCTGGCCGCGGCCGTTGTCGATGGTGGCCATGATGATCATCGCGAGGCCGCTGACTGCGAGCAGGCCGACATACCAGGTGAACATGTCGGCAAGCCAACAGCGGACGCCTTGCCCTGAGCTTGCGAAAGGCTTGTCTATTCGAGCCAGAGCGCGGCGCCGAGGCCCGCGAAGACGGCGGCCACGATCAAACCGATCGCCATCGCGCGATTGTTCTTCCAGGTCGTATACGCGCCGCCGAGCAGGAATCCGGCGAGGGCGAAGAGGAGGACGGACAGCATGGGCTCCATCTTGCCTGGTCGAATCCGCGAAATTAACAAGCACGCATGCTTGCTTTTTTTCTGAACCGCTGCGATCCTGGGTGCCATGAGTGCTCTCTCCGCCGACCCGGACCTGATCCGGATCGGGAACTGCTCCGGGTTCTACGGCGACCGGCTCGGCGCCATGCGCGAGATGCTGGAGGGCGGTCAGCTCGACGTGCTGACCGGCGACTACCTCGCTGAACTGACCATGCTGATCCTCGGCCGCGACCGCGCGAAGGATCCGAGCCTCGGCTACGCCAAGACCTTCGTCAAGCAGCTCGAGGACTGCCTCGGACTCGCGCTGGAGAAGAACGTCCAGATCGTCACCAACGCGGGCGGGCTGAATCCGGCTGGTTTGGCCGAGCAGTTGCGCAAGGTGGCCGCCGAACTCGGGCTCGATGCCAAGATCGCGCATGTCGAAGGCGACGATCTGGTGGCACGGGTCGCCGAGCTCGACCTCGGTCAGCCGCTCACCGCGAACGCCTATCTCGGCGCCTGGGGCATCGTCGAGTGCCTGAACTCCGGCGCCGACATCGTCGTCACCGGCCGGGTCACCGACGCCTCCGTGATCGTGGGTCCCGCCGCGGCTCACTTCGATTGGGCCCGAACCGATTACGATGCGCTGGCGGGTGCGGTGGTCGCGGGGCACGTGATCGAGTGCGGCACCCAGGCCACCGGCGGCAATTTCGCCTTCTTCACCGAACTCGCGGATCTCGGACGCCCCGGCTTCCCGATCGCCGAGATCCGCCGTGACGGGTCCTGTGTGATCACCAAGCACGACGGCACCGGCGGCGCGGTCACCGTCGACACTGTCGAAGCCCAGCTCATGTACGAGATCCAGAGCGCGCGCTACGCCGGACCCGATGTGACCACCCGCCTGGACAGCATCACGCTGAGCCAGCAGGGCAGCGACCGGGTGCTGATCAGCGGCGTCACCGGCGAGGCCCCGCCGCCACAGCTCAAGGTCTCGCTGAACACCCTCGGCGGCTTCCGCAACGAGATGTCGTTCATCCTCACCGGGCTCGATATCGAGGCCAAAGCCGAACTGGCGCAACGACAGCTGGAATCCTGGCTGCCGGACAAGCCCGCCGAGCTCACCTGGACCCTGGCCCGCCTCGACCGCCCCGACGCCGAGACCGAGGAGCAGGCGAGCGCGATACTGCGCTGCGTGGTGCGCGATGTCGATCCGAACAAGGTCGGCCGTGGGTTCTCCAGTGTCGCTGTGGAATTGGCGTTGGCCAGCTACCCCGGCGCCAGTTTCACCGCCGTGCCGGGGCAGGGTTCGCCCTACGGGGTCTTCACTCCCGGCTTTGTCGACGCGCACGAGGTACCGCATGTCGCCGTGTTGGCGGACGGCACGCGGGTCGATATTCTCCCGGCCACGGAAACCGCTGTGCTCGAACCTGTTTCCGAACCGGAGTTGCCCGCACCGCTGTCACCGTCGCAGACCACTCGCGTCCCGCTCGGCACGATCGCGCTCGCCCGCAGCGGGGACAAGGGCGGCGACGCCAATATCGGCGTGTGGGTGCGCACCGACGACCAGTGGCGCTGGCTCGTGCACACCCTCACCGTCGACAAGCTGCGGGAGCTACTCCCGGAGACGGCCGAGCTGACCGTCACCCGCCACGTGCTGCCCAACCTGCGCGCGATCAACTTCATCATTTCCGGGCTGCTAGGCAAGGGCGTCGCCTACCAGGCGCGTTTCGACCCGCAGGCCAAGGGGCTCGGCGAATGGCTGCGCTCCCGCCACATCGATATGCCGACGGAGCTGCTCGAATCATGACATCAGTGTGGGAAACGCCGGAGCGTAAGGAACTGCGCGCCACCGTGCGTGGGTTCGTGGAGCGGGAGATCCTGCCCGATCTCGATGCCTGGGAGCGCGCCGGCGAACTGCCGCGCGAGCTGCACAAGAAGGCGGGCGAACTCGGTCTGCTCGGCATCGAGTACCCGGAATCGGCCGGTGGTGAGGGCGGCGATGCCATCGACTCGCTGATCGTCGGCGAGGAAATGCATCTCGCCGGTGGCTCCGGTGGTCTGTGGGCCTCGCTGTTCACCTGTGGAATCGCGTTGCCGCACATGATCGCCGCGGGCAACCAGGCCCAGATCGACACGTGGGCCAAGCCGACACTGACCGGCGACCTGATCGGTTCGCTGGCGATCACCGAGCCCGGCGGCGGTTCCGACGTCGGCCACCTCACCACCGCCGCCGTGCGCGACGGCGAGGACTTCGTCATCAACGGTGCCAAGACCTTCATCACCTCGGGTTGTCGCGCCGACTTCGTCGTCACCGCGGTGCGCACGGGTGGGCCGGGCGCGGCGGGCGTCTCGCTGATCCTGGTGCCCACCGATACGCCCGGCTTCACCGTCAGCCGCAGGCTGGAGAAGATGGGCTGGCTCGCCTCCGATACCGCCGAGCTGTCCTATGTGGATGTGCGGGTGCCCGCGTCGAACCTGGTCGGCGCCGAGAACAGTGGCTTCGCGCAGATCGCGTCCGCGTTCGTGAGCGAGCGGGTGGGCTTGGCGGTGCAGGCGTATTCGCTGGCCCAGCGCGCGCTCGACCTCACCGTGCGGTGGTGCCGTGATCGCGAGACCTTCGGGCGCCCGCTGATCAGCCGCCAGAAGGTGCAGATGACGCTCACCGAAATGGCTCAGCGCGTGGATATCTCGCGGACGTACACGCGTGCGCTCGTCGAGCGCTATGTGGCCGGGGAGCAGAACCTGATCGCCGAGGTCTGCTTCGCCAAGAACAACGCCGTCGAGACGGCCGAATGGGTGGCCAACCAGGCCGTGCAGCTGCACGGCGGGATGGGCTACATGCGCGAGTCCGAGGTCGAGCGCATCTACCGCGATGTTCGCATCATCGGCATCGGCGGCGGCACCAACGAGATCCTGACCATGCTGGCGTCGAAAGTATTGGGGTATCAGTCGTGACGACCTTCCGTTCCACGCTCGACAGCGCGTCGCCGGAGTACACCGCGGCCGCCGAGGCGATGACCACCAAGCTCACCGAGGTCGAGGCGGAGTTCGCCAAGGCGATCGCCGGCGGCGGCCCCGACAAGGTGGCCCGCCACCACAAGCGCGGCAAGCTCACCGCGCGGGAGCGCATCGAGCTGCTGCTCGACGAGGACTCGCCATTCCTCGAGCTGTGCCCACTCGCCGCCTGGGGCAGTGACTTTCAGGTCGGCGCGTCGACGATCGCCGGTATCGGGCTCGTCGAGGGCGTCGAGGTGATGATCGTCGCGCCCGATCCGACGGTGCGTGGTGGCGCGTCGAACCCGTGGACGCTGCGCAAGCAGTTCCGGATCAACGAGATCATCCGGGAGAACCGCCTGCCGGTGATCTCGCTCGTCGAGTCCGCGGGCGCCGACCTGCCGACGCAGAAGGAAGTCTTCATCCCCGGCGGCGCGATGTTCCGCGACCTCACCCAGGCCTCGGCCGCCGGAATCCCCACCATCTCACTGGTATTCGGCAACTCGACCGCCGGTGGCGCCTACATCCCCGGCATGTCCGACTACGTGGTGATGGTCAAGGAGGGCGCGAAGGTGTTCCTCGCGGGCCCGCCGCTGGTGAAGATGGCCACCGGCGAGGACTCCGACGACGAGACGCTCGGTGGCGCCGAGATGCACGCGCGCACTTCGGGTCTGGCCGACTACCTCGCCGCCGACGAGCAGGACGCGATCCGGCTCGGCCGCAATATCGTTCGCCGTCTGAACTGGAAGAAGCAGGGCCCGCAGCCGCGCGCCGAGGTGATCTCGCCGCTCTACGATCCCGAGGAACTGCTCGGCATCGTGCCCTCGGACCTGAAGATCCCGTTCGATCCCCGCGAGGTCATCGCCCGCGTGGTCGACGGCTCCGACTTCGACGAGTTCAAGCCGCTCTACGGTTCGAGCCTGGTCACGGGCTGGGCCGAGATCAACGGCTACCCGATCGGCATCCTCGCCAACGCGCGCGGCGTGCTGTTCTCCGAGGAATCGCAGAAGGCCACCCAGTTCATCCAGCTGGCCAACAAGAAGAACACCCCACTGTTGTTCCTGCACAACACCACCGGCTACATGGTCGGCAAGGAGTACGAGCGCGGCGGCATCATCAAGCACGGCGCGATGATGATCAACGCGGTCGCCAACTCCACGGTGCCGCACATCTCCCTGTTGGTCGGCGCCTCCTACGGCGCCGGGCACTACGGCATGTGCGGACGCGCGTTCAACCCGCGTTTCCTGTTCGCCTGGCCGAGCGCGAAGTCCGCCGTGATGGGCGGCGCGCAGCTCGGTGGCGTGCTCACCATCGTGCAGCGCGGCGCGGCCGAGTCCAAGGGCTTGCCGTTCGACGAGGAGGCCGCCGCCGGACTCGCCGCGATGGTGGAGGCGCAGATCGAGGCCGAGGCCATGCCGATGTTCCTGTCGGGCAGGCTCTTCGACGACGGCATCATCGACCCCCGCGATACCCGCACCGTGCTGGGAATGGCTCTGTCGGCCATTCACACAGCCCCGATCAAGGGCGCCGAGGGCTTCGGCGTCTTCCGAATGTGAGGCGAACAATGACTGCATCGCGAAGCGGTTCGGTGGCGGGCGGCCCGATCACGAACGTTCTCGTCGCCAACCGTGGTGAGATCGCGCGCCGCGTGTTCGCCACCTGCCGTCGGATGGGTATCGGTACCACCGCGGTCTATTCCGACGCCGATGCCGCGTCGCCGCATGTGGCCGAGGCCGACGCCGCCATCCGATTGCCCGGCAACACCCCCGCCCAGACCTACCTGCGCGGCGAGCTGATCATCGAGGCCGCGTTGTCGGCCGGTGCGGACGCGATCCACCCCGGCTACGGATTCCTCTCCGAGAACGCCGAATTCGCGCGCGCGGTGCTCGACGCGGGTCTGGCGTGGATCGGGCCGCCGGTCGCGGCGATCGAGCAGATGGGCTCCAAGGTGGAGTCCAAGAAGATGATGGACGCCGCCGGTGTGCCCGTCCTCGCCGAGCTCGACCCGGCCGAGGTCACCGACGCGCACCTGCCGGTGCTGATCAAGGCGTCCGCCGGTGGCGGTGGCCGTGGCATGCGCGTGGTGCGCGACCTGGCCGAATTGCGCGACCAGATCGCGGGTGCCCAGCGCGAGGCCGAGTCGGCTTTCGGTGATCCCACGGTGTTCTGCGAGCGCTATCTGGAGACCGGGCGCCACATCGAAGTCCAGATCATGTCGGACACTTTCGGGACCACCTGGGCTGTGGGCGAACGTGAGTGCTCGATCCAGCGTCGTCATCAGAAGGTCGTCGAGGAAGCACCGTCGCCGCTGGTCGAGAAGATCGACGGCATGCGTGATCGGCTGTTCGAAGCGGCTCGTCTCGCCGCCGAGGCGATCGGGTACGAGGGTGCGGGCACCGTCGAATTCCTGGCCGACGAGAAAGGCGACTTCTTCTTCCTGGAGATGAATACCCGCCTCCAGGTGGAACATCCGGTCACCGAACAGACCACCGGCCTCGACCTGGTCCGCCTGCAGTTGCAGGTGGCGGCGGGTCGGCCGCTGCCCGCCGTGCAACCGGCCCAGCGTGGTCACTCGATCGAGGTCCGCCTCTATGCCGAGGACCCCGCGCACGACTGGCAGCCGCAGAGCGGTCCGGTGCACAAGATCGAGATCCCGTTCACCGCAGGCGAGTTCACCGTCCTCGACCAGCCGGGCGTGCGCCTGGACACCGGTGTCGTCGACAATTCGGTGGTCGGGGTCCACTACGACCCGATGCTCGCCAAGGTGATCTCCTACGCCGAAACCCGCTCGGAGGCAGCGCATCTGCTCGCCACCGCACTGCAGCGCGCCAAGATTCACGGCCTCGTCACCAACCGCGACCTGCTCGTGCGCGTGCTGCGCCACCCGGCGTTCCTCGCGGGCGACACCGACACCGCGTTCTTCGCCACCCACGATCTGGCCGTGCTCTCGGCGCCGCTGGTATCGGCGGCCGACGAGGCGCTCTCGATCGTGGCGGCGGCGCTGGCCGATTCGGCGGTCAATCGGGGCGCCTCGCGCCTGGCCGGACTCACCCCGAGCGGCTGGCGCAACCTCGCTTCGCAGCCGCAGACCAAGTCCTACGAGAGCCGCATCTCCGGCACTCATGAGGTGCGTTACCGCTTCACCCGCACCGGTGTGGCGGTCGAGGGCCACGACGGCCTCGAGCTGATCTCGGTCGCCCCCGATCGTGTCGTGCTCGGCGTCGCGGGCGAACGCGGCTCGGTGCGTAGGCAATTCGAGATCGCCCGCTACGGCGACCTGGTCGCGGTCGACTCCCCGCTCGGTCCGGTGGCCGTGCGCAGACTGCCCCGCTTCACCGACCCGTCCGAGCAGGTCGCGGCCGGTTCGCTGCTCGCGCCGATGCCGGGCAGTGTGATCCGCCTCGGCGCCGCCGAAGGGGACCAGGTGAAGCAGGGTCAGCCGATCCTGTGGCTCGAGGCGATGAAGATGGAACACACCATCGCGGCTCCGGCCACCGGCATTCTCAGCGCACTCAACGTGACCGTCGGCCAGCAGGTCGAGGTCGGAACCGTCCTCGCCGTCGTCGAGGAAGAAGAGCAAGAGCAAGAGCAGGAGCAGGCATGAGTTTCGTCGAAACCGAAGAGCAGAAGGCGCTGCGCGCGGCGGTCGCCTCGCTGGCGAGCAAGTACAACTACCGCGACTACGTGCTCCCGCTCTCGCGCAAGAACGAGCCGCTCACCGAACTGTGGGACGAGGCGGGCAAGCTGGGCTTCCTCGGCGTGAACCTGCCCGAGGAGTACGGCGGCGGTGGCGCGGGCATGTACGAACTGGCGCTGGTGCAGGAGGAACTGGCGGCCCAAGGCGCCGGGCTGCTGCTGATGGTCGTCTCGCCTGCCATCTGCGGCACCATCATCACCAAGTACGGCACCGAGGCACAGAAGCAGAACTGGCTGACCAAGCTGGCCGACGGCTCGTCGAAGATGGTCTTCGCGATCACCGAACCCGACGCGGGCTCCAACTCACACCAGATCACCACCACCGCCCGCCGCGACGGCGGCGACTGGATCCTCAACGGCCGCAAGATCTTCATCTCCGGCGTCGACCAGGCCGAAGCCATCCTGGTGGTCTCGCGCACCGAGGATCACAAGACCGGCAAGCTCAAACCCGCGCTGTTCATCGTGCCGGTGGACGCGCCCGGCCTGGTGAAAAACGTCCAGGAAATGGACGTCATCGAGCCGGACAACCAGTTCACGCTGTTCTTCGACGACGTGCGACTGCCCGCCGACGCTCTCGTCGGGTCCGAGGACGCGGCCATCGCGCAGCTGTTCGCCGGGCTGAATCCCGAGCGCATCATGGGTGCGGCGATGGCGGTCGGGCTCGGTCGCTATGCCATCGATCGGGCTGTGGAGTACGCCAAGGAGCGGACTGTCTGGAAGACGGCGATCGGTGCGCATCAGGGTATTTCGCATCCGCTGGCCCAGGTGAAGATCGAGCTGGAGCTGGCCAAGCTGATGATGCAGAAGGCGGCGACGCTGTACGACTCGGGTGATGAGTTCGGTGCGGCTGAGGCTGCGAATATGGCTAAGTATGCTGCGGCTGAGGCCAGTATCAAGGCGTTGGATCAGTCGATTCAGACGCATGGTGGATCGGGGTTGACTCGGGAGGTGGGGTTGGCGGCGATGCTGCAGGCGGCTCGCATCGCTCGTATCGCGCCTGTTAGTCGGGAGATGATCTTGAACTTTGTTTCGCAGCATTCGTTGGGGTTGCCTCGGTCTTACTGATGTTCGGTAGTCCGTGGGGCACTGGCTGTGTTTTTGGAGCGCTGGCGCGTTTTTGGAGCGCTGGCGCGCTCGAGTCGCGGCCCCGAGGGGCCGCCGGTTAGGCACCGGGGCTTGCTCCTTCGTCGCGTACGCCCCGGCGCCTAACCGGCGGCCCGGCCGCGACCGCCCACTTTGTGGCCGTCCCTCCCTAGGGGTCGGGAGGGCGGTGGCTGGGTTGGGAGGGGTGTGGATGACGGGGACGGGCTGGGTGTGCGGTGTGGTGGAAGACGGGACGGGCTGGGTGCCCGGTGTTGTGGGTGTTGGAGGTGGGACGGGCTGGGTTGTGGTGAGTGGGACTTGGGACGGGCTGGGTTGTGGTGTTGCGGGTAGTGGAAGGCGGGACGGGTTGGGTGTGGGTGGTTGGGGGTGCGGTTGTGACGGAATCGGGAACTAGTAGGAGGCTTTGATGGACGGATCGGCTGATAGTCCTTATGTGCGGTATGAGGTTGTTGACGGGTTCGCGACGCTGACCTTCGACTCGCCGCATAACCGTAATGCGCTGTCTTCCAGGCTTGTTCGCGAGTTGCTTGCCGGATTCGACGCCGCGGCGGCGGACCCGGCGGTGCGCGGGATCGTGCTCGCTCACACGGGGGACACTTTCTGCGCGGGGGCCGATCTCAAGGAGGCGAGCAACGCCGATCCTGCGGTGGCCGCTGATGAACGCACCCGGGTGATGATCGATGTGCTGCGTGGGATCCTCGTCTCGCCCAAGCCGGTGATCGCGCAGATCGACGGCAATGTGCGGGCCGGCGGTATGGGGATCATCGGGGCCTGTGACCTCGTCGTCGCTGGGCCGGGCAGCAGTTTCGCGCTCACCGAGGTTCGCATCGGGATGGCGCCGTTCATGATCTCGCTCACGCTGGTACCGCGGATGGACCAGCGGGCGGCGAGCCGTTACTTCCTGACCGGCGAGAAGTTCGACGCCGCGACCGCGCAGGAGATCGGCCTGGTCACCGTGGCCGCGCAGGATGCCGCCGCCGAGGTGAAACGCCTGAGTGGTGAGCTGCGTAAGGGGTCGCCGCAGGGGTTGGCCGAGTCCAAGAAGCTGGTCAACGCGGCCGTGCTGGCCACCTTCGATACCGAAGCGGAGGCACTGGCCGCGCGGTCGGCGAGCTTCTTCGGCACCCCGGAGGTTATCGAGGGCATGACGGCCTTCTTCCAGAAGCGTCCGCCCACCTGGGCACAATAGTCCGATGGCGACACCCCACGAACCCAAGCAGGACCGCAGCCGGGCCACCCGGCAGCGGCTGCTGGAGGCGACTATCGACTGCTTGGCCGAAACCGGCTGGGCAGCCGCCACCGTGTCGGTGGTCGCCGAGCGGGCCGGGGTGTCGCGCGGCGCGGCCCAGCACCATTTCCCCACCCGCGAGGACCTGATCACCGCCGCGCTCGAGTTCATGTTCGAGTTCCGGATGGACATGGCCAAGGCCGAGTCCGAGACGGTGAACGCGGTCGCCGAGGGGGCCGGCCGGACGCGCGCCGTCGTTTCCGCGCTGGTCGAGTCCTACACCACGCCGTTGTTCAAAGCCGCCCTCCAGGTCTGGACCCACGCCGCCGCCGATCCGGCCCTGCGCGAACGCATCCTGCCCCTCGAGGCGCGCTTCGGCCGGACCTCCCACCGCCGCGCGGTCGAGGCACTCGGCGTCGACGACGCCGACCCGGTCGCCCACCACCTGGTCCAGGCCACCCTCGACCTGGCCCGCGGCCTCGGTCTGGCCGATGTCCTCACCGACGACTCCGCCCGCCGCAAACTGATCGTCGACCAATGGGCGGCCACCCTCCACACCGCCCTGCACCGGTCCCACTGAACCCTTGTGACCTGCCCGTTTCGAGGTATATAGTTCGGGCATGGGGGAATATATATCGAGGGACTGTGCGATGACCAAACGCCTGATCGAGATCGACGACGAGCTACTCGAGTCCGCGCAGGACGCACTCGGGACTACCGGCGTCTCCGATACCGTTCGCGCCGCGCTGAACTCGGCCGTGGTGGCGCACGCGCGCGCCAGTGAAGTCGAATGGTTGGTCAACGGCGGCATGGCCGAAATGGCCGACAAAGATCGGCGCGATGACGTATGGCGATAACGGCGCGCTACCTCATCGACACCAGCGCGGCCGCTCGAATGCGTCATCCGGACGTGGGGGCCGCGCTCGGGCCACTGCTCGAGGCCGGGCTCATCGCCACCTGCGCACCGCTCGATTCCGAGGCGCTCTACAGCGCTCGAAGCCCAGCCGAATACGAGCAGATTCGATTCCGGCGCCGCGCGGCCTATGAGTACCTGCCCACCAACGACGAACACTGGCAGAGCGCGTCCACGATTCAACGCGAACTCGCACGGTCGGGCCGCCACCGCGCGGTCGGCATCCACGACCTGCTCGCGGCGGTACTCGCGATCGAACACCGCCTCGTCCTCTTCCACTACGACTCCGATTTCGAAACAGTCGCGTCGGTGGTGGACCTGAATCATCGCTGGGTCGCGCCACGGGGCAGTCTCGAAACATCGTGACCAGGTGATGTCACACTCCGGACCGCTACTTCGTCGACTCTGTGAACGCGAAAGAAGCGACGAAGGAGTGGATCATGGCGCAGCAGAAGAAGATCGCGGTGGCGGGTGCGACCGGGCGGTTGGGTCGGCATGTGGTGGATGTGCTGGTCGAGCGCGGGTACGACGTGGTCGCGTTCTCGCGGGCCGACGGTGTCGACATCGAGACCGGTGTCGGTCTCGATGAGGCGTTGACCGGGGTCGACATCGTGATCGACGCGTCGAGTACCCCCTCGGCTGATCAGCAGGTGGCAACCGAGTTCTTCACCGCTTCCGCCCGGAATCTGCACGCGGCCGGGGAGCGGGCCGGGGTCGAACGACTGGTGGTGGTGTCCATCATCGGGATCGATGGTTCGCTCGCCGGGTACAACGCCGCCAAGCTCGCCCACGAGCAGGAGCTGCTCAAAGGCGCTCTGCCGGTGCAGATTCTGCGTGCGGCCCAGTTCCATGAGCTGGTCGAGGTGATGGTGGGCTGGGGAACACAGGGCTCCGTCGCCTACGTCCAGGGCATGCGCACCCAACTGGTCGCTGCCCGAAGCGTCGCGCAGGCGCTGGTCGATCTGGCCGCGAATCCGATTCCCGCCGAGGACATTCCGTTCCCGGAGATCGCCGGCCCGCAGCCGGAAACGATGGCCGCCGCGGCCGCCGCTCTGGTCGCGGCTCGCGGTGACGTCGTGCGGATCATCGAAACCTCCGACTCCGCCAATCCCGACCGCGAGCAATTCGAGAACGGCACCCTGCTGCCGTCCCCGCACGCCACGCTGGCCGGTCCATCCTTCGCCGAATGGGTCGCCGCCACGGTGCCCGCCGCTCGATGACGCTGCTCACCTGCCGGCACCGGCAACGTCACCGCGCCCAACTCACCCCCGACACGCAGGCCGAACGGCGGCGGGGTGCGTGACCGCGCAAAGGCTGGGCCCGGCGGATCGGGGTGATCCGCCGGGCCCAGCCATCGGTGAGACGGCTACGACTTCGGTTGGGTGAGGTCGTAGAGGGTGACGCCGTCGACTGTCGTCGCGGTGAAGTTCGCCGTCACCCAGGAGGTGATCGCCGAACTGGTCGATGCGCTGTTCCCACCGGGACCACCGCGCCCACCAGCGATGAAGTAGTGGATCTTGCCGTCGGCCACATACTGCTCGAACTGCTCGAGGGTGGGCGAGGGGTCACTGCCGTTGAAGCCGCCGATCGGCATCACCGGCAGCTCGGTGGCGAGCTGATACCCGGCGGCGCTGTTGGAGCCGACCGCCGCCGCGACCCAGGTGTAGTCGGTGCCGTTGGACTCGAGCAGGGTGACGATCTGCGCGCTCGGACGTGATCCGCCCAGCAATCCGCCCGTGCCACCCATGCGCTGGTCACCGTAGTTCGTACCCTGCGCGGAACCATCGAAGCCGTCACCCTGTCCTCGCGTGCCGCCGTCCGACGGCATGCCGCCCGGCGCACCCATGGCCCCACCGTCCGGGGGTGTACCTCCGGGTGATGTCATCGACGGGAGACCGTCCTCGCCGCCGGGTCTGCCGCCATCGCCGCCGGGGCGCGTTCCGGGGCCACCCATTCCGTGCATCCCACCCGAGCTCGGTCCAGCGGACGGAATCGAACCCGAGTGCGCGGACGCGAGGGTATCGACGGAATAGGCGATCGGTCCGGCGAGCCCGATGAAGGCGGCGGCGAGCGCGACGATCACCGATTGCCTGCGTCCGAGCGGGAACAGGAAGGTGACGGTGGCGACAACGCCGACAGCCAGGATCGACCAACGCAGCCATGGCTGGAAGGAAGTGCTGCGCGACAACAACATCCACGCGGTCGCCGTGGTGAGGCCGAGAGCCACAGCGCCTGCGCACCGCACCCACAACCGGTCCCGCGAACCCCAGATCTGCGCGGCTCCGATCCCGACCAGCGCCGCGACAGCGGGCGCGAGCGCCACCGTGTAGTACTGGTGGAAGATCCCCGCCATGTAGCTGAACACCAGCCCGGTGACGAGAAGCCAACCGCCCCAGACGATCAGCGCGGCCCGTCGAGCATCGGTACGCGGCGCCCGTCCGCGCAGGACGAGTCCGACCACGAGCGCGAGCAATGCAGCCGGGATCAGCCAGGCGATCTGACCGCCCTGGGCGGGTTCGAACATCCGGGTGATCCCGGTGCTGCCCCACATCCCGTTGCCGCCGGCGGGCAGTTCCCCGCCCGGCCCGACGCTGCCGGTCTCGTTGCCGTTCAACCGCCCGAGCCCGTTGTATCCGAGGGTGAGCTCGATGATCGAATTGTGCTGCGACCCACCGATCCACGGCCGCGAATCCGATGGCCACAGCTCCACCGCCAGCAACCACCAGCCCGCCCCGGCCACCATCGCGGCCCCGGCGGCGAACAGCTGCGCGATCCGCTTCCCCAGTTTCGGGGGGCCCGCGATGAGATACACCAGCGCCAGCGGCGGCACCACCAGCAGCACCTGCAACTGCTTGGCCAGGAACCCGAATCCGATGAATCCGCCGGTGAGCAGCAACCATCGCCACCGTCCGTCTTCGACCGCCCTGGTCATGGCCCACGCGGCCGCGATCATCAGCAGGACGAGCAACGCGTCGGGATTGTTGAACCGGAACATCAGCACCGCGACGGGCGTCACCGCCAGCACGGTGCCCGCGATCAACCCCGCCGCGGGTCCGAATGATCTGCGTACCGTGGCCCACAGCAGTGCGACGCTCGCGACGCCGAGCAGCACCTGCGGCACCAGCATGCTCCAGCTGTTGAGCCCGAACAGCCGGACCGACAGCTCCATCACCCACAGCGAAGCGGGCGGTTTGTCCACGGTGATCGAGTTGGCGGCATCGGAGGAGCCGAAGAAGAACGCCTCCCACGATTGCGAACCGGCCTGTACCGCAGCGGCATAGAAGTCATTGGCCCAGCCGTTGGCGCTCAGGTTGATGAGGTAGGCGATCAGTGTGCCGAGCAGCAGCACCGCCAATGCGGGCCGCTCCCAACGCTGTCGGGTGACAGTGGGCCGCGCTGTGTCGGCCGGTGCGATGGTCGTGGTCATCGACGGACCCCCACCGTGTTCGGGCGCGCTGCCGAATCCGCGCTGTCGGTTGCTACGACAGGCGAGACACTCGGGGTTCGATCAGCGCCCGCGTGCCGGAACACCCAACGCAGGCCGACGAAACGAGCAAGTGTCGCAACGAGGTTGGCGGTGATGAGGACGGTGAGTTCCACCGGGACCGGTGCGTCGGGAGCCCAGCGATGCAGGGCGAACAGGGACCCGCTGGTGACCGCGAGCCCGAACGCGAAGATGGCCAAACCCTGGAACTGGTGCGACATCGCGTCGCCGCGTCCGCGCACGCCGAAGGTGAATGCCCGGTTGGCGGCCGTATTGCCCACCGCGGTGATCAGCAGCGACACCAGATTGGCGCCCTGGCCGCCGAACAGCGGCTGCAACAACAGGTACAGGGCGATGTAGGCCAGCGTCGAGGTCACCCCGACGATCGCGAACCGCACCAGCTGACCGACCATGCCCAGCGGCACTCCGGCGACCAGTGGTTCACGCCCGACAGCGGCCCGCAGCTCGTCCAGCGGGAGCGCGCCGGTGGCCAGCGCCCTGGTCAACCGCCAGATGCCGCGCAGATCCTTACGCGCGGTGTCGACGATGTCCACCCGGCTGTCGGGATCGTCGATCCAGTCGACGGGCACTTCGTGAATCCGCAGACCCGCTCGCTCGGCCAGCACCAGCAGTTCGGTATCGAAGAACCACTCGCCGTCGCGAACCAGCGGCAGCAGTTCGCGGGCGACCTCGGTGCGCACGGCTTTGAACCCACACTGCGCGTCCGAGAAGTGGGCCCGCAGTGTGGTTTTCAGTAGCAGGTTGTAGCAGCGGGAGATGATCTCACGCTTGGGTCCGCGCACCACGCGCGACGACGAGTCGAGTCTGGTGCCGATCGCGAGATCGGAATGCCCGGACACCAGCGGCGCGATCAGCGGCAGCAGCGCGTTCAGGTCGGTCGACAGGTCGACGTCCATGTACGCGACCACCGTCGCGTCGGAGGCTTCCCACGCCGCCCGCAACGCTCGACCGCGTCCTTTGGCGTCCAGGTGCAGTACCTGGACGCCGTCGAGTTCGGCGGCCAGCAGCCGCGCCACCGCCAAAGTGGCGTCGGTGCTGGCATTGTCGGCGATGGTGATGCGGGCGGTGAACGGGAATCCGGCGCGCAGATAGGCGTGCAGCCTGCGCACGCACAGGCCGAGATCGACCTCTTCGTTATAGACAGGTATCACTACATCGAGCACCGGCGCGCGGCTGCTCGGCATGGCCTTCTGCTCGGCCTCGGTCTGAGTCATGGCACCCAGAGTCGATGGCCGCGCTGCCACCGGGCTGGGACCGAGCTGTGAGGTTGCTGGGGATCGTGGTCAGCCGCGACGCAGGCGCAGCACGCTGTCGGCGCGTTCGCCGACCACACCGTCGGGGCTGGTAGAGGGGCTGTGGACCAGCTCGGCGGTCTCGACCTGCCATTGCGGCCCGAGTTCGAGCTGCTCGAGTACCTGCTTGATAGTGGGGAACACATGGGCGTGCATCTGGCTGGAAGCCCAGCTCGGCGCGGCCGCGTGCGCGCCGATCACCAGCACGCCACCCGGGGCGACAGCCGCCGCCGCACTGCGCAGGATCCCGGCCCGCTCGTCGGGCCGCTCCACCGGCGAGTGCAGGAACTGCGCCGAGACCAGGTCGAAGGTGCCTGCCGGGAAGCTCGCCTGGAGGTCGTGGCGTTCCCATGCGATCGTCACGCCCGCCTCGGCGGCTCGCCGCGCGCCACGCTCCATCGCGGTGGCGGAGATGTCGACTCCGGTGACCCGCCAGCCCGCCTTCGCCAGCCAGATCGCGTCGGCGCCCTCGCCGCAGCCGAGGTCGAGGGCTGTCCCCGGGGTCAGTTCGGAGACCTCACGCACCAGGAGCGGGTTCGGGTTACCGGTCCAGATCTGCTCACGTTCGCGGTAGAAGTCTTCCCAGAACTCTTCGGCGTTCGCCACGGTCTCGGTCATCGATGCTCCTGGTCGGTCAGGGTGAAAGGATCATCCGATAGTGCATCGGCGGCTCCGACGACCGCCAGAAATATTGCCGTTTCGGCAAATGTGTTCCCGCTCTCGGTGGGGTGCGTAACCACGGGTACGGCCCGCCCTAGTATTACTACCGTGACGCGCGGTTACCCCAAGACGGACGAGGCGCCCCGGCGTCGTGTCGACGCGCGGACCGAACGCTGGCGTGAGCATCGCGTGCGGGTGCGTATCGAATTCGTCGACGCGGCGTTCCGGGCGCTCGATCAGGTCGGGCCCGATGTGAGTATGGGCGATATCGCCAAGGAGGCCGGTGCGGCCAAGCCGAAGCTATATCGCCACTTCGAGGACAAGACCGACCTCTACAACGCGATCGTCGACCGGGTACGCGACATGCTCTGGGATCGCGTGCTCACCAGCGTGAACCTCACCGACGATTCCATCGCCGAACTCGTCCACACCGCCGCCGCCGAATATGTGGCCGTGGTGTCGGCGCACCCGAATGTCTTCCGATTCATGCTGCACAGTCATTTCAGCCAGCAGGCCAAGGAAACCGAACGCGCGCTGGTGGCGGCCCGCCAATCGGCGCGGCGGGCGGCGGAATTCTTCGCTGGTCTGCTGCCGACGGAATCCATCGACGTGACCGGGATCGAATTGGTGAACTATTCGATTTTCGGCGCGGTCGCCTCGGCCACGGACTGGTGGCTCGGCGCGAACCAGCGCGAAGTATCGGCGATGCCGGTCGAGCGCTTCGTCGACTATCTGGCCGAGAGCATCTCGGCGCTGGCACATGCCCACGCCCGTTTCAACGGAGTGCGGATCGACCCGTCGAAACCCTTGCACAACGCGTTCGGCATCGACTGAATCCGTCGCGCCCGACACGAACTTCGTTGTTCTCGCCGATCACGCCTTTGGGGTCGGCGGGGGTGCGATGAGTTCAGTATGGACCCGGGCACCGACAAGTTCGCGACGCCACGCTCGGCGTATCCGACCCTTCGTTGTGGGCAGTGTGAGCGCTGCGACCGGTCAGGCGTCGGTGCGCAGTCTCCACAGCGGTGAAACGGGCCCATGGCCCGCGCCGAGGTCGTAGGAGGCCGCCAGGCAGCGGTAGGTCCATTCCTTGGCGAACTCCACCGCATCGGGCACCGAATAGCCGTGGGCGAGCGCGCAGGCGATCGCCGCGGCCAGGGTGTCGCCGCCGCCGTGATCATTGCCGGTGGCGATGCGCGGGGCGCTGAACTCGCGGAAAGTATCGCCGTCGTAGAGCAGGTCGGTGCTGAATTCGGAGGCGCGCAGGTGTCCGCCTTTCACGATCGCCCACTGCGCGCCCAGTGCGTGCAGTGCCTCGGCGGCCTTGCGCGCGGTGGGGTCGTCGACCACCTCGATGCCGGTGATCAGGCGCACCTCGTCGAGATTGGGGGTCACGACGGTCGCGAGCGGAATCAGCGTAGTGCGCACTGCCTCCAGGGCTTCCGCGTGCAACAGCGGATCTCCGTGCATCGAGGCGGCGACGGGATCGACCACCAGCGGGATCGTGCCCGCGCGCCCGATGCCGAGTTCGCGGCACACTCCGGCGACGGCTTCGATGATCGCGGTGGAGGCGAGCATGCCGGTCTTGGCCGCGCCGATGCCGATATCGCGAACGACCGCGCGTACCTGATCGGCCACGATCCGCGGCGGGATCTCGTGAAAACCGCTGACGCCCACCGTGTTCTGCACGGTGACGGCGGCCACCGCCACGCACGCGTGTACCCCGCACAGCGCCATGGTGCGCGAATCGGCCTGGATGCCGGCGCCGCCGCCGGAATCGGTGCCCGCGATGGTGAGCGCGCGAACGGGGGTCTGGCCATCGGGGGTCAGCGGCAACATCTTCACGCTCCCAACCCTACGACCGCGTTCGCCGCCGCGAGACCCCGCCGCCCAACTGTAAATGAAAACCATTATCATTAACTTGTGACCAACACCCTGACACCGCTGCCCGTCACCGTCCTGTCCGGCTTTCTCGGCGCGGGCAAGACCACGCTGCTCAACCACATCCTCGCCAACCGCGACGGCCGCCGGGTGGCGGTGATCGTCAACGACATGAGCGAAGTCAATATCGACGCCGCGCTGATCGCGGGCCAGGGCCACCTCGATCGCACCGAGGAGAAGCTGGTCGAGCTCACCAACGGCTGCATCTGCTGCACCCTGCGCGAGGACCTGATCGAGGCCGTCGCGCGGCTGGCGCGCGAGGGCCGCTTCGATCAGCTGGTGATCGAGTCGACCGGCATCTCCGAACCCATGCCGGTGGCCGCCACCTTCGACTGGGAGTTCGACGACGGGTTCCGCCTCGGCGATCTGGCCCGCCTCGACACCATGGTCACCGTGGTCGACGCCTCGACCTTCCTGGCCGAACTCGTTCGTGGACAGGCGCTGGCGGAGCGCGACCTCGCGGCGGGCGAGGGTGATGCCCGCTCGATCGCGGATCTGCTGGTCGACCAGGTGGAGTTCGCCGACGTGCTGCTGATCACCAAGACCGACCTGGTCAGCGCCAACGCCGCGGCCACCGTCGAAGCGACCGTACGCAAGCTGAACCCACGGGCCCACGTACTACGCACCGAGAAGGGCGTCGTCGACCTGGCCGAGGTGCTCGCCACCGGCCGCTACGACCCGCAGGTCGCCGCCGAATCCGACGGCTGGGCGGCGGAATCGGCGGGTGGGCACACTCCCGAAACCGAGGAATACGGGATCAGCAGTATCAGTTTCCTCGCCGACCGGCCCTTCCATCCGCAGCGCCTGGCCGACGCGCTGGCCCGGATGCGAGGGATGCTGCGCAGCAAGGGATTCTGCTGGATCGCGAGCCGTCCCGAGCTGGCGGCGATCTGGTCGCAGGCCGGTCCCAATATGACCTTCGAACCCGGCGCGTGGTGGTCGAGACTGGAAGTGCCCGCCGGACAGGAACTCGTGTTCATCGGGGTGCGCCTCGATGCGCCCGCGGTGCGACGCGAACTCGACGCCGCGCTGCTCACCGACGTGGAATTCGCGGCGGGCCCGCAGGCGTGGACCGGCTATGCGGATCCGTTTCCGGCCTGGGCCGAACTACACGAGCATTACTGATTGGCATCTTTGGTACACGGATAACACTGCGCTGGTGCATGATTCGGAAGGGCCGCGACCCACGCGCCGATGAGGGGAGCGTGGGCCGCGGCACCGAGGCGACTCAGGCGAGCCCGGCGAAGAACTCGCGGATGTCGCCGACCAGCACGTCGGGCGCCTCGTGCGCGGCGTAGTGCCCGGCCGCGTCGTTCGCGCCGCCCGTGCCCGCGCTGGTGTCGTAGGAATTCCAGCTCACGATCTTGCTGTGGTCGCGCTCGGCGAAGCGGCGGATCGACTGGAAATCGCCGGCGAACATGGCCAGCCCGGTCGGCACGGCGGTCGGCTCGCTCGGCTGCTCGCCTGCGTGCGCGTCCTCGTAGTAGAAGCGCAGCGACGAGCCCGCCGTGCCGGTGAGCCAGTACAGCGCCACATTCGCGATCACGAACTGCGCGTCGAGCGACTCGCCGAACAGCTGCGCGTTCCAGCCGAGCAGACCCACCGGGGAATCGGCGAGCGCGTAGGCCAGGGTCTGCGGCTGCTGGCTGTGCAGGGTGTTGAAGGCCATCTTGTTCTCGTGGAACCACTGAAGATGTTGCAGCGCGGCCATATCCGCCTCGGAGAGACCCTCGAATTCGGCCGGGTCGCCGGACGGGAAGGAGAACAGCTGGGTGACGTGCACGCCGATCACGTTGTCGGGTGCGATCCGGCCGATCTCGGGAGAGACCATCGAGCCGCCGTCGTTGCCGATGGCGCCGTAGCGCCGGTAGCCCAGGCGCGTCATCAGCTCGGCCCACGCGCGGGCGGTGCGGTAGCGGTTCCAGCCGGTGCTGCGGGTGGGGCCGGAGAAGCCGAAACCGGGCAGCGACGGGATGACCAGGTGGAACGCGGGCGCATCGGCCGATTCCGGCTCGGTGAGCGGCGCGATCACGTCGAGGTATTCCAGGATCGAACCGGGCCAGCCGTGGGTGAGGATCACCGGGGTCGCGTCGGGGCGCGAGGAGCGGATGTGCAGGAAGTGGATGTCCTCGCCCTCGATCTCGGTGGTGAACTGCGGGTAGGCGTTGAGCTCGGATTCCACTGCGCGCCAATCGAACTCTTCGAGCCAGTACTCGGCGAGAGCGCGGACGCGACCGGCCGGGACGCCGTAGGCATCGCCGACGCCGGGCAGCTCGTCGGGGTACAGGGCGCCGCGCAGCCGGTCGGCGAGATCGTCGAGGCGGGCCTGTGCGACGTCGATCCGGAACGGGGTGATGGTGGCCATGTCGACTCCTCTTATTGAAACGGAATGTTTCGTTCTGTTTCAAACGTAGCAGAACGGAACATTCCGTTTCAAGTGGTAGGCTGATATTCATGGCACACCAGACCGAAACCGCAGATCAGCCCCGCTTGCCCGGCCGCAAGGCACAGGCCGCGCGCAACGACGGACTGATCCTCGACGCCGCCCGCGGGGTGTTCCTCGACGATCCGAACGCGCCGATCGCCGCCGTCGCCGAACGAGCGGGCGTCGGGATCAGCGCGCTCTACCGGCGCTATCCGAGCAAGGAGGTGCTGCTGCGCACCCTCTGCCACCAAGGGCTACGGCGCTTCAACGCGGAAGCTGATGTGGCGCTGGCGGATCCGGACGGCTGGCACGGGTTCGTCGGGTTCCTGGAACGGGTCGTCGAGGCCGACGTGCACTCGCTCACCGTGCGCTTGGCCGGCACGTTCACGCCCGACGAGTCGATGCTGCCCGATGTCGTGCACTCGGGTGAGGTCGGTGCGGAGCTGGTCCGGCGCGCTCACGCGAGCGGTCGTCTTCGGGCTGATGTGGATGCGCTCGATGTGGGGTTGATTCTCGAGGCTTGTTCGGCGATCACGATGCCTGACCCGGTGCGCACCGCCGAATTGCGGCGACGGGTGTTGGCTTTGATGGTGGATGGGCTCGCCTGCGGTGGGGAGTTGCCGGGGCCTCGTCCGGTTTCGGGGGAATTCGCGTGGCGATGGGAGCGGAAGGGGTGACGGGTGGAGGGAGTGGCAGACTCGGGGTTTCACCTGAACTCGAGCGCGGAGGCGTGGAGTGGACTGGACGCTGGAAGTTGTGATCGTGCCGGTTTCCGATATCGATCGGGCCAAGGATTTCTATGCGCGGCAGCTCGGGTTCGCCGTCGATCACGACACGGTGATCTCCGAGGACGTGCGGATCGTGCAACTCACTCCACCGGGGTCGGGCTGCTCGATCGTGATCGGGAAGGGTGCGGTGCCGGAGATGGTGCCGGGCTCGGTGAAGGGTCTGCAACTCGTGGTCGCTGATATCGAGCGGGCGCACGCGGAGCTGGTGGCGCGCGGGGTGGAGGTCAGTGAGGTGCGGGAGCTCGGGGAGAATCCGCGGCCGGTTCCGCATCGGCTCGACAACGTCGGCTTCGTCTTCTTCAGTGATCCCGATGGGAATAGCTGGGCGGTGCAGCAGATCTCCAGTCGAGCCGACAAATCCTCGAGCTGATTCGAACCCTGTCGGTCTACCGCTTCGGGCGGGCACCATGCTCGCATGCTGTTGGAGAGGCCCACTGAAACCGGCGAGCGACGGATTCCGCTGTACCGTCGCCCGGGGTTGCTGCGCGCGCTCTCGCCGATCGCGGTCCTGATCATCTGGCAGCTCGCCAGCGCCAGCGGCGCGATCCCGGCCAAGAAACTGCCCGCGCCGTCGGCGGTGCTGGACGCGGGGCTGGAAACCTACCGATCCGGCCAGCTCACCGAGGCCCTGCTGGTGTCCGGTCAGCGCGCGCTGTACGGCTTCGCGCTCGGCGCGGTGCTCGCGCTGGTGCTCGGCGTGCTCGCGGGGCTGAGCAAGATCGGTGAGTACGCGGTGGACCCGCCGCTGCAGATGATCCGCACCATCCCGCTGTTCGGCCTGATCCCGCTGTTCATCATCTGGTTCGGCATCGGCGAGGAACCCAAGGTCTACCTGATCGCGCTCGGCGTGTTCTTCCCGCTGTACCTCAATACCTTCGCCGGCATCCGTCAGCTCGACCCGAAACTGCTCGAACTCGGCAGTGCCCTGCACCTCGGACTCGTCGAACGGCTGCGCCTGCTCGTGCTTCCCGGCGCCCTGCCGCAGATCCTGGTCGGCGCGCGCCAGAGTCTGGGCATCGCCTGGCTCTCGCTCATCGTGGCCGAACAGATCAATGCCAGTGCGGGACTCGGCTTCGTCGTCAACAACGCTCGCGAATTCCTGCGTACCGACATCGTGGTGTTCGGCCTGGTGGTCTACAGCCTGCTCGGCCTGCTCACCGACTCGATCGTGCGCCTGCTCGAACGCCGCGCCCTGCGCTGGCGCCCGGCGGTGCGCCACTGATGTCCGCTGCATCCGCCGACTCGAGGACCCACCCCGTCTTGCGAGTGGGCAGGCCCGCTACCCGCCGCCGTTCGATCGCGAGGTTCCCATCATGACCGCTGCCGCCGCCACGACCGTCACCCCCATCTCCGCTCGATCGGCCCGCGTGGCCGCCGCGCGAATCACCGCTCTCAGCAGGCGATTCGGTGAACGAACCGTGCTCGACGGGATGGATCTCGAGATCGGCGCGGGCGAGATCGTCGCGCTGGTCGGTCGCAGTGGCTCCGGCAAGTCCACGCTGCTGCGAATCCTCGGCGCACTCGATACCGCCACTCGCGGTGAGGTTTCCGTCGAAGGCAGGCCGACGATCGTCTTCCAGGAACCTCGGTTGATCCCGTGGCAGCCGGTGGTGCGCAATGTCGCCCTCGGCCGACCGAAGCCGCGCAACCGACGCGCCGACGAGCGCGCCGCCCGTGACCTGCTCGCCGAGGTCGGGCTGGCCGAACGCGCGGATGCGTGGCCGCTCACGCTCTCGGGCGGAGAGGCCCAACGTGCCGCGCTGGCACGGGCATTGGTGGCCGAGCCGACGCTGCTGCTGCTCGACGAGCCGTTCGGCGCTCTCGACGCGCTGACCCGGCTGACGATGCACGAGCTGCTCCTGCGCCTGCACGCCCAGCGCGAGTTCGGCGTACTGCTGGTGACCCACGACGTGCTGGAGGCGATCACCCTGGCCGACCGCGTTCTCGTTCTCGACGACGGTCGCATCGCCGCCGACGTCCCCATCGAACTGCCCCGCCCACGCACCGCCGCCGCGCCGGAAGTCGCCGAGTACGCGACGCACCTGCTCGCGCTGCTCGGCGTGCACTGAATCCTCCGCACCACCGCACGAAAGTTGTTCCTGTGAAACGCACTTCGATGTCCCGCCTGTCGGGCCTCGCCCTCGCTGTCGTCGCCACGCTCGCGCTGAGCGCCTGCGGCGACGACGCGACGACCGAGGCCGCGCCCTCGGGGCCGGTCGACCTCAGCACCGTCACGCTGAAAGTCGGTGATCAGAAGGCGATTTCGATCGAGGTGCTGTTGAAGGCATCGGGACAGCTGGAGAACCTGCCCTACAAGATCGAATTCTCCACCTTCACCGCCGGTCTGCCGCTGGTCGAGGCGGCGAGCGCGGGCGGCATCGACATCGCCCAAACCGGCAATACCCCGGTGATCTTCGGCGCGGCCGCCGATGCCGACGTCAAGATCGTCGGGGCGCTGTCGGCCACCGGCAAGGGTGACGCGATCCTGGTCGGCAAGGACTCCACGGTCGGTACCGTCGCGGGGCTCAAGGGCAAGAAGGTCGCCGTCTACAAGGGCAGTTCGGCCAACGCGAATCTGCTGCTGCAACTGCAGAAGGCGGGCCTGTCGCTCAGCGATGTCGAGCCGGTCTACCTCAGCCCCGCCGACGGCTACACCGCGCTCACCCGCGGTGACGTCGAAGCCTGGGCCACCTGGGACCCCTACACCGCCATCGCCGAGAAGGAGATCGGCGCCAAGTCGATCGCCACCGCCGACCAGGCCGCCAACGGCTACAACTTCTGGGTGGCGGGCAACAAGACCGTCGCCGACGCGGGCAAGTCCGCCGCCCTCGCCGACTTCTTCCAGCGCTACGCCGCGGCCACCAAGTGGTCCTCGGACAACCTCGACGCCTGGTCGACCAAGTACGCCGAATTGACCCAGATCAGCGTCGACGCCTCCCGCACCACCTGGACCCGCTCGATCAAGCAACCGATCAAGCTCTCCGACCAGGTCATCGCCTCCGAACAGGAAATCGCCGACGCCTTCACCAAGGCCAAGGCCATCCCCGGCAAAGTCGACTTCAAGTCCTTCGTGGACACCCGCTTCGACAAGCAGTAGTCCACGCCCGCCAGACCACGGCGCCCTCGATCCGTCTGGATCGTGGGCGCCGTCTTGCGTGGTGCGCCCACAATTCGCCGACCGCACGGTCGGGCTCCCGGGGGAACTGTCGCCGACTCGGTAGGTTGAGCGGCGGATCGGATGCCGGGCACCCGAATACCGGTCGCGACCAGAATCGGCGGTGAGGCGGCGTGGTGGAAGACAGCGCGGGAGCGTACGGGTCGGTGCGCTGGATGATGCTCGGGGTGTTGTGCGCCAGCCTGTTGCTGGTGGCGATGGACGCCACGATTCTCAACGTGGCGTTGCCATCGCTGATCGAGGATTTGCAGGTGGGGCCGCTCGAGCAGTTGTGGATCATCGATATCTACGGGCTCGTGCTCGGTGGGCTGCTCATCACCACCGGTGCGCTCGGTGATCGGGTGGGGCGAAAGCTGTTGTTCATCAGCGGTTTCGTGCTGTTCGGCATCGCCTCGGTGGTCGCCGCCACCGCGGACAGCGCGGCGCAGCTGATCGGTGGTCGGGTGCTGCTCGGGGTCGGCGGTGCGATGGTGATGCCCTCGACGCTGTCGCTGATCCGCACCATCTTCTCCGATGTGCGCGAACGCACCATGGCCATCGGGATCTGGGCGGCGGTCGCGGGCGTCGGCGCGACGGTCGGGCCGATCGTCGGCGGGTTCCTCGTCGAGCACTACGGGTGGGCGTCGGCGTTCTGGCTCAACGTGCCGGTGGTGCTCGTGACCGTGGCGGTGGGGCTGTGGGTGTTGCCGGAATATCGGGCGCCGCAGGCGGGTGGGCTGGACTGGTTCGCGGCGGCACTGTCGGTGGCGGGCATCGTCTGTCTGGCGTGGGGCATCAAGCATCTCGCGAAAGGTGAAGCGAGCGAGGTGGACTGGGTGATTCTGTGCGTCGGCATCGCCGCGCTGGCCTGGTTCACCCGGCGTCAGCTCACTGCCGCCGACCCGCTGCTGGATGTGCGCCTGTTCCGCAACGGCGCGTTCACCGCGGCGGCGCTCGCGACCTTGCTGGCCATGATGGCGATCGGCGCGGCGATGTTCCTGATCTCGCTGTGGCTGCAATACGTCCACGGTTACAGCCCGTCGCAGGCGGGCATCCGGATGTTGCCCGCCGCGCTCACACTGCTCACCGCCTCCCTGCTCACCCCGTTGCTGATGGAGAAGTTCGGTGTCCGCGCGGTGCTCGGTTTCGGCCTCGGCGCGGTGGCGCTGGGCTTTCTGCTGTTGGCGGTGAGTCCGGAACCCACCACCTATCCGGTGGTCGCGCTGGTGCTGGTGTCGTTCGGTCTCGGTGACGGTATGGCCGTGACCGCGGCGGCGGCGGTGCTGGTCGGCGCCGTGCCCGCGGACCGGGCCGGTCAGGCGGGCGCGGTGGAGGAGACCAATTACGAGGTCGGTGTCGGTTTCGGCGTGGCTCTGCTCGGCAGTCTGCACGCCAGGATCTTCAGTCAGCACATGACGGATCTGCCTGTCCCCGCCGACCGGGTGGACCAGGCGAGCGGCTCGATCGGCGGGGCGGCCGAGGTGGCCGCCGATCTCCCCGAACCCGCCCGCGACCAGCTCACCCAGGCTTCGAGCCACGCCTTCGACGTCGCCCTCACCACCACGTCCTACATCTCGGCTGTAGTCGTCGCGGTAGTGGCTGTGGGAACGGTCTGGCTCGTTCCGAAGGGCTTCCGCGTCACCGGCGGGCACTGAGCCACCCTTGACGCAACCAATTGGTTGCCATAAAGTCAGTAGCAACCAATCGGTTGCTACTGACGAAGGAGACATCATGGGATTCCCTGATCAGATCGTGCGAACTGTGGAACTCGCCCATCCGCCGACGAAGGTGTGGGCGGCGATCACGACGGCCGAGGGGCTGGGTAGCTGGTTCGGCAATACCGCCACCATCGACCTGCGGCCGGGCGGTGCGGCGCAGATGACCTGGGTGGAGGGGCATATCGCGAACATGCGGGTGGAGCGGGTAGAGGAGCCGTCGGTGTTCGGATACACCTGGGGGATCAATGGACTGCCCGATGACGATCCGCGCCGCACCTATGTCGAGTTCAGCCTCGAGGCGGTCGGCGACGGCACCCGGCTGACCGTCACCGAGACCGGCTTCGCCCAGTTGCCCGATGACGCGCACAAGGCAGCGTTCGAAGGCAATATCGGCGGCTGGAAGAGCGAGCTGGGCGAGCTCGCCGAGTACCTCGATGCGGCCTGAGCTGGAGGCCACCGCCGAACGAGTCTTCGTCGCGCTGGCCGATCCGAGCAGGCGGTCGGTACTGGCCGAACTCGCCGCGCACGGCCCGGCCACCGCGACCGACCTCGCCGATCGTCTGCCCATCACCCGGCAGGCGATCGCGAAACACCTCGCCCTGCTCGCGGAGGCGGGCCTGGTGATCGCGGAACCGGGGGAGCGGCGGCGGGTGCGCTACCGCCTCGACTCCGCCCCGATGCAAGTGGCACAACAATTCCTGGCCGCCCTGTCCCGTGACTGGGACGGCCCACTCGACGCGCTCCGCCGCCATCTCGACTGCTGAGCCGAAAGGAAAAGCGATGAGCGACAACGACTTCACCGCCACCATCACCGTCGCGAAGACACCCGACGAGGCTTTCGCGGCTATCAACAATGTATGGGCCTGGTGGTCGGAGACCATCGAGGGCAGCACCGGCACGGTCGGCGACAGCTACCTCTTCGAGGTCCCCGGCCTGCACCGCTGCACCATGACCACCACCGAATCGATCCCCGGCGAGCGCCTGGTCTGGCACGTCACCGACTCGCACCTGTCGTTCATCGCCGACACCACCGAGTGGGAGGACACCGACGTCGTCTTCGAGCTCACCGAGAACGCCGAAGGCACCGAAATCCGTTTCACCCATGCGGGTTTGGTCCCCGCCGGAGAATGCTACGAGGTGTGCGCCAACGCCTGGGGCGCCTACATCACCAGCAGCCTGCGCGGCCTGCTCACCACCGGCGAAGGCGATCCGTTCCGGCGCACGAGCACCGGGGAGTCGGAGTTGCGCAAGCACGGCAACGCCGATTTGGTGAAGCCGCGTCCCTGATCAGCCCCGCGGCGCGATGAGCAGCGTCTGGGTGCTGCGCCCGATCGGCCCGGTCTCGTCGAACAGCGCGGATTCGGCGAGACCGATGCCGTGTGGCTGTGGGTGGGTGATCGCGTCCAGGCACACCCACTCGCCGACGGGCTGGCGATGCAGGGTGACGATGAGGTCGGTATTGATGAACAGGTATTTCGACCAGTCGAGGACCGAGCTGACCCCATTGCCCGAGTCGGCGGCGGCCAGCGTGCGTTCCAGCGGGCTCGGGGTGGTGCCCGCGACGATCGGGTACTTCAACCGGATCCAGCAGACCGCAGGGCCCGGCGCGGCGAAAGAGCCTGCGCTGAAACGGTATTCGATACCGGTGTGAAAACCGATCGCCTGATCGGAGGGAAACCGCTCCGGCTCGGCCGCCGCGGGCAGCGGCCTGGTACCGGTCGGCACGAACTCCGTCGGCAGATCGAGGGCGGGCTCGGCGAGCTTGAGCCGCCACGCGTTGGCCTGCATCACCGGCCCGCGCTCCGACGACAGGGTCGCCTCGATCAGTTCGACACTGCGCCCCGAGCGCACCACCTTCGCCTGCGCGGTGAGCGGAGCCAGCGGTACCGGCCCGAGAATCTCGACGGCGACTCGTCCCACCTGGAATCCCGGCCGGGGCTCGCAACGCTCGATCACATGCCCGAGCAGAGCGGACGGTGGTCCGGCGTGCTGGGCGTCCGGCGACCACGGCCCCCGGGTCAGCTCGGTCGAGAGGTACCGGTTGGGGTCCGCGGGGTCTCGGCGGTAGAAGGCATCGGCCACCCAGCCGACGTTACCCCGCGCGACGATCCGGGCACAGCCGCGGTGCTCGTCGTCGGCGGCCGCGCTCCCGGGTGAATCCGCCGATCGGCGCGACCCACCACGGAGCTCGCTCGCGCGCGGGTCGGGTCTAGGCGCTGCCCGTGGTGATGGCTGTGAACAGGTCGAACAGCGGACGCAGGGCGCACGGACTGGTATCCGAGGTGCACCCGATGGACGACGAACCGGAGTCGGCGACCGGCACGGACGCGGCCGCGGCGGTGCCGAGCGGTGCGGCGATGGACAGGGCGGCGGCCGCGAGGGCTCCTGCGACGATGCGCTTCATTGATTCACCTCAGTGCTGGGCGTGCCGGTAGGTCGACACGATCGCCATCGTTACCGATCGCCACGGTGCGCGAAAGCCCCGAATTCAGGGTGCACGCGCCACGACGCCCGCCCGATCACGGTGACCGGACGGGCGTCGACGATGGTGGTGCGGGTCAGGAGACGACCGGGAGGTACACCTTGCCGCCCTGGTCGGCGAACTCGGCGGACTTCTCGGCCATGCCCGCCTCGATGGCCGCCACATCGGTGAGCCCCTGCCGCTGCGCGTACTCGCGCACATCGGCCGAGATGCGCATCGAGCAGAACTTCGGACCGCACATGGAGCAGAAGTGCGCGGTCTTGGCGGGTTCTGCGGGCATGGTCTCGTCGTGGTACTCGCGGGCGGTGTCGGGATCCAGCGAGAGCGCGAACTGGTCGTGCCAGCGGAATTCGAAACGGGCCTTGGACAATTCGTTGTCGCGGTCCTGGGCGTGCGGGTGGCCCTTGGCGAGGTCGGCGGCGTGGGCGGCGATCTTGTAGGTGATCACGCCGACCTTGACGTCGTCGCGGTTGGGCAGGCCCAGGTGCTCCTTGGGGGTGACGTAACAGAGCATCGCGGTGCCGGCCTGGGCGATGATCGCGGCGCCGATGGCCGAGGTGATGTGGTCATAGGCGGGCGCGATATCGGTGGCCAGCGGGCCGAGGGTGTAGAACGGCGCCTCCTCGCACAGCTCTTCCTCCAGCCGCACGTTCTCGACGATCTTGTGCATCGGCACGTGGCCGGGGCCTTCGATCATCACCTGCACGCCATAGGATTTCGCGATCTTGGTGAGTTCGCCGAGGGTGCGCAGTTCGGCGAACTGAGCTTCGTCGTTGGCGTCGGCGATGGAGCCGGGGCGCAGGCCGTCACCGAGGGAGAAGGTGACGTCGTAGCGCGCCAGGATCTCGCACAGTTCCCGGAAGTGCGTGTACAGGAACGATTCCTGGTGATGGGCCAGACACCAGGCGGCCATGATGGATCCACCGCGCGAGACGATGCCGGTGACGCGCCCGGCGGTGAGCGGGATGTAGCGCAACAGCACACCCGCGTGCACGGTCATGTAGTCGACGCCCTGCTCACACTGCTCGATCACGGTGTCGCGGTACATCTCCCAGGTGAGCTTGGTGGGATCACCGTTCACCTTCTCCAGCGCCTGATAGATCGGAACGGTGCCGATCGGGACGGGGGAGTTGCGCAGAATCCACTCGCGCGTCTCGTGGATGTTCTTGCCGGTGGACAGGTCCATGATGGTGTCGGCGCCCCAGCGCGCGGCCCACACCATCTTCTCCACCTCTTCGGCGATCGACGACGACACCGCCGAATTGCCGATATTGGCATTGATCTTGACCAGGAACTTCTTGCCGATGATGGTCGGCTCCAGCTCCGGGTGGTTGTGGTTGGCCGGGATCACCGCGCGACCGAGCGCTACCTCCTCGCGCACCAGTTCGGCCGAGACGCCCTCGCGGGCGGCGATGAACCGCATCTCGGGGGTGATGATGCCCTGGCGAGCCCAGGCGAGCTGGGTCGGTGGGCCGTCGACGGTGGGGCGGTCCCATTCGTCGCGCAGTTTCGGCAGCCCGGCTTCGAGGTCGATCACCGCGTTGTCGTCGGTGTACGGACCCGAGGTGTCGAACACATCGAAGTGATCGCCGTTGGTGAGGTTGATCCGGCGAACCGGGATGCGCAAGCCGTCTACCTGCTGGTAGTGCTTGACGCTGCCCTGGATCGGACCGGTGGTGACGGTGTCGACCGTCCTGTCAGAAGACGCGTTCGAACCCACGATATTTCCTCCCTACGCCGGCATTACCCGGTCAGGTTCAACGGTCGACGGCCCTGAGCGCCCGATATGGGCTAGCCGTCCTCTCAGCCCGCTGGTGCGAGCCCCCGTGTTTGTTGGAGCGCTGGCGCGCTCGAGGTCGCGGCCCCTGGTGTCCCGCCGATGGGAGGCCGTTGCTTGCTCCTTCGTCGCCTACGCATCGGCCTCCCATCGGCGGGACGGCCGCGACCGCCGACTTCGTCGGCGGCCCCTTCTCGAGGTCGGGGAGGGCGTGACGAGTGTGGAGTGTATTCGTTGCCTCGGGTGGCTGTTAGGCCGATGCGCTCTTTTCCAGGATTCCCGGGGTCGGTGCCGGTGTTTCCTCGGCTTCGTGCAGGCCGAATCGGTTGTGCAGTTTCACCAGGGGTTTCGGCGCCCACCAGTTCCAGACGCCCATCATGCGCATGAGGGCGGGGGCCAGCAGGCCACGGATGACGGTCGCGTCGCTGATCACCGCCAGCGCGCAGCCGAGGCCGAACAGTTTCATCATCGACACCCCGGAGCTGGCGACGCCGAGGAACACGATGCTCATCAGCAGCGCGGCGGCGGTAAAGATGCGCCCGGTGCGGGCCACGCCCATCGCGACGGCCTCGGTATTGCCCTCGGTGGTCTTCGGTCCGGCCAGCCATTCCTCGCGGATCCGCGACAGCAGGAAGACCTCGTAGTCCATGGACGCGCCGAAGGCCAGGCTGAACATGAGGATGGGCATGGCCAGGTTGAGGGTGCCGGTGGAGGTGAAGCCGAGCAGCCCGGACAGGTGGCCTTCCTGGAAGATCCACACCATCGCGCCGAACGTCGCCGCCAGCGACAGGATATTGAGGATCAAGGCCTTCACCGGCAGCACCACGCTGCCGGTGAACAGGAACAGCAGTACCAGTGTGGTGAGCGCGATCAGCGCGCCCGCCAGCGGCAGTTTGCCGGTGATGGCGTTGACCGAGTCCTGGTTCAGCGCGGCGGGGCCGGTGATCAGAGCCTTCGACGGCGCGGGAACGGCGCGCACGGTGTCGAGTTGGTCGCCGCCCGCGTCGGAGTAGGGGTCCAGCGAGGTGGCCACCGACAGGTAGGCGCCGTGCTGCGGGTCGGTCATCTCGGGCACGCCGGCGGCCACCCGCATCCCGTTGCGGTACACCGCCGCGCTGCTGAGCACGGCCGGTACATCGGCCACCTTGGACAGGTCGCGGGCGTAGGCATCGAGTTCGGCTGTGCTGCCCCGGAATTCGGGGAGGACGATGGTCGCGCTCGAGGCCATGTCGGCATCGAACTCGGTGCGCAGGATGTCGCCCACTTCGCGACTGGCGACGCCGGTGGGCAGCGATCGGTCGTCGGGGTAGCCGAACTGGACGCCGAGGAACGGCGAGCCGAGCAGCAGCAGGAACGCGGTGGTGGCCAGCGCGATCGACAACGGGCGCTTCATCACCCAGACGACGAGGCCGTACCAGAAGGTCTCACGCGGTTGCTTGTCCGCCCTCGGGGCCAGCCGGAACAGTCGGCGGACGGGGGCGCGCAGGTCGCCTGCGTCGATGCGGTCGCCGACCAGGATGAGCAGGGCGGGCAGCACGATCACGGCGGCGGCGGCCGCGGCGGCGACCACGGCGATACCCGCGTAGGCGAACGACTTGAAGAAGTACTGCGGGAAGACCAGCAGTGCCGACAGCGAGAGCGCGACGACCAGCGCCGAGTACACGACCGTACGACCGGCGGTCTGGATCGCGCGGATCACCGCCGCGGCCGGGGTAGCGCCGTTCGTGAGCTCCTCGCGATAGCGGCTCACGATGAACAGGCTGTAGTCGATCGCCAACGCCAGGCCGAGCGCCGTGGTCATGTTGAGTGCGAAGATCGACACGTCGGTGAGCGAGGTCAGCACGCGCAGAATGCCCAGGGACGCCGCGATGGCGAACAGCCCGAGCGCGATGGGCAGCGCGGCGGCCATGAGACTGCCGAACACCAGCGCCAGCAGCAGGCCGGTGATCGGGATCGCGATCGCCTCGGCGATGATCAGATCCTTGCTGATCTGGGTGTTGATATCGGCGAACGAGGCGGCGAGCCCACCGGCCCTGACGGTGACCGGACCGCTCTCCACCTGGAGTTCCTCGCTCAACTGGGCGGCCCGAACGGGCAATTCGGCGTCGTCGCCTTCGATGCTGGCCAGGATGAGCGCGTGCGTGCGGTCCTTGCTGAGCATCGCCTGCTTGAGGTCGGGGCGCGCGGTCCAGTACGACTGGACGCCGCTGACGATGTCGGGATGCGATCCGAGGACGGCGAGCGCGCGGTCGGCGGCGGCCCGCGCGGCGGGGGAATCGGCGACGCCCTCGGCGGTGACCGTCAGGACGTAGTTGGGCTCACTGCCGGGGAAGTGTTCGCTCAGGTACTGGCTGGCCTGCACCGAATCGAGATCTTCGGTGACGAATCCACCGGATTTCATGTGCGAGTGCACGGTGGCGCCGATCGCGCCGCACAACACCATCAGCACCAGTGTGACCGCGACCACCCATCGTGGTCGGGCAACGGCGGTGCGGGCGATTCTCGTCAACATCGTCGGTGCCCTCTGCTCGGAAACGTTCGAACCGTCACCGTATCCCGCGCCGAATTCTTTCCGATACCGCCTCGGGGTGGAGGTGGGTCCAGTACCATCTCCGCCCCTGGGTGGACGCGGAGACGGGCCCATAACCGCTAGCGGCGCCTCACGTGTCGCGTGCGGGCAGGATTGCGCCACCGACCTCGCCGAGGCCGATTCGCCTGCCCTCGGTGCCCGGCGCGGTGGCGGTGATCGTCACCTCGTCGCCGTCGGCCAGGAAGGTGCGGGTCTGATCGTTCACCATGACGGGTTGTGTTCCACCCCAGGATAATTCGATGAACGAGCCGCGTTGGGACGGTCCGGGGCCCGAGATCGTGCCGGAGGCGTAGAGGTCGCCGGGCCGGATCGAGGCGCCGTTGGCGGTGAGGTGGGCCAGCATCTGGGCGGGTGACCAGTACATGCGCGCGTAGGGCGGGTGCGCGACGACGTCACCGTTCCAGGAGACGGCCAGGTCGATATCGAGGCCGAAGTCCTCGGTGCCGCGCAGGTACGGGAGAGGTTGGGGGTGCTGGGTCGGCAGCGGCACCCGGGCCCGCGTCAGCGCGGCCAGCGGGGTGATCCAGGCCGAGAGGGACGTGGTGAACGATTTACCCAGGAACGGGCCGAGCGGCTGGTACTCCCAGGCTTGGATATCGCGGGCCGACCAGTCGTTGACCAAGGCGACGCCGAAGACATGCTCGGTGAACGCGTCGACGGTGACCGGCACGCCGAGCGGGGAGCCGCAACCGACGACGAAGCCGAGTTCGGCCTCGATGTCCAGCCGCTGCGATGGACCGAAATCAGGTGTGCCGGAGGCTGTTCGCCGTTGTCCGCGCGGCCGGATAACCGGGGTGTCCGACACGACGACGGTGCCCGCCCGGCCGTGGTAGCCCACGGGCAGGTGCCGCCAATTCGGCAGCAGCGGTGCGCTGTCCGGGCGCAAGAGCCGGCCGAGATTGGTGGCGTGGTCGATGCTGGCGTAGAAATCGACGTAATCGCCGATCCGCACCGGCAGCGCCATCCGCACCGTGGCGACGGGATACACGGCATCGGTCGGCAGCGCTGTATCGGCGAGTGCGCGCAACCGCTCGCGGACTTCACGCCAGCGTTCGTGACCCTGCGCGAGAAAACCGTTCAGCTCGGGGCGCGCGAAGACCGGATCGCCCAGTAGCGCGGCCACATCGAGCACCATGTCGCCCAGTCGGCAACCGACCCGGAAGTCGCCGTCGGGGGGTGCGAAAACGCCGTAGGGCATATTCTCCGGCCCGAACAGCGAGTCGGCCGGTATCTCGACCCGCGAAACCCCCGTGCCGGTCATCGGCTGCCCGCCGCGTTCGCTCATGCGAGCCCCGGTCCACGACCGGACCAGGTCCACGCGTAGGCGGGATCTTCGCAGGCCAGCGCCCCTTCGCCGAGTTGCAGCGGTCGGAAGGTATCCACCATCACCGCCAGTTCGTCGAAGTACTCCACCCCGATGCTGCGTTCGTAAGCGCCGGGTTGTGGGCCGTGCGCGTAACCGCCCGGATGCACCGAGACCGAACCGTGGGCGATCCCGGAACCCTTGCGCGCCTCGTAGTTTCCGCCGCAATAGAACATGATCTCGTCGGAATCCACATTCGAGTGGTAGTACGGCACCGGAATCGACAGCGGGTGATAGTCGACCTTGCGCGGTACGAAATTGCAGATGACGAAATTAGTGGCCTCGAAGGCCTGATGCGCCGGCGGCGGCTGATGAACGCGGCCGGTGATCGGTTCGAAATCGGCGATATTGAACGTGTACGGATACAGGCAACCGTCCCAGCCGACCACATCGAACGGATGCGTCGCGTAGACCATCCTGGTGCCGATCACCTCGTTTCCCGCCCGATGTTTGACCAGTACCTCCACCTCGGTGTCCTCGACGAGCGGGATTTCGAGCGGCCCGTGCAGATCTCGCTCGCAGTACGGCGAATTCTCCAGTAGCTGACCGAATTTCGAGAGATAGCGTTTGGGCGGGGTGATATGGCTCGATGCCTCGATCACATACGCGCGCAACGGTGCATCGCCGGTCGGCAACCAGCGATGCGTTGTCGCCCGTGGCATGAGTACCTGATCGCCCTGCCGGACCGGCACCACCCCGAACACGCTCTCCACCACGGCCGCACCGGATTCCACATAGACCAGTTCGTCGCCGATGGCATTGCGGTACAGCGGGGACGCGCCCTTGGCGACCACATACGAGATCCGCACATCGGCATTGGCCAGCAGCAACCTGCGTCCGGTCACCGGGTCGGTCGTCGTCGCGGTATCGCCGGGAAACAGCAGCGGTAGCCGCAGATGCCGATGGCGCAGCGGATGGTTCGGTGTCAATGTCTGGTCGGGCAGATTCCAGACCGCCGAGTCGACGATCGCGGGCGGCAGCGCGCGGTGATACAGCAGTGAGGAGTCCCGGCGAACCCCTCCTCGCCCATCAGCTCTTCGTAATAGAGGTTGCCGCGCTCATCCCGATGCTGGGTATGCCGCTTCGGCGGCACCGCGCCTACCTGACGATAGAACGACACGAAACGCACCTCCCGCTACGTTGCAGGCTGGAACTTCCGCCTCCAACGTATCCGAGAACGCGCGCGGTGCCGTCAGAATTCGGCGATCACCGGCGCGTGGTCGCTGGCGCCCTTGCCCTTGCGCTCCTCACGGTCCACCGAGGCGTCCTTGATCTGGTCGGCGAGAGTGGGCGAGGCGAGGATGAAGTCGATGCGCATGCCCTCTTTACGGGGGAAACGCAGCTGGGTGTAGTCCCAGTAGGTGTAGACGCCGGGACCGGGGGCGAACGGGCGCAGCACGTCGCGGAAACCGAGATCGAGCATCGACTGAAACGCCTCGCGTTCGGGCGCGGAGGTGTGGGTCTTGCCGACGAACAGTTCCGGCGCCCACACGTCGTCGTCGGTGGGGGCGATATTCCAGTCGCCGACCAGTGCGATCTTCGCGTCCGGGTCCTCGGTCAGCCAGCCGGCCGCCTGCGCGCGCAGGGTCGAGAGCCAGTTCAGTTTGTAGGTGTAGTGCGGGTCGGCGAGCGCGCGCCCGTTGGGGACGTAGAGGCTCCACACCCGCACCCCGCCGCAGGTCGCGCCGATCGCGCGCGCCTCGACCACCGGCGATTCGATCAGCGAATCGCCCGCGTCCTTGTCGAAGCCCGGCTGATCGGGGAACGCGAGTTCCACCTCGGTGAGCCCGACCCGGGAAACGATCGCGACGCCGTTCCACTGATTGAGGCCCACGTGCGCCACCTCGTATCCCGCGGCCTCGAACTGCTCGAACGGGAACTGATCGTCACGGCACTTGGTCTCCTGTAGGGCCAGCACATCGATATCGTGGCGGTCCAGAAAGGCGACCGCCCGATCGACGCGGGAGCGGATCGAGTTGACGTTCCAGGTGGCGAGACGCACGAGCGCGCTGGTCCTCTCGGGAGCTGTGTTACTGGCTTTGGGGGGCGGCGTAGCGGTAGGCGTGGTGTTCGATGAAGCCGAGTTCGCGGTAGAGGGCGATGGCGCCGGAGTTGCCCACCGCCACCTGGACGTACGCGTGGGTCGCGCCCTGTTCGGCACCCCACCGGATCAGTTCGGCGCACAGCAGCGCGCCGAGTCCGTTACGGCGGTGCGCGGCCGCCACGGCCACGCAGGTGAGCCCGATCCAGCGTCGGCCGTCCGAGGCGGTGGTCACCGCGCCCCGGCCGATGGAAAGGGGCTCGGGCAGGCCGAGCGAGGCGAAGCCGAGCACACCGTCAAGCACCGAGGTGAGCACTGCCCGGTCCGGTTCGCGCACTGCCGGGTCGACGGGTATCTCGCCGCGGTAGCGGTGTGTCCGCAGCCAGCCCTGCTCCGGTTCGTCGGCGATGCGTACCATCGACGGTCCTTGCGGCAGCACGAAATTCGCGATGTCGAGACCGAGTACCACGGTCTCGTTCCAGGTGTTCCAGGTCGGCGGGACGGGGGCGAGCCGGTCGGGCAGTTGCAGCAGCAGCGGCAGCTCCTGACTGGTGTACCAGTCCGCGATCTTGCGCATGGTGTCGATCGACAACACCGCGGGCATACCCGACTCACCCAGCGGCACAGCCGAATTCGCGCGCCCGGTGTAGCCGTTGCCCGCTCGCGCCAGCCAGCCGTCGATCCACAGATGCGCGCTGCCCGGCCAGGCCATGGCCGCCGCGGTCTCCAGTGAACGGATCTCCTTGGTCCGAATGGGCCTGGGCCCCAGCGCTTTCAACGCGACAACGCGATCAGCGGCCACCGAGACCAGCTCGCCCTCCGCGGTCCGCACCGACGGCGGCGTCATCGAGACCAGTTCGCCGATCACATCGGTGAGCGGCTGGGGATAACCCGCAGGCAGCTGATATCGCATCACCACCCGGCGACCCAGGGGGATCATTGTTCTCGGCCGCCTCGATCTGGACCGACCGGAGGGTGCGACGAGAACCGCGGCGCAGGCCGCCATCTCTCAGTCATGACCGAAGGGATCGGGAACGGTGCCCGGGATCCAGCTCAGACCTGGTGTGCCCCAGCCGTTTCGCTTGATCGCCTTCTTGGCGGCGCGGGCATTGCGGCCGATCAGCACGTCGACGTAGAGGAAGCCGTCGAGGTGGCCCACCTCGTGCTGGAGCATGCGCGCGAAGAAGCCGGTGCCCTCCAGTTCCACGGGCTCGCCGTCCGCGTCGGTCCCGGTGACCTTGGCCCAGTCCGCGCGACCGGTCGGGAACTGCTCGCCGGGGACCGACAGGCAGCCTTCCTCGTCGTCATCGGGGTCGGGCATGGTCTCGGGGATCTCCGAGGTCTCCAGCACCGGGTTCACCACCACGCCCTTGCGGCGCAGAGGGTTGCCGGTGGCGTCGAAGTCCGGGCAGTCGTAGACGAAGAGCCGCTTGCCGACGCCGACCTGATTGGCGGCCAGGCCGACACCCTTGGACTCGGCGAGAGTGTCGTACATATCCGCGATGAGCTCGGCCAGCTCCGCGGGGGTCTCCGTCACCTTCGCGGTGGGGTTGTGGAGAACGGGGTCACCGACGATCACGATCGGGAGAATTGCCATGCTCGCCATTATCGCCGCTGGCGTGGGCGGGCGATCGGCGGACCCCTGTGGGCCGCGCCACCCTACTGGCCTTCAGTCAACACACCGTGACATGGGTCGAGGGATCGGGCCGAGCCGTGGTTGAATGACGGCGGTATCTACCCATCTCGTGATACTCGGCGAGGGAGCAAGATGGACGGCGCAGCAGCTCAGCACATCGCGGCGGGCGAACAGGATTCGGCCGCCGACGAGAGCGCCGGTCTGAGTCGTCGCGAACTCGACATCCTGGACTTCGAGCGCAAATGGTGGAAATACGCCGGCGCCAAGGAAGACGCGATCCGTGAACTGTTCGCCATGTCGGCCACCAGGTACTACCAGGTCCTCAACGCCATCGTCGACTCCGACGCGGCGCTGGCCGCCGATCCGATGCTGGTCAAGCGGCTGCGCCGACTACGAGCGAGCAGGCAGAAGTCGCGTGCCGCCCGCAAACTCGGTTTCCAGGTCTGACATGACGGCCACACACTCTCGTTTGGGTCTAGGGTTGGGCGGGTGAGCAACCCGAACCCGACTCCCGGCGGCCCGCCGTTGCGCGCGCTGGCGATGGTGTTGATCGCGCTGGCCATTGTCTTCGCAGGTCTGGGTGCGATGTCGCTGTCGAACTCCGACGCCGTGGCCGCCGACGCGGAACCGGAGACCACCACCTCCAGCGCGGTCGCGCAGGCGCCCGCCACCACACCCGCGCCGAAGACCACCAGCGTGGCCGCCGCCCCGACCACAACCACCACCACGACGTCGGTGGCGCCTACGACCTCCGCCACGACACCCGCGACGGGCGGCACGGATCAGACTGTCTCGGTGCGGGTGCTGAACAACAGCCTGGTGGTCGGCCTGGCCGCGCGCACCGCGAGCGAACTGACCACCGCGGGCTGGACCAACGTGAGCACCGGCAACTACAACGGCGAGAACCTGACCACCACCACCGTGTACTACGGCGGCGGCGCGCGCGACAAGGCCGCCGCCACCGAGATCGCCGAGCAGGTCGGCGGAACGGTCGTGCCCAAGTCGGGCGACACCTCGCCGGGTGTCGTTGTCGTGCTGACCGGTCGCTGAACCAGGCGCGGCACGCGGTGCCGTAGGTCGTGTCGCCGCTGTGGCATCATCTTGAGCGGTATAGCCCCAGTCCGATAAGGAGTCCCCTGATGGCCACGTCGACAACTCGTCGCCCGTCCTGGCGCATTGTGACCCCGGTGCTCGCGGTCGCCGCGTTCGGGCTCGTTGCCTGCACCAACAGCCAGGAGTCGAGTGACGTCAAGGGCACCACGCCGCCGGTGTGGACCAGCTCACCCGCACCCGCGGGCGAAAGCGGCGGCCACGGTGGCGGTCACGCCGCGTCGTCGCAGTCCGCGGCCCCCGGCCACGGCGACGACCACGGTGGCGTGGCGGGCGGTCTGAAGACCTCGCTCAAGAACGGCGCGGGCGCCGAGGTGGGCACCGCGACCGTCGTCCAGGAGGGTAACCACCTGGTCGTCACCGTCGAGGCGCGCGGTCTGACGCCGGGCTTCCACGGGCTGCACTTCCACCAGAACGGCACCTGCGAGGGCGACTTCGCCTCGGCCGGTGGACATCTGCAGGTCGGCGGTGCCACCGCGCACCCGGCCAGCGGTGACCTCACCTCGCTGCAGGTCAACGCCGACGGCACCGCGAAGCTGGTCACCCGGACCGACACGGTCACCCTCGACAACGTCAAGGGCAAGGCGCTGATCATCCACGCCGGTGCCGACAACTTCGGCAACATCCCGTCGCGCTACACGCGTGAGGGTGGCACCGGACCGGACGAGACCACGCTGAACACCGGCGACGCGGGCGCCCGGGTGGCGTGCGGCGTCGTCGGTTAGCGAGACACATCCCATGGCCGGGGCATTCCAGCCGGTTCCGTTTCCTGGTTCGCCCCGGCCGACCATCGGCATCGAGTGGGAGATCGCGCTCGTCGACAAGGTGACGCGCGACCTGTCCAATACCGCCTCCGCGGTCTTCGACGCCGTCGGTGATCTGCGCGCCCACGACGGCACCCAGCAGGTCACCAAGGAGTTGCTGCGCAACACGGTCGAACTGGTTACCGGCGTGCACGACACGGTCGGTGGCGCGGTCGAGGATCTGCACGGCACCATGAACGCGGTGCGGCGCGCGGCCGATCCGCTCGGGGTCGACCTGTTCTGCGCGGGCACCCACCCGTTCGCGGCGTGGTCGGCCCAACAGCTCACGCGCTCACCGCATTACGACGAACTGATCGAACGCACCCAGTGGTGGGGCCGTCAGATGCTCATCTGGGGTGTCCACGTGCACGTGGGAGTGTCGCACCGGGACAAGGTCTTTCCGATCCTGAACTCGCTGCTGCTGTCGTATCCGCATCTGCTCGCGCTGTCGGCGTCCTCGCCGATGTGGTCCGGCGACGACACCGGCTACGCCAGCAACCGGGCGCTGATGTTCCAGCAGTTGCCGACCGCGGGCCTGCCGTTCCAGTTCGAGAACTGGCGCCAGTTCGAGGGTTTCGCGCACGATCAGATGAAAACCGGTGTGTTCGAACAACTCGGCGGCATGCACTGGGACATCCGGCCCGCGCCCAAGTGGGGCACCATCGAGGTACGCGTGTGCGACGGGCTGTCCAGCCGCGCCGAACTGGCCTCGGTGGCCGCGCTGATCCACTGCCTGATCGTCGACCTGGATCAGCGGCTCGAGAACGGCGAGGAACTGCCGACGTTGCCGCCATGGCATGTGCAAGAGAACAAATGGCGCGCCGCGCGCTACGGGCTCGACGCGATCGTGATCGTCGACGACGCCAGCAATGAGCGATTGGTCACCGACGATCTGATGGATCTGCTCACCCGGCTCGAGCCGACCGCGAAGCGCCTCGGCTGTGCCGACGAGTTGGCCGCGGTGGCGGATATTCCCCGGCACGGTGCCTCCTACCAGCGACAACGCCGTGTCGCCGCGCAGACACAGGGCGATATGGTGGCGGTCGTCGACGCGCTGGTACGCGAGCTGGATCAGTAGCGTTCAGCTACCCAGGGATATGGCGTTAACCCGCCGTTTACGATGGCTGGATGCTTGTCGAATATCCGCGCGCCGTTGCGGGGGGTGCAGACCTCGGTACGCGTCTGCGTGAACCGCGCGTACTCGCCGTCGTCGGGGTGGGCGCAGTGCTCGCGCTGCTGGTGGGATTACAGATCGTCGCCTCGGTCAGTGGCTTCGATGGACCGCTCGCCAGCCTGGCTCGTGACTTCGTCGGTACGCCCAAATCGATGTCGGTGCCATGGGCGGGGTTGATCCTCGCGCTCGTCGGGATCTCCACGCGCCGCCGCGTGTTGGCGCTGGCCGCCGCGATCGGGATCGATGCGGTCTGGGTGGCGCTGCGACTCATCGACGGCAAGCCGTTCACCGTCGGCAACGGGCCGACGATCGTGCTGGCCGCGCTGGCCGTCGTCGCGGCAGTGCGGTGGCGGGGGCGCGAGCGCGCCGACGCGCTGAAGGCAGTCGCGCTCGGCGCGCTGCTGGTGCTGGCCACCAAGGTCGGTGACGTGTGGTTGCACCTGACTTCGGCGATGCGACCCACGGTGTTCGACGAATACGCGCTCCTCGCCGATCACGCGCTCGGTGACCCGTCGTGGGTCGTCGGGCGGGTGCTGGATGTGCTCGGGCCCGAGGTGTACGCGGTGCTGCACTGGGTCTACATCGAGCTGCCGGTGGCCGCGATCGCGGTGGCGGTGTGGCAGTTGCGCAAGGTGGTCACCACCGGGCAGTGGCCGAGCCACTATCTGGTGCGCACCTTCCTGGTGCTCGGTCTGGTCGGGCCGCTGTTCTATGTGCTGTTCCCGATCGTCGGGCCGATGTTCGCGTTCGGCGCCGACGGGCACGGTTTCCAGGTGGGCAATTTCTGGCCCGCCGCGATGCCACCGCTGGGCTCGAACCCGGCCGCGCTGACCTTCGACGAGTTCACCCCGCGCAACTGCATGCCCTCGATGCATACCGCGTGGGCGCTGTCGCTGTTCATCCACACCCGCCGCGATGTCGACGGGTCCCGAGCCCCGGTCTGGATGCGCTGGGGCGGGGCGTTCTGGCTGGCCGCCACGGTCACCGCGACACTGGGATTCGGCTATCACTACGGCGTGGATCTGGTGGCGGGCGCGGTGCTGTGCCTGACCGTCGAATCGGCGCTGCGCGCGCCCGAGCGGGGTTGGGGCGGTTTCCGGATCGGGCTGGTCGGCTTCGGGGCGGCGGTGTTCGCGGGGCTGCTGCTGTCCTACCGGTATCTGGCGGTGCCGATGTCGGAGTATCCGGTGGTCGCGGGTGCGATCGTCATCGGGCTGCTGGCCGGGGTCGCTATCGCCTTCCACAACACCTGGTTCGCCACCGCGCCCGCACCGGCCATCGAGCGAATCGCGACGCCCGCTATCTAGAAGAGGCCATCGCGGTGGCGTTGTTCGCGGTAGGCGGTGCGGCCGATGAGATGGGCGATGACCGGCGCGGTGATGACCGTGAACAGACCGGTGAGCAGGAGCATCCAGACGTTGACGTCGTCGCGGATGTCGATACCCGCGCCGACGAGGACCAGGATGAGGCCGACCACCTGTGGTTTCGTGGCCGCGTGCATGCGGGTGAGGGTGTCGGGGAAGCGCACGATGCCGATCGACGCCGTGAACGCGAGCGCGCAGCCGGTCAGGATCAGGACCGCCGAAACCCATTCCCACACGCTCATCGGTCATCCCGCACCCGGAAGCGGGTCACCGCGGCGGAGCCGAGGAAACCGACCAGCGCGAGCGCCACGATCGCGGGGATCACGGTGGTGTCGCCGCTGTAGGCAGCCCAGACCGCGAGCCCGGACGCGGCGATGGCCATCAGCGAATCGATCCCGACGACCCGGTCGAGGGTGCTCGGCCCGGCGAGGACGCGGTAGCTGGTGATCACCGCGGCGGCCGTGAGCAGGACAGCGGCGATGACGGCGACGACGGTCATGGTTGCACCTCCGGTGGGGTTTCGACGCGGCGGCGCTCGCTCGGTCGTTCGAAGGCCATGATCATCAGATGTTCCAGACGCCGGGTGATGCGGTAGAACTTCACGACCGCCTCGTCGCTGCCCACATCGAGGACGTGGACATAGACCACACAGCGCGCGCGATCGAGTTCGAGGACCATGGTGCCGGGAATCAGGTTGAGCAGGTCGGTGCATATCACCAGCACGAGATCGGACTGGATGCCCAGATTCACGCGGAGCACGCCCGAGACCGGCGGTCCGCTGGGCCGGATCGCGAACCAGGCCACCTGAAAGCTCGATTCGAGCGCGTAATAGCCGGCCACAACGATCAATTCGAGAAACGACAGCGGATGGAAGCGCCCGGCCACGGGGACCAGGGGCAGAGGCAACGCGAACACCACGACCAGTGCGACGACGACGCCCGCGAAGGTGTTGGCCAGGCTCAGATCGCCCCAGAGCGCGATCCAGACGGCGGTGAGCCAGATCAGCACGCCGATGCGAAGGGCGTTGTCGCGGTTGATCAGTCGGCTCATCGCAGCACCGGGCCCAGGACCGAGTCGATGTAGACCGACGGGTCGTGCAGGTCGTCGGCGGCGCGTTCGGCGATGCCGAGAACCGGCCCGGCGAACACCGTGAGCGCGAGTCCCGCGCAGACGAGCCCGATGGTGGCCAGCGTCATCAGGACCGGCATACGGCCGGGATCGGTGCGATCCTCGTAGTGCACATCGGTCGAATCCTCCACCAGCGTGGGCAGATTCGCGGCGGTGAGATGGCCCTCCGGCGCGTCTTCGCGTGGTCGCCAGAACGCTTTGCTCCACACCCGGGCTACCGCGTACAGCGTGAGCAGGCTGGTGATCACCGAACCCGCGACCAGCACCCACGCCAATACACTGCCGTCGGCGGCACCCGCCTCCAGCAGCGCGACCTTGCCGATGAACCCGGAAAACGGCGGGATACCACCGAGATTCAGGGCCGGGACCAGGAACAGCACGCCCAGCAGCGGACTGGCGCTCGCCAGTCCGCCGATCCGGCGCAGCGACACCGACCCGGCCTGGCGTTCGATCAGTCCGACAGCGAGGAACAGCGCGGTCTGCACCAGGATGTGGTGGGCGATATAGAACACCGCGCCGGTGAGTCCCGCGGTGGTGGCGAGCCCGATCCCGAACACCATGTAGCCGATATGGCTGATCAGGGTGAACGAGAGCAGACGCCGGATATCGGTCTGCGCGATAGCGCCGAGGACGCCGACGAGCATCGTCGCCAGTCCGCATACCAGCAGGATGTCATCGAACGCGCCGTCGGGAAACCAGAGCGTGTGGGTGCGGATGATCGCGTACACACCGACTTTGGTGAGCAGACCCGCGAACACCGCGGTGACCGGCGCGGGCGCGGTCGGGTAGGAGTCGGGCAGCCAGCTCGACAGCGGGAACACCGCCGCCTTGATCCCGAACGCGATGAGCAGCACCGCGTAGCAGGCGGTGCGCACGCCACTGGGTGTCGCTTCCAGGCGCACGGCCAGTTGGGCGAGATTGAGGGTGCCGGTCGCCGCGTAGGTGAGGCCGATGCCGATCAGGAAGATCAGCGACGACACCATCGACACCATCACATAGGCGATGCCGGTGCGGATCCGCTCCTCGGTGGCGCCCACGGTGAGCAGCACGAACGAGGCGACGAGCAGGACCTCGAAGCCGACGAACAGGTTGAACAGGTCACCGGCCAGGAACGCGGTCGACACACCCGCGGTCAGGATCAGGTAGGTGGGCCGGTAGATCGAGGTCGGCTGGTGCTCGTCGCCGTCGGAGATGTTCTGTCCCGCACCGTAGATCGACACCAAGAGCAGGACGAAGGCCGAGACCAGCAGCATGGCGGCGCTGAGCCGGTCGACCACCAACGTGATGCCGATCGGGGTGGGCCAGCCGCCCACCTGCACGGCGGTGGTGCCGTCGCGGTCGGCGAGATACAGCAGCAACCCGCTGATCACCAGCACCGCCGACAGGGCCGTGAGCGTGATGATCGCCTGGAGTCGGGGGCGGCGGCCGAACACCAGCGTCGCCGCGGCGGCGAGCAGCGGAACCAGCACAGGCAGTGCGGCGATGGCGGGCAACAGCTCCGGGGACAGGGTCACTTCTCGGGATCCTCCCGTTCGCGGCGGGCGGCGACCTGGGCGTCTTCGGGGTCGTTGGTCACGTCTTCGGTGGTGGTCAGCATGTAGGCGCGATATGCCAGCGCCAGCACGAAAGCCGCCAGGCCCATGGTGATCACGATCGCGGTGAGCACCATGGCCTGTGCGAGCGGATCGGCCATGCCGTCGGGGGAGGTGTCGGAGCTGCCGAGGATCGGTGGTTTCCCGTCCTCGCCGCCCATCGTGAGAATGAGCAGGTTCACCGCGTTGCCGAGCAGGATCATCCCCAGCAGCATCTTCGAGACCACCCGCTCCAGCAGCAGGTAGACACCGCACGCGGTGAGTACACCGATGGTGATCAGCAGAACTAGGTTGGCGCTCACGGGATCTCCTTGTCCAGGCGGGCGCCGAGGCTGCGCAGGACATCGAGCACCAGCCCGACGATCACCAGGTAGACGCCGAGGTCGAAGAACATGGCGGTGACCAGTTTGATCTGCCCGAGCAGCGGCAGCGTCACCTCGATGATCGCCGAGGACAGGGGCGGCGCGCCGAGCAGCAGCGACGCGGTCGCGGTGCCCGCGGCGAGGGTGAGTCCGGCGCCGAGCAGGTGCCCGGCGTCCACCGGGAGCGCTTCGCCCAGTTCGTATCGGCCACCCGCCAGATACCGCAGGGTCAGGGCAAGCCCGGCGACCAGGCCACCCGCGAAGCCGCCGCCGGGCGCGTTGTGGCCGGCGAAGAAGAAATACACCGACAGCACCATGATGGTGGGGAACACCAGCCGGGTGGTGATCTGCAGGACCATCGAGCGATCGCGGCGATCCAGCAGACGGGCGGCGGGCAGCCAGCTCACCGCGTCGGGGTCGTAGTTCGGGGAATCGGCGGCGCGGGGTGCGCTGCCGAAGCGGCGGCTGCGAAAGACCAGTGACGCGACGCCGGTCGCGGCGACGACGAGCACCGAGATCTCACCGAGGGTGTCCCAGGCGCGGATATCGACCAGCAGGACATTGACCGCGTTCTTGCCGCCGCCGATCCGATAGGCCGCGTCGGGGATGGCCTGCCAGATCGGGTTGGCGTGCTTGGCGGCGATGGCGAACGCGGCGAGTACGGGGACGGTGATGCCGACGCCGATGGCCAGCAGCGCGCGCCGGAATTTGAACGCCGTGCCCTGACTCTCGGCGATCTCGGCCGGGAACGCGCGCAACACGAGCACGAACACGACCAAAGTCAGTGTCTCGACGAGAAATTGGGTCAGTGCGAGATCGGGGGCGCCGTGCAGCGCGAAGATCACGCCGCACCCGTAGCCCGTCACCCCGACGACGAGCACGCTGGCCAACCTGTTGCGCAAGACGGTGGCGGCCAGCGCCATCGCGATCAGGATCGCACCGATCGCCGCCTGCAACGGTGAATCCCACAGTCGCAGGCGCACTCCGGTCCTGGTACCGACCGCGAGCAGGACCGTCGGCAACACGATGAGCGTGCCGAGGATGGTGGCCTGGCTGGCGGGCAGCGAACCGGACTGCACAGTTGCGGTGATGCGCAACGACAGTCGATCCATCGCGCGCAGGGCCGCGTCGTAGCCGCGATCGGCGTTGCCCAGGCGCGGGTGCGCGGGTTCACCGATCCGGCCGCGGATCAGGAACAGCGCGATACCGGCCGCGACGATGACCACCGTCAGCGCGAGCGGTCCGGTGAAGCTGTGCCACAGGGCGAGATGGGCGTCGAGTACGCCGGGCAACGACCCGGCATAGGGGCTCAACCATCGGTCGACCGACTGGGTGTCGAAACCGCCCGCCAGCCCGGCCACCGCGAGCACCGCGGGCGGGCCGAGCAGCAGCGGGCCCGGTGCGTGCCAGGTGAGCGCGTGCCCGGGATTCGCGGTGCCGCCGAAAGCGCCCCAGACGAATCGGATGCTGTAGGCCACGGTGAACGCCGAACCGACGGTGACCCCGGCCAGCAGGGCCAACCGCACCGGTGAGCTCAGCACCTCGGCCGACCACAGCGCGCCGAGCGCCGACTCCTTGCCGACGAAACCGAGCAGCGGCGGCAGCCCGGCCATGCTGAGCGCCGCGAGCACCGCGGTCGCGCACAGCACCGGCACCCGCCGCCCGAGCCCGGACAGTTCGCGCAGATCCCTTGTCCCCGCGCCGTGGTCGATGATGCCGACCACCATGAACAGGCACGCCTTGAACAGCGCGTGCGCCACCAGCAGGGTGAGCCCGGCCAGCGCCGCGTCGGGCGTGCCGACGCCCATCATCGTGATCATCAAGCCGAGCTGGCTGACGGTGCCGAACGCCAGCACCAGCTTCAGATCGTGCACCTGGATCGCTCGCCACCCGGCCAGCAGCATCGTGGCGATGCCGAGCGGCAGCAGCATCAGATGCCATGGCGGGGTCTGCGCGAGCGCGGGCGCGAGCCGGGCAACCAGGTAGATACCGGCTTTCACCATCGCGGCGGCGTGCAGATAGGCGCTCACCGGTGTCGGCGCGGCCATCGCGCCGGGCAACCAGAAGTGCAGCGGCACGATCGCCGATTTGCTGATCGCCCCGATCAGCACCAGCCCGACCGCGACCGAGACGGCGCTGCCGGCCGGTACCGAGCTCGCCGCGAGCAGATCCGAGAGCAGGAAACTGTCGTAGCGCAGCCCGAGGATGACGATCCCGACCAGCATCGCCAGCCCGCCCGCGCCGGTCACCAGCAGCGCCTGGATCGCGGCCCTCCGACTGACCGAACGTTCGGCGTAGTGGCCGACGAGCAGGAACGACAGCACGGTCGTGATTTCCCAGAACACATAGAGCAGCAGCATGTTATCGCTGGTGACGAGCCCGAACATGGCCCCGGCGAACCCGGTCAGCTCGGCCGCGAACACCCCGAGCCTGGCCTCGTCGCGCTCGAAGTACCGCCCGCAGTACGCCAGGATCAGCGCGCCGATGCCGAGCACCAGCGTGCACATCACCGCGGTGAGGGCATCGAAACGCAGGTCGATGTTCATCGAGATCTGTGGCGCCCACTGCATCCGCGTGGTCACGGTGGTTCCCCAGTGCGCGATCACCCAGCCGAGGCTGCCGAGCGGTACCAGGGCGAGCAGGTAGAAAGCGTTGCGGCCGAGCACTCGTACACACAGCGGGGCCAGCAGGGCGGCCAGTGCGTGAACGAGCAGTACGGCTAGCAACTCCCCCTCCGTCGGGTAGGTAGCGGTCGAGTAGCGCGCCCCGATCCTACGGGCGCGGACGCGATGTGCGGCGGCACCGAGGTTGTCGCGTCGGCCATGTCGCGTGCGGTGTGGCTATGGCCGCGCCGCCTGGGGCCGCGCGGCGGGCCGGATCTGGTACAGCACAGCGAGTCCGGCCGCGGCCCCGACGGTGATGGCCAGCGCGACCTGTCCCGGCACCCGGTCGGCCAGGGCGGTGCCGCCCGTCGGCCACTGCCGCTCCCCGGTGGGAATGGACCACAGGACCGACGGCAGGTACAGGCTGCCGAGACACAGCATCGCGCTCGGCAGATAGCTCACCCGCAGGGAGCCGATCGCGAAACCGGCGACACCGGTCACCAGTAACACCCCGGCCGTCCACACTAACGCCCACGGAAGGCGGTCGGCCACGATGGCGAAACCGCAGAGCACGGCGGCGCCGAGCAGCGCGCCCCACGGTGTTGCCCAGCGCCGGCCCGCCAGGATGGCCGCCACACCGACGACGAGGACGAGGACGAGATGCCAGCCGAGGCTGGGTGCCTCACTGAGGGAATCGGCTGCCGCGGCGACGCTCACGGCGATCAGCACGCCGGTGCCGTCACGGCCCGGCAGCAGCACGGCGGCCGTGAACGCCGCCACGATGGTGACGATCACGGCGAGGGCGACCTGCCAGGGGTTCGCGCGGCGTCCGTCGAACTCACGGCCGAGCCATTCGGTGGCGATCAGCAGCGACAGCGACAGCACGGTGGTGGCGATGATCGGGGCGATCGGCAGATCCGCCGCGATTCGCGGCATCGCGGGCAGCATGAGGCCGTGCCGGTGGCGTGCGGTGTTCACCGCCAGCAACACCACCGCCGACCCGACCAGCCAGATCGGAGTGTGCACGACCTGGTCCGCCATCTCCGAGGCGTTCGAGGTGAATACCGCGACCACTTCGCCGTAGACGAACACGACCAGGACCCCGAGCCCGAAACCGACCGCTGACCAGCGCGTCCGCCACGTGCAGACGCACAGCGCCCCGAACAGCACACCGCCGCACAGTGAGTCGATGTAGTTCTGGGTGGTGAGCACATCGGCGGAGGTCATCGCCTCGCCGATGAGGTAGTTGAGCGCCAGCGTCGCCGCGCCGCCCGTCGCGGTGAGCCAGATCAGTCCCGGCCGGGTCACGGGCCTGGCCAGCACGGCGACGACAACAGCGACGATGAGACCGAGGGCGGCCGCGCGGGGAACGCTGTTGATCAGACTGGTGACGCGATACGGCGAATCGATCGTCGCGTCGTCACTGAAGCTGAACGGTACGAACAGCGACATCCCCGCGGCGGCGGCGCCGGCGAACGCCGCGACCGCGTCCAGACCATCACCGATCTTGGGCACCGCATCGACGTTACCGGCGATGCACGCCGCCACCGGGGATATCGGGGCCGGACCAGGGCGGCGAGTTCGACCTCACGCTCTGCTCTCGGCGTAGCGGCGCAGCGATTCGACCTGCGCGGGGTCGAGGGAGGGGCGCACGCTCGCGCGGGCGGTGGCCACGTCCTGCGCCGTGACATCGGCGGCGGCCATATCGCGGCGCAGTGCCGACAGCGCGGCCTCGCGGAGCAGTGCGGCGCAGTCGGCGGCCGAGTAGCCGTCGAGATCGGTTGCCAGCGCGGCCAGGTCGACGTCCGCGGCCAGCGGCACCGAGCGGCCCGCGGTGCGCAGGATCTCGAGCCGGGCCGGGCCGTCCGGCGGCGGCACGAAGACCAGGCGGTCGAGTCGGCCCGGCCGCAGCAGCGCGGGATCGATCAATTCGGGACGGTTGGTCGCGCCGACCACCACCACATCGCGCAGCGGTTCGACCCCGTCGAGTTCGGTGAGCAGCGCGGCGACCACGCGGTCCGCCACCCCGGAGTCGCTGCTCTGGCCGCGTCGGGGGGCGAGCGCGTCGACCTCGTCGAGGAAGATCAGCGAGGGTGCCGAGTCGCGGGCCCGCTGGAACAATTCGCGCACCGCGCGTTCCGACGAGCCGACCCACTTGTCCATCAGCTCAGCGCCTTTCACCGCGTGCACGCTGAGCTGGCCGGTCCCGGCCAGTGCCCGGACCAGGAAGGTCTTGCCGCAGCCGGGTGGTCCGTAGAGCAGGACCCCGCGCGGCGGTTCGATGCCGAGGCGGGCGAACGAGTCGGGGTGGCGCAGCGGCCACAGCACCGATTCGGTGAGTGCCTGTTTGGTTTCGACCATGTCGCCGACGTCGTCGAGGTCGAGCGAGCCGATCGCCAATTCCTCGGTGCCCGAACGCGACAGCGGTCGGATCACCGCCAGCGCGCCGATCAGATCGTCCTGGACGAGTTCGGGTTCGGTGTGCTCACGACTGGCACGGCCCGCCGCGCGCACCGCCGCTTCCCGGCTCAGCGCGGTCAGATCGGCGACCACGAAACCCGGTGTGCGTGCGGCGATCACCTCGAGATCCAGCTTCCCCGCGGGCACCTTGCGCAGCAGCTGCTCCAGCAGTGCCCGCCGGATCGCCGCGGTGGGCAGCGGCAACGCCAGTTCGCGATCGCACAGGTCGGGCGCGCGCAGCCGGGCGTCCACCTGGGTCGGATGGGCGGTGGTGGCCAGCAGGGCGACGCACGGTGCGCGCACCGCGGCCCGTAGCTGGTCGAGAACGAGGGTGGCCACGGGCTCGGCCTCGGCGGGCAACAGCGCGTCGATGTCGGTGATCAGCAGCACGCCGCCCTGTCCGGTGGCGACATCGGCCACCGCCTCGGCGACCGCGCGCAGTCGGTTGCCGCTCTCGGTGGCGCCGACACTCGGCCCGTCGAGTTCGACGATACGGCGCGGTGCGGCGACAGCTTTGGCGAACGTGGCCTTGCCGACCCCGGCGGGACCGGTGATCACCACACCGAGATGCGCCGGTGCGCCGAGTGTCTTGAGCAGTTCGGGTTCGTCGAGCGCCAAGCTCAGCCACTCGGCCAGCTTGGCCGCCTGGCTCTGCACCCCGGCCAGGTCCTCCAGCTGGATCGGCGCGCTGCCCGAACTCACCTGCACGGCCGCCGATCCCGGCTGATCCGGACTCGAGAACTGCCCCAGCTCGCTGTCCGAGGGCTGGTGCCCGTCTCGTTCCACCGTGTGCTGGATCGCGGCCGCGCCCGCACCCCAGCCGACGGCGGAGTTCGGTTGCACGCTCACCGGTCCCGGCATGGGGTCGATCGCCGTCACGGTGAGCAGTTCGGTGGTCCAGGCGATCCCGAAGGCGCGCGAGAGCGCCTGGGTGGCCGCCGCGGAACTGATATCGGGTCCCAGGTCGCGCGGCAGCAGCGACACCGTGTCGCCCACGGTCACCACCTTGCCGAGCAGCGCCTGGCGCAGGGTGGTCGCGGCGATACTGGCCATCGCGTGCGCCGAGCCGCTCAGCGAGATCTGTCTGGCGCCGAAGACGGTCACCGGCGCGACGGTCACCGCCGCGTTCTCCCGCAAGCCCACATTCGACAGCGTCACGTCATCGAGCAGCGCCACCCCCGGCGGACTGTCCGCGGGCGCCTTCGCCACCACCGCCGCGGTCCGACGGCCGCCGATCAGCGCGATGCCGTCCCATTCGCGCAGGCCGAGCGCGGTGAGCGTCTCGGGGTGCAGGCGCACCACCCCGCGCCGGGCGTCGGCCGCGGAGGGATTGAGCCGGGCGGTGAGCGAGAGTTCAGCCACCGCCCCATTCTGCCCCTCGCGCCGCGATCAGGAATCGATAGGCCGCTCGCAAGGTCAGGCGGCCATTCTGGCCGACATGACGAACTATCGCCGCCAGTCGGTACGCTGCACCGGACGCGCCGGAGGCACCGGCGCCACGATCTACCGGGGAAAGCAGCAGATGAACCGAATCTCCCTCGCCGTTCTGGCAGCCGGGACATTGGCCCTGACCTTGGTCGGGTGCGGGTCCGACGACTCCGCTGATGCGAGCGGGCTGCGCAAGGGCACGCCGAGCTCCAGCGCCCCCGCCACCACCAAGGCGTCCACCTCGAGCGCGGCGCCGACCTCGGCCTCGCCGAGCGCCGCCATCACCTGCACCCAGTTCAAGTCGCTCGACTCCGACGGTGAGAAGAAGGCGATCGATCAGATCCTCGCGGCCAACCCCGGCGGTCCGTTCGAGAACAGCCCCAACGTGGCGCTCAGCACCGTGAAACTGGTCTGCCTCGTCCCGTCCAACGCCGACAAGCCGGTAGCCGACGCCGCCGGAATGAAGCCGTAACTCCCCGCTCAGCCGAGCAGCGATTGCCAGTTCGCGGGGACCCGCGCGGCCGGTCCGGGAACGGACTGATCGGTGGGATGGCTGGTCGGCGCGGCGAGTTCGGGACCATCGCTGTACATCTCGCCACTGGCGAAGTTGTAGAACCAGTCCTCGCCCGGTTCGTAGCTCTGGATGAACGGGTGCGCGGTGGCCTCGAAGTGCTTCGTCGCGTGCTTGTTGGGGGAGCTGTCACAGCAGCCGACATGCCCGCATTCGGCGCAGCGGCGCAGATGCACCCACCAGCTGCCGCTCGCGTCGCACTCGACGCAGCCCGCGCCGCTGGCGGGCACGCTCGGGTCGATCCCGGCTTCAGCCATCCTGACCTCCTGTAGTAGGTGTGCTGACATCCTCCGCCGCCGGGTGCAACGGCAGACGGACGATGAAGCGCGTGTTGCCGGGTTCCGATTCCACCCGGATGTCACCGTTGTGCTTGTTCGCCACGATCCGGAACGAGATGTCGAGGCCGAGTCCGGTGCCGTCGCCGACCGGTTTGGTGGTGAAGAACGGCTCGAAGATCCGGCCACGCGCCTCGGGGGCGATGCCCGGCCCGGTGTCGCCGATCTCGATGGCGGCGCAGTCGTTGTCCTTGGAGGTGCGGATCGTCAGGGTGCCCTCACCGGCCATCGCGTAGACCGCGTTGTCGATCAGGTTGGTCCACACCTGATTGAGTTCGGCGGCGAAGCAGGGAATCGGCGGCAGGCCGCGGTCGTAGTCCTTCACCACGCGGATGCCGTCGCCGAGTTTGCGGTTGAGCATCACCAGGGTGGAGTCGAGTAGTTCGTGCAGGTCGACGACCTGATAGGGCGCGCGATCCATCTGCGAATACTGTTTGGCCGCCCCGACGAGCGTGGAGATCCGGGTGGTCGAGTCGAAGATCTCGTTCATCAGCAACTCGGTCTCGATGGTGTAGTTCAGCCAGCGCACGGCGCCCTCGAACACCGGCGCCTGGCAGGCCTCCAGGGTCGCGTGCACGCCCTCGAGCCAGTCGGTGTCCAGGCCGGCCTGCACGAAGGTGGGCGCCAGGTTCCAGCCGTCGGCGATGCCGCGCTCGTCGAACCACTCCGCCAGCGCGTCCTCGCGATCGGCGGCTTCCAAGGGGCTGAGATCGGGTGCCTTGGCGACCCGGTCGGCGGCCTGCTCCTGCAGCTCGACGAGTTGGACCAGGGCGTCGGCCGGGAACTTGCCCTCGGCCATCATCTTCAGCTTGTGCCGCATCCCGGCGACGCGTTCGCGCAGGCCGGAGGTGGCGCGCACCGCGGCGGCGGCGGGATTGTTGAGCTCGTGGGTGAGCCCGGCCGACAGCGATCCCAGCGCGAGCAGGCGTTCGCGTTCGGCGATCCGCTGGTTGGATTTCTGTCCGCCGAAGAACGCGCCCTCGAGCAGGTGCACGGCCATCGGGAACCACTCGCGCATGATCCTGGCGAAATCGGCAGCGTCCATCACCAGGAATCGGGAGCGGCGCAGCACATACATCGAGCCGTTGTAGTCCTGGTTCGCCCGCTCGCCCAGGTAGGCCATCCAGGCGCCCGCGTATACCCCGCGATGGTCGGTGCGGTTGATCTCGATGTCCACACCGCCGGACAGTTTGGTGAGCCGGACCTCGCCGTCGATCAGCACGTAGAAGCAGGTGGCGGGGTCACCCTCGCGGAACACCGGGCCCGGGTCGACGTACTCGATGCGCCCGATCGCGCACAGCTCGGCGAGCTGGGAGTCGTCGAGCTTCTCGAACAGGAACAGGGTGCGCAGTTCTTCCGGATCGCAGATCATCGAGTCCTCACTCACGCTGTCTCCATGGGCATGCTCGGGCCGCTCATGCCAGATACCGGTGAACGAGCATGACCGCCATCGCACCCTCACCGACCGCCGAGGCGACCCGCTTGGCGGATTCGGCGTGCACATCGCCGGCGACGAACACGCCCGGGACGCTGGTCTCGAGGTGTTGCGGTGGGCGTGGCAGTTCCCAGCCGGGTGGGCGCGCGCCGTCGACCATCAGATCGGGCCCGGCCAGTACGTATCCGGCGGCGTCCCGGAGGACGACGCCGTCGAGCCAGCCGGTCTGCGGCGCGGCGCCGATGAACAGGAACAGCCGTTGCGCGTCGACCTTGTCCTCGGTGCCGGTGCTGTTGTCTCGCAGGATGATCCGTTCCAGGTGCGTGTCGCCGTCGGCGCCGACCACCTCGGTCTCGGTGTGCACGACGATGTTGTCGATGCCCGCGATCTGGCGCACGAGATAGTGCGACATCGACCGCTCGAGCGAGTCGCCCCGAACCACCAGATGCACGCGAAGGGCGTTGCGGGACAAGAACACCGCGGCCTGCCCTGCCGAATTGGCCCCGCCGACGATGTAGACCTCCTGCTCGGCGCATTCGGCCGCTTCGGTCATCGCCGATCCGTAATACACACCGCGCCCGGTGAATTCGTCCACACCCGGCGCCGGATGACGTCGATAGTCCACGCCGGTCGCGATCAGAACTGTATGCGCGCACAGCTTTCCGCCATCGGCGAAGCGCACCGTGCGCGCCGACCCGTTGATCTCGAGCGCGACCACATCACGGGTGGTGATGAGCTCCGCGCCGAACTTCGACGCCTGCCGCCGGGCCCGGTCCGCCAGCTGCGAGCCCGACACCCCGTCGGGAAAGCCGAGATAGTTCTCGATCCGCGAGCTCTGCCCCGCCTGTCCGCCGGTCGCCGTGCGCTCGACCAGCACCGTGCGCAGTCCCTCCGACGCGCCGTAGACCGCCGCGCCGAGCCCGGCGGGTCCGCCGCCGACCACGATCAGATCGTAGAAGTCCCCGCTCGGCTCGACGGTGAGCCCGACGTTCTCGGCGAGCTCGCTGTCGGTCGGCTGGATCAGCGCGGTGCCCGCGGCCGTGATCACCACCGGACAGGTCAGCGGATCGGCGCCCGCCGCCTCGAGCAACCGGGTGCCCTCCGGCTCATCGACCGGGTACCACCGATACGGCAGCTGATTGCGCGCCAGGAATTCGCGCACCTGCGAAGACCGCGGCGACCATCGATCGCCGACGACCTTGGTCTCGTACACCGGCCGCTGCTCCGCGCTGCGCCACACCTCGAGCAACCCGTCGATCACCGGGTACAGCTTCTCCTCCGGCGGGTCCCACGGCTTGAGCAGATAGTGGTCGAGATCGATGACGTTGATCGCGTTGATCGCGGCGTCGGTGTCGGCGTAGGCGGTGAGCAGCACCCGGCGCGCGTACGGGTGCAGGTCCATCGCCTGCTCGAGGAATTCGATCCCGTCCATGCCCGGCATGCGGTAATCGGCGATCAGCACCGCCACCGGCTGCCCACGCAGTTTCATCTCGCGCAGCGCCTCGAGTGCCTGCGCCCCCGATTCGGCCCGCAGAATCCGATAGTCGGCGCCGTAACGGCGGCGCAGATCCCGAACCACGGCGCGCGATACGCCCGGATCGTCGTCAACGCTCAAAATGGCCGGTTTGGTTACCGAGGGAGTGCTCACCCGATCGAGTATCCCCTTCCGAGCCCCACTACCCACGCTCGTAGCCCCCAGCGGCCCGCCCGACCCCGGCCGGCGCTCCACAACCTAAACCTGGCGGTGCAGCACGATGTCGAGCTCAGAGGGCGTGAGCAACCGTTCGAGGCGTTCCTCGCGTTTGAGACGGGTGCCGCGCGGCATGAGCGCGCTGGGGAGCGCGAAGGCGTCCTCCGGTCCGATGCTCGGCAGGAGCGGGACCTCGTTGGTGTGCCTGCGTGGCAGGAGTGAGCGCAGTTTCACGGCCGATCACCTCGGGTTCGACGATGGGAAGGCTGGAGGCTGAGCTTCGTCGATCAGCAAAATGGAGATAGCGAAAAGTTTGCCAGCCTGTCCGGGCTGGTGCAAGAGGGGCAGGATGGACGCGGCGAGCCAGCCGGTCGGTGGCCTGCTCCGGTGCAGGCCACCCCCGGTTATGAGAGAAGTTGCCGGTCGGTTATTTCCAGGCGGGCATGGTGACAACCTGTGCCGCATAGGACAGCCCGGCGCCGAAGGCGATGAGCAGCGCGGTGTCGCCCGGCTTCGATTCACCCTTGCGTAGTAGCGCCTCCATTGCCAGGGGAACCGATGCTGCCGAGGTGTTGCCGGAATCCTCGATATCGTTGGCGAGCGCGCAGTGCTCCGGCAGTTCGAGTACCCGGGCCATGATCTCGATGATCCGGCCGTTGGCCTGGTGCGGGATCATCGCGTCGAGGTCGCCGGTGGTCAGGCCAGCGCGGTCGATCGCGTCGCGGCACACCTTCTCCAGCGAGTGCGCGGCCCAGCGGAACACCGCGGTGCCCTCCATCGTGAGATAGGGGCGCACCGCGTCGGTGCCCTTCTCCTCGATCTCGTCGAAGAACTCCACCCAGTCCTTGGTCTGGCGGATGGCGTGGTGCTGGGTGCCGTCCGAACCCCATACGGTCGGGCCGATGCCCTGTTCGGCGGACGGGCCGACGATGACAGCGCCCGCGCCGTCGGCGAACAGGAAGGCCGTCGCGCGGTCGGTGAAGTCGACTGTGACGCTCAGTTTTTCGACGCCGATCACCAGTACGTGTTTCGACGTACCCCCGCGGACCAGGTCCGATGCCATGCCGAGCGCGTGACAGAACCCGGCGCAGCCCGCCGAGATGTCGAAGGCGGCCGAGCCGGTCATGCCGAGTTCGGTGGCGATGCGTGGACCGACCGCCGGGGTGAGCATCAGATGGGTCGACGTCGCCACGATGACGCAGTCGATCTGGTCGACCTGCACCCCGGCGGCGGCGATCGCGTCGCGCGCGGCCGCGACGCTCATGGATTGGATGGTCTCCTCATCCGAGGCGAAGCGCCTGGTGTTGATGCCGGACCGGGAGCGGATCCACTCGTCGCTCGAGTCGATCGGCCCCGCTACCTCGTCGTTGGTGACCACCCGGGTCGGGCGGTAGACGCCCAATCCGAGGATCGCGGTGTGCTCAGTACCCGTTGTCTGGGCGATTCGAGCCATTGTGCGTCTCCTATGTACCTGTCTACCTGCGGCAGTACCGCTGGGTGTACCCGAAGCATCGAAATCTGTCCCTCATCGCCCGTGACTTGTGCGTGGACACCATGTGAACGCTCAGACATGAGGCTTCCTCATATTAACGCGTGGTGATCCGAGTGTCGATTGTCACAGCAGGGCCCGGGCGTACCGTGGACAAGACCATCGCTCGAGTGACCACAGGTGCTTGCCCCGGGGTTCCCGTAAGGTGTGAACGCTCGTAGTCATCACACGAAAGAGGGAGCCCGTGGCACGCCGCCCCACCCCGCCCGGCACGCCCGACACCACCGGCGTCGGACATGTCGTCGACCTGGTGCGGGCCGCTGTACCCCCGCTACATCCCGCCGGACTGCCGTTCGTGGCGGTGCCGTTGGCGGTGGCGGTCATCGGCGGACGCAATAAATGGGTGCGTCGGGCCGGCCTGGCCTCGGCCGCCGCCTGTGCTGCTTTCTTCCGGCACCCGCATCGGGTGCCGCCGAACCGGGCGGGCATCGTGGTCGCGCCCGCCGACGGCGAGGTGGCGCTGGTCGACACCGCCGTGCCGCCCGCCGAGCTCGGACTCGGCGATCAGCCGTTGCCGCGCGTGAGCATCTTCCTGTCGGTGCTCGATGTGCACGTGCAGCGCGTTCCGGTGTCCGGAACCGTGCGCGAGGTGCTGCATCAGCCGGGCAAGTTCCTCTCGGCCGATCTGCCGGAGGCCTCCGACGCCAACGAGCGCAACAGCATTGTCATCGACACCGCCGACGGCAAGCAGGTCGTCGTGGTGCAGATCGCCGGACTGTTGGCTCGGCGCATCGTCTGCGATGCCCGCGTCGGCGACCTGCTCACCATCGGTGACACCTACGGCCTGATCCGGTTCGGGTCTCGCGTCGACACGTACTTCCCGGTCGGCACCGAACTGCTGGTGGCCCCCGGACAGCGCACGATCGGGGCCGAAACAGTCCTGGCTGTGCTGGGATGATCGAACAGGCTCGAACAGCACCTCGCAAACGGCCCCGCTCGGTGCGATTGCTGCCGAGCGTGGTCACCATCCTCGCGCTGTGCGCCGGCCTGTCGGCGGTGAAGTTCGGGCTCGACGGCGAGCTCGGGATCGCGCTGGCGATGGTCGGTGCCGCCGCGGTACTCGACACGCTCGACGGGCGGCTCGCGCGCATGCTCGACGCCACCAGCAAGATGGGCGCCGAGCTCGACTCGCTGTCGGACGCGATCTCGTTCGGCGTCGCGCCCGCGCTGGTCATCTACATCACCCTGCTCGACGGCAACAGCGCGGGCTGGATCGTCGCGCTGCTGTTCGCGGTGAGCCTGGTCTTGCGTCTCGCCCGCTTCAACACCCTACTCGACGACGACTCCCGCCCGAATTGGGCGCGTGAGTACTTCGTCGGCGTCCCCGCACCCGCCGGCGCGCTGATCGCACTGGTGCCGATCGCGTTGAAGGTCCAGTTCGGTGACGGCTGGTGGGACAGTTTCGCTTTCGTCGCCGCCTGGACGGTCTTCGCCGCGTTGCTGTGCGTGAGCACGATCCCGACCCTGGCGATGAAGTCGGTGTCGGTAGCACCGCAGGCCGCGGCCGGGCTGCTGGTCCTCACCGCGCTGGCCGCCGCGCTGCTGGTCACCTACCCGATCGTCCTGCTGCTGATCTTGGTCGCGCTGTACCTCGCGCACATCCCGTTCGCCTGGCGGTCCGCCCGCTGGGTGGCCGCGCGCCCGGAAACCTGGCAGCACAAGCCGGCCGAGCGACGAGCGCAACGACGAGCCCAGCGCCGAATGCCCGCCATCCGCCGCCCCGCGATCCGCCGCCCCGCGATCCGCGGATCGGCCCGCCTACGCCTACGCCGCCCACGCAACGACGACGACTGAACAGACGCAAACACCCCGCGCCTGGACGTCTCCCCATGAAGCAACCACCGCCACCGCCCCCACCCGAAACCCTGCGGCGCCAGCCGAAAAGCTTCAGCAACCCCCGCGACTGGACGTCTCCCCATGAAGCAACCAACGCCACCACCTGAACCGGAGGACCACGGTTTTCGGCCGCCTCGGATCCGAGGGGCGAGACGGAACGCCGAAGGCGCAGTATCGCCCCTCGGATTCGAGGCCCCCAGGGCCGAAAACCCCGCGGCGCCAGCCGCCGAAGACACAGCAAACCCCGCGGCGCCAGCCGCCGAAAACACAGCGCCAGCCGCCGACGACACCTCCTTCCTGGAGCATCGGCAGCGGTTGTTCTCGTTGGCATATCGCATGTTCGGCGCCGTGGCCGAGGCCGAGGACGTGGTGCAGGAGGTCTATCTGCGGTGGGCGCTGGCCGATCGTGGCGAGATCACCAATCCTGAAGCGTGGTTGACGACCGTCACCGTGAATCTGTGTCGCACCCAGCTGGTTTCGGCTCGGGCTCGCCGCGAGACCTATGTCGGTCAGTGGCTGCCGGAGCCGGTGCCGACCGGCGCGGGCGCGCTCGGTCCGTTGGGGACCGTCGAGGAACGGGAGTCGGTCTCCCTGGCTGTGCTCACCGCGATGGAACGGCTCAGCCCGATCGAGCGGGCCGTGTTCGTGTTGCGCGAGGCCTTCGGCTACCCGCATGCCGAGATCGCGCGGATGCTCGATCTCACCGAGGCCAACACCCAGCAGATATTCCATCGGGCGGGTCAGCGCGTGCGCACCGGCAAACAGCGGTATGTGGTGTCGGCCGAACACGCGCGCACGATGATCGAGAAGTTCCTGCAGGCGGCGTCGACCGGCGATGTGGGTGGTCTGCGCGAACTGCTCGCCGACGACGTGGTGTCGGTCGCCGATGGCGGCGGCCGGGTGGTCGCGGCCAAGATCCCGGTGGTCGGTGGCGATGTGGTCGCGCGCTACCTGTCCAACCTGCGGCGTTTCCTCACCCCGACGGCGCGGTTCGAATTCTGCGAGATCAATGGCGACGTGGGACTGGTCCTGTTCCAGGACGAGGTCGTGGCCGGTGTGTTGGTCTTCGACTTCGACGACGCGGGTTCGATCGCGGCGGTGCGCACGGTCGTCAACCCGATCAAACTGGGCGCCGTCACTCTGTGATGCAGGTCACTTCGAGAACCTGTCAGGAACTCGGGTGCTGATCAGTCTGGTGTGTGTAGGCATTTCGAGAGAAGGAGCCACACCATGACCGGTCAGCATCGGATCGTCGTCCTCGGCGCCGGGTACGCGGGTCTCACCGCGGCCCGCGCGCTCGCGAAGAAGACCCGCGACACCAAGATCACCGTCGTGGACGGCCGTGCCGAGTTCGTGCAGCGGGTGCGCCTGCACCAGGCCGCCGCAGGCCAGCCGATCAAGCGGTTGAACCTGCGGAAGTCGCTGGGGCGCAAGGGTATCGAATTCCTCCAGGCGCGGGTCACCGATTTGGACCCGGACCGCAGGATCGTGGCGGTCGACGGCGAGTGGACGCTGCACTACGACACCCTCGTCTACGCGCTCGGCAGCCAGGCCGACCGCGACGCGGTGCCCGGCGCGGCCGAGCACGCGAAGTTCGTCGCGACCGCCGAGGACGTGACCGAACTGTCGGGACAGATCGTCATCGTCGGCTCGGGCCCGACCGGGATCGAACTGGCCACCGAACTCGCTGAGTCGCAGCCGGATTCGCGGATCAGCCTGCTCGGTACCGAGGATCCGGGCGCTTGGCTCTCGCCGCGCGCCCACACCGCGATCCGTGCCGCGCTCACCCGTCTCGGCGTCGAAGTCCGCTCCGGCGTCAAGGTCGTCGAGGTGCTGCCCGACGCTGTCCGGCTCGCCGACGGTTCCCTGGTGCCCGCCGCCACCACCGTCTGGACCACCGGCTTCACCGTGCCCGACCTGGCTCGGCGCGCGGGCCTGGAGGTCGCGAGCGACGGTCGCATTCGCACCGACAACACGCTGCGCTCGGTGTCGCACCCCGACATCTACGCCGTCGGCGATGCCGCGCTGATGACGGGCGTGGACGGTCGCCCGCTGCGGATGGCCTGTGCGACAGCGATTCCCGCCGGGCAGTACGTGGTGTCGGCGATCACCGCGCGGGCGCGTGGTCGCGAGCCGGAGCCGATGAACGGTCGCTACGTCGCGCAGTGCATCAGCCTCGGCCGTCGTGACGCGGTATTGCAGCTCGTCAAGGCCGACGACACCCCGACCGGCACGGTGTTCACCGGTCGCGTCGGTGTGGTGATGAAGGAACTCATCGTGCGCGGGACCGCCTTCACGGTCGGATTGCGCTAACTCGCGGCCCTACCGCCTCCTTCGCCGCTGACCAGGGCGGGCGAAGGGGGCGATGACGCCGGGTCGGTAGCCCGCGCAAGGCCGACGCGGCGCAGAGTCCACACCCAGGGCGCGATGGCGATCAGGATGAGCACACTCAGCCACGGCAGCCGCCACCACCAGCGCAGCTCCCGCCCGAGCGTTGTCGGTGGCTCGGTGAGCGGCCGGGCTGTCGAGGACCACACGACGAACGCGTCGCCGATCGGCAGCAGCCCGAACGCGTAACGTTTGGACCAGGGCAGATCGACCGGCAGTCCGATCAGCTCGCCTTCCGCGCCGATCGCGGCGGCCAACGCGCGATCGCCGTTCATCCTGGCCGCGCCGACGGCGACGACGGTGGCCGACAGGCTGATCCCGGCCACCAGTGGCCCGGAGTCGACATCTCCGCTGCCGTCGACGCCCTTCGGATACTCGCGCACCACGGGGCCGAAACCGCCGGGGTAGGCGAGGAACTGGTCGCGGTAGCGCGTGTACTGGCTTGTCGCGAACGCTGGATCGATCTCGGGCAGGAATCGAAGTATCACTGTCTGTGAGGTTGCCCGCGCACCGGTGAGCATCGACCCGTCGGTGGGTGAGACCTGATGCGGCAGTAGTCCGGTCGCGGGATCGAGGCGGGTCTCGGCCTGCTCGAGCCACCGATCTGTCACCGCCGTGTACCGCGCACCGAACAGCTTGTCGTGCAGGCGAAGCGAGGCCATCGCGACGGTCGAGTCGACCGGCCACGCTTGTCCTCGATATGCCTGGAGAAACGGTGTATCGGCCGCGGCGAACGCCTGTGCGAGTTCGGTGCTGTGGGTGGAGAACTGTTGTACCGCAGCGGTATCGGATCGATCGAGGGTCAGGATCGCCCCGCGCAACCAGTTGGTCCACCCCGCCCAGAACACCCCGTACGCGGGCTGCAACCGGGGGCTGAAGATCGCGCGTCCCTCGTCGGATTCCACCCGTGCCAGCGCCCAGCGTGACTCGCGGAGCGCGTCGGCGCGCAGCCCCGGATCGGTGTGCGCGGCTTGCACCCAGGCGAGACCGTAGAGCACGTTGGAGAAGACGTACCCCTCCGGAAACAGCTGCTGCGCAGCGGTATCCGAGCCTTCGTCGAGCGCGTCACGGAGGAAGGCCAATTGGCGCGCGGTCGACCCGGGCTGTTCGTCGAGGCCCGGCTGCGGCCACAGCAGTCGCGTGGCCCCGATCAGGCAGGCCACTGTCACGACGATCCCCACCGCGCGCGGCGCCCAGCGCCGAATTCTCCCCATGCCGACACTCTGCCAGGAATTTACCGTCAACCAATCGTTGACGATCGCAATTCGTCAACCTATGGTTGACGTATGAGCACTCCGAACTTCCGCCTCGACGATCTCATCGACGGCATCAAGAAGGCCCGCCCCGACAACGTCCTCGACCAACTCTCCGACGCGGTGGTCGCCGCCAATCATCTCGGCGAGACCGCCGACCATCTGATCGGCCACTTCGTCGACCAGGCTCGCCGCTCCGGCGCCTCCTGGACCGATATCGGCGCCAGCATGGGCGTCAGCAAGCAGGCCGTCCAGAAGCGATTCGTGCCGAAGGGGCCGAGCGACACGGCCGCCATGGATCCGCAGGCCGGTTTCGCCAAGTTCACCGACCGGGCCCGGCAGGTGGTCGTCGGTTCCCAGGAGGCGGCCCGCGACTCGGCGAGCAGCCAGATCGCGCTCGGGCACCTGATCCTCGGTCTGATCGGCCAGACGGAAGGTCTGGCCGCCAAGGAGATCGTCGCCAGGGGCGTCGCGCTGGACGCGGTGCGCGCGGCCGCGACCGCCTCGCTGCCCGCCACGAGCGGTGACGTGCCCGCTCTCATCCCGTTCGACGGCGACACGAAAAAGGTACTGGAGCTCACCTTTCGCGAGGCGCTGCGCCTGGGCCACAACTACGTCGGCACCGAGCACATCCTGCTGGCGCTGCTGGAACAGGAGAACGGCACGGGCGTACTCAGCGGTCTGGGCCTGGACAAGGCCGTCGTCGAGGCCGAGCTCGTCGAGCTGCTGAATCAGTTCCTCGCCTCGGTGCAGGACGAGGCTTGACGCGACGGTCGCGCCCGGTGTGTCCTGTGCGCCGGGCGTGACCTTGCACTCTCGTCGGACGAGTGCTAAAAATGGCTTGGCACTCGTGACTGTTGAGTGCCAGGTCGGGGTGGTGAGATCGGGTTCCATCGACACCCTCGGTCGTCCGTCGCGGGCACCGCACCTGGCCGGCGTAACTTTTGGGGCGATCCAACCTGTGGTCGTCTCGTGTGTCAGCCATAGACATGTGGAGGATCTCAACGCAATGGCCAAGACAATTGCGTACGACGAAGAGGCCCGTCGCGGTCTCGAGCGGGGTCTGAACGCCCTCGCCGACGCTGTCAAGGTGACGCTGGGCCCGAAGGGTCGCAACGTCGTGCTCGAGAAGAAGTGGGGCGCCCCCACGATCACCAACGATGGTGTTTCCATCGCCAAGGAGATCGACCTCGAGGACCCGTACGAGAAGATCGGCGCCGAGCTGGTCAAGGAAGTCGCCAAGAAGACGGACGACGTCGCCGGCGACGGTACGACCACCGCCACCGTGCTCGCCCAGGCGCTCGTACGTGAAGGTCTGCGCAACGTCGCGGCCGGCGCGAACCCGCTCGGCCTCAAGCGTGGCATCGAGAAGGCCGTCGAGGCCGTCACCGCCAAGCTGCTCGACACCGCCAAGGAGATCGACACCAAGGAGCAGATCGCTGCTACCGCTGGTATCTCCGCGGGCGACTCGGCCATCGGCCAGCTCATCGCCGAGGCGATGGACAAGGTCGGCAAGGAAGGTGTCATCACCGTCGAGGAGAGCAACACCTTCGGGCTCCAGCTGGAGCTCACCGAGGGCATGCGCTTCGACAAGGGCTACATCTCCGGTTACTTCGTGACCGACCCCGAGCGTCAGGAAGCGGTCCTCGAGGATCCGTACATCCTGCTGGTGTCGTCGAAGATCTCGACCGTGAAGGACCTGCTGCCGCTGCTGGAGAAGGTCATCCAGGCCGGCAAGCCGCTGCTGATCATCGCCGAGGACGTCGAGGGCGAAGCCCTGTCGACCCTGGTCGTGAACAAGATCCGTGGCACCTTCAAGTCTGTCGCCGTCAAGGCGCCCGGCTTCGGTGACCGTCGCAAGGCCCAGCTGGCCGATATCGCCATCCTCACCGGTGGCGAGGTCATCAGCGAAGAGGTCGGCCTCTCCCTGGAGACCGCCGGTATCGAGCTGCTCGGCACCGCGCGCAAGGTCGTCATCACCAAGGACGAGACCACCATCGTCGAGGGTGCTGGCGACGCGGAGGCCATCAAGGGCCGCGTGGCGCAGATCCGCGCCGAGATCGAGTCCTCGGATTCGGACTACGACCGTGAGAAGCTGCAGGAACGTCTGGCCAAGCTGGCCGGCGGCGTCGCGGTGATCAAGGCCGGTGCCGCTACCGAGGTCGAGCTCAAGGAGCGCAAGCACCGCATCGAAGATGCCGTGCGTAACGCCAAGGCCGCCGTCGAAGAGGGCATCGTCGCCGGTGGTGGCGTCGCGCTGCTGCAGGCCGCCCCCGCGCTCGACGGCTTCAGCGGCCTGACCGCTGACGAGGCGACCGGTGTCAACATCGTGCGCGTCGCGCTGTCGGCTCCGCTCAAGCAGATCGCCTTCAACGCGGGCCTCGAGCCCGGCGTCGTGGCCGAGAAGGTCTCCAACCTCCCCGAGGGCGAAGGCCTGAACGCCGACACCGGTGTCTACGAGAACCTGCTGGCCGCCGGCGTTGCCGACCCGGTCAAGGTCACCCGTTCGGCCCTGCAGAACGCGGCCTCCATCGCCGCGCTCTTCCTCACCACCGAGGCAGTCGTCGCCGACAAGCCGGAGAAGTCGGCCCCCGCGGGCGGCGATCCCACCGGCGGCATGGGCGGCATGGACTTCTGATCTCGGCGATCAGGTAGTTCCCCGCAAGCCACGAAGGCCGGTCCACCACACGGTGGACCGGCCTTCGGTCTGTTGATGTGGTTCGGCGGGCCGTTTCCGATCGGACCGGATGCGCCGCGTAGAGACCTCGGTGCGTCTGGTACTCGGCCTGCAGCCTGAATCCACCGATCGCAGGTGACTCAGCCGACTGGTGTGAGGCGCAGGCGCTCCGCGAGTTCGTTGAAGATGTAGAAGTTGGGGATGGTGCCGACGGGGGCCAGTGACATCCACACGCCGGAGAGTTTGACGCGGATGTGGCCGCTGCGGGCATCGATGAGTTGAACGGCTTCCCAGGACAGGGCTTCGTCGCGGAAGGTGAGGGCGTCGAGGGAGAGGGAGAGGTCGCCGAACGCGACGGTCTCGCCGTTGTCGATGGCGGCTACCGCGACGGGGAGTTGGGTTGCGGTGACAGCGGATTGGATGGCGCGGGCCCATTCGCGGGCGCGGGCGAAACCCTCTTCGTCGATGGTCGCCTCGACACCACCTGGACCGGACAGCTCCAGCAGGTAGGTGACCGGGGTGGTGTCGTGGAACGGAATCGCGTGCTGACGCACTTCGGTACTGTCCCAACGGAACCCGGCTACGCGCTGACCGGAGCGGTACACGGTGACGCCGTGGTCAAACAGATCGATGCGGGCGGCGCGATTCTGCCGGTTGATCATCCCGCGGTGCAGCGCGAGCAGGACTGGCGCGCCCGCGAGCACGAGCAGTGCCACCCCGCCTTGCCATCCGCCGACGCCCGCGACGATGACGCCGATGGTGGCGATACAACCCGCGATGATGCCGCAGCCACGCACGAAGGTGTCGTCGGCGGGGGTGGCGAGGAAGGTGTCACGGTGCGCGCCCAACTGCTGATACTCCGCCATCAGGTGTATCAGTTGGGTCAGCGGCACCGTGTGGCGCGTATCGGCTACGTCCTCCGGCCTGTTCGGAGTGATCACTCGTCCCTCCAAGAGGCGTTTTCGTCCGCGGCAGAGCGTAAGCGACCCGGCGGAATATTGCCACCGGTATGGCGAGGAAATCCTGGCCGCGACCGGGCGGAATGGGTCAGCCGATGGCGAAAGCGACGAAGAATCCGGCCGCCGTTGCCATTCCGACCCACCAGCCGCCTTCGCGATAGGCCTCGGGGACGAGCGAATCGGCCAGCACCGCGATCGTGGCACCGCCTGCGAATGCCTGGACCGCGCTGATCGCGGTCGGCGAAACCGAGTCGGCGTAGGCGTTTCCCAGCACGGTCACCGCGACGAGCACCGAGGCCGTCGCCGCCCACAGCGCGAAGGTTCGGCCCGCCCGGTATCCGTGCTGCTCGCGCATGAGTACCGCCCCGCTGAGGGCTTCGGGCACATTGCCCGCCGCGATCGCGACCAGCAGCACCAAACCTGCTCCGTCGCGCAGGGATACGCCCAGCGCGAGGTTCTCCGGCACGCCGTCGAGCACGGTCCCCAGCAGCAGGGCCCAGCCGATCGCGGCGGGCCCGAGCTTGTTCTCGATGAGGTGGTTGGCGACCACATATACCCCCGCACCGGCGAACAGCGCGGTGCCCGCGAGCAGCGCACCGTCGCGGTGGAAGGCGGGTGCGAAGAGCTCCTGCGAGATCGCCGCGATCATCGTGCCCGCACCGAAGGCCATCATCGCGGCCAGCACCGGCTTGGGCAGCGTCCACCGCAGCCCTACCGCCACCCCGATCAACAACGGGATCGCGGTGCCGAGGCCGTAGAGCAGGGCGGTGGGCATGACCAGAGCCTAGGCGGCGCTGTGCCGACTAGGGTGGTTGACGTGTTGGTTGTCGACGAAGGCGAATCCACCGCACCGGCGATCGTGTTCCTGCACGGCATCCCCGGCTCGGTCGACTGGTTCGCCGCTGTCGCCGAACGAATGGTCGCGCACTACCGGGTGATTCGGGTGGACCTGCACGAGCTGGGCGCCGACGGCGACTTCAGCGCCGCGGCTCGCACCGCACCGCTGCGCGCACTCGTGGACGACCTCGACCTCGTCGAGGTGACAGTGGTCGGCCACTCGTTCGGTGCCGAGATCGCGCTCGAACTCGCCGCCACCTCACACCGGGTCGCGTGCGTGGTGGTCGTCGGCCAAGCCCCGGACTACCGGGCCGCGAGCATTCCCTCCGCCGCGAAGTGGGTGGTCCGCCCGTGGGCGGTGCGCTTGGCACAACGGTGGACGCCGGGGCCGGTGATCCGCCTCGCGAACCGCCCGGTCTTCGCACCCCGATTCCGCTACGACTCGGCGCCGGGTCTGGCCGAGGCACTGGTCCGCGACTTCCGCGCCGCGCTTCCCACCGGCCTGGCCTACGCGGCCGGCGCGCGTGCCGACGACTTCGCGGCCACCCCGCTCGACCTGCGGGCGCGAGCCCTCGACCAGCCCGTCCTCGTCGTCCACGGTCGTCGCGACAATCTCTACGACAGCACCGAAACCCTCGCCCGCTTCGCCGCGGCGGGCGCCGACACCCATCTCGTCGAACACGCGGGCCATTCGCCCCAGGTCGAGCAACCGGACGAGTTCGTCTCCGTCCTCGGCGAATTCATCAGATCCCGCTGACGGCGCGAACCACCGCACTGCTCACGCGCGGGCACTCGACAAACGAGCCCGCCGAAATCTTCGGCGGGCTCGGACGCTGCTCGGGGTCAGCGCTCGGCGGCGACCTTCACCTTGCTCAGTGTCTCGCGCATTCCCGAGACCAGGTCGGCCTCGAACTGCTCCTCGCCGCCCATGGCGACCTTGATCGTGCCGCGCAGCCAACCGGGCAGGCCCTTGGCGTCGACGGTGCGCGTCTCGACGACGCGGGTGCCGGTGGTGGTGGGCTCGAGCTCGTAGGTCCAGACCGTGCGGTTCTCGTTCATCCGGAACGCCAGCGCCCGGTTCGGCTCGAAGCGCACGATCCGCGAGGTGGTCGGGTAGACCTTCCAGCCGACCTTGTTGACGTTGACGGTGAACGCGCCGTCGCGAACGCCGCCGAGCGCGACCATCTTCAGGGTCGTCGGGCTGAGTTCGGACATGCGGCGCAGATCGGCGAGTACCGACCAGACCTTCTCCGGCGGTGCGGCGATATCGATGCTGGCTTCGAGAGTGTTCGGCAACGGTGCCTCCGGGTATGCGTGACGGGCTGTCACGCTCAGCATAGGCATCGTGATCGCGGCCGACGACCGCCCGGAGTCGGATTTTCGTCCTGTGTCGGTGAGGTCGTTCGGTACACTCACGTTTCACATACCGGCTATCTCTGACAAAAAATTCTAGAAATTTCCTTTAAAACGCGAACGCTTCACATTTTGCGTGGGTATCGTCCGAGTTGGCAAATGGCCAGTGGCGACGACGTCACAAAACATCGACTTGGAGTGACACATGCTTTACAACATCACGGAAAACAGCAGCGGCAGCGCCGATAGCAACCTCCTGACCCTGCTGCTCGGTCTGCTCACCAGCTCGATCAGCACCGGTTCGGTGCAGGGTTCGGGCAACTGAGCCGAATGTAGCCAACTTTCGGCTAACGCGCGGTTGGTCGAAAGGGCAGCCGAAGGGCCTGATCCATGACGAGGGGATCAGGCCCTTCGGTATTGTCAGCGCCAATGTCACAGGATGCGAATACGGGACGAATGTATGCCGGGCAACCCGTAGAGGACCGGCAACGCCAGCGGCGTGCGCGTTTTCTGGAGTCAGGCCTGACGGTCTTCGCGCGCGACGGGTACGCCAACAGTTCGGTCGGTGCCATCTGTAAGGACGCGGGACTATCGTCTCGACAGTTCTACGAGGAGTTCACCGGTCGCGAATCTCTGCTGCTGGAGCTGTACGAGCAGATCGACCGGCAGTCACGCGAGGCGGTGGCTACCGCGCTGGAGGACAAGTCCGAGGCGGCGGTGCTCGACCAGATCGACGCGGCCGTGCGGGCCTACGTCGAGTCGATCGGCAACGATCCACGCAAGGCGCGGGTCGCGTTGGTCGAGGTGGTCGGCGCGGGCCCCAAGGTCGAGAAGTTCCGCCTGGAACTGCGCCGCGTGTGGGGTTCGCTGCTGGCCAGCGCCGCCGAGGACGCGGCCATGCACGGCGAAATCCCGCCCGGCGACTACGAATTGCGCGTACTCGCCATCATCGGCGCGGTGAACTACGTGGTCGACGGCTGGAGCGGCAGCGATCCGCGCCTGCCGCTCGACGAGGTGATCAAGGTGCTGAGCCGGGTGATCCTGGGCGCGGTCGGGGCTTGATGGCGCGGGTCGAGATCGTCGAGATCCAAGTACCCGACGGCAGCACCTTGCCGGTGCGGCTCATTCCCGCCACCGGCACGCACCGGCACCCGGTCACCCCCGACGCGCCCCGCCCGGTCGTGGTCATCGTCCCCGGCCTGGCCGTGCCCGGCGAGTTCTACGAGTACTTCGGGCGCCGGCTGGCCGCGTGCGGATTCGATGTCGCCATCGGTGAACTGCGCGGTCAGGGCGACAGCACCCATCGCACCGGGGCCGAGAGTACCTACGGCTACCACGAGCTGGTCTCGGTGGACTTCCCGGCGATGCTGGCCGCGGTGCGCGACCGGTTCCCGGCGAGCACGCCGTACCTGCTCGGCCACAGCATGGGCGGCCAGCTCGCGGCGATGTACGCCGCCCGCATACGCGGCAGGCTCGGCGGCCTGATCCTGGTCGCTTCCGGCACACCGTACTTCCGCGGGTATCGCGGGGTCTTCGGTCCTGGCGTGCTGGTCGGCACCGCGGCGGTGGCGGTCGCATCCAATCTGGCCGGGTTCTGGCCGGGGGATCTGCTCGGCAAGCGGGCCTACGGCAGGCAATCGAAGGTGCTGATGTCGGATTGGGCCAGGTTGGCCCGGACCGGGCGCTTCGTGCCCGTCGGCGCCGATATCGACTACGACGAGCGGATGTCTCGGCTGAAGTTCCCGGTGCTGTCGATCACCGTCGCCGGTGACGACCTGGCCCCGCAGACCTCGGCCGACCACCTGCTCGGCAAGCTGGCGGGCACCCAGGTCACCCGGTGGTTCCAGCCGCAGGCCCTCGGGCACAACGGCTGGATCACCGACCCCGACTCCACTGTGGACGTAGTGGAGAAGTGGTTGCGCGATCGCTGACCGTCAGGCCGAGCGACGCCCCTCGATCAGCATCTGGATGAAGAACTCGTAGACCAGCGCGGACAGGTACGCCGACTGCTTGTTGTCGGCGGCGCCGCCGTGCCCACCCTCGATGTTCTCGTAGTACCAGACGGTCCGATCGTGGGACTCCAGCAGCGCGGCCATCTTTCGCGCGTGCCCGGGGTGCACCCGGTCGTCACGGGTGGAGGTGGCCAGCAGGATCGGTGGGTACTGCTTGCCCGCGTCGGTGTTCTGATACGGCGAGTACTCACGCAGGTAGGCCCACTCCTGCGGCTTGTCCGGGTCGCCGTATTCGGCGACCCACGACGCGCCCGCCAGCAGCAGGTGGTAGCGCTTCATGTCCAGCAACGGCACCTGGCAGACGATGGCGCCGAACAGTTCCGGGTAGCGGGTGAGCATCACGCCCATCAACAGGCCGCCGTTACTGCCGCCGATCGCGCCGAGTCGATCGGGGGTGGTGACGCCACGGGTAACCAGGTCGCGGGCCACGGCGGCGAAGTCCTCGAAGGCGCGGTGGCGGTGCTCTTTCAGTGCGGCCGTGTGCCATTCGGGTCCGTACTCGCCGCCGCCGCGGATGTTGGTCATCACGTAGGTGCCGCCGCGTTCGAGCCAGTTCATGCCCGCCGAGCCGAGATAGGCGGGGGTCTTGGAGACCTCGAAGCCGCCGTACCCGTTCATAATCGTCGGGCCGGGGGTGCCGCGCCGGTCGCGATGCCGGATCACGAAGTACGGCACGGCGGTTCCGTCGTCGGAGGTGGCGAAGAACTGTTCGGTCTCGATACCGGTGGCGTCGAAATAGGCGGGCGCCTGCTTCAGGGTCACGGCGGTCTCGCCGATCGCGCTGCGGAGCAACGTGGTCGGGGTGGTGAAACCGGTGGTGGTGAGCATGAACTCATCGCCGCCCTCGAGCGGGTCGAGGTTGCCCACCGAGGTGGACGACATGGCGGGGGAGTCGGTGAGCTCGCTGCTCGCCCAGCCATCGGGGCCGGGCGTGAGCACGCGGAATCCGGTCTGCACATCGTGCAGTGTCGTCAGGATCAGATGGTTCTCGGTCCAGCCCCACGATTCCAGTGAGGTATGGGGATCGGGTGCGAACAGAACCTCGAATTCTCGCTCGCCCGAAATGAATTCGTTCAGATCGGTGACCAGCAGACTGCCGGGGGCGTAGGTGGTGTCGCCCGGTGTCCACTCGGTCTTCAAGCGCACGATCAGCCAGTCGCGGTACCAGTCCACGTCCGCGTCGGTCGGCGTCTCGAGCAGGCGCCACTCGCCGCCGTCGAGCAGCGACACCTCGCTGTTGAAGAAGTCTGTCGAGCGGTGCAGGTAGTGCCGCTCGTAGCCGGGATGGCGGTCGTATCCCGCGCCGATCGAGACATCGCTCGTCTTGCCCTCGAATACCGTTTCGGCAGCGGACAATTCGGTGCCGCGCTGCCAGCGCTTGGCGATGCGCGGGTACCCGGAATCGGTGAGCGATCCCGGCCCGAAGTCGGTGCCGACGTAGACGGAGTCGGCATCGATCCAGCCGACCCGCGTCTTGGCCTCGGCGACGAAGTAGCCGCCGTCCTCGGGGGCGATGAATTTCCTTGTGGTCAGGTCGAATTCGCGGATGACCGTCGCGTCGGCGCCGCCACGGGACAGATGGACGAGGGCGCGCTCCTGCGAAGGGCGCAAGACCCCGGCGCCCGCCCACACCCAGTTCTCCCCGTCGGCCTCGGCCAGCGCGTCGACGTCGATCAGCACATCCCACTCGGGCGCGTCGGTGGCGTAGGACTCGAACGTGGTCCGCCGCCACAGTCCGCGCTGGTGCTGCGCGTCGCGCCAGAAGTTGTACAGCCACGGCCCCCGCCTGCCGGGGTAGGCGATCTTGGTGTCGTCGTCGAGCATCGCCAGTACGCGACGCTCCATGTCGGCGAATCGTTCGGTCGCCGCGAACCGCCGCCCCACCACGTCGTTGCGGGCTCGCGCCCAGTCCAGCGCGCCCTCATCGGTCACGTCCTCGAGCCAGAGATAGGGATCGGTCACGTCCTGCTCAACGCCGTTCATTCCCACATTGTTGCCGATCGGGTCGGACCCTTTCGCTCCGCGATCGACATGGACTGTTTGCCATGAGTCTCTGGTCCGGCGAGGAAGGCTGGAATTCTGGCGGAAAACCGTGCTCATGCCGGAATTCGCGCGAGTTGCCGGATCGTTGCGTGTTCACCGGCTTCGGTGGTGCGCGGTGTGTTCTCCTGGTCGAGTGACCTCGCTACAACCAGCGGTACGCACCGGGTCTCCGACCCGCAACCTCCTCCTGGCCACCTGGGTATCGGCCATCAATTTCTGGGCGTGGAACCTCATCGGCCCGCTCTCGCCGAACTACGCCGACAAGATGGCGCTGAGCAGCATGGCCGCCTCGATCATGGTGGCGATGCCGATCCTGGTCGGCTCGCTGGGCCGCATCGTGTCCGGCGCGCTCACCGACCGCATCGGCGGCCGGATGATGTTCATCGGCGTCTCGCTGGCCTCGATCGTGCCGGTGGTGCTGGTCGGAATCGCGGGCAGCATCGAGTCCTATCCGCTGATGCTGGTCTCGGCGTTGCTGCTCGGTATCCCCGGCACGATCTTCGCCGTCGGCATCCCGTTCGCCAACTCCTGGTATGTGCCCGCCCGGCGCGGTTTCGCGACCGGTGTCTTCGGCGCGGGCATGGTCGGCACCGCGGTGTCGGCCTTCTTCACCCCGCGCTTCGTCCGCTGGTTCGGGTTGTTTCCGACGCACCTGATCGTGGCCGCCGCCCTCGCGGTGACCGCCGTGCTGTGCATCGTGTTCATGCGCAACTCCCCGGATTTCACCCCGAACACCGATCCGGTGGTGCCGAAACTGCGGGCGGCGATGAAACTCGGCGTCACCTGGGAGATGTCGTTCCTCTACGCCGTGGTGTTCGGTGGGTTCGTCGCGTTCAGCTCGTACCTGCCGACCTACATCAAGAACGTCTACGGCTTCTCCTCGGTCGACGCGGGCACCCGCACCGCCGCCTTCGCGCTCGCCGCGGTGATCGCGCGGCCCATCGGCGGCACGCTGGCCGACCGGATCGCGCCCAAGTACATCGTGGTCACCTCGCTGGCCGGCACCGCGGTGATGGCGGTGGTCGCCTCGTTCAAACCACCCGCCGATGTGGCCTCGGCCTGCACGTTCATCGCGATGGCGCTGTTCCTCGGGATCGGCACCGGTGGCGTGTTCGCGTGGGTGGCACGGCGTTCGCCCGCGTCCAATGTCGGCAGTGTGACGGGAATCGTCTCGGCCGCGGGTGGTCTCGGCGGCTACTTCCCACCGCTGATCATGGGCATCACCTACAACGAAGCGAGTCACAGCTACACGGTCGGTTTGCTGCTGCTCGCGGCGACCGCGCTTGCCGCCCTCGTCTACACGGTGTTCAAGCTGCACGCCGTCGAGTAGCCCCGCACCCTGCTCCGACCTCGTCGAAGGAGAGAGACCAGTGCCATCCCCAGCGCGAATCGGCGGACCCGTCGAAGACCTGCTCGTGCGCAGCGGCCGGTTCTTCACGCCCGGTACCGAATCCGCCGACCTGCGCACCGTCACCAGGGAGGGTGGGCGCGCGGGCGACATCTTCTATCGCAATCGCTGGAGCCACGACAAGGTCGTGCGCTCGACCCACGGGGTGAACTGCACCGGTTCGTGCTCGTGGAAGATCTATGTCAAGGACGACATCATCACCTGGGAGACCCAGGAGACCGACTACCCCTCGGCGGGCCCGGACCGCCCGGAGTACGAACCTCGCGGCTGCCCGCGCGGCGCGGCCTTCTCCTGGTACACCTACTCGCCCACCCGCGTCCGGTATCCGTACGCGCGCGGCGTGCTCGTCGAGATGTATCGCGAGGCCAAGAACCGTCTGGGCGATCCGGTGCTGGCCTGGGCCGACGTGCAGGCCGACCCCGAACGCCGCCGTGCCTACCAACGGGCAAGGGGCAAGGGCGGATTGGTGCGGGTGAGCTGGGACGAGGCGGTGGAGATGGTCGCCGCCGCGCATGTGCACACCATCAAGACCTACGGTCCCGACCGGGTCGCCGGGTTCTCGCCGATCCCGGCCATGTCGATGATCTCCTTCGCGGCGGGCTCGCGCTTCATCGAACTCATCGGTGGCGCGATGACCTCGTTCTACGACTGGTACGCCGACCTGCCGGTGGCCTCCCCGCAGGTGTTCGGCGACCAGACCGACGTGCCGGAGTCCGGCGACTGGTGGGACGCGTCGTACCTGCTCATGTGGGGTTCGAATGTGCCGGTCACCCGCACGCCGGACGCGCACTGGATGGCCGAGGTGCGCTATCGCGGCACCAAGATCGTCACCGTCAGCCCGGACTACGCCGACAACACCAAGTTCGCCGACGAGTGGATGCCGTGCGCGGCGGGCACCGACGGTGCGCTGGCCATGGCCATGGGGCACGTGATCGCCAGTGAGTACTACGTGCGCAGGCGGGAGCCGTTCTTCGTCGACTACGTCCGCCGGTTCACCGACCTGCCGTTCCTGATCGCCCTGGAGGAACGCGACGGTCAGTTGGTTCCCGGCAAGAACCTCACCGCGGCGGATCTGGGCAGCACCGAGGAGAACGCGGCGTTCAAGCCGGTGTTCGTCGACGGGGTCACCGGAGCGCCGGTGGTGCCGCACGGATCGCTCGGGTTCCGCTACGGACCCGAGGGCATCGGCAAGTGGAATCTGGACCTGGGCGAGCTGGTCCCGACGCTGACCGTCGCCGAGGCGGGTGCGGAGCGGGTCGACGCCGTCGAGATCACGCTGCCGCGTTTCGACACCCTCGACGGGCACGGCGAGACCATGCGGCGCGGTGTTCCCGTGCGGGTGGTCGCGGGCAAGCGGGTGTGCACGGTCTTCGACCTGATGCTGGCACAGTACGGGGTGGCCCGGCCGGGACTGCCGGGAACGTGGCCGCGCGACTACGACGACGCCGAGACCCCGTACACCCCGGCCTGGCAGGAACCGATCACGGGAGTGTCCGCCGCCCAGGTCATCCGGATCGCCAGGGAGTTCGCGAACAACGCGGTGGAATCGGGCGGCCGGACCATGGTCATCATGGGCGCGGGCATCTGCCAGTGGTTCCACGGCGACGCCACCTACCGCGCCATCCTGTCGCTGCTGCTGATGACCGGGTCGATGGGCCGCAACGGCGGCGGTTGGGCCCACTACGTCGGCCAGGAGAAGTGCAGGCCGGTCACCGGCTGGGCGACGGTGGCGATGGGCACCGATTGGTCGCGTCCGCCCCGGCAGATGGCGGGCACCTCCTACTGGTACGTGCACACCGACCAGTGGCGCTACGACGGCTACCGCGCCGACGCGCTCGCCGCGCCGACCGGTCGCGGCCGCTTCGCGAACAAACACACGATGGACGTGCTGAGTTCGGCCGTCGCCATGGGCTGGACTCCGTTCTTTCCCCAATTCGACCGCTCCAGCCTCGATCTCGCCGACGCCGCGGCCGCGGCGGGCGAGGATCCCGTGCAGTACACCGTCGACCGATTGGCCAGTGGCGAGCTGCGATTCGCGCTGCAGAACCCGGACGACCCGAAGAACTGGCCGCGCGTGCTGAGCGTGTGGCGGGCCAATCTGCTCGGTTCCTCGTCCAAGGGCAACGAGTACTTCCTGAAGCACCTGCTCGGCACCACCTCGAATCTCCAGGCGGAGCCGACCGAACCCGGCACGCGCCCGGTGAGCGTGGACTGGTCCGGCGACATCCCCGAGGGCAAGCTCGACCTGCTGATGTCGATCGACTTCCGGATGACCTCCACCACCCTGTTCTCCGATGTCGTCCTGCCCGCGGCCACCTGGTACGAGAAGGCCGACCTGTCCAGCACCGACATGCACCCCTACATCCACGCCTTCACCCCCGCGATCGACCCGCCGTGGGAAACCCGTTCGGACTTCGACGCTTTCGCCGCGATAGCCCGCAGCTTCTCGGCACTGGCGGCCCGCCATCTCGGCAAGCGCACCGACATCGTGATGGGCACCTTGCAGCACGACACCCCCGGCGCGATGGCCTATCCCGGTGGCGTGGAATCGGATTGGCGCGCGAGCGGTGAGAAGCCGGTGCCCGGCAAGACGATGGGACCGCTGATGGTGGTCGAACGCGATTACGCGAAGATCGCCGAGAAATGGACCGCGCTCGGCCCGCTGGTGGAGAAGGCGGGTCTGACCACCAAGGGCGTCACGGTGATCCCCGACCAGGAGGTCACCGAACTCGCCCGGTTGCACGGCGTGATGAACGCCGGTGTCGCCGTGGGCCGTCCGGCGCTGGACACGGCGGAGAAGATGGCCGAGACGGTGTTGCGTCTGTCGGGCACCTCCAACGGCCGACTGGCGGTCGAAGGATTCAGGGAACTGGAGAAACGCACCGGTCGCGACCTGGTCCACCTCGCCGAGGGCAGCGAGGACAAGCGCATCACCTTCGCCGACACCCAGGCCAGACCGGTACCGGTGATCACCAGTCCCGAATGGTCGGGCAGCGAGACCGGCGGTCGCAGGTACGCGCCGTTCACCGTGAACATCGAGCAGCTCAAGCCCTTTCACACACTCACCGGCCGGATGCACTTCTATGTCGACCACGACTGGATCGAGGAACTGGGCGAGGCGCTGCCGATCTACCGGCCGCCGCTGGACATGGCCCGGCTCTTCGACGAACCACGGATCGGCACGCAGCGCGATGGCATCGGCATCACCGTGCGCTATCTGACACCGCACTCGAAGTGGTCGATCCATTCGGAGTACCAGGACAACCTGCTCATGCTCTCGCTCTCGCGCGGCGGTCCGACGATGTGGATGAGCCCGGCCGACGCCGCGAAGATCGGGGTCGCCGACAACGAGTGGGTCGAGGCAGACAATCGCAACGGCGTGCTGGTGTGCCGCGCGATCGTCTCGCATCGGATGCCCGAGGGCGTCGTCTACGTCCACCACGCGCAGGAACGCACGATCGATGTCCCGCTGACGGAGAAGACGGGAACCCGTGGCGGCATCCACAATTCGCTCACCCGGCTGCTGGTCAAACCCTCGCACCTGGCGGGTGGTTACGCCCAGACCGCGTTCGCGTTCAACTATCTCGGCCCCACCGGAAACCAACGCGACGAGGTGACCGTGGTCCGCCGTCGCGGCCAGGAGGTGACGTACTGATGAAGGTCATGGCGCAACTGGCGATGGTGATGAACCTCGACAAATGCATCGGCTGCCACACCTGTTCGGTGACCTGCAAGCAGGCATGGACGAACCGCTCCGGCACCGAGTACGTGTGGTTCAACAATGTGGAAACCCGTCCGGGACAGGGATATCCACGCACCTACGAGGACCAGGAGAAGTGGCGCGGCGGCTGGGTGCGCGAGCGCAACGGCAGACTGAACCTGCGCGACGGCGGCCGCTACGCCAAGCTCGCGCGCATCTTCTCCAACCCGAAGATGCCCGCCATGTCGGACTACTACGAGCCGTGGACCTACGACTACGAGAACCTGACCAACGCGCCGCTGGGTGATCAGACTCCGGTCGCCCCGCCGCGCAGCCTGATCAGCGGCAAGCCGATGAAGGTGAGCTGGTCGGCCAACTGGGACGACAATCTGGCCGGTTCGCCGGAGATCGTGCCGGGCGACCCGGTGCTGGCGAAGGTGAGCGAGAAGGTGAAGCTCGACCTCGAGCAGACGTTCATGTTCTACCTGCCGCGCATCTGCGAGCACTGTCTCAATCCGGCCTGTGTGGCCTCGTGCCCGTCGGGCGCGATGTACAAGCGCAGCGAGGACGGCATCGTGCTCGTCGACCAGGACAGGTGCCGTGGCTGGCGGATGTGCGTGTCCGGATGCCCTTACAAGAAGGTGTATTTCAACCACAAGACCGGCAAGGCCGAGAAGTGCACGTTCTGCTATCCGCGGGTGGAGGTGGGCCTGCCGACGGTCTGCGCGGAGACCTGTGTCGGGCGGTTGCGCTACATCGGCCTGATCTTCTACGACGTGGATCGGGTCCTCGACGCGGCGTCGGTGGCCGACGACAAGGACCTGTACCAGGCCCAGCTCGAGGTGCTGCTCGACCCGAACGATCCCGAGGTCGCCGCGGGCGCGCGGGCATCCGGGATTCCCGACAGCTGGATCGAGGCGGCGCAACGGTCGCCGATTCACGCGCTGGTCAAGGACTTTCGGGTCGCGCTGCCGTTGCATCCGGAGTACCGGACCATGCCGATGGTCTGGTATATCCCGCCGCTGTCACCGGTGGTCGACGCGGTCAGCCGCGACGGGCACGACGGCGAGGACGTCGGCAATCTGTTCGGCGCGCTCGAATCACTGCGCATCCCACTGGAATACCTGGCCGGATTGTTCACCGCCGGTGACACCGCACCGGTGGCGCTGGTGCTGCGCAAGCTGGCCGCGATGCGCTCCTACATGCGCGACATCAACCTCGGACGCGAACCGCAGGAACATATCCCGGCTGCGGTGGGAATGACCGAGGAGCAGGTCTATCGCATGTACCGGCTGCTCGCGCTGGCGAAATACGAAGACCGGTATGTGATTCCGTCGGCGTATGCCGAGCAGGGCCATCAGCTGGAGGAATCGGTGAGCGATTGCGCGCTCGACTTCGACGGCGGCCCCGGCATGTACGAGCAGGCCTCGGGCCCGTTCGGTGAGACCAGCGGGTCGCCGGTGCCGGTGGCCGTGGAGACCTTCCACGCGCTCAAACAGCGCCAGACCAGCGAGTCGATCGGCGCGCAGACCGGTGCGCGGGTGAATCTGCTCAACTGGGACGGCAAGGGCAGGCCGACCGGAATGTTCCCCGGCGGTGGTCAGCGATGAGGTCACCGTTCGGTCGGTCGGCCCGCCGTTTCGATCGGCACCGCATCGTCTGGCAGGCCGCCTCACTGCTGCTCGCCTACCCCGACCACGACGTGCGCGCTCGGCTCGACCTCGTCGACCAGTTGTGCGCGCACCTGCCGTCCGAGCAGGCGGCGCCGTTGCGGACCGTGTCGGCGATGCTGCGCTGCACGCCGGAAACCGTGGCGGCGCAGGCCTATGTCGACACCTTCGACATGCGCAGGCAGTCGACGCTGCTGCTCACCTACTGGACCGATGGCGATACCCGTAATCGGGGCATGGCGATGCTGGCGTTCAACGACGCCTACCGGGCGGCGGGCATGCGTCCGCCGGTCGGTGAGATGCCCGACCACCTCACCGTGGTGCTCGAGTTCGCCGCCACCGTCGACCCGGTGACCGGGGCCGCGCTGCTGGCCGCGCATCGCAGGGCGATCGACGCGATCCGGCTGGCGCTGACCGACGACGGGTCGCCGTACGCGCCGGTGCTGGCCGCGGTCGCCGACACCCTGCCCGCCGCCTCCGAGCTCGAACTCGGCCGGGCGCGGCATCTCGTGCAGGCCGGACCGCCGGCCGAATCGGTCGGCCTCGCGCCGTTCACCCTCACCGTGCCGCCACGGCGCACCGCGGCTCCCGCCGTAGCGAAAGGACCTCGGTGACATGGCAGATTCCGTCTCCGCCGGCGAGATCTACTGGGACATCGTTCCGTATGTGAGCTTGGCGATGATGATCGTCGGCACCTGGTGGCGCTACCGCTACGACAAGTTCGGCTGGACCACCCGCTCCTCGCAGCTCTACGAGAGCAGGTTGCTGCGAATCGGCAGCCCGATGTTCCACTTCGGCATGCTGGTGGTGATCGTCGGGCACATCATCGGGCTGGTGATTCCCGAATCGTGGACGGACGCGATCGGCGTGAGTCAGCACGTCTATCACATCCAGGCGATCGCGCTCGGTTCCATCGCGGGCCTGGCGACGCTCACCGGCATCGTGCTGCTGGTCTACCGGCGGCGGGTCAACGGTCCGGTGTTCAGCGCCACCACGTTCAACGACAAGGTCATGTACCTGGTGCTGATCGCGGCCCTGGTCACCGGTCTGGCGACCACGCTGCTCGGTTCCGGCGCCGTCGGTCCCGAGCACAACTATCGCGAGACCGTCGCCCCGTGGTTTCGCTCGATCTGGATCCTGCAACCCCGGGGTGACCTGATGGCGCAGGCGCCCCTGTCGTTCCACATCCACGTGACGATCGCGCTGATCCTGTTCGCGATCTGGCCGTTCACCCGGCTCGTACACGCGTTCAGCGCGCCGTTCGGCTACCTGTTCCGGCCCTACATCGTCTACCGCACCCGCGAGAGCGCCGGGGACGGTGAGTTGGTCGGCTCGCGTCCGCGGCGCCGGGGTTGGTGAGGCGTCACCAGGAGTGGGCGACGTCGATCACCACCCGGGCGGGGGAGTCGAAGGTGGTGACGCGAAACGGCAGGCGGGCCCGTACGCCGAGACCGATCGTGGACTGGCCCTCGAACGATCCGGCCCAGGCGACCTGACGCAGCGTCGGGTAGCCGCGCAGGTCGACGAGTTCGGCGCGATCGGCCGGGTGGTAGGTGCTGTTGCCCGCGCCGTCGTAGGCGGGCGCCTGCACCATCACCTGGAGGGCGCCGCCGCCGCGCAGCGGGACGGCCGCGCCGGAGCCGTCCATGGTGACCGTGTCGACGTAGCCGACGCGGTAACCGGCGACCGGGCCGGACAGATCGATGACCACGCGATCGAAGCAGTCGTGGCGGCCCGCGCGGACATCGCCGACGGTGGCCGTCGAATAGCCCGAACTCGACCGGTCGGCCGAACCCCATCCGAGTTCGCAGGAGGACGGGGCGGCCGTGGCCGGAACTGTCCACAGGCCGGCACAGGCCGCGATCGTGGTGAGCGAGATGAGGAAGCGACGCACGTCGCACCGCCTTCGGGGCAGGGGGGAGGAAGGTACTGACTCATCGGCCCGATCAGCCACCGCGTTAGCGCGCCGACCCGACGGCCGTGTCGCGAAACGTAGGATCGCAGGTCAGCGACTATGACCGGAGGTGAACGTGGCGCCTTTTCTGTGGGAACAGCATTGCTGTCTGCCGTTGCACCACACTGCGCGGATCACCGAACTCGCCCGGTATCCGCTCGGCTCGTACCTGTCGATCAATGTCGGGTACTCGGCGCAGACGAAGGCGGATTCGCTGGCCCTGCTGGGGCAGTTCCGGGGCCAGGCCGAGGGTGACCCGCGATTCCGGCTGGTCGATCGGGTAGCCGATATCGGTGCGCCCGAGGTGATCTCGCTGGCCTTCGACCTGGAGGACTCGGGTCCGCTCGACGGCGATCTCGACAATGTCGAACTGTTCTACGGCCTCGGCGTGCGCTCGCTGTTGCCCTCCTACAACCATGCCAACGCGGCGGGTTGCGGCTGCCTCGACACCGAGGACACCGGCCTCACCGGCTACGGAAAGGACTTGGTGCGCAAGCTCAACGAGGTCGGGATGTTCGCCGACGGATCGCATTGCTCACGCCGCACGGGCCTCGACATCGCCACCTGTACCGCCGTCCCGATGATCTACAGCCACTCCAATTTCGCCGCCCTGTGGGACCATCCACGCAATATCACCGACGACCAAGCGTTGGCCTGCGCGCAGACCGGTGGCGTGATCGGCATCAACGGCGTAGGAATCTTTCTCGGCCACAACGCTCCCGGCGACCACGCCGCCCGGCTGGCCGCGATGGCGGACCATATCCGCTACGGCGTCGACCTGGTCGGTATCGACCACCTCGGCGTCGGCTCCGACTACTCCTTCGACGGCCAGGAGTTCAACGACGAGATCCGTGACAATCCCGGCGCGTTCTCGGAGTCGTATACGAAATGGGGTCCGCTGCAGTGGGTTCCGCCGGAGGATCTGCTCGGCGAAGCCGGTGCCCCCGGTCTGGACCAGCTCCTGGCCGACCGGGGATTCCACGCCGCCGAACGCGCCGCGATCTTCGGCGGCAATTTCGCCAGGGTCGCAGGCCAGGTCTGGCGCGACTGACCGCCCCGGCCGAGCGGCGGCCCGGTGCCCAGTGCGGGAACGCTCAGCCCAGACGCACCAGCATCTTGCCGGTGTTGGCGCCGGTGAGGACTCCGAAGAAGGCGGCGGGAGCCTGGTCCAGTCCGTCGTAGACGGTCTCGGTCGTGCGCAGGGTGCCCTCGGCCAGCCAGCCCACCGCCTTGCCGATGTACTCGCCGAACAGCGGGAAGTAGCTGGTTACCAGCATGCCGCGCAAGGTGGCCTCTTTCGTCGCGGCGAGATAGAGGTCGGGTGCCTGCTGGGTGGTCGCGCCGTTGTAGCCACTGATCGCGCCGACCAGGGCGACGCGCCCGTGCTGATTGAGCGCTTCGATGGCGATCTTCAGGTGTTCGCCGCCGACACTGTCGAGGTAGACGTCGACGCCGTCGGGCGCGGCGGCCTTCAATTGCCCGGCGAGGTCACCGACGCGGTAGTCGATCGCGGCGTCGAAGCCGAATTCGTCGAGCAGCTTTCGCGTCTTCGCGGGCCCGCCCGCTGAGCCGACCACCCGCTTCGCGCCGAGCGCCTTGGCGATCTGGCCCGCCACGCTGCCGACCGCACCGGCGGCGGCCGAGACGAACACCGTGTCACCGGGGCGCACCGGGGCGATATCGGTGAGCGCCGCGTAGGCCGTGAGCCCGGTGGTGCCGATGACGCTCAGGAAGTGCTGCGGGGCAGCCAGTTCCGGGTCGATCGGCGTAACGGTGGCCGCGTCGACGATCGCGTGTTCGCGCCAGCCGGCGAAGTGCGAGACGGTCGCGCCGACCGTGATATCCGCCGAGCGGGACGCGATCACCTCGCCGACCGCCGAACCATCCAGTGCCGCATCGAGTTCGAAAGCCGGCATGTAGGACTCCTTGTCGTCCATCCGTCCGCGCATGTACGGGTCGACCGACATCCAGGTGTTGCGCACCAGGATCTGCCCATCGGCGAGCTCGGGCAGTCTCCGCTCGACCAGGGCGAAATCGGTAGCGACCGGAGCGCCGTCGGGGCGGGCGGCCAGGTGGATCTCACGGGTGTGCGTCGGCAGCGCGGTGCTGGTCATGATCGAGCCTTCTTTCCAGGTCATCCAGTGTTTTCAGCCGGTGATGATCACGGTATTGCGGTCAGGTTCCCAGCCGAAGGTCCGCGGACGTCACTGCCCGGTCCATTCACGACACGCTCAGCCGAGTTCGTTCGGTGTGGTGCCCGGCGGTGCGGGCAGCCGGCTCTGTGGGATCGCCTGCCGCACCAGGTCGTTTCGGTGATCCGACCGCAGCTGTGGGTGGGACGGGACCGGCGGTTCGGATCGAGCGTCGCGAGGGTTCAGCGTCGGCGCGCGGAGGTCGGTGTGCCGCCGGTCCAGCGGCGGAAGGCCTTGCGCAGGGCGCGGTCGTCGGTGAAGGCCAGGTGGTGGGCGACGGTCGAGGTGCTGTGACCCTGTTCGAGAAGGGCTTTCGCGCGTTCGTAGCGGATCGAGTCGAGTTCCTCGCGCCACGAGGTGCCGTGCTCGGCCAGGTGGCGTTGCAAGGTTCGCTCGCTCATGGCAAGGCTTTTCGCCACGCGGGGCAGGGCGGGGTCGCCCGCGTCCATAGCCGTTCCGAGCGCGATGCGGAAGGCGTCGAGGGGGTCGGTGATCGGTCGAGCGGAGGCCAGGACCAGGTCGGCATGGCTGCGGATCAGGTCGGCCAGCATCGGGTCGGCGCGGGCGAGCGGTGCGGTGGCGTCGTCGGCGTGAAAGGTGATCGCGTCCGCCTCGGCGTCGAATTCGATGTCGGCGGTGCCGAATACGTCGATCAGGCCGGTGTGGTCGGGCGGTGCGGAGTGGCCGAAACTGACCTTGGTCGGCACGAGTGGTCGGCCGACCGCCTCGCGAGCGCGACGCAGATAGTAGGCGAGGACGTACTCGTTGACCACCGCAGCCACCGCAGGATCGCCCGCCGAGGTGCGGTAGCCGATGGTGAGCCCACCGTCGCCGGACAGGTCGAATCCCTCGGTGGCCGCGGTGACCAGGCGGTGATAGGGCTGGGCGGCGCGCAGCGAATCGGCCAGTGTCGCACCGGTGGTCACCAGGTAGTCCCACGTGTTCAGCGAGCCGAGCGGCGCGGCGGCGGCGATCGCCGCCCCCGACCCGGCGCCGGGTCGCGCCTGCGCGATCAACTCCCACAGCCGCAACAACGAACTCATCGGGATCCGGTTGAGCTCACCACCGAGGACCACCTCGTCGGTGCCGGGAACCCGGGTGAGCTGGTCCTCGTCCGCGCCCGCCGCCCGCGCGGCCCGCACGAGCAGCCGGACCAGATGGGTAGACGCGGTGCCGTGGAGCGCACCACCGATCCCGTCCACCGACACCGCACCGCTCACCACCTCGACAGTACTGGGCTGTCGAGCCACGGCCCGGCCGCGGCGGCGCGATGCCGAGTGGCCGGACCGGCATCGACCTCAGGCCGAGGTTTCGATGGTCAGTCCCGCGTCGGACCAGTCCTGGATGCCCTCGCGGTACTTGCGCACGTTGGTGTAGCCCAGCGCTTCCAGCTTGCTCGCCACGGCCTGGCTGTTCCCGCACGCGGGATTCGAGCAGTAGGTGACGATGGCCGCGTCGCGGTCGGGGAGCAGGGTTGGCGCGACGGTGTCGACGTCGTTTTCGACGAGGTTGAGCGCGCCGGGCAGATGGGCCTTGGCGTAGTACTCGGGGCCGAGTGCGTCGAGCACGATCACGGTCCCGGCCGCGATGCCTCGCGCCAGTTCGTCGCGGGTGATGAGTGTGGTCATGGGAGTTCCCTCCGGTAGTTCGGGAGAATTTATGTGCGTGCACACGCTACTAGTTGTGTGCGCACGCACGCAAGTGGCTAAGCTGGGACGGTGCCGAACGAACAGCCGTCCCGTCGACCGGCGATAGCGGCGTGGGCCGCCTTGCTCCAGGTGCACGCCGCGCTCGTCCCGGAGCTCGACGCCGAGCTGCGCCGGGCCACCGGACTACCACTGACCTGGTACGACGTGCTTCTCGAACTCGACGGCACCGGACCGATGCGGATGAGCGATCTCAGCGAGAAGGTCGTGCTGAGCCGCACCAGGGTGAGTCGCCTTGTCGCGGAACTGGAATCGAACGGCCTGCTGCGCCGTGACACCAACCCCGACGACGGCCGATCCGCGCTCGTCGCCATCACCGATCTCGGCAGGCAGCGCTTCCGCGAGGCCGCCCCTCGCTATCTCGACGACATCGAACGCCGGTTCGGCGCGAACCTCGAACCCGACGAACTCGAGGCCTTGGCCGCGACGCTGCGCAAGGTGCTCGGCCCGACCCCGGTGACAGTGACCGGCGCCGGGTAGCGGCCGGTCGCGCGGACATCTCACCTATGTGGGGGACGGGTGGGTGAACTCTCCGAAACAGAGTTAGGCTCGGGGACGTGACTTCCCACTACGATGTCGTCGTTCTCGGCGCTGGTCCCGGCGGATATGTCGCCGCGATCCGTGCCGCTCAACTCGGCCTGCGAACAGCGATTGTCGAGCAGAAATACTGGGGTGGCGTGTGCCTGAACGTGGGCTGCATCCCGTCCAAGGCACTGCTGCGCAACGCCGAGCTGGCCCATATCTTCCACAAGGAGGCCAAGACCTTCGGCATCTCCGGTGAGGTCAGCTTCGACTTCGGTGCCGCCTTCGATCGCAGCCGCAGCGTGGCCGACGGTCGGGTCAAGGGCGTGCACTTCCTGATGAAGAAGAACAAGATCGACGAATTCGACGGCCTCGGTACCTTCACCGGCCCGAACTCGCTCGACGTCGCCCTCACCAAGGGCGGTGCCGAGACGATCACGTTCGACAACGCCATCATCGCCACCGGCACCACCACCAAGCTGCTGCCGGGCACCCAGCTCTCCGAGAACGTGGTCACCTACGAGGAGCAGATCCTCACCCGCGACCTACCCGGCTCGATCCTGATCGTCGGCGCGGGCGCGATCGGCATGGAGTTCGCCTACGTCCTCAAGAACTACGGCGTCGACGTGCGGATCGTGGAGTTCCTCGATCGCGCGCTGCCCAACGAGGACGCCGACGTCTCCAAAGAGATCACCAAGCAGTACAAGAAGCTCGGCATCACCATCAGCACCGGTGCGGCAGTGCAGTCGATCGACGACGACGGCTCCAAGGTCACCGTCCAGATCAAGGACAACAAGTCCGGCGCGATCGAGACCGTCACGGTCGACAAGGTGCTGCAGGCCGTCGGTTTCGCACCGCGAGTCGAGGGCTACGGCCTGGAGACCACCGGCGTCGCGCTCACCGACCGGGGCGCCATCGACATCGACGACCACATGCGCACCAACGTGGCGCACATCTACGCCATCGGCGACGTCACCGCCAAGCTGCAGCTCGCCCACGTGGCGGAGGCGCAGGGCGTGGTCGCGGCCGAGACCATCGGCGGCGCCGAGACACTGACCCTCGGTGACTACCGGATGATGCCGCGCGCCACCTTCTGCCAGCCGCAGGTCGCCAGCTTCGGTCTCACCGAGCAGCAGGCCCGCGACGAAGGCTATGACGTGAAGGTCGCGACCTTCCCGTTCACCGCCAACGGCAAGGCGCACGGCCTGGCCGACCCGACCGGTTTCGTGAAGCTGATCGCCGACAAGACCCACGGCGAACTCATCGGCGGCCATCTGATCGGCCCCGATGTCTCGGAGCTGCTGCCCGAGCTGACCCTGGCCCAGAAGTGGGACCTCACGGTCAACGAGCTCGCGCGCAACGTGCACACCCACCCGACACTCAGCGAAGCACTGCAGGAAGCGATCCACGGCCTCGCGGGGCACATGATCAACTTCTGAGTTATCGGAGCGCTGGCGCGCTCGAGTCGCGCCCCCTGATGTCCCGTCGATCAGGCACCGTGGCTTGCTCCTTCGTCGCCTACGCCACGGCACCTGATCGACGGGACGGGCGCGACCGCCGACTGCGTCGGCGATCCCTCCTCGGGGTCGGGATGTGGGGGTTGGGTTTGTGTGGGTGGGTGTTGTTGGGGTGCGGGGGTATCTTTTCGGCCAAGTCGCGGCGGGTGATTTGGTGAATCGGGGGTGGTCCAGGATGATCCGTGTAGCTCTGTATCGGTTGTTAGTCGCTTCACCTGATCTCGTGAGTACGTGGGTAACTCGCCGGGCACGCCCATGAGCTGACTTTCTCCTGACCGTAAGCCCGGCATCTCGCTGCGACCGCCGAACGTTCGGCAGAAGTCGCGGGGAGGTGGACAGAGAGGTAGCGGACTCGATGAGCAAGCACTTTTTCGGTTGGGCGGCCAAGATCGCGGCGGTTGTCGCAGTCGGTATCGGCACCGTGGCACCGGCGATGGCCGAACCGCTTTTCCCCGGTGGCCCTGATATTCCCGGTGTTCCCGCTATCGTGCCGACCGCGTCGCCGTGCCCGGTGGTGGAGGCGAAGGCCTGCTTGCGGCTGTCGACGAACGAGGCGTGGCTGGTCGACAACGGCCGCGTCATCTTCGGGCCGACGCCCATTTCGCACGGTATGAACGGTTACGAAACGCCGCCGGCGGTGACCAAGATTTCCTTCAAACGGGAATTCCACTGGAGCACCATGCACAACGCGCCGATGCGCTGGGCGACATTCTTCAACGGCGACATGGCATTTCACGTCGGCCCGGTCGATTCCAAGTCACACGGTTGTGTGCGAATGACCGAAGACGGCGCCCACCGCTTCTTCGACTACCTGAAGCCCGGCGACATCACCCAGGTCATCCAGTAAGCGCCGCTGGTTGATCTTCCCGCCGGATCCGAACGTGGACCGGCGACCGGCAATTCTCACCGGGTGGGTTTACCGCTACCCGGTGAGTTGCCCATGTGCTTGCGGTAGTTGGTTGTCGAGGCTATACAGCAGGTGTGCGACGTCGGTGGGTGATCTCGGGGGTTACCGCCGTCGTGGTGGTTCTCGCGGTGTGCTCCGGGCTCTATGTGGTGATGAATTCGCGGAGCTATCAGGTGGCGGGGCGGCTGGTCGATCGGGTTGAGACCGAGGAGAAGGTTGTCGCGTTGACCTTCGACGACGGCCCCACCGCGCGGACGCCGGACGTGTTGCGGGCGTTGGGGGAAGCGGGGGTTCGCGCGACCTTCTATCTGGTCGGTGCTGATCTGGCCGCGCGTCCCGAATACGGTGCGGCGATCGTGGGTGCCGGTCACGAGCTCGGGAATCATTCCTATTCGCATCGGCGCATGGTGCTGATTTCGCGCGACACCGTGCGCGCGGAGATCGAACGGACCGACGCCGAGATCCGTCGCGCCGGGTATCCGGGGCCGATCACCTTCCGTCCGCCGTACGGCAAGAAACTGTGGGCGTTGCCGCACTACCTCGCGGACCACGATCGCACCACGGTGACCTGGGATGTGGAGCCCGACTCCGCGGGCGGGGCGGCACGTGCGGCCATTGTCGACGACACGCTCGCCGAGGTCCGACCCGGCTCGATCATCTTGCTCCACGTCATGCACGGCGCCGAGTCCCTTGCCGCGGTGCCCGAGATCATCCACGGGTTGCGCGCGCGGGGCTACCGATTCGTCACCGTCTCGGAGCTGCTCGCGCCGGGTTAGTCCCGGCCGACGCCGCCCGCGCGGTGGTAGCTGTGCTGTGCCGCGCGGACGACATCCATCTTGGATTCCAGGATGAGGATCAGTGACCGCAGCTGGTCGGCCACCTCCGCCCCGAGTTCGGTGAGGGTGTATTCGACGCGGGGTGGAATCGCTTCCAGCACCTCGCGATGGACCATGCCGTCGCGTTCCAGGGTTTGCAGGGTCTGCGACAGCATGCGCTCGCTCACACCGTCGACCCGGCGGCGCAGGGCGCTGAAGCGGACGGGGCCGTCGCGAAGGGCGACCAGGGCCAGCGCGCCCCATCGGCTCGCGATGTTCTGCAGCACGGGGCGGGAATCGCAAGTGCTCGCGAAGACGTCGGCCTCCAGCGTGGGGTCGTGATCCGCGGGGGTCGTCTCGGGCATGTCCCCATCGTACCTACTTGACGCAAGTGCCCACTAAAGGCATAGTGCTTACTAATAGTTAGTGCTATATCAATGGAGGCAGTGATGACCGTGGCAGTGACAGCAGCAGGCGGAAAACTGGGCCGGTTGGTCGTGGAGGCTCTGCTCGACGCGGGGGAGCGGCCGGTCGCGATCGTGCGCGATCCCAGCAGGGTGGCAGACCTCGCCGCACGAGGTGTAGACGTGCGGAAGGCGTCCTATGACGATCCGGCGGCCCTGGATGCCGCCTTGGTCGGGGTGGACCGTGTGCTGCTGATCTCGGGCAACGAATTCGGCAAACGAGTCGCCCAGCACACCAATGTCCTGCGCGCCGCCGAGCGGGCCGGAGTCGAGCTGCTGGCCTACACCAGCATCCCGCGCGCCGACCACAATCCGATGCTGCTGGCCGCCGAACATCGCGGCACCGAGGAGGTGCTGGCGACCGCCACGGTGCCGACGGTGCTGCTGCGCAACGGCTGGTACTGGGAGAACTACGACGGTGCCGCCGCGCACGCGGCGCAGTCCGGCGTCCTGCACGGCGCGATGGCGCGGGGCCGGGTCTCCGGTGCGGCGCGGGCCGACTACGCGCAGGCCGCCGCGCGGGTGCTGACCAGCGCGGGTCACGAGGGCCGCGTCTACGAACTGGGCGGTGACGAGGCGCTGACCGGCGCGGATCTGGCATCCGCGGTCGCCGAGGCGAAGGGCGCCACGGTCCGCTACGAAGACCTCACCCAGGACGATTACGTGGCGGCCTTGCGCGCCGCGGGCCTCGACGACCAGTTCGCCGCCGTGCTCGCCGACGCCGACGCACGCATCGGCGAGGGTCTGCTGGAGGTGACCACCGGTGACCTGACCGAACTCCTCGGTCGTCGGGCCACCTCGGCCGCCACGGTCTTCGCCGCCGCGGGTCGATAGTCGGACCGAGGCGGTGCCCGGTGCCGCGGCGGAAGTGCCCGCCAGGAAACTCGCGGAAGGCGGTAGGTTGGTTTCGTGGCTGATCAACTTCCCCGTCGACGTGCGCATACCTACCTGAGTGGGTTGCTGTTCGCGATGGGCATCCTGCATTTCGTAGCGCCCAAGCCGTTCGACAAGATCGTGCCGCCGCAGCTGCCCGGCGACCCGCGGACCTACACCTACGGGTCCGGGGTCGCCGAGCTGGGCGTGGCGGCCGCGCTGGCGGTGCCGCGCACAAGGCGGCTCGGTGGCTGGCTGGCCGCGGCGCTGTTCGTCGGTGTCTACCCGGCCAATATTCAGATGACCGTGGACGTGGTCGGTAATCCGAAGGCGCCCAAGGTTTTCAAGGCGGGTGTGCTGGCGCGGTTGCCGTTGCAGATCCCGATGATCGTGACCGCGCTGCGGATCGCACGCGGCTGATCACACCCGCAGATCAGAACCTGTCGCGTTCGATCCGCAGTGTCGTGATGGTCGAGGCCAGACCCTCGTACTGGTTGATCAACAGCACGATCTCGATCAGCGTCCGCTCGTCGTAGTGCTCGGCCAGCGCCGCCCAGGCGGCGTCGTCGGCATCGCGGGTGGCCACCAGCTGGTCGACGGCGTCGAGCAGCGCCCGCTGCCGAGGAGTCCAGCCCTCGGCGCCGGGACCCGCGGCGACCCGCTCGATCTCGACCGCCGAGAGCCCCGCCTTCCGGCCGAGTCGGCGATGATGGTCGGCCTCGTAGTCGCAAGCGCGCAGGTGGGCGACGCGCAGGATCACCAGTTCGGCCTCCGCGCGCGGCAATCTGCCACCCGGCATGAGCTTGCCGGAGAAGTGCAGCCAGCCGCGAAAGAGCCCGCCGGTGCGGCCGAGGGTGCTGAACAGATGCGCGTCCTCGGTGCCCGACGCGCGGGAAAGTACTTGCCACACAACCCAGTTCACCGGTCCGAGTTCACCGAACCGTCCCGGCGAAACGCGTGGTAGGGGCGCTGCGTCCATCTCTGGTCCACCTGTCTTCTCGAACATCCTCGGCCAGCATCGCAGCGTACTCGCCGGTATCGGCTCTGGGGGCCACTGCCGTATTCGTGCCGGCTTTCTTTGGTTTCCAGTGGTTTTCGGGACGGTTGGGCGTCATGATCGGTGGGCACCGCAGCGCGCAGCGGCGGGGTGAAGTCGCAGCATTGGTAGGGGAACATCGCACATGCTGGTTCGGATCAGACCGGGTGCCGAGCTCACCGGAGCCGAGCGCGAGCTCGTGGACTGTCTGCACGACCATCCGAGTACGGGGCTCGCACTGGTCGACTGCCGGGTGGGTGACCGGCGGCTCGGCGCGGTGATCGTGACCCCGCGCGGGATCACCGTGCTCGAGGTGAAGGGCTTCCGGCGCAGGCAGAGCGGGTTGCTCACCGCTGCCGCCGACGGCACCTGGATGATCAGCGACAGTCCGCTGGACCTGGCGGACGACGCGTCGAACGGTCTCACCGACCGGGTCGAACACGGGGTGCACGCGGTGCGGGTGGCGCTCGAGCAGGCGTTGCAGGACAGCCGACATGTGTCCGGCGCGGTGGTGCTCGTGCCCTATCGGGGCGTGGTGGTGCGGCCGGCCCGCACCCTGCTGCGGCCGGGTCTGGACGTGCTGGTCGCGAACAGCGTCGATACCCACGAGCTGCGGGTGTACCTCGAGGGTTTCTCGGCCGGGCCCCGCGAATGGACGGTCGACCGGGTGCTCACCACGTGCACGGCGCTCGGTGCGGTCGAGGTGCCCTCGCGCGCCGAACTGGCGGAGGAGGGCTTCGCCACCCATCGGCCCGCGCCTGCTCAGGTGGCGCCGCGGGTGCGGACGGTGCGCGAGCCCGCCCCGCGCCCCGAACCGTCGCGCCAGGGCAAGTTCGTCGGCATCGCCCTGTTCGCGGCCGCGCTGCTGGGCATCTTCGTCGTCTTCGTGGTGGTCGGCGTGGCGGTGATCCAGGACTCGCCCCATCCGCGCCCGATGTCGGATACCTCGCAGACCTCGACCACCCGGGCGCCCGTCTCGACGACGCCGCGCAAGAGCGAGTGCTTCCCGTTCCAGAAGGAATGCTGATCAATCCCGCACGGCACGACCGAGTTTGGTGAAGGCGATGGCCTGCTCGGCCCGCACCCGAACGTGGGCCCGGGAGGAAGCGATGTGGGCGGTGAGGGTGTGCAGGGCCCGTTCGTCGTCACCGGCGAGCACCTGTTCGGCGATGGTGATGTGATCGGCCGTCATGGCCGCGACCCGCTCGGCAGTGGGCACATCCATGGTGCGCACCGGGCGAACCCGCAGGTAGACGGCGGCCAGCGCGTCGGCGAGGGCGGAATTGCCCGCCGCCCTGAGTAATTCGGTGTGGAAGCGCTCGTCGGCGGCGACCAGGTCGGGTCCGGGTTCGGGTGGGGTGTCACGGTATTCGAGCCAGCGTGCCAGCTCGGCGCGCACGGTGGGCCGGTCGTGCTCGGTCGGGATACGTACCTGGACGGAACCACCGGCGGCGATGCGCTGGAAACCGCGTGACTCCAGCACGATTCGCAGTTCGTAGAGTTCGTCGAGCTCGTCGAGACGTGGCCGGTACAGGTAGAGACCGTCGGGATGACGCTGCACGAGCCCGTCGGCCTCGAGGCGGGCCAGCGCCTCGCGCACCGGGGTGCGCGAGACGCCGTAGCGCTGAGCCAGCCGTTCGGCGCGCAGCCGTTCGGTCGGCGCCAGTTCCCCGGTGGCGAGGTCGTGGCGGAGTTCGTCGTAGACGCGCGCGGCCAGCGGCACCCGTCGTCCTGCGGGATGTGTGTCCTCGCCCGTTCCCCTTCCGGCCATGTGCGCCGCTGCGATCAGATCGCCATCGCCGCGCGGACCGCGGATTCCGCGCCTGCCCCGCCCGCCCCGGTGGAGCCGAGATGCCCCGAGTGCAGTACGTAGTACTGCTGTGCGGCCTGCAGGGCGAAGCCGATGTGCTGCTCGACCAGCAGCACGCTCAAACCGCCGCGTCGGGTCAATTCGATGATGGTGCGTTCGATCTCGGCGACCACCGAGGGCTGGATGCCCTCGGTCGGCTCGTCGAGGATGAGCAGCTTCGGCTCGGTGATCAGTGCCCGCGCGATGGCAAGTTGCTGACGTTGCCCGCCCGAGAGCAGGCCCGCCTTGCGGGTGAGCAGGTCCTTCAGCGCGGGGAACAGGTCGAGGGATTCGTCGATCAGCGCCTTCCCGCGTTTGCGCCCGTCCGCGACCACCTGGAGGTTCTCGGCGGTGGTCAGCTGCCCGAAGCTCTGCTGGCCCTGCGGTACATAGCCGATTCCGCGTTTGACCCGCTGCGAGGGGGAGAGTTTGGTGATCTTCTCGCCGTCGAAGGTGATCGTGCCCGATTTGGTGGGCAGCAGGCCCACCGCGGCGCGCAGCAGCGTGGTCTTGCCCGCGCCGTTGTGGCCCATGATCGCGACGACGCTGTCGTCGGGCACGGTCAGGCTGATGCCGTGGATCACCTCGGTGCGCCCGTATCCGGAATGGATGTCGTGTAGCTCAAGCATCGGCCGACTCTCTCTTTGTCGCAGGGTCTGTCGCGGCGAGATTCGCGGTGCCGAGATAGACCTCCTGCACCTTCGGATCGGCCTGCACCTGTTCGACGCTGCCCTCGCTGAGCACTTTGCCGCCCGCGAGCACGGTGACCGAGGTGGCGAAGGAGCGCATGAAGTCCATGTCGTGCTCGACGACGACGACCACTCGGTCACTGCCGATGCGGCGCAACAGGTTTCCGGTCTCCTCGCGCTCCTCGGCGCTCATGCCCGCGACGGGCTCGTCGAGCAGCAGCACCGACGCGTTCTGCACCAGCAGCATGCCGATCTCGAGCCACTGCTTCTGCCCGTGCGCGAGTACCCCGGCGGGCTTGTCGCGCAGTGCGGTGAGACCTGTTGTCTCCAAGGCCTCTTCGATGCTCGGCAGGACCGATTTGCGGGTGCGCAGCAGCGACCACGCCGAACGCCCCGCGCCCGCGGCGATATCGAGGTTCTGCAGCACGGTCAGCTGTTCGAAGACGCTGGCCGTCTGGAACGTGCGACCGATGCCGAGGCGCGCGATCTGGTGGACCTTCTTGCCGAGCAGTTCGGTGCCCGCCTTCTGCGCCGATCCGGTGGCCGGAACCAGGCCGGTGATGGCGTCGATCAGCGTGGTCTTGCCCGCGCCGTTCGGGCCGATCAGGAACCGCAGGTCGCCCTGCAGCACCGTGAGATCGACGTCGGTGACCGCCTTGAATCCGTCGAAACTCACCGAGAGACCGCGGATTTCGAGGTAGTCGCTGTCCATACCGGCGTTGCCGCCGGCTTTGGGCTCGGGTGTCATCGCGCGTTCACCTTCTCCTCGATCACGACGGCGGGTTCCTCCGGTGCGGGCGGCAGCTTCTTGCGACTGTCCAGCCAGCCCTTGAACATCGGCCACAATCCGGCCAGCCCGGCGGGGATGAACCCGACGACCACGATGAACAGCACACCCTGCATGTAGGTCCAGCCCGACGGGAACGACTCCGACAGCGAGGTCTGCGCCCAGGCGACGCCGATCGCGCCGAGGACCGGCCCGAGCAGCGTGGTGCGGCCGCCGATGGCGACACCGATGAGGAAGGCGATCGACGGGATGACGCCGATGTCGGCGGGGGAGATGATGCCGACGATCGGAGTGAACAGCGCACCGGCGATACCGGCGAGGAACGCCGCCACCACATAGGCGACGATCTTGATGTTGGCCGGGTCGTAGCCGAGGAAGCGCACGCGTTCCTCGGCGTCGCGCACCGCCACCAGCAGCTCGCCGTAGCGGCTGCGGTTGAGCTGGCGGATCAGCGCGACCACCACCAGCAGCGTGCCCGACGCGATGAAGAACAGCATCTGCCGGTTGGCCGGGTCCGAGAGCCGGAATCCGAAGAAGGAGCGGAAATCCGACAGGCCGGTGAAGCCGCCGATGGCCTGCTGACCGGTGAGCAGGATCGCCAGCGCGGCGGCCAGCGCCTGACTCAGGATGGCGAAGTAGGCGCCGCGCACCCGACGCTTGAACACGCCGTACCCGAGCACGGCGGCGACCAGCGCGGGCAGCACCAGAATGCCGAGGATGGCGACCGGCGCGGAACTGAACGGTTGCCAGAAACCGGGGAGTTCGCTGATGCCGGAGATCTCCATGAACTCCGGAACGTCATTGCCGAGGCGCGCGGCGTCGGCGAGTTGCATGTGCATGGCCATGACGTAGGCGCCGATGCCGAAGAACACGCCCTGGCCGAGGGTGAGCATTCCGCCTCGGCCCCAGGCCAATCCGATACCGGCCGCCACGATGGCGAAGCAGAGGAACTTGGCGAGCAGGTTGAGGCGGAAATCGCTCAGAACCGCCGGTGCGACGGCGAACAGCAGGATCGCGGCGATACCGAAACCGGCGATCGGAGTCAGTCGCGGGTATTCGCGGAGACGTTCGGTGAGTGCGGTCATGGCTGCGTCCTTTCTGGCATGACCGGGCGGCCTGCGTGGTTACACTGCGCTGCCGCCTGCGGCCGCTGACCGTTCATGCCAGGCTCCTCGTCCGCACGGTGAACAGGCCCTGCGGGCGGACCTGCAGGAAGATGACGATCAGCACGAACACGATCACCTTCGCGATGGACGCGGTGGTGGAGTATTCGATGAACGAGTTGAGCAGGCCGAGCGCGAATGCCGCGATCACCGTGCCCTTGATCTGGCCGAGGCCGCCGATCACGACCACCAGGAACGCGTCGATCAGATAGCTCTGGCCGATGGTGGGGCTGGTCGAACCGATCAGGGTGAGTGCCACACCGGCGACGCCGGCGAGCCCGGAGCCGATGAAGAACGTGCTGACATCGGTGAATCTGCTCGATATCCCGCTGGTTTCGGCGAGCCCGCGGTTCTGGACGACGGCGCGAATCCGGCGGCCCATGGGGGTGGTCTTGAGCACGGCCGCCAGTGCGGTCACCGCGACGATCGCGAGCACGAGGATGAAGATGCGGGTCTTGGGCACGACCGCGCCCGCGATGGTGATACCGCCACTGAGCCATTCGGGCACCAGCACGTTCTTGGCGGGCGCGCCGAAGATGTCGCGCGCGGCCTGCTGGAGCACGAGTCCGACACCGAAGGTGACGAGCAGGGTGTCCAGCGGTCGGTCGTACATGTAGCGGATCAGCCCCATCTCCAGGGCGGCACCGAGCAGCCCACCGACGAGAAAGCCCACCAGCAGGGACACGACCAGCGAAACTCCGGCCGACGAGAAGATCTGCTGCACTACATAAGTGGTGTAGCAGCCGGCCATGATGAATTCGCCGTGGGCCATGTTGATGACGCCCATCTGACCGAAGGTCAGGGAAAGGCCGAGTGCGGCGAGCAGAAGAATGGATCCCAGACTCAGCCCGGTGAAGAGCTGACTGATCAGCACGTCCATTGCAGTGGACTCCTTGAAAAGACGAGCGATGGGGCGGTGTGGGACGCGCGCATCGCGCGTCCCACACCTGTCGGGCTGGTTACTTGAGGCCCTTGGCCCACTCGTAGGACTTCAGGTACGGGTCGGGGGTGATGGCCTTGCCGGAATCCCAGACGGTGTAGATCAGGCCGTCGGGGCGGATCTCGCCGATGCGGGCGGTCTTGGTGATGTGGTGGTTGGAGCCGTCGATGGTGACGGTGCCTTCCGGGGCGTCGAAGCTCACGCCGTCGGCCGCGGCCTGAATGTCGGCCACCGCGAACGACTTCGCCTTCTCGACGGTGTTCTTCCACAGGTAGACCGAGGCGTAGGCGGCTTCCATCGGGTCCGAGGTGGGCTTGTCGGCGCCGAAGGCGGCCTTGTAGTCGGCGACGAACTTCTTGTTCGCCGGGGAGTCGACGGTCTGGTAGTAGTTCCAGGCGGTCAGCTGGCCCGCGATGTTCTGCGCGCCGATGCCCGCGACCTCTTCCTCGGCGATCGACACCGAGACCACCGGCATCTCAGCGGCTTTCAGGCCGGCGTTGGTGTACTCGCGGAAGAAGGCGACGTTGGAGTCGCCGTTGAGGGTGTTGAACACCGCGCCCGCCTTGGCGGCGCGCACCTTGTTGACGATGGTGGAGAAGTCGGTGGAGCCCAGCGGGGTGTAGTCCTCGCCCTTGATCTCGATGCCGTTGGCCGCGGCGTAGGCCTTGATCTCGCGGTTGGCGGTCTGCGGGAAGACGTAGTCGGAGCCGACCAGGTAGAGGGACTTGATGCCCTTCTGCTTCAGGTAGTCCAGCGCGGGGATGATCTGCTGATTGGTGGTGGCGCCGGTGTAGAAGATGTTCTTGGAGTCTTCCAGGCCCTCGTACTGCACGGGGTAGTAGAGCAGCGAGTTCAGGCTCTCGAACTTGGGCTTCATGGCCTTGCGGCTCGAGGAGGTCCAGCCGCCGAATACCGAAGCGACACAGTCGGAGCTGATCAGCTTCTCGGCCTTCTCGGCGAAGGTCTTGGGGTCGGAAGCGCCGTCCTCGAGGACGATCTCGATCTTCTTACCCAGCACACCGCCCGCCGCGTTGATCTGGTCGATCGCCAGCTTGGTCGAATTGGCCACGGTCACTTCGGAAATGGCCATGGTGCCCGACAGCGAGTGCAGCGAGCCCACCTTGATGGTGTCCTTGCTGGTGTCGACGCAGGAGGCGGCGGTCGAGCCGGTCGACGCGTCGTCGCGAGCACCACAGCCGGTGAGCAGCAGGCCGGCGACGGCCACCGCGGCAGGCACGGCGAGTGCCTTGACCAAACGGGATTCAGACATGGGGCGGTTCTCCTCATCAGGTGTAACGGCGGCGCCACGCGCGCCACAACGAACACCACCGCTGCCTGGGCGTACACCGAGTTGTATACAGCGGCTGTATTCGTGATTCGAGACAGTAGATGGAACTTGTTGCCCCCGAATGACTCCCGATCACGTGCCCGTTTCGTCTGTTTCGTCCGTGTGAATTGTTCGCCCCGAGACGGCCGAAGGGCCGGCTCACCTACGGTTGCGTAGGGGTGCGCGGGTGCGGCACGCTCGATTTGTACGACGTCGAACAGCCGAGTCACGCGGCAATCGGGCCGTGTGCGGTCAGTCGAGGAGGGCCCAGTGGGGCACTACAAGGCGAACGTGCGTGACATCGAGTTCAATCTGTTCGAGGTGCTGAACCTCGACAAACTCCTGGATACCGGCGCCTACGGCGACCTGGACTCCGATACGGTGCGCCGACTCCTCGACGAGGTGAAACACCTGGCCGAGGGGCCGATCGCGGAATCGTTCGCCGAGGCCGACCGCAACCCGGTGGCCTTCCACCCCGATACCTTCGCCGTCACGGTGCCCGATCCGCTGCGCAAGACGGTGGACGTGGTGCACGAGGCCGGCTGGTACCGCCTGGGCATGCCTGCGGGAATGGACGGCACCGCCGCCCCGAACGCGCTGATGTGGGCGATCAGCGAGCTCATCATCTGCGCCAACCCGGCGGCCAGCTTCTTCAACATGGGCCCGCTGATGGGCTCGGTGCTCTACGAACTCGGCAACGACGAACAGAAGCGTTGGGCGCGTGGCGGGTTCGAGCGTGGGTGGCAGGCCACGATGGTGCTCACCGAGCCGGACGCCGGATCCGATGTCGGCGCCGGTCGCACCAGGGCCGTACCGCAGCCCGACGGGTCATGGCATATCGACGGGGTGAAACGGTTCATCTCCGGCGGTGACGTGGGCGATACGGCGGAGAACATGTTCCACCTGGTGCTCGCCCGGCCGGAGGGCGCCGGTCCCGGCACCAAGGGGCTTTCGCTGTTCTACGTGCCGAAATTCCTCTTCGATCCCGAGACGCTGGAACCGGGCGAGCGCAACGGTGTGTATGTGACCGGGCTGGAGCACAAGATGGGGCTCAAGTCCTCGCCCACCTGCGAGCTGACCTTCGGCGCCACGGCGGTGCCCGCCAAGGGCTGGCTGGTCGGCGATGTGCACAACGGCATCGCCCAGATGTTCAAGGTGATCGAGAACGCCCGGATGACGGTGGGTGTGAAATCGTCCGGGACGCTGTCGACCGGGTATCTGAACGCGCTCGAGTACGCCAAGACGCGGGTGCAGGGCGCGGATCTGACGCGGCTCGCCGACAAGGCGGCGCCACGGGTCACCATCACCCACCATCCCGATGTCCGCCGGTCGCTGGCCATGCAGAAGGCCTATGCGGAGGGTCTGCGGGCGGTATATATGTACACCGCCGCGCATCAGAACGCGGATGTGGCGCAGCTGGTATCCGGGGCCGATCCGGAGACCGCGCACCGGGTGGACGATCTGCTGCTGCCGATCGTCAAGGGCGTCGGATCCGAGCGCGCGTATCAGCTGCTCACCGAGTCGCTGCAGGTTTTCGGCGGCTCCGGCTACCTGCAGGACTATCCGATCGAGCAGTACATTCGCGACGCCAAGATCGACTCGCTCTACGAGGGCACCACGGCGATCCAGGCCCAGGACTTCTTCTTCCGCAAGATCATTCGCGATCGCGGTGTCGCCTTGAACCACGTGAACGCGCAGATCAGCGCCTACCTGGACAACGACACCGGCCGCTTCGCCACCGAGCGCGCCCTGCTGCGCACTGCCCAAGCCGACGTGGCGGCCATGGCCGCCACCCTCACCGGCTTCGCCATGGCGGGCCGCACCGAGCCCACCGAGCTCTACAACGTCGGCCTCGGCTCGGTCCGCTTCCTGATGTCGGTCGGTGACCTTCTCATCGCCTGGCGCCTACTGGTCCAGGCCGACATCGCCGCCGCCGCTCTCGCCTCCGACGCCGACCCCCGGGATCGGCACTTCTACCAGGGCAAAGTCGCCGCGGCGAGCTTCTTCGCCAAGAACGTTCTCCCCGAACTCACGGCCTCGAGGAACATCCTCGCCGCCATCGACAACGACATCATGTCGGTCCCCGAAGCGGCCTTCTGAACGGTCGGCGCTATTTGATGAGGTAGGGCGAGACCGAGCTGCGGTGTTCGCTGATGTCGAGGGCCTTGCCCAGTGGAGGAAAGGCGCGCTGGGGGCAGTTGGAGCGGACGCAGACTCGGCAGCCCGCGCCGATGGGGGTGGCGTTGGCTTCGCCGAGGTCGATGCCGTCGGCGTAGATGACGCGGCTCGCGTGGCGTAGTTCGCAGCCCAGGCCGATGGCGAAGGTCTTGCCGGGTTGGCCGTAGCGGATGGCGCGGCGTTCCACGGTGCGCGCGATCCACAGGTATTTGCGGCCGTCGGGCATCTGGGCGATCTGGGTCATGATCTTGCCGGGGTAGGCGAAGGTCTCGTAGACATTCCAGAGCGGACAGGTACCGCCGCTGGCGGAGAAGTGGAAACCGGTGGCGGACTGGCGTTTCGACATATTGCCCGCGCGGTCGACCCGCACGAAGGACAGCGGCACGCCGCGCAGGGTCGGCCGTTGCAATGTCGACAGGCGGTGGCAGATGGTTTCGAAACTCTGCGAGAAGTGGGCGGACAGGCGCTCGATGTCGTAGCGGAAGTTCTCGGCCACTTCGTGAAAGTGTGTGTAGGGCAGGACCATCGCCGCCGCGAAGTAGTTGGCGAGGCCGAGCATCGCGAGTTTGTGCGAGGCGTCGGAGGCGAAATTACCCTCGTCGACCAGCTTTTCGAGGAGCGGGCCGCATTCGAGGTAGGCGAGTTCGGCGGCGAGTTTGAAGGTGCGCTGTCCGCCGGACAGGTGCGGGGAGATCTCGAGCTGTTTGGTCTCGGGGTCGAAATGGTGCAGCACGCCCTCGCCGAGGTCGATGCGCTCGCTGATCCGCACCCCGTGCGCACGCAGCAGCCGCACGATCTCGGTACTCACCTCGCCGCCGTGAAAACGGATGCGCGCGGTGAGAGCCTCCGCGGCGCTGTCCAATTCGTGGATGTAGTTCTGGCGCTGATAGAAGTAGTCGCGCACTTCCTCGTGCGGCTTGCTGATCGCGGCGCTGCCCGCGCCGTCGGCGAAGCGATCCTCGGTGGCGGCGGCCAGCTGCGCGCTGGTGTTGCGGTAGCGGTTGTGCATGGCCACCAGGGCGCGCGCCATCGACGGATGCGCGGAGACCATATCGGCGATCTGCTGGGTGTCGGCCTCGATGCCGAGCTCGGCGTCCATCACCACTTCGGACAGCTCGGCGATGAGCCGGGTGTCGTCCTGGGCGGAGAAGAAGGTGGGGTCGACACCGAAGACCTCGTTGATGCGCGTGAGTACCGGCACGGTGAGCGGTCGCACGTCGTGTTCGATCTGGTTCAGATAGCTGGCCGAGATCTCCAGTTTCTGCGCGAGCGCGACCTGGCTGAGCCCACGTTCGGTACGCAGCTGGCGCAGCCGCGCACCGACATAGGTCTTGGCCATATGTCCAGTTTAAGGGTGGTTTCGCAGGCTTGCCAACGGATTCTTAACAACGGGGCTCGAGCTCTGTGTCACACCGGCGCGCTACTGTCGGGAGGTGCTGTTCAGCGATGTCGTCACGGCGTCCGCGGCCGTGCGGGCGACCCGGTCGCGCAAGGCGAAAACCGCCGCGCTGGCCGAGCTCTTCGGCGCCGCGGGCCCGTCCGAGATCGGGACCGTGGTGGCGTGGTTGTCCGGCGAACTGGTGCAGGGCCGGATCGGGGCCGGTTGGCGCACCGTGGCCGGGCTCCAGACGCCGCCGAGTACTGTCGCGAGCCTCACCGTCGGCGCGGTGGACGAGATATTCTCCCAGCTCACCGGGCTGAACGGCAAAGGCTCGACCCTTCGTCGCCGCGACTTGCTCACCGCGCTCTTCACCGCGGCGACCGAGGCGGAACAGTCCTTCCTGGTCCGCCTGCTCACCGGCGAACTCCGGCAGGGCGCGCTCACCGCCCTCGTCATCGAGGCGCTCGCGCAGTCCACCGGCATTCCCGTCGAGGTCGTACGCCGAGCCCACATGCTCTCGGGGCGTCTGCCCGACACCGCGATCGCCGCGCTCACCGGTGGCGAGTCCGCGCTGTCGGCGTTCCGACTCGAAGTAGGACGCCCGGTGGCGCCGATGCTCGCCGCGCCCGGCGGTTCGCTGGACGAGGCCCTCGCCGAACTCGGCCCGCAGATCAGCGTCGAACACAAGCTGGACGGCGCCCGCATCCAGATACACCGCGACGGCGACCAGGTCTGGGTGTTCACCAGAACCCTGCGCGACATCACCGCGGGTGTCCCCGAACTCGTCGACCTGGTCAAGACTCTCGACTGCGACACCGTGGTCCTGGACGGTGAAACCCTCGCCCTGACCGACGCGGGCCGCCCACGCCCGTTCCAGGAAACGATGAGCAGATTCGCCACCACCGGCGATCCGCGCCGATTACACCCGTACTTCTTCGACTGCCTGCATCTCGACGGCACCGATCTCATCGACGACCCACTGCGGGTCCGCCGTACCGCGTTGGAACAGGTCGCGGGCGAACACAGCATCCCGGCGCTGATCGCACCCACCCCGGAGGCCGCCGCCGACTGCTTCGACGACGCACTCGCCGTCGGCAACGAGGGTGTGATGGTCAAGGCACTCGATGCCCCCTACGCGGCGGGTCGCCGCGGCAAGTCATGGCAGAAGATCAAACCCACGCACACCCTCGACCTCGTGGTGATCGGCGCCGAATGGGGCTATGGCCGGCGCACCGGTTTCCTGTCCAATCTGCATCTGGCAGCCCGTGATCCGGAGACCGGTGAACCGGTGATGGTCGGCAAGACCTTCAAGGGCCTCACCGACGAACTGCTGCGCTGGCAGACCGAGGAATTCCCGCGCCACGAAACCCATCGCGACGGTCAGACCGTGTACCTGCGCTCCGAACTCGTCGTGGAGATCGCGCTCGACGGCGTCCAGACCAGTACCCGATATCCGGGCGGGGTCGCGCTGCGCTTCGCCAGGGTGGTGCGGTACCGGCCCGACAAGGAACCGGATCAGGCCGACACGATCGAGGCGGTGCGCGCGCTCGGCTGAGGTAACCGGCTGGTCATGCGACTTTCCCGCAACAGTTTGGCAATCCGGCCGTAGCATGCGACACACTGGTGCGGTGAGCGCCGAACTAATGATCCTGTTGATCGTCATCGCCACAGCCCTCGCATTCGACTTCACCAACGGATTCCACGACACGGCCAACGCCATGGCGACCTCGATCGCCACCGGAGCGTTGAAGCCGAAAACCGCGGTCGCGCTCTCGGGCGTACTGAACCTGATCGGTGCGTTCCTGTCGGTATCGGTCGCGGCGACGGTGGCCAAGGGGATCGTGCAACTGAACGAGGTGGGCGGGCAGGACCTGCTGGTCATCGTCTTCGCCGGACTGGTCGGCGGCATCCTGTGGAACCTGCTGACCTGGCTGCTCGGCCTGCCGTCGAGCTCCTCGCACGCCCTGTTCGGCGGCCTGATCGGCTCGACGATCGCCGCGCTCGGCTGGAACGGCGTGATCTGGGCGTCGGGGTCGGACGGGGTGCTGATCAAGATCGTGCTGCCCGCTGTGCTCGCGCCGGTGATCGCGGCCGTCGTGGCGGCCATCGCCACGTTCCTGGTGTATCGGATCACAAATGGCGTCGACAAGGACAAGTCCGAAGAGGGGTTCCGCTGGGGTCAGATCGGCTCGGCCTCCCTGGTCTCGCTGGCACACGGCACCAACGACGCGCAGAAGACGATGGGCATCATCTTCCTCGCGCTGGTCGCCTACGGCACGCTGGACACGAACGACCACATGCCGCTGTGGGTGATGGCGTCCTGCGCCGTCGCGATCGCGCTCGGCACCTACCTCGGCGGTTGGCGGATCATCCGGACGCTCGGCAAGGGCCTGGTCGAGATCGAGTCGCCGCAGGGCCTGGCCGCCGAGTCGACCTCGGCGGCGATCATTCTCACCTCCGCGCACTTCGGCCTGCCGCTGTCGACCACGCAGACCGCGACCGGCTCGATCCTCGGCACCGGCATCGGCAAGGGCGCCGAAGTGCGCTGGCGGGTGATGGGCCGGATGGTCGTCGCCTGGACGCTGACCCTGCCGATGGCGGGCATCGTCGGCGCGATCTGCTGGGCGATCGCGAACGTCATCGGCGGACTTCCCGGTGTGCTCGTGGTGTTGGGCCTGCTGATCGCCGGGGCGCTCGCGATCTATCTGCGGTCGCGCCGGGACCCGGTCGACAAGGACAATGTGAACGAATGGCCCGATAGCAAGCCATCCATCTCGGCACCGTCGCCGATCGAAGAGAACCATGCCGGGTAGAGGGGAGCGATCATGCACACCGTGATCACCAATCTGAGTTCACTGTGGGAAGTGGTACTCGCCGCGCTGGTGTTCGGCGCGGGCGTGCCCGCGGTGTTCGCCTTCGCGGTGCGGTGGTGGGCACAGGCAGAGACTATCGACGCCGATGGCCGGGTGCGGCGGAATTATCCGGCGCTGGTGGGTGCGTTGAGCTGTGTGGTGCTCATCGTGGTCGTGGTGATCACCGCGATCCTGTTCACCGCCAAGGCGTTCATCGCCCACCAGTTCGGCATCCACCTGTTCGGCCAATCATGAATGAGGAAGCCATGACCGATCCGAACCTCACTCCCGCGAACCCACCGGTTCGTGGCAACCTGCTCACGCGCGTGCTGGAATGGCTGCGCGCGGGCTATCCGCAGGGCATTCCCCAGTCGGACTACGTCGCGTTGTTCGCGGTGCTGCACCGCCACCTCACCGACTACGAGGTGACGGTGATCGGGCAGCGGCTGACGGAGGCGAATCCGAATCGGGAATCGATCAGCGAGTCCGAAATCGCCGCGGCCATCGACGATTACGCCAAGCAGCAGCCCGCGCCCGCCGATGTCTCACGGGTGGCGTCACATCTGGCCGCCGGTGGCTGGCCGCTGGCCGAACCACTCGACGACGGCGAACCCGCGCCCGAACGGAATTGATCACCGTTTCGACAATTCCGATGCGCCAGCCGAATTCGCGGCCGGTGACAATGGCGAATCGCCCGGCTGTCGGTCGATCGCGCGCTAGCATGCATCCGTGGTTCGGCGTGTAGATGTAACCGATAGTGGTCGTAATTACGGTGGATTGTCGCGCCAGCAGCGAGTCGCGCTACGCCGCAACAGGTTGACCGACGCTGCGCTGGAACTATTCGGTACCCAGGGATATTCGTCGACCTCGATCGAGCGACTGTGTTCCACCGCGAATGTGTCGACCCGCAGTTTCTACGAAGACATCGGTAGCCGCGAGGCATTGCTGATCGCACTTGTCGACCGGTTGAACACGGCCGCGCTGCGTCGCCTCGACGAGGCATTGGAACACACCAGTGAACAGCCGCTGGTGGTGCGAGTGGTGGAGAGTTTCCGCGCGTTCCTCGCGGTGACCTGCCGTGATCGCCGGGCGGCGCGGGTGTTCTATGTCGAGGTCGTCGGGGTGAGCCCGGTGGTGGAGGAATGGCGGCGCGCGCAACGGCGGTCGATTTCGGCACTGCTCACCCGGGAAGCGCAGCGCGCCGCCGAACGTGGCGAAGCCGAATCGCGCAGCCTGCACCTGTTCGGCCTCGCGGTAATCGGCGCCGTGAATTCCCTGGCCCAGGAGATGGTGCACGCCACCGTTCCCGGCGACGCGATCTCGGTCGACGAGATCTGCGAGGAGATCGCGTATTTCATTCGCTCCGGGCTCACGGTACGCACCGCGGTCGCACCGACCAACTAGCCGCCGACCGCGCGAAAAAGGGAGGCATCCGAATCCGGATGCCTCCCTTTCTCAGTGGGAAATCAGATGCCCATGCCCTGGGCGAGCAGCGGCCACGACTCGTGCAGCGCCGACTCCCAGTACGGCCAGTAGTGGGTGCCCATCGGGGTGAACTGGTAGGTCGCCGGGATGTTCAGCGAGTCCAGCTTGGCCTTCAGGTTCTGGCTGCACGCGTTGGTCGCCGCCTCGATACCGACGCCGAGCCCGAGGTTGATCACGCCCATCGGGCCGTCTTTGAGGTAGTACTCCACATCCGCGTTGGTCGGCATGCCGCTACCGCTGGAGATGTAGAGGTTGGTGCCACGCAGCTTCTCGGCGTGGATGACCGGGTCGTTCTCGGTCCAGGCCGGATCGTTGTCCGCGCCGTACATGTTCACGGTCTTGCCACCGGCCCAGGTCTCCACGGAGAACTTGACGGCCTGCTTGCCGAGCGGGTCGGCGATCTGCGCGCAGCCACTGTAGGCGGCGACGGACTTGAACAGTCCCGGCTTCTTCTCGGCCAGCTGCAGCACCGAGGTGCCGGAGGTGGACAGGCCGGCCAGCGCGTTGAGGCCGGTCGAGTTGAGCGTCTTGTCGAGCAGCGGCGGCAGCTCCTCGGTGAAGAACGTGCTCCACTTGTTCAGGCCGAGCTTCGGGTCTTCCTGCTTCCAGTCGGCGTAGTAGCTACCACGACCGCCGATCGGCAGCACCACGTTGACGTGCTTGTCGGCCAGGTAGCTCAGCGCCTGGGTCTGGGCCTGCCAGCTCGCGGTGCCCTCACCGGCATCGAGGCCGCTGAACATGTAGAAGTTGGGGGCGGGCTTCGAATCGTCGGCGGGACGCTGCACGTCGACAGTGATGTCCTTCTTCATCGCCGCCGAGTACACCTTCAGATGCCAGGTGCGTCCGTCCTTGACGACCGACGACACGGCTGAGGGCTTCTCGGGCTCGGCGGATGCGGCGCCACCACCGGCAACGACGGCCACCGACAATGCGGCGGTCAAAGCCACGGCGGTGGTGCGCAGCGCGGCCTTGGTACGTAGTGCAGAGAGCTTCATCGAACAGTCGGTTCCAGTCCACGGGCCCTGTCGGGCACGTCATCGCAGTGCTTCCCCCGGTCGTCGAGAGCATAGGCGCTCGACGCTCGCAGGGCTGTCAGATCCTCCGTCACTCTATGTCCTCTCACATGAGCGAATCGTTACCGGTTCACTTTTATGGCGACCTCGAGCATGGTTTACGGGGGCGCAATCTGGGCTGTGAATCGGAAATGCCGCCGCAACCAGCCGCTCTTATGGTGACGAGCATGGGTAAGGAAATCCCCGGTAGCGTGACCGCCGGGATCGAGATCAGTGGGTTGAGCAAGACCTTCACCGCGGGACGCACCACCGTCGACGCGCTGGACTCGGTCGATTTGCGGACTTCGTCCGGCGCATTCCTGTCATTGCTCGGGCCGTCCGGCTGCGGCAAATCGACAGTGTTGCGGATTCTGGCCGGTCTGGACGAACCGAGTGCGGGTACCGCGCGGATCAACGGTCTGTCCCCGCGACAATTGCGCGGCGCCGCCCAGCTCGGTGTCGCGTTCCAGGATTCGGCGTTGCTGGCGTGGCGCAGTGTGGAATCGAACATCCGGCTGCCGTTGCAGGTGGCGGGGCTGCCCGCCGAACCGGACCGGATCGCCGAACTGATCGCGCTGGTCGGTCTGGAGGGGTTCGAGAAGGCCAAGCCGGCGCAATTGTCCGGCGGTATGCGCCAACGGGTTTCGATCGCGCGGGCGCTGGTCGTGCAGCCGTCGGTGCTGTTGCTCGACGAACCCTTCGGCGCGCTCGACGACATGACCAGGCAGCGCCTGAACCTCGAACTGCTGCGCATCTGGACCGAGAAGCCCGCGACCACGCTGATGGTCACCCACGGTATCGGCGAGGCGGTGTTCCTCTCCGACGTGGTCGCGGTGATGAGCCCGCGACCGGGCCGGGTACTGGAACTGGTCGAGATCGACCTGCCGCGTCCGCGCGCACCCGAGATGATGCGCACCCCCGAATTCCACAAGCTGTGCGATTACCTGTCGGAACTGTTGTTCGGGCGAGGTGGGGTCGCGTGAATATGGCTACTTCCCTTCGTGTTCCGGCGTGGGCGCGGCCGGACCGGATGGCCGGTGCGCTCGGTGTGGCGGTGTTGGTCGCGCTGTGGTGGGCGCTGGCCGCCGCCGGAATCGCGGGCGGGACGATCCCGTCACCGTGGCGGGTCCTGTCGACCATGTGGTCGGACGGGTGGGAGCTCTACGGGCCCAACTTCCAGGTCACCGCGATCGGGGCCGCGCAGGGCTTCCTGTGGGGCAACGCGCTGGCCATCGCGATCGCGGCGCTGATCATGCTGGTGCCGCGGATCGAACCCCTCGCGACCCAGCTGGCCATCCTGAGCTACTGCACGCCGCTGGTGGCGCTGGGGCCGATCATCCTGGTGGTGTTCGGCGGACGCACGCCCACGGTGTTCCTCGCGGCGATGTACTGCTTCTTCACCACCATGGTCGGCGCGGTGAGCGGATTGCGCTCGGCCGATCCGGCGAGCCTGGATCTGGTGCGGGTGTACGGCGGTGGCCGCTGGCAGCGGCTGTACCGGGTGCAAGCCGTCGCCGCGCTGCCGAATACGTTCGCCGCGTTGAAGATCGCGGCGCCCTCGGCGGTGCTCGGCGCGATCATCGGTGAATATCTGGGCGGCGTCGACAGCGGGATCGGGGTCGCGCTCACCGCGGCGCAGACCGCCTACAACGTGCCGCGCACCTGGGGCATGGCCATCGCCGCGGCCGCGTTGGCCGGGCTGGGGTACCTGCTGGTGGCGGGCACGGCCCGACTGATCACGCCGTGGACCTCGACCGCCGAGGAGGCCGCGCGATGAGGGGTACTACCACCGTCTTGCGCCGGATCGGCCGCTTCCTGCTGCCGCTGGCGACCTCGCTGATCCTGTTGCTGGTCATCTGGACGCTGTTTCTTCGCCTGTTCCCGCAGATCGGGCCGCGAGTGGGCAAGACGCCGCAGGATGTCTGGGCCTATCTGGTCACCTCGGCGGGCGCGGCGACGGCGCGGCAGGCGATCATCGACGACCTCGCGATCACCCTCGTCGACGCGGCGTCGGGGTTCGTCGTCGGGATGCTCGGCGCGCTCGCCGTCGCCGCGCTGTTCGTGCTGTATTCGGCGGTGCGGCAGACGTTCATGCCGGTCGCCATGCTGTTGCGTTCGGTACCGCTGGTCGCCCTGAGCCCGATCGTGGTGCTGATCTTCGGTCGTGGGACGGCGGGGGTGACGGCACTGACGGCCATCGTCGTGTTCTTCCCGGCCCTGGTGATGATCATGACCGGTCTGCGAGAAGCACCGAGGCAGGCAATGGAATTGGTGACCGCCTACGGTGGCACGCGGTGGACGCGGCTGCGCTTGGTCGCGGTACCCGCCGCGTTGCCCTCGGTGTTCGCCGCGGCCAGGATCTCGGTACCCGGTGCGCTGATCGGCGCGCTGCTCGGTGAATGGCTCGGCAGTGGAACAGGATTGGGCGCGAGCCTGGTGCGCGCCATCCCGATGTTCCAGTACAACCGGCTGTGGGCATCGATCGTGGTGGTCACCGTGGTATCGGTACTGCTGTACGCGATAGTCGGCGTAATCGAGAACCTGGTGCTGGCCCGCTTCGGTCCGAATGCGGTTGCGTAGCAATGCACCAGCCGCCAATAACACATCCGCAAAGAGAACGAAACGTGGCGAATCTACATTCTGCGTATGAACAGTATCGACCGTCGTTCCTTTCTCCGCTTTTCCGCATTGACCGGCACGGCGCTCGGCGGCGCCGGGCTGCTCGCGGCCTGTGGCGGTAGTTCGGCCACCTCCTCGAACGGCACGACCGACGACGGCTCGAAATTCGGCAAGGTCGCCATCCAGTTGTCCTGGATCAAGAACATCGAATTCGCGGGTGAGTATTTCGCCGATTCGAGGGGATATTTCAAGGATGCGGGATTCGGTGCGGTAGATCTTGTCGCGGGTGGCGCGGCGTCGACGTCGGTGGAAGCCGGTCTCGATACCGGCAAGGTCTGGCTCGGCCTTTCCGCGCCGCAGACCACCGCGCCCGCCGTGCTGGAAGGACTACCCGCCAAGATCGTCGGCGCGACCTATCAGAAGAACCCGTTCGCGATCGTGAGCGCCGCGGGCAAGCCGATCACCTCGCCCGCGCAGATGAAGGGTCGCAAGATCGGCGTGCAGGACACCAATCAGCTCATCTTCAGCGCCCTGCTGGCCGCCAACGGCATCAGCCCCGGCGAGGTCACGGTGGTGCCCGCGCAGTTCGATCCGACCCCGCTGGCCAACGGCGAGGTCGACGGCTGGGTGAGTTATGTGACCAATGAGCCGATCACCTTGGCCGCCAAGGGCTTCGCCAACGCCCACTTCCTGTTCGCCGACTTCGGCCTGCCACTGGTCGCTGAGACATTGACTGTCGGCCAGCACACCATCGACCACGAGCGCGACAAGCTCAAGGCCTTCCTGACCGCCCAGATCAAGGGCTGGAAGGACGCTGTCGCCAACCCCGCCGAGTCCGCGCGTCTCGCCGTGGAGGTCTACGGCAAGGACCTGAAACTCGATCTGGCCGAGCAGACGAAGGAAGCCGTCGCGCAGAACGACCTGGTCGTGTCGGCGTCGACAGCGACCGACGGCTTGCTGACGATGTCCGACGCGCTGATCGAACAGAACATCGCCGCGTTGCGCACCGCCAAGATCGATATCAAGGCCGAGCAGCTCTTCGACCTGTCCGTGCTGCGCGAGGTGTACGCGGAGAACCCGGGCCTGAAATGAATCAGATAGCCATGCCGACGGCGGCCCTCGACCCGTAGTCGCGCTGGGCGGAGAGGCGAAGGCCCGCGCGGGAGGCGAGGAAGTCGGCGGTGATGAAGACGGCGGTCTCGGCGGGAGTGCGTGGGCCCGCTTCCAGACCCGCGGGCACGTGCACGCGGGCCAGGGTCGGCTCGTCGAAGCCGCCCGCGCGCAGGTCCTCCAGACGACGGGCCTGGTCGGCGGGGGTGCCCAGCGCCGCGAGGTAGCCGAGCTCGGGTAGTCGTAAGGCGACGGTGAGCAGCGGGATCTCGAAGCGCGGCTCGTTGGCCAGCACGACGATCGCGGTGCTGTTGTCGATCTCGCCCGCGGCCGCGAGGGTGTTGAGGTAGCGATGCGGCCAGTCGACGACCACTTCGGCGCCGGGGAACGAGGCCGGGTCGGCGAACTCGGGACGCGAATCGCAGATGCTCACCCGGTAGCCGATCATTCGCGCCTGCGCGACGAGCGTGGCGGCGTAGGCATTGGCACCGAAGATGATCAGGCGCGGCGGCGGGCAGTACGAGGCGACGAACAGATCCGACTCGGGCAGTGCGACGAGTTCGGTCGCGTGCTTGCGATCGGTGACCAGATGCTGGCCGATGACATCGGGATCCTGATTCCACACCACGGTGAATACGGTGACCCGGCGATGGGCTTGGATATCGGCGGCGATGGTGGGGAATTCGGGAAAGTCGCGGCAGGAGAACGGTTCTACGAAAATATCGACGAGGGTGCCGTCGTCGGCGCTCGATTCAACACCGGTGAGCATGCTGTAGCGACGCAGTTGCCGGGCGCCGGTGCGGCCCGCTTCCAGTGCCGCTTCGTAGACGGTCTCCTCCAGTCGTCCGGAGGCAATGGATCCGAAGACGCCACCGTTGGGGGTGACGAGCATCGAAGAGCCGATAGGCAGGGAATTGGTGCCGATAGTACGGACCACGGTGGCGAGGCCACCCGTACGGCCCGAATGCCACACTCGTAGAAGGTCATCGACGATATCGCGCATATCTCACAACTCCGATCACCGTGCGCCGACTTCCGGGAAATCGCGATCGGTCCCTGTCGCCAAGTCTGCGCACGTGACGCACACCATATCCTGTCGGCCGCCCAAATAGGAACCGGCCCCGATATCGCCTACGGCTACCTCTGAAATGGCTTCCCAGTGCTTGTTCTCGATCACAACGGGATGTCCGGGTGTGTCGTAAAACACAGCACGGGCGAGTCCGCTCTGGCTCGCGCGCGCCGCGGCGAGCACGCGCGCGACCACATCGGCCCCGACATCCGGGGTGTCGACGGGGAGGAACGCCACGTACCGGGTGCCGATCTCGGTGGCGGCGCGCAGACCCTCGCGCACGGTCGCGGAGAGTCCGGTAGCCCAGTCGGCGACCCACCGGCACGCGGTGCCGTCGGGCAGTCCGAGGGCACCCGGATCGGGTCCGGTCGCGCCGAGCATGACCATCACCGGATCGCAGCCACCCTCGCGCAAGGCGGTGATCGCCGAACGCAGCCAGGCGCCGTCCTCGGCGAGTGCCTTGGGTTTGCCGTATCGCGTGCCCGCACCCGCCGCGAGGACGATGCCCGTGCACGCGGTGTGCGTGGAACGGTCGGCTGGGGGCATGTGAGCGAAGGTAATGACGCAATGTTGCCGGTCGATGACAGCAGGGAAGCGCGACGACGACGACACGCCGACGTGATGGACCGCACAACGGTGGCGACGGCCCGGGGATCGCGCGATGCTGGATCGATGACGAGCGATGGGTTGAGCCTCGCGGGTTTCAACGATCTACCTGCGAAGACCGCCGAAGAAGCACTGCTCGCCTGTTGCTCGGCGCCACGCTGGGCACGGGCGATCGTGGCCGCGCGGCCCTATGCCACCACGGAGGCCCTGCTGGCGGCGGCCGACGCACGGCTGGTCGGACTCGACGACGCCGATATCGACGAGGCGCTGGCCGGTCACCCGCGGATCGGTGACCGGCCGACGTCGGCGGCGTCCGCGCGCGAGCAGGCCGGGGTGGCGGGCGAGGACGTGCGCGCCGCGCTGGCGCAGGGTAATCGCGCCTACGAGGCGAAGTTCGGTCATCTCTATCTGGTCTGCGCGGCGGGTCGCGGCGGCGAGGAGTTGCTGGCGATCTTGCTGACGCGATTGAACAACGATCCGGCTACGGAAAGGCAGGTCATGCGGACAGAGTTGGCGAAGATCAACCGGCTGCGCCTGGCGGGGCTGGTGGCGCCGTGACGAGCGTGAGTACCCATGTTCTCGACGCTGTGCGCGGAGTGCCCGCAGCGGGTGTGGCGGTGTGGTTGGTGCGCGGTGAGCGGCGGCTCACCGAGGCGCTCACCGACGCCGACGGCCGGGTGAGTGCGCTCGCGGCCGGACTGGACGCGGGTGACTACCGGCTGTTCTTCGACACCGGCAGCTATTTCGCGGCGCAGGGCATCGAAACCTTCTATCCGGAGGTCTGTGTCGCTTTCACGGTGGGCGAGCAATCGCATCTGCATGTGCCGCTGCTGCTGTCGCCGTTCGCGTATTCCACCTACCGAGGGAGCTGAGATGGCACTGACTGGTCCGATCGTGTTGACCGACCATCGATATGGAAAGGCCGAGAATCGGGTTGTGCGTTTCTACAAAGAAAACGCGCGCCACGAGATTCGCGACGTGAATGTCTCCACCGCGCTGCGCGGCGATTTCGAGGCGGCCTACACCGATGGTGACCAGAGTCACGTTCTGCCCACCGACACCCAGAAACACATGGCCTTCGTGTATTCGAAGAAGCCCGGCCTCGACACCATCGAGGAGTACGCGATCGCACTGGGTAAGCATTTCGTCGATACGGTCGATCCGGTGTCGAGCGCGCGTATCGACGTGGATTCCTTTGGCTGGCAGCGTGTTTCGGTAGACGGTGCCGAACATGACCACACCTGGGTGCGTCAGGGGCCCGAGATCCGGACGGCCGCGGTGACCGTGGCGGGCAAGGGCGAGCGACAGCGGCGGTGGGTGATCGGCGGGATCAAGGATCTGGTGCTGCTCAAGTCGACCGGATCGGAGTTCGCCGACTTCCTCACCGACGAGTACACGACGCTCGCGCCGACCCACGATCGCGTGCTGGCCAGCTCGCTGGTCGTCCAATGGCGGTTCGCCGAGACCGGCGGATTCGACTGGGACGAGGTGTACGCCGGGATCCGCGCCACCCTGCTCGAACTCTTCGCCACCACCTATTCCAAGGCGCTACAGCAGACGCTGTACGCGATGGGAACCGCCGCGCTGGAACGCTTTCCGATGCTGGCCGAGATCCGGCTGTCGGCGCCGAACAAACACCACTTCGACTACGACCTCGCCCGGTTCGAGATCGAGAACAAGGGCGAGGTGTTCTGGGCGGCCGACCGGCCCTACGGCTCGATCCACGCCACCCTGGCGCGCGCGGACGCGCCCGACGCGGGCATCGCGTGGCAGCCGTGAGCGCGCCCGACCTGCTGATCCACGGTTGTGCGGTGGTGACCGTGGACGCGGCGGGCACCGAGTTCGGCGACGGTTGGGTCACCGTGCGCGGCAACAGAATCGACGCTGTCGGCGCGGGCGCCCCGCCCGCGTTCGGTCCGGAGGTCACGCGGATCGACGGGCGTGGTTGCGTGCTCACACCCGGCCTGGTCAACACCCACCACCACCTCTACCAGTGGATCACCCGGGGGCTGGCCGCCGACAACACGCTGTTCGAATGGCTGACCACGCTGTATCCGGTGTGGGCGCGGATCGACGAGAAGTCGGTGCGCACCGCGGCCACCGGTGCGCTGGTGTCGCTGGCGCGCAGCGGGTGCACGACGTCGTCGGATCACCACTACGTGTTTCCGCGCGGTGGCGGTGACCTGCTCGCCGCGGAGATCGGGGCGGCGACGCAGGTGGGGTTGCGATTCCACCCGGCGCGCGGGTCGATGGACCTCGGCCAGAGCAAGGGCGGGCTGCCGCCGGACACCGTGGTGGAGTCGATCGACGACATCCTCGCCGCGAGCGCGGCGGCCATCGGGGACTGGCACGACCCGTCCTTCGACGCGATGGTGCGGGTAGCGCTCGCTCCCTGCTCGCCGTTCTCGGTGACCGCCGACCTCATGCGCGAATCCGCGGCGCTGGCCCGTTCGGCGGGCGTCCGGCTGCACACGCACCTCGCCGAAACCCTCGACGAGCAGGACTTCTGTCGGGAGAAATTCGGGTGCACGCCCGCCGAGTACATGGAACGGCTCGGCTGGCTCGGCGAGGACGTCTGGTACGCCCACGCGGTGCACCTCGACGACCCGGCGATCGCGGCGATGGCTCGCACCGGGACCGGGATCGCGCACTGCCCGACCTCCAACGGCCGATTGGGTGCCGGGATCGCGCGGACCGCCGACCTGGTGGCGGCCGGGGTGCCCGTCGGCCTCGGGGTGGACGGTGCGGCCAGTAACGAGTCGAGTTCGATGATCGAGGAACCGCGCAACGCCCTGCTGTACGCGCGGGCGATCGGCGGGCCGCGCGCGATGACGGTGCGTACGGCGCTGGAACTGGCGACCATGGGTGGGGCGCGGGTGCTCGGGCGCGCCGCCGAGATCGGGTCCATCGAGCCGGGGAAGCTGGCGGATCTCGCGTTGTGGCGGGTGGATACCGCCGCGCACGCGGGCATCGAGGATCCGGTGGTGGCGCTGGTTCTGGGCTCGGCGCCGCCGCTGGCGGCATTGGTGGTGAACGGGCGCGAGGTGGTTCGCGACGATGTCGTGCTGACGGTGGACGAGGCGGCGGTCGGGGCCGACGTGGCGAGGGCGCAGGCGACGCTGCTCGCCGGTGCGTGACGCGGTGTGCGCCGGTTTTACGCGGTATCGGCGTGCTGAGCAGCGGTTTTGCCCGGACCGGCGCACACTGGATGGCGTACACCGGGTTAACCGCGGCGTAATCCGACGCGGGTTCCGTGCAACATCGTGGCAACTCCAGGCCCCTACTGTGGCCGGTGAGGTTAGCGAGGTGAACGTGGATCTGGATACTGTTTCCGAGGTTGTTCTCGCCCGCGAACGCGCCGATCTGGCGCAGGTCGGCGTGGGCAGCGCGGTGCTGGCGGGCGGCACTTTCCTGTTCTCCGAACCGCACGATCACCTGCACCGGCTCATCGACATCACCACCCTCGGCTGGGCGCCGCTGACCGAAACCGCGCGGGGTCTGGAGATCGCCGCGACCTGCACGCTGGCGGAGTTCGCCGGCGCCCGACCCGGCCGGGAACTCGGCACGTCCACGCTGTGGCCGCAGTGGCCGGGTACCGCGCTGTTCGCCGAGTCCTGCCGCGCGCTGCTGGCCTCACACAAGATCTGGCGCACGGCGACGGTCGGCGGGAATGTGTGTCTGTCGCTGCCGGCCGGAGCGGTGCTGGGCGCGCTCGTCGCCTTGGACGCCACCGCCGTGATCTGGCCGCGTGGCGGTGGTGAGCGTCGAATCTCGCTGCGCGACTTCGTTACCGGGCCGGGCGAGAACCTGCTGGGATCTGGTGCGGTGGTGCGCTCGTTCCTGGTTCCCACCTCGAGCCTGGTGGCGCGCACCAGCTTTCGCAAGATCGCCTTGGCTCCGCTCGGGCGTTCCGGGTCGGTGGTGATGGGCCGGCGTGCGGTCGACGATCGGTGTGCCATCACCATCACCGCGGCGACGGTTCGCCCGATCGTCCTCGACTTCGATTCCGTCCCTTTGCCATCCGAGGTGAACGACGCACTGGCCGATATCCCGGGCGAGGTGTGGTTCGACGATCCACACGGCGCGCCCGACTGGCGCGAGCATGTGACCGGGCTGCTGGCCGCCGAGGTGGCCGCCGAACTCAGGCAGGCGTCGTGAGTCGCGGCCCTGGTGCTGGAGCATCCCGTCGGCGCGCGCACCGGACCGGTCGATGGCCGGTTCGTGTGAGCGCAACGTGGCGACGGCCGAACACGGAGGTGGTTGATGAGGCTCGATATCGACGGCCGCACGGTCGACGCGACGGCGCGCCCCGGGCAGTGCCTGCGCACGTTGCTGCGCGAACACGGCGAGCTCGCGGTCAAGAAGGGCTGTGACTCCGGTGATTGCGGTGCCTGCTCGGTGCTGCTCGACGGCGAACCCGTCCACTCCTGCCTGATCCCGGCCCACCGCGCCGCGAACCGCGCGGTGACGACGGCCGCGGGCCTCGCGGACGCGGACCGGCCGAACTCGGTGCAGCGCGCGATCGTGGAGAACGCCGGATTCCAATGTGGTTTCTGCACCGCCGGAATGGTGGTGACAGCGTCGGGGTTGGCCGCCGTTGCGCCCGACACAGCTGTGGACAACTCGACCACCGGCGCGATCGCCGACGCGCAACGAGCCGAACTGCTGAAGGGAAACCTGTGCCGCTGCACGGGTTATCGCGCCATCGCCGATGCCTTGGCCGCACCCTGTGCGTCATTGTGCACAAGTACCGGGGCCGACTCGGCGCAGCGCGGTTCGGAAGAATCCGTCACGGCTGGTCGGTCGCCGCATTCCTTCGGTGACGACGTGCGGTCGCGAGATCACGAGCCGGCGCGATCGGATGAGCCGATCGTCGCGGCAGGGCCCGGCGTCGAGTCCTATGTGGGCGGGCACCTGGCAGGTGAGGTCACCACGGTCTCGGCCGAAGAAGGGCCGCAGGTCGGGGCGTCCGCCGTGGTGAGGGCGCAGGCGCGGGTCGGTGGGGTGATGCGGCGCAAATATCGGCCCGGACAGATCGGTCACGGGGTGGGTGCGCCCGCGGGGGCGCGAATCGTGCGGGGTGTGGAGGCGTTCACGATGGACGTGGTGCCGGGGGCGGGCGAGCAGATGCCGCCGGTGGCTCCGTGGCACCTGGCGGTGCTGGCCAGTCCGCACGCGCATGCGCGGATCGTCGCCATCGATGTGGCCGCCGCGCGTGCTGTGCCGGGGGTGTTCGCGGTGTTGACGCATATGGATGGACCGCGAGTCCCGTTCTCCACGGCTCGCCACGAACTGCGCGAGGACGATCCGGACGACACCTTCGTGCTCGACGACATGGTCCGATTCGCGGGGCAGCGGGTAGCCGCGGTGGTGGGGGAGACGCTGCACGCCGCCCGCGCGGGAGTGCGAGCGCTGCGCGTGGAGTACGAGGTACTGCCCGCGGTCTTCGACCCGGCGGCGGCGCTGGCTGATGGCGCGCCGTTGCTCCATGCCGACAAGCCGGACTCGGCACGGATCGCCGACGCGCGGCGCAATCTGATCGCCGAGATCCACGGCGGTGTCGGTGATGTCGACGCGGGCATCGAGAAGGCTGCGAAAGTCGTGAGCGGCGTGTGGAATTCGCCCCGCGTGCAGCACGTGCACCTGGAGACCCACGGTGGGATCGGATGGCTCGACGACGCGGGCCGACTCGTCGTTCGCTCCAGCACCCAGGTGCCGTTCCTGGTTCGCGACGAACTCTGCCACCTGTTCGGGCTGGATCGAGATCGTGTGCGGGTGTTCGCGACTCGCGTCGGTGGCGGTTTCGGGGCGAAGCAGGAGATGCTGGCCGAGGACCTCATCGCGCTGGCGGTGCTGCGCACCGGGCATCCCGTGCAATACGAGTTCACCCGCACCGATGAGTTCACCTCGGCCACCTGCCGTCACCCGATGCGCGTCGCGGTCACCGCGGCGGCCGACGAAGCGGGGGTCCTGACCGCGCTCTCGGTCGACGTGCTCGCCGACGCGGGGGCCTACGGCAACCACAGCGCGGGCGTGATGTTCCATTCGGTCGGCGAATCGGTGGCCGTCTACCGCTGCCCGAACAAGCGGGTCGACGCACAGGCGGTGTACACCAACAACGTTCCCTCCGGCGCGTTCCGTGGGTACGGGCTCGGCCAGGTGATCTTCGGTGTCGAATCGGCGATCGACGAACTGGCCCGCGAACTCGGCATCGATCCGTTCGAATTCCGCCGCCGCAATGTGGTGATTCCCGGCGATCAGTTCACCGCCGCCGAAATCGATGAGTCCGACCTGACTTTCGGCAGCTACGGCCTCGACCAATGCCTCGACACTGCCCAGCGGGCGCTCCTTCGTGGCAATGGGGTCGGCGCGCCCGGCCCGGATTGGCAGGTGGGCGAGGGCATGGCGGTGGCGATGATCGCGACCGTGCCCCCGCGCGGACACCACGCCGATGCCACGGCGCGTCTGTTGCCCGACGGTCGATACGAAATCGGCGTCGGCACAGCGGAATTCGGAAACGGAACCACCACGGTGCACGCCCAGCTCGCGGCGACGGCCCTGGCCACCACCGCCGAGCGGATCGTGATCCGTCAGTCCGACACCGACGTGGTGGGCCACGACACCGGCGCGTTCGGCTCCACCGGCACCATGGTCGCGGGCAAGGCCTCCTACGCGGCGGCGCTCGAACTGCACGCGATGCTGCTGGCCAGGGCGGCGAAGGTGAGCGGTCACCCCGAACGCGACTGCCTGCTCGAAGCGAACGGCGTGCGCTGCGGCGACGAGCTGATCGGCGCGGCGCAGCTGCTCGCCGACGGCGAGCTCACCGCCCACGGCACCCACGCGGGCACCCCACGCTCGGTGAGTTTCAATGTCCACGCGTTCCGGGTGGCGGTCCAGCCCTCGACCGGCGCGGTGCGGATTCTGCAATCGATCCAGGTCGCCGACGCCGGCACCGTGCTCAATCCCGTGCAGCTGCGCGGGCAGGTGGAAGGCGGAGTCGCGCAGGCTCTCGGTACCGCGCTCTACGAGGACATGCGCTCGGAATACGGTGTCGTGACCACCAGGACACTGCGCCACTATCACGTTCCACAGTTCGCCGATCTGCCTCGCACGGAGGTCTATTTCGCCGAAACGAGTGACGCATTGGGCCCGCTGGGTGCCAAATCGATGAGTGAGTCCCCCTACAACCCGGTGGCCCCGGCCCTGGCGAACGCGATCCGCGACGCCGTCGGCGTCCGCCCCGACCGATTACCGATGACCGCCGACCGGGTGTGGCGGGCCATCAGGGAAGGAACCGCCGGGTGAATACTCGCCTGCCCGAACATATTCGAGCCCGCATCGACTCGGTGCTCGACTCCGTCGACGCCGACCTGCGCGTGCGCTACCCCGGCGTCGGTGACCGGGTCCAACCGGTGCACACCGCCTACGTTCCGGCCGACCGGGTGACCGCGCACACCCCGGCCGAGTGGGGCGCCACCGCGTTGGAGTTGCTGCATCGGCACGCCGACTTCCTCGTCGGCCTCGATGTCACCGGATCGCTGTCGGCGGTGCGACGTCGACTCGCCGACCGGCCGGTGCAGGATCTGCGCATCGACTTCGAGGACGGGTACGGGTTCCGGGCCGACGCGGAAGAAGACGCGGCGGCCAAGGCTGCGGGCGAGGCGCTGGCGGCGTGGGCCGACCAGCCCGACGCGCCGGGCTCGTACGGTGTTCGCACGAAAGGGCTTGCCGCGAACGAACGCCGACGCGCGTTGCGCACCCTCGAACTCGTCCTCGACGGCGCGGGCGGCGCGCTGCCCGGATTCGTGTTCACGGTGCCGAAGATCCGTGCCGCGGAACAGGTGTCGGCCATCGTCGATCTGTGCGTGGGGCTGGAGCGCGGCCACGGCCTGCCCGAACGGTCGCTGCGCTTCGAACTCCAGATCGAGAGTCCGCAGGCGATCATCGCGCCCGACGGCACCACGCCCATCGCCAGGATGATCCAGCTGGCCGACGGCCGCTGTAGCGCACTGCATTTCGGCACCTACGACTACACCGCCGCCTGCGGCATCGCGGCCACCGATCAGGCCCTCGACCATCCCGCCGCCGACTACGCCAAGTCGGTGATGCAGGTCGCCGCCGCGCAGACGGGGGTGTGGATCTGCGACGGCTCGACCCAGATCGTTCCCGACGTCGATCCGACGGGCGCCATGACCAACCACTATCGCCTGGTCGAGCGGGCCCTGCGCCGCGGCTACTACCAGGGCTGGGACATGCACCCCGGCCACCTGATCACCCGCTGGCTCGCCACCTATGGCTTCTTCCGCAGCGCGTCCGACGTGGCGGTCCCGCGCCTGATCGCCTACCTGGACCGGCGCGGCGAAGGCGTGCTGGACGAGCCCGCCACCGCCGAAGCCCTGGCGAGCACCGTGCTGCGCGGCCTGCGCGCCGGGGCGTTCACCGAGGCCGAACTACTCGCGAAGGCGCCGGATCTGACCGGTGATGTGCTGCTCGACCTCGCCGCTCGACGGGTGCGCACGCCATGAGGCACCCACCGCAAATAGCGGTATACCGGTAATCTCGACGGGAGCGCCACGGAGTCGATGAGGGCTCGGTGGCGCGCATCCGGCGCAGCAATTTCGACGAGGTGCCCGCACGGCTTCGGTCGTGGGCACCCGAACCAAGGAGGCACCCGTGAGTCGATTCAACGGCAGCGGCGATTTCACCCTGCTCCCGGATCTGGCCGTCCGCGCCCTCGGTGGTTCGGTGATCTGGGCGAACGACGAGTTCTTCGCGGAGAAGGAGAACCTCGTCAGCCCGGGTCCCTCGGAATATCAGCCGTCGACGTTCGGGCACAAAGGCCAGGTCTACGACGGCTGGGAGACCCGCAGGCATCGCGGCAAACCCGGTGACGATTCGGCCGTCGTGCGCCTGGGCGTGCCCGGCGTGATCCGCGGCGTGGTGGTGGACACCGCCTGGTTCAAGGGCAACTTCCCGCCCGAGGTGTCGCTCTCGGCGCTGGCGGTCGAGGGCTATCCGCCCGCCGAGGAGATCGCCGCCCGCACCGACTGGGTAAGTTTGCTCGACCGGGTGAAGGTCGATGGCGACACCCGCAACCCGTTCACCATCGACGACGAGAACCGTTGGACGCATGTGAAACTCACCATGCATCCCGATGGCGGTGTGGCCCGCCTGCGCGTGCACGGCGAAGGTCGCCCCGATACCGCGCTATTGGGCCTGGGCCCGCTCGACCTCGCCGCGCTGGAAAACGGCGCCATCGTGCTCGACTGCTCCAACCGCTTCTACAGCTCACCCAACCAGCTGCTCTACCCCGGCCTGGCCAGGGAAATGGGCGACGGCTGGGAAACCGCGCGCCGACGCGACGACGGAAACGACTGGGTGCGTATCAGATTGGCGGGCCCCGGTGCGATCCGCCTCGCCGAACTCGACACCTCCTGCTTCCTGGGAAACAGCCCCGGCTCCGCATCGCTCACCGGATTCACCAGCGACGGAACAGAAGTCGAACTCTTGCCGCGCACCGACCTGCTCCCCGACACCCGGCATCGTTTCGCGCTTCACCTCGCGGCGGCCTCGGTCGTGGAAGTGCGACTCGATATCTATCCCGACGGCGGCCTCGCCCGGCTGCGCCTCTACGGCGAGCTCAGCGCATGAGCGAGCTTCGCGACTTCGTCGGATACGGACCGAATCCACCCGACCCGCGGTGGCCCGACGGTGCGCTGATCGCGGTGCAGTTCGTGCTGAATTATGAAGAGGGCGGCGAGAACAACGTCCTCGACGGTTCGCCGCACTCGGAGACCTTCCTCTCCGAGATGACGCCCGCCGACGCCTTCCCGAACCGGCACATGAGCATGGAATCGCTCTACGAGTACGGTTCGCGCGCCGGATTGTGGCGGGTGCTGCGTGCCTTCGAGCGACGCGGTCTACCGCTCACCGTCTTCGCTGTGGCTCAGGCGATGCAGCGCAATCCCGAAGCCGTCGCGGCGTTTTCCGAACTCGGTCACGAAATCGCCTGCCACGGGCTGCGATGGAAGTCCTATCAGCTGATCGATCGCGAGAGCGAACGCGCCGACATGGCCGAGGCGGTCCGCATCCTCACCGAGCTGACCGGCGCCGCCCCGCTCGGCTGGTACACCGGCCGCGACTCACCGAACACCCGCGAATTGGTCGTAGCGCAGGGCGGTTTCGTCTACGACTCCGATTCCTACGCCGATGACCTGCCCTACTGGACCGAGGTCAGCGGCCGGAATCATCTCGTCGTCCCCTACACCCTCGACACCAACGACATGCGCTTCGCCTCGTCGGCGGGCTTCGCCAACGGCGACGAGTTCTACGCCCACCTGCGCGACGCCTTCGATGTCCTCTATCGAGAAGGGCTGGAAGGCGCCTCGAGAATGCTCTCGATCGGCCTGCACTGTCGCATCGTGGGCCGCCCCGCCCGCACCGCCGCCCTGGAACGTTTCCTCGACCACATCCAATCCCACGACCGGGTATGGATCACCCGCCGCATCGACATCGCCGAACACTGGCGCACTGTGCATCCGGCGGGCTTGCGCTCCTAGCCCAACCCGCAGCGTTCGATATTGCCCAGCGTGATCTGCCGATCGGATTCCTTGGCCTGCGGAACGCGGTTATAGGCGCCCATGGAGTCCATGTAGTTGACGAAAATGTCCGCGATCTCCGCCGGCGTCGCCTCCGGTTTCGCGGCACGGACGTTGTCGACCAAGGTGCGCGTGGTCTCGCACTGCTCTTCCGGGGTGAAGATCGGCGGCGGATCGGCATGCGCGAAGGCGGGTGTGAGCGCGAGCGCGAAAGCGGCGAGGACGGCTGATCTGACAATGTTCACGGCCGCGACAGTACTCTCCACGTGATCGCCAGCAACGAAACTGATACTGCGACAGTGATTTTGCTCCATCTCGCCTTATGAGTGGCGCACGACAGTGGTACTCGCGCACGGCTGTTCGATGGGTTGGATGCGTCCCGGTCCGGCTCGTCGGTAACGACCGCGAAGGCGGGTAACGCCGCTGATAGCGGCCGGTCCCGGCCGCGGAAGGCCCGGTCTCCAATTCGGAACAGAGTATCGAGATTCGCGTACGGTAGACCCATGTCGGCTCCGGGTAAACGGCCAGAACGGCTGGTCAGCGTCGAAGAGTTCCTCGCAGGTCAATCCGACGAATTCGGTGAGATCCACGACGGTGTCCTCATCGAATGCATGGCGCAGTCACCAGGGCATGATCTGGTCGTGCGCCGCTTGGCCGCCGCCCTCGAATACGCCGTCGACCCGGACGGTCCGTGCCGTGAGGTGCACAGCGACACGCCAGTTCGTCTGGGGGACAGCGAGGTGGCTGATGATTCGCGTCGCTTGCGAGTCCGCTACCCGGACGTGATGCTGCGAGACTGTGGTGCGGGCGACTACGACGTTCGTACGGTCGCGGGGCAGATCCTGCTGGTCGCGGAGATCACGTCGGAGGGAACTGTCGACGCCGACATCGGCATCAAGCGTGAACTGTATGCCCGAGCTGGGATCTCGGTATATCTCATCGTGCATTTCGACAAGGACTGGCAGCAGATCACCGAGGTGGAGGAATGCCGTCTCGATTGGTCGGGTCGCCGCTATGTCACCCGCCACACCCACACCGATGCGCTCGTCCTGACCAGCCCGGTGACCCTCGCGGTGACTTTCACCGATCTGCAAAGCAGACTGCCCCGTCGACGCTGATCCCGCACGGACGGGGAGCGCCCTTCGGTGCTTCTCGATAGACAGGGAATCGGTTGGCCGCCGCGGGCAGCCGACGAACCGGAGTTCAGTCGAACAGGGCTCGGACGAAGGGGACCGAGTCGACCAGGGAGGCGTTGACGGTGCCGTCGTGGTCGGTGGGGTAGGTGTGGAAGGTGACGGGCTGGGCGTTGGCCTGTAGGACCGCGGCGTAGCGGAGGGTTTCGGGGGTGACCACGTCGGTGTCCCGGAGGCCCTGGCCGAGGAACAGGGGGCGGTCGTAGCCGGATTCGGGCAGGCCCATGTAGTGGGCGAGCAGGCCGTGGACGTCGGAGATCGAGGACAGCGGGCGGGCGAACATGCTGCCGATCGAGGGCTTCGCGGCGGCGAGTTCGTCGCCGAGGGGGCCGATGCAGGCGGTCTGGGCGCGGTCGAGCCAGGTGCGGCCGGTGTCGGTGAGCAGGCCGTCGATATCCAGGTCGGGGTAGGTGGTGCGCAGGCCGCTGAGGATGTAGAGGACGTAGGCGGTGAGGTGCGAACTCAGGGCGATGGGTGGCATGCCGGGGCCGGCGAGCTGGATGACGTCCTCGATGTAGGCGGGCACGCCGGTGCCGACCCCACCGCGGTAGTCCAGGTTCGGGCCGCCGAATTCGGTGGCGTAGCGGGCGGTGAACACCGCGGCGCCCGCGCCTTGGGACTGGCCGACCACGGCCCAGCTGTTCGACAGCGACGAGTACCGCTCGGTCGCGGCCTTCACCGCGTCGACCACGTTGTGCGCTTCGGCGACGCCGTTGAGGTACGGGTGTTCGCCGGGGCCGCCGAGGCCGGCGTAGTCGGCGGCGACGATCGCGTAGCCCTGGTTCAACCAGGTGCCGAGGTAGGCCCAGTCCCGCTCGACGGCGGCCGGTCCCGCGACGCTGTAAGCGCAGTTGTCGCCGAGGCCGACGGTGCCGTGCGCCCAGGCGATAACCGGCCAGCCGCCCTGCGGCGCCTCGCCTGCCGGGAAGTACACGGCCGCGCTGGTGGTGGTCGGCTGGTCACCGGCGGTGGTCGAGCGGTAGAGCAGGCGCTCGGCGCTGGCGGATCCGGGCAGCGTCGCCGCCGCGGGCAGTGACTCGACGCCGACGACGGTGCCCGCCGCCTCGCTCGGTTGCGCGCTCGCCGCCGGGGCCAGGCTCAGTGCCGCCGCTGCCACGGTCAGCGATGTCGCCGCGATCCTCGAAATCCTCATGGGCCCACTCTTTCGTCTTCGTGGACATTCGTCCAGTACGACACCGCGATGCGCCCGATTCCGCGAGCGTCCCGTCGACTCGGTGGATGAGTGTTCCGCATGTGACCCGATGTGGCCGCTCGCGGGGCGGATATCGGCGTCGTGACCGAATCGAGTGACGACACGCACATCATTCGTGTCCGGCGTGGTGTGTGAAACGACTCACAGACTGTCAGGCTCGGGAGTGTCGGCGCGTGCCCACCTGATGATCGCTAACAGTACGAGCGTTATGCTAAAACTCCAGGTCAGCGCTACTCGCTGGTAGGCTGAGTACTTGCAATTAGCCCGCTAATTTCGCAAAGTTAGCAAACGCGTCGGCAAACCTAGCTGAGATTCACATAACCAACAGGTAGACGGCCATTTCTGGGTGTGTCATTGTTTGGAAGTACACCCCATGGGACCTAGTAAGTCCTAGCAAGCCTGCAAATTGCTCCAGCAGTACGAGATGTGCAACCGAAAGCGTTCAGCCGCCGGTTGATTCGCACGCCGACTGGGTGGAGCACCGACCACACGAGGAAGTGGAGTCAAGAGATGTCTCTCCCCGGCACCCCGAAGACCGCAGCGGAAATCCAGCAGGATTGGGACACCAACCCGCGTTGGAAGGGCCTGACCCGCACCTACTCCGCCGAGCAGGTTTCCAAGCTGCAGGGCAACGTCGTCGAGGAGCACACCCTCGCCCGTCGCGGTTCGGAGATCCTGTGGGACCTCGTGAACAACGAGGACTACATCAACTCGCTGGGCGCCCTCACCGGCAACCAGGCCGTGCAGCAGGTTCGCGCCGGCCTGAAGGCCATCTACCTGTCCGGTTGGCAGGTCGCCGGTGACGCCAACCTGTCCGGCCACACCTACCCGGACCAGTCGCTGTACCCGGCGAACTCGGTTCCCGCGGTCGTGCGTCGCATCAACAACGCGCTCTCGCGCGCCGACGAGATCTCCAAGGTCGAGGGCGACGAGTCCGTCAAGAACTGGCTCGCCCCGATCGTGGCCGACGCCGAGGCCGGCTTCGGTGGCGCGCTGAACGCCTACGAGCTGCAGAAGGCCATGATCGTGGCCGGCGCCGCCGGTGTGCACTGGGAAGACCAGCTGGCTTCGGAGAAGAAGTGCGGCCACCTCGGTGGCAAGGTGCTGATCCCCACCCAGCAGCACATCCGCACCCTGACCTCCGCGCGTCTGGCCGCCGACGTCGCCGACGTGCCGTCGGTGATCATCGCCCGCACCGACGCCGAGGCCGCCACCCTCATCACCTCCGATGTGGACGAGCGCGACCGTGAGTTCCTGGACGGTACCCGTACCGCCGAGGGCTTCTTCGGCGTGAAGAACGGCATCGAGCCCTGCATCGCGCGTGCCAAGGCCTACGCCCCCTTCGCCGACCTCATCTGGATGGAGACCGGTATCCCCGATCTCGAGGTCGCGCGTAAGTTCGCCGAGTCGGTTCGCAGCGAGTTCCCGGACCAGCTGCTGGCCTACAACTGCTCGCCTTCGTTCAACTGGAAGGCGCACCTGGACGACGCGACCATCGCGAAGTTCCAGCGTGAGCTCGGCGCGATGGGCTTCAAGTTCCAGTTCATCACCCTGGCGGGCTTCCACTCGCTCAACTACGGCATGTTCGACCTGGCGCACGGCTACGCTCGCGAGGGCATGACCGCGTTCGTCGACCTGCAGGAGCGCGAGTTCAAGGCCGCCGCCGAGCGTGGCTTCACCGCCATCAAGCACCAGCGTGAGGTCGGTGCCGGCTACTTCGACACCATCGCCACCACCGTCGACCCCAACACGTCGACCGCTGCCCTGAAGGGCTCCACCGAAGAGGGTCAGTTCCACTGATCCCCTCGGAGTTGCTTTGACCGGCAACGCCTTTCCTCTACTCCGGTAGGGGTGTGCGCCCTCCCACGCCGAACAGCCCTGGCGTGGGAGGGCATCCCTATACTTTGGGCTGCAAACCACGGCTGAGAATCACGGCCAGGCCTTGAATGTATTTCCCGTTCTCGGCCGCCTCGATCTGGACCGACCGGAGGGCGCGACGAAGGAGCACCCGGAGGGAGAGAAGATCGAGGCCGACAGGGCCGAGAACACGGCGGCCCCGGCCGCCCAACAAAAACAGGAGCGGGACGTGAGCAGCAGCGAGAAGATTCAGCGCGTCGGCATCATCGGCGCGGGACAGATGGGCGCCGGTATCGCCGAGGTGTGCGCACGCGCGCACGTCGACGTCCTCGTCTACGAGACCACCCGCGAACTCGCCGCCGCGGGCCGGGCGCGGATCCTGCGTTCGCTGGACCGTGGCGTGAGCAGCGGCAAGATCACCGAGCGCGAGCGGGAGCAGGCGGCCTGGCGGCTGCGCTTCACCTCCGATCTCAGCGACTTCGCCGACCGCCAGCTGGTGGTGGAGGCCGTTGTCGAGAACGAAGACGTCAAGACGGCCATCTTCAGCGAGCTGGACAAGGTCGTCACCGACCCCGACGCCGTGCTCGCCTCCAACACCTCCTCGATCCCGATCATGAAGATCGCCGTCGCGACCGCGAACCCCGAGCGTGTGGTCGGGCTGCACTTCTTCAACCCGGTGCCGGTGCTGCCGCTGGTCGAGCTGGTCACCACGCTCAAGACCAGCGAGCCGGTCGCCAAGCGCGCCGAGCAGTTCGCCGCCGAGATCCTGGGCAAGCAGATCGTGCGCTCGGCGGACCGCTCCGGTTTCGTCGTCAACGCGCTGCTGGTGCCGTACCTGCTCTCGGCCATTCGGATGGTCGAGTCGGGCTTCGCCACCAAGGACGACGTCGACAAGGCGATGGTGCTCGGCTGTGCCCACCCGATGGGGCCGCTGGCGCTGACCGACCTCGTCGGTCTCGACACCGTGAAGTCCATCGCCGACTCGATGTACTCCGAGTTCAAGGAGCCGCTGTACTCCGCGCCGCCGCTGCTGATGCGGATGGTGGAGGCCGGGTTGCTCGGTAAGAAGACGGGCGCGGGGTTCTACCAGTACGGGAAGTAGGGGCCCCGTATGTGGGGTGGTCTGTAGGGACATATCAGGGCTACCCGCTCGGGGTCGTATGGTGGCTGTGTTTTTGGAGCGCTGGCGCGCTCGAGCGGGGCCCTTCGGGGCCCTGATCTTCCCTCCCTACGGGTACTCCTTCGTCGCACCCTTCGGTCAGTCCAGATCAGGGTGGGCCCCTCGAGAGACTGACAAAAAGGGCGCTCAGGTGCTCGGGGTTTGCGGGGGAGCGGCGAGTAGGTGCTTGTGCGGCCTAAGCTGCAGTTGCCGGACGGGCTCGCGCATCCGGTGTTATGTCGAGCGCAGCGTGTGATCGAAAAGGAGTGTCGGCGGTCATGGTCAACGTCACCGATGGATTCGGGTCGAGCGTTCTCGGATACCCGAGGATCGGTCCGCACCGAGAGCTCAAGCGTGCGCTCGAGGCGTACTGGCGCGGATCGCTGGAGCGCGAGGAGTTGCGCCAGGTAGGTCGCGATATCCAGGAGCGTCAGTTCAACGAGCTGGCCGCGACCGGACTCACCCAGGTGCCGGGCAACACCTTCTCCTTCTACGATCACATCCTCGACAACGCGCTGCTGTTCGGTGCGGTGCCCTCGCGTTTCCGGGAGTTCGCCGACGGGCTCGACCCGCTCGACTTCTACTTCCTGATGGCGCGCGGCAACCCGGACACCCCGCCGCTCGAGCTGGTGCGTTTCTTCGGCACCAACTACCACTACCGCCAGCCCGAACTCGACGCCGACACCACGTTCTCGCTGCACCCGCAGGCCCTGCTCGACGAGTGGGACCGGGCGGCCGCCCGCGGGATCGAGCTGCGCCCGGTGGTGCTCGGCCCGGTGTCGCTGCTGTTGCTGTCCAAGGCCGGGCATGTGCCGGGCGAGACCGAGTTCGACACGCTGAGCCTGCTCGATCAGCTGCTGCCGTTCTACCAGGAGCTGTTCGAGATCCTCGCCAAGCGCGGGTCGACCTGCGTGCAGCTCGACGAGCCCTGCTTCACCGGTGAGCGCACGCCCGCCGAGCTGGCCGCGTTCGAGAAGGCGTACACCCAGCTGGCGAAGGCGCCGCTGCGTCCGCGCATCCTGGTCACCGGGCAGTACGGCGACTTCGGTGAGGCGCTGCGGATCCTGGCCGCGAGCAATGTCGAGGCCATCGGACTCGACCTGGCCTCCTACCGGATGCAGCCGGAGGAACTGGCGGCGATCCCGGGGATCCGGCGTAAGCGGATCTACGCGGGTGTGATCAGCGGCCAGAACGTGTGGCGGGCAGATCGTTTCGTCACGCTGAACTATCTCAACGCGATCGCCGAGGTGTGCCCGGATCTGGTGGTGTCGACCGGCACCACGCTGCTGCACGTGCCCTACGACGTGCTCGCCGAGTACGACATCGAAGGCAATGTCGCCGACCGGCTCGCGTTCGCGAAGCAGAAGGTGGGCGAGGTCGTCTCGCTCGCCAAGGCGCTCACCGAGGGCCCGTCGGAGAACTGGCGCAAGCGGCCCACCGAGGTGCACTTCAAGCAGAAGCACGCGGTGCGCCAGCGGGTGTACGCGGTGACGCCCGAGATGCGCGAACGCGAGCCCTACGACGTGCGCGCGGCCGCGCAGCAGGAGCGGTTGAACCTGCCGCTGGTGCCCGCCACCACGCTCGGTTCGTTCCCGCAGAGCGGCAAGCTGCGTCAGGCCCGCCACGAGGTGGCCTCGGGTCGGCTGTCCGACAACGACTACCGCAAGCAGGTCGAGGCCGAGATCGAGGCCACGATCCGGCTCCAGGAGGACATCGGCCTCGATGTGTTCGTGCACGGTGAGCACGAGCGCAACGACATGATCCAGTTCTTCGCCGAGCAGCTCGACGGCTTCGCCACCACCCGCTTCGGCTGGGTGCAGGTGTACGGATCGCGCTGTGTGCGACCGCCGATCGTCTACGGCGACGTGGCGCGGCCCGCGCCGATGTCGGTGGACTGGACCTCCTACGCGCAGTCGCTGACCGACAAGCCGGTGAAGGGCATGGTCACCGGGCCGGTCACGATGCTGGCGCGCTCGTTCGTCCGCCAGGATCAGCCGCTCTACGAGACGGCCGACCAGGTGGCGCTCGCGATCCGGGACGAGGTGGTGGACCTGGAGAAGGCGGGCATCGCGATCATCCAGGTCGACGAACCCGCCATCCGTGAGCTGCTCCCCGCCCGCCCGCACGGCCGCGAGGAGTACCTGCGCTGGGCGGTCGGCGCCTTCAAACTCGCCACCTCCGGCGTGCGTGCCGACACCCAGATCCACACGCACATCGGCTATTCCGGTCGCACCGAGGTGGTCGACGCGATCGATCAGCTCGACGCCGACGTCACCGCGATCGTGGCGACCCGCTCGATCGAATGGGTCATCGAGGCGCTCACCGAGGACCTGTCCTCCGGCCACGGCCTCACCCACGGTGTCGGCCCCGGCGTGTACGAGAGCCGCTCGGCCCGCATCCCCGATATCGACGAATTCGACGAGCTGCTCACCCAGGCCGCGAACGCGGTGACCCCACAACGCCTGTGGGCCAACCCCGACGGCGGTCTCAAGACCCGCCACTACTGGCAGCTGGAGCCGTCGTTGCGCAACATGGTGGCCGCGGCCCGCCGGGTCCGCCGCCGCGCACTGGCCGCGCAGGCGGCCGCCGCGACCGAGGGGTAACCGAACAAAAGACAAAGGGCGTACCGGATTCCGGTGCGCCCTTTGTGGACAGGTGGGTCAGGTTCTGGTGATCGGGGGGAGGGTGTAGGTCTGGTCGAGGATCGGGGGTTGGGGTTGGTACATGCGTAGGCAGGGGCGGAAGTCTGCTGCTGGGGCGGGGAGCCAGTTCGCGCGGGCTTTGGGGTTGGTGGGTTCGGTGTGGCTGATGGTGATGGTGAGGGCGCCGTTGTCGTCGTAGACGAGGCCGGGGGTGCGGTCGCCGATCGAGTAGCGGTCGATCGGGTTGGCGCACAGGTAGAAGTCCGGGGTGGAGTACATGGTGACCGACCAGAAGGCGTCGACCGGTGGGGTGGGGTCCAGGCGCAGGGTATAGGTGTTCGTGCCGGTCAACTGCCGGCCGGTGCTGTCGGTGTAGATCATCGCGTAGGCGGCCTCGTAGGCGTGGTTACCCCAGAGTCCGGCCTTGGCGGCTACGGCGCGGGCGATGATCCGCTGGTTCGGGTCGGTGATCTTGAAGTTGTCGTCGTCGCGGGTGCCGACCTCGAAGAAGTCGACGTTGTAGTCGAACAGGTGCAGTGTCAGCTGCCAGCCGTTCTCGCCGGCGCCTGCCCCGTTCTTCGTCGCGTTGCTCAATTCCTCTTGGCCCTCGCCCAATCCGGCGCGCAGCGCGGATGCTCGATCCGGGTCGAGGGACAGGTAGGGCGAGGTGCCCGGTGTCGTCAGGCCGATCCCGGCGAACGACTCCTGGAGCGCGAGGTCGCGCTGCGCGGGAGGAAACGCCTGCGACCAGACCCGGACCTTCTCGAGGAACATCAGGTCGGGGGCGACCGATGGGTCCGGCGACGGAAGCCCCGTCGGCTGTGCGGCTCGGTCGGTGGCTGTCAAGGTCAGCGCGTCCTGTAGGGCGTGCACGGCGGGAAGGTCGTCCTCACCGGCGCAGGCCCATCGGCCCGCGATCACGCCGACAGCGGTGGGAAAGCGGATAACCGTCGTGTCGTCGGGGGCGGTGCCGGTCCAGCCCGGCGGTACGAGAAGGTAATCGCCCGCGCGGTTTCCGGTGGCCCGGGTGCCGACGTAGGCGAAGTTGTCGGTCCAGGCGTCGATGAACTGCATGACGTAGTACCGATCGCCGGCATCGGGTACATGCAAGGTGATCGGTCCGACTGAAAGGTCGATCAGGGCGACCGAGTACACGGTGTCGTTGTTGACCGAGACAAAGGTCGCCGAGGCATCGGCGAGGGCGCGGGCATGGGCGAAGCCGTTGAACGGGGTCGCGGGGATATCGCCGATGCCCTCGTGGAGCAATCGCTCGATCGAATCGAGGTTGAAGACCAGGGGAAACCCGTACAGATAGGCCTGTGCGGTCAATTCGGCGGCGTTCTGATCCGGCATGCGCGCTCCTCGTCCTGGCGTCCATGTCGCGCGACCATGATCGGACCGCGCGACACCAGCGTCCGCCGCTGCCCGGGCGGTGCGCATCGCCCGGAGCGGGTGAGATCGGCGCGGGCCGATTCGGCGATCGAGCGCGTCAGGCGCGGATCATGGCGCGGGCGCCCGCGGTGAGCTCGGCCGCGGAGGGGGCGTTGTCCGGGTCGATCAGCCATTGCAGGAGTAGGCCGCCGATCATCGTCTGCAGGACGGCGCCGACATTGCTGTCGCCGTCGCCGAAGGCCTCGGTCAGGCCGCGGCGGGCTCGTCCCTGCGCCTCGGCGAGTTCGGCGCGCAGCTCGGGCGAGTGCAGTGCCTGGTTCAGGCTTTCGGCGTTGGCGTGCCACAGCGGCGCGTTCTCGACGAACGAGGTGATCAGGCTGTGCCAGAACGCTTCGAGGCGGGCGGTGGGATCGGTCGGGTCGTTCGCGGGCAGCGCGTCGAGGATCTGGGTCACCGCGGTCGCACTGGATTCCAGCATCGCCTGTTGGAGCAGCTTGTCGCGGGTGCCGAAGTGGTAGTTGATGGCCGCCAGGTTGGTGCCGGAGGCGGCGACGATGTCGCGCACGGTGGTGCGGGCGTAGCCGCGTTCGGCCAGGCATCGCTTGGCGGCTTCGAGGAGGTCTTCGCGCGTTCCCACTCGCGCACGATAGCAAGGAACGCATACACCCGTTTGTGACGTCTGTTTCAAACAAACGTCAGTGACAAACGTATGAAACGGATGTACGTTTCGAATATGACTTCGAGGCGACGTATCTCCCCGTTCGAATCCAGCTTCTTCGGCATCGGCACCACCATCGGCAGCGTGCCGACCGGTGGGATGCCGCTGTTCCTCGGCACCACCGTGCACGGCGCACTCGATCCCGAGATCCTGCGGACGGTGCTCGACGACCTCGCCGCGACGCATCCGCTGCTGCGCAGCCGGGTGGTGACCGAAGACGGCGCGGGGTATTTCGTCCGTGACGACGAGTTCCGGCCCCGGCTCGACCTCATCGACGGTGGGGAGGCCGAATACCTCGCGCTGGTGAACGGGCCCCGGGACTGGAGTGACGGGCTGTTCCGGGCGTATCTGCTACGGGCGGGGCTGCGTCAGCAGATCGTGCTGGTTGTCCATCACGGAATCTCCGACGGCAGATCGGGATTCGCGCTGCTCGGGCAGCTGTGGGAGCACTACACCGCGCGGTCGACGGGTGACGCTGTGCCACATCCGGATTCGAACCAGCGGCTGCCCGAGGCCATGGATACTCGCTTGGCTGAGATGGTTTCGGGCGCGGAGGCCGAAGCGTGGCTGGCCGCGGTCAGGGCGGGCGCGACGATGATGAGCCCCGACGACGCACCCCGCACCCTGCCCCGCGACGGGACCGACACCGACCGGCTCGGCCGATTCGCGATGCAGCGCATCGAACTGACCGCCGAGGAGACCGCCGAACTGGTGACAGCGGCGCGCTCGCAGGGTATTTCGGTGAACAGCGTGCTCACCGGTGCGGTGCTGGCGGCCGTCAGGACCCGGTTCCCGGAGTCGGGCGCCGTGCCGATGTTCTGCGGGTACGCGGCCGACGTCCGCGCGGAATTCGACCCACCGGTACCCGTCGACACGATGGTCAACTACGCCTCCGGCGGGGGCACCCTGGTGTCGGCGACCGGCGACACCACCCCGCTCGAACTCGCCCGCTCGGTCGACGCGGGCGTGCGCGCCGGTCTCGACCGCCGCGAACCCGCCGTCTTCCCCCTGGCCGCCCAGCTCGTGAACGACGCCGCCACCGCGGCCCTGCTCAGCGCGCCACCCACCTTCGCCCTCTCCAATATCGGCCGCGTACCAGCCCATTCGATCCCCGACCACATCGCCTTCGTCCGCGACGACGTCTACGCCATGGGGCCCGCCATGCCCCCGAAACTCACCGCCTTCACCATCGCGGGCCGGCTCACTCTCCAGCTCGAATACGACACCGCGCTCTACAGCCGCCCGCAGATGGAAAAGCTGCGCCTGACCCTGCTCGAACTCCTGCACACCCTCGAGTGAGACGCGGGTCAGTTGGGCACACCCCGCGCCAGCACCACGTCGACGGTTCGAGTGTCCCCGTTCGGGGAGGTGACCTCGAGCCGCAGGGGATCGGCGGGCTTGCGGGTGTTGATGGCGGCGCTCAGCGCCTTCGCGGTGGTGATCGAGGTGCCGTCGACTGCGGTGATCACATCGCCGATGGTGATGCCCGCTTCGCGGGCGGGTTGGCCGTAGAAGGCCCAGCTCACCTGGGCACCCGCCGGTCTGGCGTCGATCACCTGGACACCGAGGGTGGCGGTCGGGCCGATGTGCACGGTGTCGGTGGGCGTGCCCGAGCGGATCTGCGCCACGATCCGCATGGCGGTGTCGATGGGGACCGCGTAGCCGTTGGCCGGCTTTCCCTGGGCGCGCGCCCCCTCGCCCGATGCCGCGGTGATGACTCCGACGACCGCGCCTGACGCGTCGGCCAGCGCACCACCGGACTGTCCGCCCATCACCGGCGCGGCGACCTCCACCATCCCGTTCAATGCCTTGCGGGTCAGGTCGGCGGAGTTCATCGCGACGATCGTGGCGTCCAGGTCGGTGATCGGACCGGCGACCGAGGTCGGCTCGCCGCCGTCGCCGCCCGCGTCGCCGATCGCCAGCACGTCCTGGCTGATCCGCAGGTCCGACGAGGTGCCAAGGCGCGCGGTCGGCAGGTCCGCTGCCCCGCCCAGCGACAACAGCGCGATGTCGGCGCCCGAGTCGTAGCCGAGCACGGTGGCCTCGTAGACGAGACCGTTGGCGATATCGGTGACGGTCAGTGACTCGGCGCCTTTGATCACGTGATGACTGGTCAGGATCTGCCCGTCGGAGGTGAGCACGATCCCCGTTCCGGCCGCGCCGATCCCGAAACCGGTCGCGTCGACATCGATATTGACCAGCGCCGCTCCCACCTGCCCGGCGACCAGCGCGGGGTCGAGCGGTATCAGGACGGGCGCCTGCGCTTGCGCCACGAACCCCGGCTCGACCAGGGTGACCTCGCCGCGATACCCGAGGAACGCGCACACCCCGAGCAGCGCCGCCATCACCGTCACCAGCACTCGTCCGACACGCTTCACAGCGGATGTCCTCTCTCGCGAGCCGACCAATCCATTGTGACCCGTTTTCGGCGTTCGCTGGTCTCGATACGGACGCGGTGGTTGGCAAAGACGCGCATGCGGCTGTAGGCATGTAGCCATGAGCACCGCTGCCGCCTACGCCAAGCCCTCTTCCGACGGGGCCTTCGAGAAGGTCACGATCGAACGCCGCGAAGTCGGTCCCGACGATGTGCTGATCGATATCAAGTACGCCGGTATCTGCCATTCCGATATTCACACCGCGCGCGATGAGTGGGGTGGCGCGCAGTATCCGTGCGTGCCCGGTCACGAGATCGCGGGCATCGTCGCCGCCGTCGGCTCATCGGTGCGCAAGTACCAGGTGGGCGACCGGGTCGGCGTCGGTTGCCTGGTGAACTCGTGCGGCAGGTGTGTGCCGTGTCTAGCGGGTGAGGAGCAGTACTGCACCAACGGCGCCACCTGGACCTACAACACGCGCGTGCCCGAATCCGCGCAGCCCGGGGGCTACACGATGGGCGGCTACTCCACCCAGATCGTGGTCGACGAGAGCTTCGTGCTCTCGATCCCCGAGGGCATCGGTCTGGATGTGGCCGCACCGCTGCTGTGCGCGGGCATCACACTGTTCTCGCCGCTCAAGCACTGGAACGCGGGACCGGGTAAGAAGGTCGCGATCATCGGGATGGGCGGGCTCGGGCACGTCGGGGTGAAGATCGCCGCCGCGCTCGGCGCGGAGGTGACGGTGCTCAGCCAGTCGCTGCGCAAGCGCGACGACGGCCTGCGCATGGGCGCCCACCACTACTACGCCACCAGCGACAAGGAAACCTTCCGGCAACTGCGTGGCCAGTTCGACCTGATCATCAACACGGTGTCGGCCGACCTGCCCATCGACAACTACCTGCGCCTGCTCGCCCTCGACGGCACGCTCGTCATTCTCGGTCTGCCGGAGCATCCGATGAGCGTCACCGGGCGCCACCTCGCCGGTTTCCGCCGGTCGCTGGCGGGCTCGATGATCGGTGGCCTCGCGCAGACCCAGGAGATGCTGAACTTCTGTGCCTCGCACGGGATCGGCGCGGAGATCGAACTGATCTCCGCCGATGAGATCGACTCCGCGTACGACCGCGTGGTCGCCAGCGATGTCCAGTACCGCTTCGTGATCGACGCCGCCACCCTGTAGGCGAGCGCGCCGACGGGCTGTGCGCGCGCGGCCTGGGTACCGTGACATCCGTGGTTGCCGAGGACGAATCCGCTGAACCCGCCGCACAGTCCGTCGGCATGAGGGCGCTGCCCGCCTTCTGGTCGGTGCGGACACCACCACGCTGGCTGCCGCGGGCGCTGCTGTACATCGTGCTCGCGGTGGCGGGTCTGATCTCGGCGTTCTGGGTGCTCGCCAAGTTGCAGGGCCTGCTGACGGTGCTGCTGGTATCGATCTTCCTGGCCTTCGCGATCGAACCGGCGGTGAATTGGCTTGCCGCGCGCGGTGTTCGGCGTGGGGCGGGCACCGGCGCGGTGTTCCTGGTGGTGCTGGTGGTGATCGTCGCGTTCGTCTGGACGCTGGGCGCGCTGCTGGTCGACCAGGTGACCATGCTGGTGACGAATGCTCCCGACTATGCCCAGGATCTGGTCGACTGGGTCAATTCGACCTTCCATCAGAATCTTTCGGGCGACGACCTGACCAGATACGCCTCGGAGTGGAGTTCCACGATCGAGAAGTATCTGGTGGGTCTGGCCGGAAACGTCTGGGGCATCGGCACTGTCGCGGTCGGCGCGTTGTTCCAGCTGCTCGGGGTACTGCTGTTCACGTTCTATTTCGCGGCCGACGGACCGCGCTTTCGCACCTGGGTGTGTTCGTTGCTGCCGCCGAGACAGCAGAAGCACGTGTTGCGGGCCTGGGACATCGCGGTCGAGAAGACCGGCGGCTACATCTATTCGCGCGCTCTGCTCGCGCTGTGCTCGGCGATCGCGCACTACGTGGCGTTGCGGGTGCTGGATGTGCCCTCGGCGTTCGCCCTTGCCCTGTGGGTCGGCGTCGTGTCCCAGTTCATCCCCACTGTCGGCACCTATCTGGCCGGCGCGCTTCCGGTGATCGTCGCGCTGGTGCACGATCCGATCACGGCGCTGTGGATCCTGTTGTTCATCATCGCCTATCAGCAGTTCGAGAACTATGTGCTGCAGCCGCGCATCACCGCGACCACCCTGGACATGCATCCGGCGGTGGCCTTCGGGGCGGTGATCGCGGGCGCCGCGCTACTCGGGCCGACCGGTGCCCTGCTCGCGATCCCCGTCACTGCCACGCTGCAGGGGTTCGCGGGCGCGTATGTGCGGCGCTATGAAGTCACCGAAGAGGCCGACGCGGCACCGGGGAAGAAGAAGCGCAGGCAGGCCGAGTCCGAAGCCGCATCCACCGACGAATAGGCAGCTCATGGCGATCCTGTTGTCCCTGGTGTCGATGTTGTCGACGCTGTTCGGCGGTTTCGTCGCCATGCGGATCGGTGATCGCAAGCACCTGGTTCTCGGGTTGGCCGCCGGTGTGATGTTCGGGGTGGTCGCGTTCGATCTGATCCCCGAGGCGCTCGAGCAGTCCGACGGCATGTTCCGCGGCATCCCGTATGTATTGATCGCCGCGGTACTCGGTTTCCTCAGCCTGCACGTGATCGAGCGCGCGGTCGCCGTCCATCGCGGCCACGAGCAGGAATTCGGTACGCACAAGCACGGTTTGGAGTCCGTGGGCCTGCTCGCGGCGGGCGGTCTGATCTTCCACAGCACCCTCGACGGTTTCGGTATCGGCCTCGGCTATCAGGCGGGCGCGGCGGTCGGCATGTCGGTGGCGATCGCCGTGATCTGCCACGACTTCGCCGACGGTTTCAACACTTTCACCATTCCCACCGTCTACGGCAGCGCCCGCAAACGCGCGCTCACCCTGCTGGGTCTCGACGCCATCGCGCCCGTGGTCGGCGCCGTCCTCGGCACCCTGATCCATGTCCCCGAGAACTGGATCGGACTCTACATGGGCTATTTCGCCGGGTTCCTGCTCTACCTCGCCACCGCCGACATCCTGCCCGAGGCCCACGCGGGCCATCCCTCGCGGATGACCCTGCTGTGCACCCTGCTCGGCGTAGCGGCGATGTTCGTCGTCGCCGCCATGAGCCACTGAATTCAGCACGCCGGATGCTCGGCAAAACCACCCACTAGTGGTAGGCATGGGAAATGGCGAAACAGTGGACCGAACAGGCCGATATCGCGCTGCGCGCAGACGGAGCGCGGGTCGCTGATCTCGACACCGCAAGCACGCCGGGCTTCAGCGGCGACAAGCGCCTCGGTAAGGAACTGCTCGCCGAGCGGGCGAGGGTGCTCTCGGTGCTGCAGGAGAAGCTGTTCGCGCACGGTCGCACCGGGGGAAAGCGCAGCGTGCTGCTGATCCTGCAGGGCATGGACACCGCGGGCAAGGGCGGTATCGTGCGCCACGTCATCGGTTCGGTCGACCCGCAGGGCGTCGATCACGCGTCGTTCGGCGTGCCGACCGAGGCGGAGAAGCAGCACGACTTCCTGTGGCGCATCCGCAACAAACTGCCCGCCCACGGTCAGATCGGCGTCTTCGACCGCTCCCAATACGAGGACGTGCTGGTGGTCCGGGTGCACGAGCTCGTGGCGCAGGCCGAGTGGGAGCAGCGCTACGACCAGATCAACGCGTTCGAGAAGGAGATCTCCGACGCGGGCACCATCATCGTGAAGGTGGCCATGTTCGTCTCCCTCGACGAGCAGAAGCGGCGACTGCGCGAACGGCTCGAGCGCCCGGACAAATACTGGAAGTTCAACCCGTCCGACATCACCGAACGCGCCTACTGGCCCGAATACCAGAAGGCGTACCAGGCTGTTCTCGACCGCACCAACACCGAGTACGCGCCCTGGTATGTGCTGCCCGCCGATCACAAGTGGTACGCGCGCCTCGCGGTCACCGAGTTGCTGATCGCGGCGCTGGCCCGGCTGGAACTGGATTGGCCACCGGCCGACTTCGACATCGCCGAGCAGCTGCGCAGACTCGACGAGTCCTGAGCGACGCGCATTGCGGAAACTCTCAGGTTCGGCCCGCATGATGTTCCCGGTGGGGAGCCAACAAGCGAAAGGCGTGTGACGACGGTGAGCACGGGCAAGAGCCCCTCGGGCAGGAATCCGCTGGCGGCGGCCGAGGCGGCCGACAAGAAGCGCAGGATCGCGATCCAGGTCGGCGTCGCCGCGGTCCTGGTCGCGCTGGTCGCGGCCATCGGCATCGGCATCGCGGTGAACAAGTCCGACTCCGACAAGGAATCGTCGACCACCTCGGCCGCGCAGCTGCCCGCGACGGGCGGGGCCGTCACCGACACCGGCACGGTCGTGATCGGCAACCCCGATGCCAAGGTCAAGGTGCGCGTGGTCGCCGACCTGCAGTGCCCGGCCTGCAAGCAGTTCGAGGCCGCCAACGGGGAGACGCTGGCCAAGGCCGCCGCCGACGGCACCGCCTCCGTCGAATACCAGATCATCTCGTTCCTCGACAAGGCCTCGACGAACCAGTACTCCTCGCGCGCGGCCAACGCGTCGTTCTGCGTGGCGAAGTCCGACACCACCAAGTACCAGTCCTGGTTGCAGACCATGTTCGAGAAGCAGCCCGCCGAGGGCGGCGCGGGCCTGAGCAACGACGAACTCATCGCGATCGCCGTCGGCGCCGGATACACCGATCCCGCCGTGGCGACCTGCATCAACGACAAGCCGTACAACGACTACATCCAGCAGATCACCCAGACCACGCTGCAAAGCGGCGTGAAGTCGACGCCGTCGGTGTACATCAACGGCCAGCTGAACCAGACCGACGCGATCTTCACCGAGAACGGCCTGGCCGCCGTGATCGCTGACGCGGCGAAGTGATCACCGCCCCCGCCCGCTCGGCCTGGCTGCTGCTGATCGCCGGGCTGGCGGGCTGGCTGGCGTCGTTCACGCTCACCGTCGAACGGTTCAAGCTGTTCGTCGATCCGAACTACGTGACCTCGTGCAGCATCAACTCGGTGCTCTCGTGCGGGTCGATCATGAAGACCGACCAGGCCGCGGTCTTCGGATTCCCCAACCCGCTGATCGGCGTCGTCGGGTTCTCGGTGGTGGTGACGCTGGCCGTGCTGTCGGTGGTCGGCATCGGTTTCCCGCGCTGGATCTGGGGTGGGCTGTGGATCGGCACCGTGCTCGGCATCGCCGGGCTGTGCTGGCTGATCTTCCAGAGCCTGTACCGGATCAACGCGCTGTGCCCGTACTGCATGGTGGTGTGGGTGGCGGTGCCGGTGCTGTTCGCGGTGACCACACAGGAGGTGTGGGGTCGGTCGCGGGGGGCGATGGGGATCCTCGCCGAATGGCGTTGGACCCTGGTCGTGGTGTTCTACGCGGTGGTGCTGCTGCTGGTGTTCCTGAAGTTCCAGGACTACTGGCTAAGCCTGGTCTGACCGCGGCTTGGTGGCGTCCACGTACTGCATGAAACGGTGGACGCGCTGGTCTATTTCGGTGAGGCCCGCTCGGTCGAACAGCTTCGGGAAGATGTCACGGTCGAACAGGCGCAGGCCGCTCAGGCTCGCGGCCAGGCTGCTCGCCGAGCCGAAGAGGTTGTCCTCGACGTAGCTGGTACTGATCGCGATGCGGCCACCGGGGGCGAGGACACGGATCATCTCGCGGGTGGCGACCAGCGGATCGGGGATCAGATAGAGGGCGCCGAAACAGCAGACGGCGTCGAAGGTCCCGTCGGCGAAGGGCAGAGTTCTGGCGTCGCCGCGGGCGTAGCCGACCCGGGGGCTCGCGTTGTCGGCGGCGGCCTTGGCCAGCATCGGCGCCGAATAGTCCACGCCGGTGACGAAGCCGCCCTTGGTCAGGTACCCGCTGAGGTAACGGGTGAAATTGCCCGGGCCGCAGGCCACATCGAGCACCTTCATAGGGCCGCTCAGGCGCAGGGCACTGACCGCGTCGTGGCGGTCGGTACCGGTGGTCCGGCCGCTGGCGAGGTAGAACAGCGTGGGTCGCCACGCTCGCTCGTACACCGCCGCCAGCGCCGGGGCGTTCATCGTCTTGCGGGCGAGATTCACTTGCGCGCGACCTCGATGGTCATGCCTGCCTCGCGCAGCCGCGCGGTGAGCGCCTCGCCCATCGCGGACGCGGGGGTGAGCACGCCCGCGCGTTCGGGCAGGGTGTCGAAGGCCAGGCTCAGACCGCTCTGGCCGAGCAGCACCGCGGTGGCCTGGTAGCCGGGATCGCCGGTGCCGGAGAAGGTGGCCTGGTACTTGGCGCCGGAGCTGGTGCGCGCGAAGGTCTTCATGGTGAACCACCCACTGCGGCGGGCCTTCTCGTCGGGGCCGGTGCCGGGCTTGGGCAGGATGCGGTCCAGCAGCTTGCGGCCGAACGAAACCCTCGACAGGACAGCGCCCGAGGCCATGCCCGCCACGAGGCCGCCCGCGATGCCCGCGGCGACCAGCGGCGCGGCGGTCGAGGTGCCCGCGTTCATCACCTCGCGGTAGCGGAACTGCTTGCCGTAGGTCCAGCCGAGCAGGCCGTTGGTGCGGCGCACGACCTTGGTGTTGTGCGAGGCCATCACGAACGTGGTGACCCAGCCGTCCAGGCCGGCGTCGATGGTGTCGGCGCGGGCCAACGTCTGATCGGACTGGCGGCCGACGTCGGGTTCCATACTGCGGTCCGGGCTCAGCGAATACGGGTGGGCCAGGATCTTGCCGCGGGTGGAGTCGGCCGCGATGTCCTCCATCATGGCGCGGCCGGAGTCGATGGTGCCGCCGCTCATGCCGCCCTTGAGGTAGGCGACGAGGGTGGTGTCCTCCAGCTCGCCGGTGTCGTCGGCGATCGTGGCGCGGTAGATCTCGTACACGCTCAGATCCGACGGAATCGAGTCGTAGCCACAGGAATTCACGATCTTGGCGCCCGAGTCGATCGCGGTCTGCTCGTAGTTCTCGATGGCGTCGTGGATGAACAGCGGCTCGCCCGTGAGGTCGGCGTAGTGGGTGCCCGCCGCGGCGCACGCGCCGAGCAGTGGCAGGCCGTAGCGCAGATACGGGCCGACGGTGGTGACCACGACCTTGGTGCGCTCGGCCATCGCGGCCAGCGCCGCGGGATCGCTGGAATCGGCGACGACGAGTTCCCAGGACGCGGCGGCGGGCCCGAGTTCGGCACGGGTGGCGGCCAGCTTGCTCGCCGAGCGGCCCGCCAGGGCGATCTTGGCGTCGGCCGGGGCCGCGGTGAGCAGGTATTCGGCGGTGAGTTTGCCGACGAAACCTGTCGCGCCGAAGAGGATCAGGTCGAATTCGCGGGGCTGCGGCATAACGCGCCTTTCGAAAGGTGGTTCAGGGCTTGGTGGCTGGTGCGCTCGCCTTGCGAGCACGAGTCTTCTTCACCGGTTTCGGTGGGTGGGTGGCGAGCCAATCACGGTGAGCCAGACCGAGTTCGGTGATCGGCGCATCGCCGTAGAGCCATTCCCTGGCGATCAGATGCCAGTTGTTGGTGCTGTCGAGCTGGCCGAGCATGCCGAAGGTGAGGAAGTCGGCGCGGCGCGAGAACAGATGTTCGGGCGGCAGATTCTGCTGCTTCATGCCGGTGAATTCGCTGGCCCTCGGGTCGACGGCGAGCAGGAACGCGCCGCTGGCCAGTTCCGGGGTGATGGTGAGTTCCTCGTCGACCAGGCACCACTCAGAGGCGGAGAGTACGTATTCGAGACACTCCTCGGCGCCGATCTCCTCGGGTGAATCGATCACGCCACGATCGATCATCAACTGCCGCAGGTCTTGCGCGCGATCCTCGGCGGCCGCGCGCAGGCACTGGATCTCGAAGCCGACCAGCTTGGCGTCCATCCGGTTGAACAGCCCGAAATCGAGGAAGGCGACCCGGCCGTCACGGGCGAGCAGCACATTGCCCGGATGTGGGTCGCCGCAGAACTCGTTGAAGTTGAACAGCGAGCCGACGTAGAAGCGGTAGATGATCTCGCCGACCCGATCACGCACGGCGGCGGGCATCTTCCGGATCTCGTCGAAACCGTCGCCGTCGACGAACTCGCTCACCAGCACGCGGGTGGTCGACAGCTCCGGCACCGAGGAGGGCACCACGATGAACGGATGTTCGCGGTACAGGTGCGCGATCTCGGCCTGTGTGGCGGCTTCGGCCCGGTAGTCGAGCTCGCTCTCCATGTTCAGTTTCAGCTCGTCGAGCACCGCGGGGGTGATCCACGGCATCGCCGAGGCCAGCACCCGGCGGAACATGGTGAGGTTTTTCAGGTCCGCGCGCACGGCGGCGTCGACCCCCGGATATTGGACCTTCACCGCCACGGCCCGACCGTCGTGCAGCGTGGCCCGATAGACCTGGCCGATCGAGGCGGCGGCGATCGGTTCCGGATCGAATTCGGCGAAGATCTCGGTCAGCGGGGCGCCGAAATCCTGCTCGACCACCGCGCGCATGGACTCGAAGGGCACCGTCGGGGCCGCATTGCGCAGCACGGCCAGGCGCTGCTGGAACCGCTCGCGATGGTCCTCCGGCACCAGATCCAGATCGAGCACCGACATCATCTGGCCCAGCTTCATGGCCACGCCCTTCATGGTGCCGAGCACCATGACCACCTGTTCGGTGGTGCGGATCATCGACTCCTCGGCCATCCGTGCCCGCACGGCTTCCGAGCGCCCGCGCATCGAGAGCCTGGTCTTCTTCGAGCGGATGACCGACCCCGCCGCGACCGCCCCCAGCTTCGTCCCGCGGGCAAGCCGGGAAGTCGGCACGTTCTTCGCCATCGAGATACCTCCGTTGGTGCCGACGCGCTCGGCGGTGACGCAAGCCACAGCGTCCCGCCCGGGTTCAGCGTAGCCAACCGTGCGGCGTTGTCGAGACCGCGGCCTCCGCCGGCGCACGAAGCTGCTGGTCAGGGCAGCTGCGGGGGAACCTCGGGGAAGAGGTGCGGCTGAGCGGTGAAATACGCCGGAGAGCCGCCTGCGCGGACGATGCCCTCGAGCGCGCTCCACGCCATCATCGTCAGATAGTCGATGACGTCCTGGCGGGGCATGGCCTTGTCGGTCGTCGTCCACCAGTGGGTGGCCAGCTGGATGCCGCCGACCAGCACGTAGGACCACAACAGCGCGCCGTCGGTGCGCACGCCCTTGTCACCGGCTCGTTCGACCAGCACCGTGGTGACCACTTCGGCGAACAGCCGCTCGAACTCCGCGAGCGAGGATTTGTCGCCCGCGGAATTGCTCATGATGAACCGGTAGACCTCGGGGTCGTCGTCGACGGTGCCGACGTATTCGGTCATCGCGGCGCGCACGAGCTGGTATTCGTCGGCATCGAGGCTGATCGCGCCGTACACCCGGGGCAGCAGCGTGGTCTCGATGAACCGCTGCATGGTGGCGTGGACCAGGTCGTTCTTGTCCGCGAAGTAGCGGTAGAGGACGGTCTTGGACACGCCGATCTCGGTGGCGATCTCGTCCATGCCCGCCTGGCTGCCCCGCGTGCGGATGGCGTTGAGCGTGCCGTCGACCAGCTCCTCGCGGCGGTCGATCTTGTGCTGTCGCCACCGACGTTTCCGGCCGTCGGCCTGGCCGCCGCCGCGCACTGCTGCTCGGCTCGACTGCTCGCCGATCTCGACAAGGTCTTCGGTGGACAGAACAGCCCCCTTGTGATCGATGTTGGCGTCTTTAGTCAACAGCTTAGGCGCGTGGGTGTGGGGTGGCGCTCCTTTGGTCCACGTTGCGGCATTTACCACAGCTCGATGCTTACGCGCGCGTACGACAAACCGCGCGGTTCGCCGGGTCCTCGCCCAACGCCACAGGGGGTTGGCGGCGGCGTACTCGCCGCGCGCACAGCAGAATGGGGGCTATGGAGAAATCTCCCGGCAACACGGCGGTTCTCACGCCGCGCACCGAGCCCGCCGGCTTCGCGATGATGACCGACGAGGCGGGCAAGAAACGTGACCTGTTCAAGATGAAGGCGTTGGCGACCAGCTTCCTGGTGGTGGCCAGTGTGATCTACCTGCTGTGCCGCTGGCTCGAATCGCGGGGCGGCGGCGGGGAATGGGTGGGCTATGTCCGCGCGGCCTCGGAGGCGGGCATGGTCGGCGCACTGGCCGACTGGTTCGCGGTCACCGCGCTCTTCAAGCACCCGCTGGGTCTGCCGATCCCGCACACCGCGATCATCCGCAAGAAGAAGGACCAGCTCGGCGAGAGCCTCGGCGCCTTCGTCGGCACCAACTTCCTCGCCCCCGATGTGGTCTCGGCCCGGCTGGACGCCGCGCAGATCTCGCTGCGCGTCGGCCGGTGGATGGCCGATCCGGCCCACGCGGCCCGGGTGGCGAAGGAGAGCGCGACGATCCTGACCGCGGTGGTCAACACCCTGCGCGACGAGGACGTCGAGCAGATCATCGACAACACCATCGTCAAGCGGATCGCCGAACCGCTCTGGGGGCCGCCGCTGGGCCGGGTGCTCTCGGAGATGATCGCCGACAACCGGCAGCGGCCGCTGATCGATCTGCTGGCCGAGCGCGCGCATCAGTGGGCGCTGGGCTCGCAGGACACGATCGACCGGATCGTGCTGCGGGACGCGCCGCAGTGGGCGCCGAAATTCGTCAATACATTGCTGTCCGAGCGCATCTATCGAGAACTCGTCGAGTTCACCTGGAAAGTGCGCTCCGATCCCGATCATGAATTGCGCCGTGCCGCCGATCGCTTTCTCCAGGATTTCGCCGAGGACCTGCAACACGACGACGCGATGATCGCGAAGGCAGAGAAGGTCAAGGCCGAGATCATGGGCCGCGAGCAGATCACCGGAATGGCCGAGGCCACCTGGCGGGCGGCGAAACGGTTGATCTTGGAGTCGGCCGACGACCCGAATTCCACGCTTCGGCGCAAGGTGTCGGAAAATGTGCAGCAGCTCGGCGAGCGCCTGCGTGACGACCCGGAGATGCGTGGCAAAGTGGACGGGTGGATAGATCGCGGGGCGCGCTATCTGGTCGGCAACTACTCCGCGGAGATCACCACATTGGTGACCGAAACGGTGGCGCGCTGGGATGCCGACGAGGCGAGCAAGAAGATCGAATTGCAGGTGGGCCGGGATCTGCAATTCATCCGGATCAACGGCACGGTCGTCGGCTCGCTCGCAGGCCTGGCCATCTACACGATCTCGCAGCTGCTGTTCCACTGAGCTGCCCGTCGACGGGTCGAGTGCGGTCTGTCGACCTGGGGCGAGTGCCCGGTAGCCGGGCTGAATCATGATTGTCCGACCGAGTGCTAACTGTAGTGCTTGCAATAGCTAGCACCCTGTTCTAGTATTGGCCTTACAACGCCAGAAGGTGAGCGATGACAGACCAACCCGAGAGTCGTGTAGCGCACGCGGCTCAAGACATCGGAGGTTTCATCAGGGCCCAGCGCGAAGGCGCGCAGGTGTCTCTGCGTCAGCTCGCCGCTCTGGCGGGGGTAAGTAATCCGTACCTGAGTCAAATCGAACGTGGATTGCGTAATCCCTCCGCCGAAGTACTCGCGCAGATCGCCAAGGCACTGCGGGTTTCCTCGGAGGTGTTGTATGTGCGGGCCGGATTTCTCGAACAGCGCCCGCACAGCCCGGTCCGTGACGCCCTGCTGGCCGACACCTCGGTGTCCGAGCGGCAGAAACAGGTGTTGCTGGAAATCTATGAGTCGTTTCGCCGGGAAAACGGGGAAGAAGCCGGCTCAGGGGGGAACGGACGAGACACTGGCGTTTCGTTCACGACAACTGACACTCCGCCACACCAGGAGAATGAAGACTGATGACCGAGAAGACCGCCACTGTGACCAAGCCGCTGTTCGCCACCGTCGGCGCCGGTGACGCCATCTACGCCGCCGTGAACGACGTTGTCGCCGACGTCCGTGGCCGCGTTGTCGGCACCGATGCCAAGGCCCGTGTCGAAGAGGCCCGCGAGCGCATCGCGAACGTGCCCGCCGATGTGCAGGCCCAGTTCGACACCCTGCGTGACCGCATCTCCGGCCTGCCGTCGGAGCTGCCGGAGGACCTCGCCGAGCTGCGCGAGAAGTTCACCCCCGAAGAGCTGCGCAAGCTGGCCGAGCAGTACTACCGCCAGGCGCTCGACATCTACGCCGATCTCGCGGTTCGCGGCGAGGAGACCGTCGACCGGCTGCGTGCCAACCAGGCCGTCGACGAGCAGATCGGTCGCGTCGAGACCCTCTACAAGGACGCCTCCGCGCGTGCCGAGGACGCCCTGACCAAGGTCAACGACCTGCTCGGCCGCACCAAGGCCGAGGCTCAGGCTGTTGCCGAGGTCGTGGCCGAAGAGGTCGACGCCGTGGTCGAGGCCGAGGTTGTCGCGGTCACCACCGAGCCGGCTCCGGCCAAGGCTCCCGCGGCTCCCGCCGCCAAGAAGGCTCCGGCCAAGAAGGCTCCGGCCAAGAAGGCCGCCGCGCCGAAGACTGTCTAGCCTTCGCGCAGCACCGCTGACAGCGGCCCCGCACACCAGGTGTGTGCGGGGCCGCTGTTCGTATGATGGGGGTTGTGAACATGGTGAATGGGATGACCTCGCTGATTCTGCTGATCCTGTGGATCGGCGCCTTCGGCGCGACGGTGTTCGCGCTCATTCACGCGGTGCGGCAGCGGTCGGATGCCTTCACCGCCGTCGACAAGATGACCAAGCCCATCTGGTTGGCGATTCTCGGCGGTGCGCTGGTGTTTCTGCTGATCGGCATCGGTGGGTTGGGGATGCTGTCGTTCATCGCGATCATCGCGACCGGGGTGTACCTGGCCGATGTGCGCCCGAAGGTCGACGAGGTGCAGCGCGGCCCGCGCTGGTGAATGCTGCCCGGAAGGGCTCGCGGGTGAGTGGTACGCGGTGTTACTGTATCTATCAGTAACACAAAGGAGTGTGCCGATGCGCGCAAAGTTGCCGACGGCTCTGGTGAACCTGGCCGACCGGGTATCCACCACGGTCCAGACCACCCTCGCCGCCCACCGGGCGGACCTGCGGACCCGGACGCACGGGATCGCGGCCTTCGATCCGCCGCGGATGCCGCACGAGGTGATCCCGGTCGTCACCGCCGACGGCGCCCGCCTGCGGGTGCACGCCTACGGTCCGGTCGACGCGCCCGTCATCGTGTTCGCCCACGGCTGGACGTGTTCGCTCGAATACTGGAACGCCCAGATCAACGCCTTCGCCGGCGAGTACCGCGTGGTCGCCTACGACCAGCGCGGCCACGGCGAGAGCACCAACGGCTACGCCCGCCCGAGCACGAACCTGCTCGCCGACGACCTGTGCGACGTGCTCGACGCGGTGCTGCTGCCCGGGCAGCGCGCGGTACTGGCCGGGCACAGCATGGGCGGAATGACGCTCATCGCCTGGGCGGGCCGCTACCCCGAGCGGGTCGCCGAACAGGCCGACGCGGTGATCCTCACCAATACCGGCGCGCACTCGCTGGTCGAGGTGTCGACCATGGTTCCCGGTCTGAACATCCCGCTGCGCATTCTCGGCGGCCGTTCGATGCCGACGCCGGACTGGCTCGGCAGGCTCATCCTCGGCACCCCCGTGGTGTTCCCGCCGATCAAACCGGTGCGCTGGATCTTCGCCCGCCAGGTGATGACCCTCGATACCTCACGCGAGAAGCTGGACTACGCCCTGTCGGTGGTCCGCGGCTGTCCGATGATGACGCGCTCGCGCTACGGGTTCCTGCTCACCCAGCTGCATCTTGGCGATGACGCGAAGAACTTCTCGGTCCCGACCACCGTGCTCGCGGGCGACCGCGACGACATGACCCCCGCGATCCACGCCGAGCGCCTGGCCGCGCTGCTCCAGGACGCGGGCACGCTCGCCGGGTTCAAGGTGCTGCCGACCGGACATCTCGGCAATGTCGAGCGCTTCGACCTCTTCAACGCCGAAGTGGCCGAGGTACTCGCCTCGGTCCGTGAGCCCGTGCGCGCCCTGGCCTGACCGCCTGCGAGAATCGGCGGATGAGTTCTACCGCTGTGACCTCGGACGACCGTCGGTTCGTGCTGACCCTCGGGTGCCCGGACCGGCCGGGCGTCATCGCCCGGATCTCCTCGTTCATCGCCGAATTCGGCGGCTCGATCTCCGAGGCCGGGTACCACTCCGACGGTGACATCGGCTGGTTCTTCACCCGTCAGGCCGTGCAGGCCGCGACGGTGCCGTTCTCGATCGACGAGCTGCGCACGCGCTTCGCCGAGGTGGCCGCCGAGTTCGGTCCCGGGACCGAGTGGCAGCTGCACGATTCCGGTGCGCCGCGGCGCGCGGTGCTACTGGTGAGCAAGGACGGGCACTGCCTGCACGACCTGCTCGGCCGCGCGCAGGCCGGTGAGTTGCCCGCGACCATCGAGGCCGTGATCGGCAACCATCCCGACCTGGCGGGCATGACCGAGGCGCACGGGGTGAAGTTCCACCACGTGCCGTTCCCGAAGGACCCGGCCGAGCGGGGTCCTGCCTTCGATCAGGTGCGCGAACTCGTCGACTCCCACGATCCGCACGCCGTGGTGCTCGCCCGGTTCATGCAGGTGCTCCCCGCGCGGCTGTGCGAGCACTGGGCCGGGCGCGCGCTCAATATCCACCACAGCTTCCTGCCCTCGTTCGTCGGCGCACGGCCCTATCACCAGGCGTACGCGCGGGGGGTGAAGCTCATCGGGGCGACCTGCCACTACGTCACCGCCGAGCTGGACGCGGGGCCCATCATCGAGCAGGACGTGATCCGGGTCGACCACGCCGACGATGCGCGCGACATGGTCAGGCAAGGGCGCGACATCGAGCGGGTGGTGCTCGCGCGCGGGCTGCGCTGGCACCTGGAGGGTCGGGTGCTCGTGCACGGTCGGCGCACGGTCGTGTTCGAGTGACCTACAGGTCGTAGAACGGTGCGGGATAACGGAATTCGCCGGTGACGGCGGAATCGTAGGCCGTGAGCGGGCGGACCTGGAAGTACGGCGCCCACTCTGCCTCGTCGGGCACGATGCCGAGGCGCGCGCCGGGGACGAAGCCGAAGCGGCAGTAGTAGTCGGGATCGCCGACCAGGCCGACGACCGATTCGTCGAGTGCGTCGGCGGCGCCGAGCGCGGCGTGGACCAGTGCCGAGCCGAAACCGGACTTCTGCCGCTGCGGATCGATGCCGAGCGGACCGAGCGCGAGCACCGGGAACGGGCCGATACCGGCTCTGGTGAGACAGATGTGGCCCACGACGGTGTCGTATTCGAGGGCGACCAACGACAGGGTCGGCATCCACGACTCGTCGGTGCGCAGCGTCTCGACCAGGGCGGATTCGGGTGGTTCGGTGACGGCCGGATCACCCGCGTACTGCGGGGCGAAGGCGGCGCGGTGGATCGCGGCGATCGCCGGGGCGTCCGCTGAGGTTTCGCGACGGATCAGCACAGGGTTAAGTCTCCAGGATTCGGGTACGCGAGCGCAATGATGTGCCGTGCCCGATGTGCCGGACTCCGGCGTGGGTGTGCGATGCTCGGAAAATGACTCCCGCGCCGCTGACCCGGGCCGCCGTGGCCGACATGATCGACCACACCCTGCTCGCCCCGCAAGCGTCCCCGGCCGACGTCGACGCGCTGATCGTCGAGGCGCGCAAGCTGGGGGTGTACGCGATCTGCCTCTCGCCCTCGATGCTGCCGGTGCGGGCGCCGGGGCTGGTGGTGGCCACGGTCGCCGGTTTCCCTTCCGGCAAACATCATTCGCTGGTGAAGGGCGCGGAGGCGCGGCTGGCCGTGGATCAGGGCGCCGCCGAGGTGGACATGGTGATCGACGTCGGCGCCGCGCTGGCCGGTGATTTCAACGCTGTGCTCGCCGACATCATCACCGTGCGCGAGGCGACCCGGGATCGGGCCGTACTCAAGGTGATCGTCGAATCGGCCGCACTCACCGACGCGGCGATCGTGGGCGCGTGCCGGGCGGCCGAGCAGGCCGGCGCCGATTTCGTGAAGACCTCCACCGGTTTTCATCCCGCGGGCGGTGCGAGTGCGCACGCGGTGCGGTTGATGGCCGAGACCGTCGGTGGCCGACTCGGCGTGAAGGCCAGTGGCGGAATCCGCACCGCCGAGGACGCCGCCGCGATGATCGCGGCCGGCGCGACCCGGCTCGGGTTGTCGAAATCGGCCGCGGTCCTCGACGGGTTTCCCGACTAGCCGGGGAAACCACCGTCCGATCAGCAGTTGAACTCGGACTGCTGACCGGCCGGGGCGCTCTCGAGTGCGGTCTTGCCGCCGGAAAGGTGCACGGTCACACCGTCATCGGTGACCTTGACCTCCTGCGCGTGCAGGCCGAGCGGATAGCTCTGCAAGCTCTTGGTGAAGGTATCGACGATGTCCTGCACGAGGTCGGTGGGCAGGCCGATACCCAGAATCTGCGCCGACTTCGTCTCCACCGTGATGTTGCCGTCGCGAATCATCGGCTGCACCTCGAGTTGCGCGAGGCCGCCGAGTACGTCGAGGGTCAGCACCCCGGTGCTCGCCGAGGAGTGCACGCCGCTGACCATGGAGCCGAGGGTCTCCTGGATGCCCTCGTTGTTCCAGGTCACGTCGGCGGTCGAGCTCTCGATGGTGCCGCCGCCTCGGCCGCGGTCGACGAGTTCGATGTCGTTGAATTTCGCGTGCACCACCATCCCGACAGCGGGGCCGAACTTGTTGTCCTCACTGTCGACAGTGAGCGTGCCGACCTTGCCGTCCACATACGACAGCAGGACCGGGCGTGGGCCGAAACCCACGTCGATGCTCGAGCCCATCTGCTGCTCGAACGCGCCGCTGATGCAGCTCGAGATCTTGTTCCTGGCATAGGCTTCGGTTGCGCCGATGGCCGCCACGAGCAGCGCGACGACCACGGCCAACGCGATCACCAGTGAGCGCCGACCGATCCTGGGGCGAGAGGGCTTTTGTGTGGTCATGGCAACAGATTCTTCCCGATCTTTCTGTGTCTGCTCTGAGGACGTAGTGAAAGCCTTCACAGTAAAATGTGACCTGGCGCACGCAACCGGGCGTAATCTGGGTCTCATGACTGGCGAGGGCGCGCGCCGGGTGGCGGGGACAGCGGATCATCGGTGGCGGGTGCTGCGGCGGCTCGCCGGGCGGCACGCGGGCTTCTTCACCACGCGTCAGGTGTTGCGCACCGGCTGCGAATCGCAGGTCAGAGCGGCTCTGGGGGACGGTTCGGTCACCAGGGCCGGGGTCGGGATGATGCGGCTGGGCCAGTGGCGGGAGGGGCCGCTCGACGAGTACGCGATGTGGGCGGCGTGGTTCGACGGCGCGGCAGCGGTGTCGTTTCAGAGTGCGGCGGAACTGCACGGGATCGGCAGGTTACAGCCACGGTTTCTGCACCTGTCGGTATCGGCGGGTCGCCCGCCCGTGACCCCGCGGTTGGTGCTGATCCGGCGCAAGCTCTGTGCGGCCGACGTCGAGTCGGCCGGGCCGTTTCTGGTGACGACGCCGGTGCGTACCGTCCTGGATCTGGCCGAGACCGAGATCTCGCAGTCGGCGTTGGACGAGGTGGTGGCCGACGCGGTGGCGATTCACCGGTGCGATACCGACGAGATCCGATGGGGTGGGCAGCAATTGGCGCCGCGGGCGTCAGCGCGGGTGCGGCGAGCGTTGAGCCGGGTCTGACGGGGCGACGACCTCCCACGGCACCGACAGCACACAGTCGCGCATTCGCCTGCGGTAGATCCGCAGCGGAAAACCGTTGGCGCGCACCATCCGCGCGGCCTCGCGCCACCGAACGCGGGGGCCGTACGGCGCCATGGCCGCCGAGCGTTCCCACGCCTGGTCGGCGGCGGTGAGCAGCGAGTGGACCCGTTCGCCGGGAATATTGCGGTGGATCAACGCCTTCGGCAGCCGCTCGGCGATGTCGGAGGGGCGGTCCACCGTGAACGGATCCCAGGCCAGCGTCAGGGAGAGGGGGCGGTGGCGGTCGAGCAGGACCCAGGCGCAGCGGCGGCCGAGTTCGTCGCAGGTGCCGTCGACGAGCAGGCCGTCGGGGGCAAGGTTGGACTGGATGCGCGACCACGCGTCGGGGACGGCGTCCTCGGGGTATTGGCGCAGGACATTGAACGCGCGGACCAGGGTCGGGCGCAGGCCCGCCAATTCGAAGCCGCCACGGGCGAAGCGGACACCGTCGCGGGGTTCGACGACGCGGGCCGGGTCGATCTCCAGACCGACCACCTCGAGGTCGGGGCGGACGGTGCGCAGGCGGGCCGCCAGTTCGAAGGTGGTCCACGGTGCGGCGCCGTAGCCGAGATCGACCACCAAGGGGGTGGTGGATTCGCGCAGGGTCGTGCTGACGAGTTCGTCGTGGACGAGCCAGCGATCGCTGCGGCGCAGGCGGTTGACGCCGGTGGTGCCACGGGTGATGGTGCCGACGGGCGGCGGGGCCTTGCGGCTGGGGGCCACGGGCGTGGAGGTCGCCGGGGTTCTCAGACCGGCTTGTCGGCGGTCCGGTTGCCCAGGTAGCGCAGGGTTTCCTCCTGCTCGGCGCGGAACAGGTCGACGAGATTCACCAGCATCAACTGCTCGAGGCGCGGGCCGACCATGGGGATGAACACCTTGGCGGTGGGGGAGAAGCGCATGGTGGCGCCGGTTTCGGTGGGAAACAGGCGAATGTCGCCGGTCAGGCTTCCGGGGCCGGCCGGAATCGAGGCGGAGAACCTGCCCTCGGTCTCGTCGTGGTCGAACGGGCCCCAGCTCTCCTTGCGGGTGATCACCATGTCCTTGCGCATGACGGTCTGGGCGATCTCGGGCAGCATCTCGCGGGGCAGGGTGTGGTGCAGGACCACGTCGATGCCGTCGTCGGTGACGTCGAGGCTCACCACTTCGTTGTTGGGGGCGTACTTGCGCATTTCGGCGACGCGGGCTTCCCAGTAGTCCCTGCTCCGGAGTGCTGCGTACAACTCTTCGGTGGTGTGCAGGGGGTAGCGAGCCGAGTAGTCCAGTCTGCGTGCCATGGCAGCACACGTTACGTGGTTGGAGCGCGCGCGCAGGGACGAGGTGGGTTGTCTGTGCTCGTTCCTATAAATCGATGCCGACCGTCACGGGTTCCGGTTCCAGCGTCACACCGAACCGTTCTTCGACGCCGGCGCGGACGGTGCGGGCCAGCGCGACGAGGTCGGTCGCGGTCGCGGTGCCGCGGTTGGTCAGGGCCAGTGTGTGCTTGGTCGACAGGCGCGCGGCGGCGGTCTCACCGGGGAAGCCCTTCGCGAAACCGGCGCGTTCGATGAGCCAGCCCGCCGAGAGTTTGGTGCCGTCGGGCGCGGGATAGGTGGGTACCCGCACGTCGTCGCCGACGTGCGCGGCGATCGCGGCCAGTACCCGGGGTAACTGCTCCTCGGTGACGACCGGGTTGGTGAAGAACGAACCGGCGCTCCAGGTGTCGTGATCGGCCGGGTCGAGGACCATGCCCTTGCCCGCCCGCAGGCGAAGCACCTGCGCGCGCACCTGCTCGACGGGTCGGGTCTCGCCCTCGCCCGCGTCGAACGCCTTCGCCAGTTCGCCGTAGCGCAACGGCGCGCTCATCCCGCTCGGATCGAGGGCGAAGTCCACCGCGAGGACCACCGCGTCGTCGCTGTGCTTGAGCACGCTGGTGCGGTACCCGAAGCCGAGTTCGGCGGGTTCGGCCCAGCGCACGTCCCCGGTCTCCCGGCCGAGCAGGCGCACCCGGCGCAACAGCGAGGCCACCTCGACGCCGTACGCGCCGACGTTCTGCACCGGTGTCGCACCGGCCGATCCCGGAATGCCCGACAGGCACTCCAGCCCGCCCAACCCGGCCGCTACGGTCGCGGCGACAACGGAGTCCCAGTTCGCGCCCGCCTCGGCCACCACGCCGTCGGTTCCCAGTTCGACGCCGGTCGTGGCGACCCGTACCACCACGCCGTCGAAGCCCGCGTCGCCGATGAGCAGGTTCGACCCGCCCGCCACCAGCAGCACCGCGATACCGGCCGCGTCCAGGCCCCGCACCGTGGCCACCAGGGCCTCGGTGCTCGCGCATTCGGCGACCAGTGCGGGCCCGCCGACCCGCAACGTCGTCAATTCGGACAAACGCACCGAATCGCGGACCGTCGCGCCGGTATCGGCAAGCAGGTCACGCAGCTGATCGGAGGACACCACCCGTGTTGTACGCACGTCCGCAGACGGTACCGTGTCGAGCATGGCTACACCTCTGGCGTTCACTGCCGGCTATACGCATTCCGTCGACGCGGTGCGCGCCGCGTACTCCGACGAGCAGTACTGGAAGGCCCGCATCGCCGAGGTCGGCGGTCCGGGAGCTCGGCTCGACGCCTTCGCCGTGGAGGGCGACCAGATCCGAATCCAGCTGGTGCAGTCCATCCCCGCCGACCAGCTTCCGCCCGCCATCACCGCCGTGCGCCCCGGTGACCTGGTCATACCGCGCACCGAGACCTACACCGGCACCGGCGGCATCTTCGAAGCCCACGTCGACGGCGCCCCCGCGGTGGTCCGCGGCACGGTGACCATGGCGCCCGACGGCGGCACCGGTTCCACCACCGCCGTCAACGGCACCATCGAGGTGAAGATCCCGCTGTTCGGCGGGAAGATCGAGGCGGCCATCTCCGAGCGCCTGATCGAACTCCTCGGCAACGAGGCCACCTTCACCGAGGAATGGCTCAACCGGCAGTAGTGGTCTGGGTGAGACCGCGCTCACGGGGTACAGGTCGGTGGCTCGGCGTACATTCGATGCGTGAGCAAACATTCGGTAACCGAACTGTTGCGCGCGCGGGTAACCGTGCGGCGTAGTCCGTCGGCGCGCGGGCGTGTAGCGGGCGTTTCTCGCGGTCGATCCGTGGTTGCGGTGATCTTGCTGGCGGTGCTGGTCGTGCTCACCGGGTGCGCGAAAGACCGTCCGGGCGACAAAGCCCAGGCGGCGGCGCCGGTCGCGCAGGTCACCATCGCGCCGACCCCGGGAGCCACCGATGTCGATCCGGTCGCACCCGTGTCGGTGACGGTCGCGCGCGGCACGATCGACCAGATCGCCCTCACCAACGCGAGCGGCAAGCAGATCATCGGTCAGCTCAGCCCCGACCGCACGACATACAAGGTTGCCGAACCGCTCGGCTACGGCGCGACCTATACCTGGGCGGGCACGGCGGTCGGCGCCGACGCGAAGCCGATCCCGATCAACGCCACCTTCACCACGATCAAGCCCCAGGCGACCATCCCGGCCACGATCAATATCGGCGACGGCCAGCAGGTCGGGATCGCGGCGCCGATCATCCTGAAGTTCGCGGGGCCGGTCACGAACAAGGCGGCGGTGGAGAAGGCGCTCACTGTCACCACCGACCAGGGCACCGAAGGGTCATGGGCCTGGCTGCCCGACGACGACGGCTCACGGGTGCACTGGCGTCCGAAGAACTACTGGACCCCCGGCACCACCGTGCACGTCGCCGCGAAGCTCTACGGCGTCGACCTCGGCGGCGGCTCCTACGGCGACTCCGATGTCACCTCCGATTTCACCATCGGCCGCAGTCAGATCGTCGTCGCGAACGCACCGAGCCACCGCATGCAGGTCGTGCGCGACGGCGCCACCGTCTTCGACTTCGCGGTGTCCTACGGCGAGGGCAACGAGGCACGCAACGTGACCCGCTCGGGCGTGCACATCGTCACCGAGAAGTACGAGGACTTCATGATGTCGAACCCGCCGTACTACACCAACGTGCGCGAACGCTGGGCCGTCCGCATCTCCAACAACGGCGAATTCATCCACGCCAATCCCGAATCGCTGTCGGCGCAGGGTTCCTCGAACGTCACCAACGGCTGCATCAACCTCTCACCCAACGATGCCCAGGCCTACTTCCCGACCGCCCTCTACGGCGACCCGGTGGAGGTGACCGGCACCTCGATCGCGCTGTCCCAGTCCGACGGCGACGTCTACGACTGGGCCCTGGACTGGCCCACCTGGACGTCCATGTCCGCCCTGCCCACCCAGTAACAACCGCGCGACCGTGCCGTGGTGGCGATTCGACCACCACGGCACGACCGTTCCTGGCACCGGGACAACCTCGAGCACGTGAGCGCCTTTTTGTAAGTCCCTTCAGGGGCCCGAAGGGTCCCGCCCGAGCGCTCCGGCGTTCCGGGAACGCGGCAACAGGAGTGCGGGGACGAGTGCCAGCGCGATCATGACGGGTGCGATCAGGTAGGTGTGCTGGAACGCGTCGGCCAGGGCCGGGGCGAGTTCGGCCCGTTGATCGGTCGTCATGGCGTGCAGTGCCTGGAGCCCGCCCGCCACCGGGAGCAGCGCGCCCAGGGTCACCGAGGTCACCGCGGTGCCGATCGCCATCGATGTGGTGCTGATCATGTTCAGCACCGTCGAACCGGCGGGCTGCTGCTCGTGGCTCAGCGGCCGGGTCGCCGTGGTCATCACCGGCATCAAGGTTCCGCCGCCGCCCGCGCCCATCAGCACCATCGTCAGGCACAGCGCCCAGTACGGGGCATCCGCGTCGAGCTGGAACGCGAACAGCGTGAACCCGGTGAGCGCCACCGTGATCGAGACGGGAAGGTACCTGCCGGGCGGAATCCGATCGATCAGTCTGCCCGCCACCTGCATCGTCGCGCCCGATGCCAGGGCGAACGGAATGCCCAAAGCGCCTGCCACCAGCGCTGACTCGCCGCGCGCCACCTGGAAGTACAACGGCAGCAGCAACATCGACCCGAAATAGCCGCTCGCGAACACCGCCAGCAGCACGGCGGAGGTGCCGGTGGTCCGGTTGCCGAGCACCCGCAGATCCAGCAGCGGCACCGAGGTGGTCAGTGAACGGCGCACGAACGCGGCGATCAGGCCGATCCCCACCAGCAGCGGCGCCAGCACCGCGGGCGTGGCGAATCCAGCGCTCTCGCCGGCGGCGGTGACGCCGTAGATGACCAGCGCCAGCCCAGGCGACATCAGCAGCAGTCCACGGACATCGAGTGCGCGCGGCGGCTCCGGTGCGTCGTCGGGTACCACCCGCACCGCCAGCAGCAGCACCAGCGCGCCCAGCGGCACATTGATGAAGAACATCCACCGCCACGACACCTCGTCGATCAGGTACCCGCCGATCACCGGGCCCAGCAGCGGGCCGACCAGAATGGCCAAGCCGAGCGTGCTCATCAACTGGCCGAGGCGTTCGGGCCCGGCCGCGCGCAGCAGGATCGTCATGGCCACCGGCATCAACAGCCCCCCGCTGGCGCCCTGAATCAGGCGAAACGCGATCAGCGACTCGATGTTCCACGACAGTCCGACCAGCACCGAGCCCACCACGAACAAGCTGATCGCCGTCAGGTACAGCCGCTTGGCGCCGAATCGTCCGACCAGCCACGCCGAGGTCGGCACCACAGCGCCGAGGGCCAGCGAGTAGCCGGTGGCGACCCACTGGATCGTGCTCAGGTTCGCGTCGAATTCGATCGACAGCTTGTTGATGGCGACATTCACGATGGTCTGATCGAGCGTCGCCATGATCATGCCGACCACCAGGACCAGGGCGATCCGCATCGGCGTGCGACTGGTGGCCGGTTCGACGGTGGTGATCACGGCGGTCACTTCCCGTACGGCTGGGCGAGGCGGTCGGCGACGACCGGGCACAGGTGTTGCGCAGCGCGTAATCCGCCGTAGGTGCCGGCGAACGCGAGCCGCAGCCGGTCGATGACGCTTGGGACGTGGATAACCGTGGCGCTCATGACGTTCCTCTTCGTCGGTGACGGCCACTCGGCCGCCGCTGCGCTCTACGGTCCTACCTCAACGGTCGTTGAGGTCAAGCCGGAAGATTCCACGCCAACGCGGACGCCTACGCCTCGACCGAGGACTCGGTGGCGCGTGCCCTGCTCAGCGCGACGGCCTCGTCGGTGCTCAGGCCGTGCTGCTTGGCCAGCAGATCGCGGATCTCGATGAGCAATTCGGTCTCGGTGGGCTCGGCGTCCTTGGAGGTGCCGAACCGGTTCTTGAGCGACTTCATCGGGAGCATCAGCACGAAGTACAGGACCGCGGCGACCATGAAGAAGTCGATGAACGCGGTGATGATCGGGCCGAAGGCGATGAACGTCGCCGGTTTGCCCGCGATCAGCTGGACACCGAGACCCAGCTCGTTGGTCGAGCCGAACACCGCGAGCAGCGGGTTGATGAGCCCCTTGCTGAACGCCGTGACCACCGCGGTGAACGCGGTACCCATCACGACGGCGACCGCGAGGTCGATGACGTTCCCGCGCATCAGGAAATCTTTGAACCCGTTGAAAACAGACTTCACACCGAGCATTGAACTACTACTCCTCAGGCTGGCTATCGGCAAACGGCGATGTTAATGCCAGTTCGGATATTGCGGCGAATTTTCGGCAACGAATCATCCGCCCGTCCCCAGTATCAATACCCACCGCCGCGCCCGCTACTCGAAAGGTGCACACCTCGGATTCGCCTGTCCCGAACGCGAATTGACCACCCGGCTCATCGCGGCACGGGGCGAGTGCCGGACGAGCCGGGTGGCGAGTCTCACGTTCGGTGGTGTGGAACTGGGAAAACGCGGGTCAGGAGCGGCGAGCGAAGGAGCCGGGGCCTGCCTGGTCACGCGGTTTGACGACGATGGTGTCGAGGTTGACATGGGGTGGTCGGGTGGCGACGAAGCCGACGATTTCGGCGATGTCTCGGGCATGCAGGGGGTCGATGCCCTCGTAGACCTTGGCGGCGCGTTCGGCGTCGCCGTCGAAGCGGACCAGGGAGAACTCGGTCTCCACGGCGCCGGGGGCGATCTCGGTGAGGCGGACCGGCTTGCCGAGCAGTTCGCCGCGCAGCGTGCGGTGGGCCACGGCCTGGGCGTGCTTGGCGGAGGTGTAGCCGGAGCCGTTGTCGTAGGTCTGCAGGGCGGCGATGGAGGTGATGGTGACGATCAGGCCGTCGCCGGACGCGATCAGCTTCGGCAACAGCGCCTTGGTGACGCGCAGGGTGCCGACGACGTTGGTCTCCCACATCCAGCGCCAGTCGTCGAGGTCGGCGTCGATGACCGGGGCCATGCCCTTCGCGCCGCCCGCGTTGTTGACCAGCACGTCGACGTGGTCGATGGCCTCGGTGAAGGCCAATACCGATGCTTCGGAAGTGACGTCGAGTTCGATGGCGGTGCCGCCGATCTCCTCGGCGAGGCGCCGCACCCGGTCGAACCGGCGGGCACCGACGTAGACGTGGTAACCCTGCTTTGCCAGTTCCCGGGCGGTGGCTTCACCGATTCCCGAGCTGGCTCCGGTGACGACAGCGGTGCGAATGCTCATGTTTGCCGATCTTATGCGCCCCGGAATCGCTGCCGCCATGGCTGCGATCACGGTGACGCTAGGGGTAGCTCCGTCTTCGCTGCGGGCACGCGACGCGATACGGCCGGTCCGGTTAGCCTGTCGATATGGCTATTCACGATGCTGTCAGCGCCGATGGAACGAGGATCGTCTACCGGGTGAGCGGTGCGGGTAGGCCGCTGGTGCTGCTGCACGGATGGGCCGGGAATCTGCGGTGCTGGGGCGCGGCCGAGGACGAGCTGGCCGAGCGCTACCGGGTGATCGCGGTCGATCTGCGTGGGCACGGGTATTCCGACGATCCCGGCGCCGGGTACGACGACCCGAAGGCGTGGGCGGGCGATGTGGCCGCTGTGCTGGCCGCCGAGGGTATCGACGCCGGTGCGGTGCTGCTGGGCTGGTCCTACGGCGGGATCGTCGCCACCGACTACCTCGCCACCTACGGCACCGCGGCGGTCGCCGGTGTGGTCTACTGCGGCGCGCCCGCCCATATCGGACGCGATGTGCCCGGTGCGGCTCCCGGACCGTCGATGGAGAAGGCGATTCCTGGCGTGTTCGACGAGGCCGCCGGACGGGCTGTGCGCGCGTTCTCGGTGTTCGGCAATGCCAATACCGGGCCCGGCGCGGACAAGGGCGTCGATGCGCAGCGGTTGTTCGGCGGCAGCCTCGCGACCCCGCCCTCGGTGCGCAAGGCGCTGTTCTATCGCACGGTCGACAACACCGAAACCCTTCGGGCCCTTGATGTTCCGGTGCTGGTGCTGCACGGCGCCGATGACCCGGTGGTCCCGGCGGTCAACGGTCAGTACATCCTCGACAACGTTCCTGACGCGCGTGGTTCCTTCTGGGAAGGCGCTCAGCACGGCCTGTTCATCGAGGATCGGCCGCGCTTCGTCGCCGAGGTCAGCGAGTTCATCGACGCGCTGGAGTGAGCTGGGCGAACCCACTGTCTCGGCGGCTCGGTGCCTGCCTCGGCCGCCGATTCCGGTGCTGCGAATAAGTTGGCAGACTTGTTGCGCCATATTTCGCAATTCACGACACGGGTGAAAAGGTCCGGTCGGTTCTATTGGTGTCGGGCGGCAGATGTGTGGAAGCTGCTCTGGTCGTGACCTGAAGGATCGATGTCCGCGCAGGTAAGATCGCCGGTGTGATTGGTCTGCCACGCTGATGTGATCGGCCTGTGATTGTTATCTCCAACCAATCGGATCCAATGTCCAGACTTCAGTGAAATCTTCTGGGAATCGTCACAGACTTTCGTTGAATTCGTCTGTAGCGTTCGGTAATGCCGTTGGATCGTAAGTGGAGAAGAGGATTCGGCGTCGAGATCGGAGTTCGATGATGTTCGGTCGGGCAGTGGGCGTACGGGTCGTGGTGGCCGTGCTCGGCTTGTTGGCCGGTGCCGTGGTCGGGGTACCCGCCGGCGCCGCGCCGGCGACAGCGCGGGTCGAGGATCAGCGGGTCGAACCGGACCACACCATCGATGTGGGCGTGTACTCGCCGGCGATGGACATCGTCACCCGGGTGCGGGTATTGCGGGCGGCGGACCCGAAAGCGCCCGCGCCGACACTGTATCTACTCAACGGGGTCGGCGGCGGCAGTGACGGCAACTGGCTCGATCGCACCGATGTCGTCGAGTTCTTCAAGGACAAACAGGTCAATGTGGTGATCCCGTTCGGCGGGGCGGGAAGCTATTTCGCCGACTGGCGAACCGACGATCCGGTGCTCGGCAAACAGCGCTGGGCCACTTTCCTCACCAAGGAACTACCGCCCGTGATCGACGCGGAATTCCACGGCACCGGCACCAATGCCATTGCGGGACTGTCGATGGCGGGGACCTCGGTGTTCCAGCTCGCGCTCTCCGAGCCGGGCCTGTACCGGGCGATCGGGTCCTACAGCGGATGCGTGCGCACCAGTGATATCCGCGGACAGGCCATCGTGCGGACCGTGGTCGGCAGCAGACTCGGCAACGCCGCCAATATGTGGGGACCGCCCACCGATCCCGCCTGGTCGGCCAACGACCCCTACCTGCACGCGGAAGCGTTGCGCGGCACCGACGTCTACATCTCCTCCGGCACCGGCATTCCCGGCCCCTACGACACCATCGACGCCGCCAAGGGCGACCCGACGCAACTGACCATGCAGTTGCTGTTCGGCGCCGGGCTCGAAGCCGTCACGAATCTGTGCACCATGCAGCTGCGCGACCGGCTGCAAACGCTCGGCATTCCCGCGACGGTGGACCTGCGACCCGACGGCACCCACTCGTGGGGCTATTGGGAGCAGGACATGCACAAATCATGGCCCGTGTTCGAGGCGGCGCTCAATCGAGCGTGACGGCCGAAATCCGCTCGCGCGCTGGCCGTGGATCGGGCAGGCTCGACCGCGACGAGGTACGTGAACTCCCTCACGAACGCGCTGTGACAGCCATCACCGAACCCGCTAGGGGTAACGGTCGTGGCGTCGCGGCGTGCACACTGGAGGGTGTGAGCCAGCGTCGTCCCGATCTATTGCCCCATCGCATCGCGGTGCTATCGGTGCATACCTCGCCGCTGGCGCAGCCCGGTACGGGGGACGCGGGCGGGATGAATGTCTACGTGCTGCAGACCGCGCTCGAGCTGGCGAAACGGGGCACCGAGGTGGAGATCTTCACCCGGGCGACCTCCTCGGAACTCCCGCCGGTGGCCGAAGCCGGACCCGGCGTGATCGTGCGCCACGTGGTGGCGGGCCCGTTCGAGGGACTCGACAAGCACGAACTGCCCACCCAGCTGTGTCCGTTCACCGCCGAGGTGCTGCGTCAGGAAGCGCGGCACCTGCCCGGCTACTACGACCTGGTGCATTCGCACTACTGGCTCTCCGGGCAGGTCGGCTGGCTCGCGCGCGACCGCTGGCGGGTGCCGTTGGTACACACCGCGCACACCCTGGCCGCGGTGAAGAACGCCGCGCTGGCCCACGGCGATACCCCCGAACCCGAGACCAGGCTGATCGGCGAGAAGCAGGTGATCGCCGAGTCCGACCGGTTGGTGGCCAACACCGGTGATGAAGCCCGTCAGCTCGTCGACCTCTACGGCGCCTCGCCCGACCGCATCGATGTGGTGCCGCCCGGCGCCGACCTGACCCGCTACCGACCCGGTGACAAGCTCGCCGCGCGCCGCGAACTCGGACTGCGCGCCGATGAACAGATCGTGGCGTTCATCGGCCGGATCCAGCCGCTCAAGGCCCCCGATGTGCTCGTGCGCGCGGCGGCCGAGCTGCTCGGCCGTGATCCGAGCCGCGAGCTGCGCGTGCTGATCGTCGGCGGACCGTCGGGCACGGGACTGGCCAGGCCCGACGCGCTGATCGAACTGGCCGCCGATCTCGGCATCGCCGAACGGGTCACGTTCCTGCCGCCGCAACCCGCCGACAAGCTCGTGCAGGTGTACCGCGCGGCCGATGTGGTGGCCGTGCCGAGTTACAACGAATCCTTCGGCCTGGTCGCCATCGAGGCGCAGGCCAGCGGCACCCCGGTCCTCGCCGCCGATGTCGGCGGACTCGGCACCGCGGTGCGCGACCACGAATCCGGCCTGCTCGTGCCGGGGCATCGCACCGGCGACTGGGCCGACGCGCTGGCCGCCCTGCTCGACGATCCCGACCGGCTCACCCGGATGGGCGCCACCGCCGTCGAGCACGCGAGCCGGTTCTCCTGGGCGCACACCGCCGAGGGCCTGCTCGACAGCTACGCTGCCGCGATGGCCGGATTCCGCACCGAACGCGGTCCGATCGCCCTGTACGCGGGCGAGAACAGGCAGGCCAGATCGCGGGCGCTGTTGCGGCGCCGGACGGGAGCGCACAGGTGAGCGCCGTTTCGCAGGTCATCGACGACACCCTGCGCGATCGCGAGATCGAATACACCCGCCACGGTGACGACACGTTCATCGTGGTGCTGCCCGGCGAGCGCAAGCTGAAGACCACGGTGATGCTGACCGTGGGCAAGCACGGTGTCCGGATCGAATCGTTCGTGTGCCGCAAACCCGACGAGAACTTCGAAGGCGTCTACAAATACCTGCTGCGCCGCAACCGCCGTCTCTACGGCGTGGCCTACACCCTCGACAATGTCGGCGACATCTATCTGGTCGGCCGCATGTCCGCCGAGTCGGTCACCGCCGACGAACTCGATCGGATCTTCGGCCAGACCCTCGAGGCCGTCGACAACGACTTCAACACCCTGCTGGAACTCGGTTTCGCCGAATCCATTCGCAAGGAATGGAAGTGGCGGGTCTCGCGTGGTGAGTCGCTGAAGAACCTGCGCGCCTTCGAGCACATCATCGACGACGCCGACAAGGTCTGAACACAACGATGCCGGGCAGGAGAGTTCCTGCCCGGCATCGTCATCGACTCAGCAGTTCGTCGGAACCGGTTCGTTGCGGAAACGGGCCTCGACGTAGTTCCAGGCATCGCCGAAGCCCGCCACGGCGGCGGTCATGTGCTCGGAGATCTCGACCGTGTTCAGCTGCACCGGCGCACCCTGCCCGCACCAGCGGGCGATGGTCTCGGCGACCGGCGCGTACGGGGTGAGGACGTCGTACTTGCCCTGCCAGATGTAGGTGGGTGCGGTCGGCGCGCCCTGGAAGTGCACGAGGCTGTTCTCCCGCAGCACACCACGGGCCACCTGGCTGCCCAGCAGTTCCTTGGACGCCGCCATCTGGTCGGCATTGCGCAGGGCGCCGTGGAACAGCAGGAAGCGACGGCACGCGTCCTTGGTGAACTCCCGGAACCACAGACCGTTCTCGTTGAGCTGGTCCGACACCGGCACCTGCTCGGGGTACTCGCGCTCGATGCCCATCGCGGCGGCGAAGGCGAGGCCGAAGCCGGGGTGCGGCGCGAAACCCAGTGCGTCGGCCATCAATTCGAGATCGGCGGGGATACCGCCGGACACCACGGCCGCGAGCTTCAACTCCGGTGCGTAGGTGGGCTGGAGCGCGCCCGCCCACGCGGTGGCCATACCGCCGCCGGAATAGCCGGCGATCGCCACCGGTGAGTTGCCGACGCCGAGTTCGGCGACCTTCTGGACGGCGCGCACGCTGTCGAGGGTGACCATGCCGCTGAGCTTGGCCGCACCGTAGGCCACCGTCGGGCCGAGGTAGTCGGGCACCGAGATCGCCCAGCCACGCGCCAACGGCAGCATGGCGCCGGGGGCGTCCTGCAGCTCGCCGTTGAACAGCGACTGCGACGGGTTGCAGCGCGTGCCGATGGAGTTGATCAGCGCCTGGTAGGACACCAGCGGCGGGTTCTTCACGCCGACCGGCATGAGCACGGTGGTGACGCCCATGATCGCGTGGCCCGCCGAATTGGTGGAGCGGAACGCGACCTGGTGGCCCTCGGTGCCCGGGTACATCATGGTGTCGATGTGGCGGGTGCGCACGACGTCGCCGGGTGCCAGCGCGGCGATGTCGGCGGGTGCGGTGAAGAACGGATCTGGATCAGGCGTCGGATACAGCGGGTTCGCGCCCGCGGGCGCGGCGAACAAGCCCACAGAGAGCAGACTCAACACCAGTACAGCGATTTTCGACACAGCTTTCCTTCATCAACAGTAGTGCTGCCCAAACGATATGACCCGACCCGTGTCGAAGTATCCAACGAAAACCGGTCGTATGTACCGACCAGTAGTCAAAGTGTCGTGTGCCACATGTTGTGACGGCTCACATCGGGTGCGAACGGGTGTGCGACGACGCGCTCCATCATGGGAGGTAGGAGTGGTGATGGCGGTGCTCGCGCTCGATATCGGGGCGACGAAATTCGCGGCGGGACTTGTGGACCCGCACTATCGGCTGCGCGATGTGCGCCGGACGGCCGCCGCCTCGGACGACCCGTGGGCGGCTTGCCGGGACCTGCTGGTCGCTGTAGCCGGTGACAACGAGGTGAGCGCGGTCGGGATCGGCGCGGCGGGACCGGTCGATGTGCGCGCCGGAACGATCAGGCCGTTGAATCTGGCGGCGTGGCGCGACGGATTCGCGATCGTCGAACACGTGCGCGCACTGTTCCCGAACGCGGTGGTGCGGTTGGCCGTCGACGGCGCGTGTCTGGTGCTGGCCGAGCATCGGGTGGGCGGGTTGCGCGGGGTGGACAACGGGCTGGCCATGACCGTGTCGTCGGGCGTGGGCGGGGGGATCATCGCCGACGGTCGGGTGGTGGTGGGGCGCACGGGAAATGCCGGTCACATCGGTCACCTCGTGGTGCCCGGTGATGACACCGCTTGTGCCTGCGGGGGATTCGGGTGTGTGGAGGCGGTGGCGAGCGGGATGTCGTCGGTGCGGTGGGCGCGGGCGCGCGGCTGGGAAGGCGAGAGCGGTACCGAACTCGCCGAGGCCGCGCAGCGCGGTGACCGGATCGCCGTCGCCGCCATGGCTCGCGCCGGAACCGCACTGGGCCGAGCGATTTCATCGGCCGCCGCGCTGCTCGATGTGGATCGGGCGGTGATCAGCGGCGGATTCGCGCAGTCGGGAGAGCCGCTGTGGGGGCCGTTGCGCGCTGCGGTGGCGCGGCATTCGCGGCTCGAGTTCATCGAGGACCTGTCGGTGCGACTGTCGACGTTGCGCGAGGGCGCCACGCTGGTCGGCGCGGGAGTGCTGGCGGTCGAAGCTGTGTAGTTTTGCGGCTGGCGCCGCGGATCGCGGGCCCCTGGTCCCGCTTCTTCCCTCCCTCCGGGCACTCCTTCGTCGCACCCTGCGGTCAGTCCAGAAGCGGGACGGCCCGCGACCGGAGCGAAAGACTTTTCGGTGCTCGGGCGCGTTCTGTGGAGCTCGGCGTGGGCGGGCGTAGCCTCGGTGAGGTGGCTGCCGACTACGTGCCGGGCGATGTCGTCCATATTCCGGAGGGTCCGTTCCAAGGAGTGTGCGCCGTAGTGCGCGAAGTCGACCCGGTGGCGTCACGATTACAGGTCGACGCGCTGGTCAAGGGCGGGCCGTACGAGATCGTCATCGGCTTCGACGAGGTGGAGTGGGCCTGACCTGACCGCAATGTCAGAATGACCCCTATGACCTACACCCTCGTGCTGCTGCGCCACGGCGAGAGCGAATGGAACGCCCTCAACCTGTTCACCGGCTGGGTGGATGTCCAACTCACCGACAAGGGCATCGCCGAGGGCAAACGAGCGGGAGAGCTGCTCAAAGAGGCAGGCATCCTGCCCGATGTCGTCTACACCTCGCTGCTGCGCCGCGCGATCAGCACCGCCGACAACGCGCTCGGCACCGCCGACCGGCTGTGGATCCCGGTCGTGCGCGACTGGCGGCTCAACGAGCGCCACTACGGTGACCTCCAGGGCAAGAACAAAGAGCAGGTCCGCGAGCAGTACGGCCAGGAACAGTTCATGCTGTGGCGTCGCAGCTACGACACCCCGCCGCCGCCGATCCAGCCCGACAACGAGTACAGCCAGGTCGGCGACCCGCGCTACGCGGGCATCGAGGTCCCCGAGACCGAGTGCCTGCTCGATGTCGTGAAGCGGATGGTGCCCTACTGGGAAGACACCATCTCCGCGGAACTGCGCACCGGCAAGACCGTGCTGGTCGCCGCGCACGGCAACTCGCTGCGCGCGCTGGTCAAGCACCTCGACGGCATCTCGGACGAGGACATCTCCGGCCTGAACATCCCCACCGGCATCCCGCTGGTCTACGAACTGGACGAGAACATGCGCCCGGTGAAGGCCGCCGAGTACCTGGACCCGGCCGCCGCCGCCGCGGGTGCCGCCGCTGTCGCCAACCAGGGCGGCAAGTAGCTGCCCTCGTTACGGCCCCACACCGTCCGACGGTGTGGGGCCGTTGTGCTGTCACACTCGCGGGAGCTGTCTCGTCACCTCGGTAGTACCGCGAAACACGCGGTTGCCGAAGGAGTTACGCCATGCACATCGCCTACGTCATAGTCACCGTCGTCGCCGCACTGTGGGTGGGGTTCTCGGCCTTCTCACTGCTGCGCCGGGCGCCGTTCGTGGTGGATCCGCTGGTGGAATACGGCGTGCCGCAAACCTGGTGGACACCGCTGGGTGTCGCCAAGGCACTCGGATCGGTGGGCCTGCTGGTCGGCCTGTTCGCACCGGTGATCGGGGCCATCGCCGCGATCGGTCTGATCCTGTACTTCGCCGGCGCGGTGGTGACAGTGCTCCGAGCGCGCTCGTACAAGACAGTGGCGTTCCCGGTGCTGTACCTGGTGCCGGTCGCGGTGGCGCTGGGTCTCGGGATCGCCGCGTAGTCGAGTAAGGGCACCCGCGCGATCGGTTCGCGAAATCGTGGCTGCCGGTGGTGGAGTACCCGGTGGGCGATGGTCCGCAAAGTCACAGCGAACCGCACGCGGGTGGGCGGGGAGATCAGCGGGAATACGCAGATTCCGATGTTGCGGCGCGGGGAGAAGACGACGCGCCTACGCAGGCGCCGGTACGGCGAAGCGCGCCCGCGAATCGGCTCCGAAATCACCGAATCGGGCCGCGATCTGCTCGTTCCGATTCATACGTTCGGCGAATGGATCGATGCGGAACGGGGCCTCGCGGATACTCGGCGAACCGGCCGACTGACACGCCCGGCGAGGGTCCAGGTGCCTTCCGGGTGAACGGCGAGAGAACGCCGTGCCAAGTGCCTGTGACCTGCGTGAAACTTCGTCGACCCGGTGACGTTATGTCGGTCTGCACTCGTACGATCAATCTTGTGAGTGTTCCGCAGGCCGTGCTGTTGGCAGTCCTCGCGGCTGTCGTGGGGCTGGCAGTCGGTGGCCTGCTCATCCCGTTCGTCAACGCCAGGCAGGCCGCCCGTACCCAGGAAGACACCGGGCTGACGATGTCGCAGGTGCTCGACCTGATCGTGCTCGCGTCCGAGTCCGGCATCGCCGTGGTCGACGAGTATCGCGATGTGGTGCTGGTGAATCCGCGCGCCGAGGAACTCGGGCTGGTGCGCAACCGATTGCTCGATGAACGCGCGTGGGCCGCCGTGGAGAAGGTCCTCGCGACCGGCGAATCCGCCGAATACGACCTCACCGCCAAGAACCCGCTACCCGGTCGCGGCCGGATCGCTGTGCGTGGTGTGGCCCGCAAACTCTCCCGCGAGGAAACCAGCTTCGTCGTGCTGTTCGCCGACGACGATTCCGAGCAGGCCCGGATGGAGGCGACACGGCGCGATTTCGTCGCCAACGTCAGCCATGAACTCAAGACGCCCGTCGGCGCGATGAGCCTGCTGGCCGAGGCCATGCTGGAATCGGCCGACGATCCCGAAGCCGTCCGCCACTTCGGTTCCCGCGTGCTGGGCGAATCCCGGCGTCTGGGCAAGATGGTGACCGAGCTGATCGCGCTGTCGCGCCTACAGGGCGCCGAGAAACTGCCCGACCTGGCCGTGGTCGATGTCGACACGGTGGTGCAGCAGGCGGTAGACCGCTCGCGCACCGCCGCCGAGGCCGCGGGCATCACCGTCAGCACCGACCGGCCGAGCGGGCTGGAAGTGCTGGGGGACGAAACGTTGCTGGTGACCGCGCTGTCGAACCTGGTGGAGAACGCGATCGCGTATTCACCACAGGGTTCGCACGTGTCGGTGAGCCGGTCGCTGCGCGGCGATCACGTCGCGATGGCGGTCACCGATCGTGGCATCGGGATCGCCAAGGAAGACCAGGAACGGGTATTCGAGCGGTTCTTCCGCTCCGACAAGGCCCGCTCCCGATCCACCGGCGGCACCGGACTCGGCTTGGCCATCGTGAAACACGTGGCGGCCAACCACAACGGCGAAATTACCCTGTGGAGCAAATTGGGCACCGGCTCGACGTTCACGCTGCGCATCCCCGCCCATCTGGAAACAGATGGGGACGAGGACGCGGAACAGACGCCGGAGTCCACCACGAGAGAAACCACCGTCCCGCGCACTCTCGCGGGACGAACGAACGGTGTGGAGGCACGCAGATGACGAGTGTGTTGATCGTCGAAGACGAGGATTCGCTGGCCGAGCCGCTGGCGTTCCTGCTTCGCAAGGAAGGCTTCGACGTCACCGTCGTCGGCGACGGACCATCCGCGCTGGCCGAATTCGACCGCTCCGGCGCCGATATCGTGCTGCTGGACCTGATGCTGCCCGGCATGAGCGGCACCGACGTGTGCAAGCAGTTGCGCACGCGCAGCGGCGTGCCGGTGATCATGGTGACCGCGCGCGACAGCGAGATCGACAAGGTCGTCGGGCTCGAACTCGGCGCCGACGACTACGTCACCAAGCCGTACTCGGCGCGCGAGCTGATCGCGCGGATCCGGGCCGTGCTGCGTCGCGGCGCCGGTGACGAGCTCGACTCCGGCAGCGAGAACGGCGTGCTCGAGGCCGGTCCGGTGCGCATGGACGTGGACCGCCACACCGTGCATGTCAACGGTGGGCAGGTCACTCTGCCGCTCAAGGAGTTCGATCTGCTCGAGTACCTGCTGCGCAACTCCGGCCGCGTGCTCACCCGCGGGCAGCTGATCGACCGGGTGTGGGGCGCCGACTACGTGGGCGACACCAAGACCCTCGACGTGCACGTCAAGCGCTTGCGCTCGAAGATCGAGGCCGACCCGGCCAAGCCGGAACACCTGGTGACTGTGCGAGGACTCGGCTACAAGCTCGAAGCCTGACATCGGCCCGACAACGAGAGGATCCCGCCGGCGCGCCGGCGGGATCCTCTCGTTCATGGACGGCGGGACAGCTCAGAGCACGCTCCAGGCGGTGCCCAGCGGGGTTTCGATCTTCTTCAGGGCGACAACTTCCACGCCGTCGAACTGCTTGCAGTCGTAGATCGGCACGTCGGCGCCGTTACCGCGGCAGCCGATGGGGGAGGAGGTGCCCTGCGTGCTGATGATGATGTACTTGCCGTTCTTGGCGGCGTCGATCGCCGCCGGGTCGTTGTAGTTCACGAATTCGGATGTGAAGTCCCAGTACGCGGCTGGATCACCGTTCGGTTCGGCATTGGCCAGGCCGGTCATCGAGAGGGTCGCGCCGATCGCGAGGGTCGCTGCGTAGATCGCTTTCTTGGACATGAACAGCTATCCAACCCCAGTTCGGTGACGGATGCACGACCTACAGGTGAACCGAATGGTTACGAGGATTTCACTCCGCGTGATTCGATCAGTGAGCTTCCGGTTTCATTCGCTCGGCTTCGACCGTCGCCGGATGCACCGCGATCAGGCCGAGGCCCTCGCGCCGGCGGCAGTGCTTGGCGAGTTCGTCGTAGGCGGGCGCACCGAGCAGCTCGCGCAGTTCCGGGCCGTAGGACTGCCAGACCGGCTTCGCGCCGACATGGGCATCGGGAGACCCGGTGCAGTACCAATCCAGGTCGAGGCCGCCCGCTCCCCAGCCACGCCGGTCGTATTCGGTGACCACGGTGCGCAGGATCTGCTCGCCATCCGGGCGTTCCACCCAATCCTGGGTGCGCCGGATCGGCAGCTGCCAGCACACGTCCGGCTTCACCTCCAGCGGTTCGATGCCCTTGCGCACCGCCATGATGTGCAGCGCGCAGCCGGGGCCCGCCGCGAAGCCGGGACGGTTGAGGAAGATGCAGGCGCCGTCGAAGCGGCGGGTCCGCAGGGCCGGTTCGTCCTCTAGCTCGTCGAGTTCGAGGTAACCCTTCTTGACAACTTTGCCGTGCTCGGTGGCCTCACCCATCAGCTGCCAGTCATCGGGTGTGAGCATCTTCACAGCATTGTTGAGACGCTTGCGATCGTCTTTGTCGGCGAGGAAAGCGCCGTGCGAGCAGCAGCCGTCGTCGGGGCGTTCGGCGATGATGCCCTGGCAGGCAGGCGTGCCGAACACGCACGTCCAGCGCGACAGTAGCCACGTCAGATCGGCGACGATCTGGTGCTCGTCGTTTGCTGGATCGGTGAACTCGATCCATTCCCGTGGGAAATCGAGCTCGACTTCCGGGGTCGGATCGATCTTTCGCCCAGGTCGGAGCCCGGTCTCCGCGGTGCCAGATGCGCCTTCGGTCACAGCTCGTGACGCTAACAGTTCAGTCGCCTGGCATGCTGTACCGGATCACCAAGTACCGTATTCGTGTGCGGCTTGGTGTTCTCGATGTCGGAAGCAATACCGTCCACCTGCTCGTGGTGGACGCGCATCGTGGTGGGCACCCGATGCCGATGAGCTCGTCGAAGTCGGCGTTGCGTCTGTCCGAGAGCATGGATTCGATGGGCCGGATCACCGAGGAAGGTGAGGCGCGGCTGATCGCGACCATCCTCGAATTCGCCGACCTGGCTCGCAATTCCAAATGCGTCGAGCTGATGCCGTTCGCCACCTCGGCCCTGCGCGAGGCGACCAATTCCGAGGAAGTGCTCGCGCGCGTCCGGGCGATGACCGGCGTCGATCTGCAAGTGCTCTCCGGCGACGACGAGGCCAGGCTGACGTTCCTCGCGGTGCGCCGCTGGTTCGGCTGGAGCGCGGGCCGGATCATCAATCTCGACATCGGCGGCGGCTCGCTGGAGCTGTCCAACGGCGGCGACGAGGAACCCGACGTGGCGCTGTCGCTGCAACTCGGCGCGGGCAGGCTCACCAGGGAATGGCTGCGCGACGACCCGCCGAGCAAGCGCAAGATCGCGGTCCTGCGCGACTGGCTCGACGCCGAACTGGTAGCCCCGTCCAAGACGATGATCGACGCGGGCAGGCCCGACCTGGCCGTGGGCACCTCGAAGACCTTCCGATCGCTGGCCCGGCTGACCGGCGCGGCACCCTCGGCGGCCGGACCTCGGGTGCGACGTACACTGACCAGCTCCGGTCTGCGTCAGCTGATCGCGTTCATCTCCCGGATGACCGCATCCGACCGCGCGGAACTGGAAGGCGTGAGTTCGGATCGGTCCCAGCAATTGGTAGCAGGCGCGTTGGTCGCGGAGGCGAGTATGCGGGCGTTATCGCTCGACAGCATCGAAATCTGCCCGTGGGCGCTGCGCGAAGGCCTCATCTTGCGCAAACTGGATGCCGAGCCCAACGGGGGTGGACCGGCCGCGGTGCCGCCGGTCACGCCGGTCGCGGAAGTGGAGTCGGCATGAGTAGCGAGGATTCTAAACAGCTATCGGTGGCAGAGCTGCTGGCGCGCAACGCCGCGCAGGGAGCCGCGCCCGCTGCCTCCGGTGGCGGTGGACGACGACGACGCAGCGGGCGTGGACTCTCGGTCACCGATCTGACCGGTGAGAACGCGGCGGTCAAGCCGAACTCGCATGCCGCGCCCGCACCGCCCGCGCCGCAACCCCCGCCCGCCTACGTCCCGCCGCCGACCTACGCGCCCGAGCCCACGCCGACTTACGAACCGCCCGCGAGCTACCAGCCCGCCCCCTACCCGCCGCCCGGTCCGGCCGAACCGGCCTTCTCGCCGATGTCGGGCCCGATTGCCCGATTCGACCCCGATGCCGGGTATTCCGCGCCCGCTACGCGTGATCCACTCGGACTCGGCGAACAGCGACCTTCGACCGATCCCTTCGGACCGTTCCGCGCCGAAGCGCGCGATGCCGGTTCCCGCGGGGGAGCGCGCGGTCCGGGTCGCCTCGGTGTTCCCGGGGGGCCCACGCAGCCGGTCGATCCCGGTATCGCCGAGATGTTCGGCTCGGGTGCGCTACCCGCGGTCGGCGGGGGCAGACGGCATCGACCGGAGGAACCCGAGGTCGCCCCGCGCGCCGAGCCGCCGAAGCCGCCGCCGGTCGTCGGTGGCCGGGCGGCGCGCAGGCGCGCCGCCGAAGCCGCGGAGGAGGCGAACGAGGCCGCCGCGGCGCCGGTTCGCCCGTCGTTCGACGCGCCGCTGTACGAGGCGGGCATCGACGCACCGCAGGCGTTCATGGGTCGACCGGGGCAGTCGCGTGGATTGGACGCGTTCCCCGATATCGGGTCCGGTTTCGACAATCAGGCCGGATCGGCCTTCGACAGTCGGCCCGCGCCGGGCTTCAACGGACGACCGGGCGAGTCCTTCGACGGGAGGCCCGCCTCGGGCTTCAACGGACCTCCAGGCGAGTCTTTCGATGGGCAGCCCGCTACCGGGCGGCCGGGCGTCGAGCCTGCGCGAGGCTTCAACGGAGCGGGGCGCAACGGTGCCCCCGTGCCGAACGGGCAGCCCGGTCGTGGCGACGCGGCGCAGGCCTTCAACGGATACCCGCCGCCGAGCGAGGAGGCCACGCAGGTCTACAAACTCGCGCCGGGCGTCGACGCTCCGCCTGCCCGCGGCGCGGATCAGCGGCCCTCGCTGGATCGCCGGCGGGGTGAGCCGAAATCCGGCGGGTTGCCGTCGTGGTCGGCGCGCAGACATCGTCCGGAGAAGAACACGCCCGCGCCGGAGAGCGGTGGTTTCCCGACGGCCGCGTGGTCGCCGGTCAGCCAGGAGCAGCCGCTGCTGTCCGGGCAGTCGGTCGCGGGTGACCTGCTGCGCCAGCGCGCCCAGCGCGGTCCCGACGCCGACGCGCGCACCGAGCTCGTGCACCGGGTCGGTGCCGATCAGGTCGACAACGAGGACACCGACGACTACGCCGAGTCCGACTACGTCGACCGCGATTACACCGACAACGACTACTCCGACGCCGACTACGCCGAATCCGACTACGACGACGCGGCGTTCGACGATGACGACTACGACGACGACTACGAACCGAACTCGACCAGGGCGGGCAGGCGCGCGGCGACGAAAGCAGCCGCCTTGTCACTGGCCGACCGGGCGAGGGCGAAGGTCGCGGCCCGGACCAAGTCGAAGCCCGCGAGCGTCGCCGAGTCGCGGGCCGCGAGCAGGCTGGCGGGCAATCGAGCCGCCGGGTCGGTAGCCGACCGCGCCGGGCGTGTAGCGAGCATGGCGCGCGGCGACGGCGACAACGCCAACCGCCGCCAGTGGCTGATCCTCGGTGCGCAGAGCGCGGGCGCGGCGGTCGCCGGAATGTTGCTCTTCAAAGGTTTCGAGACGATGTGGGAAACGCTGCCGTGGGTGGCGCTGGCCCTGGCGATGGTGGTGATCCTCGGTCTGGTGGCGCTGGTCCGTGTCCTGCGCCGCACCGACGACATCTTCAGCACCGTGATCGCCGTCGTCGTAGGCGTCTTCGTGACGCTGGGACCGCTAGCCTTTCTCCTCAGTACCAGCTGATTACAGGGAGTGGGCTGTGGGGAACGCAAAGGCGGACATCGCGATCGGGTTGTCGACAGCCTCGGTCTATCCGGAGAACACCCAGGCGGCGTTTCGCTATGCCGCCGAATTGGGTTACGACGGTGTGGAATTGATGGTCTGGGCCGAGCCCGCCAGCCAGGATATCGCGACCGTGCAGTCCTACGCGAAGCGTTACGGCGTCCCCGTCCTGGCCGTGCACGCGCCGTGTCTGCTGATCTCCCAACGGGTCTGGGGCGCCGACCCCGTGGCCAAGCTGGAACGCAGCGTGCGGACCGCCGAGGCCCTCGGCGCCGACACCGTGGTGGTGCATCCGCCGTTTCGCTGGCAACGCCGCTACGCCAGAGGTTTCGCCGATCAGGTCGGTGAACTGGAGGCCCATCACCCGGTCAAGGTGGCCGTGGAGAACATGTTCCCGATGCGGGCCGACACCCTGTTCCGCGACGGCGCGGTACGCAGGCTGGAACGCCGTGCCGGCCCCGGCCGCGCCGTGAGCGCGTTCAGCCCCTCCTATGACCCGACCGATACCGGCTTCGACCACTACACCCTCGACCTCTCGCACACCGCGACAGCCGGTACCGACGCCCTGGAACTGGCCCACCGGATGGGCGAGGGCCTGGTCCACCTGCACCTGGCCGACGGTCGCGGCGCCGCCCACGACGAGCACCTAGTGCCCGGCGACGGCACCCAGCCCTGCGCGCAACTGTGTGAACACCTGATACACACCGGTTTCCGCGGCCACGCCGTAGCCGAGATCAACACCCAGAACGCCCGCACCACCGCCGAGCGCTCCACCCAGCTGGCCCGCACCCTGGAATTCGCCCGCCGCCACCTCACCGGCGCCACCCCCGACCCCCACCACGCCGACCTGCCATAACCACATTCCCCCGAGCAACTCCATGATCCGCCCGGACCGAGCACCCCCGGACGTCCCTACTCGAGGCTCGCTGCTCGAGCCCGATAGCCCCGTATGCCCCGACCCAAGGTCCAGCACTCGGCCCTGCCAACCCCGCATGTCCGGACCCAAGGTTCACTGCGTGGGCCCGGAAGTCCCCGCATGTCCGGACCCAAGGTTCACTGCGTGGGCCCGGAAGTCCCCGTATGTCCGGACCCAAGGTTCACTGCGTGGGCCCGGAAGTCCCCGTATGTCCCGACCCAACGTTCACCGCCCGGGCCGGGTAATCCCTGTATGTCTCTACCC
>NZ_BDAX01000011.1 GCF_001612665.1 Nocardia alba NBRC 108234 | reverse complement strand
GCCACACCCCTCCGCCCCACCACACGCCACACCCCCACGGAATACTTCAACCCCCACCACCCCTTGTACGCTGTACGAATCGCAATACCCCCCGACCAGGAGTGACGATGACGCGACAACTCGCGACCGACGCACCGTTCAGCCAGGTCCTCGACCTGACCGAGCTCACCACCGATGCCGACACCGCCCGCTACACCGGCGTCATCGCGCCCACCTGGACCATCGGCCCCAAAGTCCACGGCGGCACCATGGTCGCGGCCACCGCCGCCGCCGCGACCCGCCTGCTCACCGAGACCGACGAATCGCTCGCCCAGATGGCGCCCATCGCGGCCAGCACCGACTTCCTCGGCGCCCCCGACCCCGGCGAGGTCGAATACGCGGTGCGCATCCGCAAGAAGGGCCGCCAGATCTGCCTGGCCGACGTGGACCTCGTCCAGAACGACCGGACCCTGGTCCGGACCGCGTTCACCTTCGGCCACCTCGACTCCGCGCGGACGCGCTGGACCGGCCCCGATACCGACATGCCCGCCGAGCCGGTCGACGAGGCGTTTCGCTACTCCGACGATTCGCCCATGGGCAAGATCGTGCACGTCAGCCGGGGCGCCCACATGGTGATCGACCCGACCTGGGGCGAATTCCTGCAGGGCGAGACCGGCCCGCCCCGGCTGCGGCTGTGGATCCGCCCGTTCGACGGCGACGAAGCGGATCCGCGGGTGCGCGCCGCCTTCGCGATGATGGCCGCCGACATCAGCCCGCCGGTGCCGATGAACCTCGGCCACTTCGGCTGGTCGCCGACCGTCCAGATGACCACCTATCTTCGCCGCGTCCCCGCGCTCGGGTGGCTGCGCGTCATCGCGAGCGCCCGTGAGGTCGGTGAGCGGATGTTCGACGAGGACCACCTGGTCATCGACTCGACCGGCGCCGTCGTGGCCCAGAGTCGCCAGCTGGCCCTGATCCCGGCGGCACGCTGAGGCCACCGGGCCAACTAACCTGTTCCCATGACGAGAATTGCGGTGGTCGGTGGCGGTCGGATCGGTGAGGCGCTGGTGGCCGGATTGCTGGAATCCGGCCGGGCGACCAAGGATCTGGTCGTTGTCGAGCCGGTCGCCGCGCGCGCCGCGCAGCTGGCCGAGCGGTTCAAGGTACGGGTGAGCGGTTCGGTCGCCGACGCTGTCGAGGGTGCCGACATCGTGGTCATCGCGGTGAAGCCCAACGTGGTCGACTCCGTGCTCACCGACCTGTCCAAGGCCGATCTCGAGAACGGCCGCGATCAGGTGCTGGTCTCGCTGGCCGCCGGCGTCTCCACCGCCCGGCTCGAGTCGAAGCTACCGGCCGGTTTCCCGGTCGTGCGGGTGATGTCGAATACTCCGATGCTGGTGGGGCAGGGTATGTGCGCGCAAGCGCCCGGTCGCTACGCCAAGCCCGAGCAGCTCGAGCAGGTCGGTGAGATGCTCGAAGCTGTCGGCAAAGTGGTGACGGTGCCCGAGGCGCAGATGGACGCCGTCACCGCGGTATCCGGTTCGGGACCGGCGTATTTCTTCCTGGTCGTCGAGGCGATGATCGATGCCGGTGTCGGCCTCGGTCTCACCCGCGAGGTGGCCAGCGAACTGGTCGTGCAGACCATGATCGGCTCGGCGGCGCTGCTGGACGAGACCGGACAGAGCGCGGCCGAGCTGCGCGCCGCGGTCACCTCGCCCGGTGGCACCACCGCCGCGGCGCTGCGCGAACTCGAACGTGGTGCGCTGCGTTCGACTTTCACCGAAGCGCTACACGCGGCCAAACAGCGCTCCGCCGAACAGGGCGCAACGAACGAGTGACGAACGGGTACCCGGTTTGAAAACCGATTTCTCACACCCGTCGCAGTAATCCCACTGGTCCCGCTAAGCTCGTAGAAGCACGTGCGTGTCTGTTCCGCTGGTGGGGAAGCCGGCGGCGCGGGCGTGCCGGAGGTCAATGGTGCCATGATGTCTGCGAACAGAATGCCAAGTAATCCATCGGCGTCGGGCGGTGGTTCGGGTTCGCCCGGTCCGCGCGCCGGCGCCACCCCGCAAACGGTGATCGGCGGTGGCACGCAATTTCTCACCGTCGCCGAAGTCGCCGATCTCATGCGGGTGTCGAAAATGACGGTGTATCGGCTGGTGCACTCGGGTGAACTGCCCGCGGTGCGCGTCGGACGTTCGTTCCGGGTGCACGCCAAGGCGGTGCACGACTACCTGGAGACGTCGTACTTCGACGCCGGCTAGCGGTTCCCGCCTCGCCTCGTTCCGGACTGATCGAAGGGTGCGAAGATCGAGGCTTCGTGGCCGAGAACCCGCGGCGTCCACGCCGCCGACAGCGCTGTAACATGGACAACCGGTTCGTGTCCGCCTGCCGGTGGCACCGTTCGTGGTGTCCGGTTGCCCCGGCGGCGCGGACGCCAAACGAACGCACGTGAACACCGCGTGTGTATGCCGAGTAGAGAGAACGCGAGGAAACCCTATGGGTTCTGTGATCAAGAAGCGCCGCAAGCGTATGTCGAAGAAGAAGCACCGCAAGCTGCTCCGCCGCACGCGTGTTCAGCGGCGCAAACTCGGCAAGTAAGCCTGCGTACCGCGACGAGCCCGTCACTTTTCGAGTGGCGGGCTCGTGCTGTGAAATAGCTGGGTTTATGACGCTTACTTGGCGAGGATGGGTCGCCGGTGTTAAAAGCTTGTAGATCGTGACGGCGAGTGGCGCGAATGCGGCTACTCTGGTACGCGAAACACGACGAGCAGGGGGCTTCGAGTGGGGTCAGGTTCTAGTTCCGATATACGGGAACGACACGCACCGAGAGTTGTGCTGGTCACCGGTGCCAGCCGCTTCTTCGGTGGCAATGTCGCGGCGCGTCTGGCGGCCGAACCCGGGGTCGAACGTGTCATCGCGGTGGATACCGTCACGCCGAGCCGTGAACTCCGGCGGAAAATGGGTAGTGCCGAGTTCGTGCGCGCAGACATCCGGAATCCGCTGATCCGCAAGGTCGTCGAGGGCAACGAGGTGGACACCGTCGTGCACGCGGCCGTGCTGACCCGTCCGCCCGCCGGTGGCGGTCGCGCGGTGATGAAAGACCTCAATGTTATCGGCGCGATGCAATTGCTCGCCGTGTGTCAGAAAGCGCCGAAGGTGCGCCGCGTGGTCGTGCGGTCGTCGTCGGCGGTGTACGGCTGTAGTGCCAAGGACCCGGCGAAATTCACCGAGGAAATGGGCGCGCGCACGCCACCAGCGGGCTGGTTCGCGCGCGACATGATCGATATCGAGGCGCTGGTGCGCGGAATGGCGCGGCGCAGGCCCGATATCTCCGCGTCGATTCTGCGTTTCGCGCCGATCGTCGGTCCGCGCCTCGCCGACCGGGGCGTGCAATATCTGCGTTCCCCGGTCACCCCTACTGTTCTCGGTCGCGAAGCCCGGCTGCAAATACTGCACGAGGAAGACGCGGTCGCGGTGCTGGTACACGCGGCGCAGCATGCACACGGTGGCACGGTCAATATCGCCGGTGACGGCGCGCTGGCCATGTCGCAGGCGATTCGCCGTGCTGGGCGTATCGTCGCGCCTGTCCCCTTTTTCGTCTTCCGCACGGTCGGCCGCTCACTGATGGGTCCGATCATCCGCGGATTCAGTGGCGAACAACCCGACTATTTCTACTTCGGCTGCGGGCTCGACACCACCCGCATGCGAACCGAACTCGGTTTCACCCCGCGCTGGACCACGGTTCAGGCGTTCGACGACTTCATCGCGGGCGCAGCGTTGCGGCCTGTCTTCGATCCGGCTTGGATCGACGCCGCGGAACACAAACTGCTCGGTCTCATCGGGGCCGGTACAGGAGCGCGTACATGAACGAGGGAGCGAAAGTCATTCGTCTCGACGTGAATGTCGAGGCCCGACAGCGACCGCAGACCCGGCGATGGCCGGATCAGCCGATGCAGGCGATGCCGGTCACCTCCCTCAGCGAGCGTCGACCGGGCATGCCCGCCCGCCCGCCGAAGTCGCTGACCGATGTCGTGCGCGATGCCCTCGGCGAGCAGATCGAGCGGACCGCGGAGTTCGCGCGTCGCAGGCTCACCGGGGACTACCAGGTCGACGAGTTCGGCTACGACCGGCACCTGCTCGAATCGGTCATCCTGCCGACGCTGCGGCCACTGTCGGATTACTGGTTCCGCGTCGAGGCCACGGGGATCGAGAACATCCCCGCCGTCGGCGGCGCGCTGCTGGTCGCCAATCACGCGGGCACCGTGCCGATCGACGGGCTGATGCTGCAACTGGCCGTGCACGACAAGCATCCGCATCAGCGGGCGCTGCGCCTGCTGGCCGCCGACCTCGTCTTCGAGATGCCGCTGCTCGGCGCGCTGGCCCGCAAGGCCGGACATACGCTGGCCTGCCATCCCGATGCCGAGCGGCTGCTGCGCGCCGGGCATATCGCCGGCGTGTTCCCGGAGGGTTTCAAGGGCGTCGGCAAGAGCTACGCCGATCGGTACAAGCTGCAGCGGTTCGGGCGCGGCGGGTTCGTGTCGGCGGCGGTCCGGGCCGGGGTGCCGATCATCCCGGTGTCGATCGTCGGCTCCGAGGAGATCTACCCGAAGCTGGCCGATATCAAGCCGCTGGCTCGCCTGCTCGGCCTGCCGTACTTCCCGGTGACACCGCTGTTCCCGCATCTGGGGCTGCTGGGTGCGGTGCCGATGCCGTCGAAGTGGTACATCGAATTCGGTGAGCCGATCCCGACCACGGCGTTCGAGCCGGAAGAGGCCGACGACCCGATGACGATGTTCGAGGTCACCGACCAGGTCCGCGAGACCATCCAGCAGACCCTCTACAAGTTGCTGGCCAAGCGCCGGAACGTGGTGTTCGGCTAGCGCGGCGTTTCAGCTGTCGCGGTGGCGAGCGACAACGGCCGCGACGGCGCCACCGGCAGCGCCCAGCGCGAGCGCGGTGGGGACGCCGATCTTGGCTGCCTTGCGGCCGGTGCGGAAGTCGCGGATTTCCCAGCCTCGGTTCTTCGCGACTTCCCGCAGGTCGGAGTCCGGGTTGATCGCGACCGCGGTGCCGACCAGTGACAGCATGGGAACGTCGTTGTGGCTGTCGGAGTAGGCCGTGCAGCGCTTGAGGTTGAGTCCTTCGCGGATGGCGAGGGTGCGGACCGCGTGTGCCTTGCCGAGGCCGTGCAGAATGTCGCCGACGAGGCGACCGGTGAACTTGCCGTCGACACTCTCGGCGACCGTGCCGAGGGCGCCGGTCAGACCGAGGCGTTTGGCGATCACGTTGGCCAGCTCCACCGGGGTGGCGGTGACCAGCCAGACCTGCTGGCCGGCGTCGAGGTGCATCTGGGCCAGGGCGCGGGTGCCGGGCCAGATCTTGTCGGCGATGATCTCGTCGTAGATCTCCTCGCCCAGCGCCGCGAGTTCGGCGGTGGGACGGCCCGCGATGAAGCTGAGTGCCTTCTCCCGGCCCGAGACCATGTCGGAGGAGTTCTCCTTGCCGGTGACCCGGAACTTCACCTGCTTCCAGGCGACGTCGACCAGGTCGGAGGTCTTGAAGTACTTGCGCGCGGCCAACCCCCGGGCGAAATGGACGATCGAGGCGCCCTGCACGAGCGTGTTGTCGACGTCGAAGAACGCCGCCGCGGTGAGGTCGCGAGGGACCTCGGGGCCCGCGTCGGTGCCCTGCTCGGCGAGCTCGGCGTCGTGTAGCTCGAGCGCGGCGTCGGCACTGGCCTCACCGGCCAGATTGGCGCGTAGCTCTTCCTCGCTCGGTCCGAACGGACTGCGTGGCAGCCGTGCGAACTGTTCCTGTAGTTCCTGACCGATGCGGCTGGGTTGCCACCGCGCGGGGAACTCCCCGAATCGCCCTGCGACGAATCCGGCCCTAGTCACCTTCGAACGTTCCGGCACCAGTACCCTCCGCTAGTCGCGCGAACATGTCCACAGTAACCGGCTGCACCGACAACCGGCTGCGGGCTCGAGGATTAAATAGAGCCCATGACTAATCCCACACCGACCGTGACCCTGTTGACGCGTGCCGGTTGCGGCATGTGCGGCGCGGCGCTGGAGCAATTGCGGACGATCTGTGGTGATTTCGGTCTCCCGGTTACCACCGTTGACGTCGACGAAGCCGCGGTCAGCGAGCCGGAACTGCGTGCAGAATACGGTGATCGCCTGCCGGTAGTCCTGTTGAACGGCCGTGAACACAGCTATTTCGACGTCGATGAGTCCCGTTTGCGGGCGGACCTGAGCCGGATCGCTGGTCGCGACGGAAAATGAGGCCGAATTCACCGACTTTGTGAACGCCTGCACAAGCGGTTACGGTGGTGACACGCAATCCGCACCGCCGCTTCACGCGGCGGCGGTGGCCGGGTTTGTACCGCCCCTATGGCACCGGTCGCGCTCTCGAAATTGCAGCGACCCACACCGGTGAACGAACAGAGGAACCGGACCGCGATCAGGCCCGGAACGAGGAGCCGACGACGTGACAGAGCAGCACGAGACGCCGAGTGGCGTCTCCGGCAAGGCTCTCGTGCGGGACATTCCGCAGGCCACGGTGACTCGTCTCGCTACCTATCTCCGGGTTCTCGCCGGGTTGGCCGACGAGGGTGTAGTCATCGTATCGAGTGAGGAACTCGCTGTCGCGGCGGGTGTCAATTCGGCGAAGCTGCGCAAGGATCTTTCCTTCCTCGGACCCAACGGGGTGCGGGGTGTCGGCTATGACGTAGCCAAGTTGCGCACCAGGATCGAAGATGTGCTCGGACTGTCGCAGGGACATCGGGTAGTGCTGATCGGCGCGGGCAATCTGGGCCGCGCGCTGGTCGGTTACGGCGGATTCGGGGTGCGAGGCTTCACCGTGGTCGCGATCTTCGACAACGACCCGTCGGTGATCGGTCAGTCGTACGCCGGTCTCGTCGTGCGCGATGTCGAGCAGATGAGCGCGCAGATTCCCGCGCTGACGCCGACGATCGCGGTGGTGGCCGTCCCCGACGAAGCTGCCCAGGACGTGTGTGACCGGCTCGTCGCCGCCGGTCTGCCGTCGATTCTGAGTTTCGCGCCGCTGGAACTGCGCGCGCCCGCCCATGTCCAGGTCCGCCGCGTCGACCTGGCGATGGAACTGCAGATGCTGTCCTTCGACGCCGCGCGCAACGACGCGCCCGCGCTGCCCGAGATCGCCGAGGTCGGCTCCGGCCGGGTCGCGCGCCGGGTGACGCCGCCAAGCCATCTCACCCATGCCGCACCGGTCGAACCGGCCCGCGGCAGGCCGACACGGCGTACCGCGCCGCATTCGGCCACGCCCCACTCGGCAACGGAGCCAAGCACCAAGGGATCGGTGATCACGCCATGAGCGAGCGCCAGCTGGAACAGCAACACGGCGTGCGGACCCGCATGACCCGACCGAGCGTCGGTGAGGTGCGGTCATGAGTGTTCTGCTGGTCGGTATTTCACACCGCAGCGCCCCGGTGTCGGTGCTGGAGAAGGTCGCCATCAGTGAGGCCGATCGGCCGAAGCTGGTGGATCGGCTGCTGTCCTCCAGCCATGTGTCGGAGGCCATGATCGTCTCCACCTGCAACCGGGTCGAGGTCTACGCGGTCGTCGACGCCTTCCACGGCGGGCTCGGCGAGGTGAGCGAGCTGCTCACCAGGCATTCCGGGCTGCCGCTCGGGGATCTCACCAAGCACGCCTATGTGCGCTACAGCGAGGCCGCGGCCGAGCATCTGTTCGCGGTGGCCAGCGGCCTGGACTCGATGGTTGTCGGTGAACAGCAGGTGCTCAGCCAGATTCGCAGCGCGTATGCCAGCGCCGATGGTCAGCAGGCCGTCGGGCGCACGCTGCACGAGTTGGCCCAGCACGGGTTGCGGGTCGGCAAGCGGGTGCATTCGGAGACCGGGATCGATCGGGCCGGTGCCTCGGTGGTGTCGGTGGCGCTGGATCGGGCGCGCGGCGTGGTCGGCGATCTCGCCGGGCGGACCGCGGTAGTGGTGGGCGCGGGCGCGATGGGCGGGCTGGCCGTCGCGCATCTGTCGCGGGCCGGGATCGGGCACATCGTCGTCGTCAACCGGACCCTCGAGCGCGCACAGCGTCTCGCGGAAACCGGGCGCGCCATGCACGGTGTCGACACCGAGGCGGTCGAGATCTCGCGGCTCACCGAGGCCATGGCGGGCGCTGATGTCGTGATCACCTGTACGGGCGCGGTCGGGTCCGTGGTGACCCTGGCCGACACCCATCGCGCACTCGCCGATCGGGACCGCACCGACGTCGCCGAGCGTCCCCTGGTCTTCTGCGATCTGGGCCTACCCCGCGATGTGGAGCATGCCGTGGCGGGTCTGCCCGGCGTCGCCGTTATCGACATCGAATCGCTGCAGCGCGATCCGGCCGCGGGAGCCGCGGCCGACGACACCGCCGCCGCGCGCCTCATCGTCGCCGACGAACTCGCCAAATACCTTGCCGGGCAACGCATGGCGGAGGTCACCCCCACGGTGGCCGCACTGCGTCAGCGTGCCGCCGACGTGGTGGAAGCCGAACTGCTCCGCCTCGATTCGCGGCTGCCCGACCTGGCCGACCCGGCCCGCGACGAGGTGGCGCGCACGGTGCGTCGCGTCGTCGACAAGCTGCTGCACGCGCCGACCGTGCGGGTGAAGCAGCTGGCATCGACGCCGGGCGGCGACAGCTACGCCGAGGCGTTGCGTGAGCTGTTCGAACTGAAACCTGGTGCGGTACAAGCGGTTGCCGCCCCGATGGAGGTCGCCGCGGCGGAGGCCGCGCTGGCCGACGACTTCACCGCAGGCCACCTCGGCGATGGGCCGTCACGCTTGACCGAGTCAAGACCCGACACAGGCAGCATGCGAAATCACGCAGCGCCGCTCGGGCATGCGCAGGAGGAAACCGCATGACCACGACAGTGCAGGAAGAGGACAGCGTGACCGCAGGCAGCACCAGTGCGCCGTGGCGGATCGGCACGCGCGGCAGCCTGCTCGCGCTGACACAGGCGGGCACCATCCGTGATGCGCTGATCGCGGCGGGGCAGCCCGCTGAACTGGTGGTCATCAAGACGCCGGGCGATCTGTCCTCGGATCCGGTGCAGACGATCGGTGTCGGAGTGTTCACCTCCGCGCTGCGCGACGAGCTCGCCTTGGGCGGCATCGACATCGCGGTGCACTCCTATAAAGACCTCCCCACCGCGCAGGACCCGCGCTTCACCATCGCCGCGATCCCGCCGCGCGAGGACCCGCGCGACGCGCTGGTGGCCCGCGACGGCATGGTCCTGGGCGAACTGCCCGCCGGTGCTCGCGTCGGGACTTCGGCGCCGCGCCGCGCCGCGCAGCTGCGCGCGCTCGGCCTCGGCCTCGATATCCTCCCGTTGCGCGGCAATATCGACTCCCGCCTACGCAAGGTGAGCGAGGGCGAACTCGACGCGATCGTCATCGCCCGCGCCGGCCTGTGCCGGATCGGGCGTACCGACGAGATCACCGAGTCGCTCGAACCGGTGCAGATGCTGCCCGCCCCCTCACAGGGCGCGCTCGCGGTCGAATGCCGCAGCGACGACCCGCAATTGATCGAGGTACTCGCCGGTCTGGACGATGCCGCGACCAGAGCCGCGGTGCTCGCCGAGCGTTCGCTGCTCGGTGAGCTCGAGGCAGGCTGCACCGCGCCGATCGGAGCGCTCGCCGAGATCGTCGAGTCGATCGACGAGGACGGCCGGATCTTCGACGAACTCTCACTGCGCGCCTGCGCCGCGGCGATCGACGGCTCCGACGTGCTGCGCGCCTCGATCGTCGGCGCGCCGAAAGACGCGGCCGAGCTCGGTCGCGCGCTGGCGCGCGAACTGCTGGACCTGGGTGCTCGCGCTTTGCTGAGCGTCACAGACGAACCGGCGCCCACAGACTTCACTAATTCCAGCCCGATGGAGAACAACCGATGAGCAGCAGCCGAGCTACCAAGAAGCAACCAGGGCGGATCCTTTTCGTCGGATCCGGCCCCGGCGACCCGGCCCTGCTGACCGTGCGTGCCCGTGAGGTGCTCGAGCGGGCGATGCTGGCGTTCACCGACCCCGATGTCGACAAGGGCGTGCTCGCCCTGATCGGTAGCGCCGTCGAGGTGGGCGAGGACGGCGAGAGCCCGGTCGACGTGCGGCCCGCCCTCGGCGAACCCGCCGAGGTGGCCAAGACGCTGATCGCCGAGGCGCGCAACGGGCACGACGTGGTCCGCATCGTCACCGGCGACCCGTTGACCACCGATTCGGTGATCAACGAAGTCAACGCCGTGACCCGTTCGCACATGGTGTTCGAGGTACTTCCCGGCCTGCCCAACGGCTCGGCCGTACCCAGCTACGCGGGTATCGCGCTGGGCTCCGGGCACACCGAGGCCGATGTACGCGGCGAGGTCGACTGGTCGGCGCTGGCCGCCGCCCCCGGGCCGCTGGTGCTGCACGCCACCTCCGGGCACCTGGCCGAGACCGCCAGCGCCCTGGTGGAGCACGGTCTGGCGCCGCAGACGCCGGTCGCGGTGACCGTGCGTGGCACCACCCGCCAGCAGCGCACCATCGAGGCCACGCTGGCCTCGCTGAACAACGCGGCATCCGAGCTCGTCGGCCCGCTGGTGGTGACGGTCGGCAAGGAAGTCGACAAGCGCGCCAAGATGTCGTGGTGGGAATCGCGTGCCCTCTACGGCTGGACCGTGCTGGTCCCGCGTACCAAGGATCAGGCGGGGGAGATGAGCGAGCGGCTCGTCACCCACGGCGCGATCCCGATCGAGGTGCCGACCATCGCGGTGGAGCCGCCGCGCAGTCCCGCCCAGATGGAACGGGCCGTGAAGGGTCTGGTCGACGGGCGCTACCAGTGGGTGGTGTTCACCTCCACCAACGCGGTGCGCGCGGTATGGGAGAAGTTCGCCGAGTTCGGTCTGGACGCTCGCGCGTTCTCCGGTGTGAAGATCGCCTGCGTCGGTGAGGCCACCGCGGAGAAGGTGCGCTCCTTCGGTATCAACCCCGAACTGGTGCCCAGCGGGGAACAGTCCTCCGAGGGCCTGCTCGCCGACTTCCCGCCCTACGACGACGTGTTCGATCCGGTGAACCGGGTGCTGCTGCCCCGCGCCGACATCGCCACCGAGACCCTGGCCGAGGGCCTGCGTGAGCGCGGCTGGGAGATCGACGACGTCACCGCCTACCGCACGGTGCGCGCCTCGCCGCCGCCCGCGGAGACCCGCGAGATGATCAAGACCGGCGGTTTCGACGCGGTCCTGTTCACCTCGTCCTCCACGGTGCGCAACCTGGTCGGCATCGCGGGCAAGCCGCACGCTCGCACCATCGTGGCCTGCATCGGCCCGAAGACCGCCGAGACCGCGATCGAGTTCGGTCTGCGCGTGGACGTGCAGCCGGAGACGGCACAGGTCGGCCCACTGGTGGAGGCACTGGCCGAGCACGCGTCGCGCCTGCGCGCCGAGGGCCTGCTGCCGCCGCCGCGGAAGAAGAGCCGCCGCAGCAGCAGCCGCTGAGCTCAGCAGATACGTCGAAAGCCCGCCCACACCGGCGGGCTTTCGGCGTATCCGGGTCATCGGCTGTAGCGCAGCAGCGTGCGCACGAGCCGACAGGTGGCATCCGACGGTGGGCGGATGTCGATCTTGTCCGCGGTGCGCCGGATCGTCTCGTTGGTGGCCTGATTGGGTAGGTACACACCGGAATCCAGCAGTGCGATCGTCAACCGCATGGCCTTGAGCCGACGATTGTGCGCCACATACCAGCGGCGCGGCCTGCCCGCGGGCAGGCGCTTCTTCTCGAGTGGCACGTACGGCGCGGTGATGAAAGTGGATTGAGCGGCAATGGCATTCATTCGGTGTCCTCCCGTTGCGTTTGGGTCCCGCCCCCGATCGTCGGAACCCTCGAACACGCTTTCGATTATACCGAGGGGCACCGACAGGTTTCGTCGATTTCTCGCGGAAGCCATTGAGCTCCAGTGGGTTTCGATGTTATCCACAGGTTCGCCGCGCCGGGTCGCCGACTGCGGCGATGCGCCGCCGGTGGTGTTTCGCCGGTAGCTGTCGGACCGCTGTGGTCTAGTAGCGCGAGGCAACCCGAGGAGAGGCGATGACGGTGGACGAGATCGACACCCGGCTCGGCGCGCACATCGCGGCGGACGAACTGCTGGGCCTGGCTTGGCTCGTGGCGACCGGCGACGATGTCGCCACCGGCGCCATCGGCCATCTCGACGCCACCCGCGCCACCGCGATCCGCACCGACACGATCTTCCGGATTTCCTCGATGACGAAACCGCTCACCGCGGTCGCGGCCTCGATCCTGATCGACGACGGTGTACTCGACCCGGCCGAACCGGTCGACCGGTTGCTTCCCGAACTCGCGAACCGACAGGTGCTCACGAAACCCACCGCCGAGGTCACCGACACGGTCGCGGCCAACCGCCCGATCACCGTCGAGGACCTGCTGACCTTCCGCCTCGGCTGGGGCATGGATTTCACCGACTTCGCACCCAAGCCGTTCGATGCCGCCTGGAACGAGCGCGACCTCGGCTGGGGTCCGCCGACGCCGGCGCGGATGGCGCCCGCGGACGTCTGGCTGCGAAGACTCGGCGCCCTGCCCCTGCAATATCAGCCGGGCGAACGCTGGCTCTATCACGTCGGCGCGCCGATCCTCGGCTTCCTGGTCGCCAGAGCGGCGGACAAGCCGCTGTCGGAATTCCTGGCCGAACGGGTCCTGCGCCCGCTCGGGATGACCGATACCGGCTTCTCCGTCCCGCCCGGCAAGCTGGCCCGCTTCGGCCCCCACTACGCGGAAACCGAGGGCGCCCGCACGGTCTTCGACCCCGTCGACGGCCAATGGAGCACCCCACCGGCGTTCGAAGGCGGCGGCGACGGCTTGGTCTCCACTCTCGCCGATTATCACCGGTTCGCCCGCATGCTGCGCGAGGGCGGTGAACTCGACGGTGCCAGAGTGCTGTCCGAGCGAGCCGTCGCGGCCATGACCACCAACCACCTCACCGCCGAGCAACTGGCCCGCGGCGGCCCCGGCCCCGGCGACGACGCGGGATGGGGGTACGGCGTCGGCATCCAGTTGCGCGATCAACCGCACGGCCCGCGCGCAGGTGCCTACGGGTGGTCGGGCGGCCTCGGCTCGACCTGGTCCAACGACGGCGCGGTGACAGCGATTCTGCTCACCAACGAAACCTGGAGTTCGGCGGGTCCCTCCCCGGTCTTCGCTACTTTCGAGCAGATTCTGGGCGAAGCCTCCCGCCGGTCCGACCCCTGACAGGCGCCGCGGCGACCATCGGGGCACAGGCGTATTCTGCGGGCTATGACCGCTTTCGACCGCCCACGGCGGTTGCGCAGGACACCCGCATTGCGTCGACTCGTCGCCGAGACCACGCTGCAGCCACGTCAGCTGGTGCTGCCGATGTTCGTGGCCGACGGTCTCGACGAGCCGCGGGAGATCAGTTCGATGCCGGGGGTGTACCAGCATTCGCTCGACTCTCTGCGCAAGGCCGCGGCGGAGTCGGTGGCCGCCGGAGTCGGCGGGCTGATGTTGTTCGGGGTGCCGCTGCCCGAGGACAAGGACGCGACCGGTTCACAGGCCAGTGATCCGAACGGGATTCTCAATCGCGGTCTGCGCGCGCTGGCCGAGGAGGTCGGTGACGCCACGGTCATCATGGCCGACACCTGTCTCGACGAGTTCACCGATCACGGCCACTGCGGGGTCATCGGCACCGACGGCGCGGTCGACAACGATGCCACGCTGCACAGGTATGTGGAGATGGCGCTGTCGCAGGCCGAAGCCGGGGCCGATCTGCTCGGGACCAGCGGCATGATGGACGGACAGGTCGGCGCGATCCGGCGCGGACTCGACGCGGTCGGTCGCACCGACACCGCGATTCTCGCCTATGCGGCCAAGTACGCCTCGGCCTTCTACGGCCCCTTCCGCGAGGCCGTCGGCTCGTCACTGGACGGCGATCGCCGCACCTACCAGCAGGATCCGGCCAATCGCCGCGAATCACTGCGCGAACTCGACCTCGACCTTGCCGAGGGCGCCGACATCGTGATGGTGAAGCCCGCGATGTCCTACCTCGACATCCTGCGCGACGTCGCCGACCGTTCGACGGTCCCGGTCGCGGCGTATCAGATCTCCGGCGAGTACGCGATGATCACCGCCGCCGCCGAGCGTGGCTGGATCGACCGCAGGGCCTCGGTCCTGGAGTCGCTGATCGGCATCCGGCGGGCAGGCGCGGACATCGTGCTCACCTATTGGGCCACCGAGGCAGCACACTGGCTGTCGTGATCGTTCCTCCGAACAAACCCGAAACCCTTCCCATGCCGGAGGATGTCGGTACCGCCCGCCAATTGTGGTGGGGAATCGCCGGCCTCGGTGTGGTTTACACCTTCGCCAGCGTCATCACCATGACCGGGGAGCGCGACAAGCTCAGCGAGCAGTTCCTCGACGAGATGCACAAGTCGGATCCCAATTTCCCGGCATCGACTGTCGATGCGATGGTGCTGGTTGCTTTCGCGCTGACGGCGCTGGTCGGCGTGCTGCTGGCCGGTGTCACCGTGGCTATCGCGCATCAGCTCGGCCGTGGCAAGAGTTGGGCGCGCACGGTGCTCACGGTCGTCGCGATCTGGCTCGGGCTCGGCGCCATCGCCACCATGTTCACCTTCGCCGCCGTCGCGAGTCCCGCGACGATCGTGGCGGGTGGCGCGGCGATCGTGCAGGGTGTGCTCGCCGCGGGGGCCGCGTTTCTGAGCTACCGCCCGGAGTCGACGAAGTACTTCCAGTCCCACCGGAAGTAACACCGCACAGTGTATGGTGAGGATTATCACACCGGCTGAGTGCCGGGGGAGCGGAGGCAATGATGCGCGTGGTGATCGAGCAGCCACACAGCCTGCGGCGTGACCTGTTGGTCATCGGGTTGATGGTTGTACTCACCCTGGCCGTCATCGCGCTGATTCTGGCACCGAGCCTGGTCGGCTGATTCGATCTCGCTCCTGGCAGGATCGCAGGAATGAGACGCCTGATCGCGTTGTTCGAAGTCGGCTTCGCCGTGCTCTTCCTGGCCTGCGCGGTTGTCAGCTGGCGCGCGGCGCGGCGTACGACCGAATTCCTCGGTACCGATGAGCACCCCGGTTTCGTGGCGGTGCGGTATGTGCCGCCGTTGCTGGTGCTCGCCTGTGCGTTGGTGATCGTGAGCGGGGTGCTGGTGATCGACGTCGTCGCCAGGATCTACCACGCGGCTGTAGCGCCGCGCGGCATCGAACCGATGACCTAGAGGAAGCCGAATTCCGATGTGCGCGTAGGGGTTCGGGACGCGAGCTCGCGCAGCGGGCTCCCTCGAGGAGGAATCGATGACCAGACTGACCGCAGGAATCTGTACCGTCGCCGCCGCCGTGGCGACGATCGCGCTGGCCGCGGCGCCCGCCCAGGCCGCCACCGGCTTGCCGCTCACCCCGATGATCGCCGCCGAGCCGGCCGCCGATGGTTTCGCCCCGGAGACCGGCTCGAGCGGGATCTACAACGGCATCATGTGCCAGCTGCACACGATCTCGGCCGAAGTGCCCTGCATGTACACCTGATCAGCTGGTCCACTGCTGGTAGACGTCGACGACGCGGCCGCCGCGCGTGCCGGGCGCGTTCAGGAATACGGAGACGGTGCCGTCGGGATGGCGGGTCGCCTCCGTCACCACCTGGCGCAGGGTGGCGCGGATGCCGCCGTCGGCGTCGCGGTACAGCTCGGTGTCGGCGTGCAGTCCCGCGCCGATCCGATTTGCAGGTACGAACATCGCGGTGATCGCCGGAATCGGCCCCGACCCGAGCGCCACGGTCTCCTCGTGGCTGAGCTGAGCGCCGATCCGATCGGGCTGGACCTGCGGTGCGAACGCAGTGGCCGGACCCGCGCCGAGGAGCACTCCCACCGCGACGAACCCGGTGCCGAGCACAGTGCTGGTGACGCCGAAACGCATGAAATACCCTCTCGCTGAAAGCTGATTTTTCGATGGCTCAGGAGCTGAGCCGCCCGGAGCGTAGTCGCAGGCCAATGGGCCTAGATCCGATTCTTTCGCCGATAAGGGCGGCGTGTCGGGCGTGTCGTCGGTGGGTCGCTGCGGTCTGGGTCACTGTGCTCCACCCTGTCGTCCGGCGTGCCGAGGCGAGCTGAGACACTGGAATCCGTGAGTCTTACGCAGGTACCGGTTTCGGCCCAGCTCTTCGAGCGGGCGGCCGCCGTGATCCCGGGTGGCGTCAATTCCCCGGTTCGTGCGTTCAATTCGGTCGGCGGTACGCCGCGGTTCATCACCTCCGCGAGCGGCTACACGCTCACCGACGCCGACGGCAACGATTACATCGATCTGGTGTGCTCCTGGGGGCCGATGGTCCTCGGGCACGCCCACCCCGCGGTCGTCGAGGCCGTGCAGAAGGCCGCGACGAGCGGGCTGTCGTTCGGTGCGCCGACCGAGGCCGAGATCGAGCTCGCCGAGGCCATCGCCGCCCGCGTCGATCCCGTCGAACGGGTCCGCCTGGTGAACTCCGGTACCGAGGCCACGATGAGCGCGGTCCGGTTGGCCCGCGGCTTCACGGGCCGGTCCAAGATCATAAAGTTCTCCGGCTGCTACCACGGTCACGTCGACGCGCTACTGGCCGACGCCGGCTCCGGTGTGGCGACCCTCGGCCTGCCGACCTCGCCCGGCGTCACCGGCGCCCAAGCCGCCGACACCATCGTGCTGCCCTACAACGACCTCGCCGCCGTCGCCGCCGCCTTCGAAGCGCACCCCGGCCTGATCGCGTGCGTCATCACCGAGGCCGCCGCGGGCAATATGGGCGCGGTCGCGCCGCTGCCCGGCTTCAACGAAGGCCTGCGCACCCTCGCCCACGACAACGGCGCGTTGCTGATCATGGACGAGGTGATGACCGGTTTCCGGGTCAGCGCGTCGGGTTGGTACGGCCGCGAAGGCGTCGCCGGTGACCTCTACACCTTCGGCAAGGTGATGAGCGGTGGGCTGCCCGCCGCCGCGTTCGGCGGTCGCGCCGAGATCATGAACAACCTCGCCCCGCTCGGCCCGGTGTATCAGGCGGGCACGCTGTCCGGTAACCCCGTCGCCGTCGCGGCGGGCCTGGCTACGCTGCGCGCGGCCGACGCCGGGGTGTACGCGGCGCTGGACCGCAACGCCGATCGTCTCGGCTCGCTCTTCGCGAAAGCCCTGACAGAGGCCGGTGTCGAGCATCAAGTCCAGTTCGCAGGCAATATGGTGAGCGTGTTCTTCGCCGAGCGCCCGGTGACCGACTACGCCGCCGCCAAAGCGAGTCAGACCTGGCGTTACCCTGCCTTCTTCCATGCCCTGCTCGACGCGGGCGTGTACGCGCCGCCGAGCGCGTTCGAGGCTTGGTTCGTCTCCGCGGCACTCGACGAGGACGCGTTCGACCGTATCGACGCCGCTCTGCCCGCCGCCGCCCTCGCGGCCGCGGCCGCAACCCCCGAAGGATCCCCAGCGTGAGCTCCGACCAGCCCGACGCAGAATTCGCCCCAGTCCCGGCGGATAGCGACGAGGCGCCCCATCCTGCCCCCGCCGCCGCCCCGCCCGCGCTCGACACCGACCCGTCGAGCGTCGAGACCATCGTGCACGTGCTGCGCCACGGCGAGGTACACAACCCGAACGGCATCCTCTACGGTCGCCTGCCCGGTTTCAGCCTCTCGGTGGCCGGGCGCTCGCAGGCCGGTGCGGTCGCCCGCTCGCTGGCCGATCACGACGTCGCGATGGTGATCGCCTCCCCGCTGCAACGCGCGCAGGAGACCGCGGCCCCGATCGCGGCCGCCCACGACCTGATCGTGCGCACCGACGAGAACCTGATCGAAGCGGGCAACACCTTCGAGGGCCTACGCGTGTCCGTCGGTGACGGCGCCCTGCGCAAGCCGCGGCACTGGTGGAAACTGCGCGACCCGTTCACCCCGTCCTGGGGCGAGCCGTACCTGCAGATCGCCCATCGCATGCTCGCCGCGGTGAACAAGGCCCGCGTCGAGGCCGCCGGCCACGAGGTGGTGCTGGTCTCGCATCAGCTGCCCGTGTGGACGCTGCGCCGGTTCCTGCAGGGCCAGCGGTTGTGGCACGACCCGCGCAACCGGCAGTGCTCGCTCGCGTCGCTGACCTCGCTGGTCTATCACGGCGACACGCTCGTCGACATCGTCTATTCCGAGCCCGCCGGGGCGTCGGATCCGTCGGTTCACGGCGCATGACACGCTTCACCTCGTCGGGAACCGCCCGTGGCCGTCGGCCGCGGGCGGTGACCGCCGTCCTGTCCGCCCTGCTGGTGATCGTCACCGCGGCGGGCTGCGCGACCGGTACCGATGCGGTCGCCACCGGGGGTGGGACCTTCGAATTCGTCTCACCCGGTGGTAAAACGGAAATCTATTACGATCCGCCCGCCACGCGCGGAACGATCGGCACGCTCTCGGGGCCCGATCTGATGAACGAGGGAAAGACCGTTTCGGTCGACGATTTCCCGAACCAGATCGTGGTCGTGAACCTGTGGGGACAGTGGTGTGGCCCGTGCCGCGCCGAGTCGCCCGCTCTCGAAAAAGTCTTCGCGGCGACCAAAGATCAGGGCGTCGCGTTCCTGGGGATCAATGTGCGTGACCATCAGCGTGACAAAGCCCAGGACTTCGTAGTGGACAACAAGATCGAATACCCGTCCATCTACGACCCGTCGATGCGGACCCTGCTCGCTCTCGGCGGAAACTTTCCCACCAGTGTTATTCCGACCACGTTGATCCTGGATCGTCAGCACCGGGTCGCCGCGGTCTTCCTTCGCTCGCTACTGGCCGAAGACCTTCAGCCAGTGGTCGAGCGCATCGCCGCCGAGGAGAAGCAGTGAACAGCCGTCGTCGTCCAGGAAATCTGACCGCGTGTCGTCCCCGTCAGGGCGCGCGCCGAATGGGTGCGGGCTGGACGGTCGATGACCGTTGGGCCGGCATCGCGACCGTGCCGCGCAGTGTCGCGGGCGCCGGTCTGTTCGATTTCGGCCCCGCTGATCCGGCCGAAACCGAACGCACTCTGTCGTTGCCGCGCGACGAAGAGCGTGACACCGACGCGAGCAACGACGAGTGATCCCGCTCGCCGCAGTCGGGGATTCCTTCCAGCAGACGGCGGCATCGGGTCCGCTTCTGCTGGCGCTGGGAGCCTGCCTGCTCGCGGGCCTGGTGTCGTTCGCTTCACCGTGTGTCGTGCCGCTCGTCCCCGGTTATCTGTCGTATCTGGCCGGACTGGTCGGTGCCGAGGCGCCGCCCGCCACCAACGCGCAGGCGAGCACGCTCACCGCGCAACGCCGTAGCGCGAAGATGCGGGTGGCCGGCGCCGCCGGGCTGTTCGTCGCCGGGTTCACGGTGGTGTTCGTGCTGGCCACGGCCACTGTTTTCGGCGTGATCCAGACCCTCAACGTGAATCGGGAACTGCTGCAGCGCATCGGCGGTGTGGTGACGATCCTGATGGGTCTGGTGTTCATCGGCTTGGTTCCCGCCCTGCAGCGCGACACGCGGATGGAGCCGCGCAGGCTCACCAGCATCCTCGGCGCGCCGCTGCTCGGCGGGGTGTTCGCGCTCGGCTGGACGCCGTGTCTTGGCCCGACGCTGTCGGGTGTGATGGCGGTGTCCGCGGGCACCGAGGGCACCACCGCCGTGCGCGGGGTGACGCTGATCGTGGCCTACTGCCTCGGTCTCGGGCTGCCGTTCGTGGTGCTGGCATTCGGGTCGGCCGGTGCGTTGCGCGGGGTCGGCTGGCTGCGGCGCAATTCGCGCACCATTCAGGTAATCGGGGGTGTTCTGCTCGTCGCCGTCGGCGTCGCGCTGGTCACGGGGGCATGGGATCAGTTCGTCGGCTGGGTGCGTGACGGGTTCGTCTCCGAGGTGACTCTTCCGATCTGATGACTGACACGCTGACCACTACGACCACCCCCACCCCGCCCGTCCGGCAGTCGCTGCTGGGCCGGGCCTGGGCCCTGGTCCGTAATTCCTGGCGCGGCCTGACGAGCATGCGCACCGCGCTGGTGCTGCTGTTCCTGCTCGCCCTCGCCGCCATCCCCGGCGCGTTGCTACCGCAGCGCAGCCTCAACGCGCAGAAGGTCGACCAGTACATCGCCGACCGTCCGACGCTCGGACCGTGGATGGACCGGTTCGAACTGTTCGACGTGTTCGGCAGCTTCTGGTTCACCGCCATCTACGTGCTGTTGTTCATCTCGCTGGTCGGTTGCATCCTGCCGCGCTGCTGGGACCACTACCGGGCACTGCGAACCCCGCCGGTGCCGGCGCCGCGCAACCTGAGCCGGTTGCCGCACCATGGCAGCGAGACCGACGACCGCACGCCCGACGAGGTGATCGAGGCCGCCGCGGCGGCCCTGCGCGGGTGGCGGACCGAGGTTCGTCCCGGTCATCGCGAGGGTGAGGTGACGCTGTCCGCGGAGAAGGGTTATCTGCGCGAGTTCGGCAACCTGGTGTTCCACCTGTCGCTGGTGGGGCTGCTGGTCGCGATCGCACTGGGCAAGCTGCTCGGATACGAGGGCAATGTCATCGTGATCGCCGATGGCGGTCCCGGCTTCTGCACCACCTCGCCCGCGGTGTTCGACTCCTTCCGCGCGGGCAACACCAACGACGGCACCGGCATGACGCCGCTGTGCGTCAAGGTGAAGGACTTCACCGCCGACTACCTGTCCACCGGCCAGGCCGAGATGTTCCACTCGAACGTCGAGTACCAGGCGGGCGCCGACCTGAACACCGACACCTGGCGCAGTACCGAACTCCGGGTGAACCATCCACTGCGCGTCGCCGGTGACCGCGTGTACCTGCAGGGGCATGGTTTCGCGCCGAGGTTCACCGTCACCTTCCCCAACGGGCAGACCCGCACCGAGACCATCCAGTGGCGGCCCGACGACGCGCGGACCTTCCTGTCCAGCGGTGTGCTGCGCATCGATCCGCCCGGCGGCATGTACGCCACCGACGAGGAACGTCGACAGAACCAGATCGCCATCGAGGGACTGTTCGCGCCCACCGCGCTGTTCCACGGCAGCCTGCTCACCTCGTCGTTCCCCCGAATGGACGACCCGGCGGTCGCGGTGGACGTGTATCGCGGCAATACGGGCCTCGACACCGGGCGCTCACAGTCGCTGTTCGCGCTGGACCCGGAGATGATCAAGCAGGGGCGGTTGACCAAGGAAGCCCGGGTCAACCTGCGTCCCGGCGAGTCGACCACGTTGCCGAGCGGAGCGAAGGTCACCTTCGACGGCGCGGAGGAATTCGTGAACCTGCAGGTCTCGCACGACCCCGCCCAGCAGTGGGTGCTGGTGAGCGCGCTGACGATGATGGCCGGGCTGCTGGTGTCGCTGTTGCTGAAACGGCGGCGGATCTGGATCCGGGCGTACCCGGTCGAGGCGGCGGCGGGTACCGTGGGTCAACGACGTGCCGTAGTAGAAATGGGCGGCCTGGCCAGGAGCGATCAAGCGGGCTGGGGCGCCGAATTCGATCGACTGCGCACACGGTTGCTCGGAGCGCAGAACTGATGCTGACGCGGGCACTCGATACGGAGACGGAGTCCTGATGCAGATCGACGAAACGCTGGCACGGTACAGCGACTTCGCGTTCATGTCGGCCATCGCGATCTACGCGCTGGCCACGGTCCTGCTGATCGTGCAGTACGCCTCGGCGCGCGCCAAACAGGTCGCCGCGCGCGAATTGGTGCCCGCGGGCGACCCGGGCCTGCCCGGCCGCGTCGAGACCACGCAGGCCAAACCGCTCGCCGAACGGCTGGGCAACATGGCTTTCTCGGTCCTGCTGGTCGGCGCGGCCCTGCACATCGGCTCGATCGTGCTGCGCGGCTTCGCCACCCATCGTTTCCCACTGGGCAACATGTACGAGTTCACCACCATGGCCACCGCGGCCGCCGTGGCGATCGGCCTGATCTTCCTGCGCGACCAGCGCTACCGCGCCATGTGGGCGTTCCTGCTGGTCCCCGTGCTGATCCTGATGTTCCTGGCCGGCACGATCCTCTATGCCGACGCCGCCCCCGTGGTCCCCGCCCTTCGCTCGTTCTGGCTGCCCATCCATGTCACCATCGTCAGCATCGGCAGCGGTGTCTTCCTGGTCTCCGGCGTGGCCAGCCTGCTCTACCTGTTCCGCATGCGCCAGCCCGCGGGCGAGGAATCCGCCAACATTCTCGGCACCGTCGCCCGCCGCCTCCCGGACGCCCGCACCCTCGACCAGCTCGCCTACAAGACCACCATCATCGGTTTCCCCCTCTTCGGCGCGGGCGTCATCCTCGGCGCCATCTGGGCCGAAGCCGCCTGGGGCCGCTTCTGGGGCTGGGACCCCAAGGAAACCTGTTCCTTCATCGCCTGGGTCCTCTACGCGGCATACCTGCACGCCCGAGCCACCTCGGGCTGGCGAGACACCAAGGCCGCCTGGATCAACATCGCCGGCTTCGTCGCGATGCTGTTCAACCTCTTCATCATCAACATGGTGATCAGCGGTCTGCACAGCTACGCGGGACTGAACTAGTCGCCCTGCCGGATATGCATGAGGCCCAGAGGCTCTGAGAGCTTCTGGGCCTTGTTTGTCGGTGACCGCTGATCAGCAGTAGTAGCAGATCTTGTTGGCGGGGAGTTCTACATGGCAGTTCAGGCAGACCGGTTTGCGGACCGGTTCGGGCTTGGGGACGGCTGTCGTGGTGCGGCGGGCGGCGGGGCGTTTGACGGCTGCTTCGGCTGCCTCGGCGGTGGCCAGGTCCGCGGAGGTGGACTGGCGGATGGCGGCGACCTTCGGGGGGAGGGTGGGCAGGCCGCCGTCGGCGGGTAGGTCGGTGGCGTAGTGCTGGTAGCACTGCCAGCGGGCCGCGGCCGCGTGCATTTCGAGGTCGTCGGGGATGGGCAGGCCGGCCAGTTCGAGGATGTAGCGGTAGCCGGTGCCGACCGTCTGGTTCTTGCGCACACACAGGGCGCTCAGCGGCGGCTCGTTGTTCTTGTGACAGTGCTCGGCGACCTTGTCCAGCACGACGGGCAGCCAGTGCTGCCACTTCACCGCGGTGCGGATCCCGGATTCCTCCTGGACCAGCTCGGCCAACTCGGTGTTGACGATGAAGTTGTTGAACCGGGTGGCGGTATCGGCCAGCACCTCATGTGCGGCGCGAGTCCACTCCAACCGGGCCTCGGTGAACGTCACGGCGCTGCCGTCGGCCGCGCGCCAAGTGGTCGGGACAGAACCCTGCTGCACATCAATCACCGGAATACGTTATCTACCCAGCTCTTTCGACGCGCAACGGGGGTATGTGCGACAGCTCACGGCGCCGCACATCGCGAGGCTACTCGGTGGGGCCGGAGTCGTCGCGTCGCTGTTTGCCGAGGCGCCAGAGGAATTCCGGGTCGTCGTCGGGACCGAGAACCGGTCTGCGCGAGGGTGGGCCGGGATTCGGGCGGGGCATTTCGGGGCCGAACGCCTTCCAGCACAGCACCACGATGGCCACGATCGCGATGAGTGCCAACAGGTACGTCACGTCGCTCACCTCCTGCTATCGAGGGTAGCCGTGTCCGCACCGTGTGCATATCCGCAACGGGAGGGAAATTTTCGGCGAACGCGAGCCCGCGGTGGGCTCGCGTCGGCCGGTGAGTCAGCGGGGTGCTGCCTCGGTGGTCAATGATCTGAGCAACTGCAAGACCTCGGACTCGCGGAAACGGCGATGTCCGCCCGGTGTGCGCAGTGAGCCGAGCCGACCCGCATGGGCCCACCGGGTGACGGTCTTGGGATCTACATGGAACATGGCGGCCACTTGGCCTGGTGTCAGCAGAGTGTCCTGAAGGCCGACGGTGATCGCAGTCATAGCTAACCTCTCCGTTTCGACAGTTCCCTCATCAGTGGCGTCATCGTCGCACTGCGACCCCCACGTAGTCGAACCACCTACTGTTGGTAAAGGGGAAGTAATAGACAAAAGCCGCGAACGGGGCCGCATCGGAGGGGCTGGGCGTGACCACGGCTTCGCTCCGGCCGTGCGCGCTCACCGAATGCCGCGCACTAGGCTGTAGTCGTGAGTGAAGCAACAGGTCAGCAGGGTCCTGGCGCAGGGAAGCGGCTGGTACGCAACCTCGCGCTCTACACACTGGCTCGTCTGGGGCTGGTCGTGGCGATCGCCGCGCTGATCGTGGGCGTGGCCAAGCTGATCGGCGTCGACGTGCCGGTGATCGTCGCGGCGCTGTTCGCGTTGATCGTGGCGATGCCGCTGTCGCTGACGTTGTTCAAGAAGCTGCGGGTGAAGGTGAACGAGGACATCGCCGTTGTCGACGCGCGCCGCCGCCAGGACAAGGCGCAACTGCGGGCCCGCTTGCGGGGTGACGACGACGGCTCGTCGGCGTGAAGTACCTCGACCGCAGCGCCCCGCGTGACTGGGTCGACAATGCCGTCCGGCTGATCGACGCCGATGCTCAACGCTCCGCCGACACCCACCTGCTGCGGTATCCGCTGCCCGCCGACTGGCCGGTGCGGCTCTACCTCAAGGACGAGTCGACCCACATCACCGGCAGTCTCAAGCACCGGCTCGCGCGGTCGCTGTTCCTGTACGCGATCTGCAACGGCTGGGTGACCGAGGGTACGACGGTGGTCGAGGCGTCGTCGGGCTCGACGGCGGTGAGCGAGGCCTACTTCGCGAAGCTGCTCGGTCTGGACTTCGTCGCGGTGATGCCGGCGAGCACGTCGCCGCAGAAGGTCGCGCTCATCGAAGCGCAGGGCGGCCGATGCCATTTCGTCGATCGACCACCGCAGATGTACACCGAGGCCAAGCGGCTCGCCGCTGAATCCGGCGGACATTTCATGGATCAGTTCACCCATGCCGAACGGGCCACCGACTGGCGCGGCAACAACAACATCGCCGAGTCCATCTACGAGCAGTTGGCGCTGGAGAACCATCCGGTGCCGGAGTGGATCGTGGTAGGCGCGGGCACCGGCGGCACCAGCGCGACGATCGGGCGCTACATCCGCTATCGCAGGCACGCGACGCGCCTGGCGGTGGTCGACCCCGAGTACTCGGCGTTCTTCGGCGGCTATGAAACGGGCGACGCGGGCTATGAGACCGGGATGTCGTCGCGCATCGAGGGGATCGGCCGTCCCCGGGTGGAGCCGTCGTTCGTGGGACAGGTGGTCGATCGGATGATCGTGGTTCCCGACGCGGCCTCGATCGCCACCGCTCGTCATGCGAGTGCCGCGCTCGGCCGTCGCGTCGGCGGCTCGACCGGCACGAACCTGTGGGGCGCCTTCCATCTCATCGCCGAACTGATGGCTGCGGGCCGTAGCGGGAGCGTGGTGACGCTGCTGTGTGACGGCGGTGACCGGTACGCGGGAACCTACTTCGACGACGACTGGGTGGCCGCCCAGCAGATGGATCTGGCCGGCCCGACCGAGATCCTGACGGAATTCGTCACCACCGGTCGCTGGAACGGCTGACGCCTTTCGCGCGCAGCGTTGTCAATTTTTGTTGACAAACGAAGTGGCTGTCAATCAAAATTGACGCCATGACCGATGCGACAACTCTCGCCTCAGCGGCAGGTAACCCCGACCCCGCGGTCGGGCTGCGAGCTGTGCTCGCGCTGCGCCGACTGGCAGACCGACTCGAAACCATCCAGGTCGCCAACGCCAGAGCCAACGGCTGGTCGTGGCAGGCCATCGCCGAGGCACTCGAGGTGAGTAGGCAAGCGGTCCATCAGAAACACAACCGGAAAGGTGGAACCCGCTGATGTTCGAGAAATTCGGCCGCGAGGCCAGAGCTGCCGTGGTCAGTGCCCAGGACGACGCCAAGGAGTTGGGCGCGAAGCGGATCGGGCCGGAGCATGTGCTGCTCGGCACCCTGTCGAACGCCGAACCGGGATTGCGCGCGGTGCTCGACGCGCGCGGCATCAGCGCCGACGGTCTTCGCGCCACCCTCGCCGCCCGCACGAGCGAACCCCCGCTGGGCGCCGATGACGCGCAGGCCCTGCGCTCGATCGGCATCGACCTGGATGCCGTGCAGGCCAGTATCGCCGACAACTTCGGCCCGCAAGCCTGGGACCAGGCCGAACCGAAGCCCGAACGCGGCATATTCGGCCGACTTCTCGGCTCCGGGCATATCCCGTTCACCGGCCCGGCCAAGAAGTCGCTGGAACTCGCGCTGCGGGAGGCGGTCGACCGCAAGGACCGCGAGATCTCCTCGACCCACCTGCTGCTCGGCATCCTGCGCGGGGCCGACCCGGCCACCACCGACCTACTCGGCGGCGGTGACGCGGTATCGGGCCTGCGCGCCGATCTCCACGCGATGCTCGACCGCGCCGCGTGAATTCACTGTCGGGTGTGTGTCAGACCCGCCGCAATGTCCGATTACCGGCCTAGCATTGGGTGTATGCAACTAGCAATCCGGTTGGTCATCAACGCCATAGCCATCTGGGCTGCGGCGGCGTGGATCGACAAGATCGATGTCATCGTGCCGCCCGAGTGGTCGGCGGACTGGGGCAACTGGGGTAAGGCCCTGGTTCTGCTCATCGTCGCGGTCGTGTTCACGGCGGTCAACGCCGTGATCAAGCCGATCGTGCAACTCCTGTCGTTGCCGTTCGTGATCCTCACCCTCGGCCTGTTCCTGCTGGTGGTGAACGCGGGGATGCTGTGGCTCACCGCCAAGATCACCGAGATCACCGACTACGGCCTTCGCGTCGACGGCTTCTGGGCCGCGCTGTGGGGCGGTTTGATCATCACCCTGGTCAACTGGGTGCTCGGCATTCTGGTGCCCGACGGCGACTAGCCCGCGAGCCCCACGGCCAGCGCGCTCAGCGCCGACCACGCCAGCAGGGCCAGCCCCGAATCGCGGAGGGCGGGAATCAGTTCCAGCCCGCCCTTGCCGGTGCGCACGGGGGCGTTGGCCCGGATCGCCAGCGGCAACGCGAGCAGTCCGGCCAGCGCCCACGGCGTGCGCGCGATCAGTGCCAGGCTGAGAACGAACGGCGCCGCGAGCAACACCAGGTGCAGGGTGCGGGTGCGCGCGTCGCCGAGTTTCACCGCGAGGGTCACCTTGCCGGACTCGGTGTCGGTCGGGATATCACGCAGGTTGTTGGCCACCAGCACCGCGCTGGAGAACGCGCCGACTCCGATCGCGAGCAGCAGGCCGACCCAGTCGACCCGCAGCGCCTGCACGTACTGGGTGCCGAGCACCGCGACCAGCCCGAAGAACACGAACACGGCGATCTCACCGAAACCGCTGTAGCCGTACGGCTTGCTGCCGCCGGTATAGAACCACGCACCCGCCAGGCACAGTGCCCCGATCAGCACCAGCCACCACGCGGTGGTCACGGCCAGCACGAGACCGGCGACCGCGCCGATCGCCAGGCTGAGCACCGCCGCGTTGCGGACAGCGGTGGGGGAGGCCAGCTTCGAGCCGACCAGCCGCAGTGGGCCGACCCGCACGTCGTCCGTCCCGCGAATACCGTCGGAGTAGTCGTTGGCGTAGTTCACCCCGACGATCAGCGCCACCGAAACCAGCAGAGCCAGAATCGCTTTCCACCACACAGCCCCGTCGATGGACGCGGCGGCGCCGGTGCCCGCGAGTACCGGCGCGATCGCGTTGGGCAGCGTCCGTGGTCGGGCGCCCTCGATCCATTCCGCTGCTGTTGCCATGGATCGAAGCCTAATCCGACACCGGCGCTGCCCGCTCCCGGAGCCCCTCGCGCACGGCCGGAGGGCGGCTGATCGCGGTCAGGCGGGGGTGGACTCGGCGATCGTCTTGAGCTTGGCCAGCCCCTTGTCGAAGTCCTTGCCGATGAGATTGTCGATCGGGAACACCTTGCCGAGCACGCCCATCATGCCGGAGTGGGTGCCGGTCATCCTCCAGGTCACCTCGGTGCCGCCGGGCACCGGAGTGAGCGTGAAGGTGACGAAATTGGTGGCTTTGAACGGCTTCTCGAAGGTGAGCTCCACGCCGATCTCGCGGGCGGCGTCGGCCTTGATCTCCATCACGCCCGCCCCGGCTTTGCGGTTGCCCCGCCAGGCGTAGCGCGCGCCGACGCCGGATTCCGGGCCGGTGTAGGTGCGGGCGAGCTGCGGGTCGGCGTCCTCCCACGGCGACCACAGCCGCCACTGCCCGAAGTTGTCGATCAGTGCGTGGATTCGTGCCGGATCAGCGGCGATGACGGTGCGCCGCGACACCTCGAAGTTGCCCATGCGCGTGAGCCTAAAGCGAGGTGGGGACAAATCCGCGGACACGAGGTCCGCGGTGTCGCGCCCGGCGTGAACCGAAAACCTGTCGACGCCCTCGCCTACGATGACATTCGGCATGTCTGTACAGCATCGCGGCCCCGAGGGGTCGTCCTCCGAGGCTCTCTCCTGCGTTGTCGTGGGGGTGCTCGGCGTTATCGCGATCCGCCGCGACGACGCCATGATCGCGCTACCCGGAGCCCGCGCCCGGCTGCTGCTGGCCGCGCTCGCGGTGCACCCCGGCCGGGCTCGCGGCGCCCAAACGCTGATCAATGAGGTATGGGGCGACCAACCGCCCCGTGCGCCGATGAACGCGCTGCACACCCAGGTCTCGCGGTTGCGGGCGCTGCTGCCCCCCGGCGCGCTGGAGATCGGCCCGGCCGGCTACCGGCTCGGCTTGCCCACCGACAGCGTCGACCTCGCCGCGGTCGCCGCGCTGGCCCGGCGCGCCGACGAGCACCTGACCGCGCGAAACCCGACCGACAGCCTCGCCGCGATCGCGCTGGCCCGCACCCTCTGGCGTGGTGAACCGGGCGCCGATCTTCCTGATTCCGTCCCCGCCGACGACCTGCGCGCGGCCTCAGCCGAGCTGCGCCGCCACCTCGATCGCACCGAACTCACCGCCTACACCGGTCTGCGCGAGGTCACCGCGGCCATCCCGCTGGCCCGCGCGGCCGCGGCCGCCAACCCCTGGGACGAATCCGCCCACGCCACCCTGATCCGACTCCTGGCCGCCGACGACCGAACCAACGAAGCTCTCGAAGTCTTCGCCACGTATCGCCAGCGCCTGATCGAAGAACTGGGTACCGACCCGGGCCCGGCCCTGCTCGCCCTCAATACCGCCATCCTGCGCGGGGATCCGATCGAGCTCGAATACCCGCGCGCCGACCAGGGCGCCGCGACACGGGGAAACCGATCCGCCGCCGCGTCGGCACTCGGCGACCCCGGCGACATCGACGTCGATCGGCCGGGGTCGGGCACCGGGAATGCCGCCGGCGGGCCCGATCGTGCTGTCGCCGCACGGGTCATTTCCGGCACCGCGACACCAGGTCCGGTCGACTCGACCGGCGACTCTCAGGTCACCGACGCGGCACCGATCGTGGGAGTCGGTGACCGAGTGAACACACTGCCCGCGCGAGCGGCGAACGGCAGCACGTCCGACAGCTCGACGGCGGACCCGCCGACCTCGCGCACGGCACTCGGCCTGCGTGCCGCGCCCAATGAATTGCTCGGCCGCACGGCCGATCTCGACGCGATCAGCGACCTGACGCACCGCTCCAGGGTGACGACTGTGCTCGGTCCCGGCGGTACCGGCAAGACCAGGGTCGCCAACGCGGTGGGTGAACGGCTGGCCCGTTCGGTGCCGGTGGTGCTCGTCGAATTGGCCTCGGTGCAGCCCGAATCGGAGGCCGGCGCCCAGTCGCGCACCGGCATCGAGATCGCGATCGGGCAGGTGATCGGCCTGGGCGAGGTGCGCGAAACGGGCGCCATTCGCGCGGGCAGGCACATCGACGCGAGCACCCGCCTGCGCGAAGCGCTCGCCGCACGGCCGATGGTGCTGATCCTGGACAATTGCGAACACGTGATCGATGCCGCGGCCGAGGTGGTCGCCGATCTCGTCGGCTGCTGTGCGCAGTTGACTGTGCTCACCACCAGCCGCTCGCCACTGGCGATCACCGCCGAATCCGTTTATCCGCTCGCTCCGTTGGCGATCGCCGCCACCGGTTCGCCTGCCACGGACCTGTTCTCGGCGCGGGCCAGGGCGGTCCGCCCCGAAGTGCGCCTCGATCCCGACACCGTGGCCCGGCTGTGCCGAACCCTCGACGGTCTCCCGTTGGCGATCGAACTCGCCGCCGCGCGGGTACGCACGATGAGCGTCGCCGAGATCGAGACCAGGCTCGAACACCGCTTCGCCCTGTTGCGCAGTGGTGATCGGTCCGCGCCGCACCGGCACCGCACACTGCACGCGGTGATCGCCTGGAGCTGGAACCTCGTCGACCCCGATCAGCAGGTGACCCTGCGCAGGCTGAGCCGATTCGCGGCCGGGTTCACCCTGTCCGCGGCCGAGATCGTCGCCGCCGGCACAGATGTCGCCGCCGCGGTCGACGGGTTAGTGGCACAGTCGTTGCTCACCGTCCTCGACGACCCCGACGGCACGGGTATCCGCTATCGCATGCTCGAAACGGTGCGTGAGTTCGGCGCCGAACAGATCGCCGCCGTCGACGCGGTGACTGAGGGCGGCGAGTCCGCGCTCGTTCGCGACCGGATGTTCCGCTGGGCAAGGGAATTCGCGCTCGCGTCGTTTCGCGGGTACCGCGGCGGCGATCAGGTGGCGTCGGTGCTCGCGGTGACCGCCGATCTGGACAACCTGGTCGCCGTGCTGCGCACCGCCGTCGATCGCGCCGACGCGAACACCGCGTACTCGGTCTTTCCGGTGGTCGCGATGGTGTGGGTGATGCGTGGCGCGCACCTGGAATTCACGGGGTGGGCCATGCGTCTGGTCGCCGTCGCGCCGCCGCGACCGGTTTCGGGCGAGGCCGCCGACCTCCAGATGATCGCGCATCTGCTGACCTGCCTGCACATGCTGTTTCTCAAGGACGGCGGCATCCGCGCGACGGGGATCGTGCGAATGCGCGCGCGACGACTGCTGTCGAATCCGGATCTCGATCCCGGCTTGGCGTTCCTCGGGGCGGTGATCACCGTGCGACCCACGAAATTCCGGCTGGGCAGGCTGTTCGCGCGGGGAGCGCGCTCGTCTCATCGGCAGGTCCGGATCGCCGCGTTGGTTGCCCGTTCCAACTTCTGGGAGAACGCGGGCAATGTCGCGGGCTCGACCCTCGATTCCTTGCGCGTGCTCGACGACATGGATCCGGCGGAGGTCTGGGGCAGATCGACGGTGTCCCAGCACCTGGCGCAGTTGTGCGGCCAGTCCGCGCGCTACGACGATGCCGTGGCGTATTACCGCGACGCGCTGGCACTGATGAGCGAGCTCCGAGTGCACGACGAGATCATGGAGAGCCGTTGCTACCTGGCCATGGCTCTGGTGGGCGATGGCCAACTCCAGCAGGCGCGCGCCGAACTCGACTTCGCGCTGCGACCGGATAGTTCGGGCGTCAGCCCGGTCGACGACCCCGCTGTGCGCCGCAATCACCGCCTGGCCAACGCCGCCACCGCGCTGGCCGAACTCGAACTCGCCGAGGGTGAGATCGACGCCGGGCTCGGCCATTACCGCCGTGGGCTGGAACTGCTCGGCTGGCCCGATTTCGAACCGACTCCGGGTCCCGGTTCGCTAATGGTGGCGGCAGCCACAGTCAGCGCCCACGTGCTGCACGGCCGGGCCTCGGTTGCCGCTGCCTTGGCGGCGCAGCTGATCGACACCGCCGATCAACGGCTGTCGCAGTACATCGACCTGCCGCAGATCGGCGCGGTCGCGTGCGCGCTCGGTTCCTACCTGCTCGCCACCGAGCCCGCGCGCGCCGAGGGTCTCGAACTGCTCACCCTCGCAAGGACTTCGGTGGCCAGGCAAGACGGCCCGTCGATGGAACTGGCCGCTCACCTCGCGCTGCACCGGGGCGTGGTCGGTGATGCCGCGATGGATGCGGCCCTGCATCGCGCGGCGGGTACGCGTCGTCTCGACGCCGCGAAACGCGTCGTCGAGATCGTCGCCGGACTGCGCTGACGCGACAACGGCACCCGACCCGGTGGATCGGATGCCGTCGCACGAGAGCACTGTTCAGGCGCGGCGCATGTAGGCCTTCACCGCCAGTGGCGCGAAGATCGCGATCACCACCAGCGAGCCCACCAGCGACCAGACGAGGTCGGTGCCGTAGTTGTTGTGGTTCATCAGTTCTCGGCAGGCGTTGACCATGTAGTACACCGGGTTGACGTGGTTGAGCCCCTGCATCCAGCCCGGCATGGTGCTCACCGGGGCGAAGGCGCCGGACATGAACGTCAGCGGGAACATCACCATCATCGAGATGCCCTGCACGGACGCCGCGCTCTTGCCGGTGACGCCGACCAGCGCCCAGATCCAGCTGACGGCGAACGAGCACACCACCACCACCAGACAGGCCGCGACCACGCCGACCAGACCGCCGCCGGGCCGGTAGCCCAGGCACAGCCCGACCAGCACGGTCAGCGTCGAGGCGATGGCGTAGCGCACCATATCGGCCAGCAGCGCACCGGACAGGGCCGAGACCCGGGCGATGGGCAGGGATTTGAAGCGGTCGAACACGCCCTTGTCCATGTCCTCGCGCAACTGCGTGCCGGTGACCACCGAGGTCAGCACCACGGTCTGCACGAGAATGCCCGGGATGAGCACCGGCAGATAGCCGGACACGCTGCCCGAGATCGCGCCGCCGAAGATGTAGGTGAACAGCGCGGTGAACAGGATCGGCTGCACCGTCACGTCGAAGAGCTGTTCGGGATTGTGTTTGATCTTGAGCAGACCCCGATAGGCCATGGTGAACGAGGTCGAGATCGTCTCGCGCAGACCGATCCGGTCGCTGGCTTCGGGGAGGTCGTCGATGGTGGTGGGAGCGGTGAGAATTGCGGTCATGCCGCGCTCCGTTCGGTGTCGTCGGATTCGTCGGCCGGGTGGCCGGTGATGGTGAGGAAGACTTCGTCCAGCGTCGGCTTGCTCACGGTGATCTCCTCGACCCCGATCTCCCGGTCGCGCAACCGGATCAGCAGGTCGGCGGTGAGGTTGGGGTCGGGCAGCGGCGCGGTGAGCCTGCCCGCCTCGGGGCTGACCTGCGCGCTCACGTCGAGGAATTCGCTCACGATGCGACGGGCCTCGTCGAGTTGGGCGGGGTCGACCAGGGTCAGATGCACCGAGGCGCCGCCGACGGAGGCCTTGAGCTCGTCGGCGGTGCCGTCGGCGATCACCTTGCCCCGGTCGATCACGGCGATCCGGTCGGCCAGCTGATCGGCCTCGTCGAGGTACTGGGTGGTGAGCAGCACTGTCGCGCCCTCGCGGACCAGCCTGCGGATGGTGTCCCACATCTGCGCGCGAGTGCGCGGGTCGAGGCCGGTGGTCGGTTCGTCGAGGAACAGCAACGGTGGCGTGGAGATGAGGCTGGCGGCGAGGTCGAGGCGCCTGCGCATGCCGCCGGAGAAGTTCTTCAACGGCTTGGACGCGGCCTCGGCCAGGTCGAACTCCTCGAGCAGTTCGACGGCCTTGCGTCGGGCATCGCCCCGGCTCAGGCCGAGTAGGCGGGCGAAGATGATCAGGTTCTCGGTGGCGGTGAGTTCCTCGTCGACCGAGGCGTACTGGCCGGTGACACCGATCAGCGAGCGCACCGCGTTCGGCTGGGCTACGACGTCGCGGCCGAAGATCCGCGCACTACCGCCGTCAGGGCGGAGCAGGGTCGCCAGCATCTTGATGGTCGTGGTCTTGCCCGCGCCGTTCGGTCCGAGCACGCCGTAGACGGCGCCGCGCGGCACCGTCAGGCTCACCCCGTCGACCGCCCGCTGCTTTCCGAACACCTTGACCAGCCCGTCCGCCTCGACGGCGAGGGATGAAGTGGGTGTGTAAGTCATGAGCACCACCGTGCCCAACCCGACTTGCACGCCTCTTGCACGGCGCTGTCGGCCCCACTTGCGTCAGCGAGATCTCGCCGAGCGCACGGGCCGACTACTCGGCCAGCAGCAGCCGGCGCAGGGCCGCGCGGTCCGGTTTGCCGGGACCGCGCAGGGGGATCTCGGCCAGCACGGCCAGTTCGCGCGGTGCGGCGATCGAGTCGAGTTCGGCCATCACATGGGCCCGTATCTCGTCCAGCGTCGGCGCGGCACCGGGTGCCGGCACGATCGCGACCGCGACCCGCTGGCCCAGCCGTTCGTCGGGCAGGCCGAGCACGATGCATTCGCGGATACCCGGATGGTTGGCCAGTACGGCCTCCACCACCTGCGGAATCACCAGCAGTCCGCCGGTCGTGATCGCCTCGTCGAGGCGGCCGGAGATCGTGAGCACACCGTCCTCGAAGGAGCCCGCGTCCTCGGTCCGGAACCAGCCGGGCTCGGCGAAGGCCGAATGATCGGGCAGATTGCGGTAGCCGCGCGCGATCATCGCACCGCCGAGGATGACGCGACCGTCCTCGATCCGCACCTCGGTGCCGTCCAGCGGCACGCCCTCGTAGACGCATCCGCCGCAGGTCTCGCTCATCCCGTACGTGCGCACCACCGTGATACCGAGGTCACGCGCCCGGTCGAGCACCGGAGCAGGCGTGGCCGCACCGCCGACCAGGACACCGTCGAGTTCGGCGAGCGCTTTGGCCGCCACCGGCGAATCCAGCGACTTGATCAGCTGTGTCGGCACCAGCGCGGTATAGCGTCGCGGTCCGCGCATCGCGGCGACCGCGCCGGCCAGCGCCTCGGGCAGGAAGCCACCCGACACGTCGAGCACGGTCGGTTCGGTGCCCGCGAGAATGCTGCGCAACATCACCTGGATACCGGCGATGTGATGGGTCGGCAGCGCCAGCAGCCAACTGCCGGGCCCTCCGAGCCGGTCATGGGTGGCATTGCCGCTGGCACGCAGTGCCGCCGCGCCGAGTAGTGCGCCCTTGGGGATACCGGTGGTGCCCGAGGTCGTCACGACCAGCGCGACGTCGTCATCGATCGGATCGCCCGGCTTGAGCGCGTCGGAGAGCCTGCGTGCCTCCCGACGATCGGTGGTCGGAATCGGTAACCACGCCGGGCCGCTGCCGTCGAGTGCTTGGCGCAGGTGGGGCATCACTTCGCTGATCCCGGAACCGGTCGGCATCTGCAGCGTCCGCAGGGTTCGACTCACCCCACCACCTCCGGAAACAGCTTGCCGCGCGCCCTCACGGCTTCGATCGTGTCATGTGACCGACAAGACCCGGCCAACGGGTCGGTTTGTTGGAAAAGGGGGCGTGAAAGCCAGGCATAGCGACTGCGATTCAGTAGATGGATACCACTCGCACCGCGCTCCGGACGGCGTCGGTCGGGCGCTTGCTCGCAGCTATCGTGCGCGGCCGAGCCGTCATCGGCAACTCGGCTCGACCGCGGGCACCATTCGTTCATTCAGGCGACCAACGCGGATCCCGGCGGATCGGATGTTCGGCGGGAACCTGCACCAGCACGATCGCGATCCCGTCCGGATCGCGCACCCACATCTCCCACAGGCCCCACGGCTCGAGCACCGGCGCGCGCTCGATGGCGATCCCGTTCAGCGCCAGCTCCGCCGCCGCGTCCTCGACATCGCGCACCTGCAACCAGATCGCGCCGTCGAAGCCGCCGGACTGCCCGCGGCCGCCGTGCGCGGCGACCTCCAGCAGCGACTGCCCGGCGAAGAACACCGTGCCGCCCGGGTACTCGCGCGCGATCGCCAAGCCGAGGCTGTCACGGTAGAACGCCAGCGTGCGGCCATAATCGCTGGGCCGCACAATGATCCGGCTGTTGAGAATCTCCATGGGATGTCCGTTCTCAGAAGTACCAGGGGTAGGGCGTCCAATCGGGCTTGCGCTTCTCCAGGAACGAGTCCCGGCCCTCGACCGCCTCGTCGGTCATGTACGCCAGGCGAGTCGCCTCGCCCGCGAACAGTTGCTGACCGACCAGACCATCGTCGAGCAGGTTGAACGCGTATTTCAGCATCCGCTGCGCCTGCGGCGATTTGCCGTTGATGTCGGCGGTCCACTCGAGCGCGACATTCTCCAGCTCGTCGTGATCCACGACCTTGTTCACCGCACCCATCTGGTGCATCTCCTCGGCCGTGTACGGCCTGCCGAGGAAGAAGATCTCGCGGGCGAACTTCTGGCCGACCATCTTGGCCAGATACGCGCTGCCGTAACCGCCGTCGAACGAGCCGACGTCGGCATCGGTCTGCTTGAACCGCGCGTGCTCGCGCGAGGCGAGGGTCAGATCGCACACCACGTGCAGGCTGTGGCCGCCACCCGCCGCCCAGCCGTTGACCAGCGCGATCACCACCTTGGGCATGAATCGGATCAGCCGCTGCACTTCGAGGATGTGCAGTCGGCCCGCGCGCGCCGCGTCTACGGTGTCGGCGGTCTCGCCGTCGGCGTACTGGTAGCCGTTGCGACCGCGGATGCGCTGGTCACCGCCGGAGCAGAACGCCCAGCCACCGTCCTTCTCGCTCGGACCGTTGCCGGTGAGCAGGACCGCGCCCACATCGGAGCTCATCCGCGCGTGATCGAGCGCGCGGTACAGCTCGTCGACGGTATGGGGGCGGAACGCGTTGCGGACCTCGGGCCGGTCGAACGCGACCCGCACCGTGCCCTGCTCGATATGGCGGTGATAGGTGATGTCGGTCAGGTCCTCGAACCCGGGGACGGGCTGCCACAGCTTCGAATCGAAAGTCACGACCACGATTATTGCCCTACCTTCGGACTCCGCGGCACGAGGTCGTAACACCGCAGCTAGAGCAGTCGCCGCATACTGTGAGCACCTGATGCGTATAGTGGCGCCTGCTCGTACATCGAACCCGATCCGGAGGAACCTGAAAGTGGTTGCAGCACTGTCTGAATCCCTGCTCGACGACGCCAAGCGTCCAGCTTTCCTTGCTGACGCCGTCGAGGTGCTCGACGCCGAGGTCTCGGACAAAGGTGGTGCGTCCGGCCTGGCTGTGAAGGGTGGCTACGCGGCGGTCAAGAAGATCAGCCCGACCATCGTTCCCGACGGCCTCGCGTCGCTGGCGCCGAAACTGCTCGATCAGCTCCAGCCGTACTGGGCGGAATTCACCGCCTCCGGCACCGGCACCTTCGCCGACCTGCTGGCCGCGAAGTCCGATCAGGTCGCCGAGTCGCTGCTGGCCGTCACCGACGCCCGTGCCGAGTCGTCCACCCGGCCCGCGCTGAAGAAGGTGTACTCGTCGATGCGTGGCTCGGCCAAGAAGCACGTCATCGAGGCACTGCCGCGCGTGGGCGACCTGGTGCAGAAGCACGCGGGCTGAGCGGTACGGCGAGGTAGCCCTCGCCGCGATCGTCCGATGAGGCCGGTGCGAGTTCGGGTAACCGAACCGCACCGGCCTTTTCGTGTTCGGGGTGACCACACTCACGCGCCCGGGGTGGATGGTGCCGGCGGACACATCGATTCCCGGTCGGCGGTAAATTCCGTTGCGGTGGATGTGAGGAATATTACCGTTCCGGTGAACGGCGGGAAAATTACGGGTTGCCACGAATTCGACATATCGCAGGTGCGTCATCTTCGCGATTGACAACGACCCGGTCTCATCGGTTACGTTGCCGATCAAGCGATTCGGAAGATGAATTGCTGTCAGTGAATGCATTGCACAGGTCGAAAGGAAATTTGCTCTCATGATCTCTCGCAAGACCCTCGCCGCCACCGGTGCTGCCGCTACCGCCGCTGTCATGTTCTTCGGTCCCGTCGCCATCGCGAGTGCCGACACCGGCTCCGCCGAGGCTTCCACGGGCTCGGCTGACGTGCTGACCGGCTCGTCCTCGGGTTCGGGTGTGCTCGAGTCGGGCAGCGCCGCTGTCGACAGCGCTACCTCCGCGGTCCTCAACATCGTCGAGTCCATCATTGGCATCAACGATCTCACCGCGCCCGCGTAGTGGACTGAATCCCCGTTCGATCAGCCTTTCGGCGGGTTGACGGAAACTCCGGCGGCGAGCCCCTGCTCGTCGCCGGATTTCTTTCTCTTGTTGTTCTCTTTGCGATTTCGCGAATATATTTTTCCGCTGGCCGAGGGATAGCTGATCGGCTTTCCGGAAATTGATCTTGCGTTCGAATATCGGTACGCCGCCGGGCATCGGTGATGCAGGCAACGCGGGCCGGGGGCAGACGGGTGCGCGCCGGTCTGACAGGCTGTGATTGTGAATCCGTCTACAGCGCAGGCTCGAGTGGTCGTCGACGAGCTCGTTCGCGGCGGCGTCCGCGAAGTGGTGCTGTGTCCCGGATCGCGCAACGCGCCCCTGGCCTTCGCCCTGCAAGCGGCGGACGTGGCGGGCGAGCTGCGGCTGCACATGCGCGTCGACGAACGCACCGCGGGATTTCTCGCAATCGGTCTCGCGGTGTCGTCGGGGCGTCCGGTTCCGGTCGTGATGACCTCCGGCACGGCCGTGGCGAACCTGGGCCCGGCGGTGCTGGAGGCCAACTACGCGCGGGTGCCGCTGATCGTCGTCAGCGCGAACCGGCCCTACGAGATGCTCGGCACCGGCGCCAATCAGACGGTGGAACAGCTCGGGCTGTTCGGCTTGCAGGTGCGCGCCACGATCAGCCTCGGGCTGGCCGAAGCCGAAGCGGGGGAGTCGGCCTACCCGCGACAGAACAGTGTGTGGCGCTCGTCGGTGTGCCGGGTACTCGCCGCGGCGCGCGGAACCCGTTCCGGCAACGCCGGTCCGGTGCAGTTCGACATCCCCCTGCGGGAGCCACTGGTCCCTGAGCTGTCCGACGACCCGCTGCCCCTCGGCCGCGCGGGCGAACGGCCGTGGACGGCAACCCAGTACGCCACGCTCGACGTGCCGCTCGACATCGATCTGACGCCCGATACCGTCGTCATCTCCGGCCACGGCGCCCGGCTGCTACCCGAACTCGCCGCGCTGCCGACAGTGGCCGAGCCGACCGCGCCGATGCACGGCCCCGCCCTGCATCCGCTCGCGCTGGCGCTGCTGAAGCCGACCCAGGCGATCATCACCGGACGTCCGACCCTGCACCGCCAGGTCTCGCGCGTGCTGGCCGATCCGGACATCACCGTGTTCGCGCTCACCACCGGTCCGCGCTGGCCCGATGTATCCGGCAACGTCGTCGGAACCGGTACGCGCGCGGTGACCACCGGCACACCCGCGCCCGCCTGGCTGGCGCGTTGCGCCCACCTGAACGAACAGGCCGAATCGGTGGTGCGGGCCGAGCTGGCCGTGCACCCGAAGGCGACCGGTCTGCACGTGGCAGCCGTGGTCATGGATGCCTTGCGCGAAGGCGATCAGCTGCTGCTCGGCGCGTCGAACCCGGTGCGTGACGCCGCTCTGGTCTCGCATCCGCGCCCGGGTATCCGGGTGCTGTCCAACCGCGGCGTCGCCGGGATCGATGGCACGGTCTCCGGTGCCGTCGGCGCCGCGCTGGCCCATCCGGGTCGCACCGTGGCGCTGATGGGCGACCTCACCTTCCTCCACGATGCCTCGGGCCTGCTGATCGGGCGTGGCGAACCGCGCCCGGACAATCTCACGATCGTCGTGGCCAACGACGACGGCGGTGGCATCTTCGAGCTGCTCGAGCAGGGCGATCCGCAGTACGCGGGTGTGTTCGAGCGGGTTTTCGGCACACCGCACGGCATGGATCTGGCCGCGCTGTGTGCCGCGTACCGCATTCCGCACCGTCAGGTCGACCCCGCCGAATTGGCGGTGGAATTAGCTGCCGACACGCACGGGCTGCGGGTGCTCGAGGTCGCGACCGAGCGGTCCAGCCTGCGTGAACTGCACGCGGGTCTGCGGGCGAAGATCGCCGGCTAGTTGTGATGTCCAGGGAGGTCGGTCAGTCGGCCGACCTCCGATCGCGACCAGCCGCCCTTCGCCGCCGCCGGTGTGACGCCGGCGTCGATCAGTCTGTCGTCGTGGGGGTGGTGAACTCCTCGCCGCCCTCGTCGAAGGGGACCGGGACGGCCTGTTCGATCACGTCCGCCGGATTCGCGGTGTAGGCGTTACGGGCGATCTCGGCCGCCATCTCGTCCGCGTCGGTGTAGGCGGGGTCGTCGGGGTCGTCATCGCGAAAGGCGGACTGTTCCTGCTCGACGCGATCTGCCTCGGGGATCTCGTCCAGTGGGCGGGCGGATTCGTCGATCATCGGTGCTCCTCGTTCGTCGGCCTGCTCGATCGGTCGAGCCTCGGACGTGATGTGCGCTGATCGGTCCTGCGCTGTCCAGCGTGCGCCGATCTCGTGCGCGCGGCAACCCGCGCCGATGAGTTCGCGGCGACGGTGTCGTCTGTATGAGTGCAGACAACCTGCCCTGGATGAGGAGCGCTCATGGAACCGCAGTTCGATCTAGAACCCGCCGCCCGATCGCTCGCCGCGGTCGTCGACGGCATCGCCGACGCTCAGCTCGCGAACCCCACACCCTGCGCCGAGTCCACCGTGCGCGATCTGCTCGCCCACGTGGTCGGGTTGACCGAGGCCTTCCGCCAGGCCGCGACGAAGGAGTCGGTGGGTCACTCGGCGCCGCCGCCCAGCGGCGCCGACAGCCCGCTGCCCGCGCAGTGGCGCACCGTCATCACCGCGCAGCTGGCGGCTTTGACATCCGAGTGGCGGGCGGCCGAGGCGTGGGAAGGCGACACCGAGGCCGGTGGGGTGGAGTTGCCTGCCGCTGTGATGGCGATGGTCGCGCTCGACGAGATCACTATCCACGCCTGGGATCTCGCCGTCGCGACAGGTCAGCAGGTGACCGTCACTCCTGCTGACCTGGCTGTTCTGCACGAGTTCCTGCGCGATACCGACCCCGTCGGTACACCCGGCTTGTTCGGGCCGGTCATCGAGGTCCCGGCCGACGCACCAGCGTTCGATCGCCTGCTCGGCCTCACCGGCCGCGATCCTGCCTGGCGCTCGCCCGCGGTCGCGTAGCCCGTAATCGGCTCCACGGGTCGCGAACCTTCTATCGCTCAGTCCTGCGCGACAGGCCGCGGTGTCATGTCAGCCGCCGAGACCGGGTGCTCCGATGACGAATGTTCCCGCGACGGTGGCGATCGTGGCCGCTCTCGCCGACCGGTCGGCGATATCGTCGTCGATCGGGTCGCCGCTGGCCAGTAATCGGTAGTAGAGCGGTGCGGAGACCGCCGAGAGAACAGTGCGCGGGTCGGTGCCCGCGGGTGCCTCGCCCCGAGCGACGGCAGCTTCGACGCACGGCGCCCACTCGTCGAGTCGGGTGTCGTAGAAGGTGTGTAGGGCGGCGGCGGTGGCATCGTCGCAGGTGGCGGCGGCGATGACGGCACGGAAGAGGTTGCTCTGGCGGCCATCGGCGAGAGTCTTCGCGACCAGGCGGGCGTTGGCGGTCAGGTCCTCCAGCAGCGAGCCGGTGTCGGCGCGGGGTAGCGACTGCTCGGCCATGTCGACGAGTAGATCGGCCACCAGACCGGCGGGGGTGCGCCAGCGGCGGTAGACGGTCGTCTTGCCTACCCCGGCGCCGGTGGCGACTTCGGTCAGGTCGAGGTGCGCGAATCCGCGATCCGCGAGCAGATCGCCGGCCACCTCGAGGACGGACTCGCGCACCCGGGCGGTGCGTCCACCAGGCCGAACAGAGCCCGGCCAAGCGATATCGTGATCCATAACGGAACTCCTGTTTCATTTAGTGCGAACCGGGTGTACTGTCGGCCGTGTTAACGAAACTATAGACCCTTTAGGAGCTCTCATGGAATATCGGCGGCTCGGCGCATCTGGTCTTCTCGTTCCGGCACTCGGCTTCGGCGCGGGCACTTTCGGCGGTCGTGGTGCGCTGTTCAGTGCCTGGGGCGATACCGATGCCGCGCAGGCCAGACGCTTGATCGATATCAGCTTGGCGGCCGGCGTCACCCTGTTCGACACCGCGGATGTCTATTCCGACGGCGCGTCGGAGGAGGTACTCGGCGCGGCGATCAAGGGCAGGCGCGAGCAGGTGCTGCTGTCGACCAAATCGGCGCTCCCCACCGGTCCCGGCCCCGACGAGGCGGGCTCGAGCCGAGCCAGGCTGATCCGCGCCGTCGACGCCTCGCTGCGCCGCCTCGGCACCGACTACCTCGACCTGTTCCAGCTGCATGCCTTCGACGCGGGCACACCGCTGGCGGAAACACTCACGGCCCTGGATGATCTCGTGCGGGCAGGCAAGATCCGCTACCTCGGTGTCTCAAACTTCGCCGGCTGGGAGCTGATGAAAACGCTCGCCACCGCCGAGGCTCTCGGCCTGGAAAAGCCGGTGGCGCACCAGGTCTACTACTCGCTGGTCGGTCGCGACTACGAATGGGAACTGATGCCGCTCGGTGCCGACCAGGGAATCGGCTCCATCATCTGGAGCCCGCTCGGCTGGGGCAGGCTCACCGGCAGAGTGCGCCGTGGACAACCACTCCCGGCAGGAAGCCGATTGCACGAGACGGCCCAGGCGGGCCCGCCCGTCGACGACGAACGGCTCTACGACGTCGTCGACGTGCTCGATCGAATCGCCGCCGACACCGGCCGCAGCGTTCCGCAGATCTCGCTGAACTGGCTGCTCACCCGGCCCACCGTCGCCACGGTGTTGATCGGCGCCCGCAATGAGGAGCAGCTGCGTCAGAACCTCGGTGCCATCGGTTGGCAGCTCGACCCCGAACACGTGGCCGCACTCGACGCGGCGAGCGCGACGACGCCCCCGTACCCGTATTACCCGTACCACCGGCTGCCCGACTTCGCCCGGCTCAACCCGCCGGCGATCCGCGCGGCGGCCTGAGCGCGTCGGGTCAGTACACGTCGCGCACGTACCGCTTCTCGGCGACGAGTTGCTTCTTGAAGGCCAGCGCACCCGCCTCGTCCAGCTTTCCGTGGATCTGGGCGATCCGCAGCAGGGTGTCGTCGACATCCTTGGCCATCCGGGCGGCGTCCCCGCAGACGTAGAAGTAGCCGCCGTCCCGCAGCCACGACCACAACTCGGCGCCGTGCTCGATCATTCGGTGCTGGACATAGACCCGCTCGCGCTGATCGCGGGAGAACGCCAGGTCCAGTCGAGTGAGGAAACCGGAGCGGAACATGTCCTCCAGCTCGGCGCGGTAGTAGAAGTTCTGGGCGGCGTGCTGGTCACCGAAGAACAGCCAGTTGCGCCCGGTCGCCCCCAAAGCCCGGCGCTCGTGCAGGAAACCGCGGAAAGGAGCGATACCGGTACCCGGGCCCACCATGATCATCGGGGCATTCGGGTCCAACGGCGGACGGAAATGCGGCGCCCGCTGGAGAAAGATCGGCACCTCGGTGGTGCCGCGGTCGGCCAGGAACGTCGAGCACACCCCGCCCCGCCGCGCCGAGGCGCCCACCGGATCGCCGTAGCGGACGATGCCGACGGTCAGTTGCACCTCGTCGGGCGTGGTCAGCGGGCTGGAGGAAATCGAATATTGGCGTGGTTGCAGCTTTTTCAGTGCACCCAGCCAGTCGACGAGATCGGTCCGCACCGGGAAGTCGCGCAGCACGTCCACGGCCTGACGGTCCCACAGGTAGGAGGCGAGCTCGTTGCGATTGTCGCGGCGCAACAGTTTGGCCAGCTGCGGGTGTGGGTTGCGCTCGCCGATGAAGCCGAGCAGATCCTGGCTCACCTTGGTGATGTCGTAGTGAGTGCGTAGAGCATCGGTGAGTGTGAGTTCGCGGTCGTCGACTTCGATCACGCGCTGACCGTCGAGGCCGGTGCAGGCGAGCCATTCGTCGACCAGGTCGGGGCAGTTGGCGGGCAGCACGCCCAGCGAATCGCCCACTTCGTACCCGGCCTCGAGGTCGCGGAGGTCGAAGCCGAAGCGTCGCACCTCCTTCGGTGAGCCGGGTGCGCTGAGGATCTCGTTGCGCATCAGCGTGGCGCGGACCGGGGACTGGCGGGTGAACGGAGCGGCGGTGGCGCGCTTGGCTCGGGCGGGGGCAGGCGCGAGTTGCCGGTCGAGCACGGCCGCTCCACCGCGACCTGCCGACAACGGCATCGCCGGGCCCGAATCGGCTTGCCGGGCAATGGTGCTGGTGCCGATCGAATCGCGGCCGTTCGACGCGCCGGCGAACGCGGCGCCGCGATCTCGCGGAGCTGCGCCCGTCGGGCCGCCGTCGTCGGGCGATCCGCTGGTGATCGCGGTCAGAACGTCATCGAGCCATTGGTCGGCGGTGTCGGCGAAATCGGGTTCGCTGTCCACTCGCGGCAGCAGTCGCTTCGCACCACGTTCGGCGAACAGGGTGTCGAGCTTGCGGCCATGACCACAGAAGTCGTCGTAGGAGGAATCACCGAGCGCGAACACCGCGTACCGGACACCGTTGAGGCGAATGATGCTGTCTTCGAGCCTGGTCCAGAAGTCGGCGCCGTTGTCGGGCGGGCCACCGTCACCGAAAGTACTGGTGACGATGAGGACGTCACCGGTGATCGAGGTGAGCTCGCACGAATCCATGTCGAGCGACGACGGCGTGAGTCCCGCCTCCGAGAGGCGGGCCGCGACGGTGGCCGCCAGCTCTTCGGCATTGCCGGTCTGGGAGGCCCACAGGACGGTGATCGGGTGGGAGGCGGGGCTGTCGTCGGTGCTTTCGGCGGCGGCGCCCGCGTTGCGGGAGTACATGCCGGCCAGCAGACCGTCGACCCACAGCCGTGACTGTGTCGACAGCGGCGCGCTCACCGGCAGCACCGGCTGCCCGGTCACCGGTAGCGACTGCAGCGCGGCGAGGTACCCGCCGAGATAGATGCGCTCGGTCTCGCTGAGCGTGGGGGAGGTGCCCGCGTCGAGGCCGAGGATCCCGGCGAGTGGATGCGCGGCCGGTTGCGCCGGCAGCTGTGCGGGTCGCGGGGGTGCTTGTTCCGGGGTGGCGGCCGGGCCGACCCGGCGCAATGCCACCGCGCAGGCTTTGAACTCCGGCTGCAACGAGGCCGGATCCACCGCGTCGTTGGTGACCGCGTTGATCGTCAGATATTCGCCCTGTTCGTCATTCCAGTGGAAGGGAGCAAAACAATCATCAGGCCGCACCCGGTCGCTGATGCGCACCGGCAGTACCGCACGACCCCGGCGCGACGCGATCTCGAGCTGATCGCCCGGCTTCAGATCGAGTCGCTCGGCGTCGGCGGGATGGACCTCGACGAACGGCTCACCGTTCAGCTTCGTCAGCTTGGCGACCTTGCCCGTCTTGGTCATCGTGTGCCATTGATGTTGCAGCCGACCGGTATTGAGCAGGAAGGGGTAATCGTCGTCGGGCAGTTCGGCGGCGGGCATATGCGGGCGGGGGAAGAACACCGCGCGCCTGCTCGGTGTGGCGAACGCGAGTCGCGGGGTGGTGCCGTCGGCCGCCACGTGCAGCGGCTGATGGGTGCCGTCGTTGACATAGCGGATCGGGTTGCGCGGGGTATCGGCGTCATTGCACGGCCACTGCATCGGCCCCTCGGCCAGGCGCTCGTAGCTCATGCCGCTCAGGTCATAGCCGGTGGCGGGATTGGCGAACTGCCGCAGTTCGGCGAACACCTCGGCGCTGGTCGCGAAGTCGAACCCGGGGAACCCCATGGCCGTGGCGACCTGGGCGATCAGCAGCCAGTCCGGTCGCGCGTCGCCGATCGGCTCGACCGACTGCCGCAGCAGCGTGACATTGCGCTCCGAATTCACCATCACCGCGTCGGCTTCGGCCCACAGCGCGGCGGGCAGCAGCAGGTCGGCGTAGGCGTTGGTCGCGGTCTCGGCGTAGGAGTCCTGCACGACGACCAACTCGGCCGCCTCGAGACCCGCGATCACCGTTTTGCGATTGGCCACGGTGGCCACGGGATTGGTGCAGATGATCCACGCGGCCTTGATCTCACCCTCGGCCAGCCCGCGGAACATTTCGATGGTGCCGGGGCCCGACTCTGTGCGCAGGGTTCCGTCTGGCAGATCCCAGGCGGTTTCGACGAACGTCCGGTCGGTGGGGGAGAGCAGGCTGCGCTGCCCGGGCAGACCGGGGCCCATGTAACCCATCTCGCGGCCACCCATGGCATTGGGCTGGCCGGTGAGCGAGAAGGGACCACTGCCCGGTCGGCAGATCGCGCCGGTCGCCAGGTGCAGGTTCACCAGGGCATTGGTATTCCAGGTGCCGTGCGTGGACTGGTTGAGTCCCATCGTCCACAGCGACATCCACTCGCCCGCTTCGGCGATCATCGTGGCCGCTGTGCGGATGTCGGCCTCGGCCAGCCCGGTCAGCGCGGCGACGTGGGCCGGGGGATAGTCGGCGAGGAACGCGGGCATCGCGTCCCAGCCCTCGGTGTGCTCGGCGATGAAATCGGTGTCGATCGCACCGTCGGCGACCAGCAGGTGCAGCAGGCCGTTGAGCAGGGCGAGGTCGGTACCGGGCGCGATCTGCAGGAACAGGTCGGCGCGGGCGGCGGTATCGGTGCGGCGCGGGTCGACCACGATCAGCTTGGCGCCCGCCTTGAGTCGCTCGGCCATGCGCAGATACAGGATCGGGTGGCAGTCGGCCATGTTCGCGCCGGTGACCAGGAACAGGTCGGCGTGTTCGAAGTCGTCGTAGGAACCGGGCGGCCCGTCCGCCCCGAGCGACTGTTTGTAGCCGGTGCCCGCGCTGGCCATACACAGGCGCGAGTTGGCTTCGATGTGGGTGGTCCGCAGGTAGCCCTTGGCCAGTTTGGTGGCCAGGTACTGGGCTTCCAGCGACATCTGCCCGGAGACGTAGAGGGCGATCGCGTCGGGGCCGTGCTCGTCGAGGATCGCGCGCAGGCGGGTGGCGGTCTCGTGCACGGCCTCGTCGACCGGCAGCGGGACCGGGACCTGCCCGCGTTCGGGGCGCCGGTAGGCGGTATCCATCCGGCCGGGCGCGGCCATCATCTCGGCGTGGGTGGCGCCCTTGGTGCACAGCCTGCCCGCGTTCGCCGGATGCAGCTTGTCGCCGCTGACCTTCGCGATCAACCGCGTACCAGACTGATCAGTCTTTGTCTGGACGTTTATGCCGCAGCCGACGCCACAATACGAGCACTGTGTACGCACAGTGTCCGTGTCGCGGCTGTCCGCTTCCCCTGTCATGACTCGATCATCCGCATCTGTCGTTGCGCTCGATTTACCGAACGTTATCTCCAGATGACAATCGACCTCACAAGTCAAAATCTCGACGGTGAGGTCGCCGCTCGAATATCAGCCCTGATCAGGGCGCATTCCGGGCTGTGCGGTCGCAACCGTGTGCCGGCCGGGGTGACCGGACTCACCCCGGCCACCACCGAGCTTTCAGCCCAGCTTGAAGCCGCGGTGCAGTGCCACCACGCCACCGGTGAGGTCACGCCACTGCACCGAGTCCCAACCGGCGTCGGCGACCCGGCGGGCCAGCCTGCGCTGGTTCGGCCAGGCACGAATCGACTCGGCCAGGTACACGTAGGCGTCCGGGTTGGAGCTCACCGCGCGCGCCACGCGGGGCAGCGCCTTCATGAGGTACTCCATGTACACGGTCCGGAACGGTCCGAACACCGGGGTGGAGAACTCGCAGACCACGACCCGTCCGCCCGGCTTGGTCACCCGCAGCATCTCGCGCAGCGCCAGATCGATATCAGCGACATTGCGCAGCCCGAACGAGATGGTCACCGCGTCGAACGAATCGTCGGCGAACGGCAGCGCCATCGCATCGCCCGCCACCATCGGCACCTGCCGGAACCGGCCCGCCGCGAGCATGCCCTGGGAGAAGTCGGTGGCCACGCACCAGGCGCCGGACTTGCCGAGTTCCACGGTCGAGACGCCGGTGCCGGCGGCCAGGTCGAGGACCCGCTCGCCGGGACGCAGCGCGAGCGCACGGCGCGTCGCCCACCGCCAGTACCGATCCTGGCCGGCGGAGATGACCGTATTGGTGAGGTCGTAGCGCTTCGCCACACCGTCGAACATCGACGCGACCTCGTGGGGTTGCTTGTCCAGCGAAGCCCGAATCGGTTCTCGCTGCTCTGTTGTCGCCACGCACCGAGCTTAGAGTTTTTCCGCCGCGATAGCGCGGGTGGGCTCGGCCACTCAGGCCGTCCGCGGCAATCGCGTGCGCATTCCGGTGACGTCGGCGTAGTGACTCATCAGCTCGGTGCAGACCGCGGGCCAGGTGCGATGCAGCACCGACTTGCGCGACGCCGCCGCGAACCGGCCGCGCTGGCCCGCGTCGCGCAGGGCCGACACCGCGCTCGGCAGCAATTCCGCGAACCGGTCGACCGGCAGCAGGTATCCGTTGCGGCAGTGCGAGATCAGATCCCGTGGTCCACCGGCGTCGGGCCCGATCACCGGCACACCCGAGGACAGCGCTTCCTGCACGCCCTGGCAGAAGGTCTCGTGCTCGCCGGGGTGCACCATCACATCCAGGCTGGCGTAGTGCGTCGCCAGCTCGCTGCCACCCAGCTCGCCGGTGAACACCGCGTCCGGCATCAGCCTGCGCAGCCGGGCCCGTTCCGGTCCGTCGCCCACCACGACGAGCTGGATCGACGGGTCACCGGCCAGTGCGGCCAGCCGTTCCACGTGCTTCTCCGGTGCGAGCCTGCCCACGAACCCGACCACGAGCCGGTCATCGGAACCCAACCAGGTCGCCCGCAACCCGGCACTGCGCGCGGCGGGGTTGAACCGGGCGATATCCACGCCGCGGCCCCAGCGGTGCACTCGGGGAATCCCGTGCTCGGCGAGGTCGTGCGCGGCCGCCGAGGACGGTGCCAGCGTGCGGGTGGCGCCCTCGTGGATTCGCCGCGTCCACGCCCACGCGGCCCGTGCGGCCAGCCCGAGCCCATAGCTCTTGGCGAATCCGGCCACATCGGTCTGATACACCGCGACGGTCGGCAGATCTAATCGGGTGGCGGCGGCGAGCCCGCCCGCGCCGAGCAGGAACGGCGAGGCCAGGTGCACTACATCGGGATCGAACGCGGCGACAGCGGCGGTGATACCGGGTTGCGGCAACCCCACCGGCAGCGAGCTGACTTTCGGCACCATCATCGCGGGCACGCGGTACACCGGGAAGCGGCCGTGGAATCGAGGTGCGGGTGGGGCGCCGCGCAGAGTATCGGGCGCCACGATCATCGCGTCGTGACCGTGCTGGTCCAGATGGTCCAACACCCGCAGCACGGAGTTGACGACGCCGTTCATGTTCGGCAGGAAAGACTCCGAGACGATGGCTACGCGCACTCTTCCAGGGTGACCGCCGCACCGCGCGACACACCCACACCGACGTGAAGCCGGGACGAACAGCAAACGAAGTTACGACTCGCGCTGCTTGCGGCGCACGATCCACAGCACCGGAAGGGCGAGCGCCCACGCCACAACGATCACCGACGCCGCCGGGATGATCGCCACCCGCGCATCGCGCCCGGCCACCCGGACCAGGTCGGGATCGCGCGTGCTGTACTCCACGTTGATCCGCTGACCAGCGGTCAGGTTCGTGGGATACAGGATGCCGACCTTCGGATTGTGGGTCACGCTGTCGGGCGTCACGTAGATCACCGCCGAACGCAACCTGCCCGCGGACAGCACCTCGCCGGAGGTGACGCCCCGATGGCGCGCGATCTCGAAATCATTGCGCCAGGCCGCGAGTACCAGCAGCACCATCAGCACACTGACCACGGCTGCCGCCCCGATCACCCAGACCCGAACCCGTCGCAGGCGCTTGCTCCGCCGCTCCGACAGGCTGGTTTCCGACACCCGCCACACAGTACCGGCTGTTGTGCCGGTGGCCGGTGGCGCGTGTTCGGGGCTCGGGACTGCCGCAGCCGAGCACAGCGAATACGCCTAGCATTTCCGGCATGTCCCGCAAATTCAGCTTCACCGTGCCCTACACCGTCCCGGTCGAAGAGCTTCACCGGGCACTTGTCGACGACGCCGTCTGGCAGGCGCGTTTCGCCGTCGCCGAGACCGCGACCGTCGAACTCTCCCATCCCGACGGCCCCGATTCGATTACCATCCATATGACCGAAACCCCAGGTAAAGACAAGGTTCCCGCGCTCGTACGCAAGGTGCTCAAAAGCGACCTCGTCCTGGTCCGCATCGACAGCTGGCAGCCACTGACCGGCGAGGTCGCCAAGGGCAGTTTCACCGGCAACACCAGCGGCATCACCACCGAGATGTCTGGCACCTACGAACTGCGTCCCACCGCCGAGGGCAGCGAGATCGAGGTCGTCGGCACGGTCAAGGTGAAGGTTCCGCTGGTCGGCGGCGCCATCGAGCCGCTGGCTGAACAGTTGCACCAGCGCGTCCTGCACAGCGAGCGCAAATTCATCGAGAGCTGGTTCGCCAAGCTCTGAGCGGACAACGCCGGGTGCCGCTGCGGCGAGCGGCACCCGCGCGTCAGCCGCGGTTCTCGACCAGCACCAGCCAGTTGCCCGAGTTGTCGCGAATGATCGCCTCGGTGCCGTACGGGCGTTCGGCGGGCGGCGCAATGAACTCGACCCCCTTCGCGGTGAGATCCTGGTAGGCCTTCTGGCAGTCGTCGGTGCGCAGCCCGAGGGCGCCGTGGGTGCCGTCGGCCAGCGCGCGTCGGATCGCGTCGGCGAGGTCGTCGGTCAGCGGCGGGCCGGGGATCATCAGCGTCACCTCGAGTTCGAGATGATCGGGGTGGGCGATGCTCACCCAGCGGAAGCCGTTGTCGCCCATGCTCACATCCGCGGTCTCGACGAATCCGAGCTTGTCGATGTACCACTGCTTGGCGGCATCCTGATCGGTGACATACACGGTGACCAGGGAAACGTTCGTGATCGTTGTCATGGTTGCAGGCTATGGCCGCCGCGTGGCATCGGGCTTCTCCGAAATTGCGGTGTCGTGGCGGACACGGTCGGAGAGCCCGTGCATGAAGACGTAGCAGCCCGGGATATGCGGCGCCCCGTCGGCGAATTTCGTCTGGTACTCGCTCGGCGTCACCCCGACGAGTTGCCGGAACTTGGCACTGAACGAGCCGAGGCTCGAATACCCGACCAGCATGCACACCTCGGTGACGGTCAGGTTGGTCGACCGCAACAGGTCCTGAGCACGCTCGATCCGCCGCTCGGCCAGATACACCGCCGGGGTGCGGCCGTACACGGCGGCGAACGCGCGCAGGAAGTGGTACTTGGAGACACCGGCGGCGCGGGCGAGCTCGTCGAGGTCGAGCGGGTCGGCGTACCGCCGGTCGACCAGGTCACGCGCTTTACGCAGGTGTGGCAGCAGAGCGAGCACCGGACGTCGCGCTGCCTCGCTCACGACCGTTCCGCTCGCCCGCGCTCGGCCATCAGCTGAAGGGCGGGAGTTCGTCGGCGCGCAGCGAGGCCCGTCCGGCAGCGCGCCAGGCGCGGGCCGTGAGATCGAGATCCTCGTCGGTCACCAGATTGCCCATCACCCGAACCGCCGTGCGCTGCAGATACTTCGAGCGCATCACCGGCGGCCCGCCGAGCGGGACCATCCTCGGCTGGGTAGCCAGGCCCGCGAGCCTGCGCGCCACCGAGAAGGTGCGCCCGTAATGGTCACGCAGCAGCTGTGGCCAGGCTCGGCTCAGATCGGGCTCGTCGAGCAGGTCGGCGAGCATATGCCCGCCTTCGAGGCCGTAGTCGATGCCTTCGCCGTTGAGTGGGTTCACGCAGCCGGCGGCGTCACCGACCAGCACCCAGTTCGGGCCCGCCACGTTCGAGACCGCGCCGCCCATCGGCAGCAGCGCCGAGGCAACGGCGCGCAGTTCGCCGTCGAGCTGCCATTCCTCGCGACGCAGCCGGGTGTAGTGCTCGAGCAGCGGCTTGAGCGCGATATGCGAGGGGCGCGCCTCGGTGGCCAGCGAGCCGACGCCGATGTTCACCTCGCCATTGCCGAGCGGGAAGATCCAGCCGTAGCCGGGCACCAGCTCGTCGGCGGCATTGCGCAGCTCCAGGTGCGAGGAGATCCACTGATCGTCGCTGCGACCGGACTTGATGTAGGCGCGGGCCGCGGTCCCGTAGGCGTAGCGGCGATGCCAGGTGCGACCCAGTTGCTTGCCGATGGGCGAGCGCACGCCGTCGGCCACCACCAGCACCCGGCAGCGCACAGTGTGGGTGGACGCGCCGATACGCACCGTCACCCCGGTCACCCGCTCGCCCTCGCGCAGCACCTCGGTGACCTTCGCGCCGTCGACCATCCGGGCACCGGATTTGATCGCGGTCTCGCGCAGCTTGTCGTCGAGTTCGGTTCGCGGAACGGCACTTCCGTACGTCGGGAAGGACCCACCCGGCCACGGCAGCAGCGCCTCCCGGCCGAAACCCGCCATGCGCAGGCCGTGGTTCACCGTGTGCGCGCGCAACCACTCGCCGAGGCCCAGATGCTCGAGTTCGGCGGTGGCGCGCGGCGTCAGCCCGTCGCCGCAGGTCTTGTCGCGCGGGAAAACCGCCGAATCGAGCAGCAACACATCGCGTCCGGCGCGTGCGGCCCACGCTGCCGCCGCGGAACCGGCCGGCCCTGCCCCGACCACCAGCACCTCGACGGTCGCAGGCAGCGGAGCATGGTCGGCGGGGGTGAGATCCGGTGAACCCATGGCTCAATACTGGCACTGTCGGTCGCTGTGCGAGAGTGTCGGGTACACCGGGAATTGTCACTGTGTGACGGGGTTCATCGGCCATCGTGCCGGGACACGCTAGGTTGCTACCCGTCGGGGTCGGACGGATCGCTGGGAGAAGATAATGAGCACATCGGCTGTGAGCGACGAGAGCACCGTGGTTGCCGGGGTAGATCTCGTCGATCCCGAACTCGCCCTCACTGTGCGCGACGGATTGGCCGCGGTCGAGAAACTGCTCGTCGACGAACTCTCCGACGGTGCGGAATTCCTCCAGGAGGCGGCCCTGCATCTGGCCAGGGCGGGCGGCAAGCGGTTCCGGCCGCTGTTCACCGTGCTCACCGGTCAGCTCGGACCGAATCCGACCGACCCGGCGCTGGTCACCGCGGGCACGGTCGTGGAACTCGTCCACCTCGCGACGCTCTACCACGACGATGTCATGGACGAGGCGACCCAGCGTCGCGGCGCGGAGAGCGTCAACTCGCGGTGGGGTAACAGCATCGCGATCCTGGCGGGAGACTACCTGTTCGCCCACGCCTCGCGGCTGACCTCCACCCTCGGCCCCGACGCGGTCCGGATCATCGCCGAGACCTTCGCCGAGCTGGTCACCGGCCAGATGCGGGAAACCATGGGCGCCAAGCAGACCCACGACCCCGTCGAGCACTACCTGCGCGTGGTGTGGGAGAAGACCGGCTCGCTCATCGCCGCCGCGGGCCGCTTCGGCGGCACCTTCTCCGGCGCGGGCCTCGACCATGTAGAACGCCTGGCCCGGCTCGGCGACGCGGTCGGCACCGCGTTCCAGATCTCCGACGACATCATCGACATCTCGTCCTCGGCCGAGCAGTCGGGCAAGACGCCGGGCACCGATCTGCGCGAAGGTGTGCACACCCTGCCGGTGCTCTACGCCCTGCGCGAGACCGGGGCCGACGGCGACCGCCTGCGCACGCTGCTGGCCCGCCCGCTGGAAACCGACGCCGAGGTCGACGAAGCGCTGGAACTGCTGCGCCGCTCGCCCGGCATGGCGCTGGCCAAGGAAAAGCTCGCCGAGTACGCCGACCTGGCCGACACCGAACTCGCCGCGCTCCCCGCAGGCCCCGCCAACGACGCCCTCACCCGTTTGGTCCGCTACACGATCGAACGTGTCGGCTGACCAGGAACCAACACCACTCGGCGCACGTTGTCCTGTCGCGACGAAACAACAGATTCCGACCGCACATGGGTAACTCGCCGGGTATGCCCAGCACCGTTCCCGTTGTCCACCGCAGGCCCGATGCCTGACGAACGCAGCGCCTGACGACCGGCACAGGCGCGGGGAGGCGGAAATGCCCAATGGCATCAAGACGTTCGGGTTGATGGTCGGGATGTCGGCGTTGATCGTCGCCATCGGGGCGATGTTCCGCAGCCCGACGATCCTGATCATCTCGATCGTGCTGGCCGTCGGCATGAACGCCTACGCCTATTTCAACAGCGACAAGCTGGCGTTGAAGGCGATGCACGCGCAACCGGTGAGCGAACTGGAGGCGCCGGTCATCTATCGGATCGTGCGCGAGCTCGCGACCACGGCGCGTCAGCCGATGCCGCGGCTCTACATCAGTCCGACCAGCGCCCCCAACGCGTTCGCGACCGGCCGTAATCCGCGCCATGCCGCGGTCTGCTGTACCAGCGGCATCCTGCAGTTACTCGACGAACGTGAGCTGCGCGCGGTGCTCGGCCACGAGCTGTCCCACGTCTACAACCGTGACATCCTGATCTCGTCGGTAGCGGGCGCGATGGCCTCGGTCATCACCGGTCTGGCGAATATGGCGTTCTTCGCGAGTTCGTTCGGCAACAGGGACGGCAACGGACCGAACATCATCGGCGTGCTGCTGGTCTCCCTGCTCGGCCCGATCGCGGCGGGCTTGATCAAGATGGCGGTCTCGCGATCGCGGGAGTACCAGGCCGATCAGTCCGGCGCCGAACTCACCGGCGACCCGTTGGCCCTTGCCTCGGCGCTGCGCAAGATCGAACGCGGTGTCCAGGCGGCGCCGCTCCCGCCGGACCCCAAGATCACCAGCGAATCGCACCTGATGATCGCCAACCCGTTCCGCGCGGGCGACCGTGTGGCCCGCTGGTACTCCACCCACCCCCCGATGGACGAGCGGATCAAACGCCTCGAAGACCTAGCACGCGGCGACACCCATCGGCACTGATCGCCACGGTTCGCGGCCCGCCTCGCGGTCGAGGGCCGAGACGGAACGCCGCAGGCGCAGTATCGGCCCTCGACCGCGAGGCATCAGGGGGCCGCGAAACCGCGGCACCAGCCGCCAAATTTCAGGGCCCCGCGGCACCAGCCGCTATCTATAGTTGACGAACTGCAGGGCGATACCGAAGTCCTCGCCCTTGAGCAGTGAGATCACTTCCTGCAGATCATCGCGCTTCTTGCTGCTCACCCGCAGCTCCTCGCCCTGGATCTGCGCCTTCACGCCCTTGGGACCCTCGTCGCGGATCTTCTTGGAGATCTTCTTCGCTTTCTCGGTGTCGATGCCCTGCACCAGCGTGCCGGTGATCTTGAACACTTTGCCCGACGGCTGTGCCTCGCCTGCGTCGAACGCCTTCAGCGAGATGTCGCGACGGATCAGCTTCTCCTTGAAGACGTCGAGCGCCGCCTGCACCCGCTCCTCGGCATTGGCGGTCAGCACGATGGCCTCCTCGCCCGACCACGCGATCGACGCATCGGTGCCCTTGAAGTCGTAGCGCGAGTTCAGCTCCTTCTCCGCCTGATGCAGAGCGTTGTCGACCTCCTGACGGTCGACCTTGCTCACGACGTCGAATGACGAATCAGCCACACTGCGCTCCTGTCCTGTGAAGGTCCGGCGAACTCCGGGGCCGGGTTTTGTGCCGACCACCGAGACAGTTGTACTCGCATCGGGCGCCGACCGGTGCCCGCAGGGGGTCTGTGCAGGCGTTTTGATAGTCCGGGTGAGTACGTTGTAAGCTGCTCAGCGCACCGGAAACGGCGCACACGGCAGATTGCCCGAGCGGCCAATGGGAGCGGACTGTAAATCCGTCGGCTTATGCCTACGTAGGTTCGAATCCTACATCTGCCACATCGAACCCCCGTCGATCGTCAAGATCGGCGGGGGTTCCTTGGTTCCTGGGGTGTGCCCCGGCCGGCTTCCGGTCGCGAAGTGCTCGAGGGCGAACTTTCGCGCTGCTCGAAGGCGCGTAAAGGTGGCCTGAGCTGCCGATTTGGTGCTGTGGGCGAGGAGTGTGTAATCTCGTTCAGGACGCCGGAGCACGGGGTCATGCTGATCGGCTTGCCGATACAGACTCTGTGCCACGTTGTCATGCCCCCTTAGCTCAGTCGGTAGAGCGTTTCCATGGTAAGGAAAAGGTCAACGGTTCGATTCCGTTAGGGGGCTCGCCGGATTGCCGGTGGTGAGCGGCTTACCGCGGCATCATCGGGATAGAAGTCCGCCGTGGCGGTGTAGCTCAGTTGGTAGAGCAAACGACTCATAATCGTTGTGTCGCCGGTTCAAGTCCGGCCATCGCTACCAATTTCAACTCAGCCCAGACCGGAAAGAAGGCAAATCGTGGCCGCGAAGTCCACCGATGTCCGGCCAAAGATCACCTTGGCCTGCGACGAGTGCAAGCACCGCAACTACATCACCAAGAAGAACCGGCGTAACAACCCGGATCGCCTCGAGCTGAAGAAGTTCTGCCCGAACTGCGGAACCCACCGGGCGCACCGCGAGTCGCGCTAGTTTTCCAGAACATCTGCCGAAGGCCGGACGAGAGTCCGGCCTTTGTGCTTTTCCCGGGCAAGTTCATGAGAAGTTCGGGGCCGATGTAATCCCCGGGCGTATTACATTTTGCGCCGGTCTACTTTGGTGAGGTCTTACGAGTGAGTAAGGTCCACGTTGTGACAGTGAACACCGGAACTGACGAAGCGGTCCCTGCCGTAGCCGCCGAATCCTTCGATCCCGCCGCCCACGCGGCGTCGATGGTCGGCCACCACTACCGCGTCGACGACTACTACGAGGTCGGCCGCGAGAAGGTGCGCGAATACGCCCGTGCGGTGCAGGAATACCACCCGGTGCACTGGGAGGAAGACATCGCGCGCGAGTACGGCCACGAGGGCCTGCTCGCCCCGCTCACCTTTATCTCGCTGGTCGGCATCCTGGCCCAGCGCAAGCTGTTCGAACAGATCGTGACCGGTTACGACCTGAGTCAGATCATGCAAACCGATCAGATCCTGGAATTCCACCGCCCGATTCGGGTCGGCGACCGATTGACCTGCGATGTGTATCTGCATTCTTTCCGGCAGGCATTCGGTGGCGACATGATCGTGACCAAGAACATCGTCACCGCCCAGGACGACGAGCTGGTGCTCACGACCTACACCACCCTGATCGGCCGCAGTGGCGGCGATACCGATCCACGGATGTCGAACGCTGTTCGCAATGTGCTGATGCACGGGCTCGGTGACGAGGAGCCCGCCCACCACGCGCCGGCCGAGCTTTCCCTCGGGATCACCCCTGAGCCGGTCACCAAGCAGCCGGAGCCGACGGTCAGCGCCCACGCCCTGTCCTTCGACAGCGTGTCCGTCGGCGACGAGTTGCCCACCCGCGTGGCTCGACTCACCCGGGGCGACCTCGTCAACTACGCGGGCGTGTCCGGCGACGCGAACCCGATCCACTGGAGCGACGAGGTCGTGCAGCTGGTCGGCCTGGACAACGTCGTCGCGCACGGCATGCTCACGATGGGTCTCGGTGGCGGTTTCGTCACCTCGTGGCTGGGAGATCCCAGCGCGGTGAAGGAATACAACGTCCGCTTCAGCAGTCCGGTCTACGTCGGCTCCGACAAGCCCGCCGAGGTCGAATACAACGGCAAGGTGAAATCGGTCGATCCGCAGACCCGCACCGCTGTAGTCGCCATCACGGCGAAGTCGGCGGGCAAAAAGATCTTCGGCCGCGCCACGGCAACCGTTCAGCTGTCCTGACCTGGTCGGGTGTCCCGGATTGGCGATAACCCAGCGCGGTGACGTATAGTCGGGTCTCTGGGGTCACGAGATGCTGCGCGCTGATCTTCCCGAGGGGTCATCTCCTCATGGAAGCGGCGCGCGTGTTGTGTGACACTGGGGACAACCGAATATCGAATGTGGTTGGGCACTACAGCTCAGGCTGGTCCAACCGAAGGGGCGTAGCTCAATTGGCAGAGCAGCGGTCTCCAAAACCGCAGGTTGCAGGTTCAAGTCCTGTCGCCCCTGCCCTGAATGCCAGCGACGAGAGAGGATCGACGTGAGCGACGAGCGGGATACTCGCGGCGAAGACGGCGAGGACACCGCCGCTGCCACTCGACCGAGTGGCAAGCGGTCTGCTCGTCGTGTGCGCACGTCGGATGCTCCGGCGGACAATGGCTCGGTGGCCACGCTCGATCGGCCGTCGGCGTCGCGTAAGGCAGACAAGACCGCCGGCAAGGCAAAGACGAGCAACCCGTTCAAGCGGCTGCTCAAGTTCCTGCGAGAGGTCATCGCGGAACTGCGCAAGGTGATCTGGCCCAACCGGAAGCAGATGGTCACCTATACGACTGTCGTTCTGGTGTTCGTGGTCTTCATGGTCGCGTTCATCGCCGGGATCGACGTGGCGTTCGTCAAGGGTGTCGACTGGCTGTTCGGCTGATCGCCGACACCCACGCCGGTAGCCGATCGCGGGTCGGAACGGCGGAGTGTGCTCCGCGCACCCGACCCGGACCCAGAGGATGTACGTGACGACACAGGAAGCGAGTGCCTCAGTGAGCACCCCGGAGAACGACACCAACGACGAGTTCCCGGTTGACGACGCTGTCGTGGCGGAAACCGCCACCGACGAGGTCGAGGCCGAGCTCGCCGATGCCGACGAAGCCGCTACCGACGAGGTCGTCGACGAAGCCGTGATCGAAGAAGTCGCCACCGAGGAAGACCCCGAGGCCGACCCGATCGAGTCGATGAAGACCAAGCTGCGCCGTGTGCCCGGAGACTGGTACGTCGTGCACTCCTACGCGGGTTACGAGAACAAGGTCAAGACCAATCTCGAGACCCGTGTGCAGAACCTCGGTCTCGAGGACTACATCTTCCAGGTCGAGGTGCCGACCGAAGAGGTCACCGAGATCAAGAACGGCCAGAAGAAGAACGTCAACCGCAAGGTGCTGCCCGGCTACATCCTGGTCCGGATGGAACTGAACAACGAGTCGTGGGGCGCGGTGCGCAACACCCCCGGTGTCACCGGTTTCGTCGGGATGACCGGCGGTGGCCCCGGCGCCAAGCCGACTCCGCTGACCATCAACGAAGTCGTGAAGTTCCTGGTTCCGGCCGGTGCGCAGGCGCAGAAGAAGGCCGCCGCCGCGGCTGCTGCCGGTGGTTCGGATGCCGGGAGCGCGGCATCGGGCAAGCCCACCATCGAGGTCGACTTCGAGGTCGGCGAGTCGGTCACCGTCATGGACGGCCCGTTCGCGACGCTGCCCGCCTCGATCTCCGAGGTCAACGCCGAGCAGCAGAAGCTGAAGGTGCTCGTGTCGATCTTCGGTCGTGAGACCCCGGTCGAGCTGAACTTCACCCAGGTCTCCAAGATCTAGGATTTCCACACTCCCGTCAACGGCACCGCTCACGAGCGGTGCCGTTGGTGTTTGTGCTGGTCGCCACCCGATTGCCGGGTCGTGTGCCCGGTCGAGTAGAGTGTGTTGGTTCGTGTTCTGACTTCCCCGCAGTACTTGTCGGGGCCTAGTCGTGCGCGGATACGAGGCTTACGGCAACCGTAAGGAACCGAACCCCAGAAAGCCAAGGAAGAAAGATGCCCCCCAAGAAGAAGAAGCTCGCCGGGATCATCAAGCTGCAGATCCAGGCCGGCGCGGCCAACCCGGCACCGCCGGTCGGCCCCGCGCTCGGTCAGCACGGCGTCAACATCATGGAGTTCTGCAAGGCGTACAACGCCGCGACCGAGTCGCAGCGTGGCAACGTCATTCCGGTCGAGATCTCGGTGTACGAGGACCGGACGTTCGACTTCAAGCTGAAGACCCCGCCTGCCGCTCGTCTGCTGCTCAAGGCCGCCGGTGTGCAGAAGGGCTCCGCTGAGCCGCACAAGACCAAGGTCGCGAAGGTCACCATGGACCAGGTCCGGGAGATCGCCAAGACCAAGGCCGAGGATCTCAACGCCACTGATCTCGATCAGGCCGCGAAGATCATCGCCGGTACCGCGCGTTCGATGGGTATCACCGTCGAAGGCTGAGCGTTTCGCTCACATGTGGGAGGGCCGGCCAGGCCCGAATAAACCACATCTGAAACCAGAACATTAAGGACAGAAAATCATGGCAAAACGAAGCAAGGCGTACCTCGCCGCTGCTGAGAAGGTCGATCGCGACAACCTGTACTCCCCGCTGGCCGCCACGCGCCTGGCGAAGGAGACCGCGACCACCAAGACCGACGCGACCGTCGAGGTCGCCGTCCGTCTCGGCGTCGATCCCCGCAAGGCCGACCAGATGGTCCGTGGCACCGTCAACCTGCCGCACGGCACCGGTAAGACCGCCCGCGTCATCGTGTTCGCTGTGGGCGAGAAGGCTTCCGAGGCCGAGGCCGCAGGCGCCGACGCCGTGGGCGCCGAGGACCTGATCGAGCGGATCCAGGGCGGCTGGCTCGAGTTCGACGCCGCGATCGCCACCCCGGACCAGATGGCCAAGGTCGGCCGCATCGCGCGTGTCCTGGGCCCGCGTGGTCTGATGCCGAACCCGAAGACGGGCACCGTCACCAACGATGTGACCAAGGCCGTCAACGAGATCAAGGGCGGCAAGATCAACTTCCGCGTCGACAAGCAGGCCAACCTGCACTTCGTTATCGGCAAGGCGTCCTTCGACGACGCCAAGCTGGTGGAGAACTACGGCGCCGCGCTGGACGAGATCCTGCGTGTGAAGCCGTCGACCGCCAAGGGCCGCTACGTCAAGAAGATCACGGTTTCGACGAACACCGGACCGGGCATCCCGGTGGACCCGAACCGCACCCGCAACCTCCTCGACGAGGACGCGTGAGCTTCGGCTGACAGTTAGCTCCCCAGAGCAACACGAGGGTGGGAACGCGATCGCGTTCCCACCCTCGTTGTTTTCGGCGTCAGTTCTTCGGTTCGGTGTCGTCAGTGTCGCGCCAGCCGAGCAATACCGACTCACCGTCGTGCGGTCGCCACGGCAGCAGGGTCGCGACGATCACCGCGCAGACCAGCACCGCGACGGTGGCGACCAGGGACGCGGCATGAGCGCCTTGCAGCGTCGCGGCCTTCATGGCGACGATCAGATTCTCGCGCTGGGTCTCGAAGAACGGTGCCAGCTCGCGTTTGCGCAGTTCCAGCACGCTCAGTGGACTGGCTTTGACCAGGCTCTTCTCGTTGTCGTTCATGATGGTGAGCGGGATCGCGTCGATGCGCGGGCCGATCCGGCTGGTGTAGTACGAGGCCACGATCGAGCCGAGCACCGCCACGCCGAGTGTGCCGCCGATCTCGCGGGTCGTGTCGTTGACGGCCGAGCCCGCGCCTGCCTCGTTCAGCGGCAGCGAGGACATGATGGATTCGGTGGCCGGTCCCTGCACGATGCCCAGACCCAGCGCCATCAGCACCATCGAGGGCAGCACGCCGATCAGGTAGGTGCTGTCGACGGTGACCTGTCCGCCCAGGTAGAGGCCCGCGCCGATGAGCAGCAGGCCGATCACCAGCACCGCGGTGGTGCCGACCCGTTGCGCCAGCAATGTCGCGACCGGCGCGCCGATCGCGACCGAGAAGGCGAACGGCAATGAGGCGATACCGAATTCGAGCGGGGTGTATTCGCGCACGCCCTGGAAGTACTGGGTGATCAGGAAAAGGAAACCGAACATCGAGAAGTAGCCGATGGCGATTGCCAGCGCGGGCAACGAGAATCGGCGGTTGCCGAACAGTCGCATATCGAGAATCGGTGCGGCAGTGCGCAATTCCCAGGCGACGAAGGCGGCGAGCAGGACGGCGCCGAGCGCCGCGGTGCACAGTGTGGTGAGCGAGAGCCAGCCATTGTGCGGCGCTTCGATGATCGACCACACCAGCAATGTGATTCCCGCGATCGAGAGCGCGATGCCGATGAGGTCGAGACGGCCGATCGTATCGGCGCGCGATTCGGGCACCCAGAGCAGCGTCGCGATCAGCGCGACCACCGCCACCGGCACGTTGATCCAGAACACCGAATGCCAACTGAAGTGTTCGAGTAGCCAGCCACCAGAGATCGGGCCGATGGCGATCGCGAACCCGGCCATCGCGGTCCACGCGGCGATGGCCAGCGCGCGTTCACGCCGGTCGGTGAAGATATTGATGATCAGGGCGAGGGTGGCGGGGAAGACCGCGGCGGCGAAGACTCCCATCGCGGCTCTGGCGACGATGACCTGGGTCATCGACTCGGCGAGCGCGCCGCCGATCGACATCACCGCGATGCCGATGAGGCCGATGGTCATGATCCGGCGGCGGCCGTAGCGGTCGCCGAGATTGCCCGCCGCCAGCAACAGGCCGGCGAAGGTCAGGGTGTAGGCGTCGACGACCCACTGCAGGCCGGAGACGCCGGTCCGTAGTTGGACGCCGATCGAGGGAAGAGCGACATTGACGATGGTGTTGTCGAGCACCACGAGCAATTCGGCCAGACAGATGACGGCGAGCGCGAGAAACCGCTGCGAACGCCGGTCCAGCAGCACTGATGGAGCGACTATGGAGGTTGCCATAGCTTCGGAGTGAATCAGATTACTGTCACCGTGCGTAACACTTTCTTCGTAGGATCACTGCCACATCGGCACAGCAGAGTGGGCTGGGTCACAGTAAATGCGGCCGAGTTCGCCGGGGAGGGGCCCGTTTTGGCAGATGGGGGTGGGTGCGGGTACAGTGGTCGATGGTCATGCGGGATGTGCATACATCCGGCGCGGACCACACCCATTCGTTCTACCGAAGACCGTTGGTCGTTGATGCCGAATTTCACGGTGTCGATCGAAGGTCCGGCGACATTGCCGGCGACCCACGCAGGGAGAGCTGAGGCCGAAGTTATTTGCGCCCCGGTACGCCTTGCGTCCGGGGCGTTCGTTTTGTCGCCGGCCCCTGATTCGGTAGTGCACCAACGAAACCGACATCAGAGAGGAGGCGAAGTATGGCGAAACCTGAAAAGGTCACCGCTGTCGCGGAGATCGCGGAGCAGTTCAAGAACTCCACGGCCACTGTTGTCACGGAATACCGTGGCCTGTCGGTCGGCAAGCTCACCGAGCTGCGTCGCGCGCTCGGCGCCGACGCCACGTACTCCGTCGCCAAGAACACCCTCGTCAAGATCGCTGCCGGCGAAGCCGGTGTGGCGGGTCTCGACGAGCTGTTCGTCGGCCCGACCGCTATCACCTTCATCAAGGGTGAGCCGGTCGATGCCGCCAAGGCGCTCAAGCAGTTCGCCAAGGACAACAAGTCCCTGGTCATCAAGGGCGGATACATGGACGGCCGCGCGCTGTCCGTGTCCGAGGTCGAGCGTATCGCTGACCTCGATTCGCGTGAGGTGCTGCTGGCCAAGCTGGCCGGTGCGTTCAAGGCCAAGCCTGCACAGGCCGCCGCCCTGTTCGCCGCTCCCGCTTCGCAGGTCGCCCGGCTCGCCCAGGCGCTGCTCGAGAAGCGCACGAGTGCCGAAGGCGCTCCTGCTGCCGAAGAAGCACCCGCGGCTGACGCCGAATAAGACATCTATTACCCGCCCCGGGGTGCGTACGCGCCGCGAGGTACACCATCGGAAGGAAACACCATGGCAAAGCTGAGCACTGAAGAACTGATCGGCGCCTTCAAGGAGCTGACCCTGCTCGAGCTCGCTGAGTTCGTCAAGGTCTTCGAGGAGACCTTCGAGGTCACCGCCGCTGCCCCCGTCGCCGTCGCCGCCGCCGGTGGCGCTGCTCCGGCCGAGGCCGCTGAAGAGCAGGACGAGTTCGACGTCATCCTCGAGGGTGCCGGCGACAAGAAGATCCAGGTCATCAAGGTGGTCCGTGAGATCGTCTCGGGCCTGGGCCTGAAGGAAGCCAAGGACCTGGTCGAGGGCGCCCCGAAGCCGATCCTGGAGAAGGTCGCCAAGGATGCCGCCGAGGCCGCCAAGGCGAAGCTCGAAGAGGCCGGCGCCAAGGTTTCCGTCAAGTAATTTCGGAACCAGTGCTGTTGTGAACGGACGGTCCCTTGCGGGCCGTCCGTTTGCTATTTGTCCGGACATGCGAAAGTGATCCGGGTCGTACGAGCCGCACCAGGTTACTCTGCAGTCATGTAGGGGTGTGCCGCGTCTCACCGATGGGTTACAGTGACCGGACCCACAGAGTCGTAGCGCACCGCCGTGATGTGAGCGCGCGGGAACGCGGGTGGGGTGCTCGCAGGGATCAATGGAGGTAGCAGTGGGCGTCGAGGTCAGGACCGAGGGTGTAACAAAATCCTTCGGTTCACAGCGAATTTGGCAGGACGTGTCGATCACGCTCCCTTCGGGTGAGGTCAGTGCGTTGCTCGGCCCTTCGGGTACGGGTAAGTCGGTGTTCCTGAAGTCACTCATCGGTCTGCTGCGGCCCGAGCGTGGGTCTATCTTCATCGACGGCACCGACATCATGACCTGCTCCAACAAGGAGCTCTACGAGATCCGCAAACTATTCGGCGTTCTTTTCCAGGACGGCGCGCTGTTCGGCTCGATGAACCTGTACGACAACATCGCGTTCCCGCTTCGTGAGCACACGAAGAAGTCGGAATCCGATATCCGCCGCGTGGTCATGGAGAAGCTCGAGCTGACCGGTCTGCTCGGCGCCGAGGGCAAACTGCCCGGCGAGATCTCCGGTGGTATGCGCAAGCGCGCCGGTCTGGCCCGCGCGCTGGTCCTCGACCCGCAGATCATCCTCGTCGACGAGCCCGACTCGGGCCTGGACCCGGTGCGTACCTCGTACCTGGCGCAGTTGCTGCTCAACATCAACGCGCAGATCGACGCCACGATCCTGATCGTGACGCACAACATCAACCTGGCCCGCACCGTGCCGGACAACATCGGCATGCTGTTCCGTCGCCAGCTGGTGATGTTCGGCCCCCGCGAGGTGCTGCTCACCAGCGAGGAGCCGGTGGTCAAGCAGTTCCTCAACGGCCGCATGATCGGGCCGATCGGTATGTCGGAGGAGAAGGACGAGGCGCAGATGGCGCGCGAGCAGGCGCTCGTCGACGCCGGTCACCATCACGGTGGCGCCGAGGAGATCGACGGCATCATCCCGCAGATGAAGGCCGAGCCCGGCATGCCGGCCCGTCAGGCCGTGTTCCGTCGCCAGGCTCGCGTGCGCGAGATCATCCACACCCTGCCGCACGCGGCGCAGGTGGCGATCCGCGAGTCGCTGGATTCCTCCGATGACACTCAGGTGATGGCTGCCTACGGCGGCAGTGACCAGCCCACCGAAACGTTCAAGACGGTTCCGCACGGCCAGATCAACGGCTGAGCGACTTTCACGCCTCGGATGAGCCCCGGCCTTAAGGCCGGGGCTCTTCTGCGTGACGGGGCGGAAAACAGCTGCCGACGGGCCGTCGGCCAGCTGGCGCGCACGGCGTGTCGCGAGTAAAATGACCGCGGCGACGGGTGGGGGATGCCCAGCGCGCCAGGCGATCTCGCATCGCGGACAGACCTTCGAGCGCCACTTGACGAGGGGCCCGCGAACAGTCACGCTATTCACAGCGGCGTGAGCTGTTAAGGGGCATCAGCGCCAGCGAGACTTCGGCCCGGCAGGGGTCGAGCGCCAGTTGAATAGAGGGCTCAGCGCCAGGTGGGCAGTCGGCTCGGGGGAGTCGGCGGCGGGGTGCGGAGCGGTGAAGGAACCCGACGCGGCCAGCGTCACAGGGCTTCGGCGCGTTATCCCGTGCGTGCGGTCACACGGATGGTATGTTGACACTCCCTTGTCTAGGGGTGTAAGTTTGGACGTTGCGCTGGCTGCCTCCTGTCCACACCTTGATTCGCACTCGAAAGTTCCACCTTCCGGTGTTACTTCCGCTGCTGCTTGTTCTGGTTTCGTTCGGGCTGTAACCAGCGGAATTCGTAGCAGACAAGCGACGGTCGCGGACCACCACGCGACGCGCGTGAGGTGCTGGAAGGACGCATCTTGGCAGTCTCCACCCAGACCAAGGCTGGTATCCCCGGAGCCCCGTTGAGGGTTTCGTTCGCGAAGATCCGAGAGCCCTTGGAGGTGCCCGGACTTCTCGACCTACAAACGGACTCGTTCGCCTGGCTGGTCGGTACACCCGACTGGCGTGAGAAGGCAGCCGCTCGCGGCGACGTCGGTCTCGCGGGCGGCCTCGAGGAGGTGCTCGAAGAGCTCTCGCCGATCGAGGACTTCTCCGGGTCCATGTCCCTGTCGTTCTCTGATCCGCGCTTCGAAGAGGTCAAGGCCTCCATCGATGAGTGCAAAGAGAAGGACATGACCTACGCGGCGCCGTTGTTCGTCACCGCGGAGTTCATCAACAACAACACCGGCGAGATCAAGAGCCAGACGGTGTTCATGGGCGATTTCCCCATGATGACCGACAAGGGCACCTTCATCATCAACGGCACCGAGCGTGTCGTCGTCTCGCAGCTGGTCCGCTCCCCGGGCGTCTACTTCGATCACAACATCGACAAGACCACCGAGAAGGACCTGCACAGCGTGCGCGTGATCCCGTCGCGCGGCGCGTGGCTGGAGTTCGACGTCGACAAGCGCGACACCGTCGGTGTCCGTATCGACCGCAAGCGTCGTCAGCCGGTCACCGTGCTGCTCAAGGCGCTGGGTTGGACGACCGAGGAGATCGTCGAGCGTTTCGGCTTCTCCGAGATCATGATGTCCACCCTGGAGAAGGACAGCACGCCCGGCCAGGACGAGGCGCTGCTCGATATCTATCGCAAGCTGCGTCCGGGCGAGCCGCCGACCAAGGAGTCCGCGCAGACCCTGCTGGAGAACCTGTTCTTCAAGGAGAAGCGCTACGACCTGGCTCGCGTCGGTCGTTACAAGATCAACAAGAAGCTCGGCATCCACGTGCACGAGCCGGTGACCTCCTCGGTTCTCACCAAGGAAGACATCGTCGACACCATCGAGTACCTGGTGCGTCTGCACGCCGGTGACCGCACGATGACCGCCCCCGGCGGTGAAGAGGTCCCCGTCGAGATCGACGACATCGACCACTTCGGTAACCGTCGTCTGCGCACCGTCGGCGAGCTCATCCAGAACCAGATCCGCGTCGGCCTGTCCCGCATGGAGCGTGTCGTTCGTGAGCGGATGACCACTCAGGACGTCGAGGCGATCACGCCGCAGACCCTGATCAACATCCGTCCGGTTGTCGCCGCGATCAAGGAGTTCTTCGGAACCTCCCAGCTGTCGCAGTTCATGGACCAGAACAACCCGCTGTCGGGTCTGACCCACAAGCGCCGCCTGTCGGCGCTGGGCCCGGGTGGTCTGTCCCGTGAGCGTGCCGGTCTGGAAGTTCGTGACGTCCACCCGTCGCACTACGGCCGCATGTGCCCGATCGAGACCCCGGAAGGCCCGAACATCGGCCTGATCGGTTCGCTGTCGGTGTACGCGCGGGTCAACCCGTTCGGCTTCATCGAGACGCCGTACCAGAAGGTTGTCGACGGCAAGGTCACCGACGAGGTCAAGTACCTGACCGCCGACGAGGAAGACCGCTACGTTCGCGCGCAGGCCAACTCCCCGGTCGACGCCGAGGGTCGCTTCCTCGAGGAGAAGGTCCTCGTCCGCCGTGCGGGCGAAGAGGTCGAGTTCGTGACGCCGGCGCAGGTCGACTACATGGACATCTCGCCGCGCCAGATGGTGTCGGTCGCGACGGCCATGATCCCGTTCCTCGAGCACGACGATGCCAACCGTGCCCTGATGGGCGCGAACATGCAGCGTCAGGCCGTGCCGCTGATCCGTTCCGAGTCTCCGATCGTGGGCACCGGCATGGAGCTGCGCGCCGCCGTCGACGCCGGTGACGTCGTCGTGAACGAGAAGCCCGGTGTGGTCGAGGAGGTCTCGGCCGATTACGTCACCGTGATGGCCGACGACGGCAGCCGCAAGTCCTACCGGATGCGCAAGTTCAACCGGTCGAACCAGGGCACCTGCTCGAACCAGCGTCCCATCGTGGACGAGGGCGATCGGGTGGAGAAGGGGCAGGTCCTCGCGGACGGCCCCTGCACCGAGAACGGTGAGATGGCGCTGGGCAAGAACTTGCTCGTCGCGATCATGCCGTGGGAAGGCCACAACTACGAGGACGCGATCATCCTGTCGCAGCGCCTCGTGGAAGAGGACGTTCTCACCTCGATCCACATCGAAGAGCACGAGATCGACGCCCGCGACACCAAGCTCGGCGCCGAGGAGATCACTCGGGATATCCCGAACGTCTCCGACGAGGTCCTCGCCGACCTCGACGAGCGCGGCATCATCCGTATCGGTGCCGAGGTCCGCGACGGCGACATCCTGGTCGGCAAGGTCACGCCCAAGGGCGAGACCGAGCTCACCCCGGAAGAGCGTCTGCTGCGTGCCATCTTCGGTGAGAAGGCTCGCGAAGTTCGCGACACCTCGCTGAAGGTGCCCCACGGTGAGTCCGGCAAGGTCATCGGCATCCGCGTGTTCTCGCGCGAGGACGACGACGATCTGCCTCCCGGCGTGAACGAGCTGGTCCGCGTCTACGTGGCCCAGAAGCGCAAGATCCAGGACGGCGACAAGCTCGCCGGTCGCCACGGCAACAAGGGCGTCATCGGCAAGATCCTCCCCGTCGAGGACATGCCGTTCATGCCCGACGGCACGCCGGTCGACATCATCCTGAACACCCACGGTGTGCCCCGTCGTATGAACATCGGCCAGATCCTGGAAACCCATCTCGGGTGGATCGGTAAGGCCGGCTGGAATATCGACGTGGCCGCGGACGGCACCCGTCCCGAGTGGGCGGCGACGCTGCCCGAGGAAATGCTGTCCGCGCCGGCCGACTCGAACATCGCCACGCCCGTCTTCGACGGCGCCAAGGATGACGAGCTGACCGGTCTGCTCGGCTCGACCCTGCCCAACCGTGACGGTGAGCGGATGGTCAACGCCGACGGCAAGTCGACGCTGTTCGACGGTCGTTCGGGTGAGCCGTTCCCGTACCCGGTCGCGGTCGGTTACATGTACATCCTGAAGCTGCACCACCTGGTCGACGACAAGATCCACGCCCGTTCGACCGGCCCGTACTCGATGATCACGCAGCAGCCGCTGGGTGGTAAGGCGCAGTTCGGTGGTCAGCGATTCGGTGAGATGGAGTGCTGGGCCATGCAGGCCTACGGCGCGGCGTACACGCTGCAGGAACTCCTGACCATCAAGTCCGACGACGTGGTCGGCCGCGTGAAGGTCTACGAGGCCATCGTCAAGGGCGAGAACATTCCGGAGCCGGGCATTCCGGAGTCGTTCAAGGTGCTCCTCAAGGAACTCCAGTCGCTGTGCCTCAACGTCGAGGTGCTGTCTTCGGACGGCGCCGCGATCGAGATGGGCGGCGGCGAAGACGAGGATCTGGAGCGCGCGGCCGCGAACCTGGGCATCAACCTGTCCAGGAACGAAGCCGCCACCATCGACGATCTGGCGAACTAGGTGGTAAGCGGTGCGCTTCGCTGTGGAAGCGAGGCGCACCGCGCACCGCGCTCGACAACTAGTGAACTTTTGCTCGAATTCGACCCGAATAGGGGAAAGGAAGTTACGTGCTAGACGTCAACTTCTTCGATGAACTCCGGATCGGCCTTGCCTCCGCCGACGACATCCGCCAGTGGTCCTTCGGCGAGGTGAAGAAGCCGGAGACCATCAACTACCGCACGCTCAAGCCGGAGAAGGACGGACTCTTCTGCGAGAAGATCTTCGGTCCCACCCGGGACTGGGAGTGCTACTGCGGCAAGTACAAGCGTGTCCGCTTCAAGGGCATCATCTGTGAGCGCTGTGGCGTCGAGGTGACTCGCGCCAAGGTGCGTCGTGAGCGGATGGGCCACATCGAGCTGGCCGCTCCGGTCACCCACATCTGGTACTTCAAGGGCGTTCCGTCGCGCTTGGGTTACCTGCTCGACCTGGCGCCGAAGGATCTCGAGAAGATCATCTACTTCGCCGCCTACGTCATCGTCGGTGTCGACGAGGAGCTGCGTCACAACGAGCTCTCCACGCTCGAAGCCGAGATGGAGGTCGAGAAGAAGTCGGTCGCCGATCAGCGCGACGCCGACCTCGAGGCCCGTGCGCAGAAGCTCGAGGCCGACCTGGCCGAGCTGGAAGCCGAAGGCGCCAAGTCCGACGTGCGTCGCAAGGTCAAGGACGGCGGCGAGCGCGAAATGCGTCAGCTGCGCGACCGCTCGCAGCGTGAGCTGGATCGTCTCGACGAGATCTGGACCACCTTCACCAAGCTGGCTGTTCAGCAGCTCATCGTCGACGAGGTGCTCTACCGCGAGCTCGTCGACCGCTACGGCGAGTACTTCACCGGTGCCATGGGTGCGGAGTCCATCCAGAAGCTGATGGAGAACTTCGACATCAACGCCGAGGCCGAGAAGCTGCGCGAGACCATTCGCTCGGGCAAGGGCCAGAAGAAGCTGCGCGCGCTCAAGCGACTGAAGGTCGTCGCGGCCTTCCAGACCAACGGCAACTCGCCGATGGGCATGGTGCTCGACGCTGTCCCGGTGATCCCGCCGGAGCTGCGTCCGATGGTTCAGCTCGACGGTGGCCGTTTCGCCACCTCCGACCTGAACGACCTGTACCGCCGCGTGATCAACCGCAACAACCGTTTGAAGCGACTGATCGATCTGGGTGCGCCCGAGATCATCGTGAACAACGAGAAGCGGATGCTGCAGGAGTCGGTCGACGCACTGTTCGACAACGGCCGTCGTGGCCGTCCGGTCACCGGACCGGGTAACCGCCCGCTGAAGTCGCTGAGCGATCTGCTCAAGGGCAAGCAGGGTCGTTTCCGTCAGAACCTGCTCGGCAAGCGCGTGGACTACTCCGGTCGCTCCGTGATCGTCGTCGGTCCGCAGCTCAAGCTGCACCAGTGTGGTCTGCCGAAGCTGATGGCGCTCGAGCTGTTCAAGCCGTTCGTCATGAAGCGTCTGGTGGATCTGAACCACGCGCAGAACATCAAGTCCGCCAAGCGGATGGTCGAGCGTCAGCGCGCTCAGGTGTGGGATGTCCTCGAAGAGGTCATCGCCGAGCACCCGGTGCTGCTCAACCGTGCGCCCACCCTGCACCGCCTCGGCATCCAGGCCTTCGAGCCCCAGCTGGTCGAAGGCAAGGCGATCCAGCTGCACCCGCTCGTCTGTGAAGCGTTCAACGCCGACTTCGACGGTGACCAGATGGCCGTGCACCTTCCGCTGTCCGCGGAGGCGCAGGCCGAGGCGCGCATCCTGATGCTGTCGTCGAACAACATCCTGTCCCCGGCGTCGGGTCGCCCGCTGGCGATGCCGCGTCTGGACATGGTCACGGGCCTGTTCTACCTGACCCGTCTCGACGAGAACGGTGTCGGCACGTACCAGGCCGCCGCCAAGGACGAGCCGGAGTACGGCGTGTACTCCTCGCCCGCCGAGGCGCAGATGGCGGTCGATCGTGGCGAGCTGACCGTGCGGTCCACCATCAAGGTGCGGCTGACCGAGCAGCGCCCGCCGCGCGATATCGAGAGCGAGCTGTTCCCGGACGGCTGGAAGCGCGGCGACGCGTGGCTGGCCGAGACCACGCTGGGTCGGGTGATCTTCAACGATCTGCTTCCGGCGGACTACGCCTACATCAACGAGCCGATGCCGAAGAAGCGTCAGGCCACGATCATCAACGATCTGGCCGAGCGCTACCCGATGATCGTCGTCGCGCAGACCGTCGACAAGCTCAAGGACGCGGGCTTCTACTGGGCCACGCGTTCGGGTGTCACCGTCTCCATGTCGGACGTGCTCGTTCCGCCGGAGAAGCCCGAGATCATGGAACGCTACGA
>NZ_BDAX01000010.1 GCF_001612665.1 Nocardia alba NBRC 108234 | reverse complement strand
GCGCCACGGGTAACTTCACCCAGACCCGTACCCTCGCGGGTATGAAGGGCCTGGTGACGAACCCGAAGGGTGAGTTCATCCCGCGCCCGATCAAGTCCTCGTTCCGTGAGGGCCTGACCGTGCTCGAGTACTTCATCAACACCCACGGTGCTCGTAAGGGTCTGGCCGATACGGCGCTTCGTACCGCCGACTCGGGTTACCTGACCCGTCGTCTGGTCGACGTGTCGCAGGACGTCATCGTCCGCGAAGAGGACTGTGGCACCGAGCGCGGCATCCTGGTGCCGATCGCGGAGAAGCAGGCCGACGGCACGATCATTCGTGACGCGCACGTCGAGACCTCCACCTACGCCCGGACGCTCGCGTCCGACGCGGTGGATGCCAAGGGCAATGTTGTCGTGGCCAAGGGCGCCGATCTCGGCGACCCCGCGCTCGACGCGCTGCTCGCGGCCGGTATCACCGAGGTGAAGGTCCGCTCCGTGCTGACCTGCACCACCGGCACCGGCGTCTGCGCCACCTGCTACGGACGTTCGATGGCCACCGGCAAGCTGGTCGATATCGGTGAGGCCGTCGGCATCGTCGCGGCCCAGTCCATCGGTGAGCCCGGTACCCAGCTGACCATGCGTACCTTCCACCAGGGTGGCGTCGCCGGCGACGACATCACCGGTGGTCTGCCGCGCGTTCAGGAGCTCTTCGAGGCCCGTGTCCCCAAGGGCAAGGCGCCGATCGCGGAGGTCTCGGGTCGGGTGCGTCTCGAGGACGACGACCGCTTCTACAAGATCACGATCATCCCTGATGACGGGTCGGAGGAAGTCGTCTACGACAAGCTCTCGAAGCGTCAGCGTCTGCGTGTGTTCAAGCACGACGACGGCTCCGAGCGTCTGCTCGCCGACGGTGACCACGTGGAGGTGGGTCAGCAGCTGCTCGAGGGCGCTGCCGATCCGCACGAGGTGCTGCGCGTGATGGGTCCCCGTCAGGTGCAGGTCCACCTGGTCCACGAGGTCCAGGAGGTCTACCGCTCGCAGGGTGTGTCGATCCACGACAAGCACATCGAGGTCATCGTTCGCCAGATGCTGCGTCGGGTGACGATCATCGATTCGGGTGCGACCGAGTTCCTGCCCGGTTCGCTCACCGAGCGCGCCGAGTTCGAGAACTCGAACCGTCGTGTGGTGGCCGAGGGCCGCGAGCCGGCTTCGGGCCGTCCCGTGCTGATGGGTATCACCAAGGCGTCGCTGGCCACCGATTCGTGGCTGTCGGCGGCCTCCTTCCAGGAGACCACCCGAGTGCTGACGGACGCGGCCATCAACTGCCGCTCCGACAAGCTGATCGGCCTGAAGGAGAACGTGATCATCGGTAAGCTCATCCCGGCCGGTACCGGTATCAACCGTTACCGCAACATCCAGGTGCAGCCGACCGAAGAAGCCCGTGCCGCGGCGTACGCGGTGCCGTCCTACGACGACACCTACTACTCCCCGGACAGCTTCGGCTCCTCCACCGGCGCAGCGGTGCCGCTGGACGACTACGGCTTCAGCGACTACCGCTAGTCCGTAAACATGGACGCCCCGCTCCTGATCGAGGAGCGGGGCGTTCGTCGTCCCACGACTGCGCGACTTCGGTATCGTTGGACTCATGACCGCGGCCTACGATCACTACCCCGAGCTGCACCGTCTGGTTGAACAACTTCGACCGGAGACAGCCCCGGCCGCACGCGAGGCGTTGCTCCGTTTGGTCCAAGACCCCGCGCAGGACCGCCTCGCCGCACTGCCGTCGTTCGACGGCCCAGAAGATCTCAGCGAGCGTATGAACGACGACCTGTTCGAGTCCGAGTGACCCTTATCGTCGACGCGAATGTTCTTGTCGCGGTGATGAATCGTAGAGACAAGCGGCACACTGAGATGAAGGCGTACCTGTCATCCAGGACCGATGACTTCGTAGTGACCCCGTACATCGTCGCAGAGGTGACGTACCTCTTGCAGAAGTACGCAGGCGCCCAGGTCGAGATCCAGTTCATGGAGACGGTGCGCGACAACCTCTTCCGCGAAGAGTTCGACCCGGTCGACTCCACCCGAATCATCGAGTTGATGAAGCAGTTCGCCGACTTCCCACTCGGCGCGGCCGACGCTTCATTGATCGCCGTCGCCGAGCGCCTCCGCATCAGCGACATCGCGACGGCCGATAACCATTTCCGTGCTGTTCGCACCGCTGGCCTCGACTTCATCAACGTGGTTCCCTGACCGAGTGTGACCCTGCGGTAATTTCCGTAGCTGAATCAGCTCTTTCGTGTAGCGAGACCGCAAATTATGCAAACTTGTGACGCGTACAGTCGCCCTGTGATGTCTCGGATAGTTGTCGTCTTGCTCGCGGTGGTCGGGGTGTGCGCGATGATCTTCACGGCTTGTCGCGTCACCGCCACCGCGGCGTCGACCCGGGTTGTGCTGGGCTGCACTCAACAGCACAAGACCGAGTATTGCGTGTACCACCGCACGACGTGGGGCCTGCTGAGCACCGATTACGAAGTCCGCGTAGGCACCTCACCCAACCGTGGCCTCGGCTACAGCATTCCCTACCCTGCCCATGACTTACATGTCAGCTGGGCGGCCGATACGGCTCTGCTGACGATCGAGATGCCCGGCACCGCTCTCACGATCGAGGCCGCGGAGTACATCGACACCCGATAGCTCGAGGGCGCCTGCGCAGCGATCGCACCGGCGGTCAGGCCTCTGTTTCGGCGGGTTCGGGTTGACGCCGGGAGGGTGCGGTCCGGGCGTGGGTCGCGTAGAGGGTCAGGCCGACGAAGGTCAGACCGCCCACGAGGTTGCCCAGGACCGTGGGGATCTCGTTCCAGATCAGGTAGTCGCCCAGGGAGAAGTCGCCGCCGAGGAGCAGGCCGGAGGGGAACAGGAACATGTTGACGATGGAGTGTTCGAAGCCCATGTAGAAGAACAGCATGATCGGCATCCACATCGCGATCACCTTGCCCGACACCGAAGTCGACATCATCGCGGCGACCACGCCGGTGGACACCATCCAGTTGCACAGCACGGCGCGGATGAACAGGGTGAGCATGCCCGCGCCGCCGTACTCGGCGTAGCCGAGCGTGCGGGCTTCGCCGATCTCGCCGAGTTTCTCGCCGACGGCGCTGGGGTCGACGGAGAATCCCATGGTGAGGATGACCGCCATCATCACCGCCACGGTGAACGCCCCGGCGAAGTTGCCGACGAAGACCAGTCCCCAATTGCGCAGCATCGAACGCAGCGTGACGCCGCGGCGCTTGTCGATCAGGGCCAGTGGAACCAGCGTGAAAACGCCGGTGAGCAAGTCGAATCCGAGCAGGTAGAGCATGCAGAAGCCGACGGGGAAGAGTACGGCCCCGAGCAGTGGTTCGCCGGTGTTCACCGTGATGGTCACCGCGAAGGCGGCGGCGAGGGCGAGGATCGCGCCCGCCATATAGGCGCGGATCACCGTGTCACGGGTGGACATGAACGCTTTGGCTTCGCCCGCGTCGATCATCTTCTCGACGAACGCGGCCGGTGTCAGGTAGGACATGGAAACCCCTTCGTAGTGTTTCTAGCGCAGGAGTTTTCGCTGTCGAGGTTGCCTTGCGATCACCGGACGTTGCTCCCACGTAAATAGTGGTATTCCACTATGGCGGCGACTGTCGTCGAGTGGCAGGCTGACGGCGACACCGACCCGAGGAGCCCGTATGCAACCGATCCTGAGCAAGTCCGTCGCCGCCGACCTCGTTGTCGCCGCCCGTATCTGCAAGGGTCTGACGTGGGCGGGAATCGCGGAATCGATCGGCGCGCCCCTGGTCTGGACGACAGCGGCCCTGCTCGGCCAGCACCCGATGACCGAGGAACAGGCTGCTGCCGTCTGCGCCCTGCTCGACCTCGACGACACCGTCGCCGAAAGCCTGCGTCTGCAACCTTCCCGCGGCGCCGACCCGGCGAAACTGTCCGACCCCACCGTTTATCGCCTGGTCGAAGCCGTCTCGGTCTACGGCCCCGCCCTCAAGGAATTGATCCACGAGGAATTCGGCGACGGCATCATGAGCGCCATCAACTTCAACATCGACATCGCCCGCCGCCCCCACCCCGACGGCGACCGCGTCGTCATCACGCTGGACGGCAAATTCCTCGACTACCGCTGGTGAACCTCGAGCACGTCCTGTCGTCGGTCAGGATCATCCCTCGGCCCGAGTGCGATCTTTCGTCGGGGTGTCTGCCGGTGTCTCGGGGTCGCCGAGTGCGGCGGTCGCCGGTTCGCCGAGGCGGACGGCGACGACTCCGATGAGAATCGATGTGCCGCCGAGTAATTGGATCGGCCGGGGGGATTCGCCCAGCAGCGCCCAGGCGAAGATCAGGGCAGCGAGGACTTCGGTGAGGGCTACGAAGGAGGCGAGGCGGGAGCCGAGGCGGCGGGTGGCGGCGATGCCGGTGACGTAGGCGATGGCGGCGGTCACCACACCGATGAGCAGGATGGGGATCCACCAGGGCGTGGTGAAGTCGGCGAAGACCACTCGGTGGGTGGTGGCATGGAGGCCGACGATGCCGAGAGCGCCCGCCAGGACGAGGATGAGGCCGCCGATCAGGAGGCCGCCGCAGGCCAGGACGGTGCCGGGGAGGTCGCCGCCCTGCGCGGAGAGAACGAAGTAGGCCGCGGCGCCGACCATCGCGGCCAGTGCCCACGCGATGCCGATCGCGTCGGCCGACAGGCCCGAGGCCACATCGAGGACGAGCAGCAGTCCGGTGATGCCGAGAACCGCGCCCGCGATCGTGGCCGCGCCGGGCTGTTGCCGATGGCGCACCCACAACCAGCCGACCACGGCGATCGGCGCCGTGTATTCGATCAGCAGCGCGGCGCCGACCTCCATGTGCGCCACGGCGTTGAAGTAGGCGAGTTGGGTGCCCGCCACGGCGATCAGGCCGTACGCGGCGACGAGATTCGCGTTGGTGCGCAGCAGTTTCCAGTTCCCGCGTATATGGGGCAGCGCGAGCGGGAGTAGAACCACCCCGGCCAGCAGCACCCGTGCGGCGACAACGGCAGCGGCACTCCAGCCCGCGTTCATCAGCCCGCGAGCGAGTGGACCGGACAGTCCGAACGAGGTGGCCGACGCCAGCGCGAGGAGCAGTCCGGACCGGATCCGGATCGCGCTGTCATTGGTCAAACTAGCCATGACTAATGACGGTAAGTAGCTTGCGGTAATATGTCAATGTGGTTTTTGCTCATGACACCGAAGCGGCCTTGCGGGCGGCGGTCGAACTGGTCAATTCCGCCGAGGACCCCGACACCCTGACCGAAACGGCCCAGCTCGCCGAGTTCTTCGAACGACACCTCTACACCGGCGTGCACGACGGCGGCCCCGCGGAACTGGCCGCCGTCCGAGCCCTGCGCACGTCGCTGCGCGCCATGCTCACCAGCGACCGCGATACCGCTGTCGTCCTCGTGAACGAGACCCTCGCCGAGCACCGCGCGGTACCGCGGTTGGTCCGCCACGGCGATGTCGATTACCACGTGCACGCCGTTCCGGCGCAGGCCCCACTTCCGGTCCGCATCGCCGTCGAGACCGCGATGGCGATGATCGACCTCATCCGCGCCGACGAGTCGAGTCGGCTGTCCATTTGCGCGGACGCCGACTGTGCGGGCCTGGTGCTCGACCTGTCCCGCAACCGTTCCCGCCGCTATTGCAGCACCAACTGCGGAAACCGGAATGCCGTCGCGGCCTACCGGGCCCGCCGGAAATAGTCCACCGCACCATTATTCGGAGTTGCCGAGCTGGCTGGGCCGAGCGAATCCGCCCCGCGATCCGAGGCGGGACTCACCGAACCTTCGGGCATTTCTTGCCCGCCAGATGACACTTGTCCTCGAATCCCGCGGGCAGCCAGGTGCCGGTCTTCAGCAGCGGGTGATGCGGAAAGTGCCGCAATGCGGCGGTGACGAAAAGCAGAACCGCCCAGGGACTCTGGATCTGGATCTGCTGTAGCTTGCCGTCCCGGTCGGGGAACCGGCACCCGACCCGATCCGGCGCGGTGAGGTCGATCGACTCGAGCGCGGACCAGTACAGCGAGAACGATCGATCAGGGTTGGTGAGGTGCAGCCGTCGATCCGAGATCATCACCGACCCGGCCCGTTCCGCCACCCAGCGCGGTTGCGCCGCGGCGGCCACCTGTGTGCGCCGGGTCCGGTTCAGGACGGCATTGCCCAACTGCGCCGCCGCGACGATCGGAGCCGGACCGGCGACAGGCCCCGGGTTCCGCGCCCCGAAGCCGTTCGCCCGCCACGTGTACCAGTTGACCGATCCCTCGGCGAGGCCGACCTCACCCGGCTCGATCCGCACCCGCGTCGCCGTGTGCGGGATCAGCCCCACCTCACCACGCGCCAGGAGATCGGCCACCCCACACGTGTACAGCAGATAGTCGTCGAACCACGTCCACCCGGCCTGTTCGGCCAGGGCGCGTTCGATATCGGCCAGCGGGTCGAACATCACTCTCATCACCACCCACCCGTGCGGACTCACTGCCAACAACGGTAGCCGAGACCGGCGACAACGCACACGAAGGTCAGCGTTCGCTGTCCAGCATCGCCATCTGTTCTGCCGCGTACCGCTCGCCCGCGACCGCGTGGGCCGGGGCCGCCGCCTCGATCACGGCCGATTCGTCCGGCGTGAGCGCGATCGCGAGCGCGCCGAGCGTCTCGTCGAGGCGCGTGCGGCTGCGCGCACCGATCACCGGCACGATGTCCTCGCCGCGGCTCAGCACCCAGGCGATCGCCAGCTGTGCCACCGAAACCTGTTTCGTGGCAGCGATATCGGCCAACGCCTCGACCAAGCGCAAGTTCCGGGTGAGGTTTTCGCCCTGGAAGCGCGGACTGTGGGCACGGAAGTCGCCGACGGTCGACGGCCCACCGCCGCGGAAGGTGTCGCTGAGCAGCCCCCGCGAGAGCACCCCGTAGGCGGTGATGCCCGTGCCGAGTTCTCTCGCGACCGGCAGGATTTCCTGTTCGATGCCACGGGAGATGAGCGAGTACTCGATCTGCAGGTCGGTGATCGGATGCACGGCGGCGGCGCGTCGCAACGTGTCGGCGCCGATCTCGGAGAGTCCGATATGTCGCACGTATCCGGCCTCGACGAGTTCACCGATCGCGCCGACAGTGTCTTCGATCGGTACGTCGGGGTCCAGGCGCGCGGGCCGGTAGATGTCGATGTGGTCGACGCCGAGCCGGGTCAGTGTGTAGGTGAGGAAGTTGCGCAACGCGGCCGGGCGTCCGTCGAAGCCACCCCATGTTCCGCCCGGCCCGCGCAGCGCGCCGAACTTCACGCTGAGCACCACGTCCTCGCGGGCACGTTCGGCGATGGCCCTGCCGATCAGCATCTCGTTGTGGCCCGCGCCGTAGAAGTCGCCGGTGTCGATGAGGTTGATGCCCGCGTCGATGGCGGCGTGGACGGTAGCGACCGATTCACGGTCGTCGGATGCGCCGTACATCCCGGACATACCCATGGCGCCGAGACCGATGCGGCTGACGCGGGGGCCGGCGTCACCGAGCACGAGGGTGGGGATCTGTGAGTTCGTCATGCTTCGAGCCTGCGCCGCGGGCGCCGGTCGCGGCAGAGATCGTTCATCGGGGGATCGCCGATCCCTGGCTGGGCGCGGGAGTCACTCACCCCTGCCGACGGTGGCGGGAGATGACGATGTCACCTCTTGCTGCTTTCTACCGAGGGTGGCTGCCATGTTCCGTCGAGGATGGTCTGGTCCGGCCAATACGCGCGCAGGTAGAGCGTGAATTCGTCGTCGGGTGCGGGCAGCCAGTTCGCCAGTAACTTGGCCTCGGTAGGTGCGGGGCCGCCGACGGTCAGGGTCAGCGAACCGTCATCGCTGTAGTTCAGGTCCTGGTTCTTGGTGCCCAGCGAGTACCGGTCGAGGTCGTTGGGGTGGAAGAAGTGGTGTTTGTTGTAGACGGTCAGCGACCAGAACCCCTGTACCGGTGGCAGCTCACCGGACGGGAACCGGACGGTGTAGGTGTTCGCGCCGTGCAACCGTTGCCCGGATTCGTCCAAATCCTGGTAGTAGTAGGCGGTTTCGTTCGGCGTGTTGACGAAGATGTTGGACTTGCCGATCGCGGTACGCGACAGGTAATCGGTGCCGAACGCGGCCCCGTTGCGTTGAGTGGTCCAATGATGCGGCGCGGGCAGTCCGATATTGCGGAACTCGAACAACTGCTTGACCACGGCGTCGGTCTCGACAGCGGTACGGCGTAGCGTGTCGGCGATCGTCGTATCCCGGTCGGCGGCCTCGAGCAGCGATCGGAACCAGCCGTAGAGCGCTTCCTCACCCGGACGCGGCGGTACTTCCTCCAGTACCTCACCCAGCGCGGGAAAGAACGCTTCGGGGTCCACCCACTGGGTTTCGCCCTGATCACCGGTCGCGGTATCGCCCCCGTAGGACGGTGCGTTCGCCCAGTCGAACACCTTGGCGGTGCCGTCGAACTCCGAGAGTGGATACATCCCGATGCGATCGACCAGCGGCGCGACAGCGGTCCGGTCCTGCTCGGTGTCATCGAGGAACACCCGAGGGATCACCACACCCGAACGGGTGTCGTGGCGGAACACACCGGTGATCCCGGCAGGCACTTCGCCGTCCCACGAGGAGTGCGCCAGGAGATAGAACCCCGGAGCGGTCCCGTACATCTTGCCCAGCTCCACGAACGAGTCGGTGCGTTGATCGACGACCTGATACACCCAGAACCGGTCACCGAAATCGGGTACCTGCACCACCGACGGGCCACGCTGGGCGTCCAGCACGCCGAATCCGTAGACCACATCCTGATTCGGGCAGGCGACCACCCGTTCCTCGGGCCGGATGTAGTCACGCAGCATCCCGATCGTTCCGGGCGGACCGGCGGGCACGATTCCAGCGAGCAGACCGGGCGCGGGCAGCTGTTCCATGAACACGCGCCGGTTGTGCAGGTTCACCAGCGGCCAACCCCACAGATACGCGGCACGACCGATCGCGCTCGCGTACTCCGGCGTCACCTTCGGACCATCGAACCCGCCGACACCCGACATCACGGCTTCCTCTCCCTCACGGACGACAACACCCAACCGGACGCTAGGCCGCACCCCGCCGGCCCGACTCATCCGATGCGGGTGAACTTCGCCGCCCCGTGTGGGTGTCACCGACGAAGCTCCGACAATGGCGTTTGCCACCGCGCGTGCGAGTGCGGACGGCTGCGAGACCTTGGCAGACACCAGGTGTTCGACCTGGAATGCAAGCATGAGTCGGTCATGTCGACGCCGGTCGCGGCAGAGATCGCTCATCGGGGGATCGTCGGTCCCTGGCTCGGCGCCGCCGCGAGGCGCACCATGGGGGCATGGACCGATCCGAGCTGGCCGACTTCCTGCGCCGTCACCGGGAGTCGCTCACGCCCGCCGATGTGGGCCTGCCGCCCGGTGTGCGCAGGCGCACCCCTGGCCTGCGCCGCGACGAGGTGGCTCTGCTCACCGGTATGTCGACCGACTACTACACCCGCCTCGAGCAGGCGCGTGGTCCACGCCCGTCCACCCAGGTGCTCGCCGCGCTGGCCCGCGCGCTGCGGTTGAGCGCCGATGAGCGCGATCACCTGTTCCACCTGTGCGCGCACCCGTCCCCGGAGCGTGGGCCACGCGACAAGCATGTCGGCCCCGGACTATTGCACATGTTGGACAAACTCGACGACGTCCCCGCTGCTGTGATCACCGACCTCGGTGAGGTCCTCGTGCAGAACCGCATGCACAGCCTGCTGGCCGGTGACCACGGCACCCGCCGCGGGCTCGATCGGTTCTATTCCTGGCGCTGGTTCACCGATCCATCGGCCAGAACGCTGTTCCCCGAATCGGATTGGCCCCGGATGAGCCGCAGCCATGTCGCCGACCTGCGTGCCACCGCGGCACGGCGAGCCGAGGACGCGGAAGTCGCCGGGTTCATCAGTGAGTTACGGGGCAACAGTGCGGAGTTCGAGGAGCTGTGGAACGAACACGAAGTGGCCGTGCGGCTCTCCGACACCAAGCAGTTCCTGCACCCGGAGATCGGCCTGATCGACACGATCTGCGAAACCCTGCTCACCCCGAACGCGGCCCAGCGCCTGCTGGTCTATCTGCCGCGGCCCGGCACCGAAGCGGCGGAGAAGATGGCGCTGCTGCGCGTGATCGGCACCCAACTCCTCAGCCCCACCGAGTGATCAGGGTGCCCCGGTCGCGTAGGCCAGCGCGGTGTCGATCGCGGGCTGACCGCCTGCCAGTGCGTACGCGGCGAGCGCGCCGATGGCCGCGCCCGCCACGGTGGCGACCGGGACGGTGATGAAGTCCAGGATGAACAAGCCGAGCGGGAAGCCGAGAACGAATCCGATGGCCGCTCCGATGGCGGCACCTTCGATGATCTTCGGTTGCAGGCGTTGGGTTTCGGCGAAGAAGCGTTCCTGTGCGCTGATGTCACGCACCGGCGTGGTGGATTCGCTGACCGGGGTGAGGGTCAGGCGGGTGCCCTGCTCGTCGATCGTCGGCGTGAGCGGCACCGCGTGCGCACCTGAGCGCACGACCATCGGCAGCGCGGCCAGGACCGCACCCGATTCATCGGTGATCGCGACGACTTTCGCGTCGTGGACGAGCTGGAACCGACCCGCGTCGATGGTGGTGACCACCGCGCGCCGGTCGTCGGTCGCGCTCACCTGGTAGTTCACGCCCCTGTCGACACCGCGCAGCGATGGCGCCTCGACCCGTTGCTCGGCGATGACCGGTGCGGGCTCGGTGTATCCGTTTCCGGCTGCCGCCACCATGATCCCCATCGCGAGCAATGCCGCTCCGACCCCAGTGCCGATCCTCATCCCGCGAGCCTCCCGCTACTTCCTCCGGGACCGATCAGTCCCGTTCGTCGCGGCAAACCTAGCCGTTGTGGCCCTGTTCGGAAAGTCCGCGCTTGTCAGGGTCGGGTCGGATCAGCGCCGCACGTCCGCTGGTTCCACGCCGGTCCGTGGGCGGCGCGCGAACTCCGGCGCGTGCTCGGGGCGCAGTCCGATGCCGCCGAGATAGGCGGTGATTCCGGCGAGCGCGGGGACCGCGTCGACGACGCGCAGCGGCAGGGGCGCGGTGCGCAGTGTTCCCCGCAGGGCCGGCGCGATGAGCATGTCGTGTTCGCCGCGCTGGGATCGCTGGGTGAAGTTCGCGGGCAGCATCCGCCTGCGCTGTACCTTTTCCAGGTCGGCGGGCCGCACGGTGCCGTCGAGCAGGGGCTGGGCCAGGATGCGCGCGGCGGCGACGGCGTCCTGCACCGCGAGGTTGACGCCGACCCCGCCGACCGGTGACATCGTGTGCGCGGCATCGCCGATGCACAGCAGACCGGGGACATACCACCGATCGAGCATGCCCACCGTCACCTCGAGCAGTTTGACGTCGTCCCAGGTCCGGATCGCCGCTGTCGCCTCGGCGGACCAGCCGAACAGCTCGGTGACGCGATCGCGGAGCCAGCGCACGTCGTGCGCGGCGCGAAGCTCCGCGTCGCGGCCCTTCTCGATGATGTAGCCGGTCTGGAAGTAGTCGCCACGGTCGATCGCCACCGCGGAGTTGCCGCTGGTGAAGCGGGCCTGCACGGCCCCGCCATCGACGTCGTCCGCCGTTTTGGGGATGCGGAAGAACCACATGTCCATCGGCACGTCCTCCATGCGCTGGTGCAGGCCGGCGGCCTCGCGGGTCACGGAATCACGCCCGTCGCAAGCGATCACGAGATCGGCCCGCAGCGCGTGCTCGACGCCGTCGCTGTCGAGAAAGCGCACGCCCGCCACCCGGCCTGCCTCGTCGATCAGTCCGGTCACGGTCGATCGCATCCGTAGCGTGAAGGTCGGTTCCTCGGCCGCGGCGGTGGTGAGCAGGTCGAGGAAGTCCCATTGCGGCACCATGGCGATGTGCCGGTACCTACCGGGAATGCGGGTGAGGTCGGCGGCGACCACCACGCGGTCGCCCGCGTACATGTACATCCGGGTGAGCTCGGAGCGCGGCAACCTGGCGAACGCGGCGCCGAGCCCGAGTTCGTCGATCAGCCGCACCGTCGACGGGTGCACCGTGTCGCCGCGGAAATCCCGCAGGAAGTCGGCATGTTTTTCCAGCACGGTCACGTCTACGCCTGCCCTGGCGAGCAGTAGTCCGGCCATCGTGCCCGCGGGGCCGCCGCCGACGATGCAACAGGTGGTCTTGTCCATGAGTGTGCCCCCTCGATGATTTCCGCAAGTTCTACGACAAAGCGTAGTAGTCAATCCCGCGGCGCGTCCAGGGTTTTCCGAAGGGGGTTGACCGGATCGCATCGCCGCGCAATACTGAACTAGATGGTTCAGTATGACTTCCTGGATGCCTCGTTCGGGGCGCTCGCGGACCCCACCCGACGGGGTATCCTCGAGCGGCTCGGGCGTGGGCCCGCGAGTATCAGCGAGTTGGCCGAGCAATTCGAGATGACCCTGACCGGCATCAAGAAGCACATCGGCCTGCTCGAGGACGCGGGCATGGTGGTCACCGAGAAGCGTGGACGGGTGCGGTATTGCCGGATCAGCGAACACGTCTTCGATCGTGAGGTGGCCTGGATGCAGGGTTATCGGCAGATGCTCGAAGCCCGAATGGACCGTCTCGATGAATTCCTGCGACGAACGGAGCCAGAGCAATGAGCACAACCACCAACGACGCCGCCATCACCTCCACCTCGGACCGCGAAGTCCATATCGAACGCGATTTCGACGCGCCGCTGGACCGCGTGTGGGATGCCTACAGCCGCATCGAGCAGCTCTCGCGCTGGTGGGGGCGTGGCCACGTGGTCGACGTCGAGCGCTGGGAGTTCCGCAAGGGCGGGCACTGGCGCTTCGTCGAACGCGACGGCGACCAGTCCCACGGCTTCGAGGGGCGCTTCCGTGAGATCACCCCGAAGGAACGCATCGTGCAGTCCTTCGAGTGGGACGGGATGCCGGCGCATATCTCCGTCGACTCGACCACATTCCTCGACCTCGGTGACGGCCGCACCCGGGTCGTCACCGACAGCATCTTCCACACCGCCGAGGAATGCGCGGGCATGCTCGCCTCGGGCATGGAGGGCGGCCTCAACGACAGCTACCGCGCACTCGACGCACTGCTGGCCGACGGCCGCTGAACGCGCGCACCCGATGCGGCGCCGACGAGTCCGCATCGGGTAGCGATATCGCTTCGGCTCGCGTGCAACCTGATTCGAGGGTGCGAGGTGAAACGATCTTTGTGCAGAGTCAGAGGTGGGTGCCGCCCGTCGCGCGTTTGCGCGGCTTCAAGCGCAACGGCGGCAGTGGCGGAGCGGGTATCCGCTCATCGGGGGTGTGGCCGACGACCAGCGGAAAACGGCTGGTGTCACGGGCTTCCCACGCCTGACGGGCATCGACGATCTCCTCGTGACTGCGGCCGACGAAGTTCCACCACATCACCAGTTCCTCGGCGAACGGTTCGCCGCCGACCAACGCGAAATGCGCGCCGTCGGTGCTGCGCAAGCGCAACTCGGTGCGATCGGCGCCCAGATACAGCAGCGGGCCCGCGGTGAGTTCGGTGCCCTCGACGGTCACCGTGCCCTCGATCACCAGCACCGCGTGCTCGAAGGCGCGATCCAGCGGAAGCAGTACCTCGGTGTCGGGGTCGATCACGATGTCGGCCCCGACGATCGGTGTGTAGGCCTTCGCCGGTGAGGTGACACCACCCAGCGTGCCGATCAGCACGGTGGCGCGCAGTCCCGGCACCGCGTAGCTCGGCAGTTCGCGATGCTGTTCGAAATGTGGATCGACGCCGGTCGCGGTGCCGGGCAGCGCGATCCACAGCTGGAGGCCGTGCCCCGATTCGGCGCCGGGTACGCCGAACTCCGAATGCGCGATGCCGCGACCGGAGGTCATCAGGTTGAGCTGCCCCGGCGCGATCTCGACGTCGGAGCCCACCGAATCACGATGCCGGATGCGGCCGTCGAGCGGCCAGGTCACGGTCTGCAAGCCGATGTGCGGGTGCGGCAGGATGTCGGGGGAGGCGCCCGCCTCGGTGGCGGCGGCCGAACCGAACCGATCGAGGAAACACCACGCGCCGACGGTCGGCAGATCCCGTTGCGGCAGGGTGCGTTCCACGTACACCCCGCGCACCCCACCGAGCGGGACCTCCCTGGCCGGGTACAACTCGGTGATCGGACCCGGCCGTGGCGACGGCTCACACAGTGCCTCGTCCGGGTCGATCTCCAAGTCGCTCACGGTGTGATGCCCTTGCCCACCACATGCGCGTCGTACTCCGGGTGCTTGTCCAGCCACCCGCGGATGAACGGGCAGTGCGCGGTGATCGTGCGCCCGCGCGCGATCACGTCCTCGACGGCCTGGCGGGCGAGGACCCCACCGAGGCCTTTGCCCCCGAACGCGTCGTCGATCTCGGTGTGGATGAAATCGGTGTCGTTGTCGCGCTCGATGTACTCGGCGAAACCGGCGAGCTCGTCGTCGAGGAACACGTCGTAACGGTTCTGCTCCACATTGCGCACGACGCGGCGCTGTGGTTCTGCGGTGGCGGAATCGGTCATGACACGATCCTATTCACGCCCGGCGGAGGTCGACGACATGTCCGCGTACCGGCTGCCCGCCACCTGTCCGGCGATCGGTTCCAGCGTCGCGAGTTCGTCGGCGGACAGCCGCACGGACGCCGCGGCGACATTCTCGGCCAGCCTGGTCCGCTTGCGGGTGCCGGGAATCGGCACCACCGAGAGGTTGTGCACGCCCGCCCGCGCGTGCACCCAGGCGAGCGCGGCCTGGGCTCGGGTGATGTCGTGCGCGGCGGCGATCGCGGCCAACGGCGCGAGCAGTTCGGTGTTGTGCTGGGCGTTGTCGCCGGTGAAGCGGGGCTGGAACCTACGGAAGTCCTTGTCGCTCAGCTCGTTCGCCGAGGTGAACGCGCCGGTGAGAAAACCGCGGCCCAGTGGCGAGTACGGAACGAACGTCACGCCGAGGTCGGCCGCGGCGGGTACCGCGGTGGCTTCCACATCGCGGGAGAACAGCGACCACTCCGACTGCAATGCCGCGATCGGGTGCACCGCGTACGCGGCCCGCAGCTCGTCACCGGTCACCTCGGACAGTCCGAGCGCCCGCACCTTGCCCGCCGTCACGAGTTCGGCCATCGCGCCGACCGACTCCTCGATCGGGACCGCCGGGTCGCGCCGGTGCATGTAGTACAGGTCGATGGTGTCGACGCCGAGCCGGCGCAGGCTGGCCTCGACCGAGGCGCGGATATAGGCGGGGGAGTTGTCGTAGCCACGGAAGGAAGCATCGTCGGCCTTGCGTACGATGCCGAATTTCGTTGCGATCAGGAGGTTTTCGCGATTGGCGCGCACGAAATCGGCGAGGAATTCCTCGTTGTGCCCCGATCCGTACACATCGGCGGTGTCGAACAGGGTGACGCCGAGTTCCAGCGCGTGGTCGAGGGTGGCCCGCGATTCGGTCGCGTCGGTCTCCCCGTAGAACTCGCTGATGCCCATGCAGCCGAGCCCCTGGGTGCCGATCAGTGGTCCGCCGGCGCCCAGCGTGGTGGTCGGCAGTGTCGCGGTGGTGCTCATGTGTCGCTTCCTTCGCTCGTGTGCACGGTGATCGTGGCCGGGCGGACCACATCGGATCGGCCTTCGTAGATGGCGATCTTGTAGTCCAGGACGGCCACGGTCTGTCGTAGTTCCGCGATCTTGTCGAGCACGTCGGATCTGGTCTGCCGGAACATCTCCAGCCGGTCCGGGTAGGTCTGCTCGCCTGCCCGGACCAGTTCGGCGTAGCGGATCATGTCGGCCACCGGCATGCCGGTGAGCCGCAGCCGCCCGATCAGCGCCAGCCACTCCAGGTCGTGGTCGCTGAACCGGCGGTTGCCGGTGTGGTCGCGACCGACGTAGCCCATCAGCCCGATCCGCTCGTACCAGCGCAGGGTGTCGCGGCTCAGGCCCGATCGTTGGGCCACCTCGCCGATCGAGTACCTAGGGCGGTCGTGTTCGTCGCCGCTCTCGGCGCGCAGCGCCGCGTCCTGATCCATCGTGCCCGTCCCTTCCCGTGGAACTTCCCTGAACGCTATCTACCTGGAGTGCACTCCAAGCAAGACCGATTCTCACGGGACGGTGAAGTCAGCTGTAGTTCGGCAGCTCCTGGAGAGCCCACTTGTTGCCGTCCGGGTCGGCGAAGAATGTGAACCGTCCCCACGCCAAGTCCTCGACCGGAGTGGCCGCCACCCCCGCGGCGATCAGCTGTTCATAGGCCTTGTCGGCGCTGTCCACCACCATCTGCATGCCCTCGACACTGCCCGGCTCTGCGCTGGTGAGCCCGCGCCCGATGCAGATCGAGCACCCCGACCCAGGTGGGGTGAGCTGCACGAACCGGATATCCGGGGACGGCGTGTGGTCGTGATCGGCGATGAAACCGATGCTGGTGTAGAAATCCTTGGCCCGGTCGACATCGGTGACCGGGATGGCAACGAGTTCGATTTTCCAATCCATGCGGTCGAGCATGGCACGGGGGTCCGACGGAAACGTAGTGTGGATCACATGGCTGGTAAGGACATCGACCGCGTCAGGGCCCGCTCGGCTTGGGAAACGGTCAAGGAGAGCCCGGTGATCACCGCGATCGCGGTGGCGCCGGTGGTGCTCGTGCTCGGCGTGGTCTGGGCGTTGACGAACGGATTCGTCGCGTTCGTGCTCCTCGTGCTGCTGGGGGTGGGCATCGTCGTCGGCGGCAGGTTGCTCAAGTGAGCTGCCCGAGAGACCTCAGCGCGGGACGTGGAACCGGGTGAGTTCGCCCGTGCCGGGGCCGAGTTGTGCCCACGGTCGATCGAATTCGAGCACGGCCAGTGCCGAGGTGGGGAATTTGCGGCTGAGTTCGGTCGCCTGGTCGGAGTCGCGGTTGCCCGCCAGTTCCCATGCGGTCCACGGAATTCCGGGAACATGCCCGACGACCAACAGCGTCGAGATCGTGTCGTCGGTGAGCCCGATCAGTTCCATGAGGGTGTGCGGGTTCGCGTCGTAGATGTCGTCGGTGTACTCGACCGGTGCGGCGATGCCGGTGGCCGCGAGCGTCTGTCTGGTGCGCTCGGCCGTTGAGCAGCGCACCGCGTCGATCGGCGGCGCGGCGGCGCGCAACCAGTCGCCGGCCAGTGCCGCTTCGCGTTCACCACGCGGGGCCAGCGGGCGCGCGTGGTCGTCGACATTGTCGGGATAGGCCGATTTTCCGTGCCGCATCAGGATCAGGGTCGCCACCATGTGACCACCGTAATGCCGGGCGGCGATGAGGTAACAGTCACACTCGAGGCACACTGAAAGCTGCGTCACCATTGTTGGGCTCGTGGTTCACCCGCCGCGGGCCCCTGATGGGGGCGTCTCGAGCCACCGTCCACACATTTTCGAGGATCCGCACTATGGCCTACGTCATCACGCAGCGTTGTTGCAACGACGCCAGCTGCGTCACCGAATGCCCGGTCGACTGCATCCGTCCGACCCCGGATCAACCGGAGTTCGCCACGGCGGAGATGTTGTACATCGACCCCGACACCTGCATCGACTGCGGTGCCTGCGTCGATGCGTGTCCGGTGGACGCGATCTTCTCCGAGGACGATCTGCTCGCCTCGTTGTCCAGATACCGCGATATCAACGCAGCCTACTTCCAGCGGCACCCGCTCGAGTCGAACTTCGACCCGCTGAGCACGCCGACCCGGCCGCCCAAGAGTCTAGGTACTCTGCGCGTCGCGATCGTCGGCGCGGGCCCGGCGGCCTGCTACGCAGCCGACGAACTGTTGCGGCGCAGCGATGTCGAGGTCGAGATGTTCGACCGGCTGCCGACTCCGTGGGGTCTGGTGCGCGCGGGCGTCGCCCCCGATCACGCCGGCACCAAGAACGTCGCCGAGATGTTCGAGTCGGCGTTCCGCCGCGACACGCTCCAGTACTACCTCAATGTCGAGGTCGGTGAACACATCGATCATCAGGAGCTCCTCGACCACCACCACGCGGTGATCTACGCCGTCGGCGCCTCGAGCGACCGCGCGCTCGAGATCCCCGGCGAGGAGCTGCCCGGCAGCCACTCGGCCACCGAGTTCGTGGCCTGGTACAACGGCCACCCCGACTTCGCCGAGCGGACGTTCGACCTGTCCGGTGAACGTGCGGTGATCGTCGGCAACGGCAACGTCGCCCTCGATGTGGCGCGGGTGCTCACCGGCGACCCGGACGAGCTCGCCAAGACCGACATCGCCGACCACGCGCTGGACGCCCTGCGGCACAGCAACATTCGTGAGGTCGTGATCCTCGGCCGCCGTGGTCCGCTGCAAGCGGCCTACAGCTCGCCGGAGTTCCTGGCGCTCACCCATCGCAAGGGCGTCGACGTGATCGTCGACCCCGCCGATATCGAACTCGACCCGCACAGCCGCGCGTTGCTCGACGATCCGGATGTCGAGCCCTCGCTGCGCCTGAAGTACGAACTCGCGCGCGAGTATTCGACGGCGGGGGCCGACCTGGCGAACAAGCGGATCGTCTTCCGCTACCTCACCGCGCCGACCGCCGTGCACGGCACCGACGCGGTCACCGCGATCGAGTTCGCGCACAACGAATTGACCGAGGAGAACGGGCAATTGGTGGCCACCGCCACCGACCGCACCGAGACCGTCGACACCGGCCTGGTCCTGCGCGCGATCGGCTACCGCGGCGAACCCATCGCCGGCCTGCCCTTCGACGAGCGCCGCGGCACCGTGCCGAGCGAGCACGGCCGCGTCATCGACGCGACCGAGCCCGTCCCCGGCGTCTACGTCTCCGGCTGGATCAAGCGTGGCCCGCGCGGGGTGATCGGCTCCAACCGGGTCGACGCCGAGGAGACCGTCGAGGCGGTGATCGCCGACTTCATGGCGGGCAAACTCACCGCGCCGACCGGCGACCGGGCCGCCCTGCGCGCCCTGCTCGAGCAACGTCAGCCCGAGCTGGTCGACCGCAAGGGCTGGAAGACCATCGACCAGGCCGAGAAGACCGCGGGCAAGGCAGCAGGCAGGCCGAGGGTCAAGTTCACCACCCGCGCCGACCTCCTGAAAGCGGCAAAGGGCTAGAAGCAGAGCCGGCACGGGAACCCACCGCACCGGGTTCCCGCGCAGGCCGCGCCAAAGGATCGCCCGAACCCCGGCGGCGCCGGCCACCAGTATCCCGGTTCTCGGCCGCCTCGATCTGGACTGAGTGGAGGGTGCGACGAAGGAGTGCCCGCAGGGAGGGAAGATCGAGGCCTCCAGGCCGAGAACCCCGCGGCGCCAGCCGCCAAAATTACTGCCCCCGCGGCGCCAGCCGCCAAAATTACGGCAGCGGCATGATTCGGACGACGGTTGTGGTGACGCCGCCGACCACGAACCACAGTCGCAGCACCATCTGTCCGGTCCGGTCGCCCGGTTCGTGGCGGGCGCGCACCGTGATGTGCTCGCGGGCCAGCACCGGCGCCACGTACTCGATCACGGCGCGGTGCGGTCCCGCGACCAGCTTGGGGAAGTCGACCAGGAACTGCTCGACGGCCTGCCAGTAGCAGGCGTTGTTGACGTGGTTGTACTGGTCGATATCGGTCGCGCGTACCGGGAACGGCAGGTCGGCGTCGGATTCACGCGGCGCCGGATCGGTGAGGTAGGGCCGCCAGCGCAGGCGGTGTTCGTCGGTGGATCGGGCCAGGTAGGCCAGGCCGTCGTCGCTGATCCGGGCGGGCAGATTGCTCGATTCGCTGAGGTTGATCCAGAATCCCTCGGTTTCGATCAACCCGCCGCGTTCGCTGGTGATCCGTGTGCGCATGTTCGTCCACCGGGTGGACATCGCCGAACACCAGCGCTCGAGACGCACGTGATCGGGCCAGACGACCGGACGGATCACGTCGATGACGGTGCGGCGCACGATCCAGGTGGGATCGGTGCGGTGCAGCGCTGTTTGATTGAGCTCGTCCCAGGCGATGTCGGACAGGTAGCGCGCTATGGCGTCGAGGCGCAGTCGTCGATACGGATCCACGTCCCCGGCCCGGACGAGCCATGCCGTGGCGAAACCCGTGCCCTCCTCGGGAAGCGGGGCCAGTGGCTGATCGAGTGACACGTGTGCTCCTTGCGCGACACACCAGTGCGCCGCGACTTCTTGCGTAGTTCTGCACACGACTTTACGGGTCGCAGATCACACCCTCACGCCGAGTCGGGACTAGCGGTACCAGGTGTGGGTCACCAAGGGCGTAGCGGCGGGGTTGTCCTACATGACAGACCGATCGGCGCCCAGGTAACCTGCTGGAATGGCCGGCGGAGCGATGGCGGGCTCGATGTTCGGGCGCTATGAAATTCGCAGACTTCTCGGAGTCGGCGGTATGGGGGAGGTCTACGAGGCATACGACACCTCCAAGAATCGTGTTGTCGCTCTCAAGATGCTCAATCGCGAACTCGCCGGCGACCCCACCTTCGTGCAGCGCTTCCGCCGTGAATCGCAGGCCATGGCGAGCGTGCAGGAACCCCATGTCATCCCGGTGCACGACTGGGGTGAGGTCGATGGCGTGCTCTATATCGACATGCGCCTGGTGAAGGGTGTCGATCTCAAGGAGCGGCTGCAGCGGCACGGCAGGCTCACGCCCGTCGAGGCGGTGCAGGTGGTCGAGCAGATCGCGTTCGCGCTCGACGCCGCGCACGAGGTCGGTCTGGTCCATCGCGACGTGAAGCCGGGCAACATCCTGCTCACCGGCAACCTGTTCGCCTACCTGGTCGACTTCGGCATCGCCCACACCGCCACCGATCCGCAGCTCACCAGCGTGGGCAGCGCGGTCGGTTCGATGGCGTATATGGCGCCGGAGCGGTTCGAGAGTGTGCCGATGTCGCCGTCGGTGGATACCTACGCGCTCACCTGCGTTCTCTACGAATGCCTGGTCGGTCGGGTGCCGTTCCCGGTGAACAGCCTCGCGGGCGCGATCGGCTCGCATCAGATGGCGCCCGCCCCGCGTCCGAGCGCCGCCGACTCCGCGCTGTCCACGTTCGATCCGGTTGTCGAGCGCGGCATGGCCAAGCGCCCCGACCAGCGCTACGCGACCCCGGTCGACCTGGCCCGGGCCGCCAGAGCGGCGCTGATCCAAGCCGAACGATCCACTCCCGCCACGGTTTCCGGACCCCGGATCGAGATCACCGGCCCGCAGACACCGCCGAGCCGGGTCGGCGATCTCGCTGCCCCGCCGACCACCCGTGGTTCGGCTGTCGTCCCGGCCGATTCGCAACCCCCGCCGACTCAGGACTCGGCGGCCCTTTCGCCCCCGACCCGGGATTCCGCGGCGCTGTCGCGTGACTCGCAATCGCGCCCGATGACCCACGGTGCGGCCGCCTATTCCGCCGAACCGTATTCGACGCGCCGCGTGACGGGCCCGCAATCCGCGGGCGCGCAGCCGACGCGCCGGGTGACCGGACCCCAACCCACCGGCGCGTATCGGGCGGCGCAACACGAGCCCACGGTCCTGCGCGCGTCACCGGGTGTGGTCGGCCCCGGCCAGGGGAGTGGCTACACCCATCCGTCGGCACCGTTACCGATTCCCCCGCGGCGTAGTTCGGCGATGCCGGTGCTGGCCGGTGCGCTGGGTTCGCTGATCGTGTTGGCGGCGGTCGGCATCGGGGTGTGGTTCATGATGACCGTCGGCGACCGCCGCGATGTGGCCGTCTCGCCGCCGTACCCCTCCGGCGTCGTCGATCCTCCCGTGATCGAGACCGTCAGCCAGACGGTCCCCACCACGGTGCCGTCACCGGCGAAGACGACCGTCCCCCCACTGCAGTCGACGGTCTCCGGGGCCGACGGGCAGGGCTTCCTGACCGCGGGTCCACGCTGCAACGACAACGACGCCGCGATGTCGATCGCCCGCACCACCAAATCGCGTGTCGTGATCTGCCACACCGGCGACCAGCGGTATTACTACAAGGGCCTCCGAGTCAGTGACGGCGCCGGGATCGAACTCGATGATCCGGTACCGAACGGTGGTGGCGCGTACACCGTGACCAATCCGACCGACGGCACCCAGTACCGGATCGACGCGTCCGCTCTCACGATCGTCAAGGCTGGTTCGGTGCTCGCCAGCGAGCCGGTCACCGAGTTCGCCCATCGTTGATCCCACCGGCGGGTTATGTTCGCGGGGCAATGTCATCAAGAGAGGTGTCGAAATGCGCGCAGCCCAGGTCAGCAAGTTGGACGGACCCTCGGCGATCGAGATCGTGGATCTGCCCGAGCCGGTGGCCTATCCGGGCGGTGTGCTGATCGACGTGCACGCCGCGGGCATCGCCTTCCCCGATGTGCTGATGACGCGCGGTCTCTACCAGATGAAGCCGGGCCTGCCGTTCGTCGTCGGCGGCGAGGTGGCCGGTGTCGTTCGTGAGGCGCCGGAGGGCTCGTCGCTGCGTCCCGGCGACCGGGTCGCCGCGCTGACCATGCTCGGTAACGCCGTCGCCGAGGTGGCGGTCGCGCCGGAGAACGCCGTGTTCCGCCTGCCGGACAATGTCTCTCTCGAAGCGGGCGCCGGCGTGGTGTTCAACGACCTCACGGTCCATTTCTGCCTGACCGAGCGGGGCAGGCTCGCCCAGGGCGAGACCGTCCTGGTGCACGGCGCGGCCGGTGGTATCGGTACTTCCACGCTGCGCATGGCCAAGGCGCTCGGCGCGGGCCGGGTGATCGCGGTGGTCAGTACCGAGTCGAAAGCCCAGGTGGCCAAGGCCAACGGCGCGATCGATGTGGTGCTGGCCGAGGGCTGGCTCGCCGCGGTGAAGGAACTGACCGAGGGGCGCGGTGTCGATATCGTCCTCGACCCGGTCGGCGGCGACCGCTTCACCGACAGCATTCGCTCGCTGGCGGGCGGGGGTCGACTGCTGGTCGTCGGTTTCACCGCGGGGGAGATCCCGACGGTGAAGGTGAACCGCCTGTTGCTCAAGAACGTCGAGGTCGTCGGCGCGGCCTGGGGCGAATGGGTGATGAGCCACCCCACTTACCTCGCCGAACAGTGGGCCGAGATCGCACCACTGTTGGCCTCCGGTGCGATCCCCGCTCCCGATCCGGTGTTGTACCCGCTCGACAAGGCCGCCGAAGCTGTTGCGGCACTGGACAACCGCACAGCCACCGGCAAGGTGGTCGTGCAGCTGCGCTGACGCTGTCGTGGTCGGGGGGTATCGTCGGCCGGGTCGTCGAAGGAGTGGGATGCAGCTGTCGAACCGGGTGCTGAACCGGACGTTGCTCGCCCGGCAGCATTTGCTGGAGCGTTCGACGTTGACCACCGCCGAGATGTGCGATCACCTGGTCGGCCTGCAAGCCCAGGACGTGCCGCCGCCGTTCATCGGATTGTGGAGCCGGATCACCGATTTCGATGCGGCGACGGTGTCGAACGGTCTCGACGACCGGTCGCTGGTGCGGATCACCCTGATGCGCGGCACAATTCATCTCGTCACGCCGCCGGATGCGTTGCGGATCGCGCCGCACATCCAGCCCGAGCTCGAGAAGGTTCCGTTCCGTCAGGGTTTCAACTACGGCGCGATGGTCGGCCTCGACCCCGGCGAGGTGCGCGCGCACGGGGAGGCGGCGCTCGGTGACGAGCCGAAGTCGGCGGCCGACCTGCGCGCCGAAGCCGCCCTCCGCTACCCCGACCGCGACGCCGGAGCGGTCCTGCAGACGTGGCTGTACCAACTCCCCGTCCTGCAAACACCCCCGCGCGGTCGCTGGGGCGACAACAGCCGCCCGGTCTGGTCACGAGTTCAGCCCTGGCTGGGCGCACCACTGGACCCGACCTACCCGGTGTCGGAGTTGATCCTGCGGTATCTGCGTGCGTTCGGTCCCGCCACCACAATGGACATGCAGGCGTGGTCGCGCCTGCCCGCCATGAAGAAGGCCGTCGCCGACCTCGGCGACCGGGTGCGCACCTACACTGATGCCCGCGGTCGAACCCTGTACGACGCGGCTGATCTCGACCTCGCCGATCCTGACCTGCCCGCCCCGGTCCGGTTGCTCGGCTGGTACGACAACGCGCTGCTGTCGCACCAGGACCGCGCGCGGATCACCGGCGACGACAACCCGCCGACCCTGCGCGCCTTCGCCACCAATGTCTCGCCGATCCTGCTCGACGGTTTCACCGCCGGGGTGTACAAGATCTTCGTCAAGTCCGGGACCGCGCGGCTGCGGATCAGTCCAGCTCGCCCGTGGACGAAAACCGAAGCGACGCAGGTGGAGTCGGAAGCGAGCGCATTGCTCGCCTTCCTCGAGGCCGACTCCGTACCCGTCGTCGAGATCCTCGAACCCGGCGCCGACCTTCGCCCGTGACATTGCTTTAACGTCAGTGCAACAACCGCTTCCTAGGGTCGTGCCCACGACGTTCATGGCTGCAACGGACGACGTGCTCCGCTGAATCCGGCGAGCGAACCAGCCGCATCCCGAAAGAGGTGCGCGCATGGAATCCGTCGCGTCCGTAGTCATCACTGATGTCACCGTCTACACCGAGCAGGGCTGGGCGCCCGGCGAAGTCGTGATCGAAGGCGGTGTGGTCGTCGCCTTGGGGGCCGCGCCCGAACACGCGGATCTGCCCCGTTTCGACGGCGGTGGTGGTTATCTGCTGCCGGGCTTCGTCAACACGCACACGCACCTACAGCAGGCGGTCCTGCGTGGCGTCGGCGAGGGTCTGCCGCTGCTGGAATGGCTGCGCTGCGTCGGCGAACACACCGTGGCCGCCACCCCGGCGCAGACCTACCTCTCGGCGCTGGCAGGCGGCCTGGAGCTGCTGCGCAGCGGCGTCACGACGGTTGTCGAACATCTGTGGCCGAACCCCTCCGACGAGATCCACCAGGCGATGATCCGCGCGCTGCGAGAGCTCGGCATCCGCGTCGTCCTCGGGCGCGGCATCGCCGACCGCGCCGACAGCACCCGTAAATGGGGCCTCGACCCGCGCCTGCTGCAGCCGCTCGACGAGACCCTCGCCCACGTGGACGAGCTCGACAAGCAACTCGTCGGCAGCCGCATCACCACCGCGCTGGCCGTCCCCAACCCACGCTGCCTCACTCCCGACGGCATGGCGGCCGCTCGTGAGTACGCCCGGGCCACCGGCAAAACCGTGTCGATACATGTACTCGAGACCACCACCGACGACGACATGTGCCGATTGCATGCGGGTGTCCGCGCTGTCGACTACCTCGACGCGCACGGTTTTCTCTGGGATCGCACCCTGGCCGTGCACTGCGTCAACCTCGACGAGCACGGCCGCGCGGTGTTCGCCGAACGCGGCGTCGCCGTCTCCTACAACCCGGTCTCCAATATGCGCCTCGGCAGTGGCGTCGCTCCGGTTCCGCAGATGCTCGCGGCGGGCATCGACGTCACGCTCGGCGTCGACGGCGCCGCGAGCAACGACACCCAGGACATGCTGCTCACCCTGCGTCTCGGCGCGTACCTGCAGCGCGCGGCCAACAAGCAGGCCGACCTGCTCGGCTTCGAACAGATGCTGCGAATGGCGACCGGCGCCGCGGGCCGGGTGCTCGGCGGTCCCACCCGTACCGGCCTCGCTGTCGGGGACCGCGCCGATCTCACGCTCGTGCGCTTCGATCGTGACTTCGCCTGCCTGCCGGTACTCGACCCCGGCGCCACCCTGCTCACCGCCGCGTCATCGCGGGTGATCGACACCGTGTGGGTCGACGGCGAGCCCGTGATCCGCGACGGAATGAGCACCCGTGTCGATCATCAGGACCTCGCACGACGTCTGATTCGCATGCGATGACTGTTAATAAGTCGGAAATGAACGATGCATTGCATGTAATTCGTCTAGTTCAAACTGAAATCACTCAGAAGTTGCACGCAACAATGACATACCGCAGGAGAAGGTGATCACGGTGACGCTCTACGACACGGTGAACGACGCCGACGCGAGAACGCTGCTGTCCGGCATGGAGGTCTCTTTCGCCGGCGTGAGCAAGCGATTCGGCGGCGAAGCGGGCACACTCGCCCTGACCGACGTCGACCTCGACATCCGCGAAGGCGAATTCGTCGCGGTGGTCGGACCGTCCGGCTGTGGCAAGTCCACGCTGCTGCGCTTGGCCGCCGGTCTGGAGCCGGTGAGCTCGGGGGCCGTCGCGGTGCGGACGAATTCGATCGGCTTCATCTTCCAGGAAGCCACGTTGCTGCCGTGGCGCAAGGTGCGCCGCAATGTCGAACTCTCGGCCGAACTGGCCGGGGTCGACCGCAGGACCCGCCGCGACCGGGTCGAACGGGCGATCCGAGCTGTCGGCCTGGCCGACTTCGCGAACAAACTGCCGAGTCAGCTCTCCGGCGGCATGCGCATGCGCGTCTCGCTGGCCAGGGCGCTGTCGCTGCAACCGCGCCTGATGCTGCTGGACGAACCCTTCGGCGCGCTCGACGAGATGACCAGGCTGAACATGCAGGAAGAGTTGCTTCGCCTCTACCGCGACAACGCCTTCACCGCCCTGTTCATCACCCACTCGGTCTCCGAGGCCGTGTTCCTCGCTTCGCGCGTGGTGGTGATGTCGGCCAGGCCGGGCCGCATCCACGAGGTGATCGATGTCGACCTGCCCTACCCGCGTGAACGCGAACTCCGCTTCGAACCCGCGTTCACCCACCTCGTCTCGCGCATCTCGCGCTCGTTGAAAGAAGCTGCCTGATGGTGAGTGTCGCGACCCGTGCGCCCGCCGCACCGAAGATCGGGCTGCCGACGGCGAACCTGCGCAGATTCGGCGGCGCCCTGGTGGCGCCGATGGTGTCGATCACCGTGGCCTTGGCCGCCTGGTACGCGGTGTCGATGCTGATCCTCAGCGAGGGGCGCCGCTTCCTGCTGCCGCCGCCGCACGTCGTGTTGCGTGAATCCCTCGCCGACCCGAGGAAACTCGAGGTGATGCTGGAGGCGCTGGCCGTCACCGCCAGGGTCGCGATCACCGGCCTGCTGATCTCGGCGGTGCTCGGGGTGGCGATCGCGGTGCTGATGAGCCAGGCCAAACCGATCGAGAATGTCGTCTATCCGTACGCTGTTGTGCTCCAAGCGATTCCGGTCCTCGCGGTGGTGCCGCTCATCGGCTTGTGGCTGGGCTACGGCTTCGCCGCCCGCACCACCGTGTGCGTGTTGATCGCGATCCATCCGATCATCGCGATGACGCTGTTCGGCATCAAATCCGTCGACGGCAACCTCCAGGAACTGTTCACCCTCGGCCGAGCCGGTCGCCTGCGTCGGCTCTGGTCACTGCAACTGCCCGCCGCGCTGCCCTCGACACTCACCGGATTACGCACCGCCGCAGGGCTTTCGGTGACCGGCGCCATCATCGGCGACATGTTCTTCGCGCAGGGCAAACCGGGCATCGGCACCTTGCTCGACACCTACCGCGCCCGCCTGCAATCCGAGGACCTGATCGGTGCGCTGCTGCTGGCCGCCCTGTTCGGCGTGCTCGTGTTCACCGTGTTCACCGTCATCCAGAAGGTCAGCGTCGGCCGCTGGCACAACTCCGCCCATTAGCTCGACAGGACTCCCCATGAAGACATCTCCCTTGCGCCGCATAGGTTTCGCCGCGCTGGCTGTGCTGCTGGCAGGCACCGCGTCCGCCTGTTCCGACGACACCACCACCGCTCCCGCGGTCGCGCTCGAACCGGCACCGGCCGAACAACAACTCGCGGGCGACTGCCCCGCCACCGTGGTCGTCCAGCTGCAGTGGGCACCGGAAACCGACTCCGGCCCCCTCTTCGGTCTGCTCGGACCCGGCTACACGGTCGACGCCGACAACAACAAGATCACCGGCCCGCTCGTGGCCGAGGGTAAGGACACCGGCGTGCGGCTCGAGATCCGGGCGGGCGGCCCGGCCATCGGCTTCCAGACCGTGCCGTCGCAGATGTACGTCGACCAGAGCATCACCCTCGGTCTCGCGCACTCCGAGCACGCCATCGCCGCCGCTGGTCAGCAGCCGATCATCGCCGTCACCACGCTGCTGCGCAACAGTCCCCAGATGTTGATGTGGGACCCGAAGACCAACCCCGGCTGGACTGGTATCGCCGATATCGGCAGGTCCGGCAAGCCGGTCGTGGTCTCCAAGGGGCAGCTGTACCCGGATTGGCTCGTCGCTCGCGGGCTGGTGCGCAAGGAGCAGGTCGACGCCTCCTACGACAACTCGCCCTCGCGCTTCGTGACCGATCCGTCCTTCGCCCAGCAGGGCTTCGCCAACGCCGAACCGTTCACCTACGAGCACGAGGTGCGGGCCTGGAACAAGCCGGTCGGCTACCAACTGCTCAAGGACGTCGGCTACGAGGGCTACGCCCGTACCGTGAACGTGCGCGCCGACAAGCTGGCCGAATTGCGCCCGTGCCTGCGGAAACTGGTGCCGATGATCCAGCGGGCCACCGCGGCGTTCAAGGCCGATCCCACCCATGTCAACGATGTCGTCATCGATGTGGTGGAGCGCAACCCCAAACTCAGCCCCTACAGCGCCGAGTTGGCCGCCTTCGGTTCCAGGGCGCTCATCGACGGCGGCCTGATCGGCAACGACACCGACGGCGTACTCGGCAGTTTCGACGAGGCCCGCGTCCAGCGCATCATCGACGAATTCGGACCCATCCTGCGCGCGGGCGGGGCGAACGTGCCCACCGGCCTGACCGCGAAGGACCTGGTCACCAAGGAATTCCTCGACCCCGCCATTTCCGTCACCGGCTAAGGAGACACCGCTATGACCACCAGCTACGACCTGTCCGAAGTCTCGCGCGAGAAGCAGATGGGCGGTCTCGGCAAGGAGACCACCGACCGGGAGATCCGCGTCATCGACCTCACCGACTTCGAGAACCGGCGCTCCGAGATCACCGAGGAACTCTGGGCCGCCGCCACCGAGATCGGTTTCTTCCAGCTCAGCGGCCACGGCATCCCGCAGGACCTGATCGACGACATGTTCGGCGCCACAGCGGATTTCTTCGCCCTGCCCGAGGAGGTCAAGGGGCAGTACCCCCTGGTCAAGAAGAACAACGCGGGCTGGGAGAGCCTGAGCCAGGTGCGCCCGTCCATCGGCGTGCCCGACCAGAAGGAGTCGTATCAGATCACCCGGCCGCACATGGACGCGCTGTGGCCCACCGATGCCGAACTGGCCGGATTCCGTTCCCGCGTACTCGATTTCGAAGGTCGGGCCTGGGCAGTGGCGATGCGGGTGCTGTCCTGCTTCGCCGACCGCCTCGGTTTCGAGCGTGAGTACTTCACCACCGCACACGATCCCAGCTCCGCGAGCTACCAGAGCGCCTTGCGTTTGTTGCACTACTTCGCTGTCCCCGTGGAACTGCGCGGTGTCGCCGGACGCTGGCGGGCGGGCGCGCACACCGACTTCGACTGCCTCACCCTGCTTTTCCAGCGCGACGGTCAGGGCGGGCTCCAGGTGTGCCCAGGCAAGGAGATGGATGAGCAGCAGTGGACTTCCATCACCCCGTCGTCGAGTCTGATCACCTGCAATATCGGTGACATGCTCACCCGCTGGAGCGACGACCTGCTGCCGTCGAACTTCCACCGTGTTCGCAGCCCCGGCGAGGGCGAATACCAGGGCGAGCGCTACAGCATCGCCTATTTCGCCCAGGCCGACCGCGACGCCGTCATCCAGGGGCCCGCGGGCAAGTACCCGCCCGTCACCGCGGCCGATTTCCTGACTCAGCGAGTACAGGCGAACTATCGCCCCCGGGGATAATCAGCGCAACCGAGGAAAGGACACGGCATGAGCGGTCAGCGCCCGCAGGAGGCAGCCCGCGTAACCCGTCGGAGCGCCCGAGCATGCCCGAGGATTCCGCGATGACCGAAGCCTCGCTGCTCGGCCGATCGGTCCATCGACGGATCCGGCAGATGGTCCTGTCCGGCGAACTGACCTCGGGCCAGTCGCTCAGCGTGCCGGCGCTGGCGACCGAGCTCGGGGTCAGCCGCAGTCCCGTCCGCGAGGCGGTGCAGCAGCTGATCTACGAGGGTCTAGCCGTCAGCGCGCCGCATGTCGGGGCGAAGGTGGCCGCCGTCGACGACGACCGGATCCGCGACGTCCTCGCGGTCCGGGCCGCCCTCGACGGTCTGGCCGCCGCCGCGGCCGCCACCCGCCTCACCGAGGCCGATCTCGACACGCTCACCGGCATCGTCACCGCCCAGCAGGCGCATCTGAACGACCGGGCCGATCCCGCTCGCGACGCCCAGCTCGACCTGGAATTCCACACCTTCATCCGCGACGCCTCCGGCAACACCTGCGTTGTCGACGAACTGGCCCGCCTGGAAGCCCAGGCCCACCTCTACCGCGGCGACCTGTGGTGTTCGGCCCGCAACCGCCGCGTCGCCCTGCGCGAACACCGACGCATCGTCGAGGCTCTCGAATCCGGCCACCCCGAGTCGGCCCGCGCCGCCGCCGAGGCACACGTGCAGGGTCTGCTGACCCGCCTCGCCAGGCACTGAACAGCTCCGGCCGGAATCATCGGCGTTGATCCCGGTACGCGGGCGCCTTCGCGGTGCCCGCCGGGGTCAGTGTGCGCAGCAGCGGCATCGTGCGGTGCGCGACCACCGTCGACAGCACGACCACGCTGTGCGACCGCACCACCGAACCGGTCCGATCGATGCTCAACAACACCGCTTGCAATCCCGCGTGTGAATCGGCCCCGATCCGGCACAGCACATCACCGGAACCGGTCGTCGCGTACGCCTCCAGCACCCCCGGGATCGCCGCCAGCTCCGCGCTCACGCTGTCGAGCGCCCCCTGTGCGATCTCCAAGGTCACGAACGCCTGCACATCGAAACCCGCTGCGGTGACATCGATGCGCGGATCGTAGGACGCGATCACCCCGGATTCCTCCATCCGGCTGATCCGCGCCTGCACCGTCGCCCGGGCGACCTTCGTCCGCCGGGACAGCTCGAGAATTCCGGCCTTCTGGAACTGGTGCATCGCGGTGAGGATCGCCAGGTCCAGTTCATCCAGTTTCGCGGGGGTGCGCATGCGAAGACCTCCCTGTCCGGTTCCTAGTCAAATTGTCCACCATCGGTGGGCTTTCGGTGGCTTCTCGAGCCGCCCTGTTCAGACAAAGGTGGAGTAGTTGCCCACCTGCGGTCCGGCGCGATTTCCTAGGTCATGACCATTGAGCAGCAGCTCGTCGGGCTGATCGAGCACGACGACAGTGTCGATCCGTTTCCGGTGATCGGGTGGGACGCCCTCGTCTGGGTCGTCGGCAACGCCACCCAGAGCGCCCACTTCCTGCAGTCCGCGTTCGGGATGCGGCTGGAGGCGTACGCGGGGCCCGAGACCGGCGATCGCGACCACAAGTCGTTCGTGCTGCGCAGCGGGGGAGCGCGGTTCGTGATCACCGGCGCGGTCGACCCCGACAGCCCGCTCGTCGCCCACCACGACCGCCACGGTGACGGCGTGGTCGACATCGCGCTCGAGGTCGCCGACGTCGACCGCTGCGTCGCCAGGGCCCGCGCGCACGGCGCGATCATCCTCACCGAACCGCATGACGAGACCGACGAATTCGGCACCGTGCGCTCGGCCGCGCTGGCCACCTACGGCGACACCAGGCACAGCCTCATCGATCGCTCCGCCTACGCGGGTCCCTATCTCCCCGGCTATGTCGCGCGCACTTGCGCCCGCGAGCCGGGCAAGCGCGTGTTCCAGGCGATCGACCACGTGGTCGGCAATGTCGAACTCGGCATGATGGACCGCTGGGTCGACTTCTACCGCGGCGTCATGGGATTCACGAATATGGCCGAGTTCGTCGGCGACGACATCGCCACCGAGTACTCCGCGCTGATGAGCAAGGTCGTCGCCAACGGCAACCACCGCGTGAAGTTCCCCCTCAACGAACCGGCGTTGGGCCGCAAGCGTTCCCAGATCGACGAGTACCTCGAGTTCTACCGTGGCCCCGGCGTGCAGCACATCGCCCTGGCCACCGGCGACATCGTCGAAACCGTCGACGCCCTGCGCGCCGAGGGGATCGAATTCCTCGCGACACCCGACACCTACTACGAGGACCCCGAACTGCGCGCGCGCATCGGCGCCGTGCGCGTCCCGGTCGACGAACTACAGCGTCGCGGCATCCTGGTCGACCGCGACGAAGACGGCTACCTTCTCCAGATATTCACCCGCCCGCTCACCGATCGCCCCACCGTCTTCTTCGAACTCATCGAGCGACACGGCTCACTCGGTTTCGGAAAAGGCAACTTCAAGGCCCTTTTCCAGGCCATCGAACGCGAACAGGACGCTCGCGGCAATCTGTGACCGGGTGCGCGGACCTACTACAGTTCATGCCATGCGGATCCTCCCGGCGATCATCACCGGCATGACCTTGGTCGTCATGCTGACGTCGTGCGGATCGGGGGACGACTCCGATACGCCGATGGGGCCGAACCGACCACCGCCGAAGGTCGCCTCACTCGGCCCCTTCGTCGGCGAGTGCGGTCACGTCACCGACGACGAAGTGCGCAGCCTCGCCGGCATCGGCCAGATCGCACGGGTCTACAAGAACGCGACCGGGTGCAACTGGCAGGGCGCCGGAATGAATTCCCCCAGCGTCACTTTCGCGTCCTACCGGGGCAGTCCGATCGAGCGGGAGAAGGCTTGGGTGTCCAACGTCGGACGCCCGCCCGAGGCCATCGATGTCGGGGGCAAACCGGGTTTCCAAGCACTGGCGCCGGAGGGAACTGTCTGCGACTTGGCTGTGCAACTCGACGACGACTTCTTCGAGTGGTCGATGAATACCGGCATGTTCCCTATCGGCGGTAACCCGTGCGACCGGGCCAGGAAAATGGCCGAGCTCACCGTGGGACGGCTGCAGTGAGCGCGGGCAAGGTCGCCGCCGCGGCGATGCTGCTGCTCACGCTCGCCCTGGCCGGCTGTGGACAGAAGGTCGAGGGCAACGCCCAGCCGCTGGGCAAGGGAGGTGGCGGTGAGACGATCAACTCCGACTTCGACAAACTGCTGCGCGAGTGCGAGGTCGTGGCCAACGACAAGATCGGCGGGATCGTCGGTAACGCCAAGTTCGTCATCAGTTCGTTCAGCGGCGCCGTCTGCATGTGGGAGATCGAGGACGCCCCAGGTGGGCCTGCCATGGCCAGCCTCAACTGGTACGAGATGGGTACACTGAACAACGAGAAGACCACCAACGACAAGTTGGGCTACACCTCCGGCGACATCACCGTGCAGGGCCGCAGGGCTTTGCAGGTGCGCCGACCGGGCGACAACGACTCCTGTGGCGTCACCGCCCCGGCCGCCGATGTCGGCGTGGTCGGGTGGTGGATCAACTACAAGCCCGGCTCGGCGCACCCCGATCCGTGCGCGGGCGCACAGAAATTAGTCGAGCTGACCCTGGATCTCGCCCGGTAGAAGGCTTGACGCGGCCCCCCGCTTTGACCCCGAATCGGGCACGCGGGTATCGTAGATCCCTGTGCCCGGATTGCTACGGGCAAGTTCGTGTGTGAACGTAGGCCAGCGAAAGCGGCCGATACGTTCCAACGTGCCTTGAAAAGGGCACTGAGCGCCACAGCGACACGCCCGACCACGGGTTAAGGGAAACGTGGTTTGACGTGCGGGTGAAAGCTCGATGAACTGCAAGACACTGCACACCAAGCGCAATTACCAATAAGGAAAGCCGGTCTATGCCAACCATCAACCAGCTGGTCCGCAAGGGTCGCCGCGACAAGGTCACCAAGACCAAGACTGCGGCCCTGAAGGGGAGCCCGCAGCGTCGTGGCGTGTGCACTCGCGTGTACACCACCACCCCCAAGAAGCCGAACTCCGCGCTCCGTAAGGTCGCGCGTGTTCGCCTGACCAGCGCGATCGAGGTCACGGCGTACATCCCCGGTGAAGGCCACAACCTGCAGGAGCACTCCATGGTGCTCGTTCGCGGCGGTCGTGTGAAGGACCTTCCTGGTGTCCGTTACAAGATCATCCGTGGATCGCTCGACACCCAGGGCGTGAAGAACCGCAAGCAGGCGCGCAGCCGCTACGGCGCCAAGAAGGAGAAGAGCTGATATGCCACGCAAGGGCCCCGCACCCAAGCGTCCGCTGATCAACGACCCGGTCTACGGGTCCCCGCTGGTCACTCAGCTGGTCAACAAGATCCTGATGGACGGCAAGAAGTCCACTGCCGAGCGCATCGTCTACGGTGCACTCGAGCAGGCGCGTGAGAAGACCGGCACCGATCCGGTCGTCACCCTCAAGCGCGCGCTGGACAACGTCAAGCCCGCCCTCGAGGTGAAGCCCCGCCGCGTCGGTGGCGCCACCTACCAGGTGCCGGTCGAGGTCCGTCCGGGCCGCGCCAACACCCTGGCGCTGCGCTGGCTGGTCAGCTACTCCCGCGCCCGTCGCGAGAAGACCATGGTCGAGCGTCTCGCCAACGAGCTCCTCGATGCCAGCAACGGCCTCGGTGCCGCCGTGAAGCGTCGCGAGGACACCCACAAGATGGCCGAGTCGAACCGGGCCTTCGCGCACTACCGCTGGTGATAGTCCGGCCCGTCACTTAAAAGGGAGAATTTCGTGGCACAGGACGTGCTCACCGACCTGAACAAGGTCCGCAACATCGGCATCATGGCCCACATCGATGCGGGCAAGACCACCACGACCGAACGCATCCTGTTCTACACCGGTATCACGTACAAGATCGGTGAAGTTCACGATGGCGCGGCCACGATGGACTGGATGGAGCAGGAGCAGGAGCGTGGTATCACCATCACCTCCGCGGCTACCACCTGCTTCTGGAAAGACAACCAGATCAACATCATCGACACCCCCGGGCACGTCGACTTCACCGTCGAGGTGGAGCGCTCGCTCCGCGTGCTCGATGGCGCTGTCGCGGTGTTCGACGGCAAAGAGGGTGTCGAGCCCCAGTCCGAGCAGGTGTGGCGTCAGGCCGACAAGTACGACGTGCCGCGTATCTGCTTCGTGAACAAGATGGACAAGCTCGGTGCGGATTTCTACTTCACCGTGCAGACCATCAAGGACCGTCTCGGCGCTCGTCCGCTCGTGATCCAGCTGCCGATCGGCGCTGAGAACGACTTCGAGGGCATCGTCGACCTGGTCGAGAACAACGCCAAGGTCTGGAAGGGCGAGACCAAGCTCGGCGAAGAGTACGAAGTCGTCGCGATTCCGGCCGATCTCGAGGAGAAGGCCGCGCAGTACCGTCAGGAACTGCTCGAGACCGTCGCCGAGTCCGACGAGGCGCTGCTCGAGAAGTTCTTCGGTGGCGAGGATCTCACCATCGAGGAGATCAAGGGCGCCATCCGCAAGATGACGGTCAACTCCGAGCTGTACCCGGTGCTGTGTGGTTCCGCGTTCAAGAACAAGGGCGTTCAGCCCATGCTCGACGCGGTCATCGATTACCTCCCTTCCCCGCTGGACGTCGAGGCCACCACCGGCCACGTGCCCAACAAGGAAGAAGAGCTGATCACCCGCAAGCCGAACGTCGACGAGCCGTTCGCGGCGCTGGCGTTCAAGATCGCGGTGCACCCGTTCTTCGGTGAGCTCACCTACGTGCGCGTGTACTCGGGTCAGGTGGCCTCCGGCGCCCAGGTCGTGAACTCGACCAAGGGCAAGAAGGAGCGTCTGGGCAAGCTGTTCCAGATGCACTCCAACAAGGAGATGCCGGTCGCCACGGCTTCGGCGGGCCACATCTACGCGGTCATCGGCCTGAAGGACACCACCACCGGTGACACCCTGTCCGACGCGCAGAACCAGGTCGTCCTCGAGTCGATGACCTTCCCGGATCCGGTCATCGAGGTCTCGATCGAGCCCAAGACCAAGTCCGACCAGGAGAAGCTCGGCACCGCGATCCAGAAGCTGGCGCGCGAAGACCCGACGTTCTCGGTCAAGCTCGACCAGGAGACCGGCCAGACCGTCATCGGCGGCATGGGCGAGCTCCACCTCGACATCCTCGTCGACCGTATGCGTCGCGAGTTCAAGGTCGAGGCGAACGTCGGCAAGCCGCAGGTGGCCTACCGCGAGACCATCACCAAGAAGGTCGAGAAGCACGAGTTCACCCACAAGAAGCAGACGGGTGGCTCCGGCCAGTTCGCGAAGGTCATCATCGCCCTCGAGCCGTTTGTCGGCGAGGACGGCGCGACCTACGAGTTCGAGAACAAGGTCTCCGGCGGTCGCGTGCCCCGTGAGTACATCCCGTCGGTCGACGCGGGCGCCCAGGATGCCATGCAGTACGGCGTGCTCGCCGGCTACCCGCTGGTGAACCTGAAGGTCAGCCTGCTCGACGGCGCGTACCACGACGTCGACTCCTCGGAAATGGCGTTCAAGATCGCGGGTTCGCAGGCCCTCAAGGAAGCGGCCCGTAAGGCCGGTCCGGTGATCCTCGAGCCGCTCATGGCGGTCGAGGTCATCACGCCCGAGGAATACATGGGCGACGTGATCGGCGACCTCAACTCCCGCCGTGGCCAGATTCAGGCCATGGAGGAACGCAGTGGTGCCCGTGTCGTCAAGGCGCTGGTTCCGCTCTCGGAGATGTTCGGCTACATCGGTGACCTGCGGTCCAAGACCCAGGGTCGCGCGAACTACTCCATGGTGTTCGCCCAGTACGCGGAGGTTCCGGCCAACGTGTCCAAGGAGATCATCGCTAAGGCGACCGGCGAATAAAACCCTCTTGCGGTCCAGTGACACACTGGACCGCAAGTGCTGGACGTCAAGAAGAAACCCGATCCCCACCCCCAGTGGGGATGACATACGCACTGCTGCAAATGCACGCACCAACAAGTCCAGGAGGACCCACAGTGGCGAAGGCGAAGTTCGAGCGGACGAAGCCGCACGTCAACATCGGCACCATCGGTCACGTCGACCACGGCAAGACCACGCTGACTGCAGCGATCACCAAGGTGCTGGCTGACAAGTACCCGAATCTGAACGCCGCGTTCGCGTTCGATCAGATCGACAAGGCGCCGGAGGAGAAGGCTCGTGGTATCACGATCAACATCTCCCACGTCGAGTACCAGACGGAAAAGCGCCACTACGCGCACGTCGACGCCCCGGGCCACGCTGACTACATCAAGAACATGATCACCGGTGCGGCGCAGATGGACGGCGCCATCCTCGTGGTCGCGGCCACCGATGGCCCGATGCCCCAGACTCGCGAGCACGTGCTGCTCGCCCGTCAGGTCGGCGTTCCCTACATCCTGGTCGCGCTGAACAAGTCCGACATGGTCGACGACGAGGAAATCCTCGAGCTCGTCGAGATGGAGGTCCGCGAACTGCTGGCTTCGCAGGAATTCGACGAGGACGCGCCGGTCGTGCGTGTCTCCGGTCTGAAGGCCCTCGAAGGCGACGAGAAGTGGGCTGAGTCCATCGTCGAGCTCATGCAGGCCGTCGACGACTCGATCCCGGAGCCGGTCCGCGAGACCGAACTCCCGTTCCTGATGCCGGTCGAGGACGTCTTCACGATCACCGGTCGTGGCACCGTCGTCACCGGTCGTATCGAGCGCGGCATCGTCAACGTGAACGAGGAGGTGGAAATCGTCGGCATCCGCGAGAAGTCGACCAAGACCACCGTCACGGGCATCGAGATGTTCCGCAAGCTGCTCGACCAGGGCCAGGCGGGCGACAACGTCGGCCTGCTGGTTCGTGGCATCAAGCGTGAAGATGTCGAGCGTGGCCAGGTTGTCGTCAAGCCGGGCACCACGACTCCCCACACGGAGTTCGAGGGCCAAGCCTACATCCTGTCGAAGGACGAGGGCGGCCGCCACACCCCGTTCTTCAACAACTACCGCCCGCAGTTCTACTTCCGTACCACGGACGTGACCGGCGTCGTTACCCTCCCCGAGGGCACCGAGATGGTCATGCCCGGCGACAACACCGAGATGAGCGTCAAGCTCATCCAGCCGGTCGCCATGGACGAAGGCCTGCGCTTCGCGATCCGCGAGGGTGGCCGCACCGTCGGTGCCGGTCGCGTCACGAAGATCATCAAGTGAGTCTGTAAGACCCACTGCACAACCTGAACGGCGTCGCTCCCCCGGGAGCGACGCCGTTCGGCGTTTCAGGGAAGGGTCAGTCGGTAGCGGCGAGCTGGACGCGGACGGTTACCCGGCCGCGGGGATCGCGCCTGGCGATCGCATGGCCGGGGTGGTCGATGCCGTCGATGCGGAGGGTTACTGCACCACCCTCGTCGAGAAAGTTGCGCCACCACTTCTTCTTGTCGGGCATCGCGGCGCCGATGACGTACTCCTCGCCGGAACGGCGATAGTTCACCGGTGTGGTGAACGTCCGCCCGGAACGCCGACCCACATAGCTGATCTGCGCGAACGACTTACCCAGGAACTTCCCGATGACCGGCGCTTCGGTCAATGCCACCACCCCGGCGTTCATCCCCTGCAATCCCCGACGCAACAACGATTCCTGAATCAACGGCTTCTCCTGCCTGATGAACAACGAATGTGCTGTTCCTCAAGCTACCGAGGCTTCTTGGCAAGGGACTGAGAGTCGTTGCGGGGCGGTGCCACGCGATCAGCGGATCTTGGCGCCGTAGACGTGTTCGACGGTCAACGACATCAGGACACGGCGGTCGGCGACCATGACCTCGCGGTATTCGTTCCAGTCGGGGTGCTCGCCCGCGGCCGCGCGGTAGTAGTCGACCAATGCCTCGACTTCCGGGCCGTTCGGGTCGGTGCCGGGGCCGGTCAAGGTGGCGGTGCCCTCGGCGGTGGCCCATGACCAGCCGTCGGCGCTGGTGACCTCGAGCGCGGCGCGGGGATCGCGTCGAAGGTTGATCGTCTTGGCGCGGCCCTCGGTCATGGAGACGTAGATGGTGCCCGCGGCGCGGTCGTAGTACGGGGTGACGGGGGAGAGCTGGGGGAGACCGCTGGCTTTGATGGTGGCGAGGATGCCGATGCGGGAGTCGGCGATGAGGGCGTGCAGGTCGAGTTCGGGCATCGGTGCGCTCCTAGGGGTGGCGGGGCTGCTCGTTGTGACGAACCGTGGTGGCCGCGCGTTTATGCCCGGCGGCGAAAATTTCGTCGGCACGCTGTGATCCGACGCCCGTGCCGTCCCAGGAACGCACATTCGTCGGAATTGGTGTTCCGTCTCGCGGGCGTCGGCGGTGCGCGCGGCCCTTGCGCCGGCCGGACCCGTACTGGTCGAGACCGGTGGCGTCGCGGGTGCGGCGCCACCGGTTCGTCGGTCTAGGGGTGGGTTCCCTCTGGTGTCTCGGAGTCGACCATCGCCGGACGTTCCCGCGTCCGGCTGGATCCGGTGGTCAGCAGGCGCAGGGCGTCGGCCGAACTCTCGTCGCGCGCGGTATAGACCTCGAGCCGGTGGTCAGGGCTGTCGGGTTGCAACCACACCTGATAGTCGACGTCTACCCGGCCCACCGTCGGATGCCGCAGATCCATCGGCCCGACGGTGCAGTCGGCGACCTCGGCGCCTGCCCACAGCGTCGCGAAAGTCGTACTGCGCATGGCGAGTTCGCCGATCAGTTCGGCCAAACGCGCGTCGGTGGGGTAACGCCCCGCGGTCAGCCGCAGGTAGCCCACATGAACGCGGGCGAGCTCGTCCCAGTTGCGGTACAGATCCCGGGCAAGTGGGTCGAGGAAGAACAGTCGCGGAACAGACGGACGTCGCGCGGGGTCGCCGGGCGCGGTGAAGTCGAGGTGCTCGCCCACGAGCGCGTGCCCCGCGTGATTCCAGGCGAGCACATCGCCTCGGCGTCCGAGGACCACAGCGGGCATGGTGTCGCCGAGCGAGCTGAGCAGCGTGAGCACCCGAGGGTGGGGCTGTTCCGGTTCGGCGCGGACCAGGCGCGCCACCCCCGGTTGTCCCGCGAGGTTGTGCAGGTGGGCCGTTTCGGCGGGGTCGAGCTGGAGCACCCGGGCGATGGCGTCGATGACCTGCGCGGACACGGTCCCGGCCTGATCTTGTTCGAGGCGGGTGTAATACCCGGCGCTGACTCCGGCGAGCTGAGCGAGTTCTTCGCGGCGTAAGCCGGGGACGCGGCGGGTGACGCCGAAGGTACGAAGGCCGATCCGTTCAGGGGTGGTTCGGTCGCGGCGGGACTTGAGGAATGTTCCGAGGCTTTCCAACTCCATCGTTCCCATCGTAGGTACCGCGGGGTGGTCTTGCCTATCCCGGCTGGGTGTACCCACGTCAGGGGCCTGGTTGCTTTCCGCCCGCGATCGCAGGGTGGGTGACATGAATCGAATCGATGTCGAGCTGCGGTCCTGGCTGGGCCTGCTGGTGGTGCTCGGTCCCGTACTGCTCGTCGCCATGGACGGCTCGGTGCTGTTCGTGGCCATGCCCGCCATCACCGACGCGCTGTCGCCTTCCGCCGACGAGTCCCTCTGGATCCTGGACAGCTATGGCTTCGCGGTCGGTTCCCTGCTGATCGCGTTCGGCGCCGTCTGCGACCGCTACGGCCGCAGACGGCTGCTGATCTTCGGCGCGGCGATGTTCGGCCTCGGCTCGGTGGGGGCGGCTTTCGCCACGAGCCCCGAGCTGCTGATCGCGTTCCGGGTCCTGATGGGTGTGGCCGGGGCGACGCTGTTGCCCTCGGCGCTCGCCGTTCTCGGCACGCTGTTCACCGATCCACGCCGACGCGCGCAGGCCATCGGCGTCTTCGCCGCCACCTTCGCCGCGGGTTTCGCGATCGGCCCGATCGTCGCCGGTCAGCTGCTCAGCCGGTTGTGGTGGGGGTCGGTGCTGCTGATCAATGTGCCCGTGGTGGTGGCGTTCTTGGTGCTGGCCCCGATTCTGCTCGGCGAGGTGCGCGCGACCGGTCCGGGCCGTATCGATGTGGCGAGCGTAGTCACCTCGGCAACCGGGTTGCTGACCGTCATGTATTCGGTGAAACATGCCGCCGCGCAGGGGTTCTCCACATCTTCGATGATTGTCGGACTGACCGGTGTGGCACTGCTCGGATGGTTCGGCCGCAGACAGAGCCGCATCGACAACCCGCTCATCGACTTCGCCCTGTTCCGGAATCCGGTATTTGCCATCGCGATCGTCACCGGGTTCCTGCCACTGGCGGCCTGGTCGGCGACCGCGTATCTGGCCGCGACCTATCTGCAATCCGTCCTCGGCACGGCCATCGCCGACGCCGCGCTGCTCGCGGTTCCCGGCGCGCTCGTGCTCACCGTGGTCGCCGTCCTCACCCCGGCCGTCGTGGCCCGTATCGGTCGCTCGGCCGCCCTGATCACCGCCCACTTCACGATCGCGATCGGACTGTCTCTGCTGCTGGCGACCAGCACCGGCGGCGGGGTCGGCTGGTACATCGCCGCGACGGCGGTGGCGGGTATCGGCTACGGCATCTCGTTCAGCGTGGTCGCCGATATCGCCGTGGCGGCGGTCCCGGCCGAACGGGCGGGCTCGGCCGCCGCGCTGGCCGAAACCGGCAACGAACTCGGCAACGCGCTCGGTATCGCCCTGTTCGGTTCGCTGGCCGCCGTCGTCTTCCGCCTCGACGGTCCCGACCTCGCCCCGACCCTCGGCGAAACACTGCATCTGCCCGACCTCGCCGCGGTGATAGTCGACGACGCCCGCGGCGCCTTCGTCAGCGGACTGCACGCCGTGGCCGCCACCGCCGCCATCCTGCACGGCGTCCTCGGCGCGGTGTCCCTCCGTGTTCTCGGCACCGCGGGCGGATCGGAATCTGCTCGACGGCGCCCGGCGGCGATCCGAAGCTGACGGTCCGAGGCTGCCCTCAGCCGAGTTGGGTCATGCCCGCCGCGACCACCTCGGCGACGTTCATCAGGTCGTCTGTCGTGGGCACGGGCAGGCCATCGAGGGCGTGCAGGCGGTCGGTGCCCGCGATGGCGAACATGGCCGAGACCCAGGCGGCCGCGCAGGCATGCAGGGTGGCAGGGCGGATGGGTGCGGGGGTGCTGGCCTGCAGGACGTGGGCGGTCAGGTCGAGGAGCTGATCGCGCAGTGCGCGCAGTGTGCGGCGTACGTCGGGATGGGTGTCGGCCTCGCGCCACATGATCACCCGCAGCACCGAGGAATGGTGGTCACGCAGGTTGATCGCGGTGTCGAGGTTGATCAGGCTGGCGGCCGGATCGCCGGGGCTGACCACGGCGGCGAGGTCGTCGATCGGGTTCTCGGGGACGCGTTCGCGCATCAGCGCGGACAGGATCGCGTTCTTGGTGGGGAAGTAGTAGAAGACCAGCCCTTTCGGCACGTCGGCCGCGGCGGCGACAGCGGCGGTCGGGGTGGCGTCGAATCCCCGGGCGGCGAAAAGGGATTCGGCGGCATCCAGGATGAGTTGCCGGGCGTCGCCATCGCGTTTCGCGCTGCGGCGCCCGACCCGTCGGCCCGGCATCAGTGATGCGGAGCCATGTTGTGCAGACGCTGGTTCATCGCGGGCAGCGCGGCGACAGCCACCACCGCCGTCACGACGCCGACCACCCACGCGGTCCAGGACGCGCCGCCGAACGCGGTGAAGTTCATGGCCCACGGCGAGATGAACAGCAGCACGCCGAAGACGCCCATCGCGTAGTCGGCGACGATCAGCTCGTCCCGTGCCATCTGGATCAGCCCGGTCGCGGCGATGAGTACGCCGAGCACGATGAGGGTCCAGCGTGCGTTGTCGTTGGTGTCGAGCCACAGTGGCGACAGCGCGGTGAACGCGCCGAGCACCACGGCGAGGAAGTCTTGTGCGCGACTGTTGGTGAACATGGGAATGTGCCTCCTCGTTGAGACGAAAATACCTCTGACCTCGGTCTACTCCTGATTGACCGCCCGGTCTATCCCGGAACGGACACGGTTGGGTTGCGACGTGGGTGTCACAAGTGGCCGACGCACTGGTACAAACATCTGGGGGCCGTAGTGGTCCGCGACACAGCAGAACATGGCCTGATCGGTCGGTGACCGAGCACGCCGAGAGGACACAATATGAGCGCGCCCATCGTGATCGTCGGAGCGGGTCTGGCAGGCCTGCGCACGGCCGAGGAACTGCGTCGGGCCGGGTACGAGGGCGGCGTGCTGCTGCTCGGTGACGAGACCCGCCCGCCCTACGATCGCCCGCCGCTGTCCAAGCAGTTCGTGCGCGGCGAGACCGATGACACCACGCTGCGCCCGCCGGAGTTCTTCGCGGAGAAGAACATCGAACTGCGTCTCGGCACCGCCGTCACCGCGGTCGATACCGCCGCGCGCGCCATCACCCTGGCGGACGGCGCCACCATCGCCTACGACCAACTGATCATCGCGACTGGTCTGCGCCCCCGCAGACTCCCGGGGCTACCCCAGGTGGGGGGTGTCCATGTGCTGCGGGCGCACGAGGACGCCGAGACCCTGCGGACCGAACTCGACGGTGCGCGCCGCGCGCTGATCATCGGCGCCGGTTTCATCGGCTGCGAACTCGCCGCGAGCTTCCGTGCCGCCGGCGTCGAAGTGACCCTGGTCGAACCTCAGCCCACGCCGCTGGCCTCGGTTCTCGGCGAGCAGGTCGGTGCCCTGGTGGCGCGCCTGCACCGCGACGAAGGTGTCGACCTGCGCTGCGGCGTCGGGGTCGACACCCTGCGCGCCGACGACGCGGGCCGGGTGGGTGGCGCGGTTCTCACCGACGGCACCGATATCGACACCGACCTGGTCGTGGTCGGTATCGGCTCCGTCCCCGTCACCGACTGGCTGGCCGACTCCGGCATCGAACTGGCCGACCGGTCCGCCGGCGGCGGCGTGCTCGCCGACGAGGTGGGCCGCACCGGCGCCGACGGTGTCTGGGCGGTCGGCGATGTCGCCGCCTGGCAGCACGACACCGGCGTCCGCAAGCGCGTCGAACACTGGACCAGCGCGGGTGAACAGGCGAAACTGCTGGCCACCGCCCTGCTCGGCGGCGCATCGCCCACGATGGCCCGCGTTCCGTACTTCTGGAGCGATCAGTACGACGTCAAGATCCAGGCGCTCGGCACCCCGTCGCCCGCCGACGACGTCACCGTGGTCACCGACGACGGCCGCAAGTTCCTCGTCTACTACTCCCGCGACGGCATCCTCACCGCCGTCCTCGGTGCGGGCCTGACCGCCCAGGTGATGAAACTGCGCGCCAAACTCGCCACTCCCACCCCGGTCGCCGACCTGCTCGCCGCCGCGGGCTGACCGGCATCCGGCACCGACACCGCCCTCGCGAACGAGGGCGGTGTCCGAAATCCGCGCAGCGCCGCCGAGGTCGGGAACGGCGACGCACCGTGACCGACGACTCGAGGCGGCTGAGGCGGGCCGTCGGTGCGGGAGCGGGCGCTGGTTCCGGTGCGTCATCGGGTCGAGAGACGGTGCGACTGTGGTCGCGAGGGGCCGATTCCGCGCCCTGTAATACGGTGTAGCGGTGATCGTCGCGCTCATCGATTCCGGCCTCGGCCTGTTGCCAACGGCTGCGTGGTTGCGCAAGCTGCGGCCCGATGTCGATCTGCTGCTGCTACTCGACCCCGATGGCGCGCCGTGGGGGCCCAAGCCCGAGCAGTGGGTGGTCGAGCGGGTCGTCGGCGCGGCTCGGCAGGCGGTCGAGTCGGGGGCCGAGGTGATCGTGCTGCCGTGCAATACCGCCAGTGTCACCGCGTTGGCTCACGTACGGGCCGAGGTGGGGGCGTCGGTGCCCGTGATCGGCACGGTTCCCGCCATCAAACCCGCTGCCGCGCAATGTAATTCAGTGGCGGTGTGGGCCACAGCCGCGACCACGGCCAGTCGCTACCAAGCCGATCTGATCGCTCGGTTCGGCGGTGACGCGAAGGTCGTAGGGGTGGCCTGCCACGGTCTGGCCGACGCGATCGACCGTGGTGACATCGCGGCGATTCGCGAGTCGATCGCCGATTCCGCCGCTCGCACCCCGACCGATGTAGAAGGCGTGGTCCTCGGCTGCACCCACTATCCGCTGGTCATCGACGCCATCATCGCCGCCCTGCCCGACGGTGTGCGCCTGTTCGACAGTGCCCAGGCCGTGGCCGCGCAAACCGTCCGCAAGATGGACGAACTGGGCCGCCCCGCCACCGGAACCGGGACGGTCACCGTCCGCACGAGCGGACGGCCGGGTGAATTGCCTTCCGGTGCCGCGACATTCGAGTCGGGACGACTTCTGGGCGCGCTTCCTGCCTGATCGCGCGCGGCCGTCGGACAGCAGGCGGTGTGCCGACATGTCACCGCCCCGGTGTTGAATGCGGAGCAAACCCGCCGACCCGGAGGTGCGTGTGTCCGAGCTTCCCACCGCCGCACAGGTGCGCGAGGCCCTCGCCGACCTGGCGAACCCTACCGACGCGCAGCACCTGCAACGCTTCTTCAAGACCGGCCCCGGCGAATACGGCGAGGGCGACATCTTTCTCGGCATCCGAGTTCCCGTGACCAGAAAAGTGGCGAAACGGTTTCCCACGCTGCCGCTTTCGCAGATCGACGAACTTCTCGACAGCCCCCTGCACGAGGAACGCCTGGCCGCCCTGTTCATCCTCAACGCCCGCTTCGCGGCGGCATCGAAACCGCGCGCCCTCGACGACAAGGCCCGCCGCGAGATGGTCGATCTCTATCTGGCGGCCCTGCGGCGGGGTCGGATCAACAACTGGGATCTGGTCGACGCCTCCGCCGAACACATCATCGGGCCCTGGCTACTGGACAAAGACCGCACCCTGCTCGTCGAACTGGCCGAACAGGATTCGCTCTGGGAGCGCCGGGTGGCCCTGCTCTCCACGTTCGCGTTCATCAAGGCGGGCGACCCGAGCACCACCTTGGAACTGGCCGAGATCCTCCAGGCGGACCGTCGCGACCTGATCCAGAAGGCGCTCGGCTGGATGTTGCGTGAAATCGGCAAGCGCGTCGACCGGACCGCGCTCACCGATTTCCTGAACGAGAACGCACCCGGACTCGGCCGCACCGCGCTGAGCTACGCGACCGAACATCTCGACCCCGAGCAACGCGCCGCCTACCGCGCCATGCGCTAGAACTGGATGCGCAACCGATCGGTCACCGGCCGCGCCTGGCAGCCGAGGATGTACCCGTTCTCGATGTCCTCGGGATCCAGGATCTCCGAATTGGCCATCTCCACCTTGCCCTCGAGCACGGTGCAGGCACACGATCCACACTCGCCCTCCTGGCAGGAGTACGGCACGTCGAGGCCCTTGTCGAGCATGATGTCGACCAGTGTCTGCTTGCGTGGCCACGACATCTCGTGCACCTGGCCGTCGAGTTCCACCTCGACCGTCGCCGCGTCGGCGGCCTCGGCCTCGGAGACCTCGGCGGGCGCGTGGTCGGCGAACGGATCGCCCGCCAGCGAGTTGAAGATCTCGGCGTGGGTCCGGTTGCGTGGCACCTCGAGGGTGGCGAGCGCGTCGTGCACCAGGTCCATGAACGGCTTGGGCCCGCACATGAACGCCTCGTAGGAGGTGTAGGGCCGGACCAGGGTGGCCAGCATGTCGGCGGTGGGCAGGCCGAGCAGCGGTTCGAGCCAGTGGATGACGGTGAGTCGCTGGGGATGCTTGCCGACGAGATCGCGGAGTTCGTCGGCGAAGATCACCGAGTTCGCGTCGCGGTTGGCGTAGACCAGCACCACCTTGCCCGAACCTTGCGACAGCGCCGACTTCAGGATCGACATCACCGGCGTGATCCCGCTACCCGCGCCGAACAGCAGCATGTCCTCGTCGAGGTCCTTGGGCGTGAACACGCCGGACGGCGGCAGTACCTCGATCTCGGTACCCGCGGTGATGTTGTCGCACAGCCAGTTCGAGCCGTATCCGTCCACGGTGCGCTTGACGGTCACCTTCGGCAGATCGTCGGTGAACGGCGAACTGGCCAGCGAATAGCAGCGAGCGACCGAACCGGTCCGCTCGCTGGGGATGCGCAGCGTCAGGAACTGGCCGGGCGAGTAGGCGAAGCGCTCGCGAAGTTCGGTGGGCACCTCGAAGACCACGGAGTTGGTGTCGGCGGTCTCGGCGATCACCGCGGCTACTCGCAGTACCACCGAGCGTGAGCCGTGCGGAACCTCGACTGTGGTCATGTCGTCCTCTCGAGCAGAACTAGCCAAAACTAGAACGTGTTTCAGTTTCATGCTAGGCCGGGACGTGCCTGCAGGGCAAGCTGCGCCTCGAGTCCGGCGACCAGCACCTCCATCCCGAAGTCGTAGGAGTACTTGCCGCGCAGGTCGGGCATGTACTTCGTGGCTCGGGCCACCGCCTCGGGCAGCAGCACGTCGGCCGGCGCGGAACGGTCGCGCGGGTTCACTCTGCTGCGACCGAACAGATAGGTGTGGATGGTCGCGTAGGCGGCCAGCACATTGCGGTCGCTGAAGCCCGCGTCGAACAGGATCTCCATCACGGCTTCGATCAGGTCGAGCTGCTTGCCGAGCATCTGCTCGAGCAGGATGTCGCCCAGGCCGGGATGTGTGCGCAGTTTATCGTCTATCTGATCGATCAGATCGCGCAGGCGCTCCTGCCACGGGCCGGATTCGCGCGGCGGCTTTCGCACCCCGAGCAGCGCGGCGCTGGCGACCAGGTCGAGTAGCTCGCGCTTGTCCGCCACGTAGTAGTACGGCGCCATCGGCGACACCCCGAGCTCGCGCGATAGTCGCCGCATCGATAGCTTCTCGACCCCGTCTTCGCGCACCACCTTCAGTGCCGCGTCGACGATCTCGGCCTCCGACAGCGTCGAACTCGCGCCGCTGCCCGCCCCGCCATGGTTACGCAAGCCTTTGCCTCACCTCTGCTGCCGCTGGGCCATCAGCCCTTTTCCCATTCTGCCCCCGGAAGTCTAGAGGGGTCGCCACCGATGGGTGTGGGGTGTGCTCAGGGAAAAGATTTTCCGATTCCGCCTCTTTATGGCAGTCACTGACGTTAAAGTTCGGGGTGACCGGCAACACAATGGAGGTAGTCATGCCTGAGAACACCACGCCTGCGACCGTCGAATCCGACGAGGACCTGGTCACCGAGACGCTGATCGAAGAGGTCAGCATCGACGGCATGTGCGGCGTGTACTGACCATGCTCGATCTCGACACCCGGTGGACACTGCACCCGCGGGTCTCGTTGCGTCCGGAGTCCTTCGGCGCGCTGCTGTACCACTTCGGAACCCGCAAGCTCTCGTTTCTCAAGAGCCGCGATCTCGTCGACGTGGTCCGGTCGCTGCCCGCGCACTCTTCCGTGCGCGACGCACTGCGTGCCAAGGGCATCGACGCCTCCGCCGCCCACGTCAAGGCGCTTGCGCAACTGGCCGACACCGACATGATCGTGGCCGCACCCGGCCCGCTCACCCCCGCGCCGACAGCCTTGGCGCCCGGTGACGCCACCCAGGGCGGCAGGCTGATCGATCGTTTCGAATCGGGTCTGGCCGCACCGATCTGCCTCACCTGGGAACTCACCTACGCCTGCAACCTGTCGTGCGTGCACTGCCTGTCCTCGTCGGGGCGCCGCGACCCGAACGAACTGAGCACCGAGCAGTGCAAGGCGCTGATCGACGAGTTCGAGCGCATGCAGATCTTCTACGTCAATATCGGCGGCGGCGAACCGACCGTGCGCCCGGACTTCTGGGAACTGGTCGACTACGCCACCGCGCACAACGTGGGGGTCAAGTTCTCCACCAACGGCGTTCGCATCAACGAAGAGGTCGCCGCGCGCCTGGCGGCCAGTGACTACGTCGACGTCCAGATCTCCCTCGACGGCGCCGACGCCGCGGTCAACGACGCCGTGCGCGGTCCCGGCTCCTACGACACCGCGATCAAGGCACTGTCGAATCTCGCTGCGGCGGGTTTCACCGATGCCAAGCTTTCGGTGGTCGCCACCCGTCACAACATCTCCCAGCTCGACGAGTTCAAGGCCATCGCCGATAAATACGGCGCCACCTTGCGACTCACCCGCCTTCGCCCCTCGGGTCGCGGCGCGGACGTGTGGGACGAACTGCACCCGCTGCCCGAACAGCAGCGCGAGCTCTACGACTGGCTGGTGCGCAACGGCGAGGGCGTGCTCACCGGCGACTCGTTCTTCCACCTGTCCGCGTTCGGCTCGGCCCTACCGGGTTTGAACATGTGCGGCGCGGGCCGGGTGGTCTGCCTGGTCGACCCCGTCGGCGACGTCTACGCCTGCCCGTTCGCCATCCATGACCGCTTCAAGGCCGGAAACATCGTCGCCGACGGTGGTTTCGAGGCGGTCTGGACCGACTCGGAGCTCTTCGCCGAACTCCGCGAACCGGTCGACGGTGGCGCGTGCACGAAGTGCTCGCACTACGACTCCTGTCGCGGCGGCTGCATGGCGGCGAAATTCTTCACCGGCCTGCCCGCCGACGGACCCGATCCCGAATGCGTGCAGGGCTACGGTGAAGCGGCATTGACAGCGCCGGGTCGCACTATCCCGCGCCCTGCCGTCGATCATTCCCGCCCGGTGCGCAGCCGTAGCAGGGTGTCGCTGCCACTGACCGTGAAGCGCCCACCTGCCAAGGCGTGCAACGAGAGTCCGCTCGGTTAGCCGGGTCCGGTTGCCGGAAATGCGCTGCCGATCTTGTTGGCACTTCCGGCAACCGGTCATGGCGGCATTTCAGGCAGACTTTCGTCCTTTTTTGTGGGGTGATGATGTCTGAGAGCCCAACTGCGAATAGCATGCGAGGAATGCGCCATGATCGTCTGCCCGACGGCTTCGGGGTACGGATCGATCCACGGGTGCGCGCATTTTCCGGTGGTCGGATCCTGATCGGAGGATCGCCCGCACGGATGCTGCGCCTGGCCCCGGAGGCCGCCGAGCTGATCGGCGACGGATACCTGGAGGTGACCGACACCAAGTCCGCGATCGTCGCCCGCCGACTGCTCGATTCCGGCGTGGCCAACCCGCGTCCGCGGCTCGAACCGTCACTCGACGACGTCACCGTCGTCATCCCGCTCTACAACAACGCCGATGGGCTGTTGCGTCTGCTGGCGGTGCTGCGCGGACACAATGTGATCGTCGTCGACGACGGCTCCGACGAGCCGGTCCGCATCCCGCCGCGACCGGGCCGTGGTCAGGTGACGGTGCTGCGGCACGAGAGCCCGCTCGGCCCAGCGGCCGCCCGCAATGCCGGATTGCAGGCGGCGACAACGGGCTTCGTCGCGTTCCTCGACTCCGATGTGGTGCCGCGCAGCGGGTGGCTCGAGGTCATGCTCGGGCATTTCAGTGATCCGCAGGTCGCGCTGGTCGCGCCGCGCATCGTGGCCCTCGATTCCGAATCCAACGCGCTCGCCCGCTACGAACACACCCGCTCCTCACTCGATCTGGGCCGCCGCGAATCGGCGGTGCACGCGCGCGGCATCGTGTCGTATGTGCCGAGCGCAGCACTGCTGACCAGGCGTGCCGCGCTGCTCGGCGAGGACGGATTCGACGAATCGATGCAGGTGGCCGAGGATGTGGACCTGTGCTGGCGGCTCGAACGCGCGGGCTGGCGGCTGCGCTACGAGCCCGCCGCGCACGTCGCCCACGATCACCGGGTGGCCTTCCGCGCCTGGTTCGGGCGAAAGCTGTTCTACGGCACCGGAGCGGCGCCGCTGGGCAAACGGCACTCGGGCCTGGTCTCGCCGCTGTCGGTGCCGACCTGGACCGTGCTGGCCAGTCTGCTGTTCGCGACCCTGTCGAAATGGGGTCTGCTCGGTGGACTCGTCACCCTCGCCACGGCACTGGTCCGCCTGCGCCGGGTCTTCACCGAACTGGACAACCCGACCCGGATCGCGGCGGTCTACCTCGCGCGCGGCTACTTCGCCGGGATGTGGCGACTGGCTTCGGCGATGTGCCGCGACTATTGGCCGGTGACGCTGCTCGCGGTGATCGCGTCGAGCCGAATCCGCAGGATAGCCATCACGATGGCACTCGCCGACGGTCTGGCCGACTGGTTCACCCATCGCGACTCGGGCGGGCTCGATCCGGTGCGCTATGTGGCCTACAAGCGTCTAGACGACGTGGCCTACGGCACGGGCCTGTGGCTCGGCGTCCTGCGAGCGCGCAGTTTCGAAGCGCTCAAGCCGAGCGTGCCGCCCCGCTGAATACGACTGCGTGACGAACACTCTCATCGTCGGAGCCGGGTCGGCGGGTTGCGTGCTCGCCGCCCGGCTCAGCGCGGACCCGGCGCGCTCGGTGCGCGTCTTCGAAGCCGGGCCGACGTTCCCGACGAGGGGGGAGCTGCCCGTCGAGCTGCTCGACCCGAGCCATCTCCCGATCGGCCCCGAATCCCGGCTCGTGTGGCGCTACGCGAGAAACCTGGTGCGCGGCAAGCTGATCGGCGGGTCCGGCGCGATCAACGGCAGCTACTTCATTCGCCCACCCGCTGTCGACTTCACGGCCTGGAGCGCGGTGGCGGGTGCGCGCTGGTCGTTCGACTCGGTTCTCCCGACCTTTCGCGACCTCGAAGACGACAAGGATTTCGGTAACGCGCCCGGCCACGGCGTCGGCGGCCCGATCCCGATCTCGCGAACCAGTCACTTCGCCCGGTTCAGCGCCGAATTCGCGCGACGTTGCGCGGTAGCGGGATTCACCGAGATCCCCGACCTCAATATGTCAGGTGCCAACCGCGCCGAGGGTTTCGGCCCGGTGCCCTTGACGGTGTCACTCGGCTCGCGGGCTGGACCCGCTGTCACCCACCTCTATCCCGCGATGACACGGCCCAACCTCACCGTCACCAGCGCGACCACAGTGACCCGGCTACTGCTGCGTGGCACCCGGGTGATCGGTGTGGAGTGGGCGCGCGGGCGCGAGCGCGGGCGAACCTATGCCGATCAGACGGTGTTGTGCGCGGGTGCGGTGGAGTCGGCCGCACTGCTGATCAGATCCGGGATCGGCCCCGAACCGCTCCTGCGCGCACTCGGGGTGGCGACCGTGCGGCCCGCTCCGGTCGGCGCGTGGTGCACCGATCACCCCGAGATCGGCGTCGAGTTCCCCTGCGACGAGCCGGACGAGCCCGCGGTACCGCTCGAATACGTCCTCCACATCGACGACCTCGAACTACGTCCGTACACCCAGATGTTCACCCCTGGCCTTCGCCGAATCGGGGTCGCGCTGATGCATCCCGAGTCGACCGGCGAGCTCACGCTGGCCTCGGCGGATCCCTCGGTCCCCGCGCGCATCGATCAGCGCTACCTGCGCGGCGAACGGGACCGAGCCCGGCTGCGTGAGGGAGCAGCACTCACCGCGGATCTCCTCGGTCGGCGAATCGGACCTGTCGACGACTCCTGGCTGCGCGCCAACCTGGGCACTTCCCAGCATCTTTCCGGTACCTGTCGGATGGGCCCCGCGGGGGACGAGCGCGCGGTGGTCGACGAACAGGGCCGCGTACACGGCATCGACGCACTGACCGTCGCCGACCTGTCGGTCGTCCCGGTCCCGCTGCGCCGCGGTCCACAGGCCGCCACCGTGCTGCTCGCCGCGTCCATCGCGGACTACATGGTCGTGTGACGAAGGCACGATTGATACCACGATGTGACCTGCGGGACAAACCCCGACTTCTGCCGGTTGGCCCGATACCTGCCCGGTACAGTTTGTATCGGGAAAGAAAGGCAAATGGTCAGCAATCTTACAGGTGGGAGGCCCCCACGGCAGGCATCGGAGTCGGGCGCACAGCTCGGTGCTCTGGAAGCCTATGCCGCACAGGCCCATGGATTTCTCAGTGCCGGTGGTGAACAGCTTACCCAGCTGGCCGGTCTACTACGTCCGCTCGTCCTCGAATCATGGTTGCGCAGTGTGCGCGGTGGTGTCGACCCGACGGACATCATCGACGGTCGCGGGCTGCGCGGTGCCGATCTGGAACGTTATCGCGACGCCCACCCTATCGCCGCGCTCATGCCGCTGATCGACAAACTGCTGGTCCAGGACGCGTCGCACGCCGGATTGATCGTGACCGTGGCCGACCAGTTCGGTCGGGTGCTTTCGGTGCACGGGCATCCGGAGCAGATCGCCGCGGCCGCCGAGATCGGCGTGCGCGAGGGCGACGATCTCAGCGAACGCCGGATCGGTACCAATGCCGTCGGCCTCGTCGTGCGCACCGGCCGCGCCACCTGGATTCACGGACCCGAACATTTCCTCCATCGGATGCACCAGATCACCGGCGCCGCGGCACCCGTGCACGAGCCGGACGGTCGGCTGATCGGCGTGCTGATGATTGCCGGCGGGATGCGGGTGGCCAAGCCCGAGATTCTCGCCTTGGTCAAAGCCGCCGCGACCGCGGCCGAGATGGATCTGGTGCTGCGAGCCATGCGCGCGAGCCATGGCAACGGGGCATCGGCCCCGGCGAACCGCGATTACTCCGAACAGGCCAAACTCGGCCTCGATGTCCTGGGTCTGGGTCAACCTCAGTTGAGCATCGCGGGGGAGCGGGTGTCGCTCTCGCAACGCCACGCCGAGATCCTGCTCCTGCTCGCCGAGCATCCCGAAGGACTCGGCGCCGATCACTTGGCGCTGCTACTGGACGACACCGATCTGGACAACGGCACGATCCGCGCGGCGGTGTCGCGGCTGCGGACGGTGATCGGCGCCTCGGTTGTCGGTTCGCGCCCTTACCGTCTCCGCGTACATGTCGCAACTGATGTAGAAGCCCTGCGGGCCGCTCTCGACTCCGGTGATATCGAATCCGCATTACGCTTGTACGCGGGGCCGGTGCTGCCGCGTTCCTCCGCGCCCGGCATCTGCGATATCCGTGACGAGCTCCGGGTCCGGTTGCGCACCGCTGTGCTCGCCGCGCCCGATGCCGGTGTGCTGCGTCGGTGGACCTCGTGCCCCGAAGGGCGCGACGACGCCGCGGCGTGGGCGGCCTATCGGTCGACCGTCGATCGCGAATCACCGCTGTATGCGCAGATAGAAGCCAAGATCCGGGTGCTCGACCGGCGCATCGGCGCCGATGCAACGCAGATGCAACGTTTCGACTCATAGTGTCCCGTTCTGAAGGTGTGGTGGCTCACATGTCGGGGACCGATGTGTTGGAGCCCACACTCATGCCCCGGTCGTGGGTACTCGTCAGTACGGACTGGACGACTGACCGAATTTTTTAGCTGAAAAAGTACCTTTTTATTAAATTAGGGCTTACTGTCGGCACTGCATGGACAGGCGCCCATGTGATGTAACTGACAAAGCCGTTGGAGGAACGATCTACAGCTAGGCACCCGCGACGGACATCTCGTCTGTTGCCTCGGCGACCCCCTCGGTCGTCGTTCTCGTCCACATGATCTGTCGGGGATCTTTGCGCGAGTGTGGCGTCACGCCCACCGCGTTCATATCGAATCTTTCGCTGCGCGAGGTGTATTCGTGCTGCCCGAAAACATTCGATCTGCTGTTCTTTCGCGATTCGAGGAGGCTCTGGTGCACGGTACGGAGTTGGGTGGATTCAGTGCGCGACCACAGGAAGCGCGGGTCGTCGGTCTGCCTTTTCCGCTGACCCCGGCCCAGCTCGGTGTCTGGTACGCACAGCTGCTCGACCCCGACGTCCCGATCACCATCGCCCAGTACGTCGACATCGTCGGCGAGCTCGATGCCGCTGTGCTGCAGCAGGTTACGGCCGAGGCCGCGCATGTCTACGGGTCGCCGCTGGTGCGCATCGGCGAGTTCGACGGTGTCCCGCACCAGTACGTCGACCACACGATCGCGGTCGAGCAGGAGCTGCCGCTGATCGATCTGCGCCACCACGACGATCCCGTGGCCGCCGCACAGGAATGGATGCGCGCGGAATTCGGCGCCCCCATCGACCTGCTCACCGACCGGCTGGTGGCGGGCGCGGTGCTGCGCGTCGGCGACGCCCGCTGGTTCTGGTATCTGCGCGGCCACCACATCGTGCTCGACGGGTACGGCGCGTTCACCAACTCCCAGCGCATCGCCGAGCTCTACACCGCGCGGATGCTCGGTACCCAGGCACGCGAGGTCGTTCCGGGCGAGCTGTCGGCGCTGGTCGAGGGCGAACAGCGCTACCGCGAGAGCACCCGCTTCGTCGGCGATCGTGAGCACTGGGCTCAGCGGATCGCCGGCCTCGACAGCCCCACCGCGCTCGACGGCCGCACCGCACCACGATCGGCGATCAACCTGGTGACCGGCGGGCGGCTGTCGGAGGAACTGGTCGACCGGCTGGAAACCATTGCCGCCAGCGATGATTCGACGATCTCCGCGGTGCTCCTCGCCGCCTTCGCCGCCTACCTCGGCCGCCTCACCGACCGACCGGACGCGGTACTGAGCCTGCCCGTCACCGCCCGCACCACCGCGGTCATGCGCCGCTCGGCGGGGATGCTGTCCAATATCGTGCCGTTGCGACTGCCCACGGGCGCGGCGGGCTCACCCGCCACCTGGGGCGAACTGCTGCGCGCGGCCCGGGTCGAGGTGGCGGGTGCGCTGCGTCATCAGCGCTACCGTGCCGAGGACATCCGCCGCGACGCCGAGGACGACGGGCGTCCCGCTCGGCGCGCGCTGTTCGGCCCGCTCGCCAACTTCATGCTGTTCAAGAGTGACCTCACCCTCGGGACCACCACCGGTCGCTACCGGGTGCTGTCCACCGGTCCGATCGAGGACCTGAGCCTCAACGTCTACTACGGCGACCGCGACCGAGTGCACGTGGATTTCGAGGCCAACCCGCACCTCTACGACGCCGATACCCTGGCCAGGCACCATGCCCGCTTCCTCGGTTTCCTCGAGCGACTCGCCGCGACCGACCTGGCCACCGCGCTGAGCGCGATCGAGGTCGCGACCGAGCTGGAACTGCAGGTCAGCACCCGGATCTGGAACTCCACCCGGTTCGATGTCGACGCCGCGCTGGCCGAGCGTTCGGTCCCGGTGGCGACGCTGCCCGCCCTGTTCGAGGCCCAGGTCGCGCGTACCCCCGACGAGGTGGCAGTGCGGATGGCGACGTCGTCGGGCACCGAGGGCGCCACCCTCACCTATCGCGAGTTGGCTCAGCGTGTCAATCGGCTGGCCCGGCGGCTGCGCGCGGACGGCATCGGACCGGAATCGCTGGTGGCGCTGTGCATTCGGCGCTCGCCCGAGCTGGTGGTGGCCATGTACGCGGTGCTCGCGGCGGGCGCGGCCTATGTCCCGATCGATCCGGATCATCCGGCCGAGCGCATCGCGCACATCCTCGCGACCGCCGCACCGGCCGCCGTGCTCACAACCACCCGTGACCGCGTGTCCGGCGTGGCTGATGATGGGCCGGCGGTGCTGGCCGTGGACGCCCTCGAACTGAGTGACTACGACGACGCTCCGCTGACCGACGCCGACCGCACCGCGCCGCTGCGCCCCGGCCATCGCGCCTACGTCATCTTCACCTCGGGCTCCACCGGTCTGCCCAAGGGCGTCGCGGTCGAGCACGCCGCGATCGTGAACCGTCTCGTCTGGATGCAGCACACCTACCGCCTGCACGGTGTCGACGTGGTGCTGCAGAAGACGCCGATGACCTTCGATGTCTCGGTGTGGGAGTTCTTCTGGCCCTTGCAGATCGGCGCTACCCTGCTGCTCGCCGAGCCGGACGGGCACCGCGACCCCGGCTACCTGCGCCGAGTCATCAGCGAATATGGCGTCACCGTAGCGCATTTCGTCCCGTCGATGCTCGAAGTCTTTCTGGCCCAACAGGACATCGCCGAGCGCACATCGCTGCGACTGGTCTTCGCGTCCGGCGAGGCACTGCCCGCCGCGCCTGCCCAGCGACTGCGGCTGCTGACAGGCGCCCGCCTGCACAATCTCTACGGCCCGACCGAGGCCGCTGTCGACGTCACCTTCCACGAGGTGAACGACAGCGACCGGGTCTCGGTGCCGATCGGCGCGCCGGTGTTCAACACCCGGCTCCATGTTCTCGACTCACGGCTGCGGCCTGTTCCGGTCGGGGCTTCGGGTGAGCTGTATCTGTCGGGGGTACAGCTCGCCCGGGGTTATGTCTCAGGTCCAGCGCTCACCGCCGGACGCTTCGTCGCCGCGCCCGCGGTAGTCGTCACCGACCCCGGGTCCGGCAGTGCCGCGTCGCATCCGCTGCCGGGTGAGCGGATGTACCGCACCGGCGACCTTGTTCGCTGGACCACCAATGGTGAGCTGGAGTATCTGGGGCGCACCGATTCTCAGGTGAAGCTGCGCGGCCTGCGGATCGAGCTCGGCGAGATCGAGGCCGTGCTGGAGAGCGTGGACTCCACGGCGCGCGCCGTGGTGCTGGTTCGCGACGACGCGGGCGTCGGCGAGCAATTGGTCGCCTATGTCGTGGAAGCCGAACCGGGCTCGGTGTCGATCGACGAGCTGCGTGAGACGGCGCTGCGCGCGCTGCCCGCCTACATGGTGCCCGCGGCGTTCGTGCTGCTCGAGGCGCTGCCGGTGAACGCGTCGGGCAAGCTGGATCGCAAGGCGCTGCCCGCCCCCACCCGCACCGTCGTCGCCTACGCCGAACCTGTCGGCCCGGTGGAGCACGCGGTGGCGAGGGTGTTCGGCGAGGTCCTCGGCCTCGATCGGGTGGGCCGCGACGACGACTTCTTCGCCCTCGGCGGCAACAGCCTGGTCGCCACCCAGGTCGCGGCCCGCCTCGGCGCCGATCTCGGCTGCCGCCTCGGCGTGCGCGATCTGTTCGGCGCGAGCACCGTCGCCCGTCTCGCCGCCGCCGTGGCCGATCGCGACCACGCCGGCGCCTCGGCCCAGCTCCCGGTGCTCACCGCAGGGCCCCGCCCGGCGCTGATCCCGCTTTCGCCCGCGCAGCAACGGATCTGGTTCCTCAATCGCTTCGATCCCGCGGCGCCCGGCTACAACATGCCGTTCGTCATCCGGCTGCGCGGCACCGCCGATCTGCCGGCCCTGGTCGCGGCCTTGAACGCGGTGGTCGAACGCCACGAGACGCTGCGCACCGTGTTCCCGGCGGTCGATACACCGGGCGGTGAGGTAGCCGAGCAGGTCGTGTGCGATGCCGGGCTGGTCCGCATCGGCGACCCCGTCGAGGTGCGGGACGCCGACCTCGACGCGGAGCTGACCCGATTCGCGCGAGCCGGATTCGATCTCGAACGCGAAGCACCGCTGCGTGCGGGTATTTTCGTGGTCGCGCAGGCCGCCGACACAACTGTGGACAACTCGGCACCGCGGCGATCGAGCGCCGCGGCGGGGGAGTGTGTCCTGGCTGTTGTGCTGCATCATATTGCGGCAGACGGTGTTTCGCTGCAGGTGCTCGTTCGCGATGTCCTCACCGCGTATCGCGCCGCCACCGACGGCGCCGAGCCGACCTGGTCGCCGCTGCGCGTGCAGTACGCCGACTACGCCCTCTGGCAGCGCGAGCTGCTCGGCGCCGAAACCGATCCGCAGTCGCTGGCCTCCCGCGAAATCGCTTTCTGGGAGCGAACTCTCGCGGGTCTGCCCGACCAGCTCGAGTTGCCCTCGGCCCGCAGACGACCGGTCGAGCCGAGCGCACGCGGCGCACGCGTCGCCTTCGCCATCGACGCCGACCTGCACCGCCGACTCGCCGACCTGGCCCAGCAGGCGGGCGCTTCGCTGTTCATGGTTGTGCACACCGCGCTGTCGGTGCTGCTCGCGCGCCTGTCCGGCACCACCGACATCGCCATCGGCACCGGTGTCGCCGGTCGCGGCGACCGCGCCATCGACGACCTGATCGGCATGTTCGTCAACACCCTGGTGCTGCGCACCGAGGTGGACCCCGCCGCGAGCTTCATCGACGCGCTCGAGCGCACCCGCGAAACCGATCTGGCCGCCTTCGCGCACGCCACCGTCCCTTTCGATCGTCTGGTCGACGTCGTCAACCCGGCCCGTTCCTCCGCCCGGCACCCGTTGTTCCAGGTGGCGCTGAACTTCCAGGCCGCCCTCGACACGACCTTCGAGCTGGCGGGCTCGGCGGTGACGGTGCGCGAGATCGAGCTCGACATCACCAAGTTCGACCTGGGCCTCACCCTCGCCGAACGCCGTGGTGCCGCAGGCGAACCCGCTGGCATCGACGCCGTCACCCTCTACGCCGCCGACCTGTTCGACGAGCCCGAGATGCATGCTCTCGGTGATCGTTTCGTGCGACTACTGGCCGCGGCCGTCGACGCTCCGAACACCGCGGTCGGTGACCTGCCGCTGCTGTCGGAATCCGAACATTCCCAGCTCACCGGGATGCGCGGCGCACCGGTGACCGCCACCGGCCTGCTGCCCGACCTGCTGGCCGCGGCAGTCGCGGCACAACCGGATCACGAGGCCGTCACCGACGGTGACCGTACCCTGACCTATCGCGAACTCGACCGGGCGTCGTCACGCTTGGCCAGAGTCCTCATCGACGGCGGCGTCGGACCCGACGACGTGATCGCCGTCGGTCTTCCCCGTTCCATCGAGTCCGTTCTCGCGGTGTGGGCGATCGCCAAATCCGGCGCCGCCTGGTTGCCTGTCGATCCGAGCTACCCGCTCGATCGGATCACCCATATGGTGACCGATTCCGGCGCGCGACTGGGTCTTACAGTGTCCGAGTCACAGTCCGCGCTGCCCGGCCCGATCGACTGGCTGGTCCTCGACGAGCTGAAGCTGATGGCCGAATGCGCCGGGCGCTCCAGCGATCCTGTCACCGACGCCGACCGTGTGCGCCCGCTGCGCGCCGAGGACCTCGCCTACGTCATCTACACCTCCGGCTCCACCGGCGCGCCCAAGGGCGTGCTGGTCACCCAGACGGGTATCGCCGGTTTCGCCGCCGAGGAAACGGCGCGTATGTTCGGCGCCGCCGACGCCAGGGTCCTGCAGGTCGGTTCCCCGTCCTTCGACATCTCGGTGATGGAATTGCTGCTCGCGGTGGATTCCGCCGCGACCCTGGTGATCGCCCCGCCCGGGCGACACGTGGGAGCGGAACTGGCCCAGCTGCTTTCGGAGCAGCGGGTCACGCACGCGCTGATGACGCCGTCCGGCTTGGCCGTGCTCGACCCCGCCCCGCTCGACGCCCTTCGCATGGTGATGGTCGGCGGCGAAGCCTGCCCGCCCGACCTGATCGCCCGCTGGACCGCAGGGCCCGTACCCCGCGCGTTCGTGAACGCCTACGGCCCCTCCGAGACCACGGTCGCCACCAACATCAGCGCCCCGCTCACCGCCGATACCCCGCTGACCCTCGGTACGCCGCTGCGCGGCATCAGCCAGTGGGTCCTCGACTCCCGGCTGCGGCCGGTGCCCGTCGGCGTCGCGGGCGAGCTGTATGTCGCGGGTGCCCAGCTCGCGCGCGGCTACCGCTCCCGCGCCGCCCTCACCGCCGCCCGCTTCGTCGCCTGCCCGTGGGCCCCCGCCGAGCGCATGTACCGCACCGGCGATCTGGTCCGCTGGACTCCCGACGGCACCCTCGACTACCTGGGCCGCAACGATGACCAGGTCAAACTCCGTGGGTTCCGCATCGAACTCGGCGAGGTCGAATCCGCCCTGCTCGCCCAGCTCTCGGTGCACCGGGCCGTGGTGGTGGTGCGCGCCGACACGCATCGTGGCGATCAGCTCGTCGCCTACGTCGTGCCCGCCCTCGACCGAGCGGCGCGAGCCGAAGCCGACCTGGTCGACGCACTCGCCGCCGCCCTGCGCGGCACCCTCGCCGCGCACATGGTCCCCTCCGCGTTCGTGGTGATCGACGCACTGCCGCTCACTCCCAGCGGCAAACTCGACCGCTCGGCCCTGCCGGAGCCGGTGTTCGCCGCGCGCTCCTTCCGCGCGCCCGCCGTCGGCACCGAGTCCGTGGTGGCGCGGGTGTTCGGTGAGGTGCTCGGGATCGAGCGAATCGGCGCCGACGACGATTTCTTCGCGCTCGGCGGCAATTCCCTCGTCGCCACCCAGGTGGCGTCGCGGCTCGGTGCCGCACTCGGCCGCGCGGTCTCGCTGAAGTCGCTGTTCGAGGCGTCGACGGTCACCGCGCTCGCCGACCTGCTCGACGCCGAGGAATCGGTCGCGCCCCGGCTCGCGCTGGTGGCGGGTGAACGACCGCAACAGATTCCGCTGTCCTACGCCCAGCGGCGCATGTGGTTCCTGAACCAGTTCGACGCCGCGTCGGTCGCCGACAACATCGCCGCTGCCATCCGCCTGACCGGCGTCATCGACTACGCGGCGATGAACGCCGCCGTCGCGGCGGTCTTCGCCAGGCACGAGGCGCTGCGGACCCGCTACCCCGCCGTCGACGGCGTCCCGTTCCAGCAGGTGCTCGCGCCCGACCAGTTGACGATCGCCCTCGAACCGCACGCGGTCGCCCCCGTCGATCTCGACAGCCGGATCCGCGCGCTGGCCGCCGTCCCGTTCGCGGTGGACTCCGAACCCCCGGTCCGTCTGCACCTGCTGCACACCGCCGCCGACGAGCACATCCTCGTGCTCGTGCTGCACCACATCGCCGCCGACGGCTGGTCTGTTGCGCCACTGACCCGCGATGTGATGGTGGCCTACGCCGCCCACCTGGCGGGGGCCCGACCTCAGTGGACGCCGCTGCCGGTGCAGTACGCCGACTTCGCCCTCTGGCAGCGCGCCGCGCTCGGCGCCGAGGACGACGCTGATTCCGCCCTGTCCCGCCAGCTCGCGTTCTGGTCGACGGAACTGGCCGACCTGCCCGACCTGCTCTCGCTGCCGACCGATCGACCGCGCCCGGCCGTGGCTTCGGGCCGCGGTGCGCGCCACGCGTTCACGGTGCCCGCCGCGATCACCGAGAAACTGCGGGCCATCGGCGCACGGGCCAACGCCTCGCTGTTCATGGTGTTGCACACCGCCTTCGCCGCCACCCTCGCCACCCTGTCCGGTCAGCGCGACATCGCGATCGGTACTCCGGTCGCGGGCCGTGGTGACCAGGCGCTCGACGAGCTGGTCGGCATGTTCGTCAACACCGTCGTACTGCGCACCCCGGTCCGCCCCGGCGCCACCTTCGTCGAGCTGCTCGGCACGGTCCGCGACAGTGACCTGCGCGCCCTCGCCAATACCGATGTCACCTTCGACCGGCTCGTCGAGGTGCTCAATCCGGAGCGCTCGACCGCCCGGCACCCGCTGTTCCAGGTGATGCTCGACTTCCAGAACAACTCCCACACCGCACTCGAACTCGCGGGCCTGACCGCCTCGGAGATCGAGATCGACACCCACACAGCCAAATTCGATCTCCACCTGACGCTGCGGGAAACCGCCGAGGGCCTGCTCGCGCGCTTCGAGTACGCGACCGAACTCTTCGACGCGCGCACCATCGCCGATTTCGGCGCCCGGCTGCTGCGGACGCTGGACACGGTGACCGCCGATCCCGATGTCGTGATCGGCGATATCGACCTCCTCGACACCGACGAGCGCACCCGCCTACTCGACACCTGGAACGCCACCGATTACCCGAGCGACGAGCGCATGACGCTGGCCTCGCTGTTCGCCGCGCAGGCCCAACGCTGCCCGAACGCCACCGCGGTGACCTTCGAAGGCACGTCGCGCAGTTTCGCCGAGTTCGCGGCCGAGGTGAATCGCCTCGCTCGCCTGCTGATCTCGATCGGCGTCGGCCCGGACCGCACCGTGGCCATCGGGATGCGCCGCTCGACCGACCTCGTCGTCGCCATGTACGCGGTCGTCGCCGCGGGTGGCGCCTATGTGCCGCTCGACCCGGATCACCCGGCCGAGCGCATCGCCGCGGTGATCGCGGCGGCTGGGCCGGTTTGCGTGCTGACCCGCGAGATCGATGCCCTCGACCTGTCCGCGGTGGACGCCGCCGGCGAACTCACCACCGCGCGTCCGGCGATTCTCGACCTCGAGCAACTCGACACCGCCGACTACTCGGCCGAACCGATCGCCGACGCCGATCGTCTCGCCACGCTGACGCCGGGCAACGCCGCCTACCTGATCTTCACCTCCGGTTCCACCGGTGCGCCCAAGGGCGTCGTCGTCTCGCACGCCGCCATCGTCAACCGCCTGGTGTGGATGCAGGACGCCTACCGTCTCACCCCCCACGACGTGGTGTTGCAGAAGACCCCCGCCACCTTCGACGTATCGGTCTGGGAGTTCTTCTGGCCCTTGCAGATCGGCGCCAGGCTGGTTCTCGCCCGCCCGGACGGCCACCGCGACCCCGCCTACCTGACGCAGCTGATCGACGCCGAGCAGATCACCGTCGCCCACTTCGTCCCGTCGATGCTCGCGGTCTTCGCTGCGGCCCTCCATGAGGCATCGAGCGCACGTGTCGACCTCGGCGAGACGGCGCCGTCGACCGCCGGGCACTGCGCGTCGCTTCGCCTGGTCTTCGCCTCCGGCGAGGCACTGCCGCCCGCCTCCGCGCACCTGCTGCGTGCGCTCACCGGGACGGCTGTGCACAACCTGTACGGCCCCACCGAAGCCGCGGTCGACGTGACCTTCCACGAGGTTGTCGACGCCGACACCGTCACCGTGCCCATCGGTGTGCCCGTGCACAACACACGGGTCTACGTCCTCGATGCCCGCCTGCGGCTGGTCCCCGTCGGCGTCCCCGGCGAGCTGTACCTGGCGGGCGCCCAGCTCGCTCGCGGCTACGCGGGTCGCGCCGACCTCACCGCCGACCGTTTCGTCGCCAACCCGTTCACCCCTGCCGAGCGCATGTACCGCACCGGCGATCTCGTCACCTGGACGACGGACGGCGAGCTGGAGTACCTGGGCCGCACCGACTTCCAGGTGAAGCTGCGCGGACTGCGGATCGAACTCGGCGAGATCGAAGCCGTGCTCGCCCGGATCGCCGATATCGCCCAGGCCGCGGTGATCGTTCGCGACGACACCCTGATCGCGTATCTCGTCGCCGCGCGCGATGTCGATGTGGACGCGGTGAAGTCGATCCTCATCCGCACCCTGCCCGCCTACATGGTCCCCTCGACGTTCATGGTCCTGGACGAGTTCCCGCTCAACTCGTCCGGCAAGCTGGATCGAAAGGCGCTGCCCGCACCGAGTTTCGAGGCGGCGACCTTCCGCGCGCCGACCACCGAGGTCGCTCGCATCGTCGCGGCCACCTTCGCCACGGTGCTCGGTTTCCCCGCCGATCGCGAAGTCGGTCTCGACGACGACTTCTTCGCACTCGGCGGCAACTCGCTCAACGCCACCCAGGTCGCGGCCCGCCTCGGCGCCGCGCTCGACACCCAGATCCCGGTCCGGCTGCTGTTCGACGCGCCGACCGTGGCCGACCTGGCCGACCGGTGCGCCGCTCTGCGCGGCACCGGCGGGCGGCTCGAACTCACCACTCGTGAACGCCCCCAGCGGATTCCGCTGTCCGCGGCGCAGCGCCGGATGTGGTTCCTCAATCGCTTCCTCGCCGACGTCGATGGCATCGGCGACGCGGTCGACAACATCCCCATCGCGCTGCGGCTCACCGGCGACCTCGACATCGCCGCACTCGAAGCCGCCCTCGTCGATGTCCTCACCCGGCACGAAACCCTGCGGACCAGCTACCCCGAGGGGCCCGACGGCGCCGAACAGCTGATCTGCGACACCACCGAGATCTCGCTGCGACCGGCGGCGATCACCGAGGCGGAACTGCCCGAACGTCTGTTGGCCTGCGCCGCGGTGCGATTCGACCTCACCGCGGAGATCCCGCTGCGCGCGGCCTTGTTCGCGCTCGGCGCCGATCACGTGCTGGTCCTGGTGGTCCACCACATCGCCGCCGACGGTTTCTCGCTCGGCCCGCTGGCCGCCGACCTGATGGCCGCCTACGCCGCCCGCCGCGATGGCATCGCCCCCGCCTGGGCACCGCTGCCCGTCCAGTACGCCGACTACACCCTCTGGCAGAACGAGAACCTCGGTGAGGCAACTGATCCCGCGTCGCGAGCGCACGCGCAACTGGCGTTCTGGCGGCACGGCCTGGCCGGTCTGCCCGAACAGCTCAACCTGCCGACCGACCGCCCCCGTCCCACCGAGTCGACCTTCCGCGGCGCGGTGCACCGCTTCCAGATCGACTCCGATCTGCACAGCGAGCTCCGTGAACTCGCGCGCAAGCACGAGGCCACTCTGTTCAGCACGGTGCACGCCGCGCTCGCGGTCCTGCTCGCCCGCCTGTCCGGCGGCGGCGACATCGCGATCGGCACGCCGGTCGCGGGCCGCGGTGAGGCCGCCCTCGACGGCTTGATCGGCATGTTCGTCAACACCCTGGTCCTGCGCACCCAGATCGACCCGAGGGCCGAATTCGAAACCGCCCTCGATGCCGTCCGCGCGGGTGACCTCGACGCTCTCTCACACGCCGATATCCCGTTCGAGCAGGTCGTCGAAGCCGTCGATCCGGCGCGAGCCCGCAACCGCCACCCCCTGTTCCAGGTGGCGCTGGTCCTCCAGAACTTCACCGTGCCCGCGCTCGAGGCCGCGGGCCTGCGCGCGAAGCCGGTCGACTTCGATGCCCCCGTGGCGAAGTTCGACCTGCAGTTCACCCTCGGTGAATTCGACGACATCGACGGCCGCGCGAACGGCATGGCCATCGAAATCGCCTACGCCACAGATCTGTTCGACGAGAGCAGCGTCGCGGTGCTGGCCCGCCGCTTCACCCAGGTACTGGCCGCGGTCGTCGCCGACCCGACCGTGGTGGTCGGCGACATCCAATTGCTCAGTGCCGAAGAACAACAGCGCACCCTGCACGACTGGTCATCCACCGGCGAATCGGTGGCCGCCGCCGACACCATGGTGGATCGCTTCGCCCGCCTCGCCGCCCTAGATCCCGGCGCCGTCGCCGTGAAAGCCGACGAGCGCACGCTCACCTACGGCGAGCTCGACGCCTGGTCCAACCGCCTCGCCCGCCGACTGATCGCCGCGGGCGTCGGCCCGGAATCGCTGGTAGCGGTGGCACTCGCGCGCTCGGTCGAGCTGCCGGTCGCCCTGCTCGCCGTCCTGAAAGCCGGCGGCGGCTACCTGCCGATCGACCCCAACTATCCCGCCGATCGCATCGAATACGTCCTCGACGACGCTCGTCCGCAGTGCGCGATCACCAACAACGACACCGGCCTGGCGCACGACTGGTTCGGTGGCCCGGTCATCGATCCGGCCCTGGAAGACCTGTCCGGCTATGCCGCCGAACCCCTGACCGACGCGACGCTCGACCCCGCCGACACCGCCTATGTCATCTACACCTCCGGGTCGACCGGTCGCCCCAAGGGCGTCGTCGTGCCGCACGCCAATGTGATCGCGCTGCTCGACAACACCGCGCGGCACTTCGATTTCGGCCCGTCCGACGTATGGACGATGTTCCACTCCTACGCGTTCGACTTCTCGGTGTGGGAACTGTGGGGCGCTCTGCTGTCCGGCGGCTCGATCGTGCTGGTCGACTACTTCACCTCCCGCTCGCCCGAACAGTTCCGAGACCTGCTGCGCACCGAACGCGTCACCGTTCTCAACCAGACCCCCTCGGCGTTCTACCAGCTCATCGCCGCCGACCTGGCCGCGCCGGCACCCACCGAATACGCGCTGCGCACGGTGATCTTCGGCGGCGAGGCGCTCGAACCGCAACGTCTGGCCGGCTGGTTCGCCCGCTACCCGGACTCGCCCCGCCTGGTGAACATGTACGGCATCACCGAGACCACCGTCCACGCCTCCTACCGGGAGATCACCCCGAACACCGGTTCCGCCAGCGTGCTCGGCGGCGCCATCGCGGGACTCACCGTGCGCGTGCTCGATTCGCGTCTGCGACCCGTTCCGCTCGGGGTGCCCGGCGAAATCTACGTTTCCGGAACCCAATTGGCGCGCGGCTACCTGGGCCGACCCGACCTGACCGCGAGCCGCTTCGTCGCCGACCCCTACGGTCCCGCCGGATCCGTTGCCTACCGGTCCGGCGACCTCGCTCGCTGGACGGTCGTGCCCGACGATGCCACCCGGGCGATCCCGGGTGCCACGCGCGTCGACCTCGAATACCTCGGCCGTGCCGATCAGCAGGTCAATCTGCGCGGGTTCCGGATCGAACTCGGCGAGATCGAAGCGGCGTTACTGCACAGCTCGATCGCGCCTCGCGAAGTCGCGGTGCTGGTGCGGACCGATCTCGTCGACGAACCGCGCATCGTGGCCTATGTGGTCGGCGAGTCCACCCACCTCGACACCGCCGCGCTGCGCAAGGAGCTGGCCCGGACCCTGCCCGAGCACATGCTCCCGGCCGCGATCGTGTCGGTGGCGCGCATTCCGCTCACCGTCAACGGCAAGCTCGATCGCGCGGCCCTGCCCGCGCCCGTCTTCGAGACCACCGCCTACCGCAGGCCGGCCACCGTCACCGAGGAGATCATCGCCGCCGTCTACACCGAGGTGCTCGGCCGTGCCGACGACCGGCCGGTCGGCGCCGACGATGACTTCTTCGCCCTCGGCGGCAGCTCCCTGCTGGCGGCCAAGGCCGTGGCCCGCGTCGGCGCCGCCCTGGACCGGCGCGTGGGTGTGCGGACCCTGTTCGAGGCGCCGAGCGTCGCCGAACTGGCCGCCGCGATCGACGCCGAGGTGAAGGTCGACCGGCCCGCGCTGGTCGGCCGGGCTCGCCCCGACCTGCTTCCGCTCTCCCCGGCCCAGCAGCGGATGTGGTTCCTCAACCGCTACGACCGGGCCTCGGTGGCCTACAACATCCCGTTCGCGCTGCGACTGAGCGGCGCGCTCGATACCGGTGCGTTGCGGGCCGCGATGGCCGACGTGGTCGCCCGACACGAATCGCTGCGCACCGTATACCCCGAGGTCGACGGCACACCCGCGCAGTCGATCGTCGCGGCGGCCGACGCGATGTCGACGCTGTTCGCGAACGCCGAAGCGTCACCGCGCGAGACCGACTCGCCGCTCGCGATCAGCGAAGCCGCGCTGCCCGCCGCGATTCGCGAACTGGCCGAGACCACCTTCGACGTCACCACCGAGATTCCGGTGCGCATGCGGCTGTTGCGGGTGTCGGAGACCGAGTTCGTGCTCGCCGGCGTCCTGCACCACATCGCCGCCGACGGTTCGTCCATCGCGCCCTTCGTCGCCGACCTCATGCGGGCCTACACCGCCCGACTCGCCGACACCGCCCCCGGCTGGGCACCGCCCGCCGTGCAGTTCGCCGACTACGCGCTGTGGCAGCGTGAGCTGCTCGGCGACGAAGCCGACCCGGACTCCCTGGCCGCCCGGCAGGTCGGCTACTGGCGGACCCAGCTGGCCGGACTTCCCGATCAGCTGGACCTGCCGACCGACCGCCCCCGCCCAGCCCGTCAGACGCTGCGCGGCGACACGGTGAACTTCACGGTCGACGCCGACCTGCACGCCGCGCTGTCCGCCCTCGGCCGCGACAACGGCGCCACCCTGTTCATGGTGGTGCACGCGGCCTTCGCGGCCCTGCTCGCCCGCCTCTGCGGGACCGGGGACATCGCCGTCGGAACACCGAACGCCGGGCGCGGCGAGGCCGAGCTCGACGAGGTCATCGGCATGTTCGTCAATACGCTGGTCCTGCGGACCCAGGTCGCGAGCGACGCGCCGTTCACCGACCTGCTCGCCACCACGCGCATCGCCGATATCGCCGCCTTCTCGCACGCCGATGTGCCGTTCGAGCGGTTGGTCGAGGTGCTCAACCCGGCCCGTTCCACCGCACGGCACCCGCTGTTCCAGGTCGGCTACTCGTTCCAGAACCACGAGCGCGCACAGCTGGAACTGCCCGGGCTCACTGTCAGTGCTATCGAATTCGATTCCGGTGTAGCGCAATTCGACCTGCACCTGTTCGCCATGGACAACTACGCCGCCGACGGAGCCCCCGCGGGCATCGAGATGGCGCTCGGATACGCCACCGACCTGTTCGACGCCGACACCGCCGAGCGTCTCGCCGGTCAGCTTCGTCGCGTCCTGGAATCGGTCGCCACCACCGCGGAGGTGGTTGTCGGCGACCTGGACCTGCTCGGCGCCGACCGCGCCACGCTGCTCGGGACGTGGAACGACACCGATCGTCCGGTCGAGCGGACCACGCTCGCCGAACTGGTTGCCCGCCAGGCGAAGCGCACTCCCAGCGCCCTGGCGCTGGTGGACGACGCGTCCGGCGAATCCCTGGACTACGCCACCTTCGACGCGCAGGTCAACCGCGTCGCTCGGCTCCTGATCGCCGAGGGCGTCGGCCCTGAACGCACCGTCGTGCTGGCCATGCGCCGAGGGGTCGACCTCGTGATCGCCATGCACGCCGTGGTCCGGGCAGGCGGCGCGTATGTGCCGATCGACCCCGATCATCCCGTCGACCGCATCGCCTACATCGTCGCCACCTCGGCTCCGCTGTGCGTGCTCACCACAGCGGCCGACGGCCTGCCGATCTCGGTGGACATCCCCGTCTTCGAACTGGATCACTCCGCACTGCGGGAGCTTTCGACCGAACCAGTGACCGATGCCGAGCGCCTCGCCCCGCTGCGTCCGGAGCACCCGGCCTACATCATCTTCACCTCGGGCTCCACCGGCCGTCCGAAGGGCGTGAGCGTGGCGCACGCCGCGATCGTCAACCAGCTCACCTGGCTGCACGACCGCTTCGCCATGACCACCACCGATCGCGTCCTCGTGAAAACCCCCGCCACCTTCGATCTCTCGGTCTGGGAGTTCTGGTCGCCGTTGAGCTCGGGCGGGGCGCTGATCGTCACCCGGCCCGGCGACGAGCGTGATCCGGATCGGCTGCGCGCCATCATGTCCCGACACCACGTCACGGTCCTGCACGCGGTGCCCTCTCTCGTCGCCATGCTCCTCACCGCCGATACCGCACCGGCACTGCCCGATTCGCTGCGCGCCGTCCTCGCCATCGGTGAGGCGCTACCCGCCGCCACGGCCGCCGCGTTCCACGCCAGTGGCACCGAGGCCGTCCTGCACAACCTGTACGGCCCCACCGAGGCAGCGGTCTCGATCACCGAATACGAAGTGGCACAACACTCGACGCACGTGGTGCCGATCGGTACGCCGGTCTGGAACAGCGCCGTATACGTCCTCGACGGTCGACTTCGCCCGGTCCCGATCGGCGTTTCCGGCGAGCTCTACCTGTCCGGTGACCAGCTTGCCCGCGGCTACCACGGACGCCGGTCCTTGACCGCCGACCGCTTCGTCGCCAACCCCTTCGCGGCCGAGGCCACGTCGCCGGACCGCACCGGCGGCTCGCGGATGTATCGCACCGGCGACATCGTCCGCTGGCGTGCCGACGGCACCCTCGAATACCTCGCGCGCGCCGATTTCCAAGTCAAGATCGGTGGCTTTCGGATCGAGCTCGGCGAGGTCGAGACAGCGCTGCTGCGCTGTGCCGAGGTCCGGGCCGCCGTCGCGCTCGCCACGACCGACGAGCGCGCGGGCTCCCGCCTGATCGCCTATGCGGCGGTCGCCGACCTGACCCCGGGCGATGAGGCCACCGTCGCCGCCCGCCTGCGGGGTCAGCTCGCTGCCGACCTGCCCGCGTACATGGTTCCGGCCGCGCTGGTGGTGCTCGACGCGCTGCCCCTCAACGCCAACGGCAAAGTCGACCGCTCGGCCCTGCCGGAACCGCAGTTCGCCGAAGCGGCCTTCCGCGCCCCGGTCACCGTGACCGAACAGCTGGTCGCCCAGACCTTCGCCGAGGTGATCGGTTGCGCGAGCGCCGGGCTCGACGACGATTTCTTCGCCCTGGGCGGCAACTCGCTGATGGCGACTCGCCTGGCCGCGCGCCTCGGCGCCGCGCTCGGGGTCCACGTGGCGGTAGCCGCGGTCTTCGACGCACCGACAGTCGGCGCGCTGGCCGCACACCTGGTCACCGCCGATCGCGGGAGCGCCCGCCCCCCGCTGGCCAAGCGCACCGGCGCGGGTCCCGCCGTTCTCTCGCCCGCGCAGCAACGCATGTGGGTGCTGCACCAGCTCTCGCCCCAGTCCTCGGCCTATCACATCCCGGCCGCCATCCGCCTGACCGGCGAGCTCGACCTACCGGCCATGCAGGCGGCTGTCGCCGACCTCCTGGCGCGCCACGACACTCTGCGCACCCGCTACCCGGACACCGCCGACGGCCCGGTCCAGCAGGTGATGCCCGCCTGGTCCGCCGCTGTCGATCTCACCCCCATCCCGGTCGCGCCCGCCGATGTCGAAAGCCGGATCGCGGCGCTGGTCGCGCAGCCTTTCGACATCACCGCCGCGCCCCCGATCCGGGTCGTTCTCTACCGTCTCGGCGACAACGACCACGTGCTCGTCGTCGTGGTGCACCACATCAGCGCCGACGGGTACTCGATCGACCCACTGACCCGAGATCTGGTGCGGGCCTATGTCGCTCGCGGTCAGGGCAGCGAACCCGGCTGGGCGCCACTGGACATCCAGTACGGCGATTTCAGTGCCTGGCAGCGCGAGCTGCTCGGCTCCGCGTCCGATCCCGACAGCGTGCTCACCGAGCAGCTCACCTACTGGACCAGCGAACTCGCGGGCGCACCAGAGATGCTGGTGCTGCCGACCGACCGGCCACGCGCCGCCCGCCGTGAAATGCGCGGTGCGACAATTGAATTCGAGATCGACGCCACGCTCACTCGTCGCCTCGACGAGGTGGCGCGGGCCAACGCGACCACCCTGTTCACACTGATCCACAGCGCCCTCGCGGTGCTGCTCGCCAAACAATCCGGCAGTGCGGATATCACCATCGGCGCGCCGGTCTCCGGTCGCGGCGCCCGCGAACTCGACGACCTCGTCGGCATGTTCGTCAACACCGTGGCCCTGCGCACCGAGGTCGACGCCCGCGCACCGTTCACCGACCTGCTCGCCCAGGCGAAGCGTCGCGACCTGGCCGCGCTGTCGCACGCCGATGTCCCGTTCGAGCAGGTGGTCGATGCCATGGGGCGCACCCGCACCGGCGCCTATACCCCGCTGTTCCAGGTGATGTTCACCTTCCAGAACATGCCGCCGGGCGGTATCGAGCTACCGGGCTTACATGTGCGAGCCATGGACCCCGGACTCACCGAAGCCAAATTCGACCTGCACCTCACCGCCCTGCAACGTTACGGCTCCGACGGCGCCGTAGACGGCCTCGACGTCCACTTCGGTTACGCCACAGACCTGTTCGACGCGTCGACGGTCCGAACCATGGCCGACCGATTCCACAAGATCCTCGCCACCGTCGCCGCCGATCCAGCTGTGGTGGTCCGCGCGATCGACCTGCGCACCGATGCCGAGAAGACCCCAGCCACCTACACAATCGCCGATCTGCCCGGCCTCGTCGGCTCGGCAGCTCGGCTCGCGCCGGCGACCGTGGCATTCACCCACGGCGAGCACGCCATCTCCTATGAAGCACTCGACGCCAAACTCACCGCGGTGAGCAGGGCGATGGGCGCGAAGATGAAACCTGAGGCGTTGGTGAACGTCGCGCTGGCCGGCCTCGTGCCCGGCGTGCTCGCCGCACTCGGCGCGGCCGGTCTCACTTCGACTCTGCAAACACTGGTGACCGATGCTGCCGCGGTAATCGCCGAGACAGCGTCGGTTGACGACTCGGAAGGACAACTCTGATGTCGCACACGGATTCGGTCACGACCGCCGCCACCCTCGCCGCGCTCCTGCGTGACCTGGACGGTGATCGACCACGTGACCCGGCGACTCTGCTCGCCGCTTTCTCCACCTACGCCGAGCGCGAACCCGACACCCTCGCGGTGCGCGACGGCGACATCGCTCTCACCTACGGCGAACTGGCCGAGCGCGTCGACGCGCTGGCCGCGGCGCTGCTCGAGCACGGTGTCGGCCCCGAGACCACCGTCGCGGTGTCGCTTCCGCGTTCGGCCGAACTCGTGGTCGCTGTGCACGCGGTGCTCGCCGCGGGCGGCGCGTTCGTTCTCCTCGACCCGGCGGGTCCCGCCGACCTGCAACGACACACTGCCGCCCTGGCCTGCGCCGCCCTGATCCTCACCAGCGACGCGACACCGCGCCCCGCCGGATTCCCGGTTCTGCACACCGACGCCACCGTCGATGTGACCCCCGATGAGCTACCGGGGCCGAGCGCGGACAACCCCGCCTACCTGGTCGTGGATGTGGTCGCCGCGACCGCCGTCGTCGTCGGGCATCGCGCGGCACAGGCGAATTCGAACTGGCGCCAACGCCTCTGTGGCATCGGTGCCGGCGACACCGTGCTCTGGCACGCACCGCTGGCCGGACAGTCGGCCGTGGGGCAGATGCTGCTCGCGCTGCAAACCGGCGCGACGCTGGTGGTCTCGCCGTCGGCCGTGCTCGCCGACGCGATCGCCGAAACACAGGTAACTGCAGCGTGTTTCGATCACAGTGAACTGGCGGAGCTGGCCGCGCTACCCGATGCCGAGCAGCGTCTGGACTCGCTGCGCGTGGTGCTCGGCTCGGGTGGGCCGCTGCTCGCGAAAACCGCCGCCGCGCTGCGCGCCGTGAGCGGTGCGACCCTGTGGCACGTCTACGGCAGGCCGGAGACCGCGGGCGAGTTCGTCGCGCACGAGGTGACCGGGGCCGACCTGGAGGTGGTCCCGTTCGGATCGGCCGCCGACGATGTCGAACTGCTGATCCTCGACGAGCACCTGTGCCCGGTCGCCGATGGTGAGATCGGCGAACTCTACGTCTCCGGTGTGCAATTGGCGCGAGGCTATGTCGGCCGACAGGCCACCGCGGCGACCTTCCTCGCGAACCCCGTCGGTCCGGTGGAGGACCGCATGTTCGCTACCGGCGACCTCGTGCGCCGCAGACCACCGGGCGATGCCTGGACCGCCGAGATCGAATTCGTCGGCCGCGTCGATGACGCGCCGTTGGCCCGCCCGACCGGGCTCGTCGACGAACTGCTGCTCGACGAGTTCGAAGCACAGGCCGCCGCCACCCCTTTCGACCCGGCCGTCGTCCATGCGCCGACCGACGGCCCGACCTCGATCATCACCTACGGTGACCTCGACCGGCGCACCAACCAGCTGGCCCGATATCTGATCGCGCTCGGCATCGGCCCGGAATCGTCCGTGCTCGTGGATATCCCGCGCTCGGTGGAGTTCGTGGTCGCGACCTACGCCGTCCTCAAAGCCGGCGGGACCGTGGTGCCGATCGACACCGACGACCGCCGGCTCCCGCCGATCGTCAATCCGGCACTGGCCCTGACCATCGCCGCCCGCGAACACCTCGGCACCTACGACATCCCGACGGTGACGGTCGACCGGGCGAGGTTGTCGAGCTATTCCAGCGAACCCATCGCGCGCGGCGAACATCGCGTCCCGATCCTGCCGCAGCAACCCGCCCTGGTGCTGTTTCCCCCTGGCGCGACGCACAGCGTCACCATCAGCCATGCCGCCGCCGTGCATCGGGTCACCGCGATGCAGGCCCGGCACCGGCTCACCACCCGCGATGTCTATCTGCACCAATCCCATACCGGCGACGCCACCGCCTGGCACGGCTATCTGCTCCCGCTGCGAGTCGGCGCGACCCTGGTCCTCACCGAACCACCCGACCCCACCCGGTTAGCCGCGCTCATCACCGCCTACGGCATCACCACCACCGACTTCACCCCGCTCTTCGCACCCGCGAGCACCCACGCCGACCGCTTGTTCCGCACGAGCGAGCTCGCCCACCACGAAATCGAAGGCACCCCAGCGGCATTAGCCCACCTCGGCACCCTCCTCGGAAAGGCCACGCCATGACCAACCCGTTCGACGACGAAAACGCCCAGTTCTACGTCCTGGTCAACTCCGAAGGCGAACACTCCCTCTGGCCCACCTTCGCCGCCGTCCCCGGCGGCTGGTCGGTAGCCTTCGGCGCCGCCCCCCGAACCTCCTGCCTGCACTACGTGGAATCCCACTGGCTCGACATGCGCCCCAACTCCCTCATCGCGGCCATGTCCAACAAACCCTGACCCCATCCTCCGCGTCGTCCGAATGTGCCACGCAGTAGCACGGCGTGGCACCAGTGCTTTATGCTGGGCTTATGCAGCCGCAACCCGAGATCAATCAGCGCGATCTACGCAACCGGTCGAAGGAAATCATGGACGCCGTCCAGCAGGGGCAGGCGTTCGTGGTCACCCGCGACGGCCATCAGATCGGTGAGCTGATTCCGCTGCGCCGGCGCAGGCGCTTCGTGGCGCGTGCTGAATTCGCGGCGATGTCGCGTACGGCTCCGGCTATCTCTGTGGACGCGTTCCGGGCCGACCAGGACGAGGTGTCCGACCAGTACGCGGGTGACCGTTATGCCCGCTGACCACCAGTTCGGTCTGCTCGATACGAACATCATGATCTTGCGTCGATGGATCGATGTGGATCAGCTGCCCGGTGCGATGGCCATCAGCACAGTCACCCTGGCGGAATTGTCCGCGGGTCCGCACGAGGTCCGGCGCAACGAGGAGCAGGACGAATACGACGAGCACGCCGAGCGTGCTCGTCGGTTGGATGTGCTCCAGCGAGCCGAGAACGAGTTCGATCCGATTCCGTTCGGTGCCGATGCGGCTCGCATCTACGGCCGGGTATGCGCGGCGGTGGTCAGTGTGGGACGTACACCGCGCCGCCGGATCGCTGATCTGATGATCGCGTCGGTGGCCATCGCCGAGGAGCTTGCGCTGTTCACCACGAATCCAGATGATTTCCTCGGTGTGGACGACCTGCTGACTGTGGTTCCGGTCGCGCGACCTGTGGTGCCGAGCCGCAGCTGACCACGGTCAGTCGATCAGGGTCATCGGTGGTGGTTCCCACTGTCCGTCGAGGGCGGTTCGGCGAGGGGCGTAGAGGCGCAGGGTGAGGGAGAAGTCGCCGGTGGCGGGGATGGGGAGCCAGTTGCCGGTGGGGACGGCGGGGCGTGGGTCTCGGTGTTGGACAACCAGTTCCACGGCTCCGTCGGGGGCGCGGACGACAGCGGGAAAATGGCCGACCGAGTAGATCGCGTCGGGGTTGGGGACCAAAAAGCCCTGGGTGTCGTAGGCGGTGATCGAGGTGAAGGCCTCGACCGGAGGCCACTGGTCCGGTTCGAAGCGGATGCGGTAGCGCAGGGGATTGCCCTGGTCGTCGGTGGTGGGGGCATCGCGGTTCGCGTAGAGGATGTCGCGGATGGGGGCCAGGGCGGGGGAGCGTCGGGTGGTGGCTGCGCGGCGGAGATAGTCGGTGCCGAAGGTACCGAGGTCGATCGGGATCTCCCAGCCGTTGACCGAGCGTGCCGTGGGGTCGGTCCATTCGGCGAGGCGGCGCTGGGCCTGGCGGACCGCCTCGTCGAGAGTGTCGGAGGGCTGGTCGTCGACGATTCCGCCGGGCTGGATACCGATCGTGGCCAGTTGGGCCATCAGTGGCGCGTCGGCGGTCGCGGGAGGATCGGCCAGCATCAGTCGGCACAGGCGGTTGAGGTAGGTCTGGCCGTCCAGAGTGGCGATCCGCTTCGTCGGCGGCTCGGAACCACGGTCGATCGGGTGGACGCGGCTGACAGTGCTGTCGAGCTCGCCGCGATTCCAGGCGCTCAGCGGAATCAGCTTCATCTGCCGCTGCCACTGGTTGACCTTCGGCGCGTCCGCGACGCCGTAGATCTGGACCCGAGCGACGATCGTGGACATCGCCGAGGGCATGTGCAGCCGCGTTATTTTCGAAGGCAGCGTGCCGGTCCACTCCGGCCCGGTGAGGACATAGGTGAAAGGCGGACCGTCGGCGTTCACGGTGGTCCGTGGGCTCTTGCTGGTCAGGTCGTGCACGGTGTTCGCCCACCCGTCGACCAGTTGGAACAGCCAGAACCGGTCGGGCTCCATCCCCGGGATCTGCAGGACGAGCGGCTCTTCGGCGAGATCGAGCCACGCCTGCGAATACACCATGTCGTGGCTGAGCCTGGCCACCCCACGATCGTAGGGATCGGGCAGCACGCTGTGATCGAAGCTGTTGGTCGGTCCGCTCGACGCGCGCATCATGTCCAGCAGGATCATCGGGTAGCCGAAGATGTAGGCGTCGATCGCCATGGCGAGCGCATCCGGGCGACCGGTGGTGCGGACCGGCGCGGGAGAAGTCTCGCCGTCGTCACATCCGGGCAACGTCGCCGCGGCGGCTGCCGCGGCGACGATTCCCAGTAGCGATCGCCTGGTCAGCGCCCTCGCGTGAGGATCCATGCGCGCTCCGTTCGACGGCCCGAGCGGTTCGACTGCCTGAGCGGTCGACGGACTCGGCGCCGAGCATATGACGAGTCAGCAACGGTCCGCCTCATACGCGACGGGTGAACTGCCTCAGCCGAGCAGCACCCGCCGCATCAGGAAACCCACCCTGGCCCGGCCCGCGATCGGGTCGTCGCCGAAGCGCTGACCGAGGTCGATGACCATCGCGAACGCCGCGTGCACCAGGAAACGTGCCTCCGCCGCGGCGAGCTCGGGCCGGATCTCGCGCACCAGCCGCGCCCACTCCTGCACGCTCAACCGCTGGATGTTGCGCAGTACCGCGCGTTCCTCGGCGGGCACGTGCCCGAACTCGGCGTAGTAGACGACGGCGAGCGCCCGCTCGTCGAAGGTGTCGGCGACGAACTGGTCGACCAGTACGCCCAGCGCCGCGCTGCTGTCGGCCGTGCTCGCCACCGCGGGCCCGATCGCCGCCGACACCCGGTCCGCCGCGCGTCGGAACGCCGCGGCCAGGATGTCGCTCTTGCCGCGATAGAACCGGTACACCGCCGACGCCGCCGACAACCCCGCGGCCGATGCGATGTCCTCCACGCTCACATTGGGATAGCCGCGCTTGTGGAACAGCTCCACCGCTTTGCGCAGCAGCAGTTCGTGTTTGAACGAATCGGGAATCTGTACCCGGGCACCCTGCTCGGAAACGGTTGCGGCAGGCGGCAATGCGGTGTCGGTGAGTGCCATGCACGCCGAACCGAGCAGCTTGTTAAGCGTGCGAAGCGGCAGCGCGGCATGGTGATCGGCGATGCTGGTGACCACACCGAGGATCGCGGTGGAGATCAAGCGCAGTTCGGCCGTGGTCAATTCGGGGCGCAAGGTCGCCAGCTGTTCGTCGAGCGCGACCAGCACCGAAGCCTGCTGATCGTCGAGCACCACTCGATCGGTCGGTTCTAGATAGCGGCCCTCCCACCGCACCAGTCGCACGGTCGCACGATTTTCCACGGTCGCGCCGATCAGCCCGGTCAGCATGTGCCGCAACCGTTGTGCCGCGGGCAGCGTCTCCTCGGCCGACACCACGATCGATGCCGTGAACGCCTGCCCGACCCGAAGTAACTCCTCCCGGAACAACGCGTACTTGCTGGGGTAGTGCCGATACAGCGCGGCCGAACTGATCCCCAGCCCGGACGCGATGTCCTCCATGCTCACTCCGTGGTACCCGGCGGCCCCGAACGCCACCGCCGACGACGCCGCGATCTGCGCCCGACGATTCTTCGGCCGACGCCGAACTTCAGTCCCAGCTACCCCACGCGCCCCACGAGTCTCGCTGACAGTCATAGGTCAAGTGTATTAGCCCTTGTCGGGCTGGCCTATCCGGGCATACCAGTCGAGCAGTGCGGGGTCGTCTACGGCGCTGCGTTCGACCACGCGGGCGGGGTCGGCGCCCTGGAGGAGCTTCTTGACGGGGACCTCCAGTTTCTTACCGGTTCGGGTGTGTGGAATGCCGGGGGCTTCGCGGATCTCGTCGGGGACGTGGCGGCGCGAGACCTCGGTGCGGATCGCGGTGGCGAGCCGGGTCTCGAGATCGTCGGTGAGTTCCGCACCGGGGGCGAGCACGACGAACAGTGGCATCCAGTAGCCGCCGTCGGGTTGTTCGGCGCCGATCACCAGGGCCTCGGCGATCTCGGGGAACTGCTCGACGACCTGGTAGATGTCGGAGCTGCCCATGCGAACACCGTGGCGGTTGAGCGTCGAATCGGAGCGACCGTGCACGACGATGCTGCCGTGTTCGGTGCGGGTGATCCAGTCGCCGTGGCGCCACACACCGGGATAGGTGTCGAAATAGGCCGCGCGGTAGCGGTTTCCGTCGTCATCGTGCCAGAAGCTCACCGGCATCGACGGCATCGGCGCGGTGACCACCAACTCGCCGACCTCACCGCGCACGGAATTGCCCTGCTCGTCGAACGCGTCGAGGGCGACGCCGAGATACGGCGCCGACAGCTCACCCGGCCAGACCGGCACGGTCGGGGCACCGCCGACGAACGCCGACACCACATCGGTGCCACCGCTGATCGAGTTCACCTGAACACGCTCCCCGACATTCTCTTTCAACCACAGCGCGCTCGAGACCGGCAGGGGCGAACCGGTGATGCCCACCGAACGCAGTGCCGACAGGTCGTGCTCGGCGCGGGGCACCGACCCCGCTTTGACGCAGCCGAGCACATAGCCGGGGCTGGTTCCGAAAACGGTGGCACCCACCTGCGCGGCGAGGCGCCACAGCGCATCCGGCCCACCCGCGGTCGGGCTGCCGTCGTAGGTGACGATGGTGGTGCCGGTGAGCAGGCCGGCCACCTGGAAGTTCCACATCATCCAGCTCGGGCTGGTGTACCAGAAGAACGTATCCTCGGGTCCCATATTCGATTGCAGGGCAACGGCTTTCAGATGTTCGAGCAGTACGCCGCCGTGCCCGTGGACGATGCCCTTCGGCAGTCCGGTGGTGCCGGAGGAGAACACGATCCACAGCGGATGATCGAAATCGACAGCGACGGTCTCGATAACACCGAGTCCGGCATCGGCGACCGAGTCCGTCCAGGACAGCGTGTCGGGTACGTCGAGACCGAGCTGCGAGACGACGACGGTGGCGCGCAAGCCGGGCAGCCCGTCTCGCAGGGCCGCGATGTCGGCCCGCTTGTCGTGGTCCTTCCCGCCGAACCGGTAGCCGTCGGCGGTGACCAGCACCGTCGGTTCGAGCTGGCCGAGCCGGTCCAGCGCGGCCTTGGCGGAGTAGTCCTGACCGCAGGCGCTCCACACCGCGCCGATGCTGGCGGTGGCGAGGAAGGCGACGATCGCCTCCCCGATGTTGGGCAGGTAGCCGACCACCCGGTCGCCCACCTCGACACCCTGCTCGCGCAAGGTACGCGCGAAAACCGTGACCTGCTCGATCAATTCGGCCCAGGACACCTCCCGCGGTTCGGCGTCCTCGTGCAGGGCCACCACCGCGGGGCGGCCGAACTGTGCCATCCGGATTATCTGGTCGACATAGTTCAGCCGGGTGCCGGGAAACCATCGCGCGCCCGGCATCTCCTGCGAGCCGAGCACCTCACCGGCGGTCGCGCCGAGTTCGAAGTAGTCCCACACGGCCTGCCAGAAGCCGGCGATGTCGTCCACCGACCACTGCCACAGCGCCTGGTAGTCGGGGTACCGGTCGCCGGTTCGCGCGGTGACGAAGGCGGCGAAATCGGTGATTCTGGCCGACGCGATGTCCTGCGCGCTCGGGACCCACTGTGGTTGCACTGGCGCCATCCTCCTCGAACTGGACTAATTCGTCTGTCGGAGGATAGTTACCCGATGCTCAGCCGGGCACGCCCGCGCGCCGGACGATCTGTTCGGCATGTCGGAGCACCGGCGCGTCGACCATCCGGCCCTCGAACGCGAAGACACCGCGATGGTGGGGCACCTGCGCCAGCACCCGATGTGCCCAGTCGAGTTCGGCGGGGTCGGGTGCGTAGGCGTCGCGGATCACGGCGACCTGGCTCGGGTGGATGGCGACCTTGGCGTCGAATCCGACGGCGACCGCATCGCTGGTCTCCGCGGCGAGGCCGTCGAGATCCTTGATGTCCAGATACACCGAGTCCAGGGCGAAGCGGCCGAAGGCCTTGGCCGCCAACAGCGTCGACGACCGCACCTGACGGGTGACATCGCGGTAGCCGCCCTCGGCGTGCCTGCTCGAGTTGCCGCCGAGTCCGGCGATCAGATCCTCGGCGCCCCACATCACGCCGATGGCGTTGTCGGCCTGCACCGACTCGGTGATCCGCACCGCGCCGAGCGGCGATTCGACCAGCAGCACCACCTCGTAGCCGTCGAGGCTACGAACCTGGTCGGCCGACTCGCATTTGGGCAGCATGACCCGGCGATAGGCGGTCCGCGCGAGCGCCGCGAGGTCGGCCGCGTAGTCGTCGGTGTCGGCCGCGTTGACGCGGATCACGGTGTGCGCGGGATCGAGCGGGGTGTCGATCATCGCCTGCCTGGCCGCGGCTTTGTCACCGGCCGCGACACCGTCCTCGAGGTCGAGGATCACCACATCGGCCACCGCGGCGGCCTTGGCGAAGCGTTCGGGCCGATCGGCCGGGCAGAACAGCCACGCGGGACCACTCGGCTGCCAGCTCATACTGTGTCCTCTCGAGGGGTGCACTGCGGGCATGGGGCCGTCGCTCTCATGCGGTCGGCGCCTTGCGGATCAGGGCCTTGCGAATCGCGGTCGCCACGATCACGCCGTGCTGGTTGCGCGCGGTGTGGGCCAGGCTCACGATGCCCTCGCCGGGACGGCTCTTGGACTCGCGCTTGTCGGTGACCAGCGTTTCCGCGTACATGGTGTCGCCGTGGAACAGCGGTGCGGGCGTGGTCATCTCGGAGAATCCCAGATTGCCGACCAGCGTGCCCTGGGTGAGCTGGGCGACGGAGAGCCCGACCAGGGTGGACAGCGTGAACATCGAGTTCACCAGACGCTGATTGAACGGCGGCTGCGCGTCGGCGAAGGCCGCGTCCAGGTGCAGGGCCTGGGTGTTCATGGTCAGCGTGGTGAACAGGACATTGTCGGCCTCGGTGACGGTGCGCCCCGGCCGGTGCTCGTAGATCGCGCCGATCTCGAACTCGTCGAACCACAAGCCGCGCTGGACTACCCGCTTTGTCACAGTCCCAGCTCCCTTGCGATCAGCATCAGCTGTACCTCCGTGGTGCCCTCACCGATTTCGAGGATCTTGCTGTCCCGGTAGTGCCTCGAGACCGGGTATTCGTTCATGAAGCCGTTGCCGCCGAAGATCTGGGTGGCGTCGCGGGCATTGTCCATCGCGGCCTCGCTCGCGACCATCTTCGCGATCGACGCGGCCTTCTTGAACGGCTTACCCGCCAGCATCAGCGCGGCGGCGTCGTAATAGGCGGTGCGCGCCACGTGGGCTCGCGCCTCCATCCGGGCGATCTTGAACGCGATGGCCTGGTTGCGGCCGATCGCCTGTCCGAAGGCCTGGCGTTCGCTCGCGTAGCGCACGCTCTCGTCGACACAGCCCTGCGCCGCTCCGACGGCCAGCGCGGCGATGGCGATGCGGCCCTCGTCGAGGATGCGCAGGAAGTTGGCGTAGCCGCGACCGCGCTCGCCGAGCAGGTTCTCCTGCGGCACCCGCACGTCGGTGAAGCTCAGCGGGTGGGTGTCGGAGGCGTTCCAGCCGACCTTGTTGTAGGCGGGCTCGGCCACGAAACCCGGGGTGGAGGTCGGCACCAGGATGGTGGAGATCTCCTTCTTGCCACCGGCCTGCCCGGTGACCGCGGTGACGGTGACCAGGCGGGTGATGTCGGTGCCGGAGTTGGTGATGAACTGCTTGCTGCCGTTGATCACCCAGCTCTCACCGTCGAGCACCGCGGTGGTCCTGGTTCCGCCCGCGTCGCTGCCCGCGTCGGGTTCGGTGAGTCCGAAGCCCGCCAGCGCCTGTCCGCTGGTGAGCTGGGGCAACCATTCGGTGCGCTGCTTGTCGTTGCCGAAGCGGAAAATCGGCATGGCGCCCAGCGAGACGCCCGCCTCGAGGGTGATCGCCACGCTCTGGTCGACCTTGCCGAGTTCCTCGAGCGCCAGACACAGCGCGAAGTAGTCACCGCCCATGCCGCCGAATTCCTCGGGGAACGGCAGGCCGAACAGCCCCATGTCGGCCATGCCCGCCACGACTTCGTACGGAAAACTGTGTTCGGCATCGTGTTTCGCCGAAACCGGCGCGACGACCTGGTTCGCGAAATCACGCACGGTGAGTGCTAGCTGGCGGTACTCGTCCGGCAGCGAACCGGTGGACAGGTAGTCGGTCATGCGTGGGTTCCTTCAGGCTCGGTCGGTGCCGCGGCGGTATCGGCGGCGGCGATGTCTGTCGCGGCTTCCGCTGGGACGGTTTCCGCGGGGTGAGCGACGACGCGCACCAGGACTTGGTCCAGCTTCACCTGGGCGCCCGCGACGGCGAGCACCTCCACGGTGCCCGCTACCGGTGCGGTGAGCGTGTGCTCCATCTTCATGGCCTCGATCACGATCACCGGATCGCCGACGGCGACCCTCGCGCCGTTCTCGACCGGTGCCGCGATCACCGAACCCGGCATGGGGCTGCGGATTTCGGCGTCACCGACGTGGGCGACCTCGCCGCGCACGCTCGCCTCGGCGACCTCGCGAAGGACGGCGAGCCCGCCATCGTGGCTCACCCACAGCTGCCCGTCGGCCTCGGCGACGCGGTAGTCGCGTCGCACTCCGTCGAGCGTCGCGGTGAGACCGTCGGCCGAGACGGTGGCGCTGAGCGTGCGCGGTTCGGTGCTCGATGTCGGCGAACCAGATGCCGACTCGTCCAGCCACACCGTCGCCGAAGCCGGTGTGCCGGTGATGAAGACATGGCGCACCTGCTCGCCCGCGGCCAGTCTGATCGTCGTCGGGGCAGGTTCGCCCAGGCGCCATCCCGAGGGGGTCGACCACGGGTCGCCACCGGCGGCGGGCCAGCGTCGCAACCAGTGATGTGTCGCGGCGGCGATGAATTCGACGTCGGTGACCTCTGCGGGAACGAAGTCGGCGACGCGACGATCCAGCAGCGCGGTGTCGAGCCGGCCCGCCTGCACATCGTCGTCGGCGAGCAGGAAGCGCAGGAATTCGATATTGCTCGTCACGCCGAGCAGTACGGTCTGATCCAGCGCGCGATCCAGCGCGGCGAGCGCGTCGGCGCGAGTGGTGCCGCGCGCGATCACCTTCGACAGCATCGGGTCGTAGTCGCTCCCGACCACGGTGCCCACCGAGATTCCCGAATCCACCCGCACCCCAGCGCCTTGCGGCTCCGAGAGGGCGAGCACGGTGCCGCCGGTCGGCAGGAAGCCGCGACCCGGATCCTCCGCGTAGACGCGGGCTTCGATCGCATGCCCGACGAGGTGGATCTCGTCCTGGGTGCGCGCCAGCTTCTGGCCCGCGGCGACGCGCACCTGGCATTCCACCAGGTCGACGCCGGTGACCATCTCGGTCACCGGATGTTCCACCTGCAGCCGGGTGTTCATCTCCATGAAGAAGAACTCGTCGGGCCGGTCGGCCGAGACGATGAACTCCACGGTGCCCGCGCCCACGTAGTCCACGCTGCGGGCGGTATTGCAGGCGGCGGCGCCGATCCGGGCCCGGGTCTGCGCGTCCAGCAGCGGCGACGGAGCCTCCTCGATCACCTTCTGATGCCTGCGCTGCAAACTGCATTCGCGCTCACCCAGGTGCACCACATTGCCGAACTTGTCGGCCAGGACCTGCACCTCGATGTGGCGGGGCCGGTTGACGAAGCGTTCGAGGAACAGGGTGTCGTCGCCGAACGCCGCCCCGGCCTCGCGCCGGGCGCTCACCAGCGCGGCAGGTAGCTCGGCGGGATCGGCGACGCGGCGCATGCCCTTGCCGCCACCACCGGCGGAGGGCTTCACGAGCACCGGATAGCCGACTTCCGCTGCGGCGGCGATCAATTGGGCATCGGTCAGGCCCGGTTCGGCGATGCCGGGCACCACCGGAACCCCGAATGCCGTCACCGTCTTCTTCGCGGTGATCTTGTCGCCCATCACCTCGATGGCCCTGGCCGATGGCCCGAGGAACACGATGCCCGCATCGGCCAGCGCCGCCGCGAAGGCCGCGTTCTCCGATAGGAAGCCGTACCCGGGGTGCACCGCCTGCGCGCCCGACCGCACAGCGGCATCGACGACCTTCTCGATCGACAGGTAGCTCGCTCGCGCGGGCGCGGGCCCGAGTCGCACCGCGACATCGGCCGCACGCACATGGCGCGCGTCGGCGTCGGCGTCGCTGTACACCGCGACCGAGCGAATACCCATGGCGCGCAGGGTCTTGATCACGCGCACCGCGATCTCGCCGCGGTTGGCGACCAGGACGGTGTCGAATTCGACAGGGTGGTTCTTGTTCAGCATGTCGTTCACATCCGGAAGACGCCGTAGGAAACGGGTTCGAGCGGCGCTTGCGCGCACACCGAAAGGGCAAGGCCGAGCATGGTTCTGGTGTCGGTCGGCGCGATCACGCCGTCGTCCCAGATGCGCGCGGTCGCGTAGTAGGGATTGCCCTGGGTCTCGTACTGCTCGCGGATCGGCGCCTTGAAGACCTCCTGATCCGCCTCCGACCACGGCTTGCCCGCGCTGTCGAGCTGATCGCCGCGCACCGTCGCCAGCACCGACGCGGCCTGTTCGCCACCCATCACCGAGATGCGCGCGTTGGGCCACATCCACAGGAAGCGCGGCGAATACGCGCGCCCGCACATGGAGTAGTTACCCGCGCCGTAGGAGCCGCCGATCACCACCGTGAGCTTGGGCACCCGGGCGCACGCGACGGCAGTGACCATCTTCGCGCCGTGCTTGGCGATGCCGCCCGCCTCGTAATCGCGCCCGACCATGAAGCCGGTGATGTTCTGCAGGAACAGCAGCGGGATCTTGCGCTTGTCGCACAGTTCGATGAAATGCGCGCCCTTCATGGCGGATTCGCTGAACAGCACGCCGTTGTTGGCGACGATGCCGACCGGATGGCCGTGGATGCGGGCGAATCCGGTGATCAGGGTTTTGCCGTACTCGGCCTTGAATTCCTGGAAGCCGCTCTCGCCGTCGACGATTCGGTCGATCACCTCGTGCACGTCGTAGGGCGTGCGCGGGTCGACGGGAACCACGTCGTAGAGTTCGTCCTCGGGTTTGGCGGGTGGGGTGCTCGGCAGGACCTCCCACGGCGCCTCGGGACGCGGGCCCAGCGTGGCGACGATATTGCGGACGATCCGCAGCGCGTCGCGGTCGTCGTCGGCCAGGTGATCGGTGACGCCGGAGGTGCGCGAATGCAGCAGGCCGCCGCCGAGGTCCTCGGCGGTGACGATCTCGCCGGTCGCGGCCTTCACCAGGGGCGGGCCGCCGAGGAAGATGGTGCCCTGGTCGCGCACGATCACGGCCTCGTCGGCCATCGCGGGCACGTACGCGCCGCCCGCGGTGCACGAACCCATCACCGCCGCGATCTGGGCGATGCCCCTGGCGCTCATGTTCGCCTGGTTGTAGAAGATGCGACCGAAGTGCTCGCGGTCGGGGAACACCTCGTCCTGGCGCGGCAGGAAGGCGCCGCCGGAGTCCACCAGGTACACGCAGGGCAGGTTGTTCTGCGCGGCCACCTCCTGCGCGCGCAGGTGCTTCTTGACCGAGATCGGGTAGTAGGTGCCGCCCTTGACCGTCGCGTCGTTGGCCAGGATCAGACACTCGCGGCCCGCGATGCGGCCGATACCGGCGATCACGCCCGCGCCGGGGCATTCGTCGTCGTACATGCCGTCGCCCGCCAGCGGGGACAGTTCGAGGAACGGGCTGCCGGGGTCGAGCACCTGGTCGACACGCTCGCGCGGGAGCAGCTTGCCCCTGGCCACGTGCCGCTCGCGGGACTTGCGCGGACCGCCGAGAGCGGCCGTGGCCAGCCGCTGTCGCAGATCCGCCAGCAGGGCGCCGTGCGCGTCTCGGTTGCTCGCGGTGGTCACGGTGCCGTCGTCGGTCTCATGCGTAACCGTCATCCCACCACTCTTCCCATTCGGTTAATCTCCAATAACTGAAATTCAGGTTAATCTTGACTAACCAAGTTGTCCAGAGGGGCGGCCAGAATGTCGACTACCGAGCCTGTTCAGGCAACCCGCCGTGAACAGCTCAAGGCCCAGCGCCGCGAGCAATTGCTGGCCGCGGGCGCTCGCCTCATCGCCGACCGCGGTTTCTTCGGGGTGCGCCTCGACGACCTCGGCGCGGCGGTCGGCATCAGCGGTCCCGCCGTGTACCGGCACTTCGCGAACAAAGAGGCGCTGCTGGTCGAACTCCTGGTCGGCATCAGTGAGCGCCTGCTCGCGGGCGGCCGCGCCGTCGTCGACGAATCGACCTCGGCCGCGACGGCGCTGACCGCACTGGTCGACTTCCACCTCGACTTCGCCTTCGGCAACCCCGAGCTCATCCGCATTCAGGACCGCGACCTCGACAACGTCCCCGCCGATGACCGCCGGGTCCTGCGTCGAACGCAGCGCCAGTACGTGGAGATCTGGGTCGGCGTCCTGCGCGAACTGACTCCCGGGCTCCTCGAGGAAACCGCCCGCATCCAAGCCCACGCCGCCTTCGGCCTGATCAACTCCACCCCCCACAGCGCGTCGGCGGCGAGCGCTACGCGGGCCCGTCCGGTGCTGCGGCAGATGGCTTTGGCGGCGTTGTCGGCAGGACATTGATCAGGACAAAGGCCACGGCCACAGCGACGACCACCTGGGGAGTCACCGATATGCCGTCGGTACCGAGCAACAGCACGCTGAGCAGCGCTGAGGTCAACGGAAGACGCAGCATCACCACGCACATCGCGCCGATGCCCATCGCGATCGCCGGACCCATACTCATACCCGGCAGTCCGCTCATCGCGATGCCGAGAACGGCGCCGATGAAGATCGCCGGAAACACCGGTCCACCACGAAACGCACTCAACGACATCGAGTAGGCGATCGTTTTGCAGAGACCGAGCAGCAGCAGGACACCCACCGAATAGTCGGCGGCGTGGGCGACGAGTTCGGGTAGGTCGTCCTGGCCGGAGAACAACACCTGGTTGAAGCTGTTCCCGGAAATCAGTTGGTAGGCGGTGGCGGCGAGACCGATGAGCAACCCGAGCATTGTCGTCACCAGGATGCGATGGGTGTGGACGAGCGGTCGAAGTGCCAGCCCGGCCCAGCGGATCGCCCAGCCGAGGAGCGCCGCGATCCCACCCACGGCGACAGCCCAGCACATCGTGGCCACCGTTGGGTTCACCGCCGCCGGAACGGACGTCAGCGCGAGGGAGAACGTGCCGAGTCCGGTGAGACTGTCGAGTCCGACGAAGACGACGGCACCGATACCGGAGGCGAGCAGTCCCGGCACCGCGACGAGACTCAGCGTCGCGCCACCGATTCCGGCGGCTTCCATGATCAGGAACGCTGCCAGGATCGGGGAGCCGAACAGGGTGCTGATGGCGGTGAAGCTGCCCGCCGACGCCATGATCACCAGCGCCATCGCGGGCGCGTCTTTCTTCAGCAGGTGCACCGTGAGCGCTGCGAGTCCGCCGCCGATCGCGATCAGCGGGGCCTCCGGACCGAGGACGGCGCCCAGGCTGAGCGCGGCCAGTGCCGCCAGGATGATGCCCGGCAAGTCCTTGTCGACCGGCGTGCCTCCGGCGTGGAGGCCGAATGCCGGAGAGTGACCGGCGTTGCCCGGCAGATAGCGGATGGTCGCACCGGTCAGCACGCCGCAGAGCGCCAACCAGGGCAGCGGCCACCATGATGGCGTGCCACCGGAGAAGATGTCGGCCGGGAGGTCACTGAACAGGAACTGCTGGATCTTCGTGACCGCAGCCAGGAAGCCGTACGCGACCAAAGAGATCGGTATGCCGAGCGCCGCCGACAGCAGTAGCGCCACGAGGTACGGCTTGGAGCGCATGACCGCGACCGGATCGACGTCCGGGGCATGCGTATCCGCCATCACACCTCCATGACCGATTCCCCACGACAAGGAGCCAAGCCAGCTTGTCAGCCCGACTCGGTCCTGTCCTCACCCGAAGCGGGTGATGCTTCGATCTGACAGCAGCCTGCGCGCGGCGCCCGCGCGGTCCTTCCGCCAACCGTTGGGGCGCGAGCCGATGACATTGGCCGCGTCCACCACGATGAGATGCCTCGGATCGCTCATGGGCCCAGTCTGCCCGGTGGCGGAACGCCCAGGCGTCAGGCAGGCGCGGGGACGGCGACGCCGGTGAGCCGGCCGTCGGTCATGCGGTAGACCGCGTCCATGCGGTGCAGGTGGGTCGGGTCATGGGTGACCAGGATGGTGGCGGCGCGGTGCTCGCGGGCGATGGTGGTGATCAGGGCGATGATCGCGGCGCCGCGTTCGGAATCCAGCGCGCTGGTGGGTTCGTCGACCACGAGCAGGGCGGGGTCGTTCATCAGGGCTCGGGCGATGTTGACGCGCTGGCGTTGGCCGCCGGAGAGCTGGGCGGGACGTTTGTGAGCATGTTCGGTCAGCCCTACGGCTTCGAGTAATTCCATTGCGCGGGAACTGGTTTCACTACGTGATGTCCGCCTCCGGCCACCGAGGTAGGCGGTCACTTCCAGCTGCTCGACGGCGGTGAGCGACGGGATGAGATTCGGTTGCTGGAAGACGATGCCCATCGAGGTCCGGCGAGCCGTGGCGGCCGCTCGTCGGCTCAGCCCGGCCAGATTCTCAGTGGCCGATGCGGTTTCGAGCACAACCGTGCCCGAGTCGGGCCGGATCAGGGTCGCGGCGACGGCGAGCAGGCTCGACTTTCCTGAGCCGGACGCGCCGGTCACCGCGGCGATGGTGCCGCCGGGGACGTGCATGTTCACTCGGTCCAGAGCGGTGAGACGGTCGGCGCCGTCGGGGTAGGTGAGGGTGACGTCGGTGAGAGTGATTGCCACGGTGGGTCCTTCGGTTGGTCGCGCGGTGTACCGGATCGGCGGCGCGACCGAGGAATCGGTGCGGGCGACGGCCGTCATGGGTTCGTCAGCGGGTAGCGCCGAGCGCGGTCAGCGGGTCGGTGGTGAACAGGAAGCGCAGGGCGACAGCGGCGCCGGCGAGGCCGAGGACGATCAAGGCCAGCGCGGGGACCAGGGTCGTCGCGGGGCTGAGCACGAAAGGCATTGCCTCGCCCAGGAACAGCGAGGCGAGGGCGGTGATCGCGAGGCCCGCCGTGACCCCCGCGGTCAGGACGATCGCGGCTTGGGCGAGGGCATCGCGAACCAGGGAGCCGGTGGTCGCGCCGAGCGCCTTCAAGGTGGCGATGTCGGGTTGGCGCTGCACGGTCCAGACCGTGAAGAAGGCGCCGATCACCAGCGCCGAGATGGCGAACAGCAGCACGGTCATCAGCGTGAGCGAGCTGTTCTCGGCCTGGTAGGAGCCGATCGCCTGGACGGCATCTTTCGCGGGCAGCGCGTGCGTTCCGGCTTCGGCGTCGAGGCCGCCGGGGACATCGCCGGTCACCGCGAGCACGGTCGCGGCACCGGCGCGCGGGCTGGCTGCCTGCCAGTCCCGCATGCTCGTCCAGATCACAGGGGTGTGGCTGTACCACTCGTCACCGGCGACGTCGGCGACGGTGAACTCGTGGGCCGCCAGCAGCACGACGTCACCGGTACCCGCCGACAGCTCACGAGCCGCCGCCGAGCTCAGCACCACGGCGCCGGGAGCGGTAGCAGGACGATTGCTGAACGCCGACGGGTCGCCGCCGAACAACGCGACCTGCGTGGGGCTCGCGCCGGCGTGCTCGGCCCTCGTGCGTGAAATACCGATCGGGGTAGCGTCCGCCGCTGTCCACTGCGCGATCTGCTGTTCGGTGAGGACCGACGAGTCGAAGGACGGATCGGCACCGGTCTCGGCGAAGACCACCTGGTCGGCGTCGATGCCCTGGACCGCGGAGATGTTCTGGTGCGCGAGCCCGGCGGTGAGACCGCTGAGGAAGCTCACCAGCACCGCCACCAACAGCACGACGGTGGTGATGAGCAGGAAGCGGCCACGGGCGGCGCGCAGATCTCGGAGTGCGACGAACATGACTCCACTCTGTCGATCCCGTCTGCCGACGCCATCGCACCGGCGCACGAAACGCCGTCCATCCAAGGTCTGGCGGCGTTTACATCTTTCGATGGATGCCCGTGTGATTGCCGCACATAAGCTGGTCGACGTGCACCCGTCCCCTCTGACCCCGGTGGTTACCACGCTGCGCCTCGGCCTGCATGTGCTGGTGACGGTGCTGGCGGTGGTGGTCGCGGTGCGTGCGTTGCTGCCCGACGGCGGCGGTCACGGTATCGCGGTGGTCGCGCTGACGGTGGTGTGGCTGCTGGTCTATTTCGCGGGGACCGAGTTTCCTCGCTCGCGTTCGCGGACGGTTCCCGACGGGGCGGTGTGGGTGTGGCTGGCGGCGTTGACCGTGTTGTGGCTGGTCTTGCTCGCGCTCACCCCCGATGCGGTCTACCTCGCGTTCGGGCTGTTCTTCGTCTACCTGCACTTGCTGCCACGGTCGTGGGGTCTGGTCGCGGTGGTCTCGGCGACGGCGATCGGTGTGCTCGGGTTCGCGGCGCATCGTGGTTGGTCCGCGGGTGCGGTGGTGGGGCCGGTGCTCGGCGCGTTGGTGGCGATCGGGATCGGGCTCGGCTACCAGGCCCTGCATCGTGAGGCGGTCGAGCGCGAGCGGCTGATCGACGAATTGATCGGCACCAGAGCGATTCTCGCGGAACAGGAACGAACAGCGGGCAAGCTCGCCGAGCGCGAACGCCTGGCCAAGGAGATCCACGACACCGTCGCCCAGGGGCTGAGCAGCATCCAACTGCTCCTACACGCCGCCGAGCAGGCCGCACCGGATCATCCCGCGCTGGATCGTATTCGGCTCGCGCGCGAGACCGCCGCCGAAGACCTGGCCGAGACCCGAAGGCTCATCGACGAATTGTCGCCCGCCGCGCTGGACGGCCAATCGCTCGCCGAAGCGCTGGAACGTATCTGCCTTCGCGCGCAGTCGCCGAGCCTGACCACGCAACTGCTCGTCGAGGGTGAACCGGAACGACTGCCGATGCCGGTCGAGGCAGCGCTGGTGCGGATCGCGCAGAGTGCGGTGGCCAATGTGGTTCAGCACGCGCGGGCTGAGCGCATGCGGGTCACCCTCACCTACGGCGACACCGACGCACACCTGGACATCGTCGACGACGGGATCGGGATCGACCCGGATATGTTGCGCCACCCCCGATCCGGCGCGTTCGGCCTCGCCGCCATGCGCAGTCGCGTCGAGCAGCAGGGTGGTGCGATGACCGTCGAATCCGAACCCGGCCATACCGCCGTGGCAGTGTCCTTCCCGCTCGGAGCCGCCTCGTGATCCGCCTCCTCCTCGCCGACGACCACGCCATCGTCCGCGCCGGCCTTCGCGCGCTGCTCGACGCCGCCGCCGATATCACCGTTGTCGGCGATGTCGCGGATGCCGATGCGGCAGTGGCTTTTTGCGCCGCGACCCCCGTCGACCTGGTCCTCATGGACCTGCGTTTCGGCGAGGGTCGCTCCGGCGCCTCCGCCACCGCCGACCTGCGCGCCCTCCCGACCCCGCCGAACGTCCTCGTCGTCACCAATTACGACACCGACGCCGACATCCTCGGCGCCATCGAAGCAGGCGCCGTCGGCTACCTCCTCAAGGACACCCCACCCACCGAACTCCTCGCCGCCGTCCGCGCCGCCGCCGCGGGCGAAAGCGTTCTCTCCCCAACCGTCGCCTCCCGCCTGATGACCAGAGTCCGCCGAGCCGACACCACCCTCAGCCCCCGCGAAGTAGAAGTCCTGCGCCTGGTCGCGGCGGGCCTGTCCAACCGCGACATCGCCAAACAACTGTTCCTCAGCGAGACCACAGTGAAGTCCCACCTCGTCCACATCTACGCCAAACTGGGCGTCAAGTCCCGAACCTCCGCCGTCGCGACGGCTAGACAAAGCGGTGCGATCTGACCGTAGACATGCGCTTTCGCCTTCGCCGTCACCTCCGGCATTGCGTTTACCCTGAGTGCATGGCCTCTCTGTCGGATCCCAAGGTGCTCGAATTTCTCTCCTACGGAACGCGAACGGGCAAGGTGGCGTTCGCGGCGGCGGATGGGCGTCCGTTGGTGACGCCGGTGTGGTTCATCGTCGAAGGTGACGAGCTGGTTTTCAATACCGGCAAGAATTCGGCCAAGGGGCGGGCTTTCGCGCGTGATCCTCGCGTCGCGGTGTGCGTCGATCTCGAGGAGCCGCCGTATGGGCTGGTCGAGGTGCAGGGGACGGTCACGCTGTCCGAAGACCTCGATGAGCTGGTACGGACGGCTACCGACATTGCCGCCCGGTACATGGGGCCGGACAAGGCGGAGGAGTTCGGTAAGCGCAATGGGGTGGCCGGTGAGCTCGTGGTCCGGGTGCGGCCGACCAAGATCATCGCGCAGTTCGATATGACCGGATAGACCTTCGCTGACTAGCGACTCGACAGCACGAACTGTTTGCCCGGATCGACCATTTTCCGCACGGTCGCGCCTTTCGAGTATTCGCCGAGGGCCGTCATGTTCCATCCGTGCGCGGCGCGGGTGAGCATCGCCAGGAACACCCCCGTGGTCGGTTCGCCCTTCGACAGTTCGAAACGCACCAACTCGGTGCCGGTGTGTTCGTCGAGTAGACGGCAATGCGCGCGGCCGACCTGATCGAACTTGTGGCCCGCGAAGGAGTTCACCGTGAACAGCAGGGCGTGGACCTGCGGCGGCAGCGCGGTGAGGTCGACGGTGATGACCTCGTCGTCGCCGTCACCCTCGCCGGTCAGGTTGTCGCCGGAGTGGGTGATGGCGCCGTCGAAGGCCTCCCGTCGCAGGAACCACACGTTGGTCAGTTTCTTCGCCCGGTCGTCGTAGGCGATGACAGAGGCATCGAGGTCGACCCTGCTGCCGTGTGTGGCAGGGTCCCAGCCCAACCCCATCCGCACCCGCGTGAGCGGCGGCGCGCCCTGCTTGGTGAGCGATACCGTCTCGTTCTTGCGCAGCGTGACGTGGCCCTTGGACAGGTCGACCGTCGGTCGCCCGAATTGCGGCGGATCGGCGGGGGTCGCCGGAGGTGGCGTCGGAAGTTGTTGCGCGGCTGATGGGGTCGGCTCATCGTCGACGGTGATGCCGAAATCACCTGCGATTCCCGCTAAACCCTGCGCGTACCCCTGACCGACAGCGCGGACCTTCCACCCGCCATCACGCCGGTAGATCTCACATGCGATCAGCGCGGTCTCCGGTCCGAGTCCGGTCGGGCTGAAAGTAGCCAGCAGTGCGTCGGTCACCGCGTCGGTCACCGCGATCCGGATCGGTCCGGCCTGGCCCCAGTCGGTCGGTCCGGTCCCGTCGAGACTGGTGGTGAGAACGATCTTTTCGATATCGAGGGGGACCGAGCCGAAGGCGACTCGAATCGCGTCGGGCGTGACGACCTCGACACCGGGTGCGACCGGTTGGTTGTAGAACACGAAATCGCTGTCGGAGCGCACTTTCCCGGCAGTGGTGAGCAGCAATGCGGCGATATCCACCGGTGTCGCGGCGGTGACCGTCACCCGCACCTCGCTCGCGCGGATCGGTGTGTTCGCACCCTTGGTCAACTCCATGGTCGTCCTCCGTTCCCGTCCGGCTACCGGATACCCGACATCGGGACCGCGTCCGGGCCCGGCGGGGTCGGGTCGTAGGGCGGGGGATCGGCGCGGTCGAAGAGCGGGGACGAACAGGTCGCGCCGACTTCCGGGGTGGTGTAGGGGTTTTCGCGCAGTGCGACGATGAACTGGTCGATGCGTTCGTCGGTGGCGGAGTCGACGGTGAGCTGGTGGCCCCACGACTGCAGCGAGATCGGGTGCGACATGCCGGGAATGGGCGACATCAGGGTGTATTGGCGGTCGGTGACCCTGGCGCTCAGCGCCGCCTGATCCTTCGCGCTCACCTTCGCGGGGTCGTAGGCGATCCACACCGCGCCGTGTTCGAGCGCGTGGACCGCGTTCTCGGTGCGTAGGGCCTTCGGATAGACGACGCCGGTGCAGGCCGCCCACTGGGCATCGTGTGGTCCGCCCACCGGGGGAATCGAGGGGTAGGCGACCCGTTGGTTCGGGCGCACGTGCTGCTGTCCCGGCGCGATCTCGGTGACGACGATGCCACGAATCCCGAGCGAGGGGTCACGGTTGTCCGAGGACGGCGCGAAGCTGTCCGCGGTGGCGGTGGCCTGACCGACCACCTTCTCGCCCGTGCACCCGGCCGCCAGCGTCGCGGCCGCGATCACCACCGCGCAAGTCCTCGCACCGCGCAGCCCACCCGACCTACTCGAAATCCGCATCGCGGACCCCCGCTTCCTCGTCGCCGCCATCCGATACAGAACCTACTTGGCCGCGCCGCTGTGGCCACAACCAGCCGGGCCTCGTTCGATGCGAACGCGGCGGGGCTGTGACGGGCTGATACCGACATGCCGACCCGACCCGACCCGACCGGGCGTAGCCCTGCCTGCGCGGACCGCTGGCGCGGAGTTGCTCCGGTCGTCGGACAAGCGGCAGGCGCGAAATCACGCAACGACGCCGTCCTTACACTCCTGTGCATGACTGTGCATTTCATCGGGGCGGGCCCCGGCGCTGCCGACCTGCTCACGGTGCGAGCGGTCAACCTTTTGCGCGGCAGCCAGGTCTGTCTGTACGCGGGCACCTATCTCGACCCGGAGGTCCTCGCCCACTGCGCGCCCGACACCGAACTGATCGACACACAGCACCTGGACCTGGACCAGATCACCGACCACCTCGTGCGCGCGACGGCGGCGGGCAAGGAGGTGGCCCGGCTGTGCTCGGGCGATCCCTCCCTCTATTCGGCTCTCACCGAGCAGACCCGCAGGCTCGACGCCCACCGGGTGGCGTGGGACATCACCCCGGGCGTCCCGGCCTACGCGGCCGCGGCCGCCGTCCTCGGCACCGAACTGACGGTTCCCGAGGTGGTCCAGTCGGTGGTTCTCACCCGCACCCAGGCCCGCTCCACCGCGATGCCGCAGGGTGAGGCACTGGCGAACTTCGCCGCCACCGGCGCGACGCTGGTCCTGCATCTCGCGATCACCCGGATCGCGGTGCTGGCGCACGAGCTGGTCGCCGAGTACGGCGCCGACTGTCCGGTCGCTGTCGTCTATCGCGCCAGCCAGCCCGAACAACTCGTCCTGCGTGGCACCCTGTCCGACATCGCCGACCAGGTGGCGGCGGCCGGTTTGCGTCAAGCCGCGGTGATCCTGGTCGGCCGCGCGCTGGCCACGTCCATCGACTGTGCCCAGTCGCACCTCTACGACCCGGCGAGGACCCGCTGACGCCTGCTCCGGCACAGCAGACCGATCGGTGTGATCCATCACTCAGTTGCCGTGGTGCGCGGGTCGTCCGGTGGGGGATGTGAGAACGCGGACAAGCGCCATTCGACGGGCATCGGGGGCCGTACCTGCGTCGATGTGCTACGGCTATGGAGGTGGTTGGTTGCGAGGCGAGCGCACCGGTAGATTGGTGCGATGGTTTGCGACGAGTAGACCGGCGCGGGCGGCCGGGCGGTCAGGTGCATGGTCTCGGCTGTGTAACGAGACCCGCCTGGGCGACAGATAGTGCCAATGGACATTTTTGCCTGATTGATTCGAGAACTGAACCCGAGACGCGGGCGCCACGCTTATTCAGGTGGGCGCTCGCGTTCCGGTGTCGTCGGGGAGCGCCTGACCGGGTGTTCCGGAAGCGAGGTTTGGGTTGGACCGGCTGGATTTCGGCGGAAACGGCGAAACTGGTGACGGACGTGGAGGCTCCTCGGAGTACTTCCCGCTCTCGCCCGCACAGCTGGGTATCTGGTACGCGCAGCATGTCGACCCGCTGGTGCCGATCAATATCGCCCAGTACGTCGACCTGCGTGGACGCCTCGATGTCGCCGTGCTCGAGCGCGCGAGCGCCGACGCGGCCACCGACCTCGAATCGGGCTGGCTGCGCATCGTCGAGGTCGACGGTGAGCCGATGCAGACCGTCGATCCCACTCAGGACGCGACGCTGATCCATGTCGATCTGCGTGGCGAGGCCGACCCCGAAGCGGCCGCCGCCGCGTGGATGCGCGCGGAGTACAGCCGCCCGCTCGACATCGTCGCCGACCGCCTCGTCCAGGCCGCCGCGATCCAGCTCAGCGATGAGCGCTGGTACTGGTATGCCCGCGTCCACCACATCGTGCTCGACGGTTTCGGCGCCAACAACTTCGTCAATCGCACCGCCGAGTACTACACCGCGGCGGTGACCGGCGAACCGATCTCGCCGAACAAAGCCACCGATCTGCGCGCGCTCTACGAGTCCGAGCTCGTCTACCGCGACAGCTCTCGTTTCCGCTCCGACAAAGAGCACTGGGCCCAGCGCGTGGCGGGTCTGGAGGAAGGCAGCAGCCTCACCGGCCGCTCGGCCCCGCCCTCGCCGGTCAACGACGTCACCAGCGCGGCGCTGAGCCCGGCCCAGGACGAGCTGCTCACCGCGGCGATCGCCCGCCACGACAGCACCGCGGCACCGCTGCTGATCGCGGGTTTCGCGGCGTATCTGGCCCAGATCACCGGCACCTCCGATGTCATCCTCAGTCTGCCGGTGACCGCCCGAACCACCGCGGTGATGCGCCGCTCGGGCGGCGCGACCTCGAACATCGTCCCGCTGCGCCTGCGCGTCGATCACGACACCACGGTCGCGCAGCTGCTGCGTTCGGTGACCACCGAGGTCTCCGGCGCCCTGCGTCACCAGCGTTACCGGCACGAGGACATCCGCCGTGATTCGGCGGGCGATGGCATGGTCTCCACGGAGTTCTTCGGTCCGTGGGTCAACATCATGCTGTTCGACAACCACCTGAGCTTCGGTGACATGGAGGGCACGCTCAACGTGCTGTCCACGGGCAGCATCGAGGATCTGGGCGTCAACTTCTATCAGTCGCACGGTGGCACCCGCTCCCACATCGACTTCGAGACCAACCCGAACCTGTACTCGGCCGCCGACGCGCGGACCCATCACGGGCGGTTCCTGGAGTTCTTCGACCGGTTCCTGGCCGCCGACGCCGACCTGCCGGTGTGGAGTCTGCCGGTCACCGGCACGGCGGAGCTGCAACGCTCGCTCACCGAGTGGAACGACGCGGCACACGAGGTCCCCGCGACCACCCTGCCCGCGCTGCTCGACGCGCAGATCCCGCTGACCCCGGACAGCATCGCCCTCGATTTCGAGGGCCAGACCCTCACCTACGCGGAGTTCGGTGCGAAGGTCAACCGCCTGGCCCGCTTCCTCATCGCCGACGGTGTGGGCCCGGAATCGCTCGTCGCACTGGGTATGCGCCGCTCGCTCGACCTCGTCGTCGGCATGCACGCCGTGTTGCGGGCCGGTGGCGCGTACGTGCCGATCGACCCGGATCATCCGGCCGACCGCACCGCCTACATCCTCGAGTCCGCGGCACCGGTCTGTGTCCTGACCACCACCGGCGACGACCTCGATCTGCCCGACACCGTCGCCCGCGTCGAGATCGATCGACTCGACACGACCGGTTTCGACGCCACACCTCTCACCGATGCAGACCGCCTGTCCCCGCTGCGCCCGGACAACACGGCCTACGTCATCTACACCTCGGGTTCCACCGGTCGCCCCAAGGGCGTCGCGGTGACCCACCACGCGATCGTCAACCAAGAGCTGTGGATGCTCGACGAGTACCGGTTGACCGCCGCCGACGTGTACCTGCAGAAGACCGCCACCACCTTCGACGTGTCGCTGTGGGGCTACTTCCTCCCGCTGATGGTCGGCGCGAAGCTGGTCGTCGCGAGCCCCGACGGCCACCGCGACCCGCTCTATGTCGCCGACATGATCGAACGTCACGGCGTGACCGTGACCGACTTCGTTCCGTCGATGCTCACGGTCTTCGTCTCCCATGCCACCCGGGCCCAATGTGCCTCGCTGCGCGCGGTTTTCGTCATCGGTGAAGCGCTGCCCCCGGAAACCGCCGCTGGTCTGCGCGCGATCTCCGACGCCGGCCTGCACAACCTGTACGGCCCGACCGAGGCCGCGGTCTCGGTCACCTACTGGGAGGCCACCGAAGCCGACACCACGCAGGTGCCGATCGGTATCCCCGAGTGGAATGTCGAAGTCTACGTACTGGATTCGCGGTTGCGTCCGGCCGCGATCGGCGCACCGGGTGAACTGTATCTGGCCGGTCGGCAGCTGGCCCGCTGCTACCGAGGCCGCCCCGATCTGACCTCGGATCGCTTCGTCGCCAACCCGGTCGGCGCCCCTGGTGAGCGGATGTATCGCACCGGTGACCTGGTGCGCTGGAACGCCGAGGGCGTGCTGGAGTACATCGGCCGCACCGACTTCCAGGTGAAGTTCCGTGGTCAGCGCATCGAGCTCGGCGAGATCGAGACCGACCTGCTCGCGCACCCGACCGTCAGCCAGGCCGCGGTGCTCGTGGTCGACACCGCGACCGGTCAGCAGCTCGTGGCCTACGTCGTGCCCGCGCCCGGCCAGTCCGCCGATCCGGCGACACTCACCCGTTTCGTGTCCGAGAAGCTGCCCGCCTACATGGTGCCCGCGTCGATCATGGTGCTCGACGCGTTCCCGCTCAACACCTCGGGCAAGCTGGACCGCAAGGCGCTGCCCGAACCCGTCTTCACCGCTGCCGCGGGCGATTTCCGCGCACCGCGCACCCCGGCCGAGCAGATCGTGGCCGGCATCTTCGGCGACGTGCTGAGCCAGGAACGGGTCGGCGCCGACGACAACTTCTTCGAACTCGGCGGCAACTCCCTGGTCGCCACCCAGGTCGTCGCCCGGATCGGCGCGGCCTTCGGTATCCAGCTCGGTGTGCGCGCGCTGTTCGAGACCCCGACCGTGGCCGGACTCGCCGCGCGGGTCGAATCCGTCACGCCCGCCGACGTTTCCGCCGCGCGACCGCCGCTGGTCGCGCAGCCGCATCCGGAACAGGTGCCGCTGTCGCTGGCCCAGCAGCGGATGTGGTTCATCAACCAGTTCGACCCCACCGCGCCCACCTACAACCTGCCCTTCGTGGTGCAGATGAAGGGTCGCGTCGATGTCGACGCCCTGATCGCGGCGCTCAATGATGTTGTGGTGCGCCAGGAATCGCTGCGCACGATCTTCCCCGATGCCGACGGCGGCTATCAGCGGGTACTCGGCGCCGACGAATTCGACCTCGGCATCGCGGTGACTCCGATCGACCAGTCGCGCCTGCGCGAGGAACTGATCGACTTCGCCTCCACCGGTTTCGACGTCACGCTGGAACTGCCGATCCGCGTGCAGATCTTCAAGGTGGTCGGCGCATCGGCCGAGTCCAACGGCGCGGGCGCACCGGAATACGCGGTCGCCTTCGTGGTGCACCACATCGCGGCCGACGGCTTCTCCTTCGGCCCGCTGGCGCGCGATGTCGCCACCGCCTACCTGGCTCGCGCCGCGGGCCAGGCCCCGGCCTGGGTGCCGCTGCCGGTCCAGTACCGCGATTACACGCTGTGGCAGCACGAATTGCTCGGCGCCGAAGCCGATCCGACCTCGATGGCGGCGCGTCAGCTCGACTACTGGCGCAGCGCCCTCGAGGGCCTGCCCGACCAGCTCGATCTGCCCAGCGACCGCCCGCGCCCGCAGCAGCAGAGCTTCCGCGGCGCGCGCGTCGGGTTCGAGATCGATGCCGATACCCACGAACAGCTCGCCGCCGTGGCCCGGGCCAACGGCGTCACCCTGTTCATGGTGGTGCACGCCTCCCTCGCGGTGCTGCTCGCGCGTCTGTCCGGCACCACCGACATCGCCGTCGGCACCCCCATCGCCGGTCGTGGCGAGCAGGCCCTCGATGACCTGATCGGCATGTTCGTCAACACCCTGGTGCTGCGTTCCGACGTCGATCCCACCCAGCCGTTCACCGAATTCCTCACCCGCACCCGCGAAACCGATCTCAGCGCGTTCGCCAACGCGGATGTGCCGTTCGAGCGGCTCGTCGACGTGCTCAACCCGTCGCGTTCGCAGGCGCGCCATCCGCTGTTCCAGGTGGTGCTGTCGTTCCAGGAGATGTCGCACGGCACCCTGGAGCTGCCCGATCTCACGGTCACGGCCGACGAGGTCGAGGTCGACATGGCCAAGTTCGACCTGCAGTGGACCCTCACCGAGGAACACACCGGCACCGGCTCGCTCTCGGGCATGACCGGCGTGCTCACCTATGCCATCGACCTGTTCGATCAGTCGACCGTCGAAGAGCTGCTGCTGCGCTGGCGCCGCGTGCTCGACGCGATCCTGGCCGACCCGGCGGTCACCGTCGGCGCGATCGACGTGCTCGACGCCGCCGAACGCGCCGACCTGGTCGCCCGTTTCGGCGCACCCGCCGCGGTGGCGCGCACCCTGCCACAGCTGATCGCCCAGGCCGTGCGCGACCCCGAGGCGACCGCCGTGGTGTTCGAGGGCACCTCGGTCTCCTACGGCGAACTCGATCGTCGCTCGAACCAGTTGGCGCGCTTGCTGATCCAGCAGGGCCTCGGGGCGGAGGACTTCGTCGCCGTCGCCGTGCCGCGTTCGCTGGAGTCGGTGCTCGCGGTGTGGTCGGTCGCCAAGACCGGTGCCGCGTTCGTGCCCGTCGACCCGAACTATCCCGCCGACCGCATCGCCCACATGATCGCCGATGCCGGTGTGTCCGTGGGTATCACGGTCACCGGCGAAGCCGATGAGCTGCCCGACGCGGTGAGCTGGGTGGTGGTCGACGACATCGACCTCACCGGCATCTCCGCTGCCCCGCTGGCCCCGGGCGAACTTCTGCGCCAGACCGATCCCGCCCAGCCCGCGTACTTGATCTACACCTCCGGTTCCACCGGTGTGCCCAAGGGCGTCGTGGTCACCCATGCCTCCGTCGCGAACTTCTGTGCCGAGCAGATCGACCTCTACTCTCTCGACTCCAGCACGCGCGCACTGCATTTCGCCTCGCCCTCGTTCGACGCGTCGGTGCTGGAAATGCTGCTCGCGATCGGTCGCGGCGGCACGCTCGTCGTCGTCCCGCCGGGCGTGTACGGCGGCGAGGAACTGCGCGACATCCTCATCACCGAACAGGTCACCCACGCGTTCGTGACCCCGGCCGCGCTGGCCACCTTCGATGCCCGCGGCCTCGATCACCTGCGGGTGCTCGCCGCCGGTGGCGAAGCGGTGCCGCCGGAACTGGTCGCCAAGTGGGCGGTGCGCCTGCCCGACGGCTCGCGCCGCATGCTGGGCAATGTCTACGGCCCCACCGAGACCACCATCGCGTCCAACCTCAGCGAAGGGCTGATCCCGGGGGAGCGGGTCGTCATCGGCGGCCCCATCCGCGGCGTGCACACCCTGATCCTGGACGACCGGCTGCGCCCCGTGCCGGTGGGTGTCGCGGGTGAGCTCTACATCGGCGGTGCCGGCATGGCACGCGGCTACCACGCGCGCGCTTCGCTGACCGCCGACCGGTTCGTCGCCAATCCGTACGCCCCCGGTGCGCGGATGTACCGCACCGGCGACGTGGTGCGCTGGACCGCTGATCGCAATGTGGAGTACGTCGGCCGCTCCGACTTCCAGGTGAAGGTCCGCGGTTTCCGGATCGAACTCGGCGAGATCGACTCCGCGCTGGCCTCGCACGACACCGTCGACTTCGCGGTCAGCATCGGCCACAAGAACAAGGGCGGCAGCACCTCGCTGGTGTCCTATGTCGTCGCGGTGCCGGGCGGTTCGATCGATATCGCCGAGTTGACCGACCATGTCGGGCAGCGCCTGCCCGCGTACATGGTGCCCTCCTCGATCATGGTGCTCGCCGCGATCCCGCTGACCGTCAACGGCAAGCTCGACCGTCGCGCGCTGCCCGCGCCGGTGTTCGAGGTGCGCGAGTTCCGGGCGCCGACCACCCCGATCGAGCAGATCGTCGCGCAGGTCTTCGCCGATGTGCTCGAGCTGGGCCGGGTCGGTGTCGAGGACGACTTCTTCGAACTGGGCGGCAACTCGCTGATCGCCACCCAGGTCGCCTCCCGCATCGGCATCGCCCTCGACACCCGCGTCCCGGTTCGCATGCTGTTCGAGGCCCCCACGGTGGCGGCGCTGGCCGCCCGCGTGGAGTCCCAGGCCGGTGACGGCGCGCGCAAGGCGCTGGTCGCCCGCGAGCGCCCCGACCGGGTGCCGCTCTCGCTCGCGCAGCAGCGCATGTGGTTCCTCAACCGCTTCGATACCGCGTCGGCGGTCAACAACATCCCCGTCGCGATCCGGCTCTCCGGCGACCTCGACGTGGCCGCCCTGCAGGTGGCGGTCATCGACGTGATCGACCGGCACGAGTCCCTGCGTACCGTGTTCCCCGACTCCGGCACCGGCCCCGTGCAGGTGGTCCTCGACGCCGCGCAGATCGTGCCCGACCTCACGCCCTACCGGGTGACCGAGGACAACCTCATCGATCATCTGATCGACCTGGCGTCGATGGCGTTCGACGTGACCAGCGAAGTGCCGCTGCACGCGCGGCTCTTCGAGGTCTCGGAATCCGAGTACGTGCTCGGCATGGTGGTGCACCACATCTCCGCCGACGGTTGGTCGATGGCACCGCTCTCGCGCGATGTGATCGTGGCGTACGCGGCTCGCACCTCGTGGGAGGCGCCGACCTGGGCCGAATTGCCGGTCCAGTACGCCGATTACTCGCTCTGGCAGCGTGAGGTCCTCGGCTCCGAGGACGACCCGCAGTCGTTGATCTCCTCCGAGATCGCCTACTGGACGAAAGAACTCGCCGACCTGCCCGACGAGCTGGTCCTGCCTGCCGATCACCCGCGTCCGCCCGCCGCGTCCTACCGGGGCGGCACGTACAGCTTCATCATCCCGAGCGAAACCCAGCGCGCCCTGGTCGAATTGGGCCGCCGCTACAACGCCTCGCTGTTCATGGTCATGCACAGCGCGCTCGCGGTGCTGCTGGCCCGGGCCAGCGGCAGCGACGACATCGCGATCGGTACCCCGGTCGCCGGCCGTGGTGACCAGGCGCTCGACGATCTGGTCGGCATGTTCGTCAACACCCTGGTGCTGCGCTCGCGGGTCGAGGGCGCCACTTCGTTCGCCACCCTGCTCGCCCAGGCCCGCGAGACCGACCTGCAGGCCTTCGCGCACGCCGATGTGCCGTTCGAGCGCTTGGTCGAGGTGCTCAACCCGGCCCGTTCGCAGGCCCGTCACCCACTGTTCCAGGTGATGCTGTCGTTCCAGAACAACAAGCAGGCCTCACTGCAGCTGCCCGGCCTCGCGGTGAGCGGTATCGACTACGACCCGCAGCTGGCCAAGTTCGACCTGCAGCTCTCACTCACCGAGGTCCAGGACACCGACGGTGACGTCGGCGGCATGGCGGCCGAGTTCTCGTACGCGCTCGATCTCTTCGACGAATCGACGGTCGCCGCGTTCGCTCGCAGGCTCGACAACATCTTCGCCGCGGTCGTCGCCGACCCCGAGGTCTGCGTCGGCGATATCGATCTGCTCACGCCCGAGGAGCACGCGCAGGTCCTCGTCGACTGGAACGACACCGCGCGCGCGGTGCCGCACGCGACCCTGATGTCGCTGTTCGACGCGCAGGTGGAGCGGACCCCGGACGCGCTCGCCCTGGTCTTCGAGCAGGAAGAACTGTCCTACCGTGAGCTGCAGGAGCGGGCCAACCGCATCGCCCGCCGCTTGATCGGCGACGGTGTCGGCCCCGGTGACCATGTGGCACTGGCGATTCGGCGCTCCACCGAGTTGGTCGTGGCGATGTACGCGGTGCTGCAGACCGGCGCGGCCTACGTGCCGCTCGACCCGGATCAGCCCGCCGACCGCATCGGCCACATCATCGAGACCGCGAAGCCGCGACTGGTGCTCACCAGCCGACGTGACGCGTTCGAGGCCGACGGCGTCACCGTGCACGCGGTCGAGAACATCTTCTCGCCCGCCGATTTCAGCGGCGCGCCGATCACCGATGCCGAACGCGTGCAACCGATTCGGGCCACCAACACCGCCTACGTGATCTTCACGTCCGGCTCGACCGGTCGTCCCAAGGGCGTCGCGGTCGATCACGCGGCGATCGTCAACCGTCTGCTGTGGATGCAGCACGAGTACCCGATCGACGCCGCCGACGCGGTCCTGCAGAAGACACCGGCCACCTTCGACGTGTCGGTGTGGGAGTTCTTCTGGCCCTTGCAGACCGGTGCCCGGCTGGTCGTCGCCAAGCCCGACGGTCACCGCGACCCGGTGTACCTGGCCCAGATCATCGCCGAACGCGGCATCACCACCGCGCACTTCGTGCCCTCGATGCTGTCGGTGTTCGTCTCGACGCTGGGTACCAACGGCAACGGGCATGCGGTGCGCCTGCGTCAGGTGTTCGCCTCCGGTGAGGCGCTGCCCGCGCCCACCGCGCAGCGCCTGCGCGAGCTCACCGGCGCCCGTCTGCACAACCTGTACGGTCCCACCGAGGCCGCGGTCGACGTCACCTATCACGAGGTCGTCGACGCCGACGTGGAGTCGGTGCCGATCGGGCGCCCGGTGTGGAACACCAGGGTGTTCGTGCTGGACGCGCGTCTGCGCCCCGTGGCTCCCGGTGTCGCGGGAGAGCTCTATCTCGCGGGCGATCAGCTGGCCGTGGGCTATCTCAACCGGGCCGACCTCACCGCTGACCGCTTCGTGGCCAATCCGTACGGCGCGGCGGGCTCGCGCATGTACCGCACCGGCGACCTCGTCACCTGGACCGGTGTGTCCGGCGAGAACGGGCTGACCTACGGCGAATTGAACTACCTGGGCCGCACCGACTTCCAGGTGAAGCTGCGCGGCCTGCGTATCGAACTCGGTGAGATCGAGGCGACGCTGCTGGCGCAGCCGGGTGTCGCGCAGTCGGTCGTCGTCGTGCGCTCCGATTCGCACGCCGGTGATCAACTCGTGGGTTACCTGGTGCCGGAGGCGGGGACGGCGCTGGACGTGTCCGCGGTGAAGGCGGGCATCACCGCCGAACTGCCCACCTACATGGTGCCCTCGGCCCTGGTCGTGCTGGATGCCTTCCCGCTCAACGCCTCCGGCAAGCTCGACCGTAAGGCGTTGCCCGCGCCCGTGTTCGAGGCGAAGGTGTTCCGTGCGCCCTCGACCCCGATCGAGGAGATCGTCGCCGAGATCTTCGCCGACCTGCTCGGCGCCGAACGCGTCGGCGTGGACGACGACTTCTTCGCCCTCGGCGGCAACTCGCTCGTCGCCACCCAGGTCGCGGCGCGCCTGAGCGCCGCGCTCGATGCCGAGGTCGGCGTGCGAACCCTGTTCGAGGCGCCCACCGTCGGTGCGTTGGCCGCCCGGGTGGAATCGCACGCGGGCACCGGTCTGCGTGCCGAGCTCACCACCCGTCAGCGCCCCGAGCACCCGCCGCTGTCGCTCGCGCAGCAGCGCATGTGGTTCCTGAACCGCTTCGACGTCGCCGACACCGGCACCTACAACATCCCGGTCGCGGTCCGCCTGCAGGGTCTGCTCGACCTGCCCGCGCTGCGCGGCGCGGTCGCCGACGTGGTCGCCCGCCACGAGACACTGCGCACGGTCTACCCCGTGTACGTCGCCCCGGAATCCGGCCGCGCGACGATGGCCGACGGCAGCGCGTACCAAAAGGTCCTCGCCGCGGCGGGTTCCATCCCCGAAGTGGAGCTGATCGAGGCCGTATCCGATTTCGGGGCGTCCGAGGGCCCTACGTGGTCACGCTCCGCTACCGCCTCTCGCCCCGGCGAAACCGACCTGGCGACCTCGCTCTACGAGTTCGCCCGCCGCGGTTTCGATGTCACCGCGAACGCACCCGTGCGCCTGCGGGTCTACGAACTCGGCGAGCGCGAACACGTGCTGGTGATGGTGGTCCACCACATCGCCGCCGACGGTTTCTCGCTGCGTCCGCTGGTGCGCGACCTGATGACCGCCTACGTGGCCCGCACCGCGAACACCGAACCCGGCTGGCCGCCCCTCGACATCCAGTACGTCGACTACGCGCTGTGGCAGCGCGAGATCCTCGGCGACGAAACCGATCCCACCTCGCTGATCTCCGAGCAGCTCGAGCACTGGCGCGGCGCGCTCGCCGACCTGCCCGACGAACTCCGCCTCGCCCACCGGGCGCGGCCCGCCCAGGCCAGCTACCAGGCGGGCACCCACCGCTTCGAGGTGCCGGGCGAGCTCGTCGAGGCCCTCAACCGGGTCGCCCACGAGCACCGCACCACGCTGTTCATGGTGGTGCACAGCGCTTTCGCCGTCCTGCTCGCGCGCCTGTCCGGCACCGCCGATATCGCCATCGGCACCCCGGTCGCAGGCCGTGGTCAGCAGGCGCTCGACGACCTGGTCGGCATGTTCGTCAACACCCTGGTGTTGCGTGCGCAGGTCGAGCCGGGCGCCACCTTCGCCGAGTTGCTCGGTCAGGTCCGCGAGCACGATCTGGCTGCCTTCGCGCACGCCGACGTGCCGTTCGAGCGGCTCGTCGAGGTGCTCAACCCGGCGCGCTCGCAGTCGCGCCACCCGCTGTTCCAGGTGATGCTCTCCTTCCAGAACCTGGGCCGCACCACCCTGGAACTGCCGGGCCTCACGGTCTCCGAGCTCGGCATCGACCAGCACATGGCCAAGTTCGATCTGCAGCTCGCGCTCAGCGAGGTCCCCGCCGACGACGACAGCCACATGGATGCCGAACTCGTCTACGCGACAGACCTTTTCGATGCGGGATTCGCGGCGAACTTCGGTGCCCGCCTGTTGCGCGTGCTCGCCGCCGTCGTGGCCGATCCCTCGGCCCCCGTCGGCGATATCGAACTGCTCGACTCCGCCGAGCGCGCCCTGGTGCTCGATCACTGGAACGACACCGAATTCGCCGTCGACGCCGCGCTGAGCACGCCCAGCGACGACGAACCGGCCACGCTGCACGCGCTGTTCGAGGCGCAGGTCGCGCGGACTCCCGACGCGGTCGCGCTCACGTTCGAGGGGACGAGTCTGTCCTACGCCGAGTTCGCGGTGCGAGTCCGTCAGCTGGCGCGCTGGCTCAAGGACGCCGGCGTCGGCCCGGAATCGTATGTGGCACTGGGCATGCGGCGCTCGATCGACCTGCTGGTCGGTATGTACGCCGTGTCCGCCGCCGGTGGCGCGTACGTGCCGCTCGACCCCGATCACCCGGCCGAGCGCATCGAGCACATCCTCGAGACCGCGACACCGGTCTGCGTGCTCACCTCCGGCGAGAGTCTGCCCGCGGCCGCTGGTCGCGAGGTGCGCATCGACCAGCTCGACCTGTCCGGCCACAGCGCCGAACCGGTCACCGACGCCGACCGGCACCGCCCGCTGCGCTCGGACAACACCGCCTACGTCATCTTCACCTCGGGCTCGACCGGTCGCCCCAAGGGCGTCGCGGTGAGCCACGCCGCGATCATCAACCGCCTGGTGTGGATGCACGCCGCGTACGGTCTGGCCGCCGACGACGTGGTGCTGCAGAAGACCCCGGCCACCTTCGACGTGTCGGTGTGGGAGTTCTTCTGGCCCTTGCAGGTCGGTGCGCGCCTGGTGATCGCCAAGCCGGACGGGCATCGCGACCCGGCCTACCTGGCCCGCCTGATCACGGCCGAACACATCACCACGGTGCACTTCGTGCCGTCGATGATGGCCGTGTTCGTCACCGAACCGCTGGCCGCCGAGTGTGTCTCGCTGCGCAATGTCTTCGCGTCCGGCGAAGGACTGCCCGCGCCGACCGCGCAGCGTCTGCGCGCATTGACCGGCGCCGCGCTGCACAACCTCTACGGACCCACCGAAGCCGCGGTCGACGTGACCTATCACGAGGTCACCGACGCCGACACCGAGACGGTGCCGATCGGTGCCCCGGTGTTCAATACCCGTCTGTACGTGCTGGATTCGCGGCTGCGACCGGTTCCGGTCGGTGTCGCGGGTGAGCTCTACCTCGCGGGCGTGCAGCTGGCCCACGGATATGTCGGCCGGGCCGATCTGACGATGGACCGCTTCGTCGCCGACCCCTACGCCGTCGATGGCGGCGAGCGCATGTACCGCACCGGCGACCTCGTCACCTGGACCGCGGACGGTGAGCTGGAGTACCTGGGCCGCACCGACTTCCAGGTGAAGCTGCGTGGTCTGCGGATCGAGCTCGGCGAGATCGAGTCCGCGCTCACGGCGCTACCCGAGATCGCCCAGTCGGTGGTCGTGGTCCGCGCCGACGAGCACACCGGCGATCAGCTGGTGGCCTACGTCATTCCGCAGGCGGGCGCCACCGTCGACACCGACGCGATCAAGCACGCCCTCGGCGCCGAGCTGCCCGTGTACATGGTGCCCGCCGCGTACATGGTGCTGAACGCGTTCCCGCTCAACGCTTCCGGCAAGCTCGATCGCAAGGCGCTGCCCTCGCCGGTGTTCGCCGCGCGCACCTTCCAGGCGCCGGTCACCCCGGTGCAGCAGATCGTCGCCGCCACCTTCGCCGAGGTGCTCGGCGCCGGTCAGGTCGGTCTCGACGACGACTTCTTCGAACTGGGCGGCAACTCGCTGGTCGCCACCAGGGTCGCGGCCCGGTTGTCCGAGGCCCTCGATATCCAGGTGCCGCTGCGCGCGCTGTTCGAGGCGTCGACGGTGGCCGCGCTGGCGGCTCGCGTCGAAACGCACACCGGTCGCGGCAGCCGCGTTCCGTTGGCCGCGCGCCCGCGCCCCGAGCGGGTGCCGCTGTCGCAGGCACAGCAGCGGATGTGGTTCCTCAACCGCTTCGACAACCGCACCGCGGTCAACAACATCCCCGTCGCGATCCGCCTCACCGGCGACCTCGACGTCGCCGCGCTCGAGGCGGCCATCGCCGATGTGGTGGTCCGGCACGAGTCGCTGCGCACCTTCTACCCGGCAGCCGATTCCACCGCGGGCGCGGTGGAAGAAGGCGCCGGATACCAGCAGATCCTGCCCGCCGACGAGGTCCTCTCGGGGCTGACCGTCCATTCGGTCGCCGCGGGCGAGGTCGTGGCCCGGGTGATCGAACTGGCGAGCGTGCACTTCGACGTGACCCGCGAGATCCCGTTCCGCGCGAGCCTGCTGCGGGTCGACGACCGCAGCCACGTGGTCGTGTTGGTCATGCACCACATCAGCGGTGACGGTTTCTCGTTGCGGCCGCTGCTGCGCGATGTCGTGATCGCCTACAGCGAGCACGCCCGGGGCGAGATCCCCGCCTGGGCGCCGCTGGAGGTCCAGTACGCCGACTACACCCTGTGGCAGCGTGAGGTCCTCGGCGAGGAGTCCGATCCGGAGTCGGTCGCCGCGAGCCAGCTCGCCTACTGGACCGAGCAGTTGCGTGATCTCCCCGACCAGCTCGAGCTGCCCGCCGACCGGCCACGCCCCGAGGTCGCCACCAATGCCGGTGACCTGCACCGCTTCTCGGTGGACGCGCAACTGCACCACGCGCTGACCGAGATCGCGCGCGCCCGCGGCGTCACCCTGTTCATGGTGATGCACGCGGCACTGGCCACCTGGGCCGCGCGCCTGTCCAACAGCACCGACATCGCCATCGGCACGCCCATCGCCGGTCGCGGCGAGCGCATGCTCGACGACCTGGTCGGCATGTTCGTCAACACCCTGGTGCTGCGCAGCGAAGTCGACGCGGGCGCGAGCTTCGGCGACCTGCTCGATCAGATCCGCAAGGTCGACCTGTCCGCCTTCGCCAATGCCGAAGTGCCGTTCGAGCGACTCGTCGACGTGCTCAGTCCCACCCGTTCGCAGGCGCACCATCCGCTGTTCCAGGTGGCGCTCACCTTCGAAGCGGCCACCGCCGCCGACACCGGCACCATCGCACTGCCCGATCTCGATCTCGATGTCATCGACTTCGACCCCGGCACAGCGAAATTCGATGTTCAGCTCACCGTGGGCGAAGCCGCCGACGGAACGCTGGCGCTGTCGTGGAACTACGCCACCGATCTGTTCGACGCCGAAACCGTCGCCGCCTTCGGCGATCGGCTGGTCCGCATCCTGCGCAGCGTCGCCGAGAACCCCGACGTGATCGTCGGCGATATCGACCTGCTCGGCGAGGCCGAACAGCGCGATGTCGCCCAGCGCTGGGTGTCCTCCGGCGTCGACGCCATCGGTCTGCCGGTGATCCACGACGCCAGCACCCCCGCCGGTTACCGGCGCGGCCTGTTCGGTAACAAGCACACGACCCTGGTCGACCTGTTCGACGCCGCGGCCGCCGCCTACCCCGACCGCATCGCCGCCAAGTTCGGCATGGAATCGCTGACCTACGGTGAACTCGATCGCCGCGCGAATGTGCTGGCGCGCAGGCTGATCGACGACGGCGCGCGCCCGGAATCGCTGGTCGCGGTGATCCTGCCGCGATCGCTGGACCTGGTCGTCGCGCTGCTCGCCGTGGTCAAGACCGGCGCGGGCTATGTGCCGGTCGACCCGACCTATCCGGCCGAGCGCATCGCCTACGTGCTCGAGGACTCGCGCCCCACCAGCGTCGTCCTCGATTCCACCGTCCAGGTGCGGGTGCCCGACCACCTGCCCTCGGTGGTGCTCGACGGATTCGCCGTGGAAACCGGCAATATCGAAGACGCCGACGACGCCCCGATCACCGACGCCGACCGGCTGGCCCCGCTCTCGCCGGACAATGTCGCCTACGTCATCTACACCTCCGGCTCGACCGGCCGCCCCAAGGGCGTCGCGGTCGCGCACCGCAATGTGGTGCGCCTGTTCGCCAACACCGATCGCGACTTCGGCTTCGGTCCGCGCGATGTGTGGACGCTGTTCCACTCCTACGCCTTCGACTTCTCGGTGTGGGAACTGTGGGGCCCGTTGCTGTTCGGCGGTTCGCTGATCGTCGTCGACTACTACACCTCGCGTTCGCCCGAACAGTTCCTGGAACTGCTGCGCGTGGAACAGGTGACGGTCCTCAACCAGACGCCGTCGGCGTTCTACCAGCTGGCCGAGGCCGACCGCAACGCCGGACCCGGCCTCGAACCGCTCGCCCTGCGCTACGTGGTGTTCGGCGGTGAGGCGCTCGAGCTGCGCCGCCTGTCGGATTGGGTCGCGCGCCACGGTGACAGCGCGCCGACGCTGGTCAACATGTACGGCATCACCGAGACCACGGTGCACGTGTCGTTCCGTGCGCTCGACGCGAAAACCATTGCCGCCGCTGCCGGTTCGGTCGTGGGCCGGGCCATCGCGGGTCTCGGCGTGTACGTCCTCGACAACCGGTTGCGTCCGGTGCCGGTGGGTGTGGCGGGCGAGATGTACGTCGCCGGACCGCAGTTGGCGCGCGGCTACCTCGGTCGCCCCGATCTGACGGCCACCCGTTTCGTCGCCAACCCGCTCGCGGGCCCGAACCAGGGCGGCACGCGCCTGTACCGCTCGGGTGACCTCGCGCGCTGGAACCGCTTCGGCGAACTCGAATACCTCGGCCGCGCCGACGACCAGGTGAAGGTGCGTGGCTTCCGGATCGAGCTCGGTGAGATCGAAGCCGCCGTGCTCGCGCAGCCGGGTATCGCCCAGGCCGCGGTCATCGTGCGTGAGGATCAGCCGGGTGACCAGCGGATCGTCGCCTACGTGGTCGCCGAGGGCGATCTCGAACCCGATCTGGAGATCATCCGTGCCGGCGCGGCCGAACAGCTGCCCGCCTACATGGTTCCGGTGGCGCTGGTGCGCCTCGAATGGATCCCGCTGACCGTGAACGGCAAGCTGGACCGCCGCGCGCTGCCCGCCCCCGCCGTGCAGGCGCGGGCCTTCCGCGCACCGGTCACGCCCGTGCAGGAGGCCGTGGCCGCGGTCTTCGCCGAGGTGCTCGGGGTGGACCGGGTCGGCGTCGACGACGACTTCTTCGACCTCGGCGGCAACTCGCTCATCGCCACCCGGGTCGTCGCCCGCATCGGCGCGGCGCTCGGCGCGACGGTGCCGGTCCGCGCGCTGTTCGAAGCCTCCACCGTGGAAGCCCTCGCGGCCCGGGTGGAATCGCACACCGGCGGTATCGCCCGCGCGGCGCTGGTCGCCCGTGCGCGGACCGAAGGCGAACTGGTTCCGCTGTCGTTCGCGCAGCAGCGCATGTGGTTCCTCAGCAAGTACGACACCACCTCGGCCGCCTACAACCTGCCGGTGGCGATCCGGCTCACCGGCGAGCTCGACACCGAGGCGCTGGCGCTGGCGCTGGCCGACCTGATCCGCAGGCACGAATCGCTGCGCACCCGCTACCCCGAGCACGGCGGCACGCCGGTGCAGCAGATCGTCGCGGCCGAACGTATGTCGCTGGATCTGCGCCCGGTCGCGATCTCGCGCGACGAGCTGTTCGACACCGTCGCCGAGTTCGTCTCCGCCGGTTTCGATGTGGCCGAACAGGTTCCGATGCGCGCGCGGCTGTTGCGCGTGGATGCCGAATCGGTGTCGGTGACCGGGTCCGCCGCTCACCCCGCGGCCGTCGAGCACGTGCTCGTCGTCGTCGTGCACCACATCGCCGCCGACGGTTTCTCGATCGCGCCGCTGACCCGCGATGTGATGCGCGCCTACACCGCTCGTGCGCAGGGCGCCGCTCCCGGCTGGGCGCCGCTGCCGGTGCAGTACGCCGATTTCGCGATCTGGCAGCGCGCCGTGCTCGGCACCGAGGACGACGCCGACTCGCTGATGTCGCGACAGGTCGGCTACTGGCAGTCCCAGCTCGCCGGTGTCCCCGACGAACTGACCCTGCCGTTCGACCGCGCCCGCCCCGCGATCGCCTCGCACCACGGCGCCACCGTGCACCGCGAGCTCTCGCCCGAGCTGATCGCGAAGCTCGACGAGATCGCGCGCCGTCAGGGCGCGTCGCTGTTCATGGTGATGCACACCGCCCTCGCGGTGCTGCTGGCCCGCCTGTCCGGCTCCGACGACATCGCCGTCGGCACCCCCATCGCGGGCCGTGGCGAACAGGCGCTCGACGACCTCGTCGGCATGTTCGTCAACACCCTGGTGCTGCGTACCGGCGTGCGTCCGGCCGAGTCCTTCACCGACCTGCTCGACCAGGCGCGCACGACCGACCTCGACGCCTTCGGCAACGCCGATGTCCCGTTCGAGCGACTGGTGGAGCTCCTGGCTCCCGAGCGCTCGCAGTCGCGCAACCCGCTGTTCCAGGTGATGCTGGCCTTCCAGAACCTGGATCGCACCACCCTGGAGCTGCCAGGCCTCGCGGTGTCGGCGCTCGATCTCGACGAGAGCGTTGCCCGCTTCGACCTGCAGTTCACCCTCTCCGAGCTGGGGGAACCCGGCCACGGCGGCATGGCCCTTGCCCTGAACTACGCCACCGAACTGTTCGATGAGGACACCGTCGCCGGCATCGCCGTGCGCTGGCAGCGCGTGCTCGAGGCCATCGCCGCCGATGCCTCGATCACCGTCGGCGCGATCGATGTCCTCGATGCCGCCGAGCGGGCCGACCTGGTCGCGCGGGTCGGCGAAGCGCCGGTGCACGCCCGCACCCTGCGCACCCTGCTGGCCGAGGCCGTGGCCCAGAACCCGACCGGGCCCGCCGTGGTGTTCGGGGGGACGAGTGTCTCCTACGCCGAGCTCGACGAACGCTCGAACCGCCTGGCGCGCTTGCTGATCGCCGAGGGAATCGGCGGCGAGGACCTCGTCGCGATCGGCGTTCCGCGATCGGCCGATTCGGTGCTGGCCGCATGGGCGGTCGCCAAGACCGGCGCGGCTTTCGTCCCGGTCGACCCGACCTACCCCGCCGACCGCATCGCCCACATGGTCACCGACTCCGGTTCGCCGCTCGGTATCACCGTGGCTTCGGTGCTCGGCGGACTCCCCGACATCGCGTCGACCGAGGTCGAGGCGACGGTCGGCGGGTCGGCTACGGAGGGGCCCGCGACCGGTTGGCTCGTGCTCGACGAGCTCGACCTCACCCGCTTCGACGGCGGCCCGATCACCGACGACGAGCTCGTCCGGGTGACCACCCCCGAGCAGCCCGCCTACGTCATCTACACCTCCGGCTCCACCGGCGTGCCGAAGGGCGTCGTCGTCACCCATGCCGGACTCGCCAACTTCGGCGAGGAGCAGGCCGGGCGCTACGGGCTCGATTCCGATACGCGCGCACTGCATTTCGCCTCGCCCTCGTTCGACGCGTCGATCCTCGAGCTCCTGCTGGCGCTGGCCCGTGGCGGTGCGCTGGTCGTGGTCCCGCCCGGCGTCTACGGCGGTGACGAGCTGTCGGAGCTGATCCGCACCGAGCGGGTCACCCACGCCTTCATCACCCCGGCCGCCCTGGCAACCTTCGACGCCAGCGGCCTCGATTCGCTGCGCGTGCTGGTGGCCGGTGGCGAAGCGGTGCCCGCCGATCTGGTGTCGAAGTGGGCGGTTCCCTTGGCCAACGGCACGATTCGTGCCTTCCACAACGGTTACGGCCCGACCGAGACCACGATCATGACCAACATCAGCGCCGCGCTGGTGCCGGGCGAGCTGGTCACCATCGGCGGGCCGACCCGTGGCATGCGTTCGCTGATCCTGGACGCCCAGCTCCAGCCCGTTCCGGTGGGTGTCGCGGGTGAGCTCTACCTGTCGGGCATCCAGCTGGCCCGTGGCTACCACGCCCGCGCCGGGCTCACCGCCGACCGGTTCGTCGCCGACCCGTTCGTCGCGGGGGAGCGGATGTACCGCACCGGCGACGTCGTGCGCTGGACCGCCGATCGCACGGTCGAGTACGTCGGCCGGTCCGACTTCCAGGTCAAGATTCGCGGCTTCCGCATCGAACTGGGCGAGATCGACTCCGCCCTCGCCTCGCACGAGACCGTCGACTTCGCCACCACCGTCGGCCACAAGAGCGCCACGGGCGCGGTGTCGCTGGTCGCGTATGTGGTTGCCGCGCAGGGTCATTCGATCGATATCGCCGCGCTGACCGCGCACGTCGAGGATCGTCTGCCCGCCTACATGGTGCCGTCGTCGATCATGGTGATCGATCACGTGCCGCTCACCCCGGTGGGCAAGCTCGATCGAAAGGCGTTGCCGGAACCGGTGTTCGCCACCGAGGTCACCTTCCGGGCGGCCCGCGACCCGATCGAGCAGACCATCGCCGAGGTCTTCGCCGAGGTGCTCGGCGTGGAACGCGTCGGCGTGGACGACTCGTTCTTCGCCCTCGGCGGTGACTCGATCGTCTCCATCCAGCTCGTCTCCCGCGCCAAGGCGCGCGGCGTGCTGTTCTCCCCGCGCAACGTCTTCGAACAGCGCACGGTCGCAGGCCTGGCCTCGGTCGCCGAAACCGCCGATGTCGCGTCGGCTGCCGCGATCACCCTGGCCGAGCTGCCGGGCGGCGGCGTCGGCGAGATGCCGCTGACTCCGGTCGTGCGGTTCATGGCCGAGCGGCCCGGTTCGTTCGACCGGTTCAACCAGACCATGGCACTGGAACTGCCGGTCGGCATCGACCGCGCGGGCATCGCCGCCACCGTCGGCGCGGTCATCGACCGCCACGACATGCTGCGCTCGCGCCTGCACCAGGTCGACGGCCGCTGGGTCGTCGACACCGCGCCCACCGGTACCGTCGACGCCGACGCGCGCATCGACCACACCACGTTCGACGCGGCCGTCTCCGACGCCGAACTCGTCGAGATCGCCGCTGCCGCACTGGATGCGAGCCTGGATCGCCTCGATCCGGCCAACGGTGTGGTCGTGCGCTTCGTGTGGCTGGAGCCGGTCGCCGACCGGACCCCGACCGTCTCCGTCCCCGGTGCCGACGTCGCCCGGGACACGGCACGCGCGGGTCGCCTGATCGTCGTCGCGCACCACCTGGTGGTCGACGGTGTGTCCTGGCGCATCCTCGTCCCCGACTTCGTCGCCGCGTGGGGTCAGCTCAGCGCCGGTCGAACCCCGGAGCTGGTCGCCCCCGCGACCTCCATGCGGGCCTGGGCGCACGCGCTGGCCGACGAGGCCGCGAGCGCCGACCGCGCCGCCGAGCTCGACTTCTGGCGTTCGGTCGTCGCCACCCCCGACCCGTTGCTCACCGCGCGGCCGATGGACCCGGCGGTCGACGTCTCCGGCGTGATCGAGAAGCTGCCGGTCGAGGTGTCCGCCGAGGTCACCAAGGCGCTGCTCACCACCGTCCCCGCGCTGTTCCACGGCGGCGTCAACGACGGCCTGCTCACCGCGCTGGCCCTGGCCGCCGCGAAATGGCGCACCACCCGTACCGGTTCCGGCGCGCTCGGCAACGGCCACCGCGCGGACCAGAGCGGTGACGCGCTGCTCGTGCGGCTGGAAGGCCACGGTCGCGAGGAAGAGGTCGCGCCCGGCGCCGACCTGTCGCGCACCGTCGGCTGGTTCACCGCGATCTTCCCGGTCCGCCTCGACCTGGCCGGTATCGATATCGATGCCGCGCTCGCCGGTGGGCCGGCGCTGGGACAGGCCGTCAAGGCGGTCAAGGAACAGCTGCTCGCGGTGCCCGACAAGGGCATCGGTTACGGCCTGCTGCGGTACATGAACGCCGAGACCGCGGTCGAACTGCCCACGCAGCTACCCGGTCAGATCAGCTTCAACTACCTCGGCCGCGTCGCCGACAGCGACGTGCCCGACGCCCTGCGCGGCTTCGGCTGGATCCCCGCGCCGGAGCTGGCCGCGCTCGGCGGCGCCTACGACGCCGACATGCCCGCGATGGCGCCGCTGGATGTCAACGCGATCGTCGTCGGCGACAAGCTCAGCGCCAATATCGGCTACCCGAGCACCCTGCTCGCCGAAGCCGAGGTCCGCGCATTCGCCGACTTGTGGATCACCGCGCTGGAAGCCGTTGCCCGGCATGCCAATTCGGCCGACGCGGGCGGTCACACGCCCTCCGACTTCGCCCTCGTGCGCGCCACCCAGCGCGATATCGACACCTGGGAGCAGCGCTACCCCGAGCTCACCCAGGTGTGGCCGCTGGCCGCGCTGCAGGCAGGTCTGTTCTTCCACGCACGCCTGGCCGCCACCTCGGTCGACGTCTACACCGCCCAGGCCGTGCTCACGCTCACCGGTCGCGTCGACGCCACCCGTCTGCGCGCCGCCGCGCAGGCGCTACTGGATCGCCACGAAACCCTGCGCACCGCGTTCGTCACCGACCACGACGGCAACGCCGTGCAGGTCGTCCTCGACACCACCCGCGTGGCCTGGACCGAACACGACCGCATCGAGTCGGGCGAATTCGCCGACCTGGTCGAGGCCGACCGCACCGCCCGCTTCGACCTGGCGAACCCGCCGCTGATCCGCTTCACGCTGATCCGGATCGCCGAGCACGAATGGCGCTTCGTGGTGTCCAACCACCACATCCTGCTCGACGGCTGGTCGACGCCGCTGGTCATGCGCGACCTGCTCGCGCTCTACGCCCTGCACGGCGACGCGAGCGCGCTGCCCGCCGTGCGCTCCTACCGTCACTTCCTGGAATGGGTCGGCCGTCAGGATCACGCGGTCTCGGTCCAGGCCTGGTCCCACGCACTGCGCGGGGTCACCGAGCCGACCATGCTGGCCCGCCCCGACGCGAGCCGCGAGATCGCCGCGCTGTCCGACGAGTACCTGTTCGACCTCGACGAGCCGACCACGGCGCGGCTCGTGGCGCTGGCCGCCGACCTCGGCGTCACCCCGAACACCGTCCTGCAGGTGGCCTGGTCGATCGTGCTCGGCCGGATGACCGGCCGCGACGACGTGCTCTTCGGCACCACCGTCTCGGGTCGTCCCGCGCAGCTGTCCGGCGTGGAATCCATGGTCGGCCTGTTCATCAACACCGTTCCGGTGCGTGTGCGCTTCGACGCCGCCGAATCGGTGCGCGAGGTGCTCACCCGCACCCAGGGCGAGCAGGCCGACCTGCTCGACCACCACTACATCGGTCTCGCCGAGATCCAGTCGGCGGCGGGCATCGGTGGGCTCTTCGACTCGTTGGTGGTCTTCGAGTCCTACCCGGTCGACGCCGAGGGCATCAAGGCCCAGGCCGCCGACATCGACGGCATGGCCGTCACCGGCCTCGACGCCGCCGACGCCACCCACTACCCGCTGTCGCTGATCGCCCAGCTCGATAACCGGCTGCGCATCCGCGCCGGCTACCTGAGCGAGCTGTTCGACGCGGCCACCGTGCATCGCATCGCCGAGCGCCTGATCCGCGTGCTCACCGCGATCACCACGGAACCGACTGTCGCCGTGGGCGATATCGAGCTGCTCGATGCCGCCGAACGCGAACTCGTCGTACGCGACTGGAACGCCACCGCGCACGAGGTGGACCAGCGGGCCACCCTCGTCTCGATGTTCGAGGCCCAGCTCGCCCGCACGCCGCAGGCCACCGCGCTGTCCTTTGAGGGCACGAGTCTGTCCTATGCCGAGTTCGCGCAACGGGTCTACCGCCTGTCGCGCTGGTTGATCGACCGTGGCGTCGGCCCGGAAACCGCTGTGGCACTGGGTATGCGCCGCTCGCTGGACCTGGTGATCGGCATGTACGCGGTGAGTGTGGCCGGTGGCGCCTACGTGCCGCTCGACCCCGACCATCCGGCCGAGCGCACGGAATACATTCTGGCGACCGCGGATCCGGTGTGTGTGCTCACCTCGGGCACCGATCTCGAGATCGACACCGCGCAGGTCCGCATCGACCTGCTCGATCTGGACGGCTACACCGATACCCGGGTCACCGATGCGGAGCGGATCGCGCCGTTGCGTCCGGAGAACACGGCGTATGTGATCTTCACGTCGGGTTCGACGGGTCGTCCGAAGGGTGTGGCGGTCGGCCATGGCGCGATCGTCAACCGGTTGGTGTGGATGCAGGCGGCTTACGGTCTGACCGGGGCTGATGTGGTGTTGCAGAAGACTCCGGCGACGTTCGATGTGTCGGTGTGGGAGTTCTTCTGGCCCTTGCAGATCGGTGCGCGTCTGGTTGTCGCGAAGCCGGACGGTCATCGTGATCCGGCCTATCTGGCCGAGATCATCGCCACCGAGGGCGTCACCGTGACGCACTTCGTGCCGTCGATGCTCGCGGTGTTCGTCGCCGACGCCGCGGCCGCGCGATGCGAGTCGCTGCGTCTGGTATTCGCCTCCGGTGAGGCGTTGCCGCCCAAGCCCGCTCACCGTCTGCGTGAGCTGACCGGTGCGGCGCTGCACAACCTGTACGGCCCCACCGAGGCCGCGGTCGACGTCACCTTCCACGAGGTCGTCGACGCCGACGTGGACACGGTGCCGATCGGCGCGCCAGTCTTCAACACCCAGGTCTACGTCCTGGACGCGCGCCTGCGCCCCGTCCCGGTCGGTGTCGCGGGTGAGCTCTACCTCGCCGGTGCGCAGCTGGCGCGCGGCTACGTCGCTCGCCCGGATCTGACCTCCGATCGCTTCGTCGCCGATCCGTTCGGGACCGACGGCGCGCGGATGTACCGCACCGGTGACCTCGTCGCCTGGACCGAGCGGGGCGAGCTGGAATACCTGGGCCGCACCGACTTCCAGGTGAAGCTGCGTGGTCTGCGCATCGAACTCGGCGAGATCGAGTCCGCGCTCACCGGTCTCGACGAAGTCGCTCAGTCGGTGGTCGTCGTTCGCGGCGAACAGCACACCGGTGATCAGCTGGTCGCCTACGTCATCCCGGCGACCGGGCGCACCGTCGACATCGAGGACGCCCGCGAGGAACTGGGCAACAACCTGCCCGCCTACATGGTGCCCACGGTGATCATCGTCCTCGACGAGTTCCCGCTCAACGCCTCCGGCAAGCTCGACCGCAAGGCGCTGCCCGCGCCGGTGTTCGAGGCCGCGGTGTTCCGTGCCCCGACCACCCCGGTCGAGGAGATCGTCGCGGTTACCTTCGCCGGTGTGCTCGGCCTCGACCGGGTCGGCCTCGACGACGACTTCTTCGCGCTCGGCGGCAACTCACTGACCGCCACCCAGGTCGCCGCGCGTCTGTCGGCCGCGCTGTCCACCGATATCGGCGTGCGCGAACTGTTCGAGTCCTCCACCGTCGCCGCACTGGCCGCGCGGGCCGAGACGCACTCCGGCACCGAACGCCGCGCGCCGCTGGTGCCGCAGCAGCGCCCCGAGCGGGTGCCGCTGTCGCTGGCCCAGCAGCGCATGTGGTTCCTCAACCGCTTCGACCCCGAGTCCGCGGTGGACAACATCCCCGCCGCCGTCCGGCTGTCGGGCCTGCTCGACCGCCAGGCGCTGCAGGTGGCGGTGGCCGATGTGCTCGCCCGGCACGAGTCCCTGCGCAGCTACTACCCGGAGGTGGCGGGCGCCGGCTACCAGGTGATCGTGGCGACCGGCAAGGTCATCCCCGACCTCGCGCCGATCGAGTCCACCACCGCCGAACTGCCGCAACGACTTTCGGAGCTGGTACGCACCGCGTTCGATGTCACCGCCGAGGTGCCGTTCCGTGCTGCCCTGTTCGAGGTGAGCCCCACCGAACACGTGCTCGCCCTTGTCGTGCACCACATCTCGGCCGACGGCTTCTCCATGGGTCCGCTGACCCGTGACGTGATGACCGCCTACAGCGCTCGTGTCGAAGGCGCCGAACCGGCCTGGCGTCCCCTGGAGGTCCAGTACGCCGACTTCGCGCTGTGGCAGCGCGCCGTACTCGGCGACGAGGACGACGCCGAGTCGGTGATCGCCCAGCAGATCTCGTTCTGGGGATCGACCCTGCGCGGCCTGCCCGAGCAGCTCGACCTGCCCGCCGACCGGCCGCGCCCCGCGGTCGCCAGCGGACGCGGCGCCACCCACACCTTCGAGATCGACGCGAAAACCCATGCGGCCCTGACCGAACTGGCCCGCACCCGTGGCGCGACGCTGTTCATGGTCGCCCACGCGGCGCTGGCGCTACTGCTCTCGCGCCTGTCCGGCGAGCGCGACATCGCCATCGGCACCCCCATCGCGGGCCGTGGCGAGCGCGCGCTCGACGACCTGATCGGCATGTTCGTCAACACCCTGGTGCTGCGCACCGAGGTGGACAGCGACGCGAGCTTCACCGACCTGCTCGGTGCGGTCCGCGCGAGCGATATCGCCGCCTTCGGCCACGCCGACCTGCCGTTCGAGCGTCTCGTCGAGATCATCAACCCCGCCCGCTCGCAGGCCCGTCACCCGCTGTTCCAGGTCATGCTGGCCTTCCAGAACACCGGTCAGACCACCCTGGAACTGCCCGGCCTCACCGTGAGCGGTGTGGAACTGCCGATCGACGTGGCCAAGTTCGACCTCCAGGTGGTCCTCACCGAGAACCCGGGCGAGGCGTCCGGCATCGTCGCCGAACTGATCTACGCCACCGACCTGTTCGACCCGGCCACGATGGAACGCTTCGGCGCCCGCTTCGCCCGCCTGCTGGCCGGCATCGCGGCGGCCCCGAACCGCGCCGTCGGCGATATCGCGCTGCTCGACTCGGCGGAAACCGCACTGGCCGTGCACGGTTGGAACGACACCGCCCGCGAGCTGCCCGGTGCGGGCACGCTGGTCGACGAGTTCGCCCGCCAGGCCGCTGCCACCCCGGACGCGGTCGCGATGGTCGACCCCGCCACCGGCGAAACGCTGACCTACGCCGAATTCGCCGCTCGCGTGCACCGCTTGGCGCACCGCCTGATCGACGCCGGTGTCGGCCCCGAAGCCTTGGTCGCTCTCGGCCTGCGCCGCAGCATCGACCTGCTCGTCGCCGCCTACGCGGTGCAGGAAGCAGGCGGCGGCTACGTCCCGCTCGACCTGGACCAGCCCGCCGACCGCATCGCCTATGTGCTCGAAACCGCCGCACCGGTCGTCGTGCTCACCACGACCCGAGACGGCTTCGCACTCGATGACAACGCCACGGCAGCGGGCGACCCGCGCACGCTCGTCATCGACGCGCTCGACCTCTCGGCGTACCCGGCCACCCCGGTCGCCGACGCCGATCGGATCGCGCCGCTGCGTCCGCAGCACCCGGCCTACGTCATCTTCACCTCCGGCTCCACCGGCCGCCCCAAGGGCGTGGCCGTGCCGCATGCGGCCGTGGTCAACCAGATCCGCTGGATCACCGGCGAATACGGTATCGATGCCGACGATGTGGTGCTGTTCAAGACGCCGGCCACCTTCGATGTGTCGGTGTGGGAGCTGTTCGGCCCGCTGAGCACCGGCGGCCGGATCGTCGTGGCGAGTCCCGACGGCCACCGCGATCCGCAGTACCTCGCGGATGTCATTGCCGCGCAACGGGTCACGATGACCTCGTTCGTGCCCTCGATGCTCACGGTCTTCGCGGGCAGCATCGATCAGGCTGCCGTCGAGGGCGGAGCTCTGTCTTCGCTACGCGCTCTGCTGATCGCCGGTGAGGCCTTCACCGCCGATACGGTCGTGGCCTTCCGCACGGTGAGCGACGCGGCGCTGTTCAACCTCTACGGCCCCACCGAGTTCACCGTCCACGCCACGCACGGCCCCGTCGCCGACCAGATCGACGGCGCCGTCCCGATCGGCGCGCCGGTCTGGAACTCGCAGGCCCACGTCCTGGACTCGCGGCTGCACCCGGTGGCCGCCGGTGTCGCCGGTGAGCTGTACCTGGCAGGCGCGCAGCTGGCCCGCGGCTATTTCGGCCGCCCCGACCTCACCGCCGATCGTTTCGTCGCCGACCCGTTCGCCGCAGGCGCCGGCGCCCGCATGTACCGCACCGGCGACCTCGTGCGTCGCGACGAGAGCGGCGTGATCACCTACCTCGGCCGCACCGACTTCCAGGTCAAGCTGCGTGGTCTGCGGATCGAGCTCGGCGAGATCGAGGCCGCGCTCATCGCGCACAACACCGTGACGCAGGCCGTGGTGGTCGTGCGTTCGGATGCCCGCACCGGTGACCAGCTCGTCGGCTATGTCGTGCCCGCCGCCGGCGAGACCGCCGAGCTCGACGCACTGCGCGCGCATCTCGCGGCGCGGCTGCCGTCGTACATGGTTCCGGCCGCGTTCGTCGTGATCGACGAGATGCCGCTGAGCGCCAACGGCAAGCTCGACCGGCGCGCGCTGCCCGAGCCGGTGTTCGAGGCGCGCGAGTTCCGTGCGCCGCGGACGCCGATCGAGGAGATCGTCGCCGTGACCTTCGCCGAGGTGCTCGGGCTGTCCGGGGACCGCGCGGTCGGCCTCGACGACGACTTCTTCGATCTGGGTGGCAACTCGCTCATCGCCACCCAGGTGGTCGCCCGCCTCGGTGCCGCGCTCGACACCCGCGTCCCCGTGCGCGCGCTGTTCGAAGCGCCGTCGGTGGCCGCGCTGGCCGCCAAGGTCGAGGTCCACGCGGGCAGCGGCAGCCGTCGTGAGCTCGTCGCGGGTGCGCGGCCGGACCAGATCCCGCTCTCGCTCGCCCAGCAGCGCATGTGGTTCCTCAACCGCTTCGACAGCGCGACCGGCGTGAACAACATCCCGCTGGCCGTCCGCCTGACCGGCGACCTCGATATCGACGCCCTGCGCCAGGCCGTCGCCGACGTGGTCGACCGGCACGAGGTGCTGCGCACCGTCTACCCGGAGACCGCCGAGGGCCAGGGTGTGCAGGTCGTGCTGCCCGCCGGTCAGCTGCCGATCTCGCTGCACCCGATCACCGTCGGCGAGGACGAGATCCGCGATCGCATCAGCGAACTCGTGCTGGCCGGATTCGACGTGACCACCGAGGTTCCGGTGCGCGCCGAACTGCTGCGCGTCGCGGGCTCGATGGACGGCTCGCACCCCGACACCCACGTGCTGGTCTTCGTGGTGCACCACATCTCCGGCGACGGCTGGTCGGTGCGACCGCTGGCCCGCGACGTGATGATCGCCTACGCCGCCCGCGCACGCGGTGAGGCGCCCGGCTGGGCCCCGCTGCCCGTGCAGTACGCCGATTTCGCCCTGTGGCAGCGCGAAACGCTCGGCTCCGAAGCGGATTCGGCGTCGATGATCGCCCAGCAGGTGGCCTACTGGTCGCAGAACCTGGCCGGGCTGCCCGACCAGCTCGATCTGCCCGCCGATCGGGCCCGTCCCGCTGTCGCGTCCAATCGCGGTGGCGTCCACGAGTTCTCGATCGACCCCGCGCTGTCGGCCGGCCTCAACGCGCTGGCTCGCGAACACGGCGCCAGCCTGTTCATGGTGGTGCACGCCGCGTTCGCCGCGCTGCTGGCTCGTTTGTCGGGCAGTGACGACATCGCCATCGGCACCGCGGTCGCCGGTCGTGGCGAGGCGGTGCTCGACGATGCCATCGGCATGTTCGTCAACACCCTGGTCCTGCGCAGCGCCGTCGACCCGGCGCAGCCGTTCACCGAACTGCTCCACCGGACCAGGGAGAACGACCTCGCCGCGTTCGGCCATGCCGATCTGCCGTTCGAGCGGCTCGTCGAGATCCTCAACCCGGCGCGTTCGCAGGCCCGCCATCCGCTGTTCCAGGTGATGCTGTCCTTCCAGAACACCGGGGAGGCCTCCTTCGAACTGCCCGGCCTCGAGGTCGCGGGCGTGCCGCTGGATGTGGTCACCGCCAAGTTCGATCTGCACCTGAACCTGGCCGATCGCCACCGCGCCGACGGGTCCGCCGACGGCATGACCGCCGAATTCGCCTACGCGACGGACATGTTCGACGCAGGCACCGTCGCCACCCTCGCGCAGCGCCTGGTGCGGATACTGACCGCCGTCGTGGCCGAACCCGCGCGCGCGATCGGTGAGATCGCCCTGCTCGCCCCCGCCGAACACCGACAGGTGATCACCGACTGGAACGCCACCGCGCACCCGGTCGACCAGGCCGCCACGCTGGTGTCGATGTTCGAGGCACAGGCCGCGACCAGCCCGAACGCGACCGCCGTCACCTTCGAGGGGACGAGTCTGTCCTACCGCGAGTTCACCGCCCGGGTGAACCGCTTGGCACGCCACCTCATCGCCCAGGGCGTCGGCCCGGACACCATGGTCGCGCTCGGCATGCGCCGCTCGCTGGACCTGGTGATCGGCATGTACGCGGTGAGTGTGGCCGGTGGCGCCTATGTGCCGCTCGACCCCGACCACCCGGCCGAGCGCACCCACTACGTGCTGGAGACCGTGGCGCCGGTGTGCGTATTGACCACTGCCGGTGACGAATTCGACGCGGGCTCGACCACCGCGCTCGACATCGAACGCCTGGATCTCTCGGGCTACTCGGACGCGCCGGTCACCGATGCCGAGCGGATCGCGCCGTTGCGTCCGCAGAACACGGCGTATGTGATCTTCACGTCGGGTTCGACGGGTCGGCCGAAGGGTGTGGCGGTCAGCCATGGCGCGATCGTCAACCGTTTGGTGTGGATGCAGCAGGCTTACGGTCTGACCGGGGCCGATGTGGTGTTGCAGAAGACTCCGGCGACGTTCGATGTGTCGGTGTGGGAGTTCTTCTGGCCCTTGCAGATCGGTGCGCGTCTGGTTGTCGCGAAGCCGGACGGTCATCGTGATCCGGCCTATCTGGCCGAGATCATCGCCACCGAGGGCGTCACCACCGCGCACTTCGTGCCGTCGATGATGTCGGTGTTCGTCGCCGAACTCGCCGAGTCCACCGCCGTCGCGCTCGCCGACGGTCCGCAGGTCGCGAGCAGTCTGCGCCTGGTGTTCGCCTCGGGTGAGGCGCTGCCCGCGCCGACCGCCCAGCGGATGCGCGCCCTCACCGGTGCCGCCCTGCACAACCTGTACGGCCCCACCGAAGCCGCCGTCGACGTGACCTTCCACGAGGTCACCGACGCCGACACCACCTCGGTGCCGATCGGCGCGCCGGTCTTCAACACCCAGGTGTACGTGCTGGATTCGCGTCTGCACCCAACGCCCGTCGGCGTCCCCGGCGAGCTCTACCTGGCCGGTGTCCAGCTGGCGCGCGGCTACGTCAACCGCCCCGACCTCACCGCCGACCGCTTCGTCGCCGATCCGTTCGGGACCGACGGCGCGCGCATGTACCGCACCGGCGACCTCGTCGCGTGGACCGCGGACGGTGAGCTGGAGTACCTGGGCCGCACCGACTTCCAGGTGAAGCTGCGTGGTCTGCGCATCGAGCTCGGCGAGATCGAGTCCGCGCTCACCGCGCTGCCCGCGATCGCGCAGTCGGTCGTGGTCGTGCGCTCCGACGATCGCCTCGGCGACCAGTTGGTCGGCTACCTGATCCCGGTGGCCGGTACGAGCGTCGACCTCGACGCCGTGCGCGCCGAACTCGGCGGTGCGCTGCCGACGTACATGGTCCCCACCGCGTTCGTGATCCTGGATGCCTTCCCGCTCAACGCGTCCGGCAAGCTCGACCGCAAGGCGCTGCCCGCGCCGGTGTTCGAGGCCAAGGTCTTCCGCGCGGCGTCCACCCCGATCGAGGAGATCGTGGCCGGCACCTTCGGCGATGTGCTCGGGGTGACCCGGGTCGGCGCCGACGACGACTTCTTCGAACTCGGCGGCAACTCGCTGCTGGCCACCCAGGTCACCGCCCGCATCGGCGCGGCTCTGGACACCCAGCTCTCGGTCCGCGACCTGTTCGAGGCCTCGACGGTCTCCGCGCTGGCCGCCCGCGCCGAGCACAACGCGGGCTCGGGCCGCGCCCGTCCGCGCCTGACCGCGGGGGAGCGGCCCGCCGTCATCCCGCTCTCGCCCGCCCAGCAGCGCTACTGGTTCCTCAACCAGTTCGACACGTCCACCTCCGCGGTCGACAACATCCCCCTCGCGGTTCGCCTCACCGGTGAGCTCGACGTGCCCGCCCTCGAACAGGCCATCGGCGACGTGTTCGCCCGCCACGAGATGCTGCGCACCACCTACCCCGGCTCGCCCGACGGCCCGCATCAGGTGATCCTGCCGGTCTCGCGCAGCCGTGCCGTGGTGCACCACATCACGGTCACCGAGGCCGAATTGCTCGGCAGCGTCATCGAATTCGCGATGACCACGTTCGACGTCACCCAGGAGGTGCCGCTCAAGGTCGCGCTGTTCGCACTCGACGCGACCGACCACGTGCTCGCGTTCACCGTGCACCACGTCTCCGCCGACGGTTCCTCGATGGGCCCGCTGGCCCGCGACATCATGGCCGCCTACGTGGCCCGCGTGCAGGGCGAGGCGCCGCAGTGGGCAGCGCTGCCCGTGCAGTACGCCGACTACGCGCTGTGGCAGCGCGAGGTCCTCGGCGACGAGACCGACCCGGAATCGCTCGCGGCCAAGCAGGTCGCCTACTGGAGCGACGCGCTCGCCGGGCTGCCCGATCAGCTCGAACTGCCCGCCGACCGGCCGCGCCCGCCCGCGCAGTCGTTCCAGGGCCAGGCCATCCGCTTCGAGATCGACCCGGCCCGGCACGCGGCCCTGCACGAGCTGGCCAGGGCGAACAACGCCTCGCTGTTCATGGTCGTGCACGCCGCGCTCGCGGTGCTGCTCGCCCGCCTGTCGGGTACCGACGACATCGCCGTCGGCACCCCCATCGCTGGCCGTGGTGAGCGTGAACTCGACGATCTGATCGGCATGTTCGTCAACACCCTGGTGTTCCGCACCGCCGTCGACTCCGGCGCCTCCTTCGCCGAACTGCTCGCCGACGTGCGCAACCGCGACCTCGAGGCCTTCGCCAACGCCGATGTGCCGTTCGAGCGGCTCGTCGAGGTGCTCAACCCGGTCCGCTCCACCGCCCGCAACCCGCTGTTCCAGGTGGGCCTGTCGTTCCAGAACCTGGCCGACACCACCTTCGAACTGCCGGGTCTCACGGTGAGCGCCGTCGACTACGACTCGCAGCTGGCCAAGACCGACCTGCACGTCACCCTGTACGACCGCTACACCGACGACGGCGCACCGGCTCAGCTGGTCACCGAATTCGGTTACGCCATCGACCTGTTCGACGAGTCGACGGTCCAGAGCTTCGCCGACCGTTTCCTGCTGGTCCTGGACGCGGTCGCCGCCGACGCCACCATCGCGGTCGGCGATATCGACCTGCTCACCGCGCCGGAAGCCGAGCGGATCGTCACCGCGTGGAACGCCACCGCGCACGCGGTCGACACCGACGCCACCCTGGTGTCGTTGCTCGACGCGACCGTGGCCGCCACTCCCGACGCCATCGCACTCGTCGTGGACGAGCCGGAATTCGACAGTGGCACCGCGGAAGCGGACGCCGCCGGTACGGCACGGCGGGTCGGTCGCTTCGTGGGCGGACGCCGCGAGCTGACCTACGCCGAGCTCGACGCCGAGGTCAACCGCCTCGCGCGGCAGCTGATCTCGCGTGGCATCGGCGCCGAGGATCGGGTGGCACTGGCCATCCGTCGCTCCGCCGAGCTGATCATCGCGATGTACGCGGTGGCCCGCGCGGGTGCGGCGTATGTGCCGATCGACCCGGATCAGCCCGCCGAGCGCACCGACTACATCCTGGAAACGGCCGCGCCCGCGGTGGTGCTCACCACGGCGAACGCCGAATTCAGCACGGCGGCAGCCGAAGTGGTCGTCCTCGACGAGCTCGACCTGCGCGAGGTGAGCGCCGCCGCGATCACCCGCACCGTGGTCCCCGCGAACACCGCGTACGTGATCTTCACGTCCGGCTCGACCGGCAAGCCCAAGGGCGTCGCGGTCTCGCACGGCGCGATCGTCAACCAGTTGCTGTGGGAGACGGCCGAATTCGGTATCGGCGCCGACGACGCGGTGCTGCTCAAGACCGCCGCCACCTTCGACCTCTCGGTCTGGGAGTTCTGGACCGCCGCCGTCGCGGGCGCCCGCCTGGTGGTCGCCACCGCCGACGGCCACCGCGACCCGGCCTACCTCAACGATCTGATGCGGGCCACCGCCGTCACCACGCTGCACGTGGTGCCGTCGATGCTCGACGCGCTGCTCACCGAATCCGGAGCGGCACTGCCGCGTACGTTGCGCCGTGTCCTCGCGATCGGCGAGGCGCTGCCCGCCGCCACCGCGCAGCGGTACCGCGCGGCCAACGCCGCCGCGCTGTTCAACCTGTACGGCCCGACCGAGGCCGCGGTCTCGATCACCAGCCACGCGGTCACCGACGCGGACACGGTGTCGGTCTCGATCGGCGCACCGGAGTGGAACAGCCGTGTCTACGTGCTGGATTCGCGTCTGCGCCCGGTTCCGGTCGGCGTCTCCGGCGAGCTGTATCTGGCAGGCTCCCAGCTGGCCCGCGGCTACTACGGTCGCGCCGACCTCACCGCCGACCGTTTCGTCGCCGACCCGTTCTCGGTGACCGGCGAGCGCATGTACCGCACCGGCGACCTCGTCGCCTGGAACGCCGAGGGCGAACTCGACTACCGGGGCCGCACCGACTTCCAGGTGAAGATCCGCGGCTTCCGTATCGAGCTCGGCGAGATCGAGGCCGCGCTGCTGCGTCGGCCCGGCCTCACCGCCGCCGCTGTTCTCGCCAATACCGATCCCGTTGTCGGCGACCGTCTGGTCGCCTACGTCGTGGCCGAGACGGCCGTCGACAAGCTGGCCCTGCGCACCGCGCTGGCCGCCGAACTGCCGTCGTACATGGTTCCGACCGTGTTCCTGCAGCTCGACGCGCTGCCGCTCAACGCCAACGGCAAGCTCGATCGCAAGGCGCTGCCGGAGCCCGAGATCGAGAAGGCCGTGTTCCGCGCGCCGGTGAGCCCGAGCGAACAGCTCGTCGCGGCGACCTTCGCCGAGGTGCTCCGCCTCGACGTCGGGCAGTTCGGCCTCGACGACGACTTCTTCGCCTGGGGCGGTAACTCGCTGCTGGCCACGCAGGTCGCCGCCCGCCTCGGCGCGGCACTCGACACCCGCATCCCCGTTCGCCTGCTGTTCGAGGCGTCCACGGTGGCCGCCCTGGCCCAGCGGGTCGAGCAGCACGCGGAAACCGGTGATCGCAAGGCGCTCACCGCGGGTCCGCGCCCGGAGCACATCCCGCTCTCGCTCGCCCAGCAGCGGATGTGGTTCCTCAACCGCTTCGACACCCAGTCGGCTGCCTACAACGTGCCGGTCGCGGTCCGCCTCACCGGCGACCTCGACGTCGCCGCGCTGCGGGCGGCGGTCACCGACCTGGTGACCCGCCACGAGATCCTGCGCACGATCTACCCGCAGACCGAAGCCGGTGCGGCACAGGTGATCCTGTCGCCCGCGCAGGCCGCGCCGGAACTGATCGAACGTACCGTCGCGGCCGACGAGGTGGAATCGGCGGTGGCGGAACTGATGTCGACGATGTTCGACGTCACCGTCGAGGTGCCGCTCAAGGTAGCGCTGTTCCGGGTGCGAGACGTGGTAGCAGAGGGCGATGCGCACGAGGCCTCCCCGTCGTCACGCTTCGCCGCCGGGAACATCGCGGGCGACTTCGTGCTCGCTCTGGTCGTGCACCACATCTCCGGTGACGGATCCTCGGTCGCCCCGCTGACCCGCGACCTGATGACCGCCTACGCGGCCCGCTCCATGGGCTCCGAGCCCGGCTGGGCGCCACTGGCCGTGCAGTACGCGGACTACAGCATCTGGCAGCGCGACCTGCTCGGCAGCGAGGACGACGCCGACTCGATGGCGTCCAAGCAGGTCGCGCACTGGAAGCAGGCGCTGGCGGACCTGCCCGACCAGCTCGACCTACCCGCCGACCGGCCGCGCCCCGCGGTACAGACCTTCGCGGGCAGCAAGGTCGACGTCCAGATCGACGCCGACACCCACCGCGCGCTGGTCGAACTGGCCCGCGCCGAGGGCGCCACGCTGTTCATGGTCGTGCACACCGCCCTCGCGGTGCTGCTGGCCCGCCTGTCGGGCACCGACGACATCGCCATCGGCACCCCGATGGCCGGACGCGGCGAAGCGGCGCTCGACGACATGATCGGCATGTTCGTCAACACCCTGGTGTTCCGCACCAGGGTCGACGGCGGCGAGGCGTTCACCGAACTGCTGGCCCGCCAGCGTGAAGACGACATCGCGGCGTTCGCCAACGCCGACGTGCCGTTCGAGCGCCTGGTCGAGGTGCTCAACCCGGTTCGCTCCACCGCGCGTCACCCGCTGTTCCAGGTCGGCCTGTCGTTCCAGAACCTCAGCCGCGCCACCCTGGAGCTGCCCGGTCTCACGGTCTCCGGCCTCGACATCGCCACCGAGCTGTCGCAGTTCGACCTGCACCTGATCGCCACCGACCGCTACGGCGATGCCGGTGAGCCGGAAGGCATCTCGGGTCTGTTCACCTACGCCACCGACCTGTTCGACCACGCCACGGTCGAAGGCTTCGTGCAGCGGTTCGTCCGGCTGCTCGGCGCGATCGTCGCCACGCCGCGCACCGCGGTCGGCGACATCGAACTGCTGGCCCCGGCTGAACGCGAGCAGATCCTCGACACCCGCAACGCCACCGCCTACCCGGTCGACACCGAGGCCACCCTGGTCTCGCTGCTCGACGCGTCGGTGGCCGCCGATCCGAAGGCGACCGCCCTGGTCACCGACGATGGCGCCCAGCTCACCTACACCGAACTCGACGCGAGGGTGAACCGCCTCGCGCGGCACCTGATCGCGCTGGGCGTGGGCCCGGAGTCCAGGGTCGCGCTGGCGATGCGCCGCTCGGTGGACCTGGTCGTCGCGATGTACGCGGTGGCCAAGTCCGGTGGCGCGTACGTGCCGGTCGACCCCGATCAGGCGGCCGAGCGCACCGACTACATCCTCGCGACGGCGGCACCGGTCTGCGTGCTGACCGACGCCGAGTTCGCCACCGAGGTGGCGCCGGTGCTCCGCGTCGACCAGCTCGACCTCGCATCACTGAGCGCCGCACCGATTTCCGATGCCGAGCGCACCGAACCGCTGCGTCCGGAGCACACGGCGTACGTGATCTTCACGTCCGGCTCCACCGGCCGCCCCAAGGGCGTCGCCGTCGCGCACCGCGCCATCGCCAACCAGCTGCAGTGGAAGGTGCTCGAGTTCGGCATGGACGCCGCCGACGCGGTGCTGCTCAAGACCGCCGCCACCTTCGACCTCTCGGTCTGGGAGTTCTGGTCGGCCGCGGTCTGCGGTGGTCGCCTCGTGATCGCCTCGGCCGACGGTCATCGCGACCCGGCCTACCTCAACGAGCTGATGGCCCGCGAATGGGTCACCACCCTGCACGTGGTGCCGTCGATGCTCGACGCCCTGCTGGCGCAATCGGGCACGGAACTGCCCGATTCGCTGTGGCGGGTGCTCGCCATCGGTGAGGCGCTGCCGGGTTCGCTCGCCCAGCGCTTCCGTACCGAGTTCAGCCGCACCGAGCTGTTCAACCTGTACGGCCCGACCGAGGCCGCGGTCTCGATCACCGCGCACCGGGTGAACGCCGCCGACCAGGTGTCGGTCTCCATCGGTTCGCCGGAGTGGAACAGCCAGGTCTACGTGCTCGACGAGCGCCTGCGCCCGGTGCCCGACGGTGTCGCCGGTGAGCTGTACCTGGCGGGCGCGCAGCTGGCTCGCGGCTACTACGGCCGCGCCGACCTGACCGCCGATCGTTTCGTGGCCAACCCGTTCACGCCGGGTACTCGCATGTATCGCACCGGTGACCTCGCGGCCTGGAACAACCGCGAACTCGACTACCGCGGCCGCACCGACTTCCAGGTGAAGATCCGCGGCTTCCGCATCGAGCTCGGCGAGATCGAGGCCGCGCTGCTCGCGCTGCCCGAGATCGCCCAGGCCGCGGTGATCGCCAAGTCCGACCCGCGCACCGGTGACCGTCTCGTGGCCTACCTCGTCGGTGCTGTATCGAATGGCGATACTCCCGAGGGCGCTGCGTGGTCACGCTCCGCTACCGCCTCCGCGCCCGCCGGTCGCCTCGCGGAAATCGATGTGGCGCAGGTCAAGTCGACGCTCGCCGCCGGGTTGCCGTCGTACATGGTGCCCGCCGCGTTCGTGGTGCTCGACGCGCTGCCGCTCAACGTCAACGGCAAGCTGGATCGCAAGGCGCTGCCGGAGCCGGAGTTCGAGGCGCAGACCTTCCGCGCGCCGTCGACGCCGATCGAGGAGATCGTGGCGGGCGTGTTCGCCGACGTCCTCGGCGTCGAGCGCGTCGGTGCCGACGACGACTTCTTCGCCCTCGGCGGTAACTCGCTGCTGGCCACCCAGGTCGCGGCCCGCCTCGGCGCCGCCCTCGACAGCCGGGTGCCCGTGCGCCTGCTGTTCGAGGCCTCGACGGTGGCCGGTCTCGCGGTGAAGGTCGAGCAGGGCGCAGGCGCCGGTGGGCGTCGCGCGCTGGTCGCCGGACCGCGTCCCGACCAGGTGCCGCTCTCGCTCGCCCAGCAGCGCATGTGGTTCCTCAACCAGTTCGACACCGCGTCCTCGGTGAACAACATCCCCGTCGCCGTCCGCCTGACGGGCGCGCTGGACGTGGCGGCGCTGCAACTGGCCGTCGCCGATGTGCTGGCACGGCACGAGACCCTGCGCACGGTGTACCCGTCGACCGACGGCACACCGCACCAGGTGATCCTGCCGGTCGAGGGCAACGTGCCGGACCTGACGCCGGAAACCGTCGCCCCCGAACAGGTGCGCGACCGGATCGCCGAGCTGATCACCACCGGCTTCGACGTGATCGACGAGGTTCCGTTGCGCGCGAAGCTGATGCGCATCGCGGACGAGGAATTCGTTCTCGTCTTCGTCGCCCACCACATCAGCGCCGACGGCTGGTCCATGGGCCCGCTGACCCGCGACGTGATGATCGCCTACGCCGCGCGCGCCACCGGTGCGGCCCCGGGCTGGGCGCCGATGCCGGTGCAGTACGCCGACTTCAGCGTCTGGCAGCGCGAGGTGCTCGGCGCCGAGACCGACGAGACCAGTCTCATCGCCCAGCAGGCCGACTACTGGAAGCGCGCGCTCGCCGGTGTGCCCGACGAGCTCAACCTCCCGCTGGACCGGCCGCGTCCGAGCACGCAGTCCTTCGCCGGTGGCCGGGTGCTGTTCCCGATCGGTGGCGACATCCACGCCGGACTGTCCACCATCGCCCGCGAGCAGAACGCGACGCTGTTCATGGTCGTGCACACCGCGCTGGCGGTGTTCCTGGCGCGCATGTCGGGCACCGAGGACATCGTCATCGGCACCCCGATCGCGGGCCGCGGCGAGGCCGAACTCGACAACGTGATCGGCATGTTCGTCAACACCCTCGCCCTGCGCACGCAGGTCGGCGGCCAGCGCAGCTTCGCCGAGCTGCTGACCCAGGCCAAGGAAGCCGACCTGGCCGCCTTCGCCCACGCCGACATCCCGTTCGAGCGACTGGTGGAACTGCTCAACCCCGAGCGTTCCACCGCGCGGCACCCGTTGTTCCAGGTGGCGTTGTCGTTCGAGAACCTGCCCGACGCCGGCTTCGAACTGCCCGGTCTTTCGGTCTCGGCCGTCGACTTCGACGTCGACACCGCCAAGTTCGACCTGCTGCTCACCGTGCGGGAAGCCGCGGCCGGGGACGACGCGGGCGCCTACGCCGAGTTCTCCTACGCCAGTGCGCTGTTCGACCAGTCGACGGTGGAGAAGTTCGCGCAGCGCTTCCAGCGTCTGCTCGCCGAGGTCGTCGCCGACACCACCGTCCCGGTCGGTGACCTCGAACTCCTCGACACCGCCGAGCGCGCCGAACTGCTCGCCCGCACCGGCGGTCCCGCCGCCGCGATCAGCACGCTGCCCGAGCTGCTGGCACAGGCCGTGGCGACCAACCCGACCGGTCAGGCGATCGTCGCACCCGGTGAATCGATCGACACCGGACTGGTCGGCGCACTCACCGCGACCGCGATGCCCTCCGACGAGGTAGCGCAGTCGGGCGCGACTCGCTCGCTGACCTACGCCGAGCTCGACGCGGCTTCCTCGCGCCTGGCTCGGGTGCTCATCACGCGCGGCGCGGCACCGGAGACAGTCGTCGCCGTCGCCATGCAGCGCTCGCTGGAAACCACCCTCGCCATCTGGGCCGTGATCAAGTCGGGCGCGGCGTTCCTGCCCGTCGACCCGAAGTACCCGGCCGAGCGCATCGCCCACATGATGTCGGATTCCGGTGCGGCACTCGGCATTACGGTGTCGAGCGAAGTCGACCACCTGCCCGCGCCCGCGCTGGGCGAGTGGCTGGTGCTCGACGACGCGGCGCTGCACGCCGAAGCCGCCGAGCAGTCCGGCGCGCCGATCGCCGACGCGGACCGCCGGGCGGCGGTGCGTGCCACGAACACGGCCTACATGATCTACACGTCCGGTTCGACGGGTCTGCCCAAGGGCGTCGTGGTCACCCAGGCCGGCGTGCCCAACTTCGCCGCCGCCCAGGTCGACCAGTTCGGCCTGACCGCGAACACCCGGACGCTGGCCTTCGCGTCGCCGTCGTTCGACGCCTCGATTCTCGAGTTCCTGCTCGCCGTCGGCTCGGCGGGCGCCCTCGTCATCACGCCGGTCGGTGTGGTCGGCGGCGAGGAACTGGCCGACATCATCGCGGGCCAGCGGTTGACCCACGTGTTCCTCACCCCGCTGGTCGCGGCGTCGATGGAACCCGCGGCACTGGCCGGACTCGAAGCGCTGATCGTCGGTGGCGACAAGGCTCCCGTCGACCTGGTCGCGAACTGGCACAGTGCGGGCACCGACCCGGCGCTGCACCGGTTCTACAACGCCTACGGTCCGACCGAGGCGACCATCGCCACCAACCTGTCCGATCCGCTGCTGCCGGGCGACACCATGAACATCGGCGGCCCGATCGCGGGCGCGACCGTGTACGTGCTCGACAGCCGCCTGCGGCCGGTCCCCGAGGGCGTGGCCGGTGAGCTGTACCTCGGTGGCGTCCCGCTGGCCCGCGGCTACCACGCGCGCCACGCTCTCACCGCCGAGCGTTTCGTGGCCAGCCCGTACGCCACGGGTGAGCGCCTCTACCGCACCGGCGACGTCGTCGCCTGGCGCACGGTGCACGGTGAGCCGGTCGTGGAATACGTGGGCCGCAACGACTTCCAGGTGAAGATCCGCGGTTTCCGCATCGAACTGGGCGAGATCGACGCGGTGCTCACCGCGCACGACGATGTCGAGTTCGCCGCCACCATCGGGCGCACGACCGACGCGGGCGCCACTATCCTGGTGTCCTACGTGCGCGGCGCGGCATCCGAGGACGGCGCCCGGCACGCCGTCGACCCGGCCGCCCTGGTCGAGTACGCGGCGCAGCACCTGCCCGCGCACATGGTGCCCGCCGCCGTGATGGTCCTCGACGAGATCCCGCTGACCCCCGCGGGCAAGCTGGACCGGCGCGCGCTGCCGGAGCCGGTCCTCGCGCCGCGTGAGTTCCGTACGCCGACAAGCGAAGTCGAGGCGATCATCGCCGCGGTGTTCGCCGAGGTGCTCGGGGTGGACGCCGTCGGCCTCGACGACTCGTTCTTCGCCCTCGGCGGCGACTCGATCCTGTCGATTCAGCTGGTCTCGCGGGCCAAGGACCGCGGCGTGCTCTTCAAGCCGCGCGATGTGTTCGACAAGCGCAGCGTGGCCGGGCTCGCCGAGATCGCCGTGCTCGCGGGCGAGGCCGAGCAGATCGTGCTCGAGGAGCTGGCGGGCGGCGGTGTCGGCGATATCCCGATGCTGCCGATCATGCGCCAGATCCTGGCGAGCGGTTCCACCTACGACCGGTTCTCCCAGTCGATGGTGCTCCGCCTGCCCGACAACATCACCGCCGAGGTCCTGCACGCCACCATCGGCGCGGTCCTGGACCACCACGATGTGCTGCGTTCGCGGGTGGCCCGAGACGCCGAGCGGGGGTGGATCTTCGAGGCGTGCGCGCCGGGCGAGATCGACGCGAGCACCCTCGTGCGTCGGGTCGAGGTGTCCGGCGATATCGCCGACGAACAGCTGTCCAAGCTGGCCAGTGTCGAATACGACGAGGCGATGGGTCGTCTCGACCCCGCCAACGCCGCCATGGTGCAGTTCGTGTGGTTCGCCTTCGGCGACAACGCCGACGGACCGCGCCGCCGCGACGCGCTGCTCATCGTGGGCCACCACTTCGTGATCGACGGTGTGTCCTGGCGCATCCTGATCCCGGACCTCGGGATGGCCTGGGGCCAGATCGCGGCGGGCCAGCAGGTGACGCTGCCGGCCAACGGCACCTCGATGCGTCGCTGGGCGCACAGCCTGGTCGAGCAGTCGCCGGACCGTCGCGCGGAGCTGCCGTTCTGGCGCGAGGTCTCGGCCACCGCCGATCCGCTGCTGGGCGCGCGGGCGTTCGACCCGAGGGCGGACACCTTCGCCACCGTCGACCGGGTGCAGGTCACCCTCTCGACCGAGGTCACCGACGCGATCCTCACCGCGATCCCCGGCCTCTACCACGGCGGCGTCAACGACGGTCTGCTCACCGCACTCGCGTTGGCCGTATCCCGTTGGCGCGGAGACGAATCCGGCACGGCGGCCCTGATCAAGCTGGAAGGCCACGGCCGCCAGGAAGAGATCGTCGCCGGTGCGGATCTGTCGCGCACCGTCGGCTGGTTCACCACCGCCTTCCCGGTTCGCCTCGATCTGGCCGGCGCCGATCTCGACGACGCGTTCGCCGGTGGCGCCGCGCTCGCCGACGTGATCAAGTCGGTCAAGGAGCAGATGCTCGCGGTGCCGGACAAGGGCATCGGCTACGGCATGCTGAAGTATCTCGATGGCGCGGATCTGCCGAGCGTCGGCCAGGTCAGCTTCAACTACCTCGGTCGCGCGACCGCGGGCGAGATCCCCGCCGAGCTCGTCGAACTCGGCTGGGTGCCGGTGGCGGATCTGGGTCAGCTCGATGCCGAGATGGACCTGGACATGCCGGCCAACGCGACCCTCGACATCAACGCCATCGTCAACGACGGCGACGAGGGTCCGCAGCTCGGCGCGAACATCGCCTTCCCGAAGGGTCTGCTCAGCGCCGATCAGGCGCAGGAGTTCGCCGACCTGTTCGTGGCCGCGCTCACCGCGCTCGCCACGCACGCCCAGCGGGCCGACGCGGGTGGTTTCACCCCGTCCGATATGTCCCTGATCCGGGTCGGCCAGTCCGATCTGGAGCTGTGGGAGCGCGACTACCCGGCGCTGTCGGAGGTGTGGCCGCTCTCGCCGCTGCAGGCGGGCCTGATGTTCCACGCCATGCTCAGCTCGGCGACCGTCGACGTCTACACCGTGCAGGCCGTCCTCGACCTGACCGGCACCCTCGACACCGAGCGACTGCGCGGCGCGGCCCAGGCCGTGCTCGACCGGTACCCGAACCTGCGGACCGCGTTCGTCACCGATTCGGCCGGTCAGCCGGTGCAGGTGGTGCTCTCCGAGCTCGAGGTGCCGTGGCGCGAGGTCGACCTCACCGAGCTGCCCGTCGACGAGCGGATGCAGCGCATGCGGCAACTGCTGCAAGCCGATCAGGCCGACCAGTTCGACATGGCCACCGCGCCGCTGATCCGCTTCGGTCTCTACCGGATCGCGGAGGGCCAGGCGCACCTGGCGATCACCGTCCACCACATCCTGGTCGACGGCTGGTCCATGCCGCTGCTCATGCGCGACCTGCTCGTGCTCTACGCGGTGCGCGGCGATCTCACCGCGCTGCCGCGCGTGGCGTCCTACCGCAACTTCCTGTCCTGGCTCTCGGGCTGGGATCGCGAAGTGTCGCTGCAGGTCTGGGCCGACGCGCTGGCCGGGGTCGAGGGCCCCACCCAGCTCGCGCCCGCGCCGCGCACCGAGGAGCGCTACGAGCTCGGCAAGGTCATCGTCGAGATCGACAACGACCGCACCAGGGCGCTCGGCAAGTTCGCCGGCGAGCTCGGCGTCACCGTGAACACGATGCTGCAGACCGCGTGGGGCATCGTGGTCGGCCGCCTCACCGGGCGCGACGACGTGGTGTTCGGCGCGACCGTCTCGGGTCGCCCGGCGGAACTGCCCGGCGTCGAGTCGATGGTCGGCCTGTTCATCAACACCCTGCCCGTGCGTATCCGGATCGATGACCGGATGACCGCGGAGAAGCTCACCCAGCGGGTGCAGTCCGAGCAGGCCGAACTGCTCAGCCATCACTTCGTCGGCCTGTCCGATATCCAGCGGGTGGCCGGCATGGGCTCGCAGTTCGACACGCTGGTGGTGTTCGAGTCCTACCCGATGGACAAGGACGCGGTCACCGCGGCGAGCTCGATCGACGGCATGCAGGTCACCGGTGTCGGCCTCGACGACGCGACGCACTACCCGCTCACGCTGGTGGTGATGGCCGAGTCGACCATCGAGATCACGATGAAGTACCTGACCAGTACCTTCACCGCCGACGAGGTCCGCACGCTGTCGCAGCGACTGCTGCGGGTGCTCGACGAGCTGCTCGACAACCCGTCGGGCCTGGTCGGTGACATCGACATCCTCGATGCGAGCGAACGTGCCCAGCTGCTCGCCGATTCCGGGGTGAGCGCCGCGGTGTCGTCGCCGGTTGTCTCCGGTGTCGGCGCGCAGACGGTGGCCAAGGTGCTCGCGGAGGTCGTCGAAGCCGATCCGCAGGCACCGGCGCTGCTGCGCGGTGACAGCGAGATCGCCTACAGCGCACTGGATCGCAAGTCCTCGCAGCTGGCCCGGGTGCTCATCGCGCGCGGTGCGGGTCCCGGCGACGTGGTCGCGATCTCGCTGCCGCGCAGCGTGGATTCGGTGCTCGCGGCCTGGGCGGTACAGAAGGCGGGCGCCGCGGCGCTGTTCGTCGGTGAACTCCCCGGCGTCGAAATCGCCGCCGCCGGAGCTGGTTTCGGGATCAGCGCGTCCTCGGTCGCCGGGGTGGCCGGTCAGTGGTTGGTCATGGCCGATATCGAAGACGAGATCGCCGCGGCCGCGGCCCATCCCGTCTCCTACACCGACCGGGTCCGCCCACTCGCCGAGAACCACCCGGCCTTCGTGCTGGTCGCCGGCGAGGACGTCACGGTCCTCACCCAGTCCGAAGCCGTGGCTCGCGCCGCGCGCCTGCGCGACGAACACAGCATCGACTACGAATGCACCACCTACACCACCCACGCCTCCGGCCCGGCCGCCGTCCAGGAATTCCTGGCCTCGTCCATCGCCGGTGCGCTGTCGGTGCTGCCCAGCGGTTCGGTCGAAGACGACCTGGCCGAGGGCGAGGTCACGCACTGGTTCGTGGCCGCGGGTGAGTCGTCGGACGCGGCCGAGGGAGAGGTCACGGTGATCGTCGCCGAGTAGGAGCGGATCGTCCGGGGCGAGTGAGGAGTTGGTTCAGCACGATGGCTGAACCAGACTGAGCCTAATCTGTGCGCACATCCGATGAGTCCAGCGAGGTAGGAGGTGGTTTCCGTGGCAATGCCGGTGCCGCATTCGGCCGAATGGACCGCTGCGGATCTGGATCAGCTACCCGATGACGGACTGCGTTATGAGGTGTTGAATGGCCAGCTCGTTGGGAATGCCGCACCGAAGCCGAAGCATCAGTGGTTGATCAAACGGCTGACTCAGGTCCTGGACGCGAGCGTTCCCGCCGACCACCTGGTTCTGGACGGTGTCGGCGTACTCATCGGCGACGACGATGGGCCGCCGTTGGTCTGGGGTGCCCGCGTGCACGCGGGCTATTCTGGACAGGGGAATCGATGGGGAGGAAATCATGGCCGATCAGCACGACGAGGAACTCGATCCGCGGGCCCAGTGGCGCCACTTGCCCTCGGAGCCGACGGAATTGATCGAGGAAACCGCTACCGAGACCAGGTCGACGGAGCACGGTGTACCGGCGGTCGATCACACCGAGGAGTTCGTTCGCAAGTACGGACTCTGACTCGGCGCCAGCGATGTGACGTGCGCTCCTTCTGCTCGAAATGTGCTCGAAGCAGAACCGGTATAGGGTCCGGTTCTCTCCGAGAACAAGAAGGGAGCGGTTGGTATTACGCTTCGGGTTTGGCTGAGCAGTGCGGGGGCGGCAACCGTGCAGGTCATGCGGTTGCTACGGGAGAATCCCGACGGGGTGGCAGTCACTATTTACGCCAGCAATGTGGATCCGAGTGCTGCTGCTCTCTCGGCCAGTGATGTGTCGGCGATCGAACCTCGGTATGTCAGCAACGAGGACTACGCGCAGTTCGCGCTCGACTTCTGTCGTACGCACCGCATCGACGTCCTGATACCGCCGCGGCGGCTCGACGCGCTGGCGGGCCGAGCGGCGGAATTCGCGGCGGTCGGCACCAGCCTGATGTGTTCGCCGTTGTCGGCGGTGACGGCGTTGACCAGCAAGGTGCTCACCTATGAGATCGCCGGTGCGGCCGGGGTTCCCGTGCCGCCGTGGCGGGAGGCGACCGACGCGGACGAGCTCTACGCGGCCGTCGACGAGTTGTCACTCACCGGAGAGACGCTCTGTATCAAACCGAGTGGGGAATTCTCGGCGTTCGGGTTCCGGATTCTGGACGACCGCCCGCTGACCATGGCGCACCTGCGGGTCGCACCACGCCCGGTGGCCTCGGTCGAAGCGGTAGCCGGGGCGATGCGCCGTGCGCAGGCGGATGGCGAATTCGTGCCGCCGCTGCTGGTGATGCCGTTCCTCGAAGGCCCGGAGGTCAGCATCGACTGTCTGTCCACACCGCGAGGCGAGCTGCTGATCGGTATCGCGCGCGCGAAGCAGGGCCGATTCCGCATGTTGCTCGACGACCCCACCCTGGTCGATATCGCCCGTCGAATAGTCGGGCATTTCGAGCTCGCCTATCTGACCAATGTTCAATTGCGTTATCGGGCAGGGGAACCGGTGCTGCTGGAGGTGAATCCACGGCCGTCGGCAGGGTTGTTCCACACCGCCTTCGCCGATGTGAATCTGCCGTGGGCGGCAGTTCGCCTACTGCTGCAAGGGGATTCGGGTTTGCGAACGCCGCCGCGGCTCGGCGCCTGTCTCGCGGTGGCGGAAGCGGTGATGGAGGTGGCTCCACAGCGGGAGTCGCCGTTGCCGGGTGCGGCGCACAGGAGCGCGGACCTGGTTTCCGGCTGACCGGCGGCGCACCCCGCTTCCAGTGGATAGACCTCGGTCCGCTTTCGGAACGGTGAATTCGGTGGTGCGGAGGTCACGGGGCGGTAACGTGCTGATTCCCGACGCTGTGCCGGGAAAACCGTCGGCTGTACGGCATGAGTGCCTTTCGCGGGTGCGGTGTCGAATGGCGACAGTGATATTTCCGCGACGCCACGGCGAACGACGTGATGCTTTCTTGTCTGGAATTTGCCCACTGCACCGCGAAGACTGAGAGAGCGCGCAGCTAGGAACCAACCGAGTTCAGTCGAGGGAAGGATTCCCCTATGTCCGTGAAGATGAGCAAGGCAGCCGCCGCGGCCGCCATCGTTCTGGCTCTTGGCGCTGTCGCCGCTCCCGTGGCCTCGGCTGCCGTGCCCGCGCCGCAGGCATCAGAAGTCGGATCGGTGGGGATCTGCTTCCCGGTGGGCAGCGTGGAAGTCTGCTTCTGATCGCGTCCGGCGTTTATCCATCGGTTTCCGGCGGGGCAGAATCGGACTTCGGTTCTGTCCCGCCGTTGTCAGCGGGGGAGCAGTCCGGCCAGCCCCTCGAGAAGTAGGTCGAGACCGAACGTGAAATCGGCTGCGCCGGAGTGGGTTCCGGTGATGACGAGGGCGGCCAGCGCGTGCATGTGGGGATGGGTTTCGGTGGGGATGAGCGGGAGGAAGCGTTGGGCGGCCGACGCGTATTCGTCGGGGGCGAGGGGGAAATTGATGGCCTGGATGGTGAAGCCGTAGATGTGGCTGTCCATGGCATTCCAGGCGCGATCGGCCTGTTCGTAGGTGAAGCCCGCGGTGATCAGACAGCCGAGGGTGGCGTCGATGTAGCCGAGCATGGCGGGGCCGACATTGACGCGCGAGCCCAGTAGGCCGGTCGCCCAGCGGTGGTTCAGCAGGACCTCGTGGGCGGAAATGGCGCGGTTGCGCAGTTCGGCCCGCCAGTCGCCGCCCACCCGGGGGACGTAGATCTCCGAGACCACCAGATCGATGATGCCGTCGTAGAGGTCGTCCTTGTTGGCGACGTGGTTGTACAGCGACATCGCCTCCACGCCGACGGTCTTGGCGAGGTTGCGCATCGACAGGGCAGCAAGGCCCTGCTGGTCGGCGAGGTCGATGGCGGCACGCAGGACTCGTTGTCTGGTGAGTGGGGTGCGTGGCGGCATGGAAGCTCCTGACTGTTCCTTGACCTACTTACGGCGTAAGCGTAGCTTCTGTATCAGAAGACTTACGCTGTAAGTGCGAAGCGAGGGGTAGTTCTCATGACCGAGGTGGATACGACGTCGATGACCGCGTGGATCGCGCCCCGCTACGGCGGGGGTGAGGTGTTGCGGGCCGAGGTCGTGCCGCGGCCGGCGCCGGGGGATCGGGATGTGGTGGTCCGGGTGCGCGCGGCGTCGGTGTGCAGTGGTGATCTGCATCTGCTCACCGGGACGCCGTATCTGCTGCGGCTCGGGTTCGGATTGCGCAGGCCCAAGCACCGGATGATCGGACAGAACCTGGCGGGCGAGGTGGTCGCCGTCGGCGGCGCGGTGACCGATTTCAGGGTCGGGGATCGGGTCTTCGGCGAGGTTTCCCACGGCGCGTTCGCGGAGTACGTCCGCGCCGATGCGGGGGCTTTCGCCGTGGTGCCCGCTGCGCTGAGCATGGAGGAGGCCGCGGCGATCCCTGATTCGGGCATGACGGCCTTGCAGGGCCTGCGCGACATCGGCAAGGTCGGGCCGGGACACCGGGTATTGATCAACGGCGCGTCCGGCGGCGTCGGCAGTTTCGCTGTCCAGCTCGCGAAAGTGCTCGGCGCGCACGTGAGCGCCGTGTGCAGCACCCGGCATCTCGCGATGGTGCGCGACATCGGCGCGGACGTGGTCATCGACTACACGGCTGACGATTTCACTCGGACCGAGGTGCCCTACGACGTGATCTTCGACCTGGCGGGCAACCGCAAATTACGGGAGATCCGCCGCGTGCTGACCGCGGACGGCGTCTTCATCTCCTCTGCCGCCGCACCAGGTAACAACTGGTTCGGCCCGGTCCGCTGGCTGACTCAGGTGGCACTCACCGACCTGTTCGCGCGCCAGACGCTGAAGGCTCTGCTCATGCGACCCGCTGCCGCCGACCTCGACTACCTGGCCGGGTTGGCAGTCGAGGGCAGCCTGCGACCGGTGATCGAGCGACAGTTCCCGCTCTCCGACACGGCATCGGCCATCGCGGCGTTCGAGCGCGGCCACGCATCGGGCAAGACTGTTCTCGTCGCATGAGCGGTTCGGCTGCTGTCAGTCGGTGAGTTCTCCGGCAGTGCGCCATGATTGACGCTCCTGCGCGAAAGCCTCGGCTTGGACCGCGCGGAAATCGGCGATGGAGTCGTCGTTGTCCGCCAGGAACCGGCGGTAGTCGGCGAGCCGGAACTCGCCCTCCTCGGTGGTGATGTCCACCTTGCCCGCGGCGAAATCCGCGCGCAGGTCGAGCAATTCCGCCGCCTCCACCGGGTGCCAGCGAATGCGGTCGAAATAGCGCAGCAGCCAAGGGGTTTCGGGGTCGGTGGCGAAACGGTCGACGCCGGGTCCGGCGGTGCCGGTGGGACGGGCCCGGTGGTTCCAGACCTGGGTGGTGCGGCCGACGAATTGGTAACCGCCGGGACCTTCCATGCCGTAGACGCAGAGGTAGGCGCCGCCGATACCGACCGCGTTCTCCGGGGTCCAGGTGCGCGCCGGGTTGTACTTGGTGGTGACGAGGCGGTGGCGGGGATCGGTGGGGGTGGCCACTGGCGCGCCCAGGTAGACGTCGCCGAGGCCGAGGACCAGGTATTCGGCGTCGAAGACGGTGTTGTAGACGTCCTCGACGGCGGGCAGGCCGTTCATGCGGCGGATGAACTCGATGTTCCACGGGCACCAGGGGGCGTCGGCGCGGACCCCGTGCATGTAGCGGGTGATCGCTTCCCTGGTGGCCGGGTCGTCCCAGGACAGCGGGAGATGGACCGTGCGGCTCGGGACGACCAGTTGATCGGAATTCGGCAGCTGCGCTTCGGCTTCGGCGAGCAGGTCGAGCAGAGCGGGGACCGGCAGCACAGCGGGGTCGACCCTGATCTGGAGCGAGCGGATGCCCGGGGTGAGCTCGACGACGCCGCGGAGCCCGATCGCGATGAGATGCTGGTGCAGCGCGTGGACGCGAGCGCGCAGGCCGAGATCGAGGGTGAGCGTGCCGTATTCGACGAGCACGCCGTCGTCGCCTTGGCGGCGGTAGGTCACGCGGGTCTCGTCGTCGACCTCGGTGCGTCGAAGGACACCGTCGTCGCCGTCGCGACCCGCTGAGAGGACAGTGCCGAAGCCGGCGCGTCGACGAGCGCCGAGTTCGGCTGCGGGAGCGGCATGTTCGGCACGGATGGGGACGAAGCGGACCTTGTCGCCCGGGGTGAGCTGGCCGAGTTTCCAGCGGTCGGCGGCGACCACGGTGACCGGGCAGACGAATCCGCCGAGGCTCGGACCGTCCGGGCCGAGCAGGATCGGGGTATCGCCGGTGAAGTCGAGGGCGCCGACGGTATACGCGTTGTCGTGGATATTCGACGGATGCAGGCCGGCTTCGCCGCCGTCGGTGCGAGCCCACTCGGGCTTCGGGCCGATGAGTCGCACGCCGGTGCGGTCGGAGTTGAAGTGGACCTCGTAGTCGGTGCCGACAATGGTGTCGAAATCGGCGCGGGTGAAGAACTCCGGTGCGCCGTGCGGGCCCTCGGTGACAGCGAGTTCCCAGCGGTGCGCGAAGGCCGGCTGGTCGGCCATCGGAACGGCGGGGGCGAGGCGGGTCGACGGTGTGCCCAGCGTGTGCGATTGGCCGGCACGCAACGCGGCGCCGGTTCCGCCGCCGAACTTCCCGAGCGTGAATGTCGCCGCGCTGCCCAGGAATTCGTCGACGTCGATGCCGCCCGAGATCAGGATGTAGGTCCGCATGCCGGGGCCGCGGATCGCGCCGATATCGAGCACGCCACCCGCCGGAACCTCGACGGTCCGCCACTGCTCCACCGGGATGCCGTCCACCCGGACGTCGGCGACCGCACCGGTGACGCACACCCACGTCGGCTCGGCGAACCGCAACGCCGGTCCGCCCAGCGTGCATTCCAGCCCGGCCGCGCCCTCGGGGTTGCCGAGCACGCGATTGCCCAGCCGGAACGACAGGTCGTCCATCGGCCCCGACGGCGGGACTCCGATGTGCCAGTAGCCGATTCGGCCCGGCCAGTCCTGCACGGTCGTTTGCATTCCGGGACGGATGACTTCGACGCGTCGTCGAGTGACACCGGTGACCGAAGTCGGATCGTTCGCGTTGCCGGGGGCAGTGCCTGCCTGGTCGGCGGTGTTCGACTCGGCCGGGCCGACAGCCGAGTTCGCGGTGGCGTCGGCGATATCGTTCGGGGCGAGGCGGTCTGTCGGGACCAGGTCGGCTGCGGGATGGAAGCGGGTGTCGGTGAGGCTCATCGCATGACCACCATGCGGACGGGGGTGGGGTCGAAACCGTTGCAGGGGTTGTTGATCTGGGGGCAATTGGAGACCAGGACCAGGGTGTCGATCTCGGCGCGCAGGGTGAGCGTCTTGCCGGGAGCCGACAGGCCGTCGACGATGCCGAGGGTGCCGTCGGATTCGACCGGGACGTTCATGAACCAGTTGATGTTGGACACCAGATCGCGCTTGCCCAGGCCCCATTCGAGCGCGGCGGTCAGGAAGTTCTCCACACAGGCGTGCTGGTGACGGGTGTGATGGCCGTAGCGCAGCGTGTTCGATTCCTGAGAGCAGGCCCCCGCGATGGTGTCGTGGTTGCCGACCTCGTCGGCGACGACCGTCATCAGCGGGGTGCCGCCCTCGGTGCGCAGGACACTGCCGGTGGTGAGGAAGATATTGCGCTGGGCGGCGATCGTGGCCTGGGCGCTGTAGCGATCGGTGTGGTCGGCCGCGGAGTACAGCAGGCAATCGACGGCCTGGTTGCCGTGCAGGTCGATGATGTCGAGGTGGTCGCCGGCGCGGACGACGGCCGACCACGGCGCCCGGGCGGGGACGGTTTCGTCGAGGACGACGGTGCGGGTGGTGGTCATGCCGGAACCTCCGTGTTCAGTGCGGCCGTCCAGGCGGCTTCGGTGTTCTCGACGGCCCGCCGGTATTCGGGGTCGTCGTTGCGGGTGTCGAGGTCTGCGGGCGACGACCACGCGAGGAGGTCGAGGTCGCCGGTGGGACGGTCGTCGAGGGGATGCGGGGCGTTGGCGATCAGCAGGGTCGACGGGAGATGAACGATCAGGTCGAGGGTGGCGCCGGCCGGACCGTTGCCGGTGGACTCGATCGCGCCGTCCGCCGCGACCCGCGCTCCGCGGAACAGGGCGATCGAAGGGCCGATATCGCGGGGTTCGAGGCCCTGTTTGGCACCTGCCAGGTGGAGTTGGTGGCGGCCCTCGGGGGTGGGGCCGCACAGGGTGTCGTGGTGGCCGTCGGAGTCGGCGAGGACGGTGGCGAGGACGCGGCCCTGGTCGGAGAGCAGGGGGTGGCCTTGACCGAGGTAGGCCTGCCAGGGGACTTTCACGGTGTCGGCGACATTCAGTCGCTCCCACGGGGATTCGGTTCGTAGCAGGAACACGTGGGCGCAGGTGGTGCCGGAGGGGTCGCTCAGGCGTACTCGGGTGCCTCGGCCCAGTGCGATGTTCGCGTATCCACCTGATGGGATGCGTTGTGCTACTGAGAGTTCGGTGGGATCTACGCCGGGGGGTGGTACGGGGGTGGTTGTGGTTGCCGCTGTGGCTTGGGCGCGGGCGTGGGCTCGGGCGGCGGTGGTGGAGTTGGTGGTTGTCATCGTTGACCTCCTGTGTCGGGGGCGCTGGAGTTCACGGGGGCTGGTGTGCGGATCCGCTCGGATCAGGGCGTGGCGGGGGCTGGTTCGGTGGTGGGGGTTGCTGGTTTAGGCGGTGCTACTACCGTGCGGTAGACGATGGCGCCGGTGGTGAGGATCACCGCTACCGAGAGGGGGCCTGCCCAGAGTTGCCACCAGCTGCCGCCTGCGGGGGTGTAGACCTCGGGGCGGGGCCAGGCGAGGTTGATGACCATGGCGATGCCCCAGATGACGGCTACGGCGTTGATCGGGATGCCGGCGCGGCCGAGATGGAACAGGGTCTTGTCCTCAGGGGCGGGCAGGCCCTGGATGCGGCGCAGCAGCAGGGGCACGGTGACCAGCAGGTAGGCCAGGTACAGGCTGACGATGCAGACGCTGGCCAGGGTGGCGAAGATGGCGGGGTTGCCGAGGTTGAGGACCAGCAGGCCGATGCCGAGGGCGCCGATCACGACGGCGGGCCACACGGGGGTGCCGAAGCGGGGGTGCACGGTGGACAGGGCCTTGGCGAAGGGCAGTTTGCCGTCGCGGGCCATCGAGAACATCAGGCGTGAGCCCGCGGTCTGGATGGCGAGGGTGCACACGATCACCGCGACCGCGACACAGCCGAGCAGCACCGAGCCGGCGGGACTGTTCAGCTTGGCGGTGATGACGTAAGCCAGTCCGCCGGTGGACAATTCGCCGTCGGACAGGCTCGGTGCCGCCATCAGCGCGCCGAGCAGCATGAGGCCGCCGCCCAGTGCCGATGCCGCCAGCGCGAGCAGGATGGTGCGGGGCGCGACCTTGCGCGGATTCTTGGTCTCCTCGGAAAGCTCACCGGCGGAATCGAAGCCGACCATCACGTAGGCGGCCATCAGGCCCGAGACCAGGAACGCCGCCCAGTAGGGGCCGGGGGAAGCCTGGTCGGTCTGGAACACCACGTCGGGGCCGCGCTCGGTATTGGCGAAGAACAGGGCGATGATCGCCAGCACGCCGACGATCTCGACGGTGACGCCGATCGAATTGATCTTCGACATCAGATCGATGCCGATCACGTTCACGGTGGTGGTGACGACGAGCAACACGCTGCCGAGCAGCACCGCGTTCATCGCGCCGTCGTGGGAGGTGAGGGCGGTGTCGGTGCCGATGAGCTGGAACCCACTCCAGATCGAGGGCAGCACCACCTGGAGCGCGATGGCGGCCGCGGCGGCGGTCACGACCTGCGCGATCACCATCATCCAACCGGCGAACCAGCCGATCAGCCCGCCGGCCAGGCGGCGCGACCACTGATAGATACAGCCGGAGATCGGGTATCTGGCGGCGAGCTCGGCGAAGTTCAGCGCGACCAGGAACTGGCCCGCGAAAACCAGTGGCCAGGTCCAGAAGAAGGCGGCGCCGCCGAACGAATAGCCGAAGCCGAAGAACTGGAAGATCGTGGTGAGGATGGAGACGAACGAGAAACCTGCCGCGAAGGACGCGTAACGCCCCAGTTTGCGGTGCAGGACCGGCTGATAGCCGAAAGCTGCCAGATCGGCGCTGTCGCGACCGAGTTCAGGTGGGGCGGCGGGGGATTCGAATGTCGTGGCCATGTCGGTGTCCTTCAGCGGTGCGGCCAATATCTATCAGTCGATAGTTTTGCGCGCGCGATCGCTCGAACGGTGTCGTGCGTGTATCGACTGGGCACCGCGCGGTAACTTCTGCGTTGCCTGAGTTTCTGTCAAATGACAGAAATTCGACCGTCGGGTGATCACGTCGGTGAGCTGCCCGCCGCGGCGCAGGTCGTGGCCCGATGACAGAATCTGCGGTGTGGCGAATCTCGGTCCCGGGCGTCCCCGGCTGGAACAGCGGCGCAGACAGGGAACTACACCGCGCGCGGAGATCCTCGACGCGGCGGCGGAGCTGTTCACCACCAAGGGCTACGCCAACACCTCGACCCGGGCGGTCGCCGACGCGGTCGGCATCCGGCAGGCATCGCTGTATCACCACTTCGCGGCCAAGGACGACATCCTCGACGCACTGCTGGCCGAAACAGTGGCGGGACCGGTCGAACTGGCGCAGCGGATGATGGGCGAACCGGAGGACGCGGCGACGCAGCTGTACGCGCTGGCACTGTTCGACGTGCGCCAATTGCGGACGGCGCGATGGAATCTGGGCGCGCTGTACCTGCTGCCGGAGTTGCGCACGGAACGCTTCGTGGCGTTTCGGCGCCGACGTGACGAACTGCGCGCGCACTACGAACGACTCACCGTCGAATCGGCAGCCGCCGCCGGTGCCGGCGAGGACGCGCGGATTCTGCCGTTCCGGCTGGTCGAGACGGTGATCGCGATTCGGTACGACGAGGGTGCGGCGGGCGTGGACACCGAGCGCGTCATCCCCGACGCGGTGCTGCGCATCGTCGGCTACCAGGGCGGGATGGGTGCGGTGCGAGCAGCGGCCGCCGAGCTACTCGCCCGGTTGAGCGAGTAGCTCCCACCTGAGGCGCCGGCGCGGCACCCGAGCAGGGCGCCGCGCCGGAATACCTCAACTCCGGATGAATGCCAGGACGTCCTCGATGAGCTCCTGCTGGTAGGCGCCGAAGATGCCGTGCGGTGCACCCGGGTACACCTTGAGCGTTCCGTTCTGGACCAGCTCGATCGACTTCAGCGCCGCGTTCGCGATCGGCACGATCTGGTCGTCGTCGCCGTGTGCGATGAAGACCGGCACCCGCAGGGCCTTCAGATCCTCGGTGAAGTCGGTCGCGGAGAACGCGGCGACGCACTCGTAGGCGGCCTGGATGCCCGCGAGCATGCCCTGGCGCCAGAAGTCGTCCTGCGCGCCCTTGGAGACCACGGCGCCGTCGCGGTTGAAGCCGAAGAACGAGGGGGCGAGGTCCTGATAGAAGGCGGAGCGGTCATTGAGCACGCCGGCGCGGATGTTGTCGAACACCTCGATCGGAAGTCCGTCGGGGTAGGCCTCGGTGGCGACCATGATCGGCGGTACCGCGCCGATGGTGACGACCTTGGCGACCCGGTCCCCACCGTGCTGGGCGGCGTAGCGCACCACCTCACCGCCGCCGGTGGAGTGCCCGATCACGATGACGTCGCGCAGGTCGAGCGACTCGATCAGCTCGGCGAGATCGCGCGCGTAGGTGTCCATGTCGTTGCCCTGCCACGGCTGCGAGGAGCGGCCGTGACCGCGGCGGTCGTGGGCGATGACGCGGTAGCCCGCGTCGGCGAAGGTCTTGCGCTCCAGCGCCCACGCGTCCGAGCTCAGCGGCCAGCCATGGCTGAAGACGACAGGTTGTCCGGTGCCCCAATCGGAGAAGTAGATCTCGGTGCCGTCGGAGGTGGTGAAGTAGGGCATTGCGCTGTGCTCCCGTCGGAAAGCGGATGAGTAGGTTGCCCATAGTTGTCGAGCTCCGGTGCGCTGTCGCCCACCGGAACGGCCGAAGATCCAGCCCTTTAGGCCACATATTAGATTGAACGCCATGTCAACACCCCGCAATCGCCTACGCCACAGCGCGTCCAGTGGTACACGGCGTATCGGGTTTCTCCTGTTCGACGGGGTGAAAGCGCTCGACTACGTCGGTCCGGCGGAGGTCTTCGTCGAGGCGAATCAGTTCGCCGACGCCTACGAGATCGTGCTGATCTCACCCACCGGCGCACCCGTGCACAGTTCGGTGGGCCAGGGAGTTGCTGTGATGACCTCGGCGGCGGATTCGCCACTGCTCGACACGCTCGTGGTGCCGGGCAGCGACGTGCGTCCCTCGGTGTTCGTGCGTCCCGATCTGGTCGAGGCCGCCCGCCTCCTCGCCGCGCGCAGCCGCCGGGTCGTTTCCATTTGCAGTGGCGCCTTCGTGCTGGCCGAACTGGGAATGCTGGACGGCCGGAGCGCGACGACACACTGGAAGTTCACCGCCGAACTCGCCCGCCGGTATCCCCGGGTAGACGTGCAGGCGGACCGGATCTTCGTGCGGGACAACGACATCGCGACCTCGGCCGGAGTCGCGGCGGGCATCGACCTCGCGCTGGCCTTGGTGGCCGACGATCTGGGCGGCGATATCGCTCGCCAGGTCGCTCAGGGCCTGCTGGTCTATCTGCAGCGTTCCGGCGGGCAGACCCAGTTCTCGACGCCGTTGCGCGCCGTCGCCCTGCCGCCCGGTCCGGTGCGGGTGATCACCGACTTGATCGCCAGTGATCCCGCCGCGCGGCACAGCGTGGGGGACCTCGCGCGACACGTCAATGTGAGCGTGCGTCACCTCACCCGTCTGTTCACCGAGGAGACCGGGCTCGGCCCGGCCGAGTACGCGGCGAACGTGCGCTTCGACCTCGCCCGGGCCGAGCTCGAAGCCGGCAGTTCGGTGAGCCGGGCGGCCTCCGGCGCGGGATTCGCCAGCGCCGAGGCACTACGCCGGGCATTCGTCGCGCGCCTCGGGGTGCCGCCCTCGGACTACCGGCGCAGATTCGAATCCGAGGCGAGTGCGTAGCGGGTCTCAGCGAGCGGTCGGCGGCGCGATCTGCCAGTGCTGGTTGAGCGCGCCCGCGATCTCGGGCAGCACGGTGATCGGGATTCGCTTGGCACGCAGCATCTCCCGGATCTCGCTCACCTGTTCGCGCTTGCGCATGTCGTAGGCGCCCGCGACGGGCCGGATCACCGGCGGGATGGACAGCAGCACCAGCTCGTCGGCCGACTCGCCGCGCAGATCGAGCGCCAGTGCCCAGCGGGCGTGCTCGTCGAGGGTGAAGCGGCCCGCGACGACACGGTCCCACGGCACCGTCGACGAGCGGAACGGGGTCCGCGCGTAGATCGCGTGCTCGTGCAGCTCGATGACATCACGGACGAACAGCCCCACACCCACCGCGAGCCCACCGATCGCCCCGGCCAGCAGCCCGGTGATCGCCCGGTTCACCCCGAACATCGCCAGGAACAACCCGACGACGCCCGTGGTGACCAGCACTGCGATCGCGCAGTAGAACAGGCTCCGCCCGGTGGGCACCACACCGGCACGCACGACCGACATGCGACCCTCCCTCTCCAGCTCGCCGGGCCCGATGCTCGCGCCGATCGGCGAATCACGATTCGTGGCTCACCCTAGCGGTGCGCACCGCCACGGACTCACGACCCGAGCGATACCGCTGCCTCGGAGGTCTCCACGAGGAAGGTGAAGGTCTCCTGGAAGTACAGCTGCACGGTCTCGGCGTCGTGGCTGAGGTAGCCGATCGACAGGTCCTGACCCAGCGCGAGCTCGAAGTCGCCGCCGCGGGTGGTGAGCGCGAAACCGCCGGAAATCGCGGGCGCCCAGATGATCTCACCCTCGATCAGCCGCTCGATGTGGGTCCGGATCGGGTGACCGTGGTCGGAGGTCTCACTGATCTGGGTGTACAGCTCGGCGCTGAGCACCACCGAGTACGGGCCCTGCACGCCGGCCAGCCGCAGGCCGGTGAGGGCGTGCGAGATGGCATCGGGAATGTCGACGACATTGCTCGGGAGGGCGACGGGGGAGTTCGAGGCGGCGTCGCGGATGCCGGTGATGCCCGCACCCTTGTAACCCTCGAAGATCGCGCGGTCTTCGGCGAAGGCGATCTTCTGCGCGGCGTCCTTGAGACTGTCGAAGTCGGCGTCGCCCGCTCCGCGTTCGATGTCGTCTAGTTCGGAGCGTTGCAAACTGAACGGCACCCGCAGCTCGATGACCGGTTGGATCACGCGCTGGCGGGCCTGCACGCCGTCGGTGGGTGAGGCGATCGAGGTGACCCGGCCGAGGTTGCGGGCGGAGTAGTCGAAACCGTGCGGTCCCGATACGTCGACCACCCGGCGGCCCGCGATATTGCGCTTGAACGTGCGGGTCGCCTCCTCTTCGATCTGCGACCAGGCTTCGCTGGTGATCGGCGCGAGTTCGCGATGCAGGTTGTTCATTCAGATACTCCTTTTCATCGTGCCGATGGCGAGGGAACCGTCCGAGCGAGCGGTCGCCGTCGCGTCGCCACGTTCGACGGGGACGATTTCCGGCAGTGTCGCCGGCTCGATCTCGATGGCCGATGTATCCGAAGCGTCCGGTGCGTCGGGCAGGTCATCGAGGAAATCCACAGTGGGAGTGAAGAAGAGCGTGCCGGTCACGGCGGAGGAGAAGTCGAGGATGCGGTCGTGGGCCGCCTCGTCGGTGCCGAGGAACATTCGTTCGAGCATGCGTTCGGTAACGCTCGGGGTGGCGGCGTAGGCCACGTAGTAGGTGCCGAACTCGCCGGTGCCGATGGTGCCGAACGGCATGTTGGCGCGCACGATCTGGCGTTCGGTGCCGTCGGGGTCGATGATGGTGTTCACCGCGACGTGCGAGTCGGCGGGTTTCACATCGTCGGGCAGTTCGTAGTCGGCGAGCTTGGTTCGCCCGATCACCCGCTCCTGCTCCTCGATCGACAGCGCGTTCCACCGGTCGAGCGGGTGGGTGTACTTCTGCACGATCACGTAGCTACCGCCGGTGAACTCGGGGTCCTCGTCGCCGATCAGCGCTGCCGAGGCCGCGCCGGGGCCTTCGGGGTTCTCGGTGCCGTCGACGAAGCCGAGCAGGTCACGCTGCTCGAAATAGCGGAAGCCGACCGTCTCGTCGACGATGGTCGCCGCGCCTTTCAGGCGCGCGCCGATGACCATGGCGAGTTCGAAGCACGGACCCTGGGTCTCGCCCCTGATGTGGAAGAACAGGTCGCCGGGGGTGGCCGGTGCGCTGTGGATCGGGCCGTGATAACCCGGGAACTCGTGCAGCTCAGCGGGTTTCGGGCCGACGAAGAGCCGATCCCAGGCCGCCGAGCCGATCGAGGTGATGCAGCTCAATCCTTCACCGGGTACCCGAAATCCGATCGAACGGCGCAAACCGGAGATGTCGGCCAAGAGGTCGCGGACCGCGGATTCGCCACCGGAGTCGATGGTGGCGACGAGGAAGATCGCGGACGGCGTGAGTGGATCGATGATCGGTTGTGGCTCACCCATGGCGTCCACAGTACGGCTCCGCGCCGACAGGTTCGATCGACACCTGGGGTGTCAAGCGATTCGGGCGATCAACCTGCTATTTCGCGACGGTCAGCAAGAATGTGACGTTGTCGACGGCTTTGACACTGTGCCGGGCACGCGGCACCACGAGCAGATCGCCCGCCGAGCCCTTCCACTCATCGGTGCCCGCGATCAGCACCAGCGTGCCGGAGAGCACCTGGATGGTGGCGTCGCCCGCATTGTCGTGCTCGGCCAGGCTCTGACCCTCGGTGAGCGCGACGACCGTCTGTCGCAGCGCGTGGGTGTGGCCGCCGATCAGGGTTTGCGAACTCCGGCCGCTCGTCGACGTCGCCGCCAGCTTGAGCTGTTGACGGGCCACGGCGGTCAGCGATTTCTTGTCCATGGATCAGGCCTTTCGCAGGCATCTCGCGGGCGGGTCTTGCGAGGAGTATGCCCGACGGCGCCCACGGGTTCGGGCGTTTTGCCGCGACCGTTAGCGGTGTGTTGTCAGCCGCGAGTGTAGTGGCGAATGCGGTAGCGCAGACCGGTTTTCGAGGTCAGCCACGGCGCCTCGTCCGCGTGCCATTCCGGGCCGATGACCGGGGCGAACGCATCGCCTGCCACGGTGGTGTCGACCTCGGTGACCAGCAGTGTCGTGGCCGACGGCAGCGCGGCGCGGTAGATCTCGCCGCCGCCCGCGACCCAGGTGTCGGACTCGCCGGTCATCGTCAGCGCGTCGGGTACGGACGCGGCGCGTTCGGCGCCGTCGGCAGCCCAATCGGTCTGGCGAGTGACTACGATATTGCGGCGGCCCGACAGCGGGCGAAAGCTCGCGGGCAGCGAATCCCAGGTCCGTCTGCCCATGATCACCGGGTGCCCCATGGTGGTGTCGCGGAAGTTCGCCATGTCCTCGGGCACCCGCCAGGGAATGGTGTTGTCGACGCCGATCACCCGGTTGTTCGCCTGCGCCCAGATCAGGCCGATCCGCCTCACACCGCCACCGGCGCCTTGATGCCGGGGTGATGTTCGTAGTCCGACAGTTCGATGTCGGAGTAGACGTAGTCGAACAGGCTCGTCGCCGGGCGCAGACGCAGGGTCGGGAACGGGAAGGGCTCGCGGGTGAGCTGCTCGCGGACCTGGTCGACGTGGTTGTCGTAGATGTGCACATCGCCGCCGGTCCAGATGAACTCGCCCGGCTCCAGTTCGGTCTGCTGGGCGACCATCAGCGTGAGCAGGGCGTAGCTGGCGATATTGAACGGCACCCCGAGGAACAGGTCGGCGCTGCGCTGATACAGCTGGCAGGACAGCTTGCCGTCGGCGACATAGAACTGGAAGAAGGCGTGGCAGGGGGCGAGCGCCATCTTGTCCAGGTCGGCCACATTCCAGGCCGAGACGATCATCCGGCGCGAATCCGGGTCGGTGCGCAGGGTGTGGAGCACTTGGGCGATCTGGTCGATGTGGGTGCCGTCCGGGGTGGGCCACGAGCGCCACTGCACGCCGTAGACGGGGCCGAGCTCACCCTTGTCATCGGCCCATTCGTCCCAGATCGTCACGCCGTGTTCGCGCAGCCAGGAGACGTTGGAGTCGCCGCGCAGGAACCACAGCAGTTCGTAGGCGATGGACTTCATGTGGACCCGCTTGGTGGTGATCAGCGGGAAGGACTCGGCCAGGTCGTAGCGCAGTTGGTGACCGAAGATGCTGCGGGTGCCGGTGCCGGTGCGATCGGCCTTGGGCGTGCCTCGCTCCAGAACGTGCCGGAGCAGATCCTCGTACTGGGTATCAGGGGTGGCCACGTCTGGCGATCCTACGGGGGTCGGCTCGGCGGCCCGGCACCTGGCAAGCTCTTCGGCTATGCGCAAGCTCTACGTGATCGGCATCGGCGCCGGCGACCCCGACCAGGTGACGATCCAGGCGATCAAGGCCATGCGAAAGGCGGAGGCCTTCTTCGTGATCGGCAAGGGCGCCGAGAAACAGGAACTCGTCGATGTGCGGACCACGATCCTGGCCGAACACGTGGACACCCCGCATCGGATCATCGAGATCGCCGATCCACCGCGTGAGCGCACTCCCGCTGACTACGCCGGGGTGGTCGTGGACTGGCACGAACGCCGGTCCGAACTTCTCGAAACCGCTTTCGACCAGGTGGACGGCGTCGGCGCGATCCTCGTCTGGGGGGATCCGGCGCTCTACGACAGCACCCTGCGGATGGTCGAGCACGTGCTGGCGCGGGGTCGCGCGAGCTTCGATTACGAGGTGATTCCCGGCGTCACCAGCATCGCCGCGCTGGCCGCCCGGCACCGGATGGTGCTGCACCGGATCGGGGAGCCCGTGCACGTCACGACCGGGCGCAGACTGCGTGAGGAAGGGCTCGGGCCGGGGTCGACCGTGGTGATGCTGGATGGTGAATGCTCGTTCACCGAGGTGCGCGGCGACGATATCCACATCTGGTGGGGCGCCTACCTGGGCATGCCCGACGAAATCCTGATCGAAGGATCGCTGCGCGAGGTCGAAAGCCGCATCGTGGCCCGCCGCGCGGAACTGCGCGCGGAAAAAGGCTGGATCATGGATGTCTATTTGCTGCGCGATGGATCCCGCGCCGACGCGCGATGAATAGCTAAACTGGCAACCGTGCCCGAACTGCCGGAAATCGAGGCGTTGGCGCAGTTCCTTCGGGATCATGCCGTCGGCGCTGTGGTCGGCCGTGTGGACGTGGCGGCCCTGAGTGCGGTGAAGACCTTCGACCCACCGGTCACCGCGTTGTCCGGCCGCGATGTCACCGGTGCGGGGCGGTGGGGGAAATTCCTCGGAATGGATTGTGGCGGACTGTGGTTGATCACCCATTTGTCGCGCGGTGGCTGGTTGCGCTGGGTTGATGAGCCGAATCCGCTGCCGCCGAAGCCGGGTGGGAAGAGCCCGCTGGCGCTGCGCGTGCATTTCTTCACTCCCGAGGGCGCGACGCCCGCGATCGACCTGACCGAGGCGGGGACGAAGAAGCGGCTGGCGGTGTACGTCGTCGAGGATCCGTTGGTGGTGCCGGGCATCGCGCGGCTCGGACCCGACGCGCTCGCGCTCACCGAGGACGAATTCGACGCGTTGCTGAAAAGTACTTCGCAGCGGATCAAGACCGCGATCGTGGATCAGACGCTGATCGCCGGAATCGGCAACGCCTATTCCGACGAGATCCTGCACACCGCGAAGATCTCCCCGTTCGCGAACACCAGAACCATGTCGGCGGAGAAGGTTTCGCGGTTGTACACCGCGATGCGCACGGTGCTGCTCGACGCGGTCGACCGCTCGGTGGGCCAAGACGCGGCCCGGTTGAAGGGCGAGAAGCGCTCGGGTATGCGGGTGCACGCCAGAACCGGGCAGGCGTGCCCGGTCTGTGGTGACACCGTGCGTGAGGTGTCCTACGCGGAGCGGTCGTTCCAGTACTGCGCCACCTGCCAGACCGACGGCAAGGTGCTCGCCGACCGACGGATGTCGCGGCTGCTCAAATAGTCTTCTCGCGCCACGCTTCCAACAGCCGGAGCCAGAATTCGCTGACGGCCGGAAAGGCGGGCACCGCGTGCCACAGCGTGTCCAGCGGTACCCGTCCCACCACCGCGATGGTGGCCGCGTGCAGCTGCTCGCCCATATCGGGGCCGACGAAGGTGGCGCCGAGCAGGCGGTCGGCGGCGGTGTCGATGACGAGTTTCGCGCGGCCGTGGAAGTCGTCGCGCGAGAGCGCCGAACCCGCGACGGCGATCTCGAGCTCGACGGTGTCCACCGCGTATCCGGCCGTGCGCGCCTGGTGTTCGGTGATCCCGACGGAGGCGAGTTCCGGTGCGGTGTAGACGACTTGGGGTACCTGTTGATGGTCGGCGCTCGCGGTGAAACGGGTGCCGTCGAGCGGCCTGCTCTCCGCGCGCGCGGCGATCACATCGCCGCACACCCTGGCCTGGTACTTGCCCATATGCGTCAGTGCCACCCGATGATTCACGTCGCCGACGGCGTAGAGCCACTCGCCGGGCACCGCCCGCACGGTCAGCTGGTCGTCGACGTCGAGGTAACCGGCGGGCAGCCCCACCGCGTCGAGGCCGAGATTCGAGGTGGCGGGGGTGCGGCCGGTGGCGACGACGAGTTCGTCGACCTCGAGTTCGCCGTCGTCGAGTACCAGGGTGACCGGACCGCCGTGCAGGCGTCCGACTCCGGTGTCCTCGGGATCGCGGCGCGAGACCAGCACCGGTTCGGTATGGAACCGCACCTCGACGCTCGCGCGCTCGCGCAAGCCCCGCAACACCAGCTCCGAGGCGAACGACTCGCTGCGCGGCAGCAGGCGGTCGCCCCGCACCAGCAGGGTCACTTCCTGGGCGCCGAGTTCGGCCAGCCAGGTGGCCGTTTCACATGCGACGACACCGCCGCCGATGATCGCGACCCGGCGCGGGACGATGGTTAGGTTGGTGGCGTCGCGCGAGGTCCACGGCAACGCCTCGCGCACGCCGGGAATGTCCGGGATGGTGGCGGCGGTGCCGGTCGCCACCACGACGGCGTGCCGGGCACGCAAGAGCCGCACGCCGTCGCCGGTGTCGACCTCGACGAGTCGTTCGCCGACCAGCCGCCCCGCGCCGCGGACGGGTTCGACGCCCGCTGTCCTCGCCCACTCGACCTGGGAACTGTCGTCGCGATCGTGCACGAACCCATCGCGACGGGCGAGGACCTCGGCGACCTGGGGGCCGCTCGCGCGCACTCCTGCCATCGCCTCGCCGAGGCCGAGCACGGCGCCGGGGCGCAGCAATGCCTTGCTGGGGATGCAGGCCCAATAGCTGCATTCGCCGCCGAACAGTTCCCGTTCGACGAGGGCGGCGGTGCGGTCGCTGCCCGCGATGGCGTAGGCGGCCGCGTTCTCACCCGCCGGGCCCGCGCCGATGACGATCACGTCGTATTCGGCGTCGGTCACTGCAGGTAGCCCTCGACCTCATGGGGGGAACGCAGCCCGGTTTCCTCGGGGGATTCGCCGGAGCCGCTGCGGGCGCGCCGCTGCCGCAGCAGATCCCATGCCTGATCGAGCATCACTTCCAGTTCGGCCAGCTGCTTGCGTTCGGCTACCGGGTCGATCTCGCCCGCCGTGGCCTTGGCTCGCAGGGCGTGCTCATCGTCGACCAGTTGTTTGATCCGCGCCAGAATGTCCTGATCGGTCATGCGCTCTCACCCACTTCGATAGTCGGAGGGTAATGCCGGGTCCTGGTCCATGCTACGACCGCGACAGCCCGGTGGGCGGCTGCGCGGGAGCTCGCAGTGGCGATCGAGCGGATCGGTGCCGGTCGGCTACTGTCGGCACGCTTCGGCCAGGCAGTCGGCCGCGATGGGCACGGCTCGGGCGAGGTCGACGCTGTTGAGCGCGGTGTAGCCGATGGCGACACCGAAGTGGTGTGGTTCGCCGAGGTGGTGGCGGGCAAGGCCGTCGAGCAGGACGCCGCGGGCACGGGCGGCGTCGACGGCCCCGCGTTCGGCGTCGGGGCCGGGAAGTTCGACCACCACGTGCGAACCCGCGTAGTCACCGATGACGGGCAGGCCGCGGCGGGCGAGTTCGTCGACGACCAGGGCGCGACGCGGTGGCACGACCCGGCGGAGTCGGCGCAGATGCCGGGACAGGTCGCCGTGGCGGGCGAATTCGCTGAGGATCTGTTGCCCGGCGGGGCTCGGTGAACTGCCGATCTCGGCGCGATGGGCGAGCACGGCGTCGGTGATGTCGGGGCGGGCGACGAGCCAGCCGACGCCGAGGGTGGTGGCGATGATCTTGCTGGTGGTGCCGAGGTGGACGACAACGTCGGGCGCCATGGCCGCCAGTAGCGGCAATGGCGCTGTGTCATAGCGCAGTTCGCCGTCGTAGTCGTCCTCGATGATGAACGTGCCTGTGCTTCTGGCGAATTCGATGAGCTCGACCCGGCGCGCCGCGGGCATCATCGCGCCGAGCGGGAACTGGTGCGCCGGTGTGCAATACACCGCGCGAACCCCGGCGGGAAGCAGATCCACGCGCAGACCACCCGCATCGACGGGTACCGGGACAACCTCGATGCCGACTGCCCGCAATGCTCCGACGGCGCGCAGGTAGCCCGGGTCCTCGATGGCGACGGTGTCGCCGGGACGAAGCAGCGCGGTGGCGAGCTCACCCACCGCGGCGCTGGTACCGGCGGTGGCCAGCACCACCGATCCCGCGCCGGCCGCCAGACCTCGATGGCGCAGGAGATGATCGGCGACCGCCGCCAGGAAATCGGGTTCGCCCGCGCGATTCTTGCGGGCCTCCGGTGCCTGATCGCCCGCCGCGCGCCAGGCGCGGCGCCAGGCCGCGGGGTCGATCGCCTCGGCGCACGGTGCGCCCGGACCGAGATCGAGCAGGCCCGCGTCGGGATCGACGCCGAGGTCGACCCCGGTGGCCGGTGGTGCGGCGGCGGGGGCGGTGCTGAGGTAGGTGCCGGAGCCGTGCCTGCCGGTCAGCCAGCCTTCGGCGTGCAGCTGGTCGTAGGCGCCCGCCACCACGGCCCGGCTCACCCCGAGTCGCTGTGCGAGGGCGCGCGAGGACGGCAACCGATCGCCGATGCGCAACACCCGCCCGGTCGCCGCGACGCGCAGAGCGTCGGCCACCTGCACCGACAGCGGTTCCGGGGCGGTGCGGTCGAGCGGAATCGGAAGATCGTCGAGCATCGTCCACCTCGAATTGGCCTATTGATATTGTTGGTGATTGGACCTTTGTGCAGTCCACTTGTTCGGCGAAGCTCAGTGTATGAGCACGCACGATGACAACCGCAACCCCCTGTCACCGACCCCGCGCACCACGCTGACGCGCGCCAAGGAACGCGGCGCCACCGACCGCGCGGCACTGGACGCGGTGCTCGACGCGGGTGTGGTCTGCCACCTCGCGGTGCCACTCGGCGGATCGCCGGTGGCCCTGCCCACCATCTACGGTCGCGTCGGCGACACGCTGTACCTGCACGGATCCACGGGCGCGGGCAATCTGCGCGCCGCGATCGACACCGATATCTGTCTCACGGTGACCCACGTCGACGGGCTGGTGTACGCGCGCTCGGCGATGCACTTCTCGATGAACTACCGCTGCGCGGTGATCCGGGGCAGGGCGGTGCTGGTCACCGACGGAGCCGAGCGCGACACCGCGCTGCGGGCGATCGTCGAGCAGGCGGCGCCCGGCGCCTGGGATCGGGTTCGCCCGCCCAACCGCAAGGAGATGGCGGCGACGATGGTGCTCGCGCTCGACCTCGCCGAGGCGTCGGTGAAGGTGCGCTCGGGCGGCCCGAACGATGACGAGGGCGACATCGCGACCGGCGGTGTGTGGGCGGGGGTGGTGCCGCTGCGGCAGGTATGGGGCGAGCCGATCCCGGCCGACGATCTCGAACCGGGCATCGATGTGCCCGCTGACGTGCTCGCCCTGGTCGCGCCGACCGCGGTGCCGGTGAGCTGAGATCCGTTGGTGCTACTACCCGGACGCCCCGAGTGCCATCAGGTCCTTGGCCGACACCTCGGGCAGGTATGCCTTCGTCAGGGCGATGCCGATGCGGGGCAGGTCGGCCTCGTCTCGATAGCACAGGTACACCGGCTCGTGGCGGGGCTGGAACTTGGCCTTGAACGAATGCAGTGACCGGAAGCCGTAATACGGCTCCATCGCGGCGCCGAGCCCTTCGAGCAGTCGATCGATCGGCTCGGCGCCGTCGGTACTCGCACTGCGTGCCAGCGGCGCGCCCGAGAGCGAAACAAGCTCGGCGCCTTCGGTTTTGAACGCCTGGCAGGACGAGGCGATGAGGAATTCCACCACCGGCCGGAATCCGTCGGGGCGCCTGCGCATCACGTCGAGGGTCCAGCCGCGGATCTCGTCGCCGGGACCGTACACGGGCAGCCACGAGGTGACCCCGTGCACGGTGCCCGAGGCATCGACGGCCAGCCCGACCCGCACGGCCGGATCGAGTGCCTCCTCCACACCGCCGAGCGTGAATCCCATTTCGGGCAAACCCTTTTCGCCCACCCACTCCTCGGAGATGGCCCGAACCTGGGCGATCAGCGCGAACGGCTCGTCGGCCAGCTCGACGAGCCGGAACTCGATGCCCTCCTTGTTCGCCCGGTTGATCGCGGACCGGATATCCTGCCACGCTTTGCCTTTGAACTCGAGCTGCGGCAGATCGACGATGGTGTCCTCGGCGATCTGCACACTGCGCCAACCGAGTTCGCCTGCGATATCGGCGACCGCCTCGGTGGTGGAGAACAGGCACGGAATGAGGCCGGCGGCTTCACAGCGATCGGTGAACCCGGCGATGGTGGCGGGGAGCAGTTCGGCCGGGCCGATCGGATCGGTGAGCACGACAATGGTGCCCGCGTGGCGCTGATAGGCGACGCAGCGTTCGCCGTCGGCGGCGAACCAGTATTTGTTCTCCGGCCAGGTGGTCATCCATGACATGGTGCTGCCGCCGTAGCGGGCGAGCAACGCGCGCAGCGCTTTTCCCGGATCGGTACCGCTGAGCGCACCGTCGGTGATCTTGCGGCGGACGGGTACCCGGAACGCGCCGCGACCGCCGTAGAGCAGCGCCACCTCGACCGCCCACAGCAGGCCGGTGCCGACCGTCACCGCACCGGTGGTCTCGTAGTCGGTGCCGATGGCCACGCCGAGCAGCACCAGCGTGAACACCACGTGCAGCAGGCCGTAGACGAGGGTGCCCCACCACGCCCAGCGCCTGCCTTTGCGCAACTGCTCGGCCACCACCGTGATCACGACCACGGTCAGGATCGTGCTCCACAGCGAGCCGCGTTCGTTCTCGGTGGGGCCGAGCAGGCTGTTGCTGGGAAAGAAGTACACCGCCACCGAGGCCGTCGCGATCACCAGCAGCCCGATGAAGGCCAGCATGCGGACCTCGCGTCGGGTGCGTGGCCAGAAGCCGTGTTCGGTACGGCTGAACAGCTTTTCGCCCACGGGCAGCCACACGGCGATGGCGAGCAGATGCATGAGATCGGCGAAGGTGGATTCGAACAGGAACGTGAGCGCCACGTGGGCGCTCAGCACGGCGCGCACCCGCAGGCGCCACGGCGAACGCAGGGTCGCCGAGACAGCGGCCAACGCCGAGAACGTGGCCGTGGTGAAGCCGACATCGCGAACCTCGGAAAGCCGGTCGGCCCAATCGAGATGGGTGTGGGCCAGCAGTCCGACCGTCACCGCCGCGCCGAGGATGCCGATCAGCTGGCCGGACAGGCAGACCAGCGCGGTGCGCAGGGTGCCCAGTCGCCACTCCGCCCAGCCGACTCCGGCCGCGAAAATGACAACCATGCAGCAGTATTGGAACGGGGTGAGTCCGAAGAACGAGCCCGACAGCGGCGTCCACCATCTGCCCTCGGTGAGCGGGGGCCAGCCGTAAGCGATATCGGGGAACCAGGAACGCTCGTCGAGTCTGCGCCAGAGCCCACCGCTCGCGATGCCGAGGATCACGACCACGCCGAGGAAGCCGAGGGTGAACGGCATCCGGCGGATCACGGTGTGCGCCATGGTGACGCCGCGTGAGATAGCCGGTTCGGTGGCAGCCGCGCTGTCGTTCATAGAACCACCCTTTGCTGCGAGTGCGCCGCACCGGCACGGTGACGTCGTCTGTGTACCGTATGTCATCGCGTCCATATCAGGACCGCGATGCGCGCGCTGGGACAGTCGAAGTGGCATCTGTGGAGGTCAGAGATGACGCGAATCACGGATCTGTCGTTGCTCACCGGATGGTTGCCGGTGGCGTCGGCGGTGCTGGGCGCCGTGGGTGCGGTCTGGTTGCTGCTGCCGCGCGCACGCCGATATGTGACCACGACCATGCCGATCGTGCTGCTGACCGCGACGGTGCTGACCGTGGCGCTGTACCTGGTGGTCGAGGAGATATGGCGGCCGTTCCCCGATCCGATCGCCGTGTCGGTCTACGTGCTGATCGGGATCGCGCTGGCCGCAGTGCTGCTGGTGGTGCCGCGGATTCTGGTGCGCAAGACGGTGTTGACCGGCGTGGTGACGGTGTTCGCGGCGCTGGCGGTGCTGGTCGCGGTGGGGGTGCGGATCAATCTCGAGTACGCGTCGTACCCGACGGTGGGAGCGGCGCTCGGGATCGAACACCTCGACCGCGTCGACGCCGCCGAGCTGACCCGGCGCGAGCAGGTGATCAGCGCGCGTCCGCTGGAGCCGGCCTGGCACCCGCCCGACGGATTGCCCGACCACGGGCGGGTACTGACCGCGGCGATCCCGCCGACCGCGTCCGGATTCACCGCACGCGATGCCCAGATCTATCTGCCGCCCGCCTATTTCGCCGATCCGCGGCCGCTGCTGCCGGTGCTGGTGTTGCTTGCCGGTGAGCCGGGCGCGCCGCAGGACTGGTTCGTGGGTGGGCGGCTGGCCCAGACCATGGATTCCTTCGCCCGCGCGCACAACGGGCTCGCGCCGGTCGTCGTGGTGGCCGACGGGACAGGCTCCCAGCTGGCGAATCCGCTGTGTCTGGACTCGAAGCTCGGCAATGTCGCCACCTACCTGGCCGTCGACGTACCGAACTGGACGCGGGCGACGCTGCAGATCGACCCGGATCCGCGTTCCTGGGCGGTGGGTGGACTCTCCTACGGCGGCACCTGCGCACTGCAACTTGCCACCAATTATCCCGCGGTCTATCCCACCTTCCTTGACATGTCCGGTCAGGACGAGCCGACGCTGGGCGACCGTCAGCGCACGGTCGATGCCGCGTTCGGTGGGGACACCGCGGCGCTGCTGCGGGTCGATCCGCTCGAACTGCTGCGAACGCGGACGTATCCGGACTCCGCCGGTGCGTTCGTGGTCGGCGCCGACGACGCGATGTATCGACCGCAGGTGGAGCGGATGTACGAGGCGGCGCGGGAGGCGGGGATGGACGTGCGATTGCGGATTCTGCCCGGTGGACACAACTTCGCGCTGTGGGAGCGCGGGCTGCGTGATCAGCTGCCGTGGCTGGCCACCCGGCTCGGCCTGACACCCTGATCAGTGAAGGATTCCGCGGGCCGCCGCGCGGTACAGTTCGACGCATGTCCGAGGCGGAAAACCCAGGTGGGGGCGTCGGTGACGGGGTACTCGCCGAGCAGCGGGCGATCGACGCCGCGCTCGCCGTCCTCGACTCGGACGGCGCGCGGGCCCTGTCCGTCGGCGCGGTGGCGCGACGGCTCGGGGTCGCCCCGGACGCCGTACGCACCCGCTTCGGTGGGGCGGACGGCCTCGAACGGGCGGTGATCGAGAGCGTGCTGTCGACGGTGGCGCTCGGTCCGCTCACCGATGACGGTGTGGAGTGGACCGCGGCGGTGATCCAGTTCGCGCTCGGTATGCGCGGTCGGCTCTTCGAGCACCCCGCGGTCGCGGAGCTGATCATGGCGGGGCCGATGGACAGTCCGTCGGCCGACGGACCGGTGGCGCGTGCGATGACCGAGTCGCTGTTCGTCTGCCTCGCCCGCGGCGGCCTACCGGCGCCCATCCGGGCGCGGGGGGTGTACGCGGTGTTGGTGCACGTGTTCGGTTCGATCGCGCTCGACGTGGCCGAAACCGACGGAAGACCGCCGTTGCCTGGAGAATCCGAGCGGATCGCGGCCCGTCGCGCGGCACTGAGCGAGCTGGATCCGACCCGGTGGCCGCGCACTGTCGCGCACTTGACGGAGATCGCCGCCTGGACCTCCGTCGATCAGTTCGTCTGGGGGCTTCGCGTGCTGCTCGTCGGGATGACCGCGACCTGAGGCGCGAACGCGCCGCGACCGAGCAGCGCGGCGAAGGCCACCAGCCACCCGCTCCACAGCAGGTAGCCGAGGAAGTTGACGATGGCGGCGGGCTCCAGTCCGAGCGGGATGACGACGCCGGCGGCGATGGCGGCGGCGCTGGTGTAGCCGAGCGCGGCGAACCAGCGCGGAGTGCGCAGGGCCGCGATGACCAGTGCGGTCCAGATCGCGGTGAGGGCGTACCCGGCGGTTTCGCCGAGGAGCGTGCCGAGCAGGGTGTGCTGTCGTTCGAAGGTGTCCGCGTCGGTCAGGGTGGGGACCAGCAGCGGCCAGCGCAGCAGGCCGATCGTTTGCACCACAGCGGCGGCGATGCCCACGCGCACCGCCCAGCGCATCGTGGGGGAGTCGTCCAGGCGGCCGATCAGGATCGACACCGGGACGAAAGCGCAGGCCGCGGCCGCGAGCAGGGTGAACAGCGTGACGATCGTGGGCTGGTCGGCCCGGAATCGGGCGAGGATCTCGGTGGCGGGCAATTGCAGGACGTCGGGATAGTCGAATGCCATCCCGAGACCGACGAAGGCGAGGTTCATCAGAATCGGGGCGCTGATCAGCAGCGTGATGGTGGCCCATGGCTTGTTTCGCATGATGATCCATTCTGGCTGTACGGAGTACAGGTAGCTGTACGGGGTACAGTTCACCGCATGTCCAAGGCGAAGTCAACAGGTGCGGGTGCGTCGCGTCCGGCTCGGCGCTCGTTCACCGAGGAGCAGGTGGTCGATATCGCGCTGCGACTGCTCGATGAGGGCGGGGCCGGGGCGCTGTCGATCCGCGCGGTGGCGAGCGCCCTCGGGGTGAATCCCAACGCGGTGTACACCTATGTGGCGAGCCGGGCCGATCTGGAGCGGGCGGTGATCGAGCGCGTGCTCTCGGCGGTCGCCCTCGAACCCCTGCGCAGTGGTGACGTGGAGTGGGCCGACGCGGTGATCGGGTTCGCGCTCGGTCTGCGCGCGCAACTGTTCGCGCATCCGGCGGTCGCGATGTTGATGATGTCGGGGCCGATGGACGGACCGGCGGCCAGTGACGTCGGCGAGGCGATGTTCGGGTGTCTGGCCAGGGGCGGGCTGTCGGAAGCGCAGCAGGCGCACGGCGTGTACGCGGTGATCGTGCAGGTCCTGGGCGCGATCGCGCTCACCGTCGCCGAGACCGACGCGAAGCCGCCGCTCACCCCGGAATCCGAGCGGATCGCGCAACGTCGGGAAGGGCTGGCCCTGCTCGACGTCGATCGCTGGCCACGCACCGCGGCACAGGTGGACGCGATGGCGGCGTGGAACTCCGAGGATCAGTTCGTCTGGGGGTTGCGCGCCCTGCTCACCGGGATCGCCGCCGGCTGACTACCAGGGGCGGGGCGTTAAATCCAGTGCCGCGCAAGCCTTGTCGATGGCAACGGGCAGCGAGTCGTTGTCGGTGGTGAGGCCGATCAGGGCGAGGGTGTAGGTCTCGCCGAGTTGGGACAGGTAGCCCTCGAGCTGGGTGCGCGGGAAGGTGGCGATGCCGTGGTGGATCGCCCGGGCGGCCACGCGGGTGCAGTCGTGCGGGCCGATTCTTCGCACGGCGTCGGGCATGGATCCGATATTGGAGCACAGGATGTCTCGCTCGCCCGCGCCCTTGCTGAGGGCGTAGGCCCATCGGTCGGGGATGACCTGGAGGATCTCCTCCGGCAGGTCGGCGGGGCTGGACATCCGGCGCAGATAGGCGGATCTGGCTTTGTCGCGGATGGTCGCGGGAGTGTCGGTGGGGTGGACAACGATCTCGGTCATCGCGAGATCGTTGTCGACTCGGGGTTCGTCGCGGGTGTCGACGGGCAAGCTCGCGGTGATCGTCGGGTTCGGGAAACCGTTCTGCCACAGGATGTTCGCGACCAGGTGAATGAACAGGCTGTTCGGGGTCGCGTCGAGGGCGCTCGCGGTGGTGTCCCACTGGGCGGCATCGAAGGTCAGCAGCAGTGGGCGTAGGTGTCGGTCGCCGGTCGCCGCGAAACTCGGGCCGCCGGATGCTGATCCGCGTGGTCCGTGGTCTGTGGTGTGGCGTGCCTGCCGCCGGGTCGGCCTTCGAGCGAGCGCGCGGGCGGTGCCGCCGACGATGGTGACCCATTGGGAGACCGCATCCGACCACTCCGAAGCAGGTGCAGGGCACTGTGTTTCGCTGATCGTCGGTAAGACGGTGCGCGGTGGCCGGGCGTCCTCCGGTCCCACCGTTGTCTCGTGCGCCGGATCGAGAGATCGCAGGGCGACCGTGACGGCGTGGATCAGGCCGCGGGCGTCGGCCAGGACGTGCGAACAGGTCAGCGCGACAACGGTTCCACCGTCCTCGAGGCGGGCGGCGGACAGCCGCCAGCCGGGCGCGAACTCCGGGTCGAGATCGGCGCCGAGGTTGTCGGCCCACGGCAGGATCGCGTGGGCGGCGAGCGGCCCGACGACCCGGTCGGGATCGACGGGGGTGGGGACGATCGGCCTCGTCGGCCAGTCGGTTTCGGTGGCACCGACGTTCGGGAGGAGATCGAGGGGGTGGGCGCTGGTGTTGGGCCGCCAGGCTCGGCGCGCGCCGGGAACCCGGGCGCTGACGACCCTGCGGCCGAGCCGACCCAGGCGCAAGCGATCGTGAATCGCTCGCAGAAGCGCGGGTTCCATCGCGTCAGGGGTGCGCCACAGACCCTGTAGCGCGATGGGCGTGCCCATCGCGCGGTGGGTCCGCAGGAAGATCTCGTCGACGACTGTGAGGTGGTCCATCTCCTCTGACCATACGGCCACGGAGCCCTTGTGTGAAGATATGAATCCGTGCTTCACTTCTTCACATGGTGTACCGAAGGACCCCGGCTGTCCAGGCCAGACTCGACGCGCAACGGGCGCTGATCGTGCAGGCCGCCACCCGGGTGCTCTCGCGTGACGGATTCGCCGGGCTGTCGATGGCCGCGGTCGCCGTGGCGGCGGGAATAGCGACGGGCACCGTGTACAAGCAGTTCGAGAACAAGGCCGAGTTGGTCACAGCGGTCTTTCGGACGGTCGTCGCCCGCGAAGTCGACGCGGTGCGCGCCGCGGTGGCCGACGGTGACGTGGTGGAGCGGGTCACCGCAGCGGTGGAGACCTTCGCCGGGCGCGCGATGAAGAATCCGAAACTGGCCTACGTGCTGTTGGTCGAGCCCGTCGACGCCGTGGTCGACGCGCAGCGGCTGGAATTTCGGCGCGCGTTCGCCGCGTCGTTCGAAACCGCGATCGAGCACGGGGTGGCCGAGGGCCGCCTACCCGCCCAGAACGCCGGCCTCGCCGCCGCCGCCCTCGTCGGCGCGATCGGGGAGGTGCTGGTCGGCCCGCTGGCCGCCGCTCCGCAGGCCGAGACCGTCATCCCCGAATTGGTCGCTTTCGCCGTGCGCGCCCTCGGTGCGCGCCCGCAAACGTCGTAGTCGAAGGAGTCACCGAACATGTCGACCCACGAAGTGTTCAACCAGGCGCCCCCGCTGATCCCCTTCGATGCCGCGCGCAACCCCGCGCTGCTCGAGGGGCTGCACCGCGAAGGCGCGGGCTGGGCGGAAGCCGAAGTGCGCGAACTCGGCCTGCTGGCAGGCGGTTTCGAGGCACAGGAGTGGGGCAGGCTCGCCAACGAGTACCCGCCGGTGCTGCACACCCACGACCGGTGGGGCAATCGCGTCGACGAGGTGGAGTTCCATCCGCATTGGCACGACCTGATGAATGTCGCGGTCACGCATGGTCTGCACGGTTCGCCGTGGCTGGACGAGCGTCCCGGCGCGCACACCGCCCGCGCCGCCAAGTTCTACACCTGGGGCGCCGCCGACGCCGGCCACATGTGCCCGATCTCGATGACCTACGCCGTGGTGCCCGCGCTGCGCCACAATCCCGAACTGGCGGCCCGTTTCGAGCCGCTACTCGGTTCGCGCACCTACGATTTCGGCCTGCGCGAACCGTCGACCAAGGCCGGTCTCATCGCGGGCATGTCGATGACGGAGAAGCAGGGCGGCTCCGACGTGCGGGCCAACACCACCACCGCCACGCCACAACCCGACGGTTCGTACCGCGTCGTCGGGCACAAGTGGTTCACCTCGGCCCCCATGTCGGACATGTTCCTCACCCTCGCGCAGGCCCCCGGTGGCCTGTCGTGTTTCCTGCTGCCGCGCGTACTGCCCGACGGCACCCGCAACGCCCTTCGCATCCAGCGGCTGAAAGACAAGCTGGGCAACAAGTCCAACGCGTCCTCGGAGCTCGAATACGAGAACGCCACCGGCTGGCTCGTCGGCGCCGAGGGAGCAGGCGTGAAGACGATCATCGAGATGGTCAACATGACCCGCCTCGACTGCGTGATCGGCTCGGCCACCGGCATGCGGCTCGGCGCGGTCACCGCGATCCACCACGCGCGCCACCGAAAAGCCTTCGGCGCCGAGCTGATCGACCAGCCCGCCATGCGCAATGTGCTGGCCGACCTCGTCATCGAATCCGAGGCCGCGACCACGGTGATGATGCGGCTGGCCGGGGCCACCGACCGCGCGGGGGGCGATCCGGCGGAGGCCGCGCTGCGCCGGATCGCGCTGGCCATCACCAAGTACTGGGTCTGCAAACGCGCTCCCGCGCATGCCGCCGAAGCGCTGGAATGCCTGGGCGGCAACGGCTATGCCGAGGAGTCGGGCATGCCGCGGCTGTATCGCGAGGCACCGCTCATGTCGATCTGGGAAGGGTCGGGCAATGTGGCGGCGCTGGACGCGTTGCGTGCCATGGGGCGTCAGCCCGAGACGGTCGAGGCGTACTTCGCCGAGGTGGGGCTCGCTCGCGGTGCCGACGCGCGCCTCGACGACGCGATCGACCGGGTGGGCAAGGAACTCAGCGACCTGTCCGATATCGAATACCGCGCCCGCCGCGTCGTGGAGCTGATGGCGCTGGTCCTCCAGGGCGCGCAGCTGGTGCGCCACGGCCATCCTGCCGTCGCGGATGCCTTCTGCGCGACGCGCCTCGGCGCCGACTGGGGCATCGCCTTCGGCACCCTGCCCGTCGGCGTCGACACCGGCGCGATCCTCGAGCGCGGGTTCGTCGACGTGCGCTAGCTCGCCGGTAGGGTCGGGAGGTGACCTGGGCGAACGACACGCTGTCGGTGGGTGAGCTGGCCCAACGGGTTCCGGCGGGCCACGAGCGGTTCCTGCTCGGGATCGCCGGGCCGCCCGGGGCCGGGAAATCGACGCTGGCACAGCTGCTCTGCCGCGCACTGATCGACGCCGCGCGGCCCGCTGTCGTCGCGCCGATGGATGGTTACCACCTGCGCAACGAGGTGTTGCTCGCGCGAAACGCGCTGGCGCGCAAAGGGGAACCGGATACCTTCGACGCGGCGAGTTTCATAGCCGACCTGCGGTTGCTGCGCGAGACTCCGGTCGGCGTCGCCGTGCCGTGGCCGCTGTTCGATCGGAGGATCGACGAGCCCACCGAGGCCGGGGTGATCGTGCGCGACGAACGCATCGCCCTCGTCGAAGGGAACTACCTGCTGTTGACCGATGACGAGGCGCCCGGCTGGGCCGAGGTCCGTGGGCTGCTGGACGCGTGCTGGTACCTGGACGCGCCGCGACCGGTGCTCACCGAGCGACTGCTGCACCGGCACATCGTCGGCGGACGGACGCCGGACCAGGCGAGCGCCAAGGTGGCGGGCAGCGATCTGCGCAATGCCGACCTCATCGCCGCGAGTCGGCACCGTGCCGATCTCGTCCTGACCGCGGCGGGTCGCGGCTACCGCGAGAACTGATTTACCGGCGCGTACGGCGCGGGATTCGACGGACGCCGGGCAATCATGGAGTGATGAAGCGACCTCGGCGGGTCCCCGGCCACATGATGCGCAACGGTGCGGCGGCACTGTGCGCGCTGCTGTTCTACTACAGCGTGCCGGTGGGGTGGGTGTTCGATATCGACGCGTGGCCCGGGCGAGCGGTCGGTGTGTGCATGTTCCTCGCCGGTGTGATCGGGCTGGGATGGCTGGTGTGGCGGCGGGTCGAGACCTTCCTGCGCGCGCCGACCGCCGCAGGCGGGCGGGTCGACGGATTGCTGCTGATCGTGTGTGTCGTCGGCACGGTGTTCGCCCTGTTCTATTTCCGGCTACAGCAACTGTATCCGGATCAATTCGTCGGCCTCGAGACTCGTACCGACGCGCTGTATTACACGCTGGTGACCCTCGGTACCGTCGGATTCGGCGATGTCCATGCCGTCGGTCAGGTCGCCCGCATCGTGACGATGGTGCAGATCGTCTTCGACCTGGTGGTGCTCGGCACCCTGCTCACCATCATCACCTCCAGCGTCACCAGCCGGATCCACGCCGCCTTGGCCGCGAACCCGGTCAGCGGCGATGCGCCCGATACCACTCGATGAGCGCATCGGTCGACGAATCACCCACCGACACCGGCTTTTCCGGCTCGCTCAGCAGCGGCATCAGGGCCAGCGCCTGCTGTTTGCCCAGCTCGACACCCCACTGATCGAAACTGTCGACGCCCCAGATGATGCCCTCGACGAACACCTGATGCTCGTAGAGCGCGATCAGCTGGCCGAGCGCCGACGGTGTGAGCTCGGCGGCGAGGATCGTGGTGCTCGGCCGGTTGCCCGGCATCACCTTGTGCGGCACCAGTTCCGGGTCGGTGCCCTCCGCGCGGATCTCCTCGGCGGTCTTGCCGAAGGCCAGCACCTTCGACTGCGCGAACAGGTTGCTGATCAGGATGTCCTGCATGCTGCCGGTGCCGTCGAGGGTCGGCAGGTCGTCGGTGGACCTGGCGAAGCCGAGGAAATCGGCGGGGATCAGGCGGGTGCCCTGATGCAGGAGCTGATAGAAGGCGTGCTGACCGTTGGTACCCGGCTCGCCCCAGAAGATCTCGCCGGTCGACGTGGTGACCGGGGTACCGTCGGCGCGCACCGACTTACCGTTGGACTCCATCGTCAATTGCTGCAGATAGGCGGGGAATCGGGCCATATCGTTCGAATAGGGCAGGACCGCACGGGATTCCGCACCGAAGAAATTCGAGTACCAGACGCCGAGCATCGCCAGCAGTACCGGTGCGTTCTCCGCCAGCGGCGCGGTGGCGAAATGCTTGTCTACGGCGTGCATTCCGCTGAGGAACTGCGCGAACCGCTCCTTGCCGATGGTCACCATCACCGAAAGCCCGATCGCCGAATCCACCGAGTAGCGACCGCCGACCCAATCCCAGAAGCCGAACATATTCGCGGTGTCGATACCGAAGTCGGCGACCCGTTCCGCGTTCGTCGACACCGCGACGAAATGCTTGGCGACCGCCTTCTCGTCCAGCGCGTCGACCAGCCAGCGGCGCGCGGCGGTCGCGTTGGTGAGGGTTTCCAGCGTCGAGAACGTCTTGGACGCGACGATGAACAAGGTGGTCGCGGGGTCGAGGCCGGCGAGCTTGGCGACGAGGTCGGCGGGATCCACATTCGAGACGAACCGGGCGCCGATGCCCGCGTCGACATAGCTGCGCAACGCGCGATACACCATGTCGGGGCCGAGATCCGAGCCGCCGATGCCGATATTGACGATGGTCTCGATGCGTTCGCCGGTGGCGCCGCGCCACGTTCCCGAGCGCACCGCATCGGCGAATTCGCCCATCCTGTGCAGGACTTCGTGCACCTCGGCCTCGGCATCGGTGCCGTCGATACAGAGCTGATCGCCGACCGGCAGGCGCAGCGCGATATGGCCGACCGCGCGGTCCTCGGAAGTATTGATGTGCTGACCCGAGTACATCGCGTCGCGGCGTTGCGGTACACCGGCCGTGTGCGCGAGATCAATGAGTAGGCGCAGGGTTTCGCGAGTCACGCGATGTTTGCTGTAGTCGATGTGCAGATCGGCTACCTGCAGCGTCAGCTCGCGACCGCGCGCCGGATCGTCCGCGAACAGCTGCCGTAGGTGCATCGGCGCAACGGTGCGGTGATTGCTGCGCAGTGCCTGCCAGGCCGCCGACGCGGTGATATCGCTGCTGCTCACAGCCCGAGAGTACCGCGTTATCGCCGCGCTGGCGCGCGGGTGTCCGCGGCCCTGAGGGGCCACCGGTCAGGCGCCGTTGCTTGCTCCTTCGTCGCGTACGCAACGGCGCCTGACCGGCGGCCCGGCCGCGGACCGGCCACTTCGTGGCCGCCGCTCCCCAGGAGTCGCGGGTGTGGGTGGGGAAAGCGGTGATCGTCCGATTTCGGAGTTGGGGTGTCGGCCGGGGTGACGGGCATAGGCTGGGCTCATGGTGTCTGAACGCGATGTACTCGAATTCGTGCCCAAGGGGTTGTGGATCGGCTCCGGACCTGTAGAGGCCACGGGGGGTGGGACTTTCGATGTGCGCAATCCGGCCGACGGGACGGTGATCGCACAGGTGGCGGACGCGACCCCCGAGGACGCGGTGCGGGCGTTGGACGCGGCCGTCGCGGCGGGGCGGGCGTGGGCGGCGACGCCGGCCCGCGAGCGGGGCGAGATCCTGCGCACGGTGTTCGAGCAGCTCACCGCGCGGGCGGAGGATTTCGCGCTGCTGATGACGCTCGAGATGGGCAAGGCGCTGTCGGAGAGCCGCAACGAGGTGCGGTACGGCGCCGAGTTCTTCCGCTGGAACAGCGAGGAGGCGGTGCGCATCCACGGGCGGTATCTGAACGCGCCCTCGGGAACCGGGCGGATCATGGTCGCCAAGCAACCGGTGGGGCCGTGCCTGGCCATCACGCCGTGGAATTTCCCGCTGGCCATGGGCACCCGCAAGATCGGGCCCGCGCTGGCGGCGGGCTGCACGATGATCGTCAAACCCGCCTCGGTGACGCCGCTGACCATGCTGGCGCTGGCCAAGCTCTGCAGCGAGGCAGGGCTGCCCGACGGGGTGCTCTCGGTGATCACCACCCAGCGTTCCGGGGCCGTCACCGGCCCGCTGCTCGACGACCCGCGGCTGCGCAAGCTCACCTTCACCGGCTCCACCGAGGTCGGTAGGAAGCTCGTCGCGGCGTCCGCGAACCGGCTGCTGCGCACGTCCATGGAACTGGGCGGCAACGCGCCGTTCGTCGTCTTCGACGATGCCGATATCGACGCCGCCGTGGCCGGGGCGATGCAGGCGAAACTGCGCAACGGCGGCGAAGCCTGTACCGCGGCCAACCGGTTCTACGTGCAGCGTGGCGTGGTCGCCGAGTTCACCGAGAAGTTCGTCGCCGCGGTGGCCGACACCGTCGTGCTGGGTCCCGGCACCGACGCCGCGACCACCCTGGGCCCGCTGGTGAGCGAGGACCAGCGCGAGATCGTGAGCGATCTGGTCGACGACGCGGTCTCGGTGGGCGCGCGAGCGCTGATCGGCGGGAAGGTCCCCGGCGGTCCGGGGTGGTACTACCCGGCCACGATCCTGGGCGACGTCCCGCCGACCGCGCGCATCCTGCGCGAGGAAGTGTTCGGTCCGGTTGCCCCGATCGTCGCCTTCGATACCGAGGACGAGGGCGTCGCCGCCGCGAACGACACCGAATACGGTCTGGTCAGCTACGTTTTCACCCGAGATCTCGATCGCGCGCTTCGTATCTCGGAGGCGATGGAGAGCGGCATGGTCGGCGTGAACCGTGGTGTCATCTCCGACCCGGCCGCCCCGTTCGGCGGGGTCAAGGAATCGGGTTTCGGTCGTGAGGGCGGTACCGAGGGCATCGAGGAGTACCTGAACACCAAGTACATCGCCCTGACCTGAGCCGGACCGAAAAATAACCGCCCCGGGGATGATGTCGCACCCGGGGCGGCTTCATGGAAGCGGCGAACTGGCTGGTTCGCCGCGTGGTTCTGTGGTCTGGGGCTAGCGGCCGAGACGGCCGCGGCCGAGGCGGAGCAGGAGCATGGCGAGGGTGTGTCCCTCCTGGCCGAGCTCACTGAAGCGCTCGAGCACTTTCATCTCACGGCTGTGGACCAGGCGCGTCCCGCCGGAGGCCATCCGGGTGCGGCCGATGATCCGGGAAATCTCGCTGCGACGTTTGATCGCGGCGAGGATCGTGGCATCGAGCTGATCGATCTCGAGGCGGAGCTTGTCGATCTCGGCTTCGGATTGCGGCAGTGCCGAATCGGAACCGGTGGCCGTAGCTGGGGTGCTCATCATTCATCTCCTCGTGTCAGAACTTGGATCGGTCAAACCGAACGGCCTGTTACCCGATCTGTTCCGTCACCGTGAAACTTTTCCCGCTGGGCAGTACTCGATCCCCCGGGGAGTGCGCGATCAGTCGTACGCCCGCACGATATCGGATCGGTTGCCGATCCCCGGCGCGCGGACGAGCGCTGACCATCTCGCTCAGTCTGCCATGGGGCCGTAGGTAGGCAAAACAGTTCAATTTGTGAATTCGCTGAGAACGTTCACCAGGTGCCGCCCGCGTCGACCTGGCCGGGTTCACCGGTCGTTCGCGCGGCTGTCGTCGGCCGGTCATCGCGGTGGCGGCGGTTCGCGGCTTGTCGGTGGCCGCCGGTAGCGTGGACAGACGATGGATATCACGGTCGCTCCCCACGCATCAGCCACCGATCCCAGCGAACCCGCGCGCGCGCCCGAGGGCGCCGCGCTACCGCCCCGGGACGGCGGTGGCACCGGCGCGTCCGCGCTGGCTCAGGCGGCGGCCCGCAACAGCGCCGAACAGTCGCAGCGCCGCGAGGAGCGGGCACGAGAGCGCGCCGAGGAGATCGAGCGTCTGCTCGACGGACTCAACCCGCCCCAGCGGGCCGCGGTGATGCACGCGGGATCCCCGTTGCTGATCGTGGCGGGCGCCGGTTCGGGCAAGACCGCGGTGCTCACCCGCCGAATCGCCTATCTGCTCGCGGCGCGCGGTGTCCGCACCGGCGAGATCCTGGCCATCACCTTCACCAACAAGGCCGCCGCCGAGATGCGGGAACGAGTCGCCGGGATCGTCGGTCCGCGGGCGGCCAACATGTGGGTGTCGACCTTCCACTCCAGCTGTGTGCGCATCCTGCGGATGCAGGCGGCCCTGCTGCCCGGGTTGAATTCGAATTTCTCGATCTACGACGCCGATGATTCGCGTCGGTTGCTCACGATGATCAGTCGCGATTTCGAGATCGATACGAAGAAGTATTCGGCGCGTTTGCTGTCGACCGCCATTTCGAATCTGAAGAACGAACTGATCGGTCCGGAAAAGGCCGCCGTCGACGCGCAAGCCGACGACACCGAACTGCCAGCCCTGGTCGCCCGCGTCTACGCCGAGTATCAGCGGCGGTTGCGCACCGCGAACGCGATGGACTTCGACGATCTGATCGGCGAGACGGTCGCGTTGCTGCAGAACCATCCTCAGGTCGCCGAGTACTACCGGCGCCGGTTCCGGCACGTGCTGGTCGACGAGTACCAGGACACCAACCACGCCCAATATGTGCTGGTGCGTGAACTGGTCGGGCACCACAGCGAGGCGGACGAGCAGGCGGTCGAGCCGAGTGAGCTGTGCGTGGTCGGCGACGCCGATCAGTCCATCTACGCGTTCCGTGGCGCCACCATTCGCAACATCGAGGAATTCGAACGCGATTTCCCGGACGCGGAAACCATTCTGCTGGAACAGAACTACCGCTCGACGCAGCACATTCTGTCCGCCGCCAACGCGGTGATCGCGCGCAACGAGGGTCGGCGCGAGAAGAAACTGTGGACCGATTCCGGTGAAGGTGAACTGATCACCGGCTACGTCGCCGACAACGAGCACGACGAAGCGTCCTTCGTCGCCAAGGAGATCGACCGGCTCGTCGACACGGGCGAGGCCAACTACGGCGACGTGGCGGTGTTCTATCGCACCAACAACAATTCGCGTGCGCTGGAAGAGATCTTCATCCGGATGGGGCTGCCCTACAAGGTCGTCGGTGGGGTGCGGTTCTACGAGCGCAAGGAAGTGCGTGATGTGGTCGCCTACCTGCGCGTGCTGGAGAATCCCGAAGACGCGGTGAGTGTGCGTCGCATTCTGAACACCCCGCGCCGCGGGATCGGTGATCGCGCGGAGGCGTGCGTGGCGGTGCACGCCGAACAGCGCGGCATCGGTTTCGCCGCGGCGCTGCGTGACGCGGCCGATGGCAAAGTCGCGTTGCTCAACACCCGCGCGCAGCGGGCGATCGCGGGGTTCCTCGAACTGCTCGATGAGATTCGGGTGGCCGGAAAGCGGGCCGACAGCGACTACCCCGATGTGGGAAATGTCGTCGAGGCAGTGCTCGATCGCACCGGATATCGCGGTGAACTGGAAGCCTCCGACGATCCGCAGGACGGCGCGCGGCTCGACAACCTCAACGAATTGGTCAGCGTCGCACGCGAATTCAGCTCCGAGGCGTTCAACAACGCCGAGGCCGCGCGTGAGGAGGGGCTGGTGCCCGAAGCAGGCGACGGCGAACCGGAGCCCGGGTCGCTCGCGGCGTTCCTCGAACGCGTGTCGCTGGTCGCCGATACCGATCAGATCCCCGACGAGGGCACGGGTGTGGTCACCATGATGACGCTGCACACGGCCAAGGGACTGGAATTCCCAGTGGTCTTCGTGACCGGTTGGGAAGACGGGCAATTCCCCCATATGCGGGCGCTCGGTGATCCCAGCGAGCTGGCCGAGGAGCGCCGCCTGGCCTATGTGGGGATCACGCGGGCTCGCCAGCGGCTCTATCTGTCGCGCGCGGTGGTGCGGTCCGGCTGGGGGCAGCCGGTGTCGAACCCGGAATCTCGATTCCTACAGGAGATTCCGCAGCATCTGCTGGATTGGCGCAGGCTGGAGCCGGTGATCTCGCCGGTGCAGCGCGGGCGGCGTCGGGGTGAGGACAGTGGATTCGATCGGGATTGGACCAGCGGAAGCGGGTGGGATCAGCGGCCCGGTGTGCGTGGGGGATCGGGTGAGCGTCGGCCCGCGCCGGGCGGGGCCGTGAAGCGCAACAACACCGAACTCGTTCTCGCGGTGGGCGACCGGGTCACCGATGACAAGTACGGGTTGGGGCGCGTCGTGGCGGCTGATGGGGTGGGGCCGTTGGCTACGGTGACCATCGACTTCGGGTCCGCGGGCAAGATTCGGTTGATTCCGCAGTTCAGCCGGACGATTGTGAAGTTGTGATCGAGGTTCAGTGCGCGAAGAGGTCGGTCAGGGCCTCGTCGAGGGTGGGGTAGCGGAAGTCGAAGCCCGCTTCGCGCAGGACCTCGGAGGTGGCGTGGCGGCCGGTCAGGCCCAGTGCGGGGTCGGTGCGCAGGGCCACCGCGCCGATTCTCAGGATCGTCGCGGGGGTGGGGGGTGATGGGGGTCGGTGCAGGATTCGGCGGAGGGTGGCCATGAGTTCGGTGTTGCGGACCGGGAATTCGGTGGCGGCTACGACGATGCCGTCGGGGAGGGTGACCGTGGGGTCGAGGCCGAGGGCGGCGCGGACGATGGCCAGCCAGTCCTCGATGTGGATCCAGCTGAACCACTGATCGCCGGGACCGACACGGCCGCCGAGACCGGCCTTGGTGAGCTGGCCGAGGCGTTTGAGGGCGGGGGCGTCGGGGTCGAGGACGATGGAGGTACGCAGGATCGTCGAATGGTCGGCGCGGGCAGGATCGAACGCCTCCTCCCACGGCTGGGCGACGCCGGTCATCTGCGGGAGTCCGACGGGGAGGGGAGTTGTCTCGGTGCACCGGGTTTCGCCCGCGTCCGACCAGATGGCCGTGGTGCTGGCCTGGACCCAGTAGTCGACGGGAGTATCGCGCAGTCCTGCCGCGGCGACCAGGGCGGTGGTGGAATCGACTCGGCTGGAGCGCAATTCGGCGACATTGCGCTCGGTCGGCCGACAATCGACCAGCTTTCCGGCGAGATTGATCACCGCCAGCCGCCCGGGTTCACGCAGTTCGGCGGACCAGGGACCGATCGAGCGGCCGTCCCATTCGGTCTGGCGGAACGGCAGATCCGGGTTGCGGCGGCGGGTCAGTAGGGTGACGCGTTGTCCGCGGCAGGTCAGGTCGGCGGCGACCTGGAGACCCAGCGCCCCGGTACCACCGGCGATGACGACATTCAGCGCGTCGTCGACAGGCGTGAGTCCGGCCAGCCGGGCCAGCCGCGAGAAGTTCACGCGCGCATCGGTTTCGATGAACGGGCGCACGAGGGTGCGGGCCGCCGCGGCGGAGGGGCCGGTGAACCGCAGTTCCTGGGTGATCTCGGTGCCGCCGTCGCGCGGCGTCAGCCGCCAGGTGAGATACATGGTGCCCGCGGGTTCGGGCTGCTCGATACCGAGCTCACGATCCGGTTCGAACACGGTCACGGTGAACGGTCGCGCGAACCGCTGGTGAATGCGCGCCGAGACTTTTCCGTTGGGGAGATAGTCGCCGGTGGCGCCAACGGCAACCGGCCCGTGCATCCGCACCGACCGCACTCCGGGATTCCACACCGGCCACTGCTCGAGCTCCGCGAGCACCCCCCACACCAATTCCGGTGCGAGCCCGATGAACTGCGTGTACTTCGTCGTACCAGCCATAGCCGAAACGCTAACCCCGCCACCTGCTCAGTGGAAGCGTGCCGCTGATCACGCAATGAGACCGACCACAAGCAGCGGGCAGCCGCCTATGCGGGGAGGACAGCCTCGAGCCCGAACGCGCCGGGGGCAAACAAGCGAGCTACCCGTGTCTACGGCGATGGTCAGTCTCGTTGTACGCCCAGGCTGATGCCGCGGGTAGCGAGCCACGGAACAGGGTCGATCTTGTCCGTGCCGTTGAGCCAGACTTCGAAGTGGCAGTGCGGTCCGGTGGAGAAGCCGCGGTTGCCCATCGTGGCGATCTGGTCGCCCGCCATCACGCGCTCGCCCTGCGAGACCGTGGCGGTGTCGATGTGGCCGTAGATGGTGACGGTGCCGTCGTCGTGCAGGACCCGGACCCACATGCCGAAACCGGAGGCCGGACCCGCTTCGATGATGGTGCCGTCGGCGACCGAGTAGATCGGGGTACCGATCGGGCCCGCCACATCGATACCGAGGTGCTGGACACCCCAGCGGGCGCCGAAGCCGGAGGTGTAGTTGCCCGCGGCGAACTTGGCGAACAAGGGCCGCAGCTTGGCGGATTCCTGGGCGGCGAGGTCTTCGGCGAACTTGGCGCCCTTGGCCAGGATGTCGTCGAAGTGGTTCTTGTCGGCGATGGCGGTGGCGTCGAGCACTTGCGGTGCCACCCCGGTGCCGGGGTCGTTGATGTCGGCTGTGCTCATCGACTGGGCGGCGATCTCGTGGACCTGGCCCGCTGCCTCGTAATCGACACCGTGCGCGGGCTGGCCCGGATCGGCCACGGCCGCCTGACCCGCGGCGACAACCGCGCCGGCGGCAACGGCGATGACCGCGGCGCGGCCTTTCAGCGCGGCGGGTGGCGCGGGAACGCGATGTGCGCCGCCACGCCGTTCTGCGCGGCGCGGCACGGGTGCTTGCTCCGCGGCGGGCTGCTCGGCCACGGGCGCCCAGTCGGCGGTGTAGGCGCCGGTGTCATAGGACTCGTCGGCGGTCCACTCGTCCTCGGCGGGCGTCCACGCCGCGTCGTCGGACCAGGTGTTCTGGTCGCGCCACGCGTCGTCGGCCTGCGGCCATGCGGCGGCGGGGGCTCGGCGGCCCTGCGGATGCGACGTGTATTCGTCGGCATACCGGTAACGGTGACCGGAGTTCGTGCGATTTTCGACTGGAAGGGTAGAGCGGTGGTTCATCGGCTGTGCCGATTCGCCAGCTGTTCCAAGCGAGTACTGAAGTACCTCAAGCTTGTCGTCCTCCTCAGTCCTGACTTGCCAGTCGTGACCTGGTTGTCGTGACCTGGTTGTGACTTCGACCGCATTGACGGTAACGAAGCGATTGCAGAGTGGCAAGCGCTGGTCGAAAACCTACACCTACGTGTGACATTCGTCACCGTAACGCGGAGGAATATCTCACCGTTTTCCGGCCTCCCGGGTGAGGCTCGTCGACGACATAACGTAGTAGATGTCGGGGGGTTCCGGCTTTAGGTGGCCCTACCTGCCAAGGCATCGCGAAACGTCCGAAAACTACTCGCCAGTAGCCTTGGCCAGCGGTTTTCCGGGGCTCCCGTTATGGGTCGTGACCTGCGCCACTTACTATGAACGTGGTCGTTTAGCCCTCCCCGTGACTAGCTACAGTCCGATCCGACCCGCTACCGACGTCGGGCCGCCAACAAAGACGTTGTCATAGCAACGCAGACGAGACGGTGAGTACATGGATCTCTTCGAATATCAGGCGAAGGAGCTCTTCGTTAAGCACGGAGTGCCTTCGTCCGAGGGTCGTGTTTGCGACACGGCTGAAGAAGCACGCGCCATTGCCGAGGAAATCGGCAAGCCCGTGATGGTCAAGGCGCAGGTCAAGGTGGGCGGCCGCGGCAAGGCTGGCGGCGTCAAGTACGCGGCCACCCCGGAAGACGCGTTCACGCACGCGCAGAACATCCTCGGCCTCGACATCAAGGGCCACATCGTCAAGAAGCTCCTGGTCGCCGAGGCCAAGGACATCGCGGAGGAGTACTACATCTCCTTCCTGCTCGACCGTTCCAACCGCACCTACCTGGCCATGTGTTCGGTCGAGGGCGGCATGGAGATCGAAGAGGTCGCGGAGAAGACTCCCGAGCGCCTGGCCAAGATCGCCGTCGACGCCGTCAAGGGTGTCGACCTGGCCTTCGCCCGTGAGATCGCGGAGAAGGGCCACCTGCCCGCCGACGTGCTCGACGCCGCGGCCGTGACCATCCAGAAGCTGTGGGAGGTCTTCGTCAACGAGGACACCACCCTGGTCGAGGTCAACCCGCTGGTGCGCACTCCCACCGACGAGATCCTCGCCCTCGACGGCAAGGTCACCCTGGACGAGAACGCCGAGTACCGGCATCCCGACCACCTCGAGTTCGCCGATGTCGACGCGACCGACCCGCTCGAGCTCAAGGCCAAGGAAAACGACCTCAACTACGTCAAGCTCGACGGTGAGGTCGGCATCATCGGCAACGGCGCCGGTCTGGTCATGTCGACCCTGGACGTCGTCGCGTACGCCGGTGAGAACCACGGCGGCGTGAAGCCGGCCAACTTCCTCGACATCGGCGGTGGCGCTTCGGCTTCGGTGATGGCCGCGGGCCTGGACGTCATCCTGGGCGATGCGCAGGTCAAGAGCGTGTTCGTCAATGTCTTCGGTGGCATCACCGCCTGTGACGCGGTCGCCAACGGCATCGTGGGCGCCCTCGAGGTGCTCGGTGCCGCAGCCACCAAGCCGCTGGTCGTTCGTCTGGACGGCAACAACGTCGAAGAGGGTCGTCGCATCCTCGCCGAGGCCAACCACCCGCTGGTGACGCTGGCCCAGACCATGGACGAGGGCGCCGACAAGGCCGCCGAACTCGCCTTCAGCGCCAAGTAAGGAACAGCGAACATGTCCATCTTCCTGAACAAGGACAACAAGGTCATCGTCCAGGGCATCACCGGCGGCGAGGGCACCAAGCACACCGCGCTGATGCTGAAGGCGGGCACCAACGTCGTCGGCGGCGTGAACGCGCGCAAGGCCGGGACCACGGTCACCCACACCGACAAAGACGGCAACACGATCGAGCTGCCCGTGTTCGCCTCCGTCGCCGAGGCGATCGAGAAGACCGGCGCCGACACCTCCATCGCGTTCGTGCCGCCCGCCTTCTCCAAGGACGCCATCATCGAGGCCATCGACGCGGAGATCCCGCTGCTCGTGGTCATCACCGAGGGCATCCCGGTGCAGGACTCCGCCTACGCGTGGGCCTACAACGTCGAAAAGGGCGAGAAGACCCGCATCATCGGCCCGAACTGCCCCGGCATCATCACCCCCGGCGAGGCGCTGGTCGGCATCACCCCGAACAACATCACCGGTAAGGGCCCGATCGGCCTGGTGTCGAAGTCGGGCACCCTGACCTACCAGATGATGTACGAGCTGCGCGATTTCGGTTTCTCGACCGCGATCGGCATCGGCGGCGACCCGGTGATCGGCACCACCCACATCGACGCCATCGAGGCGTTCGAGAAGGATCCCGAGACCAAGATCATCGTCATGATCGGCGAGATCGGTGGTGACGCCGAGGAGCGTGCCGCGGCCTACATCAAGGCCAATGTGACCAAGCCGGTCGTCGGCTACGTCGCCGGTTTCACCGCGCCCGAGGGCAAGACCATGGGCCACGCCGGCGCCATCGTCTCCAGTGGCGGCGGCACCGCGCAGGCCAAGCAGGAAGCGCTGGAGGCCGCGGGCGTGAAGGTCGGCAAGACGCCGTCCGCGACCGCCGCGCTCGCCCGCGAGATCCTGGAGAAGGCGTCCATCGCTTCTGCCTGACCCGTCAGGGATCTGAAAAATCACACTGTCGAAGGCCGCTTTCAGGTTTAACCTGGGCGGCCTTCGTCGATTTATCCACAGGCGGTGGTTTATCCACAGCCGGTGTCGGTAGGTGATGACCGGTGGACGGACGTGCAGTAGCGTCAAGTATTGGATCAGGCACCAGTCAGTTCGACGCGACCGATGCGCACGACTCGACTGCGCACGACTCGACAAGGAGACGACGAGACATGTCTTACCCGACCGGGGGCTCCGGGTACAACACACCCGCGACACCCGCCGCGCCGCAGGGCCCGAGTACCGGAGCCGCCGCGGCAGCGCCATCGACCGGGTCGGAAGGCAAAGGACTGCCGTTCATTCTGACCGCTGCCGCCGCCGGACTCGGCGTCGTCACCTTCCTCCTCGGCTTCGCGCCCTATGTCGGTTTCACCGCGCTGCGCGAGACCACCACCGGCAGCATGTTCGAATCGAGCGCCGCCGCGCTGGCGACGCTGATCCTGGCCGCTGCCTTACTGGCCGGGCTGTCGCTGCTGCCCAAGCAGAACGTTCTCGGTGTCGCCGCCGCGCTCGCCGTCGCCTCGTTCCTCGGCGTTGTGGTGTCGCTGATCAGCGTGGGCGAAGGCATGGAACTGCAGTGGGGCGCGTTCGTGGTGGCCGCGTTCTCGTTCATCGTCGCCGTGCTACTGGTGCTGGCGTTGCTGTTCGGACTCGGCATCGTGAAGGTGCCTGCGCCGAAACCGCCCCAGCCGCAACAGCAGCCGGGCCAATACGGTCAGTACGGCCAGCAGCAGGGTTATGGCCAGCCGGGGCAGTCCTACGGCCAGAGCACCGGCCAGCAGCCCTACGGGCAGGCCGGTTACGGCCAGCCCCAGACCGGTGGCCAGTACCCGACGCAGTCGCCGTCGCCGTACGGCCAGCAGAGCCAGCCGTCGGTGCCACAGGCACCGCAGCCCTATGGCCAGCCGGGTCAGTCCTACGGCCAGCCGGCGCAGCAGTCGCCGTACGGCCAGCAGTACGGTGCCCCGCAGCAGCAGCCCTCGCCGTACGGTTCGGCGCCGCAGCCGCAGCCGCAGCCGCGTCCCGACGAGAGCGCGACGCAGACGTTCGGTGGGCAGCAGCAGGGCCAGCCGTTCGGTGCGCCGACCTACGGTGGCGCGCAGCAGTCCTCGCCCGGCCACCCGCAACCGTTCGGTGGCGAGCAGACCGCCGATCCGGCGGCCGACGCGACCACCGCGTTCCGTCCGAACGACGACAACAAGTAGAACCGACGGCTGTCGCACGGTGGTCCGGGTTCGATCGCGAGCCCACAGGTACGCCTGTGGGCTCGCGGCGCGCCTGACCCGCGGCTGCCGGGGAAGCTGCCACGCTGAATTGTCATGAGCTCCCGTAACGCCCTCGTGCGCCGGACCTCCGGGTCGCGCGGCACCGGGGAGACAGTCGCCCCGTCACCGCCCGGGCACGACCCCGTCTGGTGGTCGCTCTCGCCCGAGCGGGCGCGAACCCTGCTGTTGGTCGCGGCGAGGCCGACGATCACCGCCTTGGCCGCGACGGTGCTGCTCGTCCTCGTGGTGATGCTCACCACCGGTACCGATCTCACCAGTGCCCCCGCCGCGGTCGCCGCGACGTGGCTCGCCGCCCATCAGGTTCCGCTCACGGTCGGCAGGACGACCCTCGGCCTGCTGCCGCTGGTGCCGACGATCGTGCTGGTCTGGCTGGCCGCCCGCGAATGCGCGCGTGCCGTCCCCCACCGCCCGACCCCTGTCGAACTGGGCTGGCTGGCCGGTGCTGTGCTGGCAGGTCCGCTGCTGATGACGGCCGTCTGCCTGGCAGTCACCGGCGACGCCGCGGGTGTCACCCCGCTGGAATCGTCGGGTCCGTTCGCGGCGTTCGGCTGGGTGTTCGTGCTGTACCTGTTCGCGGCCGCCGCCGGGATCGGCGGTCGGGCGTGGGGCTCGCTGTGCGCGCTGGTGCCGATCGAGATCCCGCAATGGGCGGTTCTCGGCGCCCGCGCCGCGCGGCGCACCGTGTTGCGGATGCTCGGCTGTGCCGCGCTGGCCACGGTGATCTCCTTCTTCGCGCACCTGTCCCGGCTCGACGGTGCTTTCCGGCAGGCGCACAACGTCACCGACGTGCTGGGAATGTCCTTGCTCTCCCTGCTGTATCTGCCGAATGTGGTGATCGGCGCGGCGGGGATCCTCAGTGGCGCCGCGGTGCTGTTCGGCGCGGGGTCGGTCGGGCTGTTCGGCGTGACCGGCGGGCATATGCCGGTGCTGCCCGCGCTGATCCCCGTGCCGGAAGGGCCCGCGTCCGCGTGGTGGGCGGCGCTGCTGCTCATTCCGCTCGCGGTCGGCGTGCTCGGCGGGATCGAACTCGGCCGCACCAGCGACGACCGGCCCGGCGCGCCGTGGGCAACCCTCACCTGCGCCGCGTTGTCCACGCTGACGTTGCTGATGCTCGCGATCCTCGGCAGCGGTCAGCTCGGCGCCATCGGATGGGTCGGCGTCGATCTGCTGATGCTGGTCGTGCTGATGGTCACCTGGTTCGGTTTCGGTGGCTTCGTCGGCATGGTGTTCGCCCGCCGCTTCCTCGCACCGACCGCGCCGGTCGAGGACTACGACGAATACGACGACGAGTACGAGGACGACTACGACTACGAGGACGACTACTACGACGAGTATGACGACGAGGAGGAGCACGACGACGAGGACGATGATCCCGCCGAGCACACCGATGCCGTCGAATACGACGATCCCGCAGTCGAAGTCGACGGCGAACTGGTCGAGGACTTCGACGACGACCTCGAAGTGAGCATCGCCGCCCCTGGCTCGACCGACGAGCCCGCCGACGACATCGTCGATGCCGAAGTGGTCGAGTCGGACCTGCCGGACGAGGACGAGACCCCCGGTCGCTAAGCTCGACCCGGCGCCTATCGCCGTCGCCGTCGCCCGATCACACGCAGGAGTAGAGCGCTGACGTCCTCGTATGCCCCGTGGAAGCCCGCCAGAACCCCGGCCACCGTCGTCGTTCTCGCCTCGGGCACCGGCTCGCTGCTCAACGCACTGCTGGCCGCCGCACGTGAGCCGGGCTACCCGGCGCGGATCGTCGCCGTCGGTGTCGACCGGGACTGCCCGGCCACCGCGCACGCCGAGGCCGCCGCAGTGCCGCACTTCAAGGTGGGGCTCACAGATTTCCCCGATCGCGAAGCCTGGAACGTCGCCCTCACCGAGGCCGTCGACGAGCACAAGCCCGATCTGGTGGTCCTGGCGGGTTTCATGAAAATCCTCGGTCCGGCGTTCATGGAACGGTTCGGCGGCCGGCTCATCAATACCCATCCCGCGCTGCTGCCGTCGTTCCCCGGCGCGCACGGGGTGCGTGACGCGCTCGCCTACGGCGTGAAGGTCACCGGCTGCACCGTGCACCTGGTCGACGCGGGCGTGGACACCGGCCCGATCCTCGCTCAGGAAGCGGTCGCCGTGATCCCCGGCGACGACGTGGACACGCTGCAGGAGCGCATCAAGGTTGTCGAGCGACGGTTGCTGGCGGAGGTCATCGCCGCCGTCGCGACGCGAGGCATTGTCTCCGACGGACGAAAGGCAGAAATACCAGTGAGCGAGCACGCCGGTGAGTGAACGTAAGGCGATCCAGAGGGCGCTGGTGAGCGTCTACGACAAGACCGGGCTCATCGAGCTCGCCACCGGGCTGCACGCGGCCGGTGTGGAGTTGGTGTCCACCGGGTCGACCGCGGGCAAGATCGCCGAGGCCGGGATTCCGGTCACCAGGGTCGAAGAGCTGACCGGGTTCCCGGAGACCCTCGACGGCCGGGTCAAGACGCTGCATCCGCGCGTGCACGCGGGCATCCTGGCCGACACGCGTCGCGCTGAGCACGTCGAGCAGCTCGTGGAACTCGGTGTCGAGGCGTTCGAGCTGGTGGTGGTGAACCTGTATCCGTTCACCCAGACCGTGGCCAGTGGCGCGAGTGTGGACGAGTGCGTCGAGCAGATCGATATCGGCGGGCCGTCGATGGTGCGCGCGGCGGCGAAGAACCATCCCTCGGTGGGTGTGGTCGTCGACGTCACCGACTACGACGACGTGCTCGCCGCGGTGAAGTCCGGCGGGTTCACCCTCGCCGAGCGGACCGCGTTGGCCGCCAAGGCCTTCCAGCACACCGCGAGCTACGACGTGGCCGTCGCGAGCTGGATGGGCTCGGTCGCCGTGCCCGCCGTCGCCGAGGAGACCGAGCAGTTCCCCGGCTGGGTCGCCGGTTCGTGGGAGCGCGCCGCGGTGCTGCGCTATGGCGAGAACCCGCACCAGGCCGCCGCGCTGTACACCAGCAACGACGGCACGGTCGGGATCGCGCAGGCCGAGCAGCTGCACGGCAAGGACATGTCGTACAACAACTACACCGACGGTGACGCCGCCTGGCGGGCCGCGTTCGATTTCGACGAGCCCGCGGTGGCGGTGATCAAGCACGCCAACCCGTGCGGCATCGCCGTGGCGGGGGATATCGCCGAGGCGCATCGCAAGGCGCACGCCACCGACCCGGTCAGCGCCTACGGCGGCGTGATCGCGGCCAACCGTGAGGTGAGCGTCGAGATGGCCGAGCAGGTCGCCGAGATCTTCACCGAGGTGATCATCGCCCCGGGGTACGCGCCCGGCGCGGTGGAAGTGTTGCAGCGCAAGAAGAATGTGCGCGTGCTGGTGGCGCAAGCGCCCCAGCGCAAGGGCGTGGAGCTGCGCCCGATCAGCGGCGGTGCGCTGCTGCAGGACCGTGACGTTCTCGACGCCGCGGGCGACGATCCGGTCAACTGGACTCTCGCCGCGGGCGACCCGGCCGACGTCACCACCCTGGCCGACCTCGAATTCGCTTGGCGCGCATGCCGTTCGGTGAAGTCGAACGCGATCCTGCTGGCCGAGGACGGCGCCGCGGTCGGCGTCGGCATGGGCCAGGTCAACCGCGTCGACTCCTGCAAGCTCGCGGTGGAGCGCGCCGGGGAGCGCGCGAAGGGCTCCGTCGCCGCCTCCGACGCCTTCTTCCCGTTCTCGGACGGGCCGGAGATCCTGGTGGCCGCGGGCGTTCGCGCGATCGTGCAGCCGGGCGGTTCGATCCGTGACAAGGACACCATCGAACTCTGCAAGGAAGCCGGCGTCACCCTGTACCTGACGGGTGCCCGCCACTTCGCGCACTGAGTCCTGATCCGGGAACGGGTGCCGCGCCGAATCCTCGGTGCGGCACCCGTTCCCGGTTATCCGGCGTCGAGTACCGCGCGGCTACCCAGTGGTGCGCTCAAGGGGATTTCCAGCGTGCCGAAAACGGCGTTCATGGTGCACATCTTGTTCACCGAGTCCGCTCTGGTCCCGGAGCGAAGGGCGACGGTGACCGACTCGGCGGTTTCGGTGACGGTGGCGTCGACGGCGTAGCACTCGGGGTTGCCGGTCTGGAAGTTGACGCTGATCGTGTTGTCGCTCAGTCGGTTCCAGGATGTGAAGGGGATCGGGCTCGGGTTGACGAGGGTCGGATCCGCGGTGAAGGGTTTGCCGATGCCGGTGTTCGGATCCTCGGGGCGGGTGTGGGTGTTCGACGTATTCGGTTGGGGCGCAGAATCATCCGAGGATCCGCAGGCGGTGAGGGGCGCGATCAGCACGGCCACGGCCGCCGCCGCGGCGGTGTAGCGCGACATCGTTCTCATGGCGTCAACCCTAGCGGCACGGCCCGACCGTGAACTTTCCGCGAACCCTGCGCATAAGTCCTCCATTTCCCCGCCGCGGCGACTAGATTCGGCTGCGATGCGGCACTGCGGCAATCGGCCGGCATCTTCTGTTCAGCTCTGAAATTGGCTTCTTCGAAAGGAACAACGTGGGCGACACGCTGCGCGCAGGCGAAGAACTGGGACTGGGACAGTCCCTGACCGGCGGTGCGTACACCCTGACTCTGCAGCCGGATGGCAATCTGGTGCTGACCGAGCCCGACGGCAACGTCGTCTGGGCCGCGATGACCCACGGGCAGGACGCGCAGCGCGCGGCTCTGCAGCACGACGGCGACTTCGTCATCTACGGCGGTGGCGGCGCGCGCATCTGGGCGACCGACACCAGCGGCCAGGAGATCGACAGGCTGGTTGTGCAGCCCGACCGCAACGTCGTGCTCTACGGCACCGACGGCTCGGCCGCGTGGGCCACCGCCACCAACACCGACAACCCGCTGCCCGCTCCGGAGCCCGAGCCCGAGCCCGAGCCGGTCGCGGCCGCACCGATCGCCGAAGAGGTCCCGCCGCCGCCGGCCGCGCAGACCTACACGGTCGAGTCGGGCGACACCCTGTGGGCCATCGCCGAGCGCTTCTACGGTGACGGCAACCGCTACCAGGAGATCGCCGCGGCCTCCGGTATCGACAACCCGGATCTGATCAACGAGGGACAGGTACTGACCATCCCGTAGTACACAGACGAAAGTGGCCCCGAGGCAACAGCTTCGGGGCCATTCTCGCGTTCACGGCGCTACTTGGTGGTGGTGAACGGCAGCAACGCCATCTCGCGCGCGTTCTTCACCGCGACGGCGACCTGCCGCTGCTGCTGCGGGGTCAGACCGGTGACGCGGCGGCTGCGGATCTTGCCGCGATCGGAGATGAAGGTACGCAGCAGGTTGACGTCTTTGTAGTCGACGTACTCGATACCCGCGGCGATCAGCGGATTCTTCTTCGGCTTACGCCCCTGGTCGGCGCGTGCCTTCTTGGACGGTGCTCGCTTCACTGCCATGGGATATTCCTTCTCACGAATCAGTTTGGGGAGTCTCTACCAGCTCGATTTGCTGACCCCGGGAAGCTCGCCCCGGTGGGCCATCTCGCGCACACGAACACGGGAGAGGCCGAACTTGCGGAGATAGCCGCGTGGGCGGCCGTCAGCGGCGTCCCGATTGCGCAATCGTACCGGACTGGCATCGCGTGGCTGGTTGCGCAGTTCGGCCTGGGCGGCCGTGCGTTCGGCGTCGCCGGTGCTCGGCTTGCGGATGATCTCCTTGAGTTCGGCGCGCCTCGCCGCGAACCGCGCGACGATCGCACGCCGCTGCTCGTTGCGGGCGATCTTGGATTTCTTGGCCATTTATCGGCTCCCTTCACTGAACCTACGTGGTGACGCCCGCTCAGGCAGCGTCAGCGCTCCTCGCGGAAGTCGACGTGGCGGCGCACGACAGGGTCGTACTTGCGCAGGACCAGCCGGTCGGGGTCGTTGCGGCGGTTCTTGCGGGTGACGTAGGTGAAGCCGGTGTCGGCGGTGGACTTCAGCTTGACGATCGGCCGGATATCGGTGGTCCTCGAGGCCATGTTCAGCTCCTAGATCTTGTCCCCACGAGCGCGGATGCGGGCTACGACAGCCTCGATCCCGTCGCGGTCGATGGTCTTGATGCCCTTGGTGGAGACCGTCAGCGTGACGCGGCGGCCCTCGCTGGGCAGGTAGTAGGTCTTGTGCTGGATGTTGGGGTTCCAGCGTCGGCTGGTGCGCCGGTGCGAGTGGGAGACGGCTTTTCCGAAGCCGGGCTTGCGACCGGTGACCTGGCAGTGGGCCGACATGCGACCTCCTTCCATGGTTATGACAACCATTTTCGACAACGATTATTCCGCACTGTACAGTCGCCGTGAGGTAAATGAAAATCATTGTCGAAAGGGGTATCGGGTGCTGGACCAGTCAGACCGGAGAACGCCCGTGGTGCTGCTGGCCGGCTTCTCCGGACCCGCCATGGGCGGCGTCGAGCACATCGCGGCGACGCTGAGCGAGGACACGGGCACCGTGGTGGTGCACCACGACCTCGCCGAATTACGCGAGGGCGTGGTGCGGCGCACGGTGCGGACCGCGGGAACCGTGAGCACCACGGTGCTCGAACTGGCACACGGATGCGTGTCGTGCACGCTGCGCGCCGACCTGCTGCCGATGCTGTGCACGCTGGCCACGCGCGAGCACGTCGAGCGGATCGTGCTGGCGCTGGATCCCGGGATCGAGGCGGAGGCGCTGTGCCACGCGATCGAGCAGGTCGAGGTGAGTGGGGTAGCCGACCGCGTCGACGGGCCCGCCGGTCGCACCGTGCGGATCGACGCCGTGCTGACCTGCCTGGACGGGCAGCAGTGGCTCGCCGACGCCACCGGCGACGAGGTGCTGGCCGATCGTGGTCTCGCCGCGGCCGATGACGAGCGGACGGTCGCGCAGGTGGCCGTCGGTCAGGTCGACTTCGCCGACGCGCTGGTCGTGCTCACCGCCGGTACCGACGCGCTCGACCGGGAACGGCTGGCGGCTGTTCTCGCCCGTCTCGCGCCCGCGGCGCCGGTAGCCTGGCTGCCCGAACTTCCCGGCTTCGACGCCATCGAGATCGGTGCGCTGCTGACCCGCGTGCCCGCCGAGTCGCGGCGGGGCCGGATCTTCGACGCGCACGCGCCGCTGTTGCGCGGGCAGCCGCCGCTGAGTACCGACTGTGGCGTCTCGATCGTCGAATTCGCCGCCCGCAGGCCGTTCCATCCCGCGCGGCTGCACGAGGCGCTGGACGTGCTCCTCGACGGTGTCGTCACCGCCCGCGGCCGGATCTGGCTGGCGACCCAGCCCGACCATGTGGTCTGGCTCGAGTCGGCCGGTGGCGGACTGCGGGTCGGCGGCGCCGGTCGCTGGTTGGCCGCGATGAGTACCGACGAGCAGGCCACCGCCGATCCGACTCGGCGGGCGATGGCCGCCCTCGGCTGGGACGAGCGGTTCGGCGATCGCGACGTGTCGCTGGTGATCCTGGCCCACGACGCCGACCCCGCCGAGATCCGCCACGCCCTGCACTGGGCGCTGGTCGAGGACGACGAACTGCTGCTCGTCGATCGAGCTCCGGAACGAGTCGCGTTGTGGGAGGACCCCTTCGGCGACTGGCACCGAGACCCCTGCGCCGACCCCACCGAGGCGACCTTCTCGGAGGCCACGGCGAGCGAGCGCACCAACCCGAGAGGAGAAACGGCATGAAAGCCAACATCCACCCCGACTATCACCCCGTCGTGTTCGAGGACGCGAGCACCGGGAAACAGTTCCTGACCAGGTCGACCGCGACCAGTGACCGCACGATCGAATGGGCCGACGGCAACACCTATCCACTCATGCTGGTCGACGTGACCTCGGACTCGCACCCGTTCTGGACAGGCACCGCCCGCAACCTGGACACCCAGGGCCGGGTCGAGAAGTTCGAGCGCAAGTACGGAAAGCGCTCGCGCGCAAGCAAGGAAGGCTGAATCATGGCGGTCCCCAAGCGCAGAATGTCGCGCTCGAACACGAGAAGCAGACGCGCACAGTGGAAAGCGCAAGTCCCACAGCTGGTCCCGGTCACAGTAGGCGGCGTCGAATACCGCGTACCGAGACGCATAGTCAACGCCGTCCGCAAGGGCATGATCGACCCCACCCGCCTCTGACACCGACCCCACGGCCTGCCGAGAAACCACCAGGCAGGCCGTTGTATGTCCCTACAGTCCCGGGTTTGCGGCCCGCCTCGCATCCGAGGGGCGAGACGTAACGGCGAAGCCGCAGTATCGCCCCTCGGATGCGAGGCACCAGGGGGCCGCAAACCCCGCGGCGCCAGCCGCTATCGGACTCAGCCTTCGCGCTCGGACAGTGCGACCAGGGTCGCGGCGAGCTGGAAGTACTTGTTGTTGCCCAGGTCGGCGATGGTCTTGATCTTCAGCGCCTCGAGCAGCTGCTTGTCGTGCGCTTCGGTGAGGCCGGCCAGCGCCGACGGGGGCGAGGCGAGAATCTCGGCGAGCTTCTTGTTCTCGAATTCCTTGTCGAGGACTTTGTCGAGCACCACATTGACGGCCATGCGAACTCCTTCGTACGAACCTCGGATGTGCTGAACGGGGCGAATGTGCCCGCAGCGACCATAACTCGGTCAACGCATCGTGTGGTGGTTTCACCGGCTCGGCGGTTCGTGCCGCCGGCCATCCTGTCCAGGGGTCTTTCTTCGGTGCTGTTATGCCTGTTCAGGGCCCGGTTCGGGGGTTCGGGGCAATCGTTCCGTTAACCGTGTGATGGGCGCCACTTGGTGTGGACGCGTTCAGCGGCTTGCGGATAATTTGCTGGAGGCCGCATTACCAACTCTTGGTTTGTTTTCCGCCACAAGAAAATTCCCCAACCACTGATGCGGAGTCCCGCACAGGTATGTACTCTCGTGCGGGAGGGCGGGTTCCCAAAGTATCGGGAACCCGCTCATCGCCACTTCAGGGGCGGTTTTCGCGGCAGTTCGCCGCAGGTCGTGAGCACTCGGATCACCGGGGCGGATGACCGGAAAGATTCCGACAAACCGGACGTTAGCTGGTTGGGTTCAGCGGACCGGAACGGGCTGACGCGCCTGGGCCGCGGCGTCGCGCCGATCCGGAGCTACCAGCACCGCGGTGATCGGCACGGTCAAGCCGAGCGCACCGATCACGAACATCGGGAACACCAGGTCGAACAGGGGGATCCCGGACGGAGTCCGGACACCCGGATCGATCGAGAAGCTCAACGCCGCGACGGCCGTGTAATACACAGCCGCGACGCCGAGCGCGAACAACACCGCCATCAGCACACGCATCGGCACCCGTCGAACCACCTGCGACACCCACAGGGTCGCGGTGCACAGCGCCATCGACACCAGCACCGACACCCCGATGAGTCCGAGCGACTCGTCGACTGTGCCCTGCACGGCGAGCGCGTCCAGGGTCAGGAAGGTCGACAGCCCGACGCTCAACCCCATCGTCAGCCCGCCGATGATCAGTCGCGGTATCTGAGGGGTTCGGCCGCTGATCAGCAATCCGGCCAGCACGCCGACCACCGCGATGGCCAACGCCGCCGCGCCGAGCGCGACGTTGTACCGCATGGTGCTGTCGTACACCCGCATCGCCAACAGCGCGACCGAATTCGCCAGCCACAGCCCGACCCCGCCGAGCGAGACCGCGGCCATCGTGAGCCAGATCAGCCGGAACCGGATCGAGTACTTCGCGTGCCGGATGCAGGCGAACGACACCAGCGCGCTGAGCGCCGACAGATCCAACGCGAGCCAGGCGATCCCGGTGCCGTGCGCGAAGATCTCGGCACCGGTCGCGGCGAACAGATCAGGCACGCCTGCCCGCACCTTCGAACTGCTGCGGTTCGAGCTGGGCGATGGCGTATTCGGTCACCGCCGCCAGTGCCTGACGGACCTCGACGGCGTTGCGCGCGTCGATGTCGACGATCGGGATGCCCTCGCGCACCGAGAGCGCTTCGCGCAGTTCGGCGATCGGGAAGCGGGGAGCGTTGGGGAAGCGGTTCACCGCGATCAGGAAGGGCAGTCCGCGCGCCTCGAAGAAGTCGACGGCGGCGAAGCTGTCTTCCAGCCTGCGCGTATCGATCAGCACGACCGCGCCGATGGCGCCACGGATCAGGTCGTCCCACATGAACCAGAAGCGCTTCTGGCCCGGGGTACCGAACAGGTAGAGCACCAGGTTGCCGGGAAGCACGATGCGCCCGAAGTCCATGGCCACGGTGGTGGTTTCTTTTTCCGGCGTTTCGGCGAGATCGTCGATGCCGTCGGAGAAATGGGTCACCATCGCCTCGGTGCGCAGCGGCACGATCTCCGACACCGCACCGACGAAAGTCGTCTTGCCCGCGCCGAATCCGCCGGCGACGACGATTTTGGTCGATGCGACCCGTTGTTCTTGTGCCGGCGCGCGCATGCCATCAGAGGCCACGGAGTCCACGCAAAGTCCTCTCCATCAGTGATCGGCGTTCGTCGTAGCTCGCCTGTTCGGTCAGCGTCGAATGCACTCGAAGAATCCCGCCCACTACGAGATCGCCGATCATCACCCGGACCATACCCAGTGGGCGTCCAAGGTATGCGGCAATCTCGACGACAGAAAGCCGATGTGTGGCAAGACGCACGATTTCGATCCGCAAATCACCTGCGGACCAGTCATTGTGCGCTGTATAAGAGACCGTTTCGACGACCGCCTCCAAAGGCAGCGCGATCGCGGGCTCGGTGCGGCCGGAAGTCAGGGCATAGGGCCTGACCCTGGTAGTCGGCCGTTGATCGGATCCGTAAGGGCTCGACATCTCACCTCAGCCGGCGGAGCGGGCAGTGGCGGTAACCGCCGAGCCCACCCGGTCGACAAGCAACGCCATCTCGTAGCCGATGCGGCCGATGTCGTGGCTCTTGTTGGCCAGAACCGCCAGGTGCGAACCATTTCCGACGCTCATCACCAGCAGATAGCCCCGCTGCATCTCCACGATCGACTGCATCACCTTGCCGCCGTCGAACAGGTGCGCGGCACCCATCGACAGACTGGCGAGTCCGGCGGTGACCGCGGCCAATTGCTCGGCGCGGTCCGCGGGTAGGTGGGGACTGGTCGCTTGGAGCAACCCGTCGGCCGAGACGAGCACCGCGTGCGAGACGCCCGGTACGTCGCGGGTGAAGCGGGCGACCAACCAGTTCAGATTCTCGTCGGTGGGGTGCGCGTTGCTCATTCGAGGCCTCCATCGTTGTGCTGGATCTCGGCACGGCCGCTGCGGACGCCGCTGAGATGTCGGGTCAGGTTGTTGCGGATCTCCTCGGGGTCGCGAGCGCCCGCCTCCTCCGCGGGGGTGAGCCCGCCGGGGACGAGCTGGGCGCCCGGCTTGCGGATCGGCAGCCCGCCGCTCGTTCGCGAGGACGTGGGTGGGTGGTCCGCCTCGGCGGCGGCCGACCAGCCCGCGTCGCCGGGGGCGCTCCACGAGGCCGCGTCGCCGTTTCCGGATTCGGTCGGGGCGGAGGCGGGTTCGACGAGCCACTCCGAGACCATGCGCTGGTAGATCGGGGTCGGTGCCGGACCGGAGACCGGCTGCAACCGGGTGCTCGTCGTCGGCATCGGGTCGACGTCGATGGGGCTCGGCACCGGTTCCGGCGGCGCCGGGGGTGCGGCCGGTGCGGAGCTCGCGGCGAGCTCGGCCAGCGCGCTCGCGGGGATGCGCTGCGGCAGCCCGAAAGGTGAGTCGGTGGCAGGCGTCGTCGGATCGGTCGCCTCCGGAAGATCATCGGCGTCGTGATCGTGCTCGGCCCACATGCCGACCGGGGCCGCGTCGTCCTCTGGCTCGACGGCGACCGGTTCCGGCAGGGGTGCCGGCACCGCAGCCGGAACCCGTTGCGGCAGAACCATACTGGTAGTGGGCAGGTCGGCGGACGGGAAAAGTGGACTGTGACTCGCGAACGACGGCAGCGCGGGCAACGGGGAGACCGGGAGGTCGAGTTCGGTCGCGGCGTCGAGCGAGACCAAGGGGCGCGGTCCGGCCGCCATGATCGGATTCGGGCCGGTGATGTCGGCCGGAGTCAGCGCGTAGGGGCCGATCCCAGCGGGCGCGAGCGGGTTCGTTCCGGGCGAGACCAGCGGGTTCGGGCCGGTGGCCGGACCCGACGCCATGGGTGGCGGCGGCGCGACGAGCGCGCTGGGAAGATGCACACTGGCCGTGATGCCGGGCTGGGGAGCCGCACCGCTGGTCCGGCGCAGGCTCACGGTGATGGTGTGGCGCTTGGCGAGCCTGCCGACCACGAAAAGGCCCATTCGGCGAGCGGTTTCGATAGTGACCTCGCCACCGGAGGCGAGCCGGTCGTTGGTCGTCTGCAGATCGTCGGCCGACATGCCGAGGCCGCGGTCGGTGATCTCGATCAGATAGCCGCTGTCGACCGCCCGGCCGACGATGACCGCCACCGAGGTGCTCGGCGGGGAGTAGCGCAGGGCGTTGTCGATGAGCTCGGCGAGCAGGTGCTCGATATCGACCGCGGACTCACCGGCGACGACACCGTCGGGCACATTGCCGATCTCGACTCGCTGGTAGTCCTCCACCTGGGAGACCGCGCTCCACAGCATGTCCGACAGCGGTACCGGCGGCAGGTGACCGCGGCGCAGCACGGTGCCCGCGAGCACGAGCAGGTTGTCGCCGTTGCGGCGCATGCGGGTGGCGAGGTGGTCGAGCCGGAACAGCGTCTGCAGGCGAGTGGGGTTGTCCTCGTCGTGCTCGAGTTCCTCGATGAGCGCGAGCTGCTGCTCCACCAGCGATTGGCTGCGCCGCGAGAGCGTCTCGAACATATTGCCGATCTGCAGGCGCAGGCGGGCCTGATCGCCTGCCAGATTCAGGGCCTGTTCGTGGATCTCGTCGACGGCGCGGGCCAGCTGACCGATCTCGTCGGTGGAATGCACGCCCACCGGGCTGATCTCCGGCGTGGCGCCGCCGCTGCGGACCACGGCCAGCTCGTCGGGCAGCTTCACATGCGCGACCTCGAGCGCGTCGCGGCGCAGCCTGCGCACCGGCACCACCAGGGTGCGGGCCACGGCGAGCGCGAGCGCGAGACCGCCCAGCAGCATGCCGAGTACCAGGGTGGTCTCGCGCAGCGCGCCGGTCTGCGCGGTCGCGGTATTGCTGTCGAGGGTGCGGTCGATGTTGTCGAGCAGCGCGGAGATCGTGGAGGAGTAGGTGTCGGCGCTGACCTGGAGCGTGTTGAGCACCGCCGCGTTGGTGGTCGGGTCGCCGTTGTTCTGGCTGAACACGCTGATCCGGGTCTGCACCGCGTCGATCAGCGCCGCCTGGCTGACCGCGTGCTCGGGCAGGATGATCCCGTAGGTCTTGATCATGTTCAGTTCGGAGCCGAGCTCGACGAGCATCTTCGCGCGCGCGCTCTGGCTGCGACCCGACTCGGGCGAGACGACCAGGGTGCGCTCACGGGTGAGCACCCGGCGGGCCTGGTGCAGCGCGGTGAGCTGCAAGAAGTAGCGCTGCACGACGAAGTCCTCGACCTGCGGGGTCTTCGCCAGCGCGTTGCCGATCCGCTCCCCGATCTCGTCGGTCTGCTCACCGACCATCGCCGGGGAGCCGCCACGCACGGTGTTGCGCAGCGTGGCGCCGGTGGTGGTGGCCGCGGTGAGTTCACTGGCGACGCCGGAGTCGATGCGGGCCGAGCGCAGGGCGCTCTGCACCTCGGCGAGCGCCTGGTCATAGGTGGTGAGCGCGGCGTCGGTCTGCGGGTCGGCGATCGCACCCCAGTTGGCCGTCGCGGCGACGGCGAGTTGCTCGGTCGCGGTGGCGAATTTGATGACGGGACGGATGACGGTGGCCTGTTCGCTGGCCGCGCCGAGCTGCGTCATCGTCTGTAGCTCGTTGTTGATCCGCAGTACGGCGAAGGTGGTGGCGAGCATCACCGGTAGCACCAGCACCACACCGACCTTGCGCGTAACCGACCAGTTGGACAGGCTGAATTGCCAGGAGCGCGATGCAGGTTCCATCCGCGTGCGTTGCCTCTGCTTCCACGTGTGACCCCGGCCCGCGCGGGGAGGTCGCGGAGCGATGCGAGCGCAGAACCAACTGGAGGTCTTCTTTTACCGCAGGAAAGATACCGTGCCGAGTGGGCAACGGCAATCCGGGCCATGCGGTCTGTAATTCGCCGAATATGCGCTGACACAACGACGATTCGTTCGGATTTGTCAAGACCCACAGCGTACATCGCGGCGAACACGACGTTCGGCGCGCCGAACCCTCTCAGTACGTTCTCAGTCGGTCACGGCAAACTACAGCACATGCGCATTCTGGTAGTCGACGACGATCGCGCGGTGCGGGAATCACTGCGCCGGTCACTGAGCTTCAACGGCTACACCGTCGACCTGGCCGTAGACGGTCTCGACGCACTCGAGAAAGTGACCGCTGCCAGGCCCGATGCCCTTGTTCTCGACGTCATGATGCCGCGCCTGGACGGCCTCGAAGTGTGCAGGCGGCTGCGCAGTACCGGCGACGATCTGCCGATTCTCGTTTTGACCGCGCGCGATTCGGTGTCCGAACGTGTGGCCGGGCTCGACGCGGGCGCCGACGATTATTTGCCGAAACCTTTCGCGTTGGAGGAATTGCTGGCGCGTTTACGGGCGTTGCTGCGTCGCCGAACGCCTGATCCCGGTGAAGGGTCGGAGGCGATGGTGTTCGCTGATCTGTCGCTGGATCCGGTCACCCGCGAGGTTTCGCGCGGCGAACGCGCGATCAGTCTGACGCGCACCGAGTTCTCGTTGCTCGAGATGTTGATGGCCAATCCGCGCCGGGTGCTCACTCGCGGCCGAATCCTCGAAGAGGTCTGGGGTTACGACTTTCCGACCTCCGGCAACGCGCTGGAGGTCTATATCGGCTATTTGCGCCGCAAGACCGAGGCCGATGGTGAGGAACGACTGATCCATACCGTGCGTGGCGTCGGCTACGTGCTGCGCGAGACCCCTCCGTAGGCGGAAGACATGGCATCCAAGGAACCCGCGGTCGCCGTGCTCGGTCGCCCGCTGGACGCGAGTGAGATGCGTCCGCCGACCCCGCTGACCCGCTCGGTATCGCTGCGCTGGCGGGTGACCCTGCTGGCGGCGTCGGTGGTGCTGATCGCGGTCGCGGTCACCTCGATCGCCGCCTACGCGATGGTGGCGCGGGCGCTCTACGCCGATGTCGACGCCCAGCTGGAGGCCCGCGCGGCGACGATGATCAACAACAACTTCGAGACCGCCGGTTTTCAATCGATCGTGCTGGCCGGGTTGTTCTCCAACGATGTCGGCGTCGCGCTGATCTACGCGGGCCACAAGCCGTATATGCCACCTCAGCAGACGATTCCGCCGGTCGGCGCCCAGGAGCTCGCGGTGGCCGACGGCAAGAACAACTCCTCGCTGCGCACCGTCGGTGACCAGCGCGTACTCGCCGCGCGCACGCACAGCGGCGCGACGCTGATCATCTCGCAGAAGCTCTACCGCACCCGTGAGGTGCTCGATCAGCTGGCGTGGCTGCTGTTCGTGGTCGGCGCGTGCGGTGTCGTGCTCGCCGCCGCGGCGGGCACCGCGGTGGGCCGCACCGGTCTGCGCCCGATCGCCCGGCTCACCGCGGCGACCGAGCGCGTCGCCCGCACCGACGACCTGACGCCCATCCCGGTGACCGGCGACGACGAATTGGCCCGACTCACCGAGAGTTTCAACACGATGCTGCGGGCGCTGACCGAATCACGCGATCGCCAGCGCAGGCTCGTCGCCGACGCGGGTCACGAGTTGCGCACCCCGCTCACCTCGCTGCGCACCAATATGGAGCTGCTCATCGCCTCGGGCAGGCCGGGCGCGCCCCGGCTGCCCGACGAGGACATGGCCGAATTGCGCGCCGATGTGGTGGCCCAGATCGGTGAGTTGTCGACCCTGGTCGGCGACCTGGTCGACCTGGCCAGGGAGGACGCTCCCGAAACCGTGTACGAGCGGGTGGATCTCGGCGAGGTGGCCGAGCGCGCGCTCGAGCGTGCGCGACGCAGGCGGGTGGGGATCACCTTCGTTGCCGATCTGGCGCCCTGGTTCGTCTACGGGCACGAGGCGGGCCTGGAACGGGCCGTCCTGAACGTCCTCGACAACGCGGCCAAGTGGAGTCCGCCCGAGGCGGTCGTGCGGATCAGCATGCGCCCGGCCGGTCCCGGCCTGCTGGAACTGGCGGTCGGCGACGCGGGCCCCGGTATCCCCAGCGGCGAGCGCGAACTGGTCTTCGAACGCTTCTACCGCACGACCGCCTCGCGCTCTATGCCCGGTTCCGGGCTCGGGCTCGCCATCGTCAAGCAGGTGGTGACCAAACACGGCGGCACCATCGCGGTGGACACTTCCGATCGGGGCGGCGCGCTGGTGCGCATCGTGCTGCCGGGCGAGGCGCCGACCGTGCTCGACGAGTCCGGCGCCGAGTGATCGCCGCAGTCACGGCGAACTGATAGTCCGATCTCAGGCGCCTCTCAGTAGCCGTCAGGAAGCTGGTCAGCAAGCGTGAGGAGACAGACACCATGACCGACGATCCCCAGCAGCCTGCTGACCGGCCCGCCGCTACCGGACCGAGCGATGCCGAGTCGGGGCTGCCCGAGCAGCAGGGGCAGGCGCCAGGCTTCGGCGACCAGCCGATCCACCGCGACCAGCCCCACGGCGGAACAACACCCTTCGGCGGGTCGGCGTCCCCCAGCGGGCCGACGTCCGACGGCGGGTCGGCGTTCGGCAGCGGACCGGCATCCTTCGGCGGACCGGCGCCTCACAGCGGGCCGACGCCAGGAAGCGGGTCGGCGCCCTTCGGCGGACAGCAGGCGCACAGCGACCACGTGTCCTACGGAGGCACCGCGCCCTACGGAGGGTCCGCGTCCCACAGCGGGTCGGCGCCCTTCGGCGGACACCAGGCGCACAGCGACCATGCACCCCACGGCGGTTCCGCACCCCACGCAGGTTCTGCGCCCTACGGCGATCCCCAGTTCTTCGGTGGCAGGCCGCCGCAGGGTGGGCAACCGTCCCACAGCGCGCCGCCCCAGGCGTTCGGTCCGGCGCCCGTTCCGCAGCGGAAGCCGTTGCGGCTGGGTCTGATCGCCGGTGCGACGGCGCTGGCTCTGGTCAGCGGTGGTGTCGGTGGCGTGGTCGGAGTGCTCGCGGCCGATTCGGGCTCCGCGCCGGTGACCAACGCGCTCGAGGCGCCCAAGCCCGCGGTCAACAATGTCGCCAACGCGCCCGCCGGGTCCACCCAGGCGGTGGCGCAGCGGGTCCTGCCCAGCGTCGTGATGATCAAAGTCGCGGGCAGTCGCGCGTCCGGCGAGGGTTCCGGGGTCGTGCTGTCCACGGACGGTCTGATCCTCACCAACAATCACGTCGCCGCGGGCGCCGGCGCCGCGGCGAAGATGGAAGTGGTGTTCAGCGACGGCAGCACCGCGCCCGCCACCATGATCGGCGCGGATCCGGTGTCCGACCTGGCCGTCATCAAGGTCAGCGGCAAGAGCGGCCTCACCCCGATCGAACTCGGCACCTCCGACGGGCTGGCCGTGGGTCAGCCGGTGATCGCGATCGGCTCGCCGCTCGGCCTGGCGGGCACGGTCACCACCGGCATCGTCTCGGCCCTCAATCGCCCGGTCTCGACCAGCGGCGAGGGCACGCCGAGCCAGGTGAACCCGGTGATCGACGCGATCCAGACCGACGCGGCGATCAACCCGGGCAACTCCGGCGGCGCCCTGGTCGACGGGCAGGGCAAGCTGATCGGCATCAACACCGCCATCGCCAGCCTCGGCGGCGAGGCGGCCGGTGGCACCCAGAGTGGTTCGATCGGCCTCGGGTTCGCGATCCCGGTGGATCAGGCGCGCCGGGTCGCCGACGAGCTGATCAAGACCGGCCACGCCACCTACGCCCAGATCGGCATCAAACTGCGCCCGCAGGACACCGCCGCGCGCGTGCTCGAGGCCACCCCCGAAGGTCCGGCCGCCAAGGCGGGCATCCCCGCCGGCGCCGTGATCACCCGCCTCGACGACCGTCCGATCGACTCCGGCGACGCGCTGATCGCCGCCGTTCGCTCACACCAGCCAGGAGACAAGGTGAAGGTGACCTATACCGACGAACAGGGCGGTAACGCCAAGACCGTCGAGGTCACGCTCAGCGCGGCGGCGGCGGAAGGCGGCCGATGATGCGATCGAGCGCGAACCTGTCGTGCGTAGGCGCTACGGTGATGACCATGGACATCGATGCCCCCGTGGCAGGGCGCGCACTGGTTGTTGTCGTCGACGATCGGACGGCGCATGGCGGCGTGGATTCGCTCGGCCCGCTCGTCACCGAACTGCTCAACGAGGCCGGGTTCCTCGTCGACGCCTCGGTGACGGTGCAGGCGGAGGAGGTCGAGATCCGCAACGCGCTCAACACCGCGGTAATCGGCGGTGTCGACCTGGTGATCTCGGTCGGCGGCACGGGTATGTCGCCGCGCGACATCACCCCCGAGGCCACCACCCAGGTCCTCGATCGTGAACTGCCCGGCATCACCGAGGCGCTGCGCGCGTCCGGCCGGGTCGCCGGCTCGCTCGACGCCGGTCTGTCCCGTGGCGTGGCGGGCATTTCCGGCAGCACCCTGGTGGTGAACCTGCCGGGCACCCGCGCGTCGATCCGCGACGGCATGGCCACCCTCGGCCCGCTGGCCAGCAAGGTGATCGGCGAACTGTCCGGTCTGGACGAATGACCTCCACCCCGCACGACGCGGTTCCCGGCCCTGAGGATCAGCGCCGGGAACCTACTTCGGCGGACGAGTTGCGACGCAAGGCGGCCGAGGCGGCACGGTTGGCGAAAATCTTCGGTGATGTGCTCCCGGAGACCACCGGTGACGAACGTGGCGAGCGATCGGGCGGCTCCGGCACCGATGATTGGCTGCGTTCGCAAGTTCCACCGCACCACGGGTGATCCCCCCGTTATCTACGTAGCCGCTACGTAATAGGCGACATCGGAATAGTCGATTTCGGCACGAGAACACAGTACGGACAAATACTGGAGACCACGCGAAAGCGTGGTCTTTTGTCGTTGGATGACCCGAATCGCTACTCGCGACCAGTTCCTGTCAAGACATCATGACGGCAGTGTTCGCGACTGTATCAATGCACGTCAAGGCATGTGGCGATGTGCGAATGTGTGCTGTGCCTCACAGTGAAATTTACGAACTCTTACGTTGCCGTATACCGGTATCTGCGTTTAATGTTCGCCATTGAGCCATCAACTATCGGTCCCCGCAGTACTCCCATCTCTGTGCGTTGAACAACCCGGTGGAACCCTGGCTCGGGTTCGCCACACCGGCCCCGGCCGTATCGTCGAAATAACAGTTGGTTACGCAACGGCAACAAAGGGGCGACACACTGATCTGGGCCCTGTGAGGTCCATTTGTCCGGCTTCGAAAGTCGAGGTCGGCTGTTAGACACCTGATGAGGGGAAGTATGAGCGAGAACCGCACCACCGGTGTGCGCCGTGGCGTCCGTGCCGCGGGCGTCGGCGCTGCCGCGGCCGCCGTGGCCTTGGGCCTGCTGTCGACCGGTGCCGCCAATGCCGATACCTTCGTGCCGTTGCCGGACGGTCAGAAGGTCAGCCCTGCTGGCGTGACTATCACCCGCACCCATGAGTCCGCACTGATCTCGCCGTCGCTGTCCGCCAACGGCGCGGGTCGCGTCGTCTGGGTCTCGGGCACCGCGATCGCCGAGGTCGCCGAGACTCCCGAGGGCGAGGTCGGCCCCTGGAACGGCCCGACCGGCCGTCCCGGCTCGAACAACTCGTCGACGCACGGCACCTCCCAGCTGAACACCGGCTACATCGTCGGTTGCCAGGTGAGCATCGCCGATGACGCGATCGGCGCGGGTGTTTCCGCCAGCGTGAACACCACCGGCGGCAGCGTCGGCGGTTCGATCGGCCTGAACCTGGGCCCCGGTGAGGTCAAGTTCGTGCAGATCAGCTCGAAGGACATTCTGAAGGCCGGTACGTACGCGATCGATTACCAGGACGCGGAAATCGAGATCCAGGGGTGCGCCGGCTACGCGCAGGCCCGGGCCTACACCGTCGTCGAGGTCATCGGCGACAACTACTCGAAGACCACCCTGTACGGCATGCCGTTCAGCATCGGCTGACGTCTTTCGATCCGGCACGAATCTTCTTCTCGCTGCGGCGAACTCAATCCTCGAGGGACAAATCCTATGATCAACCGTAAGTTCATGGCGAAGGTGGCGGGCGTCAGTGCCGCGGCCACCGTGGCCGTCGGCCTGTTCTCCACGGGCGCGGCCAATGCCGATACCTTCATTCCCCTGCCGGGTGGACACATCACCAAGACGCTGTCCGACGGCACCGTCGTCGATATCGCCCTGGTCGGCGAGTCGGCCAACATCAACCCGTCGCTGGGCTCCACCCCGGTCCACCGCAATGCGTGGGTCTCGGGTAGTGCTCAGGTCACCGTCTCCGACGGCGGATCCGGCAAGATCTACCCGGGCTACACCGTCGGTTGCCAGGTCAACATCGCCGGTGGTGGCGTGAGCGGCGACGCCTCGGGCTCGGTCTCCGGCGACACCGGCGATGTCGGGGTCGGCACCGGCGGCGAGCTCACGCTCGGCCCCGGCCAGTCGAGCTCGTTCTACATCCTCGACCGCGAGCAGGCCGACGACTACGGCAGCGAATCGCACAGCAAGAACAACAAGTTCAAGAACGGTGCCGGTTCGGTGACCTGGTCCGACACCACCATCGGCCTGACCGGCTGCGCCGGCTACGCGCAGGCGCGTGCCTTCGTGTCCGTCGAGGTCGAGACCGACAATGTCATCTCCTGGGTGACCCTGTGGGGCGCTCCGTTCAGCCTCGGCTGAGCTGTTCGCAACCCGCACTGAAACGGGCCGGTCGCTTGTCGCGACCGGCCCGTTTTTGTTGTGTGTTCGGCGCTGTCGCATTGGACAATGTGAGCCTGTCTCACTATGTTGAATCCGAATCGACCGCTCCGGCAGTCGAAGTCATCTTGCGTTTTCGTTCGCCGATCGGCTGAGAGTCGCGCCGATCCGGTGACGACCAGCTTCTCGATCCACCTCCCGGCAGGGCGCGTCTGTCCTGTTGCCAGCGGTGCCTGTCCCGAGCGACACACCCCAGCTGGGTCCGGGCGCACCACAGGTATCGACCTCGATGGTCGAGGTCGGATGTGCGTAAAACTCGAGGGGAAGAATGAGCGAGAATCGCACCAACCGCGGGCATTACCGCGCGTGGAGCGCGGGTGCCGCGGTGGCCGTGACGATCGGCCTGTTGTCGGCCGGTGCCGCCGATGCCGATACCTTCGTACCGCTGCCGGACGGTCAGAAGCTGGGCCCCGGCGTCACGTTGAGCCGTAGCGGCGAGCATGCTCTCGTCTCCCCGTCGCTGGCCGCCAACGGTGCTGGTCGCGTCGTGTGGGTGTCGGGCAACGCCCGCGCCGATGTGCAGGTCACGCCGGAGGGCGAGGTGGGGCCGAACAACGGGCCGAGGAACCGTTCCGGCTCCAACAATTCCTCGACTCACGGTGCGTCCCAGCTGAATACGGGTTACATCGTCGGTTGCCAGGTGAGCATCGGTGACGACGCGATCGCTGCCGGTTTGTCCGTGGGATTGTCGACCGATGGCCCCGCGGCCGGCGGTGCGGTGGGTCTGCACCTCGGCCCCGGCGAGGTCACCTTCGTGCAGATCGATGCCAAGGACATTCTGAAGCCCGGCGTCTATTCGGTCGAGTACCAAGACGCGGAGATCGAGATCCAAGGTTGCGCCGGCTACGCGCAGGCCCGGGCCTACACCGTGGTCGAGATCATCGGTGACCACTACTCCAAGACCACGCTGTACGGAGCGCCATTCAGCATCGGCTGAACGTCAGCCGAATCGAAACTCTTTCTCGCTCACACGAATTCACCCTCGAGGGGACACTTGTGATGATCAACCGTAAGAGCATGGCGCGTGTAGCCGGATTCACGGTGGCGGCGACCATGGCATCGGGTTTGCTGTTCACGGGTGCGGCCGATGCCGACACCGTCGTTCCGCTGCCGGGTGGCCACATCACCAAGACGCTGTCCGACGGCACCGTCGTCGATATCAGCCTGGTCGGCGAATCCGCCAATATCAATCCGTCCATGGGGTCCACCCCCGCGCATCGCAACGCCTGGGTCTCCGGGAGTGCGCAGGTCTCGGTGTCCGGTGATGGCGGTGGCAAGATCTTCCCCGGTTACACCGTGGGTTGCCAGGTCAATATCTCCGGTGGTGATGCGCTCGGAGACAGCGGAGGGGTGGTCTTGGAGGGTGACGATTTCGGCGAGATGAACAGCGGCGGCGAGCTCACCGTCGGCCCCGGCCAGGCGAGGTCCTTCTACGTCCTCGATCTCGAAATGCCCGACGATTACGGCAACGAATCCCATAAGACCCGCAACGCCTTCAAGGGCGGCTCGGGCTCGGTGACCTGGGCCGACGAGACCATCGGCCTGTCCGGCTGCGGCGGCTACGCCCAGGCTCGTTCGTTCGTGAGCGTCGAGGTGGAAACCGACAACGTCATCAGCTGGGTGACGCTCTGGGGTGCGCCGTTCAGCCTCGGCTGAGCGAAACAACACCGGCTTCGGGTCCTGCACTCTGCGGTGTGCAGGACCCGAACTCGTTGTGGCAGTGCGGAATTGCTGTTGTCGGCGTCGAATCAGTAAGCGTTGTCGCCGTCGGAGTGCTGCGGGGACTCGGCCCGGCGGCCGTGCTTGCCGTTCGAGCTGACCCGCTGCTCGGCCAGCAGGTCTCTGATCTGGATGAGCAACTCGTTCTCGGTGAGGTCCTCGTCGCCCTGGGGGAATCGCTTCTTCATCCTGGTCGCGGGGATCACCAGGACGAAGTAGAGAATCGCGGCGACGAGAATGAAGTTGATCGCCGCGGTGATGATCGGCCCGATCTCGATGAACGTGGCCGGTTTATCGGCGACGAGCTGGAACCCAAGCCCCATCTCGTTCGAGCCGCCGAACACCGCGAGTATCGGATTGATGATCCCCTCGCTGAACGCGGTGACGATCGCGACGAACGCTGTGCCGATGACGACGGCGACCGCCAGGTCGACCACGTTGCCACGGAGTAGGAAGTCCCTGAAACCTTTGACCATTGCCGATGTCTCCTTCGTACAGGAGCCGGCCCGGGGCGCTGCGCTCCATATCGAATGATGCGAAACGGTGTACTTGGTTCCTCTGTGATGCTAACGAGAGTTCGGGCAAATTTCTCGCGAACTTTCATCGGGGTCGCCGACGCGATCGTCAGTGGAAGACGACGGTCAGGGCTGTCCGCAGCGACGCACCGGCGACGGCGGTGGCGTAAGCGGTGTCCAGCGCGAGCAGGACCACCCGTTCCGTCCCGCGCCGATCACCCGTCGCGGTGACGAGTACCACCGCGGCGTCGGTGGCCAGCGTGCGTGCGGGCTTGGTGGCACCTGGCCCACCCGCGTCTTCCACGCCGACGACATCGACCCGATCGCCGGCCCGCAACACATCAGCCACCGCGGCATCGGCCAACCTGATCGGCACGATCCGCGCATCGGCGCTACCCGCCGCCGCGGCGGCCAGTCGGGGGCCGACGACGCGCAGATCGGTGAAAGTCTCCCCGGCACGCATGGCGCCGGTCAGTGTGGCGCCGAGCAGCGCGGCGGTCTCGCTGACCGAACCTGTTGGTAGCAAATGGGATTCGTGATGGTCGATGCGCAGATCATCGGCGGTGAGCGATCGGCCGGGCGCGAGATCGCGGGCGGCGACCACCACCGCGACCCTGTCTCCACCGGGGTCACCGCGCACGAACAGGACCATGGCGGCCACGGCGAGCACGGCGGCGATGATCCGGCGGGCGAGCAACGCGTCGGCCCAGGCCGGACGATTACCGAGGGCGTAACGCCAGGAGCTGCCACGTCCCAGATCGGCGAGACTGCGAGTCATGGGCGAAAGCGTAGAGCCGTGGCTGCGCGGAAATGCCGGAGAAAGCCCCGCCTGTGGATAACCGCGGGGCTGTGGACAACTGTCGAAAAGTCAGCTGGCGGCGGCCGGAGTGGAGCTGGTCGAGGCGCTCGACGACGAATCCGCGGTGCCGCCGGATCCGTTGCCGGTCGAACCGTTGCCCTCCGACGGGGTCTTCGCCGGCTCGCTCGCGGTGGACGCGCCACCACGGCTGTCGGTGCGGTAGAAACCGCTGCCCTTGAACACGATGCCGACCGAGTTGAACAGCTTGCGCAGCTTCCCGGAGCACTGCGGGCAGACCGTCAGTGTGTCGTCGGAGAAGGACTGAACGATGTCGAAGCGGTTGTCACACTCGGTGCACGCATACGAATAGGTTGGCACAGGATCCTCCGCAAGTCTCTCGTCGATCTAGCACTCTACCGCCGACACTGCCAACGTCGCGAATCGCCGTTTCATTCCGGCGAAACGGGGAGGTCGCGGCCCAGCCGCGCCAGTCCGCCGCCGGGGGTGAGTGCCCAACCCATTCGCCGATCGTGCGGTTCCTCGGGAAGCCGGTCGACCAGTTCATTATCCCGGACAACGGCGATGAGGCGCACGTCCGCGCGGGCCGCACCCAGCGTCCGGTCGTAGTACCCGGCGCCGCGCCCGAGCCGGACCCCGCGCCGATCGACGGCGAGGGCCGGCACCAGGATCGTGGTGGCCTCGGCCACCGCCTCGGGCGGCAGTGTCTCGGTGACCGGTTCGAGCAGGCCGTAGCGGGCTGCGCGCAGGGAGTCCGCACCCTCGTAGCGCGCCCAGCTCAACGGACCCGGCTCGCCGGTCACCGGCAGCAACACCGTGGCGCCATGCCCGCGCAGCGCGTCGAGCATGCGCGGATCGCCGGGTTCGCCGCGGATCGGAACGTAGGCGCACACGATGTCACCCTCGGTGGCCAGCCCGGCCACCGCGACGGCGAGCGCCGCCGCGTCGACGGCGTGTTCGGCCGAGCCCACCTGTGCGCGAGTGGCGAGTATCTCGCCGCGCCACGCATATTTGGTGCGCTCACCGGGCATATTCACAGCGACCACCATAGTCTGCACAGGCGCACGCGGATCCGATGTCGAGCGCGCACGGCCGGGGAGCCGGCAGCCGCCTAAGCTCTTGCCGACGCCGGATCGTCGCGGAGAGACGATCGGACGGCACTGAATGGATAGGGTATGCGCATGACAGACAAGACTTCCGGTTTCCGCACTGCGGTGGTACCCGCGGCCGGACTCGGGACGCGGTTTCTGCCTGCCACCAAGACGGTGCCCAAGGAATTGCTGCCGGTAGTCGATACCCCCGGCATCGAGCTGGTCGCCGCGGAGGCCGCCGACTCCGGCGCCGACCGGCTGGTGATCGTGACCTCGCCGGGCAAGGACGGTGTGGTCGCCCATTTCGTCGAGGACCTGGTGCTGGAGAGCACACTGGCCGAGCGCGGGAAATTCGCGCTGCTCGAGAAGGTGCGCAAGGCACCGGGTCTGCTCGATGTGACCTCGGTCGTGCAGGAGGAGCCGCTCGGCCTCGGCCACGCGGTCGCCCAGGCCGAAGCCGTGCTCGACGACGACGAACTGGCCATCGCCGTTCTGCTGCCCGACGATCTGGTGCTGCCGTGCGGTGTGCTCGAGACGATGAGCCGGGTCCGGCGCGAGCGCGGCGGCTCGGTGCTCTGTGCCATCGACGTGCCGAAATCCCAGGTCAGTGCCTACGGTGTCTTCGATGTCGAGGAATGCGCCGACAATGCCGAGACCGATGTGCTGCGGGTGAAGGGCATGGTCGAGAAGCCCGATCTCGCCGACGCGCCGTCGACTCTGGCCGCTGCCGGCCGCTATCTGCTCGACCGGGTGATCTTCGACGCGCTGCGCCGGATCACACCGGGCGCGGGCGGTGAGCTGCAGCTCACCGACGCGATCGCCCTGTTGATCGACGAGGGGCACCCGGTGCACGTGGTGGTCCATCGTGGGTCGCGCCACGACTTGGGTAACCCGGGCGGTTATCTTCGAGCTGCTGTGGATTTCGCCCTCGAGCGGGACGAATACGGCCCGCAGTTGCGCGAGTGGCTGAAATTCAGGCTCAGTCCGGAGTGGGATCCACAGTCACCCATCGCCTAAACGCGGTAGATACGCCGCCGCCGAAGATTCAGGAGCTCGATGCGCTCGGTTGAGGATCAGCTGATCAAGGTCACCGCGGCTGCGGTCGCACCCCGGCCGGTCCGGGTGGCGATATCCGAAGCCCAGGGTTTGCTGTGCGCGGAGGACGTCGTCACCGAACGGGCGCTGCCCGGCTTCGATCAGGCCGCCATCGACGGGTACGCGGTGCGCAGCGTCGATGTGACCGCCGCGGGCGTCGATGTGCGCGACGAGGAGGGCGAGCTGATCGACCTCACGCTGCCGGTGGTCGGTGAAGTGGTGGCCGGTTCGCGCCAGCCCATCCGGTTGCAGCCGCGTCAGACCGTTCGGGTCGATACCGGCGCACCGATGCCGACCCTGGCCGACGCGGTGCTTCCGGTGGACTTCACCGACGGTGGACGGGCCAGGATCAAGGTTTTCGAGCCGGTTCGCTCGGGCGATTACGTGCGTCGCGTCGGTGACGACGTGCAGCCCGGCGATGTCGCCGTGCGCGCGGGCACGATCATCGGTGCGGTGCAGGTGGGTCTACTCGCCGCGGTCGGCCAGGACAAGGTGCTCGTGCACCCACGTCCCCGGCTGTCGGTGATCTCGATCGGCGGCGAGCTGATCGACATCGATCGCACCCCTGGCCCCGGCCAGGTCTACGACGTGAACTCCTACGCTCTGGCGGCCGCCGCGCGCGACGCGGGCGCCGATGTGAACCGGGTCGGCATCGTGAGTGCCGATCCGCGTCGGCTCCGTGATGTGGTCGAGGGCCAACTGGTGCGCTCGGAGGTCGTGGTGATCGCGGGCGCGGTCGGTGGCTGGGCATCGGATCAGGTGCGCGAGGCCCTCGACGGACTCGGCGAACTCGAGGTCGACCGGGTGGCGATGCACCCGGGCTCGGTACAGGGCTTCGGGCGGCTCGGGCGCGACGAGGTACCCACCTTCCTGTTGCCCGCGAATCCGGTGAGCGCGCTGGTGGTGTTCGAGGTGATGGTCCGTCCGCTGATCCGGATCGCGCTGGGCCGTCGTCAGCCGATGCGGCGCATCGTGAGCGCGCGCACCATTACTCCCATCACCTCGATGCCGGGTCGCAAGGGGTACCTGCGTGCGCAGCTGCTGCGCGACGAGGCGACCGGTGACTACCTGGTGCAGCCGCTCGGCAGCAGCAACGCGGGTTCCTCGCACCTGCTGGCGACCCTCGCCGAGGCCAACAGCCTGATCGTGGTGGAGCCCGAGGACACCGATTTCCGCACCGGTGACGAAGTGCAAGTCGCTTTCCTGGCGCAGCGCGGCTGAACAGTGGACTCCATGAACGTATTCCGGGCCGGCCAGCATCCCGGCTGGCCGGCTCGACTCGGTCCGGTGATGGTGGCGGGCGGCCGGGTGACGCTGCGGCCGGTGCGCTTTCGCGATGCTGCCGCGTGGAGCCGGATCCGGCTGCGCGACCGTGAGCACCTGGAGCGCTGGGAGCCGACCGGGCGTGGCAGCTGGGAGGCGCGCAATCACGCGTCGAACTGGCCGTCACTGTGGACGAGTTTGAAGGCCGAGGCCCGGCGCGGGGCGATGATCCCGCTGGTCATCGAGGTCGACGGGCAGTTCAGCGGTCAGCTGACCATCGGCAATATCGTGCGCGGGGCGCTGCGCTCGGGCTGGATCGGGTACTGGGTGGCCAAGGATCTCGGCGGCCAGGGTGTGGCGACGGCCGCGCTGGCGCTCGGGCTCGACCACTGCTTCGGCCCGGTCGGACTGCATCGCGTGGAGGCGACGGTGCGGCCGGAAAACCATGCCAGCCAGGCGGTTCTGCGCAATGTCGGCTTCCGCGAAGAGGGTCTGCTGCGCCGCTACCTCGATGTCGACGGTGCGTGGCGCGATCATCTCCTGGTCGGGCTCACCGTTGAGGAAGTTATGGGCACCGTGGTGGATCGCCTGGTCAGGGAAGGTCGAGCGGCGCTGCCGTGAAAATTCTGTTACTCATGTGGCAGGTGTGCTCGGCGCGCCTGCCACACGGGTGCGTTCACCCGAATTAACCTACGGACGTCAGTGGTGCGTCCACAGAGGGACAACACGTAGGTGGGGACGGGAGGTGATGACCGCGATGCCGAATTCGATCCTGTGGATCGGGCTGGTGGTGCTGTGGGTCTTCGTCCTGTTCCCCATCCTGGCGGACCGGCATCCCCGGATCCGCCGCACCACCGATGCCGCGCTCGCCACACGCGTGCTGCACCGTGGCGGGGCCGAACGGCGGATCCGCATCGGCGCGGCAGGCGGTCACGAGAGTGACCCCGACTACCGACCCCGTGTGCTTCGCAAGCGCTCCCACCGAACTGATTCGGAGGATCGGATGACGACCGAAGAGCCCGTCACCGAAGACGACGAAAAGCTGACCCCCACACCCGAACTCGAGGCAGCCGCCGAGGTGATCACCGACGCCGTCGGTGACCCGACCGCGACGGCCGAGGTCGACGACAACGAACCGGAAGCAGCCGCGGCGGAACCGCTTTCGGCGCATGCCGACGAGGACCCACCTGTCGCCGCTCGCATCCCGCCCGCGCCGCCCGCGCGGCTGGACGACCTCGTGGCCGAGGACGCCGAATTCGACGATGACGACGACTTCACCCCGACGCGTCGCGGTCGCGGCGGCTACGACCCCGAGGCCGACGCCATCGCCCGCGCCGCCCGCTACAGTTTCCGCCAGCGCGCGGTCATGGGTCTGGTCATCGGCCTGATCCTGTTCGCCGCGTTCGGGCTGCTGCTCAACGCGGTGTTCTGGTGGGCGTGCGGGCTGTCGGCCGCTGTGCTCACGGGCTACCTCGCGTACTTGCGCAAGCAGGTCACCGTGGAAGAGGAGATCCGCCGCAGGCGCGCTGCCCGCCTCACCCGGGGCAAGCGGCAAGAGGCCGCCGAGGTCACCCCGGAGGCGGCCACCACCCGTCGCACGATGGACCGCGACACCGCGCGTGCCCTGCGCCGCCGCTCCACCCTGCTCGATACCGACGACGAGGATCCGAGGTTCGAGTTCCTCGAGATCTTCGATCCGGCCACGTCTCGCGCGCTCCGCAACCGGGTCGAGGACCTCGGTCAAGCCGTCGGCGAGTAACTGGTGACAACCCCGCAAAACAGCAGGTCAGAGTACCGATTCGGTATCGGGGCGCAACCCCTGATACAGTGTCACAGCGCGGTTCGCCAGGGCCGCACGGGGCTATAGCGCAGTTGGTAGCGCGTCTCGTTCGCATCGAGAAGGTCAGGGGTTCGATTCCCCTTAGCTCCACACCCGAGAGGGCCCGGTCACAGACCGGGCCCTCTCTTCGTGTTCGACGATAGTCGCCGTCCCGCCTCAGTAGCGCGGATCGTAAGCGCGGCCGCGACCTCTTGCATGCCCCCAATTCTTTTGGCACGATCGCCAGGTGAATTAATACCGGCGAGTAATAGGTTTTTCCATTTCAGAAGACCGAACATTTCAATCGAAGCTGGCTCCACGTGCGGACTCGCATTATGAAAGATTCATTTTGCTGTAAAGCGGCGGAATTACTGATGCGTCGATCGGTTAAACCGTTAGCTCGGTCACATCGGTAACGCTGCCCAGTTGATTGCCGATACACCGAAAATGGCTATTACCGTGCGTGGCAGTGCATTTGCGGACCCTGTCCGATAGCAGTAGCGTTTCGGAAAAGCACATGATCCGCGCAGTACCGCGAGCGCCGCGCGCTCACACAAGTTCGCTGCCGGGGAGGAATCGTTTCACCAGCGAACAGATGTGATGCCACCACGGGAGGGGGCGTCGAACGCGTCTGTTGGAAAGCATCAGGGGCAGTTCATGACAGCGGTCATCGAGGCTCGCACCGAGCCAGAAGACGTACCGAATACCTATCCGTCGTTCGCTTTTCGTGGCGTCGCGCTGATCGCTTCGATCTCCGCGATCGTGCTGACGGCGACGGCGGGCCGATACGACTACTTCGGTGACGAACTCTACTTCCTTTCCGCCGGAAGGCGACTCGACTACACCTACGCCGATCAGGGCGTGGTGGTGCCCGTCTTCGCGTGGCTCGCCGACCAGCTCGCGCCGGGTTCGGTGACCGCGCTGCGCTTGCCTGCCGTGCTGATGTGCGTGGGCGCGGTGGTGGTAGCCGCGCTGATCGCCTACGAACTCCGCGGCAACCACCGCGTCCAGATGCTCGCCGCGATCGCGTACGCGTTGTCGGGGCTGGCAGCCAATCAGGTTGTGCTGAGCACGTTCTCGTTCGATGCGACCCTCACGGCCGTGATCACCTGGCTGTTCGTTCGCTGGGTGCGCACTCGCCAGGACTGGCTGATCGTCGTAGCCGGACTGGCCGCCGCCCTGGACATGCAGGTGAAGTGGATGATCCCGATCGTCTGGGCGTGTCTGGGCATCGCGGTCATCGTGTGTGGCCCCCGCGAGCTCCTGCGCCGCCCCGCGCTGTGGGTGGCGACCGGCATTCTCGCCTCGTCCCTGATCCCGATTCTCTACTGGCAGTCCCAACACAATTGGCCGCAGTTGGCCATGGGCGCGGTCATCGGAGCCGAGCAGGACGCGACCGGCTACGGTCAGGTGGGATTCCTTCCGCAGTTCCCCATTCTGGCCGGCATCCTCGGCACCCTGCTTCTCGCTATCGGACTCTGGGCGGCCTTCAAGCAGGAGTCGCTACGTCCGTATCGCTTTATCGCGGTGACGCTTGTGATCATGACCGCATTCGTCATGATCACGCATGGACGGCCCTATTACCCGGGCGGCCTCTTCCCTGCCATATTCGCCTTCGGTGCAGTCGGTCTCTGGCAGTACGACCGGAAACGGTGGATGAATATGGCGCTGATCCCCATTGTCGGAATCTCGGTGCTGACGACCATCGTCACCCTCACGGTGATACCCCTCGCGCCCAGTTGGCGCACTCAAGCCGAGGACGCGATCGATCTCGGACTCCGGACGGCATTCTTCGGAAATACCAATTGGTCGTCGATGGTCGCCGCCGTGAATGTCGGCTACCTCACTCTGACGCCCGCGGAAAAGACGAACGCCGTCATCGTGGCGCAGGGCTACCCGCAGGCGGGCGCCGTCGAACAGTTCGGCAGGCAGTACGGTTTGCCCGCCACGTACAGCCCGAGCCGTGGTTTCGGCTTCTTCGGCCCGCCACCGGACTCGGCGACGTCGGTGGTCTACGTCGGACTCGACACCGCCGAACACGACTTGCGCACCCGATTCACCGAGGTGGAGCGGGTGGTCCACCTCGACGACCCGATGGGCATCCCCGGCATCGATCGCATGACCACCGTGTGGGTGTGCAAGGGCCCGAAGCAGCAGTGGTCGACCATGTGGGATTCCATGACCACGCTGTATTTCGACCTCGGCCTCTGGCGAGACGACCGGACCACTACCCGCCCCACGCACTGAGCGAGCACGACACGACGAACCCCCGGTCACCGAACGGCGGCCGGGGGTTCGTTGTCGCGGGGGTGTCAGTTCTTGACCAGCTCCGGCGCATCCGCGGCGTCCTGCACGGGTGCGGCGTGCGGGTCGGTCGCCGCACGGTTGGGCAGCAGGACCGCCATGACGATCACGATCAGCGCCAGGATCGCCGAAACCAGGAAGGCCAGACGCATGCCGTCGAGGGTGGCGATGGCATGCGGGGTGCCCTCCTCGATGAGTGAGGTACTGCGGGCCGACATCACGGTGACCACCAGTGCGGTACCGAAGGCCGCGGCCACCTGCTGGATGGTGCCCAGCATCGAGCTACCGTGCGAGTACAGGTGCATCGGCAGTGCGCCGAGGCCAAGGGTGAACACCGGAGTGAACGCCCCGGCCAGCGACACCATCAGCAGGATGTGCAGACCGAGCAGTTGCCAGTACGGCATGTCCATCGAGATCTGGGTGAAACCGGCCAGCGAAGCGGCGATACCGATCGAACCGGGAATCACCAGCGCGCGCCCACCGAACTTGTCGAACAGCTTGCCGACGGTCGGGCCGAGCAGGCCCATCGCCAGACCACCCGGCATCACCAGCAGGCCGGTCTCCAACGGGCTCAGACCGCGCAGGTTCTGCAGATACAGCGGTAGCAGGATCATCGAGCCCATCATCGCCAGGAACGCGACCGACATCAGGACCAGCGCCTTGGTGTAGGTGCCCTGCAGCAGGACCCGCAGGTCCAGCAGCGGGGTTCCCTTGCGCTGCAGGCTGATCTGACGCAGCGCGAACGCGGCGATCAGCGCGACACCGCCCCCGGTGATCAGCGCGGCGGTGGAGTAGCTGTCACCGTGGAACTTGCTGAGCCCGAACACCAGGCCACCGAAGCCGAGCGCGGCCAGCGCCACGCTGGGCAGGTCGAGTGTGCCCGGCTGCGGCGCACCGACGTTCTCCAGCTGACGCAGGCCCAGCCAGGTGACCAGACCGGCGATCGGCAGCATCACCACGAACAGCAGGCGCCACGAGTCGATACCGGGGACGTCGATCTGCAGGATCAGGCCCGAGATGACGGGGCCCATGGCAGGCGCGACCGAGATGGCCAGGGTGACGTTGCCCATCACCCGGCCGCGGTCCTGCTCCGCCACGACGGTCATCAGGGTGGTCATCAGCAACGGCATCATCACCGCGGTGCCACCGGCCTGGATGACGCGACCGATCAGCAGCACCGCGAACGTCGGCGCGAGCGCCGAGATCACGGTGCCCGCGATGAACACGCCCATCGCGGCGGCATAGGCCTGACGGGTGGTGACCCGCTGCAGGAACCAGCCGGTGGTGGGGATGATGGCCGCCATCGTGAGCATGAACGCGGTGGAGACCCACTGCGCGGCGACCTCGGTGACGTGCAGGTCGCTCATCAGCCGCGGGATCGCGTTGATCATGATGGTTTCGTTGAGAATGACGACGAAGGTCGCGAGCACCAGCACGCGGATGACGGTCGGTGTCCTGCCCTTCGTCGTCGACGTGGATAGATCGGCTGGCATCGGGGTAACCTCCGGAAACAGGGGGAACGGCGAGGGCGTGAGCTGTGGCCCGATGCCGGGTCGTCGACGTCCCGGCACCACAGGAGAGAAGACGGATTCGGTGAGTCCAACTCATCGGGCGCCGGTCAGTATTCCGGGCGGGTACGACACAAATCACCCGGTTTTTCGCCGCCGCGTCGACCTGGACACGGTGAAAGACGCAGGTCCGTGGGATATCGGAGTCGATCGCAGGGTCGATGGTGAGCCTGGTCACTGTCCGATTCCGGTTATTGGTGTGCTCCCGGAGTGGACCCGGAATGCGGGGGTACCGGGCAGCTGCGGGCATCGAGAACGTGGTTCGTGGGGACGGGAGTCGGGAGTGTGGTGGCTCGGCGGGTTCGGCGGTACCACCACTGCAGCGCGCCGATGCCGATCAGGGCCAGTAGAGCGGTGGTGAGGCTGATGGGGAGGCCGGGTGGGCGCCAGGTGACGGTCAGGGTCGCGTTGCGGGTGCCGGGGGGAATGTCTACCGCGACGAAGGTTCCCGCGACCGCTCGGATGGGGATTTCGCTGTTGCCCAGGGTGGCGGTGTAGCCGGGCCAGGCCAGGCGGGACAGCACGATCCGGCCGCCGGTGCCGGAGGAGACGGTGGCGCGGTTGGTGAGGCCCGCTTCGGGCATGACGGTGGCGTGGACCCCTGATTCATGGGCGATCAGGTCGCCGGGGGAGGGCAGCGGGTTGACCCGCTCCAGTACCCAGATCTGGTGTTCGTGACCGGGGTAGTGGACGAACTTCCATCCCGCGGGGGCGGGTTCGTCTCCCGCCTGGGGATACTGACTGCGTTGCAGAACGATGCGATCCAAACGCATCAGATCCACGATCGGGGTGTCGGTCGAAGGTTCGACGGCGAAGACTCGTCTGTACGCGTCGGGGCAGGTGCCGCCGTCCCACGCCATGCACAATAACCCGGCGAAGGCGGCGTGCCCGACGGGCGTGTATCCGTTCACGTACTGCAGGCCCAGGTTCTTGGCGTAGCTGCCCAGCGCGAGGGAGCCGTAGGTGTCCGCGAGCGTTCGTTCTTCGTCGCGCACCAGGATCCGGTCCGCCAATTGCAGTGTGCGGCCGCCGAAATCGGGGAACGCGGCGGTCATGTCGGAGCGGTGTTCGGCGAATCCGTACGACAGCGGGGTGCGCGGCGCGGACGCCACCTGGACGAACGCGATCGGGAAGGTCGCGATGATGGTGAGCACCGCCGCGGCGGCCGTGCCGCGTGTGCGCGCCAGCCACACCACCCCGGCCCCGAGTCCGACCACCACGAACACGGCGAGGGCATGGCGTTCGACGAGTTTCGGTGCGGCGGAGAACGATCGGACGAACAGCAACGCGATCAGCGCGCCCGCCGCCGCGTACCGCCGCCGCGACGACGCGAAATCCCCGTAGTGACTGATCAGCACGCACACCAGCACCAGCAGTGCGATCGCGAGCATCGGCAACACGCGGGCGGGCCACCGTAGCGGACCGATCGCGCCCGGCCCCGCCGTCCACATCAGGGTCGCCACCGCGAACAGCGCGATGCCGCTCCACGAGGCGGCATGACGGGCCGCGGCCTTCCAGTCGATGAACGCGAGCGCGGGAATCACGAACCACGCGATGTAGACCATCGGCAGCGGCTGCACGTGCCCCCACCACGCGGTGAACGCGGGCACCGTGCTCGGCAGGCTCGCGTTGAGCGATTCCGACCACGGCACGGTCAGGAACGGGTCGTTGTGGATGGTGGAGACGTCGCCGCGCCAGGTGGCCTGGGAGGACAGCAGGACCGGCAGGTTGGCGATCATCGACGCGAGCACCGCGAGCCCGGACGCGGTGAGTAGCCGCAGGACCGGCGCCCACTGGCGCTGATGCAGGTATTCCCCCGTCGCCACGGCGGCGATCATCAAGCCGGATTCGACTGCGGGAAAGGCGTATTGGACGCTGAGTGCGAGGTAGAGGAACACGAACAGTGGAATCGGCCCGGTGCGCCCTCGCGCGTAGAGGACGGCGGATGCCCAGGCCTGCACCAGCCAGGCGGTGCCGGTCTGCGAGGTGAACCAGCTGGCCTCGTCGAAGAACAGGAACCACCCGCTGAACGGAAACGCCACGCCGGCGACCGCGGCCCACGGCGCGCGGGCGCCGTAGGCCAGGCAGATACGGAACACGCCGAGCGCGGCGATCGTCGAGAACACGAACTTCACCGCGGTGGCGTACAACGCGAGGTTGTCGAACGAGGGTGCCAGCAGGTAGACCAGCAACTGCGCGGGGTTGTAGAGCCCGGCTTCCTCGAGGCTGTAGTTGCCGGCCATCCACTCCCACGGCACCATCGCCGGGAACCGCCCCGCCCGCAATTCGGTACCGAGCAGCTGCCACATCGGCACGTATTGCGCCTCGGTGTCGTCGGTATAGAAGTGCCGCGTATCTCCCAGCAGCACCGCGAGATACCCGATCAGGACCGCGACGATGACGATCCCGGCCCACCGCATCACTTGTTTTCGCGGTTCGAGCTCCGCGCGTACCCACACGAGCGCGGGAGCCTAGGGCATGCAGGTGAATCGGACAAGACCTCCGGGTGTCCACTCCGACGTGGTGGACGTTTGTCCAGCTCAGATATGGTTAGGGTGGGGTTTGATAGCATTGCGCAACCCGAGCAGGACCCTTCGAGAGAGTCGTCAATTGCAGTTCGAAATCGTCGAGCGGGACGAGACCTGGGTGGCCGGTCTTCCGGTTCGTAGTCCCAAACGCGCACTCGGTGAGCTCCGCGACCGTGACCTCGAAGCGGCATGGTCGGCGGTTCTGCATCAGGATCTGGGCGGGCCGTTGGCCAGCGCCTACACCGATTACACCGGCGAGCTGAGCACCTACAACACCCAGATCGTGGGGTATCAGTGCGATTCGCTCGAACAGGTCACCCGTGGGCATCTGGCGGCTCGACTGCCGCGCGGCACCTACGCGCGCTTCTCCTCGGTCGGTAACTTCCCGCGGGTGATGACGGATCTGTGGACCCAGATCGCCTACGCCGAGGAACACAACCAGATCAGGCGCACCTTCACCGGTGATTTCGAGTGCTATCCGCACGCTTACAAGATCGATCTGTACCTGGCGGTCGATCCGCGATGACCTATTCGATCGTGGTTCGTGGCGCGGCCCTGTACGGCGGCCTGGCGGTGCCGAAGGTGCACCCGAGCTTCAAGGTGAGCAACAGCGATCTGATCGAGTTCCTCAAGGACCGGTTGCGCGACCGCCCCGACGGCGGCGAACCGCTGCACACGGTCTACGTTCCCGATCCGGCGGGCAACTGGAACGCGCTGGTCGCCCGTGAATACGTGTCCCCGGACGACGTCCCGGTCGGCGATCTCATGCTGCGTGTCCCGAGGGGCATCTACGCCCGTTTCGCCCCCAACGGCGACTATCACGACCCGGTGGAAGACGTCTGGGCCCAGGTCGACGACGCGACGGCGTCGGCCGAGATCTCCCGCGCCTACCGCGAGGAGATCGAGGTGTGGCACGGCCCCGACACGGTGGAACTGTTCGTGTCGATCACGGTCGATAGCTAAAAGTTAGCCGAATTCGAACCGATCGGTCTCGACTCCATCGACCTTCGGGTATTCACCCACTCTGACCTGGGGTTATTTCAACTGGCTCAGAAGGTTTCCGGAAAATTAGCCACTCGTATGGTGCAAACCGTCGGAATGACGGATACTGCGTAGGCAAACTTTGGCTGGTCGGGCAAACCGACGTGGGTGTAGGTACGGAGTTGTATGAGGGTGTCGGCTCACACCGGCCCGGATAACCGGGCGGTCGGTGCGAATGCGGGCGGGTTGCGGTACCTCGACAGCAGTTCCGGATGTCATGTCCGCGTCTGTTCGCCGGGCGAAGATCCGGCGCTGTGGAACCAGTATCTCGAGGGTGCGCTGAATGGTTACCGGCACTACGGAGTTCAGGGCGCGATCGACGTGAAGTTGCTCGCCGACGGCCGTTCGACCTCGCTGTTCCTCGTCGCGATCGACCCCGATGGTTCGGTGGTGGCCGGCCTGCGCGCGCACGGACCACACGCGACGGCCGACGAGATCGCGGGGTTCCAACCGTGGCTCGGCACCCCCGGTGAGGCCGCGTTGCGGTCCTCCGTCGAGGCCAAGGTGCCGCTCGGCGTCGCCGAGTCCAAGGGCGGATGGTCGATCCGATCGGACCCGCGCAGGCCGGAACTCGGCGCGTTGGTCGCCCGTGGCGTCGTGCACGTCACCTGGCTGCTCGGCGTGCGTTACGGCTTCGGCGTGAGCCCGCTGCACCAGCTCGACTCCTATCGATCGAGCGGGGCGCGACCCGATCCCGGCATTCCCGCCGTCTCCTACCCGGACGAGCGCTACACCACGGTGCCGGTGTGGTGGGATCTGGCCGATCTCTCGGCGGCGACCCGCACGCAGCGCGACCTGATCGCGGTCGAGCGCGCGCAACTGTTAGAAGCTCGGAGCACATGAGGCAGGATCTCGCCCCCGCCGACATCTTTCGAGCGTCGGTGCTCGACGACGCGATTCCCGCCGACGCGGCCGAGCTGGCGCGCCTGCGGGGGCTTCCCGGTATCTCGGTGAGCGATCTGCGTCCGGGGATGCGAACGGAGCTGGCCCGGCTCAAGGCCGCGCCCGAGGCGGACCCGGCCGATGACCGCTGGGTGTACTACCCGTGGCGGTCCGCGCTGGTCGCCATCGTGGGCGCTACCGCGTTCCGGGCTATTCGGCACGACCGCAACCGCAACAAGCTGACCATCGCCGAGCAGCGGCAGCTGAGTGAACAGTCGGTGGGCGTCATCGGGCAGAGCGCGGGGCACGAGATCGCCTACATCGCGGCGCTGGAGGGTGCCTGCGGGCTGCTGCGGATCGCCGACTTCGATACCGTCGAACTGTCGAATCTGAATCGAATACCGGGTGGGCTGTTCGACATCGGGCTCAACAAATGCGTCGTCACCGGCCGTCGGATCGCCGAACTGGACCCGTACCTGCCCGTCGAGATCTACCCGGCGGGTGTCGACGAGTCCACGATGGACGAATTCCTGACCGGGCTGTCGGTGGTGGTCGAGGTCTGCGATTCCCTCGATGTGAAGCTCGCCGCCCGCGAGGCGGCACGGCGCCACCGCATCCCGGTGCTGATGGAGACCAACGATCGAGGTCTGTTCGATGTCGAGCGATTCGATCTCGATCCGGATCGGCCGCCGTTCCACGGACTACTCGGCGAGACGACGCGAGCCGACCTCCGCGGATTGTCCAACCGGGACAAGGCCCCGCACGTGATGCGGATCCTCGATCCGGAACAGCTCTCGTCCCGGCTCGCCGCCAGCCTGACCGAGATCGACGAGACGGTCACCACGTGGCCCCAGCTCGGCAGCGATGTCGGACTCGGCGCGGCCACCATCGCCACGGCGGTGCGCCGGATCGGGCTCGGTCACGCGCTGCCGTCCGGTCGAATCCGGATCGATCTCGAGCGTGAACTCGACGGCCTCGGCGAGCCGGATCGAGATGACCGGAGATTCGCGGCCGACACCGCACCACTCGACGAGTACGACGAGCCGCGTACAGCGCTCGCACGGGTCCTGCACGGCATCGAACGCGCGCCGTCGGGCGGCAACGCGCAACCGTGGGTGGTGCGCGTCGGTGATTCCGCCGTGCACCTCGCCGTCGACCCCGCACGCACTTCCGGGATGGATATCGGGTTCCGTGGCAGTGCGGTGGCCCTCGGCGCCGCCCTCTACAACGCCCGCGTCGCCGCGGCAGCTCAGGGTTTGCTGGGGACGCACGAGATCGTGCTCGGCGGTACGGCTCCCGTGTCGGCCTTCCTGCGCTTCGGTACGCTCGCCGACCCGGAACTGGCCGCCGATTACCCGGGAATGCTCACTCGCGCCACCAACCGGCACCTCGGCGACGGCCGCCCGCTCGCCCCGGAAGTGCTCGACACACTGGCCGTTTCGGCTGCCGCGGAAGGCGCGTTCGTGCGTGGGGTCACCGATCGCGCCGGACTCGGCGAGGTCGCGGGTCTGCTTGCCGAATCCGACCGCATCCGGTACCTGACCCCCCGGCTACACGCCGAGATGTTCGGTGAATTGCGCTGGCCCGCTGACGATGTGCGGACCGGTCTCGACCTGCGGACCATGGAGCTGGCCTCCGACGAGTACGCCAAACTGGCCATCGGTGGGCGCGCCGATGTGATGGCCCATCTCCGGGACTGGTCCGGCGGTGCGGCGCTGGGCGACTACGCGCACCAGCGGATTTCGTCCAGTTCCGCGCTGATCGCGGTCACCTGCCCGGCCGGAGCCGACGCCGATCTCACCGATTATGTGCGCGGCGGTTCCGCCGTCGAGCGCGTGTGGATTGCCGCGCAGAAGCTGGGCCTCGCGGTCCAGCCGATGTCCCCGGTTTTCCTCTACGTCCGTGACGACAACGATTTGCGCAACGTATCCGCAGGATTCACGGATACACTGGCCTCGATCCACAAACGGTTCTCCGCACTGATGGGAATTCCCGGGCACGAGACGGTCACGGCAGTATTGCGACTGAGCTACGCGCCCGCCCCGACAGTACGGAGCGCCAGGCTCCCGGTACTCGGTTCAGGGAACTGACAGATAGCACGATCGGAGAAACGGTGCCTCGGCGAAACCTCGACTCGTTGGTGACGCAGGTCGCCTCGGAGTTGATGGGTGTCGACGCCACGACCATGGTCGCGGCCAGTGAACGCGTGCTCGCGAGCCTGGTGGACTACTTCGACGTGGAGTTCGCCTATCTGCGCCACACCGAGCGCGAGCAGCGCCAGACAGTGCTGATCGCCGAGTGGCCGCCTCGGCCGTACGTGCCCGATCCCGACCCCCTCCGCGTCATCGACTTCGCCGAGGCCGATTCGCTGTTCCTGGCCAGCGAGAACGCCGTCGAGCCGATCATCGTCAGTCGCGGCGACGAGTACCCCGACTATCAGGAGATGATCCGGCAGTCCACCGGCATGCCCTCGATGGTGACCGCGTGCGTCCCTCTGATCTCGCGCGGGGTGTCCACCGGCGCGCTCGGCTTCGTCCGGCGTGGCGACCGGGCCTGGACGACCCGCGAGGTCAATGTGCTCAAGGCGATCGCGGCATTGTTCGCGCAGCTACAGGCCAGGGTGGAGGCCGAGGACCGGCTGCGCTACATCGCCTCGCACGACGATCTCACCGGCCTGGCGAATCGGCGCGCGCTGCTCGAGCACATGGAGGAACGGCTCGCGCCGGGCAACGCGGGTCCGGTCGCGACCTTCTTCCTCGATCTCGATCGCCTCAAAGCGCTCAACGACTTCCTCGGTCACAACGCGGGCGACAATTTCATCCGCACGCTCGCGGCCAGGTTGCGCAAGAACTTCGCACCCGAGGACATGATCGCTCGCCTCGGCGGCGACGAGTTCGTCATCGTGCCCGCCGAGACGATGGACGCGGTGGCCGCCGAACTGGAGGCGAACCGGATTCAGGAACTGGTCGGGCGCCGGGTCTCGGTCGGGCAGGAGTCGGTGAGCCGCGGGGTCAGCGTCGGCGTGGCGCTCGGCGTGCCCGGCGAGACGACGGTATCGGACGTGCTGCGCCGTGCCGACCACGCGTTGCTCTCGGCGAAGTCCGGCGGCGGCAACGGCATCGCGGTGTTCACCGATGCCATGCGGGTCCAGTTCGAGCTACAGGACGACGTCGAGGTCAACCTGCGCACCGCGGTGTCCGATGGGTCGATGGTGCTGCACTATCAACCCGAGGTCGACCTGCGCACCGGTCGCATCGTGGCGCTGGAAGCGCTGGTGCGCTGGCAGCACCCCACGCGGGGGCTCCTGCCGCCCGGCGCGTTCGTCGCCGTCGCCGAGGCCACCAACCTGGCCGGTGAGCTCGGCCGGTGGGTAATCCGTTCGGCCTGTTCGCAATTCGCCGACTGGCGCCGCCGCGGGCTGGCCGCCAATGTGGTGATCCGGATCAATGTGTCGCCGGTCCAGCTGGTGAGCGCCGACTTCGTCGAGCGCATCGAGGACATTCTGCGCCTGTACGGCATCGACGGTAGTTCGGTCTGTCTGGAGATCACCGAGCATGTCGTCGTGCAGGACCTGGTGCGAACCAGGCTCACCCTGCGCGGCCTCAAGCGGATGGGCGTGCAGATCGCCATCGACGATTTCGGCACCGGCTACAGCTCGCTGTCGCACCTCAAGGCGCTGCCCGTCGACGCCGTGAAGATCGACCGTGGTTTCGTGCAGCGGCTCGGTGACAGCGACGACGACCTGGCGATCGTGAAGTCGATCATCGGGCTGGCCGGGTCGTTCGGCCTCGGCGTGGTGGGCGAGGGCGTCGAGACGCCGATGGCGGCCAGAACGCTGGTCGGTCTCGGCTGCTACCGCGCGCAGGGGTTCCTCATCGCCAGACCGATGCCGGGCGAGGCCGTCGAGGCGCATCTGCGCGAAGGACGTATCCCGCTCGACCTCGACCTGCCGCGCGCGGGCCGGGGCGTGGCGTCGAGCTGAATCGCGGCGATGCCGTCCGACGATTGGCTGCTCGTGGAGACTCTGCGCTGCGGTGGTGAACCGACGGTGGTCGCCGCGGGCGCGCACCCGCGGCACTGGTCCGGGCTCGGCTCGCTGCGCCGCGTGCTCGGCCCGTCTCGCGCGCGGATCGCGACCGAGGCTGTGCGGCGTTGCCACGCGGACGGGCGAGCCCAGCGAACGGTCGAGGCGGACACGCTGGTCGTGACCGAGCCGGTGCCGTGCGCGTACGCAGGCATCCACGGAGTGCGGCTGTGGGTCGGGGCTGTCGATGCTCCGATTCCGCCACCGCGCCGGGTCGCGGCCTGGGACTGGGATGCCGACACCGAGCTCGCCCATCACGGCCCGGGGCTGGAGGAACTCGTCTTCGCCAGGGCCCCCGAGCACGTACGGGTGATCCGCACGCCGCCGGAGGCGTTCGGCCGGATGACGCGTTTCGACGGGCGGATCGACTACTTCGCGATGGTCGCGCGCCTCGACGACGGCGGCCAGTGGCAGGGCGAGGTCGACATGGCGGGCGACGACGACGAGGTCCGCCACTTCCAGATGATCACCAGGGCGGTGCCGGCGCGACGACGGATCAGCGCGCTGATGCACGCGATTCCCGAGCTCGACACAGCCGTGCCCGCCACCGATCCCGACGCGGCCATGTTGCGCGCCGTCTCCCAGCGCAGCGGGGTCGGCGTCGGCATCATCGAGCTGACCAGCGCCCTGATCTACGAATGGGCGGGTCCGCCGCTGCCGCCGCTGGATCGCTGGCTGGTGGAGCGACCCAGCGTCGATCCCGATGATCTCGCCGCGTTGCGGGCCGCCTGTCACGACCTGGCCCGTACGCCTGGCACCGGCCGGCGGCTGACGCTGCGGGTACGGTTCGCGGCGAGTGGGTGGGTCACCGCGCAGGCCGAACTGGTGGCCATGAGTACGGGGCACGGGCTGCTGCGGGTGTGGTCGGCCGGTGACGGTTCGCCGGTGGACCGCTGAGCCGCATCTTTCGATGCTGTTCACCTGCTGTTCCTCGGGCGGGACCCGTGGGTAACCCGCGCGGCGCGACGATCGGCGTGTGCGCATTGTGCAGCTCGCCAATTTCTACGGCCCGCGATCGGGTGGGTTGCGCACCGCCCTGCACCACCTCGGTGAGGGCTATGTGGCGGCCGGGCACGAAGTGGTGCTGATCGTGCCGGGGGCGCGGCGCTCCGAGGAGGTTCTCCCCACGGGTGCGCTGCGAATCACTTTGCCCGCGTTGGGAATTCCCTGGACCGGTGGTTATCGCGCGGCTGATCCGCGGCGGGTGGCCGATGTACTGTCCGGGTTGTCGCCGGATGTGCTCGAGGTGTCGGACCGGCTCACGCTGCGCGGTTTCGGCCGGTGGGCGGGGCGGCGCGGGGTGGCGAGCGTGATGATCTCGCACGAGCGCCTCGACCGGCTGCTCGGTCAGTTCCTGCCGGGACCCGTCGCGCGGCGCTGCGCCGACGTGGCCAACCGGCGCACCGCCGCCGATTACGACATGGTCGTGTGCACCACCGCGTTCGCGCGCGAGGAATTCCTGCGGATCGGCGCGCCGAACGTGGAACTGGTACCGCTGGGGGTCGACCTCGATCTGTTCAGCCCACGCCGTCGCGACAGCGGCCTGCGCGCCGATCTCGGTGTGGCCGGGCATCCGCTGCTGGTGCACTGCGGGCGGCTGTCGGTGGAGAAGCGCGTCGACCGCAGTATCGAGGCGGTCGGCGCCCTGCATCGCGCCGGGGTCCCGGCCCGGCTGGTCGTCGCGGGCGACGGACCGCGCCGCGAGTCGCTGGAACGCCGCGCCCGCGCCATGCCCGCGCTGCCCGGTGGCGAACCGGCGGTCCATTTCACCGGCTTCATCAACGACCGCGCGATGGTGGCGAAACTCCTTGCCACCGCCGATGTCTCACTGGCGCCCGGTCCGCACGAGACCTTCGGTCTCGCTGCCCTCGAGGCCTTGGCCGCGGGCACTCCGGTCGTGGCCAGCCGCTCCTCCGCCCTCGCCGATATCGTCACCGCCGAATGCGGGGCCATCGCCGCCGATCGCCCCCGCGCGTTCGCGCGAGCCGTCACCGACGTACTGGCGATGCCGACCTCGGGGCGCCGGCTGGCCGCCCGTTCACGCGCCGAACAATTCGGCTGGCCGCGCGCGGTCGCGGGGATGCTCGCGGTGCTCGGTCGCTGATCCGGCCCGCGATCGGGCTCAGCTCTGTGAGCGAGCCGCGAGCACGGCGTCGTAGAGCTCGCGGCGGGACGCGCCCCGGCCCGCCGAAACCTCGGCGCAGGCGTCCTTGAGCCGCATGCCGCCCGCCACCAATGTCTCCACCTCGTCGACCAATTCGGCGGGCTCGGCCGACACCGGTTGGGAGCCTTCGAGAACCACGGTGATCTCGCCACGCGCGCCCTTGACGGACCAGGCGGCCAGTTCGCCGAGAGTGCCGCGCACGACTTCCTCGTAGGTCTTGGTGAGCTCGCGGCAGATGGCGGCGCGACGGTCGGGCCCGAGCACCGCGACCGCGTCGGCCATGCAGTCGGCCAGCCGGTGGGGCGCCTCGAAGAAGACGACCGCGCGCTGCTCGGAGGTCAAGGTGCGCAACCACTCTCGGCGCTGACCACCCTTGCGCGGAGCGAAGCCGTCGAAACAGAAGCGTTCCACCGGGAGGCCGGACAGGGCCAGCGCGGTGGTGACCGCCGAGGGGCCGGGCAGGCAGGTAACCGGGAGGTCGCGTTCGACGGCGGCGGCGACCAGCCGATAGCCGGGATCGCTCACCGACGGCATGCCCGCGTCGGTGACCAGCAGGACCGTCAGGCCGCTCGCGATGTCGTCGAGCAGGGCGGGGATGCGCGCGGTTTCCACATGGTCGTAGAAACTCACGACGCGGCCGGTGATCTCGACACCGAGCGCCTTCGCGAGCGATCTCGTGCGGCGGGTGTCCTCGGCGGCTACCACGTCGGCCGAACCGAGCGCGTCGCGCAGTCGCTGCGACGCGTCGCCGATGTCGCCCATGGGGGTTGCCGCTAAGACCAACACTGTGTTGTCCGACCTCTCCGGTAAGTTCTCCCCGCGGGCGATCGAGTGCGGGCAGCGATGCGGCCGGGCGCCCGCGAGCCGCGTGAGTAGATGGCGCCCGGTCATTCTGTCAGGCGGGGGAGCCACGCCCGAGGGCGCGTAGGTGGGGAAACGAGGGGGCACAAGTGTCGGGTCGGACTTCGTGGGCGGTACCGCCTACGATCGGGGCGTGATCCCGGTGACCGATGAGCGCGTGATGCCCCCGTCGCGCCCCGCGTCGGCGGCGGTCGGTCCCGCGCCGCTGCGGCCGGCCCCGGATTTCGGCCCGCTCGACACCGCGCGCGGCTGGCTGGTCACCGGGGTGCTCACCGTCATCGCCGCGCTGACCAGGTTCGTGAACCTGAATTACCCGACCGACGCGCGCACTCCCGTCTTCGACGAGAAGCATTACGCGCCACAGGCCTGGCAGATGGTCACCGGCGGCGGGGTGGAGGACAACCCCGCCTACGGCCTGGTCGTGCACCCACCGGTCGGTAAACAGTTCATCGCCATCAGCGAGGCGATCTTCGGCTACAACGCGTGGGGCTGGCGTGGCACCGCGGCGCTGGCGGGCACGATCCTGGTGCTGCTCGTGGTGCGGATCGTGCGCCGGATGGCCCGCTCGACGCTGATCGGCGCGTTCGCTGGGGTGCTGCTCATCGCCGAGAGCCTGACCTTCGTCTCCTCGCGGATCGGCATGCTCGACATCTTCATGTCGTTGCTGGTGACCGCGGCGTTCGGCTGTCTGATAGTCGACCGCGACGACGTGCGCGAGCGCATGGCTCGCGCGGATCTGGCCGGACGGGTCGGTGTCTCGGTCCTGGGTCCGCGGCTCGGCGTGCGCTGGTGGCGGTTCGGCGCGGGCGTGCTGCTCGGGCTGGCGTGCGGCACCAAGTGGTCCGGCGTCTACTACATCATGTTCTTCGGCCTGCTCAGCGTGGCCTTCGACGTGAGCGCGCGCCGTGCGTACGGGGTGCGCAAGCCGTGGCTGGGCGCGCTAGTGCGTGATGCGGGCCCCGCGCTGTACGCGCTGGTGGTGATTCCGCTGGTCGTGTATCTGTCCTCGTACTGGGCGTGGTTCGCCAGCGAGAACGGGGTGTTCCGGTACGCGGTGGGCAATCAGGTCGGCAGCGGTGGCCCGTTCTCCTTCCTGCCCGACGCGCTGCGCTCGCTCTGGTACTACCAGGGCGAGACCCTCGATTTCCATTCCGGGCTCACCAATTCGGCGGGCAACCACCATCCCTGGGAATCCAAGCCGTGGACCTGGCCGATGGGTTTGCGCCCGATGCTCTACTACTACGCCGACGGCACCGTCACCGGTTGCGGCGAAGCGCAGTGCGTCAAGGCCGTGATGGCCGTCGGCACGCCCGCACTGTGGTGGCTGGCGTTGCCGCTGATCGGCTGGATGGTGTGGCGTTCGGTGGTGCGCCGCGACTGGCGCTACGCGGCGGTCCTGGTGGGGTACGGCGCCGGGCTACTGCCGTGGTTCCTGACGCTGGACCGGCAGATGTACTTCTTTTACGCGGTGGTGCTCGCCCCGTTCCTGGCGATGGGGATGGCGCTGGCGCTGGGCGACATCCTCGGATCGGCGAGACCCGCAGGCATACCGCGAAGTCCGACGGGCACCTATCTGCCCGCCCCGGTGAACGAGCGATACGCGCTCGGTTTGTTGATCGTGAGCATCTATCTCGGCGTGGTGATCGCGAACTTCGTCTGGCTGTGGCCGATCCTCACAGGTCAGGCGATCACGCCGCAGAACTGGCAGGACCATCTCTGGCTGCCCAGCTGGCGGTAGCGCGGAGTAGTCAGTCCATGGCGCGGTGGACGAATGCGATCGCGTCGGCGTCGTCGAGGCCGAGTCGTCGGATCGTTGTCACGTAGTCGACGGCGGCGCGGCCGGCGATGTCGCGGGTGGGGTCGCCCGAGGACGCGATGAAAGAGCCTTGGCGGCCACGGGTTTCGAGCACGCCGTCGGCTTCCAGTTCACGATAGGCGCGGGCGACGGTGTTGGGGGCGATGCCGAGTTCGGCGGCCAGCGCGCGGACCGTGGGGATCTTGGTGCCCGCCGTGAGCGTGCCCGCGCGGACCTGTTCGATCACGGCCATACGCAGCTGCTCGTAGGGCGGCTGGGTGGAATCGGCGGACAGCTCGACGTGGAACACGATGCTCACACCTCGTCTCGGGACAGCGGACAGGACATACAGCGGGGACCGCCGCGACCGGAGCCCAGCTCCGAGCCGCTGATGGTAACCACCTCGATACCCGCCTCGGCCAGGCGCGAGTTGGTCATCTCGTTGCGTTCGTAGGCCACGACCACGCCGGGCGCGAGGGCGAGGGTGTTGTTGCCGTCGTCCCACTGTTCGCGTTCGGCGTCGGGGCCCTCGCGGCCGGTGTCGATCACGCGCAGCGTCGGGATGCCCATCGCCGCCGCGGCGGCGGGCAGGAACGGTTCGGGTCCGGCGATGCTGATGCGCTCCAGGTCGCCGCGGCCGGAGAAGCCGTCTTCGCGGCGGATCGTGAACGCCTCCAATGATTTCCGAACGCCGGGGTACATCACCACCGCGTCGGTGTCGACCATCGTGCAGACGGTGTCCAGATGCATGGTGGCCCGGTTCTGCGCGATCGGCACCACCAGCACGGTGTGCGCGAGATCGTCGTCGAACAGGCTGCGCGCCAACGCTTCCGCGCCCGCGGGCGTCGTCCGTTCGCCGACACCCACGGCCACGACACCTTTGGCGAGCAGCAGCACATCACCGCCCTCGATCGGCGCGGTGTGTGACTCGTAGGCCCGGCGCACGCCGAGGAAGCGCGGGTGGAACGCGTAGACGAGATCGGTGATGGAGGTCTCCCGGCTGCGGGCGGGCAATGCCAGCGAGGTGATCGCGACCTTCGGGCCGACCCAGAACGAGGAATCGCGGGTGAACAGCAGGTTCGGCAGCGGATCGACGACGAAATCGCCGCCGTGGTGCATGCGCCGCACCAGCGAGGTGGCGTCTGGGCCGAACGGCAACTCGTCGAAGGTCATCCCGGCCATCAGGATGTCGGCGAGCGCGGGGGGATCGAATTTGCGCAGTTCGGCGGCGAGCTGGTCGGCCAGGCCGTGACCGAGCCTGCGGGCGTCGACCGCCGCCGAGATGCCCTGGATCCTGGCTGCTCCACTGGCACTGAGGGTTTCGGTCAGCAACTCGGCCAGCAACAGCACCTCTACGCCGCGGTCGCGCAGTACGGTGGCGAAGGCGTCGTGTTCGGCTTGCGCGCGCTCGACCCAGGGGATGCCGTCGAAAAGCAGTTGGTCGTTGTTGCTCGGGGTGAGTCGACGTAGTTCGGGCCCGGGGCGGTGCAGCAGCACCGTCCGTAGCCGACCGACCTCGGAGGTGACGGTCAGGCGCGAGTCGGGGGCGGTTCCCATCTGCAAACCGTAATGCGAGGACCGCGTGTCTGCGAGCCGCAACGCGCTGGGGTCGGCCGCGCTGCTCGTCGGTGTCGGCCGCTCGTGCGCGCGTTCCACCGATTTTTCGTACACGACACGAATACCTGAAGTATTGTTTAGGTGGTAGTGGGAGGAGCTATAGATGACGATGGCCGATTGGCAAACGAAGGAGCTGACCCCCGGGCAGCTATCCGATCGTAGTGGAGTTGCAGTGTCCGCGTTGCACTTCTACGAACGCGAAGGTCTCATATCGAGCCGTCGGACCAGTGGTAATCAACGTCGATACTCTCGCGAGACCCTGCGCCGGGTCGCCTTCATTCGAATCTCACAGCGGGTCGGTATTCCACTCAGCGAGATCCGCGCGGCCTTGGACCGACTGCCGGAGGGGCGTACCCCGACCCGGCGCGATTGGGAGAACCTGTCGACCACGTGGCGCGAGGATCTCGACGATCGCATCTCCCAGCTCGTGCGCCTGCGCGACAACCTGACCGGCTGTATCGGCTGCGGTTGCCTCTCGCTCGGCTCGTGCAAACTCGTCAACGAACACGATCGTCTCGGTGCGGAGGGTCCCGGTGCGCGCGTGCTCGATGTTCAGGTGAACTGCCCGCCGAAATCCGGCTGCGTGTAGCTCTTGTCGGCCGCCTCGGGCATCATCGCGGGTATGACTTCACTGGATGCCAAAGCGAAGACTCTGCTCGAACTGCACCATCCGGGAAACCCGGTGGTGCTACCTACCGTCTGGGACGCGTGGTCGGCGAATGTCGCTGTGGCGGCTGGTTTCTCGGCCCTGACCATGGGCAGTCACCCGGTCGCGGACTCGATCGGGCGCGCCGACGGTGAGGGGATGAGTTACGAAGAACTCCTCACCCGCGTCGCCCAGGTCACCGACTCGGTCGAGGTCCCGGTGTCGGTCGACATCGAATCCGGCTACGGCCTCGAACCGCTGCAACTGATCGACGGTCTCCTCGCCGCGGGCGCTGTCGGCCTCAATATCGAGGACACGGTGCACAGCGAGGGCAAGCGCCTTCGTTCGCCCGCCGAACACGCCGATGTGGTCCGCGGCCTGCGCGAAGCCGCCGACGCGGCGGGCGTGCACGTCGTGGTCAACGCGCGCACCGACCTGTTCCTGCGCCAGGACGGCGACGAGGCCGACCGCGTCGACCGCGCCATCGCCCGCCTGATCCTGGCCGCCGAAGCGGGTGCCGACGTTCTCTACCCGGTGGGCAAGCACGCCGACGCCGACCTGCGCCGACTCGCCGCCGACCTGCCGTTGCCGATCAACGCGATCGGCCAACCGGGTAGCCCGGCCAAGGACTACTTCGCCGACCTCGGCGTCGCCCGCATCAGCTTCGGCCCGTTCCTGCAGGCCGCTCTGGGCGCCGCGGCAACCGAACTGCTGGCTGCCTGGAAGTAGCGGCCGTGGCCTGTGGCGCACGGCGAAAGGCCGTGCGCCACAGCTCGTTCGACTATTCCTTCGGCTCGATATAGCGCGGGAAGATCGGTTCCGGCGCGGGCAGGTCGAGGCCGGGAGCCAGTGCGGTGGCGATATCGGCGAAGGCGCGGCCTTCCTGGGCGAGCAGGTCGAGGATCTTGGCCGCGGACCCCGGCATCACCGGTTGGACCAGGATGGCCACGATGCGAACTACCTCGAGGGTGACGTACAGGACCGTAGCCATGCGGGCCAGGTCCTCTTCGGTCCCCGACTTACGCAGCGCCCACGGGGCATTGGCGGAGAAGTAGCGGTTCGTCTCGCCGAGCGTGAGCCAGATGGCCTCCAGGGCGAGATGCATCTGCTGGGCGTCGAACTCGGTGCGGCACTTGGCCAACAGCCCGTTCGCCCGGTCGAGCAGGGCGCGGTCCTCGTCGGTGAATTCGCCGGGCGTGGGGGACTTGGCGTCGCAGTTCTTGTTCACCATGGTGAGGCTGCGCTGGACCAGGTTGCCGAACTCGTTGGCCAGATCGGCGTTGATGCGGCCCGCGATGGTCTCGTTGCTGTAGCTGCCGTCCTGGCCGTAGGAGATCTCGCGCAGCAGGAAGAACCGCACCTGGTCGAGGCCGTAGGTCGACACCAGCGCCAGCGGGTCGACGACATTGCCCGTCGACTTCGACATCTTCTCGCCCTTGTTGTACAAGAACCCGTGCACGAAAACCCGGTCGGGGAGCGCGATCCCGGCCGACATCAGGAACGCGGGCCAATACACCGTGTGGAACCGGGTGATGTCCTTGCCGATGATGTGCAGGTTCGCCGGCCAGAACTTCTCGAACGCCGCCGAATCGGCGTTCGGAAAGCCGACGCCGGTCAGGTAATTGGTGAGCGCGTCCACCCACACGTACATCACGTGGTCGGGCTCGCCGGGGACCGGAACGCCCCAGTCGAAGGTGGTGCGCGAGATCGACAGATCCTTCAGCCCGGCCTTGACGTAGCTGACGATCTCGTTGCGCCGGGTCGAGGGCGCGATGAACTCGGGGCGCTCGTCGTAGAGGGCCAGCAGCTTGTCCTGGTACTGCGAGAGCCGGAAGAAGTAATTCGACTCCTCGGTCCAGGTGACCGGGGTGTTGGTCTCGGTGGACTCGCGGGTGCCGTCGGCGAGGAGGGTGGTTTCGTCCTCGTTGTAGAAGGCCTCGTCGCGCACCGAGTACCAGCCGGAGTAGTTACCGAGGTAGATATCGCCGTTGGCGAGCATCCGCTCCCAGATGGCCACACAGGCGGCCTGGTGGTCCTCGTCGGTGGTGCGGATGAAGCGGTCGAACGAGATGTCGAGCGCCTTGTCCATCGCCTCGAACACATCGGAGTTGCGGGCCGCGAGTTCCTGCACCGGGATACCCTCGGTGACCGCGGTCTGCTGCATCTTCTGACCGTGCTCGTCGGTGCCGGTCATGAAGAACACGTCGTAACCGTCGAGTCGCTTGAAGCGGGCGATCGCGTCGGTGGAGATGTACTCGTACGCGTGGCCCATATGCGGCGCACCGTTCGGGTACGCGATGGCCGTTGTGACGTAGAAGGCGGGCGCCTCGGCGCCTTCGGTTGCGCTCATGATGGCACTACTCTAATCCGGGTGCCAAACACGAATCGTCCGGCTCCGCCAGTTCCGACGCCGCTCGCGCCCCTGATCGACGCGCATACGCACCTCGATGCCTGTGGCGCGACCGATGCCGCGTCGACCACGGCCATCGTGGACCGGGCGGCCTCGGCCGGTGTCGGGCACGTGGTGACTGTCGCCGACGATCTGGCCGCCGCGCAGTGGGCCGTCGAGGCGGCGCACTGGGATCCGCGGGTGTACGCCGCCGTCGCGTTGCATCCCACCCGCGCCAACGCCTTGGACGACAAGGCCAAGGCCGAACTCGAGCACCTCGCCGCCGACCCGCGCGTGGTGGCGGTCGGCGAGACGGGCCTGGACTACTACTGGCCGGGCAAGCTCGACGGCTGCGCCGATATCGAAACCCAGATCGAGGGTTTCCGCTGGCACATCGACCTGGCCAAACGCGTGCGCAAACCCCTGATGATCCACAACCGCGAAGCCGACCACGACCTGCTGACGGTGCTGCTCGACGAGGGCGCACCGGACACGGTGATCTTCCACTGCTTCTCCTCGGACGCCACGATGGCCGACGCGTGTGTGGCGCAGGGATACGTGCTGAGTTTCTCCGGCACCGTGAGTTTCAAGAACGCGCACGAACTACGGGAGGCCGCCAAGTTGGTGCCCGACGATCAGATCCTGGTGGAAACCGACGCTCCGTATCTGACGCCGCATCCGTATCGCGGTGCGCCGAACGAGTCGTACTGCCTGCCCTACACCGTCCGCGCGCTCGCCGAAGCCAGGGAACAGGACCCGCGGACGCTGGCCGAGATCACCACCGCCAACGCGCGCAGGCTGTATCGGATTCGGTAGTCCGATTCGTCTGTTCGACAGGGGGCTCGACATTAAACGTGAGTCGGCTCACATTCGGCCCCTCACGTTGTTATCTACCAGCGCTGTCTATATGGAATCGTGATCTGCGATCCCGCTGTTCGGGCGTCTTGGTGTTGTCTGGCGCGCACCTCGTCGTTATCGTCCTGTAATCATGTCAGCTTTCGCGCGGATCAACTCGTCACGGTCACCCCTGCTGTTCGCAGCGGTGGCGGCCATGCTGCTGATCCTGCTCATCGGCGCCTCGCTGGCCATCGTGAACCACAAAACGGTCGCGATCGTCATCGACGGCGAACGGATCGAGCACTCGACGATGGCACGCGACGTGCGCGCCATCCTGGCCGACGCGGGCTACGAGATCGCCGAACACGACGAGGTGATCCCGGCCGCGAGCGCCAAGGTCGGCGACGGCGCCACCATCACCTTCAACCGTGGCCGCGAGATCACGGTCACCGTCGACGGCGTCGAGCGCAAGGTGTGGACCACCGGCACCACCGCGGGCGACGCGCTCGCGTCGATGCAGATCCCCTCCGACACCCACGTATCGCCCTCGCGCACCGAGAAGCTGCCGCTGGCCGGTGCGGCGCTGAGCGTGTACACCCCGCGCAACATCTCGCTGGTCGACGGTGGCGCCGCCCCGGTCGACGTGCGCCTCGCCGCCGCGACCGTCGCCGAATTCCTCACGGCCGCGGGCGTTCCGTTGAAGGACGAGGACTTCACCCAGCCCGCCGCCACGACGCCGCTCACCGAGGGCATGCAGGTGGTGGTCACCCGCCAGCACACCGAACAGCGCACCGAGACCCTGCCGCTCGATCCCATCGAAACGGTGATCGATGACGTGACCATGAACATGAGCCGCACGGTGGTGGAGAACCCGGGGATGCCCGGTCTGCACCAGGCGACGTTCGAGGTGAAAATGGTGAACGGGGTCGAAGCGGGGCGGCTGCAGGTGCATTCGAATGTGCTCGTCCCGGCGCAGAACAAGACGATTCGTAAGGGTGCGAAGCCGGGGACCGAGGTGCCGCCGGTGCGTGACGGTGCTGTGTGGGACGCGTTGGCCAAGTGTGAGTCGACGGGGAACTGGGCTATCAATACGGGCAATGGTTATTACGGTGGGATTCAGTTCGATCAGAGCACTTGGGAACGGCAGGGTGGGTTGAAGTATGCGCCTCGGGCTGATCTTGCTAGTCGGGAGGAGCAGATTGCTATCGCTGAGGTGACTCGGGCGAGGCAGGGGTGGGGGGCTTGGCCTGCTTGTACTGGGCGGTTGGGGATTGGTTGAGGGTTCTTGGGGGGGGTTTGGGGTGGTGGGGTTTGAAGTTGAGGGATGAACAGGGATTGGTAGTCCCAG
>NZ_BDAX01000009.1 GCF_001612665.1 Nocardia alba NBRC 108234 | reverse complement strand
TGAATGGCCCGCCGATCAGGCGCCGGTGCTTGCTCCTTCGTCGCGTACGCACCGGCGCCTGATCGGCGGGCCGGCCGCGGACCGGCCACTTCGTGGCCGCCGCTCCCTAGGGGTCGCGGGTGGGGGTTGGGTTGGGTGATCGGGTATGCCATGGATTGGTGTGGGCGGTACTGGGGGGTCGGGGGGGTGGTTGGCTCTGGCTATGTGGGGACCGCAGTTGGTGGGGATGGCGGTTAGGGTTTGGGTGGTCCTAGTGGAGGAGGTGGGTGGCGGTGTCTGAATCGTTCGGGGGTCAGGGGTATTCATCGCAGGATGAGGGGGTGACTGCTTATCCGGTGAATCCTTCGGGATATGTGGCTATGCCGCAGCCTGGGGTTCCTGGCTCGGCGTATGGGTCGGGGAGCGCTTATCCGGGGGGTGGGTATCCGGGGGTGGATGCTGGGCCTCGGGGGGTTCCGCAGAGTGTGCAGATCGCGTTCTATGTGATGTTGGCGGGCGCGGTGGTGACGCTGTTGGGGATGGCGTATTCGCTCACCATGCTCGACCGGACTCGTAGTGACGTGCTCGATGCTTCGGGTGGGGTGTTGCGGGGGGACGAGCTCGATATTCTCGTGTACGTGAGTGTTGGCGGGGCCATCGTGAGTTCGCTGGTGACGGCGGGGCTTTGGGTGTGGATGGCGTTCGTGTGCCGGGCGGGGAAGAACTGGGGGCGGGTCACGGGGACGGTGTTCTTCGGGATCAACGCGCTGTTCTACGTCGTCGGCACGGTGATGGCGTTCGTCACGTCGACGGCGGGGATCTCGCTGGTGTTCAGCACGGTCACCCTGGCCATCGGGCTCGCGGCGGTGATCCTGTTGTGGAACGGGAAGTCCTCGTCCTTCTTCGCGGCTCGGGTGCCGCAGGGATACCAGCCCTACCCTGGCTATCCGCCTATCGCGCCGTACTGAAGTTCGCGCGGTAGGCGCTGGGCGAGACGCCCAGTTGGCGAACCATGTGCTGGCGCAACGATTCCGCCGAGCCGATCCCGCTGTGCCGCGCCACCAGGGCGATCGGCAGGGTGGTCGATTCCAGCAGTTCCCTGGCGCGGTGGATGCGCTGATTCAGTAACCACCGCTGTGGGCTGAGGCCGGTTTCCTCGTGGAATCGGCGGGTCAGGGTGCGCACACTGGTTCGCGCGTGCTCGGCCAGTTCACGCAGCGACAAGGGGGTGTCGAGGCGTTCCAGCGCCCAGGCGCGGGTGGCCGAGAGGGACAGGTCGTCGTCGGCGGGCAACGGTGTGTCGACGAACTGGGCCTGCCCGCCGGGCCGCACGGGTGTCACCACCGCGGCTCGCGCGGCGGCGTTCGCGACGGTGGCGCCGTAGTCGGCGCGGATCAGGTGCAGGCAGAGGTCGATACCGGCCGCCGCGCCCGCCGCGGTCGTCACCGGCCCGTCTTCGATGAACAGCGCGTCGCTGCGCACCTCGACGAGCGGATGGTCGCGGGCCAGTTCTTCCGCCAGTGCCCAGTGTGTGGTCGCGGTGCGTCCGTCGAGCAGCCCGGCCTGGGCGAGCACGAACGCGCCGCTGCAGATCGAGGTGACCAGGACGCCGCGGTCGACGGCCGCGCGCAGCGCCTTCAGGGTGACCGGATCCGCGTCGGCGCGGCTACCGGTGCTCGGCACGATCACCGTGTCGGCGGTGTCGAGGACCTCGAGCCCGTGCCGGATCACGACGTCGAACCCGCCGGGCGTCATCGCGGGCAGCGCGCCTGGCAGAGCGGTGCAGACCACCACGCGATAGCCGGGCTCGCCATCGATCACGATCGAGCCCATCAGGGTTTCCGGCATCGACAGATCGAAGGATTTCACCGGTGGGACAGCGACCACGGCGATGGTCTTCATGGCCTGATCCTTGGGATAGCTGGCATTCCGGCCACTAGTGTAGTCGCCCCGTGCACGGCATCGTGGAAGACGCGGGCAGAAACCTGATGCCCGCATCGAAAAACGTTGTTGTGAAAGGGAATTCGGATGTCCACTCACGTTGTGATCGGCCACGGTGGCACCGCCACCGCCACCGCGCTGGCATTGGTCGACGCCGGGGATCGCGTGCGGATGGTGAGCCGACGCGGGCTCGGCCCCACCCACCCCGCCGTGGAACTGATCGCGCTCGACGCGCTCGACACCACCGCTCTGAGCGAGATCGCGACCGGTGCCCGCACCGTCTTCAACATGGCGATGCCCGCGTATCACACCTGGCCCGACACTGTTCCGCCCTTGTTCGGCTCGATCCTGACAGCCGCCGAAACCGTCGGCGCCGACCTGGTCATGCTGGGCAATCTGTACGGCTACGGTCCGGTCGACGGTGTCGTCTCCGAACGCACCCCGCTCGCCGCGACGGGCAGCAAAGGCGCGGTCAGGGCCGCGGCGTGGGCCGACGCGCTCGCCGCGCACGAGGCGGGTCGGCTGCGCGTCACCGAGGTGCGCGCCGGCCAATTCCTCGGCGCGACCGCGGTCTCGATCTTCACACTGTTCGTCCAGTCCGCGGTACTGGCGGGCACCACGGCGAAGGTCCCGCAGGAACTCGACCTCACGCACTCGTTCACCGCGATCGGTGATGCCGCGGCCGCGCTGGTGGCGGTCGCCCGCGACGATCGGTCGTGGGGGAGCGCCTGGCACGCCCCGGTGATCACCACGACCGTGCGCGAGATCGCGAACAGGCTCGCCGAACTGGCCGGCGTCGCGACACCCGAACTCGTGATGCTCACCGACGACGAGATCGCCGAATTCGCCGAGCAGGACCCGTTCTGGACCGAACTGTTCGAGACGAAGTACATGTCCCACCGCGAGTTCGTCGTCGACGATTCGGCGATGCGGACCACCTTCGGCAACACCGCGTCGCCGCTCGACGAGGTGCTCGAGCAGGTGGTCGCCGCCGACGCGGCCGCGCGGCGATCGGTGCCCGACGCGGGCTAGATGCCGTAGGTTTGCCGGGGAACCAGTCAACGGTTGCTCCGAATCCCGGGAGGCCCGGTGCGGCAAGGTGAGGGTGGTATCGGCGCGGCGGATGCCGTGATGGCGGCCGATGCCGCGCTGATTCCCTTGTCTCCCAGCCAATTACGCTGGTGGGTAGCCCATCAGCTGGCACCTGATGTGCCCGCCACGATCGCCCTGTATCTGGATCTGTGTGGGCCGCTGGACATCGCGCGGCTGCGCACCGCGATCCACGCGGCGGCGGCGCGATTGCAGTCACCGCAGGTGCGGATCCGGCTCGTCGACGGCACGCCGCACCAGTACCTCGACCCGTCGGTCTTCGGCGAACTCGCCGAGGTCGACCTCACCGACGGTTCGCTGCCGGATGATCGTGCGGCGGTGGCTGCAGCGCTGTCACGGATGGACGCCGATCGCCGGGCTCGGCTGGATCTGTGCGTGGACGCGATCACCGTCGCGAGGTTGTACCGCGTGGGAGCGCAGCGGCGCTTGCTCTACCTGCGCAGTCATCATCTGGTGCTCGATGGCGTCGGTGCGGGGGCGCTGCTTCGGCTGGCCGCTGAGAACTATTCCCGGGGACCAGGTATCGACCGTGCGGAGCTGTTGTCGATCGAGGGCCTGGTCGACGCGGATCGGGTCTATCGCGATTCCGCTCGCGCGGCGGCGGATCGGGAGTTCTGGGCCGAAGAGACCGCGGGGCTGTCCGATCCGATCGGCCTGGCCGGGATCCCCGCGCCCGCGTCGGCCCGCCCGCATCGGGTGTCGGCCTGCCTCGATGAGCGCACCGCGCACCTGCTGGCCGCCGCGCGAGAGCGTTACGCGGCAACCTTTCCGGAGCTCACCGCCGCGGCCTTCGCCGCGTTCCTCGCGCGCATGTCGGGCTCCGACCAGGTCGTGCTCTCGCTGCCCGTGGCCGCTCGCCCGACCGCTGCCCTGCGACGCTCGGCAGGGTCGGTTTCCAATGTCGTGCCCTTGCGTCTGCGCGATCTCGGCACGGCGACAGTCGAAGAGCTGATCGATCAGGTGCGGTTGCGGGTGATCGGTGCGCTGCGCCACCAGTGCTACCGCTATGAGGACATCCAACGCGACCGTGGCGAAACCCGGGTAACCCGAGGCGGATTCGGGCCGGTGCTCAACCTGCTCGGTTTCACCGACGCGCTGATCCTGGGCGCCGCCACCGGCCGGGCCCACCTGCTGAGCCTGGGACCCGTCGAAGACCTGCTGGTCAACGGCTACCAACTCGGTCCGGACGACACCACCGCGACGATCGACTTCCAAGCCAACCCCGCCCGCTACGACGCCGCCACGCTGGCCTGGTACCACCGCCTGTTCCTGGCCTGGTTCGCCGCCTTCCTGGCCGCCGAACCCACCCGCCCGCTGCGCGACCTGACCGCTGATCGCCGGCGTGTGCTGCGCGACTCGGCCGCCGATCGCTCGCGTTCTCTGCGCGAGCCGGCCACCGAATTCGCCCGCCCCAGCGATTCGCGACCTTCCGCCGAGGCCATGGGCGCGGCGACGCGGCAAACGTTGCTTTCGGAATCTGTCTCTCGAACAACGACATTGGGCGACCTGTTCAGCAGGTTCGACACGGCGGACACCATCGCGGTGGTCGACGGTGGCCGGTCGATGACCTATCGGGAGCTCGGCGAGTCGGCGGCGCGGTGGGCCAGGGTGCTCATCGCGGCCGGGGCGAGGCCGGGAAGTCCGGTGCTGGCCGCGCTCCCCAGATCACTCGAGTCGGTGCTGGCGGTGCGTGCCATCGCGGCGGCGGGCGCCTGCCTGACTCCGGTCGACCTGAGTGATCCGGGTGAGCGGGTCGCCCGCGTGATCGCCGGATCCGGTGCGGTGCTGGGGATCACGACACGGGCCGATCGCCCAGCGGCGTCCGGCGATCGCTCCGGGGTCACCTGGCTGCTACTCGATGACGCGGAAACCCTGGCCCGCGTGGCCGATCAGCCGTCGACCCCGATCACGGACGCGGATCGTCGTGCCCGCCTGACCCCGGCGCACGCCGCCTATCTGATCCATACGTCGGGGACGACCGGGGTGCCGAAAGGTGTCGCCGTCACGCATCGCGGCCTCGCTCCACTGACCGGTCACCTCCTCGACCGATACGGCACCGGGCCGAATTCGACAGTGCTGCATGCCCATTCACCCGCATTCGACGCGCACCTGCTCGAGCTCCTCGCCGCGTTCGCCGCCGGCTCTCGCCTGGTGGTCGAACCGCCGTCGGTGGTCGCGGGCCCGGAGCTGGCCGGGCTGATCGCCGAGCATCGCGTCACGCATCTGCTCACCACGCCCGCCGTGTTGGCGACGCTGCGCCCCGCCGACGTGCCGAGTCTGGCGGTGGTGGTCGTCGGCGGCGAAGCCTGTCCGCCGGAATTGGTTACTGTCTGGGCGCCCGCAGTCCGCCTGCACAACGGTTACGGCCCGACCGAGGTCACGGTGATGGCAACACAATCGGCGCCGCTGGTGGCGGGGGAGCCGGTGACCATCGGCGGGCCACTGCCGGAAGTGACTGCCCTGCTCTTGGATTCACAGCTGCGCACGGTCCCCGCCGGCGCGCGTGCCGAGCTGTACCTCGGTGGACCGTGCGTAGCGCAGGGCTACATCGGCGATCCCGCGAGCACCGCCGCGCGTTTCGTGGCCGATCCCAGCGGCGACGGCGACCGTGTCTACCGCACCGGCGATCTCGTCGGCCCCCGCGCGGACGGCGGCTACGAGTTTCTCGGCCGTATCGATGCCCAGCTGGCTATCCGCGGCCGCCGCATCGAACCGGCCGAAGTCGAAACGGCCCTGCTCACCGACCCCACCATCGCCCACGCGGCAGTAGACATCGCCGATCCCGGCACCCCCACCGCCCGCCTCATCGGCTACGTCGTCCCGGCCGGTCCCGCCGCGCGAAACCCCACCTCCGACAGCGCCTCGGCCAGCGCGCGATGGACGGTCGGCGCGGGCGCACTGGATATCGAACTCGCCGCGGTTGACGCACGGGGCCGCCCCGGCACGGCGGATTTCACCGTGCCGGACACCGGGTTCGACGCGGCCGCAGCCCTCGCTCGCCTACGCGCCATCCTGCCGACGGCGCTGGTCCCCGCTGCCCTGGTCACCCTCGACCGCCTCCCGCTGACCGCCAACGGAAAACTCGACCGCGCGGCGCTACCCGCACCGTCCGCGATCGGCTACCGCCCGCCGACGACACCGTTGCAACACCTGATCGCCGCCACCTTCGCCACCGCCTGCCACCTCGACACGGTGGGCGCCGACGACGACTTCTTCGCCATCGGCGGCAATTCCCTGACCGGCGTTGGTGTTTCGGCCGAACTCGCCGAGTCGACGAACACGCCGATCACGGTCCGCTGGCTCTACACCGCACCGACCGCAGCCGCTCTCGCGCACCGCATCGAGACCTACCGCGGTGACGCCGATCCGGGGGCCGCCGCCCTCGCCACCGTGCTGCCCCTGCGAACAGGCGGCCCGCACCCGCCCCTGTTCTGCGTCCACTCCGCCGTCCCGCTCGCCTGGTGCTACACCGGCCTGGCGCGCCACATCGCCGACCGCCCTGTCTACGGATTGCAGGCACCGACCCTGTCTGGCGCGGCTGTCGCCGCCCTGACCGTCGACCTGCTCGCCGACACCTACGCCGCCGAGATCACCCGCCTGCACCCCGACGGCCCGATCCACTTGCTCGGCTGGTCCCTCGGCGGCCAACTCGCCCATGCCACCGCCGTCCGCCTGCGCGCGCGAGGCCGCGACGTCGCCACCCTCGCCATGCTCGACAGCGTCGTCGTCCCCGAGCACGCCGATCCGCCACCACGCCCGCGCATGCGCGACCTGCTCACCCACCTGCTCGGCGACGAACCCGACGACGCGGACACCATGCCCGACCTCTCGGCCGAGGAAGCGGCAGCCGAATTGGCCGGAGCCGGAGCGACTCTCGGTTCCGGGCTCACCGCCGGACAGCTCACCCGGCTACACGAGGCCTACGCCGACGGTGTCCGTCTCTCGCACGGCTACCGCCCCGACCGGTTCGACGGCGACCTCCTCTACTTCTGTGCCACCCGGGGCATGACCGCCTTCCTCGACGCCCAGATCTGGCGCCCGTTCCTCACCGGCCGTCTCCTCGAACACCGGGTCGACACCACCCACGCCCAGCTCACCAACGCCGACGTCGTCGCCCGGATCGGTCCGATCCTGGACCGCCACCTGCGCGCGGTCGAGGCCGTGTCGGTCACCCCGTGAGCGCCGTGCGCTCGATGACCGGCCGCCGGACCGCCGCCACCTGGTGGTGCGTCTACGACGATCCCGTCCGCTGGGCCGCCGAACATCCGCGAACGGCGCCGTTGATCGACTGGTTCGCCGACACCCTGATGCGTCCCGACCCCGCCCAGGGACGGCCGGGTCCGGTCTGCCCTTTCATGAAACCCGCTGTCGCGCAACACAGTCTGTGGATCGCCGACCTGGCCGATGCCGGTTCGGTCGTCGATGCCATCGACGACGCCTTCGACCTCTACCGCACCCTCGACCACATTCCGGCCGTTCTCACGGTCTTCCCCGATCTCGACGACACCGCCCGCGTCGACGCCGCCCACGCTCTGCGCAAGAGCGACATCGTCCGGGTGGGGGCCATGCTCGGCCAGTTCTATCCCGGCTGCCCGGTGCCCGGCCTGTGGAATCGCGACTATCGCCCGCTGCGCGCGCCGCTGCCGATGCTGGTGATCCGCCCCATGATGAACACCGATTTCCCGTTCCTCGTCGGCGAACCGGAATGGCTCTCGGCGTACTTCGCCCGGCACGCGCCCGGACTCCCACGCAAGCTGCGCGCCACGATTGCCGATCGGATGCACGTCCCCGAAGTCACCCCCGGATCGATCACCGCGCTGCGCGCGCATTTTCCGGATGAACACGCACAATAGGGACACGAATCGACCAATGCCGGACATTAGCGGAGTCATCCGGCACACTACGTCGCATGCGTCGGCTTCTGTGCTGTCTGCTCGTCCTGCTCGGCTGTGGAATTGTCGTCTCACCGACGGCATCGGCGGAATCGGGGATCCTCGATGTACGCCCGCTCGGTGGCAGGCAATTCGAGGTGGTGGTGTATTCCGCGGCGATGAATCGCCCGATCACCCTGTGGATGTCGCATCCCGGGTCCGGCGCGCCCGCGCTGTATCTGCTCAACGCCGTCGACGGCGGCGAGGGCGGCGGGCCGTGGATGCGGCGCACCGATGTGGTCGACTTCTTCGCCGACAAGCCGGTGAATGTGATCGTCCCGATCGGTGGCCGCGCCAGCATGTACGCCGACTGGCAGCGCGACGACGGTGCGCTCGGCCGCAACAAATGGACCACCTTCCTGACGAACGAACTTCCCCCGCTGCTCAACGATCGCTTCGGCATGACCGGCGCCAATGGCATCGCGGGCCTGTCGATGTCGGCTACCTCGGCGTTGAACCTGGCGATCGCGGCGCCCGGGCTGTATCGCGCGGTCGGCGCCTTCAGCGGGTGCACGCAGACCGGTAATCCGCTCGCCGAGGCGCTGGTCCGCGCCCAGTTGGCCACGTTCGGCGCCGACGCGACCAATATGTGGGGCCTCCCCGGTGACCCGGCGTGGGCGGCCAACGACCCCACCCTGCACGCCGACCGGCTGCGCGGCACCGCCATCTACCTGTCCTCGGGCAACGGCGTCCCCGGCACACACGATGCCTTCAACGATCCGAGCATCGCGGGCAACGTCGGCGTGCTGGTCGACCGGCTGCTGGTCGGCGGCACCATGGAAGCCGTGGTCGGCGGCTGCTCGAGCCCCCTCGCGGGCCGACTGGCCCAGCTCGGCATCCCCGCCGATGTCCGCTTCCGTCCCGCGGGCACCCATGCCTGGCCCTACTGGCAGGACGACGTCCACGATTCCTGGCCGATGTTCGCCGCGGCCCTCGGCATCTGAGCCCTGCTGTCGGTGGGTCGGCGCACACTGGGCCGATGGCATACGACGAGGAGCTCGCCGAGCGGATCCGGGAGATCGTCTACCCACGGCCCGATCTCGACGAGCGAAGGATGTTCGGTGGTCTGGCCTTCCTGATCGGCGGCAATATGGCCGTGGCTGCCAGCGGCAAGGGCGGGCTGCTGGTGCGGGTAGCCCCGGCCGATGGCGATGCCCTGCTCGACGGGTCGACGATCGCCCCGATGGTGATGGGCGGGCGTGAGCTGCACGGCTGGTTGCGAGTCGCGCCCGAAGCGGTCGACGACGACGCCGCATTGCGGGAATGGGTCGAGCGCGGGGTGGAATTCGCGCGGACCCTGCCGCGGAAATAGAGATTTCGGCCGATATGGCGGATATGGCGGATATGTCGAAGGGCGCTGGTCGGCTCCGACCAGTGGATGAAGCAAGCCACTCACCTCAAGGAGCTCATCATGTCCGTCAACACTTTCCTCTGGTTCGATGCCGACGCTGAAGCGGCGGCCGAACTGTACGCGGCGACCGTCCCGAATTCGCGCGTTGTCGAGATCACCCGCATGGGCGACGGTTCGGCCTTCATCGTCAGTCTCGACCTCGACGGCCAGGCTGTCACGCTGATGAACGGCGGCCCCGGCCACCCGCACAGCGATGCTGCCTCGCTGCAGGTGAGCGTGGATACCCAGGACGAGATCGACCGCCTCTGGGAGGCGTTGACAGGGGGCGGCGGCAACCCCGGTCAGTGTGGGTGGCTCACCGACCGCTTCGGGGTGTCCTGGCAGGTCGTGCCGGCGGTGCTGCCCGAGCTGATGGGCGGTGAGACCGATCGCGTCATCGCCGTCGGCACGGCGCTGCGCGCGATGTCCAAGCTCGACATCGCCGCCCTGCAACAGGCCTACGACCAAGCCTGAACACGCGAACGGCCGCCGCGGGGAGAGGGGTTCGCGGCGGCCGTCGTGCGGGCGGGGCTAGCCGGCCGAGCCCGACAGCAGCCCGCCCAGGTCAGCGGACCCGGTACTCGCGCCGCCACCAGGGGTGGTCGGCTTCGGGGCGACGGTGATCGTGACGGTCTTCGAGCTGACGAGCTCCTGCACCGCCTTGATCTCGTGCGCGCCGGTGGTCTTCGGCGTCCAGGTGATGGTCGCCTTGCCGTCGGACACCGAGACCGGGTCGCCGATCTGGGTGCCGTTGTCGGTGAAGGTCACCTTGAACAGGAACGAGGTGGACGTGACATCGGCGGTGACGGTGTAGGAGGTATCCACGTAGTGCGTGCTGCCGCTCACCGCGATCCCCTGGACGAGTGCGGAAGCCTGGGGTGCTGCCAGTACGGCGGCCGCGGCCACCGCGGTGAAGGCCGTAAGTCCGAAACCGGCACGTCGCGCCTGGTAGATCTGCATGATGTTCTCCTGTTCGCGCTGTTGACAATCGCGACATTAGCTACCGGATGGGCACCGCGTCCCGGAAACTGAAATAACAATGTTTAAAAAAGTATCGAGGGGTGACGTCGCAGGTGGCGGGCGAATTCACCCGGAGCGGATGAGGCGCCCTGAGCGACCGGCGCGGACACTGAAACCATGTCGACGTCGGGCCCGCTCCGCTATCAGTTCGTCATCGAGGGCGAGCTGTCCGAGCGTGTCCTCACGGCTTTTCCCGAGTTGCGTCCCAGCTCGCATTCGCCCACCGGAACCACCACGCTGTTCGGCTCGGTCGCCGACAGCACGGCCATGCGCGGCGTGATGGCCCGCATCGACACGCTCGGCCTCACGCTGCTGAGTATGTCCCAGCTGCCCGACTGACCGTTCTTCGACGACTCGACGTCGATCTGGTAACGAGCGTCCCCACTTGTCCACTCCAGCAACCGTGCAGCCGCTGATTCGCCTACCGTCGAATTCGGCGGAGTTCGGCCGCTGAGCGGTGAAAAGCGTGTTCAGGAGGGTGAAGATGGCTTCGTCGTCGGGTTCTCTGGATATTCACAGTGGCGGCTCGGTGATAGCTGTAGCGGGTCGGTCCGCTGGTCTTCCCGAACTGTCGTTCGCCCCGGTCCGGTGCAACGAGGCATTCGCCCGCCTGGATCGCGCGCAGGCCGCGGCCGGGCAGACGGTACTGCTGTGCGGGCCCGCGGGCAGCGGCAAGACCGTCGTGCTGGTCGACTGGGTACGCCGCCGGTGCTCGGCGCGCGTCGCGTGGATGACCGTCGCCGAGCAGCGCGGCTGCGATCTGCTGGCCGACATCGCCCGAACACTCGAGCCCGCCCCGGATTTCGTCCCGGCCGGGATGCTGCGCACACCGATGGACGGTGCCGTGGACCTCATCGCCGCGCTGGCCGAGGTCGAGCCGACCGTACTGGTGATCGACGACGCCCACCTGCTCACCGACCCGCTGCAACTCGCGGGCCTGGAATACCTGCTCACACACCTACCGGCCCACGTCACGGCGGTGCTCGCGAGCCGATTCGACCCGCCGTTGCGCTGGCATACCCTCGATCTGGCGGGCAGGCTCACCCGGATCGGCGCGCCCGAGCTCGCCCTGCGCCCGGACCAGGTCGCCCAGCTGCTCGCCCAGCACGGCTGCCGACTCGACGACGCCGAACTCGCCGTGGTCCAGAATCTGACCCGTGGCTGGGCCGCGCTGGTCCGCATCGCGGCGATCTGCCTGTCGGCCAACGGAACCGACCGCGACACCGCCCTGACCGCGCTGGCCCGTCCCTCGCACGCCGTCGCCGACTTCCTGGTCGCCGAACTGCTCGCCGCGTTACCGGCGCCCACCCTCGAATTCCTGCTCGCCACAGCGGTTCCCGAACAATTCTGCCTGCCGATGGCCGAGGATCTGGTCGGCGACGACGCCGCCCGCATCCTCGACGAACTGCTGCGCGCGAACTTCCCCCTGCACACCGTCGCCCACGCGGGCGAACTCTGGCACACCTACCATCCGCTCCTGCGCGCCTACCTGCTCGCCGAGGCGGCGTACACCAGGCCCGAGCGGGTGCCCGACTGTCATCGTCGGGTGGCGGCGTGGTTCATCGCGGCCGCGATGCCGGCGCCCGCGCTCGAGCACGTCCTGGCCGAGCCCGGCGCCCCCGGACTGGTGCCGTTCCTGCGGGATTGGGGAGTGCGCATGGTCCTGGAGGGAACGGGCCACACCCTGCTCGCCGCCCTCGAAAACCTCGCCGAACACGACGCTTTCGTTCGTCTGCTGCGTGCGGCCGTCGCGGTGGAATGTGGCGATATCGCCGCCGCCGAGGTCTATCTCGAAGCCGCCCATGTCGGCCACGAATCGGGCGAGCCGGTGGTGCCCGCCGAGTGGGTGGCCGCTCTCGATCGCGCGGTGAGCGCGGGAGTCGCTGTCCTGGTGGGTGATTCGTCGTCGATGCGCTGGCCGCTACCGCCGGTGACCGGGCAGTCCGACCTCGACTGCTACGCGGCGCTGCACTGTGGAATCGCCGAGATCTACGGGGGCGAGATCGAGAGCGGCGCGGCGTCGGTGCGCCACGCGATCGTGCACTCCGAACAGATCGGACTCGGTCGCGTCGCGGTACGTGCCAGAACCGCGACAGCCGGGGCGGCCGGGATCGCCGGGCGGATCGGCGAGCTCCGCGCGCTGGCGGCCACGGCGATCGCCTGCGCCGAACGCTACGAACTGGCGGGCTCGGCCGATGCGGCTCCGGCCAGGGTGCTCGCGGCCTACGGCGCGTATGCGCAGGGCGTGGATTTCGAGCGACCGCTGCCGGGGCTGCCCTGGGTCGTGGCCGACGAGACCGTGGTACCCGCGCCGCTGCGTCAGGTGGCGATCGTGACCGGCGTGCTGATGTTCGCCGACGCCGCGGATCGGTCGGCCGCCGCGGTCGCCCTGGCCAAGCAACTGCACCGCCTGCTCGACGAATCACCCACGCTGCCGGGCACCGGGGAGCTGGTGACCGACGTGTTGTGGCTGTTGCTGCGCGTCCAGGCCAGGGCCGACGCGCGACAGTTGGTCGACCACGCCACGAGCGCGCTCGGCCGGATTCCCGAGATGGCCGTCGCCGAGGCGGGACTGGCGCTCTATTCCCATCGCCCCGCCGTCGTGCTGACGGTGCTGGAACCGCTCCTCACGACCCCGCGCTTCTCGTCGCGTTCGCTGGTCACGGCGTGGCTGCTGGTCGCGGTTGCTGCCGACCGGCTCGACCGGCCACGCAAGGTCGACGACGCCTGCGAACAGGCACTCGCGCACGCGTCGACCGAACAGCTGGCGCGCCCGTTCCTCGACGTGCCGGAGGCCGCCGAGCTGCTGGCCAGAATCGGTGGCCGCTTCGGTCAGTACGCGGCGCTCGTCGACCGGGTCCGGGCCCATCGCGGCGCCTCCGCGGGCGCGCCCCAACTCACCGACACCGAGTTGGTGGTGCTGCGTCAACTTCCCTCCGGCATGACAGCGGGCAATATCGCCACCGATCTCGGTGTCTCGGTGAACACCGTCAAAACGCATCTGCGCGGCATCTACCAGAAGCTCGCCGTGAACGCGCGCGCCGAAGCGATCGCCCAGGCCCGCGTGCTCGGTCTGCTCTGATCTCAGGTCGGCGCCTGCAGAGCCGGGAACCAGACATCGGTGAGCACGGTCGCGGCCTGGGCGGCCGAGACGTCGATCGTGCCCTGCATCGCCCACCGGGTGAAGAACCGCTCGAGCTGGGCGACCAGCAGTTCGATCCGCAGCCGGGCCTCGTCGCGGCGGTGCTCGGGCCAGCGGGCGAGGTAGGCGGGCATGCTGTCGGCCAGAGTCATGATGCCCTCGCGCGCCACCGCGCGGAATTCCGGTTCGAGCGCGGTGGCCTCGTCCCAGGCCGGGAGCATGTCCTTGTTCGTGAAGAACCAGTCGATCGCGCGAGTCATCCAGTCCGCGAACGACTCCCGGGAACCGATGGTGAGCACCCGGTCCAGGTCGGCGTAGAAATCCCGGACGCTGGCGAGGGTGCCCTCCTGGGCGATGGCGCGCAGCACCTCGCCCTTGCTCGGGAAGTGCAGGTAGAAGGTCGCGCGGCTGCAGCCGACGGCGGCGGCGATGTCGTCGACGCGGACATCGGAATAACCCTGCGTCTCGAACAGCGTGCGAGCGGTCTCGACGATCCGGGCCTTGGTCAGGCGCTTCTGTTCCTCGCGCAGCGATCCACGGCGGGCGGGTTCGGTCGTCATGAAGCCCACCTTAGACGATCCGACCATTCACTGGACGTAATGTCCAGTGAGCCGCTATCGTGTGGTCCACGTCACCCGGCACGGTCGTCGATGACCGCGGCCGCTGGAGGAGTTGTGCATGGATACACCCGAACTACCCAAGGTGTGCGTCATCGGCGCCGGACCTTCGGGTATCACCGCTGCCAAGAGGCTCGCCGAGAACGGAATCCCGTTCGACTGCTATGAAGCCTCCGACGAGGTCGGCGGCAACTGGTACTACAAGAACCCCAATGGCATGTCGGCCTGCTATCAGAGCCTGCATATCGATACCTCGAAGTACCGCCTGCAGTTCGAGGATTTCCCGGCGCCTGCGGATTGGCCGCATTTCCCGCACCACTCGCAGCTGCTGCGGTACTTCCAGGACTACGTCGACCACTTCGGTCTGCGCGAACACATTCGGTTCAACGCCCTGGTGACCTCGGCCGAACGCGACGACGCCGGCCTGTGGCGGGTGACGACGGCGGCGGGCGACACCGAGGTCTACGACGCGCTGATCGTGTGCAACGGCCACCACTGGAATCCCCGATTGCCGGACTACCCCGGCGAATTCGACGGCGTGCTCATGCACAGCCACGCCTACAACGACCCGTTCGACCCGATCGACATGCGCGGCAAGCGGATCGTGGTGGTCGGGATGGGCAACTCCGGGCTCGATATCGCCTCGGAGCTGTCGCAGCGGTTCATCGCCTCGAAGCTGTTCGTCTCCGCCCGTCGCGGCGTGTGGGTGCTGCCCAAGTACGTCAACGGCGAAGTGGGCGACCGTGCTTCGATGCCGGCGTGGATTCCCCGCAGGATCGCGCTCAAGCTCAAACAGCGTTTCGTGCGCAAGAACCGCGGCGAGATGTCGACCTACGGACTTCCGACGCCCGATCACGAGCCGTTCGAGGCGCATCCCTCGGCCAGTGAGGAGTTCCTGCACCGGGCCGGCTGCGGTGACGTGGAGTGCAAGCCCGCGATCACCCGATTAGCAGGCGACACAGTGCATTTCGCCGATGGCACCAGCGAGCAGGTCGACGTGATCGTGTGCGCCACCGGCTACCACATCAGTTTTCCGTTCTTCGCCGACGCCGAGCTGGTGCCCGATGCGGCGAACCGGTTCCCGCTGTTCCAGATGATGATGAAGCCCGGTGTGGACAATCTCTTCTACCTCGGGCTGGCCCAGCCGATGCCGACGCTGGTGAACTTCGCCGAACAGCAGAGCAAGCTGGTCGCCGCCTACCTGACCGGTCGCTATCACCTGCCCCCGCGCGACCGGATCGACGAGGTGCTCGGCGCGCAGGAGGCCGAACGCGCCGGGCGCTATTACGATTCGCCCCGCCACACCATCCAGACCGAATTCGAGCCGTATGTGCGTTCGATGACCAAGGAACTGGAGCGCGGCGCCAAACGTGCCGCCGCCGCGGGCAATACGCTGCCGGTGCCCGCTCGGGTGACCGCCGAGGCGGCGCGATGAGCAGCTCTTCCGGCTTCTGCCGTGACGAATTCGCGGGTGTGCGTTCGGCTTTCGACGAACAGCTCGCCGCGGGCGCCGAGCTGGGGGCCGCCCTGTGCGTCACGGTCGACGGCGATCCGGTGCTCGACCTGTGGGGTGGCTACGCCGACCCGGAGCGAACCACCCCGTGGGCAGCCGACACCCTGGTGAACGTCTTCTCGGTCACCAAGACGATGACCGCGCTGTGTGCCCTGCTGCTGGTCGACCGTGGTGAACTCGACGTCGACCAGCGGGTTGCCCACTACTGGCCCGAATTCGCGGCGAACGGCAAGGCCGACATCGAAGTTCGGCACCTGCTCTCGCACACCTCGGGTGTCTCGGGCTGGGACAAGCCGATCGCGCTGTCCGACATCTACGACACCGATGCCGCGGCCGCCCGGCTGGCTACGCAGGCGCCCTGGTGGGAGCCGGGCACCGCCTCGGGCTATCACGCCATCAACTACGGCCATCTCATCGGCGAACTCGTGCGCCGCATCACCGGTCGCTCACTCGGGGCGTTCTTCGCCGACGAGCTGGCCGGACCCCTCGGCGCCGATTTCCACATCGGTACCGGTCCCGAGCACGCCGACCGGATCGCCACCCTGGTCCCGCCGCAGATGCCGGACTTCGACCTGTCGACCCTCGACCAGGACAGCGTGCTGATCAAGACCCTCACCAGCCCCTGGCTGGAGGTCTCCGAAACCGCGACGCCCGCGTGGCGCGCGGCCGAGATCGGCGGCACCAACGGGCACGGCAACGCACGCTCGGTGGCCCGCATCCAGTCGCTGATCGCCAATGGCGGCGAGCTGAGCGGTAGGCGGTTCCTCTCGCCCGCGACGATCGAGCTGATCTTTCGCGAGCAGGCCGACGGCATCGACCTGGCGCTGCTGGCGCCGCTGCGCTTCGGCATCGGCTACGGGCTGCCACGACCGGAGACCTTCCCGCACATCCCCGACGGGCGCGTCTGCTGGTGGGCCGGCTACGGCGGCTCGATGGTCGTGAACGACCTCGGCCGCCGCGTCACCTTCGCCTACACCATGAATCGGATGGCGACCGGACTGATCGGCTCCGATCGGTGCGACAGCTACCTGAAGGCCACTTTCGACGCGGTAGGAGACATCCGATGAGCATGCGCGCGATGCAGTTGACGGCGCCCGGCACCCTCGAGTTGCGCACGGTGCCCGTGCCCGAACTCGGACCCGATGATCTGCTGCTGCGGGTCGGCGCGGCCGGGATCTGCCATTCGGATTCGTACGTGCTGAGTGTGCCGTTCCCGATGAGCGAGAAGCCACTGACGTTGGGACACGAGATCGCGGGCACGATCGAGTCGGTCGGCCCGGCGGTCGATGGTCGCCAGGTCGGCGAACGCGGGATCGTGTACCTGTGCTGGTCGTGCGGCGAATGCCGGGAGTGCCTGCGCGGCAACGAGAATGTGTGTCTGGCCGCCGGTCGCACCGCGATGCCGCCGTGCCCCGGCCTCGGCCCCGACGGCGGCATGGCCGAGTACGTGCGCATCCCGGCGCGCTCGTTCGTGCCGATCGCCGACGAACTCGACTTCGTCCACGCCGCGCCGCTGGCCGACGCGGCACTCACGCCGATGCACGCCATCCGTGGCGCCATGGACCAGCTGTGGCCCGGCGCCACCGCGGTCGCCATCGGTATCGGCGGCCTCGGTCATATCGCGATCCAGCTGTTGAAGGCGCTCACCGAGACCACCGTGATCGCGGTCGACGTGGACGCCGCCAAACTGGCGCTGGCCACCGAATGCGGCGCCGACATCGTGCTGAAGGCCGACGAGAACACCACGGCCACCATCTTGGAGCTCACCGGCGGACGCGGCGCGGAGGCGATATTCGACTTCGTCGGCGCGGATCCCACCGTCAAGGTCGCTGTCGAGGCCATCGCCCCCAACGGCGCTGTCCGGCTGGTCGGTATCGGCGGCGGCGCCACCGGCATCGACTCCGGACCGGCGGGCGGTCCCGGTCTGCCGTGGGGCGCGACGGTGCGAAAGTCCTACGGCGGCACCAGATCCGATCTCGTCGACGCCGTGGCCCTCGCGGCCGAGGGAAAGGTCCGCGCTCAGGTCGAGCGGTTCGACCTGGCTGATGCCCGCACCGCTTTCGACCGACTCGACTCCGGCGCTGTTCGTGGCCGTGCCGTCCTCATTCCCTGATGGAGAAGAACATGACCGATGCTGTTGACCCACAGGAATTCGTGGCGAAGGTGGCGGCGGGCCTGACCGCGCCGGGCGCGCCGTTCGAGCTGACCGTCGAACCTGTTCTCGGCGTGCCGATTCCGGTCTTCGCGCAGCGCCGTGCCAACCTGCGCGAACTGCTGGAGCATTCACTGAAGTGGGGCGATCGCGACTACCTCGTCACCGAGGACCGCCGGATCTCCTTCACCGAGCACGCCGCGGCCGCGGGTGCGCTGGCTACCGCGCTGGCCGCCAGGTACGGCGTCGGCAAGGGCGATCGTGTCGCGATCCTGGCCGCCAACGGGCCGGACTGGGTGATCGCGTTCTGGGCCGCGCAGTGTCTCGGCGCGATCCCGGTCGGCTACAACGCCTGGTGGGCTCCGCCGGAGATCGCCTACGGGCTGGGCCACACCACGCCGACCGTCGTCATCGCCGACGGGAAAAGGGCCGCGCTGCTCGCCGAGATCGGCACCGAGATCCCCGTCCTGACCATGGACGAGGATCTGCCCGCCCTGATCGCCGAGTTCGGCGGCGGTGAGCTCCCCGCCACGCCGGTCGCCGAAGACGATCCGGCCGTGATCCTGTACACCAGTGGGACCAGCGGCAGGCCGAAGGGCGTTGTCCATTCGCAGCGGAACATGGTGGCGATCAGTGACTACCACCGCTACACCGACGCGATGCTCGCCGCGTTCATGGGACAGCAGCCCAGCGATGCCCCCAGCGATCGCCGCTACCTGGTCACCGCGCCGCTGTTCCATATCGCCAGCCTGCACAATCTCGTGATCCCGCGCCTGCTCACCGGTGCGGCGGCGGTGTTCCCACACGGCGCCTTCGACGTCGGCCGGGTGCTGAGCCTGGTCGAGCGCGAGAAGGTCACCAACTGGGCCGCGGTGCCGACCATCGCCTCACGACTGCTGGAACATGACGTGGCACAGCATGATCTGTCCTCGTTGAGCGCGCTCTCACTGAACTCCGCGCCGTCCTCGCCCGCGCTGCTCGCCAGCCTGCGCGAGAAGATCCCGGCCCTGCAGTTCTCGCTGACCACCAGCTACGGCCTCACCGAGAGCGGCACCGCGGCCACGGTCGCCACCGCGCTGGACCTGGCCGCGGACGACGCCTCGGTCGGCAGGCCGATCGTCGGGGTGGCGGTGCAGATCCGCGACGCCGAGGGCAACGCGGTCGCCGACGGCGACGAGGGCGAGATCTGCATCCGCAGTCCCTACGTGATGCTCGGCTACTGGAACGACGACGCGGCCACCGCCACCGCGATCGACGATCAACGCTGGCTGCGCTCCGGCGATTTCGGCACGATGGACAACGGCAGACTCACCGTGTCGGGCAGACGCACCGACCTGATCCTGCGCGGCGGCGAGAACGTGTACCCCACCGAGATCGAGAACGTGCTCATCGAACACCCGGCCGTGCGCGACTGCGCGGTCTTCGGCGTCGCGCACCCCGATCTCGGTCAGGAAGTGGCGGCGATCGTCGTCACCGAACCAGGGGCGGTCGACCCGGCGGAACTGCGCGCCTTCGTCGGCGATCAACTCGCCTATTTCAAAGTGCCCGCCCGGTGGCGGTTCACCGCGGAGGCACTGCCGCGCAACGCGACCGGCAAAGTCACCCGACGCGATCTCGCGATCTGAAGGGGTCGAGAAATGTTCGACAGCATCATCAAGGGTGCCCGGTGGTTCGACGGCACCGGCGGCCCGTCCGCGATTCGTCACCTCGGCATCACCGACGGCAGGATCGCCGAGATCTCGGCGACCCCGCTCGACGAGACCGGCTGCTCACGCGTTGTCGATGCCACCGGCAAATGGGTCATCCCCGGCATCGTCGACATCCACACCCACTACGACGTGGAGGTTCTGCTCGACCCGTCGCTGACGGAGTCGGTGCGCCACGGCGTCACCACCGTGCTGCTCGGTTCGTGTTCGCTCTCGACCGTGCACGTCGACGGTGAGACCGCGGGCGACCTGTTCGGCAGGGTAGAGGCCATCCCGCGCCAGTACGTGGTCGGCGCGATGAACGACATGCGGACCTGGCGTACCGCGGGCGAATACGCCGACGCGCTCGAGCAGTTGCCGCTCGGGCCGAACCTGGCCGCCTTCATCGGCCACTCCGATATGCGGGCGGCGGTGCTGGGGCTCGACCGCGCCACCCGCAAGGACGTGAAACCGTCCAAGCCGGAGCTGGCCGAGATCGAGCGCATGCTCGTCGAAGCGCTCGACGCCGGTTTCGTCGGAATGTCCTCGCAGCAGCTGCTTTTCGACAAGCTCGACGGACAGGCCTGTCGTTCGCGCACGCTGCCGTCCACCTACGCCAAGGGCAGGGAGCGGCATCGGCTCAACACGATCCTGCGCCAACGGGGTCGGGCGCTGCAGGGCGGTCCCGACGTCACCAACCCCAAGAGTCTGGTGTCGATGGTGGTGTCGAGCGTCGGCCTCTGGCGCGAGCCGCTCAAGGTGAGTCTGCTGTCGGCGGCCGATGTAAAGGCGGTGCCGGCCGTGTCCAAGATGTTCCCGGCCATCGGCAAGGTCATCAACGGGCTCGACGGCGACTTCCGCTGGCAGCATCTGCCGGTGCCGTTCGAGATCTACTCCGACGGCATCTCGCTGCCGATCTTCGAGGAATTCGGGTCCGGCGCGGCGGCTATGCACCTGGCCGACCACATCGACGAACAGCGCCACCTCATGCAGGACGAGCAGTACCGCCGCACCTTCCGCAAGCACTACGACAGCAAGTACGGCCCGCGCGTGTGGCATCGCGACTTCTTCGACGCCGACATCGTCGAATGCCCCGACGAGACCGTCATCGGCAAGACCTTCGGCGCGGTCGGCGTCGACCGTGGCGGTCTGCACCCGGTCGACGCGTTCCTCGACCTCGTCGTCGAGCACGGCGACAAGTTGCGTTGGCGCACCACCATCTCCAACCACCGGCCCGAGGTGGCCGACATCCTGGCGGCCGACCCGTCTATCCAGGTCGGATTCTCCGATGCCGGTGCGCACCTGCGCAATATGGCCTTCTACAACTTCGGCCTGCGCCTGCTCCGTCGCGTCAACGACGCCGCGACCGACGAGCGGCCGTTCATGTCGGTCGAGCACGCGGTGCACCGGCTCACCGGCGAACTGGCCGACTGGTACGGCCTCGACGCGGGCCATCTGCGCGTGGGTGACCGCGCCGACGCCGTCGTGATCGACCCCGCCCATCTCGATGACACCCTGGACGCCTACGCCGAGAGCCCCCTCGCCGTCTTCGGCAACCTCTCACGGATGGTGAACCGCAACGACGAGACCGTCACCGCGGTCTTCGTCAACGGCCGCTACGTCTTCGGCGAGGGTGAAGCCGATCCGGTGCTCGGCACCGAACGCGTGGGCGCCTTCCTGCGCGCCGAGTAGCAGGGCCCGGTGCGCGCCGCGCGGGCACCGATCTGCGACCCTGGGCTGACCGGGCCGCGGCCGACCCGAACCAGGCCGGCCGCCGCCCGAACACCCGGACATCTGCGAGAGGACTCGATATGTCGGACGCGAAGCGGATCACCTGGGGTAAACCGCGTCATCCCACCGACGCCGACCGCGATGCCCTGCGCCAGGACCTACTCGCCAAAGCGCGCGCCGTGCGCGTCGACGGCTGGACGAACCACCGCACCGAATGGTCACCCGGCCAGGTGGCGGTGGTCGCCTACGTGCTCGACGACGCCGAAGTCCTCGCCGACCTCGAGGAGAACGAGAGCACGATTCTGAGCCGCTACGCCGCCGACCTGTTCGGCTTCGCCGGCGGCCGCAAGGACAACGAGAAGGGCCTGGTCGACACCCAGGCCTGGTTCGCCGCCGTCCGCAAAGCCCTCGGTACTCCCACGTCATAGCCGCCACTGGGTTCGGTGACACGCGGATCACCAGGTTGTCTCACAACTGTCTGACTATGCACGGGTCCACTCCCCGTCGAACTAGACCAGGTGTACCTGCCGAGCGCGTACGGTGTCGGTCCGGGTAGCCCGGAGGTCGGTCGGTCAGGTACGTGACTCTTGTACTGTGACCACGTGCAGCTAACCGAACTGAAGATCGAAGGAATCCGTGGGTTTTCCCACGGGGAGCAGGCCACGTCGCTCTCCTTCATCCAGCCGGATGGTTCAGTACCGAAGTGGATCGTGGTGGCTGGGCGCAACGGCTCCGGCAAGTCCACCTTCTTGCAGGCGATTGCCTTGGCGATCGCTGGTCCTTCGGTCGCGCGACTACTCGCGGAAACTTTCCAGGATTGGATTCGCGACGGCGATACGCTCGCGTTCGTGAGTGCGCGGCTCAGATTCTCGGCTGACGATATCTTCGGACAGCAAGGGCGCAGGCCGAGATTCGATCCGCTCGTCGCGTTGCGGTGGGAACGAACTGAGGTCGGGCCGGAGCCTGAACTGTACGCAGCGCCGGGAAAGGGCTGGTCACCCCTGCGCGGCCCGTGGGCGGAGAATGCCCGCGGCTGGTTCACTGCGGGTTACGGACCATTTCGGCGTCTTTCCCCGGCTTCCAACGATGCTCTGCGGCTGATGATGCAGCCTGGTCGGCCCGCAGCGCTTGCGAGTCTGTTTCGTGAGGACGCGTCGATGTCGGAGTCGGTGCAGTGGTTGCAGCAGCTCTATCTTCGACGGCTGGAGGGCAGCGCGGAGGCAGCCAGGCTGGAGGAGCTGGTCATGAGGCTGCTGGATGACGGGTTGCTGCCCGATGGGATGCGTGTACGGAAGGTCGATTCCGCTGGATTGTGGGTCACTACGCCCGACAGCCGTGAGCTGGCGCTGAAATCATTGAGCGACGGGTATCGGACGGTCGCAGGTCTGGTGCTCGACCTCGTCAAGCAACTTTCGACCAGCTTCGACGTCGTGAGATACGAAGAGAAGGACGGCGTCGTTACCATCCTTCACGAAGGCGTCGTTCTCATCGATGAGATCGATGTCCACTTACATGTGGAGTGGCAGAAGAGCATCGGATTCTGGATGAAAGAGCATTTCCCGAATATCCAGTTCGTAGTCACCACGCATAGCCCGTTCGTTTGTCAGGCAGCTGACGAGGGGGGCCTGATCAGACTATCGCCGGCGTGGGCTCCAGGACCCGCCGCCGAGGTGGTGACCGGAGAAGTGTTCAACCGGGTCGTCAATGGAACCGTTGACGAGGCAGTCCTGACCGATTTGTTCGGGTTGGACTCAACTTTGTCTGTGGCTTCTCGCGATGCGCGAAACCGCCTGGCCGAGATCGAAGCGGCTGCGTTGCACCGGGACCTGTCGGCGTTGGAAGTAAGCACGTTGGCGGACCTGCGGTCGAAACTTCCGACGAGTCAGGCTGATCGTGCAGACCAGGCACTGATGGTGCATCGACGGTCCGGCAACGAATGATCCCGATATCCAGACGGTCGCTCGGAGCGGATGCTGTCGCGGAACTTGCGCGCTTGCAGAGCAGCGTCGACGCCGCGAACGACCCTGCCGATCGAGCCGCTCGCGCGTGGAGGTCCTTCAGTGGTACCAAGACCAAACGTGACGTGGCTACGGGACTCAGGGCTATGTGCTCCGGCATCGCAAGGTGCATGTACTGCGAAGACAGCGCCGGTACCGATATCGAGCACTTCCGGCCCAAATCAGGGTTCCCCGCTACGGCTTTCGTATGGAACAATCATCTGTTCGCTTGCTCGCACTGCAATAGCAATGAGAAGAGGGATCGCTTTCCGGCTGACGCGACGGGTCGAGCGCTGCTTATCGATCCGACAACGATGGACCCCTTCGATCACTTGACACTCTCAGTCGGGTCGGGCTTGTACGTCGGGCGCGATGAAATCGGCAGAACATCAATCGACGTATTCGGGCTGAATCGCGAGATCTGCGCGAAAGGTCGACTTCGGGCATGGTCGACTTTGTGCAAATTGATCGAGCGGTATCCCGTCGAAACAGATGCCGAGCGACTCGATACTCTCGCGATCTTGCGGGACTTCCCGTTTCAGGGTGTTCGCCGATGGCTGGCCGTCATCGTCGAATCGGGCGATCGCGCGGGGGTCGTTCCGCCGACGGTGAAGGACACCGTCGGCGAATACACCGAGTTGATCGCGGAGTTCGTTGTGCGGAAGGCGGGTTGACGGTTGGGTTACCACTTGTCGGGCGTGACCGGGGCGTCCCAGGCTTTGGCGAAGCGGGTCTTGTCCTTGGTGTCCACTTCCTTGCGGCGGTAGACGATGTAGGGACGGGTGACGTAGCCGATGGGGGCGCTGAACATGTGGACCAGCCGGGTGTAGGGCCAGGCCGCCACCAGGGCGAGGACCACGAGGCCGTGCAGCTGGAAGGTCCAGGGAACACCGACCATCAGGCCCGGTTCGGGATTGATCGAGAACAGGCTGCGAAACCACGGCGACACCGTGGTGCGGTAGTTGTAGGTGCCCCACAGCAGGTTGGAACCCCAGGTGTTGAGCAGGCCGGTGACCAGGGCAAGGGTCAGCAGCGTGTACATCATGACGTCGTTGCGGCTGGTGTTCTTGCGCACGGCGGGAATGGCGATGCGGCGGTAGCACAGGATGGCCACGCCGAGCACCACCATCAGGCCCGCGATCGACCCCGCGCCGACCGCGACGATGTGGTACGCGTGCTCGGAGATGCCGATCGCCGAGGTCCAGGATTCGGGAATCAGCAGACCCATCACGTGCCCGCCGAACACCCCGAGCATGCCGAAGTGGAACAGCGGGCTGCCCAGTTGCAGCAGCTTGGACTCATAGATCTGCGAGGACCGGGTGGTCCAGCCGAACTGGTCGAAGCGGTAGCGCCAGACATGGCCCAGCACAAAGGAAGTCGCCGCGATATAGGGCAGGATCAGCCACAGGCCCTCGGGCAGGGGGATGGTTGCGTTCATCGGCGGCCTTCTGTTGCTTCGAAGAGGGCGGGGTCCATGGCGAAGGGTTCGAGGCCGACTTCTTCCTCGGGCGGGCCCTGGGCGGCGAGTTCGGCGATGCGCCTGCGGTCGGCGGTGGTCACCGGCGGCAAGGTCGTGAGCACCGCGGCGAGTACCCCGCTGTAGGGAGAGTTGTTGTCGGCCAGCGACAGTCGCAGCAGCTCCATCACCGGCACGTGCTCGCCGAGCAGGCGTTCACCGCCGATCGGGTCGATGGTGGCGGCGAATTCCAGCAGCACCGGCAGGTGGTCGGGCAGTTCCTCGTCGCCGAGTTCGACGCCCGCCTGCCGGTAGGCGTGCTTGAAACGCAGCAGCGCCATCCCCCGCTTGCGGGTGTCACCGAAGGCGTAGAAGGTCAGGTGCAGGCTGGCTCGCCGGCGCATGTCGAAGGTCTCGACGTAGCTCTGCGCCACCTCGATGGCCGGGGTGTCGCGCAGATAGGTCAGCACCGCGGCGAAGTGCGCCCGCACCTCGTCGGGCAATCGCGCAGCGGCGCCGGACAATTGGTCGAGCATGGCAAGGGTCTGCTCGCCCGGATAGTCCAGCAGCAGCGCGGCCAGCCGCCACACGACCCTGCGATCGTGCTCGGGCATCGCCGTCACCGGTTCGGGCCGTTTGCGAATGGAGAGCAGGCTCATGGCGCGACACCGCTCACGGGTGAGTCGGCGACGGCAGCGCCGTTGCTGCCGTTGCCGTTACCGGCGCCGTTGCCGGTACCCCCGTTGCCGTTCGTGGTCGGCACGAGTCCACTGGTGCTGCGCCCGTCCCAGTTGAGCAGGTTGATCCGGCCCGACTTCTCTTCCGGCGCGGCCTGATTGGTGTCGGACAGCGAGAACTTCTCGACGACCTGATCGAATGCGGTCATGCCGGGCCCGCCGTCGGTGTCGAGACTGCACCCGGTGGCCAGCGAGTCCAGCTCGTGGGCCTTGGACGTCGCGCCCATCGGGATCACGTACCGGTGTTCGTACTTGGCGATGGCGAGCAGCCGGTACATGGCCTCGATCTCCTCGGGCTCCAGCCCGATCGAGGGCGCGATCTCGGCTTCGGGTTCCTCGCCGAGGTTGACCGACCGCATGAACGCCCGCATCCCGGCCAGCCGCTGCAGCGACGAGCGCACCGGACCGATCTCACCGGCGGTGAACAGCTCGGCCAGGTACTCGATCGGGATGCGCAGCGCGTCGATCGCGCCGAACAGGTTGCGCGCGTCCTCGCCGTCGTGCCCGGTCTCGGTGAGCACATCCACCACCGGCGACAGCGGCGGCACGTACCAGACCATCGGCATCGTGCGGTATTCCGGGTGCAACGGCAGCGCCAGCTGATAGTCGACGATCAGCTTGTAGACCGGCGAATCCTGGGCGGCCTGAATCCATTCCGGTGAGATCCCGGCCTTCTCGGCTTCGGCGATCACGCGCGGGTCGTGCGGGTTGAGGAACACCCCCAGCTGCGAGGTGTACAGGTCCTGCGGATCGGTGACCTGGGCCGCTTCGAGCACCGCGTCGGCGTCGTAGAGCATCACGCCGATGTAGCGCAGCCGTCCGACACAGGTTTCCGAGCACACCGTCGGGATGCCGACCTCCACGCGCGGGTAGCAGAAGGTGCACTTCTCCGCCTTGCCCGTCTTGTGGTTGAAGTAGATCTTCTTGTACGGGCAGCCGGTGATGCACTGGCGCCAGCCACGGCACTTGTCCTGGTCGACGAGCACGATGCCGTCTTCCTCGCGCTTGTAGATCGCGCCGGAGGGGCACGACGCGGCGCAGGAGGGGTTCAGGCAGTGCTCGCAGATGCGCGGCAGGTAGAACATGAAGGTCTCTTCGAACTCCAGTTTGACCTTGTCCTCGAGCTTGCCGAGCAACGGGTCCTTGGCGACCTGCTCCGGACCCGAACCCAGGTCGTCGTCCCAGTTCGCGCCCCAGGTGACCTTGGTGTCCTCGCCGGTGATCAGCGACTTGGGCCGCGCCACCGGGGTGGTGTCCATGGGCGGCGACGACAGCAGGTTGTCGTAGTCGTAGCTCCACGGCTCGTAGTAGTCGTCGACCGTGGGCAGATCCGGGTTGGCGAAGATGTTCATCAGGCGCTTGAACCGCGAGCCCGACTTCAGGGTCAGCTTGCCGCGCTTGTTGAGCGTCCAGCCGCCCTTCCACTTCTCCTGGTCCTCGTACTGGCGCGGATAGCCCTGTCCCGGACGGGTTTCCACATTGTTGAACCAGACGTACTCGGTACCGCCACGGTTGGTCCAGGCCTGCTTGCAGGTGACCGAGCAGGTGTGGCAGCCGATGCACTTGTCCAGGTTCATGACCATGGCGAGCTGTGCCATTACGCGCATGATTAGTACTCCACTTCTTGCGACCGTCGGCGGATCGTGGTTACTTCGTCACGCTGGTTTCCGGTGGGGCCGTGGTAGTTGAGGGCGAAGGACTGCTGGGCGTAGCCGCCGATCAGGTGCGAGGGCTTGATCAGTACGCGGGTGAGCGCGTTGTGGATACCGCCGCGCTTGCCCTTGGCTTCCTTGGTGGTGTTCTCGGCGCCCTCGATGCGCGGCACGTCGACCGCGCGGTCCTGGGCGTGGTACATGAAGACCGTGCCCTCGGGCATGCGGTGCGAGACGATCGCGCGGGCCACGACCACACCGTTGCGGTTGATCGCCTCGATCCAATCGTTGTCCGCCACACCGATCTTCACCGCGTCGCGGTCCGACATCCAGATCGTCTGACCGCCGCGCGAGAGCGTCAGCATGTGCAGGTTGTCCTGGTAGGCCGAGTGGATCGACCACTTGGAGTGCGGTGTCAGGTAGCGCACCGTCAGACCGTTGCCGCTCACGTTGCCGATGCTCGGTTCCGCGAACAGCGCCGACATATCCAGGGGTGGACGGAAGATCGGTAGTTGCTCGCCGAGCTCGATCATCCAGTCGTGGTCGAGGTAGAAGTGCTGGCGACCGGTGAGGGTGTGCCACGGCTTCTTGCGCTCGACATTGATGGTGAAGGGCGAGTACCGGCGACCACCGGATTCACTGCCCGACCATTCCGGCGAGGTGATCACCGGGACGGGGCGAGCCTGGGTGTCGGCGAACGTGATCCGTTTGCCCTCGGCTTCCTTGGCGAGGTCGGACAGCTCGGTGCCGGTGCGCCGTTCGAGCGCCTCGAACCCCTCGACCGCGAGGCGTCCGTTGGTGGTGCCCGACAGCGACAGGATCGCCTCGGCGGCGTGGGTGTCCTTGGCCAGCGACGGACGCCCCGCGGCGATGCCGGAGACGATGGTGCCGTTCTGCCCGGCCAGGTACTCCACTTCTTCCTCGGGGAAGGTGGTGATGCCCTTGGTCGTCAGACCCAGCTTCTCCACCAGCGGCCCGAGCGCGGCCAGCTTCTCCGCGATCTTGGTGTAGTCGCGTTCGATCTCGACGATCTTGGGCATGGTCTTGCCCGGAATCGGCTCGCACTCACCGGCTTTCCAGTCCAGCACCTTGCCGCCCGCTTGCGCGAGCGCATCGGGGGAATCGTGCTGCAACGGCACCGCGACGATGTCCTTGCGGGTGCCCAGGTGCTTCTCGGCCAGCCAGGAGAAACCGCGCGCGATGCGGTGGAACGCCTCGAAGTCGGTCTTGGCCTCCCACGGCGGGGAAATGGCGGGGGAGAACGCGTGCACGAACGGGTGCATATCGGTCGAGGACAGGTCGTGCTTCTCGTACCAGGTGGCGGCGGGGAGCACGATATCGGCGAACAGCGTGGTGCTGGTCATCCGGAAGTCCAGTGCCAGGAGCAGATCCAGCTTGCCCTCGGCGCCCTCCTCCCGCCATTCCAGTTCCTGCGGACGCACGCCGGTCGCGTCGGTGGTCTGCAGGTTGGAGCCACAGCCGAGCAGGTGCTTCTGGAAGTACTCGTTGCCCTTGCCGGAGGAGCCGAGCAGGTTCGCGCGCCACACGGTGAGCACGCGCGGGAAGTTCTCCGGTGCGTCGGGGTCCTCGCAGGCGAAGCGCAGGTCGCCGGACTTCAACCCGTCGACGACGTGCTCGGCGGGGGTCTTCCCGGCTTCGGCGGCCTCGTCGGCCAGGTCGAGCGGGTTGCGGTTGAACGTGGGGTAGCTGGGCATCCAGCCCAGCCGGCTCGCCAGGGCGATGTTGTCGGCGGCGGTGCGCCCGGCGAACTTGCCCTTGCCCAGCGGCGAGGCGAACGAGTCCGAGGTGAACGGGTCGTAGCGCCACTGATCGTTGGTGAGGTACCAGAACACGGTGCCCTGCATCTGCCTCGGCGGGCGCTGCCAGTCACTGGCCGAGGCCAGGGTGGCCCAACCGGTGACGGGACGGCACTTCTCCTGGCCCACGTAGTGGGCCCAGCCGCCGCCGTTCTTGCCCTGACAGCCGGTGAGCAGCGTGAGCGTGAAGAAGGCGCGGTAGATCTGATCGGAGTGGAACCAGTGGTTGGTGCCGGCGCCCATCAGGATCATCGAGCGACCGCCGGAACGTTGCGCGTTGTCGGCGAACTCGCGTCCGATGCGCGCCGCCTGCACGGCGGGCACTCCGGTGATGGCCTCCTGCCAGGCGGGGGTGTACGGCGACTCGGCGTCGTCGTAGCCCTTGGCCCACTCGCCGGGCAGGCCCTCGCGGCCGACGCCGTACTGCGCGAGCAACAGGTCGAAGACGGTGGTAACACGCTTGCCCGCAATGACTTTCGTCGGTACGCCACGGATGATCGACCCGGCGACGTCGGTGTCGAAGCGGGGCAGCGCGATGGTGACCGGCGCGTCGCCGGAGTGACCGAGCAGGGTGAGCAGCGGGTCGACGCCCTCGAGGTCGAGGTTCCACTTGCCCGCGTCGCCCTCGCCGAAGCGATGGCCCAGCGAGCCGTTGGGCACCACCGGGTTGCCCGCCTGGTCGAGCAGAACCGGCTTGTGTTCGACGCCTTCGCCGGTGTGGCCGAGATCGGCGGCGGTGAGGAACTTGCCGGGAAGAGCGCCCTCCTGATCCGCCGCCTCGTCGAGGCAGATCAGGTACGGCAGATCGGTGAAGGACTTGATGTAGTCGGTGAACATCGGAGTCTGCTTCTCGATGAAGAACTCCTTGAGCACCACATGGCCCATCGACATCGCCAGCGCGGCATCGGTACCCGGACGCGCGGCCACCCATTCGTCGGCGAATTTGGTGTTGTCGGCGTAGTCGGGGGAAACCACCACTACCTTCTGGCCGCGGTAGCGTGCCTCGGTCATGTAGTGCGCGTCGGGCGTACGGGTCACCGGGACGTTGGAGCCCCACATGATGAGGTAGCCCGCGTCGAACCAGTCGGCCGACTCCGGCACGTCGGTCTGGTCGCCGAACACCTGCGGCGAGGCCACCGGCAGGTCGGCGTACCAGTCGTAGAACGACAGCATGTAGCCGCCGATCAGCGACACGAAGCGGGCGCCGGTGGCATGGCTGACCATCGACATCGCCGGAATCGGCGAGAAGCCGGCCACCCGGTCGGGGCCGTACTGCTTGATCGTGTAAACATGCGCGGCGGCCGCGATCTCGGCGGCTTCCCACCATTCGGCGCGGACGAAACCACCTTTACCGCGCGTGGTCTTGTAGGCCTTGGCCTTGGCCGGGTCCTCGACGACGGACTGCCACGCCAGCACCGGGTCCTTGAGTTCGGCCTTGGCCTTGCGGTACAGGTCGAGCAGCGTGCCACGCACATAGGGGTAGCGCACGCGGGCCGGGGAGTAGGTGTACCAGGAGAACGACGCGCCGCGGGGGCAGCCGCGTGGCTCGTACTCCGGCTTGTCCGAACCCACCGAGGGGTAGTCGGTCTGCTGGGACTCCCAGGTGATCACGCCGTCCTTGACGTAGATCTTCCAGGAGCACGAGCCGGTGCAGTTCACGCCGTGGGTGGAGCGCACCACCTTGTCGTGCGACCAGCGGTCGCGGTAGAACTCGTCGGCATCGCGACCACCGACCTTGTAGACGGACCGGTTGTCGGGCGAGACCTCGCCCCGCTGGAAATACTTACCGAGGTTCAGCAATGTGTCGCCGAAATCGGCGGGCGACGGACCTTGCGTGCGCGAATTAACCACGACGCCCCCTTCGAGCTGTGAAATCGGGCTGTTGGGGAAACTGTAAGGAGGCGGACCCCTTCGGCAAAACGAACTTTTCACATCCGGATTCGGGCAACGGTGAGGTGTGAGGTCAGCGCAATGTCGTGGTCACGGGGCAGACGCGCCACGAGGTCCGTGATCGGGGCTCCATCGGGGGCGGATATGCCGTGAGCTGGCATAACGCGGCGATCGAGGGGCGGGTCGGCGGGTGGGCGGTGATGCTTCGGAAACGGCTGGTTCTCCCGCGGTTTACATTTGTTTACATGCGCGGTGTGGCCGCTGAACAGCGCGGATGTGACGCCACACACAACTATGGTCGGGTCCGGTCGCGCCTCGACGCGAGCTCGGGTCGGCCCGTGGCGGCGGGGCGCGTGCACTGATTCCGAACGAGCGCCGCGCTCGGTGTGATGCGCCGACGAATCGATACGCGGCGAATAGGAACCGACCGGTTGGTGTTCGAAGTGGATGAAGATCACGACCGGAGTGGTCGAGCGGAGCGGAATCCTATAACACCGCCGTGCGGGACGATTTGGAAGCTTTTAATTCGGTTCAGCACACCGTATTTCGTGACCGCGCACACAGTTGCCCTTCGGTAACTACCCAAACTGCGCGGCGCTAATATAAAGAAACGGCATCTTTTCCGGTCGGCTGTTGGCTCACGGTTCAATAGTCATTCAGGATTGGCCCGTGCAGACAGGGAGGGTTGGGGTGATACCGAAGCCATCATTCGACGGGCCCGACGGGCCGCCGAAACCGCCGACGCTCGGCGGGTTGCTCCGGCGACTTCGCGACGATCGGCGGATTTCGCGAGAGAAACTCGCCTTCGCGGCGGGAGTCAGCTCCAGCTACATCACTCATTTGGAGAGCGGCGACCGGGATCGGCCGACACACGCGGTGATCGAGGCGCTCGTGCGCTACCTCGACCGGATCACGCCGGTGACCGATATCGAGCGCAGACACCTTTTCGATCTTGCCGGCCTCGCGCCGGTCGACAATCCGACGGTCGAGGATCTGCGCGCCGAGATCAGCGCCGATATGCGCCGGACCTTGGCGCTGCAGGAACCTGATCTAGCTGCCTATGTCGACACGTGCTGGAATGTGCTGGCGGTCAACGAATCCTACGAACGCGCGTTTCCCGGACTGGTCTCCGACGTCAATATTCTGCGCTGGTTCTTCGGCAACCCGCTCTCGCGCAAAGTAATGGTCGAATGGGAGAAGGAGTCCACGCTCACCGTGCAGTGGCTGCGTGGTCTGATCGGGCAGCAGGGCGGCGGGGATTGGGCGACGGAATTGCTCGACGAATTGGCGCAATATCGCGACTTCCGCCGTATCTGGGACGACGGCGACACCGTCTACGGCCGCGAGCACACCGCCATGCGGTTGTGCGACCTCCACACCGGCGAGAACTACACCGTCGATGTCCAGCTGTTCCGGCTCGACTCCGTCGCCTACCCCGGCCGCATCCAGTACTACCTGGGCGTTCGCGGTCCCGACCGCTAGATCCCGACGACCGTCACCGGCTCGACGGCGTACGGGGTGCAGGCCGTGACGAGTGCGGCGAGCGCCGCGCCGACCTGCTCGGGATGGGTCAGCGCGCAGCCGTGGCCCGCGCCCGCCACCGTGCGAACCGCACGCGCCCCCGGCAGCCCGTCGGCCACTCGCGTGGATTTGTCCACGGTGCTGCTGTGGTCGTGTTCGCCACGCAACACGAGTGCGGGCACAGTGATCTCACCGAGCCGCCCATGGATCGAGTCGCGGCCGATCAGGCACTCGGCCGCAGGCCGGATGGCGGTGCGATCGCGGGCCAGCCACCGGTTGATCCAGGTGTGCCAGATCCGCGTGTCGGCGCCGCCGATCAATCGCGGCGCGAGATCCTCGGCCAGCGGCCGCAAAGCGCCTGTGCCACACCATTCGTCGAAGAAGTTCTCGTAATAGGTTTCGTCGGCTCTGGTGCACGCGTCGGCATCGGTATCGAGTAGTGCCAGTCCGGTGACGCGTTCGGGTGCGAGCAATGCCATCCGCAATGCCGCGTATCCGCCCTGGCTCACGCCGCCGACAATCGCGTGCTCGATCCCGAGCGCGTCGAGCACCCGTAGACCATCGGTAGCCAGGTCCCAGTAATCGAAGCGGGGGTCGGCGCCGTATCCGGTGCGCCCGTGGCCGCGGGCATCCCAGGCCACGACATTGATATCGGTGTGCGCCAATACTTTCCGGATCGGGTCGAACATGGATTCGTCCATGAGGAATCCATGGGCGAGCAGCAGCGTCGGACCGTCGGCTGCATCGGTGCGGAAATGGACATTGACGGCATCGGAGTGCACGAAGGGCATTGCTGAAACATACAAGCCAGCCGGTCTATTACGCCCGGTTGCGGACCGAATGCGGTACTGCGGTGCAGAGGGCCGACGGTCCTGTGAATTCACTGGCGAGTGTATGTACCTCACCGGGGACACTTATTTGCGCGCGCCCAGTGGACATGTCTGTTCATCGCCGATTGGATAGGGGGCGTACCGATATTCGGCTCGAATCGGAAATATGGGGATTTGATGAGGGTGATAGAGCATGGGTTGGACGCCCATATCAGTCTGGCCGCCGCGGGCGACAGCGTCTCCGCGACCTTCGCGATCTGCGACGCGGAGGGTAGGGCGATCTGGTACGGCCCGTTCATCGACGCCGACGCCGATCATCCGCGCGGCGACCACGTCGCGGCGGCGATGGGGGCCGCGGGCCGCGCGATCTGGCTGGCGGGCCGAGCGCGTGAGGACACCGGGGTGGAGAAGGTGACGTTGCACCTCGCGGTCAGTGAGGCCGAACTCGACGACATCACTCTGGCCTGCACCGCGTCGATGGCCGGTCTCGCACTGGATCTGGTTGTCACCGAGGACAATCCGGCACTGGACTGGTGCCAGGCGTTCGGCAGGCTCGATTGGGCGGGACCGTTGAACGGTCTGGTCGATCCGGAAATGCCACAAACGACTCCGGCGCTGCGTGCGATCACCGGCGGCCTCGACCACCGACCCGAACCACAGGAAAGGCTCGTCATGCCCGAACTAACTCTGGATTCGTCGACGGAACTGCGCGCGGCGCTGGAAGATCTGCTGCTGCACGACGCTGTCGGTATGGACGCCACCATGCGCCACGCCGTCGCCGCCGTCGTGCACCTCGTCGTCGACACCCCGCACGGCCCGCCCGAGGACGCCGAGGAATTCCTGGGCCGCCTCGACGCCTCCTGGCTGGTCGCGGCCTGGCTCGGTCACGACAGCGAACTCTCGCTCATCGCGACTCTCGCCGCCGGCGAGATCCCCGCCCTGTCCTGGTGCGAACTGATGTTCACCACCACGCTGGCGCCGTGGTCGTCGAGCCCGGTCGCGATCCACGCCCGACGGGTGTTCGGGACAGTACAGCGCGCGCCGCTGGGGGCTGTCCGGGCTCAGGTCGGCTGAGCCGCGCCGGTGGGTCGGTGTTCGACCACCGTGACGCCGAGTTCGCGCAGGCGGCAGCAGATTTCCGGCGGGAACAACGCCCTGGGATAGACCAGCGCGGTGTTGCCGTAGCTCAGGACCGCGCAGTCCGCGCGAACGACGACCTTGGTGACGATCGAATACGGTGCGCGCAGCATGAAGGTGGCACCGCCGAGGACGAGCGCGTCGGTGCCGAACTGGGCCGCCAGGCCGCTGGCTACCGGCAACAGTCCCTGATACTGGCGAAGGGCGTTGTCCGACGGGCGGCGCATCCACCACCGGATCGTGAGCCCGAACAGCGACGCGGTGGCCAGTGCCGTCAGCGCACCGGGGACTCCGAATCCCAGTGCGCCGAGCGCACAGGCTTCGACCAGCAAGAATACGGTGGCGAGCTGACCTGTGACCCGCCGCCACGGCTCCAGGCGGCGCGCGATGGTGAGCCCGCGTGCGGTGTCGGCCGCGATCACCGTGTGCGCCTGCGGGAGCGGGAGCCGAGGGAACGGCGGCAGCGGGGACGGCCGCGCGGCGGGATCGGTCTCGATGAGCAGCCGTAACCGGGTGAGCAGCGCGTCGGGGAACAGCGCCCGGGGCAGTGCGAGATGCCGATTGTCGAAACCCAGTGTGACAACGCGGCGGTTGGCTTCGACGGAGCTGATGCGGTCGTACCCGATCCGGGTACGCGAGGAACTGTCACCGAGGTCGAGCGCGTCGGCACCGAGTGTGATGGCGCACAGGGCGGTCGTGATATCGGACCGGGTCAGGCTCCGGAACTGGCGACGGAGCGAGAAGTACATGACGATCACGACATACGCGACGACCGCACCCTGAAACGCCAATATCTTTGCCGGCGGGAGGTCGAGCCAGAGCAGCACGATCGTGCTCGCCGGGATCGCGATCGCCAACAAGATCGCGATCTGCCGTGGCGCTGCTCGCAGCGCGTTGTGCCGGGCGAGCTGCGCGGCCGTCTCGGGTGTCATCACGACGGTCGCATCCGGGGCGTCCAGGCCGGGGATCTCGGGTGCGAGCTGGGTGAACGGGTCGACATCGGGCTGGGCGACGGTCGTCGGCAGCGGCTGGACCGATGCCGGTGCCGGCGGATCTGTCGGCGGCGGGGCTGGTTCGAGGCTTGGCCCCTGGTCGTTCATGGAAGCAGACTAGTCGGACGGTATCCGTGGATCGACGTCAGCGAAGGAACTCACCCAGAGGTGCGGTGGGCGTGGGGGATTGGGTTCGCCGGGGCGGTGTACTCCGACGGCCTGCCAGCCCGCGCTGACGGCCGCGTCCAGTTCGTCCGGGTGGTCGGACAGGAACAGGATCTCCGGTGGGGCGACGCCGATGCGTTCGGCGATGGCCGCATAGGAGGCGGGCTCGCGTTTGGGGCCCGCCGTGACCAGGTCGAAGTGGTCGGTGACGAGGTCGGACAGATCGCCCGCGTCGGCGAAGGCGAACCAATCGCGTTGGTTTCGCTCGGACCCCGAGGAGTAGACGAACAGCTGGAAGCCGTTGGCGTGCCAGGCTTTCAGGGCAGGGGCGACGTCATCGAAGAATCGGCCGTGCAGCGCGCCCGCGCGGAATCCCTGCGCGCAGATCGCGCCCTGCGCCGTCTTGAGCGGTTCGGCCTTGACGTCGGATGCCAGCCAGCCGCACAGGATCTCGGCGACGCGATCGGGTCCGGCATGCGGCTCTCCGGCGAGTTCACGGGTCCCCGCGAGCACCGAATCCGCTGTGCCGTCGGTATTCTCGGCCAGCCAGGTGGACAGGTGGGCGCGGGTGTATCCGTAGAGGTCGGTGCGGACCGCGTCGGTGGGGCTGGTGGTGCCCTCGATGTCGAGGACGATCGCGCGGGTCACCCGAGCAGTTCGTCGAGTGTGGGGAAGCCCGCGCTGATCTTGTCGCCGGTGAAGTCGCCGACCCAGCCGTCGGCCTCCTCGAAGAAGCGGATGGCGATGAAGTCCGGCGTGGTGCCCATGTCGAACCAGTGCAGCGTGCCTGCGGGGACGGAGAGCAGGTCGCCCGCCTCGCAGACCGTCGCGAGCACCGCGTCGCCGACGTGCAGGTAGAAGCAGCCGTGGCCCGCGGCGAAGAAGCGCACCTCGTCCTCGGCGTGGCGATGCTCGTCGAGGAACTTCGCGCGCGCGCCGGCGGCGGTGGCGGGCCATTCCGGATTGTCGGCGTCGGGATGGATGCGGGCGATGTCGATGTGCCGGTAGCGACCCGTGGCATTGAGGTCGGCGATCTGCGGGCCGTAGTGGGCGAGCAGGGCGTCGGAGTCCGTGGCGGCGGCATCGGCGCGGACATCCCAGTGCGAGTAGGCGATACCGTGCTGGGCCAGCTCGGTGCCGATCTCGGTGGGGTCGGTGGTGCGCACCCGGACGTCGGCGGCGTTGTCGGCGGCCATCACTTGCAGCAGGGTCATGTCGGTCCGATCTCGAGGGGTGTGGCGACGGTAGGTCCGATGCGGGCGATCAACTCGCACAGGGCTTCCAGGCATTCGGCGCGATCGCGCGCCTGGGCGAGAGTCTCACCCCAGGTGGTGATCCCGTGTCCGGTGATGAACAGAATCGGTGGGGCATCGGGGTTTTCGCGGAGATAGGTCTCGATGTCGGTGCCGATCCGGGCCACCTCCGGCCAGTTCGGGAACACCGGGATCACGACCGTCGACGGATCGGCCAGACCGAACCCTTTGAGTAGTTCGAAACCGCTGATCCGGACCGGGGTGACCGCGTCGCCGGGTCGCGCGGCCGTGGTCGCCAGCGCGGTGGCGAACGGGGAGTGCACGTGCACCACCGCGCCGGCCGGGCGGGTGCGATAGACGGCGGTGTGAATGCTGGTCTCCGCGGAGGGTTTACGGCTCTGGCCGGGGCGCGCGGTGGTGTCGGCGATGGCGACGAGCACCGTGTCGTGCGCGCCCAGTTCGCCTTTGGACAATCCGCTGGCGGTGATGAGCGCGTCCTCGCCGCTGCCGGGGTCGACCGGGGCGATCCGCACCGAGATATTGCCCGCGGTGCCCGGCATCCACCCCCGCTGGTAGAGCTGACGCGCGGTGGCGGCGATCGCCAGACCTCGGTCGGCGAGCGTCGCGCCCTGCTCGCTGTCGGCGAGCGTCGCGCCCTGCTCGCTGTCGGCGAACGTCGTGCCCTGCTGGCTGCCGGCGAACCCCACGCCCCGCGTCGTGTCGGCGGGAACCGCCCGGCCTCGGTCGTCGAACGAATCCGAATTGCGGTAGACGACACCGTTTTCCGTGACCACCGCGGTGACGAGGTCGGTGGGCGTCACATCGAAGGCCGGGTTGAACACCGCGGTCCCCGCCGGTGCCGTCGCGACCCCACCGAACCCGGTCACCTCCGTGCCGGCCCGCTGTTCCACCACGATCTGCGCGCCCGTCGCCATCGCGGTATCGCGGGTGGACTCCGGGGCGACCACGATGAACGGGATGCCGTGGTGGCGGGCGGCCAGGGCCAGGGTGAAGGTGCCGATCTTGTTGGCGACATCGCCGTTGGCGGTGATCCGGTCCGCGCCGACGAGCACGGCGTCGACCTGTCCGGTCGCCATCGCCCAGGCGGCGGCGGAGTCGATGGTCAGCCGATGCGGAATGCCGGCCTCGGCCAGTTCCCAGGCGGTGAGCCGGGCACCCTGGAGGAGCGGGCGGGTCTCGTCGACGATCACGTCCGCGACGACACCGCGCTCGTGCAACACCCGCAGCGCGCCGATCGCGGTCCCCACCGCGCTGGTGGCCAGGCGTCCGGTGTTGCAGTGGGTGAGCAGGCGCAGCGGCCGCGCACCGCACAGGCGTTGCACCAGGTCGGCGGCGTGAGTGGCGGCGGCCAGGTTGACCCGCCCGTCCTCGGCGAGCAAATCGAGGGTCTCGGCGAGCACCGCGTCGGCGCCCTCGCCGATCCGGGTCCGCACCCGCTCGACCGCCCAGGCCAGGTTCACCGCTGTCGGTCGAGCCGCGGCGATCCGGTCGGCCTCGGCCGCCACGGCGGCCACGTCGACCACGCCACCGCCTCGACTACCCACATCACCGACCGGACGATTCGACGTGTCCGCCGAGTCGTGGTGAGTGTGGGCTCTGGTCGCGATGACCACGCCGAACGCGCCCGCGATCCCGATCGCCGGAGCGCCGCGAATGGCGAGGGTGGTGATCGCCTCGATGATCTCGTCGACGGTACGCAGACGCAACTCCCGTACCTCGTGCGGCAGTCCGCGCTGGTCGATGGTGACGAGCGCACCGTCGTCCCAGATCAGGGAACTGTCGTCCATCTAGGTGTGTCCTGTCTGCGTGGCATTTCTAGCTGGTAAACGGTATCCGACCTGGTGGCGGCGCGATCTCCGGGGCCCGTCGAGGCGAGGCGACGACCGGATCCGCGTGGCGAGTGGTCCGCTATTCCGCGGCGTACTCGGCTTCGCGCTCCACCGCGTCGATCGTGCGCTGCGGGACCTGCACGGGCCCGGGTGTGTAGGTGATCGCGCGAAGGCCACCGGAGAAGCGGAAGGGTCCGCGGCGCTCGCGCAGATCCCACGAGACCGGGCCGCGCGCGTCGACGCCGACGGAGATCCCGGTCCACGGCGCCATGCCGACCAGTTGCACCTGGTCGGTGAGCTCGGCGAGTGGCGTGCCGTCGACCTGGATGGTGAAATCCCAGCGCAGCCGCGGCTCGATGGTGGCGCGCACGGTGATCTCGCGCGTCCCGACGGGCAGCGGTACGCCGACCGACGCGTACCGGCCGTAGCTGTTCACACCGAACACCACTTCGCCGTCCTCGATGTAGAGCAGGTACCCGCCGAGCGGGTCGCCGTGGGCGACGAGCACACCCTCGTCGCCGAGCTGGAAGCCGACCGCCTCGGCACGCTCCGGCGTCGTGCCGGACGGTCGTGCTCCGGTGAGGTCGGCCGCGATGATGAAGTCGCGGTAGGCGATCAGGCGCTGGGAGCGATAGCGCTCCAGGGTAGGGGTGCCGGGCAGCAGGCGCACCGGCGCGGCGAAACGCGCCTCCTCGGGTCGGCGACGGAACAGGTCGGCGCGGGTCAACAGTGGGAAAACTGTATTGGCCCATGCGGATTCGTCCCACGCGGCGGCCAGTTCGGCGGCCTTGTCCGGGTATCGGTCCGCGAGATCGTGCAGCTCTGTCGGATCGGCGCGCACATCGAACAGTTGCCAGTTCGGCGCGTCGATGTCGGCGTCGGAATCGTGCAGCGACAGCAGCTTCCAGCCGTCGCGGTAGAAGCCACGGTGCCCGGTCATCTCCGAGTACTGCTCGGTGTGCCGCGTCGGAGCCGTCTGATCTCGCAACAGCTCGGCCGCGGAAACACCGTCGAAGTCCTTGGCGGGCAGCCCGTTACGCACAGAGGGTCGGTCCAGGCCCGCCAACTCCAGCAGAGTCGGCGCGAGGTCGGTGACGTAGGCGTATTCGTGCCGGATGCCGGAATCGGCGTCGGTGCGCGGCAACCCCTTGGGCCATGACACGACCAGTGGCACCCGCACGCCGCCCGCGAAGGTCTGGCCCTTGTAGAACCGGAACGGGGTGTTGGACGCCTGCCCCCAGCCGCGCGGGTAGTGCACGCCCAGCTTCGCGGTGCCGATCAGGTCCTCGTCGTGCGGGACATCGGCCACCCAATCGGGGTCATCGACGTGGGCGAATTCGGCGAAATAGGAGCGGGTGCCCTCCGGTCCGCCCTCGGCGGTGCCGCCGTTGTCGGAGGTGAACACGATGATGGTGTTGTCGAGTTCGCCGAGGTCGTCGAGCAGGTCGACGATGCGCCCCAGGCTCTGGTCGATGCTGTCGACCATGCCCGCGTACACCTCCATGTACTTGGCGTAGCGCCGCTGCTCGTCGGCCGAGAGCGAGTCCCATTCCGCGGCTTCGTAACCCGGCTCGGTATTGCGCGGCTTCTGCTCGGTGCCCGGCGGGAACAGACCCTGGGCCAGCTGCTCGGCGAAGCGTCGCCTGCGCAGTTCGTCCCAGCCCTCGTCGTAGCGACCTCGATACTTGGCCTGATCCTCGGCCTTGGCCTGCAACGGCCCGTGCATCGCCACGTGCGCGAAGTACAGGAAGAACGGCTTTTCCGCGTCGTGCGCGCGCAGGTCTTTGATGTAGGACAGCGCCTTGTCGGTGAGATCGTCGGTGAGATAGTAGCCCTGCGGGTACTCCTCGACATCGACCACCGAACTGTCCGAGACCAGCTGGTTGGGGTAGTAGAAGGAGTTCAGCCCCTCCAGCGACCCGTAGTAGCGATCGAATCCGCGCTGGGTCGGCCACGAGTCGCGATGCGCCGACGGGTTCATCGTGGCGTCGCGCACCAGATGCCATTTGCCCACCGCGTAGGTGGCGTAGCCGTTGCCGCGCAGAATCTCGGGGAGGGTGAGCACATCGTCGGCGAGCTCGAGGCGCAGGCCGGGGTAGCCGGGGTCGGCGTTGGCCACGAAGCCGAAACCGGCACGGTGGGAATTGATTCCGGTGAGCAGCGCCGCGCGTGACGGCGAGCACAGCGGCGTCGTGTGGTAGTTCGAGAGCCGAACACCCCGCGCCGCGAGACGGTCGAGGGTCGGTGTCTCGATCTCCGAACCGAACGGACCGATATCGCTGTAACCCATGTCGTCCACGAGCACGACGACGATGTTCGGGGCACCGGCGGGCGCGGTGGGCGGATACGTCCAGTCGGGGGACGACTGCGCGGACGTGCGACCGGCCGAGCCGCCGAAGGATGCGTAACCGCGAGCATGGGGTGGAACAGGCATGCTGGCAGTAAAGGTGACATATCCGCTGGTCACCAGGGTTATATGCAGAGTGCGTGGAATCGGTGACCGGTGCACCGCAACTTGTTAGCGTCACTGCCGTGCCCACGAATCAGCCACCCTGCTGCTGTTCGTGTCGCGTCCCGCGCGGCTGACGAACGCCCACGACGTTCGCGGCCGAGCCGATGTGTTCCCTTCCCACGGTGCCCTGTGCACCCTCCTCGGCCCGCCGCGCGGGTCGATGCGTCTTTCGAGGATCTTCACGATGAGCTCAACTCCCGGTGGCTTCGGCCGTCGAAACTTCCTGCGCACCGGCGGTATCGCTGCCGCGGCCATCTTCGGCGGCGCCGCGCTGGCGGCCTGCACCTCGGCGGTCTCGGAACAGAAGGCGGGCGGAGACGACGCGACCCCGGTGCGCGGCGGCACCCTGAAGGTCGGCATCCGGGAGGACCTGGTGCCTGCGAACCTGCTCACCAACACCGGCGCGACCCCGGTCGTGATCGGCCTGGTCTACGAATCGCTGATCCGCTACCCGAACGACACCCTGGAACCGCGCCCCTTACTCGCCAAGTCGTGGCAGCTCGCCGCCGACGGCCGCTCGCTGAGCCTGGACCTGCGCGACGACGTGAAATTCCATACCGGGCGCCCCTTCACCGCCAAGGACGTGGAGTTCTCGATTCGCACCTACGCCGACGCCAAATGGTCCGCGCAGCTGCGTAGTTCGGCGGCCGCCGTCACCGGGTTCGACATCGTCTCGCCGACGCGGATCGTGTTGCAGCTCGCCCACCCGCTGAGCAACATCTTCGACCTGCTCGACACCGTGCCGATCCTGGACAGCGAAACGGCGGACAAGCTCGGCACCGGCGACACCTACATCGGCACCGGACCGTTCAAATACGTCCAGCGCGTACCGAACTCGCAGTTGGTCTTCGAGAAGAACCCGGACTACCGCAACCCCGAGCGGCCCTACCTCGACCGGGTCGAGGTCTCGATCATCCCCGACCCGAACGCGCTGCTCAACGCGTTGAAGTCCGGTCAGATCGCCGCGGCGCGCGAACTCGGCTACCGCGATGCCGAGAACCTCGGCAAGAGCGGCGGATTCACGGTGCACGACCTCGAAGGCGCCGAGCTGCAAGCCTATGTCGGCGTCAACGTGACCGAACCGACGCTGGCCGATGTGCGGGTTCGCCAGGCCATCGCCTACTCCCTCGACCGTGAACGCATCGTCAACGAGGTGTTCCGCGGCGCGGGATATCCGCTCAACGTCCCGTGGCCCAAGAACTCGCCCGCCTTCGACCAATCCCGCAACACCCGCTTCAACCGCGATATCGGCAAGGCCAAGCAGCTCCTCGGGCAGGCGACCAAGCCGCCGAAGCTGCCGCTGACCTTCGCCCCCGGGTACGGCGAGGTCGCCCAGATCGTGCAGGCCAACCTCGCCGATATCGGCATCGAGGTCGAACTCGACCCGGTCGACGCCGCCACCTTCGTCAAGCAACTCACCGGCCAGCAGTTCCGTGGACTGTGGGTCACCGACCACTCGTGGGCACAGTTCGTCCCGTCGACGCTCACGGTGAGCGCCTACCCGTTCAACGCCCGCCGCAATGCCTCGCGCTACGAATCGCCCGCCTACACCGCGGCTGCCGACACGGCATGGCAGCTGGCGCAGGGCACCGGACCCGAGGCGGTGCGCGCCTACCAGGCCGTCACCGACCAGCTGCTCGAAGGGCTGTTCCTGATCGAGATCGGCGTGCGTTTCCAGCAGTTCTCCACCACCAGCAAGGTGCACGGTCTCGCCTGGACCAAGCGGCGCGAACTCGTCCTCACCGACACCTTCCTGTCATGACGCGCTACCTGCTGCACCGACTCCCCTCGGCGTTGCTGGTGCTGTTCGGGGCCTCGCTACTGATCTTCCTACTGCTGCGGCTCGTCCCGGGTGACCCCGCCACCATCCTGGCGGGCAATGACGCGACACCGCAGACCATCGAGGTGATCCGTCACCAGCTCGGCCTCGACCGGTCGATCCCGGTGCAGTATCTGCAGTGGCTCGGCGACGTGTTCACCCTCGACCTCGGACGCTCCTACATCATCGGCGGCGAGATCACCGACCTGGTCGGCCGCGGACTCACCAACACGCTGGTGCTCACGGTGACCGCGCTGCTGCTGTCGGTGCTGGTGAGTCTGGTCGTGTCGGTGGCGTCGGTGCTGTGGCCCAGCCGCTGGCTCAATACTGTTGTCGCCGCTGCCAATACGATCGCTGTCGCACTGCCCACCTTCGTGGTGGGACCGCTGCTGGTGCTGGTGTTCGCCGTCGCGATTCCGGTGCTGCCCGCGGGCGGGGTGCCCCCGGACGGATTCATCGCGCGGCCCGATATCGCGGTGCAGTACCTGCTGCTGCCCGCGATCTGCCTCGCGCTGCCGGTCTCGGCGGCGCTCACCCGGTTCCTCACCGAGGCGTTGCGCACCGAACTCGCGAAACAGTATGTGCTGACAGCACGTTCACTCGGGATCGGCTATCGCGAGATCGTCACCAGGGGCGCGCTGCGCAACGCCCTGCCGACCATGCTCACCGTGCTCGGCATCCAGACCGGGCAGCTGCTCGGCGGTGCGGTGCTGGTGGAAGCGGCCTTCGTCTGGCCGGGCATCGGGCAGCTCATCGAGCAGGGGATCAGTCGTCGCGACTATCCGCTCGTGCAGGTGCTGTTGCTGCTGTCGGTGGCGGTGTTCGTGGTGATCCAGCTGATCACCGATGTCGCGCACGCGTGGCTCGACCCGCGCATTCGCATCGGAGGACGCTCGTGACGATCGAGAAAACCGCTGTCGCCGTAGATGAATCAGCACGGCGCCACGGACCCTTGTCCGCGCTGCGACACGGGCAGGGACTGGCCGGGGTGGTGCTGGTCGCTGTAGTGGCGCTGGCCGGGGTCTTCGCCGGGCTGCTCAGCTCCTACGATCCGCTCACCCAGATCCCCGGCGCCAACCTGCTCGGCCCGAGTGCGCAGCACTGGCTCGGCACCGACCACCTCAATCGCGATGTGGCCGCCCGTGTCCTGGCGGGCATCCGGATCGACCTGCTGATCGCGCTGCTCGCGGTGCCGATCGGCGCCCTGGTCGGCGCGCTGGTCGGGCTGGCCGCCACCGTCCACCCGATCGCGGACGTGACCGCCCAGCGGGTGTTCGATCTGATCCTGGCCTTCCCCACGCTGATCCTGGGGATCACCCTCGCCGCGATCACCGGGCCCGGCTGGCACGCGGTGGTCATCGTGATCGTCGCCGCCGAGATCCCGATCTTCGGCAGGCAGATCCGCACAGCGGTGCTCGCCGTGCGCGAACAGCCGTTCGTGGAAGCCTCGGAGGTGATCGGCGCCGACACCTGGTGGACCTTGCGAAAGCATGTGCTGCCCAACACGATCGAGCCGCTCGGCGTGCAGTTCGCGCTGTCGCTGTCGGTGGCGGTGTTCATCGAGGGCGCGATGAGTTTCATCGGGATCGGCGTGCTGCCCCCGCAGCCGTCGCTGGGTTCGCTGATCGCCGGCTCGATCGCCAACCTCGACGCCAACCCGTGGATCGCGATCGGACCGCTGGTCGTGGTGGCCGCGTTGACCCTGGGATTCCTATTGATCGCCCAAGCACTGGGCCGGGCAAGGAGATTGGCATGAGCGCACCATCCGACCAGCTCGACCCCGTGCTCGACATCGACGAGTTGACGGTGAGTTTCGGCGACCGGACGGTCGTCGACCGGGTGAGCCTGCGGGTTCGCCGGGGTGAAGTCGTGGCGCTCGTCGGTGAGTCCGGCTCTGGCAAATCGCTCACCGCGCGCTCGGTGCTCGGCCTGCTGCCGACGACGGCGCGGGCGGACGGGTCGATTCGGCTCGCGGACACGCAGGTCGTCGGCGCCGCGGAATCGGTGCTGCGGGACCTGCGGGGAACCAAGGCCGCCATGGTCTTCCAGGAGCCGCAGACCGCGCTGAACCCGGTGCAGAAGATCGGCACCCAGATCGTCCAGGCGCTGCGTGCGCACGGCGTCACCGACAAGGCCACCGCGCGAACCCGAGCGATCGAACTGCTCACGGCTGTGGACATTCCGGAGCCGGACAAGCGCCTCGACTGGTACCCGCACCAGCTCTCCGGCGGGCAGAAGCAGCGCGTGGTCATCGCGCTGGCCCTGTCCGGCGAGCCCGCGCTGCTCATCGCCGACGAACCCACCACCGCACTCGATGTCACCGTGCAGGCCGAGATCCTCGAACTCCTGCGCTCGCTGCAGCGTCAGCGCGGCACGGCGATCCTGTTCATCACCCATAACCTCGGGGTGGTCGCCGAGATCGCCGACCGGGTCGTGGTGATGCGCGAGGGGAAAGTTGTCGAGGAGCAGACGGTGTTCGGGTTGTTCGCCGACCCGGGCGAGGACTACACGCGGACGTTGCTGGCGGCGGTGCCGCGGTTGCCCGCGGTGTCGTCGCGGGGCGGCGATCAAGAACCCGCCGCCGATGCGGTCGATGACTCGGTGCCATCCGATGCTCCGGGCAGTGACAGCACCACGGCCTCGGCGGATGACAGTGACGCCGATCCGCGCGACCCATCCGATCACGACGAGTCGCCGGCTCAGACGAGCGAACCTGAGACCGACGCGCCCGCGGAAGCGTCGGAGAGTAGCGCTCGCCGGATTCTGCGGCGCGTCGTTGTGCGTGGCCCCGCGGTGGTCGCGGAAAAGGGCGGCGGGCTCGGCGAATCCGACTATCGCGACGTGCTGCGGATCGACGACCTGTCGGTGGTGTACCCGGGACGGCACGGCGGCACGTCTTTCCCCGCGCTGCAAGATATCTCGCTGACCCTCGGCCCCAGGGAAGTCCTCGGACTGGTCGGGGAATCCGGGTCCGGCAAGAGCACACTGGGGCGCACCGCGCTCGGACTCGTCCCCGCCACGACCGGACGAGTCGAGCTGCAAGGTGTCGCGCTGGCCGGCTTGTCACGGCGCGAGCTGCGTGGCCTGCGTAAGCATGTGGCGCTGGTGCACCAGGACGTGAGCGCCTCCCTCGATCCGCGACGTACCGTCGCCGACTCGATCGGCGAACCGTTGCAGGTGCATCGGGCGGCGTCCGGGGCGCTGTTGCACGCCAAGATCGCGAACCTGCTCGAATCGGTGCGGCTGCCAAGGGATTACGCGCAGCGCAGGCCGGGGGAGCTGTCCGGTGGGCAGCGTCAGCGGGTGGCGTTGGCTCGCGCGTTGGCCCTGGCACCGCGCCTACTGGTGGCCGACGAGCCGACCAGTGCGCTCGATGTGTCGGTGCAGGCGCAGGTGCTCGACCTGTTCGCCGACCTACGCGCCGAGTACGGCTTCGCCAGCCTGTTCATCAGTCACGATCTGGCCGTGGTGCACCAGGTCGCCGACCGGGTTGTGGTGCTGCGGCAGGGCCGGATCGTCGAAACCGGCGAGGTGCGCGCGGTATTCGCCGCACCGGCTCAGGAGTACACCCGCCGCCTGGTCGACGCGGTGCCCGTTCCCGATCCGTCGACGGCGCGGCGTGGGCGGGACGGATCCGGGGCAGGCGCGCTGCTGAGCATCGGGGCATGACGTGAACGAGCCGCCGGTAGCGATACCGGCGGCTCGTCGACTCACGTATTTCAGTGATGGCCGGGGCGGCGCTCGTCACGCCGATCGTCCTGGCCTGCTCGCGGCATCCCTTGCGAGTCCCGCCCCTGCTCCTGCCGCTGCTCCTGCTGCTGGCGCGGCATCTGCTTGGGCGTCTTCTTCGGTGCTTTTTTAGACTTGTCAGCCATCTCCACACGGTCCTTTCCGAGGGATAAGTGATTAAGCCTTCAACGCACTGTCCGACGCAATCCACCTCGCGTGCGGGGCGTCCCACGCCTGACCCGTCCAACAATAAGCACCAATTTCGCGAGACGGTAGACCTGCGCCAAAAATAGGCCTCTGACCAGCTCGAATTCGGCGTGTCCAGGGTGAATTCGGGGATTTGTCATCGGGTGCCGATCGATTCGCCCGGACATCCGGAACGGTAAATCGCGACCGGTGCGTTACTCAGGATAGGAGTGGCAGGAATTCAACCGTTGTTCCGTCGGTGGCGTCGGGCGGGACGATGACAAGGCCGTCGCGGTCGATCAGGCCGGCGAGGTGGGCGGTGCGGACCGTGGGGTCGCCGAGCCAGCCGCCGTCGGAGGCGTAGCGGGCGGGGGTGATGCGGTGGACCGGGGCGGTGATGGCGGCGGCGTTGTGCAGTGGGCCGAGGATCGCGCGGGGCAGCGGCGAGCCGGTGCGGGCGGCGACGATCGCGGGGGTGAGGGCGAGCAGGACGGCGATGGCCGCGAAGGGGTTGCCGGGCAGGCCGAGGACCGTTGGGCCGCTGGGAAGTTCGGCGACAATGGTGGAACCGCCGGGGCGCAGCGCGAGTCGGGGGACCACGATGTCGGCCTCGGCGCGGGCGATGGCGGTGCGGAGTTGATCGGCCGCGCCGCCGCCGGTGGCGCCGACTACGACGAGCAGATCGAAATCGGCCGTGTCGGTGAGCATGTCATCGAAGCCGTGCACGGTATCGCGCAGATGGACACGGTCGACGACACGAACACCGCAGCCCGCGAGCAGATCCGGCAGCACCGGCCCGATCGAGTCGCGGGTCTGGCCGGTCTGGAGCGGGCCGGTGCTACGAATCTCGTCGCCTGTCATGACAATTCGCGCTCGCACGGGTCCACGGACCGTGCCGGTGGTGACCTCGACCGAGGCCGCCGCTGAACGCAGCGCAGCGGTGACCCGGGTGCCCGCCGGTGCTACCAGGTCGCCGATATTGCTGTCCTCACCGCTCTTTCGGACATCGCCGCGAATCGGGCTGTCGGGCAGGCGGGCCAGTTCGTCGCCGGTGAGCGCGGCGAATTCGTCGCGCACCACCGAGGTGGTGCCGTCGGGGACGTGCGCGCCGGTGGCGATGCGCACCGCCTCGCCGGGGAGCAGTCCCGTCGGCCGCGCGCCACCCGCGAATCCGACGTCGCGGCGCAGCTGCCACGGACCGTCGCCGCACACGGCGTAACCGTCCATGGCCGAGACATCGAACCGGGGTAGCGGACCCGCGGCGGTGATCGGCGCCGCCAGCGCGGCGCCGGCAACCTCGCTCAGCGCGGCCTCGTAGGCGACCAGGGGAGTCAGGCCCGCGCCGATCCGTTCGCGTGCTTCGGTGAGATCGAGGCGGGGCGCCGCACGGTCGGCGGCGAAGGACTCGCGGGCGCGGCGTACCTCGTCATGGGTATCGCAGTCGGCGATGTCGGGTAGTTCGACGAGAACGGTCGCGGCGGGCACGATGGCCTTCATCGGCTGGTTCACCAGCGATCCCAGTTCGGCCAGCGCCGTCACCAGCGCACTGCGCCGCCAGGCGCCGACAAGGTACTGCGGGCGACCGGAATCGTCGATCGCGAAAACGGCATCAGCGCTGGACGCGGCCGCGCTGCGCAGCAGTTCGTGGACGGTCTCGTCGGTGAGGAAGGGCATGTCGGCCGCGAGCACGACCACCCAGGGCGCGGCGGAGCCGAGTGCGGTGAGGCCGGTGCCGATCGCGGCGACCGGGCCCGAACCCGGCGGTACCTCACGAACCTGCCCGAATCGGGCATCGAGTTCGTGACGATGCGGTCCGACCACGACCACCTCGGCGCAGTCGCGCACCGAATCCAGCGCGGCGTCGAGCATCGACCGCCCACCGATCATGATCGCCGGTTTGTCGATGCCACCCATTCGGCTGGCTCGCCCACCGGCGAGCACGATCGCGTCGGCGGTCATCGACGTACTCGGAATCGGGTGTTCAACACGAATTCATGCTAGTAGGCGCGACCGCGATGCTCGAGCCCGCGCAGCCGAGCCACTCCGGTCCCACCGGAGAACCTGACGGCGCGGCGCGCTCAGATCCGCGCCGTACGGAGAACGACCCGACCGTCGACGATCGGGACTCCCTCCTCGCCGAGAACGCGGAGTTGACGGGCGGCCAGGTGGGCGGCGGGACGGCCGGACGCGCCGATGACACGGTGCCAGGGGAGGTCGGCGGAATCGGTGCGCATGATCCAGCCGACCGTGCGCGCCGAGGAGAGCCCGGCCGCGTCGGCGATATCGCCGTAGGTGCGGACCCGGCCGGGCGGGATCGCGGCGACGAGTTCGCGGACCCGCTCCACCTGTTCCTCCGTCGTGACGGCCATCGGGCTACAGCACCGTGGCGATCAGCGCGGCCGTGTCGGCGGGCCTGGCCTGGGCGACCATGTGGTCGCAATCCCAGACCTCGGCGGTGAAGGTGTCCAGGTGCGTGGTGAGCGCGTCGAGGAACTCCGCGGTGACGTAGGGCGGCACCACCTTGCCTGCGCGGACCAGCACCGTCGGCAGGTCGGCGGGCGGCAGCACGAACGGGCGCGCCAGCTGACCCCAGTACGAGGTGATCGCGGGCTGGAAGACGCGCCAACCGACCCGTCCGCCCTCGGTCGGCACGAGGTGCTCGGCCAACTCCCGTTCGAGCGCCTCGGGGTCGACCTCGTCGGGTCCCCACGCACTGACCTGCTTGTCGGAGCGGGCTTCGGCGAGATCGGTGTAATCGGGGGAGGCCAGGTTGGCGAGGGCGATCTGTTCGATCAGTTTCGCGTCGATGCCGATGGCGGGATCGAGCAGGACGAGCGCGCGCACGAGATCGGGGTGCTGCCGGGCCAGATGGATACCGGTGGCGCCGCCGAAGGAATGACCGACCACGACGACCGGGCCGTCGGTCTCGGCCCGCAGCAGCTGCGCGAGATCGGCGACGATCGTTTCCAGATCCCAGGGCGGCAGCGAGGTGGAACGGCCGTGTCCGCGCAGGTCGGGGGCGATGATCCGGGCCTGGGGCAGATGCTCGGTGGCCAGGGTTTCCCATCGGTTGCCATGGCCGGTGAGGCCGTGCAGGGCGAGGACGACGGGACCGTCGGCGGGGCCGAATCGGTGCACATGTAGCGATGACACGACTGCCATTCTGGCCGGTCGCGCACACTCTCGCAGCGTGTCCCTCCGGTAGGGGTGCGCCGGTGTGTCGGACTGGTCTGTTGCAATAGCCGATGTGGTGCGATCGGATAGCTCGGTGCGACTCGTGCGCCGGACAACGCGGGCGCCCCGGCCGCGGGTCTGGGGTGCGTCCGTTCGCGCGCTGTTCGCCGAGCAGGCCCAGCCGGCGCCGCCGCGCCCCGGCTGGCGACCGTGGCAGGTGCTGGGCGGTCCGGGGACGGGCAAGACCGCGCTGCTGGTCGACCTGGTCACCGCGCGGATCGTCGACGGCGCCGACCCGGCGTCGGTGCTGGTCCTCACCCACACCAAGCACGCTGCCGCGGCGTTGCGGGACGCGATCACCCACCAGTTGGGGCCCGCCGCCGGTGGCATTCCGGGCGCGAGCCGGGAACCGATGGTGCGCACCCTGCACTCCTACGCGTTCTCGGTGCTGCGCAGGCACGCGGATCTGCACGGCAATCCGCCGCCGCGGCTGCTCACCGGCGCCGAACAGGACGCGGTGCTGCGGGAGATGCTGCGCGGGGATCTCGCCGACATCGAAGCCGGGGCGGGCGGCCTGTGGCCGCCACGATTGCAGCCCGCGCTGGCACTGGGCGGGTTCGCCGAGCAACTGCGTGATCTGATGCTGCGCGCGACCGAGCGCGGGCTCGGACCCGAAGACCTGATGGCGCTCGGTCGTGAACACGACAACGACGCGTGGGTGGCGGCCGGGCGCTTCTTCCAGCGGTACGAGCAGGCCTCGATGCTGCGCTGGTCGGTCGGCGTCGCCGCGCCCGAGGCCACCGCGCCCGCGCTCGACGCCGCGGAACTGGTCGGCGCGGCGCTGGACGCCCTCGCGGGCGACCGGAATCTGCTTGCCGCCGAACGAGATCGGATCCGCTACCTGCTCGTCGACGATGCCCAGCACCTCGACCCGCAGGCCGCGACGCTCGTACGCGCCATCGGCAGCGGCAGTGCGAGCACCGTCGTCACCGGCGACCCCGACCAAGCGGTCTTCACCTTCCGTGGCGCGGACTCGCACTTCCTCACCGGCCTCGACACGCCCGCGCGGCGGCGAATCATCCTGCGGCACAACCATCGCAGCGGCGCGCCGATCCGATTGGCGAACGCGCGCATCGCGGCTCGGTTGCCGGGGAGCGCGCGTCACCGGGTACTCCCGGGGCAGGAGAGCGAACCCCCTGAGCCGACGGACGAGATCGCGACGGTGGAGGATTCGGCCCTCGGCGGCAACGGCGCACTGTTCGCGCCCTGCGAATTCGGCGCGCATGCCGCACCACATGACGAACCGGACTTCGGGCCGGAACCGCCCGATGACGAACCGCCGCCCGATGACGAGTGGGCGCCGCCCGAGGACCAACCCCGTGCCGACGAGTCGAGTGTGCGAGTGCGGGTGTTGTCGACTCCGGCCAAGGAGGCGGCGCTGATCGCCGACCATCTGCGCCGCGCGCACCTCACCGACGGTGTGCCGTGGTCGGCGATGGCGGTGATCGTGCGGTCGGTGCCGTTGTCGCTGGCGCCGTTGCGCCGCGCCCTGCTGGCGGCGGGGGTGCCGGTGCGCAGGCCCGCGGTGTCCGAGGCGTTGGCGCGTCGGCGCGGGGCGGCGTGGATGGTGCTGGCGCTGCGGGTGCTCCTGGCCGGGGACTCGTCGCGCCCGGGTTCACGCCGGGCGATCGACGCGATGTTCTCCAGCGACGACGCGATGGATCTGCTGTCCGGGCCGCTCGGCGGGGCCGACCAGATCGCGCTGCGCCGGTTGCGTCGCGGCGTGCGGCGCAGCGTGCTCGACCTGGAACGCACCGGCGCGCTCGCCGAACCCTTCGTCGACGGTGCCGACCAGTTCCTGCTCTGGGACGAGAGCGCGCCCGCGCCGGATATCGCCGAACCCGAACCGGATCCGGCGGAGCAGGACTGGCCACCGCCCCCCGACCCGGAGGATCCGCTGCGCCCGGAACCCGAACCGGACTGGGATATCGCCGACCGGCTGCCCGACGACATCGATGTCCTCGACGCCGAGAACCCGCCCGCCGCGCACACCGTCGTCGAGGTCGCGCGCCCGGAGCCGCCCGCGGTGGCACTGATCGATCAATCCTCGGCCGAGGTGCTGCGCGACCTGATCGTCGGAGTCGGTGAGGAACGTCTGCTCGACGGGCTCACCGAGGTCGAGGCGGCGCCGCTGCGTCGCGTGCTGCGCGCGGTGGCGAAGGCGAAACAGACCCAGGCCAGGGGACAGGGTCTGGAAGACGTGCTGTGGACGCTGTGGACGAGCTCGCGGCTGGAGCGTCGCTGGTTCCGGCAGTCGCGGCGCGGTGGGGCCTCGGGCATGCAGGCCGATCGCGACCTCGACGCGGCCGTCGAATTGTTCGATGCCGCAGCCACTTACGTGGATCGGTTGCCGAAGGCGAGCATCGACGGTTTCGTCGAATATTTGCTGCACCAGCAACTCGCGCAACAGGGTCGGCCGCTGACCGCGGAAGGCGAGGCGGTGACACTGCTCAGCGCGCACGCCGCCGCGGGCCGGGAATGGGACGTGGTGGCGGTCGCGGCCGTGCAGGAGGGCATCTGGCCCAACCCGCGTTCGCGGGGCACGCTGCTGCACACCGAGGATCTCGTCGACCTGGTCGCCGGGGTCGATCCGAGCGCGACCGTGAGCCGGGCCGCGCCGATCCTGGCCGAGGAACGCCGGCTGCTGCTCGTGGCGTGCAGCCGCGCCCGGCGATCGCTGCTGGTGACCGCCGTCGAATCCGCCGCGGGAGAACAGGATCTGGTGCCTTCGCGGTTTCTGGCCGAACTCGTGGGCGACGATGTGAGCGGCGAACCCGGCGCGTTGCCCGTCGCCGATCCGGGGCGGGCGCTGGTGATGCACGCGCTGGTCGCCGAACTACGCGGGGTGGTGTGTGATCCGGGAGCCGACCCGCGGCGTCGCGACCGGGCCGCGCGGCAGCTGGCGCGCCTGGCCGACGCGGGCGTGCCGGGCACCGACCCCGGCGACTGGTACGGCACCGCCGAACTCAGCTCGCAGCGCGAACTCTGGGACGACGACGATTCGCCGATCGGGTTGTCACCGTCGACGGTCGAACTGCTGCGCACCTGCCCGCTGCGGTGGGCACTGGAACGGCACGGCGGCACCGACGGCGACAACCCGCACGCGGTGAAGGGCAATCTCGTGCACACGCTCGTGCAGGCGCTGGCCGGCGATGTCCCCGAGGCACAGGTGCGGTCGGCGCTGGATCAGGCGTGGAAAACGGTCGACCCGGCCGACGGCTGGCATTCGCGCCAGGAACTGCGCCGCACCGAGACGATGCTGGAGACCTTCCTCGCCTGGGTCCGCACCACCCGCGGTGAGCTCACCCAGGCCGGGGTGGAGGTGCCGGTGGACTGCGTGCTGCCCGCGCGCACGGAAGGCGCACGGGCCGTGCGTATTCGCGGACGTATCGATCGGCTCGAACGCGACGCGCAGGGGCGCTTCGTGATCGTGGATGTGAAGACGGGCAAGACACCGGTCAGCGCGAAGACGGTGGCCGATCACGCGCAGCTGGCCACCTATCAGGTGGCGGCGGCACACGGGGCGCTGGCGGCGGAGGAGTCAGATGAGCCCGCCCCCGTGGTCGATCCCGGCGGCGCGCGGCTGGTCTACGTCGCCAAGCCGAACCGCGCGACCGGCGCGGCCGAGCGGACCCAGCCCGCGCTCGACGGCGACGGTCTAGAGCAGTGGCGCACCACCATTCACGACGCGGCCGACGCGACGCGGGGGCCCGGCTATCTGGCGGTGCGCAACGACGGGTGTCGGCACTGCCCGGTGGCGGGCAGTTGCCCGGTGCAGGACACCGGACGGCAGGTGACCGACGAGTGAGCGGCGTGCGCGTCACCCCGCGGCAGTTGGCCGACGCGCTCGGCCTGCCACCCCCGACCGATGAGCAGGCGGCAGTCATCGCCGCACCACCGGGGCCCACCCTGGTCGTCGCGGGCGCGGGCGCGGGCAAGACCGAGACGATGGCCGCGCGCGTGGTGTGGATGGTGGCCAATCAACTGGTCGCTCCGGACGAGGTTCTCGGGCTGACCTTCACCCGAAAAGCCGCACAGCAGTTGACCGCCCGGATCCGGACCCGGCTGGCTCGACTGGCGGGCGCGCCGCTGCTGCGTGAGATCGATCCCAGCGGCGCGTTGCGCACGATCGTCGCCGGGGCCGAGCCGGAGATCAGCACCTACCACTCCTACGCGGGCAGGCTGCTCACCGCGCACGGACTGTTGTTGCCGGTGGAGCCCTCTGCGGCGCTGCTCACCCAGACCCAGCTGTGGCAGCTCGCGCACGAGGTGGTGCGGTCCTGGGACGGCGATCTCGATATCGATCGCACGCCGGTCTCGGTGACCGAGGCGGTGCTCGCCCTGTCCGGGCAGCTGGCCGAACATCTGGTGGAACCGGAGCAATTGGCCAAGGCGCACGCGGAGCTGGAGAAACTCGTCTACACGCTGCCCGCGGGTCCACGTCAACGCGGCGGACCGAGCCAGGCGCTGATCGGTGTCGTGAACGCGCAGCGTGAGCGCGTTGCCCTGCTGCCACTGGTGGGGCAGGTCGCCGAAGCCCTGAACCGCCGCGGCGCACTGGATTTCGGCTCCCAGATGTCGCTGGCCGCGCAGCTCGCCGTCGACCACCCGGAGGTCGCCACCGCCGAACGCGCTCGATTCAAGCTGGTCCTGCTCGACGAATACCAGGACACCGGGCACGCCCAGCGCGTCCTGCTCTCGGCGCTGTTCGGCAATGCCGAAGCGGTACAGCGGGATCGGCAGCGGCAGCCGGTGCGGATCCGGGGTGAGGCGCACCCGAGTCCTCCCCGCGAGGCGGACACCCTCTTCGCCGTGGAAGAGCCGGCCGGTGGGGCCCCGGACAGCCGGGGCGCCGGGCTGTCGGCGAGCGATGTCGGCGGGGGAAGTACGGAGGTAGTGCCTGACGGTGATCGTCGCCATGGTGTAAATCGCAGTGCGGCAGGAAAATCCGTGCAGCCCGCGCAGTCCCTCGCTGTGACGGCGGTGGGTGACCCGATGCAATCCATCTATGGGTGGCGCGGTGCGTCAGCGGCCAATCTGCCCAGGTTCGCCACCGACTTCCCCGCTGCGCCAGGTATTCCCGCACCGGTGCTGCCGCTGCTGACCAGCTGGCGGAATCCGCCCGAAGCGCTGGCGCTGGCGAATCTGGTGGCTGATCCGTTGCGGGCGGTGGCGCGGGCGGCTGGTGGGGCGACGGTGGACGCGTTGCGGGCCAAGCCGCAATCGGATGCGGGCGTCGTGGAGTTCGCGCTGACCGAGACCATCGCGCAGGAGCGGGACTGGATCGCCGAGCGGATCGCGCGCGAGTGGGCCACGGCGCGGGAGAACGAGCAGCCGCCACCTACCTCGGCGGTGCTCATCCGGCGTAACGCCGACGCGGCGCCGCTGGCGGAGGCACTGCGCGAGCAGGGGTTACCGGTGGAGATCGTCGGCCTCGGCGGGTTGCTGGCCACGCCGGAGGTCGCCGATATCGTCGCCACCCTGCGGTTGATCGCCGAGCCGGGAACCGGCAGCGCGGCGGTTCGGATTCTCACCGGGGCCAGGTGGCGGATCGGGGTGGCCGATCTGGCCGCACTGGCGCGGCGCGCGCAGCTGCTGTCCATCAGCAGCGTGTCGGGTGCCACCGACGCGATCACCGATGCGGCCGGACTCGCGACGGCGCTGCGCGAGGTCGCGCCCGAGCCGACCGAGAAGGCCGGTCTCGCCGACGCCATCGCCGATCCCGGTGCGGCAGAACAGTATTCGGAGGCCGGGTTCGCGCGGATCGTCGCCCTGAGCGAGGAACTGGCCGCGCTGCGGGAACGCAGTGGGCAGCCGCTGGCCGAACTCGTCGCCGATGTCGAACGGACCATCGGTGTGGGGGTGGAGACCCAGGCAAGGCGCGCGATCGCCGGCGGCGGCGCGGGCCGCGAGCACCTCGACGCCTTCGCCGAGGTGGTCGCCGGGTACGCGGCCGATTCCCGGGCCTCGCTCAGTGGCCTGCTCGCCTTCTTCACCGCCGCCGAATCGGTCGAAAACGGTTTGGAGCCGGGCGAAGTCGAGGTCGCCCGGGACCGGGTGCAGGTGCTCACCGTGCACGCGGCCAAGGGCCTGGAATGGGAAGTCGTGGCCGTGCCGCACGTGAGCGCCACGGTGTTCCCCTCGACCACCGCGCTGAGCACCTGGCTCGGCGCGCTCACCGAACTCCCCACCGCGCTGCGCGGTGACCGCGCCCAGCCGGACGCGTCCGAGGGTGTGCCCGTTCTCGACCTGGACACCGTGGGCGACCGCTCCGAGCTCGAACACGCGCTCGCCCACCACCGGGATGCGCTCAAGAGCCGCCGGCTCGACGAAGAACGGCGCCTGTTCTACGTGGCGCTCACCAGAACCGAACGGGTGCTGCTGGTTTCGGCCTACTACTGGCCGGAGGCGGGGACCTCGCAGAAGGGCCCCTCTGACTTCCTGCTCGAGCTCAAAGAGGCGAACGAGAACCCGGACAGCGACGCGTTCGGCGTCGCCACTCTCGCCCGCTGGGACGACAAGCCGCCGCCCGACGCGGTGAATCCCTTCGCCGACAACCCGCCGACCGCCGCATGGCCACGCGACCCGTTGGGTAACCGCCGCGATCCCATCGAACAGGGCGCCGCGCTCGTGCGCGAAGCGCTCGACGACTTACGCAGCGGCACAAAGGTTGCCGAGGTCGATCAGGCCGAGGTGGACGACCCGGAGGGCTGGGTCAACGACGTCGACGCGCTGCTGGCCGAATTCACCGCCGCCGAACTCGCCGAACAACAGGTGGAACTGCCGGGCCAACTACCCGCCACCGCCCTCGTCGAACTGCGGGCCGACCCGACCCGCCTCGCTGCCCGCCTGCGCCGTCCGCTCCCGTATCCACCGAACCCGATGGCCCGGCGTGGCACTGCCTTTCACGCCTGGGTGCAATCCTGGTTCGGCACCGAACAACTACTCGGCCTCGACGAACTGCCCGGCGCCGCCGACAGCACCACCGACATGGGACGCGCCGACCAGGAACTCGCCGCCATGCAGTCCGCCTTCCGCCGTTCACCGTGGGCGCACCGCAACCCCGTCGACGTGGAGGTGCCCTTCGAAACCAGCATCGCGGGCACGGTGATTCGAGGCCGTATGGACGCCGTCTTCGCCGAACCCGGTGGCCGCTGGATCGTCGTCGACTGGAAGACCGGCGCCGAACCCGGTCCCGCCGACGAGCCGGCCGTCGCCATGCAGCTGGCCGTCTACCGCCTCGCCTGGGCCCGCCTGATGGCCGCCCGCACCGGCGAGACCGAGGACCGGATGCTCCAACGCGTCGGCGCCGCATTCCATTACATCCGCTCCGGGCGCACCATCGCCCCCGCGCAACTGGCCGGGCCCGCCGAACTCGAGCGCCTCATCCGCGACGCCGCACCGGAAAACACCGACACCGATCCACACGAACACCGCTGAGCCGATAGTGTTGCGATCGCCGAAGGACGACCTCCCGAGGCGAACAAGGCCGGTCACTCGGCGGCGCCAGCCGCCGGTTTTCGGCCGCCTTGATCTGGACTGACCAGAGGGTGCGACGAAGGAGTACCCGGCGGGAGGGAAGATCGAGGTACCCAGGCCGAAAACCCGCGGCGCCAGCCGCCAGAAATACAGGAGCAGGCATGTTCGGTGACCCGCGCAACCCGGTCGGGTTGAGCAGCAGTCCCGACTACGCCCTTGTCGGTCTGTTGCGAATCCCGGCGGCGCAGTCCAGCCCGTGGGTTTCGCTCACCCGTCGCGTGTTGTTCGCGATCGCGTTGCTGTTCACCGCCGCGACAGTCGTCTACGTCGGCCGCCACGGCTACAGCGACAACACCGGCGACGAGCTGTCGTTCCTGGACGCGATGTATTACGCCACGGTGTCGCTGTCGACTACCGGCTACGGCGATATCGCCCCGGTGACCCCGTCGGCACGGTTGGTGAACATCATCGTCATCACCCCACTGCGCGTGCTGTTCCTGATCGTCTTGGTCGGTACCACTCTCGGCGTGCTGACCGAACGGTCGCGGCAGGCATTCAAGATTCAGCGATGGAGGCACACCGTGCGTAATCACACCGTCGTCGTCGGCTACGGCACCAAGGGCCGGACCGCGATCGATGCGATGGTCGGTGACGGGATCCAGGTGTCCGACATCGTGGTGGTCGATACCGACCCCGTCGCGCTGGAGGCCGCCGCGGCGGCCGGTCTGGTCACCGTGCACGGTTCGGCGACGAAATCCGATGTGTTGCGGCTGACCGGGGTGCAGCGCGCCGCCGCGGTCGTCGTGGCCACCAATCGGGACGACACCGCCGTGCTGGTGACGCTCACCGCGCGCGAACTGAACAAGACGGCCAAGATCTCGGTGGCCATCCGCGAGGCGGAGAACACCCACCTGGTCCGGCAGTCCGGCGCCGACTCGGTGGTGGTGTCGTCGGAGACCGCGGGCCGGCTGCTCGGTATCGCCACCACTACGCCGACGGTCGTGGAGATGATGGAGGACCTGCTCACGCCCGAGCAGGGTTTCGCCGTCGCCGAACGCGAGGTGGAGGCGAGCGAAGTGGGTGGATCGCCGCGTCATCTCAGCGATATCGTGCTCGGGGTGGTACGCAACGGTGCGCTGATCCGGGTCGGCGAACCCGAGGTCGACGCCCTCGACACCGGCGACAAACTGCTCTACATCCGGCGCGCCGGGAAGTAGTCGCCCCTCCCGGGCTGCGCCCTACCTCCGCCTTCGCTCTATGCTCGGAATCGTGTCGTTCCGGCTGAAAGACGTTCCGCTGCTGTCACGTTCCACCATCGACCGGGCCGAGCACGCCCGGCTCGATCCTGGGGCCCTGCGCGAAGGGTGGGGCAAAGCGAAGATTCTGCGTGTCGACGCGCGAGGCAAGGTGCGGGTGGAGGACGGCAGGGTCGTCCTGGAGGCGGCTGTCTCGGTGGCCGAGGAGCCAGGCGAAGGCGCGGTTTTCCTCGGCGCCGTCGATGGCAGCCACCTGTGGGCGGTGCGAGCAGGCGACCTGGAGGGCACCCTGCGCGATCTGCGAACCCTCGGCGCCGTCGACGACTTCACCGCCGAACTGCTGTCCACCGCGTACGCGCTGCTCAACTGGCACGATCGCGCCGGGTATCACGGCGGCGACGGCACGGTGACCACGTCGTCGCGTGGCGGTTGGTCGCGGCTCACCGCCGCGGGGGAGGAAGAGTTCCCGCGGATCGACCCCGCCGTGATCTGCCTGGTCCACGACGGTGCCGATCGGGTGCTGCTGGCCCGTCAGCAGAACTGGCCGGAGACGATGTTCTCGCTGCTGGCCGGTTTCGTCGAAGCGGGCGAATCGCTGGAGCACTGCGTGGAACGCGAGATCCGCGAGGAGGTCGGCGTCGACCTGCGCGATATCCACTATCTCGGCAGCCAGCCGTGGCCGTTCCCGCGTTCGCTGATGCTCGGCTTCGCCGCGGTCGGCGACCCCGCCCAGGAACTGGTGTTCTCCGATGGCGAGATCGCCGAGGCGCATTGGTTCACCCGCGACGAGGTCCGCGCGGCACTGCGGGTCGGGGACTGGTCGGCGCGCGAACCCGGCGCACGGCTGCTCGTCCCCGGGTCCATCTCGATCGCGCGCTCGATCATCGAGTCCTGGGCGGACTGACTCGGCGAGTCAGGCCTGCTGGGCGGCCAGTGCCTGCTTGACCGCGGCCAAGGACGGGTTGGTCGCGGTGGAGCCGTCGCGGTACTTGATCGTCGGTACGACGTGGTTGCCGTTGTTGACGCTGCCGACGAACTCGGCCGAAGCGGGGTCGTCCTCGATATCGATCACCGAGTAGGTGATGCCCGCCTCGTCGAGCTGGGTTCGCAGGCGCCGGCAGTAGCCGCACCACGTGGTCGAGTACATCGTCAGATCTGGGGTTGCTTCAGTCACGCGATGTGCAACGTCGCGAGGCGGCGCGGTGTTCCTTGTCGGTGGGCGCTGTCATGATGGATCGCGTGCCAGCACTCGATCTCACCGCCCTCGACCCGGAACAGGCCGCCGCGGTGCGGGCGTCGAGGGGGCCGGTCTGCGTCCTCGCCGGTGCGGGGACCGGGAAGACCAGGACGATCACGCATCGGATCGCGCATCTGATCGCGGGCGGGCATGTGAAGGCCGACCAGGTGCTCGCGGTGACCTTCACGGCACGGGCGGCGGGGGAGATGCGCAATCGCTTGCGCACGATGGGGCTCGGGGGCGATGCCGGGCAGGTGCAGGCGCGCACCTTCCACGCCGCGGCGCTGCGGCAGCTGCGGTACTTCTGGCCGCAGGTGGTGGGGGATGTGCCGTGGCGGTTGATCGACAGCAAGTTCCCCATCGTCTCGCAAGCCGCGCAGCGTGCGGGGCTGCGCGCCTCCACCGAACTGGTTCGCGACCTGCTCAGCGAGATCGAATGGGCCAAGGCGTCGTTGATCGCCCCGGAGGACTACCCGGCCGCCGCCGCCGTACATCACCGTGACGCGCCGGTCGATGTGGCCAAGGTTGCCGAGGTGTACCAGGGCTACGAATCCGCGAAAGCCTCTGCCGACGGCCTGCTGCTCGACTTCGACGACCTGCTGCTGCACACCGCGGCCGCCCTCGAGGACTATCCGGCCGTCGCCGACGAATTCCGCGGTCGCTATCGCAGTTTCGTCGTCGACGAGTATCAGGACGTGACGCCGCTGCAGCAACGAGTGCTCGACGCGTGGCTGGGCGAGCGCGACGACCTCACCGTCGTCGGCGACGCGAACCAGACCATCTACTCGTTCACCGGGGCGACCCCGTCCTACCTGCTCGATTTCTCCCGGCGCTTTCCCGACGCCACCGTGGTCCGGCTCGAGCGCGACTACCGGTCGACACCCCAGGTTGTGTCGCTGGCCAACCAGGTCATCGGCGCCGCTCGGGGGCGTATCGCGGGCACCCGCCTCGCCCTGATCGGTCAGCGGCCGCAGGGCCCGGAACCGGAGTTCGCCGAGTACGCCGACCCGCAGGCCGAGGCGGTGGCCGTCGCCGCGCGGATCGAGAAACTGATCGCCGACGGCACGCCCGCCGCCGAGATCGCGGTGCTCTACCGGACCAACGCACTGTCCGAACCGTTCGAACAGGAACTGGGTGCGCGCGCGATTCCGTTCCAGGTGCGCGGTGGCGAGGGGTTCTTCCAGCGTCAGGAGGTGCGCCAGGCCGTGTCGGCGCTGCGTCAGGCCGACGCCCGCGACGACCTGCCCGACGAGGCGCGCTGCGGGTCGTCGCTGATCACGCTGGTCCGGGCCGCGCTGGCGCCGGTCGGGCTCACCGCGGAGGAACCGGCCGGTGCGCAGGCGAAGGAGCGATGGTCCTCGCTGCTGGCGCTGGTGCAGCTCACCGAGGAACTGGTCAGCCACGACGACGACATGGATCTCACCGCGCTGCTGCGCGAGCTCGCGACCCGCGCCGAGGCCAAGCATCCACCGACCGTCGACGGCGTCACGCTGGCCTCGCTGCACGCGGCGAAGGGCTTGGAATGGGACGCGGTGTTCCTGGCCGGGCTCACCGACGGCACGCTGCCGATCTTCCACGTGCTCGGCCGCAAGAACGCGCCCGTCGACGAAGCCGGGCTGGAGGAGGAGCGCAGGCTGCTCTACGTGGGTGTCACGCGGGCGCGCGAACATCTGAGCCTGTCGTGGACCCAGCGGCGGCTGCAAGCGGGTGGCGACTATCGGCCGGTGACCCGCTCGCGGTTCCTCAACGGGCTGATTCCGGACAGTTCCTCGGCGTCGCGGATCGCCGTGGAAGCCCCGGCCGAGGCCCCACGTCCGCTGTGCCGGGTGTGTCTCAAGCCGCTGATCGGCACCTACGCCACCATGCTCGGCCGCTGTAGGCGCTGCCCGGGCGAGGCCGACCCGCTGCTGCTCGAAGCGCTGAAGGAATGGCGAGCGGAAAAGGCCGAGGCTCTGCAACGGCGCGACTTCGTGGTGTTCACCGACACCACCCTCACCGCTATCGCCGAGCAGCTGCCCGCCGACGACGCCGCGCTGGCGGCCATCGCGGGCATCGGCGCGAAGAAGATCGAACAGTACGGTGCCGATGTCCTCGCCATCGTCTCGTCACGTTTACGAGCGACAGTGCAAAACCCCAGGTAGAAAATAGGTTGTTCGGTTCTCGATCATTGCCTATGGTGGAGAACACGCACCGAGAGTGATCCCGGTGCGCGGTAATTGTTCACACACGAGTTCAGGAGGGAGGCAGACACATGAACACGAACACGAACACCACGTTCGATGCGATGAGCAATCGCGTCCTGGTGAACGCATTCGGCATGTCCGCCTCCCGGGGGGTCCTCGCTCTGCAGGGGACCGGCCTGTCCGGCGTCGATGCCAAAGCTGTGCCGATGGTTGTCGTCCATCAGCACACTCCGATTCGTCTCCAGGACAAGCCCAGCGTGGGTTGGCAGCCGGTCGCCATTTCGGCACCGGCAGCACTCGCCGATGAAGCCGGTTACGCACCGGCGTTCACCGGCGCAATCCGCCTCCGCGTCCACCCAGCGACCGTGATCAGGGTTCGACAGAAATGTCGAACTAGGTAGGGAACACCTCCCAGACCTCCTGGCCACGGATCGCGAGAAGCGAAATCCGTGGCCATATTTTTTCGGCTCCTCAGCCGTAGGCACCGGGTTCGCACACCGAACATTCGACCGCTGCAAACGAGCTGAAGGAGAACGACGTGTTCACCGCCCAGGACTGGCCGACGGCCACTACTGACGTGACATGCCGAACCGTGGCGCAGACCCCTCGCGTCCGTGAGGTCACCAAGACTCTGCCCTGTAGGGGCGGAAACCCCGATCTGTGGTTCGCCGAGAGCCCCACCGATCTCGAGCAGGCCAAGGAACTGTGCGCGGCCTGCCCGATCCGCAAGGGCTGCCTGACCGCGGCCATCGATCGTGCCGAGCCGTGGGGCGTGTGGGGCGGTGAGATCTTCGACCAGGGTGTCGTGATCGCCCGCAAGCGCCCCCGCGGTCGCCCGCGCAAGGTCGCGATCATGGCATGAACCCGGGAAAAGGGTTGTACCGCAAGCGAACCGCTCACCTCGTCATGGTGAGCGGTTCGTTTTGCTTTATGCGTGATGCCCGGGTGGGGATCGCCTCACGAAGCCTGTTGGTCGCGGAAGCCCGGGACCCAGGTATGAACCATCTTCATGAAGCCGAGTTCGGCATCGAGCTGGGCCAGGATGCCGACCGAACCACCGAGGACCCGGAAAATGGTGAGGTACTCGGCCGGAAGTTGCAGGGCACGAGCAGTTTTCATCTCCGGGCTGGAGAACTCGGAGGCCGTGCCCGCCACCCGCTGCATCCACGCGCGGGTGAAGTGGAACGTATCGGTGCGAATCGGGTCGCTGAACGGGCGCAGGTACGCCTCGATCTCCTCATGGGTCACCACCCGGCCCGGAATGACCCAGCCGTGCTCGTAGAGCAATTCGGTGAGGGCCGCGTGCTCGTCGGCGACAGCGAGGGCCAGCATGCGGCCGAGCACCTCGGGGAAGCCGTCCGGCATCGGCGCGCAGGCGCCGAAGTCGAGCACTGCCAGGGTGCCGTCGGGTCGCACCAGGAAATTGCCGGGATGCGGGTCGCCGTGCAGCAGGCCGACCAGTTCGGGCGAGCTGAAGTGGAAGGTCCCCATCAGCTCGGCGATCCGGTTGCGCTGTGTCAGGGTGCCCTCGGGGTCTTGCGCGCCTGCTTTGATGAGCGCTGACACGGGGGTGCCGTCGAGCCATTCGGTGACGATCACCTTCGGGGCGCCCGCCACCACCTTCGGAATCGTGATGGTGGGGTGTCCGTCGAACGCGGCGGCGAAGCGGCGCTGGTTCGCGGCCTCGATGCGGTAGTCGAGTTCTTCCTCGGTGCGTTCGGTGATCTCGGCGAGCAGCGGCTTCACATCGGCGCCGGGGATCACCGAGGAGAGCAGTCCGGTCATCCGGGACAGTGTTCTCAGGTCGGCGCGCAGCGCGTCGTCGGCGCCGGGATACTGCACCTTCACCGCCACGGCGCGCCCGTCGGACCAGACCGCGCGATGCACCTGTCCGATGCTGGCCGAGGCCGCCGGGGTGTCGTCGAAGGAGGTGAAGCGTTCCCGCCACTTGGTGCCGAGCTGCTGGTCGAGCACGCGGTGCACCGTTTCGACGGGCATCGGCGGTGCGGCGGCCTGGAGCTTGGTGAGCGCCTCGCGATAGTGCTCGCCGAACTCCTCCGGGACCGCGGCCTCCATCACACTCAGCGCCTGCCCGAACTTCATCGCGCCGCCCTTGAGCTCGCCGAGCACGGTGAACAGCTGCTCGGCCGCTTTCTGGTTCAGGTTCGCGTTGATCTGTTGCTTGTCACCGCCGACGAGCTTTTTTCCGAATCCGACAGCGGCCCGTCCGGCGATGCCGAACGGGATCTTGGCCAGCTTGGCATTGCGACTGGAACTGCGGCGCACGATCTCGGACACGGTATCCATCATGGCCGAACCCGCGGGGTGTGTGCCATAAGAATGCTCACACCGGCCGACGCGATGTCGGTCACCCGGCGGTCCCGGGCGCGGGTGAGGTCATATTCCGGCAGCCGCATTCCTGATGCGGTAGCCACGGCCGGCGCTGGATCTCGTGGGTGTCGAGGTTCAATTCCACGGTGGCGTCGAGCGTGCGCGGCGGACGCCGCGGTGAACAGGCGGCGATAGCCTCCAATTCGCCCAGCGCCAGCGCGGTCGTCGCCGCGATTCCGGCCGGGGACGCGTGCCCGGTGCGGCCGAGCAGCTGGGCGGCCAGATGCGGCCAGTCGTGATCGAACCCGGCCCGGGTCAGATCGGCACAGCGCAGGCAGCTGGTCTCGCCGGGCAACACGAGCGGGCCGACCACGCCGACGCCGTCGCGAACTCTCACCTGCAGATGCGGCACCCGTCGCAACACCAGATCCACCGAAAGCGCGGGGTCGATCATCAACGCGTCGGTGAGTACCACCAGATCGCCCGTGGCGGCACCGAGTGGCCGGTCTGGCCGGTACTCGCGCGAGCGGGTGGGCCGAAAACCCATGCGCCGCAAGCCGATCGCCACGGCGTCGGAGAGCGGACCGAGGCCGTGCACGGTGACGGCGCGGATCTTGGCCACCGCGGGTTCGGGCTCGAGCAGCAGGCCCGCGCGTTCGATCGCGGTGAGCATGCTCATCGTGCGGTCGGGGCTGATGCCGAATTCGCCCGCGCGCCAGATGATCTGGGGTCGCGATTGCAGGCCGTCGAGCAGGCGGAGGAAGGCGAGCACGGTGCCGGTGTCGTGCTCGGTGGTTTCCAGGAGCAGCGCGCGTTCGGGATCCCAGCCGAGCTGGATCGTGCCGGACGGGCGAACCAGGGTGATCACTCGCGGGTTGAGCATCGGTCCGCGCGGTGGGGAGGTGGTCGTCATGGCCGAAAGTATCGGCGTCCGACAGCGGCGCGAAGTGCGTCGAAAGGGCAGTTATCCACAGGCTTTCGGCGTGTCGCCCGCCGGATTCCGACGTGTGAACAACCGCTGTTCCGCGGGTCGTCGCCGTATTTCGCGACGACCGTTAGCGAAGCGACCGTGTCGCGCCACCGAGATCGGAAGTTTCTCGCCGACCTCGGTGGCGGCACGGATCAGGACTTGCCCGACGCCGAGTCGGAATCGCCCTCGTCGCGCGAATTCTCGTCGGAATCGGGTTCCGCGGACTTCGGGGTGTCGCGGCCGGCCGCGTCGCGTTCCCTTGCCTCGGTCGCGGCCAGCTGGGCCAGCGGGTCGTCGAAAACACCGGTGCCGCCGCCGATAATGGAGTCGATGAACCCGGCGGGCGAATCGAGATCGGTGGAATCGGGCAGCAGGTCGGGGTGCTCCCACACCTTGTCGCGCCGCTCCATCCCCGCGTCGGTGGTGAGCCGTCGCCACAGCGCCGAGGCCTCGCGCACCTTGCGCGGCCGCAACTCCAGTCCGACGAGCGTGGCGAACGTCTGCTCGGCGGGCCCACCCGTGGCCCGGCGGCGACGCAGCGTCTCCGACAGCGCGTTCGCGCCCGGCAGGCGCTCACCCACCGCGTCGCCGACCACGACGTCGACCCAGCCCTCGATCAGCGCCAGCAGGGTCTCCAGCCGCTCGAGCGCCTGCTTCTGCTCGGGTGTGGTCTGTGGCTCGAAGGTGCCCTGGGAGAGCAGTTCCTCCAGCTTGGCGGGGTCGCTCAACGACATCGGGTCGATGCCCTGCGCGGCTTCCTCGATCGCGGAGAAGTCCATCTTGATGCCGCGCGCGTAGTCCTCGACGGCGCCGAGCACCTGCTGACGCAGCCACGGCACGTGCGCGAAGAGCCGCTGGTGGGCGGCTTCGCGGGCGGCCAGGAAGACCATGATCTCGCTCTCGGGTTGCTCGAGACCCTCGCTGAACGCCGAGATCGCGGTCGGTAGCAGCGCGGCGGTACCGGCCGGGCCGAGCGGCAGACCGATATCAGTGGAGGTCAGCACCTCCTTGGCCAGCTGGCCGAGCGCCTGACCGAGCTGGGAACCGAATGCCAGCCCGCCCATCTGGCCGAGCATGCCGACCATCGGCCCGGCGAACTGCTTGGCTTCCTCGGGCAACTGCGCCGTCCACATGCCCGAGATCTGCTCGGCCACCGGATCGCACAGGCGCTTCCAGGTGGGCAGCGTCTCCTCGATCCAGTCGTTCGGGGTCCACGCGACCGACTTCGTGGCGCCGGCGGGCAGCACCGTGGCGCCGTCGAGCCACAGTTCGGCCAGGTGGGACGCGTCGGTCACCGCGGTGGTGGTACCCGAGGTGATCGGGGCGATGGTGGCGCCGAGTTGCTGGCGAGCCAGTCGTTTGGCGACGTCGTAGTTGACCGGGCCGGACTGCGCGCCGCCGGGACCCATGCCCTGTCCCATACCACTGATCATCTGCCCGAGCTGGCTCAGCATCTGGCCCAGCTGCGACGGATCGAATCCGCCCGCGCCGGCCGCTCCGAACCCGAACGGATCGTTTCCGCCAGGTCCGTTGCCCTCGTTGCGACGCTTGCCGGAATCGTCATCGTCGCCGGACGAGAAGCCGAAGGGGAGATCGCTCATACCTCTTACGTTACGCGGGACCCCCGGGACCTCGGTGTTCGCGCATCGCGAAATCGCGGGGCGCCGCCCACGCCATAAAGCGTGCCACTGCCGTCGGTCGCGGCTGTTGATCACTACTGTGGTCCGAGTGAATCGTCGGATCCTCACCCTGATCGCCGCCCTCGTCCCTGTCCTCGTGCTCGGCGTGGCAGGCAGCGTGGTCACCGTGCCGTTCGTCGCGCTCGGCCCCGGTCCCACCTTCGATACGCTCGGCCAGGTCGAGGGCAAGCCGGTGGTCGATGTCACCGGCGCGCCTTTGGATCCCACGAGCGGGCACCTGAATATGACAACCGTGTCGGTACGCGACGGACTGAACCTGTTCGAGGCGTTCGGTTTCTGGGTCAGCGGTGAGCACGGCCTGGTGCCGCGCGCCGAGGTGTACCCGCCCGGCGTGCCACGCGAAGAGGTCGACAAGTCCAATCAGCAGGACTTCAAGGACTCCGAGAGCGATGCCGAGGTAGCCGCGCTGCACTACCTGAAGATGCCGACGGTCGTGCTGGTCCGCGGGCTCGGCGAGGAAGGTCCCGCCAACGGTGTGCTCCAGGTCGGTGACGAGCTGATCAGCATCGACGGCACCCCGATCGCCACGCCCAAGGACGTGATCGACCTCGTCGGTACGAAGAAACCCGGCACCACCATCAGCGTCGTCCATCGTCGCGGCGATATCGAGCTGACCAGTCCGATCACCCTGGCACCGCGCCCCGGCGACGAGACGAAGGGGTACCTCGGCATCACCCCGGGCGAAGGTGGACGTCCGCCGCTGCGGGTCGAGTTCAACCTCGCCGATATCGGTGGACCGTCGGCCGGGCTGATGTTCAGCCTCTCGCTGATCGACAAACTCTCGCCGGGCGAACTCAACGGCGGCAAGTTCGTCGCGGGCACCGGCACCATCGATCAGGACGGCAAGGTCGGCCCGATCGGTGGCATCCAGTACAAGATGATCGCGGCGCGCGAGGCGGGCGCGGAAACGTTCCTCGTCCCCGCCGACAACTGCAACGAGGCCGGTCAGCGTGCTCCCGAGGGTCTGCGCCTGGTGAAGGTCGACACCCTCGACACCGCGGTCGCCTCGCTGGCCGAGATCAACGCGGGCCGCGAAGTGATCGGCTGCGGGTAGTCACTCCAGCGTGTGGTGCAGGGCCTCGACCAGGCCCGGCGCCAGGTTGGGGTAGGTGCGCAGGTCGAGATCGCCGAAGCCGTCGTCGTCCTCGGGGCGGATCTGCAGCAGGCACAGCGTGGTGCCCTGGCGCAACACACCCGCGATGAGCCGGGCGTCGCGGCGACCCGGATGCGCGTGCGCGGCGGCGCGCCCGGCCGCGTCGGCGGCTTCGTCGTCGGCCAGCAGCGGAACCAGCGCCTCGTCGAGATCGTTCTCGGCGTCGGGCGGCAGCACCACGATCTCCTGCACCAGCACGCAGCCTTCGACCGCGGGCGGCCAGGTGGTGGTAGCCAGGAACTCGTCCAACGCCATCGACCCGCCGGTGATGTCGTCGGGGAAGGCTTCCTGGGCGACGGGGGTCAGCTCGCTGCCGTCGTCGAGCTGGTCTTGCAGGTCCGGTTCGGCCGCGGCCAGGTCGGCGGTCGGCACCAACGCGAACATCTGCGGCGGGTTTCCCCAGCCCTCGGCGTCGGCGAACTCGACGACCTCGCGCACACAGCGGGCGAGGAGAACTTCGGCGTGCTCGTCTTCGGTCACCCGCACATCCAATCATTTTCGGCCCAGGCACTTGCACGGTGTCCGATTTCCGTACAGTGGGCGCCAACGGTCCGGCAGCAGGAACTTCCCGCGTAAGTGGGGACCAGCCCGGATCACCCGCAAGATTCGGACTGCGGTGACTGCGCCGGTCACGGTGTGGAACCGCCGGAGCATGGAGAGTGGCACCGTGGGCATGCGGCCCCCCACCGGCTTACCTTCGTTGTCCCGACGCAGCCGTGTGCTGCTGGTGACAGCAGTCGTCCTGGCGGCATTGCTGCTGCTCGGGCCCCGTTTCACGGATGCCTATACCAACTGGTTGTGGTTCGGTGAGGTCGGCTATCGCAGCGTGTATCTGGGTGTGCTGCGGACCCGGTTGATTCTGTTCGTGGTCGTCGCGTTGCTCGTGGGCCTCGTGGTCTGGGCGGCGTTGCTGCTGGCCTATCGGTCGCGTCCGGTCTTCGTGCCGGTTGCCGGGCCCAACGATCCGATCGCGCGCTACCGCACGACCGTGATGAGCAAGCTGCGGCTGTTCGGCGTCGGTATCCCGGTGCTGCTCGGCGTGCTGTCGGGGTTGGTCGCGCAGTCGAACTGGGCGACGGTGCAGCTGTTCCTGCACGGTGGCGAGTTCGGTCAGCAGGACCCGCAGTTCCATCTCGACATCGGTTTCTACACCTTCGATCTGCCGTTCTACCGGATGGTGCTGAACTGGCTGTTCGTCGCCGTGGTGATCGCGTTCTTCGCGAACCTGGTGACGCACTACGTGTTCGGCGGTCTGCGGCTGGCCGGGCGTGAAGGCACGCTCACCAGGGCCGCGCGCGTGCAGCTCGCGGTGATCGCGGGAATCTTCGTGCTGCTCAAGGCGGTGGCGTACTGGTTCGACCGGTACGACCTGTTGTCGAGTACGCGCAAGGAGCCGACGTTCGGCGGTCCGTCGTACACCGATATCAACGCCGTGCTGCCCGCCAAACTGATCCTGCTGTCGATCGCGGTGATCTGCGCGGTCGCGTTCTTCGCCGGGATCGTCCTGCGCGATCTGCGGGTGCCCGCGATGGCGGCCGCGCTGCTGGTGCTGTCGTCGATCCTGGTCGGTGCGGTGTGGCCGATGGTGGTGGAGCAGTTCTCGGTGCGACCCAACGCCGCCGAGAAGGAGAGTCCGTATATCGAGCGCAATATCCAAGCGACTCGCGAGGCGTACGGGATCACCGACGACAAGGTCGAGTACCAGGACTACCAGGGTGAGAGCAGGAAGAGTCCGCTCGAGGTGCCCGCCGACGCGGCCACCATCGGCAACGCCCGCCTGCTCGACCCGAATATCCTCTCGCCCACCTTCACCCAGCTCCAGCAGCGCAAGAACTTCTACGGCTTCCCCGAGTCGCTCGACATCGACCGCTACAGCCTCAACGGCGACGTCCAGGACTACATCGTGGCCGCGCGTGAGCTGCACCCCGCCGCGCTGTCGGGCAACCAGAAGGACTGGATCAACCAGCACACCGTGTACACCCACGGCAACGGCTTCGTCGCCGCGCCGGCCAACCGGGTCAACAAGCCGCAGTCCGAGGCCCAGAGTGTCACGGGCGGTAGTGATTCGGGCTATCCGCTGTTCATGGTGAGCGACCTGTTCACCAAGGTCGAAGACCAGCAGATCAAGGTCGAGCAGCCGCGGATCTACTACGGCGAGCTGATCGCCCAGACCGATCCCGACTACGCCATCGTCGGTACCGCCGACGGCGAGGCGCCGCGTGAGTACGACTCCGATCAGGCGCAGTTCACCTACGACGGCAGCGGTGGCGTGCCGATCGGGAACTGGTTCAACCGGCTGGCCTTCGCGGCCAAGTACGCCGAGCGCAACATCCTGTTCTCCTCGGCGATCAGCGACGACTCCAAGATCCTGTTCAACCGTGGACCGCGCGACCGGGTGCAGAAGGTCGCGCCGTGGTTGACCACCGACGGCAACGCCTACCCGGCGGTCGTCGGCGAGCGTGTGGTCTGGATCGTCGACGCCTACACCACGCTGGACAAATACCCCTACGCCCAGCCGACCTCGCTCGACGGAGCGGTCGAGGACAGCATCGACAAGAAGACCGGCCGGGTGATCCCGCGCAAGGAGGTCAGCTACATCCGTAACTCGGTGAAGGCCACCGTCGACGCCTACGACGGCACCGTCACCCTGTACGAGACCGACACCACCGACCCGGTGCTCAAAGCCTGGCGTGGCGTGTTCCCGGACGCGGTGAAGCCGCAGAGCGAGATCTCACCCGAGCTGCGCGCGCACTTCCGCTACCCGGAGGACCTGTTCAAGGTCCAGCGCGACATGCTCACGAAGTACCACGTGGACAACCCGCGTGAGTTCTTCACCAACAACGCGTTCTGGTCGGTGCCCAGCGATCCGACCATCGAGGGCGGCACGTTCAACCAGCCCCCGTATTACGTCCTGCTGGGCGACCCGAAGACCAACAAGCCGGTGTTCAACCTGACCTCGGCGATGGTCGGTTACAACCGGCAGTTCCTCTCGGCCTACATCTCGGTGCGGTCCGACCCCGACGGGTACGGCAAGTTCACCGTGTTGCAGCTGCCGGTCGAAACGCAGACGCAGGGTCCGCAGCAGACACAGAACTCGATGACCACCGCCGACGCGGTCTCCCGCGAGAAAACCCTGCTGTCGAACTCGAACAAGATCCGCTACGGCAACCTGCTCACCCTGCCGGTGGCCGACGGCGGCATCCTCTACGTCGAGCCGTTCTACAACGAGCGCAACACCGGTTCGTCGACCTTCCCACAGCTGCTTCGCGTGCTGGTGAGCTATCGCGACGCGGCGGGCAGCGTGAAGGTCGGGTACGACGCGACACTGGCCGGGGCACTGAACCAGGTGATGCCGGGTGCGGGCTCGCTGGCCACACCGTTCGGTGGCGATCCGGCGGTGAAGCCGAAACCGGGGGCGATCCCGCAGGTCGATCAGGGCACGGTCACTCCGCCCGGCGGCGGCACGACGCCGCAGCCGGGGACGACACCCCCCGTCGGCTCGACCGGCCAGGAGGCGGCAGCTGCCGAGCTCAGCCGCAAGATCGAGGCGGTGCGCACGGCGATGCGGACGGGCAACTTCACCGATTTCGGCAAGGCGCTGGAAGATCTGGACGCCGCGGTGAAGGCGTATCAGGACGCGGGCGGCCGGTAGACAGCCGCCACACAGCAGCGAGAAAGGCCCCGTCTGGATGACGGGGCCTTTCTCGTGCAGGGGGAACGGTGGATCAGCCGCCGATCGAGGCGATCAGCGGAGCGTTGGCGTCGAGCAGGCTCTGGTACTGACCCGCGACACCGTACTGGTCGGCCAGCGCCTTGCCCGCGGCTTTGGCCTGGTCGACGGCAGCCCGAACATCGGTCTCGGTCTGGGCGGGCAGCTCGACCGGCAGTTCGGCGGCGGGCTCCTCGACTACCTCGGGCTCGGATGCGCCCGACTGCAGGAACTGGCCGCAGTGGGGCCACGCGCCGACGCCCTGGCTGGCGAGCACGTTCTCCGCGACGCGGATCTGCTCCTCCTTGCTGGCGTTGTGTGCCGAGCCGTGGCCGCCGTTGGCCGCCCAGGTGCTCTGCGAGAACTGCAGGCCGCCGTAGTAGCCGTTGCCGGTGTTGATGCCCCAGTTGCCGCCGCTCTCACACTGGGCGACACCGTCCCAGTTGTAGGCGGCGGCGGAGGCGGTGCCGGTGGCGAGGCCGAACGGAACGGCAACAAGGGCGCCTGCGATGGCGGCGACGCCAAGGGCGCGGGTGCTGAATTTCCGGGTATCGGTCATGGGAGAGACGCTAACCAATGAATCGTTGTCGATCACATCTTGATAACGGTCAGATTCCATGATTGGAATATACGCCTTTTGGGTGTTTATGCCGCATAGCCAGTGGGAATGTCGGGAACTGATTACTTTGTAATTGTTCCGTTATGTGTTCGGTATCACGCGGAGATAGTGATTCCGCTCACTGAAATGTGGGCATACTGCCCGAGGTTGCCGGACTATGTGATGACTGCCACAGTCGCCATTCGCTGAAGCGCGGTGATTCGGGGTCGGGATGATGCGTGCGGGTCGTAAAACCTGTATTGACCTCGCGATTTGGTACCTGTGTGCACCTGTGTGTAATGTTGTGTTCACACCGACGCGGGGTGGAGCAGCTCGGTAGCTCGCTGGGCTCATAACCCAGAGGTCGCAGGTTCAAATCCTGTCCCCGCTACAAAGAAAAGGCCCGGAACCACTGGTTCCGGGCCTTTTTGTCTTTCGGGCCGGCTCCCGCGTGGGAATGGTGCCGCTGGTCACACCCGAACCGGCAAGTGCTCGACGTCACGGTGAAAGTCGGTGCAGGTCAACAGGTTTCGAGTGCGCTTTCACATCACCGTTACGCGCCTCGCCGAAGATCGACATCTCGGCCGGAGACGCTCAGCCGCATGAGGCGATTCGCAGCGCGACCCCGTGTCACGGTCCTGGCCTGCGAGGTGTGCGGCAGGCTGCCGCATCCGGGGCGGACCAGGCTCACTCTCGCCAAACTCGCGGCGGTGTTCCCGGTGGAGCTGGCGCTGCACGCGTTGGTGGTCCACCTGCACCCGCCCTACCTACTGACCGTGGCGCTGCTCACGGTCACCACCACGATCCTGGTGATCTGGGTGGTGGAGCCGTCGGCGATGCGAATGCTCGGCGGCTGGCTACACAGCCCGGAGCTACGTCACCGTGACCGCATCGACGCCGCGCCCGCGCTCTGGCGGATCCGGGTGCGCCTGGCTGATCGGCCGGGCGCCCTCGAGACGCTGGCCAAACACCTCGCCCATCGCGACGCCAACATTCTCACCGTGCACGTGCACCAGCTGGAGGACGCGGTACTCGACGAACTCGTCGTCGCCGCGCCCGCCGAGGTGACCCCACACGCCATCACCGCCGCCGCGGAACACGCGGGTGGCTCCGGTGTGCGGGTCTGGCCCGCGACCGTACTGTCGCTGATCGACGGTCAGACCAAGGCGCTGGCCATCGCCGCCCGCATCGTCGGCGATCCGGACGAATTACCCCTGGCGGTCGCGGAGCTGCTCGGTGCGCGCTACCTCGCGCCCGGCACGCCCGCGGTGACCGAATCAGGCGATGGCACGCTGCTGGAATTGGACCGCGACGATCGTCGCTGGGGTTTCGTGCGCCCGGACGAACCGTTCACCCCCGCTGAGATCGCTCGCGCGCATCGGCTCGCCGATCTGGCGGCGCTCATCGCGCGGCGACAGTGAGCGTCAGTCGAAGCCGAGGTCGCTGGTGAGCGGATCGCGCAGGGCGCCCTCGGCGGCTCGCAGCCGATCGGTGACCGAGGTCAGCAGATCCATCGAATCCCGCGACAGCCCGAGCGCGAGGCGAGTCAGGTGGCGGGTGGCATCGCAATGGAAGCGGTCGGCGAGTAGGGCGTCCGGGTCGGCGGGCGCGGCCGAGTGTTCGACGACGTTCACGGCAGGGGCACTCACAATCTCGTATTTTCGAGTATGACGCACCTTACATCCACCCTGGGGTTCGTGAACCCCGGTCGGCGTGCGAAAGTGCAGCAATGAGTCAGTTCGCCGACTATCAGAACGAGATCTACCTGGCCGCACTCGGGGGGATCCAGCCCGAATTCCCCATGGACTACGCGACGCTGGAGCGCAAAGCCACTGCGGCACTGCCGGATTCGTTGCTGAACTACATCGCCGGCGGAGCGGGCGACGAGCTCACGCAGCGGCGCAACGCCGAAGCCTTCGCGGATTGGGGCCTGGTGCCTCGGATGCTGGTCGGCGCCACCGAGCGCGACCTCGCCGTCACCGCCTTCGGCCACACCTTCGCCAGTCCGCTGTTCCTCGCACCGGTCGGGGTGATCGGTCTGGTCGGTGAGAACGGACACGGCGACATCGCGGTGGCGCAGGCGTCGGCGCAGACCGGCGTACCCGCGATGTACTCGACGTTGATGGAGGATCCGCTCGAGGACGTGCGCCCGCACGCGGGCGACACGCCCTCCTTCTTCCAGCTCTACACGCCGAAGAACCGTGAACTCGCCGAGAGCCTGGTGCACCGCGCCGAGGCCGCGGGGTACGCGGGCATCACCGTCACCCTCGACACCTGGGTGCCCGGTTGGCGTCCGCGAGATCTGGCCGGTGGCAACTTCCCCCAGCTGCGTGGGCACGTGCTGAGGAACTACACCAGCGACCCGGTCTTTCAGCGGATGGTCGGCTCCGACGACCCCAAAATGATTGTCCTGCACTGGATCGCGACCTTCGGAAACTCGCTGACCTGGGATGACCTCAGCTGGCTGCGTTCGCTCACCGATCTGCCGCTGATCCTCAAGGGCATCTCTCATCCCGAGGACGCGCGCAAGGCGATCGACTTCGGCGCCGACGGCATCTACTGCTCCAATCACGGTGGGCGCCAGGCCAACGGTGGTCTGAGCGCGCTCGAGACCTTGCCCGCTGTCGTGGCCGCGTGTGACGACCGAGTGCCGGTGCTGTTCGACTCCGGGGTGCGCTCCGGCGCCGATGTGGTGAAGGCGCTCGGGCTCGGTGCGACGATGGTCGGGCTCGGCAGGCCGTATGTGTACGCGCTGGCGCTGGGCGGCGTGCGCGGACTGGTGCACCTGCTGCGCAGCTACGCGGCCGAAGCGGACCTGTTGATGGCGGTCAACGGCTATCGCGATGTGGCCGCGGTGCGCGCGAACATCCGGCCGACCACGCGCGGCAACGCCACACTCGGCTGAGGGGAGTCACGGCCCGGAATCCTCGCGCGGGAGGGATTTTCGGGCCGTGTGGGCGGCTCGGGGAAGAACTTGTCGGTGCGGTGCGGCATCATCTGTGCGAAGACCACGCTGTAGCACCAACCCCCGGAGTCCACGATGTCCTCGCCGAGCACCAAGTCCGCATCCCGCCGATCAGCACCGCCGGTATTGACCGAGGCCGAGCTCGCGCGTATCGCGGACGAGCTCGCCGATGGCAAACCGCCGATGGTGTGGTTCACCGCCGCCGCTGTCGGTGTCGCCGAGGGGAAGTCGGGCAAGGTTGTCGCACTCGACGATCCGTCCGCCGGCGACTTCCTGCAGGTGCGGCCCACCGGTTCCAAAGATGTGCTCTCGTTCGGCCCGAGCGAGGTGACGCTGACCAAGCCGGCTCGCGGGACTACCGTAGCGCCGGGCGGATCCGCACGGACCCGCCCGGAGAGTGCCCCCGCGCCGAGCAACCGAAAGGACAACACTGTGACCCAGCCGTCGACCCTGCCGAGCACGCCCGCGCCCGCGCCGGCGTCGCTCGCTCCGGTAGCCGATGACACCAAGCCCGCCCCGGCGACGCCGCGGCCCGCGAAGGCTCCCGCGGTACGCAAGGCCAAGGTGGCCGAGGTGACCGTGACCCTCACCGGGACCACCGACGGTGAGTGGACGGTCGATGTGGTCAACGGGAAGAAGCGCAGTGTGAAGGGGTTGGCGGTCAGCAGCGCGGCCGTCGCGCAGACCGCGAAGATCCTGCACCCCGAGGTGGAGGAAGTGGTGGCCGGGATTCTCGAGGCCGCTCGCGGGGCTCAGCAGGCGAAGGTCGCGCAGTTGCAGGCCGAGCTGGAGGCGGCCCGGAAGTTGTTGGAGGAGTTGGGGGATTGAGCTACTGCGCCACTCGCGTGATGCGCGGGGAGGCGGAGATCCGGCGACGCGACGTCGGCTTGCGCAGTTCGTCGTGGAAGCTGAGGCCGAGGCGGTATTCCTTGGCGTGGTACATCGCGGCGTCGGCGGTGCGGATCAGGTCGTAGATCGTGGTGTCGGTGGGGCAGGTGGTCAGGCAGGCGACGCCGATGCTGGCGGTGATGGGGATCTCGCCGCAGCTCAGTTCGAAGGGGCGGATGAAAGCCCCGAGGATGTGTTCGGCGAGGACGGCGGCTTCGGCGCGGGTGCGTGGCGCCAGGACAACGAATTCGTCGCCGCCGTAGCGGGCGGTGAGGTCGGCGCTGGCGGTGGTGCGGCGGATGCGGGACGCGGCGTTGGCGATGAGTTCGTCGCCGACAGCGTGCCCGTAGCTGTCGTTCACCATCTTGAAGCCGTCCAGGTCGATGAACAACAGGCACAGCGGTTTTCCGGCCCACTGCTCGCGGTATCGGTGGGGTGCGCGCAGTAGAGCGGCCCGGTTGAACAGGCCGGTGAGCAGGTCGTGGTCGGCCTGATACTGCGCGCGGCGTTCGCTGCGCGTACTGCGGGCGATGGCGCGTTCGCTGCGCACCAGTACACCGGCCAGCAGCACCGTGAGCATCGAGCAGATCACGACGCGGTCGACCACCCAGAGCTCGGCGCCGACCACGCTCACCAGCGCGGCCGCCACCAGTGCCACCGCGATCATCCCGGCCCGCTGCCGCGATCGATGCGGTCCCACATCCTCGACGTCGCGCGCCGTGCCCATCGTCGGCTGCACCGCGGCCAGCCCGGCCAGCAGGTACGCCCACTGCTGTGGCACCAACGCGAATTCGGGGTCGAGGGCGATCGTGCCCGCGGCGGTGAGGCTTTCGAGGAACCCGCCGATGAGCACGGCGATCAAGGCAGCCTGCAACAACCGCAGCCAGGTTTGCGAGCGAACCACGGTCGCCAGCGAATGCGCGAGCACGGTGGCCAGTAGTGCGTTGATCACCGGGAAACTCGCGGCCAGCGCGGTATCGACGAACCCGGTGCTGTGCCGCAGAATCGGCGAGATCAGGAACGTCCAGGAGGCCAAGAGCGCACTGAGGCCGATGAGTGCCGAGTCCAGCCACAGGTCACGGGTATCGCGGAGCCGGTGCGGCCGCAACCAGCCGACTGCCGCCAGGCCCAGACACAGCGAGGCGGCCAAGGTCGCGAGATCGTCGACCGGGTGCAGGCTCGAATGCGGCCCGAGCGCGCGGATCGCGGCGCCCGTCGCGAACAGCGGCCCCGAGGCGGCCATGAGGTACCAGGGCAGCCGATGTGCGGGTCGGTGGCAGTACATGCCGTACCCGATCATCGCCAGCGATCCCGCGACGATCACGACGAGTAGCAGCACCGGCACCGTCCGGCCGCCCGCCAACGGTGCGATCAGTACGGCCCCCGCCGCGCCGAGCAGTGCCACACGCCGTCGCCTGCTCCCGTCGTGTGTTTCGCTGATGGTCATCAGCCCCCCTCGATCCTGCTGCGCACGCGACGAGCGTCGATCGAATGTGAGGCCGGTGAATCACTCGAAGTATCGGCCGAGAGCACCGAGTGTTGTTGTCCGAGCACGATCCCCAGCCGGCAGCGCCGACGCTCAAAACCTTGACACCTCAGTCGATCATGACACGTCCACGGCCCTGCTGTCGATGCGTTGTGGGCATTGCCGGATACCGATTCGACACCCGATGCCCCACGATTGCCGACCGTGGTGTTCGGTGATGGCATCGTCGCGGGAAGCGGAAGGGAAGTACGGGTGCAGAAGTGGATCGCGCCGGGCCGGGTCAACATCATCGGCGAGCACACCGATTACAACGCCGGATTCGTGTTGCCGATCGCGTTGTCGCTCGGCGTTGTCTGCGCGGCCGAACCACGCGCCGACGGGCTGGTGCGCCTCACCTCGGCGCAGCGGCCCGGCGACATTGTGGTGGCACGCGTAGATGATCTTGTGGCCCAACGGGATCGGTTGCCCGGTTGGGCCCGTTATCCGCTCGGGGTCGTCGACGAGTTCGTCCGTGGCGGCCATCCCGTCGGCGGGGTGAATCTCGAACTCGACGGCACGGTGCCGATCGGCGCCGGCCTGTCCTCGTCGGCCGCCCTGTGCTGCGCGGTGACGATCGCGCTGCGCGATCTGTTCGCCCCGGCGCTCACCGATCGGCGCATGATCGAGATCGCCAGGGCGGCGGAGAACGGTTTCGCCGGCGTACCCACCGGCCTGCTCGATCAGGCCGCCTCGATCCTGTGCACCGAGGGACACGCCCTGTTCCTCGACATCCGAGCTTTCACCGGTGCGGAATCGTGTGCCGCCGAACAGATTCCGTTCGACCTGCGTTCCGCCGGACTGACGCTGATCGTCGCGGATACCGGTCACCCGCACGAGCTGGCCGACGGTGGGTATGCCGAGCGCAGGGCCCAATGCGAAGCCGCCGCCGACGCGCTGAATCTGCCCGCCCTCCGCGATGCCACCTCCGAGGACCTGCCACGCCTGCGGGATTCAGTGCTGCGGCATCGCGCGCGGCACGTGATCACCGAGAACGCGCGGGTGCTCGCGGTCGTCGACCGGCTGCGCGATGGTGCTGACCCACGCGCGATCGGTGAGCTGCTCACGTCCTCACACCGCTCGTTGCGCGAGGACTTCGAGGTATCGGCGCCCACACTGGATCTCGCCGTCGACGCGGCTCTGGACGCGGGCGCGTACGGTGCGCGCATGGTCGGCGGTGGCTTCGGCGGCAGCATCATCGCCCTGGTCGAACACGCCGACCACGTCGCCGAGCGCATCATGAATCGTTTTGCCGCAGCGGGTTTCGCGTCACCTCACATCTTCGCCGTCGAACCGGGCACGGGTGCGCGCACACTGGAGTGAGCCGTCCTGCGGTCGTTGTGCGCGAACCCTCACGCTGACTGGACCGCGCCGGGGATTCCGTCCTCGACGACGAAACTCGCCCGCGTGCTGATCGGGGCACCCGGACGGCTGACGTAGGGGACGACACGAAAGTCGTTGCGCCACTGTCGATGATCCAGATCGACGCGGACATAGCCCCGCTGGCGGTTGTAGAACTTGAGGTCCGGGTTGGCGGCCAGCGGGTGCGGCCCGTGTCGGTGAGGTCGGCGCCGTCGCTGCCGGTGCTGATCGAGGTACCGGTGAATTCGGTGGCTACGACCGGCGATTCGGGGTCGGCGTAGTCGCGGCGCAGGTCGGCGACGTAGTTCTCGTGGCGGTCGCCGGTGATCACGACCAGATTGTCGACAGCGTGATCGGCGGCCGCGGCCAACACCGTATTGCGGTCCGCGACATAGCCGTCCCACGCGTCGGTGCCGAGCAGCAGATCGGGCCCGGGGTCGTAGTCGGACTGGGCCATGGCGACCTGATTGCCGAGCACCTGCCAGCGGGCGGGCGAGGTGGCGAAGCCGTCGACGAGCCAGTCCCGCTGGGCCGCACCGAGAATGGTGCGGTCGGTGGCGAAGCGGTCGGCGCATCCGAGCACCGCCGAGCCGTCACCGCAGGCCTGGGGGGTGCGGTACTGCCGGGTATCGATCATGGTGAACTCGGCCAGATCACCGAATCGGTAGCGGCGGTGCAGGTGTATCGATGGGCCCGCGGGTAGCTGGGCCAGGCGCATCGGCTGGTGTTCGTACATGGCCTGGAACGCGGCGGCCTTGCGGCGGCGGAACAGTGGCGCGAGGCGGTGGACATCGAGTCCGAGGCCGGGCCGGTCGCCGGCCCAGTTGTTGTCGAGTTCGTGATCGTCGAAGGTGACGAGCCAGGGGAAGGCCGCGTGCGCGGTCCGCAGCGGCGCTTCGCCTTTGGCCTGGGCGTAGCGCAAACGGTAGCCCGCCAGATCCACCGCCTCGCCGGCGAGCTGGGGCGGCAGGTGCGCGCCCCGGCGGGCCAGTACCCAGGACGACTCGTAGATGTAGTCGCCGAGATGTACCACGAGATCGAGATCCTCGGCGCCGAGGTGCTCATAGGCGGTGTAGTAACCCGAGCTCCACGACTGGCACGACGCGAAGGCGAACCGCAGTCGCGCGGTCGGGCTGCCGAGCGCGGGCGCGGTACGCGTACGGCCGACCGGTGAGATCGCCGAACCGGCCCGGAACCGGTAGTAGTACCACCGATCCGGCGCCAGCCCGGCGACCTCGGGATGCACACTGTGCCCGAGCTCGCGGGTCGCCACCGCCGAGCCCCTGACCACGACTCTCGTGAACCGTTCGTCCTCGGCGACCTCGTAGTCGACGGTCACCGGGGCGATCGTCATCCCGCCGTACCCGTCGGGCGCGAGCGGATCGGGCGCGAGCCGCGTCCACAGCACCACGCCGTCCGGGGTCGGTTCGCCGGAAGCGACCCCGAGCGAGAACGGTTCACCGAGCCGCCGCGGCGCGGCGAAGCGCGCGCTGCTCACCGCGGATACCCCCACCAGGGCGGCGATCGAACCACCGATGCCGCCGTGCAGGAGTTGTCGGCGAGACAGCGTCATCGATTGATCCTCGCACCGCCGACGCCGACCGGCCACCGATCGTGTCCGGTTCGGCGTCGCGGTGTGGGTGTCAGAGCCGGAAGATCCGCGCGCCGACGGCCCAGCCCGCGCTGGACCAGTTCGGACCGAAGCACGCCACCGTGCCCGCCTGGCCGACCGGCAGATCCTGGCGGATCGTGTACGGCCCGACGGCGAAGGGCGCGATGTTGTAGCCGACGCAGTCGACCTCGAGCCGGTAGGTGCCCTCGCCGCCGTAGCATCCGCCATTGAACGCCCACGGGCCGTTCAGCGACCCCTGGCAGCCGGGATCAGCGGCGGCCGTCCCCGCGGCGACGCCGGTCAGGGCGACCGCGATAGCCGGAACGGCCAGGCACAGAGCGACTGCGCGAGCTGAGGTACTCATGGGGCTCCGATCATCGAGTGTCATGGGTTACATGGGATGTTTCCTCGATAGTTAGCCATGCGTTACACCTTGTCCGCGCGAGCGGCCAGGCCCAATGCCACATCGATGAGCAGGAAAACGAGCAAGCTCACCCCGATGAGCGGCAGGAACCAGCCGATAACGACCGCCGCGCCGACCAGCGGAACCGTGATCCACGGTGACGTGCGGCGCAGGACACCACGTCGTGGCGGCACGGGCAGCGCGGTCCGTCTGGTGGGTCGACGCTGCCACCACATGCGGTAACCGAGCACGATCACCGTGCCGAGTCCGACCATGATCGCGAGCAGCAGCAGCTGGTTGACCAGGCCGAACAGCAGACCCATGTGGAAGGCGATGCCCCAGTTGGTGAGCTTGGCCATCAGCGGCCAGTCGGCGAAGGCCAGCCGATCGGTGACCGTGCCGGTCGCGCCGTCGACGGCGAGCGCGTCGATGGTGTAGGTGCCGGGCAGGCGCAGTTCCTTGACCCCGAACGCCTTCTCCGGTGTCGCCGGGATGGCGATCTCGGCGCCCTGGGTGATGCCTTCGGCGCGAGCGACCTCGTACACGCGATCGAGTCGCGCGATCTGCGCCGCGAGGTCGACCGGGACCGGGGCGCTCTGCCCGCCACTGTGGTGGTCACTGCCCGATGGCTGGGCGGGACCGGCGGCGCCCGGCAGCTTCACACTCACCGAGGGGGTGGTCCAGCTGAGTTCCTGGCGCAGCTTCGTGACGTTCTCACCGGCATAGGTCGACCACGTCATGCCGGTGGCCGAGAGCAGCAGCAGCACAGGCAGGATCCAGACGCCGATCGCGCCGTGCCAGTTCATCTTTCGCCGCCTGGTCTGGGACAGGTCCGGCTTGAGCAGCCACTGCGCGGAATTGCGCTCGCGCCGCTTGCGCACCCGATGCACCCACAGCACCAGCCCGAACAGCGCGATCACCCACAGCCACGAGGCGGCCAGTTCGCTGTAGATTCTGCCGGGATCGCCCAGGTGCAGGCTGCGATGGAACTCGCTGAGCCAGGCGCGCAGTGGCAGCGCGCCGCCACTTCCGTAGACCACGGACTCGCCGACCGGCTGGGCGGTGTGCGGGTCGACGAACACCGACAACCGCTCGGAATCGCCGAGGGTCGGATCGTTGAACAGCACGCGGGTGGTGTCGCCCGCGTTCGGGGCGGGGGCGACGGCGACCGGAGTCAGGTCGGGGCGAGTCGCTACGGCGGCTTCGACCTGGGCCGAGAGCGGCTGATCGGGTCCGGTGGTGTCGACCTGGAGCAGATCGCGCGAGACGAACCCTTCGATCGTCGGTGCGATCGCGTACAGCGCGCCGGTGAGCGCGGCGATCAGGATGAACGGGGCGACGAAGAACCCCGCGTAGAAGTGCAGGCGCAGGGCCAGGGGCGACAGGCGTAGGCCCCGGCGTGTGCCGGAACGCGGACTGTCATCGGAGATCGGTGGTGCCGAGGGGGAGTTCTCCTCGGCCGGACGAGTGTCCGTGATACTCATGCTGATTCATTTCTGGAGTTCTGGAACCCGGTGCGCGCGCACGGCAGTCAGCCGGGTGCGCCGATGCGCGAAGAAGGCGCACGGGAAAAGTCCGTGCACCGGGTGAGGGAAAGGTCAGAAAGGAATCGCGAGCGGGGGAGCGCGGGTTCGTCGCGACGACGTGGCGAGGATTCGCAGAATGACGCGGTCGCGGTGGGCCAGGCGCAAGGGCGCCGGGTCGGGGACGCGGGGGGTGCGGTAGCGCAGCGGCAGGATGCGCGCCAGCACGGCGCCGCCGATCCGGTACGCGGCTTCGGCGCCCACGATCACCACGGCCGCGAGTAGCGCGGCGACGGTGTGCGCGGTGAGCATGCCGAGTCCGAGGGCATCGTCAGCCGAGTGCGCGTGCCCGGACCAGCTCATCGTGGTGTGGCCGACCAACTGGCCGCCCAACAGCACCGCGGCCAGTCCCAGCGCACCGTGACGCAATGGCCCGATCCCGGCGACGAGGGCGCCGACCACCGCCGAGGCCGCCGCCAGCAACGCGATCGCCGTGCTTCCCGGCAGCGCGCCGCCGGTGGCCATCCCGTGCGCGGCCAACGACAGCGCACCCGACATCGAGCCCGCACAGGCGCCACGCAGCCGCGCGCCGACCGCACGCGACGGCGCGGAGGCCTGGTGGAACCCGATGATCACGCGCTGATGATAGTCGACCGGCGTGACCCGCTCGGCCGGCTTTAGAGCGGGCTACGTCCAGTCGTACTCAGTCCGTCTCGACGGACATCTCGATCAGTGGCTTGCGCAGCAGTTTGCCCGTCGCGTTGCGCGGCAGTTCGTCGACGAAGATCACCTCGCGCGGCACCTTGTAGCGGGCCAGGTTCTCGCGGACGTACTCCTTGATCTCCTTGGCGTCGCGCGCGGACTCCGGACCCGGCACCACGATCGCGCGCAGGCGTTTGCCGTAGTCGTGGTCGTCGACGCCGACCACCGCCGCCTCGAACACGTCGGCTCGGCCCGCGATGAGGTTCTCCACCTCCAGCGGGAAGACGTTCTCGCCGCCGGAGACGATCATGTCGTCGTCGCGGCCGTCGATGTAGAGCAGACCGTCGGCATCGAAATGGCCCACATCGCCGCTCGACATCATGCCGTCGACCATTTCCTTGGTCCGCCCGTCGGTGTACCCGGTGAAGGCGAACCCGTTGTCCACGAAGATCGTTCCGGTGACATTCGGTTCGGTGATGGGCTTGCGGTTTTCGTCGAGCAGCACGATCCGGATGCCGACCGGCGCCTTGCCCGCCGTGGTCGGCGCCTTGCGCAGATCCTGCGGGGTGGCCACGGTCATCACCGCGCATTCGGTGGAACCGTAGAGGTTGTAGAGCGAATCACCGAAGTAGTCCAGGGTGCGGGTGACCACGTCGGGCGCGATCGCCGAGCCCGCCGCGAAGATGACCTTCATCGTCGACGGGTCGTACTTCGCCAGGGTCTGCTCGTCCAGATCGAGGATGCGCTGCAACATCGTGGGCACCACGACCAGCGAATCCGCCTGGTACTTCACCACATTGGCGAGCGTGAGCTCCGGGTCGAACCGGCGCTGCTGGAAGATGACCCGGTTCCCGAGGGCGAGTCCGAGGGTGAACTGCGACAGGCCGGTGCCGTGGAAGATCGGCGCCGCCATGATCATGGTGCCGTTGTTGGGCAGCGGCACCCGATCCACGAACTGCGCCGATGCGAACGGGCTCACCTTGTCGCGCGGTGCGCCCTTGGGGGTACCGGTGGTGCCGCTGGTGAGGATCACCATGCCGCCGGGCTTGCTCGGCGCGGTGAACGCGGCGGTCGACCGATCCGCCGACAGCGATGCCACGGTCGGGATCGAGGAGTCGGCCCCGTGCGCCTCGTCGACCCAGGTGAGCACCCGCGGGATCTCGGTGGGGATCGCGCTCATCAGGTCGAGGAACTCGCTGTCGTGCAGCACCGCCTTGACCTTCTCGCGCGCGGCGACGTCGGCGAACTGCGGCTTGGCGAACCCGGTGTTCATCAGCACCGCGCGCACACCGAGCTTGCCCGCCGCGAGCAGACTCAACACCATGCCGCGATGGTCACGGGCCAGTACGGCGATCACGTCGCCCTCGTTGATCCCGCTCGCGCGCAGGCCGCGGGCGAACGCGTTGGACTGCGCGTCGAGTTCGCCGAAGGTGATCTCACCCAGTTCGTCGACGATCGCGCCCGCCTGCGGCCTGCTCTGCGCGGCGTGCATGACGACGCCGGCGAACGGGCCGAACTTCGAGACATTGCGAAACGATCGGGCGGCGTGGTCGAGGCGCAGTGGGTTGAACAGCTTGCGATCCACCATGACCTTGACGCCGAGCGCGAAGTCACCGGCGCGGCGAGCCGTGGTACCGAGCGCGGGCAGAGACAGAGACATCGAACAGCCTTCCGGCAGACCTGGCCCACGCGACATCGCAGGCCGGACCGCGTCTTCGAGATCCAGTGCTGTGGATAACACTAGCAAGCGATCCGGCCGCGCTGTCTACTCCGTAGTAACCAGGGCCTATCCCTGTGAGACCTCATAGTCGACAAGGGTGCGGCGCACGATCTTGCCGGTGGCGTTGCGGGGCAGTTCGTCGAGGAAGATCACCTCGCGCGGCACCTTGTACCTGGCCAGATTCGCCTTGACATGCGCCTGGAGCTCGGCGGCGTCGACGGTGTGGCCCTGCTCGAGAACGACGAAGGCGCGCAAGCGCTTCCCGAACTCGACGTCATCGACGCCGACCACGGCGACGTCGAAGACCTCGGGCCGTTCTACCAGCAGGTTCTCGACTTCCTGCGGGTACACGTTCTCGCCGCCGGAGACGATCATGTCGTCGTCGCGGCCGTCGACCATGAGCAGCCCGGAGTCGGTGAAGTGGCCCATGTCGCCGCTGGACATGAAGCCGTCGATGATCTGCTTGTGCCTGCCGTCGGTGTAGCCCTCGAACGGCGCGCCACTGCGCACGAAGATCCGGCCACGCGTGCCCCGAGCCGTGACCGGCTTGTCCTGGTCGTCGTAGAGGCGGACCTCGCAGGTGATCGGTGAACGGCCGACCGTGCCCGGCGCCTCGGCCAGTTCGGCCGGGTTCGCGACGCTGGCGATGGCCACCTCGGTCGACCCGTAGAGGTTGTAGAGCACCGGCCCGAAGGTCTCGGTGGCCTTGACGCACAGCTCAGGGGTGAGCGCGGAACCCGCGAAGAGGATGACCTTCAGCGAGGACAGGTCGTATTTCGCGCGGACCTCGGCGGGCAGTTCGGTGAGCCGGTGCAGCATCGTCGGCACGCACACGAGCATCTCGACCTTGTGCTCGGCGATCGCGGCGAGGGTGGCCTCGGCATCGAAGCGACGGCGCATCACGATCTTGTTGGACAGGATCGAGTTGACCAGCCAGGTGCCCAGACCCGTGCTGTGGAAGATCGGCGACACGATCATCGCCGTGCCCCGCCTCGGGAACGGGATGCGGTCGACGAACTGCGCGGTGGCCATCGGCGTGACCCTGGTGCGCGGGGCGCCCTTCGGCAGGCCGGTGGTACCGCTGGTGAGGATGATGAAGCCGCCCGGCTTGCTCGGCGCGGGCAGATCCTCGGTGGCGTTGTTCGCGATGAGGTCGTCCAACGTCGTGGCGTCGGCGGGGAGTTCGGTGCCCTCGTCGACCCAGGTCAGGTAGCGCGGTAGGTCGGCGGGTAGCGCGTCGAGCAGGCCGAGGAATTCGCTGTCGTGCAGCACCGCGCGCACGTTCTCGCGTACGCACACCTCCGCGAACTGCGGCTTGGCGAAGCCGGTGTTCATCAGCGCGATGCGCGCGCCCAGCTTGCCCGCCGCGATCATCGACATGATCAGGCCGCGATGATCGCGCGCCAGCACGGCGATGACCGTGCCCTCGCCGATGCCCGCTTCGCCCAACCCGCGGGCGATGGCGGTGGACTGCTCGTCGAGTTCGCGATAGGTCAACTCACCGCGCTCGTCCGCGAGCGCCACCTGGTCGGGGGCTACGCGGGCCGAATGACGCACGAGCGTGGCCTGCGGGCCGTAGATCTTGGACTCTTTCATCGTCCGCAGGGTCTCGAGCGGCGTTTTGGGATCGGAGACACCGCGTGCGCGCAGTACTCCGATCGCCTTCACGCTTTCGAGCAGATGTGACAGGTTCACGTGACTACCTCCGCAGCGTTGTTCACTCGACGTTTACCGTAGCAGTCGATGTGCTGTGGATCACAGTAGCCTATACGGACAATTTGGACATATTCCAGAGGTCGCCCGAGTCAGCGCTGCGCGGCCGCCAGTGTCGCGAGCAGCGGGATGAGCCTGCTCTCCGGCACCTCGAAGCGGCCGCGACCCGCGGTCTGCAACCAGCCGACCGCGGCGAGCTCGCGCAGATGCTGGTAGATCTCGGCCGAGGTGCCCAGTTCGGCGATCGCCGCGAGATCGGCGGCGGTCCTGCGGCCGTAGACGATCTCCTGCAGTAGCCGCAGGCGCACCGGGTCGGCCAGTGCGGCAAGGCAATTGGCGGCCTCGATGGTCCACACGTCGCCGACGATCGCATCGGTGGCGTATTGCGCCTGCCAATCGAATCGCTCGCCGGTCGGCAGTTGCAGCGCACCGGCCAGCAGTACGCCGCCGGTGCGCTGCCCGGCATCGGCGAACTCCTGCCGCAACCGCGCCACCGCCCACGGCAGCTGCGCGTCCTCGGGGTGCGCGCTCTCGAGCGCGGCCACCCGCCGTTCCAATTCTTCGAGTCGGTCGACCAGATCCTCCACGCCGGTCAACCTACGCCACACCGAAGCTGTTGCGCTGCTTCATCGAAACGACAACGCACCCCGGATCGCGTGGACCCGGGGTGCGCAGGGGCGGGTATCAGCGGGTGACGGCGCCGAACGAGGGTTGCTGGATGGTGCCGAGCTGGTACGCGAAGCCGTCCGGATGCGCGTCGTCGACCGGCACGGACCAGCGGTGCCACAGGTTGCCGTAGACCGCGGCCACGATCAGCCCGCCGCCGGTGTTCAGCGGCGCCGTGCGGATGGTGGTGTCGACCGGCACGTCCTGATGTTCGGTCAAAACCGCGGTACCGCTCTGCCCGGTGGCCAGATTCAGCCACATGACCTCGAGCTTGGCGCCGCCCTGGTTGGGCGAGATGGTGCCGGGGCCGCCGAAGAAACCGAAGCGGAAGCCGTCGAGGTCGAGGGCGATGCCAGAGCCGTAAACCCCTGGCCCGCCGCCGTTCTGGCCGATATCGGAGGTCGCCGGGATCTGGAACGGTTGCGCGGGCAGCGCGACCTCGACCGCGCCCTTCGCGGCGAATTTGTCGAGGGCGGCGAGCGCGCCCGGATTGTCGGCCACCGATGTACGCAGCTTCGCGACGGACGCGGCCACATCGATAGTCGGTGGCGACGGTTGCGCGACCGCAGGGCCCGCGAAGACGATGGCGACGGCGGCCGACGTGACGGCTACCGCGGTGGTGAAGCGACGCGTGAAACTCAGATGATGCATAACCAGCTCTCCCTCGAGTGTTCCTGGTACTGCTGTCCCTGGTGATTCGTTCGCTGTGTCGGTCGGGCGGATGAGCCACCGACCACCTGTGCACGGTACCGACACCGGCCGTGGAATCCGCCACTACCCCGGAAGGCGAGTTCGGGCCGTCGGTTACGGCATATTCGCGATTTCCACCTTGTAGCCGCGATAGAGCTCGGGTTTGGCGGTGAGGACCGGCATGTCCAGATGCTGCGCGGTGAACACCACGGGCGCGATCAGCGGCCAGTCGAGATGGTTGTCGGCCATCGGCACCGTGGTGCCGACGCGGATGGCGGTGGGCGCGTCGAGTTCGGCCCAGCGCACGGCGACGCGATTGTCGAGCAGGCGTCCGAGTTCGTCGATGTTGTCGACGGCGCGCATCGCGGCCATCAGACTCACGGTCGGCACCACCAGGATTCGGCGCTGCTGGGTGAACTGGCGCATGATCACCTGCCCGAACAGCGGCGACAGGGCCAGGGTGGTGAGCGCGGTGTGATCGGCGACGCTCACTGGTGGCTGTCCAGCGCGCCCATCAGCTTGCTCAGTTTGGCTTGCGCCTCAGCGATATCGGCCGCGGAATGCTGGGTGATCCTGGCGTCGAGCTTGCCCAGGATCTGTTCGCGCAGATCGTCGTTGAAGTACGCGGGAGGCAGTGCCGCGTGCCGCAGGACCTCGGCGGGTACCACCGCGACCAACTCTTTTCCCTCCCGCGTCACGATCACCGGCCGTCCGCTCGCGGACACTCCGTCGAGAACACTTCCCAGCTGACCACGCAATTCGGTCAGCGGCACACTGTCGTAATCGGCCATAGTCAACTGTACATCGCTATGTACAGTTCAGCCGTTCGATGACGGGTATCGATGATGCCCGCCTGTTCCGGCGGGCGTCATCGTGCTCAGGCGACTTTGCGGGCGGGTTCGCTGCGGTAGCGGGTGACCGGGCCGTCGATGCCGAGTAGCCGCCAGGTCAGCTTCGCGACCGGGTTCATCAGGCCGCTGTTGGTGGCCAGCGCGCGCACGTCGCCGAAGATATTGCGCATCGTGGTCTGCGATTGCTCGCTGCCCCAGTAGGCCTCGCGCATGACCTCCGCCGGAATGTCGAACTTCTCGACGAATTCCTTGGGCGGGGTCATGATCATGTCGAGCATCAACCGCATCGCGATCGGGAAAGCCACGGAGAGAACCGATTTCGTGATCGGGTTCATACCGGGCACGTTGCGTCGCAGGTACTCGTGGGCGAAGGAGATGTGGCGGGCTTCCTCGGCCACATGGATCTGCATCACCCGCTGCACCATCGGGTGCAGATCGACGCCCGCGCGCAGCAACGACTTCTGCAGGTGGTCGATCGGCTCCTCGCCGCCGAGGATCATCGTGAAGAACAGTTCGGGGAAGTACTTCACCGCGGGCCAGATGGCCATCGTCAGCTTGCGATCGATGGTGCCCATGCCGATCACATCGCGATAGCCGATGCGATTGATCATCTCCTGGAACATCATCGTGTGGTTGCACTCTTCGGCGGCCTCGTGCGTGATGTACCGGAATTCCGGGTCGCCGTTGGGGACCGAGATCAGGTACTGCATCAGCCCGCGGATCAGCAGCTGCTCGAAATCCAGGCCGACCTTGGCGATGCCGGCTTGGCGCCACATGCCGATGGCGATCTGCTTCTCGATCGGCTGGGCCCGGTACCAGGGGTGGCGACCCAGTGGGTCCTCCTCGGGCATGATCCAGCGCGGATCGTCGCTGTGCACGGCGAACTCGGGGGAGTCCCAGTCGATGTCGACATAGGGGTCGAAGTGTCGGTTGACCGAACCTTCGGACAGGTTGCGCAGGATCTCGTGGTACTCGGGATCGGTGGCGGTGTTCTTGATTGTCGACAGCATCAGCGGTGTCTCCTTCGGTGTGGCGCGATCTCCACGTTATATGAGACTCGGAGTCCCACACAACCCCCCTGGTGGTGCGATCCGTCCTTGCGACGCGATCTACCAGCGCCGACGTAGGATGAAGCGTCGCAGGACACGCCGAACGGTTGACCAGTCAGCCAGCGCACCTGGCTGTGAACGGGCGGGGCCGACGTCGGCCGCGCACCGAGAGAGCGAGGAATCCGATGCCGCGTTCCACTCCCGCCGGGGCCGTCTGGCCGACCCTGCGCGTCGACACCTGGTCCGATACCCGCGACACCCTGCACATGTGGTCGCAGATCATCGGCAAGCTGACAATGGCAGGCACGCCGCTGGTCAACCACTGGTGGAATGTCACGTTCGCGGTCGGCGCGCGCGGGTTGTCGACCGGTGCGATTCCCGTCGACGGCCGCCTGCTCGACATCGAATTCGACTTCGCCGACCACGAACTCGTCTTACGCGTCAGTGACGGCCACCGCGCCACCGTCGCCCTGCGCCCGCGCACGGTCGCCGACTTCTACGCCGAACTCGGCCACGTGCTCGGCCGGCTCGACATCGTGGTCGACATCGAGGCCTCACCCAACGAGGTCGACCCGGCCATCCCCTTCGCCGAGGACACCACCCACCATTCCTACGACGCGGACGCTGTCCACCTGTTCTGGCAGCAGCTCGTCCAGATCGAACGAGTATTCCAGCGCTGGCGCGCCGGATTCGCCGGGAAATCCAGTCCGGTGCAATTCTTCTGGGGCTCCTTCGACCTGGCCTGCACCCGTTTCTCCGGTCGCCCCGCGCCGCTGCACCCCGGCGGCGCCCCCAACTGCGCCGACTGGGTGATGCAGGAGGCGTATTCGCGCGAATGCGCGAGCGCCGGCTTCTGGCCCGGTGGCGACGAAGGCACCTTCTACGCCTACTCCTACCCGGCTCCGCAGGGCTACTCGGCGCGTCCCGCGGGTCCCGACGGCGCCCAGTGGGACGCCGCCCTCGGCGAGTTCGTTCTCCCGTACGACGTGGTGCGAAATTCCGCCGATCCCGATGCCACGCTGCTGCACTTCCTCGATACCACCTACGCCTCGGCCGCCGACCTGGCCGACTGGGATCGTGCGCTCCTCGATGTGGATCCCCACCGCCTCGATCGTCGACTCCACCTCGACGAGACGACCGCACTCTGACCGCGCGTTCCTCGACGCGACATCAGCCCGTGTAGCCCGACGAGTCGTGCCATCGACGTATCGCCGCGCAGTGCCCTTTCGGGATGATGCGGCAAACGTCGATGGCACGACCCGTCGGGCTCGCGAATCAGACCGGGACGCCGCCGTAGGTCCGGCGGTGCTTGGCCTCGAGAAAGGACAGCACGCCGAAGGCGATGAGCCCGAGCGCGATCAGCATGAGCAGCCAAGGGCCGAAGGGGCTTCCGGCGAAATCGTGCAGGACCGCGTCGACGCCCTTGGCAGCCGTCGCGTCGTAGTTCACCGCTGCCACCATGGCGGCGAAACCGATGGCGATCACGATCACGCCCCGCGCGAGGTAACCGACACGGCCCAGCCAGATCGCGGCCTCGCGCATACCGTGCGTCATCCAGCCCATCCGAAGGCCCGCGGCGAAGTCGAGGCGCAAACCACGCGCCGCCTGCCAGAAGCCGAAGACGAGAATGGCGGCGCCGATCGCCAGCACGACCACCTGCCCGCCCTCCCAGCTCAGGATGCGACCGGTCAGATCGCGGGCCACCGCATCGCTCGGGGTCGGCGTGCGGCCGTGCATCACGAACCGCAGGGTGGCCCAGAAAGCCAGGGCGTACACGATTCCGGAGATCACGGCGTAGGTGCGGTGTCCGCCCGAATAGGTCCGTCGCGCACCGGCCACCTGCACCGCGCGCCACACGGCCAGCGCGGCGAAGCCGAGCACGAGGATCCACAGCAGCAGATAGCCCAGCGGCTTCGCGGCGATCGCGGCGAGTGCCCCGCCGGCGTCCGGCTCGTGCTCGGCCGTACCGATCGCCAGCAGGAAAGCCAGAATGCCGATCACGATGTAGGCGATGCCACGCGCCACGAACCCGAAACGGGCGACCGACTCCAGCGCGCCGGAACCGGCGGACCTGCGCGGCGCCCGTTCATAGGTCCGACGGCCCCAGCCCCGGGTCCGGGTGGACTGGCGGCCCCGGTTTCGGGTGGACCGCCACCGGCTACGCCAATCGGTCCGGACCGGTTCGCGTCGCCGAAACGCGCTCGCACTGCGAAATATGCTCATGATGTTCCCCATCTCTCGTGTGCGGGAATGCCCGCGCTGTGGGGTTGAAACACCATGAACCGATTTCGATGAGGCCAGACCTGCTGCCGGACAAGCGAATGCGTCGAAAAACAAGAAATCCGGTGCGAGTCGACTCGCACCGGATTTCCTTGCCTACCAGGTTACTTCAGCTCGGAGCTGGTCTTTCCGAGCACGCGGCGAGCCACGATCAGCTGCTGGATCTGCTGGGTGCCTTCGAAGATGTCGAGGATCTTCGAGTCGCGGGCCCACTTCTCGAGCAGGGTGCGCTGGGAGTAGCCGATGCTGCCTGCCAGCTCCACCGCCTTGAGGGTCACGTCGGTGCCGGTGCGGCCCGCCTTGGCCTTGGACATCGAGGCCTCGAGGGAGTTCGGCTTCTTGTTGTCGGCCATCCAGGCGGCGCGCAACGAGAGCAGATAGGCCGATTCGTAATCGGCTTCCATGCGCAGGAATTCGGCGGCCGCCGCGGACTGGTTCATCGCGGGGGTGTCGTAGGAGATCTCGACACCCGCCTCGGTGAGGACGGTGCGCAGTTCCTCCAGCGCGGCGCGGGTGACGCCGACCGCCATCGCCGCCACGAGGGGGCGGGTGTTGTCGAAGGTCTGCATGACCCCCGCGAAACCCTTCTCCACGTTGACTTCCGGCGAGCCGAGGATGTTGTCGGCGGGGATGCGGCAGTCCTGCAACAGCAGCACCGCGGTGTCGGAGGCCTTGATGCCGAGCTTGTGCTCGAGCCGCGCCACCGACAGGCCAGGAGCGTCACGCGGGACGACGAAGGACTTGATCGCGGCGCGACCGAGGCTCTTGTCGACCGAGGCCCACACCACGATGTGGGTGGCGCGCTCACCGCAGGTGACGAAGATCTTCTCGCCGTTGAGGACCCACTCGTCACCGTCGAGGGTGGCGGTGGTGGTGACGGCGGCGGAGTCCGAACCGAAGGACGGCTCGGTGATCGCCATCGCGGCCCACACCTTGCCGAAACGCGACAGCTGCTCGTCGGTCGCCACCGCGGCGATCGCGGCGTTGCCCAGTCCCTGGTAGGGGATGGTGAGCATCAGGCCGACATCGCCCCACGAGGTCTCGAGGGCATTGAGCAGCGCGGACATGTTGCCGCCGTTGGCATTCGCGGTGAGGTCAGTGGCGGCCTCGTCGTTGCGGCCGCCCGCGGCGCCGCCGATCTTCTGGGTGCCGGAATCGGCGAGCCCTTCGATCATGGCGGCCATCGTGTCGAGCTCGACCGGGTACTCGTGCTCGGCGAGGTCGTACTTGCGGGAGATGGGACGGAAGATCTGCGAGGCGACCTGATGGGCCTGGTTGGCGCTCGCCTTCAGCTTCCTGGGGAGTTCGAGATTGATCATGGGGGGCTCCTACGGAGGTGAGAAACGGGCCTAGACCAGCACGATGCCTTCGGCGACACCGACGGAACGAAGGTCGCGGTACCACCGCTCGACCGGGTGTTCCTTGGTGAAGCCGTGACCGCCGAGCAGCTGCACGCCGTCCAGACCGATCTGCATGCCCTTGTCGGTGGCGAGCTTGCGCGCCAGCGCCGCCTCACGGGCGAACGACAGACCCTGCTCCGCGCGCGACGCGCCACGCAGGGTGACCAGGCGCAGGCCGTCGAGCTCGATCGCCATGTTGGCGACCATGAAGGCCACCGCCTGGCGATGCGAGATCGGCTCGCCGAACGCCTCACGCTCGTTCACATACGGGATCACGTAGTCGAGCACGGCCTGGCCGGTACCGATGGCCAGCGAGGCCCAACCGAGCCGGGCGAGCTGCACCGCGTCGCCGTATTCGGCGGCACGGGTCTTGGCGTCGCTGTCGCCCAGCACCGCATCGGCGCCGACGGCCACGTTGTCCAGGATCAGCCGGCCCAGACCCGCGGCGCGCAGACCCATGCTCGGGTCGGCCTCCACGGACAGCCCGGCGGAGTCGGACTCGACGATGAACAGCGCGGGACGCCCGTCGAGCTCGGCGGCCACGATGAACAGCTCCGCGTCGGCCGCGGCCGGAACCAGGCTCTTCACGCCGTTGAGCTGGTAGCCGCTGGGGGAGCGAACGGCCTTGGTCTGCAGCGCGAACGGGTCGAACAGGGCGCGCGGCTCGTTGATCACCACGGAGGCCTGCGGCACGCTCTCGCCGGTGAAGGCGGGCAGGTAGGTCTGCTGCTGGGCGTCGGTGCCCCACTGCGACAGCGCGACGGTGACGCCGCTCGGCGCCAGGATCGGCAGGGCCAGGCCCATGTCGCCGTGCGCCAGCGCCTCGGCCACCAGGGAGTTGGTGACGGCGCCGCGCTCGGAGGCCGCGCCTTCCAGCTCCTCGGGCACGTTGATGAGGGTGATGCCGAGTTCGGCGGCACGCTCGAGCAGGTCACGCGGGGCCTTGGCGGCGTTGTCGGCCTCGTAGGCCGCGGGGCGCAGGATCTCGCCCGCGAAATCGCGCACCGTCTCGACGATCATCTGCTGTTCGTCGGACGGGGTGAGATCGAAGTAGTCCTTGGTCTTGGCCTCGTTGTCGACCAGACGCTTGGGTTCGCCGCCGCCCGCGACCTTGGCGAACGTACGAGTGGCCGCGCCCAGGGTGCGGAACCCGGTCTTGGTGCCCTCGTAGGTGACTCGCTCGATCGGCTTGCGCAGGTTGTACTTGCCCGCGAGCTCCGACCCGGTAATGGTCGTCAAAGCGCGCATCGCGGCGCCCATCCAGTCCCGCTTGGGCTGGCTGAGACCGACCGCGGACGTGTCGTTCGGACGTCGCTTCGTCGCGCTGTCTCGAGTGCTCATCATCACCTGATTTCCTCGGCTGTCGGGGTACCTTCGACCCCACTATCTTACTCTTCGGTAAGACTATCTTACTCCGGAGTAAGAAGTGTGCCGACCCGTTGCCGAATCATCGGTCCGCTCGCCGGCCACTGGTCGGCGGCTGGACTGGTCTTACCCTGATCGGCCGCCGTTGTCGCCGTTTCTGGCCGAACTCATGGTCGCGGCCGATTCCGATTCGTTACGTGTCATGAGGATTGTGCCGCCGTCGACGTGACCGCGCGGGGTTGATGGTGAGAGTCGTTCCAGCTATTCGCGGACGTAATAGCGCAGGGTGAGATACGCCGTGACGGCGGCGAAGATGATGCCGACCGGCGCGATCGTCAGGGCCACCACCGCGATGTCGTCGCCGGTGATGCGCGGGAAGACATTGCTGTCGAACAGCGGGCCCAGCGCCCGGTCGATCACCAGCGGCCGGGCGATGACCAGGCCGAGGACCGCGAGCACCGAACCGACGAAGGCCGCCGCGACCGCTTCGAGCAGGAACGGCAGCTGCGTATACCAGCGGGTCGCGCCCACCAGGCGCATGATGCCGACTTCCGTGCGCCGCGTGAACGCGGCGATCTGCACCATGTTCAACACCAGCAGCATCGCGGCCAGCGCCATCACCAGGGCCAAACCGAACGCGGCGTTGCGTAGTCCATCGAACAGACTGGTCAGCCGGTCGACGAACTCCTTGTCATTGGCCACGATCCGTACGCCCGGACGCGTGGCGAAGCTGTCGTAGATGTGCTGATACTGGTCGGCGTCGGTCATCTTCACCCGCAACGAGGCGGGCAGCGGCGAGTCTGAGATGTACTGCACCATCTCCGGCTGATCCGCGAACAGCTTCTTCGCCTCTTCCAGCGCGTCGGCGCGGTTGAGGAACTGCACGCTCTCCACGCCGGAAGTCTGCTTGAGATCGGCCAGCAGCGACTTGCACGGGTCGGCGGCGCAGTCGGGATCGGTGTCGGAAACCGCGTCGTCGAGGTAGAAACGCACCTCGAGGCGGCCGATGAAGAAATTCTCGGTCTTGTCGGCCATCCGCACCGACAGCATGCCGCCGCCGAGCATCATCAACGACACCGCCGTGGTCAGGATCATCGCGATGGTCATCGTCAGATTGCGGCGCAGGCCGTCGACGACCTCGGTGAACAGGAAACTCAGTCGCATTATCGACCCACCCCGTAGACGCCGGTCGCCTCGTCGCGCACGAGTCTGCCGCGGTCGAGTTCCACCACCCGCCTTCGCATGGCGTCGACGATGTGATTGTCGTGGGTGGCCATCAGCACCGTGGTGCCGACGCGGTTGATCCGTTCCAGCAGGGCCATGATGTCGGCACTGGTGTCGGGATCGAGGTTGCCGGTCGGTTCGTCGGCCAGCAGCACGAGCGGCCGGTTGACGAACGCGCGCGCGATCGCGACCCGCTGCTGCTCACCACCGGACAGTTCCGACGGCAACCGCTGCCCCTTACCGCCGAGCCCCACCATGTCGAGCACCTCCGGCACCGTCCGCTCGATGAACTGACGCCGCTTGCCGATCACCTCCAGCGCGAACGCGACGTTCTGTTCCACGGTCTTCTGCTGTAAAAGCCGGAAGTCCTGGAACACGCAGCCGATCCGCTGCCGCAACTTGGGCACCTTCCGGCCGGGCAACCGGTCGACGCGGAAATCCGCGACCCGGATCTCGCCCGAGGTCGGCGCCTCTTCCTTGAGCAGCAGTCGCATGAACGTCGACTTGCCCGAACCGGACGGGCCGATGATGAAGACGAACTCGCCTTTTTCCACATCGACGGAAACATTGTCCAGCGCCGGTCGCGTCGAGGTCTCGTACGACTTGGTCACGTTGCGCATGGTGATCACGGGGAGCCAGTGTAGCCAGCGAACACCCCGTCTCAGCGGGACGCGGCGCGTCGATCAGGGTTGGGGGTCGACATTCACCCAGGTCGGTACAGCATTGAGGAACGTGGTCGGACCTTCGGCCGTGGTATCGGTGGGTCTGACGAACACGTACACGACGAAGGTCGCCAGCCACGCCGCCATCAGGATCGCTGTGGACTTACGTGGTCTCACTGATTCCCTCTCTACGCAGGGCCGCGGCGACGCGCACGCGCAGTTCACGACCCACTTCGAATTGTTTGCCTGGCAATGTGCGGGCAACCATCCGGATGTTCATCACCTCGAGCGAGAGATCCTCGACGCCCATCACCGACGGCTCGTCGAGCAGCAGCGGTGTGAGGCGGGGATCCTCGTAGGCTTTGGTGCACACCTTGTGCAGGATCTCGTTGATCTTGGTGATGTCGGCCTGCGCGGAGACCGGGACGTCGATCGCGGCGCGCGCCCAATCCTTGGACAGATTGGTGACTTTCACGATCTGCCCGTTGGGGACGATGATCACCTCGCCGTCGGAGTTGCGCAGCGTGGTGATGCGCAGGGTGACGTCCTCGACGGTGCCCTCGGCCACCTCGGCGGAGCCGGTGACCGAGATCTGCACCACGTCACCGAAGCCGTACTGGCGCTCGGTGATCAGGAAGAACCCGGCCAGGATGTCCTGGACGATGCGCTGCGCGCCGAAACCGAGCGCGGCGCCGAGCACCGCCGCAGGCGCGACCAGACCCGTCACCGCGAAGCCGAGTCTGCGCAGCACCTCCATGCCGACCAGCACGTACACGATGGTCAGCACCACCCATGTGACCACCTGGGCCAGCGCGTGCCGGTGCTTGGCCGCCTCGGTGCGGACCAGGGCGTCGCTGGTCTGGAATCCCGAGTCGATCTTGGTGGTCACCCGGTCGCGCAGGAACGCGGCGAACCGGCCGAACAGCATCGCGCCGACGATCAGCAAGACGATCTCCAGCCCACTGGAACGCATCCAGTCGGTGATCTCGGGTCCGCTGTTGGCCGCGAGGACGTCGGTCATCGCGTCTCCTTCATGGACCTGCGCAGGCACAGTTTCGGTTCGGTCGAACACACACCAGAAAGGTTACAGGTGGGTCACGGCGTGCGGTCAAACGTGGCGAAAGGCACGGTTTGCGAGCGAACAGTTGGCTACGCGTCGTCCTGATCGCGCATGCGCCAACGGATTCCGGATTCGATGAAGCCGTCGATATCGCCGTCGAGCACCGCGGTCGGATTGTTGACTTCGTGGTTGGTCCGCAGGTCCTTGACCATCTGGTACGGATGCAGCACGTAGGAACGCATCTGGTTGCCCCACGAAGCGCCCTCGTTGGTCTTGAGCGCGTCCATCTGCGCCCGCTCCTCCTGGCGCTTGCGCTCGAGCAGCTTGGCCTGCAGCACGCGCATGGCCGAGATCTTGTTCTGCAGCTGCGACTTCTCGTTCTGGCAGGTCACGACGATGCCGGTGGGAATGTGGGTCAGGCGCACCGCGGAGTCGGTGGTGTTGACCGACTGACCGCCGGGGCCCGACGAGCGGTACACGTCGACCCGGATCTCACCCTCGGGGATCTCGATGTGGTCGGTCGTCTCCACCACGGGCAGGACCTCGACCTCGGCGAAGGAGGTCTGACGTCGGCCCTGGTTGTCGAACGGGCTGATCCGGACCAGGCGGTGCGTGCCCATCTCCACCGACAGCGTGCCGTAGGCGTAGGGCGCCTTCACCGCGAAGGTGGCGCTCTTGAGGCCCGCCTCTTCGGCGTAGGAGGTGTCGTAGACCTCGACGGGGAACTTGTGCCGCTCGGCCCAGCGGATGTACATGCGCATCAGCATCATCGCCCAGTCGGCGGCATCGACGCCGCCGGCCCCGGAACGGATGTTGACCAGCGCGTCACGCTTGTCGTACTCGCCCGAGAGTAGGGTGCGCACTTCCATCGCCTCGACATCGACGCGCAGTGCGGCGCGCTCGGCATCGGCGTCGGCGGTGGCTTCCGCGGCCGCCGCGTCCTCCTCGGCCTCGGCCAGCTCGTAGAGCACCGGTAGGTCCTCGAGCCGCTGGCGCAGGTCCTCGACCCGGCGCAATTCGCTCTGCGCGTGCGACAGCTCACTGGTGACCTGCTGGGCGTGCTCCTGGTTGTTCCACAGCTCGGGATCGGCGGCCTGGTGCTCGAGTTCGTCGATGCGGCGGCGCAGCTCCTCGACATCGAGAACCGACTCGACCGTCTTGAGCGTGGTGTCGAGTTCTGCGAGGTCGGCGATAACGTCAGGATGCACGATGACCTAGGCTACCGGTCCCCTCCGACACCGCACGTATTCGCCTCAGCTTGCGATGGACCGCAGCCCACCCGGGCGGCGTCCGACCAGCTGGTCCAGCGCGCCGGCGCTGGCCTCGTCCGCGGGGAGCAGGACGTAGAGCGACTGGTCGTCGTCGATGGACAGATCCAGTGATTCGTAGGCCAGCCGCAGGGTGCCCGCCTCGGGATGGCCGATCCGGTCGATACCGCCCGACGGCGGTAGCCCTGGCAGGCTCGTGAGGCGATCGGTGAAGGCGCTGCCCGCGGTGACGGTGAGCTCGTCGACCAGGGCGGCCACCATCGGATCGGCGCGAAACGGACCCTGCTTCAACGAAGCGACCAACTTGTCCGCCGCCACGTCCCACTCCGGGTACAGCTCGCGCGCGCCGGGATGGGTGAACACGAATCGGGCCACATTGGCCGGCTCACCCTGCTCGAACAGCCCCGCGGACGCCATCAGTTTCCGGTAGCCCTCGGTGCAGGCCAGGATCTCGGTGCAGCGGTTGGTGATCGCGGCGGGCGCGGGTTCGAGCTGGGCGAGGATCGCCAGGATCGTCGGACGCACCGTGCGATTGGGCCCGTTCTCCGCGGCGCCACAACTGAACCCGGACACCCCTTTACTGAGTTGGTGCAGGTGAACCCGCTCGCGGGGAGTCAGTCGCAACGTCTCGGCCAGCGCGGACAACACCTGAGCGGAGGGGTGGCTGTCACGACCTTGCTCGAGCCGGATCAGGTATTCGACGCTGACCCCGGCCAGCATCGCGACCTCCGCGCGGCGCAGACCCGGCGTGCGCCTGCGTGGTCCGGCGGGCAGACCGACCTCGGCGGGGGAGACCGCTTCGCGGCGGGTCCGCAGGAACAGCCCGAGTTCGTTGTCGCTCACCTCTTCCACGGTACCCAGCGCGGCGCCGCGCAGAGTGGCCGTGCCACTACCACTCTCAGCGTGGTCTCCCTGCGATGTTCGCGGTCCGCGAGATTGGGTCGTACCGGCCGATCGGGCCGGATCGACGAAGAGGAGGACATCGTGTCCACACTGAAGCTCGCGATCATCATCGGCAGCGTCCGCGAAGGCCGATTCGGTCCCGTGGTCGCGAATTGGTTCGCCCAGCAGGTCGACGACCGTTTCGACGTCGACATCATCGACCTCGCCGACACCGCCCTGCCCGCCCTGCCCGCCGTGCCGCCCGCGCTCGACCCCGACCCCGTTCGTCCCGCCGACATGCGCGATCTCACCGATCGTCTGGCCGCCGCCGACGCCTATGTCATCGTCACTCCCGACTACAACCGCAGCTACCCCGCCGCCCTCAAGGCCGCCATCGACTGGCACTTCACCCAGTGGGATGCCAAGGCGATCGGTTTCGTCGGCTACAGCGGCGGCTCCGGCGGCCTCCTGGCCATCGAGCACCTGCGCCAGGTCTTCAACGAACTCAACGCGCACACCGTCCGCAACTACGTCTCGTTCCCGCGCTACTACCTTCTCTTCGACGAGGCAGGCCGGCTTCGCGACCCGCAGGAACCAGGAGCTGCCGCCGCGGCCCTCCTCGATCAGTTGCACTGGTGGACAAAGGCACTGGTCGCAGCCCGGTCGGCCCCGATCGCGTCCTGACCGACCACACGACTGCGGCCACCCGGGGGTCATCTCGACAGGCTCGGAACCGTCCGGATGACTCGCCGCACTTCTCGGCCAAAGAAATTGCCGCACAGATAGATTCGCGAAAGTTTGCGACGAAGGAGCATGCAACACATCGGAACTGGCCGCAACTGAAACGAATCACACAGGCCCCCGAACCGGACCTAGAGTCACACCGCAATCACTCTTGTCGCGGGCATAACTGACTAGTCAGTAGCGTGAACACCCGTTGCGTAACTCGATTACCCGTGATTACAGTGACGCTGAACACAGTCGGGACGGCTCGCGTTGCGCGAGCTGATCCCATAGGGGCGATAGCGTCCAGAAGTAGGCTCGATCATCGGTGTTTGGCAGCAGGTTTTCCCGGAGTTCCTCGGTCGCGGTGGGCAAACCCGGGTGGTGGCGCAAACCGTTAGGTGTGCGTGCGAGGTTGCTGATCATCGTCCTCATCCCCAGCGTCGCCCTGTTGGGGATGGGCCTCGGGGCCGCGGGCTACCTGATCAAAGATGGACGCAAGTCCAAGGATTGGGCAGAGTTCGCGAGGCAGACGACAGCGCCCGCGATCGCGATGATCGAAGCGTTCCAGACCGAGCGCACCGCGTCGATACTCGTCCTGGCCGGCGATGAATCGGCGTCGGGCGCGCTGACCGCGGCGAGAAAGAATTCCGACAGCGCGCTGGCGTTCCTGCTCACGTTCGGTCAGGGCTCACGTGACACACGGCCCGAACTCATCGACGACATGGCCGGTTTCGACCAGCTCTACGCCTCGATGCCGATGCTGCGCGGCGGGATCGACGCGCGTGCGATGCCGCCCGAACAGGTCTTCGACGCGTTCAGCATGATCATCGACACGATCGTCTCGGGCAGTCTGATCTCCGCGACAGTCGCGCCCGATGCCGCCATCGCGGTCGACATGGTGCGCGCGATCCCCATGCTCCGTGCCGGCGAGGCGATGTCGAAGGCACACAGCATCAGCACGACGGCGATGCTCACCAACCGGGTCACGAGCACCCAGCTCGCGGATTTCGCCCGCAATACCGGCGATGCGCGCGCCGAACTGGCCTACGCGAATACCGTTCTGTCGGGGCAACGACAGGAACAGCTCCGCACGATCGTCACCGGCCCAGCCTGGCAACAGTTCACCGCCATGGCCGATGCCTTCATCCGCCGTGGGGTGACAGCCACGGACGAGACAACGGGTTCGACGTCGGAGGAGACCGCGAGCGGCACGGCGTCGAGCACGAGCGCTCGGCGAAACCCTCAGCCGAGTACCGCCGTACTTCCGCTGAGCATCGCGGATTGGACCTCGGCCACCACGGAGATCCGGTCGGAGTTGTTCGAATTGTGGCGAGGTCAAAGTGCTGACTCGCACCGCAACGCCATCGCCGCGGGAACGGCGCGCGAGCGGGATTCGCTCTACGGCGCGATCGCGATCACCCTGCTCACGTTGCTGGCGTTCTCGGCGGCGCTCTGGATGAGCAACCGGCTCATCCGGCGGATGCGCCGATTGCGCGAGCAGACGCTGGTACTCGCCGACGTGCAACTGCCCGGGACCATCCGCGCCCTCGCCGAGGGGAAGCCGACCGACAGCGATATCGAGATCACGGCGCTGGACTTCGGGACCGACGAGCTCGGCCAGATCGCCGACGCCGTCAACCGGGCCAACTCCTCCGCGGTCACCGCCGCGGTCGCCGAATCCAAGACCAGGTCCGGGGTCAACGCGGTGTTCCTCAATATCGCCCACCGCAGCCAGGTCATCGTGCACCGCCAGCTCGCCCTCCTCGATGTCGCCGAACGCAAGGAAGACGACCCGGACAAGCTCGATGTCCTTTTCAAGCTCGACCACCTGGCCACGCGTACCCGCCGCAACGCCGAGAATCTGCTCATTCTGGGCGATGAGCAGCCGGGCAGGCGCTGGCGCAATCCGGTGCCGTTGATCGACGTGGTGCGCGGCGCCGTGGCGGAGAGTCTGGACTACACCAGGATCCAAACCGGGAAACTGCCCGAGCTGAGCATCATCGGTGGTGCGGTGACCGACGTGATCCACCTGATCGCGGAGCTCACCGACAACGCCACCGCCTTCTCACCACCGCAGTCGCGGGTGAATATCTCGGCGGGCCATGTCGGCAAAGGCGTGGCCATCGAGATCATCGACCAGGGACTCGGGATGTCGAGCGAGGTCTTCGCCGAACGCAACGCGCTGCTGGCGGAGCCGCCCGACTTCAGCGTCGCCGCGCTGTCGGGCGACGCGCGCCTGGGGCTGTTCGTGGTCGCGAAGCTGTCACAGCGACAGGGCATCTCGGTTCGGCTGACCGAATCCGACTACGGCGGCGTCAAGGCGATCGTGCTGATCCCGACCTCGCTGATCGCGACCGATGCCGAGCTCCCGGCCGAGGAGGTCCCCGCAGCGGTCCCGCGAGAATTGCCGCGACCCGCTGTCACGCCCCAGCCGGTCGCCGCGGTCGCGCCGGAGGTGGCCGACCGGGCGCCGATAACTGCCCACAAGCCCGTTCTACCTCGACGTCGGAGCACCGCCACCGAATCCGCCGCCGCACCGGTGCCGGACCCGCCCCGGACTCGGGCACCGCGCCAGCGGTCCGCGGAGGAAGCCCGCACGCTGATGTCGGCGATCGAGAACGGCACCAAACAGGGCCGCGCCAATCGCGTGGATACAGACCACTCCACCCAGGAGTCCGATCGACAAGAAGGCACCGGTGACCACCTCTCCAGCCCGTAGTCTCGACTGGTTGCTCGATGATCTCGTCGAACGACTCCCCGGTGTTCGATTCGCGGTCGTGCTGTCCACCGACGGACTGCTCCTCGGTCGCTGTGCGGCGATGGACCAGCCCGACGCGGAACGCTTCGCCGCGATGGCCTCGACCCTGCACGGCATCGCACGCAGCGCGGGAGCGCACTTCGATGTCGGCGGCGTCTGCCAGACCGTGGTGGAACTGGACGAGGCGATCCTGTGCATCACAGCCGCCGGTGAGAACGCCTGCCTGGCCCTGCTGACTCTGGAGACCGCCGACATGGGAATGGTCGCCTACGAGATGAACCAGACCGTCCAGCGCGTCGGGGCTCACCTCGGCGTCGGTTCACGTCCCGGGGCGGATCAGGTCGATTCGCGACAGCCATGACCGATGACGAGCGTGAGTCCTGGTACGACGCGGAGGCGGGACCCGTCGTCCGCCTCTACGCGCTCACGCAGGGGCGGTCGAGGAACGCGCGGCCGGAACTGGACATCATCACCCTCGTCGTGAACGTGAGTGGGGGCGTACGACCACGTCGTCCCGAACCGGAGTACGCGCGGATCCTCCAACTCAGCCGCACGCCGTTGTCGATCGCTGAGGTCGCCGCACAGCTCGGGCTGCCGTTGAATTCGACGAAGATCCTGGTCAGCGATCTCATCGACGACCGGATGCTCGAACACCGCTCGCCCGATCAGTCCGCGGAGCCCGCGCGTGACCAGGATCTGCTGCGCAGGCTGCACAGGGCGATCCGGGCGCTCTGATCCCCGGTGGAGTCGGTCGACGCACTACCGCAGGTCGGAGGGTCCGATATCAGTGCCCGCGCCCCGAAACGCCCACCGGTCTCTGCCGTCGGCCTTCGCCCGATACAGCGCACTGTCGGCGTGATCGAGCAGCGTGGTCGCGGGTCGGCTCGAGGCATCGGCGATCACCACCCCGATGCTGAGGGACACAGGCAGAGTGTGCGGTCCGACGACGATCGGCGTCGTCAGCGAGGACAGCAGGGCATCGGCTACCTCCGCGACCCGCGCGTCGTCGGCCGGCGGGGTGACCAGGACGACGAACTCGTCGCCGCCGATCCGCGCGATGGTGTGCTCATCGTCGACCACGCTGGTCTGTAGCCGGTGAGCCACCGCTGTCAGAACCTCGTCGCCGACGGCGTGCCCGTACCGGTCGTTGATGTGCTTGAAGTGGTCGATGTCGGCGAAACACAGCCCTATCCGGGCGTCAGGGCCGGCGGACGTGCCGATGTTCGCTATCCGCTCCATGAGCAATCGGCGATTCGCCAATCCGGTGAGGACGTCGTGGCGGGACTGCCAGTGCAGTTCGTCCTGGAGGCGACGTCGTTCCGTGACGTCCTCGGCGACCGCGACGAACGTGTCGGGGTGACCGTCGGAACCCGGCACATAGGTCACGGCTACCGATGCCCACCGGATCCTACCGTCGGTGCGGACCATCCGGCATTCCACTCGCGCGGTGCCCGACCGGTCTCCGATCCCGTCCAGAAACGCCGCGTTGGCGTCGTCCACATCGTCGGGATGGGTGAAATCGAAAACGGACACGGTATGAAGCGCGTCCGGCGGCACACCCAACAATTCGCCCAGGGCCGGATTCGCGTAACGCACGGTTCCGTCGAGATCCCCGATGGCGACAGCGACCGCCGCATTGTCCAACGCCACCCGCAACAATCGCTCGGTCACCGCGTGGGACGGGTGGTCACCGCGCACAATCGTCGACGGCACAGTGATCGCTTTGTCCCGATGGCCGCGAACCACCGCCGACAGCATGGTCGAGACGCGGTGCTGGGCCTGCGGGTCGTGCCGAGCCTCGGCCAGGCGTCGCAGCGGATGCACCGCGGCGGTGGGCGCGGCGGCCATCACCAGGCCCGCCGCGACCAGAGCGGCCCCGACCCGCTCCCCGACCGCGGCATCGAAAGGCTCGGCATCGAATCCGGTCGACAATTCTTCCACCGAATCGGCGAGTACCTGCGGCACTACTTCCCCTGCTGAGAGTGGCGCATCGCCATCGGAGACGATGTGCTGCCACCACAGCGCGGCAAGTGATGCACGCTCGAGGTCTTCCATTTCGTTACCCTCGCAAATCATCGCTGTCGCGCTAAGCGCTCGACCCGATTCGCGCTCCGGAGCGACAAACCAACGGCACACGTGATTCGAGTGGCCAACTGGTATTGCCAGGATATGCGCACTGCGGTGCCGTCCGCGCCGAGTTCGACCCAGCGGATCCGCGAAAGCGATGAACCCGCCATCGACGGCGAATTCGAGTCCCCTATCTCGCACTCACCACACGGACGGCGCCTGAACACCGAAGCCGGTCCCGAACTCGTGACGGATCACCGCCCAAATACACTTTCCCCGTGGCTGCCTACTCCGCTGACCTGGACCTCGCCCTGCGATTGGCCGACCAGGCCGACGCCATCTCACACGACCGCTTCGGCGCCGTCGACCTCCAGGTCGACGCCAAGCCCGACCTCACCCCCGTCTCGGACGCCGATCTGGCGGTCGAGCAGATGATCCGCCGCGTCCTCGCCGAGGAGCGCCCCACCGACGCCGTCCTGGGCGAGGAGTTCGGCGGTGACGTCGAGTTCAGCGGCAGGCAGTGGGTGGTCGACCCGATCGACGGCACCAAGAACTTCGTCCGCCGCGTTCCGGTCTGGGCCAGCCTGATCTCGCTGCTGGAAGACGGTGTCCCTGTGGTCGGCGTCGTGAGCGCGCCGGCACTGGGCAGGCGCTGGTGGGCCGCCGCCGGTTCGGGTGCCTGGGCGCAGGTCCACCCCGGCGCCCCCAAGCCGATCTCGGTGTCGGCGGTCGCCGATGTCGATGCGGCGAGCCTGGCCTTCTCCAGTCTGTCCGGCTGGCACGAGCGTGGCCTGCGCGAGAAGTTCATCGACCTCACCGATGCGGTGTGGCGGGTCCGCGGCTACGGCGACTTCTTCAACTACTGCCTGGTCGCGGAGGGTGCGGTCGATATCGCCGCCGAGCCGGAGGTCTCACTGTGGGACCTGGCCGCCCTCGACATCCTGGTTCGTGAGGCGGGTGGCGTGTTCACCTCCCTGGACGGGCGATCCGGCCCGCACGGCGGTGACGCCGTGGCGTCGAACGGTCTGCTCCACGACGAGGTCCTCGGCCGTTTGCGCGGGTGAATCGAGTTATCCACAGGTGCGCAACTTCGGCATCGGCCGCCGTCGGCTCCGGTCGACGGACTGCGCGCCCGGCGCGCGCTCGTAGGATGGCCCGGTGAGCAATTCCGGCGCCACAGCCCCCGATGTCGACGACTTCCCGCCCGAGGACTTCCCACCCGACGACGCGTACCCGTCCGACGGCGAATACTTCTCCGAGCACGATTTCGCCGACACCGGCGACTTCCACTTCGACGACCTCGCCCCCGCCACCTCGGGTCGGGTCGCGGCTCCCGACCGTGCCGAGACCGCCGACGAGGTGTTACGCCGCGTTTTCGGCTACGACAGTTTCCGCGGCGACCAGGCGGCCATCGTCGAGCAGGTCGTCGGCGGTGGCGACGCGCTGGTACTGATGCCGACCGGTGGCGGTAAATCCCTGTGCTACCAGGTGCCCGCGCTGGTTCGGGCCGGTGTTGGCGTCGTCGTCTCGCCGCTGATCGCCCTGATGCAGGACCAGGTCGACGCGTTGAGTGCCCTCGGTGTGCGGGCGGGGTTCCTCAACTCCACCCAGTCGCCGGATCAGCGGCGGATGGTGGAGGCGCAGTTCGTCTCCGGCGATCTGGACCTGCTCTACCTGGCGCCGGAACGCCTACGGCTGGAAGCCACGCTGCGCTTGCTCGACCGCGGCAAGATCGCCCTGTTCGCGATCGACGAGGCGCACTGCGTGTCGCAGTGGGGCCACGACTTCCGGCCCGACTACCTCGCGCTGTCGCTGGTGCACGAACGCTGGCCGCACGTCCCGCGCATCGCGCTCACCGCGACCGCCACCGAGAAGACCGCCGCCGAGATCGTCGAGCGGCTCGATCTCGGTGCCGCGAAACAGTTCATCTCCAGTTTCGACCGGCCCAATATCCAGTACCGGATCGAATCGAAGAACCGCGCCGATCGGCAACTGCTCGATTTCATCCGGGCCGAGCACCCCGGCGACGCGGGCATCGTCTACTGCCTCTCGCGCAATTCGGTGGAGAAGACCGCGGCCATGCTCAACGAGAACGGCATTCGCGCGGTGGCCTATCACGCGGGCCTGGATTTCCGGACCCGTGCCGAGAACCAGTCCAGATTCCTGCGCGAGGACGGGCTGATCGTGGTCGCCACCATCGCCTTCGGTATGGGCATCGACAAACCCGACGTGCGTTTCGTGGCGCACCTGGACCTGCCGAAATCGGTCGAAGGCTACTACCAGGAGACCGGCCGCGCGGGCCGCGACGGTCTGCCCTCGACCGCCTGGATGGTCTACGGCCTCAATGATGTTGTTCAGCAACGCAAGATGATCGATTCCAGCGAGGGCGACGCGGCCCATCGCCGACAGCTGCAACTGCATCTGGACGCCATGCTCGCCCTGTGCGAGACGGTCGGTTGCCGCCGCGCGCGGCTGCTCAACTACTTCGGCCAGACCGGTGGCGCCTGCGGCAACTGCGATGTGTGCCTGAATCCGCCCGAGACCTGGGACGGCACGGTGCCCGCACAGAAGCTGCTGTCCACGGTGCTGCGGCTCAAACGCGAACGCGGACAATCATTCGGCGCGGGCCATCTCGTCGACATCCTGCTCGGCAAAACCAACCAGAAGATCACCCAGCATCGGCACAACGAGCTCTCGGTGTTCGGCATCGGCACCGATCTGCGCGATACCGAATGGCGCGGCGTGGTGCGGCAGTTGCTCGCGGGCGGCCTGCTCGCGGTGCAGGGCGAATACGGTGTCCTCGCACTCACCGACGAGAGCAACGAGGTGCTGTTCGAGGGCAGGAAGGTGCCGATGCGGCGCGAGCCCGAACGCGCCGCCCGCCCCGCGCGCAGCGCGAAATCGGCCAAGGCGACCGTCGAGCTGCCCGCCGCCGACGTCGGCGTATTCGAGCGCCTGCGGGCCTGGCGTGCCGCGACGGCGAAGGAACAGGGCGTGCCGGCCTATGTGGTGTTCCACGACGCCACCCTGCGCGAGATCGCCGCGCGCAAACCCGCCGACCTCGCGGCGCTGGGCACAGTGGCCGGTGTCGGCGAGAACAAATTGGCCCGCTACGGCGAGGGGGTGCTGACCACCCTCGGCGAGCAATAGCGGTCGGCATCCGCCGCGCGCCCACGCCCATCAGGGTGTACACGCGCGGCGGAGAGGAACCCGCTCCGAATCCGACGACTCCGGGTTACTGTCGAATCATGGCGGACGGTGAAGGCTCGGAAGTCGATTCGTCGGGTAGCGGCCCGAGTGCGGGAGCCGATGCCCCGACACCCCCGATGCCGCACCGCCATATCGACCCGGTCGTCGCGCCCGGCCTTCTCGGCGTCCACCACGGTGTGATCCACCTCGGCAGGCCACGATGGTCGACCCTCGCGCTGATCGCCATCTTCACCGCCGCCCTGGTTCTCTACCTCGTCCTGAGCCCGGGCTGACGGCAGTTCTGTCCACGCCGCCCGATCGGTGCTGAGCGTCGCGCAGCGGTCAGCACTTCGTCCTGACAAAGGGGCAGGTGATGATGTCCAGCAACGCGGTCGCGCTACCGGTCGCCGAGCCGGTGTCGGGGGTGGAGGACTCTGCCTGGACAGGTGCGACGTCAGCGGTGGCAGGTGCGGCCGCGCCCACGATCACTGCGGACATGAGGACGGCACTGGTCATCGCGGTACGGATGGTGCTGCGGAAGGACACTGAATAACTCCAGATCGAATCGGGTCTGCTACAGAGTCGGCGACGCCACGCACCGGCTGGTGCGATGACGAGAGCCTGGCGAGCGAGAACCGGCTGGATCGCGAAATCCATTCCAGCACTGAGTATCTGGGTTGTTCACGACACCCTCCCGCCTGGGCGAAACCATACGGTCGCCTATGTCACCGCGCAAACCAGCTCCACCCGAACCACTGTCGGCTTGCTCCCACGCAACGACCGCTCGACCGATGTGGCGATGACCGCCCACTCCGGAAATTTTGCGATGGCCCGCACCAGCATTCGCCGACATACGCATGTGAGTTGTCGTAACCGCAGGTCGAAGCGATACCGGCGGCCCTCGACCCGGCGCACCGTTACCGAGCGGGATCGATCACGGAGATCGGCCCGAGTTCGAGGAGGCGACGGCGATGATGCGGTGGACTTGGGGTAAGCGCGTGGTGTGCGCGGCGATCGCTGTCACGGGATTGGCCTGCGTGCCGGCGCCCGCCGGTGCCGACCTCACGGCCCCACCCGGTCTCGACCTCGCGTCGATACTCGGCACGCCGAGCTTGCCCGGCATCTACGGCCCGGACACCGCGGTGGTGGTGCTCGGCTACGGCCTGACACCGGAGGGCACGATGCGCGACGAACTGGTCCGACGACTGCGCGCGGGCCTGGCCCAGGCCGTCTTCGCGCCGTGGTCGCCGATCATCGTCACCGGCGGCAACCCGCGAGCCGGCCGGTCCGAAGCCGACGCCATGGCGGGCTGGCTGGTCGACGCGGGCGTCGACGAGCGCCGGATCCTGCGCGAATCCGAGGCCGACTCGACGGTGGCCAACGCCCGCAACACCGCGGCGATGCTCGTCGAAAAGGGTTTGCGCTCGGTCGTTCTCGTCACCTCGGAGGACCACATCGCCCGAGCCAGAGGAGCCTTCGCCGATGCGGGTGTATCGGTCGTGGGCGACCTCACTCCCGACCGCACCCAGTGGGATTCGGTGCCGCTGTACCTCGGCCGTTTCGGCCCCGTGCCCTCGGTCCGATGATGGGTGCGCCGCACCCGTCCGGTGACGCTGTGACCGATCATCGTCGCAGGTCGATAGTCGTGATGAGTACTCGCGGAATTCTCGGGAATAACCCCGAAAACCCACCCTCGGCCTCGTAACGTCGACTCATGACGCTCCACCTGTCCGACAGCGACATCCTCGCCGAGCTCGAGCCGACGGCCGAAGCCAACCTCAACGACCACCTGTCCAAGGCCAAGATGTGGCACCCCCACGACTACGTGCCGTGGGACGAGGGCCGCAATTTCGCGGCCATGGGCGGCGACGACTGGGATCCCGAACAGTCGCGGTTGAGCGAGGTCGCCAAGGCGGCGATGATCACCAATCTGCTCACCGAAGACAACCTGCCCTCCTACCATCGCGAACTCGCCGACACCTTCGGCTTCGACAACGCGTGGGGCACCTGGGTGGGCCGGTGGACCGCCGAGGAGAACCGCCACGGCATCGTCTTGCGCGACTACCTCGTGGTGACCCGCGCCGTCGACCCGGTCGCGCTCGAAGAGGCCAGGATGTCGCACATGACCGCGGGCATCGCCAAGCCGGAGAAGGGTTCGCAGTTCCTCAAGGGCGTCGCCTACGTCACGTTGCAGGAGCTGGCGACCCGCATCAGCCACCGCAACACCGGCGCCCTGTGTAACGACTCGGTCGCCGATCGCATGCTGGCCCGGATCGCCGCCGACGAGAACCTGCACATGGTCTTCTACCGCAAGCTCTGCGCGGCCGCCCTCGATCTGACCCCCGACGAGGCCATGCGGGCCATCACCGACGTGATCCTGCGTTTCCAGATGCCCGGCCTCAACCAGCCCAACTTCCGTCGCAACGCGGTCCTGCTCGCCAAGCACGGCGTCTACGACCTACGCCAGCACCTCGATGTGGTCCTGCGCCCGACCCTGCGAATCTGGCGAGTCTTCGAGCGCACCGATTTCGGTCCCGAGGGCGAAATCGCCCGCGCCGAGCTGCACGCCTACCTGCTCGACCTCGAGGCCAAGGCGGCGCGTTTCGAGGAACAGCGCGACCGAGCGCTGGCCAGGGCGGCCGCCAGGGTCTGAGTCAGCCATGGAATAAAGCGCTGGCGCCGTCACTTACAGTTGACCGTTATGAAGGAGAAAGGCCGGAAGGTCATCGCGACCAACCGCAAGGCCCGGCACAACTACACGATCCTCGATACCTATGAGGCGGGGATCGCGTTGGTCGGCACCGAGGTGAAGAGCCTGCGTGAGGGCAAGGCCTCGCTGGTCGACGCTTTCGCGACGGTCGACCACGGCGAGGTCTGGCTGCGTGGGCTGCACATCCCGGAGTTCAGCCACGGCACCTGGACCAATCATTCGCCGCGCCGCACCCGCAAGCTGCTGCTGCACAAGCGCGAGATCGAGCACCTGGTCGGCAAGTCGCGCGAGGGCAACCAGACGCTGGTGCCGCTGTCGATGTACTTCTCCGACGGCAAGGTGAAGGTGGAACTCGCCCTCGCCAAGGGCAAGCAGGACTACGACAAGCGCCAGGATCTTGCCCGTCGGCAGGCCGAGCGTGAGGTCACTCGTGAGGTAGGTCGGCGGGTCAAAGGCATGCGTTGATCTCCGTAGTGCTCGCCCTCGTCGCGGCGGCGGGCTACGGAGTCAGCGACTTCTTCGGCGGGATCGCCGCGCGTCGGGTGACGGCGCTGCGTGTGGTGGTGGTGTCGTACCCGTTCTCGGTGCTGCTGGTGCTGTTGATCGCGCCGTTGGTGGGCGGGCATGCCGACACCGCGTCGGTGATGTGGGGCCTGGCCGCCGGTGTGGCCAGCGGCCTGGCGGTGTGGTGGTTCTACGCCGCGCTCGCCGATGGACCCATGTCGGTGGTGTCGCCGGTGACCGCGGTACTGGTCGCGGGCATCCCGGTGATCGCCGGTTTCTTGCTCGGTGAACGGCCTGGCCCGATCGCGGTCGCGGGCATCGCGGTGGCCTTGGCGGCGGTGGTGCTCGTGAGCCGGGAGGCGCCCGACGAGACCACCGAGGAGATCACCGGCGGCCGGAAACTGCGTTTCACCCGCCGGGTGGCGCTGCTCACGATCGGATCGGGCGCCGCCTTCGGTTTCGCGTTCTACTTCCTGCACGAGACCAGCGCGAGCGCCGGCCTGTGGCCGCTGCTCGCTCAACGTGTCGCGGCGACCGCGGTCGTGTGGACATCGGCGCTGGCCGCCGGTGAATTCCGAGGTCTGCACGGTGAACCGCTGCGCCTGGCGCTGGCGGTCGGGGTGCTCGATGTGATCGCCAATGCCGCGCTGCTCTACGCCTTCCACGGCGCGATGCTGTCGGTGGTGAGCGTGATCGGCTCGCTGTATCCGGCGGCGACCGTGCTGCTGGCGATGGTCCTGCTCGGCGAACGCGTCAGCGCCACCCAGAAGGTCGGCATGGGGCTCGCGCTCACGGCGGTCGCCATGATCGCGGCGAGCTGACCTCCGCTACAACCGGGTGCAGGGCTCGTGCAGGTTCAATCGACCCAACGTCGCGCCCTGGTAACCGACGCTCACCGGTCGTGCGCCCATCGGCGCTCCCGCATCCGGTTCGAACACCACCGACCACTCCGACTTCAGATCCGGCTCGGCCGCACCCGCCGGGTGGATCACGACCATGCCCTCACCGTCGGGTTTCATCGCGCCCACGCTGCGGCGCAGGCCGGCTCGGGTGAGTTCGCCGTTCGCCGCCGCCGTGGTGAGCAGGGCTTTGAGCGGATAGGTGATCGCCCAGCCCAGCGAATAGCCGAAGTTGGCCGGTTCGCCGCTGATCGCGTCGCGGGCGTGCTTGGCGCCCATGCTGTCGCCTCCCCAACTGTCGACCGGGGTCGTGTAGTTGTAGAGCGCGGTCAGCGCCGGCGCGGCAGCCGATTTCAGCAGGGCCGCGTTCCAGGTGGGTATCGAGCCGAGGAACCGGCCGGTGTAGCCCGATTTCACGAGCTTGCCCACGATCTCGGCGGTCTCGGCCGGCCCGGTGGCCAGCATCACCAGGTCCGGTGCGGCCGCCAGGATCTCCGCCACCGGGCCGTCCTGGTTGCCGACCTCGGCATTGGGTCCGGTGTCGATGCGGTCGGCGATGGTGGCGTCGTTGGCCAGCGCCCACTTCAGCGCGCCGCTGGCGTAGTCGCCGCCGTAGTTGCCGCGATAGGCCACCACGGCGATATTGCGTGGCGTGTAGTGGGTTTCGGCGAACCAGTCGAGCCCGGTCACCGCTTCGGTGCAGTAGGAGTAGCCGCCGCTGAGCACCAGATTGCGATCCGCACTGCGGTAATTCCAGCCCGACCACAGGGTGGCCGCCGTGCTCATCATGTCGTCGGCGTCCATCTGATTCAGCATCGCGACGGTCTGCGCGGTCCCGAAACTCATCGACAACGCCAGCACGTTCGGCGCGATCTCCTCATACGCGATGCGATGGGTGCGCGGGTCGTAGGAGGTGTTGCGGGTATAGGTGCTGATGTCGATGTCGTAGCCGCCGATGCCGCCCGCCGCGTTCACCTGCTTCCAGAACGCCACCTGACCGTCGTTCATCGAGGCACCGAGCGGGGTGAACGGCCCGTTCTCGAGATCGGAGAGCACCCCGAGGTAGATGCAGCCGCGATCGGTGTGCGCCGAACCGGGGCAGGGGGTGCTGGTGACGCCCTGCGCGGCGATGGAGTCGCCCGACGAGCAGGCCGCGGCCAGCACGAGGCTCGCGACAGCCGGAATAGCCGCGAATCGGCGCAGTCCACGCTGACCGGTGTATGCCATGAGATAACTCCTCGCTCCAGTCGCCCTGAACATTTCACGGTTCCGGGGCGGCCGAACGAGAACAGTACATGTCACTACCGGCGGTCCCACCCGGATTCGCCGAGGCCATCTGGCATGGTTCGCTGCAAGATCACTTCAGCGACACCGCGAGCTGGCAGAGATATTGGGATGATCCGGCTCCGCGCCGGTGTTAATATGACTAGCCCGCACGGTGCGGGCACGTACGGGGCTGAACGGTTTCGACTGCGTACGTTGATTCAGGGGAAGCGTGTCGGTGCAGGCAAGAGACCACCGTAAGCGTCGCTGCAACCAATTAAGCGCCGATTCCAATCAGCGCGAGTACGCCCTCGCTGCCTAAGTAGCCAGGTCGTCTCTGTCAGTCCGGGTTCGTCCCTCGACCCGGGTACTGGCATCAGCTAGAGGGAATTACCGTTCGGCTCGGTCGCGGAGTCGGATGGGACATCCAACAGCGACTGGGATCGTCATCCGAGCTTGTTCGCGAGACCTGGAGATCCGAGTAGAGACACAGCGAACTGCACACGGAGAAGCCCTGAAGACGCGGCGGAGGACCCGGGTTCGATTCCCGGCAGCTCCACTCGAGGCCCCTCACCTGACCCACAGGTGGGGGGCTTTTTCGTGGCTCGGTGGCCTGACTCGCCGTCGACGGCACGGTCCGCGCGTTGATCCGGTAGACCCTGGTGACGGGTGGTGCGGATGGGCCACGTAGAACTGAGCGAATGACGCGGTATGCATACGACTCGGGGGCGGGAACGCTGGTCGCCACCTGGGGGACCGGTCGCGGTGATGTCGCCGAGACCATCGCCGAGGTGCCGGGCGCCGAGCACGGGGTGGAGTTGGCGGCGGCGTTGGCGAGTCTGGCGCGGTTCCAGTGGCGGACCTACACCCATCCGGCGACCGCCGCGGGCGATCCCGACGTCGTGAACGGGGAGGCGTGGCGGCGGGCGGAGGAGCGTAATCGCTTCGCGAAGGTCGAAGCCGCGTTGCGCACGCCCAACCTGCCCGACGACGACGGGTGCATGCTGGTCTTCTACAGCCCCATCGAGGAATCCGCGCACTATGTGGGTCGCGTGCTCCACGCGATCGGTGACGCGGGCCTGGTGGATCGGGTGGTGAACGAGGTCCTCACCGAGCAGGCGGCGATCACGGCCGCGGAACTGGGTGATCTGGCGGGTCGAGCCAGACAGGCCGTCGAACTCACCCGCCCGGAGATCTCCCCGGTGCAGGTGCACGCGGCGGACAGCCTGCTCCGCGCCAATCCGTTGGGCACGATCGACCTGTTCACCGAGCTGGATCCCGCCGCCGCCTCGGTCGCCGCCGCGCACTGGCTGCGGGCCGCGGCGACGGTGGCGGGCGAGGTCGCCAACCTCGAGCCGGTGGACGTGGTAGCCGAGGCGGACGACATCGAAGCACTACAGGTCGAAACGCCGACTGTGGTCCTGGAACGGCTCGGCGCGGGTGAGACGCCCACCGAGGTGGTGGTCGACCTGATCGCCGATGCGATCGCCGTCTCCGAGGGCAAGGTTCGCGACCTGGACGGAATCATCGAAGCCGCACAGGAAATCGAGGAACGCGACACCGAGGACGACGACCTCGCAGCCTGGACCGACGGTTACCGCATCTGCCGCCTCGACCCCACGCGCCCCGCGATCGATCTGCTCGAGGATCTGCTCGGTGCCATCCGGGGATGCTGGCTGGTCTTCAGCGAAGCCGACAGCGGCGCAGGCTTCGAGGACTCCGTTCGCACCGAAGCGGACGCCGACACGTCCCGCTTGCAGTAGTTGCGGCCCGAAAAGCCCGGCGGCGCAGCATGATTGCCGAAGTGCCGCCGCGCAGTGACCGACCTCGGCGCGAGACTATCCGCCGGCGCGACGGCGGAAGGTGCGCTTCCCGCCCGCCTGCGCATGCGTCCCACGCACTTTGGCGGAATTCTGGGCGGCCCCACCCACGGCGGAGTGGCCGTTCTTGCGTTCCAGCGCCTCACGGAACTTCCGCTTCGTCGCTTCTTCCTGCGTTTCGATCGCGTCAGTGGACTGTTCGGCGCGGACTTCCTGGTCATCGGGCATGGGTACAGCCTGCCACCTCGGCACACCTTCGAACACCATCGGCAGGACCATCGCCGGGCTCGCGAGGGACCCTCGGTAAGATCCACCGATGCGGGGCAGGCCAGGAGGGACGTGGCTTTGATCGAAATATGGGGTGCGCGAGTCGCGGTCCGGTACGCGGGCGGGCGGTTGGTGACGACGCCGCTGCGCGCCGACCACGAGATCGCGCTCGATGTGGGGGTGGCCGAGCTGGCCAGAATCGCGCTGGCGACCACCGACGACGCGCAGATGGCGTTGCTGCTGTTCTTCCGGTCCGCCCAGTTCGTGGTCAACGGGGCGCCGACGGATCGTCATCCGGTGCCGGTGTATCTCGAGACCGGCTTGCGCGAACAGGCGCAGACGCTGGTCAGGGCGGTCGAACGCGACCTGGTCAGCTTGCGCCGGGTGTTCCCGCCACGCCCGAATCTCGTTCCACCGCAATCGGTGCAGGGGTCGAACGGTCGACACCGTCCCGATGTCACGGCGGCGGCACGCCGCATGCGCCACGCGGGCAACTCCTTACGCGAGATCGACGTCCTGCACGGTTGCGCTCGTTCCGACGAGTACGTCCTCGAACTGGCCCAGGCCGGTCACGAGGGCGCACCGGGTCTGGTCGCGATCACCACCCTGCGCCTGCTGTTCGTGTCCGCGTGGGCGGTCTACGAATTCCCGGTCTCGGTTCTCACCGGCGCGCAGGTGCGCACGGCTCCCGGGCAGGTCGCGACCCTGCGGGTCTCGGGAGCGGGCACCGATCTCGATTTCGTCGACTGGGAACCCGGCGACTTCACCCGTGTCACCGAGGCCGTGCGCCTGGCCTGCGAGATCGAGCATGTCGACGGATCCATCGCCCAGTCGATGCCCTGCTCGGCCGATCTCTTCGGCGAATGGCAACTGCTGGTGGAACGCCGCAAACTGGGCATGGTCGACGACGATCCGTTCCGTCGTCAAGCCGTCGGCATCATGCTGACGATGCCGGGCTGAACACCGGCGCACCCGCGTGCAGCGACACCCGTCGCCACGGACTCGACGGGCGAAGGTGCAGCCCCGCGATCATCCGTCTGCGTTCGGCCACTTGGCTTTTCGCGGCGGACAGATCCTGTGTGGCCGCCCAGAAGATCGCCCCCGTGAGGAATCCGTCGCCGAATTGACGCCAGTTGCGATAGTGCTGACGCGCCCGATCCAGTCCGGTCAGCATGTGCTCCCACGCCTGGTCCTCGGTCAGATATCCCGCCGTGTGCGCGGCCCTGGCGATGAACACCAGCCGCGCCAGATCCCATGCGGTGGCATCGATCTGGAGCGGGGTCGGCAGGCTGTCGGTGATGCCGAGCTTGATGGCCTGTAGCCAGGCGTCGTAGTCGCGATCGATCCCGGCGGGCCCGCGATAGCCACGGAAACCCGACAGGGTGTGCAGGAATTCGCGATGCTCGTCGGCCACTCCCGACCGGTCGACCCGGCCGGTATCGGTCGCGGCCGTGACGGCGAGCGGATGGACGAGCTCGAACAGCGGCGCGTGCATTCCGGCCAGCAACCGGCGCACGGTGTCGTGCGCGTCCTCGGCGTTGTCCACGCCCCACGACTCGTGCAGGCCATCGATCGCGGTCTCGCGCCGGGTCGACGCGCTGTCGGGCTCCTCGGGCAGGAACGCGACGCCATCGCATTGCGCACCCCAGCTGCGCCCGTAGTACGCACCGACCGCCAACGCCCTGATCCGGTCGTCGTCGACGTGCGCCCCCGACCACACATCCGGTTCGATATCGATATCGGCACCGGGAAATCCCGCCACCCGCGGTCGTCCACCCCGCACTGATGCTGTCGGTTGCATTGGCACCCCTCCGCCGAGCCGAACGTCGTGCCGTCAGATCTTACGGACCGGGTGATCACGGTGCGCCGACCACCTGTCGGTGGGTGGGGTTACCGTCGACGGGTGGCGGAATACCGGGAACGCGCGTCGCGGCTGGACCGAGCGGTGGTCTGGTCGCGGACCATGCCCGCCGTCGCCGGTCCTGTCACAGTGTTGCCCGACGGTTGCATGGACCTGATCTGGACCGAGGGCACGCTGATGGTGGCGGGTCCGGACAGTCGCGCGTTCCTCGCGCCCGCCGCGCGGGCGAGGGAGTTCGTCGGTGTCAGGTTCGCGCCGGGCACCGCACCCACGTTGCTCGGGATTCCGGCGGTGGAACTGCTGAACCGGCGCGTCGATCTGGCGCAGATCGCACCGTCGCGGGTTGCCCGTGAGCTCGTCGACGGCATCGACAACGCGCCCGACCGCGTTGCGGCGCTGGAAGCGGTCGCATTACGATTTGCCGCCGAAAACGGCCCTGTCGATCCCGCGCTCACCGCCGTCGCCGATGCACTCTCAGCGGGTGCGACGGTCGCCGAGACCGCCGCTCACACGAGTATGTCGGCCAGGGCGCTGCACCGGCACTGTCTGTTCGCCTTCGGGTACGGACCCAAGATGTTGGCCCGTATTCTGCGTTTCCAGCGTGCGCTCGTCGCGCTTCGCGCCGGAATTCCGGCCGCGCAAACCGCCGCCGTGACCGGCTTCGCCGATCAGGCACACCTGTCCAGGGAAGTCCGTGACCTGGCGGGGTGCACGGTGGGCACGCTGCGAAACCGCTGATCGGGCGTCTCGCCGCCCGGAAAGTCTCATTCGGCACAGCGTGACGGAAGGATTAGGCTCAGTGGTGCACGCCCCGTCGCAAGTGCTCAGGCCAGCCCTAACCACCGACGAGAGGATGTGACCTGATGATCGACGAATCCGTGTACGCCACGCTCCGCATCGAAGCAGAACGAGACGAAATCCGTCGGCTTGTCGTCGGAGCGGTCATCGTCCGCCATCATCGCGTGCTCATCCTGCGTCGCCGACGATCCGATTTCCTGGGGGGCCGGTGGGAATTGCCCAGCGGCGTCGTCGAGCCGGGTGAGGCACTCGGCGAAGCACTGGCCCGCGAAGTCGCGGAGGAAACCGGGCTGCGGGTCACCGGAGTCGACGACTATCTCGGCGATTTCGATTACCTGACCGGTGCGGGCGCCCGCACCAGGCAGTTCACCTTCGTGGTCGACGTCGCCGCGACGGGACCGGTGACGCTCACCGAGCACGACGCGCACCTGTGGACCAGGCTCACCGGCGAACCCCCGGTGAGCGACGAGGTCCGCGCGATGCTCGGCCGCTATCAGCAGCGTCAGCGCGACCCGCACGACTGGTCGTCCTATTCGGCGGGCAACGGCGCGTAGAGGTCGATTCCGTGCCCGTCGGGGTCGGCGAGCGAGGCGTAACGCTGACCCCAGAAGGCATCCCACGGTGGGAGTTCGCCGTGATAGCCGGCGTCGACGAGTTCGGCGTAGAGCTTGTCGACCTCGGCCGGATCGGCGCACCGGAACGCGAGACTGCTGCGGCCCGGTCCGGTCGGTGGTTGCCAGCCCGGCGTGAAGGAGGCGATCGTCGCCTCGGTGTCCAGCGCCAGCCGGAGACCACCGCCGATCACGGCCTCGGCATGCGGCTCGGCTTCGGCACCGTCCGGAAAGACCAGTCCCAGCCTGCGGTAGAAGGCCACCGAGGCGGCCATATCGGAAACGACAACGGATACGACATCGAGCTGTGGAGTCATAGTCGCAGCGTAAACACCCGACCGCGGGCGCGTCTTGAACGAATCGGACGTGTCAGCGGGCGGGCACCGGCAGCAGTTCGGCGATCAGATTGCCGATCAGGATCCGCAGGTGGTCGCGAATGCCGCGCACCACCTCGATGGGCTGCCCGGCCGGATCCGACAGCACCCAGTCGCGATAGCTGATTCCGGGAAAGTACGGACACACCTCGCCGCATCCCATCGTGACCACCACATCCGAGAGCCCGACGACATCGTCGGTGAGCGGTGCCGGCCGTCGGCCCGCGATATCGATCCCGATCTCGGCCATGGCCACCACCACGGCGGGAATCAGTTCGGCGGCCGGTTCACTGCCCGCGGTGCGCACCTCGATCCGGTCGCCGGCCATGGCGCGTAGGAGACCCGCCGCCATCTGCGATCGGCCCGCGTTGTGGACGCAGACGAACAACACGCTGGGAGTGTGGGCCATGGTCGCCCTTTCGGCGCAGGGGCGAAGTGCTTGTGGCGCTTCGGATATCGCCCACCATCATTCCATCAGCACGCGGCGGCGGGGAACGGTGCGGGCGATCCGGCGACACCGCTGTCCGCCCACGACCTCAGTCGAGCGCGCCGAGCACCCGATGCACGTAGTCGTTGGCGAACACTCCGGTGGGATCGAAGCGGCGGCGCACCGCGGTGAAACGGTCCCAGTCCGGGTAGCGCGAGCGCAGCGTCTCGGCGGTCTGGAAATGGCGTTTGCCCCAGTGCGGCCTGCCGTCGTAGGTGTTGAACACCGCCTCGCACGCGCGAAAGTACTGCTCCCACTTCATGCCCTGGTACTGATGTACCGCGATGTAGCAGGTCTCGCGCCCGTTCGCGGGTGAGAGGAAGGCGTCATCGGGTGCGACCCAGCGCACTTCGATCGGCATCGGTGTGTCGAATCGCCTTGTCAATTCCAGGATTTCGCGAATCGCGTCGGCCGCGTGCGCACGCGGGATCGCGTATTCCATCTCGTTGAACTTCACCAGACGCGGGGTGGAGAACACCCGATAGGAACGGTCGACCTGCCTGTTGTTGCTGCCCACCAGGGTGGCCGTGCGGTGGATCATGGGGATGGCGGCGGGAATTCGCCGACCCACCCGGCACATACCGTCATAGCAGTAGTTGGCGAGCACGATGTCGCTGAGCCATTCGCCCAGCTTGCCGCGTGGTCGCTCGGGCGCCTCGACGCGATTGATCGCCTTGGTCATCGCCGTACCGCTGTGCGCGAAGGCGAAGAACTCGAAATGATCGCTGCCATCAGCCAATTCGTCGATCCCGGCCAGGACCTCGTCCAGTGGCACCGGCCGCTCGACGCACTCCAGCACGAACGACGGCTCGAGTTGCAGGGTCGCGGCGGTGACGACGCCGAGCGCGCCGACGCTGACCCGCGCCGCCTTCCAGCCGTCGGCATCGGTCTGCTCGTTGAGCTCCACCCGGCTGCCATCCGCGCGCAGCACCTCCACCGAGTGCAGTGCCGCCGAGATATTGCGCAACCGGGAGCCGGTGCCGTGGGTGGCGGTCGCGGTCGCGCCCGCGAGGCTCTGGGTATCGATGTCGCCCAGATTGGGGAAGGCCAGGCCGTGCGCGTGCAGCAGCGGGCTCGCCGCGTGCAGCGAGATACCGGCCTCCACCCGCACGCGTCCGGTGGCGGAGTCGACGTCGAGCACCTGGTCCAGACCGCTGAGATCGATCAGGGTGCCGTCGGTGAGCACGGCATCGGTGAACGAGTGCCCCGACCCGGCAACGCGCACGGTTCGCCCCGCGGCGGCCGATTCGGTCACGATCGCGGCCAGTTCCTCGACGTCACGCGGTGCGGCGACGACGGCGGGTGTGCAGCGCTGCTGGCCTGCCCAGTTCACCCAGGTGCTCTTGGTCATGTGTCCAACAGTAGAGGACGCACTGTGACGCGCGCTACTTGCCGGGGAGGTTCGGGCTCAGCGACGGCGCCCGAGGCAGCTGGCGGACTTGGCCCGCTCGACTTCCTCGTTGGTCATCGGCGCCACCAGTAGTGGCCTGCGCGGTACCGCGTCGGTGCGCACGCCGTTGAGGGCGATAGCCATATACCGTTGCCACACTTCGGAATTGATCGGCCCGGCGAACTCCGCCAGGGAATTGACCATGTGGATCAGCGCGAAGAAGTCGGTGGTCGCGATATCGGGGTCCAGCGCGCCCGCCGCGCGCGCCCGATCGATGATGCCCCCGACCGCCGGTTGGATTCGGTCGCGCAACTCGGCGAAACGGGCCGGATCTTCCTCGAGTTCGAGCATGACCTCGCCGAAGCCGCGGTTGGTCGCCAGGTGTTTGCACGCGCTCTCGAAGAACTCGACGAGCGCGAGCCAGGCATCCGGGTTGCTCATGGCCGCGTCGGCCGCGTCGGCGAAGTCCTTGACGTGCTGATCGAAGACCTCGGCGATCAGTTCCTTCTTGTTCGCGAAGCGCCGGTATACCGTGCCGACGCCGACTCCCGCGCGTTCGGCGACGTCGTCGAGGGTGATCTCGAGACCGTGGTCGGCGAATAGCTCACGGGCGGCCGCGACGATGCGTTGCTGATTGCGCGCGGCGTCGGCGCGCAATCTGCGGGGTGGTGTGGCAGTCGTCGTGGCGTGATTCACAAGTACATCCTATCAATCCGGGGATTAAGTGGAGGTTGTTTCTCCGTTACTCTGGTAGCTTCGTTTGAAGCGGAGGCGGTGTCTCCGATTATGCCACCTGAAACCATCCGCAGACCTACTAGGGGAGTTATGACCACCACACTCGACAAGGGGCCGCAGAGCCCCGCGGACACCGGTCGCCGCGGCTCGCACGCCCTGCGCTGGTGGGTGCTTGCCGTACTCGGTATCGCCCAGCTGATGGTCGTGCTCGATGCGACGATCGTCAATATCGCCCTGCCCGCGGCCCAGGCCGACCTCGGCTTCGGCGATGGTGACCGGCAATGGGTCATCACCGGCTACGCCCTCGCCTTCGGCAGCCTCCTGCTGCTCGGCGGCAGGCTCAGCGATCTGTTCGGTCGCCGCAACACCTTCATCGTCGGCCTGGTCGGCTTCGCGGTGGCCTCGGCCATCGGCGGCGCGGCCTCCAGCTTCGAGATGCTCGTCGCGGCCCGCGTCGGCCAGGGTGTCTTCGGCGCGTTGCTCGCGCCCGCCGCGCTCTCCCTGCTCACGGTCACCTTCACCGAACCGGGGGAGCGGTCCAAGGCGTTCGGCATCTTCGGTGCCGTCGCAGGCGCGGGTGGTGCCATCGGCCTGCTGCTCGGTGGCGTGCTCACCGAATGGGCGTCGTGGCGCTGGGCGATGTATGTCAACCTGATCTTCGCCGCCGTGGCACTCGTCGGCGCGGTGCTGTTGCTGGCCAAGCACACGTCGACCTCGCGTCCCAAGCTGGACTGGTACGGCACCGTCACCGTCACCGCCGCGCTGTTCGGCATCGTGTACGGCTTCTCGCACGCCGAGTCCAACGGCTGGAGCGACCCGACCACACTGGCCTTCCTCCTCGGTGGCGCCGTGCTGCTCGCGGCCTTCGTCTGGATCGAGACCAAGGTGGCGCACCCGTTGCTGCCGTTGCGCATCGTCGCCGACCGTACCCGTGGCGCGTCCTACCTGACCGTGTTCGTCATGGGCATCGGGATGTTCGCGATCTTCCTGTTCCTCACCTTCTACATGCAGCTCACCCTGGCGTACACGCCGATCGTCACCGGTCTGGCCTTCCTGCCGATGGTGGCGGGCATGGTGGTCTCCTCGACCACCGCGCCGTCGCTGCTGCTGCCTAGGGTCGGCCCGAAGATCGTCATCAGTGGTGGCTTCCTGATCGCCGCCTCGGGCATGCTGTGGCTCACCCGGATCGGTCTGGACTCGGGTTACGTCACCCACATCCTGCCCGCGCTGGTACTGCTCGGCCTCGGCCTCGGTGGTGCGATGTCGGTCGCGTTCCAGGGCGCGACGGCGGGTGTGCAGCACGAGGACGCCGGCGTCGCCTCGGCGATGGTCAACACCAGCCAGCAGGTCGGCGGCTCCATCGGCACCGCGCTGCTCAGCACCATCGCGGCCTCGGCGATGACCGACTATGTGTCGTCGCATCAGCCCGGTCCGCTCACGGTGGCCCAGGGCGCGATCGAGAGCTACACCACCAGCTTCTGGTGGGCGACGGCCACTTTCGTGCTCGGCGCGATCGTGATCGCGGCGATCATGCCGAATACCGTGCCCGCCCCGGCCGAAGGTGAGCCGGTGCTCGCGCACTGACCCGGTACACCCGCGCCGACGATGGCCCGAACCGACACTCGGTTCGGGCCATCGTCGTTCGTCCGTCGAGGCTGCTGGGAGTTTGCCGCTGAGCGCACCGCTCGCCCGGGTGTCGGTGGGTCTCGATACGATGAACGACGACCACCACACGGATCGGCCAACGGGAGGCGAACGCATGGCATCGCGACCCCCGGCGCTCGATCCGGCCGTCCTCGCGGCGATCTCGGTGGGTGGCGGACTCGGCGCCACCGCCCGTTTCGGCGTCGGGCACTGGTGGCCGGTCCAACCCGGCCGGTTCCCGTGGTCGACATTGACGGTGAATGTGCTCGGCTGCTTCGCGATCGGGGTGCTGATGGTCGTGGTCACCGAACTGTGGGAAGCCCCGAAACTGGTGCGGCCCTTCCTGGGAATCGGTGTGCTGGGGGGCTTCACGACTTTCTCCACCTATAGCCTCGAGATTCGTAGACTCATCGGCACCGGCGCGACGGGCACGGCCCTCGCCTACCTCGGCCTGTCGGTGCTCGCGGCACTCGGTGCCGTGGCCGTCGCCATGATCGCGACCCGATGGGTCGCGCGGTGGGGGTCCACATGAATTCGACGACGGAAGGGGGCCATCCGATGGTCGAGATGTGGCCTCCCGCAGAGGGAGGCGCGCCATGACGGTGGCGCTGGTGATGGCCGGTGGCATGCTGGGGGCGCCCGCCCGGTACCTGATCGACCGGCGGATGTCGGCGTGGTTTCCGACTGGGCTGCCGTGGGGGACGCTAACCGTTAACATTGTCGGTTCGGCGTTGCTCGGGGGTTTGATCGGCGCGAGTGTGGGCAGTGCGCTGCTGGCGTTCGCGGCAACCGGCTTCTGTGGTGCGCTGACCACGTTCAGCACATTCGGCTACGAGACGATCCGTCTGATAACCGAGGGCGCCTACGTGTACGCCGTGGGCAATGTCGTGATCAGCGTCGCGGCGAGCCTGGCCGCGGTGTATGCCGCCGCGTCCCTGACCCAGTGGTTGTGCGCATGATCATCATGACCAGCCGCGCGCAGCCGACACGGAAGGGAACACCCACCATGGCCCACGATCGCGCCGGACGGCCCGCCCGCCCGACCGACCTGGTGGATATCGCCCACCTGGTCACCGCGTATTACAGCCTCGTCCCCGATCCGGACGAGCCGAGCCAGCAGGTGGTGTTCGGCACCTCGGGCCATCGTGGGTCCAGCGAGGACAGCGCGTTCAACGAGGCCCACGTCATGGCGATGACGCAGGCGATCGTCGAATACCGCGCCACCCGTGACATCACCGGCCCGGTCTACCTCGCGCGCGACACTCATGCCCTGTCCGAACCCGCCTGGACCACCGCGCTGGAGGTCCTGGCGGGCAACGACGTCACCGCGGTGATCGACGCCCGCGGCCGCTACACTCCCACGCCCGCCCTGAGTCACGCCGTCCTGAACCACAATCGCGGCGGCACCAAACACCAGGCCGACGGCATCGTGGTCACCCCCTCGCACAACCCCCCGCGCGACGGCGGCTTCAAATACAACCCCCCGCACGGCGGCCCCGCCGACACCAAAGCCACCGACGCCATCGCCGCCCGTGCCAACGAACTGCTGCGCGGCGGCCTGGCCGGGGTCAAACGGGTCTCGCTCGATCGGGCGATGAGCACCCACGTCGAGCGCTACGACTACCTCGACCAGTATGTCGGCGACCTGCCGAACGCGTTGAACCTGGACGCGATTCGCGGCGCGGGCATCCGGATGGGCGCCGACCCGATGGGCGGCGCGAGCGTGGACTACTGGGAGGAGATCGGTCAGCGCTTCGATCTCGAGCTCGAGGTGGTCAACCCGTTCGTCGACCCCACCTGGCGTTTCATGACCCTCGACAGCGACGGTCAGATCCGGATGGACCCGTCCTCGCGCCACGCCATGGCGGCCCTGGTCGGGATCAAGGACGACTACGACATCTCCACCGGCAACGACGCCGATGCCGACCGGCACGGCATCGTCACCCCCGACGGTGGCCTGATGAACCCGAACCACTTCCTCGCCGTCGCGATCGAATACCTGGTCGCGAACCGGATGTGGTGGGACGGGCTCACCAAGATCGGCAAGACCGTCGTCACCTCGTCCATGGTCGACCGCGTGGTCGGTGTCCTCGGGCGGGATGTGTACGAGGTGCCGGTCGGATTCAAATGGTTCGTGCCCGGATTGTTCAGTGGCAGTTTGGCTTTCGGTGGCGAGGAGAGCGCGGGCGCGTCCTTCCTGCGGATGGACGGCACCGTCTGGACCACCGACAAGGACGGCATTCTGCTCGCCCTGCTCGCTGCCGAGATCGCCGCCGTCACCGGCCAGACCCCCTCGGCCAGATACGGCGAACTGGAACGCCAGTACGGCAGCCCCGCCTACGCGCGCATCGACGCCGCCGCCACCAGCGAGCAGAAGGCCCAGCTCGCGAGCCTGACGCCGGAGGCCGTCACCGGCACCGAGATCGCGGGCGAGGAGATCACCGGCATCCTCACCACCGCGCGCGGCAACGGCGCGCCGCTGGGCGGGCTGAAGGTGACCACGGAAAACGCCTGGTTCGCCGCACGTCCCTCCGGCACCGAGGACAAGTACAAGATCTACGCCGAGTCGTTCCTCGGTCCCGAACATCTCACCCAGGTCCAGGCCGCCGCCGAGGAGATGGTGAATCAGGCGCTGGGCGGGTGAGCGCCCCCGCCAAAGTCCGGCTACCCGCCGAGATCTGGGTCCTGATCGCGGCCGCTTTCGTGATCGCGATCGGGTTCGGCCTCGTCGCGCCCGTACTACCGCAGTACGCCCGCGAATTCGGGGTCGGCATCGCGGCAGCGTCGGCGATCGTGAGCGCGTTCGCGTTGATGCGGTTGCTGTTCGCGCCCGCCAGCGGTCGGCTCGTGCAGAAGCTGGGGGAGCGACGGGTCTACCTGGCGGGCATCATGATCGTGGCGCTGTCGACCGGGGCGTGCGCGCTGGCGCAGACGTATTGGCAACTGCTGGTGCTGCGTTCGCTCGGCGGCATCGGGTCCACGATGTTCACCGTGTCGTCGATGGCGCTGATCATCCGGGTGTCACCGCCCGCCGCGCGCGGCCGGGTGTCGGGGGTCTACTCGACCAGTTTCCTGATCGGGTCGTTGCTCGGGCCGTTGGCCGGCAGTAGCCTGGCCGGTTTCGGGCTGCGCGCGCCGTTTGTCATCTACATGGCCGCGCTGCTCGTGGTGTGTGTGATCGTGTTCGCCGGGCTGCGCGAATCGCCGGTGCTCGCGCCCGGCAACGGCGCCGAGCCTGTCGAATTCACGTTCCGGCAGGGGTGGGCCGAGCCCGCCTATCGGGCGGTGTTGCTGTCGAGTTTCGCCGGTGGCATCGCGGTTTTCGGTGTGCGGATGGCGTTCGTTCCGTTGCTGGTCGTGGAAACACTGCATCAGGAAGTCGGCATGGCCGGTGTCGCGTTGACGGTGTTCGCCGCGGGCAACGCGGCCGTGCTGTTCGCCTCGGGCAGGCTCTCCGACCGGCTCGGCCGAAAACCGTTCCTGATCGCCGGGTCCGTCATCTGCGCGCTCGGCACCGGGGCGCTCGGGTTCGCGCCGACGCTGCCGTGGTTCTTCGTCGCGTCGTTCATCGCGGGCCTTGGTTCGGGGATGTTCAGTCCGGTGCAGCAGGCGGCGCTGGCCGATGTGATCGGGTCGCGAGCCCGCGGTGGTCCGGTGCTGGCCGCGTTCCAGATGTCGGCCGATCTGGGCACCGTGCTCGGCCCGATCGTCATCGGCTGGTTGGCCGAACACACCTCGTTCGGGGTGGGCATGGCCGTGACCGGAGCGGTGCTGGCGGTGTCGGCGGTGGTGTGGGTGTTCACCCCCGAGCCCTCGCGAATCGCGCACCCCGACGATCCGGAGCACCCCGATCACGCGGGCGACGGCATCGACCCACAATGCGCCTGCGACGGCAGCCCCGACGGTAAGCCGGTGGTCCGTGACGGCATGGTTCCCGCCGGTCGACCCAGCGATTACCACCGGCCGCAGTAGCAGGTCAGCGCAATGTCGGCCTGCCCGGGCGGCGCGCCGCCGACGACTCGAGGCAGAGTGGACGGGTGAGCACAGCCGGTTCTTCGCACAATCCGCGCCCCGTTTCCAGCAACACCACCTACGCGCTGGCCGCGGTGGCGGTCGTTCTCATCGGGTTGATCGTGTTCGCCGTCTACAAGTGGAGCGCGGAGCCGCCGCCCGCCACCCGCAACGATGGCTACGGGCCGGTCCGCGAGGCCGCTGTGCAGGTCAGCGTCACCCCCGAGGGGGTCATCCGCCTCGGACGCCCCGACGCTACCGAGACGGTCGACATTTTCGAAGACCCCATCTGCCCCGCGTGCGGCGCGATGGAAACCGCCTACGGCCAGGAGTTGGCCCAGAAGATCGACGAAGGCAAGCTCGCGGTGAACTACCACCTCGTCACCTTCCTCGACCCCCAGTCCAAGAGCAAGGACTACTCCACCCGCGCGACGGCCGCGAATCTCTGTGTCGCCCAAGCGGGTTCGGGCCCCACCTACAGCAAGTTCCACGAAACCCTGTTCACGAAGAAGCAGCCCGCCGAAGGCGGCTCCGACCTGAGCAACCCCGCCCTGGCCACCATCGCCACCGAATCCGGCGCCCCGGAATCGGTCGCCGCCTGCATCAACAACAGCACCCAGTCCGAAGCCGCCAAGGCCGCCGCCGCGAAGAACCTCGCCGACCTCGACGCCCGCACCGGCAACAAGTCCGCCACGCCGTCGATCTACGACGGCACCACCAAGATCAACTGGCAAGACGAGAACTGGGTAGTGAACCTGGCCCCCTGAGCCCCGCGTGAGGTTCGGCACATTCTAGTCCTGAACACCCGATCCTTCCCGCCTCACGGGCCACTGCGCCCCCGCCCGTAACCCCGCTTTTTCGCCGTCTACCAGCCGATTTGTTCTCGCTCAGACGGATGGTGTAACTTCATTCAGGCAGCAGCGAGAGCCGCTGAAACAACTGAACACGGGGCTATGGCGCAGCTGGTAGCGCACCACACTGGCAGTGTGGGGGTCAGGGGTTCGAGTCCCCTTAGCTCCACAGAAAAAGCACGGCAGACCGGGTCTGCCGTGCTTTTTGGTGTCGGGCCTCGCGTTACCTCCCGTTTTGGTTTCTGAACTTCTGTTCGGTCGCCGACTGTGGCGAGGTGAGCGGCGATGCGGCGTGCTACTCGAACGACGCTGCGTTCTCGGATGCCCACTGAGCGAAGGAGATCGGTTCCCGCCCGATGGCCTGTCGAACCCCGTCGGTCACCGTGTCGAGGCGGCCTTGGCGCACAGCGCGCCAGATGTCCACGAGGGCATCGACGTAAGGTCCTTCCCCAGCCCATCTGACAGCGTTTGCGCGCGCCTGTTGGTCAGATATTTCCTCGACGTCGATGGACTTGCCGATCGTCCGGCCGATCGTGGCCGCCATTTCCCGGTACGACAGCGCTTCGGGGCCCGTTATCACCAGGGCTCGGCCGTCGTTCTCACGCGTGAGCAGAGCGGTCGCCGCGACGGCAGCGATATCGCTCGGATGGATGAATGCGATCTTGCCCTCGCCCGTGGAGAAACGCAGGATGCCCTCGTTCCGGATCAGGTGCGACCAGCCCAGTGCGTTGGACATGAAGCCGGCGGCCTGAATGAACGTGAACGGGACTCCGCTTTCTCTGATGGCCAGCTCGCCCGCCGCATGCCAAGGCCCGGTGCCGATCCCAGTGAGAACATCCAGCGTCGAGAGCTTGACGATGTGCGCGACGCCGGCCTGGTAGGCAGCCGCGGAGATCGCTCGATCGTGTTCATGGAGGTTCGGTCCGTCCGTCAGGAGGAAGATTCCGTCCACACCGTCGAGGGCGGCGGGCAGCGTGAACCCCGGCGCCTCGAGGTCTCCGATATGAATATCGACCTGATCGCCGAACATCTCTCGCGCCTTGATCGCGTCACGCACGAAGACGGATGGGCGGGAGCCGGCCGCTATCAGATGGTGAGCTACCCGGGAGCCGACAGTGCCGGTGGCGCCGAAGACGAGGCACTTCACGTGAGGTTGCTCCAGCCCCGGATCACTTCGAGTGCCATTCGCTTCTGGCCTTCCACCGTGAGATGCAGTCCGTCTCCCATGAGCAGATCGGAAGCAGGCGGAGCCCCCAGCGCATCGAATACGTCGAACACGGGGGCGCCGCTGTCGCGGACGATAGTGGCGACTCGCTCCAAGTCCTGATTTCGGTACCGAACTCCGAATCGCGCGAGGCCCCAGTGGTTCGCCACCATCGACTCATCCACCGCGGGCGGAGTGACCCAGATGGCTGTTGCCGAGGTCTCGCTGGAGATGCGGTGACGCAGTTCCGCGATGTTGCGCTGGGTCTCCTCGTGGTGGACGAAAGTCTTTGTGGGGTGCGGCCCCTGGGTGCGGGCGTCGTTGGTGCCGAATAGGAAGAGGACCCAGTCGGGCTGGGCGTCGATGGTGTCCGCGATGCGCACCAGACCGTGTGTGGTGCTCTCGCCCGCGACGGCGTTGATGGTCAGTGAGATCTTGTCGTCGCCTCGGCGCTTGGCCAGCACCTCCCGCAGAATCACCGCCCACGACTGGGGGTCGGAGGTCAAACTGTCACCGAATGCCACGACTTTCGCGCCTTCCCGCAGGGGAAGTTGGTCGACCATCGTGGCTACGGCCGGATCCGCCAGCAATTCGTCCGCCGCTGCGGAGGCCTCTTCGCGCATGCGGTCGAGTTCGGCTGTGTAGACCTCGGTCGGGATGCCGAGGAGCTCGGCATGAGCTATCGGATCCAGGCTCGCTGCTCCGGGGAGAGAGGCCAGGGTCCGCTCGGGTTGGATGACCTTCAACAGCCACTGCACTTGTTCGTTCGACATGGGTGGTTCGCGTCCTTGGTTCTACTCGATCGGATTTCCTTCATCCTGTGGTCGGACGAGGTGAGCCGTCCAAGACCGATCCAGTGTCCGGCGATACCGCACGGGTATTGATACCGGTCAGCGACGGATACGATGCGTTGATGGAGACACGCGAGTTGCGATACTTCGTCGCCGTCGCCGAGGAGCTGCATTTCGGGCGGGCGGCACAGCGGCTCATGATGGCGCAGCCACCGTTGTCGCGGGCGATCCAGCAGCTCGAACGACGGCTCGGGGTCGTGCTATTGCATCGCACTGCTCGCGCCGTCACGTTGACCGGGGCCGGAGCAGTGCTGCTGCGGGAGGCCCGGCTCGCGCTCGACGCGGTCGAAGCCGCCGAGTCCCGCACCCTCCGAGCTGCCGCCAACCGACCCACCTTGGTGCTCGCCGCCAAAGCCGGAGCATCCGGCGAACTGCTGTCGAAAATCCTCGACGCCTACGCCGCTGAACCGGGCGCCGTCGCGATCGAGGTGACGCTGGGTGGGCCGGGCCAGCCGGAAACCCTGCTGCGCACCGGGCATGCCGACGTTGCTCTGCTTCACCGGCCATACGACGAGACGGCCGGACTGGACACCGAGGACCTGCACACCGAACAACAGGTGCTGGTCCTGCCCGCCGGTCATCCACTCGCCGGCCGACCCCACCTGGCAATGGCCGAGGTCGAGGCGTTGCATGACCTGCCCCTACCGCGCTGGCCGGAACCCGATGGCAGCTACCCCGACGGCCCCGGCCCGCAAGTCCGCGACCACACCCAACTGCTCCAACTGATCTCGCTCGGACTGGCCTGCGCTGTCGTGCCCGAGTCACTGCGATCCCAACTCCGTGACGGGCACGCGTCGGTGCCGATCTCCGACGCGCCAACTGTCACGACCGTCGTCGCCTGGCCCCCGCAGAGCACGTCCCAGGCGCTTGCCGACTTCGTCCGCACCGCAACACGGCTCTGAAAATTTGATCATGTGGCTGGTGTTCTGATCTTGTACCGAACAGATCAGGCCTGGTTTTCGAATCGGGTCTTTTGTGTTCTCTGCCAATGAGTCAGGATTCGGAGGGCAGTCGGCCCCGGACGATGATGTCTGTGGGAGTGCTGTAGGTGAGCTTGTCCAGGACGGTTTCGCGGTTTCCCTCGATCCGGGCAGTGCTCGCCATCAGAATGAGTCCGCCGGGCGTAGCGCCTTTCCGGTAGAGACCGGAAATGATGGTCCTGGCGGTCGGCACTGCCGCTCGCAACCGCGCCGCCTCTGAGGCCTCGTCGGTCTCATCTTGCTTATTCGGGGGTTGGACGCGGCTGAACAGAACACTTCATCGCTCGCCTCCTGATCAGCCCGTCTGTTTCCGACGTTGACGAAGGGCGCGCATGGATACCTGTGAGCCGCATCCAGGGCTGCAATAGCGGGCAGCTCGGTTTCGGGTTCGATCGACGAAGCCGAAGTGGCACGGCGGGTTACAGCATGCCTTGATACGTGGCCACTCGCCGCTGTGCGCCGCCTCGGTCACCGCGGCCAGAACGGTTCCCAAGACACCGGGGATGCCCGTGGAACCTGCGATGAGATGTGCCGATTCGGCGGTGATGACTGTTGCGAGCGGGTACCGGACACCGGTGTGGGCCAGGTACTTCTCTGCCTCGATGATCCGGGCGTCGGAGACATCATTGTCGCCGGCGTGAGCCAGCAGAACTGTCACCAGCGCGTCGCGAAGTTCGCGGGCGGCCGCCGCGTCCGAATCCGTCACCACCACGCCGCCGTCGAGCAAGCCGTGTTTCATCGCCCATTCGGCGAATTCCGCTGCCGTACCGAGGGTCTCGACGCGACCCGCCCCGTTGGCGCGCGTGTTGACGAACTGCAGCACCAACTCGGTCGCGTCGCGACTCCATCTCGATGAACCATGCGTCACGTCCACTCCTTCACAGTACAACCCGACAAGTCCATCGCTCATTCGGTAGCAACTTTTTTCAGAGAACACCTCGACATGTTGCGTTCTAAACGATTACGCTCACAACATGACAATTTCGACCAACACGGTTCCCGTATGGTTCATCACCGGAGCTTCCTCCGGAATCGGGCGCGAACTCGTGCGCCAAGCGCTCGAGGTGGGTGAGGTGGTGGCGGCGCTCGCCCGAGACGCAAGCCCTCTCGATGACCTGGGCGAATCCGATCGGTTACTCACGATCGACGCGGATGTGCGGGATGAGGCGGCGGTGCTGAGCGCGGTCGAACGGACGGTCGAGCGCTTCGGTCGCATCGACGTCGTGGCGAACAATGCGGGGTATGGACTGTTCGGCGCAGTGGAGGAGGTGGATGACGCTCGAGCGCGAGCGATCTTCGACACCAATGTTTTCGGTGTACTGAACGTGCTACGCGCGACGTTGCCCGTGCTGCGAGGTCAGCGGGCGGGCCACATTCTGCAGGGCTCGTCCTACTACGGTCAGACCGCGGACCCCGGCGTCGGCCTGCTCGCCGCGACGAAATACGCCATCGAAGGACTCTCGGACTCGCTCGCGACCGAGGTGGCTCCGCTCGGCATCTCGGTGACACTCGTTCAGCCCGGGCTGACCGCGACGGCGTTTCTGGGCAATCTCGATGTCGCCACGACAGCTCATGTCGACTACGACCAAACGGTTCGCGCTGTGCAGCAAACGATTCAAGGGCTGCCCGCGTCGGCTTTCTCCGCCGTCGACCGTGTCGCGGCCGGTATCCGCACTGCGGTGTTCAGCCACAATCCGCCACGGCGGCTCGCCTTGGGTGTGGCAGGGGCCGACAATATGCGGGCGGCGCTCACCGCCCGTGTCGCGAACCTCGACGAATGGGCCTCGGTCACCGAGAAAGTCGACGCCTGAACTCGAGTCGTAGCGGATGGGGTCAGGTCGGGCGGCGGCTTGCTCGAATCGCAAGCCGCGCCCGGTAGGCGTGGTGAGGCGGTCTTACTGTCCGCCGATCAGTTCCAACCGGCGGGCCAGCCAGTCCATCGCGATCCGCAGCCCGACCGACCACACCGACCAGCTATGTCCGCCTGGCAGTTCACGGGTCTTGATACTCATACCGGCGGTCTGGGCGGCTGCGGCCACGGTCCGCTGCGCCTGCAGTCCGGGCTGATCATCGGTGCCTACGACGAATATTCCCGCGGTGCCGGGGTAGCGACGAGTACGCAACAACCTCTCCGGGCTGACCCGGTCGAAGGCGGCGGTGTCGCCGCCGTAGGCGGCGTCGATGGTGTGGGCACGGTCGCCCAGGGTCGGTTCGGGGTCGCCGGAGAGGTCCATGAAGGTGGGGTAGATCTGTGGATGGTTGGTTGCCATCTGCAGTGCGCAGGTGCCACCGTAGGACATTCCACCGATCGCCCAACGCTGCTTGTTCGGGTCCACCTGCAACTGCCGGGTTATCCATGCCGGAACGTCGACGGCCAGGTAGGTGGAGACGTTGCCCAGGCGAGAGTCCATGCACAGCGGGTTACGCCACGTGCCGCCGGTGGCGTCGGCGACGACTGTGACCGGTGAGAGGCCGTGATGGGTCGCGGCGAAAGCATCCATCGTGGCGGCCAGCCTGCCCCCGTGGAACCAATCGATCGGGCTACCGGGCTGCCCCGACAGCAGCACCAACACCGGGAGCAGCGGCCTCGGGTCGGTGAAATAGGCGGGAGGGACATAGATTTCGGCCGCACGTGCGTCGAACCCGGACTGAGTGCCGGGGATCGCCGCGCGAAGGACCCGCCCGTGGGCGAGTAACCCGGGCGGGGCCTGCCATGCTGTCGTCAAGGGAGAACCGGTCACCACCTGTGCTCGTGGTCCCGGGAGTAGGGCGTAGGAGATCCGGTTGCCTTTGCTGATACCGAACGCGTCCTCCACGGTGGGGTAGGCGGCGAACACCAGGTTGACCTGTACCGCCACCATGGCCAGAACCGTGACGATCGCGATTCCACCGCCGAGTCGGCCGCGCCAGCCGCGAGAGCGCCGAAGCTGGACCAGCAACAGACCGAACGCCCATATCGCGATTCCCGCCCACGCGTACACCGTGCGTGGCACCGGATCCGGGAACGGGCGCCACCACCGCTCCACCACCAGATATCCCGACATCACAGTCGCTGTCGCGCCGCCACAGCAGGCCAGTACCAGTCTCCCGGCAATCGGGCGCGCGCCGATCAACACCAGCAAGCCGAAGCCCCCGAGACCGGTCACGACCCAGGGCAGCGGACCCGATACCAGGGACGACTCGGGAAAACTGGACATCCGACCCTCGGTACTCACCTGTGAACGACAAACCGATACTACGGAACTTCTTCTTCGAAGCTGATATCGACGGTCGTGGTCGCACCATCGAATGGTCCGATGGTCTGCCCGGTGGTGAGAATCAGCCGCACCGCGCTGAAAAGAGACCGAGGCCCGGTGCGCGCACCGGGCCTCGGTCAGGCCATCTACCGATCCTGTCGGATTCGCGGGATCACCAGCCCGGGTCGCCCCGCAGCGGTACGTTCACGAAACTCGGCCGGTTCGGGTCCAACTGCACGTGCTGGGGACGCAGACCGGTGTCGACGAGCATCGCCAGCACCGGCAGACCCTTCGGGAAGTTGCCCGCGAACACGTCCACTCGCAACCGGTGCCCCGGCTCCAGCACCGCCTCGGTGGCGGACAGGGTGATGTCGAGGGTGGTCGCCTCACCGGGGACCGTCGGCTGCCGCAGGTCCAGCGAGGTGAACGGCCGGGGGTCGGTGTAGTCACCGTTGGCCGAGCGGGTGCTGTTGGCGTCGTCCACCTGCCGCAGCGAGGCCATGAGCTGCCCCGAGGTCAGCACCGAGGACCGCCCGTCGGGGGCGACATCGTTGACCGTCACCGTCCAGTAGCCGTCCTCGGCGTCCTGGACGGTGTTGAGCCGCACCGCGATCGGACCCGAGATCGCCGTCTTCGTGGCCACGGGGGCGCTGGTGAAGGTCAGCGCGTTGGTCTCGGCGATGCGGGAGTCCTTGGCGCAGCCGTCGATGATCGAGAGCGCGCCGGCGGTGCCCTGGGCCGCGTCGTTGGAGCACACCGTGCTCACGCCGGGGGCGACGGTCAGCCGGTCGCCGTCGGCGACGGGATCGGGTCGCAGCGAGCCGTCGTGCAGGCTCGCCGCGGTGCCGCTGGACGCCGCGGACAGGTACATCCGGCGGTGGGTGGCCCGATCGGCACCCGTGGCGCTGTCGCCGAAGCCGTTGGCGGTGACCCAGCCGCCGCCCTGCTGACGCACGGTGACCGGCCCGAAGCCGTCGATGCCGTTGTCGATGCCCTTGAGCCACTTGTCGAACCAGGCGCGCTGGAGCACGTCCAGGCGCGGGGGCAGCCCCGGCTTGCCGTACTCGTTGCCCGAGTTCAGGTGGTAGGTGTTGCCCATGAGCAGCTGTTTCTGGCCCGAGGGTAGCGGGATCTGGTTGTAGATCTTGGATTCGGAGTAGGTGAACAGGTCGTGCCAGCCGCCGACCACGAACGTCGGCACCCGGATGGCGCTCGGATCAGCCAGGTACTCCTGACGCGCCGGACTGCTCGCGCTGAGCAAATCCTTCAGACGCGGGTCGGCGTCCTCGAAGCGGGTCGAGGTGTAGGCGTTGAGGAAGACGTCCATGAACGTCAGCGGAGAGGCGGCGCGATCGGCGAGCCACTGCCGGTCGAACTGACCGTTGGCGATGGCCTGCGCGTCCGGGAGCCACTTGAGGGCATTGACCGCGGTCAGCCACAGCGGGATGAAGTTGAAGCCGAAGCCGCCGCCGGGCGCGAGCACGTCGTTGATCAGGTCGCTGCCGGGGACGATCGGGAAGATCGCCTTGAGCGCGGCGGGCTGTCTGGCGGCCGCCTGCACCTGGTTGATCGCCGAGTAGGAGATGCCGCTCATACCGATGTTGCCGTCGGACCAGGGCTGAGTCGCGGCCCAGTCGATGACCTCGACGGTGTCCTGCTGTTCGCGGTCCCGCAGCAGGTTCCATTCGCCCTGGGAGAAGCCGGTGCCGCGGACGTCGACGACGACCTGGGTGTAGCCGCTCGTGATCAGCTGGCGGTCCACGGAGAAGTTGCGCAGTTCGCCGCCGCCGAACGCCTTGGTCAGGTCGGTGACGCCGGACAGCGGGGTGCCGGAGAGGTCGAAGCGGCGCAGCGCGTCGATCAGCGTGTCGGACAGGCCGGGCACGGCACTCGCGTGGTCGGCGAGGTTGGAGACCAACTTGGTGTACGGGGTCAGGTTGACAACCGTCGGCGTGCGGGTCTCGATCGGGCGGCCGGAGGCGTCGGCGGGCCGATAGACGTTGCTCTTCAGCACGGTGCCGTCACTCATCGTGATCGGAACGTCCCACTCGATGAACACCTTCGGGTACTGCTGCGCGGCGTCCTGGGTCGCCACCCAGGACGCTCCCGCCGCACCGCCGTCGGGGCCGGTGGGCGCAGGCGTCGCGGCGGCGCCGGAATTGAGGAAGGGGACGAGCACGACAGTGGCCATCGCTGCCACCGTCGTACGCAACGCGTATTTCATCGGATGTCATTCACCTCTCTGGCGGGAGAACGACCAAACCTACCGTTCGGTAAGGAAGCCCGTTCTGCCCGTCATGTTCAGAATGACCGTCAACATATACGGAAAATTCCAGCAAGGACAGTCCGTGTACTCGCCACATTGATCGGCTACTGTCCAGAATGCTGGTTAACCCATTCGCGTAAATAGAGAATGTCATTACCCTGATGATCGGCCCGTCGCGTAGCAGGGGCCGCACGAACGGGGCTCCCGAGCCTGGTTCGCCGACACCGGGTACCGGTTGCCACGGGTGCCCACCCGAAAGGCGGCGCGATGCGCTTTGCGATGACCTATCCGATGACCAGCCATCCGTGTGACCCCGGGCTGGCTTCGGGAGCCGGGGTCGCCGCGGTGGCCGTCGCGGCCGAGGCCGCGGGTTTCCACGCGCTCGGCTTCACCGATCACCCCGCGCCCTCGCAGCGCTGGCTCGACGCGGGCGGACACGACGCGCTCGACCCCTTCGTCGCCATGGGGTTCGCCGCCGCCCACACCACGACACTGCGGCTGATCCCGAATATCGTTGTGCTGCCGTACCGCAACCCGTTCCTAGTTGCGAAGGCGGGTGCCACGCTGGATCGCCTCTCCGGCGGGCGGTTCACCCTGGCCATCGGTACGGGATACCTCAAGCGCGAATTCGCCGCTCTCGGAGTCGATTACGACGAACGCAAGGACCTCGTCGACGAGGGGCTCGCGGTGATTCGGGCGATCTGGACCGGCGACGATGTCTCCTTCGAGGGCAGGCATTTCAGTGCGCACGGCATCACCGCGCACCCGAGACCGGCGACCGCGCCGCCGATCTGGATCGGTGGGAATACCGGCGCCGCTCGGGCGCGGGTGGTCACCCACGGCGACGGCTGGTGTCCGTTCGCCGCGCCCGCTGTCCTCGCCCAGACGGCAGGCACCACCTCCATGACCTCGAACGATGCCCTCGTGCGTGGTATCGACGATCTGCGCAGACGCTGCGACGCCGCGGGACGCGACTGGACCGCGCTCGATATCAGTTTCACCAATTTCGCCGGTGGCAGACCCGGTGAAGCTGGATTCGACGCCGACGGCTATCTCGGCGGGCTGGAGGCGCTCGCGGCGATCGGTGTCACCTGGGTGCAGGTCCCGATGCTCGGACTCGGTGTCGAGCAGTTGGTCGAACAACTCGACCGTTTCCGTGCAGATGTCATCGACGTCTACGACCAGTGAGGAATGCCGATGGTTCTGCGTCGTGACGCCGCGTCGCTCGAAGGACACACGGCCGTGGTCACCGGCGGCGGCTCGGGAATCGGGCACGCGATCGCGCTGGCGTTCGCCGAATACGGTGCGCGGGTGGCGGTGTGGGAGAAGGACGGGGACCGGGCGCGCACGACGGCGGGCCTGGTAGATGGTCTGGCCTGTGTCACCGATGTCCGCGACGAGGGCCAGGTCGATGCCGCGATGCGTGCCACGGTCGAAAACCTGGGCGTGCCAACAATTTTGGTGAACAACGCGGGCGGGACGTTCCGGTCCGCGCTGCTGGAGACCACCGTGAAGGGCTGGGACGCGTTGATCCGGTCCAACCTCACCCACGTGCTGCTGTGTACTCAGCGCGTCGCCGCGGCGATGGTCGAGGCCGAGCGCGGCGGCTCGATCATCAATGTCAGCACGATCGAGGCTGTCCGGGCCGCCCCCGGCTACGCGGCCTACGCCGCGGCCAAAGCGGGGGTCGTCAACTTCACCAAGACCGCGGCCTTGGAGCTGGCTCCGCACGGGATCCGCGTCAATGGAATCGCTCCCGATGTCATTGCCACCGAGGGCATTCTGAACATGGCGCCGGAAGGTTTCGAGGAGCGGACGAGCCGGATGATCCCGATGAGCCGGATCGGCCATGCCGACGAGGCGGCGGGCGTGGCGGTCTTCCTGGCCTCCGCGCTCGGCTCCTATGTGACCGGTCAAACCATCCACGTGGACGGGGGTACCGCCGCGGCGGGCGGTTGGTATCACCATCCAGCGGACGAACGGTACGTCCTCGGACCGAGCGCGTGAGCGTCCGCGCCGCTGCGGGCTCGTGGGTGAGTGAGCTCTAGTCCGGCTGGAGGGCGCGGACTGCGGGGGCGACCCAGGTGGTGAGGTAGGCGCGCAGGTCGGGGCCGCGGCGCGGGGGGCGGCCGGGGTCGAGGATGAAGGATTGGACGATGCGGAGCATGTGTTCGACCAGTTCGTCGAGGCGGGTGCTGTCGATGCCCGCTTCGGTCCAGTCCACGGCGAAACGTTCGAGGATGGAACGGCCGAAGGTGCGGGCGGCGTCGGAGGTGACGCCCGCGGAGAAGGTGCCCGCGCGGCCGGGGGTCAGCAGCAGGCTGAGGTAGCGGTCTTCGTGGAGGCGTTCGAGGGTGTAGGCGATGCCTTCGACCACCGCGTCGGCCGGGTCGCGGATCTGGTCGAGGTGGGCGGCGAGGACGTCGAGGAACCGGCCTGCCTCGGTGAGCGCGGTGGCGGCCAGCAGCGCGTCGCTGTTGGCGAAGTAGCGGTAGACGGTCTGGCGGGTGACGCCGAGTTCGCGGGCGATCTCGGCCATCGTGAACTCCCCGCCCGAGCGACCGATGGCGGTGCGCGCGGCGGCGAGGATGCGCTCGATCGCCTCCTCGTCATCGACCGGGGTGGTGCCCGACCAGCCGTGCGTGCGCATCCCTCTCCTCGTGTCGATTTCGACAGACCCTAGCGGGCGTGGTCGGTTCGTGGGTTTCTCCCCCGGAATCGAGACCATACACATTGAGATTTATGTATGGTCTGCTCATGACGACACTGAATCCAGGTCTCACCGACGACCTGACCCGCCGCGCCCTGCGCCTGGTGCTCGACAAGACCACCGACATGGCCGAGTCGACCCTGCGCGTGCCGCTGCACTACTACCGCGACGCGAAGATCACCGAGGTCGAGGAGTCGCAGATCCTGCGCCGCACGCCGCTGGCCGTGATGCCGAGCGCGCGGATCCCCGAGCCCAACGACTACGTCGTGCGTTCGGTTCTCGGCGACTCGCTACTGGTGACTCGCGACCGATCCGGCCAGGCACACGTGTTCCTGAACTACTGCAGACACCGCGGCGCCCAGCCCGCGTGCGGATCGGGCAACGCCACCCGCTTCACCTGCCCGTACCACGCCTGGACCTACCGCAACACCGGCGAACTGGCCGGCGTGCCGGGCAAGGCGGGCTTCACCGGCATGCGCCGCGAGGACTACGGGCTGGTCGAACTCCCGAGCCAGGAACGGCACGGCTTCATCTGGGCGGTGCTCTCGGCCGAGGGCTCCATCGACATCGACGCGCACCTCGGTGCGATGGGACCTGAACTGGCCCAACTGGATTATGCCTCCTACGGCTACCACGACGACCGCGAGTTCGTCTCCGAGGTGAGCTGGAAGGGGGCGCTGGAGGCCTTCGCGGAGAGCTATCACTTTCCCTTCGTGCACGGCGAGAGCGTGATCGGGCAGAACACCGTCGCCGACACCTCCACCCACGACGAATTCGGCCGCCACCACAGAATGGGCTTTCCGTTCAACTGGATCACCGGCCTCGACACCGACCCCACCGGCACCTGGGATCCGCTGATGAACATGGGCGTCATCTACTGGATCTATCCCAACCTGATCCTGGCCAACAGCCCCGTCGGCGTCGAAGTCCTCGACATGCTGCCCGCCGGTGCCCCGACCCGCTGCACGGTCCGCCACAGCTGGATGGCCAAGATCCCCGCGACCACCGACGAACAACGCGCCGTCTACGACCAGATCTACTCCCAGGTCCACGCCGCCGTCCGCGACGAGGACTTCGCCATGCTCCCGCAATGCGGCGAAGGGGTGCGCCACGGCCAGCACGACCACATGCTCATCGGCCGCAACGAGATCGGCGTCCAACACATGATCAAGACCTTCGCCGCCGAGTTGGGGGTCGCTCTGGGCTGAGCGTGCCGATCCGGGTCGGAACACAACACCCTGGCTGCCTCGATCGCAGGCGGCAGTCATCACGGGACCGGCTCGTCAGGCGGGCGTCCATGGATTGATGACGGGCAGGCCCATCGGCTCGAAATCCTTCACATTGCGAGTCACCATGGTCATGCCGTATGCGTCTGCTGTTGCCGCGATCATCGCATCGCGCTCGGGCCGTGGGTCTGGGACGTGTAGCCGTGCCGCGCGTCGACCGACTGCGAGGTCGAGGGGCAGGATTCGATTCGCGAACACGTCCAATAGATCGTCTTCGAGCCAGGTGCGAAGCCGACTGCCCTGAGCTGAGTCGCGCCGTTCGATGCGGCAGATACCGACCTCGACCTCCATGATCGTGATGACGCTCAGGAACAAGTCGGATGGCCGTCGTTGCGCCACCCATGAGCGCACCGCTGGGTTCACTGACTGTGGGGACTTGCGCAACTCGCTGATGACATTGGTGTCGAGGAGGAAAGTCACAGGTCGGCGACCTTCAGGTTCACCTGCAGCGGCGCGGGCTCGAACTCGATGTCGTCGTCCATGCTCAGCCGGGAAACGAGATCCAGGCTATCGGCCTTCAATCGTCGGTACTCGTCGATGGAGAGGAGCACGAAAGCGTCCTCGCCCCGATCTGTGATCACGACAGGCCCTTCGGCCGCAGCCCGTTTAGCGGCGCTGACATCCTGGTTGAACTCCCGAGCGCTCATTGAAGACATCGCAACCCCTTCTTATGTAGGTACGTACCTACGATACGCCGAGTGGGGTCGTGCCGGCGACGGCCCTGCTGTTCCGGGGAGCCGACGGGGTTCGGTTGTCATCGATCTGCAACCCGTTCACCCGTGCGTGGCCTGGATACGCCATGCTTGTCCCGTGGTTATCGCGTCTGATGTCGTTCCCGTGCGTGGCAGTGAGTACTCGGTTCTGTTGCGTCGCGTCCGGGCGGCGGATCTGCTCGACCGGCGAGTGGGGTATTACGGGTGGAAGAGTGCGCTGACCGCGGTGGCCTTCGTTGGCGGGTGGGTGGCGTTCTTCGTCATCGGTGACTCGTGGTGGACGCTGCCGGTGGCGGCGTTCCTGGCCGCGGTGTTCTCGCAGATCGCGTTCCTCGGCCACGATGCCGGGCACAAGCAGATCTTCGCCGGGCGCCGGGCCAACTATCTGTACGGGCTGATCGCGGGCAACCTCGCGATCGGGCTGAGTATCGGCTGGTGGACCAGCAACCACAACCGCCATCACGCGCACCCCAACACCGAGGGCATGGACCCGGACGCGATGGGTGTGCTGGCGTTCCACGCCGACCGCGCGCGGGCCGGAAAGGGTTGGCGGCGATTCATCTTCCGCTACCAGGCGTGGCTGTTCTTCCCGCTGCTGCTGCTCGAGGGCGGCAGCCTGCACTGGAAGAGCATCGTCGCGGTGTTCCGCTGGCCGATCCCGAACCGTGTCTGGGAGGGTGCGCTGCTGGCGGCCCACTTCATCGGCTTGCTCTCGGCGGCGTTCCTGGTGTTGTCGCCGGGTAAGGCGTTGGTGTTCATCGCCGTCCAGCAGGGGCTGTTCGGTCTGTACATGGGCTCCACCTTCGCCCCCAACCACAAGGGGATGGAGGTGCTGCCCGACGGCGACAACACCGACTTCCTGCGTCGCCAGGTGCTCACCTCGCGCAATGTGCGCGGCAGCTTCCTCATCGACACCGCGATGGGCGGCCTGAACTACCAGATCGAGCACCACCTGTTCCCGTCGATGCCGCGCGCCAACCTCCGCCTCGCCCAGCCCATGGTCGCCCAGTTCTGCGCCGAGATCGACGTTCCCTACTGCGAGACCAGCCTGTTCGAGTCGTACCGCCAGGCGATGGCGGCCCTCAACGAAGTCGGCCGCCAGACGGTCCGCTGACGCCGACTCACCGACCGCCTCTACGACGACCGCTTCCACCACGAGCGGGTTCCCAGCCCCAGCGGCGTCGTGCACCACTTCTTCTGGCGTCGATAGGACGAGATCTCAGAGGCGGGGGTCGGTCGGTACGGACTCCATGGCGAGGATCGCGAACACCAATTCGTGGACGCGCCAGAGGGGTTCGCCGGTGGCGACGGCGTCGAGGGCGGCCAGGCCGAGGGTGTGTTCGCGCAGGGCGAGGGTGCGTTTGCGGCTGAGGGTTCGGTCGCGTAGGCGGGTGAGGTGGTCCGGGGCGGTGTAGTCGGGGCCGTAGATGATGCGCAGGTATTCGCGGCCTCGGCACTTGATGCCGGGCTGGACGAGTTTGCCGTTGGCACGATGGGCGAGTCCGGCGTAGGGCTTGATGACCATGCCCTCGCCGCCTGCCGCGGTCAGTTCGAGCCACCAGGCGGTGGCTTCGGCCTCGGCAGCGGGGTCGGACAGGTCGACGATGCGGCGGCCGGTGCGGCGGAAGGTCGCCGGGTCGGCGGCGACCAATCGGTCGCTGATGTCGAGATGCCAGCCGTGGTGGCGGTCGGCGTAGCTGGTGCCCTCGGCGGCGAGGAGGGCGAACGGGGCCAGTTGCAGGCCGTCGAGTCCTGTTGTGGGCCAGCAGTATCGACGGTAGGCGGCCGTGAAACCGGCTGCGTTCTCGGTGCGGGCGGCGGTGCGGGCGCGGAGTTCGCCGAGATCGAGTCCACGGGCGAGTCCGGCGTCGAGTGCCGCGACCGCGGCGGGCAGAGCGGACCGTGCGGCGGCGCCCGCGGCCGCGTACTGGGTGCGGATCAGCCCGGCGGCCTTGGCCGACCAGGGCAGCAGTTCGCAGTCCAGGAGCAGCCAGTCCGACTCGAGTTCGTCGAAAAGCGGTGCGGCCGCCGCGCGGACGCGGTCGAGGAGGGTCTCGGTGAGCGTCGCGTCGGTGAAGAACGCCCGGCCGGTGCGGGTGTAGATCGCACCGGAGCCGTCGACCCCGAATCGGGCCGCCGCGCTGTCGCGGCACACGAGCACCACGGCCCGCGACCCCATGTGCTTCTCCTCGCACACCACCGTGTCCACCCCCGCCGCGCGATAGTCGGCGAACGCCTCGGTGGGGTACTCGAGATATCCCTCCACGGTCGAGGTCGACGGCGGGGACATCGTCGGCGGCAACCACAGCAGCAGCCGAGGATCGATCGCGAACCGGCTCATCACTTCCAGCGCCGCCGCCGAGTTCTCGGCATCGACGATCACCGTGCCGTACTCGGTCCGGACGTGCCTGCGTCCGGTGACATCGGTGAGGTCGAGAGTCTCGTTGTCGCGCGCGGATTCGGCGTCGGCGAGCGGCCGGATCGGCTCGTAGTACGTCCGCTCGGCCCGGACCGCGACGAAGGTCTTCTCGGGGTAGCGCAGCGCCGTCAGTTCGCCGCCGAACACCGCGCCGGTGTCGAGGCAGACGGTGTTGTTGATCCATTCCACCTTCGGCGTCGGCACGTGTCCGTAGACGACCATCGCCGCGCCGCGATAGTCGCGCGCCCACGGATAGCGCACCGGCAGGCCGTATTCGTCTGTCTCACCGGTGGATTCGCCGTAGAGGCAGAAGTCGCGAACACGCCCGGACGCCCGACCGTGGTAGGACTCCTTCAGTCCGGCGTGCGCGACCACGAGGCGCCCACCGTCCAACCGCAGGTGGCTGACGAGATCGTGGATCCACTGCGCCGCCGACTCGACGAATTCCGTTGTCTCGCTGCTCAATTGTTCGAGCGTCTCGGCGAGACCGTGCGAGACCGTGACGTTCTTGCCTCGCAGTTTCCTCAGCAGTTTCTGCTCGTGATTGCCCGGCACGCACAGCGCGTTGCCGCTCGCGGTCATCCCCATCACCAACCGCAGCACGCCTGGGGAATCGGGCCCACGGTCGACGAGGTCGCCGACGAAGACCGCTCGGCGTCCGCGCGGGTGCGCGGCATCGACAGCACGGCCGGCCTCGTCGCGGATCAGCGTCCACCCGAGTTCGCCCAGCAGCGTTTCCAATTCGGCCCGGCAGCCGTGGACATCGCCGATGATGTCGAACGGTCCCGTGAGTTCACGCCGGTCGTTCCAGGCCTTTTCATAGGTGATCGTCACCTCGGCCGGGTCACGAACGACGTGCACCTTGCGGAAACCCTCGCGACCGAGCTCACGCAGCGAACGTCGCAGGTCCTGGCTCTGCCGCTTCAGGACATTGCGCCCGAAGTCGCGATCGGCGCGGTTCTGCGTGCGTTCCCAGGCCACAGCCTCGGGCGTATCGATGACGATGGCGACCGGCAACACATCGAAAGACTTCGCCAGAGAAATCAATTCGGCCCGCGCGTGCTTCTGCACATTGGTGGCGTCGATGACGACGCGCCGTCCGGCGCGCAGCCGGATTCCGGCGATGTGGCCGAGCGCGTCGAAGGCGTCCTTGGTCGCGGACTGATCGTTCTCGTCGTCGGCGACCAGGCCGCGGAAGAAGTCCGACGACAGCACCTCGGTGGGCTTGAAGTGCTCGCGGGCGAAGGTGGATTTGCCGGAGCCGGAGATGCCGACGAGAGCGATGAGCGACAGCTCGGGAAGGTCGATATTCACTGCGCGCCTTCACGTTCGGGCCCGGACGCGATAGCGGAGGGTGACTCCGCGGGGTCGAGTACTGGCATCGGTGCGGCTTTGCGGAAGAGCGCGAGTTGAGTGGGGGAGCCGGTCCGCGGGTCGCACTCGCCCACCGGGCGCAGGTCGACGGTGTATCCGAAGGCCTGCGCGACACGGGTGGACCAGGCGGCGAATTCCGCACGGGTCCACTCGAATCGGTGGTCGTCGTGGCGGTGCCCGTCAAGGGTCTCGTAGTGCACGTTGTATTCCACGTTCGGGGTCGTCACGATGACCGCGCCGGGTGCGGCATGCCCGAAGACGGCGCGTTCGAGCGCGGGCAACCGCGACTCGTCGACGTGTTCGATCACCTCCATGAGCACCGCCGCGTCGAAGCCGCGCAGTCGGCTGTCGTGGTAGGTCAGTGCCGACTGGATGAGCGTGATCCTGGCCCGCTGCCGGTCCGACATCCGGTCGAACTTCAAGCGCCGCTGCGCCATCGACAGCGCCGCGCTGGACACGTCGGCGCCGACGATCTCGGTGAACCTGGCCTCGGCTTGCAGTGCGAGCAGCAAAGCGCCTGGGCCACAACCGAGGTCGAGCACCCGCGCCGCGCCGGTCTCGGCGAGCGCGGCCAGGACCGCCGTCTTGCGCAACTGCACCAGGGGCGTGCGCCGCTCCGCGGCTTCGACGCGTTCGACCGCGTCCACGGGGATCTCGGTATCGTCGACCACCTCGTCCGCCGCGCGCAGCTGTTCCAGTGCGGACAGTGTGAGGGTCCGTCGTCCGGCCAGATAGCGTCGCGCGATCAGTTCGCGGTCGGGGTGCGCGCCGAGCCAGCCCTCGCCCGCGCGCAACAGCTTGTCGACCTCGTCGGCGTCCACCCAGTAGTGCTTGGCGTCATCGAGCACCGGCAACAGCACATAGAGGTGGTTCAGTGCCTCGGCCAGTCGCAGCGTCCCGGTCAGGCGCAGGTGGGTGTAGGGCGAAGCGCCCCATTCCGGGAACTGTGGATCGAGGGGCGTCGACGTGGTCGACACTGTCCAGCCCAGCGGTGCGAACAGCCGCTCGACGATCTCGGTTCCGCCCCGACACGGCACGGCGGGCACGTCGATCTCCAGCGGAATCGCGGTGCGCGCCAACTCCTGCCGGTCTCGGCTGGCCCCGTTCAGCGCCGACCGGAACACCTTGCCCATGGCCACCGACAGCAGGCTCGACGCCACGTACGGCCGGTCGTTCACATAGCGGCCGAGTGCGGATCCGTTGTGTCCCTTGCTCGGTCGCGCCAGCTCCACCGGGTCGACCTCGAGCAGCAGCGCCACGGTGCAGCGGTCGACGTCGGCCTGCGGATAGAACACATGGGCCGTGCCGCCGGTGGTCGTGAACGACTGCACGCGGTCGGGGTGTTTGACCACGAGGTAGCCGAGGTCTGTCGCCGGCACGTGAGTCGTGGAGATCGTCAAGAGCACTTGATGATCCTGTCACGGACCGCCAGCGATTTTCAGATCATCGGCAGTCGTCCGACGCGGGCAGGACAGGGTGTGGAATCCGCACCCTAGGGTGCAGATTTCGTTGAATCGCCTAACGACCGTATGGAGGGCCCCGATGAAGGCTGCATAGACGCGCTACAGCGCGCAAGGGGACACAGAATCGAGGAACCATGAAGAACACAGTTCGGCTGGGCGCGCTCATCGCCGTCGCCGCGGCGCTGGTCACCGGCTGCACCGACGAGAGTGGTGCAGGGACGACCACATCGACCTCCCGCGCGGCGGCCGCAGCATCGACCACCCGCGCTCCCGCGCCGGGTACCCAGAATCCGGGGTCCCCCGCGCCGGTGGAGACCGCGGCGCCCCAGCCCGGCGCCACCGTCGCGCCGGAGCCCGAAACACCGCCGGTCACACAAGCTCCTACGTCGGCACCCGGTACCACCTCGCCCGCCCCCGCGGACAACATCAGCGGACCGGGCCGCTGCATCGACCCGGCCTCGACCGGTGTGCAGAATGCCCTCGCGAGCCTGCAGGGCAGCTGGGTGGCCGGGCAGGCCTCGAGTGATCAGCCGGGTAGCTGTGGTCAGCTGTTATATGTGCGCGCCATCGGCGGCAACTCCGCGGGCGCTCCGATCCACATCTTGTTCTTCCGCAACGGAAAGTACCTGGGCACCGGCACTTCCGAGCCGTACGCCTTCACCACCGTGGTCGGGTCGAGCAACAACGCGGTCACCGTCGACTACCGCTGGCTCGCCGGTGACGAACCCTTCGCCGCGCCGCAGGGCGGCCCCGCGACGATCACCTATTCGTGGAACGGTTCGAAGGTGGTGATGGGCGGCACGCTGCCGACCGAAGTCACCCAGCCGCACCGCTGATCCGATCTCGGACGCTCCGGGTAACCGGGTTCAGTTGTCCGGGTGCAGCACCAGCACCGTGATCTCGCTGGGGGCGAAAACCCGAAGCTGGGGACCCCAGAAGCCGGTGCCGCGGCTGGTGTAGAGCTGGGTGTCGTTCGCGTGCCTGCTCAGGCCCGCGACCACCGGCTGGTCCAGCCGGACGAGGTAGTGGAAGGGCCAGATCTGCCCGCCGTGGGTGTGGCCGGAGATCTGCAGCGCGACGCCCGCCGCCGCGCTGTCGGCGATCTGCTTGGGCTGGTGGGCCAGCAGGACCACCGGGAGCGACGGGTCGGCGCCCGCGAGCGCGGCGGGCAGATCAGGGCCGTGACCGGGCAGTCCGACACCGGTCGGGTCGTCGATGCCCGCGATCACGAGCCGGTCGCCGTCGCGGGTGAGAACGCTGTGCTGGTTGTGCAGCGGCTGCCAGCCGAGCGAGGCCATGTAGTCGATCCAGCCCTGCGCGTCACCGAAGTACTCGTGATTGCCGGTGATGTAGAACCGGCCGAGCGGCGCCTCGACCTTGCCGAGCGGATCGACCTGAGCCTGACGTTTCACAACCGAACCATCGGCGAGATCACCGGCGTGGCAAGCGATATCGGGCCGCTGCGCGTTGACCACCTCGACCACCCGCTCGGACCAGCGGCGCCGATTCAGCGCCGCGTAGTGGGTGTCGGTGACGACCACGACACGCAACCCGTCCAGGCCCTGCGCGAGCCCACGAATCGCGACGTCGACCGTGCGGACGCGGGGCACCCGACGCGCCTCGTACACACCCCACCCGACCAGGACCGCCGAGGTGAGCAGGACCCCCGCCGCCACGATCCGCGCGCCGTCGACCCCGCCGACGGCCAGCGCGCCCCGGACGAACAGGCCGATGACCGACCAGGAGAACACCACCCATACGACCCCGAGCAGAGTGTCGCCGACGATCACCGCCGGATCGGACTGCGCGGGCCCGTGCCCGAGGAACATCGTGAGCGGCAGGCACACCAGGGCGGCCACGGCGATCGCCGTCCCGATCCAGAACAGCGTTCCGACGCCACCGGTCGGCGCCGAGACCAACGTCCACCAGGGCAGCCCGAACAGCAGGGCGAGGACCAGCGACAACATCATCAGGCGTACGGCGAGCTTCACGGCGGTCCCGTTCTGGGCAGGGCGGCCTGCGCGGCCACGAATCGACCTCCCAGCCTAGCGCCCCGTTCGCACCGCCCCGCACCGAGAATCCGCAGTTCGCAGCGGGCGCGCGAAGCGGATTGCCCCGCTTCATAATTCGCGGTACCCCGGGGATCGCCGGGCGCGCTATGCTGCCCGACAGGCCCCGCGCGCAGGTGTAGTACCGCGGCGGGTCGAGTGGGGAAAGCGGCCAGGCCGCACAGATGGGAAGGTCAGAACACCGATCATGCGTGGGGTAAACAGAGTTCTTCGGCGGGTGATGGTGGGCGCCGTCGTGGCGGTGCTGCCGTTCGGCGTCACGGTCGCGCCCGCGGCCGCCGACGCGGACCCGTCCGCGATCGACTTCCGGGTGCAAACCTCGATGGGGGAGATCAACACCAGGATCATCCGCGCGGCCGACGGCAACACCGATCGGGTGGTCTACCTGCTCGACGGCGAACGCGCCGAGGACGACCTGAACGGCTGGGAGAAGCACACCACCATCCCGGCGCAGATAGCGAAGTTCAACATCAACGTGGTGATGCCGGTCGGCGGGCAGTCCAGCTTCTACGCCGACTGGGACCAGCCGAGCAATTTCTTCGGTACCAACCCGGACGGGTCGCTGCTGCCGAGCGCGGACTCGGGTTCGGCGATCGGCGGCTGGGAGGACACCCAGGGTAAGACCAACACCTACCAGTGGGAGACCTTCATCTCCAAGACCCTCCCGGAGGCGATGAAGTCCCGGCTCGGTTTCAGCTCGACCCGCAACGGGGTGGTGGGGCTGTCCAGCGGTGGTGGCGCGGCGTTGTTGATGGCGGCCTACTACCCGGAGCAGTTCACCTACGCGGGTTCGCTGTCGGGCTACCTGCACATGTCGATGCCCGGCATGCGCGAGGCGCTCGGCGGCGCGATGATCGCCAGCGGTGGGTACAACATCGAGGCGATGGCGCCCGCGGGCAGCGAGAAGTGGAAGCGGATGGACCCCTACGGGTTCGTCGAGAAGCTGATCGCCAACAACACCCGCCTCTATGTCTCCGCCGGTAGCGCCAAGCCCGCCGATCAGGATCTGTCCTCGGTGGACGCGATCACCCAGGGCATGCCGCTGGAGGCGATCGCCCTTGCCAATACCCGCTCGTTCGAAAAGCGGGTGACCGCACTGGGTTACCAGAACGTCAGCTACGACTTCCCCGACATCGGAATCCACAACTGGGGCACCTGGGAGCAGGTCGCCATCCGGCTGATGCCCGATATGGCGCGCAATATCGGCAAGCCGCTGCCCGCGGGCGCGACCCCGCCTCCGGGTGGCGCACCGCCCGCGGGCGGACCACCGGCCGGTGGCGCACCCGCCGGTGGCGAGCCGCCGAAGTAGCCTCTACCGCAACTGAAACCGCCGCTCCCCGTTCGGGGGAGCGGCGGTTTCGTGTTTTCGTCCGAAGGTCAGCTGGTCTTGATCGGGGGCTCGGTCGTCAAGCCCCAGCGGTTCTCGGTGCGGACGGTGATATCGGCCGGTGGCGCGGCGACGGTGCGGGTGAGGCGCTGGAGTTCGCCCCAGTCGCGGGTCCAGTCGTCGGCCAGGTAGGCGGGGATGGTGCGTGCCTGCATGAGCATGCCGGTCCAGCCGAGGGGGCCGCCGCCGGTGTCACCCTGCCAGGTCTCGGAAACCTGGGCATTGAGCTTGTCGGGCTGGATGCGCCAGATCGGCATCTCGGCGACGCCGTCGCGGTGATCGAATGGGCGCTGGCACGGGAAGGCCAGTCCCACATGCCAATCCGCCAGCACCGGGTCGGAACTGCCGACGACAGTGGTCAGACTCGACAGTTTCGGCAGGCGTGGCGGGGTGATCGCGAGCCACTGCATGGGATCGGGCTCGGCCGGGTCGGCGACCAGGCGAACAGCGGTGGTGCCCGGGGGAATTCGGTCCAGCGCCACCGGAAGGTTTCGCCAGCCCGGAGCGCCGCCCACCGTCGGCGGGGTCACCTCGCCCAGCGCGGTGGTGGTTCCGTCCTCGGTGCGGCGAGCGAACTCCACCCGCAACCGCCGGCCCGGCATGCGTGAGCCATCGGGCGCGGTGGACTCGATGCGACCGGCCACCGTCAGGATCAACACCCGATACGCCGGATTCCGCTGTGCGGCGGCGAGATCCATCCGGTACCACTGCGTCGTCAGTCGCGTCGGCTGTGGTTCGCCGGTCGAGTAGCTACCGAGCACCGGTGTGCGTTCCGGGGCGAGCCCGAACGGCAAGGACACCGTGCTCCCGTTCACACCGGCCACCGCGGGCCCCGACACGCCCGGCGGACCCGCCTGCGGTCCGCTCGGCGGTGCTCCGGGGGAACCGCCTGGTGCTGAGCCGTTCGCCGCAGTGCCCGGCGCCCCGGATGTGCCACCCGGGGCGATACCCCCACCGGGTGCTGCGCCGCTGGGGCCTGCGCCGCTGGGGCCTGCGCCGCTGGGCGGGCCTCCGCTTAGACCGGAGCCGCCGGGGCCGGAGCCGCCGGGACCACCGCCGCCGGGGCCAGGGCCGGAACCTGAAGGCGGGGCGGAGGATTGACCGGGTCCGGGGTCGGGGGTGAGGCTGCCGACGCCGTTCGGCGTGAAGCCGGAGTTCTCGGCGGCCAGCCCGTCGGCTACGGGACCGCTGTACGGGGTGAGCAACGAGTCGGCGGTATTCGTCTCGACGAGAACGTCATCGGCCATCGCGCACCGATCACCCCCCAACGCGCGCAGATTCGACAGCCCGACCGAATACGCCGGGTACTGCGATATAGCCGCCGCCGCGAGCGAACCCACCTCGAACAGCACCATCGCCGCCGCCGCGACGGTCAGCGGCGCGATAGTCGCGACCTTGCGAGTGGGTCGGCCACGGCCACCGGATCTCTGCCGGACGCCGGGGCGTTCGAGTACGCGACTCGTGCCCGAACCTGCTGGACCTGCGGCATCGCCATCGGTTCCGTCCTCGCCGGTGCCGCCATCGTGAGCGCTCGGGTTGCCCTCACGCAGGTCATCGGCATAGTTCAGCGCGGTGGACGAGGTCTCGATGCCCGCGCGGTAGTACTGGACCAGGGCCGTGAGCAGGGTCGCGGCCGCAGCCACGAGGAACAGGGTCGACAACTCGACGCCGCCGAGAGCGGGGGCGCGGTCGGGCCACGGGACTCCGTAGCCGGAGACGTACCACCAACCATTCGACCCGGTGAAACTCACGGCGAGCAGGAACAGGACGGCGGCGGCGAACAGGGTGCGCAGGTGGCCGCGACCGACGCGGATCAACGCCACCGCCGTGATCGCGGCGAGTGCGGCCGCCAGGCCCGCGTAGACGCCGAAGTGATGGGTCCATTTGGTGGGGGTGAACATCATCAGCAGCAGAGCCATGAAGACGACGGCGAGGATTCTGGTCACCGGGCCACGCGCGGTGGCCGGGACGCGACCGCGGCGCAGGGTCGCGACGATGCCGACCGCGAGGCACAGCAGCATGGCCAGGACGCCGAAGCGGCGGGCCAGCGAGCCGTCGGGGTTGACCGACAGCAGCGAATCCCAGCGGGTGCGTTCCTCGAACCAGGACATGTCGGGGCCGACGAGCTGGCGCACCCGGGTGGCTTCGAGGACGGTCGAGAGGGTCTGGTCGGCGAAGACGACGACCAGCACGAGAGTGCCCGCGGCGATGATCGGGGCGAGGAGCGCGGCGTAGCGCAGGATTACGGCGCCGCGTTCCGTGGTGGCACGGGCGATGATCGTGCGGAGCACCGGTCGTGAACCGGCCAATAGCGCTGCCACGCAGATCAATCCGGTGGGACCGGCCGCCAGGGAGAAGGCCGCGACGAGCACCGCGACGGCGGCGGGCAGCAGGCGGCGGGTGGCGATCGCTCGTTCCATCGAGCACCAGGTGAGGAGCGCGCCGACCGCGATCAGGGGTTCCGGTCGCAGGCCGTTGTTGTAGGGCAGCCAGATCGACAGGAACACCAGGGCCGCTGTCCAGCGCGCCGCCCGGCTCGCCCGCACGCCCGAACCCAGGCGTGGCAACACTTCTCGGCTGAGCACCAGCCAGCACACGAACCCGGCGAGCAACGCGGGCAGGCGCATCCAGATCCCGGCTTCGCTGACCCGGGTCAGCTGGGCGAGCACCTCATACGGCCACCCGAACGGCGCCTCGGCCACCTGGAACCAGCGGTAGTAGTTGGCGGTGTAGCCGGCTTCTTTCGACGCGCGCGCCATCGTCAGGATGTAGCCGTCGTCAGAACTGTTGGCGCCGAGCACATGCCAGATGGCCAAGGTGCCCGCGACCACCGCGTCGAGACCGGTGAACCGCCACCAGCGGGCGGGCAGAACGCGCCGCGTCCGGCGTCCGTCGCGAATGTCGCCGCGGTGCAGGCAGATCAACGCGAGCAGCGCGCTCAGTACCGCACCGATGATCGCCGCCAGCTTCCAGCCGCTGGGACTCGACGAGAACCGCGCATCGATCTCGGCGTGCAGCCGGGCGTCTCCCATCCGACCGCGATCCAACTCGGTGAAGACCCCAACGACCTGTGGCCGTACATCGGCGTGCACGGTCGTCTTCATCGGCGATCCGTCGGCCCGCGTCATGCCCGTGAGTTCGGCGGTCGTGCTCGAACCGGTGGAAACCACGGTCAGCGCGCCACATCGAGCATCTCGGGCGGTCTCGGGCACAGCTGCGCCATTCGAACCGGTCGACGATCCGGTAGCCGATGGTCCGTTCGGCGACGGGGGAGGACTGCCAGGAGTGGGCGCGCCGTTGGGTGGGGTGCTGCCGGCGGGTGGTGCCCCACCGGGTGGGGCGCTGGCGAGTGGTGCTCCGTTGGGAGGGGTGCTGCCGATGGCCGGTGCACCACTGGGTGCGGCGCCGGCGGAGGGAGGCGCACCGTTGGGGAGGGTGCTGCCGGGGGGAGGTGCCCCGTTGGATGGTGTGCTGCCGGGGGGTGGTGTGCCACTGGGTTCGGTGCCGGCGAGGGGTGGTGCAATGCCAGGAGGCGGGCTGGCCGGAGAGCCGGCACCTGTGGGGCCCGTGGGCTGGTTCGCGCCGGTGCGTGGCGGACCGTTCCGGCCTTCGGTGGTTGAGCCGGGCGGACCGTCCAGCGCGGGATCGGTGCCCGCGATATCGGCGATCGGCGCGCTCAACAGCAGCTTGTCGCGCAGCACCACCGACACCGTGCGACCGGTGCCCGGCCGATCCTCGATGCGCGCGACCAGACCCTTCGAGCCCGCGCGCGGGGCCTGCGCGGGGACGGTGGCCAGGACTGTCCCGCCGGTCATATCGCGCAGCGCCGTACACGGAATGCTCACGTCCAGCGACAACGGCACGTAGTCCACGAGCGGTGCGCTCAGTTGCATCGACTGCGGCTGCGGCCAATCCAGACTCGCGCGCTGCTGCTGAACCGGGAGCAACGGAGTCGCCACCGCCAGCACCACACTCAGCGCCCCCGCCGCGATCCCGACTTTCTGAACTCGGCCGAAGCCGGAAGAATCTCCACCCACAAACGACGATGCTAGCCATGGTCGCCGGGTGGTCGTGACCTCAGCGCGGGCGACGCAGTTCGGTGACGGCGATCCGGGCCGCCTCGCCGATCGCGGCGTCGACCACCGGCAGCGTCGGATCCGCGCGGGCGGCACGGGTGAAGACCGCTACCGCGACCGGTGTTTCGCCGGGGAATTCGATGACGGCGACTTCGTTGCGGATCACCCCGATGGTGCCGGTCTTCCCGGCGACGAGCACGCCGCGATGGGGGAATCCGGCGGCGACGCGATGCGGCCAGATCTGCTTGCCCATCACCGTGCGGGCGAACGCGGTGCTCGCGGTGGACACGATGTCGCCCGACCAGAGCCGCCACAGGAACCGGGTCATCTCCTCGGGCGTGGTCGCGCTGGCGTAGGAGGGATCGTAGGCGGACACGGTCCACGCCTCGTCGTTGTCGGCCAGGGCCGCGAAAGCCTCTGCGGTGCTGTGGGTATCGGTATCACGGACCAGGCTGCGGTGCTGGTCGGCCGTGCCGCCGACGATGCGGGTGTCCGTCAGCGCGAGTTCGCGCAGGAGTTCGCCCACCGCGGCGAGGCCGACCTCGCCGAGCAGGACATCGGCGGCGGCGTTGTCGGACACGGTCATCATCGACGTCGCCAGATCGCGTCGGCTCAGTGTGACCGGATCATGCAGTGCCGCAAGGCCGGTCGGGCCCGGGGTGCAGTCGGCGGGGTCGATGGTGAGTCGGCCCGCGGGGTCGATCAGGCCGTGGTCGACCTGTCGCAAGAAGGTCGCCAGCAGCAGCAGTTTGTAGACCGACGCGATCACCACCCGCTCACGCCCGCCGACGCAGACCTCGCCGGCGGACCCATCGCAGCGGCGGGCGTGCAACCAACCGACGCAGCCCGCGTCGGCGAAGACGGCACGGATCCGCGCGCTCGCCGATTCCGAGACGCCGGCACCGCCATGGCCGGGGACGCTCGATCGGGGCGCGGCGTCGGTCGAGCTGAGCCGGTTCGCCTCGGCGCGCAGGTCGGGCGACGCCGCGTCGAACACGCTCATCGCAGTCGCTCGCGGTACAACACCCGATCCAGCGCATCGGCGAGCGCACCCGCGTCCACTCGGCGAATCACCCTCACCCGCACGGCGATCGACTGCGGTGCCAGCGTGAGCCACGCCACCCCGGGCGTCGGGGTCGGCGAGGTGGCGGTGACGCCGAAACTCGTGCCCGCAGCGACGGCCGCCAGCACCGCCCGGTCGTCGGGAGCCGCCAGCGGCGGTGCGTCGAGTCCACGTTCGCGCAGCAGGTCGACGATGCTGTCGAAGGCGGGCGGGTTCGCGGCGCGCGGTGGATGCGCGAAATGCAGTCCGGCGAGCATCGGGAAGGTCGGTCGTTCGGCGGTGGTGGTGCGGTGCTCGGCAGGCACCACCAACCAGCGCGGCAATTTCAGCACCGGTCCGGCTTCCACCCCGTCGACCAGCGCCGGATGTTCGATCACCGCCACATCGCAGACGCCGGCACGCACCCCGGCGACGAGATCGACGGTCGAGGCCAGCGTGGTCGCCACGCTGCCGCCCGCGGCGCGCAAGCCGGTGACACAGGCGGCGACCAGCCGATCGGGCAGCGCGCTCGTCGCGGCGAACCGCACCGTGCCGCGCAGCTGCGCGATCCGCTGTGATTCGGCGAGCAATCGGTCGGCGTCGTCGACGAGTAGCCGGGCACGCGGCAGCAGCTGCTTGCCCGCGGTGGTGAGCAGCGCCCCCTGGCTGGTGCGGCGGATGAGTTCGACGTCGAGGTGTTGTTCGAGGCGGCGCAACCCCTGCGACAGGGGAGGTTGGGTCATGTCGAGTGCCGCTGCTGCCCGCCCGAAATGGCCCTCGTCCGCGACAGAGACGAAGAACCGGAGGTGGCGGATCAGATCCATATCGGCCATTGAACCAGCGCGCTCGCCGCGACTCGGTCGATCCGCTTCGACGACCTGGTGGTGGTCGGCCTACCCTGTCACCTTACCGCCGCCGACCTGCGGTGATATCAGGTGCGACTCGTCCAGCCCGCTGTCCGATATTGGCCCCGAGGCGGTCGGCGATGATTGCGTACACCGGTGACTTCCTCCACCCCGACGCCCCGCTTGCGCACCCGGATCGCCGCTGTCGCGCTGGCGATCTCGACCGTGACGTTCACCGCCTGCTCGAGCGGCGACGCCGAATCGGCGCCCAGCACTTCGGCCACCGCGCCTGCCTCCGCGACATTCGCCGATCTGGAGTCGAAATACGGTGCCCGACTCGGACTCTCGGTGCTCGACACAGGCAGCGGGGCGGCCTTGGCCTACCGGGCGGACGAACGCTTCCCGATGGCCTCGACCTTCAAGGGCTTGGCGTGTGGCGCTCTCCTCCAGGCGCATCCGCTGTCCACCGGCTATTTCGATCAGGTCATCCGCTACACCCCGGCCGACCTCGTCGTGAACTCGTCGGAGACGGGGAAACACCTCGACACCGGGATGACCGTCGCCGCGCTGTGCGATGCGGCGATCACCCTGTCCGACAACACCGCGGGCAACATGTTGCTCCGATTGCTCGGCGGCCCAGCGGGATTCACCGCGTTCCTACGCACTCTCGGCGACCCGGTGTCGCGCCTTGACCGCTGGGAGCCCGAGCTCAACACCGCGATCCCCGGCGACGAACGCGACACCACGACCGCCGCCGCGCTGGTCGCGAACTACCGCGCCCTCGTCGTCGGGACCGCCCTCCCGGAACCCGAACGCGCCCAGCTCGCCACGTGGCTGAAGGCGAGCAAGACCGGCGCCACACGCATCAAGGCAGGTCTGCCCGCGGACTGGATCGTCGGCGACAAGACCGGCAGCCCCGCCTACGGCTCGGCCCTGGATGTCGCCGTCGCCTGGCCGCCCAACCGGGCCCCGCTGGTTCTCGCCGTGCTCACCACCAAACCGAAGCGCGATGCCGAACCCGCCAACGACCTCGTGGCGGAGGCGACTGAAGTCGCTGTAGCCCAGCTCGACTGATATCGGCCGTCGGTGCGCTGGCCTGGGCTTCGCGGCCGGGGAATGCCTGGTCGATCGGCCGCCGGGGCAGGCGTTAGCTCCATCGCGGTGTCAGTGTGATCGCCTAGAATAGCTCGAACGGGGATGCGCACTGCCTTCCGGAAACGGCCCCGCCGGGCCGACTTGTTACTTCTCGATGAGCGGAACCCAGTGACGAATTCTTCGCGACGCACGGCGGTGAGGGCTCCGCGTGAGGCCGCCGCGAGCGGTCGGTCGCCCGCCGGGCCCAGCGAATCGCGCCTCGCCCGCACGTCTTTCGGTATGCCGTGGTCACGGCGCTGACGGTGCGACTACGGTGGCTCGCCGCGCTCATCGCCGCCGTGGTCGCGCTGGCGCTGGTGGCCTTCGGTGCGCGCGATACCGAGACCTCGTGGTCGAGTGCCTGGACGACCGCCGTCCAGTATCCGGTGTATCAGAACTGGTCCGCGATGGGTTTCGCCGATCAGACTGTGCGACAGGTGTTCCGCCTGTCGGTGGAGGGGCCGCAGGTCCGGATTCGGTTGTCGAATCGGTTCGGCGAGTATCCGCTGCCGGTGTCGGGGGCGACGGTGGCCGCCAGTGCGGGCGGAGCGACGGTCGTTCCCGAATCGGTGCGGGGGCTGCGCGTCGGCGGGCAGTCCAGCTTCGAGATCGCGCCGGGGGCCGAAGTGATCAGCGACGCGGTGCGCACCGTGGGGGCCTCGGTCGCGGTCACGCTCTACTTCGACCGGCCCACCGGCCCCGCGACCCAGCACGGGCAGTCGCTGGCCACCAGCTACCGCGCGCAGGGCGACCACGCCGCCGACCCGTCGGCGGCACCGTTCACCGAAACCTCGCAGTCCTGGTACTACGTGGCGTCCATCGAGACACTGCGGTCGAGCACGGGCGATGTCACCGTGGCCTTCGGTGACTCGATCACCGACGGCTACCGCTCCACGCTCGACGCCGACCTGCGCTACCCCGACCAACTCGCGCGGGTGGGCTACCGAGGCCCGGTGGTCAACGCGGGCATCAGCGGCAACAGGCTGCTCACCGACTCGACAGTGCTCGGCGACAGTGCGCTGGCCCGGTTTCGCCGCGACGTCCTCGACCAACCCGGCGTCGGTACCGTCGTCGTCCTGATCGGGATCAACGACATCGGCCTGTCGGGCAGCGCGGGCCCGGACGGGGTCGTCTTCCCGCCGGTGTCGACCGGCCAGCTCATCACCGGGTTCGAAGCGCTGATCGCACAGGCGCGCGCGGCGGGTGTGCGCATCGTCGGCGCGACCATCCTGCCGTTCGCCGGTTCCGCGTACTTCTCGCCCGAGCGGGAGCGATTGCGCACCGAGGTGAACACTTGGATTCGACACGCGGGCGCCTTCGACACGATGGTCGACCTCGAACAGGCGTTGGCCACACCCGGTGACCGCAGTCGTCTGGCCGCCGCGTTCGACAGCGGTGATCACCTGCATCCCAATGATTTCGGCTATCGAGCGATGGCAGCGGTCATCGCACCGGCTCTCGCCACCTGATCGCGGGTTCGCGCACCTGTCGTGACCAGGTCGAACACTGACCCGTACCCGAACGGTCGGTGAATCCTGCTCGGTCGAGTGGCAGGTAGGGCGGGGGCTCGATATGCTCGACTCCGAATTTCGGAACAGGCTGCCTTGCTGCGTGTTTGGTCGACCACTGAAGGCAGGGGGCCTGTGAGTACTGCGGACGTAGTGCCGACGGCGCAGACAGTAGTAGCCGCGCCGAAGGCAGCCGGTGACGGCGCCGGATCGGTAGTGCTCGGTGCGGGCCTGGCGGTGGTGGCGATCGCGGTCGTGACCGCGGTGTTCACGCCGCAGACCATCGGCATCCCGGTGCTCGCCGCAGCGGTCGCCGCAGCGCTGATCGGCTGCCCCGCAGTGTGGTTCGCGCTGAGTCAGCGAAAGCAGGCCCGCGTGAGTCTGGCCGCCGCCGAGCAGGCCGAACAGCAACTGGCCGCCACCGTGGCCGAGGCGAGCGCGCGCCTGACCCAGGCCGACGAACACGCCGCCGCGTACGCGTGGGAAGCCCAGGACAACTCTCGCCGGGGTTCGGCGGCACTGGCCGCCTTCGCCGGCGCGGCCGGCCGCATCCAGGCGATGACCACCTCGATGCTGGCCGAACTGCGGGAGATGGAACACCGCCACGCCGACCCGCGCGTGCTCACCGACCTGCTCCACATCGACCACCGCACCGCTCAGGCGGGACGCCTGGCCGACAGCATCGCGGTCCTGTCCGGCGCGCGCACCGGCCGCCGCTGGGCGAAACCGATTGCGATGGAATCGATTCTGCGCGGCGCGATGGGCCGTGTCGCGGGCTATCAGCGCGTACGACTGCGCGCGATCGCCGAGGTCGGCATCGCCGGGCACGCCGCCGAAGGCGTGATGCACACACTGGCCGAACTCCTCGACAACGCCTGCAACTTCTCCCCGCCCACCACCGAGGTGCACGTCTACGCCGCGGAAGTACCCGCGGGCGTGGTGATCACGATCGAGGACAGCGGTCTGATCATGAGCGATTCCGCGCTGCGTCGCGCCGAAGCCGCCGTTTCCGGACGTGATCATCAGGGCAAGGGTGTCGACCTTGCCTCGCTGTCGGGTACCCGGCTCGGGCTCGCGGTGGTGGGACATCTGGCGCGCAAACACGAACTCACCGTGTCGTATCGGCCGTCGGCGATCGGTGGCACCGCGGTCGTCGTCGTCATCCCGCGCGAGCTCACCGCACGTGCCGAACGCCGCGGTCGCCCTGCCGTGGCGGCGCCGCGCTTCGCCGAACCCGCCACGCTGAGTCAGTTCGACAGCCCGATTCCGCGCAGAACCGACACCGGCACCATGGATTTCAGCGAGTCCGCCGGCCAGCACGCACGACCGGGGAACGACGACGCGGTCGCGAGCTCGCCCACGCTGCCGAAGCGGCGCAGGGGCGACACCCTGGCCCAGGTCCACCCCGGCGGACTCACCGCCGAACCCGCCGCCGCCGCGCCACCGGCCAAGCCCACCGCCCTCGGTGCTTTTCAGCGCTCCGCGCCGGGCCGCACCATCCCACGTCACGAATCGGGTAGCGGCGTCGCGGCTCCCGACCCCATGGAGGACCGATGACCACCACTGCCACCACGAACCTCGCCTGGCTGCTCGAGAAACTGCTCGCCCGCACCCCGCGCGCCAGGCACGCCCTGCTGCTGTCCGGTGACGGACTCAAGATTTGCCACACACCGGAACTCGATGTGGACCGCGCCGATCAGCTGGCCGCCATCGCCGCCGGATTCCAGAGCCTGGCGCACGGGGCTTCCGTCGAGTTCGGTGACGGGCGTGGCGGAGTTCGCCAGTCGATGACCGAGTTCTACGGCGGCATTCTGTTCGTGGTCGAGGCGGGGCGCGGCGCGCACCTTGCGGTGGTCGCCGCCGAGGACGCCGACGCCGGTCTGGTCGGCCACACGATGCACGAGCTGGTCGAACAGCTCGGCGAGCATATGGCTGCCCAGCCCAGACGCGGAGCGATCGAGTGACCAGGGCAGGTCGCGACGACGATCCCGACCGGTTCTATACGCTGACCGGCGGCCGCGCCCCCGTGACCGAGGAATTCGACCTGGTCACCCTGGTGGTCAGCGAGTCCGCGCCCACCGCGGGCATGCCGTCGGAACAGGCCGCCGTCCTCGATATCTGCCGGTCGCCGACCGCGGTGGTGGAGATCGCGGCCGAGCTGCACCTGCCCGTCGGGGTGGTCACGGTCGTGCTCTCGGACCTGCTCGCCGCAGGCAAGATCACGGTGCGCCCACCGCTGTCGGCGGCGATGTCGCTGGACGCTTCCACCCTCGAGAAGGTGCTCGTTGGACTTCGCAAGCTCTGAGAACGTGCCCGAGCGGGCTCGAGCGCCGCTGCACAGCACGGCAAGGCACGGGTTGAAGATCGTGGTGATCGGCGGATTCGGTGTCGGCAAAACGACATTGGTGCGTTCGGTGAGCGAGATCCGGCCCCTGGACACCGAAGCCACGATGACCGATGTCGGGGCAGATGTCGACGACACCAGCGGTGTGCCGGGAAAGTCCACCACCACCGTCGCCTTCGACTTCGGTCGCATCACCCTCGACGACGAACATGTGCTGTATCTGTTCGGAGCCCCTGGGCAGCAACGGTTCTGGTTTCTGTGGGACCGGTTGTTCGCCGGCACGCTCGGCGCGATCGTGCTGGTCGACCAGCGCCGGATCGCCGACTCCTGGTACGCGATCGACCGGCTGGAACATCAGGGCACCCCGTTCGTGGTCGCCTGCAACGACTTCGGCGATGTCCATTCGCCCGAGTCCGTGCGCGACGCACTCGATCTCGATCCGGCCGTTCCGCTGGTGATGTGTGACGCGCGCTCGCGCGAATCGAGCAAACAGGTGCTGATCACCCTGGTCGAGCACCTGTTTTCGGCTGTCCCGCACGGAGGAACCGTTTGATGAGCACACCGACCGGCGCCTGCCCGATCACCGGCGCGGTCCCGTTGAGCGGGCCCGAGTTCCACATCGAACCGCACGAGGTCTATCGACGGATGCGCCGTGATCACGGTCCGGTCGTGCGGGCCGAGCTGCCCGGCGGATTCCCGGCCTGGCTGATCATCGGGTATCGCGAACTGCACCAGGTGACCAGCGATCCGCTGCTGTTCCCGCGCGATGTGTCGCTGTGGAACCAGTGGGGCAAGGTGCCCGACGACTGGCCGCTGCTGCCGATGGTCGGGCGGCCCATGCCCTCGATCTACTACACCGCGGGCGCCGAACACCGCAGACACCTGGCGATGGTGGAGTCGGCGTTGGACGCGGTCGACCACTTCGAATTGCGCCGTGCCTGTGAGGAAATCGCAGACCGGCTCGTGGACCGGTTCTGTGGTCGCGGCAGCGCCGACCTGATGGCCGAATTCGCGGTGATGCTGCCGGTACTGGCGCTGGCCCGCATTCTCGGCCTGCCCGACACCGATGCGGCCGACCTCGCCCTGGTGATGAAACTGCTCGCCGACGGTGGCGCCGACGCCCAGGCCGGACACGCACGCTTCGCCGAACACATGGCGCGATTGCTGGCAGCCAAGAAGGCGCGTCCCGGTGGTGATCTGGTGTCGCTGATGCTGGCCGACGCCGAGCCGTTCACCGACGAGGAATACATGATGGACCTGATGGCGATCGCCGCCGCGGGCCATCTGCCCACCGCCGACTGGTTGGGCAGTTCGATGCGGTTGATGCTCACCGACGACCGGTTCGCCAACGCGCTCGGCGGCGGCAGGCGCAGCGTCGGCGAGGCGATGAGCGAGGTGCTCTGGGAAGAGAGTCCCACCTCGATCCTGTCTGGGCGGTGGGCGGCGCGCGATACCCGCCTCGCCGATCAGACGATCCGGGCGGGCGACATGCTGCTGCTCGGTCTGGCCGCCGCCAACCTCGATCCGCATGTGCGCCAATCGTTTACCGACGGCGGCTCGGTGCCGACGGGCAACAACGCGCACTTCGCGTTCAGCTACGGCGAATACCGCTGCCCCTTCCCGGCACAGCAGATCGCGGAGATCATTTCCAGGACCGGGATCGAGGTGCTGCTCGACCGGCTCCCCGACATGGATCTCGCGGTACCCGCCGACCAGCTCACCCGGCGACCCTCGCCTTTCCTACGGGGCATGAGCGCGCTGCCCGTCCGTTTCACACCGGTTCGACCCGTCGGAGGTTTCTCGTGAGTTCCCAATGCCCCTTTGCCATCGATCCCATGGTCAGCGACCTCGACGGGGAGACCAACCGACTACGTGAGCTCGGCCCGATCACCCGGATCGACCTGCTCGGCGTGCCCGCTTGGACGGTCACCGATCACGCCGTCGCGCGTCAGCTGACCACGGACACCCGGCTGGTCAAGGACATCAACGCGTGGTCGCTGTACGCCGACGGCGTGGTGACCGACCAGTGGCCGCTGATCGGGATGGTCCTCGTCGACCGTTCGATGTTCAGCGTCGACGGTGCCGAGCACCGCCGGTTGCGGCTCAAGACCTCCCAGGCGCTGGCCCCCCGGCGGTTGGAAGAGCTCCGCCCGGTGATCGAGCAGCTGACCGCCGACCTGCTCGACGACGTGGAGGCCGCCGGTGCCGATGGCGCTGCGGTGGACCTCAAGGAGGTTTTCGCCTATCCGCTGCCGATGCGGGTGGTCGGCGACCTCATGGGCGTCGCGCGCGAAGATCACGCGCAGCTGCTCGATTGGTACAAGAAGTTCTTCTCGGTGATGACCCCGCAGGACGAGCGCCTCGCGGTGATCGGCGGCCTCGATGTGTACTTCACCGACCTGGTCCGGCAGAAGATCGCGGACCCGGCCGATGATCTGACCTCGGCATTCGTCACCGCCGATGAGGGCGGCGAGCCGCTCACCGAGGAGGAGGCGATCGGCAACATCAAGGCCCTCGTCGCCGCCGGTCACGAAACCACCGTGAGCCTGATCATCAACACCGTGCGCGCGCTGCTCGGCGAACCCGAACAGCTGGCCAAGGTCCTCGCGGGCGATGTGGAGTGGAAGCAGGTGATCGAGGAGTCGCTGCGCTGGGACGGCCCGGTCACGCACCTGCTGATGCGTTTCGCCACCGAGGACATCACCGTCGGCGACACCGTGATCGCCAAGGGCGAGGGCGTGGTGATGTCCTACCGCGCCGTCGGCCGCGACATCACGGTGCACGGCGACACCGCCGACGACTTCGACGTGACGCGCTCGACCGCCAACCGCCACTTGGCCTTCGGCTACGGCCCGCACATCTGCCCCGGCGCCGCGCTGTCGCGTCTGGAAGCCGCCATCGCGCTGCCCGCGCTGTTCGCGCGTTTCCCGCGGATGCGACTTGCCGTGCCGCACGGTGAGATCGGCAATCTGCCGGTACTCACGCAGAACGATGTGGCCGCGTTGCCGATCATCCTGAACTGACCGGCGCCGCGTCGCGCCCGGTGGTCAGTTACGCCGGGCGCGACGCTTTTCTGCCCTACAGGCCCAGATCGCGGCCGATCAGTTCCTTCATGATCTCGTTGGAGCCCGCCCAGATCTTGGTGACCCTGGCGTCCATCCACGCCCGCGCGACCCGGTATTCGCGCATGTAGCCGTATCCGCCGTGCAGCTGCACGCACGCGTCGAGCACGTCGTTCTGCACCTGCGCCGACCACCACTTGGCTTTGGCCGCGTCGACCGCGGACAGCTCACCGGCGGCGTGGGCGACGATGCCCTGATCGACGAACGCCTGGGTCACTTCGATTTTGGTGACCAGTTCGGCGAAAAGGAACTTGTTGTACTGGAAGCTACCGATCTGCTGCCCGAAGGCCTTGCGCTCCTTGGCGTATTGCAGCGTCTCGTCCAGGATCGCGGCGGCGTGCGCCAGGTTGGAGATCGCCGCGCCGATCCGCTCCTGCGGCAGCCGCTCCATCATGGCGATGAAACCACGGTCGGTCTCGCCGAGCCGGTTGGCATCGGGGACGCGAACATTGTCGAAGAACAGTTCGGCGGTATCGGATTCGGGCTGGCCGACCTTGTCGAGCTTGCGTCCACGGGTGAAGCCGTCCATGCCGGTTTCGACGACGAACAGCGTGATGCCCTTGGCCTTCTTCTCCGGGCTGGTCCGGGCGGCGACGATCACCAGGTCGGCGTTGAAACCGTTGGTGATGAACGTCTTCGAGCCGTTGATGATCCAGTCGTCGCCGTCGCGCACGGCGGTGGTTTTCAGCGCGGCCAGGTCCGAACCGCCCGAGGGCTCGGTCATGCCGATGGCCGTGATGATCTCGCCGGTGCAGAACTTCGGGAGCCAGCGCCGCTTCTGCTCGTCGGTGGTGAGCTCGACCATGTAGGGCGCGCACACGTCGTAGTGGATGCCGAACGAGGACGCGATCGCGGCACCGGCCTTGGCCAGCTCTTCGCCGAACACCGCGTTGAACCGGTAGTCACCCGCGTCGCTGCCACCGAACTCCTCGGGCACGCCGAGCCCGAGGTAACCCAGTTCGCCTGCCGCGAGCCAGGTTTCGCGGTCGATCGCGCGCTCTTCGATGAATCGCTCGGCATTCGGCTCGATCGAGCGCTTGACGAACTCGGCGACCGACGCGCGGAAGGCGGCGTGGTCCTCGGTGTAGATGGAGCGCTTCATGATGTCCTTTCGCTGACCTGACTTACTGCTCGGGCCGTTCGCCCAGTAGAACCAGTGACGCGCGGACAACACTGGCCGCGTCGGGTTCGGCACCGCTGATCACATCGGTGTAGATGAAGGTCTCGGTGATCCGCACCAGCAGCAGCGCCAATTCCGGCACCGGCAGCAGCGGATCGAGAGCATCGGCCGAAATCTCTTCGGCGAGTAGGTCTTCCACAATCGCGACGATGCGGTGCTGCACCGACCCCGCGCGCGTGGTGAGTAGTCGCAGCGCCCGTTCGGGTTCGCGCAACAGGAACTGGCGGAAGGCGTCGGAGGTATTGGTGGCCTGCGCGAAATCGCCGAGAATCGTCGCGATGCGGTAGGCGCCGCGACCGGGAGCCGCGGCGGCCGCGCGCCGCAAGGTCGGCTCGGCGACCGACCAGATCACCTCGGCGAGTAGTTCGTCACGGCCGCCGACCCACCGGAACAGCGTCGCCCGGTTCACCCCGAGCGCGACGGCCAGTTCCTTCATCTCGAGTCGGTGCCCGGCCAGGAATACGGCCCTGGCGGCGCGGAACGCGCTCGCGGCATCGGGACGTGCCGCTGCGTCCCGCAGGCGCCGCTCCAGCGCCGTCTGCTCGATCACGTCACCTCCATACCCCGTTTCCTACAGTGTATGAATCGTGCAACGTCTGTCAATATGTTGCACTTCGGGCACAGGGTGCGGGCATGAAAAAACTCCCCGGTCACAATGACCGAGGAGTTCTCGCTGTAGCCCCGACGGGATTCGAACCCGCGCTACCGCCTTGAGAGGGCGGCGTCCTAGGCCGCTAGACGACGGGGCCAGAACCACAACTCACTTGCGTGAGCCGCGCGGACATACGATAGCCGATGACCAGGGGATCGACCAAAACGGGTGGTCACGGCCGATCGGTTGACCACCCGGTGACCTCGGGGCAGGGTGGGGCCATGACCAGCAAGGAGTTGCGCGGCGGGGTCCAGATGAGCAATCTCGATCAGCCGTTGTTCGACGGGGCCGAGGCGACCAAGCGGGATCTGGTCGACTATCTCGAGTTCGTGGGGGAGCGGCTCGTTCGGGTGCTGCGCGGGCGGGCGCTGTCGGTGGTGCGGGTGCGGCCGGGGCAGGAGCCGTTCATGCAGAAGAACCTGCCGAAATACACCCCGGATTGGGTGCCGCGCGCGACGGTGTGGGCGCAGAGTTCACATCGTGAGGTCACCTACGCCCTCGGCGACGACGTGCGCACGCTGCTGTGGTTCGGCAATCAGCGAGCGGTGGAGTACCACCCGCTGTTGCTGCCGGTCGACCACAGCGCGGGACCGACGCATCTGGTGCTCGATCTCGATCCGTCGCCGGTGCAGACGTTTCGCGATGCCGCCGCGGGGGCGCACCTGATCCGGGCGGCACTGGCCGCCGACGGGCTGGCGGGTGCGGTGAAAACGAGTGGGGCCAAGGGATTACACGTCTTCGTGCCGATCGAGCCGGGCGTCGCGATCGAGGACGCCGCGGCCGCCACCCGTGCGGTGGCCGCGCGGGCCGAACGCCTCGACCCCGCGGTCGGGACAACCGCGTTCATCCGCGAGGACCGCGCGGGGAAGGTCTTCCTCGATTCGACCAGGGCGGGCGGTGCGACGGTGATCGCCGCCTACAGCCCGCGTATTCGCCCGGGTGTCCCGGTGTCGTTCCCGTTGCGCTGGAACGACATCGACGCGGTGTCGCCCGCGGACTTCACCCTGCGAACCGCACCGGGCCTGCTCGGCGACAGCGACCCATGGGCCACGGAAATGCCCGCGCCGCAGGCACTTCCCGCCGATCTGATCGCCGAAGGGCACACCATCCCGATCGCTCGCGTCCAGGCCATGCACGAAGGCAAGCGACGCGCGCGAACCCGGCGGGAGCAATGAGCGACGGCGGCGTCACGATGCGTAGCGAAGGATGCCCGCGATCTGCGCGCCATCGGGCATGTCGTTCGCGCGCACCGCGAGGACTTCGCCACCGGTGAGCAGCACCCGGCGACTGATCTCGTCCAGCACTCCCGGGGACGCGGTGTCGGTCGCCTCGTCGAAAACGACGGCGCCCTCCGGGGATACGGTTCCCGGCACCGACGCGTCGATATCGATGAGCACCGTGTCGATCGCTCCCGCGGTCGCGGCACGCGCGAGGTCGGAGACGTCGGTGCTGGCCCGCCCTTCGCCGCGACGCTTGTCCAAGAGCTCGGCCAGTTCGGCCAGTTGTGTCGTGTAGTAGCGGTCCAGGATCTGCCTGGAACGGTCGGCGAGGTCCTGATCGGAGACGTGCTCGGGGTTACCGGGGATGCTCTCGGCCAGCAGGCCGTCGTAGCTGCTCACCGACCGGTACAGCGAGTCGCCGGGCTCGGTGGCGGCCAGAATCAGCGGAACGTCGCGGCCGGCCAGGATGTCTCGTAATTCGGCGTCGATCGCGCGGGCGTACTGGCGTACTCGCATCTTGCTGCCTTCGTCGCCCTGGACGCGGCCCTTCGGCGCACGATCGCCCAGGCTCGCCTTCCCGGCGTAGTCGGCGGCACTGCTCGGCAGACCTGCGACAGGCACCGTCCGCGCGGGTCGATCCGGGGCCACCTCGACCAGTCGCACCCCGCCCTCGGCCAGGGCGAGTACGAACGCGGACTGTGGGAAGGTCACCGCGCGCACCAGTCGCGCGAGGTAGAACCGATCGCCGACGGTTTCCGCGGCGCCGAGCACATTGGGCAGGCGGTAGGTGCGGATTCGCCGCGGGGTGGCGAGGACCACGAGGGTCCGGGCCTGATACCGCCAGAACTCGGCGTCCTCGATCAGCGCGTCGAACTCCTCTTCCAGTGCCGCGCGCGCGTCGGAGTCGGTGACGAGGTCCAGTGTTCGCCGAGCCTGATTGGCGAACGCGATCCGGTTCTGGTCCGGGTTCGCGGTATCGGATTCGGTGGGTGTGTAGATCGAGACGCACCAGCTATCGGTAACAGCGGCGAGGGCTTTGAGCTCGCTCCGGCTGGGGATATCGGTGTGTAGCACGATGGCCTCCGCATTCGTTGGTCGGACGGCGCGCCGACAGCAGCTGATGGGCAGAGCACTCTGCGGCCAGCATACGCTCGGCTAATGCGAGGTCGGCCGTCGTCGTCGGCCCGAACCTCGGACGGCACCGTCGCCCGACCGAAACCGGCAGTGCGACAGTGCCGTCCGCGACCGATCAGCTGCCGAGCGAGGCGACACCCGCTTTGGCGAACTTCTCGTCGAGGTCACCGCTGGGGGCGCCGGCCACCCCGATGCCCGCGATCGGGGCATTGCCCGCCCGCACCGGGGCGCCGCCACCGAGGAAGAGGGTGCCGTCGATGTCGGCCAAATGGGGAGCCGACTCGAGCCGCTCGGCCAGCTCCGTGGTGGGGGCGTTCCACGAGACCGCGGTGAAGGCCTTCTGCTGGGCGGCGTCGTAGGACTGCGGGCCTGCGCCGTCGCCGCGCAGGGTGACGATGACATTGCCGTTGCGGTCGACCACCGCCACGCTCACCCGCTGGTTCTCCTTCGCGGCGGCATCGAGGGCCGTCTGCGCGGCCCGGGTCGCGGCGGCGATCGACAGGTGGGTGGACTGCGCCAGATGGGCGTCGGCGGCGTTCACGATCACCGGTGTGCGGGTCGCCGGGTCCTGATCCTGCGCCTGGACCGTCACGACGCCGACCACGCCGGCGGCGACGACGCCGACGGTGGCGCCGGCGATGATGAGACGGTTGCGTGTGGTGGACTTCGCGGTCATGCCGGCTCCTGTGGATCTCGGCCGGTCGGCGGTCTGCCGTGGCCTGGTGATATCCATCCTGTGCGCCGCGCGGCGGCCCGGAATCGGCGTACCGGCTGCACTGCGCGCCCGGATCGGCCGACACCCGGGTCAACCGATCGGATGACCCGTCACGGGCGCGCACGGGGAGAATGGTCGGTATGGCCCAGTTGCTCGGCGCCCAGCGCGACGACACGCGACTGCTCGCCGTCATCGTCCACAGCGCCTTCTACGTACTGCTGGCCGCGTCGTTGCTGCGCTGGTTGATCCGGCACAGCGAGACCCGTTCGACGCCGTTGATCGTCGTGCTCTCCGTGGTGCTCGCGGTGCTGTACGCGCTGAGCGAGCTGCGGCAGTCGGGTCGGCCGGTGTGGTTCGCGCTGCTGGTTCTCACCTGGTCGGTGCTGGTGGTGCTGGCCCCGAGTTTCGCCTGGTGCGCGGTGCCGCTGGTGTACACGGGGTTGCGGATGCTGTCGGAGCGGGTCGCGGTGATCCTGGTCGTCGTGCTCACGGCGCTGGTGGTGTCGAGTCAGGTACGCATCGCCGGCTGGCTCGATCCGAATCTGGTGCTCGCCCCGCCCGCGGTGGCGGCGGTGACGACGGCACTGTTCGTCGGTATGCGCCGTCAGGCCGAGCGGCAGGCCGCGCTGATCGACGACCTGGTGCGGACCAGGCGGGAACTGGCGGCCACCGAACGCCGGGCGGGCACTCTGGCCGAACGGCAACGGCTGGCCATGGAGATCCACGACACCCTCGCACAGGGTCTGTCCAGTCAGCGGATGCTGCTCCAAGCCGCCGACCTGGTGTGGGACAGCGATCCACGGCTTGCGCGCACTCACCTGCGAACGGCTGCCGCCATCGCCGAACGCGACCTGACCGAGGCGCGCCGGTTCGTCCACGACCTGGCCCCGGCCGACCTGGCCGCGGGCGGATCGCTGCCCGCCGCGCTGGCCGCGCTGGCCGAGCGGGAGACGACCGACGCGCTGACCGTGCGCTGCCATATAGAAGGCGCGCCGGGACCGCTACCTCGGCGGATCGAGGCCACGCTGTTGCGGATCGCCCAGGGCGCGCTGGCCAATGTGCGCGAACACGCGGCCGCCACCACCGCGACCATCACACTCACCAGCCTCGACGACCAGATCGTGCTCGACGTCGCCGACGACGGACGCGGCTTCGACCCCGCCGCGCCGACCGACCCGGCCCGCCACCGCGGCCACGGGCTGCCCGCGGTCCGAGCACGGGTCAGCCAGCTCGGCGGTACCTGCACCGTCGAGTCCGCGCCCGGCGACGGCACCGTGCTCTCCGCCGCTATCCCGCTCGCTACCCGCCCCGGCGCGACCTCGGTCGACCGGTAGGCGCGTTAGCATCGGCACCTGTGACCACCGTGCGCTTGCTGATCTGTGACGATCACGCCGTGGTGCGCGCCGGTCTGCGCGCGCTGCTGTCGAGCGCGCCCGATATCGAGGTCATCGGGGAGGCGGCCGACGGGCCCGCGGCGGTCACGCTGGCCGCGAAGCTGAACCCGGACGTGGTGCTGATGGATCTCCAGCTCGGCAGCGACATGGACGGTGTCGAGGCGACCCGCCGCATCACCGCCCAGCCGGCGCCGACCCCGCACGTCCTGGTGCTCACGACCTACGACACCGACGCCGACATCACCCGCGCGATCGAGGCGGGCGCCACCGGGTACCTGCTCAAGGCCGAGCGGCCGGAGGAGCTGTTCGCCGCCATCCACGCCGCCGCGAGCGGACAGACCGCGTTGTCCGCGCCGGTCGCTGCCAAGGTGATGGCCAAGATGCGCAATCCGGGCCCCACGCTCACCGCTCGTGAGCGCGACATCCTCGGTCAACTCGCCCACGGCCTCGGCAATCGCGAGATCGCGCGTGCCCTGCACATCAGCGAGGCCACCGTGAAAACACATCTGGGCCGCATCTACGACAAGCTCGGCGTCGATACCCGCGCGGCGGCGGTCGCCGTCGCCACCGAGCGTCGGCTGCTCGCCTGACCTGCCCGAATTTCCGGTGGGAAAACGTGATAGGGGTCTCTGATTTCCTATGAGCCCCGTCACTTTACGGCGCTATAACGACAGTAGTGTGATTACGGATTTATTACGGTCGACCAGGGGTGAAAGGCTGTCCTTTGGACAATATCCGCTACAAAACACGCCGTGATAGGTACGTGATCTCAGGTCGCAAACCGGCTACATTCGATCACGGCTTGAACAACAACCCGAGCCGAATCGAATCGCAGAACGCCGGAAAGCCTGCCCCGCGATTCGAGGATCCCCGACACGACTGAGGGGCAGGGACGCGGTAGTTTCCATCACCGAGTCGGTGGGCGCAGGCAGGAAATACTTTATGTCTTTCAATCGCAAGTTCACCACCCGTGCCCTTGGCCTTGCCGCTGTTGCCGGCGCGATGATCGCCGTTCCGGCCGGTCTGACCACCGCCACCGCCTCGGCCAACAACTGGGACGCCGTGGCGCAGTGCGAGAGCACAGGCAACTGGAACATCAACACCGGTAACGGCTACTACGGCGGCCTGCAGTTCTCGCAGAGCACCTGGGAGGCCTACGGCGGCGCGGGCAGCGCCGACAACGCCAGCCGTGAGGAGCAGATCCGTGTGGCCGAGAACGTGCTGGCCGCGCAGGGTCCCGGCGCCTGGCCCGTGTGCAGCGCCTACCTGTAAAGAGCGCTGACAAGTAAGCTTTCCTTGTCGGGAAACGAATTACCCGCTATTCGATGCACACGTCGAATGGCGGGTTTTTTCGTTCTCCATGGAATCGAGTCGATATACCGTCAGCGACGCGGCGAGCATACGCGAATCTCGCGGATCAGCCGGGTCGAGGCCGGTGAGTTCGGCGATTCTTCGTAGGCGGTAGGTAAATGTATTCGGGTGCACGTGAATAAGTCGTGACGCGGTTTTGCGGTCGGCGCCGTGCATGAGATGCGCTTCCAGCGCGTCGATCAGGTGCGGACTGCTCAAGAGCGGAATCACCCGCTGCGCCAGACGTTCTCGGGCCGGGCCGGGCCGGGTGAGCTGATATTCCAGCAGCAGATCGTCGAGCCGATAGCAGCCACCGGGCCTGCCGCGTAGTCGCGCCAGTTCGGTCAGCTCGGTCGCGTCCTTGGCCGCGGCCGGAATCGCGTCACGGCGCACGCCGGAGAATTCGGACAGAAACACCGGTACACCGAACTGGGCGCGCAGGCGGTCGGCGAGTTCGTCGAACTTCGCCGCGTCGATGACATCGGTGTCGGAACTGTGGCTCAGCAACGCGATGCCGTACGCACCGTCGAAGGTGGCCGGAGTGGTGGTGCCGGTCAGTTCGTCCAGCGCGCGCTGCAACACCCGGATCCGGCGCCTGGTCACCAGGTTGGCCGCGGTGCCGACGCGCGGCGGCTCGCTCAGATGGACCGCCAGCACCGTGTACTGGTCGGCGAGGACCGTGTCGGCGCGGGCCGCGAGCTCCTCGGCGGGCAGGCCGCGCACCAGCGCCGAGCACAGCTCGCGGCGCGCCTCGCGTTCGGCGTGGTAGATCGACTGCTCGACCTCGGTGTAGGTCTCCACGACCGTCATGTTGATGTGGCGCAGCAGGTCGAGCAGGCGGTTGCCGACCAGCGCCATCTCCGCGGTCTCGGTCGGCAGGGCGAGCGAGAGCGCCTCCGCGAACACCGACTGCGCCGACCCGTGGATCGCGCCGATCAGCATCGGCAGCGGCAACCTGTCCTCGGCGTGACGCTCGGCGACCGGCGCCACGAACGCGGCCACCTCGGCGTAGGTGAATTCGCGATCGGCGCCGATCGCCTCGAGCACGGCGCGACCGCACGCGTAGATGGTCGGCAGTACTTCCGCGGTGAAGTGCCCGTCGGGGAGTTCGGCGGGGGCGGTGGCGCCGAGACCGGCGGCGAGCATGCGCTCGGAGATCTGCGGCCACCGCGTCAGCAGACGCGCGGTCAGCGCGGGTAGCGCGGGGAGTTCGGATACGGGGTGTTCGACGAGCATGCCTCGATTGTGTCCGACAACAGCCTGGTAGTGAGCAGTCCGAGCGAAAACGAACAGAACTTGGTTTCCGCACCAAACCCGTCGGTAGATTCCCGTTACCCGGTGCAGTGACAGCACTGTGGCCCGGGTCATAGATTCGCAGAGCGCGTCCGAACTACCTGTTCGTCGACGCGGATCTACGGAAGTGAAACCATGATTGCAACGACGCATTCCCTTCGCCGCGCTCTGTGCGGAATCGGCATCGCGGCGGCGCTGGCCGTCGCAGCGGGCCCGGCGGGCGCGGCCCCCACCCTGGAGCCGACGATTTCCTCGCTGGCCGAGTACCTGAACGCGGGCACGGTGGCGGCGGCCGACGGCCGCACGCCCACCGCGATCGCCGACACCGGCAGTGCCTCCGGGAGCAGCTCGGGTTCGGCAGGCAGCCGCGCTTCCGACGCGATCGGCGAGGGCCCGCAGATGTCGGCCTACCTGCCTGCCTTCGCCTACGGTCTGCTCCACCCCGATGCCGCGCCGCCCGGTGCCAACCGCTGGGACTGCAAGCCCTCGGCGCAGCACCCGCGCCCGGTGGTGCTGCTGCACGGCACCTGGCTCAACGCCTACGACACTTTCTCCTCCCTCTCGCCGCGCCTGGCCGAGGCGGGCTACTGCGTATTCACCCTGAACTACGGCAAATCCGGGCTGGTGGAGGCGGGTGGACTCGGCGCCGTGCTGCCGGGTCGCTACGGGGTCGGCCCGATGGTCGACTCGTCCCGTCAGGTCGCCACGTTCATCGAGCGGGTGCGCACCGCGACCGGGGCAGCACAGGTCGACATCGTCGGCCATTCCCAGGGCGGCACCATCGCCAATCACTACCTGAAGTTCGAGGGCGGCCAGGGTAAGGTCGGCACGGTGGTCAGCTTCGGCGCCACCCACCACGGCACCTCGCTGCTCGGGATCGCCACCCTGGGTCGCATGATCAACAACGCCGGCATCGACATTCTGGGCTTCTACCGGCCGATCATCGGCGCGGCCAATGTCGAACAGGCGATCGGCTCGCCGTTCTACACCACCCTCAACGCCACCGGCGACACCGTGCCCGGCGTCGCCTACACCGTGGTCGGTTCCCGCTACGACGAGGTGATGAACCCCCTCGAACTCGGCTTCCTGCGGGCCGGACCGGACGCGACGGTCGACAACATCACCCTGCAGAACGGCTGTGAGCAGGACGTCTCCGATCACCTGACCATGATGTACTCGCCGCGCGCCGCCTCGATCGCGCTGCGAGCCCTCGATCCGGCCGGCGATCACACCCTGACCTGCACATTCAACCCCTGGTTCGTCGGCGGCAGCGGCAGCCTATGACCGTCGACGCCCCGACCTCGACTCCGCTGCTACCGCCCGACGACCCGTTCTACGACAGCCCACCCGGCCTCGACGCGCTCGCGCCGGGGACGGTGGTGCGGTCGCGGCCGGTGGATGTCGCGCTGTTCGGGGTGATCCGGCAGCGGATCACGGCGTGGCAATTGCTCTATCGCACCTGCGATCTCGACGGTGCGCCGGAAGTATCGGTGACGACGGTGCTGCTGCCGTGGGGCGCCCCCGCGCGGTCCCGGCCGCTGGTGTCGTTCCAGTGCGCGATCGATGCTGTCGCGCCGCAGTGCTTTCCGTCCTACGCGCTGCGGCTCGGCGCGCGGACGATCGGCTCGATCGCGCCGCTGGAACTGCCGATCATCGCGATGGCCCTGGCGCAGGGCTGGGCGGTGTCGGTTCCCGATCACGAAGGGGCGGGCGGCCGGTTCGGGGCGGCGCGTGAACCCGGATACCGTGCACTGGACGGGATTCGGGCCGCTCTCGGCTTCGCGCCGGCAGCCCTGTCGCCGACCACTTCGGTTGCGCTGTGGGGTTATTCGGGTGGCGGGTTGGCGACGGCGTGGGCGGCGGAACTGGCCGCCGAGTACGCGCCGGAGTTGAAGATCGTCGGTGCGGCGGCGGGCTCACCGGTGGGCGACCCGGCCGCCGCCTTCGTCCGTCTCAACGGCGGCTGGTTCGCCGGGTTCCCCGCCGCGTTCGTCGCGGGGTTGCGGCAGGCCTACCCCGAGCTCGACCCGGTGCTGCGCGATCACCTCGACGCGCGATACCACGGTCTGCTCGGGGAGGCCGAGCAGCGCAGCACGTTCGCGTTGCTGCTGCGGTTCGCTCGCCGCGACGTGTCCCGGCACCTACGCGGGGGCATGGGGACGTTGCTCGCCGAACCCGTCCTGCGTCGCATTCTCGCCGATATCGAACCCGGCACCCGCGCGCCCGCGGCACCGTTGCTCGTCGTCCAGGGGGTCAACGACGAGGTGATCGCCGTCGCCGATATCGACGCTCACGTGCGGCGCTACGAGCAGGCCGGGGCGGCGGTGCGCTACCTGCGGGTGCGCCGGGGTTCGCACCTGCCGCTCGAATTCCTCATCGTGCCCGCTGTCCTCGACTGGCTCACCGACAGATTCGCCGGAATTCCCGCGCCGACCGGTACGTGCACCGTCGGCTCCGTCGCCCGTTCACCACGGGCGTTGCGTACCCACGTCGCGTTCGGGGGGCTGGCGCTGCGGATGCTCGCCGGTCTGCCGATCGGTGGGGAGGGGGAGCGTTCGCCCGAGCGAACCCGCTTGCGCCACAGCGATTCCGAACATCCGCATGGAATCGGGGATGCGATCGCGGTCGACTGTTGAGGCGGTGTCGGTCGTCGCAACATCGACGCGCCATGCCACGACGACGGTTGGCCGCGAACCGTTCACCCCGCGCACGGCATCAATGTCGGTGAGGGGTTTCACCGACGTCGTCGCCACCATCGCGTCGGCGTCGGTGAAGTACTACTGCCCCGGGAGCGATGGCCGCGCCGCGGCTCGCCGGTGGAGCCGCAGGGGGGTTCCACCCCGACGTCGGCGCGCCCTCCCCGGGCAAATCCGAACCCGGTTGCCGGACGAGAACCACCGGCAGCCGGGTTCCTTTCGCTGTGCGTGATCAGCTCAAACCAGCGACGATCGCCGCCCGCACCGGATCACCGACGGGTAGGCCCTTGGCCACCCGGCGCCAGGCGTTGCGCCCGGCCGTCAGCGAGCAGCGCACCGCGTCGGTGACCGCCGAGGTGTGCGTGCCACCGAGTGCCGTACCCGGCAGCAGCGAGATCTCGAGATCCTCGGACATGGTGAGCGACTTGGTGACGACCTGTCCGGTGAGCGTGCCGTCGTCATCGGCGTAGAGGACGACGAGCAATTCGGTGCTCTCGGCCCCGAGACGCACCGCGACCCGCACGATGTCACCCGCCGCGGCCCGAGCGCCGAACGAGTGCACCGAGATTCGCGTCTGCTCCGCACCCGCGGGCGAGCGGGTGAATTCGATCCCCAACTCCCGGTCGCGCTGCTTCTGCAATGTTCGGGTCGCCGGCTTCTCGCTCTCCGACGACGCGGCGAGCGGCTGCACGGTCCAGCCGGGCACCGTCATCGCGGCGCGGCGCGCACCGACATCGACGACAGTGGCCGAACGGCCCTGCCTCGACCCGATGTCGCCGCGCAGCAGCCGCTCGGCGATCCGGGCCCCCGCCGCCGCGGACTCCGCGTCGGCATCCGGACCGTCGGACTCGGCGAAGGCGATCAGTACGTCGATGTCGACCGGCAGACTCAACCGGTCCGCGTCATGATCCGGCGCCATCACGGTGTCTCCTCGTTGTCCCGTTCGTCGAGCTGCGCGCGGACGGCCGCGCGCAGCAACTTGGCTCCTGCCGCGCGTAATCGCTTGACCTTCTGCTGACTGAACCGCAGGTCCTGCGCCACCTCGCCGGTGGTCAGCACATCGGTGTAGCTGCCGTCCTCGGCGATCACGAAGGTCGCGCGGAGCACAGCCGCGGTCTCCGCGTGCGTGATCGAGGCCAGCGCGTTCAGCAGGACAGTGCGGTCGGCGAGCCGCTCCTCGACGTCGCCGGACCGGTGATCCTCGAGGACGAGCACAGCCGACTCGTAGTCGACCCGTCGGCCGGGGTGGCGCTTCTCGGCCGTGCGACTGCGCCGGTCCTGCAGCACCTGCCACTGAAGTCGCTTGATCACCAACGCTTTCCAGTGCCGGATGCGCTCGGTGGGTAGTGTCGCGGTGAGCTCGACCATGGTGTCCTGGGCGACATCCTCGAAGTCGCCGCGCCTGTCCGGGTCGAGCCGATCCAGGACGTAGCGTGCCTTGATCGCGGCGTAGCTCGACATGGTGACCAGATCGACGCCGAAGATGTGATCGACCACCGCGGGGCGCAGCCGTTCGGGAACCTCGCTCCAGGCGGCGCCGAGCCACTCGTCCAAGGGTTCAGTGCTCATCCGGCATCTCCACTCGGCCGAGGACGGGCACGCCACGACTCGGCTTCGCGATGGCGACCGTGCCGAGGTGAGGCAGCGGCCTGCGGTATGGGTTCGAGCCTGTCGCATCGCGGAGCCTCCTGTCGGTTCGATCGGCTCTTACACAGATGCGGTCGCGGCCCGCAGCGGTTCGCTCGGTCGGCATCGACGGTGTCCGCGCGGCTCAGGTCGGGCAGGCCGGGGAGGCGACCATGAACGAGAACGCGATCTGGCAGTACCAGGCCTTCTCGACCTTCCACTTCCCGTCCTCGGCGACGAAGTTCACGATGATCGGCTGCGGCGGGCTGTTGTCGACGGCGGCGGTGCCCTCGGCGAGCATGCCGGGTGGTGCGGTGCGGGTGCCCGTGATGGTGATCGTGACAGTGGTGCCGCTCTGCCGCGGTGCGTCGGCGACCCGGTTCGGCAGTTCGGGGTCGCTCCCGATGCCCTGGATCAGCTCGAGCTTCTCGGCATTGGGCACGCTCGCGTCGAGCAGCCAGTACAGCAGTCGGCCGACTTCGTCGGCGCTCGGCAGCGGCGGTGGTGCGGAGATCTCGTGCGCGACGACCGCGGTCGGCTTCGCGCCGGTGTCCTCGTCGGCGGCACAGCTCGCCGATATCGGGAGCGTGACGAGCAGGGCCGCCGCGGTCAGAGTGCGGCCGGCTAGGTGTCGTCTCGACAACGTGGTCCCCTGGGTCGATCGGTGGTGTGCTGGAATTTCATCGTATCGGGGCGTTCTCGCCAAGGCTCACCGGTGAGGCCCGACGGAAGATGAGGGAGACATGGCGGTCGAATCGACCGATCAGCCGACGGACGCGTCGTTGTCCGACGACGCGGTGCTGATCGAGCTGACCGGCGCGTCGCAGCGCTGGCTGGCCCTGTGCCGCGCCGCCGTTGCCGCGGGGTCCGAGGCCACGAGCCGACTGCTGGAGCATCGGCGGGAGACGGGCGTGCTGGCGCGGCAGTCGCTGGCCCGCTGGAAGGACATCGCCGCCGACGATCTGCTCGAGGAGGAGTCCGAGGATCCCGACGCGCAGGACCTGCGGACCACTGCCGATCTGTCCGCGGCACGCGCGATGGCGGTGCTGGCGAGGGCCCTGACCGGTTCATTCGACACCGACGACGCGTGCGCGTCGTTCCTCGACCACGCCGAACGCGCCGGACTGACCTCGGTCGGTACCCAGTTGTTGCCCGCGGGCACGCCGATCACCAGTGCGAACGCTCCACTCGGTGAGATCGTGCGCCATCTGCTCGGACAGGGCGCTCACCCGGCGCGCGGGTACGCCATCATGGCCGCGCTCGAGTTGTCCGGGCACACCCTCCCGGTCGTGCGCAGCAGCCGGATCAGCGTGCTGTTCGCGAGTTTCGGCGGCAGCGGCGAGGTGGGCGTGCTGCGCCTGGACCAGGTCAGAGGCGGACCGAGCGGCCTGCACCCCGACCCGGCACGAATGGGTTTCCTGCAGGCCGATCGCGCCTTCACCGACAGTCTCGACATGGCATGGCGAATCAGCAGATTGGCGGGCACCGACGCGTGTGTGCGATGGTCGGTCTCGACGCACGGCAGCGCCCCGGCCAACGACATCAACGGCGCGTCGATGGGCGCGGCGTTCGCGGTCGCCCTCGACGATCTCGCGCCGCGCCACGCCCTGCTGCGAAGGCTGCGGCCCCGACGCCTCGATCCCGAGTGCGCGGTCACCGCTGGCCTGTCCGGTGCGAATCTGACGGCGGTCGGTGGCTACGCGGGCAAACTGACTGCCGCGCAACGCTCTTCGCTGCGAGTGGTGGTGGCATCGGAGGCCCTCCGGGAAGCCGCCGACGAGGCGCCACAGAATTTCGCCGACCGGATCTCGGCCGCCCGCACGGTGACTGAGGCGATCGCCGAGACGCGTACACGGGCCAACTACGCGCTGTGGATCGTTTCCGTCGCGGCCGGGCTGGCCGTACTGCTGGCGGTGGTGTCGGTGGCCGAGGTGATCCAGCTGCGCAGCGCGGACACGACCGCGCGCGCGGAATCGAATTCGCGCCTGTTCGCCGGTGTCGCCCGTGGCGGCGGCAACCTCAATCCCGCGCTGTCCCAACAGATCGCGCTCGCCGCCTACCGCACCGCCCCGACCGAGGAGGCGCGGTCGGCGCTGTTGGAGAACACCGCGACGAACGCGCCGATCCGGATCAGCCCCGGCGTGGTGCTCGGCCGCGGGGTGGTCTTCGATCCCGACGCGCCGCGCATCGCGACCACCGAGCGGGGCGATGTGATCGCGATCGGTGAAGGCGACGGCTCCGTGGAATTGGTGCGGGTGACCGATTCCGGCGTCGACCGCTGGCCGCGGTTCGCCACCGAGAGCGGACACATCCGCGCTGTCGCGATGAGCGCCGATCACGCATGGTTGGTGGTCGCGGGCGATCTGCGATCGGCATTGTGGAACATCGCCGACCCGGGCGCGCCGCGCCTGGTGACCGAGTTCCCACTCGGCGGCCGGTTGCCCTCTTCGGTGGCGCTGAGTCCCGATCTCGGGTTCGTCGCGATCGGCACCCACACCGCGACGATCTCGAGCTGGCGCCTCGGCGACGATCCCGCGCACCCGGTCGCCCTGCCGACGGTGTCGGCCTCGGGTCGGCGTGCAGAGGTCGCCCTGAGTGATCGCACGCTCGTCATCGCGGTGCCGTCGCTGATCAGCGGGATCTGGACGACCACGGTGCGCGCCTGGAACATCGAGACCCTCGACCGCGAGCAGGCACCGATCTTCGATCGTCGCCTCGAACGGCCCGGCGGCGCGGAGGCCAGGTCGGTCGAGTTCCACGCTGACGGGACGGTGCTGGCCATCGGACTCAACCCGGGCGAGGTGGCGCGCTGGCGAGTCGGCGCGGGCGGGTTCGACCCGATGCCCGCGGTGACGCGGGGCGCCAACGAATACCTCGACGTGTCACTGACCGCGGACGGTCGATCCGCGGTGATCGTCGGCGGCGATTCCAGGGCGCGCATTCGCGATCTGGACACCGGCGAGGACCTGGTCACGTTCCCGATCGACATGGTCGCGCGGGCGCGTTTCCTGCGTGGTGGAAGATCGCTGGTGACAACGAGTTTCGACCACGCCGTGCATGTATTCGAGCTGCCGGGCCCGATCGTGTCGACCAGTTCGCTGACGCTGTTCCGGTTTCCGCTCGACCAGCCCGCCCTCCCGCACGAACTGTTCCCCCCGCTGCGAAAGCTGGCCAGAGCGCCGTACCCCACCGACCGGGCGCTGCTCGACGGCGACCCCGCGGGCCTGATCGATGTCGTCGCGATCGCCCCGAACGGGACCAGGGCGGTCACCAGAACGGAATACGAGATCCAGGTCTGGGATATCACCGACCCCGGCATGCCGCGTCGGGTCGGCGTGCCGTTCAGCGCGGTGGGCGTCGACATCCGCGCGATCACCTTCAGCCCCGACGGCACGTTGGCCATCGGCCGCAGCTTGACCCAGACCGTCGAGATCTTCGATGTCACCGGCGAACCCCGGCTGCGGTCGAGTATCCGTTTCGGCCGCGGCTACCCGACCTCGCTCGCGTTCAGCCCGGACGGCGGGCTGCTCGCCGTGGGTAGCCACCGCACCGGCAATGTCAGCGTCTACTCGACCGCGTCGACCGAGCGGCCCATCGCCGAACTGTCCGATCTGCGAACCCCGGGACAGACCATCGCGCTGGCCCTGAGCTCGCGCGCCACCCTCGCGGTCGGCACCCTCACCGGCGCCTTCGTCTATCAGCTCGGGCCGCCGGGTACCGCGCCGCGCGCGCTGGCCGCGCCCTCGGGCGCCAACGGTTCGGCGGGTTCGGTGGCGTTCGACCCGAACGGAACCCGGCTCGCCATCGACGACATCGTCAGCGGCACCATCCTGCTCTGGGACTACGCCGACCCCGCGCACCCCACCGCCTACGCCACCATCGCCAGGGGCCTGCGCCACCGGCAACCCACCATGCTGGCCTTCGCCGCCGACGGCACCGTACTCACCGAGTCCGCGGTCGACGGCACGCTGCGTCAATGGCGCACCGACGCCGCCGCCGAAGCCGATCGGATCTGTGCCAGCGGTACTACGCCGATCACCCGCGAGGAATGGGCGGTTGCCCTGCCCGGCCACGGCTATGTGAACACCTGCCCGGCACGCTGATCGGCCCGTTCTCGACTATGGGGGCGCGCCCTCGTCAGTGCGTATGCGGGGCCCGTTCGGGCACGTGCCTGGGCCCGTGTGCCTCGGCGCACGGGTGGGAATCGCGGTTGCCGATGGCGAGCAACGTCGGGCTCGCGTGGTCGACCTGCAGGGTGACGTGCTCGATGTGGTGGTCGTGATCGAGCATGTGTGCGATGTCCTCACGGACCGCATGGCAATCGTGGCCGGGCCGCACGAGCACATGGGCCGACAGCGCGGGGGAGCCGGAGGTGATCTCCCAGATGTGCAGGTCGTGGACTTCGGTGACGCCGTCGCGCGCGGCCATAGCGGCGCCGATCCGCGCGGGGTCGAGGTGTTCGGGCGCGGCCTCGAGGAAGATCCGGCTCGAGGCCTTGATCAGCCCGACGCCGGCCTTGATCATCAGCGCCACCACGATCAGCGTGGCGACCACGTCGGCCTGGACCCACCCGGTGAGGATGATGATCAGACCGGCGACCGCGGTGGCGATGAACGCGAACAGGTCGTTGAGAATGTGCTGGTAGGCGCCCTCGACATTGAGGCTGGTGCGGTCGGCGCGGCTGATCATCCAGGTGGCGAGCACATTCACGACGACGCCGACCAGCGCGGTGATCAACACCAGCCACCCGTGTACCTCCGGCGGCTCGAACAGTCGGCGAATCGCCTCGTAGCCGAGCCATGCCGCCAGGAGCAGCAGCGTCAGCCCGTTGGCCTGGGCCGACAGGATCTCGGCCCGTTTCCAGCCGAAGGTCATCCGCCCGGTCGCCGGGCGTGCCGCCAGGCGAATCGCCCACAGCGCCAGCGCGATCGAGGCGGCGTCGGTGGTCATATGGGCCGCATCGGAGAGCAGCGCCAGCGAACCGGCGATGACGCCGACGATCACTTCGCCGATCAGGAAGGTGACGATCACCGCCAGCGCGCCGGCCAGCCAGCGCCGATCGCTGTCGGCCGAAACCCCGTGGTCGTGCCCGTGCCCTGCGCCCATCACGTTCCCCTCTTCTGCGGTCCGATCGGTCGCAATCATATGCACACATCGCTATGTATGCAATACTCTCCTGGTCGAGCGTGATCGTCGCTGGTCACCCGGATGCGCGGCGTCGAATCCACCCTATGCCTGAGCGCGCGGTAGTGGTGCCGCGTCCCTGGCGGACGGTTCCGGGCATGACTGTGACGTCGCGAGATGTCCGGACGCTCGACGGGGGAAACGTCGTGAATTACTCGATCAGTCCTGATCGGGCCACGAATCGGCGACGACCAACTGCCCCGCCGCCAGGAGCAGCGCGTAGTGCGCGGCGATCACGCCGCTGGGGTAGGTCGGCCAGAACGACACCGCCCCGGTCGCCTTGTCGATCACGTACACCGAGCCGCCGATCGGGATCGGCCGATCCGGTGGCGCGTGCAACGGCTGCACCGCGAAAACCGCGAAGCCGTCGGCGAATTCGACGATCCTGCGATCGTGGCCCGGCAGGTCGGCCGGTAGATGTTCGGCCGCCACGCGGGTGGCCTCGGCCCGGTCGACCGGCGTCTGCGCGTCGGTCGGATATGCATGGATGTTCACGTTGTTCGCTCCTCGTGGGCGATTGTCGTCGCCCGGAACCGATCGTGGGCGTATTCGCCCGAATGCGCGAGCCCGTGATGATCGGGCACGGAAACGGAGCGAGCCCGGCGTCCCTGCTCCCCCCTCCTGGAGCAGGCCCGGCCGGGCTCGCGAGAACTACTTTCCGGTACACCCCCAGCGAGATCCTGAAGAGTCGCTTAACGCGCGACGTTGTCATCGGCGCGGTCGGGCGCGATAACCCCATATGACGGACAACACCTGCGGTGCGCGGTGCGCGCGCCTGTGTACCAGGGACGGACTGGCCGAGGTGCTCGCCACCGATCGCGGCCTGCTGCACTGGCGGGCGATGCGCAGTCTCGGCGACGCGGGCCTGGCCGAGCACGCGGTGCAGGAGACCCTGCTGCGGGGCTGGCGTTCGTGTCACGACTACGACAGCCGCAAAGGCAGCGTGCGGACCTGGCTGTCGGCGATCGAACACAATGTCATCGTCGACATCGTGCGGGCCAGATCCGTCCGCCCCGGTGACGTGGGCTGGGACGACATCACCGAGGTGTCCGTCTGCGGCAAACCGGATTTCGCCGACGGCCTGGTCGACGGATTGCTGGTCGATCAACTACTCGCCCGGCTCCCGGAACCGCAGCGAGCCGCCGTGACCGAGGTGATCTTGCACGATCGCGGCTACCGGGAGGTCGCCGCGGATTTCGGTATTCCGATCGGCACCGTGAAGACCCGCGTGCACTACGCGCTGCGGTCGTTGCGCCAATTGCCGGAGGTTGCCTGATTCGGCCCGGTGGCAGCTCATCTGGGCATCTGAACAGCTTATTTCGATCCTCCCATCCCGTTGCATTTCGGTAACTGCACTTGCCCTCTGGTTGTCAGAGTTGCAAGAGTGAACTACTGGGTTTGGTGTTACCAGGTGTTACCAATGGGAAGGGAGGGGTGCTCCGGTCCCGGAGCGCCGACCGAACATGGAACCAAACATCAGCAAGGCCGGAATCTGCGCCAGCGTCTCCGCCGCGGTGGTGGTGTCGCTGTCGGGATTGGTCCCCATGACCGCCATCGCCGCCCCTGAACCCGCGACCAGCGAGCACCAGCTCGCCGGTAGGACGATCTTCCTCGACCCCGGCCACCAGGGGTCGGCGCATTCCGAGGATCTGAGCCGCCAGGTCGACAACGGCCGCGGCGGCACCAAGGACTGCCAGACCACCGGCATGACCACACTCAACGGCGTCCCCGAACACACCATCAACTGGGACGTCGCCCAGCTCGTGCGCGCATCGCTGGAGGCACTGGGTGCCGACGTGGTGCTGAGCCGCGCCGACGACACCGGGTGGGGCGGCTGCGTGGACGATCGCGCTCGCGCCGCCAACCAGTCGGGCGCCGACGTAGCGGTGAGCATTCACGCCGACAGCGCGGGCCCCGACCAGCACGGCTTCCACCTGATCGTGCCGCAGCTGCCCATCCCCGACTCGATCGCCGACAAGGCGCAGTCCGGCGGTGGCCGACTCGTGTCGAGCGCGGTGCGCGACGCCTATCTGGCGGCCGGCTTCACACCCGCCGACTACGCGGGCGTCAAGGCCGGTCTGCAGACCCGCGAGGACGTGGCAGGCCCGGCTCTGACGCAGGTGCCGCTGGTATTCGTCGAAATGGGCAACGGCGCCAATGCCGGCGACGCCGCCCGTCTGGAATCGCGCGAAGGTCAGCTCGAGCACGCGATCGCCATCGCGACCGGCGTCGCCGCGTTCCTGCTGAACAAGCCGATTCCCGCGCATGCCGCCGCGCCGAAACGCGCGTCGGCCGCCGATCCGACCGAGATTCCCTCGCCGAGCGCCCACGGAACGGTACCGGGATCGGACGGAGCTGCCACTCCGGCCGAGGTACCCACCGATCCCGCGACGCCCGCCGAGGGCACGAACGACAGCGCGGTGCCGACCACCCATCCCGCCGAACCCACCCAGCCGTCGAAGAAGCCCGGCGGGGTCACGGCGTCGCCGTCCGCACCGGAACAGTCGTCTCCCTCGACGACTACAACGCCGAGAGCCGGAGCGCCCGATCGCGATCCGGCCGGTAGTCCGACCCCGCCCACCGTCACCGTGACCATCCCCGCCCGTGGTCCGGTCGCGGCTCCGGTAGCCCCGGTCCGCACCGCGGCCCCCGGTGAACAGGCCCGCACGGCGTCACCCGAGGCTCCCGCCGCACCTGCCACCACCCCGAAGAACCGCGGCACCAGCCCCAAAACCCAGTCGACGCCCAACGAATCCGAACTCGATCTGAGCTCGCTCGGCGGTCCGATCACCACCGTCATGACACTGCTCATGCCCCTGGCCCAAGCACTCGGCATGGACGAGTCGACGATCCCCGGCCAGCTGATCAATCTCGCGTACACCCTGGTGGGATTGGTTTTCGGCCCGTCCTGACACCTGATATCCGCCCGGCACACCGCCTACCTCCGATCGCGGAGGTAGGCGGTGTGCCGCGTGGCGAGGACCGGTCGGCCTCGCCGCACCGAGGTGATGGCAGCATGGGTGCGGTGATTCCTGTCGTGATCGTTGCTGGGTTTCTCGGTTCAGGGAAGACGACCCTGCTCAATTACCTGTTGCGCAACAATCGGGGGACCCGGATCGGGGTGGTGGTCAACGATTTCGGGGCGGTGAACATCGACGCGATGCTGGTGGCGGGGCAGGTCGACGCGATGGTGTCGCTGGGCAACGGATGTGTGTGCTGCGCGGTGGACGTATCCGAACTCGACGATCTGTTCGCCCGGCTCGCACAACCACGCAGCGCGGTGGATGTGATCGTGGTGGAGGCCAGCGGGCTGGCCGAGCCACGCAACCTGATCCGGATGGTGATCGCCAACCCGAACCCGCGCATCGCCTACGGCGGGTTGGTCGAAGTGGTCGATGCCGAGCAGTTCACCACCACCAGCGCGCGACACCCCGAACTGATGACCCATCTGCGGATGGCGGACCTGGTACTGGTGAACAAGGCCGATCGGATCGAGGCGCAGGCGCTGGCCGGTTTGCGCGCGGAGTTGGCCGACTGGATCGGCCAGGTCCCGATCTACGCGACGACGCACGGTCGCATCGATCCGGGCCTGCTGTTCGACGATCGAGCGCCCGATCGGCCGTCCGTGGCCGAGCAGCTGAGCTTCGACCTGCTGCTCGACCACCACGACCATGACGACCCCGACCATCGCCACCTCCACGACGACTACGTCTCGCTGGCCTTCACGAGCGAGCGCGCGTTGAATCCTCGTGCGCTGGTGGACTTTCTGGAAGATCCGCCGTCAGGTCTGTTCCGCGCCAAGGGATGCGTCGCGTTCGCGGTGGCCGGGGAGCGACGCAAGTTCGTGGTCCACCTGGTCGGCAGGCATGTGGTCCTCACCCCCGCGAACTGGGCACGCGGCGAGCGACGTGTCTCCAACCTGGTGCTGATCGGCGCCGGACTGGATACCGAGGCCGCGTCGAAACGCCTGCACGACACCATCTTCGACGGTGAGACGCTGCTGGACGAGGGGGAGATGCTCAGCGTGTGGCGTTACGCCACGCCCTAGCGTCGAGACGCTCAGCCGCAGGCGTTGACCCACTCGGAAAGCCCGTCGGCGAACAACTGTCGCTTCCAGATCGGCACCTCGTGCTTGATCCGGTCGACCAGCCCGGCGCAGACCGCGAACGCCTCGGCCCGGTGCGGCGCGGCCACCGCCACCACGATCGCCAGCCCGCCGATCGTCAGCGCTCCGATACGATGCGACGCCGCGACCGGAAGTCCGCTCGCCTGCGCCACTTCCGCGCAGATCGCGTGCAGGAATCGCTGCGCCTGTGGATGCGCCGAATACTCCAGCGACGTCACCGCCTGCCCGCCGTCGTGGTTGCGCACCTTGCCGGTGAACACCACCACCGCGCCGAATTCCGGTCCTTCGACAGCCTTTTCGACGGCGAGGGGATCGAGGTCCTGATCGCTGATGGTCGCGAGTCGAACCGCGCCGAAGTCACTCATGGTCGCCGCCTCCGGCTACTTGCGCTAGCAGATGATCCAACAGCGGTTCCAGCACCGCTATCCCGTCTTTCACCCCGCCGGGCGAACCGGGCAGGTTCACCACAACGGTCCGACCGGCCAGTCCGGCAACACCGCGACTGAGCGCCGCGAGGGGGAATTTCGCGGTCCCACGCTGCCGAATGGCATCGGCGACACCGGGTAGTTCACGATCGAGCACCGCGCGCGTGGCCTCCGGTGTCGCGTCGGTGGGGGACGCGCCGGTACCGCCGGTGGTGACGACCAGCGACGGCTCGTGGCCCAGTGCGTCGGCCAGCCCGGCGGCGATCTCGGCATCGGCGTAGACCAGCGGCCCACGCACCGAAAAGCCCTGCGCGGTCAGCCAATCGGCGAGAACGGGACCGGTGGTGTCGACGCGGGTGCCCGCCGCGGTGCCGGTAGACGCGACAACGACCACAGCGGTCCGCGAAAATGCCTGGGCGTCAACCGATTCCGACTCGGCGCCGCTTTCCGCGACTTCGGTGGTCGTCGGCGCGGACCCTTCGTCGGCATCCGCGTCCACCTGTGCCAACCGGTCCAGCGCGGGTGTGCCTGCATCGGAGCGACCCTCGGGGCGCACCCAATGTCCGTGCTTTCCACCCTCTTTGGTGATCAGGCGAACCCCGTTCATCACGGCAGCGGGATCCACCGCCTTCACCATGTCGTGCAGCGTCAGCCCGGCCACGGCGACAGCGGTCAGCGCCTCCATCTCGACCCCGGTGGGCCCCTTGGTCTTCGCGGTCGCCTCGACCGTGATGGTGGTCTCGGTGAACCCGAACTCGACCTTCACCGACGACAAGGCCAGCTGATGACACAGCGGTATCAGCTCGGAAGTCTTCTTCGCACCGGCTATTCCGGCCAATCGCGCCGTGGACAGCACGTCGGCCTTCGGCATCCCCTCGGCCCGCACCAACGCCACCACTTCCGCGGTCGTCTGCAATTCGCCTGCGGCGACAGCGATTCGGGTGGTGTCGGCTTTCGCGCTGACATCGACCATGCGCGCGCGACCCTCGCGGTCGACGTGGGACAACTCGCTCATAGGGACAAGATTCGCACAGGGACACCGGTGGCCAGCGAGGTGACCTCGGCGGGAACGTCGACGAGGACATCGGCCCAGGCCATCCCCGCGATGAGATGCGAACCGGGGCCCGAGATCACTTCGACCCCATCCTCGGTGAGCAGACCGCGCAGGTATTGGCGACGGCCCGCGGGCGAACGCAGCGGTGTGAGCAGCGTGGTCTCGCCGCTCACGAGCTCGGACAACCCGGCCAGCGCGCGCACCACGGGGCGCGCGAACACGGCGTAGGACACCATCGTGCTCACCGGATTACCCGGGAAACTGAGCACCGGAACCCCGTCGACCACCGTGTAGCCCTGCGGCCCGCCGGGCTGGACCGCGACCGAGCCGAACGTCCCGCCGAGCGGACCCAGCACATCCCGCACGACCTCGAAGTCGCCCTTGGACACGCCACCGGAGGTGAAGACCAGGTCGGCGGCAGCGGTCGCGGCACGCAGTATCGAGGCGAACACCGCGGGGTCGTCGGTGCTGTGCGCGACCTCGACCACCTCGACACCGTCGGCCCGCAACGCGGCGGCCAGCGCGATGCCGTTGGAGTTGTAGATCTGGCCCGGCGCCAGCTCGGCGCCTGCGGGCCGGAGTTCGTCCCCGGTGGTGATGCAGACGGCGCGTAATCGACTCAGCACGGGCACGGTGGGCAGCCCGACCGCGGCCAGTGCCGCGATGTGGCGAGGCGCGAGCACCGTGCCCGCCCGGGCGACGAGCTCGCCGGTGCGCACGTCGGTACCGGCCTCGCGCACGAATTCGCCGCGTCCACGGCCACGCTCGACCACGATCCGTCCGTCGCCGGCCTGCACATCCTCGACCGGCACCACACAGTCGGCGCCGGGAGGCATCGGCGCACCCGTCATCACCTTCAACGCCGATCCGGCGGGCAGCTCGTCGGTGCCCGGCTTGCCCGCCGCCACCACGCCGACCACCGGCAGCGACACCGGGGTGACGGCCACATCGACCGCGCGCACCGCGTAGCCGTCCATCGCCGAGTTCCGGAACACCGGCAGATCGATGGGCGAGGCCACATCGGCCGACAGCGTGCGGCCCAGCGCCTCCGGCACCGGGACCTCGTCGTGCGGGCGCTCGGCGAGATGGGCCAGCAGCGCGGCGACGGTGTCGCGGTACTCGTCGACGCTGCGCGCCGACGCGGTAGCAGGCCGGGGAGTCATGCTGCCAGCTTAATCGTCACCATCGGGGCCGGTCGGGGTCGCGTTGCTCACGGTGCGCGGTGATGCGCGGTGAGCTGACGAGTTCGCGAAGAATCGGCCCGGCGCACGGAATGTGACGGGCCTTACGAGTCATACTGTAGAGATGACGCTGGTCGAAATGGGGATACCCGCCGTGCGATCGGAGCGTCCGTCCCTGGACGGCAGGCCCGACACGCCGTTCCTCGTCGACCGCTTCGGCCGAACCGCCCGCGACCTGCGCGTGTCCATCACCGAGAAATGTTCGCTGCGCTGCACCTACTGCATGCCCGAAGAGGGCCTGCCGCCGATCCCGCGCCAGGAGCTGCTCACCACCGACGAGATCGTGCGACTGGTATCGCTGGCCGTGCGTGAACTGGGTGTGCGGGAGGTGCGGTTCACCGGCGGCGAACCGCTGATGCGCCGCGAACTGGAACAGATCATCGCGGGCTGTCACGCGGCGGTGCCCGGCACCCCGTTGGCCATGACGACGAACGGCGTCGGCCTCGAACATCGCATCCACAAGCTCGCCGCGGCCGGTCTGACCAGGGTCAATGTCTCCCTCGACACCGTCGACCGGGAAGATTTCACCCGCCTTACCCGCCGCGACCGGTTGGAGTCGGTCCTCAACGGCATCCGGGCCGCGCGCGAGGCGGGCATGGCGCCGGTGAAGGTCAACGCCGTGTTGATGCGCTCGAACCTGGCCGGTGCGGCCGATCTGCTGGCGTGGTGTCTGGCCGAGCAGTGCGAACTGCGCTTCATCGAGGAGATGCCGCTCGACGCCGACCACGAGTGGGCGCGCGATCACATGGTGACGGCCGCCGACCTGCTCGACGTCCTCGGCGAGCGTTTCACCCTGACCCCCACCGTGCGCGCCGACCCCTCGGCCCCCGCCGAGAAATGGCTGGTCGACGGCGGACCGGCGACGGTCGGCATCATCGCCACGGTCACCCGCAAGTTCTGCGACACCTGCGACCGCACCCGGCTCACCGCCGACGGCATGCTGCGCTCGTGCCTGTTCAGCGACCAGGAGTTCGATGTGCGCACCGCGCTGCGGGCAGGCGCCGACGACGACGAGGTCGCCGAGCTGTGGCGCGGCGCGATGTGGCAGAAATGGGCCGGTCACGGTATCGACGCCGCCGGTTTCGTCCCCCCGGAACGCACGATGGGAGCCATCGGTGGTTGAGGTCCGCTATTTCGCCGCCATCGCCGACGCGGTCGGCAAGAACACCGAATCGCTCGACCTTCCCGACGGCGCCACCGTCGCCGACCTGCGCGCCACCCTCGCCGCCACCTACGGTTCCGACATCGACAGCCTCGTCGGTGTCTGCGCCTTCCTCATCGGCGACGAGCTCACCCGCGACCCCTCGGCCATGCTCCGCGACCGAGTCGACGTGCTCCCACCCTTCGCGGGCGGCTAGCGGTGGTCCAGAGCAAGGCCCCCGATGTGGCGTCCTACCTCGCCGAACTACCGGAACACCGTCGCGAGGCGCTCACCGGACTGCGTGAGCTGTGCCTGCGGGAGCTGCCGGGCTTCACCGAGGTGATGTCCTACGGCATGCCCACCTACGAACGTGACGGCACCGCCGAGGTCGCCTTCGCCGGCCAGAAGCAGTACATCTCCTTCTACCTGCTGCGCGCCGACGTGCGCGCGGCGTTCGCCGATCGCCTGGCGGGTCAGGACATGGGCAAAGGCTGCTTGCGCTTTCGCAAGGAACCGGACTACGAGCTGGTCCGGGACCTACTGCGCGCCATCGCGTCCGGCGGCGGCGCGCCCTAGCGCCACCAGGTGTCGAGCGGAGTCACCGGGACGGTGCGCTTGTGGCGGGTGTTGGTGAAGATCGACTCCAGGCGCTGCGCGACCTCGGGGGTGACATCCTTGCCTTCGAGGTAGTCGTCGATCTCGCTGTAGCGCAGGCCGAGCGCGTCCTCGTCGGCGAGGGCCGGGCGGTCGTCTTCGAGGTCGGCGGTGGGGACCTTGGACCAGATGCTCGACGGTGCGCCGAGTTCTTGTAGCAGCGCCGCGCCCTGGCGCTTGGTGAGACCGGTGAGGGGCGTCAGGTCGACGCCGCCGTCGCCGAACTTGGTGAAGAACCCGGTGACCGCTTCAGCCGCGTGATCGGTGCCGACCACCAGCAGGCTTTCCTGCCCCGCGAGGGCGTACTGGGCGACCATCCGCTCGCGCGCCTTGATGTTGCCTCGGACGAAGTCACGTAAGCGCTCGTGATCGAGCGCGCCCGCGACCTCGATGCCGATGGCGTCGGCGCTGGGGCGGATGTTCACCACGACCGTGCGATCGGGATCGATGAAGTTCAGCGCGGTCTGCGCGTCGTGCTCGTCGGCCTGCACGCCGTAGGGCAGCCGCACCGCCAGGAATTTCGCGTCGACACCGTCGGCGCGCAGCTCCTCGACGGCCAGCTGGCACAGTCGCCCGGCCAGCGCGCTGTCCTGCCCGCCGCTGATCCCGAGGGCGAAGCCCTTGGCCGGGGTGGTGGCCAGGTAGTCCTTCAGGAAGTCGACGCGCTGTCGGACCTCCTGCTTCGCCTCGATCTCGGGCAGCACACCCAATTCGGCAATGATCTGTTCACGCAGTGTCCCCATGCGGTCTCACTCTACTTGGGGGACAGGCGAAACGACTCGGCGAACAAGCCATTCCCAGTTGTCGCCGATCTGATCACGGGTGTAGCCGAGCACCTCGACCTGGTAGATGACCAGCGCCGCCGACAGGGTGGACAGCAGCGTGTCGGCGATCAGCGCGATCTCGCCCTCGACGCCGACCGTGCGAAGCAGCAGCATGACGTGCGCCTTGTGCAGGGCGTAGGGCCCGCCGCCGAACCGCCCGTCCCGCTCCGCGGCCTGGTGCAGATCGCCCTCGACCTCGATATCGAGCAGCCGGGTGCGACCGAAGGCGATCAGCCGCTCGACCGGCGCTGCCTCGGGGCCGAGCGGTGCGGGCCCGAACATGAAAGCGGCCTGGAATTTCTGTTCGGAGTGATCCAGCAGCGCCAGCATCAGCCCGGTCCGATTGCCGAACCGGCGAAAGACCGTGCCCTTGCCGACGCCGGCGCGCTTGGCGAGCGCGTCCATCGTGAGGCCGTCGACACCGTGCTCACGCACCAGCTGCTGGGCCGCGTCGAGCAGCAGCGCGCGATTGCGCGCGGCGTCGGCGCGTTCGACGGGTTCGGCGCTGCCGGGCAACGGCTGTCCGATTCCCAGCATCGGCGGCTCGTCGGACTTGGGTGTGCCGTAGCTCACGCCGCTCACGCGCCTTTCATGGGAAGTAATCGGACTGGAGTCCGGTTGATGTCGGATGAAACTTGGATCATTCCACTGAGTACACCAGGAGTTGCCATGAGCGAGACCCGCATCCTCACTCTCGTCGGAAGCCTGCGCGCGGGCTCCATCAATCGCCGCCTGGCCGAGGCCGCCGCGCAGACCGCGCCCGCCGGTGTCGAAATCACCATCTACGAGGGTCTCGGCGAGATCCCGTTCTACAACGAGGACCTGGACATCCCCGGTGCGGTACCCGCGCAGGCCGAGGCGCTGCGTGCCGCCGTCGCCGCGGCCGACGCCGTCCTGCTGGTCACTCCCGAGTACAACGGCACCCTGCCCGCCGTGCTGAAGAACGCCATCGACTGGGCCTCGCGCCCGTACGGCGCCGGCGCGATCAAGGGTAAGCCCGCCGCGGTCGTGAGCGCGTCGATCAGCCCGAACGCCGCGGCGTGGGCGCACGGCGACACCGTCAAGTCCGTCGGCGTGGCGGGTGGCGTCGTCGTGGAGTCGGCGCACGCGCAGTTCGCGACCATCGGCGAGCGCTTCGCGCAGACGCATCCGGCCGAGGACGCCGAGGCGCTGACCCAGCTCGGCGCGACCGTGCACGAGTTGGTCGCCGCGGTGAACGGCACATTGATCACCGCGTAAGCTGGTCTTTCGGCAGGGCGTCGCAACCGTTACGGATGCGACGCCCTTTCGCTGTCCGCGAGGTTTGCTGAAGACTCGCCGGTAGATGAAATCGTGATCTGAACCACTGTTTCACCTGCTCGTCGGTGGCCCGTCCTGGGACTTACCGCGTGGGAATTACATCCGTGCGACTCGCAACACCTTGTGTTGTTCCCATCTGTCGGACACTAGGTGTAGTGTCTGTCGTACTGGAAGACAGCACGGAGCCACCACTGATCGGGCCCAAGGGAAGGGGTTACGAGCAGGGCTTTCTTCGTCGGATCCAGGAGTTTGCGCAGCATCACCCGTTCGTGCGTTGCATACGGATCACAGGCTGTGGATCAGGCATAGGAGAGAGGGACTTCCATCATGACCGTCACCGTGTACACCAAGCCCGCTTGCGTGCAGTGCAACGCCACCTACAAGGCTCTCGACAAGGTCGGCGTGGACTACGACGTCATCGACATCTCGGAGAACGACGAGGCGCGTGACTTCGTCATGGCGCTGGGCTACCTGCAGGCGCCGATCGTCGTCGCGGGTGACGATCACTGGTCGGGTTTCCGTCCCGATCGCATCAAGGCGCTCGCCGTCGCGGCTGCGTGATTCGCGCCGGTTCGCCGGTAAGGAGGCGCCATGCCCGAGCAGACGACTCCGGGCGGGCTGGTCTACTTCTCCAGCGCTTCGGAGAACACCCATCGTTTTGTCGAGAAGCTCGGACTCCCGGCCACTCGACTTCCACTACACACCACCGCTGAATCGCCGCGGATCGACGAGCCCTACGTGCTGATCACCCCCACCTACGGTGGTGGTCGGCACGTCATGGGGGGACAACGTCCCGACAAGGACCTCGTCCCACGGCAAGTCGCCAAGTTCCTCAACGACCCACACAACCGCGCGCTGCTGCGCGGGGTGATCGCGGCCGGCAACACGAACTTCGGCGATACCTATTGCGTTGCAGGAGACATCATCTCGCGAAAATGCGGGGTGCCGTATCTGTATCGCTTCGAACTCATGGGAACCGCTGAGGACGTCGCGCGCGTCCGAGAGGGATTGGGATTGTTTTGGCAACAGCAACCACGGCACCGGCAGGCAAGTCAGCACGTCTAGAGAAGTCGGCGGTGCGCGGCGAGGCGGGCGAGGCGCTCGACTACCACGCCCTCAACGCGATGCTGAACCTGTACGGTCCCGACGGCGAGATCCAGTTCGACAAGGATCGCGAGGCCGCGCACCAGTACTTCCTGCAGCACGTCAACCAGAACACCGTCTTCTTCCACAACCTAGACGAGAAGCTGGACTATCTGGTCAAGGAGAACTACTACGAGACCGAGGTGCTCGACCAGTACGGTCGCCCCTTCGTCAAGCAGCTGTTCCAGCAGGCCTACGCCAAGAAGTTCCGGTTCCCCACCTTCCTCGGCGCGTTCAAGTACTACACCTCGTACACGCTGAAGACCTTCGACGGCAAGCGCTACCTGGAGCGTTTCGAGGATCGCGTCTGCATGGTCGCGCTCACCCTCGCCGCGGGCGACGAGGTGCTGGCGAGCAATCTGGTCGACGAGATCATCGACGGCCGCTTCCAGCCCGCCACCCCCACCTTCCTCAACTCGGGCAAGAAGCAGCGCGGCGAGCCCGTGAGCTGCTTCCTCCTTCGCATCGAGGACAACATGGAGTCCATCGGGCGCTCCATCAACTCCGCGCTGCAGCTGTCCAAGCGCGGCGGCGGTGTGGCGTTGCTGCTGAGCAACATTCGTGAGCACGGCGCTCCGATCAAGAAGATCGAGAACCAGAGCTCGGGCGTCATCCCGATCATGAAGCTGCTGGAGGACTCCTTCTCCTACGCGAACCAGCTGGGTGCGCGGCAGGGTGCGGGCGCGGTGTACCTGCACGCCCACCACCCCGATATCTACCGTTTCCTCGACACCAAGCGCGAGAACGCGGACGAGAAGATCCGCATCAAGACGCTGTCGCTGGGTGTGGTGATCCCCGACATCACCTTCGAGCTGGCGAAGAAGAACGAGGACATGTACCTGTTCTCGCCCTACGACGTCGAGCGCATCTACGGCGTGCCGTTCGCCGATGTGAACGTCACCGAGAAGTACTACGAGATGGTCGACGACAAGCGCATCCGCAAGTCGAAGATCAAGGCGCGCGAGTTCTTCCAGACCATCGCCGAACTGCAGTTCGAGTCGGGCTACCCCTACATCATGTTCGAGGACACGGTGAACCGGGCCAACCCGATCAAGGGCAAGATCACCCACTCGAACCTGTGCTCGGAGATCCTGCAGGTCTCCACTCCCTCGGAATTCAACGACGATCTGTCGTATTCCAAGGTGGGCAAGGACATCTCGTGCAATCTGGGTTCGCTCAATATCGCCAAGGCGATGGACTCACCGGACTTCGGTCAGACGATCGAGACCTCCATCCGCGCGCTCACCGCCGTCTCGGACCAGACCCACATCTTCTCGGTGCCCTCGATCGAGCAGGGCAACAACGAGTCCCACGCCATCGGCCTCGGTCAGATGAACCTGCACGGCTACCTGGCGCGGGAACGGGTCCACTACGGCTCCGAAGAGGGTGTGGATTTCACCAACATCTACTTCTACACCGTGGTCTACCACGCGATTCGGGCGTCGAACCTGATCGCCAAGGAGCGCGGCTCCGCGTTCGGCGGGTTCGCCGACTCCAAGTACGCCAGCGGCGAGTACTTCGACAAGTACACCGAGCAGGCCTGGGAACCGAAGACCGACAAGGTGGCTCAGATGTTCGCCGACGCCGGCGTGCGCATCCCCACCCAGGACGACTGGCGTCTGCTCAAGGCCTCGGTGCAGGAATACGGCATCTATAACCAGAACCTGCAGGCCGTCCCGCCGACGGGTTCGATCTCCTACATCAACCACTCCACCAGTTCGATCCACCCGGTGGCCTCGAAGATCGAGATCCGCAAGGAAGGCAAGATCGGCCGCGTCTACTACCCGGCCCCCTACCTGGACAACGATAACCTCGAGTACTACGACGACGCCTACGAAATCGGCTACGAGAAGATCATCGACACCTACGCCGCGGCCACCCAGCACGTGGACCAGGGCCTGTCGCTGACGCTGTTCTTCAAGGACACCGCCACCACCCGTGACCTGAACAAGGCGCAGATCTACGCGTGGCGCAAGGGCATCAAGACGCTCTACTACATCCGCCTGCGCCAGATGGCGTTGGAGGGGACCGAGGTGGAGGGTTGCGTCAGCTGCATGTTGTGAGCTGAGCTAACGATAATGGGCGGTCTTCTCGGGGAGGCCGCCCTTCATCGTGTCAGTGGGCATTGTCGAAGAGGTCGAAGCAGGACCAGCCACCGCGGAACCACTGGACGGTCAGCTGCCAGGTCGACGGGTAGGTGCCGTCGGCGTACCGCAGTCGGAGTCCGTACCGGCACTTGCCGATCGTTGTCCGGGTGCGGTGCTGGATGACGGTGCGGTGTAGGAAGGACGCGCCGAGCCAGGCGAGGATGCCGTAGAGGACGGCTGTCGGGCCGGGAGCGAGGTACCAGGCGGTGATGCCGATCGTGGCGTGCAGTGCCGCGTCGATGAGGAACGCGGGAATCACGCCGTTCTCGGTGCCGCTGGATGTGGTTCCGGTGAGCGGGAATTCGTCCTTCCGGTCCCGGGTTTCGCGTGCGACGCGCGTCGGTCGCGCGGGGCCGCGCACGTATCCGCTGTTCCTCGCCGCGTGCCGGGGCGGTGCTGCGTTGCTCATGGGGCCATCGTGGTGGGCGCCGCTTAATAAGCACCCGGTATCGGCCTTGTCGACCTGACGACGGTATGCGCGACGGCGAGCACCTATGGCCGTGGATGACGCGGCGTTTCCGCGACGAACTTCTCCGCACCGGACGCCGCTTCACGATGCTGACCGATCCGCACGAGCCGTGCCTCGCGACCGCCGTCGACGCACTCCTGACCGTGGGTTGGGCCGACGCGGATCCGTTGCCAGAGCGCATCGCGAGTGAACGGGCGCACTCCTAGTCTGCCGATCGGGTGCGCGGCGTGGGTGTTCGTCACAGTGGCGGCGCGAGCGAGGTGGTGACCGGCCCAGGTCTTGCGCGACGAGCGCTCGGTGCGGTTGCGGGTCTTGTTAGCGTGGCCGCGTTGTGCGAAGCACGGTGAAAGGGAACGGATGAAGCGCGCGTTCGTGGTGGTGGTCGCAGGGTTGGCGTCGGCGACGCTCGTCGGATGCGCGAGCGAGGAGCCCGGGGCCGCCGCCACGAAGACCTTGTTCGAGCCGTGCACCGGAGTCACCGCGGACGCACTGCGCGCGGCCGGTGTCGACCCCGCGACGAAGGTGGCGGCAGGCGCGGTGTCCGCCGGTTGGCAGACCTGCGAGTGGACCGGTGCCGCCGCCTATCTGAGGGTGTTCTCGACCTCGCGAACCCTGGACCAGTTCGAAAAAGAGGCAGGTCCGACACCTCTCACCGACTACACGGTCGCGGGCCGCACCGGCCGTCGCCTCGGCGACACCCCCACCTCCTGTGACATTCTCTTCCCCGCGACCCAGGGCGTCATCCGCATGGTTGTCGTGAACAACCCCGCCCAGCAGGCCGCGGACGCCTGCGCCACCCTGCGTCACATGGGTGATTCGATCGTCGCGACCTTCCCGACCTGAGCCGAGTCCGCGCCCGTCCGGGGTCGGCCGAACGAGCAGCAGAGTTCGATGGTGCAGCCCACGAGGTAGGTGCCGACGCGCGAGACCGGCCGTGGATTACGCCAACGCCGGGATCACCTCGCGTTCGAAGAGTTCGATACCCGAGGTGTCGTAGGCGGCTTCGGGGAAGTTGACGATGGTGTACGCGAGGCCGAGATCCTTGACCGCCGTGAGGCGTTCGACGATCTGCTCCGGGGTGCCGACGGCCGCGCTGGTCGCGAACTGCTCGTGCACGCGGGCTTTCGCCACATCGGCGCCGAGGAAAGGCGTGAATCGGTCAACGATTGTCGAGAGTCTTTCCTGCACTTCGGTTTCGGTGCTGCCGACGATGGCGTTGAAGTTCGAGCTGCGGGTGATGGCGGCGAAATCGGTGCCGACCTCGTCGCAGTGCTGGCGCAGGATGTCGGACTTGCGGGCGAACTCGGCGGGGTCGCCGCTGAAGTTGGTGTAGTCGGCGTACTTCGCGGCGATGCGCAGGGTCTTCTTCTCGCCGCCACCGGCGATCCAGATCGGAATCCCGTTCTCCTGCAACGGCCGTGGGTGCACGATGGCATCGTCGACCTGGTAGTACTTGCCGTCCAACGTCGCTCGACCGGTCTTCCACGCCTCGCGGAAGATCTGCACGCCCTCGTCCAGGCGGCCGAGACGTTCACCGGCGGACGGGAAGCCGTAACCATAAGCGCGCCACTCGTGTTCGTACCAACCGCCGCCGATGCCCATCTCCACCCGACCGCCGGAGATGAGGTCGACGGTGGCGGCCACCTTGGCGAGGTAGGCGGGGTTGCGGTAGCTCATGGCTGTACACATCTGGCCCAGGCGCACGCGGGAGGTGGTGGCCGCGAACGCCGCCATCAATGTCCAGGCCTCGTGGGTGGCCTCGTCGGTGGGAACGGGCGTGGTGTGGAAGTGGTCATAGACCCAGATCGACTCCCAGTCGGAGCCCGCGTCGAACCGCTGGGCCAGTTCGCGCATCACCGACCACTGGTCAGCCGGTTCGATACCGACCAGATCCAGCCGCCAGCCCTGGGGAACGAATATGCCGAAGCGCACAGGTTTTCTCCTGGAATGAAGTGAAACTCGAGCGGCGCCACACGCCGCGGATGTCGAGATCCACTGTTCCACTTCTGCGCGATCAGGCAACTATTGTGCGCGCACCGCGCTGAACCCTGGACCGGCCGTTATGTGTCGAAACGCAGTTGGCACGCGGGCCGAACCCGGGCATGCTTGTCGCTGTATGAACAATATTTCTCCACGCCGTCTCGGCGTCGACTTCGGGCGAGTGATCCAAGGGGCCGCGCTCACACCGGGCGCCGCGGACACCGTATTCCTGTCGGGCGGCATCGACGAGGCGATGAGCACCCCGCCGAGTCCCGGCGCGTTCGACGTGCTCAGCCGCCTGGTGGACCGTGTCGACGGCAACGCCTGGGTGATCTCGAAATGCGGTCCGCGCGTCGAACATCGCACCAGGCAATGGCTCGACCACCACGACTTCGCCGCGCGCACAGGAATCCCCCGAGAACACTTGCGCTTCTGCAGAACTCGCGCGGGCAAGGCGCCACACTGCGCCGAACTCGGCATCACCCACATGATCGACGACCGACTGGAGGTGCACGCGGTCCTGCGCGATCTGGTGCCCCGGCTGTATCTGTTCGGCGCGCAGACCGTACGGGTGCCGGACTGGGTGACCCACACCCCCGACTGGGCCGCGGTCGAGCGCGTGGTCGGCGCGGATCTGGCAGGTCAGGCGCTCGGGTCGCCGTAGGAGGCGGCGATGTCCTTGCTGCTCGGCCAGCCGCTGTAGGTCGGTGATTGCGGCCAGTTCTCCGGACTGTCCTGCCATTGCTCCTGGCGGCCGTAGGGGAGCGCGTCGATCAAGCCGAAGGTGTAGGCGAGTTGTTCGGTGCCACGGCCGTCGGTGTGCAGCTGCGGTAGACGGTGTCGCCGTCGCGCAGGAAGGTATTCACGGCGAAACCCGCGCCGGGGCCGGCGCCCACGTCGGCGCCGAACGGGCTGTCGGCGGTCGAATACCAGGTCATCGTGTTGCCGACGCGAGACTTGTAGGCGAGTACCTCGTCCATCGGCCCCTGCGTCACGATGACGAATCGCGCGTCGTAGCCGTCGAGAAAATCCAGCCGGGAGTACTGCGCGGTGAGGCCGGTGCAGCCGGGGCACTGCCAGGTGTTTCCCGGCGTCCACATGTGGTGATAGGTGATCAGCTGCGAGTGCCCGTCGAAGACCTCGGCGAGCGAAACATCGCTGCCGTCTTCGGCTTTCAGTGTGTAGTGGGGCAGGCGCACGGCCGGCAGACGCCTGCGCTGGGCGGCGACGGCGTCGAGTTCGCGGGTCGCGGCCTTTTCCCGGATCCGGAGCTGATCGAGTTCGGCCTGCCAGACGTCGCGATCGACGATGGTGGGCAATGCGGTCATGGTGAGCCACCCTTCGATGTGTACGGCGTGCACATTCGGTAATGTGCACACTGTACACTTCATCGAAAGGGCGTTCAAGAGTTGGCCTACCATCACGGTGACCTCGCGGCGGCCCTGGTCGAGGCCGGGCTGGACCTCACCAGATCCGGTGGTCCCGACGCGTTGACCATTCGTGCGGTCACCCGCCGGGTCGGCGTCACGCCGAATGCCGCCTACCGGCACTTTCCCGACCGGCGAGCCCTACTGCGGGCGGTCTCGGCCGCGATCGAGGCCAGGATGGCCCAGGGCATGGAGCGCGGCCCGGCGGCGCCGCGTGCGAGCCTGCGCGCGGTCGGCCTCGGTTACATCGGCTTCGCGCTGCTCGAACCCGGCTGGTTCGCGGTCGCGTTCTTCGGTGCCGGCGATGCCTCGCCCGAGTCGGTCGTCGACTCGCCCGCCTACCTCGCCCTCGCCGATGCCCTCGACATGATGGTGCACATCGGCGATCTCGACCCCGCGGCGCGCGCCGCAGCGACCTGGAGTTGCTGGTCCACCGTGCACGGATTCGCGGAACTGGCGTTGCGCGGCCCGCTGCGGCACCTGGATCGCGCCGAGTTGTGGCCGCTCGCCGAGCAGGCCGTCGACACCGTCATCGCGGGGCTTCCGCCCGCGGTGTGATCAATACCACTGTGACCGGTGGTGCGCGAGTTGGAGATGAAACGATCGGCCCCCGCATGTAGTCTTGCGGATGGAAGGGTGTGCCCGAATGGGTACGTCATGCGATCCGCGGAGCGATCACCCGCGGCGACTGCGAGGAGGTGGGGTTGTCATGTGCAACGAACCTCCCAGTCGAAGGCCGCGCGGCGTCGCCCCTTCGTCTTCGTACAGCGAATCCTGACCTGCTCGGTCCGGTCTGTGCGTATCGGCCTCGGTGGTGGACGCCCCGCGGTGTGAACCACCGTCACCCGTTCCACTTCTCGCGCAACCTGTAGCTGTGCCACAGGCGTGCGCGCTGGCATGCCAAGGACTCGATCATGTCGAACGTCGATTTCGTCACTGCCCGTCATGTACCCGCTGAAACCGTTGTGCCCGAGACTGTTTCGCCGCGCCGAGCGGTCGTGGAAGAGCACGCTGTCACCGAGGCGCTCGCGATCCTGTCCGAATCGGTGCGCGACATCGTCGAGACCCACCGGGTCTGTGGCGGTCTGGACTGGCTCGACAACCGTCCGCCGCACGTCATCGCCGACGCGCTGGCCCGGATGGACGCGGTGCAGGCCGGTGTCGTGTTCCGGCTGCTCGACAAGGAGCGCGCGCTGAGCGTGTTCGAGGAACTCGAGCCCGTCGACCAGCAGCAGATCCTGCAGGGCCTGCGCGAGAAGAGCTTTCGCGATCTCGTCGAGGCGATGGACCCCGACGACCGCGCCCGCATGCTGCACGAAGCGCCCGCCAAGGTCGCCAAGAAGGTCCTCGCCGGGCTGAGCCCGCGCGAGCGCCGGATGACCGCCACGCTGCTCGGCTACCCCGAGGGCTCGGTCGGGCTGTACATGACGCCGGAAGTTGTTGCGCTGCCGGACAATCTGACCGTCGCGCAGGCACTGGGCTGTGTGCGCGCCAAGGGTGCCAACGCCGAAACGGTCTACACGCTGCCCGTGGTCGATCGCGGCCGTCGCCTCACCGGCATCGTCGAACTGCGCGAGCTGGTGCTGCACTCGCCGGACGCGATGGTGTCGGAGTTGGTCGTCACCGAGCCGCCGTTCGTGCGGGCCACCGATGCCGCGGAGAAGGCCGCCCGGTTGATGAGTTCCACCAACCTCATCAACCTGGTGGTCGTCGACAGCGAGGACCGGGTGGTCGGGCTGCTCACCATCGACGACGCGATGGAGGTCCTGGAGGCCGCCGACAGCGAGGATGTCGCCAAGCAGGCCGGTTCGGCGCCGTGGGAAGGCCACTACATGGCCGCCAAGGTGTTCCAGCTGGCGCGTTATCGGGCGCTGTGGCTGACGCTGCTGCTGTTCGCGGCCACGCTGACCGTGAGCGTCACCGACATGTTCGCCTCCACGCTCGAACAGGCCGCGAGCCTGGCGCTGTTCATTCCGCTGCTGATCGGCGCGGGCGGCAACGCGGGTGCGCAGGCCGCGACGGCGTGCGTGCGCGCGCTGGCGGTCGGCGAGGTGCGCGTCTCGGATCTGTTCAAGGTGATCTGGCGCGAATGCCGGGTGGGGCTGGTGCTCGGCGCCATGCTGGCCGCCGCGGGCCTGCTGATCGGCACAGTGTTCGTCGGGCCGAAGATCGCCGTCGTCGTGGCCATCACCCTGGTGGTCATCTGCGGCTGGGCGGCGACCATCGGCGGCACGATGCCGTTGCTGGCCAAGAAGTTCCGGATCGACCCTGCGGTCGTGTCGGCGCCGATGGTGACCACCCTGGTCGACGCGACCGGGCTGATCATCTACTTCACCACCGCGAAGCTGGTGCTGGGAATCTAGCGCGGCGGGAAGAGCGTGAGCGCCTGCGCCATCACGTCCTTGGCGACGTCGTCGGTGGCGGCCACCACCTCGACCACCGGAATGCGCCTGCCGAACGCGGTGGATTCGGCGGGCAGTTCCGGGCCGACAGCCGCGGTGTAGATCGGGATCGAGCTGTCGTACACCGAGACCGAGCGGTGCACCGTGCGGCCGTCGATCCGGTCCTCGGTGCTGTTGGCGGCCAGATACTCGGGCACGCGGTACTCGTAGCTCACGGTGATCTTCTCGCCGCGATAGCTGAACAGGCACTGGGTGAGTCGCTGTTCGTCGTCGCGGACGGCGCCCGCGAGTTTGCCGCGCACTGTGCACGGGTCGGCGCCGAGCAACACCGTGGGCGCGGTGTCGGGGGAGGTGCCCTGCTTCGGTGACTGGCGCCAGCGCTCGATCATGCCCGGCATCAGGTCACCGGCCACGGTGCACGGTTTCTTGCCGGGAGTGGACAGGCCGAGGTAGACGGCGGCGCCGGAGGGAAACCAGGCCGTCGCGCCGCAGGCCCGGGGTTCACCGGCATCACGGTCGGGGACCGTGCGCACGCTGGCCGCGCCGACCTGTGTGGTGACGCCTCTGCCGCTGGAGCCGAGGCTGCTCAGCAGGGTGGCGTGCCAGGTGAGGGTGGAATCCTCGGTGCCCGCGCCACCACTGAGGATGGCCCGGCACGAATCGAGGCCGATGGTCACGCTCTTGACCTCGCCGACCTTCGCGAGCGCTTCGCGCGGCAGCACCGCGCAGACATCGACCTGGCGTGTCGCCTGGGCCACGTCGTCGCGCTGGCGCTCGTCCTGGGGCACCTGCGACCAGAACTCCGGGGGCTGGGCGGGAATCACCGGTGCGGGTGGTGGCGGCAGCTTCCCGTAATCAGGGGCCGTGCCCTCGTCGTCACTCCCGCATCCGGCGCACACGAGCAACGCGGCAGCGGCCAGCGCCATCCTGCGATACATCGGCACCCCTGTCCTCGACGGATCCAGGCCCGGACTCGCGCCCGACCACCGAGTCTGCCCGCCACGGCAACTCTCGCGCAAACATCGCGCGAGGTCGTTCTCGGAACGTTGTCGTCTGCTCGCCGACATCACCCGATATGCCAGGTCGTGTCGATGCCGCAGATATGACCCGGCACGGCGGGGCCGGGGGTCGGGTAGTGGCGGCGCTCACGGCGAAACGGGCGCGGGCACGCGGGTGGCGAGTCACTGGCGATGCGATGGTGGTGCGTGCGCGATCGTGGCGCACAATAGGGGCCGCGTGTGTGGTGTGGGAGTTCGGCCGGTCGGGTCGGGTTCGGCGCGCCGCAACACAAGCTGTAGTGCTCCCTGAGGTTTTGACCCACTACGAGTAGTGTTCGTGGGTGAAGGGCTTCGCGTACGGCGGCGGCTGCGGGTCAACAGGTCTGGCGGAAAGGTGTGGAGACGGAATGAAGCTCATCGATCGGGCGTCGGCCATCAACTGGAATCGGGTGCCCGATGAGAAGGACGCCGAGGTCTGGGATCGGCTGACCGGCAACTTCTGGTTGCCGGAGAAGGTCCCGGTGTCCAACGACATCCCGTCCTGGAACACCCTCACCCCCGACGAGAAGCAGCTCACCATGCGGGTCTTCACCGGCCTGACGCTGCTCGACACCATCCAGGGCACGGTCGGCGCGGTCTCGCTGATCCCCGACGCGCTCACCCCGCACGAGCAGGCGGTGTACACCAACATCGCGTTCATGGAGTCGGTGCACGCCAAGAGCTACAGCTCCATCTTCTCCACCCTGTGCTCCACCAAGGAGATCGACGAGGCGTTCCGCTGGTCGGAGGAGAACCGCAACCTGCAGCGCAAGGCCGAGATCGTCCTGTCGTACTACAACGGCGACGACCCGCTCAAGCGCAAGGTGGCCTCCACGCTGCTGGAGAGCTTCCTGTTCTACTCCGGCTTCTACCTGCCGATGCACTGGTCCTCGCGGGCCAAGCTCACCAACACCGCCGACATGATCCGCCTGATCATTCGCGATGAGGCCGTGCACGGCTACTACATCGGCTACAAGTACCAGAAGGGCCTCGAGCTGGTCTCCCAGGCCGAGCGCGAGGAGCTCAAGAACTACACCTTCGAGCTGCTCTTCGAGCTCTACGACAACGAGGTCGACTACACCCAGGACCTCTACGACGAGGTCGGCCTCACCGAGGACGTCAAGAAGTTCCTGCGCTACAACGCCAACAAGGCGCTGATGAACCTCGGCTACGAGGGCCTGTTCCCGAAGGACGAGTGCGAGGTGAACCCGGCGATCCTGTCGGCGCTGTCGCCCAATGCCGACGAGAACCACGACTTCTTCTCTGGTTCGGGTTCCAGCTATGTCATCGGCAAGGCGATCAACACCGAAGACGAAGACTGGGAGTTCTGAGCGAACTCGACGCATAACGGCGGCGGAGACTTTCTCCGCCGCCGTTGTGCTATTCCGAGGCGGTCGCCCGGGTGAACCGCGCGGCGAGCGCGCGGAGGTGCTCGGACAGTTCGGGGCCGTGTTCGATGTCGAAATCGGTGTCGAGGGCGCCGAGGAGGAAGGTCAGTCCGCGCGGGTTGTCGGCGCCGATCTCCAGGCGGCAGGTGTCGGCGTCGATCGGTTCGACGGTGCCGTAGGTGGCCGCGGCGCGGGCCGGTTCGGAATCGGCGGGGACGTGGAGTCGAACGGTGGCGCGGTAGGGCCACAGCTGCGCGACACCTTTCGCCACGTGCGCGGCGGCATCGCCGCCGGGGATCTCGCGTGGCGAGAAGCGCGGGCCCACCGGTATTTTCGGCTGCATCCGGTCCACGCGGAAGGTGCGCCAGTCGTCGCGGTCGATATCCCAGGCGACGAGATACCAGCGCGGGCCCCAGGTGACGAGTTCGTGCGGCTCGGTCTCGCGGCGGGATTCGCGGTCGCCGCTGCGGTAGTCGAAGCGCAGGCGTTGGTGGTCGCGGCACGCGGCCGCGATGGCGGACAACACCGCGGGATCGATATCGACCCGCGCCCGGCCGGGGATCTGGACGTTGGAGACCTGCATGGCGTGCACGCGGTGGCGCAATCGCGCGGGCAGCACCTGTTCGAGTTTGACCAGTGCGCGCAGCGCGGTCTCGCCGATTCCGCTCACCCCGCTGATCGACGCGGTGCGCAGGGCGATCGCCATCGCGACGGCTTCCTCGTCGTCGAGTTGCAACGGCGGCAGCCGCGCGCCCGGCTCCAGGTGATAGCCACCGTCGATGCCCTTCACCGCGCGCACCGGGTAATCCAGTGCGCGCAGCTTGTCGACATCGCGGCGCACCGTGCGGGTGCTGACGTCCAGGCGCGCGGCGAGCTCGTCGCCCGACCACTCGCGCCGGGTCTGCAACAGGGCGAGCAGTCGAAGCAGCCGCGCCGAAGTTTCTTTCACGAATTCGACTCTGCCAGGTCTATAGGACAGAAGGTGTCCGCTTGTGCCCATAACGTTGTTCTCATGAGCAACGAGATCACCCCGTTCCGGATCGAGATCCCGCAGGCCGAGCTGGACTACCTCCAGGCCAGGCTGACCGAGGCCCGCTGGCCCGTCCAGCAGCCGGGCGCCGAATGGAGCCGCGGTGTGCCGGTCGCGTATCTGCGCGAGTTGGCCGAATACTGGCGTAATTCCTACGACTGGCGCGCCGCCGAGGCGCAGCTGAACGAGTTCGCGCAGTTCACCACCGAGATCGACGGCCAGCGCATCCACTTCCTGCACGTGCGATCGGCGAATCCCGATGCCACGCCGCTGATCCTGACGCACGGCTGGCCGGGTTCGGTCGTCGAATTCCTCGATGTGATCGGTCCCCTCACCGACCCCGCGGCCTACGGCGGCGACCCGGCCGACGCCTTCCACCTGGTGATCCCGTCGCTGCCCGGCTTCGGTTTCTCCGGACCGGTCGCCGAGGAAGGGTGGGATCCGGCCCGCATCGGCAAGGCCTGGGTCGAGTTGATGAGCAGGCTCGGCTACGAGAGCTACGGCGCGCAGGGCGGTGACTGGGGTGCGTTCGTCACGCCCGAGGTGGGCCGCGCGGGCGGTGACAAGGTGATCGGCGTGCACGTCAACGCAGCGACCTTCGGCTACATCCCGTTCGGTCCCGTCTCCGACGAGGACAAGGCGACGATGACCGAGTCCGAACTCGCCCGGCTCGACCGCCTGGCCCTGTTCAAGAGCGAGGGCAACGGCTACTTCCAGATCCAGGCCACGCGCCCGCAGACCGTGGCCTACGGCCTGCACGATTCGCCGATCGGCCAGCTCGCGTGGATCGTGGAGAAGTTCAAGGAGTGGACGTTCCCGGCCACGGGCCTGCCCGAGGACGCCGTGGATCGGGATCGGCTCCTGACCAACGTGATGCTCTACTGGCTCACCGGCACCGCGGGCTCATCGGCCGCGCTGTACTACGAGGCCACCCACGTCCGCTCCTGGGAGACCACACCGCTGAGCACCCCCGTCGGCGTCGCGGTCTTCGCCGAGGACGTCGCGATCCGGCGCTACGCCGACGCGGACACCGACATCGTGCACTGGTCGGAATTCGACCGGGGCGGTCACTTCGCGGCGATGGAAGTACCGGACCTGCTGGTCGCCGACATCCGCGCGTTCTTCCGAGGGCTGCGCTGAGCCAGCGGTCCCGCGGACGCCGGCCGAATCAGGCTGAGATCGACAGGGTGCTCACGGGACCGCGATCTGGGCGTTGATCGAATCGGAGAGTCGGTGACCGCTGATTGTTCAGCGGGGAGCCGAGCCGCCGGGCGGGGGGCCACTCGGGGCGCCGCCTGAGGGGGGCGGGCCGCCGGGGGCGCCGTTGCCCGAGGGGGGTGGGCCCGGGAAACCGTTGTCGGACTGGGTGTTCTGGGACTTCGCCGCTACGCCGACGGTGAGGGAGACCGACATGGTGGTGGTGGGGGTGCCGGTGACGGTGGCCAGTTCGGCGTCCCAGCCGTCGCCGAAGACGCCGTCGGAGGCGAGGGTTACCCCGGACATGTTGCGGATGCTGTCGGCGTAGCCGGAGTCGGCCTCGAAGACCGTGGTGCACGCGTCCTGGGGGAGGGCGATCTGGGAGGTGAGGCGGGCGTTGTCACCGGCGACCGCGGTGGTCAGGGAGTCGTAGACCTCGAAGTGGATGTGTGGCCAGCGACCGGCGTAGCAGGCGGGGAAGATCGAGGTGAACCGGACGGTGCCGTCGTCGTCGGCCACTTGGACCCCGCGCAGGTAGTTCTGTTCGGTGGCGCCCTCGGTGTAGAGGGAGTATCGGCCCTCGCGGTCGCAGTGCCAGACGTACACCGCCATTCCGGTGCCTGCCACGTTCTTCACGAGGTCACGCAGATTCAGCGTGAGGGTCATCGGAACACCCTGGGCCGTACCGGAATACGCGCCGAAGCTGGTGGTGATGTCGGAGCGCACCACGCCGGATTCGATCAGCACATTGGGTCCGTTGGAACCGTCACCGGGGTAGGGGCCCGCTGTCTCCTCTGGTGCCGCGGCCGGAGTCGCTGACGTGGCGGAGGAGGTGGCGCCGGCGGTGCTCGTGCTCGACCCGGAACTGTCGGACGAGGTCGCGCAACCCGCCGCCGCTGCCGCGACCCCGGCGACGCCGAGGAAACCCAGCGCTCGTCGCCGTGACATCACTCGAAGATCGTGCCCTAATCCCAGATCGTGCTCGCCCATCGTCGCTCCTTCGCTGTGGCGGTGTTGTCGACCACGCTAGGTACGGGGACTGCGCCGAGACTGCGAACACGCTGGGAGTGAGCTGGGAGTCAATCGGTGACGTAGCCGTTGAGGCTGTTGCGCAGATCGGTGAGGATCGCGCGGGCGGCGGTGAGGCCTGTGGTGTGCCAGATCTTGTCGTCGACCGCGAAGACACGCTTGTCGGTCGAGGCGCTCAATTCCTTGAACCGGTCCGAGCGCAGGACCTGTTTGCCGTGCTGCTCGCCGGTGGGGCCGTCGAACATCACGTAGATCACGTCGCCTTCGGCTTTGGTGGCGAGGTCGGCCTCGGTGATGTCGAAGGACGGTCCGCGCTGCGCGGGCGGGCGCTGGACGCCGACATCGGACAGGACCTGGGCGGCGAAGGTCTCGGCGCCCTGGACTCGTGTGGCATCGGCGGTGAAACGCAATACCGAAGCCTGGGACTGGCGCGCGTTCAGCGCGGAGCCGACGTCGTGCGCCTCGGTGAGGTAGTTCTCGAGCGCGGTGTCGGCGGCGTCGCTACGGTTCATTCCCGCGGCGTAGGCGGCGACATCGGATTGCCAGCTGCCGCCCGCGCCGATCAGCACGGTGGGCGCGATCTTGCTCAGTGCCTCGTATCCACCGGCGGCCGGGGCGAGGTCGCCGAGGATCAGATCGGGTTTCAGCTCGGCGATCCGAGCCGGATCGGGACTGCCGATCGGGCCGACGCTCGGCACCTTCAGCACGCCGTAACCGAGGTACATCGGCTGGGAACGGTCGCCGTCGAGGGTGACCGCGCCCGCGACCCGCTCCCACAGGCCGACCGCGCAGGCCGCGTCGAGCGCGGCGGTGGTGAGCACGACGATGCGTTTCGGGTCGGCGGGCACCTGCGAGGTACCGGCGGTGTGGGTGACCGCGCGGGTGCCGCCGGAGCCCGCGTCGGGTGCGCTGGGCAACGGGCAGGCGGTCGCGGTGTCGCGCGCGGCCCCGACCACACCGGCACCGGCGATGTTCGTGGTGGTGCGGATGATCGTGCTCGCGTCGTCGTGTTTGTCCGCGCATCCCGCCGTGAGCACGGCGGCGCACAGCAACGCGACAGCCACCGCGAAGCCGCGTGCGCGGACGCGCCCGCCCTGCGCTGCGGTGCGACGGAATCGGGTGCGGTTTCGGACGCTCGCCGGCATGCGCACGAGGGTACTGCGTAGCCGACGGCGCGAGTGTCGCGGGCCGAGCTACCGTCGGCTCGCGCGCCGGAAGCCGACGGCGGCGGGCACGGCGAACACCAGTAGCGCGCCGCCGGACCAGGCGAGCGTGAGCAGCAGCGGCTCGGCGATGGGACCGTGATCGGACAGGCCGCGCATCGCGTCGACGGCCACCGACATCGGCTGGTAGTGAACCACCGGCTGAATCCATGTCGGGAACGCGACCAGCGGGACGAAACCGGTGCTGAAGAACATCATCAGCGAGGCGAGGATCGTGATGCCCTCGACCAGTGAGGCCTTCGCGCTGTAGACGGCGACGGCGGTGACCATGGTGGCGAAGGCGAGCCCGAACACCACGGGGATCGCCAGGAACACCAGGGCGGCCAGTGGGCCGTTGTGGAAGCGGAAGCCGAGCAGGTAGCCGACGATCAACACCGCCACGGTGCCGAGCAGGATCCGGCAGCCCTCGGCGAGGATGCGCGAGACCAGGCCTGATGCGCGATGCACGGGCAGCACCCAGAATCGGGCCAGCAGACCCTCGTCGCGTTCGCGGCCGAGCAGCACGCCGCTGGCGACGGCGCCCGACAGCGCGCCGACGAGGGCGACCATCGGAACCGAGCCGTAGAGGGCATCGTCGCCGGTGAACTTCTCGATCTGACCGCCCACCACGATGTTGAGCATCAGCAGCAGCAGACAGGGGATGAGCAGGGTCTCGAGCAGCGTCACCGGATTGCGCGCCCAGCGCACCAGTAGCCGCTCGGTCTGGATCATGGTGTGCCGGACCAGTGAGACCGCCGAGGTCTCGCGTTGCTCTGCCATCAAGCCCTCCTGGAACTCAGCCGAACAGCCACGGGCGCGCAGATCGCTATCATTCCGATCAGCCAGAGCAGCGACGGGGTGACCAGCGACCAGGTCACCGTCCCTGCGTTGCCCAGGGTGTCACCGGCCAGCGCGCGCAACACGATCGCGAATTGGGAGACCGGTTGATTGCGGACGAACCACTGGATCCACTCCGGGAACTGGCTCGCGGGCGCGAGACCGGTCGAGAGCATGCCGAAGATCAACGGGGGCAGCAGCAATGCCTGCGAGGTGGCTTCCGGGCTCTTGGACAGCGAACCGATCACATCCGCGCCCAGGGTGAACGCGAGCCCGATCAGCACCGAGAACGCCAGGTAGGCGAGGGTGTGCGCGGCATCGAGCCGGAAGCGGAAGCCGATCACATAGCCCGCGGCGATCCCCGCGGCCAGCGAGATGAGCAGCCGGAACAGGTTGGCCGACATCCGCGCCGCGACCGGGACCAGCGGCCGCACCGGCATCGCCCCGAAGCGACGGTTGAGGCCCGCCACGGAGTCCGACGCCGAGCGGAACGCCGCCGAGATGGCGGTGAACGCGGCGGCCTGCAGGATCACCAGCGGCATCATGTACTGGGCGTAGCTGCTGAAACCGTTGCCGGAGAACGTCATCACGGTCTTCAGCGGGATGTAGAAGCTGGCTGTGAAGGCCGCGGGCGCGAGGACCGAGGCGAGGAACTCGCCGGTTTTGATCGAGGGCACGATCAGCCGGGTGGTCAGGACCCACCACTGCTGCACCGTCTCCGGTGTCGCGCGCGCGGAGGTGTTCCAGGTGGCGGCGGTCATGCCGTGGCCTGCGATTCGGCCTCGGTCGAGGCCAGATGACCGGTGAGTTGCAGGAACACATCGTCGAGCGAGGGTCGGCGCAGGGCGATGTCGACGAGTTCGACCGAGGCGTTGTCGAGTCGGCGCAGGGCCTCGGCGAGGGTCTTGGCGCCGTCGGGCGCCGGGATGGTGATGCGGTCCGATTCGGGGGTGAGCGCGGCCAGGTTCTCCGCCGGAAGCAGCGAGCCGAGCGCGCTGACGATGGCGGGCACCTGTTCCAGATCCAGCGGCACGATCTCGCAGTAGCTGCCGCCGGTGCGGTGTTTGAGCTCGTCGGCGGTGCCGGAGGCGATCACCACGCCGTGATCGATCACGATGATCTGATCGCTGAGCGCGTCGGCCTCCTCCAGGTACTGGGTGGTGAGCAGGGTGGTGATACCCGCGGACTTGAAGCTGCGCACCAGGTCCCACACACCCTGCCTGCTGCGGGGATCGAGGCCGGTGGTCGGCTCGTCGAGGAACACCACGTCGGGGCGAACCACCAGCCCGCACGCGATGTCGATGCGGCGCCGCATGCCGCCCGAGTAGGTGCCGACGCGCCGATTCGCGGCCTTCTCCAGGTCGAATTCCCCGAGCAGTTCTCTGGCCCTGACCTGCGCGGCCGACTTGCGCAGGCCCATCAACCTGCCGAACATGACGAGGTTCTCGTAGCCGCTGAGCATGTCGTCGAGCGCGGCGTACTGCCCGGTCAGCATGATGCGTTTACGCACCGCGGCGGGGTCGGCGACGACATCGTGGCCGGCGACCACCGCCCGCCCACTGTCGGGCGTGACGAGGGTGGACAGGATGTTCACCATCGTCGTCTTGCCCGCGCCGTTGGGGCCGAGGATGCCGAGCACCTCACCGGGGGCGGCCTCGAAATCGACACCGCGCAGGGCGTGCACATCGCCGAAGGACTTCTCGATCCCTTCGACCACGACACCGCCGGTGCGCGGGTTGCTCTGCACGAGAGTGGGTTCGACGCTCATATCCGGTCTCCTGCTTCCATGTGGTCATCGAGCAGCGGCGCGATGACCGACAGCGCGTAGGGGTTGGTCATGTCGTCGTGGGTCACGTCGACGTCGTGGTTGGTGATGTCACCGGTGACGTAGGGCCGCCACCCGTCCGGTCCCATCCATTCGGCGGGGTCGACCGTGGCGCGGAAATAGACGATGTCGCCGTGGTAGACCGGGCGCTGATAGCCGGTCCGCGTCCCCGCGGAGGCGTTGTAGGAGCCGGCCATGCGCTCGATGGTGCCCGCGTCGATGAGTTCGACCCCGCCGAGCCGGGCGGTGATGAGCTCGGCCGCCTGTTCGGCGCTCGATTCGGCGGGCACGTCGTCGATGCCGAAGATGGCGCCGAAGGTGTTGATGAAGGCGCCCGGCGAGAGGCGCTCGATGGTGTCGCCGTCGATGTCGGCGGTGTCGGTGTCCAACAGCGCGACGACGCCCACCTGCTCGCCCGCCGCCCGCAGTTGCACCGCCATCGCCTGGGCGATGAGTCCGCCGAAGGACCAGCCGAGCAGGTGATAGGGGCCGTTCGGCTGTACCGCGCGGATCTCGCGCACGTAGCGCTGGGCGAACTCCTCGATGGAGCGCGCGCTGGGTTCACGGCCGCTGAGGTCGGGCGCCTGGAGCCCGTAGATCGGGCGATTCGGCGCGAGCTGTTCGGCCAATCCCAGGTAGCTCCACGACATTCCGGAGGAGGAGTGGACGCAGAACAGCGCGGGTCGGTCGCCGTCGGGTCGGATCGGGAGCAGCACGTCGAGACCGAGTCCGGCCGGTCCGGACTCGACGACCGCCGCCGTGCGGGCTGTCATGGCGGCGGCCTCCTCGGCTGAATCCTTCTGGGCAGCAGGTGTTTCGGCGTATCGCGCGGCCGCGCCGAGAGCGTCGACCCAGAGGTTCGCGAGTTCGGTGACATCCTCGCGATCGAGTAGTTCTGCCGCGTAACCGAAGTCGGCCCGCAGCCGGTTGCCGACGACCATGGCGTTGATATCGATCGCGGACATGATCGGCACGTCCGGATGCTCGGCCGCCTCGAGATCGCCGAGCGCGTCGGTGGGCAGCCAACCGAGACCTTCGAGGCCGGGTGGTGTGTCGACCGAGGTGTGCCTGCCCAGGTAGTTCACGCAGATCTGGCCGGGCAGACGGGACGGAAGTTGTTCGGCGGCTTCGGGATTCAGGTAGCGCAGCAGGCCGAATCCGATGCCTTTGTCCGGGACCGCCAGCAGGTCGTGCTTGACCCGGCGGATCGCCGCGCCCATGGCCGGGCCGCCCGTCAGCGCGTCGTCGAGGTCGAGGTCGGCGAGATCCAGTCGCACCGGGTACAGGTTGGTGAACCAGCCGATGGTCCGCGAGAGGTCGGCGCCGGGCACGACTTCCTCCTGTCTGCCGTGGCCTTCCAGGCGCAGCAACGCCGAGGGCTCGTGCACGCCTCTGCGCGCGCGCCAGCGCACCAGCGCCACCGCCAGGGTGGCGAACAGCGCGTCGGTGACGCTGCCGTGGAACAGGCTGGGCAGGGTGGTGAGCAGGGCCGCGGTGGTGTCCTCGTCGACCTCGATGTCGAGGCGGCGCACGGTCTGTCCCTGGTCGATATCGGGATCGAGGTGACGGGTACCGAGCAGCGGATCGGGGCCGTTCACCACCGCCTGCCAGTACGGGAGTTCGGCGCGGCGCCGCTCGGTCTGCGCCTGCTCGGTCATCGCATGCGACCAGCGCCGCATCGACGTGCCGATCTCGGGGAGCACGGGAGTGGTATCCGCGCAGACCTGGGCCCAGGCGGCGATCAAGTCCTGCACCAGGATTCGCCACGACACGCTGTCGATCGCGAGGTGGTGGGCGACGATGATCAGGCGTCCCGGCCCGAGGTGCGCGCCGGCGTCACCGACCGGGTCCAGCCACACGAACTGCGCGACGACCCCGCCCGCCGGATTCAGCCGGTTCATCGCGGAGTCGAGCTCGGTCCGGGCGTATTCGCGCAGCTCGGTCGGGTCGATGGCGGCGTCGAAGGCCGTGCGGTGCACCAGCGTGTCGACCTCGATCGAGCCGGGCTCGGCCACCCGCAGCCGCCACCCGTCGTCGGTGGCCCACAGGCACGATCGCAACATGTCGTGGCGGTCGACGACGGCGGTGAGGGTGGCGACGAGTCGCGCGCGGTCGATGCCGACGGGCAGTTCGAGGACCGCGGTCTGGGCGAACCGGTCGAAGTCGCCGCCGCGTTCGACCATGTAGCGCACGATCGGCGTGAGCGGCAGGTCGCCGGTGCCGCCGCCGGGCAGTTCGGCGAGCGCCTCGACGGTCTCGGCGGTATCGACGGCCGCGCCGAGCGCGCAGACCGTGCGGTGTTCGAAGACCTGCAGCGGTGTGCAGTGCACGCCGCGCAGCTTCGCCTGGGTGACGAGCTGGATGGCGAGGATGCTGTCGCCGCCGAGGGCGAAGAACGAATCATCGATGCCGACCCTGGTACGGCCGAGCAGTTCGGCGTAGACCTCGGCGAGCACCAGTTCGGTCGGTGTCTGCGGTGCGCGGTACGGGGTGTCATCGGTGACGAAAACCGGCTCCGGCAGTGCTTTTCGGTCGAGTTTGCCGACCGCGTTGATGGGGATCGCGTCGAGCACCACGAACGCGGTGGGCACCATGTAGGCGGGGAGGGTATCGGCGGCCAGCGCCCTGATCTGTGCGATGTCGAGGTCCGCATCGGGCAGGCGCACCAGGTAGGCGGCCAGCGCGGTGGCGCCGGTGGGGCCCGGAACACCCAGTGTCACAGCGAGATCGACGCCGTCGATCGCGCCGAGTACCGCGTCGATCTCGCCGAGTTCGATGCGCTGGCCGCGCACCTTGACCTGGAAGTCGGTGCGGCCGAGGTATTCCAGAGTCGGTGCGGTGGCGTTCGTCCACCGCACCAGATCACCTGTGCGATAGAGGTATTCGCCGGGGCGGCCGAAGGGGTCGGCGATGAAGCGGGCCGCGGTCAGACCCGGTCGGGCATGGTAGCCCCGGGCCAGACCGGCGCCCGCGAGGTACAGCTCACCCGCGACGCCGACAGGTACCGGGCGTAGGCGGTCGTCGAGGACGAGGGCCCTCGCACCGCGCACGGGAGAGCCGATGGTCACCGGCTCCGTCGCCGACAACGGTGCGGAACCTGTTGCCCAGATGGTGTATTCGGTCGGACCGTACAGGTTGACCATGGTTCGCCTGTCGGTACCGCCGCACCAGCGCGCGACGAGATCGGGACCCACCGCCTCACCCGCGACCGCGAGGACACGCACACTCGACACATCGGCGGGATCGACGGTGGCCAGCGCCGACGGCGTGATCACCATGTGGGTGACCTGCTCGGCGGCGATCAGCTCCGCCAGGGGTGCGCCGCCGAAGACACCGGGCGGGGCGATCACCGACGCGCCGCCGCAGCCGAAGGCCATGAGCGCCTCGAAGATCGACGCGTCGAAGCTCGGCGAGGCGACCTGCAGCACCCGGGCGTGCTCGTCGAGGCGCAGGTCGGCGCGCTGGGCGGCCACCAGGTCGGCCAGGCCGCGATGCGTCACGGTGACGCCCTTCGGGGTGCCGGTGGAGCCGGAGGTGTAGATCATCCAGGCCGGGTTCTCGATTCTGATCGGCGCCGGTAGTTCCTCAGGGGTGAGGTCGGCGTCGTCGGTGGCGTTCAGGCGGGTGACGAAGCCGGGGTCGTCGAGGATCAGCCAGCGGGTGGTGTCGGACAGCGTCGGCCGGTACTCGGCGAGCGTGATTCCCACCTGCGCGCCGGAATCGGTGAGCATGTGCTCGATCCGGTCCGCCGGGTGTTTCGGGTCGACCGGCAGGAACGCCGCGCCGACTCGCGCCGCCGCCCAGATACCCGTGTGCAGTTCGGCGCAGCGGGGCAGACCGAGCGCGACAACGGTTTCCGTGTGCGCGCCCGCCTCGATCAGCAGCCTGGCCAGCTGATTCGACCGAGCCTTCAGCGACCGGTAGGTGATCGTGTCGTGCGGCGGCGGGGAGGTGGCGGCAGCGGTCGGATTCGTGATCGGCGCGGGCCGGGTCGCGGGGTCCGTGGTGGAGATCAGCGCAGGCCGGTCCGGGAAGGTAGTCGCGGTCGCGGTGAGCAGGTCGGCCAAGGTGGTTGTCGTGGTGGAGGCGGGGCCGCGAACCGGAACAAGTTGTGCGCGTTCGGATTCGGCGAGGAGGTCGATATCGGCGACGCGGATGTCGATATCGGCGAGGACGGTGGCGAGAACCCGGCGCCACCGGTTCGCGAACGAGGTAACCGTGGTGGCGTCGAACAGGTCGGTGGCGTAGGTGAGGACGCCGTCGATGCCCGCCGGGCCGGTCTCGTCGAAACGTTCGCGCAGGTCGAGGGTGAGGTCGAAGGCCGAGGAACGGCGGTCGAAATCCTCGACTTCGACCCGCAGGCCGGGCAGTTCGAGCACCGGTTCGACGAAGTTCTGCAACGACAGCGACACCTGGAACAGCGGGTGATGCGCGGTGGACCGGGTGGGGTCGAGTGCCGCGACGAGTTGCTCGAACGGCACGTCGGCGTGGCCGAAGGCATCGAGGTCGGCGGCACGGACGCCTGCGAGCAGCTCCCGGAAGCCGATGCCGGGGTCGACAGCTGTGCGCAGGGCCAGCGTGTTGACGAACATGCCGACGAGGTCGTCGAGCGCGGCTTCGCCGCGACCCGCGATCGGCGTGCCGATGACGACATCGCCGGTACCGCCGAGTCGGGCCAGCAGCACCGCGAGGGCGGCGTGGACGACCATGAAGACGCTGACGTTGTTCGTGGCGGCGAAGTCGATCAGCGCGCGGTGGGTCTGCCCGTCGACGGCGAAGTCGACATCGTCGCTGCGCATCGTCTGCACCGCGGGACGGGGACGGTCGGTCGGGAGTTCCAGCGCATCCGGTGCGGCGGACAGGGTTTCGCGCCAGAACCGGATCTGCTGTGCGGCGACGGACGCCGAATCCGTGGCGCTGCCGAGCAGTTCGCGATGCCACTGGGCGAAGTCCGCGTACTGCACGGTGAGCGGGGGCCGCGTGGGGGCCTCGCCCGATACCCGTGCCGAGTACGCGGTGACGAGATCGGCCGCCAAGGGGGCCATCGAGGCGCCGTCAGCGCTGATGTGGTGCACCACGAGGACCACAACATGCACTGGCACAGGGGTTTCGGAGCGAGAGGCTCCGTCGTGGTGCGGCGAGGTATCGGCGGTCGGCGCGAGGGCGTCGCCGATGCCATCGGCTACTACCGGCTCGATGCCGGAATTCGGCTGCGCATCGCGGGCTTCGGCTCGACCACTGTCGATGCGGAACAGGCCGACGCGCAGCGGCGCCTGACGGGTGAGGTCGAAACCCGTGCCCGCCAGTTCGTTGATCCGCGCACGCAGCGACGCCCCGTCCTCGGTATCGATCAGCGGCATCGACGGAACCTCGGTGTCGATCCCGACGATCACCTGGCGGGGGCCCTGCGCGTCGGCGGGATAGCGGGTGCGCAGGCTCTCCTGGCGTTCGACCACGTCGGCGAGTGCGTGGCGCATCGCCGCCACATCCAGGGTGCCGGTGAGGCGAAGGGCGATCGCGATGTTGTAGGCCGAGGAGGCGGGGTCGAGTTGGTTGAGGACCCACATGCGCTGCTGGGCGGGGGACAGGGGGATGCGGTCGGGGCGCAGACGGGGGGCGAGGGCGAGTCGGCCCGGCGTGCCGTCGACGGCGGGGACGACCCGCGACGACAGTTGGGCCACGCTCGGCGCGTCGAACAGATCACGCAGGGCGATGGTGGAGCCGAGCGCCGAATTGACCCGTGCCACCACCTTGGTCGCACTCAGTGAGTTGCCGCCGAGTTCGAAGAAGGACTGGTCGACGCTGACCCGTTCGCTGCCGAGGACGTCGGCGAACACCTCGGCGACGGCCTGTTCGATCGGTGTGCGCGGTGCGAGATAGGACTGCTGGGCGGCCGAGAAATCCGGAATCGGCAGGGCCTTGCGGTCCAGTTTTCCGACGGGGGTGAGCGGGATGTCCTCCAGGACAACGACATAGGCGGGCACCATATACCCGGGCAGTTCCGCCGCGACCCGCGCGCGCAGCCGTTCGGCGTCGAGCTCGACATCGGGCACCGCGAGCACGTAGGACACGAGCACGGTGGCGCCCGCCGGGCCTTCCCGCCCGATCGTCACCGCGTAGTCGACCTCGTCGTCGCGCGAGAGGACCGCGTCGATCTCGCCCAGCTCGATCCGCAGGCCACGGATCTTGACCTGGAAGTCGCTGCGGCCCAAGTACTCCAGGGTGAGCGCGGCGTTCTCGCCCGTGACCCAGCGCACCATGTCGCCGGTCCGGTACATCCGTTCCCCGGCGAGCCCGAACGGGTTGGCGACGAACCGGCTCGCGGTCATCTCGAAACGGTTGAAGTAGCCGCGCGCCAGCGCGGGCCCGGCCAGATACAGCTCGCCCGCGATGCCCACCGGGACCGGACGCAACCAGCTGTCCAGCACCACCAGCGCCGCCCCGCGAATCGGTCCGCCGATGGTGACCGGCTCGCCCGAGAGCAGCTCGGCGGGACCGGTCGCCCAGATGCTGAACTCGGTGGGGCCGTACAGGTTCACCATCCGCCTACCCGCGGCCCACTTCTCGATCAGTTCGGGGGTGGCCGCCTCGCCGGCTACCGACAGCACCCGCAGGTCGGTGAGATCGGTCGGCTCCATCGTCGCCAGCGCCGACGGGGTGATCACCGCGTGGGTGACCCGCTCCGTGCGCAGCAGCGCCTCGAGTTCGCCGCCGCCGTAGACCTCCGGCGGCGAGACGACCAGGCGGCCACCCGCGGCGTGCGCGGTCAGCATCTCGAAGACGGAGGCGTCGAAGCTGGGGGAGGCGACCTGCAGTGCGCTGGCGCTCGGGTCGAGCGCCAGCGTGTCACGCTGGGCGGCAACGAGATTGGCGATACCGCGATGGCTGAGCAGCACCGCCTTCGGTTTGCCGGTGGAACCGGAGGTGTAGATCAGGTAGGCCGTGTGGTCGATGTCGAGCGGACCGCCGCGTTCGGCGTCGGTGATCGGCGCGTCCGAGACCAGCATCGCGCGGCGCATGGTGTTCAGGTCGTCGAGCAGCAGCCAGTCGATGGAACCGGGCAGGTCGTCGCCGACGGCCGTCACGGTGACGCCGATCGGCGCTTTCGAATCGCTGAGCATGTGCTCGATCCGCTCCACCGGATAGCTCGGATCCAGCGGGACGAAGGCCGCCCCGGTCTTGGCCAGCGCCCAGACGGCAACCACCGATTCCAGCGACCGGGTGAGCGCGAGCACCACGAACACCTCGGGGCCGATCCCGCGACGGAGCAGGACCCGGGCGAAACGATTGGACCAGGCGTCGAGGTCGCCGTAACTCATCCGCAGCTCGCCCGCGCTGACCGCGATCGCCGTGGGATCGATGCGCGCGCCCGCTGTGAGGATGTCGGGCAGCGTGCGCATCGGCAACGGAGCCGGGCCGTGCACCGGTGCGAGCAAGGCTGTTTCGGTATCGCCGCAGATCTGTAGTCGGGAGACCAGGACGTGCGGGTTCTCGGCGAGTTGACCGAGCACCCGGACGAATCGGTCCAGCAGCGTCTGCGCCGCGTCGGGTGCGAGCTGATCGGCCATGAACTTCACGGTGATGCGCAGCGCATCGCCCGCGCCGGCCGCACCACGCAGCGGAATGACCATGAGGTTCAACGGGTACGGTGTCGCGTCGGTGCCCTCGACGTCGAGCACCCGCATGCCGGCGATGTCGAGGGCCTGCGACAGCGCCTCGCGATCGATGGGGTAGGACTCGAATACGGTGAGGGTGTCGAACAATTCGGCCAGCCCCACCACACGGTGGATGGCGGCGAGACCGACGTGCTGATGGTCCATGAGCCGGGCCTGCTCGGCCTGCACCCGGGCCAGCAGGTCGGTGACCCGCTCCGAGGGATCGAGGGTCACCCGCACCGGGACGGTGTTGATGAACAGCCCGACCATCTCCTCCACACCGGGCAGTTCCGGCGGCCGACCCGACACCGTGGCGCCGAACACCACATCGGTGCGGCCGGTGAGCATCGCCAGCAGCACCGACCAACCCGCCTGGACCAGCGTGTTCACGGTCGCGCCCGCTGTCATGGCCGCGGATTCGAGTACCGCGACGGTGGCCGAGGACAGATCGCGCGAGAGCATCGCGGTCTCGGTCGACTCGATCCCGGCGAGGGTGGGGACGGCGCGGGTCGGCGTGTCGATCCCGGCCATGGCCTGTTTCCACGCGGCCAGGGACGCTTCGGTGTCCTGTTCTGCCAGCCAGGACAGGAAATCGCGGTAGGACTGGGCGGGCGGCAATATCGACGCGTCGCCCGCGGTGACGTACAGGGTGAGCAGTTCCCGAACCAGCAGCGGTGTCGACCAACCGTCCAGCACCAGATGGTGATTGGTCATGACGAGTCGGAAAGTCTGTGTGTCGGTCCTGATCAGGGTGAAGCGCAGCAGCGGGGGCCGGGTCAGGTCGAAACGGGTGAGCGCGTCGAGTTCGATCACCCGATCCAGCTCGCGCGCTCGCTGGTCGGCATCGGCGATCTCGGTGAGATCCCTTTCCGCCCAGTGGATCTCGGCTGTGGACAGCACCAACTGGCGGGGACCGTCGTCGGTTTCGACGAAGGCCACGCGCAGGTTCTCGTGCCGATCGACGAGGGCCTGCGCGGCGGCGCGCAGGCGGGCGGCGTCCACTGTGCCCGCGAGGGTGAGCAGCGACTGGACCGTGTAGCCGTCGGCGGTGTCGGAGTCGTACAGGGCGTGGAAGAGCAGACCGTATTGCAGTGGCGAGAGCGGCCAGATGTCGGTGAGCGTCGGGTAGGCGTGTTCCCAGCGCTCGATCTGGCGCTGCTCGACGGTGACCAGCGCGAAATCCGACGGGGTGCGCCCGCCCGCGTCGCCGGTTCCGGCATGGATGAGCAGTGCTCGCAGCGCCAGCGACCAGAGCCGCGCCAGCTCGCGCACGTCGGCTTCGTCGAGCAGTCTGCTCGCGTAGGCCCAGGTGACGTCCATTCCGGCATCGGTGCGCACCGCGTTGATGTCGATGACGGCCGCCAGTGGCGCGCGGTCGTCGTTGGTCGCGGCGAAGCGTCGCGGCACCCACGGATCGTCGCCGGTCACGGCTCTGCCGAGATAGTTGAAGCTCAGCTGCGGTGTCGGCGCGTCCGCCAGCGCCGCGGCGGTTTCGTTGTGCAGATAGCGGAGTAGGCCGAAACCGACACCGCGATCGGGGACCGACCGCAACTGCTCCTTGGTCGCCTTGATCGCCGCACCCGCCGCCCGGCCACCGGCGAACGCCTCGTCGAGATCGATGCCGGTCAGGTCGAGCGCGACCGGGTACACGCTGGTGAACCAGCCGACCGTGCGCGCGACATCGGCGCCGGGCAGCAGAGATTCGTCGCGGCCGTGACCCTCCAGCGTCAGCAGGGCGCCGGTGCGGTCGCGCCACCGGCACACGGCCATGGCGAGGGCGGCCAGCAGCACATCGTCGACGCCGCAATGGAACCGCTCGGGTACGTCGTGCAGGACGGCCTGTGCGACGTCGTCGGGCACCGTCGTCTGCCACTGCGCCATCGTGGCGACCACATCGAGTTCGGGGTCGAAAGTACAAGGGGCCGAGACATTCTCGGGGGTGGTCGGAGCGGCGGAGGCGGACGGTGTGGTGTCGTGGGACCTGTCGGGAGTAGCCGAGGTGTCGGCGGTCTGGGTGAACGGCGGGTCGGGGGTTGCCAGGATCGCCTGCCAGATCGGCAGTTCGTCGAGCCGTGTCGCGGCGTTCTCGGGCTGGCTGTGCGCCCAGCGCCGGAAGGAGGTACCGACCGGGTCGAGCGCGCCACCGAAGGCCGCGGTGGCCAAGTCGGGCAACAGGATTCGCCAGCTGACACCATCGGTGACCAGGTGGTGCAGCACCAGCCAGCACAGCGGGGCGGCGTCGGCGTGTTCGATCAGCGTGAACCGGGCGACGGCGCCGGTGGTGGGATCGAGCAGGTCCGCGGTGTTCTGTAGGGCGCACTCGAGCGCGTCGTCGGTATCGGCCACGACCACGTCGATCAGACTCCCGGCATCGACCGAACCGCGTTCGGCGACAACCCATTCCCAGCCGTCGGCGGTCGGTCGCAGCGAGGAACGCAAGAGATCGTGGTGCTCGAGCAGGACCTGGAGCGCCGCCGCGAGCATCGGGCGGTCGAACCCCTTGGGCAGCCCGATCAGCACGGCCTGCCCGTAGCGTCCCCAGGTGTCGGGGTGCTCGATCATCGCGTGCACGATCGGGGTGAGCTCTATAGCGCCGACCCCACCACCGGGCAGTTCCTCCACCACGTGGACCTCGGTGTCGCCGGCGACAGCGGCCAGCGCGGCCACCGTCTTGCGTTCGAAGACATCGCGGGCGCTGAACGAGATGCCGGCGGCTTTGGCCCGCGAGACCAGCTGGATCGACACGATGCTGTCGCCGCCGAGGGCGAAGAAACTGTCGTCGACACCGACCGCGTCGAGTCCGAGCACGTCGGCGAACAGGTCGGCCAGTGCCTGTTCCCTCGGCGTGGACGGGGGTCGGCTCGTGACCGCGCGGGCGCCGAAATCGGGCGCGGGCAATGCTTTTCGGTCCACCTTGCCGAGTGGCGTCAACGGAACCCGGTCGAGCACCGTCACCACGGCGGGCACCATATAGGCCGGAAGAGACTCGCCGACAGCGGCTTTCACGGCCTCCGGAACGACATCGGCACCCGGCTCGGCGGTGACATAGGCGACGAGCGCGGTGGCGCCGGTCGGCGACTCGACACCGAGCGTGATCGCGAAGTCGATCTCGGGCAGCCGCTGCAACGCGGCATCGATCTCGCCGAGCTCGATGCGATAGCCGCGCACCTTCACCTGGAAGTCGCCGCGCCCCTGATAGTCCAGGGTGACGCGCCCGCCGGCATCGGTCCAGCGCACCAGGTCGCCGGTGCGATACATCCGTTCGCCGGGTGCGTGCGGATTCGCGACGAACCGGCTCGCGGTCAAGCCCGCGCGCCGGTGATAACCACGTGCGACGCCGGGGCCCGCGAGGTACAGCTCACCCACGGTGCCCGCTGGTACCGGCCGCATCCACGGATCGAGTACCAGGCCGGACACCCCGCCGACCAGGCTGCCGATCGTCACCGGGGCGCCGGGAACCAGCGGCTCGCTCAGCGTGGTGGTGATGGTGGTCTCGGTGGGACCGTACCCGTTGATCAATGCGCGACCGGCCCACTTCGCCACCAGTTCCGGCGGGCAGGCATCGCCGCCGACGACGATGGTGCGCAGGTCGGGCAGCGTGGCCGGCTCGAGCGAGCCGACAACGGCCGGGGTGACATTGAGATGGGTGACGCGATGCGCGCGCAGCACCCGCGCCATGTCCTCGCCCGCGTACGCCGAGGGCGGAACCACCGCGAGGGTGGCACCCGCGGCCATGGTCACCACGATCTCCTCGACGGAGATATCGAAGCTCGGCGAAACCGCATGGGCGACAACAGAGTCCGGCTCGACACCGAAACCGGCACCCGAGCTCGCGGCGAGGTTCGCCAGCCCGCGGTGCGAGACCAGCACGCCCTTGGGCAGTCCGGTCGACCCGGAGGTGTAGATGATGTAGGCCACCTGATCCAGCGCGATCGGGGCGGTGCGGTCGGCATCGGTGATCGGCGCGCACTTCTGCGCGGCGAGCGCCGCGACGGTGGCTTCGTCGTCCAGCGAGAGCCAATCGACCTTGTCGGGCAGGGAGTTTCGGACCGCGTCGATGGTCAGGCCGGTGACCACGCCGCTGTCGTCGATCATGTGCTCGATGCGATCGTCGGGGTAGGTCGGATCGATCGGCACGAACGGCGCACCGGTCTTGGCCACCGCGATGGTGGCGAGCACGGATTCCGACGAGCGTGGAATCGACAGTGCGACAGGAGTTTCGGGACCGGCGCCCGCGGCGATCAGCAGGCGGGCCAGTCGATCGGTGTAGTCGTCGACCTCGCGATAGCTCAGCGCCTCGTCGATGCCCCAGCGCAGCGCCGGTGCGTGCGGGTCGATCGCGGCGCCCGCCGCGAGAATCTGCGGCAGGGTGCGCGGCGTGACGCCGACCGGACCGCGGGCAGGCACCGAGGCCGTCTGCTCGGCCGTCGAGAGCACGGGCACCGTCGACAGTGCGGCGTCCGGTCCGGCGGCGAGGAAGCGGCGCAGGAACAGCAGGAAGCGCGCGTGATGGCCGGTCAGCTCGGCCTCGCTGTACAGGTTCGCGTTGCCCTGCAGGTCGATGTGGGTGCTCTCGCCACCGACGCCCGGATAGAGGTTGACGAACAGGTCGTCGATCAGGCCGGAGGTGAGCACATGCAGCCGTCCGACGACCGGGCCGAGCGCGATCCTGGTATCCACCATCATCAGATTCACGGCGGGTCCGAACGACGCCGCCTCGTCCATCGCCCAGCCGAGATCGCGGACGATGTCCTCCTGGCGGTACCGCTGGCGGCGCAACGCACCGGTCAGCTCGCTCTGCACGGCGAGAATCGCCGCGCCGACGGTGGTGGTGGGATCGAGGCGAAGACGCAGCGGCACGACATTGGCGAGCATGCCGCCCGAACGACGCAGGATCGCCGAGGTCCGTGCGGAGACCGGCAGGCTCAGTACCACTTCCGGTGCGCCGGTCATCGCAGCGAGATAGGCGCCGAACGCCGCGACCACCGTCGGCGCGACACCCGAATTCACCGACGCGGCAACGGAATCGAGTAGCGAGCCGGTGTCCGCGGGCAGCGCGCCCGACACCCGGCGCGGGTGGGCGTCGACCTCGGCGTCGCGCCCGGCCAGCGTCACCGGATCCGCCAGCGCGGCCAGATGCTCGCGCCAGTACTCGCGGTCGGCGGCGAAACGATCGGAGCTGCGATAGGCCAGATCGGCCTCGACGATCTTCTGCAACGGCTCGGCTTTGGCAGCCGACGGCTCGCGGCCGTCGAAGGCGGCGTTGTAGAGCTCGCCGACGCGCTGCACCAGAGCCAGCGCGCCCATTCCGTCCAGCACGATGTGGTGCATCCGCGCGTACCAGAACCAGCGGTCCTCGGCGACGCGCAGCAGGGCGATGCGGACCAATCGGTCGTGCATGACATCCAGCGGTGCGGTGTACTCGGCGCGCATCCACGCGTGCGCGGCCGCTTCCGGATCGGGGTCATCGCGCAGATCCAGTTCGGCGACGTCGTCGTCGAGAGTGAGGTCAACGAGCTGATGGGGACGGCCGTCGATATCGACCAGCCGGACATAGCCGGTACCGAACTCGCGACCGGTTCGCTGGACCGCGTCGATCAGCAGCGCGGGGTCGATCGCGCCGGAAAGTTCTACGTATTGGGCAATCGAGATGGGCGTGTCGCCCGCGATGTGCTGGGCGAACCAGATGCCGCGCTGGGCGGCGGACAAGGGAAAAGGCCCCTCGGGTGCGCCGGTATCCGACGCATGCGAAGAAGACTGGATCATGAGCGAACCTGCGTTCTCATGTCTGGAGCTGGAAGTTCACCTCTGGCCCTGGACCGGCGGGTGGCTACCTGGTGGGTAGTACCCGCCGTTGCGTACTGCGCTCTATGTTCATTCTGGACCTGTATCGAGCTCATCGGAATGGGTTCAGGAGACTGCGCGCAGTTCCGTGGCCGCCAGCGGCGCGTCGGAGGTCACCAGATACCGCCGCAGGGTCGAGCGGTCGTCGAGCACCAGCCAGTCGGCACCGTCGGCGAGTTCGTCCCGGCCGACCCTGGTCGTGATCCCGAATCCGGCGCCCTCGAGCGGCGACACCGGGACGGCGCCGATCTTGCGCACCGCGGCCTCGGCGACAACCGACTCGATCCGGGGATCCACCGCGAGGGCGATCCGGTCACCCGCGTCGGCGCCACGGGCGAGCAGCAGCCGGGCCAGCCGGTTCGCCCAACGGTCCAGGTCGGCGTCGGCGAGCTGACCGGCGGCGACCGGTGCGCCGGAACGGGCGCGCATCGGGATGACGTTGGCGGCGGGTGCGGTGACCAGGGTGCTCATCGTGTTCCCCTCGAAAGGCTTGGCGGGTGTTTGTGGGTACACCTCTAATCTCGTCTTCGGGAGGGGGAACCGACAGCAACCCCAGCGTTGATGCGCCGACTCCAAGGGGGCGCGTTTACCACCCCTTGGTGGTCGAACCCCGGCGGCGGCGGTCTCGTGTGCCCGCCGCCGGGGTTCGCCTCAGCGGACGTTGCCGCCGATGCTGAAATGCGCGCCGGTGGGGTCGATCAGGCCGGCGAGGCGGCCGTAGGGGGTGTTCATCGGGTCGAAGGCGATGGTCCCGCCGAGGGCCACGGCCTGTTCGGCGGACTTGTCGACGTCGTCCGCGCCGAAATACACCGTCCACGACCCCGGTACGCCCTCGGCGAGATGGCCGCTCGCGTCGAGGACGCCGCCGCCCATGGGCGGGACGGCATGGAGGGTGGTGTAGCGGAAGTCCGCGGTGTCGGCGATCGTCAGGGTGTCGCGCCAGTCGAAGACGTCGCGGTAGAAGGTCAGGGACGCGTCGTAGACGCGGGTCGTCAGCTCGAACCAGGACGGTACGCCGACGTGATCGGTCCAGGTCCCGTCGGCGACGAGGCCGACCGCCTCGAAGCCCGCGAAGGTGTCGGCCTGCCGCACGCCGACGCCGATGCCGCCGACATCGGCGAGCACCGCCATCGCGCCGAGATCGCCGACCGCCATCGGTTCGACGATCACAGTGCCGCCCGCCGCGCTCGCCTTCGCCGTGGTCGCCGCCGCGTCGGGGGAGTTCAGGTACACCGTCCAGCGATCGGGATACGGGTCGCCGGGGTCGTCGTGGCGGCCCATCGCGCCCGCCACCGCCCGACCGTCCTTGCGCAAGGTGGTGTAGCCGCCGAACTCCTCACCGCCGCGATCGGCGGTCCAGCCGAACAGTTCGCCGTAGAAGGCGATCGCGCGGTCCAGATCGGTGGTGTAGAGATCGACCCAGGTGGGATCACCGGGCAACGGGTGCAACGACATGACTTCTCCTCGGGTGAAGGGATAGCACGATGTCCGACGCCGGCATGTTCGCGCGTCGGCATCGATCATGACGCGCCGACCGCCGAAAAGTCATCGCCGACAACCGTTGCACCCACGCGACCTGCGGAGGAAGATCGGGATCGCGAACTACGGCGCGCCGAATACGACACAGAGTAGGACCCGCGCGGAATGCTGCGGCAGCACGGTTTACGATTCACTCCAACGCATGTCTGCTGCCCTCTGCGAAGGTGCGGCGGGCGCTGCGAGTGACGTACAGGCATCTTCAGGAGGATCAGTGACTGCGGTAGAGCCCAGGCCAGTCCCTCAGTTGGAAGCGACTCGACCGTATCCGGCCCGGACCGGTCCGAAGGGCTCGTTCCTCTACAAGGCGGTCACCACCACCGACCCCAAGGTGCTCGGCACCATGTACCTGGTGACGGCGATCAGCTTCTTCCTGATCGGCGGCCTCATGGCCCTGCTCATGCGTGGTGAGCTGGCCCGTCCGGGTCTGCAGTTCCTCTCGCCGGAGCAGTTCAACCAGCTGTTCACCATGCACGGCACCATCATGCTGCTGTTCTACGCGACAGCGATCGTGTTCGGTTTCGCCAACATCGTCCTGCCGCTGCAGATCGGCGCCCCCGACGTCGCCTTCCCGCGACTGAACGCGTTCAGCTACTGGCTGTACCTGTTCGGCGGCAGCATGGCGACCGCGGGCTTCGTGACCCCCGGCGGCGCGGCGGACTTCGGCTGGACGGCCTACGTGCCGCTCACCGACATCCTGCACTCGCCCGGCGTCGGCACCGACCTGTGGATCCTGGGTCTGGCCGTGTCGGGCCTCGGCACCATCCTCGGTGGCGTCAACATGCTCACCACCGTCGTCTGCCTGCGCGCACCCGGTATGACCATGTTCCGCATGCCGATCTTCACCTGGAACATCGCGGTCACCTCGGTCCTGGTGCTGCTCGCGTTCCCGCTGCTCACCGCGGCGCTGTTCGGTCTGGCCTACGACCGCCACCTGGGCGGCCACATCTACGATCCGGCCACCGGCGGCATCCTGCTCTACCAGCACCTGTTCTGGTTCTTCGGCCACCCCGAGGTCTACATCATCGCGCTGCCGTTCTTCGGCATCGTGTCCGAGATCTTCCCGGTGTTCAGCCGTAAGCCGATCTTCGGTTACACCACGCTGGTCTACGCGACGCTGGGTATCGCGGCGCTGTCGATCGCGGTGTGGGCGCACCACATGTACGCCACCGGCGCCGTGCTGCTGCCGTACTTCTCCTTCATGACCTTCCTTATCGCGGTCCCGACCGGTGTGAAGTTCTTCAACTGGATCGGCACCATGTGGCGCGGTCAGTTGACGTTCGAGACACCGATGCTGTGGTCGATCGGCTTCCTGGTGACCTTCCTCTTCGGTGGTCTGTCGGGCGTCATCCTGGCCTCGCCGCCGCTGGACTTCCACGTCACCGACTCGTACTTCGTGGTGGCGCACTTCCACTACGTGCTCTTCGGCACCATCGTGTTCGCGACCTTCGCGGGTATCTACTTCTGGTTCCCGAAGATCACCGGTCGCATGATGGACGAGCGTCTGGGCAAGTGGCACTTCTGGACCACTTTCGTCGGCTTCCACACCACCTTCCTCGTCCAGCACTGGCTCGGCGCCGAGGGCATGCCGCGTCGCTACGCCGACTACCTGCCGTCCGACGGTTTCACCACGCTGAACACGATCTCCACGATCGGCGCTTTCATCCTGGGCTCGTCGATGCTGCCGTTCATCTGGAACGTCTTCAAGAGCTACCGCTACGGCGAGGTCGTCACGGTCGACGACCCGTGGGGCTACGGCAACTCCCTCGAGTGGGCCACCACCTGCCCGCCGCCGCGGCACAACTTCTACGAGCTGCCGCGAATCCGGTCCGAGCGTCCGGCGTTCGAGCTGCACTACCCGCACATGGTCGACCGGATGAAGGCCGAGGCGCACGTGGGCTGGGGCTCGGGTAAGCACAGCACGCACGTGTCCGAAGACGCGCTCGCGAAGAAGTAGGACACCACCGAACAACAGGGTGTGCACCGGCTGGGTGACCAGCGGGTGCACACTCTTTTTGTGGGTAATCGAACGGAGCAGATCGACTTGGCCGACACCACAGTTCTCGTGACCGTCACCGGCCCCGACCGACCCGGCGTCACCTCGGTGCTGCTGGCGGCGCTGTCCCGGCACCGGGTGAGCCTGTTGGACGTGGAGCAGGTCGTCATCAGGGGCAGGCTCACCCTGGGCGTGCTGGTGTCGTGCCCCAACGACCCCGAGGCGTTGCAGGACGACCTCGAAGAGGCGATGAACACCGTCGGCATGCAGGTCGACGTGTCGGTCGACGCGCAGATCGGCAAGCCGCCGATGTCCACCCACGCCGTGGTGGTGCTCGGCGCTCCGGTGACCGCGCGGGCGTTCAGCGCGATCTCGCGCGAACTCGCCACCGGCGGCGCCAACATCGACTCCATCCGCGGTATCGCCGACTACCCGGTGACCGGCATGGAACTGCTGGTCACCGCGACCGATACCAGCGCCGAGGGCGACGCGCGGCTGCGCACCGCGCTGGCCGAGGTGGCTGTCGCCGAACAGGTCGACATCGCGGTGGAACGGGCCGGGCTGGCGCGCCGCGCCAAGCGCCTGATCGTGTTCGACGTCGACTCCACCCTGATCACCGGCGAGGTGATCGAGATGCTGGCCGCGCACGCGGGCGTCGAGGACCAGGTCCGCGAGGTCACCGAGGCCGCGATGCGCGGTGAACTCGACTTCGCCGAATCGCTGCGCCAGCGCGTGGCCACCCTCGCTGGGCTCGACGAGTCGGTGATCGAGGAGGTCGCCGACCGGATCGAGCTCACCCCCGGCGCGCGCACCACCATCCGCACGCTGCGCAGGCTCGGCTTCCGCTGCGGTGTGGTCTCCGGTGGATTCCGGCAGGTGATCGAGCCGCTCGCCCACGAGCTGGAACTCGATTTCGTACAGGCCAACACCCTCGAGATCGTCGACGGCAAGCTCACCGGGCGGGTGGTCGGCGAGATCGTCGACCGGGCGTTCAAGGCGACCGCGCTGCGCAAGTTCGCCGCCGAGGCGGGGGTGCCGATGGAGCAGACCGTCGCGGTCGGCGACGGCGCCAACGACATCGACATGCTGAACGCGGCCGGGCTCGGCGTGGCGTTCAATGCCAAACCCGCCCTGCGGGAGGTGGCCGACACGGCGCTGTCGCACCCTTATCTGGACGCGGTGCTGTTCATCCTCGGCGTCACCCGCGACGAGGTGGAAGCGGCCGACGCGCGTGACGGTGGCGTACGACGGGTTCCCCTGCTCGGCCGGTAGCGCGAATCGCGACCTCGCCGACGTAGAGTGACGGCACAGGCACGTCGTCACCGCTCGTCACCGGGAGGTTGTTGTGCGCAGGTCAGTTCTCGTGCTGGTCGCCCTGGCGGGTCTCGGCGGATCGATCGCCGGTTGCGGCGGCGACAAGACCGACACCTATGACGTGGTTCTCCAGCCCACCGCCATCGCGCGGTCCGCGGTCGCTCCGTTGATCATCGAGCTGTCCGCCAACGGCAGCACGGTCGTGCCGACGGTGGGTCAGCGCCTGCTGGTGCGCCTGCCGCGCGATCCCGCGTCGACCGGGGAGTGGGGCCTGGTCAACGCCGAGCGAGGCATCCTGATCACCGACGGTGGGCCGACCAGCGAGGGCAACGCCACCGTGTGGCCGTTCCGGGCGATCCAGCGGGGTGTGACCACGCTGGCGTTCACGTACGGGCCCGCCAACGAACCGTCGATCGGTCCCGAGCCGACCTTCATGGTGGATGTCCGGGTGATCTGAGCCGGGTTCGACCGGAGCCCGCGAACTCGCCGAGGACTGTCGGACCGCGCGATTAGGCTGGCGGGCGGACTGGTGTCGATCGAATGGGTGTCGTGGGATGGGCAGTGGGTTGGAGACCGAGGAGCAGGCGCAGGCGCCGGTTCGCGACGAGGCGGCCGAATTCGGCGCTCGGCACGCGGAATTGGCACAGGGCTACGGCGGCGGCGGTGATCCCGACGACCCGGCCATGGTGCAGGCGATGCAGATGGTGTTGCACATCCCCAAAGCCGACCCGCCCGCCCGCAGCTCGTTGCTGGCAGCGGCCGCCGCCGCGGCGGTCGCGGTGTGCCTGGATCCGCGTTCGGGGCCCGGCGGGGAGTGGGAGCCGCGCTACCTCGCCTGGAAGCGGTCGCGGATCCGGAAGGTCGCTCGGCGGGCGCGCGGTGCGCAGTGGGCGGCCGCGGCGGCCGTCGACGGGGTGAGTGTCGAGGTCGACGGCGCGCAGGCCCGTGCGTTCGTCCCCGGCCCGGTCGGGGAGATCGATCAGCGCATCCGCAAACTCCAGATCGGCGGTACCGATCTCGACCACGACGAGCCGGGCCCGGCGGATCCGAGCCTGCCGGTGCTGTGGGTGAACGCCGCGTTGGCGATGTCGGTGGGCAAGGCGGCGGCGCAGGTCGGGCACGCGAGTATGTTGCTGGCGGGTGCGTTGCCGGTGCACGAGGCGGCGGCGTGGGCAGGCCGCGAGTTCCGGTGCGCGGTGCGCGACGCCGACGAACAGCAGTGGGCGGCATTGGTGGCCGAGGTGACGGCGGGTCGCGCGGTGGCCGTGCGTGACGCCGGTTTCACCGAGGTGGCGCCCGGTTCGATGACGGTGATCGCGGTGCCGCCACGCCCGTGATCATTGCGACACGCGCGACGCGAATCCGACAGTGTGGTTGCGAATTTCGCGACTCGCCGCGATGACTCGGTGTGGCGGCGGTGTCTCGCGGGTATACGTAACCGACAGCCGTGCACGTCGAGGTACAGGGAGGTTCCGCGATGATGACGACGATTGTGGTGATCCTGATCGTGTGGGTCGCGCTGTCGGTGCCGGTGTCTTTCGTGGCCGCGCGGATGTTGCGCGGCGAGGTTCGCGGCACGGATAACCCGTCGCCGACCAGGACCGACGAATCTCGCACGGGCCGGTCGCTGCGCTGAGAGCCCCCGTGGGCCAAGATGGAGCGCGTGTCGCAACCCGATCCCGATTTGCTCATCGACTTCTCCGACGTGACCATCCGTCGCTCGGGCCGAACCCTGGTCGGCCCGGTCTCCTGGCAAGTAGAGCTCGACGAACGCTGGGTGGTGCTCGGCCCGAACGGCGCGGGCAAGACCTCGCTCCTGAGAATGGCCGCCGCCGAACTACATCCGACCTCCGGGTCCGCGAACCTGTTGGGGGAGACGCTCGGCCGCGTCGATGTCAACGAATTGCGGCCACGGATCGGAATGTCCTCGGCGGCGGTGGCCAGCCGCATCCCGGTGGACGAGAAGGTCAGCGACCTGGTGGTCTCGGCCGGGTACGCGGTGCTCGGCCGCTGGCGTGAACGCTACGAGGACATCGACACCGAACGCGCCGTCGACATGCTGGAAACCCTCGGCGCCGAACACCTTTCCGAGCGCACCTACGGCACCCTGTCCGAAGGCGAGCGCAAGCGGGTGCTGATCGCGCGTGCCCTGATGACCGACCCGGAACTGCTGCTGCTCGACGAACCGGCCGCCGGCCTCGACCTGGGCGGGCGCGAGGAACTCGTCGAGCGTCTCGGCGATCTCGCCGCCGACCCCGACGCGCCCGCGATGGTGCTGGTGACCCACCACGTCGAGGAGATCCCGCCCGGCTTCACCCACGCGCTGCTGCTGAAGGAGGGTGAGGTGGTCGGCCAGGGTCTGCTCGGCGATGTGCTCACCGCCAAGAATCTGAGCAACGCCTTCAGCCAGTCGATCGCCCTCGATCGGGTCGATGGGCGGTGGTTCGCGCGGCGGGCTCGTCGTTCGGGCGGGCATCGGCGCCGTAACTGAGCCCTCGCCTCGTCGAACTGACCCGGGCGCGGTCCCTCGATAGCCGAGCTGACCCGGCGGGTGTCCGGTCGGCGGGAAGCCCGTCGGGCGGGGGACCAAGCGGGCGTTAGGGTGCTGAGAGGGCTGTGCTCGCGAGAGGCAGCCGGTCCGGTCGGTAGATCGGCGGTTGCCGAGCGCTCGGTTCGGTGGTGGAGAGGAACGATATGAGTGAGTCCGGGGCTTCGGTGCGGGACGCGTCGACCGTGATGCTGGTACGTGACGGCGATTCGGGTATCGAGGTGTTCCTGCAGCGCCGGGTCAAGGGGATGGCGTTCGCGGCCGGGGTGACGGTGTTCCCCGGCGGTGGCGTCGACGCCGCCGACGGGACTGCCGATATCGCCTGGTCGGGTCCCGAACCTGACTGGTGGGCCGAGCGTTTCGCCACCGACGAGAAGACCGCGCAGGCGCTCGTCGCCGCCGCCGTGCGGGAAACGTTCGAGGAATGCGGTGTGCTGCTGGCGGGGCCGACCGCGGATTCCGTCGTCGACGACTCGGCGCGCTATCGGGATGCGCGCGGCAAGCTGGAGCGCCGCGAATTATCGCTCGCCGAATTCCTCACGGCCGAGGGTCTGGTGTTGCGGGCCGACCTGCTGCGCCCGTGGTCGAACTGGATCACCCCGGCGGCCGAACCCCGCCGCTACGACACCCGCTTCTTCGTCGCGGTGCTCCCTTCGGGCCAGATCGCCGACGGTGCCACCTCCGAGGCCGCCCAGGTGGCCTGGCAGACACCGCGGGCCGCGCTGGCGAGCTGGCGGGCGGGCGAACACGTGCTGATGCCACCGACGTGGTCGCAGCTCGATGCGCTGTGTGGGTTCGCCGACACCGCCGCCGTGCTGGCCGTCGACCGGGTGGTCGAGCCGATCATGCCGAAGTACTCGCCGGGTCCGGGCGGCCGTCCGCTGTCGGACTTCCCCGACAACGAACGGTATTTCGACGAGCTGCCTCGGTTGGGTGCCCTCGGCGGCCGGTAGGTTGCTCCCATGGCCGAATTCGTGACCCTCGAGCTGCCCGCCGAGCCGACCACCCGTGGCGTCGCGCTGTTGCGCATCGATCGTCCGCCGCTGAACCTCGTCGGTGCCCAGTTGGCCCGTGAGGTGGCAGCCGCGGCGGCCACCGTGGCCGAGCACCCCGGGGTCGCCGCCCTGATCGTCTACGGCGACGCGCGGGTGTTCAGCGCCGGCGACGAGATGGCGGAGCTGGCCGAACTCGACGCCGATCAGGCCGCCGCCATGGCCGCCGATCTCCAGGCCGCGCTCGGCTGCCTCACGCGGGTTCCGCAGCCCACCGTCGCCGCGATCACCGGCTACTGCCTCGGGGCCGGCCTCGAACTCGCGCTCGGCGCCGATCACCGGATCGTCGGCGACAACGTGAAACTCGGTCTGCCGCAGATCAAAGCGGGTCTCATTCCGCTGTCCGGCATCCGGCGGCTCTCGCTGCTCATCGGCGCGAGCCGAGCCAAGGATCTCGTGTACACCGGTCGTTTCGTCGACGCCGAGGAGGCCGCGAAACTCGGTCTGGTCGACGAGGTCGTCGCGCCCGACAATGTCCTCGCCGCGGCTCGCGCGTGGGCCGCTCAGTTCGTCACCGCCGCGCCCCGCGCGCTCGCCGCCGCCAAGGCCGTCTTCGAATCCGGACCGCACGGGCATGCCACCGCCGTCACCGAATGGTCGGCCCTGTTCGACACCGAGGACGTCCGCACGGGCACCCGCGCCTTCGCGGCGGAGGGGCCCGACGCCGCCACCTTCACCGGTCGCTAGCCCGACCCCGCCTACCCGGCCCCCGGCCCGGTAGGCGGGTTCGTGCCGCACCGATGCGCGGTGGCGGGCGAGTTACCCACGGTGTCGCGATACCGGCGGGTTCGAAGTTAGTTCTCGTTCCGCGGGCGTTCGGCGAGTCGGTCCGGGTGACCGAAAGGGCTGTGCCTCGTCCCCGCAGCGGCGTGCCGAGGCACACATATTAGGCTGACCTCTATGACGGTCCATCCCGACGACCCGGCGCCGAACCCCCACGCGACCGCGGCCCAGGTCGAAGCAGCGCGCAAAGACACCAAACTCGCCCAGGTCCTGTACCACGACTGGGAAGCGGAGACCTACGACGACAAGTGGTCGATCTCCTATGACGAACGCTGTATCGCGTATGCGCGCGGCCGGTTCGATCTCGCTGTCGGTCCCGCTCCGCTGCCCTACGAGCGTGCGCTCGAGCTGGGCTGTGGCACGGGATTCTTCCTGCTCAACCTGATGCAGGGTGGCGTCGCCAAGTCCGGTTCGGTCACCGACCTCTCGCCCGGCATGGTGAAGGTCGCGCTGCGCAACGCCGAGCACCTCGGCCTCGATGTGGATGGTCGCGTCGCCGACGCCGAGACCATCCCGTACGACGACGACACCTTCGATCTGGTCTGCGGCCACGCCGTGCTGCACCACATCCCCGACGTGGAGCTGGCGCTCAAGGAGTGCCTGCGCGTGCTCAAGCCGGGCGGACGTTTCGTGTTCGCCGGTGAGCCCACCACCATCGGCAATATCTACGCCCGTCGCCTCGGCCAGGCCACCTGGAAGGTGACCACCGAGATCACCAAGCTGCCGTTCCTGTCCGGTTGGCGTCGTCCGCAGACCGAACTGGACGAGTCCTCGCGCGCCGCGGCGCTCGAGGCCGTCGTCGACTTGCACACCTTCGACCCGAGCGATCTCGAGAAGATGGCGAAGTCGGCCGGTGCCGTCGACGTGAAGGCCACCACCGAGGAACTCGCCGCCGCCCTGTGGGGCTGGCCGGTGCGCACGTTCGAGGCCGCCGTCCCCGACGAGAAGCTGACCATGCCGTACCGCATGGCGCAGTACCGCGCGTGGCTGGGTCTGAGCTGGCTGGACGAGAAGGTGCTGCGCAAGGTCGTGCCGCGCCAGTTCTTCTACAACGCGATGATCACCGGTGTGAAGCCGGGCACGGCGCAGAAGTAGGTGGGCTATCGCTTCGGCCGCGACGATGTCGCCTATCTCGGCAGCGCGGCAGGCCGTGCCGCGCTCGCCGAGGTCGACCGGCTGGAGCTGACCACCGCGACGCACCTGCGCGATATCGAGCAGGTGCGTCGCTCGCACGGCGAACATGGCGCCGCGCTGATCGAGACGGTGCGGCTGCGTCGCAAGGCCGCGGTGAAACTGCCCGCGGCAGGGGAGTGGCTGTTCACCGACGACGCGTTGCAGCAGGCGACGCCCGCGCTGGTCGCCCGGCATCGGGCCGCGAGGTTGGCCGGACGGCCGGTGCACGACGTCACCTGTTCGATCGGCGCGGAACTGTCCGAACTCGCCGCGGTGTGCCCCGCGGTGATCGGCAGCGATCTCGACGACGTGCGCTTGGCGATGGCCGCGCACAACCTCGCCACGGCGCCTCTCGAGGCCACCGGCCGCGAGCCCGCCCAGGCGAGTGAGCACGGTGCGTATGTGACCGCCCAGCAGCTTCCCGGCGCGCGGGCGAATCGCGAAACGACCGACGACATCCGGCGGGGCCGACGAAACATCGTTCTGGCCAGAGCCGACGCTCTCGTCCCGACCACGCGCGACACCGTGATCATCGCCGATCCGGCGCGTCGGGCCGACGGTCGCCGCACCTACGATCCCGCGAAACTGCAACCCCCACTTCCGGATCTGCTCGCCGCCTACGCGGGTCGCGATATCGCGGTGAAGTCCGCTCCCGGTCTGGATTTCGACCGCCTCGGTTGGGACGGCGAGGTGGAGATCGTCTCCCTCGGCGGCGCAGTCCGCGAAGCGTGCCTCTGGTCGCCCGGTCTCACCGACCCCGGCGTCACCCGCCGCGCGACCGTCCTGAACTCCCATGGTGGCGCGACCACGCTCACCGACGCCGCCCCCGACGACATCCCCGATCGCGCTCCCGGCGACTGGATCGTCGACCCCGACGGCGCCGTCGTGCGCGCGGGGTTGGTCCGCCACTACGCCGCGAAACACGGGCTCTGGCAACTGGACCCACAGATCGCCTACCTCACCGGGGACTCGGTCCCCCCTGGCATGCGTGGCTTCCGCGTCGAGGATCGTTTCGAACTCCGCGAGAAGACCCTCCGTCAGGAGCTGGCGCGCCGCGACTGCGGTTCCCTGGAAATCCTCATCCGGGGCGTCGACGTCGATCCCGATGCCCTGCGCAAGAAGCTCAAGCAGCGGGGCTCGACGCCGTACACCCTGGTGATCACCCGCATCGGCCGCGCCGGTGTGGTCTTCCTCTGCCGAGCGGTCGCGCCGGCCCGCTGACCGTGTCGGTGTCCGCGCCTAGTCTGGTGTTGCCGGACGAAAGGGTGCCCACGATGACGGATACGGCGGCTGAGACCGAGTTCCCCCGCGGGATCGGCAAGGTAGCGACTCGCGAACTGGCCGCGCACGGCTATACCCGCTACGCGCAGCTCACCGAGGTCAGCACGAAGCAACTACTGGCCATCCACGGCGTCGGACCGAAGTCCATCCGCATCCTCGGTGTGGAACTGGCGGCCCGTGGGCTCGCCTTCGCCGACTGAGGCGCCGGTCAGGCTTGCATCTTCTTCACCACGCGCTGCACCGTGAGCCAGGTGCGGGTGGTGATGTCCTTGCCGTAGGTCTTCTCCAGGCGGGCCATGAAGTCGGGGGTTTTGCCGGTGCTGTTGTCGATGACGGTGAGGAAGGCACGAGCATCGCGGTCGTAGCCGATGACGCGGGTGAGGGGGTCGTCGTCGAAGGCGGTGGTGTCGGCGTCGCGCATCGTCGCCTTGAAGAAGGTGACGGTGAGGTAGGAGCCGCGTTCGTGGGGTAGGCCCTCGAACGGGTCACTGTCGAGGAGCGCGCGCAGTTCGGGATGGCTGCGGATGATGGTGCCGCCGGGGATGCCGAGCTCGGCGTTGAGCGCCCGCTGGATGCGTTCCTCGAGGTCGGTGGGGTCGTCAGCGGTGCGGAAGACGACATTGCCGCTCGTGAGTACCGAGGCGACCTTCTCGAAGCCGAGCCCCTCGAACACCGCGCGCAATTTCTCGTTGCGCATGTTCGGGTTGGTCGGCATGATCCCCCGCAGCAGCGCTGCATAGCTCTCCACGCCGCTGACCGTACCGACCCGCACCGACAGAAACCTCGCATCCCACGGCCGTGTCCCATCACGGAAGATCAGGACTGTGCGGCGGCGTTCTTCTTCCGCTCGATGTCGGCCAGCGCCGCCATATAGGCCTCGCGTTCCTCGGCGCTAGCGTCCCAGGCGACTTTGCGGTTCTTCACGACCTTGACGGGAGCGCCGACCGCGATGCTGTAGTCGGGGATGTCCCCACGGACCACCGCGTGCGCGCCTAGCACGCACCCGCGACCGACTCGGGTGTCGCGCAGGACGGTCACCTTCGCCGCGATCCACGTGTCGGGGCCGATGCGCACCGGGCTCTTCACGATGCCCTGGTCCTTGATGGGCATGGTGATGTCGTCCATGCGATGGTCGAAGTCGCAGATGTAGCACCAGTCGGCGACCAGGGTCGACTCACCGATCTCGATGTCGAGGTAGGTGTTGACGACGTTGTCCTTGCCGAACACCACCTTGTCGCCGATGCGCAGCGAGCCCTCGTGGCAACGCAGCGCGTTGCCGTCGCCGATGTGCACCCAGCGGCCGATCTCCATGCGCGCGAGTTGCGGTGTCGCGTGGATCTCCACATTGCGGCCGAGGAACACCATGCCGCGCAGCACGATATGCGGGTTGGCCAGGCGGAACTTGGCGAGCCGGTAGTAACGCACCAGGTACCAGGGGGTGTAGGCGCGGTTGGCGAGCACCCAGCGCAGTGAATCCCTGGTCAGAAATCGGGCCTGCTGCGGATCGCGGCGGCGTGATCCACGCCAGCGCGCGCTCAGCGGTGCGCCCCACATGCTCGTCACGAACTACTCTCCCGTCATGATCCATCGGGCCTGCCCCGAGGATTCGGTCGTCGGCTACACAGAGTACTTTCGCAGGGCACACTTACCGTGCCATACCCCGATTACCCAGGGAGATCAGCAGGTGCGAACTCGGACTCGTGTGGTTGCCTCGCTCGCTGCCGCCGGTGTGTTGGCGCTGGCCGGGTGCGGTACGGATGTGGACGACATCACGGTCGGGGCCGGAAAGGGTTGGCCCGCAACGCATCACGATGGCAGTAATGCGAGCGGCAGCCCGGTGTCGGGAGCGAAGTCGATGTCGCTGAGCTGGTCGCGTCCGGTGGGTGGCCCGATCGCCCAGCCGTTGACGATCGGCGCAGACGGCCAGATGTTCGTCACCACGAGCACCGGCAACTGCGCGATCTTCTCCTTCCAGATGCTCACCGGCCGCAAACGGTTCTGCAACCCGCTCGGACCGTCGACGATCGAAGCGCCGACCGTGCTCGACGGCGTCAGCAATGTCTACGTCGGTGACGACGGCGCGGTGAACTCGTTCAACTACCTCGGCCAGCCGCGGTGGCGCACCCCCGTCGCGGGTGTCCCGGTGGCGATCCAGTTCACCGGCGACGGCAATGTGCTCACGGTGACGCAGTCCGGTCAGGTCGACGTGCTGAGCCGCCAGACCGGCGGTCGGGTGGTGCCGACCGCGCAGTTGCTCGGCGAACCCGATTTCCTGAAGTACCCCGGCCTCACCCGCCCCGCCTCCGGCGACGGTCTCGACGACTGCCACACCGGTGGGCCCCGCTGCGCGGTCGCCAATACCACCGCCGTCGACCCGTCGACCGGCCGTTTCTTCGTCACCGTCTGGGAGCCGGGCAAGCAGGCCGCCGCGCTGCGTGCCCTGCGCTACGGGAACGGGACCGTGACCCAGGAGTGGAGCGCCGAAGTCCTCACCGGCGGCAGCGCGACCAGCCCCGCCCTGTCCGCCGACGGCGACACCGTCTACATCGGCGACAACAGCAAGCGCCTCATCGCCCTCAACGCCGCCGACGGTGCCACCCGGTGGACCCAGCCGCTGCCATGGGCACCTCGCGGCGGCATCGCCGTCGCGGGCGATCTGATCATCCCGGCCGGCGACGACGGCTACCTGACCGCCCTGCGTGACAACGACGACAAGGCCGAGATCGTCTGGGAGCGCAAGGACCTCGCCCTGCGCGGCACCCCGGCCCACACCGCCGGCGACATCGGCTACACGGTCGCCGCCATCGGCGCGGGCCTGAGTCTCATCACCTTCGACACCACCACCGGCAAAACCATCGACTCCGACCCCCTTCCGGCCGCGACCGGCACCACCACGGGCACCTCCATCGGCCCGAAGGGTGAGGTCGTCGTCGCCACCCGTCTCGGCGAGATCTTCGCCTTCACGCCGGACGCCTGACAGACGCGGCCGCGCGCCGCGTCAGTACGGGTTGGCTCGGTCCTGCCAGCGCACGTCGAGTTCGGTCGCGCGCTGGCGGGTGAAGGAGACGCGCGACGGGTCGCCGTCGGCGGTGTAGCGCTGTTCCGGGTTCGCGGCGAGCCAGTCCAGCCAATAGGCCGAGTCGAACGGGATCGCGCCCCGGCCCGATCGGATGCGCGGCACCCCGCCGGGGTCGACCGCGCCGTAGGGGGAAGGCGCGGGGTCGGCCCCCACCAGCATCACGGCGTCGAAGCGGTAGGGCGTGCCGTCCCAGCTGCCTGCCGTGGCCAGCGCGTGATCGCGGGGATAGACGCCGAGCGGTAGCGCCATGGTGCGCACGGCGACTGCGGGGGCCGCCGCGGTCACCGCGCGCACATTCCGCACGAGTTCGCGTTGCACGCCGTCGGTGTCCAGACTCGCGAGGTTGGCGTGATCGGCGGTGTGCGCGCCTATTTCGTGGCCGTTCGCGGCCAGCCACGGTAGCGCGCGCGGGTCGCCGCCGAAGGGTTCGTTGTTCACGTAGAAGGTGGCCACCGGCCGGAAGTCCGGGTAGCGGGCGCCGAATTCGGCGAGAATACCCGCGGCGCTGTCCGGTGCCACCGTGCCGGATTCGGTGAAATTCAATTGGCTGCTGGTGGAATCGTCGAAGGTGAGCACCACCGGGTGGGTACCGGCGGGCAGGTCGAGGTCGCCGGAGATGTAGCGCGCGGCGGTCACCGGGCGGTAGCCCTCGCGGTAGAGCCGTTCCAGTTCGTCCCGCAATTCCGCCGGGGTCTGGTCGTATTCGCCCGCCGGGTTCGGGGTGATCTGGTGATACATCAGGACCGGGACGAATCCCAGTTCGTTGGCGCCGATCTCGGCCGGATTCGGCGGCTGGGTTTCGGCGGTCGTCACGGGCGCGGGGGTTCGGACCGTCGATATCGCTTCGTTGTCCCCCGCGGCACAGGCCGTGAGTGTGGCCGCCAGCATTGCCGCCGACGCGAGCCGGAACTTTGTGTTCGAACCGCCCATCATCAATGCGATATTACGCAGCGGCGTCGGATTACAGTCGATCTATCGATACCGAGTACGCCCGGTCGGAATTGCGAAATAGTTGGCGCGTCAATGTTTTTGGAAGGCGGTGTTGACGTTGGAATTGCAGCTCCGATCGGCCGATCGACGGCGATGGATGGCCCCCGTTATCGGTGTCGGTCTCGCCGCGCTGGTCGTTTGTCTGGTGGCCGGATTCGCGCTGAGCAGATCCGCCGAGCTGCCGTCCACCGATACCGTGGCGCCGACGCTGCGGATGGCCGCGCCCGAACCCGTTGGCTCCTATCGCGCGCCGGTCGTGGTGCGCGGCACCGCCGTCGACGCGGTGCGCGTGTCCATCGGGCCGGATTCGGTGGTCCCCGCCGCGGACGGGACCTTCGAGCTCTCGGTGCGCTGGGCACCGGCTTTCGAGGTCGTCGCGGTGGACGCGCACGGGAACCAGACCGCGGGCACCGTGGTCACCCGGAGTGCGCTGCCGAGCATGCGCGCGGTGCACGTGACCGCGCACGCCTGGTCGCATGACGGCCTGCGCGAAGCTGTCCTCGATCTGGCGCGGGAAGGCCGCATCGACACCGTGCAACTCGATATCAAGGACGAGGACGGCGTGATCGGTTACGCCTCCCAGGTGCCCCTTGCCCGCGAATCCGGCGCCGCCACCGCGATCTACGATGCCCCGGCCGCCCTGCGGCAACTGCACGACATGGGGCTGCGGGTGGTCGGTCGGATCGTCGCGTTCCGTGATCCGACGCTCGCCGGATGGGCCTGGCACAGCGGGCGCCCCGACTGGGTTGTCCAGAATCCCTCCGGGCAACCCTATTCCAGCCACTACGGCCCGATCGCGTTCACCAACTTCGCCAATTCCGAAGTGCGACAATACAATATCGACCTCGCGGTGGAAGGCGCGCAGCTCGGCTTCGACGGCATCATGTACGACTACGTCCGCCGCCCGGACGGCAGCCTGAGCAGTATGAATTTCTCGGGGCTCGCCACCACACCCGCCACCGCGGTCGGGGCATTCCTCGCCGAGAGCCGCTACCCCGTGCACCTCGCCGGCGCGCACCTGAGCGCCGCGGTCTACGGAATCGCGTCCACCCGCCCCGACGAGATCGCCCAGGACATCCCCCTGATCTCGCGCAGCGTCGACTTCGTGGCGCCCATGATCTACCCATCGCACTGGGGCCCCGGCGAGTACGGCGTCGCCAACCCCAACGCCCAGCCCTACGACATCGTCTTCCGCTCGCTACAGGATTTCCGGGCGGCCACCGCGGGCACCAGCGCGAAAGTGGCACCGTGGCTCCAGGACTTCAGCCTCGGCGTGACCTATGGCGACGCCGAACTGCGAGCCCAGATCGACGCCGCCCGAGACGCGGGCGTCGACAGCTTCTTCCTCTGGAACGCCGCCACCCGCTACCATGGAGGCGGCCTCCAACCAGCCTGAGCCGCAACAGCTTTCAGTGCGACATCGGGACACCGCGCGCATCACCGTACCCAGGCGAGCGCCGCACTCTCGTCGGCCAGCGCGAACACCCGCACCTGCGCCGGAATCAGAAAACCGAACAGGTGCACCGCCTCGCCCAACATCCGATGATCGGTGACCAACGCGATCCGCCCCCACGCCTCGCGCGGCACCTTCACCAACTCCAGATCCTTCGCCATCGCCCCCAGCGAATACCCGTCGAAGTCCTCGCCGAGCACATAGACCAGGTTCACCGGTTTCCCCTGCTCGACAGCCTTCCTGATGGCTGGGTCGAGCACCTTCACGTAGTCCTCGGCATGCACCTTCCCCCTGGCCCGGAACCCGATGGTCGCGTCGGGCAGATCGGCGATCGGTTGCAAAGGCATCGGGTCTCCTCGTGTGAAGGCAGTGGTCCGGACTCCGCGACCCTAAGTCCGAACCATCACCCCGACCTCACCCGTCACGGATGATCCTCCCGTGAATCAGTCGGCAGTTCCCGACGGGTCGAGGACGACCTGTTTCGGCGCCGAGGGGACCCACTCGCGCAGTGGTTGCATGACCGCGCCGTAGAAGGCGTCGGTGGCCGCGGTGACGCTGGCGATGAAGCTGGCCGCGGTGCCGGAGCGCTTGTTGCCCATCGGGAAGGTCTGTTCGAGGGTGAACGAGACGATCGGGCTGGTGCGGCCGTCGACGAGCGACTTGGGGGTGGTGCGAACTGTGTCGAGGAATTCGCACGTCTCGATCCCGCGCTCGGCGAACACGGCCTCGACCTGGACGCGGCCGGGCGCATCGGTGAGCTGCTTGGTCAGCCAGGACACGCGGCGAACCGGGGTGCCCTCATCGGGTGCGGCGATGGTGGTGCGGCAGCGGACCTTGTTCGTTCGCACATCGGCGATGACGGTGAGTTCGCCCGCGGTCTCGGGGATACGCAGGACGGCCTCGAACGAACCGTCGGTGGCCAGCCGTTCGGCCACGGCGGCGGCCCGCACCGCCGGATCGGCGTGGAACTTGCGGGCGAGAACATGCTTGACCTCGACACCGAGTTCGGCGGTGAGTCGCAGCGCGAGATGCCTGCACAGCGACACCCAGGTGTCGGCGACGGCCAGCGCCTTCGTATCGCCGCCCCGCAGCGTTCCCTGGGTGACGGCGTCACGAACCGTGACCCAGTGCCTGCCCATATCGACGAACTCGGCCGCACCCGAGCGGGGATGGTCGAGAAAGCGCAGGAACTCGGCGAGAATCCAGGCTTGCAGCGCGTCGTCGATGCCGCCGTGGGTGGTGAGCATGCGTGCCTCGTGGGCGACTTCGGCCCAGGACAGATGGCGCAGCGCCACCTTCGTCAGCTTGCGGCGGTCCACCGGGACGGGCAGTTCGCCCGGTCCGGCGGGGATGTCGTTGGACAGGCTGACGACGGCGTCGTACTTCTTTCGCCGGGCGACGTCGAGGTAGCTCTCGAGCTGGTCGCGTCGCAGCTTCCCGTTGCCTGTCTTCACTTCAAGCAGCGCGGTCCACTGCTTGGCGCCGCGACTCACCTTCAGCACCGCATCCGGAATGACCTTGGTTTCGCCCGATTCGTACTGCACCTCGAGGTAGCCCTCGAAAGCCCCTGCGGGCGCACCCATTCGGGCGCAGATGGCCCGGGCGAAGGGGCGCACGGCCTGCATGGTGGCGATGAGCGCGGAGGTGGTGCGCCGTTCCTGTTCCTCGCCGGCGCCGACCCCGACGACGGAGAACAATCGAGCGGGTTGCCAGGTATCCGCTTCGGCCTGCCGGAATTCGATCGGCTTGGTTTTACGCACTACGCGCCTGGTGGTCGCCACTCCACGCGCCGGGGCCTGCGCGGTTGGAACCTCGGGGACAACGACTTCCGGTTCTGTGGTCGCGGGTGGTGCGCTGTCTTCGACGGTGACTCCGAAATCGGTGGCCAACCCGGACAAGCCCGACTCCCAGCCCTGCCCGACGGCCCGTACCTTCCAGGTGCCGTCCCGTCGATAGACCTCGCCGAAGACGAACGCCGACTCCGTGTCCGCGTCGGCGGTGAGATATTCGGCCAGCGAATGCCCGGCGGGATCGATGACATGGAACGCGAGTTTGCCCAGCGCGCCGAAGGTGCCTTCGCCGACGCTGCCCGCCAACGCGATGGTGTGGATGTGCGCGGGAACCATCGACAGGTCGATCGAGATCCTCGCCTGCTTTCCCTCCTCGGTGGCGCTCGTGCCGAGGAAGCGCACCGAGCCGTCGGGTGATTCGGTCTGGTTGTAGAAGACGAAGTCGGCATCGGACCCGACGCGCCGGTCGGCGCCGAGCAGCAGCGCGGAGGCGTCGACCTCGATCTCGGGTTCCGGCCAGCCGATCACGATGTCGACGCGGTCGACATCCTCGGGGAGCGGAATGTTCTGGCCCTTGGACAGCAGCGGAGACAACACAGTGCGGTTCACCCTTCGGTGGTCGGCGTTCAGTCGCAAGGCTGATACAGCCGACCCACTCGCTGACCCCCCTTGTCGCACACCGTTATGGCGTGACGGTGCCGAGGGGTGTCGGCGGCGGAACCCGCTCTGTTACACAGATCACGTTCGGTCGATCGACCGAATGGTAAGCGGCCCTACTTCGGATCTCGTTCCGGCAGTGGTCTTTCCACGATGTCGGGGCGGCCGAGGGAGGTGCGGACCCGGCGTTTGGCAACGGAGTAGACCTGAGCGGTTTCGACGGCCACCACGTCCCAGGCGAAGTCGGCGGTGAGGCGTTCGCGGGCGGTGTGGGCGCGGGCCTGGGCGGTGGGCGGGTCGTCGAGGACCGCGCGGGCGGCGTCTACCAGGCCGTCGATGTCGGCGGGGGCGAAGGACGCGCCGGTGACGCCGTCGATCACCGCTTCGCCCAGACCGCCCGCGGTGGAGGCGATCAGAGGCACACCCGCGGCGGTCGCTTCGAGGGCGACGATGCCGAAGGGCTCGTAGCGGCTCGGCAGGACGATGGCGTCGGCGCCGTGCAGCCAGCCGAGGAGTTCCTCGTGGCCGAGGCTGCCGACGAAGTGGACGGCGCGGGCGACGCGGTGCACGCGGGCCCGTTCACGCAGCCATTCGAACTGGGTGCCGACCCCGGCCACCGTGAGGGTGGTGCCGGGGTGGGCGCGGCGGATGCGGGGCAGGGCGGCGATCGCGTCCTGCACGCCCTTCTCGTATTCGAGGCGGCCGACATACAGCAGGCGCGGCGGGCCCGAGCGTGGCGCGCGGGCCCGGAAGGTCCACGAGCCGACGTCGATTCCGTTGCGGATCACCGTGATCGGCGGAAGTTCGGGGCCGTAGAGGCGCTCGACCTCGTCCTGCATGGAGGTCGAGCAGGTGATGATCTGGTCGGATTCGTTGGTCAGCCACCACTCCACCGAGTGGACCTGCTTGTTGACCCGGCCCGATACCCAGCCGCTGTGGCGTCCGGCCTCGGTGGCGTGGATCGTCGAGACGAGCGGCACGTCGTAGTACTCGGCGAGCGCGATGGCCGGATGGGCGACGAGCCAGTCGTGCGCGTGCACCACATCGGGGGTCCAGCCCTCGCCGACCCCGGGCTTGCCGAGTGCCACCCCGGCCCGCACCATCGCGTGGCCCATGGCCAGCGTCCAGGCCAGCATGTCCTCGCCGAAATCGAAGCACGGCGGGTCCTCGGCCACCGCGACGACGAGCACGCCGTCGGCGATGTAGGAGTGGGTGGGGTGGGTGACCGAGTCGGTCCCCGTCGGCCTGCGGGCCAGGACGACGACCTCGTTACCGGCCGCGGCCAGTTCGACGGCCAAGTGATGCACATGCCGACCGAGCCCGCCGACCACGACCGGCGGGTACTCCCACGACACCATCAAAATCTTCATGCGGATCCTTCAGCGGCGGCCGACGGGACGGCGGTCGGCAACCGCCGCGCGTCCAGACCAGGGAAGAATCCGTCGGCCATCGCCCATCCTGCCGCGAGACGGGTCGCTTTGGCGAACTGTCCGGCGCCGATCGCCTCGGCGAGCTCGCGGACGGCGTGCGCGTGTTCATGGGCTCGATCGCGGGCGTACCCGGCGGCGGAGTCCTTGCTGACCATGAACGCCCAGTCGCTCGAGACCGTGAGGATCGCCTCACGCAGCAATTGATCGGCGACCTGGTCACGCGGGGAGCCGTCGCGGCGGACCTTGTCGAGGGTGTCCAGCGCCAGGCGAACGATGTCGGCGTTGAGCTCGACGAGGTCGGCGACCTGGTCGCCCGCCCACACCCGCCAGTCCTTGCCCGAACCCCACGAGGAGTCGTTGAGCTGCACGGGTTCGCCGACGTAGCCGTTCTGGCGGGCATCGGCGAGGGTGCCGACGTTCACGCCGGCTTCGGGCAGCGCGCGCAGCACCTGCTCGAGCCACTGGGGTCCCTCGTGCCACCAGTGCCCGAACAGCTCGGTGTCGAACGCGGCCACCACGAGGGCGGGCCTGCCGATCCGCGCGGACTCCTCGATCAGCCGGGCGCGGACCGTGTCGACGAAGTCGGCGACATCGCGGGTGACCGCTTCGGCGGCCAGCGCGGGATCGTAAGGGGCCTTGTCAGGACCGTCGACGGTCTTGCCGGTCACGCGCGAGGGTTTGAGCCCGGTCGCGTGGTCGTAGTGGTGGAAATCGCGGTAGGCGCTCTGGCCGGGGTAGCCCTGTTTCGGGGACCAGACCCGGTAGCTCACGGCCAGGTCGCGCCCGAAGGCGACGACCTCGGAGTCGCGGACCGGCCTGCCCAGCGAGGTGTCGCCGCGCAGCGACGGGCCGTCGACCATGAAGTGGGTGATGCCCGCGGCGTCGTAGCCCCGTTCCATCCCGGGGGTGTAGCCGCATTCGGGCGCCCAGATGCCCGTCGGCGTGGTGCCCCAGCGCAGGCGCGCGTCGGCCAGGCCCTCGGTGAGCTGGAACTGGCGCAGCCGCGGATCGAGCAGCGGCTGGAACGGATGGGCCAAGGGTCCGCCGAGCAGCTCGATCGCGTCGGCATCGATGAGTGAACGCCAGACCGGTGAACCGCCGTGCTGCCAGTTCTGGGCGAAATCGGCCAGCGCGGTCGCGGCGAGCCGGTGTTCGTGACGGCCCAGCGCCGTGTTCCCCGACATCGACGCCTCGTCGGCGCGCAACTGCCAGTTGCCCAGCCAGTGGTGCATGCCCGCGAGGCAGTGCGGATCGTCGAGCTGCGCGGCGAGCACCGGGGTGATGCCGAGACTCAGCAGATGCGAACGCCCTTCGGCGGCAAGATTTTTCAGCACCTGAACCAGCGGCAGATAGGACGCGGCCCAGGACTGGTAGAGCCATTCCTCGCCGACCGGCCAGCGCCCGTGATGGGCGAGCCACGGCAGGTGGGAGTGCAGGACCAGCGTGAACTGGCCCGGCACGGCGGAGCGGGAATCGGTCAACTTCTTGCCTGCCCGGCGGGTGCCTTCTCGGCGATCGCGACCAGGTCCAGGCTCGCGTCGATCTCGCCCGCGCGCAGGTCGAAATCGTCGATGGTGACGGCGGCGACATCGGCGGTGAGCTCGGCGGGCCACGGCTCACCGGCCAGCGCGCGTTCGATCTGGGCGTCGATGAACGACCCGCCGTGCTTGGCGTCCAACGCTTTCAGGTTCGCGCCGTGGTGCACGCCCAGCATCTCGGCGACGGTGAACCCGGCCTCGACGAGCAGTTCGGTCAGCTCGGCGGCATTGAGTTCGCGGGTGTGGAACGGGTTGAGCGGGGTGTCGCGACCGGGGGAGAAGGTGATCCGATTCGGGGTGCTGATCAGCAGCACGCCGCCGGGGCGCAGCACCCGCAGGCACTCGCGCAGGAACTGGCCCTGATCCCAGAGATGCTCGATGACCTGGAAATTCACCACGACGTCGACGGACCCGTCGTCGAGCGGCAGCGCGGCGAGGTTGCCCTGGATCATCTGTACGCGCGGGTAGCGCGCGCGGACGTGCGCGACAGCGCCCTCGTCGTAGTCCAGGCCGGTGACGCGCTGGGCGACGCCCGCGATCATGTCGGCGCCGTAGCCCTCGCCCGAGCCCGCCTCCAGCACGATCTTGTCGGTGCACCGGTCGAGCAGGCGGGCGTAGGCGATCTCGTGCCGACGGAACCAGTAGTTCTCCTCGGCGATGCCGGGCACCGTCCGCTCGCCGGTCAACGGCAGTGGTTCATGTGTGGCGGCCGCGGGTGCGGCAGGGATCACAGCCTCGCTCATTGGTCCGAGGTTACTGGTACCGCAGGTTCGCGCAGGAATCAGGGACCTCTTGCACGGGTAGGTTACCCACGAGTAACTTAGCGTAGGGTAGTGTTCCGATCTGAGCTAGATATCTCACACGGACGTACGGCTCAGCTCGTGCGGCCCCACCACACACGTGTCCCCAGAAGGAGGTCGACGAAGACCGATGCCGAACATCGTCGTACTCATCAAGCAGGTCCCCGACACCTGGTCCGAGCGCAAGCTGACCGATGGTGACTACACCCTCGACCGCGAGGCCGCCGACGCGGTGCTCGACGAGATCAACGAGCGCGCCGTCGAGGAAGCGCTGCTGATCAAGGAGGCCCAGGGCGGCGAGGTCACCGTGCTGGCCGCCGGTCCCGACCGCGCCAACGAGGCCATCCGCAAGGCGCTGTCCATGGGCGCCGACAAGGCCATCCACATCAACGACCCGGCGATCCACGGCTCCGACGCCGTGCAGACCGCCTACGTGCTGGCCGCCGCGCTCGGCCAGGTCGAGGGTGTCGAGCTGGTCATCGCCGGTAACGAGGCCACCGACGGCCGCGCCGGTGCCGTGCCCGCGATCATCGCGGAGTACATCGGCATCCCGCAGCTGACGCACCTGCGCAAGCTCACCGTCGACGGCGACAAGATCACCGGCGAGCGCGAGACCGACGAGGGCGTCTTCAAGCTCGAGGCCTCGCTGCCCGCGATCGTCTCGGTCACCGAGAAGATCAACGAGCCCCGCTTCCCCTCCTTCAAGGGCATCATGGCCGCGAAGAAGAAGGAAGTTCTGGTCTTCACCCTGGCCGACCTCGGCGTCGACCCGGAGACCGTCGGTGTCGCCAACGCGGGCACCCAGGTCACCGGCGCCACCCCGAAGCCGGCTCGCACCGCGGGCGAGAAGATCGCGGACGAGGGCGAGGGCGGCAACCAGATCGCGTCCTACCTCATCGGTCAGAAGATCATCTGACCCGGCGCCGTCCGAGACTTGTAAGGAGAAAGAACTGATGGCTGAAGTACTTGTGCTCATCGAGCACGCCGACGGTGCCGTGAAGAAGGTCAGCACCGAACTGCTCACCGCCGCCCGTGCGCTGGGCGAGCCCGCCGCCGTCGTGGCAGGCCCCGCCGGTACCGCCGACAAGCTGGCCGCCGCGCTGGCCGCCGCCGGCGCCGAGAAGATCTATGTCGCCGAGTCCGACGACATCGAGGGCTTCCTGGTCACCCCGAAGGTCGACGTCCTGGCCGGCCTGGTCGATTCCGCCGCGCCCGCCGCCGTGCTGGTCGCCGCCACCGCCGAGGGCAAGGAGGTGTCGGGCCGCCTCGCCGCGCGCATCGGCTCCGGTCTGCTCGTCGACGTCATCGGCGTCAACGCCGACGGCTCGGCCGTGCACTCCATCTTCGGTGGCGCGTTCACCGTGGAGGCCAAGGCCACCGGCGACGTGCCGGTGATCTCGATCCGTCCGGGCGCCATCGAGTCGGCTCCGCAGGCCGGCGCGGGCGAGCAGGTCGTCGTCGAGGTTCCGGCGCAGGAAGACGGCGTCGTGAAGGTCGTCTCGCGTGACCCGATCGTCGGTGGCGACCGCCCCGATCTCGCCGAGGCGAGCATTGTCGTCTCCGGTGGCCGCGGTGTCGGTTCCGCCGACAACTTCGCCGTCGTCGAGGCGCTGGCCGACTCGCTGGGTGCCGCTGTCGGCGCCTCGCGTGCCGCTGTCGACTCGGGCTACTACCCGGGCCAGTTCCAGGTGGGCCAGACCGGCAAGACCGTCTCCCCGCAGCTCTACATCGCACTCGGCATCTCCGGCGCCATCCAGCACCGCGCCGGCATGCAGACCTCGAAGACCATCGTCGCTGTCAACAAGGACGAGGAAGCACCCATCTTCGAGATCGCCGACTACGGCATCGTGGGCGACCTGTTCAACGTCTCCCCACAGCTCACCGAAGCCGTGAAGTCCCACAAGGGCTGACCGCCACCCCGGTTGAGTAGACCTCGGCCCGCGAAACCCGTCCCTGCGCCAGCGCAGCCGGTTTCGCGGGCCGTTGCCGTGTGCGGTGGAATAGCATGTGCGTATGTCCCCGCCCGATATCGAGCGTGCTGACCTGCCGGAATACCTGACTTGGGAGGATCTGGAGCGGCTTCCCGAGGAGATCGCCGATCAGATCGAGTTGTGGGATGGGCGAGTTGTCTGGGCGCGCCGGGGGATTGGTGAGCATCAGACCGCGATGCGCCGTCTGACCAATGAGATCGAACGTTGCGCTCGCATCGAGATGTCCGCGCATCCGCAATGGTGTTGGCGGGCGAACCTCGCGACAAACGTGTTCTTCGGCAGTACCGGGAAATCCGACTTCGTCACCCCGGACTTCGTCGTGCATCGTTGCCTTCCGGTCGGCGCCGACATCCGGGCAGCCGATACAGTTCTGGTCGGCGATGTGCTGTCGCCGTCGAACACCCCTGCCGAAATAGAAGCGAAGAAGGCCCGGTACGCGGGTGCCGGAATTCCGTCGTATTGGGAAGTCGACCTGACGCCGGATCTGACCGGTATCGGTGCCCTTCGCGTGTACATCCTCCAGGTCGGTCAAGCCGAACTCCCTCCCGGCGTGCGCCCGCTCCGCAACGTGAACTATCTAATGGCAGGCCAATGGACCCCCGATTCCTGTGCGGGCATTTCCTTCCCATACCCCTTCACACTCGAGATCCCTTGGACCGCACTGGCCTTCTGAGGGGTCCACTTCGAAACATCGAGCGGTGACTGTGCCGAAGTCCACCACTGTCGCGAATGTGTGTGGCGCAGGTACTTCGGTGCACTTCGCCATCGGCGGGTAGCGTGCGAGTCGTGTTGGAATCGGGGGCGGGCTTCGCCGGCTATCGCTTGGAGCGGGTGCTCGGGCAAGGCGGGATGGGGACGGTCTATCTGGCCGAACATCCCCGGTTGCCGCGCAGCGTCGCGCTGAAGCTGCTGAATCGGGAGTTCTCGGCCGATCAGGAATTGCAGCGGCGGTTCGAGCGGGAGGCCGATGTGGTCGCGCAGCTGGACCATCCGAGCATCGTCGGGGTATACGACCGTGGTCGCGATGACGGGTATCTGTGGATCGCGATGCAGTTCATTCGCGGAACCGACGCCGCCACCTGGGATTCGCGGGCACACGAACCCGGCGTCACCGCGCGCCTGATCGGGGAGACGGCGTCGGCGCTCGACTACGCCAACCAGCACGGGGTGCTGCACCGAGACGTCAAGCCGGGCAACATCCTGATCGCCGATCCCGAACACGGTCGTGAGATCCGCGCGGTACTCACCGATTTCGGGATCGCCCGGGTCGCTTCCGCCAACACCCAACTCACGGCGACGGGCACCTTCACCGCCACTCTCGCCTACGCCTCGCCCGAACAACTGTCCGGCGAGGTGGTCGACCATCGCAGCGACCAGTATTCGCTGGCCTGCACCCTGTTCGCGATGTACGCCGGGCACCCGCCCTACACCGCTACCAACCCCGGACAGGTGGTCGCGGGCCACCTGTCGCAGCCGGTGCCGCGACTCAGCACGGTCAGAACGGATCTGCCGCCCGCGGTCGACGACGTCATCGCCCGCGCGATGGCCAAACGTCGCGACGAGAGATTCGGCAGCGCGACGGAATTCACCGACGCGCTGCGCGACGCGCTCGAGGGCAGGCATGTCGCCGCGCCGACCACGCATCAGCAGTGGAACGACCCCGCGCAGCAGTCCCCGGGCTCCGCTGAGCACGCGCAGCGACCATGGACCGATCCTGCCCAGCAGTGGCATGGTTCCGGTGGGTACGCCCAGCACTCAGCCCCGGCGTACGGTTCGGGCGGGCACGCGCAGCAGCCCGTCCCGCAGGCGTATGAGTCCGGCGGGCACGCGCAGCAGCAGCTCGCCCCGCAGGCGGCGTATGGCTCCAGCGGCCTCGCGCCACAGCCCACACCGTTGGCGTACGGCTCCGGCGGCCTCGCGCCACAGCCCTACGGCTCCGGTGCGCAGGCTCAGCCTGCCTGGGCGCGCGCGGAATACGTTGTGCCGGTGAATGATCCGCGGATGTACCCGATGGCAGCCGCAGGTCCCTGGCAGCAGACCCCGGTCGGTCCCGAGCCGTCGAAGGCCGCCGCGTTCTTCGTCGGCATCGTGACACTGCTGTTCAGTCTGTCGATCGCGGCCTTCCTGGTCTTCGGCATCACTCAAACACTGGACGAGATCGACCGGGGCGAGGACCCCACCGGGTCGTTCCTCGCGATCGCGATTCTCACGGTCGTCGTCGTGTTCACCGGCAGCGGCGCGGTGCTGCTGCTCTGCGCGCGCACCGCAGGCCGGGTCATGTCGATCATTACGGCGGTGCTCGTGGGGCTGTTCGCGCTGTTCGGCGTCATCGGGTCCGCAGTGGGCGAGGTCTACCCCGCGACCGCGGCCTCCGCCGCGGTGTTCGTCCTCGCGGCGGCACTGGTCGGGTTCGCGGCGTCGTCGTCGACCGGGCGCTGGATCCGCTACCGCAAGGCGGTCCGCGCGAGTCGCTGGCGATGATCGGCGGCGGTGCCCGTGATGGTCGGTAGGGTGGGCTGATGTCGTCGGGGCGGGTCTCGGTGGTGTTGCCGTCCTCGGTCGAGGAAACGGTGCGCACGGTGTTCGGTGCGGCCGGCGCGCGGTGGATCGACGCGCTGCCCGAAGTGGTCGCGGGGTTGGCGGCGCGGTGGGGGCTGACGGAGTTCTCCGCGCCGTTCGACGGTGGAACGCACGCCTATGTGGCGTCGGCGCGGCGCGTGGGTGGTACCTGGGTGGTGTTGAAGGTGCCGATGCACGACGAGGAGAACATCGCCGAGGCCACCGCGCTGCACAGCTACGACGGCGACGGCGCGGTCCGGCTGCTCGATTTCGACCCGGACAGTGGTGCGCTGCTGCTCGAATGGGCCCGCCCGGGCGTCGAATTGCTCACGCAGCCAGGGTTTCCCAGCCTGGAGGGCCGACCGGAGAACGCCGACAAGGTGGCGTTCGCCTGCGGGCTGTACCGCCGACTACGACGACCGCTGACCACGGTTCCCGCCGGTTTCCCGGAACTGCCCATGGCCACTGACATCGTGGCGGGACTTCGCGCGCGGCTGGCCGATCCGGAACCCGCACTGGCCGAACATCTCTCACCATTGCTGCGAGAACAGGCGGCACGCAGGTGCGCCGAGTTGGGGGAGCCGATCGGTGAGCCGCTGATCGTCAACCGCGACACCCACCTCGGCAATATCGTTGCCGCCGAACGTGAACCGTGGCTCCTGATCGATCCGAAGCCCTGCCTCGGCGAAGCGGCCTTCGACGCGGGCTTCCTGATCATGATCCAGGTCCAGACGACCCCGACCCCCGAACACGCCCGCGCCGTCGTCGTCACCACCGCGCGCCACCTCGATGTCCCGATCGACCGCGCGGGCGGCTGGGCGTTCCTGCGCGCGATCGAGGAGATCGTCTGGTCGGTCGAGGACGGCGACGACGAGACCCTGCCACTGCACCTGGCGGTCGCGACAGCGCTGGCAGGCGACCCGTGGCGTCGCGCCGACCCGGCCTGAACGGCCACCGCACTCCGGCGATCCGGTGGGCTCGGCACCCGGAACGGTCGCCGACCTGAACGGCCACGGCACTCCGGCGATCCAGGTGGGGCCCGGCACCTCGAACGGTCGCCGACCGCATCGACTCGCTGTGGGATAGCGCCGTATGGCGGCGCTCACGGTCGGTGCAGGGCATCCAGCAGGGTCCGCACGATCGGATTCTCGCGGGCGTCCTCGCGTAGGACCGCCGACACCGGGATGCGTAGGCGGTGGTCGGTGAGGTCGAGGGTGAGCAGGCCCTTGGTCGGTCCCTCGTAGAGGATCGTCCAGGACTCGGGCCGGTTGAGCAGTTCCATCGTGGCGGTGTGGTCGGGCGGGATCGGCGGGCCGAACGTGGGTCCGGTCGGGAGGTCGGCAAAGGCCGAGCGGATCAGTGTGTGCAACAACACCTGCTCCTGTTCGGGCGGCAGCAGCAGGGGATAGGGGCTCAGATCGGCGAGGGTGACCGCGCCGCGTTCGGCCAGCGGATGATTGCTGGAGATGGCGATCACCAGGTCCTCGACCCACAGCTGTTCCACCGCCAGACCCGGCTGTTCGACACTGCCGCGGATCAGCGCCAGATCGCAGTCGCCGTCGGCCACCGCCGTGATCCGCTGACGGAACGGTTTGATGACGTATTCGATCTCGGCGTCGGGATGCGCGGCCCGCGCGGTGGCGATCGCCGACAGCGACGGCGCGGCGAAAGACATGTTGGCGGCCAAGCGAATTCGTGGTCCGGTGGTGCGCACGGCGGCGCGGATCGCCGATTCCAGGCTCAGCATCTGCTTGGCCAGTGGCAGCAGGCGTGAGGTCGCGTCGGTGGGGACGACGGCGCGGGTGGTGCGCTCGAAAAGTTGCGCGCCGAGGTCACGTTCCAGTCTCGCGATCTGATGACTGATCGCGGATTGTGAGATGAAGCAGCGGTTCGCCGCGCGGCTGAAACTGAGTTCCTCGCAGACGGCCACGAAGTAGGCCAACTGTCGAAGTTCCACCAGGTACCTCCCATTGATTAGTTATACAGATAAGAGTCATCTCTACTATGCGCCCAGGCAGTGGAAACATCTACGTTCCGCATCGCGTTTACTCATAGGAAAGGGTTCATTACCGATCTAGACCGCGATCTTGGAGCGAGCGATCATGGAACACACAGACGTCGTCATCGTCGGCTCGGGCTTTGGAGGCCTGGCCGCCGCCAAGCAACTGGCCAAGTCACGAGTCGGTGTCGTGCTGATCTCGAGCACGCCCGAGCACCTGTTCCAGCCGCTGCTCTATCAGGTGGCGACCGGAGTGCTCGCGCCCGAGGAGATCGCGCCGCCGATCAAGAACGTACTGCGCCGCCACCCCGAGATCGACGTCCGCCTCGGCAAGGTCACCGGCATCGACGCCGAGAACGCGGTGCTCACCTACGAGACCGCTGACGGACCCCGCCAGATCGCCTACGCCTCGCTGATCGCCGCCACCGGTGCCAGCCAGAGCTACTTCGGCCGCGACGACTTCGCCGAGAAGACCTATTCGCTCAAGACCATCGACGACGCCCAGCGCCTGCGCGCCCAGATCGCCCACGTGTTCGCGCTCGCCGAGAACGCCGACGAGGTGACCAGGCACCGCCTGCTGAGCTTCGTGGTGGTCGGCGCGGGCGCGACCGGCGTCGAGGTCGCGGGCCAGATCCAGGAACTCGCGAAAAGGCACTTCCACCAGCAAGTCTCGGTGACGCTGGTCGAGGGCGCCGGCGAGGTGCTGCCCCCCTTCGGCGGTGGGCTCTCGGAATACGCGAAGCGTTCGCTCACCGACAGCGGTGTGGAGGTGCTGCTCGGCACCTTCGTCACCGATATCGACGAGGGCAAGGTGACGGTCAAGGACAAGGAGGGCATGGAGCGCCGGATCGCCGCCGAGACCGTGGTGTGGTCGGCGGGCGTGCAGGTCGGCGGCTTCGCGACCCTGCTCGCCGAGGCCACCGGCGCCGAGACCGACCGCGCGGGCCGCATCCTGATCAACCCCGATCTGACCGTCGGCGGCCACGCCGACATCTACGCCATCGGTGACATGACCTCGCTCAACGGCTACCCCGGCCAGTCGCCGGTCGCCATGCAGGAGGGTCGCCACGCCGCCGACATCATCCGTCGCAAGAAGGACGCGGGCACGCCGTTCGTCTACTGGGACAAGGGCAGCATGGCCGTGATCAGCCGTTTCAGCGCGGTGGTGAAGCTCAACGAGCGCGTGACGTTCAAGGGCACCATCGCCTGGGCGGTGTGGCTGGCCGTTCACCTGATGTATCTGGTCGGCTTCCGTAACCGCTTCGCGGCGGTAGCGGGGTGGCTGGTCGCCTTCATCGGGACGGCGCGGCCCGGCCTCGACGAGGCCGAGCGCGCGGAGGTCGAGCGGGCGAAGATCGCGCGGGCCGTGGTCGAGCCGACGAAGGTCGAGTCGGCGAAGGTCGAGTCGACGGACGTCGATCGCACCGCCGAGGAGCGAGTGCACGCCTGATTCACCCCGCGACGGCCCGCCGAGGAATCGGCGGGCCGTTGTCATCGCGCAACGTTCGAAATACCCGATCTCGAAGCGGGTCCAGCGTCGAAATCGGTCGTGTTCGGCCAGAAACCCGCAGGTGGGCGAACGATAAGCAGCGGGTCGGTAAACGCCCGGTGTGACGTCCATCTCGTTCACCGAACGGGCATCGGGGCGACACTGGATCGTCGCCCCGATGCCAGCTCGGACTGGCTTCATCAGCAGTATGACAATTTCGTCCGTGTTGACCGCCCCGGCGCCGGACTCCGGGGTGGGGAAATCTCGGTACTCCTTGGTCATCGCTTCCGATGCCGAGCACCGGGAAGCCGCACAGCGACTGCGCTACCAGGTATTCGCCGCCGAACCCGGTTTTCAGATGCCCGAGAACGCGACCGGCCTCGATGCCGACAAGTTCGACGAGCACTGTGACCATCTGCTGGTTCGGGACGAGTTCTCCGAACAGTTCGTCGGCTGCTACCGGATGCTGCCGCCGGACCGGGTCGACGCGGCGGGCGGTTACTACACCGCCACCGAGTTCGATCTGACCCAGCTCGACCCCACCGGTCACCGCATCGTCGAGATGGGTCGGGCCTGCGTGGTCCCCGATCACCGCAACGGTTCGGTGCTCACCCTCATGTGGGCGGGCATCCTGCACTACATCCAGCTCACCGGCTACGACTGGGTGATGGGCTGTGTGTCGGTGCCGATGCAGGATTCGCCCACCGATCCGGCCGGGGTGAATGTGCGCGGCGTCCGCGACCAGTTGCTCGGCCGCCACGCGTGCGACCCCGAGCGTCGGGTGCACCCGTACAACCCGGTCGTCGTCGACGGAGTGTCCCTCGATCAGATGACCCCGCCGAGCCGTCCCAAGATGCCGCCGCTGCTGCGCGGCTACCTGCGCCTGGGCGCCGAGATCTGCGGCGAACCAGCCCACGACCCCGAGTTCGCCGTCGCCGACTTCGTCGCGCTGCTCGGCTTGGAAACCATCAACACCCGGTATCTGGAGCGGCTGCAGAGCGCGGCCGCCAATTTCGACGGGAAGTAAACCCCATGGTGTTCGACGCGCCCTTAGCAACGCACTCTCACTCCTGGATGCCGTCGAGCCCCTGTGGGTCCGGCTGCATCGAGCCGATCGACGAGGTCGGCACCGCCGCGATGTTCGCCCGGCTCGCCGCGATCGCCGGGCTGGTGCTCAGCTTCCCGGTGGTGACCGTGGCCACCCCGAAGTCGCGCCGCGAACGCGTGCAGCGCCGCTACGCCAGGGCGGCGCTGAGTTGCCTGGGGATGCGGTTGCGCATCATCGACAACCGCTCGTCCGAGCAGGGTGGGTCCGCCGAGGGCTTCGCCGACACCGGCACCGCGGTGATGATCGTGGCCGGACACATCGGCTGGGCGGATGTGGTGACGCTGGCCGCGGTGCAGCCGGTGAGCTTCGTCGCCCGCGCCGACATGGTGGAGTGGCCGCTGCTGGGCAAACTCGCGAAGCTCACCCGCGTCATCCCGATCGAACGGGCGCGGTTGCGTGAACTGCCGGGCGTGGTCGGGCAGGTGGCCGATCGGCTGTCGGCCGGTAACCGGATCGTCGTCTTCCCGGAGGGCACGACCTGGTGTGGCCGGGCCTACGGCTCGATGCGCCCCGCCATGTTCCAGGCCGCCGTCGACACCACCACCCCGGTCCAGCCGGTGCGGCTGCGCTACCTGAACAGCGACGGAATGCCCTGCACCGTACCGGCTTTCGTCGGCAACGACAGCTTCGCCGATTCCGCGAAGCGAGTGCTGCGCAGCAAGGGCATGATCGCCGAGATCGTGCTGGAGCCGCTCGAACACCCCGGCCTGGATCGCCGGGATCTGGCCCGACGCTGCGAGACGGCGGTGCGTGGCACCGACCGTTCCCGCCACGGTGTGGCCGACACCCAGTGGATCGAAGCGGGCAATACCCGCGTGCAGGATCCGTCGATGGGCGAGCAGGAGCAGGTCAGCCGTCCGGTGAGGGCTACTGCCTGGTAATCACCCTCGACGGGAATCGACGACGACCGGAGGCCGCGTGGCGGTCTCCGGTTTCGTCGTCCGTGGCTGGGTACTCCGTAGCGAAACGCAGGTCGATGGTTGCGCCGCGTGGAACACAATGTGAAACACTCGCGTCCGCTCGATATTCGTTCGCCCCGCGTATGACCTGCGAGGGAGGTGTTTATCGAACTGGCCAGGCGCTTATACCCCATCGCGGCTACGGCGAAACGATCAAATTGCCACCGTGCCGAAATTGATGAGATATTTGCCGTACCGTCACGCCGGATTTTTCCGATACCCCGGGTAGCCGAAGGTCTGGCGATGTTCGAGATGTGCGATCGCATGGGTGATCCATGGTGAAGGGAAGCCTTTCCGGTGACTGAGCAAGCTTCTGGCGTACGCCGTCGCACCGCGCGCCGCGCGCCCGTGACGTCGACGTTGCCGCGCCTCCTGCTGGCCGCTGTCGAGCGCGCCCCCGAGGCTTGCGCGTTGCGCTTCGATGGGCGCAGCCTCACCTACACCGAACTGGATCAGTGGTCATCGCGCCTGGCCAGGGTGTTGATCGCACGTGGTCTCGGGCCCGGCGACCGCTTCGTTCTCGCGCTGACCCGCTCGATCGAGTCCGTGGTCGCGGTCTGGGCGGCGGCCAAGGCCGGCGTCACCTTCGTGCCCGTCGATCCACGCTATCCGGCCGAGCGTGTCGCCCATATGCTCGCCGATTCCGGCGCCGCGTTCGGGCTGGCCCAGTCGGCGGACGCGGCCCGGCTCGACGCCGGTATCGAGTGGCTGTCGCTCGATTCCGACGGGTTCGCCGCCGAGTGCGCGGCGATGTCGGACGTGCCGGTGAGCGCGGGCGAACGGGTCCGCGGACTCTCCCCGGACGATCTCGCCTACATCATCTACACCTCCGGTTCCACCGGCGTCCCCAAGGGCGTCGCGGTCACCCACACCGGCCTGGCCGGGCTGTGCGCCGAACAGGTCCGCCGGTTCGGCATCACCGCCGACTCGCGCACCCTGCACTTCGCCTCGCCCAGCTTCGACGCCAGCATGCTGGAGCTGCTCCTGGCGATCGGCGCGAGCGCCACGATGGTCATCGCGCCGCCCGAGGTCTACGGTGGCGACGAACTGACCGACCTGCTGCGCGCCGAGCGCGTGACCCACGCCTTCATCACGCCCGCGGCCCTGGCCGGGCTCGACCCGACGGTGCTGCCGGAACTGGCCGCGCTGGCCGTCGGCGGTGAGGCCTATCCGCCCGAGTTGATCGCGCGCTGGGCGCCCGGGCGCGCGTTCTTCAACGTGTACGGCCCGACCGAGACCACCATCGTCTGCGCGATGAGCGATCGACTCACCGCCGACGACGTGATCTCCATGGGCGACACGATCCCCGGGATGCGGGCGCTGGTCCTCGACGCGCGCCTGCGCCCGGTTCCGGATCGGGTGCCCGGCGAGCTTTACCTCGCCGGGGAGGGTCTGGCCCGCGGCTATCACGACCGCGCCGGGCTCACCGCGAGCCGGTTCGTGGCCGACCCGCTCGGTCGCGGCAGGCTCTACCGCACCGGTGACCTGGTGCAATGGGTTCCGGTGCCCGGCGGAGTCGGCCTGAAATTCCTCGGCCGCACCGACGCGCAGGTGAAACTGCGCGGCTTCCGCATCGAACTCGGTGAGATCGACGCGCTGTTCGCCACCGACGACACGGTGCGGTTCTCCGCCACGCTGATCCGGACGCTGCCCAGCGGTGCGGACGCGCTCGTCTCCTATCTGGTCGCGGCCGCGGGCGCCACGATCGACACGGCGGCGTTGCTGCGGCGAGCCGAGCGGCACCTGCCCCAGCACGCGGTCCCCGCGGCGATCGTGGTGCTCGACGAGGTGCCGTTGACTCCGGTCGGCAAACTCGATCACCGAGCACTGCCAGCGCCGGAACTCGTCGCTCGCGAGTTCGAGGAGCCGCGCGGCGCCACCGAACGCGCCGTGGCCGCGATCTTCGCCGAACTGCTCGGCGCCGACCCGATCGGGCGCGGCGACGATTTCTTCGCCCTCGGCGGCAATTCGCTGCTCGCCACCCAGCTGGCGGGGCGGCTGGGCGCCGCGGGCGGTGTGCGGGTACCGGCCCGCACCGTGTTCGAGCACGGCACGGTGGCCGAGCTCGCCGTCGCCCTCGACGAGCTGGTCGGTGACGCGTCGGCGCGAGTCCCGCTGGTCCCCCGTGAACGTGGTGCGTACGTACCGCTGTCGCTCGCCCAGCAGCGCATGTGGTTCATGGCGCGGCTGGATCCCGACTCCAGCGCCTACAACATCCCGGTCGCGCTGCGGCTGTCCGGCCCGCTCGACACCGCCGCGCTGACCGCCGCCCTCGACGATGTGCTCGAGCGCCACGAAGTGCTGCGCACGGTGTACCCCGAGCACGAGGGCGCGGGCTTCCAGCAGGTGCTGCCCGTGGCGCAGGCCGGTCTCGACGTGGTGGTCGACCCGGTCACCGAAGCCGATCTGCCGGGCGAGCTGGCCAGGCTGACGTTCGGCGGTTTCGATGTGTGCCGTCGAGTTCCCTTGCGTGCGGCGATCTTCCAGCTGTCCCCGACCGACCATGTGCTGGCGGTGGTCGTGCACCACATCGCCACCGACGGCTTCTCGCTCGGCCCACTGACCCGCGACCTGATGACCGCCTACGCCGCCCGCGCCGCCGGTGCGGCCCCTGGCTGGGCGCCGCTGCCCGTGCAGTACGCGGACTACACGCTCTGGCAGCAGGACATGCTCGGCGCGGCCGACGATCCCGATTCCCTGCTGGCGCAACAGCTCGGGTTCTGGCGCAGCGCGCTCGCCGGCGCCCCGGCGCTGCTCGAGCTGCCCACCGACCGGCCGCGTCCGCCGGTGGCAGGCACCCGCGGCGCCGCACAGGACTTCGCCGTGTCCGCGCCGGTGCACGCCGCGCTGGAAAGCCTGGCGCGCGAGCACAATGCCTCGCTGTTCATGGTCGTGCGGGCCGCGCTGTCGGTGCTGCTGGCGCGGGTCGCCGGCACCGAGGACGTCACCGTCGGCGCGCCGGTCGCCGGCCGTGGCGAACCCGAACTCGACGATCTCGTCGGCATGTTCGTCAACACCATCGTGTTGCGCACCCGCGTCGACGCCGCCGAGTCCTTCGCGGCCCTGCTCGATCGGGTTCGCGATATCGATCTGGCCGCGTTCGCCCACGCCGATGTGCCGTTCGAACGCCTTGTCGCCGAACTGGATCCGCCGCGCACCCAGGCCCACCACCCGCTGTACCAGGTGGCGCTGTCGTTCCAGAACTTCGGCGCCACCCGCCTCGAACTGCCCGAGTTGACGGTGTCGGCGGTGGATCTGGGCGAGGAAGCGGCGCCGGTGGACCTCCAGCTCACCGTGGTTCCGCTCGAGGACAACGACGGACCCGCCGGTCTGCGCTGCTCCTGGCGCTACGCCACCGACCTGTTCGACGCCTCGACCATGGCCACACTCGGCGAGCGCCTGGCCGGGCTGCTGGCCGCGGCTGTCGCCGCGCCGCACCGGCCCGTCGGCGACCTGCCGGTGCTGACCGCGGCCGAGCGAACCGAGCCCGCGGGCGAGCTGCGCCTGATCCCGGATACGACGTTGCTCGGCGAATTCCGGGCACGCGCCCAGGATCGGCCGGACGCGCCCGCGGTCACCTTCGGTGCGGTCACGGTGACCTACGGCGAGCTGGCCCGCCGCGTCAACCGACTGGCCAGGCTGCTCGTCGCCGACGGTGTCGGCCCCGGAAGTACTGTGGGCGTGGCGATTCGGCCGTCGATCGAGCTCGTGGTGGCCATGTACGCGGTCTTCGCGTCCGGCGGCGCCTACGTGCCGCTCGATCCCGACTCGCCCGCCGAGCGCCGCGCCGACATCCTGGCCGCCGCGCGGCCGGTCTGCCTGCTGACCACCACCGGTGACGCGATCGCGGCCGAGGGCCTGCCGGTCGTCGCGGTGGACCGGGTGGCGACGGCGCACCTGTCGGACGCGTGGCTGACCGACGCCGATCGCCTACGCCCGCTGCACACCCTCGACCTGGCGTACGTGATCTTCACCTCCGGCTCGACAGGCAAGCCGAAGGGTGTCGGCGTGCCGCATTCGGCGATCGTCAACCAGGCCGCCTTCATGGTCGGCGAGTACGGGGTGGGGGAGTCCGACACCGTCCTGCAGTCGATTCCGTTCACCTTCGACGCCTCGATGATCGGTTTCGCGGCCCCCTTGCGCGCGGGCGCGCACATGATCGTGGCCGCCACCCAGGGCCTCACCGATCCCGCCTACCTCGCCGAACTCGTTGCCCGCCACCGTGTTACGGGCACGACCATCGTGCCCTCGGTTCTCCAGATGCTGCTGGATTCGGCACCGAGCGGCGCCCTGCGTTCGCTGCGCGCGGTGTGGGTGGGCGGCGAGGCACTGCCGAACGCCACCATCGACCGCTTCACCACCGTCACCGCGGGCCGCCTGCACAACCTGTACGGCCCCACCGAGGCCACCGTGTCGATCACCGGCGCCGACGTGACCGAGGTGGGCGACGGCATCGTCCCGATCGGGTTGCCGCACTGGAACTCTCGCGCCTACGTCCTGGACGCGCGGTTGCGCCCGGTGCCCGTGGGCACGCCCGGCGAGCTGTACCTGGCGGGCGCGCAACTGGCCCGTGGTTACCTCGGCAGTCCCGACAAGACGACGGAGCGATTCGTCGCCGACCCGTACGGACCCGTCGGTGAACGCATGTACCGCACCGGCGATCTGGTGCGCAGACTCCCGTCCGGTGACCTGACCTACCTGGGCCGCACCGACGTTCAGCTCAAACTGCACGGCCTGCGCATCGAACCCGGCGAGATCGAAGCGGCGCTGCGCACGCACCCGGCGGTCGCGGGTGCGGCGGTCACGGTGCACCACGAACAGCTGGTCGGGTACGTGACGCCCCTCGACGGCGCGGTCGACACCGCTGACGTGCTGGCGACCATCCGAACCCTGTTGCCCCCGTACATGATCCCGCACCGTCTGCTCGAACTCGACGAGTTCCCGCTCGGTGCCACCGGCAAGCTCGACCGCAAGGCGCTGCCCGCCCCCGCCGTCGAGATCCGCGAATACCAGGCGCCCGCCACCGCCGACGAGGAGATCGTCGCGGCGGCGATCGCCGGAGCGCTCGACCTCGAGCGGGTGGGCCGCGACGACGACTTCTTCGTCCTCGGTGGCACCTCACTCGCGGCGATCCGGGTGCGCGCCACCATCGCCGAGCAACTGGGCATCGAGGTGCCGCTGCGTCTGCTGTTCAGCTATCCGCTGGTCAGCGACCTGGCACTGGCCCTGCGCGACGAGACCGCGGCCTCGGCCGCCGGGCCGGATCCGGCCGTCGACGCGATTCTGGACCCGTCGATCGACCTCACCGGCTGCGCCCCCCAGCGCACCGGCCCAGCGACCACGCTGCTGCTCACCGGCGCCACCGGGTTCCTCGGCAGCTTCCTGCTGCGCGAACTCCTGGACCAGACCTCGGCGACCGTCCACTGCCTGGTCCGCGCCACCGACGACGCGAGCGCGGTGGAGCGCATCGTTTCGACCGCCGCGAAGTACCGCATCGACCTGCGGCCCTACCTCGACCGCATCGTCGGCATCCCCGGCGATCTCGCGCAGCCCAACCTCGGGATGGACCCCCTGCGCTTCGCCGAGCTCGCGGCCAGGGCGGACGCGATCTATCACAACGGCGCGCTGGTGAACCACCTCGAGCCGTACGCCCGGATGCGGGCGGCCAATGTGTGCGGCACCACCGAGGTGTTGCGCCTGGCCACCACCACCCGGGTCAAGCCGATCCACTATGTGTCGACCCTGTCGGTGCTCGCGGGTATCCCGCAGGACAACGGTGTGCCCGCCGGTCTGCCCGGGTACGCGATGACCAAGTGGGTCGCCGAGCAACTCGTGCACACCGCGATCGAGCGCGGTGTTCCCATCGCCGTCTACCGCCCCGGCCTGATCACCGGCGACTCGCGCACCGGCGTAGCCCCCGCCGAAGACGCCTGGTGGACGATGTTGCGGTCCATGCTGGTGCTCGGAGTGGCCGTCGATGTGCGCGCGATCGGCATCGAGATGGCCCCGGTCGACCATGTCGCGGCGGGGATCGTGAGCCGATCCCGGCAGCCGGCGGCCATCGGCAATATCTTCCGGGCCGCTGGTGCGCAGGTGCCGCTCCAGGTCGTCTACGAGGAGATCCGCAGCCGCGGTTACCGTTTCGACTTCATCGACCCGATGGAGTTCGGCCTCCAGCTCTCCACTGCCGCCGAACGCTCCGATGCCGACCCCATCCTGGCGCGCGCTTCCGCGCTGAGCGGCAACTACGCGGCCGCCCTCGCCAAGGCGGACCCGGTGGCGGTGCTGAGCGAGGTGGAATCGGCCCCGGTCGAGCCCTTCCGTGGTCTGCCGATCGAGTTCCCCGCGGTCGACGCCTCGGTCATCGCCCGCTACTTCGACCACTACATCGAGATCGGCTTCTTCCCGAAGCCGGAGGCGGAGAATCTCACGTCCGCGTGACAAGCCGTCCCGCAGGAGCGGGTGCTCCTGCGGGACGGTGCCTCACTTGGCGTAGTCGTAGAAACCGCGTCCGGTCTTGCGGCCCAGCCGACCCGCGTCGACCATCCGGCGCAGCAGAGCCGGCGGGGCGAGGTGCGGCTCGGCGAACTCCGCGTACAGCGACTCCGACGCCGCGAGCGCGATGTCGAGGCCCACGGTGTCGAGCAGCGTCAGCGGGCCCATCGGGTAGCCGCAGCCGCCCTTCATCGCCGCGTCGATGTCCTCGGCGGTGGCGTATCCCGACTCGAGCATCCGGATCGCCGAACACAGGTAGGGGATGAGCAGCGCGTTGACGATGAACCCGGAGCGGTCACCGGCCTGCACGGCCATCTTGCCCAGGGTGTTCTTCACGTAGTCGGTGACGGCCACGGCCGCTTCCGGCGCGGTCACCAGGGTCGAGATGATCTCGACCAGCGGCATCACCGGCACGGGGTTGAAGAAGTGCACGCCGACGACCCGTTCGGGCCGCTCGGTCGCCCCGGCCACCTTGATCACGGGGATCGAGGAGGTGTTGGTGGCGAGGATGCCCTCGGGCTTCACGATCTTGTCCAGCTTGCCGAAGATCTCGTACTTGAGCGCCTCGATCTCCGGCGCCGCCTCGATCACCAGGTCGCGATCGGCGAACTCGTCCATGTCCAGGGTGACGCGCACCCGCGCGAGCACCGCGTCGGCCTCGTCCTGGGTGATCTTGCCCTTGGTCACGCCACGGGCGATCGAGGTGGCGATCCGGTTGTGCGCCGCCTCGGCGAACTCGGGTTTCGTCTCCAGCACGAGCACCGAGCTGCCCGCCTTGGCGCACACCTCCGCGATCCCCGCGCCCATCGTGCCGCCACCGATTACACCGATCAACTCCACTGGAGTACTCCCAACATCGCATTGCCCTGGCTGTCCCGGGGATTATTTCACCTCGGCTGGCACTCAGTGCCATGGGCTGGCGTCAGCGCTGGTCACGGCACTGCGGATTCGACCGCTATGGTCCGAGCAGGGTCACCGCTTGCAACGCGAGATGCAGTTGCGCCGAATGCACCGGATCGGCGGTGTCACGGCCGGTGAGGTCGCGAATCTTGCGCAGGCGGTAGCGCACCGTGTTGCGGTGACAGTGCAGCCGTTCGGCCGCCGCGGCGGTTGATCCGCGGCATTCGTACCAGGCGTCGAGCGCGCCGATCAGATCGTCGCGTTCGGGTGCGGGCAGTCGCAGCACCGGTCCGAGAATCTGGGTCGCGGCGCGCCAACTGGCCTCGGGCACGGTGACGAGCAGGTGGGCGACGGGCTCGCTCCCGAACCGGACGACCGTGTGCGCGCCGGGTCGCGCGCTGCGGGCGGCGAGGCGGGCTTCGGTGAGCGCGCCGGGTATGGCGGTGGGGCTGGTGAAGGCGGTGCTGAGCCCGATCCGCCCGTCGACGAGCTCGGCCAGCGCGGCGGCGGACCGTTCGATCGCCGCCGGTGTGGTCGAGGACAGCAGCCCGGTGTGCGAGTCGATCTGTGAATCCCACACCGATCCGGCGCCGAGATCTCGCAACGCGCCGACCAGGCGGCCGGGCAGGGTGGCGCCGGGGTCGGTGGTCTCGATCGACACCACGGCGAACGTGCCGCTCTCGGCCAGTCCCAGGGTGCGCAGCGCGGTCAGCGTGTGGGCGGGATTGTCGGAATGATCGTCGAAAAGCGTACGGATCAAACGACTCTGAGCCTGCGCGTCGACGTGGGCGAGCATGATCTCGGTCTCGCGATAGGACTCGACCGCCGCGTCGGAGAAGGTGTCGATGAGCTCCCACAGATGGGTGGCGAGATCGTGCAGCCGAGGGTCGCCCGGCCCGGTGGATCGGGCGGTGAGTTCCTCCCAGGCCAGTCGGCCGCCGAGCCGGTAGGCGTGCAGCAGCGCGGCGATCGGGACCCCACGCTCGGCCTTGAGCCGACCGACCGCGCGCGCCGCGTGCAGCCGGGTCGGCTCGATTCCGGCGAGGGCGCTGATGATCGCGGTGAGGTTCGCCAGGCACGCCTGCTGGAGTTCCTCGGCCGTCAGCAGTCCTGGATCGGCGTAGGAACGGTCCGCTCCCGCTATGCGCGCGACGAGCTCCTCGGCCATCATCTCCACCGAGTCGAGGAGCGGCTCGGCGAGCCCGAGGGGTGTGGCGTCGGTGGTCGGCAGTGATGCGGTCACTCTCATAGGCTAGGCGATCCGACATGACTCACGCCACCTCCCCATTGTGCACGAGCACACCAGGTCTGTGGGCCGCTGAACTCGATACCGGTAGCACTCGGCACCAACGATGAGATCGTCCGAGAATCAGCATGAGGCACGTCACGCTGGTGTTGTGCTCGAGCACAGTCCGGAGGGGGGCCGATCCGCAACGGCGGCACATGGTGCCCATCTGCTCCGCCGCGACAGAATCGAAGTATCGCGTCCGCCGCATGCCGTGGACCGTCCCAAGAGTCGTGGAGGATCGCAAGTGGTCATCAAGATGGCAGAGTCCGCCCGTGTCGCGGTTGACGCCGCGCTGTCCGAGCTCGCCGAAGGCGAGAAGAAGTGGGCGGCCACCTCGTTGTCCGACCGGCGTGCCCTGCTGGACCGGGTGCGCGAGCTCACCGGCCGCCACGCTCAGCAGTGGGTCGACGCGGCCTGCGCCATCAAGGGTCTCGCGGCGTCCTCGCCGTTGGTCGGTGAGGAGTGGATCTCGGGGCCGTATGTGATGGCCGCCGGACTCGGCGCGCTGTCGAAGACGCTCGAGGTCCTCGCCCGCGGCGAGAGCCCGCTCGACGGAGCCACATTCGGCGTCGCGGGCGACCGGGTCACCGTGGATGTGCTGCCCGCCGGCCCGTTCGACGCGTTGCTGCTCAATGGGTTCAGCGCGCAGGTGTGGTTGCAGCGCGGCGTCAGCAGTGCCGCCGCGAAGACCAATGCCGGTCTGGCACAGCTGGATCCGAGCCGCACCCACGGCGTCGGCGCGGTGCTCGGCGCGGGCAACATCACCTCGATCGCGCCGCTGGACGTGCTCTACGAGCTGATCGCGCACAATCGGGTCGTCGCGCTCAAACTCAACCCGATCACCGATCCGATGCTGCCGGTGTTCGCCGCGATCCTGGCCCCGCTGATCGAGCTCGGCACGGTGCGGCTGTTGACCGGCGGCGCCGAGGTGGGCGGCTACCTGGTCGACCACGACCTCGTCGACCACGTGCACATGACCGGCAGCGCGCGCACCCACGACGCGATCGTCTGGGGCACCGGCCCCGAAGCGGACGAGCGCAGGCTGGCGGGCACGCCGAAGCTCACCAAGCCGGTCACCAGCGAACTCGGCGGCGTATCGCCGACGATCGTGCTCCCCGGCGAGTGGAGCGCGGCCGATATCGCCTTCCAAGCCGAGCACGTCGCGACGCAGCGGCTGCACAACGGCGGCTACAATTGCGTCGCCGCCCAGGCTTTGATCATCTCGGCCGATTGGGCGCAGAAGGATCAATTCCTCGCGGCGGTGCGCACCGCGCTCGCGGCGGCGCCCACCCGCCCGCCCTACTACCCGGGTAGCGATGATCGCGTAGCGCGGGCCTGCGGGACCTATCCCGAAGCCGAGCGCCTCGGACGCGACGGTGAGCGGGTCCTGGTCACCGGCCTCGCGCCCTCCCCGGCGGAGCCGCTGCTCACCGAGGAGTATTTCGCGCCGGTGCTCGGTGTGGTCGAATTGCCCGGAACCGGACCGGAATTCGCCAGGGCCGCGGCCCGCACCGCGAACGACGCGTTCGTCGGGACGCTCGGCGTCAACATCATCGCCAAGCCCGACACCATCGATCGGCTCGGCGCGTCGTTCGACGAGCTGATCGAGGACCTGCGCTACGGCACCGTCGCGATCAACGCCTGGACCGGCGTCGGCTACCTGACGCCGACGGCGTCCTGGGGCGCTTTTCCCGGCCACACCATCGACGATGTGCAGAGCGGCATCGGCGTCGTCCACAACGCCTGGCTGATCGACCGGGTGGAACGCACCGTGGTGCGCGGCCCGTTCCGCCCGGCGCCGCGGTCGCTGCTGCACGGCGAATTCGCGATCTCGCCGAAGCCGCCGTGGTTCGTCGGCAACAAGACCGCCGCGAGCACCGGCAGGCTGCTCGCCGGATTCGGCGCCGAGCCCGGCTGGCTGCGCCTGCCCCAGATCTTCGCGTCCGCCCTGCGCGGCTGAGCCCGACTTCCTTGGAGAATCAGATGAACAGCAGCATCGCCGACTACGTCGTCGTCGGCACCGGTTCCTCGGGCGCGGTGCTCGCGGCGCGGCTCAGTGAGCGCTCCGCGACCGAGGTCATCGCACTGGAGGCCGGACCGGAGGACAAGAACCAGGCGGTCCACATCCCGGCCGCCTTCTCGAAGCTGTTTCAGACCGAGCTCGACTGGAACTACCTCACCACCCCGCAGCCCGAACTCGGTGACCGCCAGGTCTTCTGGCCGCGCGGCAAGATGCTCGGCGGATCGTCGTCGATGAACGCGATGATGTGGGTGCGCGGCTTCGCGGCCGACTACGACGCGTGGGCCCGCGCCGCCGGGCCCGGCTGGTCGTTCGCGAATGTGGTCGAGTACTTCCGGCGCATCGAGTCCGTCGAGGACGCCGCCGAACCGGACGAGGGCCGTTCCGGGCCGCTGCGGATCTCGCACCAGCGCAGCCCTCGCGGCTGGACCGAGGACTTCCTCGCCGCTGCCGAGCACGCCGGTTTCAAGCGCGAGCGCGCCAATCTGGCGCAGCCCGAGGGCTTCACGCAGACCATGGTGTGCCAGAAGCGCGGCGCGCGCTGGAGCACCGCGGACGCTTATCTGAGGCCCGCGCGCAAGCGGTCGAATCTGACCGTCCTCACCGGCGCGCAGGCGACCCGGATCGTGTTCGAGGGCACCCGTGCGGTCGGCGTCGAATACCGCAGGGAAGGGCAAACCCATCTGGTGCGTGCTCGCAAGGAGGTGGTGCTGTGCGGCGGTGCGATCAACAGCCCGCAGCTGTTGCAGCTGTCCGGTGTCGGTGACCGGGAAGAGCTTCGCCGCCAAGGCATTCCGGTGGTGCAGCACCTTCCGGAGGTGGGCCGCAACCTCACCGATCACCTGATCTCACTGCTCGGCTTCGCCGTCGAATCCGACACGCTGTTCGCCGCGGAGAAACCGCTGGAGCTGGTCAACTACCTCACCCGACGCCAAGGCATGCTCACGTCCAATGTCGGCGAAGCCTACGGTTTCGCGCGCAGCAGGCCCGACCTCGAGCTTCCCGACCTCGAGATCATCTTCGGCCCCGCCCCGTTCTACGACGAGGGGATCGGCGTCGCACCCGGCCACGGCGTCGCGATCGGCCCGATCCTGCTCCAGCCACGCAGCCGCGGCACGGTCACCCTCGCCTCCGCCGACCCGATGGCCAAGGCCCTGGTCGACCCCCGCTACCTGTCCGACCCCGACGGCGCCGACCGCGCCGCGCTGCTCGCCGGACTGCGCATCGCGCACCGCATCGTGAGCGCCGAGCCGCTCGGCTCCCGGATCGGCCGATTCCTCCAGCCCAAACGCGAACAGCCCACCATCGAGGAAACCCTCGAGGACGCCCTGACCTGGCACTCCCACACCCTCTACCACCCGACCAGCACCTGCCGGATGGGCACCGACACCGCCAGCGTCGTCACCCCCGACCTGAAGGTTCGCGGCCTCGACGGCCTGCGTGTGGCCGACGCCTCGGTCATGCCGACCATCATCCGCGGCCACACCCACGCCCCCGCCGTGGTCATCGGTGAGAAGGCGGCCGACCTGCTGCGCTGACCCCGCGCAGCCCCTTACCTTGTTCGGGAAAAAGGCGCACAATGAAGTCGTATACCGGCTTCAAGGTCGGCGACCGGCGGGTATGCGAATACTCGCCGGGCAAAACCTCCGGGCGAGTATCCCGTGCTGGCAGCGTCCCCGAATCACGTTGTGACGACTGAGTTCACGTCGCCCGTCGCGTCCCGAGCATCACACCATGCACCTGCCGGGCGCGACGAAGGCTGCCTGTACCTCGCCGGCTCGGCGTGATCACGAGTGAGGGAAACGCTATGTCAGAGCAGAACAAGGCATGCGCCAAGCGCATGTTCGACGCGTGGAACGCCAGAGATCTCGACGTATTCGACGAGCTGATCGCCGACGACGCCATCGACCACGATCCGCAGAACCCGTTCGCCGAGATCCACGGTCCGGACGGCCTGAAACGGCAGGCACAGATGTATCTCGACGCTTTCTCCGACCAACGGTTCCTCGTCAACGAACAAATCGCCGAGGGCGACTTCGTCACCACCCGCTGGACGGGAACCGGAACCAACGACGGCGAGCTGATGGGCATGCCCGCCACCGGCAAATCCGCGGTGGTCGCGGGAGTGACGATCAACCGCTTCCGCGACGGAAAGATCATCGAGAGCTGGGCCTCCTGGGACACACTCGGGATGATGCAACAACTCGGCGTCGTCCCCTCGGCACACTCCGCGACCACCTGACCCCGTGACGTGGCCGGCGATCGTCACGTCGACCGCCGGTCACACCGCCCTGGTTTTTCGACGTTGGGCCGGCAGTGTCGATTCGGTCACTCAGCCAGGAGAAGCCCGGTAAACCGGCCTTCGGCACAGGTCACCGGGCTTAGCGTCTGGACATGAGCTGGTCTTCGCCGAGTTCCTCACCGGGTGACCCCCACTACACGCTGCCGAACGAATGGGGTTTCGCTGACGAACGCCTTGCCCTGCTCGGCGCGGCCTATGACTCAGGGAGTATCGCGCTTGCGCAACGGCTGGGTGTGAAGGCGGGATCGCGGTGCCTGGAGGCCGGGGCCGGTGGTGGATCTTTTGCACGATGGCTGTGCAGTGTCGCATTGCCCGGCGGTCGAGTGCTCGCAGTCGATGCCGACCCGCGCCACCTCGCCGACCTACCTGGCCTCGGTGGCGAAGTTGCCCAACTCGACCTCGTCACCGGCGACATCCCCGAGCGCGCATTTGATTTCGTCCATACCCGATTCGTCCTGCTGCACATCGCTGACCGGGACATCGTTGTGGAGCGGTTGGTCCGAGCACTGGTACCGGGCGGCGTTCTCGTGCTCGAGGAGGGCGACGGACTCGGCGTACTCGATGAAATGCCAGGTGCATTCGGCGAAGTTTGGCGTGCCTTCGCACACTCGACCGAAATCGCGGGCGCGAGTCAATCCTGGGCTCGGAGCTTGCCCGCGCAGTTGGACGCACTCGGGCTCGTAGATGTTCACGCCGAAGCTGAGATTCCGATGTTTCGCGGGGGCTCACCGATGGCGCGCATGTGGAGCCTCACCTGGGTACAGACCCACGACACTCTGGTCTCTCTTGGTATCCCACCCGAGGTGATAGCCGCTGCGCAGGCCGAGCTGGAAGACCAGCAGCAATGGCTGTACGCCCCACCCATAGTCCGTGCGTGGGCCCACCGCGCCGGCACGACCGACCTGTGAGCCGCCGTAGCAAGAGATGCGAAGAACGAAGTCGACACCGGGCCAACCAGGTATCAAGGGGTCGAGAGATAGTTCACGGCCACAGCCGGTTACGTCCCCAGCCGCCGTCGATGCGCTCGTATCGCAATCGTTTGTGCAGACGAGCGGGATCGCCTTGCCAGAACTCGACCTCGTCGGGCTGAACCGCGTAAGACGTCCACCCGGTGGGAACCGAGTCCGGCGAAGCTTCCAGCTCCACGCGTGCCTTTTCGAGGGCGTCCTCGAGTTCGCTGTCGGCATGGAAGATCTGGCTCTGACGCCCGGTGAGCGCGATCTGTCGAGACCCGATCGGGCGCGCCAGAAAATCAGCTGCTGCGACCTGCGGACTATCGGCCACCACCGGACCTGATATCCGAACCTGCCGCACCACCTGCGGCCAATAGAAAGTCAACGCCGCCACCGGATTCGCGGCCAACTCCAGTCCCTTGCGGCTTCCCGCGTTGATCGCGAAGTGCCAGCCGGTCGCGTCGACATCCTTCAGAATCAGCACCCGCGCCGAAGGCCGACCGTCGGCAGCGACAGTGGACAGAGTCATCGCATGCGGCTCGACCACACCCACGTCGACGGCATATCGGAACCACGTCGAAAACAACTCGACCGGGTTGCCGGGAGCATTATCCAGATCGAATTCTGGCGCTTGGCCTTTCAACACCGAGATCCCACGCAACACCTCACGAAGACCCTCGACCGACGCGACCTGTTCCACCGTCCAGCACCCCGATTCGACACAAACGTCTGACATCACACCCTAGCCAGACCGAGCGCAGTCCGCTGACCGACCCCATTTCGGTAAGTGACTTGCCATGATGGTGTGTTCGGGTGACGTAGCAAACGAGCAGGTGCCGCAGGGCTACTACAAGCGCCACTGCAAGGAGATCTGATAGATGCCGGACGAGAAACAGTTGTGGGAGATCCGTCTGGGAGTCATCGCCTCGGAGACGAAAGCGCGTGCGGTCGCCGAGCAGATCGAGCGACTGTTGTGCCCCGACCCTGACCATGCCCCGCCGTGCCCGATTCCGTGGAGCCTCAGCATCGACGCCGAGGACGATATGACCGCAGACCGTCGGGAGGAATACGACGACGTGGTCGAGCAGCACCGGATCGAGTCCGGAACGAGCCAGTAGCCGGGACATGCACTCGCCAGTCGGTCCACCGTCGGGGACGCCGAGGGCGTGGGTGTGTTCGGTGACGTTCGCTTCCGAACACGACCGCTCCACAGGCAGCCGTCCGGCAGCCGGAATGCAGATGTCGTTCGTCTCATTCATCCCGGCAGGAGCGCGCTGTCAGCGAGTATCTCCTCAGGATCGCCCCGAGTAGCGGGCGATTGATCGACACGGGGGTGCGCAATGGCAATGACGGGGCGGGATGTCGTCGGATCGGGAACGGTCGAGCAGCAGGCCGGCTCGACCCATCTCACCAGTGCCTTCGGGCCCGATCCGGGAATACAGATAGGTGATACACGTGTTGTCGATCGTGGGTAAATCGTAGAAAAATCGTAGAAAGCAGGGGTGGACCCCGAAGATGACCAGGTCAGCGGTGGTATAGGCTTTGTCGGTCATGAAGTCGGCTTATTCGGGTCCGGTCAACGGGGTGCCCAAGACGGTCTACCTCGATCACGCGGCGACCACTCCCATGTTGCCTGCCGCTGTCGAGGCGATGACGGCTGCTCTCGGGGCGGTCGGTAACGCGTCCTCGCTGCACGGATCGGGGCGGGCGGCGCGGCGGTCGCTGGAGGAGGCGCGCGAGTCGATCGCGGCCGATCTGGGTGCTCGGCCGTCCGAGGTGATCTTCACCTCCGGGGGCACCGAGAGCGACAATCTCGCGCTCAAGGGGATCTTCTGGGGGCGCAGGGCGGCTGATCCGCGGCGCACCAGGATCGTGACCAGCTCGGTCGAGCATCACGCGGTGCTCGATGCTGTCGAGTGGCTGGAGAAGCACGAGGGCGCGCAGGTCAGCTGGCTGCCGGTCGACGCGGAGGGCGTCGTCTCGCCGCAGGCGCTGCGCGAGGTGCTCGCCGCGCATGCCGACGAGGTGGCGCTGGTCAGTGTGATGTGGGCCAACAACGAGGTCGGGACCATCGAGCCGATCGCCGAATTGTCCACTGTCGCACAGGAATTCGATATTCCGATGCACAGTGACGCCATTCAGGCGGTGACTCAGATTCCGGTCGATTTCGCCGCGAGCGGGCTGGCGGCGCTGAGCGTGGCGGGGCACAAGGTCGGCGGTCCGCACGGGATCGGGGTGTTGCTGCTGGGCCGGAAGGTGCCGTGTGTGCCGCTGGTGCACGGCGGCGGACACGAACGCGACCTGCGCTCCGGTACCTCCGATGTGGCCGCCGCGATCGGGATGGCCGCCGCGCTGCGCGATGCCGTCGCCGACCTGCCCGCGCGCGCTCAGCGTTTGCGGGCATTGCGCGACGAGTTGATCAGTGGTGTGCGGGCCGCGGTGCCCGACGCCGTGCTCAACGGCCCCGCGCAACGGCTACCGGGCAATGCTCACTTCACCTTTCCGGGGTGTGAGGGCGACTCGCTGCTCATGCTGCTCGATGCCGCCGGAATCGAATGCTCCACCGGTTCGGCGTGCAACGCGGGCGTCGCCTCGCCCAGCCATGTGCTGATCGCGATGGGTGTGCAATCGTGGCAGGCGCGCAGTTCGCTGCGCTTCTCGCTCGGTCACACGTCGACCGGAGCCGATGTCGAAACACTGTTGACCGTGCTGCCGCAGGTCATCGATCGGGCCAAGGCCGCGGGCCTGGCCGGCGCTAGAGGAGGTGCCTGATGAGAGTTCTCGCCGCGATGAGTGGTGGTGTCGATTCCGCGGTGGCCGCGGCGCGGGCCGTGGACGCCGGTCACGAGGTGGTCGGGGTGCATCTGGCGCTGTCGGCGAACCCGGGCACGTTGCGCACCGGGTCGCGTGGCTGCTGCTCCAAGGAGGACGCCGGTGACGCGCGCCGCGCCGCCGATGTGCTCGGAATCCCGTTCTACGTCTGGGATTTCGCCGATCGCTTCAAGGAAGACGTGATCGACGATTTCGTCGCCGCCTATGCCGCCGGCGAGACCCCGAACCCGTGTCTGCGCTGCAACGAGAAGATCAAGTTCTCCGCGCTGGCCGACCGCGCGCAAGCGCTCGGGTTCGACGCCGTCGTGACCGGGCACTACGCGCGGCTCGACGACGGCGTGCTGCGTCGTGCCGTCGACGCGGACAAGGACCAGTCCTACGTGCTGGCGGTGCTCACCGCCGAGCAGCTCGCGCGGGCGATGTTCCCGGTCGGCGACACCCCCAAGCCGCGGATTCGCGAGGAAGCCGCCGAGCGTGGGCTGGCGGTGGCGAACAAGCCCGACAGCCACGACATCTGCTTCATCCCCTCCGGCGATACCCGGGCGTTTCTCGGTGCCAAGATCGGTATCCGGCCCGGTGCGCTGGTCGATTCCGACGGCACGGTGCTCGGCAATCACGAGGGCGTGCACGGCTTCACCGTCGGTCAGCGTAAGGGCCTCGGCCTGAGCCACACCGCCGCCGACGGCAAGCCGCGCTATGTGACCGGGATCGATCCCGATTCGGGGACCGTCAAGGTCGGTTCGGTCGAGGACTTGCAGGTCGATGTCGTCACCGCCGACCGCGCGATCTGGACCTCCGGTGTGCGCCCTGACGCGCCGATCGAGTGTGTCGTGCAGGTGCGCGCGCACGGCGGGATCGCGCCCGCCGTGGTCGAGCCCGCGGGCGACGGCTTCGTCGCGAGGTTGCGCGAACCGCTCACCGGCGTCGCGAAGGGCCAGGCCATCGTGCTGTACTTGCTCGACGCCGACGGCGGCGACACCGTGATCGGCAGTGGCACCATCAACGGCACCGACCGAACCGCTGTCGTCGAGTCCGATTCTTCGGCCGCGTCGGCCTGAGCGTGTCGCCGGGTGCGCCGACAGTCGACGCGCACGGCAGGATGACGGGTGACGCGCCCGCCCCCGGGCGCGGCGCACAGCCGGTGGCGGGTGACGCTGACCACCGATCCCATACGACACGAAAGGTGTTGAGCGCGTGACGTTGTGGCGTGGCAGTGCGCAGTCCGACGACCCGACCGCGGCGGAGCCGGTGGACGTGCTCGCCGGGGCGTTCGCCACCGGCCTCGGTTCCTGGCCCGGCACCGATCCCCTCGAAGCGGCGACCACCATCATCGGTGAACTGCCGGAACTGCCCCACCTCGTGGAGCTGCCCGATCGCGGTGTCGGCGCCGACATGATCGGGCGCGCCTCCGCGCTCCTGGTCGACCTCCGGTTCGACGCGACCACCCGCGGCTACCGGCTCGCCGACCGCCCGGGTTCGGTCTCACGCAGGGCCCGCGACTTCGTGCGCGTGGATCTCGACGCGATCGAGGAAGCCTGGGAGACAGCGGGTCTCGTCGGCTCCGGGCGGGCGATCAAGATCCAGTCGGTCGGCCCGCTCACCCTCGCCGCCGAAGTCGAACTGCCCGGCGGCCATCGCATCCTCACCGATCGCGGTGCGCTGCGCGACCTTTCGGATTCACTGGCCGAAGGCCTCGCCCAGCACGCCGCCGAGATCGGGAAACGGCTGGGGGCGAGTGTGGTTGTGCAACTGGATGAACCGCGGTTGACGACGGTCCTCGACGGATCGCTCACCGGTCCCAGTGTTCTCAATACTGTGCGCGCGCTGCCCGGTCCCGAGGCGATCCACTTCCTCGATGTCGTGATCGACGCGCAGCCGGGCCCGGTCATCCTGCACACCTGCGCGTCCCGGCCCGCCCTGTCCACTCTGCGCCGCACCGCGGCCGCCGCGCTGTCCTTCGACGCGTCGACGATCACCACCGCCGACTTCGACGAGATCGGCGAGGCCGTGGACTCCGGCAAGAAGCTGGCACTGGGACTCATCCCCACCGCACCGCCGACGAGCCCCCTCACTTGGCGCACCGCCGCCGAACCCGCGGTCCGGCTCATGGATGACCTCGGTTTCCCCCGCTCCGCTCTCACCCAGGTTCTCGTAACCCCCACCTGCGGCCTGGCAGGCGCTCCGCTCGCTTGGTCTCGCAAAGCGCTCGCCTCGGCCGCCGATGTCGCCCGCGCTTTCGCCGAAGACCCGGAGTCACTCACCGTCGAGCCCCCGCAACCGGCGCGGTCGGGTCGCGATCATCGGTGACGAAGTCCGACCGAGAACGGCTGCGACGTGCTGGAACGTTCGGCGGAAGTGTCGGTGGGCTCGACTAGCCTCGAGTGGTGAGCGACAGCGACAACGCGGTTTCTGTGAGTGCCGAAGCGGCCACGCCCGAGCAACGGGTGCGGTGGCAGCAGTTGGCCGACGAGGTGCGTGGGCACCAGTTCCGCTATTACCTGCGCGACGCGCCGATCATCACCGACGGTGAGTTCGACGCCCTGCTGCGTGAGTTGCAGGATCTCGAGGACACCCAGCCGGATCTGCGGACTCCCGATTCACCCACGCAGCTGGTCGGCGGCGGATTCGCGACCGAGTTCACCGCGGTGGATCATCTCGAGCGGATGCTGTCGCTGGACAATGTGTTCGACTTCGACGAGCTACGTGCCTGGGCGAGCAGGGTGCAGGCCGAAACCGGGGCGGAGCCACACTATCTGTGCGAGGTGAAGATCGACGGTGTCGCGTTGAATCTCGTGTACGAGAACGGCAGGTTGACGCGCGGCGCGACGCGCGGTGACGGGCGCACCGGGGAAGATGTCACCCTCAACGCGCGCACCATCGAAGACATCCCCGCCGAGCTCACCCCGACCGAGGAATTCCCGATCCCGCAGCTGCTGGAAGTGCGTGGCGAGGTGTATTTCCGGCTCGAGGATTTCGAGACGCTGAACGCCCAGATCGTCGCCGAGGGCAAACCGCCGTACGCGAATCCGCGCAATACCGCCGCCGGTTCACTGCGTCAGAAGAATCCCGCGATCACCGCCCAGCGGCGGCTGCGGATGATCTGCCACGGTTTCGGCCGCATCGAGGGTTACCGCCCGGCCTCCCAGCACGAGGCCTACCGGGCGCTGGCCGCCTGGGGGCTGCCGGTCTCGGCCCACACCCGCCTGGTCGAGGGCATCGACGCAGTCATCGAGCGGGTGGCCTATTGGGGCGAGCACCGCCACGACATCGAGCACGAGATCGACGGTCAGGTGATCAAGGTCGACGAGACGGCCTTGCAACGCCGCCTAGGCTCGACCTCCCGGGCCCCACGCTGGGCCATCGCCTACAAGTACCCGCCGGAAGAGGCCACCACCACGCTGCTCGACATCGCGGTCAACGTCGGCCGCACCGGTCGGGTCACCCCGTTCGCGGTGATGGCGCCCGTCTCGATCGCCGGGTCGACCGTGTCGATGGCCACCCTGCACAATGCCTCCGAAGTGCAGCGCAAGGGGGTGCTGATCGGCGATACCGTCACAATCCGCAAGGCCGGTGATGTGATTCCCGAGGTTCTCGGCCCCGTCGTCGACGCGCGGACCGGTGCCGAACGCGCGTTCGTCATGCCGACACACTGCCCCGAGTGCGCCACCGAACTCGCCCCCGCCAAGGAGGGCGACGCCGACATCCGCTGCCCCAACCAGCAGTACTGCCCCGCCCAGCTGCGCGAACGCGTCTTCCACCTGGCCGGTCGCGGCGCCTTCGATATCGAAGCCCTCGGCTACGAAGCCGCCAACGCGCTGCTCACCTCGGGCGCGATCACCGACGAAGGCGACCTGTTCGCCCTCGACGCGCAGGATCTGCTCGGCGTGCCGCTGTTCACCAAACAGGACGGCACCCTCTCCGCCAACGGTGTCCGCCTGCTCGACAACCTGACCGCCGCCAAGGACACTGCGCTGTGGCGGGTACTCGTCGCGCTGTCGATTCGCCATGTCGGGCCCACCGCGGCCCGCGCGCTGGCCGCCGAGTTCGCGAGCCTCGAGCGCATCGAATCCGCGACAGGAGAAGAACTCTCGGCCACCGACGGTGTCGGACCAACCATCGCCGCCGCGGTCGTGGAATGGTTCACCGTCGACTGGCATCGAGCGATCGTGGACAAGTGGCGGGCGGCCGGTGTACGGATGGAAGACGAGCGCGACGAGTCCATCGAACGCAACCTCGAGGGCCTGTCGATCGTCGTCACCGGTTCCCTACAGACTTTCACGCGCGATGGCGCGAAGGAGGCGATCCTCGTTCGCGGCGGCAAGGCGGCGGGCTCGGTGTCGAAGAAGACCGCGTTCGTGGTGATCGGTGAGGCGCCCGGTTCGAAGGCGGCCAAGGCGGAGGAACTCGGCGTCCAGATCCTCGACGAAGACGGCTTCCGACAGCTCCTGGACGGTGGCCCCGACGCGGTCCGGGCCGCACCGACCGAGGATCAGGTCGAGTAGACGCGAACAGCCGGTCGGCGTCAGTTCGGGGTAACGGTGACCGTATTGCCGATCTGGGTCTTCATATCGAAGGTCGCGCACTGCCCGTTGCTGAGTTCCTGGGTACGCAGCGGTCGCTTCTTGATGTTGGTCTGGATCTCGACCGTCACATCGGTGCTGGTCATCGAGCACACCTTCGAGACCGGAGCGTCGGTGTAGGACACCGTCCCCGCACCCTGACACGAGTTGGTCGAGTTCCCCAGGAACACGCGCGCGGTGCCGTTCGGGCAGGGATCAGCCAGCGCACTGGGCGCGCTGATCAGCGCCGCGGGAACGAGCGTTCCCGCCGTGACGGCGGCGACGACAACTCCGCGAACAACTACCCGAACCGCCATCACGCGCCACCCATCCTCATCGCCGACCGCTGAATCCGCGACGAACCAGCCGCAGTGTCCAGCACCTTAGTGTGTCCGAACCGAACCCGCCTGGGATAGGTGCCCTCGCCACGGCGCACCGGGCAGGCGAGGCTGCCGCCTCGGCCCGGCGAGATCGCGGCGAGGCAGATCAGGCTGCCGCGTCGACGAGCCCCCGCGTCCCCTAGTCTTGCCAGGAATCTCGGAGAGGCGGACCCTTGCTGCGCAGTTTTCAGGTGACCAATCACGGATCGCTGGCGGAGGCTCAGCAGTTGCGGCTCGCCAAGGGGGCGGGTGGGCCGTTGGCGGTGCCGGTGACCGCGGTGTACGGGGTGGCTGCTGCGGGCAAGACCAGTGTGATCGACGCGCTCGCGCAGATGCGCGACGCGGTCCTGAATTCGGTGAGCGGGTGGGACCCGTACGCCGGCCCGGTGCGTCGACCGCATCTCGGATTCGCTGATCGCCCAACGGAATTCGTCGCAGGGTTCGTCGCCGAGGGTGTGCCTTATACCTATGGGTTCCGGCTCGACAACGCCGATGTGGTCGCGGAGTGGTTGTACACCCATCCGCGCTCGCGCAAGCGGATCGTGTTCGAACGCCGTGGTGACGAGGTGAAGATCGGGCCGATGTTCGAGGCGGCTCGGTACGGGGTGTCGGCGTTGGCGCCGCTGCTGCGGCCGAACGCGCTGCTGTTGAGTCTGGCCGGGCAGCTCTACGCCGAGGCGCTCGTGCCCGCCTATCGGTGGTTCGCGGCGAATCTGGCTGTGCAGCAAGGTGATATCGATACAGATGCGCTCGCACACGACCTCGGCAGCCACATCTCCCGCTCGCCCGACAACGCCGCGCGTCTGCTGATGCTGCTGCGCACCGCCGACCTCGGGATCGAGGATCTGCTCGTCGCCGCACACGATCCGATGTATGCGGACTACCTGCGTGATATGGATGCCGAAATCGCCGTGCTGGCAGGTCATCTCGACCATCCCGAGCAGATTCTGGTGGAACGCGAGCTGAGCACCGTCCGCGCGGCGCGGGACGCGCTGTACCGGCGCATGGTCGACCGGCGCGGCGCGGCGCTGAGCCTGGTGCACGAGGGTATCGACGTCCCGTTCGAACTGGCCGACGAATCCACCGCGACCCGGTCGCTGCTGCGCGTGCTGCCCGCCATGCTGGAAGCCCTCGACACCGGTCAGGTGCTCGCGGTCGACGATCTCGGTGTCGGCCTGCCGGTCGAGGAGACCGACCGCCTCGTGCAGCTGTTCCAGAACCCGGAGACCAATTCCCGTGGCGCGCAACTGATCTACACCACCGCCGATCGAGCGCTGATCGACCGGGGCAACGGGCGCTCCCAGCGCACCCGTACGGCGGTCTGGCAGGTGCGCCGTGCACGGGGGGCCAGCGAACTCACGCCGTGGTGAGCGGGGCATAGCATGGGCGCATGCTCGAAGTGGTGATGGCGGTTGCGCTGGTGACGATGCTGATGGTGACGATCGCAGCCGTCGTCTCCGGACGGAGCGGCCGGGGGAGGGCGAACCTCGAACACGGGTCGCTGTATGTGACCGGTGTCAGCCCGCTGCCCGCGATGACCGGTGAGCACTACGTGACGATCACCGGCACCGTCACCGGCCCGTCGATCACCGGCAAGGTCGTCTACCGCCGCTTCGCCTGGGACGCCGCGCACTGGCCCGCTCCCGGCGACCACCTCGCCGTCGCCTACCCACCGCACAACCCCGACGACTGGCACGCCGATCACCCCGGCCTGCGTCCCTATCTCGGCTCGTGAGCGAGGCGCACCGGTCCGGGCATGGGTGAGTCGGGGCTCACAAGCGTCCGAATGGGATCATTCCGGGATGCACGGTACTGACCACCCGACCGCCGGACTCCTGATCCGCACCGCCCGCCCCGCCGAATACGACGCGGTCGCCGCGCTGACCGTCGAGGTGTACGTGGGCGAGGGCTATGTCTCCGACGGGGACGATTACGTGCGCGAACTCGCCGACGTCGCGCATCGGGCGGCCGAGGCCGAGGTGCTCGTCGCCGTGCACGACGGCGCGGTCGTCGGCTCGCTCACGGTCGCGAAGCCCGGCACGCCCTTCGCGGAGATCGCTCGGCCCGGCGAACTCGAGTTCCGGATGCTCGCGGTGTCGAAGCGGGCTCGCGGACTCGGTGTCGGCACCGCGCTGGTTCGCGCCGTCGTCGACGCGGCGAGGTCGGGCGACTTCGACGCGGTCGCGCTCACCACCATGTTCTCGATGGTCGACGCGCACCGGATCTACGAACGGCTCGGCTTCGTCGGTGTCCCCGAACGTGACTGGGCCACCCACGACGGACTACAGCTGTTCGTGATGCGACTGGCGCTGCGCTGACCGATCAGTTCAGCACGGTGGCGACGATGCCGGCGAGGTAGCCCAGGCGCGCCACTTCCGACGGACGGAAGTCAGGTCCGCCGGGGCGGCCGAGCAGCAGTGCCCTGCCGGTGTTGCCCAGCGGGGCGGCGGCGAGCTTGGTGTCCATGTCGCGCCAGATGTCGGGCACCCAGTCGGCCTCGCCGTCGAGCCACATCGGCTTCTCGATGGGCATCCACGGGGCCGAACCCGCTTGTGTCTCAGGGGCGCTCGGGCTGCCGACGATGCGGTGGGCGCCCGCCGGACCGAGGCCGATGATGGTGGACCAGCCCACGCGCAGCACCCGAGGGCAGCCGTCGACGAGGACCTGCAGGCGGTCGTCGCGAGCGCTGGCGACCTGGTCGATCAGTTCGAGCTCGCGGTGGGTGTCGAGCACGCCGGAGTACGGGCGAATGGAGTCGACGCTCACATCGCGCACCGATTCCGCGGCGGTGATGAGGGTGTCGGGCAGTGCGCCGGTGGGGACTTCGACGACCAGATCGTCGATCGCGAAGCCGGCGCCGCGTTCCACGACATCGAGCGAGAGAATGTCCGCGCCGACCCCGCCGAGGGCGAGTGCGAGGGAGCCGAGGCTTCCCGGTCGATCCGGAAGTTGCACGCGGAGCAGGTATGACACGTGCGTTCCTTTCCATGCCGGCCGGGGTTGTTCGAGACGAATACCCGGTGAAGCAATACTTACACCCCTGGACGCGGGTTCTCGACCCGAAGTATGACCCCATCGGCCCGACATGCGCGAACTTTCGTGCGAGGCGGGTGCGTGGCGAGGGGTGGTGTGGGGGCCCATTAGGCTGTACCGATACTGCCCACCGAAGCCGAAAGGGGTCCCGCGGTGCCCGCAATCTCCCGCGACGAGGTCGCTCACCTCGCCCGGCTGTCCCGGCTGGCGTTGACCGACGCCGAACTCGACCAGTTCGCCGGTCAGCTGGATTCGATCCTCAGCCACGTGCAGACCATCACCGAGGTCGCCGCCGATGTCCCCGCCACCGCGTCGCCGAATCCGGCGACCAATGTGACCAGGCCCGATGTGGTCACGCCCGGCCTCACCCCCGAGCAGGCGCTGGACCAGGCGCCCGCCGTGGAAGAACAGCGTTTCCTGGTCCCGCAGATCCTGGGAGAGGGCGAATGAGTGAGTTGACCCAGCTGTCGGCCGCCGAGCTGGCGAGCAAGATCCACGGTGGCGAGGTGTCCTCCACCGAGGTCACCCAGGCGCACCTGGATCGCATCGGCAAGGTCGACGGTGAGCTCAACGCCTTCCTGCACGTGGCGGGCGAGCGTGCCCTGGCCACGGCCGCCGTGGTCGACGCCGCGCTCGCCGCCGGCGAGACGCCCGCCTCGTCGCTGGCGGGAGTTCCGTTGGCGCTCAAGGACGTTTTCACCACCACCGATATGCCGACCACCTGCGCCTCGAAGATTCTCGAGGGCTGGATGTCGCCCTACGACGCGACGGTCACCGCGCGGTTGCGCGCCGCGGGCATCCCGATTTTGGGCAAGACCAACATGGACGAGTTCGCGATGGGCTCCTCCACCGAGAACTCCGCCTACGGCCCCACCCGCAACCCGTGGGACACCACCCGCATCCCCGGTGGTTCCGGTGGCGGTTCGGCGGCGGCGCTGGCCTCGTTCCAGGCGCCCCTGGCGATCGGCACCGATACCGGCGGCTCGATTCGTCAGCCCGCCGCGGTCACCGCGACGGTCGGCGTGAAACCCACCTACGGCACCGTCTCGCGCTACGGCCTGATCGCGTGCGCGTCGTCGCTGGATCAGGGTGGTCCGTGTGGTCGCACCGTGCTCGACACCGCGCTGCTGCACGAGGTGATCGCCGGGCACGACCCGCGCGACTCCACCTCGCGCGATGTCGCGGTGGCGCCGGTGGTCGCCGCCGCGAAGCAGGGCGCCAACGGTGACCTGACCGGCGTGCGCGTCGGCGTGGTGCGCGAATTGCACTCCGACAGTTACCAATCCGGTGTCCTGGCCTCCTTCGACGCCGCTGTCGCCGTGCTGAAGGAACTGGGCGCCGAGGTGATCGAGGTGTCGTGCCCGAGCTTCGAGTACGCGCTGTCCTCCTACTACCTGGTGATGCCGTCGGAGGTGTCGTCGAACCTGGCGCGCTTCGACGCCATGCGCTACGGCCTGCGCGTCGGTGACGATGGCAGCCACAGCGCCGACCAGGTGATGTCGCTGACCCGTGAGGCCGGTTTCGGCCCGGAGGTCAAGCGCCGCATCATGATCGGTACCTACGCGCTGTCGGCGGGCTACTACGACGCCTACTACGGCCAGGCGCTCAAGGTTCGCACGATGATCGCGCGCGACTTCGACGCCGCCTACGAGCAGGTCGACGTGCTCGTCTCGCCGACCAGCCCGTTCACCCCGTGGAAGCTGGGCGAGAAGGTCGACGACCCGCTGGCCATGTACCTGTCGGACCTGTGCACCCTGCCGACCAACCTGGCGGGCCACCCCGGCATGTCGGTGCCGTCGGGTCTGTCGGCCGACGACAACCTGCCGGTGGGTCTGCAGATCATGGCGCCCGCGCTGGCCGACGACCGTCTGTACCGGGTGGGCGCGGCCTACGAGGTGGCGCGGGGCGCGCTGCCGATTCCGAGCGGGGTCTGAGAAAGTTCACACAAGGGGCGCACCGGTTCGAAAGAATCCGGTGCGCCCCTTGTGTGGTCGTCGTGCGGTGTCTACGCCACCGCGCGTCGGCCGACGCCCGCTGTCATCGCGGTGAAGCCGGCCCGCAGATGCTTGCCGAGCGCCACCGTCACCACGGGACTCAGCCAGCCCGCGAGGGTGAACCGGGACTCGTAGCGGCACCGGTCGGGGCCGAGGGGGACGACGGTGTGCGAGCGCAGGCTGTGCAGTGCGCCCAGCGGCAGCGGCTTCATCGCGTAGCTGAACTCGACGCCCGGGGTATGGGTGCGGATCCATTCCTGCTGCGGACGGCGGTTGCTGCCCAGCTGCACCCGCATATCGATGGCCGAGCCCGGTTCCAGCGTGCTCGACGCCTCGTAGCAGAAGGTGTTCCATTCGCCGTAGCGCTCGAAATCCGTGAGCACTTCCCATACCTTGGCAGCGGGGGCGTCGATCTCGATCGTTTCGTCGATGACTAGAGACATGCGTGAAAACTAGGACATGTTCTAGTTTTCGGCAACCGCATCACACGAAGCGCCTGCGGAACTTGCGCAGCGCGTCGATGATCACCGCCGAGGCCGCTGTCACCGCGAACAGACCGAGGACGGTACGCGCGAGCGGCCAGAGGTTGGGGCGGTCGGCCGGGTCGGTCCGGGCGAAGACGTTCTCGACCACCGGTGCGCCGTACTCCTGGCGTCGCGAGTTCACGTCCACGGCGGTGAACGCGATATCGGCCATCACGCCGCAGCGAGCCCGGGAGAACTCGTCGTCGCGTAGCTGACAGGCCGCGTGGATGCGCCGGTTCAGTGCCGCGTCCACCGAGCGTCGCGCCCACCCGCCGAGGGGTTCGTCGACCCGCTCGGCGTAGCGCAGCACGTCGTAGCCCAGGTCGTGCGCCTTGCACGCCGACTCGAACTCGGGGGGCAGGGTGACCGGTGAGGAACAGTCGCCGTTCGGGTTCACCAGCAGGCCGTCCACCTGGACGGGGTCGTAACCGAACTTGTAACCGAAATCGCGGGGGATGAGCGAGGTGGCGTCCGGGCTGTCGTCGACGAGCGCGCGCACCGCGGCGGCGGCCGCGACGTTCTCGGTCGTGGCCGGGGTGGTGCCGCCCATGGCGCCCGGCGCCGACATGACCACGGCGGCGGCCATCGCCAGCCCGGCGGTGCACAGCGCGACACCGCTACGACGGCGGTGCTGCGCGGGAGCGGGCGATGGCGCGGAGGCGGCGGAATCCTCGGTACGGGCGCGAGCAGCGGCGGGTACCGGGCGAAGCGGGGTGTTCATGGCCTCCGACAGTAAGAAGCGGGTCGCGCGGCGGGCATCCCGCTACGGACTTGTTCATCGGGGCGCGCGGGTGGCATCCCCGGCGCCGGGGTCACACCAGGGTAGGGGGTCGTATTCGGTCCGTGGGTATGAGGTCCGCTGACCGGACGCTTCGTAGGCTCACAGTCATGACCGCACCACGACGCCCCGCCGCGCGACGAATACCAGCGCGCACCTGGTTCGATTTCGCAACGGTGCTGGTCGCGCTGATTTTGTACAGCGTCGCGTGGCCGACCCTGTTCGTCACTCACGACGTCTCGCCGGCCGCCGCGCCGCTGCTGTCGGCGCTGGCGGCCTTCCCGATCCTGTTCGTGCGGGTCAACCCGGCGTTGGGGTGGGCCATCTCCGCCGGAGCCGCGCTGCTGTTCTCGATCGCCATGCAGCCGGCCGTGGACAACGATCTGCCCTTCCAGGTCGTGCACATCATCGTGCTGTTCGTGCTGTTGTTCGCGGTGGCGCTGCGCGCCGCGGCGCCGATCGTGGTCGTCGCCTGGGCGGCCACCTCGATGCTGTTCGCCACCACGATGCCCGGCTCGCAGAGCGGTCCGCTGTGGGGCTGGGTGATGGGGTTCGGCGCACTGGCCCTGTTCGGCTATCTCGTGCGAATCCTGCTGGCCTCGCGGCGCAAACTCGAGCGGCAGGAAGAGGTAACCGAGCTCGAGCGCGCGCGACGAGCGATCCTCGAGGAGAAGGCGCGCATCGCCCGTGACCTGCACGATGTGGTCGCCCATCACATGTCGATGGTGGTGGTGCAGGCGCAGACCGCGCCGTACCGGATCACCGATCTCGACCCGGCCTCGCGCGCCGAATTCGAGTCCATCGGCGCCACCGCCCGCACCGCGCTCAATGAGATCCGGGGCCTGCTGGGGGTGTTGCGCAGTGATGGCCAACTGCCCGAGCACGCCCCGCAGCCGCGCGCCTCGGACGTGCCGACCCTGTGCGCGTCGGCCCTGCGTGCCGGTCTGCCCGTCGACTGGACGGTGACCGGCGACCTGGCATCGGTGCCGGAAACGACCGGGCTGGTCGTGTATCGGGTGGTGCAGGAGTCGATGGCCAACTGCGCTCGCCACGCTCCGGGCGCCGCGGTACACGTCGCGGTGGCGGTCGACCCCGGCGAGGTCAGGGTGAGCGTGCACAACGCCGCGACCGCCACGGTCTCCCAACCCGGTGCGGGTGGGGGGCACGGCATCGACGGCATGCGCGCCCGCGTTGTCGCGGTCGGCGGTGAACTCCACGCGGGGTCCACACTCAGCGGCGGATTCGAGGTCTCGGTGAAACTGCCCACCCACTAAGGTGGTTGGGTGGCTATAACCGTGTTGATCGCCGACGACCAGGCGATGGTGCGCCAGGGTTTCGGTGCCCTGCTGGGGGCGCAGACCGATATCAGCGTCGTCGGCGACGCACCCGACGGCAAAGTGGCGGTGGCCGAGGCCAAGCGGCTGCGTCCCGACGTCGTGCTCATGGATGTGCGGATGCCGCAGATGAACGGCCTCGACGCCGCCCGCGCGATCCTCACCGCGAATTTCGATCCGCCGGTGCGGGTGCTCATGCTCACCACCTTCGACATCGACGATTACGTCTACGAGGCACTGAGTATCGGCGCGAGCGGGTTCCTGCTCAAAGACGCGCCCGCCGAGGAACTGGTGCGCGCGGTGCGGGTGGTCGCCGACGGCGAGGCGCTGCTCGCCCCCACGATCACCCGCAGGCTCATCGCCGACGTCACCCGCCGACGCAATACGGTGCGCGCCGCACCGGCGCCCGCGCTCGGCACACTCACGCCGCGCGAACGCGAGGTGCTGGAACTGGTGGCCAAGGGCTTGTCGAACACCGAGATCGCCGCCGCGCTGTTCGTGGCCGAGCAGACCGTGAAAACCCATGTCTCCAAGGTCTTCTCGAAGCTCGGGCTGCGCGACCGCGCCCAGGCGGTGGTCCTGGCGTATGAATCGGGCCTGGTCGTACCCGGCTGAGCCGGCGCGCTCAGCCCGGGCAGACGCCGCCGCGCAGGTTCTGCAGGTGGCGGGCGAGCAGCAGCGCCATGCGGTCGAGCAGCGCGGTGGTGTCGTCGAAAGAGCCCGAATCAGCCTGTGCCGCAAGGGCTACGGCGAGCTGACCACTGCCGACGGGCACCAGCCCGAACTGGCGCACGGTGTAGACCCCGGTGACATCGTCGGGACCCCAGCCGCCTTTGAACTCGGTGTTGTCGAGCAGGCCCAGACCCCACCCCTGCTCCTCGGTGATCTCACCCATCAGCGAGGTGACGACCTCGGCCTGCGGCAGGCACGGCAGCCGCGACGCGAACCGCACCTGGTTGGCCAGCGACCACTCGGTGCCACCGAACGACGTGCCATCGAGTTCGGTGCGCGCGCCCGATTTTCCGGTGGCCGTGTCGCCCGCCTCGTCGAGGACCTGTTGGACGGCGAAGGCGGCCTCCGGCGCGTCACCGAGGGATTCCCACAGGCCCTCGGCGGCGTCGTTGTCCGATACCGTGATCGCGGCCTCCACCATGTCGAAGATCGACTGGTCGGAGTCGTGGCGCAACGCGGCGACCGCGAGCGGGATCTTGATCGTGGACCAGGCGATGCCGGTGGTCCAGTCGCCGTAGATCGTCATCCGATCGCCGCCGACCGGCATCAGGGCCATGCCCACCTGTCCCTGCAGTTTCGACTGCAGGAGGGTGAACTCCGCGGCCAGCGAATCGGGCAGTCCGATGGACAGACCCGGATGCCAGGCGTCTTTGCTGTTGACGGTGACCGTGGGAGCGCTCACCGCCGTAGGCGTGCCCGGCATGGCACACGAGGTGGACAGTGTGGCTGCCGCCAGCACTCCACCGAGCAGCAACCTGCGACAGGCAACCGCCGTTCCGGTCGACTTCACCACCGAATCCTCCCCACCACCCCTCGCGTGTGCTCCGGCGGTGCAAACTTCTCGTCGAGTGCGTCCGGTTACGCCCGGACGACCGTTAGCCAGTTTCACCGATTTTCGGTGAGAATTCGAATAAACGTGGTCACACGGTCGAAAGGGGGTCGTTGTGCACGACATCGGTGAGGTGTTCGCGGGGTTCACCATCGAGGCGATGCTGGGTCAGGGCGGCATGGGCACGGTGTATCTGGCCCGGCATCCGCGCCTGGACCGGCTGACGGCGCTCAAGCTGCTCAACCGGGATCTGTTCGCCGACGAGCGCGTCCGTGCGCGGTTCGAACGGGAGGCCGATCTCGCCGCCGGGCTCGACCACCCCGGCATCGTCACGGTCTTCGACCGGGGGACCGAGGGCGAACAGCTCTGGATCAGCATGCAGTACGTCGACGGGATCGACGCCGCGACGGTCGACCCCATGGCGCTGCCGCCCGAGCGGGCCGTGCAGATCATCGAGGGGGTGGCCGACGCACTGGACTACGCGCACGGCAGGGGAGTGCTGCACCGAGATGTGAAGCCCGCCAATATCCTGCTGGCCCGGTCCACCGGCGGCCAGGGCGAGCGGGTCTTCCTCACCGACTTCGGCATCGCCCGCCTGCGTGCCGACTCCACCCACCTCACCCAGCAGGGAATGTTCACCGCGACACTGGCTTACGCGTCGCCGGAACAGATGACGGGCGGCGAACTCGACCACCGCTCCGACCAGTACTCGCTGGCCTGTTCGCTGTACTGGTTGTTCACCGGGCTCGCGCCCTTCGATTCCGCCGACCCGAACGAGATCATCCGCGGCACCCTCTACGCCCCGCCGCCGCCCCTGGCGCTGCGCCGTGCGGGTCTGCCGCCGATCATGGACGCTGTCCTCGCCGCCGCGATGGCGAAACACCCTGCCGCACGGTTCGATTCGTGCACCGCGTTCGCCAAGGCGGCCCGCCAGGCGCTGACCTCCAAGACCCCGCCGGTCCTACCCCGTACCCCCGCGAGCCCCGCGCCGGGTTTCTACCCGCCCGCCCCGCAGCAGGGAACTGCCGCGCCCTTCGCGCAGCCCGGTATGGCACAGCCCGGGTACCAGGGCCCGCCCGTACAGCCTGCGCCACCACCCCATTGGCAACCGCCCTCGGTACCGTTCGGAGCGGTCCCGCCCGCCGCCCAGCGACCGGTGGGGCCCGGCGGTGCGATGGCACCCGCCGAAGTGCCTCCGGTCGTCCAGCGTCCGGCAGCCGGTCCCGTTGCAGCACAGCCGAATGCGCGGCAAGCCGCCCCCGGTGTGCCTGGTGCTGCTGGTGCGCCCGGTTCCCCTGGTGCTTCCGGTACTCCGGGGGCGGCGTCGGTGTCGGCCGCTTTGTCCGCGGTCGCCGCGCCGGCTGCGGTGTCGCCGTCGGCCGGCGTGCGGCGACCCACGCCGGAACCGGCCGAAGCGGTGGCGGCGGCAGTATCTCTCGACAAATCGCCATCGTCGGCGGTCCGATCGGGCAGCGCATCGGTGTCCGGCGGTGAGGATGCCGACGAGGTATCGGCAACCGCGGCAACCGATGTGGTGTCGATGCGTGATGCGGGCGAGCTCGACGCGGTGAACGCGGCGGCCCTGACCGAGGTGACGTCGATCCCTGGAACTTCGTCCGCCGCCCCCGGACCAGTGGAGGCGGACGGGGCCGCAGGGCAGTCCGGCCGGCCGGGACTGCCCGGCAGCGCGGCACGGAGCAGCAGTGCGGCACAGAGCAATACGGAGCAGCCGAGTACTTCGGGACAGGGCGGTGCTGGGCAGGCGAGGGATGCAGGACAGCCGGGCGGCGCGGGGGCACAGGGCAGCTTGGGGCAGCCGAGCGTGGTGGCGCAGCCGGGCGGCGCGGGTCGACCGGGCAGCGTGGTGGCACCGGTAGAGGCCGGGCAGTCGGGCGCTGCGGGCCAACCGGGCGCTGCGGGGCAGCCGGGGGCGCTTGGGCAGGTGGGTGGCCCGGTCGTGCCGGGTGGTGCTGGTCAGCAGCACGCAGCGGTGCGGCCGGGGCCGCGGGGGCCGTGGATGGGGCCGCATCGGGGGCATTGGCCGGTGCCTCGGCGGGTGTCGGGCATGCAGCGGTTCGGGTGGGTGGTGCTGGTGGCACTGGTGCTGGTGCTGGTGGCGTTGGTTGTCGCGTTGGTGGTGGTGGTGGTTCTGCCGGGCGACGGCGACGATCTCGACGCCGAGAACGGCGCGAGCGGGCCGTCGGATTCGATTGCGGAGGTGGCGGATTCGTTCGCGGACAGCCGACGGGTCTTTCCGACCTTGGTTCCGCAGGGTCAGATGAGTGACGGGGTGGGCTATCGAGGAGCGCGGTGTCTGGGGGTGCGCAATGTCAGCGAGCTGGCGTGGAAGGAGCCCGCGCTGCAGTGGACCCCCATCGCTACCGGGTGGCAGTGCGAGGGGCTCGACAACCAGATGGGCGCGGTGAGCTACCTGGTGCTCGAGTACGCGAACGTGAGCCAGGCGCGGTCGGTGTTGGAGGCGCTGCCCGCGACGGTGCGCTACGCGGGAAACAAGGACGAAGTGCCGTTCTCACTGCAGCGGTGGGTGATTCCGGATCCGGCGAGCGTCCGTATCCAGACCGCGCACCAGGTGCTGAGTTTCCCCGGCGACTCCGCTCGCGCGAACTACCTTGTCGTGGTGAGTCGCCGGGGCAGCAGCGGCACCGGCGGAGCCACCCGCCCCTCCGCGCAGGACGAGGTCATCGCGTGGTGGAACGAAGTACCCCTCTGATCGCAGGCCGCGGACCCGCCCGCTCCGACGCGAGACCCTGGCTTCGCACACTGGAACCGTTCAGCCGGTCGGCCGTCTGTCGGCGCGGTATCGGCGGTGCCCGCTCGATACCGCGCCGATAAGCTCAGTCCACGGCCAGCGCGGCCACGATCGGCATCCGCGCCGCGCGCAGGGCGGGCGGGATCGAGCCGAGCAGTGCCAGGCCGAGAGCCACCGCGCCGTAGACCGCGATCAACGGGCTCGGGCGGTAGACGATGTCGATGGTCATCGCATGGCCGATCGCCACGGTGGCCAGATACTGCACCGCGATGCCGACGACGAGACCGATCGCCGCGCCGATGAATCCGATGCCCGCGGCTTCGGCCAGCACCGAGCGCAGGAGGAACTTGCGGTTGGTGCCCATGGCGCGCAGCACCCCCAGCTCCCTGCGTCGCTCCAGCACCGACAGCATCAGGGTGTTGAGCAACGCCACCGTCGCCACCAGGACCACGATCCACAGGATCATGTTGCTCATCGCCGCGCCCTGCTGGACGCTCGAGGAGATCGCGTCGACCATGGCGGCGCCGGTGTCGACATGCATTTCCTGGGGGACCATCGCGCGGACCGCGGCCCGCACCGCGTCGGGATCCGCGCCGGGCGCGTAGTGAATCGACAGAATCGTCTCGCCGGGTCGCTGATACCACTCCCGCATCTGGTCGAGGTTCATCATCACCACGCCGGAAACAGCGGTGAAGTACGGAATCACTTGCAGCACAGATGTTTTCCGATCACCAGACGGAGTCGGCATGGTGATCTCGTCGCCTGCGGTCAGCGAGAGCGAGCGCGCTACATCACGGGTGATGACAACACCTTCGCGCCGCTCCATCCGGTCGATCACCGCTCGGTCCACCGCGCCGAGACGGGTATCGGACGTGCTCGGCGGGTAGCCCTGCAACATCACCCGGCCGCTGCCGAGGGTCGCGAAGGCCATCTGCGCGGGGCTCACCCGCTCGACGCCCGGTACGTTCGCGACCCGCGCGGCCAGTCCGTCGGGCAGGACGGGTCCGGTCGGGAACTGTTCGGCAGGGCTCGGACTCACGTAAAGATCTGTGTCGCCGAGGCTTTGGAAGGAATCGGTCGCCGACGTCACCATATTGCCCGACGCCCCGCCGAGCGCGACCACAGCCGCGACGCCGATCATCACCGTCATCGCGGTGGCCCACACCCGGCGCGGTGCGCGTTCCAGCGTCGTCGCTCCGAGTGCGCCCGGCGCACCGAACCAGCGCGCTATCGCCGCCGATCCGCGCACGATCGGTCCCGTCGCGGCGAAACACAGGAACACGGTCGCGGTGAACGATGTCGTGATCGCGCCCAGCGACAGGCGCCCGAGGTCGAGGAACGCGATGACCACCGCCACCGCACCGAGGAGTACACCCGCGGCCAGGGCGACCCAGCGCAGCACCGTGCTGGTCGCCGCGGCATCACTGGCCTCCACCGGCGCCAACGCCTCGACGGGGGCGACCTTGTACACCTGCCTGGCCGCGATCGACGCCGCCAGCACCGTCGCCACCACACATGCGGTGATCGCGACGGGAATCGCGTAGTTCGGCACCTGGAACTCGGTGCGCGCCTCGACCGATTGCACGATCGCGGCAGGCAGCCTGTCGATCGCGAACCGTCCCATCAGCGCACCGATCCCCGCGCCGATCGCCCCGCCGATCAGCCCGAGCAGCGCGGCCTCGACGAGCAGATCACGCACCATCGGGGCCCGCTTACCGCCGATCGCCCGCAACAGCGACAGCGTCGTCCTGCGTTGGGCCACCGCCATACTCATCGCGTTGTAGATCAGGAAGGCCGACACGATCAGCGCCGCCGCCGACGACATCAGGGTGGAATACCGCATGATCTGGATCGCGCCACTGGCTTGCGCGGTGCGCAGACTCGGCTCGGCCACCACGGCGCGCCCGTCCACCGCCTCGGTGAGCGCGCTGCGTAGCGTGGCCACATCGGTGCCGGGTTTCACCACGATCTGGACCGAATCGAGCTTGCCGACCCGGTCGGTGAGCAATTGGATCAGCGGCAGCGGACCCGCCACCACGTGGCCGCCGTTGAGGCGGTCGGTCGCCTCGGAGTTCAGGACCGCGGCCACCTTCGCCGTGCCCGCCCCGATCGGCACCGGGTCGCCCTCGCGCAGGCCCATGGCCGCGCCGACCAGCACGCCGCGCTCGGTCCCGAGCAGCTTGGTGGTGTACTGCGACATCGGCCCGGCCAGATCGCTGCCGAGCGCCCCGATCGTCTGATCGGCGCCGATCAGCAGCGCCCGGTCGGGGCCCGCGCCCAGGGTCCCGCGCAGCATCGGTACCGCTGTCGCGACCCCGGGCGTCGCGGCGATCCGGGGCAGCAGCGACTGTTCGAAGCCCGCGTCGGTGATACCGGTGATCTCGAGTTCGGCCGTGCCCGCCAGGCCCTTGGTGAGCTTGTCGACCGACCCGGTGACCGACCCGGAGATGCTCAGCACCGCCACGATCAGCGCGGCCGAGACACCCATCACCGCCCCCGACATCAGGGTGCGGCCGGGATGGCGCAGTAGTTCACCGAAGTTGAACAGCCGCAAGCGATCGATGGCGGCGGCGATCATGCGTCGACCCGCGAGCCGACGAGCTCGTCCGCGCCGATCCGTCCGTCGCGCAGGGTGATCACCCGATCGCAGTAGTCGACCGAACTCATGTCGTGCGTGACCATCACCACCGAATTGCCGCGCGCGGTGATGTCACCCAGCAGCGCGAGAATCGCGGCGCCGGTCTTGGAGTCGAGATTTCCGGTCGGTTCGTCGGCCAGGATCAGCGGCGGATCCATGATCAGCGCCCTGGCCACCGCCACGCGCTGCATCTGCCCACCCGAGAGCTCCGCGGGCCGGTGCTGGGCGCGATCGGCGAGGCCGACGAGGTCGAGTAGTTCCAGCGCGCGCGGCTTGGCCTTGCGTAACCCCGTGCCGTCCAACAGCTTCGGCACAGCGACGTTCTCCCACGCCGACAGCGTCGGCAGCAGATTGAAGAACTGGAAGATGAAGCCGACCTGCTCGAGCCGGAACGCGGCTTGCCGGTCTTCATCGAGACCGCCGATCTCGGTGCCGCGGAACCGAATCGAGCCCTCGTCGGGCCGATCGAGCGCGCCGAGCAGGTGCAGCAGGGTGCTCTTGCCCGAACCCGACGGCCCGATGATCGAGGTGAACTGGCCTGCTTCGATACGCATGCTCACCTCGTCGAGCGCGCGGACCTGCTGATCGCCGACGCGATACTGCTTGACCACCCCGGTCAACTCCAGCATGGGCTGCTGTGGCGATTCTATGTCTGACATACCTTGTCCCCCAGGGAGTTTCGAGTTCAGCGAGTTTCAGCGTGCGAGCGCGCGTTCGCGGGTAGTCTGCCCGATCGCCGGGTGGGCGTCGAGAAGCCCGCGCAGAGCCGGTTGTTCGGCGGCCAGTTCGAGATAGGCCTCCAGCGGAGTGCGGCCGTCGATCTCGGCCAGTTCGAGTTTGACGCGCAGATGATTGTCCCAGCGGTTGGCCAGGGCCCGCAGTAGGCCGTCGACCCCGCCGAAGAGCGTGTCGAGTTCGGCGATACCGGCGAACAGCGCCGGGTCGTTCGGGTCGATCGCTGCCCTGGCGAGCACGGTGTGCACGATCTCGGTGCGGTGGTGTAGTTCGGTCCAGGTCATGGGCTTCACCTTCCGTGAGCGGGTGAATCGAACGCTACGGGCGGTGATCGGCCGAATCGTCGTGCCGGGGACCTGTCTTCTTCTCCTACCCAGGTAGGAGATCGGTACCGTTCGCGGGACGATGCTCGCCCGGTGCGAGGCGACTAGCCTTGACGCATGGATGTGAGCCACGCCATCCCCGCGAAGGCGCCGGGCCAGGTGAGCCTGCGGCAGCGGTTCGCGGCCAGGGCCGGGGTGTCGCGGTTGCTCACCACGGTTCGCGAACGCATCGAATCGCTGCCCTACGACTATCCGCCCGCGGTGATCCTGGCCGCCGATCTCGCCCTGCTGGTGGTCACCGGTGCGGCTGTGATCCAACGACACGCGTACTTCCCGAGCGTGTTGCCGCTGGTGGCGATGGCCACCGCGTTCCTGCCGATCCCCCTGTTCGCGATCTTCCATATGAATCCGCACCCCGCGCTGCTGAAGGGCAGCGCGCTGGCGTCCTGCGCACTGTTCTTGTTACAGCCGGTCAGCGCCGACTTCGCGCCGTTCGTCCTGGTGATCGTCGCCGGTGAAGTGGCCGCGGTCGCCTCGCGCGGGTGGACGATCGGATTCGCCCTGCTCGCGATTCTCGAACTGGTCGCGTTCGACGTGGCCGGGCACGTGCACTGGGGTGAACAGCCGCTGCAGGGGCTACCGATGTACATCATCGGCATCCTGCTCGGCATGTTCGTCGGGGTGATGCTGCAGTACCAGCGGCGATTCCTGTACCAGGAGCGGGAGAATCACGCGATCCGCTCCGGTCAGGCCGCCGACGAGGAACGCCGCCGGATCGCCCGCGAAGTCCACGATGTGATCGCCCATTCCCTCTCGATCACCCTGCTGCACCTCACCGCTGCCCGCCGCGCGCTGCAAACCGACGACGATGTCACCGAGGCGGTGGAGGCGCTCGTCGAGGCCGAACGCCTCGGCCGCCAGGCCATGGCCGACATCCGACGCACGGTCGGCATGCTCGACGCGGGCCCGGCGCAGCTGGCACCCGAACCGGGGGCCGCCGATATCGACGAACTCGTCGGCGACTTCCGCCGCGCCGGGCTCACCGTGGACTACGCGCGCACCGGCGAACTGACCACCGTCTCCGGCGCCATCGGCCACGCGCTCTACCGGATCGGTCAGGAATCGCTGGCCAACGTCATCAAACACGCGCCGGACGCTCCGGCGACGGTTCGTTTCGATGTCACCGCCGAGGCCGCCACGCTGGTCGTGGCCAACCCACTGCCGTTCGGTCCGCCGCCGCGCCGTGACGCAGGCATGGGACTGCGCGGGATGCGCAAACGCACCGAACTGCTCGGTGGGACGATCACCGCGGGTAACGGTGATGGCGGCTGGATCGTACGGGTCGGCTTCCCGCTGCGAACGGGCTCGTGTGCCGCCCTCTCGGCCATGCTGCCGGGTCGGCTCTGGATCAAACAGGAGGAGACGTGACAACCGCTTCGCCGATCGAGCAGCTGGTGACAGTGCTCGTGGTCGACGACCAGGAACTCGTGCGCGGGGGATTGCGGCGCATCCTGCGCCGCCGTGACGGCTTCACCGTCAACGAGTGCGCCGACGGCGACGAGGTCGCGCCCGCCGTCGCCGCGCAACGACCCGATGTGGTGCTGATGGATCTGCGGATGAAGCGGGTCGGCGGCATCGATGCGACCCGGTTGCTGCGCGCCCGCCCCGACGCCCCGCCGGTGCTGGTACTCACCACCTTCGACGACGATCAACTGCTCTCCGGCGCGCTGCGCGCGGGCGCCGCCGGGTTCCTGCTCAAGGATTCGCCCGCGGAGGACCTGATCCGCGCGGTCCGTACCGTGGCGGGCGGTGGCGCCTGGCTCGATCCCTCGGTGACGGGACGGGTGCTCGCGGCGTACCGAACAGTCAAACCGGTCGGTACCCGAACCGATCGCCGACTCGGCGAACTCACCGCCCGCGAGTACGAAGTGCTCGAATTGATCGGTGCGGGCCGGGTCAACAGCGAGATCGCCGCCGAGCTCGGCATTTCGGAAGTGACGGTGAAAAGCCACGTCGGACACATATTCGGCAAGCTCGACCTGCGTGATCGAGCCGCCGCGATCGTGTTCGCGTTTGACCACGGCATAGTGACACCGGGAGAATCTTCCTACTGAGAAGCAGGTCCACGGACCTGCCAGAAGTGGGAGGCGGACGCTGGTGCAGGCACCTGGGTCACGGACGGGGAGCAGATTCGGCCCGTACGAGTTGCGGTCGATGCTGGGCAAAGGCGGAATGGGCGAGGTCTACGAGGCCTACGACACCGGCAAAGACCGTGTGGTCGCTCTGAAGTTGCTGGCCGTGGAGCTGGCGCAGGACCCGGCGTACCAGGTCCGGTTCCGCCGGGAATCCCAGGCCGCGGCCAAGTTGGCCGAACCGCACGTCATCCCGATCCACGACTGGGGGGTGATCGACGGGGTCCTCTTCATCGATATGCGCCTGGTGCCCGGATCCGATCTGCGGACCGTGCTGCGCGGAGGCGGACCGATGAGCCCGGAGCGCGCGGTCGCCGTCGTCGAGCAGATCGCCGCCGCGCTGGACGCCGCGCACGCCGGTGGGCTGGTGCATCGCGACGTGAAGCCCGCCAACATCTTGGTCACCCCCGCTGATTTCGCCTACCTTGCCGACTTCGGCATCGCGCACACCGAGGGCGACAGCGCGGTGACCCAGGCCGGGGTGGCGGTGGGCTCCTACATCTACATGGCGCCCGAACGCTTCGACGCCGGCCCGATCTCGCACCGCGCCGACGTCTACTCGCTGGCCTGCGTCCTGCACGAATGCCTCACCGGCGCTTCGCCTTTCCCCGCCGCGAGCATGAGCGTGCTGGTCCGCGCGCATCTGTCGGAGACCCCACCGCGGCCGAGCGAGCTACTGCACGGGATACCCGGCGCACTCGACGACGTCATCGCCACCGGTATGGCGAAGGACCCGGCCGATCGTTACGCGTCGGCCGGGGCGTTGGCCGTGGCCGCTCGTCGAGCGCTGGCCTCCGCCGTGCGGGAAGTCGGCGTGTCTGCGCCCGCCCCGGGCGCTTTCGCGTCGTACTCGGGTGCCCGCCGGGTCCCCGGCGGTCATGATGTGACTCCGTATTCTCCGTCGGGTCCGACGCTGCGGGACTCCGCCGCGCCCGGTGCCACCCAACCCCGCCCCGGTCCCGTGCCGGGGCGCGGTTTCGCCGCCGCCACTGGTTTCGCCGCCGGGGTGGGACGTGGTGCTGTCGGCGCCGAGCGTGGTGGACCGCTCGGTTCGCCGGGTGGCGTGCCCGCGGGGTCCGCGAACGGTCCCGCGAGTGCTGTGCCCATCGGTGCCGCGAGTGGCGCTCGCAAGGGCGTACCCGACGCCGACGCGCCGGGCGACGCCGCGCAGGTGCCGACGCCGACAGGGGAGTTCCGGGTGATCGGCGCGGTGACCGCGACCGGCGGCGTGGAGACCTCGCGCAGTCAGTCGACCGCGACGGGCGCCCAGCCCACCTTGATCATCCGCCCACCCGAGGCGCGCCCCGGGGCGAACGACACCACCGGGTTCCGTCGCGTTCCCGTCGAGGGCACCGGGGAGATCTCGATGCCCGCGGTGATCCAGCCGACCGGCCCCGCCGAGATCCGGCCCGCCGACACCTATTTCGCCCCCCTCCCGTCGGCCGATGAGCCGCAGGCCCCCGAGCCGCCACCGGCCTACACCCCCGACCAGGGGCTGCCCCGAATGCGCCCCTTCCCCGACGCGCACCTCTACGACGGCGCCCAGCCGGGGGAAACGTCGGCGCCCCTGCCGCAACCGCAGCGTCCCGCGTCGCCCACTCCCTACCCGGCGCCCACCGGCCCGCACCGCCTCCAGCCCCAGTCCGACCCCCACCGAGCCGCGCCTACGCAGCGCTACTCCACCGAACATCCCATCCCGGCCGCGTACACCCCGCCGACCGAGCAGTACCACCCGCAGGAATCGAACCCCAACCCTGGATTCCCCGTTCCCACACCGGAATTCGACGTATCCAACCCGATCCCGTCCGCTCCCTTCGCCGCGCCGACCCAGCGGTTCGGTACGGACCGGAACGAGCCAGAGGATCGGTTCGCCGGTCCCGCGGGGCCTTTCGGCGGCCCACCGGCAGACGGATTCGCGGCCGGCTCCGGCAGGGCCGACGCGTTCGGTCCGCCCACCGAGCACTACACCCCGGTCGCGGCACCGGCCGCCTTCGCGCCGCCGACGCAGCAGTTCGGTGGCGATCCCGACGATCAGCGGGAACGATTCGGCAATCCCGCTGAGCGTTTCGATGACGATGTCGACAACCGAGTCGGTGACTCTCCAAACCGGTACGCTCCGCCGACGGAGCAGTTCGACCCCGTCGACAGGCAACGATCGGCGCCAACCCAGCACTACGGCGAACCTGATCCGCAGCGCTCCCAGCCGACCCATCAATACCGTGGCGGCGCAGCGCCTTTCGCCGCGCATCAGGCCCCGTCGGCGTTCGACGACCCGCAGCGCTCGGCCGAGACCCGGCAGTACGCGGGCCAGGAGAACGCGTACTCCGACTACGACGAACCGCCGAGTGCCTACGGCGATCACGCCTACCGCGATCCGGCCTACGATCCCGGCTACGGGCCCGAGCCCGCCTATGGCCCTGACCCGTCCTACGGGCCCGATCCGGCCTGGGCGCATCAGGATTCGGGGCGCAGACGATCGGTCCTGCTGCCGGTCCTGGCCGGCGTCTTCGCCGTCCTGGTACTGGCAGTCGGGGGTGCGGTCGGTTGGCGCATGATGTCGGCCGCCGAACCCGCCCAGACCTCGACGGCCGCACCGATTTCGCAGGCGCCGGGCGGTTCCGGTCAGCCCGCGGGCACCACCCCGCGTGCCACCACCGCCGCCCCGACCACCTCGGCCGGCGCGGTCACCCTGCCCGCGGGCGCGCAACCCTGTGAATCCGATTCCGCCACTGGCTCTTACAGCAAGGTCGCCGTCGGCAGCACTGTCACCAGCTGTGGTTTCGCCGAAGCGGTCAGGCAGGCCTACGCGGGCGGCGGCTCCGGCGCCCGCTCGGTGGTGGCGGCCAGCCCGGTGACCGGCCGCACGTACACGATGACGTGCGCACCGGAGGGCAAACTCGTCACCTGCACCGGCGGTGAGAACGCCGTGGTCTACGTCTACTGACCGACAACGACCGCGAGCTCGCCCGCCTACGAGACGCCGGTACGGCCGACGTTGCATACTGTCGGCATGGCTGACGACAACGAGTGGTACTACTGCATCAAGCACCACCGGGCCGAACAGGGCAAGGCGTGCTGGTACGGCGACCGCATGGGCCCCTACCCGGACCAGGCCACCGCCGAGCGGGCGCTCGAGATCGCGAAGGCACGCAACAAGGCGGCCGACGACCAGGACGGCTGACCGCACCTCCCACGCCGTCGCAGGGGTTCCCCGGCGGTTCGGTGCTCGCCGCCGATCGAGCGTCGATCACCGGATCGCCCGACCCGCGTTCGATCGGAACCCGCGCAGTGAGCAGAGTGATGGGATGAGCAGAGTTACCGCACGGCGCAAGACGACCCGGCTGTCCCCGGCCGGGCGGATCCAGCGACCCGACACGCTCGCCGTCGAGGAGCCGCTCGAGATCCGGGTCGACGGCCGATCGCTCACCGTCACCATGCGCACTCCCGGCAACGATATCGACCTCGTGCACGGGTTCCTGTTCGGCGAGGACATCATCGGTTCGGCCGACGACATCGTCACCGCGCGCTACTGCGCGGGCACCGACAGCGACGGCCACAACACCTACAACGTTCTCGATCTGAGCCTGCGTGAACCGGTGCCGATCCACACCCGCAATTTCCTCACCAGCGGCGCCTGCGGCCTCTGCGGTAAGACCGCGCTGGATGAAGTGCGCACCCACACCCGCTTCCCGATCCCGCACGCGTCGGGGTCGATCGGCACCGACGTCCTGACCGACCTGTCGAGACAGCTCCGCGCAGGCCAGAAGTTGTTCGAGGCCACCGGTGGCCTGCACGCGGCGGCCCTGTTCACCACCGATGGCACGCTGCTCGCCCTGCGTGAGGACATCGGCAGGCACAACGCCGTCGACAAGGTGATCGGCTGGGCAGTGCGCGAGAATCGGGTGCCCGCGCACGATCTGGTGCTGGTCGTGAGCAGTCGCGCGTCGTTCGAACTGGCGCAGAAGGCGGTGATGGCCGGGATCCCGATCCTGGCGGCGGTGTCGGCGCCGAGTGCGCTGGCCGTCGACGTGGCTGTCGAGTCCGGCCTCACCCTGGTCGGCTTCCTGCGTGCCGAGACGATGAATATCTATTCGGGCGAACATCGTCTGACCTGAGGGTTCGTGCTCGGAGTGGGCGATCGGCATATGTCGCAGTACGGTAACGGTACGGGTCGCCAGCACCGAACGCCCCGGGGGAGTTTTCAAAAGAACATGCTTCGCACAATGAACAATGAACGACGTCATCGTGTCCGGGTGGCGCTGTCGGCGTTGCTGGGCGTGGCCGTGCTCGCCACCGCGGGTTGCGGCACCGTGCCGAAGACCGCTCGGTCCAGTGCCACTACCACGCCGGCCGCCGTCGTCGATCCCGGCGCCGACAACGGGACTTTCTCCATCGCGGTGCCGGGCAGCCTGGCCGCCGATTTCACCAGCTTCCAGCAGAGTTCCCGTGGTAGCGCGGGGTTGGCGATCATGCCGGTGGGTGGCAAGAAGATGGTCACCTTCGGCAACTGGTCCTCCGGTCCGGCGTGGTCGACGATCAAGGTGCCGCTCGCCATCGCGGCCCTGCGCAACAACGCCACCTACGCGTCGTACGCCGCCACCGCGATCACCGCCTCGGACAACGGTGCCGCCGACACCCTGTGGGCCTCGCTCGGCGGCGGTGCCGACGCGGCTCAAGCGGTCGAGAATGTGCTGCGCGAGGGCGGCGACGTCCGCACCGCCGTGCCGAAGACCCGCACCCGCGCCGACGCCTCGATCTACGGACAGGCCGAATGGACACTTGCCGACCAGGTGCGCTTCGCCTCACAGCTGCCGTGCATCCCGCAGAGCGAGCGCGTGGTCGGGCTGATGCAGCAGATCATCGCGAGCCAGCACTGGGGTCTCGGCGCGTTCGGCAGTGCCGAGTTCAAAGGCGGGTGGGGGCCCGACCCGGCGGGCAAGTACCTGGTCCGCCAGTTCGGTCTGATCGACTCGCCCACCGGCCGGATCGCGATCGCGTTCGCCGCACAGCCGGATTCGGGCACCTTCAACGACGGGATGGCCATGCTCGACAAAATGGCGACGCTCATCTCGGGACACCTGAGCGAGCTGGCCGGAGGTCACTGCCCCTGATCGGGTCCGGTGCGGCAAGATGGACGCCATGCGCATCGGAGTCTTGACCGGAGGCGGAGATTGTCCAGGTCTGAACGCGGTGATCCGGGCTGTGGTCCGCACCGCGAACGGACGATACGGCGATGCCATCGTCGGTTTCGAGGACGGCTGGCGCGGCCTACTCGAGAATCGAAAGATTCCCATTCACAACGATGATCGCACCGACCGCCTGCTCACCAAGGGCGGCACGATGCTCGGCACCGCGCGCACCAACCCCGACGTGCTGCGCGCCGGTCTGCCCAGGATCCAGCAGACCCTCGACGACAACGGCATCGAGGCGTTGATCCCCATCGGCGGCGAAGGCACCCTCACCGCCGCGAGCTGGCTCGCCGACGAGGGCGTGCCGGTGGTCGGTGTGCCCAAGACCATCGACAACGACATCGACTGCACCGACGTCACGTTCGGTCACGACACCGCGCTGTCGATCGCCACCGAGGCCATCGACCGCCTGCACACCACCGCCGAATCCCATCAGCGGGTGATGCTGGTCGAGGTGATGGGCCGCCACGCGGGCTGGATCGCGCTGAACTCCGGGATCGCCGCAGGCGCGCATCTGACCCTGGTGCCCGAGGAACCCTTCGAGGTGGCGCAGGTGTGCGCGATGATCAAGAGCCGCTTCCAGCGGGGCGAGAAGAGTTTCATCTGCGTGGTCGCCGAGGGCGCGCATCCCGCGCCCGATTCCGGATTCGCCCTGCGCGAGGGCGGGATCGACGAGTTCGGCCACGAGCGGTTCACCGGCGTCGCCCAGCAGTTGGGGTCGGAGATCGAACGCCGCATCGGCAAGGAAGTTCGCACCACGGTGCTCGGCCATATCCAGCGCGGCGGCAGTCCCACGCCCTACGACCGGATTCTGGCGACGCGGTTCGGGGTGCACGCGGCCGAGGCGGTGCACGCGGGACATTTCGGTCAGATGGTGGCGCTGCACGGCACCACGATCGGGCTGGTTCCGCTGTCGGAGGCCACCAAGCAGCTCAAACGCGTTCCGCCGGAACGACTCAGCGAGGCATCGGCGTTCTTCGGCTGAGCCCCGAGAGCTCGGGTTCTCGAGCATTGTCGGCGGGCGTCGGTACCGTGGGCGCATGCGCACCGGTCGAGTGATCGTTTCGGTTCTGTTCGTCGTCGCCGCGCTGGTGGCGGGTTGTTCGGAATCCTCGGACAACGTGGCGGCCCCCTCGGCGCTCGGCAGCTGGCACGGTGACATCGAGGTGCCGGGGCAGCCGATCGCGATCGGGGTGAGTTTCGCCGAGGACGGGTCGGCCACCATCGATATCCCGGTGCAGGGTGTGAACGCGGCGCCGCTGAAAGATGTTCGCACCGAACCGGACCGGGTGGAGTTCACCGTCCCCGGCGCGCCCGGTGATGCGGGTTTCCACGGCAGGCTCGAGGGCGACCGGCTCACCGGCCACTGGGTGCAATCCGGGGAGAGGGCTCCGATCACGTTGCGGCGCGGCAAGATCGAGAGCCTGCCCCGACCGCAGGACCCGAAACCGCCGTACCCGTACCGCGCCGAGGACGTCACCTATCGCAACGGCGACATCACCATCGCGGGCACGCTCACCGAGCCCGAAGGCAGGGGCCCGTTCCCGGCCATGCTGCTGATCACGGGCAGTGCACCGCAGGACCGCGACGAAGAGCTGATGGGCCACCGCCCGTTCCGGCTGCTCGCCGACACCTTCACTCGCGCGGGCTATGCCGTGCTGCGCGCCGACGACCGTGGCGTCGGCGGAACCGGCGGCACTCTCGACGAGGCCACCTACCCCGACCTCGCCGCCGACGCGGCCGCCGGCGTCGCGTTCCTGCGCACCCGCCCCGAGATCGATCCCGCTCGGGTGGGGCTGTTCGGGCACAGCGAAGGCGGCTACCTCGCGCCGATGGTCGCCGCGCTGCCCGGCACCGATATCGCCTTCGCGATCCTGATGGCAGGCCCCTCGGTGCCCGGCGCCGATGTGCTGATCGAACAGAACAAGGTGATCATGGCCTCGACAGGCTCACCACAGAACCAGATCGACCAGCAGGTCGCCTACGTCGCCGAATGGTCGAGGCTGCTGCGCGCGGGCGATATCGAGGGCGCGCGGGCCTTCACCCAGCGACACAACGACTCCCTACCGGTGGCCGAACGCGCGCCCCAGGAGGTGATCGACGGATTCAACACCCCGTACATGACCTCGTTCATCACCCACGACCCACAACCGACGCTGCGGGCGCTGCGGGTGCCGGTGCTGGCGTTCTTCGGCGACAAGGACCAGCAGGTCGTCGCCGGCCAGAACGAACCTCCGATGCGCGAGAACCTCGCCGCCACCGACGCGACCGTGCACACCTTTCCCGGCCTCAACCACCTGATGCAGCCCACCGCGACCGGCAAGCCGAGCGAATACGCGACCATCGAGACGACCATCGACCCGGCCGTGCTCACCTATGTCACCGAGTGGCTCACCCAGCGCGTCCCGCCCCGCTAGGACCACCGGCCGAGTGCGTCAGCGGGCTTACCTAGACTGAGCGTCATGAGTGCACCCACGGTCGAGTTGATGGATTACGCCGATGTCATCTCCCGGTACGAGCCGGTGCTCGGCATGGAGGTCCACGTCGAGTTGTCCACGGCGACCAAGATGTTCTGCGGTTGCCCCACCGAGTTCGGTGCCGAACCCAATACCCAGGTGTGCCCGGTGTGCCTCGGCCTGCCCGGCTCGCTGCCCGTGGTGAACGAGAAGGCCATCGAATCGGCCATCCGGATCGGTCTCGCGCTGAACTGTTCGATCACCCCGTGGGGCCGGTTCGCGCGCAAGAACTACTTCTATCCCGATCAGCCGAAGAACTACCAGATCAGCCAGTACGACGAGCCGATCGCCACCGAGGGCTACCTCGACGTGACCCTCGACGACGGGTCCGTCTTCCGTGTCGAGATCGAGCGCGCGCACATGGAGGAAGACACCGGCAAGTCCCTGCACGTCGGCGGCGCGACCGGACGCATCCACGGCGCCAGTCACTCGCTGCTCGACTTCAACCGCGCGGGCGTGCCGCTGATCGAGATCGTCACCAAGACCATCACCGGCGCCGGTGAGCGCGCGCCCGAGGTCGCTCGCGCGTATGTCACCGCGCTGCGCGAGGTGCTGCGTTCGCTCGACGTCTCCGATGTGAAGATGGAGCAGGGCTCGCTGCGCTGCGACGCCAATGTGTCCCTGATGCCCATCGGCGCCAAGGAATTCGGCACCCGCACCGAGACCAAGAACGTGAACTCGCTCAAGAGTGTCGAGGTGGCGGTGCGCTACGAGATGCGTCGCCAGGCCGCCGTGCTCACCGCCGGTGGCGAGATCATCCAGGAGACCCGCCACTTCCAGGAAGCCGACGGGTCCACCGCCGCCGGTCGCCGCAAGGAAACCGCCGAGGACTACCGCTACTTCCCCGAGCCCGACCTCGAGCCCGTCGCCCCGGCCGCCGAGTGGGTAGAGGAACTGCGCTCCACCATCCCCGAGTACCCGTGGCTGGTGCGCGCCCGCATCCAGGCCGAGTGGGGCCTGTCCGACGAGGTCATGCGCGACCTCGTCAACGCCGGCGCCCTCGACCTCATCATCGCCACCGTCGACGCGGGCGCCCCCGCCAACGAGGCGCGCTCCTGGTGGGTCGCCTACCTGACCGAGAAGGCCAAGGAACGCGACATCGCCCTCGCCGACCTGCCCATCACCGCGGCCCAGGTCGCCGCGGTGATCGCGCTGGTGGAGAGCAAGACCGTCAACAACAAGGTCGCCAAGCAGGTCGTCGACTTCGTTCTCGCCGGTGAGGGCGAGCCCGCCGCCATCGTCGAGGCCAAGGGCCTCGGCATGGTCAGCGACGACTCGGCCCTGCAGGCCGAGGTCGAGAAGGCCCTCGCCGCCAACCCCGACATCGCCGAGAAGATCCGCTCCGGCAAGGTACAGGCCGCGGGCAAGATCGTCGGCGACGTCATGAAGGCCACCCGCGGCCAAGCCGACGCCGCCCGCGTCCGCGACCTGGTCATCGCGGCGTGCTCGCCCGCCTCCCCGAGTCTTTAGGCCGGACCTGGGCGCCACTTCCCTTCCGTCGGCGACCGGCGGAAGGGAAGTGGATCGGTTCGCCCGTACCCGGTGAGTTACCCATGTGCGTGCGAGATCTGTGCCTTTAGTCGGGGCCGCCGGCTCCGCCCTGCGGGGGTGGGATGCGGACGACGCGGTCGTCGAATTCGCCTGGTGTGCCGTCGGTTTTGTTGGTGGTGGTGACCCAGATGCTGCCGTCGGCGCTGGCGGTGGCGCCGAGGAGCTTGCCGTACTTGTCCTGCGCGATCAGTGTGGGGGCGGTGGTGACGGCGAACGTGGTGGGGTCCGCGGCGACGGCGGCCAGCGCCTTGCCCTCGCCGAGTGCGATGCCGACACCGTCACCGGTGGCCGTGCAGCCGCCGACGCCGGGCCGGTCGGGCCAGGTCCAGGACACGCTGAGGGCGCCGTCGACGCTCAGATGCTGGAGGCGATCCTCGGCGGCGGTGCGGTCGGTGACCCACATGCCGTTTTTGCCGTCGCGGCAGATGTCGCCGACCGAGCCGATCCCCGACGCCACCACCTGTGGATTGTTCGCGCCGGCGGACGGCGAGTCGAGGCGAAGCAGCTTGCCGCCGAGCGAGCCGGGATCGGCTGCGGCGCCGGGGTTTCCGGCGTCACCGGTGAGGATCATCAGCTGCGTCGGCGTCGACCATTCCAGTGCGCCGCGATTTCCGTTGGCGCCCTTGGGAATTCCGGTGAGGATCGGCTTGGCCGCGCCGCCCTTGGACAGTCGCACGACGCGGTTGTCACTGCTGGTGGTGATGTAGGCGTACATCAGCCCGTCCTCACCGAAGGTGGGGGAGAGCACGATATCGGAGATGCCGCCGTCGCTCGACCCGTCGACGGGCACGCTGGCGATCTCCACCGGCGTCTCCTGTGGCGTGCTCGCGTCGACCGGTTTCACCTGCAGGATCCGCCCGGTCTTGCGCTCGGCGACGAAGGCGCCCTCGCCCACCGCGATCAGCCCCGCCCCCGATTCCATGCAGGTGGCGATGACATTGGGATCGGGATCGATACACGGTCCGGTCGGCCGCGGCGGCTGCGAGGGGTCGTCCTGTGGCTTCTTCGGCTGCGCGCCGGACCCACCCAGTTGCGGTTCGGTGGTGAACGGACTCGACGCCGACTCGTCGAAACGGGCGCACCCGGCTAGCAAAACGGTGCTCAGTGCCACCCCGACTGCCACGCGGCCCGCGATTCCCGAACTCATGGTTCAGACGTTACCGGCACCGGTGCGGGCCTGACACGCCCGTCGCTGCGAACGACGCCGTCAGCGACGCCCGGCGGGCATCGGTCCGCGACGACTCACCGTCGAGCGGGGCTGACACGCCCGTTGTGGTGAAGGACGGCGCACCGGCACACCGCGTCATAAGCTGGGTCGGTGACCGACAAGTCGAATGACACTCCGAAGGCCGAAGGTCCGGCCGCGGCCGGACAGGGCGCGTCGGCGGCGGGTCGTCCGGTGACCAGCCCGTTCGATTCGCCGACGACGCAGATGCGTAAGACGGATCCGAAGGATGTCCCACGCACCGACGAGGATCTCGGTCTCGATCCCGGCGACGAGGTTCCCGGTGCGAGCGCGGCCTCGACCGGTCGTAGCGGCGGCGATGACTACGGGTACGCGACGATTCCGCCCGCGTCCGCGGCCTCGGCGGACACCGTCCGCTTGCAGCGCCGCAACCGCGAGGCCCGTCGCGGCACCCTCGACCTCGGTCTGTTCGTGCTGCGCCTGGTGGTCGGCTATACCTTCATCTATCACGGCCTGCAGAAGCTGACCGGTTGGTTCCACGGTCCCGGCCTCGACGGCACCAAGACCATGATGGAAAGCGGCGGCTGGGACTATCCGTCACTGTCGACCGCACTGGTGATCGCCGGTGAACTCGGCGGCGGCATCCTGCTGGTGATCGGCTTGGCCACCCCGCTCGCCGCGGGCGCCGTCCTGGCCACGATCCTGAACGCCTGGATGTGGAAGCAAGGCATGGTCCCCGGCTTCCAATACAACGCGGGCACCCCCACCGGCGTCGAACTCGACTCGGTCCTGGCCGGTGCGGCCCTGGCGATCATCCTCACCGGCCCCGGCCGCTGGTCCTTCGACCGCACCCGGGGCTGGGCCACCCGCCCCGCGTACGGTTCCTTCGTGGTGGTCGTCCTGGCCATCGCCGCCGCTGTCCTCACCTTCTGGTTCCTCCACGGTGGCAACCCCCTGACGGGGATCGGCCCCTTCAACTGAGCCGTGGCCGCGGCGGTGCGGGTTCGGCCAGGTGGACGGTCATCGTGGCGTGGATGTCGGCCAGGAAGGCTTCGAATCGGCGCAGCTCGGCGGGGGAGTATTTTCCCATCACCGTGCCTTCCACCTTTGTGCCGAGTGGACCGAAGAAGTCGTTGGCGAGGGTGTGGATACGGGGTGTGCTGCGCAAGGTGATGACGCGACGGTCGTCGTGTTCTCGGCTGCGCACGATATGACCGGCTTGTTCCAGCCGGTTCAGCAACGCGGTGGTGGCGCTGTTGGACAACGAGATCCGTTCGCTCAGCCGTGCCGGTGACAGCGTGCTCCCGCGTTCCTCGGCGGTGAGGATCTCGATCAGCGCCTCGGCGTCGGTCGAGTGCAGCCCGAGCCAGGTCGCGAACCGGCGGGCGAGTTCCCGGTAACTTGCGCCGTAGGCCCGCATGCCTTCGTGGATTCGTTCGTACTGGGCGCGAGCGTCCGCCTGGCTCATAGGTTCCTTTCGCATCGTTTGACATCCTATTGCCCACAATCTACTTTGACCATGGAAATATTCCACCATGGAAATAGGAGTGTGCGATGAGTCAAGAGTCGTCCCTTCGCCGATGGCTCGGCTTGATCGCCATCGCCCTCGGCGTGGCGCTGATCGTGGTCGACACCACGATCGTGAACGTGATCATCCCGTCGATCATCGAAGATCTGGACACGGGTTCCACCGAGGCGCAATGGATTCAGGAGTCCTACGCGATCGTCTTCGCGGCCCTGCTGCTGGTGGTCGGCCGGGTAGCGGACATGGTCGGGGCGCGGCGGGTGTTCGTCGCCGGCGTCGTGGTGTTCGGCGCGACCAGCATCCTGGCCGGGCTCGCGCCGGACGGCGGACTGCTGGTCATCGCCCGATTCCTGCAGGGCGCGGGCGCGGCGATGATCCTGCCGACCTCGCTGGCACTGCTCAACGCCACCTTCAGTGGCAAAGCCCGTGGTCAAGCCTTCGCCGTGTGGGGTTCCACGATCGGTGCGGCCGCCGCGCTCGGTCCGCTGCTCGGCGGTTGGCTGGCCGAACACGTGTCCTGGCGTTGGGCGTTCGGCATCAATGTGCCGCTGGCCGCGCTGATCGTGGTGGGTGTGCTGGTGTGCATCGCGCCGTCGCCGAAGGTCGCCGGCCGACTCGACGTGCTCGGCTCGATCCTGTCGGTGCTCGGCCTCGGGCTGCTCGCGTTCGGACTCGTCGAGGGCCGCACCTACGGCTGGATCACCACCGTGCACCCGCTCGGAATCGCCGGATTCACCTGGGGTAGTGGGCCTTCGCCGGTTCTGGTCGCGCTCGTGCTGAGTGTGCTGGCGCTGGGCGGTTTCGTCATCAGGCAGGTACTGCTGCGCCGCGGCGGCAACGCCGACAAGGCGCTGATGGACCTGAGCCTGTTCTCGCTGGCCTCGTTCCGCAACGGCAATATCGCGACCCTGATCATCGGTCTCGGTGAGTTCGGCATCGTCGCCGTGCTGCCGCTGTGGTTGCAGTTCACCCTGGGCTACAGCGCCCTGCAGTCCGGTCTCGCGCTGGTGCCGATCGCCATCGGCAGCTTCATCGCCAGCGGCGCCAGCTTCGGGCTCGCGGGTAAGGCCTCGCCGCTGAACATGGTCCGCCTCGGTCTGGGACTCGAGGTGGTGGGCCTGGTCGGGCTCGGCTTCTTCGCCGCCACCGACAGTTCGTGGTGGTCGATCTCGCTGGTCCTGTGCGTGTACGGCATCGGCGTCGGTTTCGCCACAGCCCAGGTGACCAACGTCGTGCTGGCCGATGTTCCCGAAGCCGACAACGGCCAGGCCTCCGGCATCCAGAGCGCCTTCCGGCAGTTGGGTTCCGCGCTCGGCATCGCCCTGCTCACAACAGTCTTCTTCACCACGTTGAGCGCGAACGTCGACAAGGACCTGACGGCGACAGGCATGCCCCCGGCCCAGTCCCAGCAGTACGCCCACGCCATCACCGGCAGCGCGGGCGCGGCGATCGAAGGTTTCGCCGCCCAGCCGGATACGCAAGAGGTAGCCACCGTCGGCCGATCCGCCATGACCACCGGCATCAACCTCGGCGCCTACCTGGCCGCGGGCTTCGTCCTGCTCGGCCTCGTCGCCACAGCCCTGATTCCCTCCAGGACCGGCCGCGACGACGAGTCGTCAACGTCGACAACACAACCCGCGCTCGTCTGACACCGAAGATCTGGCCCCGTCGCACATATCGACAGGACCAGGCCATTTCGATCGGCGAAAAGAACCCCTGATCTCGCAGGAACATGGGTAACTCACCGGGAACGAGCTGACCCGACCAACAAGCGCGCCGCCGGTCGCATATACGACCGGCGGCGCACTCGAGTCTGGCCGAAATACGCGGAGAGGCGGCTGGGCTACGGCACGCGCCGGACCGCGCCCTTGTCGGCCGACGTCGCCAGCGCAGCGTAGGCGCGCAGGGCGGTGGTGACCGTGCGCTCGCGGTTGATCGGCTGCCACGGACGCTCCGAGGCTTCCATCTTCGCGCGGCGTTCTGCCAGGACCTCGTCGGCGACAAGGACTTCCAGCGCGCGAGTGTGCACATCGATGCGGATGCGGTCGCCGTTCTCGACCAGTCCGATGACGCCACCCGAGGCGGCCTCGGGGGAGACGTGGCCGATCGACAGGCCCGAGGTGCCGCCGGAGAAGCGACCGTCGGTGATCAGCGCGCACACCTTGCCGAGGCCGAGGCCCTTGAGGAACGAGGTCGGGTGCAGCATCTCCTGCATGCCCGGACCGCCCGCGGGGCCTTCGTAGCGGACGACGACCACATCGCCGGGCTGGATCTTCTTGCCCAGGATCATCGACACCGCCTCCTCCTGCGACTCGACCACCACGGCCGGGCCTTCGAAGGTGAACAGGTCTTCGTCGATGCCCGCGGTCTTGAGGATCGCGCCGTCGGGGGCGATATTGCCGCGCAGCACGCACAGCCCGCCCTCGACGGTGTAGGCGTTCTCGATGTCGCGGATGCAGCCACCGGCGGCGTCGGTGTCGAGCGAGGACCAGCGGTTGCTGGTGGAGAACGGCTCGACCGTGCGCACCCCACCGGGTGCGGCGTGGAAGAGTTCCTTGGCCTCGTCGGAGGCCTTGCCCGAGCGCACATCCCAGGTGTCGAGGTACTCCTCGAACGAGGCGGTGTGCACGGTGGTGACGTCGGTCTCGAGCAGTCCACCGCGACGCAGCTCACCGAGGATGGCGGGGATGCCGCCGGCGCGGTGCACGTCTTCCATGTGGTAATCCGAGTTCGGCGACACCTTCGACAGGCACGGCACCCGGCGGCTGATCTCGTCGATGCTCTGCAGATCGAAGTCGATCTCGCCCTCCTGCGCGGCGGCGAGGGTGTGCAGCACGGTGTTGGTCGAGCCGCCCATGGCGACGTCGAGCGCCATCGCATTGCGGAAAGCCTTGGCGTTGGCCACGTTTCGCGGCAGCACCGAGGCGTCGTCGTTCTGGTACCAGCGCTTGGCGATATCGACGATCACCGTGCCCGCCCGCTCGAACAGCGCACGCCGCGCGGAGTGGGTGGCCAAAGTGGAACCGTTGCCGGGCAGGGCGAGTCCCAGCGCCTCGGTCAGGCAGTTCATGGAGTTCGCGGTGAACATGCCGGAACACGAACCGCAGGTCGGGCACGCGGACCGCTCGACCTCGTCCAGTCCTTCGTCGGACACGGTCTGGCTCGCGCTCGCGGAGATCGCGGTGATCAGGTCGGTCGGTGCCTGCGCCACACCGTCGACGATCACGGCCTTACCGGCCTCCATCGGCCCGCCGGAGACGAACACGGCGGGGATGTTGAGGCGCATCGCGGCGTTGAGCATGCCGGGAGTGATCTTGTCGCAGTTGGAGATACACACCAGCGCGTCGGCGGTGTGGGCGTTGGCCATGTACTCCACCGAGTCGGCGATGATCTCGCGCGAGGGCAGCGAGTAGAGCATGCCGCCGTGGCCCATGGCGATGCCGTCGTCGACGGCGATGGTGTGGAACTCGCGCGGCACGCCACCGGCGGCGCGCACGGCCTCGGCGACGATGTCGCCCATGTTCTTGAGGTGCACGTGACCGGGGACGAACTGCGTGTAGGAGTTCGCGATCGCGATGATCGGCTTGCCGAAATCGGAATCGGTCATGCCGGTCGCGCGCCAGAGCGAGCGCGCGCCCGCGGCATTGCGGCCGATGGTGGTGGTCCGTGAACGAAGCGGTGGCATGGAAGTCCTCGTGGTGTCGCTGGGTGCGTGGCAAGCGTGCGAGCAGGGGGCTGACCTGCGCGGCACGGGCGAGTACGCGGTGCGTCCGGCAAGCGGCCACGTTACTCCGGCGGGCGATGGTCGCGTCGCGCCGGTGCTGTGTCCGGGAGTGCCGGAACCGGGCTCGAGGCGGGAGTGTCGCTCCGTGAGGTGTCGCCGCGGTGGTGCCGTCGGCGCGGGTTGCCCGGTTGCCGTCAGCCTACCGGTACAAAGTCGGCGCGGGCGTGGGCGATTCCCGACGTGCTCGGACACACAGTGCGCACGGCTACTGCTCGGACTTCGGCTCGGCTTTCTCATCCGACGATGTCGTCGCCTCGGTCTCGGCTTTCGCGTCGGATTCGGCCTGCGCCGCCGCCCGCTCGGCGGCGACGCGTTCGGCCTCGGCCGCCTCGGCGGCGGCGAACACATCGGGCAGCCGTCCGCCGGACGCCTCGATCAGCTCGCGCAGCCGGTCGTAGCCGACAGCGGGCAGTTTCACCTCGGAATCGTCGTCGAGCCGGGCGCGCACATATCCGCGCTCGGGGATGCTGATCCCCTTGACGCGCGCCCAGTCGAGGTGCTTGCTCTTACCGAGCATCGAACTCAGATCCAGCCCGGCCTCCGAGACGGTGGTGTGCGTCCGCGTCACCCACAGCACCGCGAGCACCGGGAACAGCAGCAACCACCACAGGCCCACCGGCCACCCGACGAACGGGAAGAACACGCAGAACGCCAACACCAGCACGCCGATATAGGCCAGGCGCGGGACGCCGATCACGTGCACGCCCGGCGTCGGCGTGTTCGTCCGGCGCGGCATCAGCAGCCAGACGACCACCGCGACGGGCACGATCAACCCGACCCGAACCCCCAGCGACCAGTCCTGCACGGTGCCGACGACGACGAAGGCCAAGTAGGCCAGTACCACCGCGCCGATCGCGGCGAGCCGCCCCGTACTGGCCGAGCGCAGGCCGCCGGGTCGCGACGGACGACCCGTATCGGTTCCCTCGCCGGTGGTGTGGGACGATTTAGCCGGTGGCACGGACTGATGCGGTGATGACACCCTCCTATCCTCGCATCTTGGTACACGGACCCACGCAACCACTCGAGTCCCACAGAATGGGACCGGAGTGGAAAGCCTGTTTGACTCGACGCACTACGCGCGCCTAACGTCGTATGCGTGATTCGAAACGAGCTCGTAATCGGCCGGCGCGTCCAGCGCTGAGCCTGACACCAGTCGATACGTCAGCTCGCGTTTGCGACGCGCCACCCTCGAACAGCCATGCGCTGGGCGGGGGCTTTTTTGTGTTCGGGCGAATGCCAGCGGCCCTGTCGGGTCAGTCCGAGTCAGAACGAGACAGTAAGGAACGAAGACGGTGAGTGCACCAACCGCACGACCCGGGCCATCGGCCCGCAGGTCAGCGCCTTCAGCTACCCCCGGTAGCCCGGCGACCAGCCCCGCCCGCCGCCAGGTCGCGCCCGAGCGCGTGACCGGCGCCCAGTCGGTGGTTCGGTCTCTCGAAGAGCTCGACGTCGACACGGTATTCGGCATTCCCGGCGGCGCGGTCCTTCCTGTCTACGACCCGCTGTTCGACTCCAAGAAGGTTCGCCACGTCCTGGTCCGGCACGAGCAGGGCGCCGGTCACGCGGCGACCGGCTACGCGCAGGCCTCGGGCAGGGTCGGTGTGTGTATGGCCACATCCGGTCCCGGCGCCACCAACCTGGTGACCCCGCTGGCCGACGCGCAGATGGACTCGGTCCCGATCGTGGCGATCACCGGTCAGGTGCCGTCGAGCCTGGTCGGCACCGACGCGTTCCAGGAAGCCGACATCTCGGGCATCACGATGCCGGTCACCAAGCACAACTTCCTGGTCAAGGACGCCGCCGAGATCCCGCGCACCCTGGCCGAGGCGTTCTACCTCGCCGCCTCGGGTCGCCCCGGCGCGGTCTTGGTCGACATCACCAAGGACGCCCTGCAGGCCCAGACCACGTTCTCGTGGCCGCCGGAGATGCGGCTGCCCGGCTACCGTCCGGTCACCAAGCCGCACGGCAAGCAGGTGCGCGAGGCCGCCAGGATGATCCTGGAGGCCAAGCAGCCGGTGCTCTACGTCGGTGGCGGTGTCATCAAGTCCGATGCCTCGCCCGAACTGCTCGAGCTGGCCGAGCTCACCGGCATCCCGGTGGTCACCACCCTGATGGCGCGGGGCGCGTTCCCCGACAGCCACACCCTGAACATGGGCATGCCCGGCATGCACGGCACCGTCGGCGCCGTCGCCGCGCTGCAGAAGTCGGACCTGCTGATCACCCTCGGCGCCCGGTTCGACGACCGCGTCACCGGTCAGCTGGACTCCTTCGCCCCCGATGCGAAGGTCATCCACGCCGACATCGACCCGGCCGAGATCGGCAAGAACCGCCACGCCGACGTCCCGATCGTAGGCGACGCGCGCGAGGTGATCGTCGAGCTGATCGAGACCCTCAAGGCCGATCCGCAGTCGGGTGCCGCACCGCTGCTGAACCTCACCGAATGGTGGGCCTACCTCAGCGGCATCCGCGAGAACTACCCGCTGGGCTGGAAGACCCCCAGCGACGGCTCGGTCTCGCCGGAGTACGTCATCGAGACGCTCGGCCGTCTCGCGGGCCCCGAGGCCATCTACTGCGCCGGCGTCGGCCAGCACCAGATGTGGGCCGCGCAGTTCATCAAGTACGAGAACCCGCGCACCTGGCTCAACTCGGGCGGTCTCGGCACCATGGGCTACTCGGTTCCCGCCGCGATGGGCGCCAAGATGGGCGCGCCGGACAAGGAAGTCTGGGCGGTCGACGGTGACGGCTGCTTCCAGATGACCAACCAGGAACTGGCCACCTGCGCGATCGAGGGTGTGCCGATCAAGGTCGCCCTGATCAACAACGGCAACCTGGGCATGGTCCGCCAGTGGCAGACCCTGTTCTACGAACAGCGTTACTCCAACACCGATCTCGGCACGCACACCCTGCGCATCCCCGATTTCGTGAAGCTGGCCGAGGCGCTGGGTTGCGTCGGCATCCGGGTGGAGAAGGAGTCCGAGGTCGAGGACGCGATCCGCCAGGCCCAGGCGATCACCGACCGCCCGGTCGTGATCGATTTCATCGTCGGCAAGGACGCCCAGGTCTGGCCGATGGTCGCCTCGGGCACCAGCAACGACGAGATCATGTTCGCCCGCGGCATCCGTCCGCTCTTCGACGACGACGAGTCGGTCTCCGAACCGGCCGTCATCCACGAGGCGATGGAACGCGAGCAGGCCACCTCCGAGAAGGGCGACGACGAATGAGCACCACCCACACCCTGAGCGTCCTCGTCGAGGACAAGCCGGGCGTGCTGGCGCGAGTCGCGAGCCTGTTCTCGCGCCGTGGCTTCAATATCGAATCGCTGGCCGTCGGCGGCACCGAGATCCCCGAGATCTCGCGCATGACGATCGTCGTGACCGTTGACGATCTGCCCCTCGAACAGGTCACCAAGCAGCTCAACAAGCTGATCAACGTCATCAAGATCGTGGAGCAGGACGCCGATGCCTCGGTGGCCCGCGAGCTGATCCTGGTGAAGGTGCGGGCCGACGCGTCGGTGCGCACGCAGGTGATCGAGGCCGTGCAGTTGTTCCGCGCCAAGGTGATCGACGTCTCGCCCGACGCGCTGACCATCGAAGCGACCGGCACCCGCTCCAAGCTCGACGCGCTGCTGCGCATGGTCGAGCCGTACGGGATCCGCGAGATCGTGCAGTCCGGTGTCGTGGCCGTCGGCCGCGGACCGAAGTCGATCACAGCCACCCGCTGAATCGCCCCCAGCAACCCCCGCGATAACTTTTCCTAACCGCATTCGAGAAGGGACCAACCAAAGTGGCAGTCGAGATGTTCTACGACGACGACGCCGACCTGTCGATCATCCAGGGCCGCAAGGTCGCCGTGATCGGTTACGGCAGCCAGGGCCACGCGCACTCGCTGAGCCTGCGCGACTCCGGCGTCGACGTGCGCGTCGGTCTGGCCGAGGGTTCGAAGTCTCGCCCGAAGGCCGAAGAGGCCGGTCTGACCGTCGGCACCCCCGCCGAGGTCTCCGCCTGGGCCGACGTGATCATGGTGCTCGCCCCCGACACCGCGCAGGCGTCGATCTTCACCAACGACATCGAGCCCAACCTGAACGACGGCGACGCGCTGTTCTTCGGCCACGGCCTCAACATCCACTTCGGTCTCGTCAAGGCTCCGGCCGGCGTCACCGTCGCGATGGTCGCCCCGAAGGGCCCCGGCCACCTGGTGCGTCGTCAGTTCGTCGACGGCAAGGGCGTTCCGGCTCTGATCGCTGTCGATCAGGACCCGACCGGCGAGGGCCAGGCCCTGGCGCTGTCCTACGCCAAGGGCATCGGCGGCACCCGCGCCGGCGTCATCAAGACCACCTTCAAGGAAGAGACCGAGACCGACCTCTTCGGTGAGCAGGCCGTGCTCTGCGGTGGCACCGAGGAACTGGTCAAAATCGGTTTCGAGGTCATGGTCGAGGCGGGCTACGCCCCCGAGATGGCCTACTTCGAGGTTCTGCACGAGCTCAAGCTGATCGTCGACCTGATGTACGAGGGCGGCATCGCCCGCATGAACTACTCGGTCTCCGACACCGCCGAGTTCGGTGGTTACCTGTCGGGCCCGCGCGTCATCGACGCCGGCACCAAGGAGCGCATGAAGGCGATCCTGACCGATATCCAGGACGGCACCTTCGTCAAGCGCCTCGTCGCCAACGTCGAAGGCGGCAACAAGGAGCTCGAGGGCCTGCGCAAGGAGAACGCCGAGCACCCGATCGAGGTCACCGGCGCCAAGCTGCGCGGCCTGATGAGCTGGGTCGACCGCCCGATCACCGAAACCGCGTAAGGTTTCATCCCGCGCGAATGGCCCGTCCGGTTCGGACGGGCCATTCGTGTTTGCCGGAATGGCGGCACGCGCTGTCACCTCATGGTTATCCGCTGGTCCTTGCCGTGACGGCTGGGTAGCGCAAGACTTGCTCGATGACGACGGTTGAGGATTTCGAGCAGCAGGCGGCGGAGGTCGGCAAGGCGGCGCGCAAGCGGGTTTCGCGGTCCGCGTTGGGGGAGTGGAAGGCCGGGCCGGGACGTGAGGACCCGGTGGCGATTCTGCTGAAGCAGAACGCGACGCGGGTGCAGAATCTGGTGCCGATCCGGATGGCGCGAATGGCGGTGTCGCCGTTCACCTTTCTGCGCGGCGCCGCGGCGGTCATGGCCTACGACCTGAGTCGCGGTCCTGACACCGGGCTCATCGCGCAACTGTGCGGCGACGCGCACCTGTCGAATTTCGGGCTCTTCGGCACTCCGGAACGCAATCTCGTGTTCGACGTCAACGACTTCGACGAGACGCTGCCCGGCCCGTTCGAGTGGGATCTCAAACGCTTGGTCGCCAGTGTCGCGGTCGCGGCGCTCGACAACGGGTGTTCCGACGAGGACGCGGCATCGGCGGCGGAGGCGACCGCCCGCGGCTATCGCGAGGGCATCGAGGCGATGACCGAGCGGGACAGTCTCGAGATCTGGTACGACCGGGTCGACGCCGATAGAGTCCTCGAACTGGTCCAGCGGAAGAAGGGCCGCAAGCTGGCCGAGAAAACGATCGCCTCGGCCAAGAAGCGCACCAGCCTGCAGGCGCTGGACAAACTCACCGAACCCGATGCCAACGGCATTCCGCGGATCAAGAATCAGCCGCCACTGCTGGTGCCCATCGAACTGCCCGACGAGGCGATCGTGAAATCGGTGTTCGCCGAATACCGGCGTACCCTGCCCGACCACATGCGTGTGCTGGTCGACCGCTACACCGTCGTCGACTTCGCGGTGAAGGTCGTCGGGGTCGGCAGCGTCGGCACCCGGTGCTTCATCGTGCTGCTGATGGACAAGGAGTCCGGCACTCCGCTGTTCCTGCAGTTGAAGGAGGCCGGCATCTCCGTGCTGGAGCCGTATCAGAAGGCGAGCCGGTATAAGCAGCAGGGTCATCGCGTCGTCACCGGCCAGCGCTTGATGCAGGCGGCGAGCGATATCTTCCTCGGCTGGGCTACCGGCCCCGCGGGCGTGCACTACTACTGGCGTCAGTTCCGCGATATGAAGGGTTCGGCCGATATCGAGAATCTGAGCCACCGGCAACTGTCCAACTATGGCGGACTCTGTGGCGCCGTGCTGGCGCGCGCCCACTGCCGCTCCGGCGACCCGCTGGCCATCGACGCCTACATCGGCGGCAGCGAGAAGTTCGACACCGCACTCAGCGATTTCGCGATGTCGTATTCGGATCAGAGCATGGCCGACTACCGCCTGTTGCGGGCCGCGATCAAGGACGGCCGGGTGGAAGTCGCCGACAACCCGTACTGATCGGTGCCCTTCGGGGCCGACCGGTACAGCGCGATCCCGATCGCGAACAACCACAGCATGGTGAGCCCGCCGACGGTCGCCGTGGTGCCCCACCCGTTGGCCGCGTAGAAGTCGGCCGGGGTGTTCCCGAAGAACAGTGACGGCACGAACGCGAAGTTCACCGCCGCGAGCGCCCCGCCGGTCACGCCGCACCAGCGGGGCAGCCATCGCGTGACCGCGATGGCGAAGGCCACGAGGAACAGTCCTTCCAGCAGCCGAGAGACGGTCCCGTACAGGATGTAGGTGCCGGTGACGGTGATGGTGGGGTCGATCGGTTCCGGGGCCGCGATCACCGCGCCGACCTCGAGGCCGGTCGACACGAAAGTGACGGTGAGCCAGGCGGTTCCAGCTGCGGCGGCCAGCGACCCGAACCACGCGCGTTCCGGGTCTCGGTGTCGCACTACGGCGGCGAGCCCGCTCATGAACACCACGAACAGGGTGAGGCCGATCATGCCGAGCAGGCATCGGGTGAGCACATTCGCATCCGGCGGTGCGCCCGAGTACACGAAGTACAGCGGTAGTTCGATCAGCGTGCATCCGGCACCCACGAATGCCGCTGCTCCGGTGATGCGCTGAATCTGGTTGATGCCCACAGGTGTTCACCCCTCGTCTCCGAGCGATACGGCCCGGCCAGAATTAGTATATGACTTAAACTATAACCCCTATGTTAGGTTGGCGGAACCCTGAGCGAACGAGGAGAAGGTGGCGGACAAGCAGCCAGGCTCGGCTCGACCACGCGTCGGCCGACCGGCCGAACTGGATGCGGATCGCATCGTCGCGACGGCGATCGAACTCGCCGACCGAGAAGGTCTGCGCGCCGCATCGCTGACGAAAGTGGCTGCCGCGCTCGATGTCACACCGATGTCGCTCTATCGCCACATCGGCTCGAAAGACGGTCTCACCGACCTGATGGCCGACACTGCTTTCGGTCCGCCTCCGGTGCTCGGCCCGGCCTGGCGCCCGGCTCTGCGCGAGTGGGCCACCGGCCAACGAGCCGTGTTCGCCCGCCACCCGTGGCTGACCCAGATCCCCATCGCGGGCCCGCCGCGCGGGATCAACGCCCTCGCGTGGATGAACGCGGGCCTTGCCGCCTTGCGTGGGACCCACCTGGACTGGCGTGCCAAGATCGGTGCGATCACCGTGGTCGGCGGCTACGTTCGTCAGGCGTTCGTGACCGACCGTCACATGGCCGAGCAGCGAAGTGCCGAACGGCGCAGCGAGGCTCAATCCCTCGACAGGTACCGCCGCGACGTGTCGGCCCTCGACCTGTCCCACCTGCCCGAGATCGCCGCGCTCTTCGCGGATCGAGCCTTCGCCGAGGTCCCCTCGGACGAGGAATCGGCGGCTGATGATTTCGCCTTCGGTCTCGACCTCGTCCTGGATGGCGTCGCTGCCGCTGTGACCACCGCCGAACGCCGCGACCGTGGTCACTGAGACTCGCGTCGGCGCCGTGTGGGCGGCAGTGGATACACTCATTACCGATGAGTAACTTCTTTTCCTCGGTGGACCAGGTGACCGACCGGCTGACGACCGCCGGTTACCTGCCGTCCCTCGATATCGCGACCGCGGTCTTCCTCGCCGACCGTCTCGGCAAACCGCTGCTGATCGAGGGTCCCGCGGGCGTCGGCAAGACCGAGCTGGCCAAGGCCGTCGCCGCCGCGGTACGCGCCGAGCTCATCCGCCTGCAGTGTTACGAGGGCGTCGACGAGGCGCGTGCCCTGTACGAGTGGAACCACGCCAAACAGCTGCTCCGCATCACCGCCACGTCCGGCGAGGACTGGGACAGCACCCGCGATCATGTCTTCACCGAGGAGTTCCTGCTCGCTCGCCCGCTGCTGGCGGCCATCCGCAACCCCGAGCCCACGGTTCTGCTCATCGACGAACTCGACAAGGCCGACGTGGAACTCGAGGGCCTGCTGCTGGAAGTCCTCGGCGACTTCCAGGTGAGCATCCCCGAGTTCGGCACGGTCACGGCCGTGCGCAAGCCCTTCGTCATCCTCACCTCCAACGCCCACCGCGATCTATCCGAAGCGCTGAAGCGCCGCTGCCTGTACCTGCATATCGACTATCCGAGCGCGGAGTTGGAGAAGGCGATCGTCGCGCTGAAGGTTCCCGAGCTGGACGCGGCACTCGCCGAACCGGTGGTGGCCACGGTGAGCGCGCTGCGCCAGCTCTCCCTGCGCAAGGCGCCTTCGATCGCTGAAACCGTCGACTGGGCGAAGACGCTGGTCGCGCTGGGCACGCGGACGCTCACCGGCGCAGTGGTTCGCTCGACACTCGGTGTCCTGCTGAAATACCAGTCCGACCATCGTGTGGCCATCGAGCGGCTGGGTCTCGACGACGACAGCGGGCGGCGATGACACCCGTCGTCACGGCGGGTTCCGCCTCGGTTCCGACGAGTGCGCGGCTCGTCGATTTCGTCACGTTGCTGCGTGAGCACAACATTCACGCGGGCCCCAGCGAAACCATCGATGCCGCCGCCGCGGTCGTGGCCCTCGGCACCACCGATCCCGGCGTCCTGCGCTCCGGGTTGGCCGCGTGCCTGCTGCGCCGCAACGGCCAGCGCGCGGTCTTCGACCAGCTGTTCGACCTGTATTTTCTCGGCGTCTCGCTATCCGCCGCTCGACCGAGCGAGAACCCCGATGACCTGCGCGAACGACTGATCGCCACGCTTGTCCAGGGGGCAGACACCGCCGAACTGGCCCGCGAAGCGCTCAACACCTTCGGTGCCTACGGCGGTGCGGGCGAGAGTGCGGGCCGGGTCACCCAGGCCTCCGGTGCGGGCTGGTCCTCCTACCTGACCATGAAATCCCTACGCCAAGAAGAGATCTCCGAGGAAGTCGCCCGAACAATGGGCGGCACAGGCCAGTTCGACACCGCCGTGCGGACCATCGAGGCCCGGCGCCGCGTCGACCGATTCCGTACCGAGGTGCGAACCGAAGCGCGCCTGCGTTCGGCCGAGCTGCGCGGCACCGACTACATCGCCCGGCGCGGCGTCGAGAACTCCACCGACCGAACGGATTTCCTCGGCGCACGCGAACAGGACCTCGCCGAGATGCGCCGCCTCGTTCACCCGCTGGCCCGCAAACTCGCCAGCCGGCTGGCGGTGCGCCGCAAGAAGGCGGTGCGCGGTCAGATCGATCTGCGCCGCACGCTGCGTCGCTCGATGGCCACCGGTGGCGTTCCGGTCGATCCGGTGCTAAGGGCCCGAAAACGCGGCAGGCCCGATCTTGTTGTGCTGGCCGATGTCTCGGGCTCGGTCAGCGGTTTCGCCGAGTTCACGCTGCAACTGGTGCAGGCGCTGCAGGACCAGTTCAGCAAGGTCCGCAGCTTCGGTTTCGTCGACACCTGTGCCGAGATCACCCACCACTTCACTCCCGGTGAGCCGCCGCCACCCGGCTTCGCCCGCGACATCGTCCGTGCGGGTGGCGTCGCCCGGTTCGGGTCCAGCAATTACGGCGAGGTCCTGCAGGGTTTCGTCGACCACTACCTCGACGCCGTCGGCCCCCGCACGTGCGTGCTGATCCTCGGTGATGCCCGCACCAACCGCACCGACCCGAATCTGGCCGCGCTGCAAGCGATCACCGAACGTGCGAAGGCCGTCTACTGGCTCAACCCGGAACCGTCGCGCTCTTGGTCGACCGGCGACTCGGCCGCCGAGGCCTACACCGACATCGTCACCATGCACGAATGCCGCAATGTCGCCCAGCTCGCCGAGGTGATCGGCCGACTCCTCCCGGCCTGATTCAGCGGTACAGCGTGGTGCCTGCCGAGCGGTCCGGGACTGCTCGGCAGGGCACTCGCGTTGTCGTCGCGCGCTACTCACCCAATGGCCGCCAGTCGCACCACGGCGTACTCCCGGCCCGCCTTGGCCTGATACTTGCCGTAGCGGGGTTGAGCGGCCGTGATGTCGTCCCAGGCCGCCGCCCGATCGGCGCCGTCGAGTACGTGGGCCGACACGGCGACCGGGGCGCTGTCGGGCAGCTGAACGGTCGCCTGTTCGGGGTGGCCCATCAGGTTGAGGAACCAGTCGGGGTGCCCGTTCTTGCCGCCTGAGGCGACCAGCAGCCAGGAGTCGTTCTCGCCCGGGAACCAGCTGATCGGGGTATCGCGCGGTTGGCCACTGCGGCGGCCGACCGTATGCAGGATCAGCACATCCATTCCCATGAACGTGCCGTTGCCGCGCCGGATCTTGCGGTTCACGCGCGCGTTCATCCGATGCTGCATCCAGCGGGAGAACCCGCCGTGTGAATTGTTCTCGCTCGCTTGCTGATTCGCCGACATCGTCACTGTTCCTTTCGAGAGGGGAGGCGGGCCTCAGCCCCAGGCGCCCGCGATCTGACGGGTGGTGGCGTTGAGCCGGTTGAACATGTTGGTGACGCCGATCATCAGCACGATCGAGGCGAGCTGGCGCTCGTCGAAGTAGCTGGCGGCGCTGTCCCAGATCTCGTCGGTGACCGGGTCGGGCCGATCGGCCATCCGGGTGGCGGCCTCGGCGAGTTCGAGGGCAGCGCGCTCCTCCTCGGAGAAGAACGGGGTCTCGCGCCAGGCCACCACCGTGGCGAGCCGGTCTTCGCTGACGCCCGCCTTGCGGGCGGTGGTGGTGCCGCCGTGTACGCAGGCACTGCACCCGTTGATCTGGCTGACCCGCAGGTGCACCAGCTCCAGGATCTCGCTGTCCACCCCACCGGTCTCCACGGCCTTCAGTACCTGCTGGATGGGGCCCATCGCGTCGGTGAGGACCATGGCGGGGTTCTTCATCCGAGACTGCATGTCGTTCTCCTTGTTCGGTGTTCTCCGCTGCTCGCGGTGTGACTCCATAACAGCCCGTCCGACCTCGGAACAGAATGGCTGTGGGACACTGTGGGACAGTGAAAAACGGCCCTGACCACCGCCTTGTCGGTCGCGAGATTTCTGGTCCAGGCCGGGACAACGGGAGTGGAACACGGTGGTTGCGCAACAGCGGACAGCACGGGCATACCCGCAGGACGAGCTCGCCTCGCGGCTGCGGCTGATCCAGGAACTCTCCGGCCGTGGCGTGCGCGCGCTGGCCCGCGACACCGGCCTGAGCTCGTCCTCGCTCTCGCGCTATCTCAGCGGCCAGACGGTCCCGCCGTGGCCTGCGGTCGTCGAGCTGTGCCGTCTGGTCAAACGTGACCCGCGCCCGCTGCGCCCCCTCTGGGAGCGTGCCGACAACCCGCTGCCCGCCCCGCCGAAGACCAGCCGTCAGCCCGCCCCGCCGAGTCCACCGGCCGACGCCCCGCCCCGCAACGACCTGCCCCGCGACGTGCCCGACTTCACCGGCCGCGAACAGGCGCTGGCCGAGGTGATCGCCGCCGTTCGCGCCGATCGGGTGGTCGCCGTCGACGGCATGGCAGGCGTCGGGAAAACGTCGCTCGCCGTGCACGCCGCGCATCGACTCACCGCCGAGTACCCGGACGCTCAGTTGTATCTCGACCTGCACGGCTTCACCGACGGCCGCCAACCGCTCGACCCCGATGCCGCCCTGCGTGCGCTGCTGTCCGCGTTGCGGGTTCCGTCGGAAAGGGTGCCGCAGGACGGGGGAGTCGAATTGCGCGCGGCCTGTTGGCGTTCGGAGCTGGCGCGGTTGCGCGCGGTGGTCGTACTCGACAATGTGGCCGATGCCGCGCAGGTGAGCCTCCTGTTGCCGGGTGCGGGCGAGTCGGTCGCCATCATCACCAGCCGTAACCGGTTGCTCGAACTCGACGAGGTCCCGCCGGTGACCCTCGACGTGCTCACCCCCGAGGAAAGTGCCGAGCTGCTGGTGCGGGCCAGCGGCGACGCCCGCGTCGGACGGCTCGCCGAGGAACCCGAGCAGACCGCCGAAGTGCTGCGCCTGTGCGGCAACCTTCCGCTGGCGTTGCGCCTGGCGGCCGCGCGCCTTCGTCATCGACCGGGTTGGTCGGTGGGCATCCTCGTGGAGCGAATGGCCGAGGGCGCCAGCGAATTCGACACCGCTTTCGGCATGTCGGTGCGTCAGCTCAATCGCGAGCAGCGCCGCCTGTTCCGGCTACTCGGGTTGATACCCGGCTCCACGTTCACCGACTACGTCGCCGCGGCCGTGGCCGAGGTGCCGTTGCGCAGCGCCCGCGCCATGCTCGAGGACCTGCTCGACGCGCACCTCGTTCAGCAACCGGCGCAGGGCCGTTATCGCCTCCACGACCTGGTCCGCCAACACGCCCGCACCGCCACCTTCGAACACGACACCCCGGCCGACCGCGAACGCGCGGTTCGTCGCGTCCTCGACTACTACGTGCACACCGCCGCCGCCGCCGACACCGCCATGCCGTTCCTGTCGCCGACCCGCCCCGTCTCCGCGGGTTCACCGCCCGCCGAACTGCCGCGTTTCCCCGATCGTGACGCGGCGTTCTTCTGGTTCGTCGCCGAGTACACCAACCTGATGGCTGTGTTCTACACCGCCGTCGAAGCCGGTGCCGACACCCACGTCTGCGAATTGCCGGGCTTCATGCGCACGTTCTTCGCTCGCCGCTGCGGCACCACCCATCTGAACGCGCTGTTCGAGCAATCCCTCACCGCCGCACAGAATCTCGGCGATCCGCGCCAACTCGCGCAAGCTCACAGCGACCTCGGTTTCGCCCGCTACAACGCGGGGCGAATGAGCGAGGCGGCCGCCGCCTACGCGGCCGCCGCACCCTTGATCGCCGCAGCCGGCGATCCGCTACCCCGAGCCGAGCTGACCATGCGCTGCGCCCAATTGCGTTGGGACGAAGGCAGTATCGAAGAACCGCTGGAACTGTTCCGCCGAGCCCGCGACCTCTACACCTCCGGCGGATGCCCGACGAGCGCCGCCGACGCCATCGCCGGCGAAGCCTGGGCCGTGCTCCAACTGGGACACCGCGAACAGGCCGCCCAACTCGCTCGCGAGGCCCTCGCGGTCCCGACCGCCACCCCGTCGCTGCAGGCTCGGATCACCCTCGGAGTGGCGATCGCGGCCGACGAACCCGCGGCGGCTCTCGACCACCTCGATCAGGCCCTTACCCTCGCCCGCGAGGACGGCCACAAACACAACGAAGCCTGGTGCCTGAACTGCCGGGGCATCGCCCTGCGTGACATGGGCCGCTTCGAGGAAGCCCTCGTCAATCATCGCGAAGCCTTCGCTCTGCTCGACGCGGTCTTCGAAGACCACTGGAAGATCCACTTCCTCAACAGCTATGCGCAGACCTGCCGCCTCGCGGGCCTGCCCGAACAGGCCCTCGACCTCTACCGTCAAACCCTCACCCTGGCACCGCGACTGGGCCACCGTTTCGAGGAGGCAGCGGCCCACCACGGCCTCGCCGATGTCCTCGACGCGACCGACCCGGCCGCCGCTACCGAACACCGCGCGGCAGCCGAGTCCCTGTTCGCCGCGATCACCCCATCGACTTCGCTCCATCCAGCGACTCACGAATGATGTCGGCGTGGCCGGAGTGCTGGGCAGTCTCGGTCATGATGTGCATCAGCGTGCGCCGCGCGCTCCAGCGTCCGCCGGGTTCGAACCACGGCGCCTCGGGCAGCGGCTGACTCACGTTCAGATCGGGCAGGGTGCGCACGAGCTCGTCTGTCCGCGCGGCCACCCGTTCGTATTCGGCCAGCACACCCGCGAGCGTGTCGCCGGGCAGCATCCGGAAGATCTCGCCCCACTCGGCGATCTGTTCCTCGCTCATCGAGGAGAAATCGGGGGCCTGCGCGGGCCCGTCGAGGATGAAGCTCGCCCAATTCGCCTCCACCGCGCTCACGTGCTTGATCAGCCCGCCCAGACACAGCTCGCTGGCGGTCGTGCGCAGCCCGGCCTGTTCGTCGGTCAGGTCGCGGACGGTGAAGCGCAGGAAGTGGCGGTGCTTGGCGAGCATCTCGAGGATGTCGGTGCGCTCGGTGTCGATCTGGGTGCTCGTGGTCATGTCCGGATCCTTCGCTTGTCGGTGTTGTGAAACCCAAGGTAGAAGCCATTGCGGCCAGTTTCTGTCCGCGATTGCGTAGATAATCGGACGATGGCCGATACGAGCGCACGCACCCTGCGACTGCTGTCGCTGCTGCAGACCCACCGGTCCTGGTCGGGCACCGAACTCGCGCAACGTCTGCGTGTCTCGGCCCGAACCCTGCGCCGCGACATCGATCGCCTTCGTGAACTCGGCTACCCCGTCGACGCCCGCCCCGGCGTCGACGGCGGCTACCAGCTGGCCGCGGGCGCGGCGATGCCACCCCTGGTCCTCGACGACGACGAAGCCGTCGCCATCACCGTCTGTCTGCAAGCCGGGTCCCAGGGCGCGGGCGACGGCCTCGCCGAACCGTCCATCCGCGCACTCGGCAAGTTGGTCACCGTCCTGCCCGCTCGCCTGCGCCGCCGTGTCGACGCTCTACGCGCGATGACCGAGTCCACCGCCTGGACCGCCGTCCCCCTCTCCGACGTGGACCCCGCCGTCCTCACCGACCTGGCCCTCACCTGCCGTCGCGAAGAACGCCTCACCTTCACCTACACCGCCGCGGACGACCGAACCAGCACCCGGGAGGTGGAACCCCACCGCCTCGTCTCCCTCGGCCGCCGCTGGTACCTGGTCGCCTACGACCTCACCCGCCACGACTGGCGCACGTTTCGCGTAGACCGCCTCACCGCCTCCGCGACCACCGGCGCCCGCTTCCGCCCGCGCACCCTGCCCGCCCCCGACGCCGCCACCTTCGTCCGTGACGCCATCGGCGCCCGCCGATCCGGCTACACCGTCACCGCGGAGATAGAAGCCCCCGCCACCGACGTCCACGCCCGAGTGGGCCGCTGGTGCGTCGTCACCGCGCTGCCCGCCGACCGCACCCACATCGAGATGACCGTCGACAATCTCGACTGGCCGATCCTGTTGCTGGGCAAGGTATCAGCCGACTTCCGGGTCCTCGGCCCACCGGAACTGGTCGCACAGCTACGGGAATGGGGCGCCCGATTCAGCAGCGTCGACGCACCGTGACGAAGTCTCGGCTGCTCGCGGCCACCGCCGTCGCTCCGATGTCGTCTCACCCGTTGCGGTAACGCCCCTGCTGCCGCCGCTGGAAGAACAGCAGATCCACCTCCACCGGTTCGACCAGCGCCGTGATCTCGGCCAACCGCGAGTCGTACCCGAGCTCGGTGACGGACCGGTGCAGGTAGGCCCGCCGCTCCGGCCCCAACCGCGCCCAGATCGACCCGAACCGCGCCTGCCCTCGCTCCCCGGAGACCGCGACGAGATCGAGTAGCGCGGGCCAGCTCGCGGTTTCGGTCGCCTGCGCGGGCAACTGCGCCACCGCGGAGTCCGGCAGCAGAGCCAGCGCGTACCCCACCGCGCTCCTGACATCGTCATCCATTCGCGACATCAACGTGAACAACCCACGCCAACTCTCCGCATCCCCCCGCCCACCCATCTGCGCGACAATGTCCACACCGATGTTCGGGTCGCGGAACACCGGATTGCCGACCAACGTCCACAGTCCCACCGGCGTGAGATGCCCTACCAGCGTGAGGAATTCGGGTACCGCCCCCAGCGTGAGCGCGTTGCGCACCAATCGCGCGACGTCCTCGGGCCGCGCACCCCCGAACAGCATGTCGCCCACCCGGCGGACCACATCGGGCGCGCACCGCGAAAACACCGACAGTGCGGCGTGTTGCAGCTCGGTAGTGCCCTTCAACACCGTCTGCGCCATCCGCGGCACCCGTCGATGCGGTCCATCGAGCAGCTGGCGAACCACCGCGCTGAGCACCTCGGCGTCGTAGGAGAACGCCGCCGAGAAGATCAGCCCCGCGTCGTCGTGCACCCCCGTCTCGACCGCCGCCATCAATTCATCTGTGGCACACGACAAAAACGGGCCGACCGTCACATAATCCCGCCGTCGCAGCAGCTCGTTCATGATGTCGACGATCGGTTTCGGCGCCATCCGATCGGACAGCTGCTCGATGGCCCGCGGATCGAGATAGGGTGCACAATCGGCCGCATATCCCGGTTCGAGCATCGTCAACGTCTCGGCGGCCTTGCCCGGATGATCCAGCCCCACCGGCCCCGCCGCCCGCCCTGTCATCATCGGCGGAACCAGCTTCTGCACCAACGGAATCGCGATCGTCAACGGAATGAACGGCACCAGCGCGCTGATCCGCCGAAACATCTCCGTGTGCTGATCCAGCAACACCCCCGAGATCTGCTGATGCAACGCATGCAGCTGCTCTGCCCCCAGATGCCGCAGGTGATCCAACCGCTGCGGATGAACATGCAATGTCCGAGCCAACAGAATCAACTGCGCTCGCGTAGTGAGGTCGGTCATCTGCCGCCGAACATGATCTTCTTCGTCACCCGGCGCAACGGCCGCGGCAACGCGGAGACCATCGATTCGATGGACTCGTCCAACGCGGCCGCCTCGAACATGCTCGCGGCCCTCATCAACTCGAACAGATCCCGAGCCTCATCCGCCGGCAACTGCTCCAACGCGGGCAGCGTCTCCGGCAAGCCACCTTCCCGGTCACTTCTGACAGTCATGCGGCTCCTGAATAACGCGATCCTCTACCCCGAGGGTCCCCTGTCCCTCTGTTCCGCGCTACAACTTCGCCGAATCACTGTGCATGACAACGAAAACCCCAGCCCAGGTACATGTAAACCGCCGTACCGCTTGTGGTAACGCGAGGCTGGTAAGTCCGCTGGGAGTGGGAGAGCGGGGAGTGCAGGGGTACCCCGGTACCGCGAGGTACGGATGCACCCGTGACGCGAGGTCCGCCGGTCGGTCGTCGCTACGGTCGTTTGGTGATGCACGCCCGCCGGGCATTACTCGGCAAGGGCCGGGACTGGGATTCTGCACAGAGTCAGGAACACCCAGGGAAGCCCTGGTATCCATGCCACCAACCACGGTGGAGCCGTCCGAGTCCGCCTTTACCGGCCAACTCTGTGTCATCGGAATGGTTGCAGCAGCCCCTCTGACGGGCGACGACTGCGCGAGTGAGGCGCATCACCCGCACAACTCGCCCGGGCGCACAGCGGCAAGGGGGGAGGTTGGCGGAGACGCCAGAATCATCGGTAGGCTTCCTGCCTACGGCGCTGAGTCTGCTGGTACCAGATTCTCGCCCAGGGCCTCGGTGGTGTTAGCGCACCTCCGGGGCCTGACTTGTGCGCCGACCGTACCATAGCTGTCTGCTATCCAGGAAGCGGTGTCCAGTCCTCGGACCGCCGATCCTGTTCTGAAACAGCGCTTTCCACCTTACGGCGGCGGCAAAACCAGCGCCATCACTGCCTGAATGAACTCGCCCTTTGTCATCTGGTTGGCGATCAGCTCATCTGGAGAAAAGCACTGTATCGGTACCCATTCGGTTGCGGCGTCAAGTGTGCCGAGGGCGCCTGCGCGGCCCGGCTTCGGGCGCTACTCTTGGTCGTGTTGCAGTGATTGTGGCGAGCAAGGGGGCGGCGATGAGGGGCGAACCGGATCGCGGTCCGCACAACGTACCGCAGACGAATCGCCTCACGTCTGTCGAGTTTTGCGCAGGTGCCGGTGGGCTTGCGCTCGGTTTGGAGCAAGCCGGCTTCGATCCGGTGCTCCTGCTCGACAACCGTGATGTGGCATGCGAAACACTGCGGGCGAACCGTCCTGGCTGGAATGTTCTGCACAAGGATCTACTCCGATTCGAACCCAGACTCGAACTGCCGCGACATCGCGAAATCGATGTAATCACCGCAGGACTTCCGCGAGTGAAGTCGGCAGCCACGGCATCGCGAACCAGGGGCAGCAGTTGGGAGTTGGAGCTCTTCGAGACGACCGCACGGCTGACGGTGGAATTGCGACCGCGGGCGCTTTTGATTGAAAACGTTCCCGACCTGCTCAAACGTGACGAGTACGAGTCGAGTCGGACCCGGGTTGCCAAAAATCTCGACGATGCCGGGTACAACTGCCGTTGGCTATTGGTCGACGCCTGCGATTTCGGCGTACCGCAGCACCGCGAGTACGCCGTGATGGTTGCCCTGCGCGATGGCGGGGTCAACACCTTTGTGGAAAGTCTGCGCCCCATCCCATCGGCGCCCGGACTGACCGTAGGCTCGGTGCTTCGCGGATCGTTGAGTGCGCGTGGGTGGCCGCAGGCATCGGAGTGGGCTGCACAGGCCGATGGAATTTCGCCGACGATCGTGGGCGGCTCATGGGATCGCGGTGGTGGCGACTTGGGTCCGCAAGGGTCAGTTCGCGCGTGGGCGAAGTTCGGGGTCAATGGGCGAGCACTTGCCGATGATGTGCCATCGGCCGACTTCGTCTGGGATCCGAAGCGGGGTACCGACCACATGCTGAAACTCACCGTCGATCAGGTGGCCGCGCTCCAGGGATTCCCGCCGTACTGGACGTTCGAAGGGCGAAAGACCGCCAAGTATCGCCAGGTCGGCAACGCGACGCCGCCGCCGTTCGCGCATGCGCTCGGCGTCGCATTGAGGTCAGCCCTGTCAGCCGTCTAATCTCTCGTTTTCAGTGGCCCCTCCCGCCGGCTAAGATCTCGTGTCATGCCCACTGACCAACGCGAGCCGTCCCTGCCGCGCCGCGCGGATATGGTCGATCTCTTCGCCGGGCCGGGCGGACTTGACGTTGCCGCGCGTTGGCTGGGGCTGGAGGTCTACGGATTCGAGTGGGATCGGAACGCTTGTGCGACTCGATCAGCAGCAGGTCTGAACGACCGTCCGCACGATGTTCGAGACTTCGGTCCGCACAGTGTGCCCGGGGCGACGATCCTCGCCGGTGGACCACCGTGCCAGACGTTCACTGTTGCCGGGTCCGGCGCGGGTCGCAAAGCCCTCGATCAGGTTTTGAGGTATGTCGATCGCATGGGTGACGGCGAAGACGTGACCGGTGATGTCGCGAAGCTGGATGACGAGCGAACCGGACTCGTGTTGGAACCTCTCCGGTGGGCACTTGAAGCCATTCGTGGTGGCAACCCCTACGAAGTCATTGTGTTGGAACAGGTTCCGGCAGTGTTGCCTGTCTGGGAGCGAATGGCCGGAATTTTGGAAAACCTAAAGTATAAGGTCGCCCCTGGTGTCCTGCGCACCGAGCAGTTCGGCGTCCCGCAGACCCGCCGCCGTGCCGTGCTCATCGCCAGCCTGGAGGGTGTGTGCGAACTTCCGAAACCCACCCACAGGCTTTACCGCAAAGGCGTTGATCGATCCGTCGGTGCGGCTGATCAATTGGAATGGGAGACAATGGGTTCCGCGCTCGGTCGCGGTTACGATTTTCAGGTGATCTCCAACTACGGCACCGGCGGTAACCCGAAGTTGCGCGGCCGCCGCCACAGCGGCGAACCGTCGTCGACGATTACTGGAAAGGTCTCGCGAAACCGACTCGTCGACTCCACTGGGTTCCCGATACCTCGGCTCAGCCTCGCCGAAGCAGGTCGATTGCAGACCTTCCCGATCGACTATCCGTGGTCGGGTAGCGACGTCGCTCAGCAGATCGGCAACGCGATTCCACCGATGCTGGCACTGCACGTGCTCGCTGCCGCGCTCGGCTTCAGCGTGAGTCATGAGGACGCAAGGAAGGTGGTCGATCGGCCCTGGCTCGACACGCGCGACTCCGCGCCGATCGACCATCTGCAGAGGATGGATCGTCTGTTCGCCTGAGGGTGTAGCGAACCGCGGTTGCCGACCGATAGCCCTCATCGACCGGGTTACAACTCTCGCACTCGCTTCCAACTGGTCCTACCGAGCCGATACTGTTACCCGCAACGTGGGGGATTGAAACCTCCTATCGTCGACCGAGGGGTTCGTGCGCAGGTGGGAGTTCAATGACTGATCTGATTGATGGGCAGTACGAGGTGTACAAGGCACTCCTTGACACGTACTCCCCGGCCGAAGCGATCAAGAAGCTCCGCCAGTTCGGTCCGTCGGAGGACATCATCAAGCGGATCATGGAGCGCTACGACGCGGACATGGTCCGGATCAAGGAGATGCGCGAGCCGCAGTCGGTGGTGATCGACAACTACGAAACCTGGTATGCGGGACCGCATCCAGGCGACAAACTGTGGCCTGCGATCGAGGACGACCTCATCAAGCAGGGGTGGCCGAGGGATCCCGCGATCAACAGCCTGGATGATTCGTCCACACGGATTGTGTCGTTGTTGCAGCATCCGCGCAAGAACGAATTCTCGACGCGTGGGCTTGTCGTCGGCTACGTACAGTCCGGCAAGACCACGAACTTCACCGCTGTCATGGCTAAGGCCGCTGACCGGGGTTACAAGTTGTTCATCGTGCTGGCCGGCATCCACAACGGGTTGCGCCGACAGACCCAAGCGCGGCTCATTCAACAACTGGTGCAGCCGAATCCGACGCTGTGGACACAGATCACCGACCTCGATCGCGACTTTTCGCCGGCCGCCAACCCGGCGAGCTTCTTCGGGAAGTCGAACAAGACCCATGTGCTGTGCGTAGTCAAGAAGAACGCGACGGTACTGCGGAAGTTGGTCAGGTGGCTGGATGACGCCTCGGAGTACCTGGCGGATTGCCCCGCGTTGATCATCGACGATGAGGCCGATCAGGCGACCGTCGCGACCAAATCGATCAACCCCTTGATCCGCGGAATCCTTAACACCCTGCCCAAGTCTGCGTATGTCGGGTATACGGCCTCGCCGTTCGCAAACCTGCTCATCGATCCGTCCGCGGACGATCTCTATCCCGAGCACTTCATCGTGAACCTCCCCAAACCTCGAGGACATTTCGGCACCGAGGTGCTTTTCGGTCGTTATGCCCTGGATGGAGAGGACCCGACGGAAGTCGATGACGGCTACGACATGATTCGCAGTGTTCCCGACGACGATGTGGCGCTGGTCCGGCCGAAAACCAGGGCGGATGCCGAGGACTTCTACCCGTCGATCACTGACACGTTGCGCCAGGCGGTCTTGTACTTCTGGCTCACGACGGCCGCCCGCCGCGTGCGCGGCACCGGAAATCCGCATTCCACCATGTTGATTCACACCAGCGTGCGAACGGCAGTGCATAACAGCTTTCGCGACCCACTGATGTTGCTCCGTGCCAAGGTCGGCACCAATCTCTCGGATCCCGCGCTTCGTCATGAGCTACGCGAGCTCTGGGAAGCGGAGACAGCACGGGTGCCCGCCGACGAATTCGGCGAAAAGCCAGTCGAATTCGATGACCTCGCCGCAGAACTTCCCGGCGTGCTACGCGACTGCCGCATCGTCATGGATAACTTCCAGAGCCCTGACCGACTCGACTACGAGAACGGGCCAGTTGTCGCAATCGCGGTGGGTGGAAACACGCTATCTCGTGGACTCACTCTGGAAGGCCTCTCGGTCAGTTACTTCGTTCGAGCGGTCTCGACGTATGACACGCTGCTTCAGATGGGCCGTTGGTTCGGCTATCGCGCCGGGTATGCGGACTTGCCGCGAATCTGGATGACAGAGGAGCTCGAGGATTGGTTCCGCCACCTGGCGACGGTCGAGACCGAGATGCGCCGTGACATAGACGTTTACATGACCGAGGGCAAGACACCGATGACCTTCGCGGTGCGACTGCGGACGCACCCGTCTTTGCGGGTTACTGCCGCCGCGAAGATGAAGGACGCGGTGTCGGCACAGTCGTCCTATGGCGGACAACGAGTCCAAACCCGATACTTCCGCAAAAATTCTGATTGGCTGCTGAGTAACCAAATTGCAGCACGGAACCTGGTGAAGTCGGCGCTCACCACGAATCGAGCCGAGGGGAACGGCTCAGATGGCCGCTATATGATTCGCGACGTTCCAAGCGAGTTTGTCCTGGACTTCTTGCGCGACTATCAGTTTCACGAGAAATCTCAAGAATGCGACGCGAAATTGATGGCCGAGTACATCGAGAAGCGTATACGATATGCGGGTACGTTGCGCCGGTGGAACGTGGCAGTCATGGGAAAACCTGCAGTGGCGGAACCGGATTTGTTCGACTTCGCGCCCGGAGTGAGCGTTGGCCGAATCATGCGTTCCCAGTTCGCTTCTGGGGCTGACCACGTCGACATCAAGACGTTGATGAGCCGTCGAGACGCCGGTCTGGACCTCGACGGAATCACTACCGCAACCAAAGACGGCGATATAGCCGAAGCTCGCAAGGCTCAGCAACCGGATGCCGGTCTGCTAGTGCTGTACCCGATCGACAAGGTGTCCGAGCCGGAGCCGTCCAAGGTCAAGCGTGTGCCGTTGAATGCGCCGGAGCATGTGATCGGTGTCGGTCTCGTGTTTCCGTCACCCGCCAACAATGACAGCACCGTCGCATGGGAGTCCGATTATATTTCCGCCGATCTGTCCGGCGTCGAGATCGAGGAGGAGGACTTCAGCCCCCTCGACTCCGAGGACATCTGATGCTCAGCGCTCTCGAGAAGGTTCTCGATGATCACTGGCGGCTGCTGCAACGCCGTCCACGCACTGACGCGTCCGTTGTCACGGTGTCCGACCTTCCGGTGACAACGCCGAACGGGCCGTTGGCTGCTGGTCTGGACAGTGTGGGAAACCGACACCTGCTTGTTCCGATCGGCGCGCACCAGATGGTTCGCAGGGGCCTCAACGGCCCGGTCCTACGACTGAGCAAACGTACGCTCGAATATGATTCGAGGTTCCAGGACTTCGCCGACCTCGTATGCCTTCGTCTAGATTTGAACGATATCTTTGCGACCTTGTGTGCCGACATTTTGTACGCGACCGAGGAATCATCCGACAATCCGGTGAAGGTCCTGCACCGCGTCCTCGATCGCTGGCGGGCGCTGTTTCTCAACCCGGGACCACCGCTGGGAACACAGCAACTCGCTGGACTCTTCGGCGAATTGGTCGTTTTGGAACTCTTGCTCGAACATGACAGTGGCGCTATCAGAACGTGGAAGGGTCCGTCCGGTCATCGGCACGATTTCTCCACGGATGTGGGAGCGTTGGAGGTGAAGACCTCAATGAATCCGGACGGACGAGCAGTGCGTATCCACGGCCTCGATCAGTTGGAGCCACCGCTCAACGGAGCACTCGGACTGGTCTGGCTGCGACTGGAAGCGGATGTTCAGGGCGGAATCGGTTTCCTAGAACTGATCAAGCGTGTTCTCGACCTTTCGGACGACGAGAGCGAAATCCTGGCACGGCTGGCCGCCGTTGGATATCGTGCCGCAGACAATGACCACTACGCGCACTCGCGTTACTCGATCCACGAACAACGTTGGTACAACGTCGATGTCGCCTTCCCGAGGCTCACCACCGTCGACTTGGCAGCGGCGGCGATTTCCACCAACGTTCGCAACGTCGACTACACGATCGACCTGTCAGGAGATTCGCCCGTGCCGATGGAAACCAACGAGGTCGATAGGCACATCACAACGATGCTCAAGGAGTCCGGATGACGGCACCCGCGTGGGTCTCCCAAGCGTTTCCTCCCGAGGGCGCGAGCGCTGCTGAGGGCATCAGGAACCAACTCGGCAAGCCTGAGTTGGACCACTTGACGATTCTGGTCCGTGAATCGGCACAAAATAGTTGGGATGCGCGCCAGGGAGATGGAATCCCTGTTGACTACCGCATCGACCTCCAGACCGTTGGTGCAGCCGATGCGCCGGCGTGGCGCGACAATCTCCTGCGTAAGGCGCCGCCGAAGCAGCGGCTTCCGCTCCGGGATGCTTTGCAACAGCCGACAATTCGAGTGCTGTCAATTTCCGACCGGGGCACTCGTGGGCTCGGTGGACCAACGAGAGCCGACGCTGTCACCGACCAGGGTCGCGATTTCGTAGCATTCCTCCGCAATATCGGTGAGCCGCGTGAGCGGGAACTGGGCGGCGGGACCTACGGGTTCGGCAAGGGAATCCTCTACCTCGCCTCGAGATCGGGCACCATCCTCGTCCACACTCGCTGTCAGTATCAGGGGAAGTTCGAGACGCGCCTGATGGCAGCGGCCCTGTGGAAGAGCTATGACGCCAAGGAAGAAGATCGCGAACGTCGATACACCGGCCGCCATTGGTGGGGCGACGTATCTGGCGATGTCATCGAACCGCTGGTGGGACCCGACGCAGATGCGATGGCCCGGAAGCTGGGCCTACGTGCGTTCGGGGCGACCGAAACCGGAACGACGATCTCCATCCTCGATCCGAATCTCGAGGGCGGCGAACCCTCCGATGTAGCACGCTACCTAGCCGAAACCATCGTGTATCAGCTGTGGCCGAAGATGCTGCCCAGCGGCAATGGTGCTCCGCCGATGCGGTTTTCGGTGACGTGTGATGGGATCGATTACCCGGTGCCCGATCCGGCCCAGATGAAGACATTGAAGCTATTTGTCAACGCGTATCTGAAAATGGTCGGCAGCGAAGGCGAGGAGTTGTACTGCAGGCGGCCTAAGAAGCTGCTCGGTCGCTTCGGAATCCAGCAGACGGTTGCGCTCCGATTCGAACCCAGCGAGGCGGAGTACATGGCTGGTTTCGAGACTGGCATGGTGCATCACGTGTGCCTCATGCGTCCGGCCGAGCTCGTGGTTACCTACTGGCCAGGACCAAAGCCCGCCAGCGAAATATCGGCTTACGCGGGCGTTTTCCGTGCAGACAAGGAAGTCGACGTAGCATTCGCGAGGGCTGAGCCGCCGACGCACGACAACTGGAACTATCAGTCCCTCGACCATCCCGAATATTCCTTCGTGAAGATGGCATTCACGCGAATGAAGGAGGAGATCGACAAAATCATCGGGCCTCGGGGCAGTAGCGGCGTCGAAGTCGCACAGGTTTCGCTCGGTGCGGCGAGTGACCGGTTGTCGCCGCTGGTCGGTGGTGCGTGGGGCGTCGGCTCGGCCACTGACTACGGCAGGCCCGGAGATACGACGCCACCGCCGCGGCCCGCACCGAAGCGGCGCCCGAGTGGTAGGCGAAACGATTCCTCGGAGTCCGATGAATTCGAACCCTCGGATGCGTTGGTGTCCAGAGGTTCGGGTGGTGATGGTTCATCAAATGGTGATACCTATGGAAGCACCGGGAACGGAGAACCGTTCGAACCTAACGCGCAACAGGCTCCTGTACGGCGCCGTAGGCCCAAGATCGAGTACGTCGGTGATCCCGAACCGGATGAACTTTGGGGGCATGGCGTTGTGGTTCAGCGGTTCAAGCTGCCGGTCGCAGTACTTCAGAGAGTCAGCGCTGATGTCGCAGTCGCATTGGCCAGTGATGGTGGACTCGAAATGGATCCGCCCACTGGTGCCGAGATACCCAATCTAGTGGGTTGGGAAGATCCGTCCGGGGAAGTTCATCAGACACCGACATACGTCATCGAGGGTGGCGACGGTCGGGTGTGGAAGGCCGTAGTCAAGCCCGCCGCCGACACAATGACCGACATCGTCCTGTTCACCGCGGCGGTAGGCTGATGGCCAATCGTGCTCTGCCATACAAGAAGCCGACTGCGGACGTTGTTCAGGCAGGGGAGTGGTTGATAAGGATCGGTGGCGAGGAGATGCCATTGCCGGATCACCTCCCGCACTGGGACTATCAGACAAATTTGTCGGTGCGCAGGGTTGTTCGCGTCGACCTCGGGCGAGCACTGGCCGAGTCGACGCTCGCGCCGGGAACTGAGTTGGCCTTGGCCGCGGTCTGGACGTCTACCGGTTCCAAGTTGCGCGGAACACTGTCCCGCGCAATCGTTCCTGTCAGAGGTGAGGTGGAGCTGCGAGCCGATCTCGTCGGCGCGGATCTCGGTGGCGTCTTGACGCTTGACACTGCATTGGTGCTGGCTCGACGCAGGCACGGCGCCGATCGGCCGGTGGCACCACGTCGCGGAGGATCCGTGCTGTGGAGTGATCGCACGCAGATCCGTCTGCAGGGCGATGCGCCCCAATTCCCTATCGCCATAGTTGACTTCGATCTGACCAACTATCCCGGCGATGCCGCATGGCACCTCGAGATCGGGACGGATCTAGACGTCGCCACAATGGGGTCGCTACTGCTGTTGGTCAACGAGAAGAAGACACTGATCGCAGAAGCATTGCAGCGCGCGGGAAGTCCCCGCCTCCAAGACAAGATGGCGCTATCGATGCTCTATGCCGACGTGGCGCGAACCATGGTCGACCACGCGCTGCGCATCAGTGAATTCGACGATGAGGCAATGTATCTCGATGAGACATTAGGAGCCACCCTGCAGGAGTTGTTCGGCCGCCTGTTTCCCGGTCGGTCCATCACAGACATCCGCCTCGCCGCGCAGGAATCCCCGAACCTATTCGCCTCACAGTTGCAGGCGGCCGTCAAGATCTTCGAGGGAATCGCATGACACTCCTCTACCCGCGGCTTCTCCGTCACCGCGCTAAGCCTCTTGCCGTGGACTACAAAGACCTCGGTCCGATCGAGTTGAACACTCGATGGTCGCTCGCTGACAGCTCTGCGGTGTTCGTCGCAACTGGCGGCACGCGGGTCGATCCGGCCACGCTCCAACTACTGCGCGACATTGTCGTCGACTTGGCCAAGGAATCCGGCTTTCCGCAGCCACCGGATGCCAAGCAGAAGGTCAGCTTCGACCTGCAGCTCGCCGTTGTACTGCACCGCGAGATGCGAATCTCGCCTGCCGAGGCAGCCTCCGGAGACGTCTGGGCCTTTCTCTCGCTTGTAGTCCTCCCCGACGTTTCGCACTGGCGCTACCCGAAGCCTCCAGGCGATCGAGTGCTCGGCTCCGACCTCACCCGCCACGTCCTCGGACGCATGTGGTGGCGAGCCCAACTCGTCTACGCCCCCACAGACTCTGATCCTTACGCCGCACTTCACGTCCTCGGTGAAGCAGCCTTCGACCAGATCTACGCGCGCCGCGCGGCTCTCGGCGGCAGCCCCCACCTGATCCAGTCGATTTTGCGCACCTGGAGGCAGATGGACTTCTCAGGTTCCGACATCACCGAACGAGACATCCTCCGAGACTTCCTCAAACGCCTTCTCCGGCTGGCGCCGTTCGTCGTCTTCGAGGCGCTGGACAGCAGGGCTCTGGACGAGGAACTGCTCGAGATCGCGAAGGAAACGGTGTTCGGCTACCTGTCATTCGGCGGTCGAACACCTGCAAACGAGGTGGAACCCCGAGCAGCGCGAGTCTTCGTCGGCGTGGTGTCCTGATTCCTCACGTCTGAGGAGGTGACGGTCCGACAGCAAACCGTCGGTGTGCTCACCGGACGCCTACGGGTTGCTCTGACCGGGGTCGCCGTCGGAGATTCGGGAACGAGAGGTCGACAGTGGTCGGAATCGAGTACTGCCAAGATCCGGAGGCGCCGAAGCCGAATTCGCTTGTGGTGGTAGGCGATCTACTGGTAGCTGATGGGCGGTAGCGAACCAGAGGGCAAAACTGTGCGAAGATCTCAGCCATCGTATGTGATCAGTTGCTCAATTCTGAAATATCGATGCGATTCCGAACACTGTGAGCAGACCAAGTAGTGATAGCGCAAAGCCAGCGGAGGCGACGAGTAGTCCCACTGCGATACGTTTCATCGACGATTGTGATCTCGCGATATTCGCGTTAAGGACGAGGAGTCCGATGCCGATGACGAGTGGAACGAAGATCAGCCACCACGCCGCCCGTAGAGTTGAAAGGGCGTAGGGGAGACTGATGCAGGCCATGCCCACTATCGAGGCCGCAAAGCTTTCTGGACCGTACAGCTTCGAAAGGTCGTTGGTTTTTCGTCTTTTCATCGCAGCACCAAGCTGACGAAAGCTATCAGCATTGCTGACGCGAACAGTCCGGTAGCGACGCCTCGTGTCCATGGAGTGCGTCGAATTGTGCCGGTCGCGATGGCTGAAACACACAGGGCGGCCACCGCCCCTACAGCGAGAACCCAGAATGAGGGATCAGTATCGGGGTAGTTCGAGTCGGCGATGACCGCGAAGATCGCAAAGAACGCCAGGCCGACCGCAGCCCCTGCCGGGACTGCCAAGGTTGCGGCCCGCCAGTATTCGACGCGGTCTCGCTCCGGGTCGTCGGGAGGAGGAGGAATGCTCACCGGTATCCGTTCACTGTCGGCGGGTTCGATGGACTACCCAGCTTTACCGCTGGGTAGTCAGGGGTCTCAGGATTTGCGTCAGCCTGGAACGGGTCTCTCGAGTCAGGATTGCTGACCTCGTGGTGGAAAGGAAGGTTCACTATCGGATCGAATTCCTATCCTCGGTCCAATTCAGTCAGGAGTACACAGTCCCGCCGGGCGGATGCAGGTAGGCGGTGACTCGCGGCGGAGAATAATTCGTAGAGTGGCTGGGCGTGCTGGCGAGCGAGTTCCTCGTTGTGCAGCATCACGTCGATCTCATTTGCGACCGTGATTTCCAGGAATGCCCGAATATCGGAGTCGTCGAGGCAATGGGAATCCCCGGTGAACCGGTCGATAACCGTAACCGGTTCACGCCCGGCCAGTTGTGGGTACAGGGGGTTTCGTACGCAGCTGCCATAGAGGTAGACGAGGTGCTCAGCTTGGTTGCCGATGAGGTCGACCAACTGGGGCCGCTCGTCGGGCGTGATCAGTGCAGTGACGAACCCGTCGGTGCCGTAGGCCGCGTGGCAGAGTCCGGCCATAACGACGTGGTCCGGTGTGGCCCAGGTCGTGAGGCGGTCGGCAACTCGACTGAGGTGGTCGAGGAGTGTGCCACCAGGGTGCTCGATCGCGTCGGCTCCGCGGTCGGTCAGCCACTGCTGGACCTGGTTGTCGTCGATCATCTGCCTGTCGCCCCCTGAAATCCTCTGGAGCATCCACGATCGCACACTCCGGAAACGAAAGCGCTTGACGTCCGGCGAGATAGCTGAAGTGGGGTGCGAAGATCGAACGTTTACGGCCATACCGTCTCTGGCCGACGTCATGAGTCACAGGGTGGCGCAGGGCGTGAGAGTTTTGCCTGATTCGAACTCTAGTTCGAGAATTGATAGCCTTCGTGCATGGTCAGCTCATCGCATGAGGCGATGCACGGGATCTTCACTCACAATGCCGCGGCGGTCGGTCATGCCTTTCGCGTGCTGGACCTACCGTTCCCTGATCCTGTTGCGGTGGAACAGATTTCGGTCGACCTGACCGAGACTGCGCCCGTCGAACGGTGGGCGGACACGATCCTGCGGGTCACGACCGCGGTGGATGAGTTCTTGCTCGTCGTGGAGGCGCAATCGAGCAGCGACAATTCGCGAGTGGCCGCGTGGTCGTACTACGTGACTTTTCTGCACAACAAGTATCGGTTGCCTGTGGTGTTGGTGGTCGTATGCCACGACAAAGAGACCGCTACCTGGGCGGGTAAGCCGTTGACGCTCACGTATCGGGGCTGGACGTGCTTCTCTCTGCTGCCCATCGTCCTCGGCCCGCACAACGTGCCTGCCATCATCGATCCGGCGGATGTCCTCGCCGACCTGCCTCTTGCTGCACTGTCGGCGATCACTCACGCCCGTGAGCCCGAGATCGGTGCGATACTGGAGTCGATCATCATCGCGTTCCGGCGGCACGGATTAGATGATGAGACCGCGTTCTACGCTGAACTCATCGAACAGGGAATTTCGCATACCGACGCAGCCCAACTTTGGAGGGACAAAATGGCCACGGATCTGTCGTTCTTCCGCTCGGAGTCTGCTCAGCGGCTACGCGCCCAGGGGCGCGAAGAAGGCCGCGAGGAGGGCCGCGAAGAGGGCCGCGAAGAGGGGGTCGGTGTGGGAGTCGCGGGCTCGGTGCTGACTGTCCTCACAGGTCGCGGCATCGAGCTCTCGGCCGCCCAGCGCGAACTGGTTGCTGGTACGACCGACCTTGATCAGCTCAACACATGGTTGTTGCAGGCAGTGACCGCTACCCGCGCGAGCGAACTCTTCGACTGAGCTTTGGAGGGACGAAATGGAAACGGATCTGTCGTTCTTCCGTTCGGAATCTGCTCAGCGTCTCCGTGCCGAGGGGCGGGAGCAAGGGTTGGCGGAAGCACGCGAGCAGGGCCTCGTCCAGGGGGTCGTACTCTCGGTATTGACCGTGCTCACCAGTCGTGGAATCGAGCTCTCCGCAGGCCAGCGAAAGCTGCTCACCGACACCACCGATATTGATCAACTCGACGCGTGGGTGTTGCAGGCGGTAACCGCGACCCGGGCGGACGAGCTCTTCGGCTGACTCGTCCGCGCGGGATGGGCTTGCGGAGGGTTAGTTGGTCTGGCGGACCTTGATGGCGTCTCGGGAGATGTAGACGTCGTATTCGCCGGGGGTGGCGATGGTGGCGTTGCCGTAGGCGGAGCGGACGAACGGGCTGGTGTACCAGCGGTTCTTGTTCATGTCTTCGAAGAAGTCGCGGTCGCCGCCGTTGAGGAAGGTCTGGTCTTGGGTGGGGGATTTGCCGTCGAGGCGTTGGCCGTACAGGCGGCTGAGCTTGTAGCCGGAGTGGAAGCCGAGGGCGTTGACCCAGGGTTCGAGTTCGACGATGTTGGACTGTAGGGCGAACATGTCGCCTTCGATGCGATGGGTTGTCGGCGGGCTCGGGGTGCCGTCTTCGTCGAACTGGGTGAGCACGAGTTCTATTTGATGTTCTTGGCCCGCAACGGGTTTGGCGACCACGTGAGCGGCTTTGATTTCGCCGGTGAGGCCGAGGTAGGTCTGCAGGAGTGTGGCGATCCAGAGTAGGAGGACCGCGACCAGTAGGAGAGCGGTGCCGGGGACCGCGCGGCCGAGAACGGCTTTGGGGCCGCGGCGGCGGGTGGCGGCCAGTGCGGCCATGACGAGGAGGGCAACAGCGAGGGCGATCAGGGCCAGGAGACCGACCTGGGCGACCCCAAAGGACACCGGGAAACTCATGATGTGGGTATACCCCGAAAACGTCGGTGAACGCGGCGGTCTCGAAGTTCTGGGTGGGCAAATAGACAAGGAGGGGTGACGGTGGATAAGTATCGCGTGCTGGTGGGGGTTCATCTGATCTTGATCGACGCGCGGGATCGGGTGTTGTTGGGGCGCAGGAGGAATACGGGGTTCGGGGACGGGTTGTTCCATGTGCCCGCGGGGCACCTGGAGGCGGGGGAGACGGCGGTGGCGGGGCTGATCAGGGAGGCTCGCGAGGAGATCGGGGTCGAGATCGAAGCCCTGGATGTGGCATTCGCGCACGTGTCGCACAGCGACGAGCGGGTCCAGATGTTCTTCGTCGTGCGTCGTTGGACGGGCACGGTTGTCAACTGCGAGCCCGAAAAGTGTTCGGAACTGGGCTGGTTCGAGCCCGCGGGCCTGCCCGACGAGATCGTCGACTACTGCCGGGTCGGCATCGGCAAGGTGATGGCGGGGGAGGCGTTCTCGGAATACGGCTGGGAATCGGCTAGGAGCTGATGGTGCTCGGGGGCGCGCTGCGGTAGCGCAGCAGGGCCAGCACGGCGACCGCGCAACCGAGGGCGACCGCGATCGCGACCGCGCCGGGGGCAACCCCCCGGTCGAGGTCCGTGGTGCGGTACCAGGTCGAGGAATACGCGAGGTGCCCGAAGCCGCTGTCGCTCAATGCGACTCCGATCGAGGGGACGAACAGGGTCGCCAGTCCGACGGTCCCGGAGGTGGGGCTCTGGGGAATCGCGGTGCCGACGCAGTACCCGCCGACCGTGCCGAGGGCGAGGCAGCCCAGGGCCGCGGTGAGTGTGGCGGGCGGGGCGAAGAAATCGGTGGCCAGGACGCAGCAGGCCAGCACGACCACGCTCGTCGCAGCTACCAGCGGACGCGGTCTGCGGATGCCGATCAGGAGGCCGCAGGCGATGGCGGCGAGGGTGGCGAGATCGATCCAGCCGGAGCGCGGCAGCGTGGTGACGAGGCTGCCCGCGACGGCGAAACTGTTCATCAGCAGGATCAGGACGCCGTCGCGTTCGGGCAGGATCATCGCGGCGGCGACCGCGGCCGCGATGGTGACGATCGAGGCGACGACCAGATAGGGGACGCTGGACTTGTGGGACGCCACGGCGAACGCGGTGATGATGGTCGTCGTGAACGTGACGACGGCGGCGAACACGGGTGCCAGCGGGATGGCCGTCTCGATGGTCGTGCGCGGCGGGGTGGCGGTGGTGAGCGCGAAGTAGGTGAGGGCGAGCGCGCTGGCCGCGATGAACAACAGCGGCAGGGTGCTGCCGAGCGCGCCGCTGAAGCCATCGGACGTCGGGTCGGTGGGGGACTGGGTCAGATCGCCGAGAATGGTGCCGCCGAGCGCGCCGAACAGGTAGACGGTGCGCAGGAACGGCTCGTTCCAGACCACCACGGCGAGCGCGCCGATGACAACGCCGGCGAGCAGCGAGTCGATGAAATTCAGGGTGGGCAGCGACAGGCTGTCGAGATGTCCGTCGGTGCTGTCCGGGATGAAGGCGAGATGACTGACCACGATGCCGCTCAGGGCGAGTAGCGCGGTCCAGCGCGCCGTTCGCTCGCTGCCGATGGCGACGGTGACCGCGGCGGTGATCACCGCGACGAACGCCGCACCGGTCATCGCCCGCGGCACGTTGAACACCAGCAGGTCGACATGCAGCGAGGCCGCCAAGGACGCGAAACTGATCGGCAGCATGATCGCGAGCGCCGCCACCGACGTCGCGACGAAGATCGTGACGGTCTCGGCCGCGCGGCGAACCGTCGAACGCTGCACCGAATCCCCGTTCTCGCGGCTGACCCGGTCCGGGCGGACCGTGTCCGGAGCATATCCACTCCGTCACCGGCCGATCGGCTCCTCGAATCGAATGCGGGTCGTGTCGCGGGCCCCGGCGTGCGACGATTGGCGAAACAGGTTGGCAGGCACAGAAGTCGGAGGGTGGGGGATGCCGAGCGGGATCGTGACCTGGTTCGACAGCGGCAAGGGATTCGGATTCATCGCTCCCGACGCCGGGGGACCCGACGTGTTCGTCGAATACACCGCGCTGGCCGGTGCGGGGTTCCGTACGCTGCGCGATGGTCAGCGCGTGGAATACACCGTGACCGAGACTCGGCGCGGACCGGAGGCCCATGATGTGCGGGCCGGGTGAGTCAGCAGTCGACCACCGCGTAGCCGGTGAAACCTGCGTGCCGCCGATGCGACGACCGCGCTGAGGATCGGCGAGGCGACGCCGCCAGCACCGGGTCCTGGTTCAGTTCTGCCCGCTGGGCCAGAAGCGGCTCGCGCGTTGACCGTGCACCGGTCGGGTGAGGTTGGGGTCTTCGGGCTCGGTGATGCCGATCTGCATCAGCAGGATCATGGTCACCATGCTGATGCCGATGATCAGCGGAGTGAGTAGCTGCGCCGCGGTGGCGCCGCTGGCGTGGGCCACGTGGGCGCTGGTGTGCGCGCTCATCGAGAACATGCCGGTGTAGTGCATGCCGGTGACGGCCACCCCCATCAGCAGGGCGGCGCCCGTCGTCGCGACGACGCCGTGGACGTGCAGCGCGAACCACAGTGCCGCGATCGAGGCGACCACCGCGATGGCCAGCGACGCGGCGACCACCACGGGCTCGTAGATGATCTCGGCGTCGGTCTGCATCGCGTACATGCCCGCGTAGTGCATGGCGGCGACGCCGAGCCCGGTAATCGTGCCGCCCACCGGTAAGGCGACGCTGTCCCCGCCGCGGCGCACGACGATGGACAATCCGAGCCACACCACCCCCATCGCGACGGCGGCGCTGAACAGGGTGACGGGAACGTTGTAGCGGATGGTCACGCCGTGCACCGAGAAACCGAGCATCGCGATGAAATGCATGACCCAGATACCGGTGCCGCCGAGTGCGATGGCGGCCGCTGTGAGCCAACCGCCGTGCATGCCCGAAGCGCGCGAGCGAACCATACAACGCAGCGCCAGCATCGACCCGATGACCGACATGAGATAGGCCAGCAGGGGGGTCACCCAGCCGTAAGTGAAATGGTTGATATCGAGCACCGTCTACTCCTTGCGTGATTTCTCGGCGAGGCGTGCGAACCCTCACGGACACGGAAAATACGCTGGTAGATAATTTGCCGTACACGGTTTCTGGAAAATGTCTAGGGCTGCTGACAGTGACCTTTCACTATCACGTGCAGATCTCGATGGTGAAGCCTGTCGGTCGGTTCGACGCGTGCGCAAGATCAAACCGGCATCCGCTGAGCAACTGACTCGGCATACGTCTGGCATCCATCCGAAAGCGGGCTGCGTCACCGCCGTGGCAGGAGCGGTCGGCGAGATCTCCGGGTTGCCTTCCTCACAGTTCGCACACTTTGCACTGTGGGATGTGGCCGAATTCGCCGGAGCATGGCATGGTGGAGACCGAGACCAGGGCCGGACTATTAGGACCTAGCTCATCTACAGAAGGTTTTTGAAATGGCACAGGGTGTTGTTAAGTGGTTCAACGGCGAAAAGGGCTTCGGCTTCATCGCCCAAGACGGAGGCGGCCCGGACGTCTTCGTTCACTACTCCGCGATCGGCGGCTCCGGCTTCAAGTCCCTCGAAGAGGGCCAGCGCGTGGAGTTCGAGGTCGGTCAGGGTCAGAAGGGCCCCCAGGCTCAGGACGTTCGCGCCATCTGATTCTGCGCTGACCAGCGTACGAATGTGAAGCTCCGCACCAGCTGGTGCGGAGTTTCTGCTATCGGGGGGTCGTCACCGCAGCGCTTCGGCGCGGAAGAACTCGCCGGTGACGGCCATCGACGCGGTGAGATCGCGGGGCCCGCGCGAGTCGAATTCCGTGGTGGCCCTGTCGAATTCGGCGTTGATGAAGGCCGTGATCAGTGCGGGCGGGGCGGCCGAACCCATCTCTCGCGTCTTCGACTTGAGATCGGTGAGTTCGGTGATCGCCGCCACGAGGTCGACCGGCAGGTCGCACTCGGCGAGCAGCGTCGGCAGGTGCATCGGCGCCACCGCCGCGTCGGGATGCTCACGCAACCAGCGCAGCGCCATCGCGGGCCGCAGCGCGTAGAAAACCTTCTTCAAGCCGCCGTTACGCTCGAACAGCGCCCACTGGCGCGCGCCGAGATGCAGGTAGTGCCGGGCGATCCGGTCACGGTCGGCCACCTCCCGCGCGACCTCGCGCAGCCGGGTGCGAAACGCCTCGTCGCCGCGGTAGACGATCGGCGACATCAACCATTCGACGAGCACCGCGTTGCCAGCCACCAGCAGACGCAGCGCCTTCGCGAGATCCCAGCCGTTCACGTCGAGCAGCCCGACCAGCGGTGTTTCGATCACATCGCGGGTGCGCCAGGGGGACAGGTAGGTCTCCAGGCCCGCCACATAGACGAACCGGCAGTCGTAGTCGGAATCGGGTGAGGGGAAACCCCAAGCGCGGCTGCCACTTTCGATCGCGAGACGAATGGACACGTGGTGCTCGGCGGCCACCCGGTCGAGTTCCGCGTCGACGGCGGCCACCACGGCTGGGTCCATCGAAGCGGGGACGGTGCGCAGGGACATGGGGTGATGGTAGAGCGGTTGGTGCCCAGGGTTCACCGAGTTTTCGGGCAGGGGGGTAAGGGCACCCGAACCTCGGGCGACTATTCTGGTCGGCGGTAACTGCCGACCCCCAATTCTTCCCAGGAGTACCCCACAGTGAGCCAAGCAGGCCGTCCTGTAGTTCTGATCGCCGACAAGCTCGCCCAGTCGACCGTCGACGCACTCGGTGACGGTGTCGAGGTTCGCTGGGTCGACGGACCCGACCGTCCGGCCCTGCTGGCCGCGGTCCCCGAGGCCGACGCGCTGCTCGTGCGTTCCGCCACCACCGTCGACGCCGAGGTGCTCGACGCGGGCAAGAAGCTGCAGATCGTCGCCAGGGCCGGCGTCGGCCTCGACAATGTCGACGTGCCCGCCGCCACCGAGCGTGGCGTGATGGTCGTCAACGCGCCGACCTCCAACATCCACACCGCCGCCGAGCACGCTGTCACGTTGCTGCTCTCGGCCGCGCGGCAGATCCCGGCCGCCGACGCCACCCTGCGGGACAAGACCTGGGCACGCAGCAAGTTCAACGGCGTCGAGATCTTCGGCAAGACCGTCGGCGTGATCGGCCTCGGCCGCATCGGTCAGCTGTTCGCGCAGCGTCTGGCCGCGTTCGAGACCAAGATCGTCGCCTACGACCCCTACACCTCGCCGGCGCGCGCCGCCCAGCTCGGCATCGAACTGCTGACCCTGGAGGAGGTGCTCGAGCGCGCCGACTTCATCTCCATCCACCTGCCGAAGACGCCCGAGACCAAGGGCATGCTGAACGCCGAGACGCTGGCCAAGACCAAGCCGGGCGTCATCATCGTCAACGCCGCTCGCGGCGGGCTCATCGACGAGCAGGCGCTCGCCGACGCCATCAAGTCCGGCCACGTGCGTGCCGCGGGTCTGGACGTGTTCGAGACCGAGCCGTGCACCGACTCGCCGCTGTTCGACCTCCCGCAGGTCGTCGTGACCCCGCACCTGGGTGCCTCCACCTCGGAGGCCCAGGACCGCGCGGGCACCGACGTCGCCAAGTCGGTGCTGCTGTCGCTGGCCGGTGAATTCGTGCCGGGCGCGGTGAACGTCACCGGTGGCGCCGTGACCGACGAGGTCGCCCCCTGGCTGGACGTTGTCCGCAAGCAGGGTGCGCTGCTCGGCGCCATCGCCAGCGAGCTGCCCGTCAGTGTCGAGGTGCAGGTTCGTGGCGAGCTGTCCGCCCAGGACGTCGCCGTGCTGGAGCTGTCCGCGCTGCGTGGTGTGTTCTCGGCGCTGGTCGAGGACCAGGTCACCTTCGTCAACGCCCCGGCGCTGGCCAAGGACCGCGGTATCACCGCCACCGTCACCACCGCGTCGGAGAGCCCGACCCACCGCAGCGTCGTCGACCTGCGCGCCGTGTTCGGCGACGGATCGACGCTGAATGTGGCGGGCACCCTGACCGAGCCCAACCTGGTCGAGAAGATCGTCAACATCAACGGCCGTAACTACGACATGCGCGCCGAGGGTCTGAACCTGGCTGTGCTGAACTACAGCGACAAGCCGGGTGCGCTCGGCAAGATCGGCACGCTGCTGGGCGAGGCCGAGATCGACATTCTGGCGGCGCAGTTGAGCCAGGATGTGGACGCCGAAGGCGCCACCGTGGTGCTGCGCGTCAACGCCGAGGTGTCCGCCGAGGTGCAGACCGCGATCGCCGAGGCCGTCGGCGCGTCCAAGGTCGTGCTCGTAGACCTGGCCTGAGTTGTTCGTCCCGGTCAGCCGGGACATCGGCAGCTGCGCGCCGTCACCTCACGGTGGCGGCGCGCACCTGTATTCCGGCGCGGCACGGTCCGCCCCGACTTCGAACGGAGCTAGTTCATGAAACTCGCAGTAATCGCCGGTGACGGCATCGGTCCCGAGGTCATCGCGCAGGCGCTCAAGGTGCTCGACGTGGTGGTGCCCGGTGTGGACAGGACCGAGTACGACCTGGGCGCCGCGCGCTACCACCGCACGGGGGAGATCCTGCCGGAGTCGGTGCTGCCCGAGCTCAAGCTGCACGACGCGATTCTGCTCGGCGCGATCGGCGATCCGTCGGTGCCCAGCGGCGTGCTCGAGCGTGGGCTGCTGCTCAAGACCCGTTTCGCGCTGGATCATCACGTGAACCTGCGTCCGTCGAAGCTGCACGCGGGGGTTACCAGCCCCCTGTCCGGCAACCCGGATATCGACTTCGTCGTCGTGCGTGAGGGCACCGAGGGCCCGTACACCGGCACCGGCGGCGCGATTCGCGTCGGCACCCCGCACGAGGTGGCGACCGAGGTCTCCAACAACACCCGCTTCGGCATCGAGCGCGTGGTGCGCTACGCCTTCGCCACCGCGCAGGCCCGTCGCAAGCACCTCACCCTCGTGCACAAGAACAATGTGCTCGCCTTCGCAGGCTCGCTGTGGCAGCGCACCGTCGACGAGGTCGCTGTCGAATTCCCGGATGTGACCACGGCGTACCAGCACATCGACGCCGCCACCATCCACATGGTGACCGACCCGGGCCGCTTCGATGTGATCGTCACCGACAACCTGTTCGGCGACATCATCACCGACCTCGCCGCCGCCGTGAGCGGTGGCATCGGCCTGGCCGCCTCGGGCAACATCGACGCCTCCGGGGTGAACCCGTCGATGTTCGAGCCGGTCCACGGCAGTGCCCCCGACATCGCGGGCCAGTCCAAGGCCGATCCGACCGCCGCTATCCTCTCGGTCTCGCTGCTGCTCAACCACCTCGGCAACACCGAGGGCGCCGTCCGCATCGAATCCGCCGTCGCCAAGGACCTGGCCTCGCGCGCCGGCGCCGCCTCCACCGTGGAGATCGGCGACCGCATCGCGGCCATCGTCTAGGACGCACTCGACAGGGAAGGACCTGCACCGGAGTCCGATGGTGCAGGTCCTTCCCTGTGTCTATCCCCCACGGTGGTGACTAGACTGACCACATCGTGGCGTGTCCAGGCAGGTGGAAGGTCCCAGACCGGGAGGCGAGATGACGGTTGACCGCGCTGTCGGTGACAGCGGCTTCGGCCCCTACACCGTGCTCGATCTGCACGACCTGTCGGAGGACGGCAAGGGGTTCGAACTCGAGGACGGGTGGTTGGTCGAGGTCGCTGCGGGGGCTCGGCACAACTGGATCGCGCACCGGCTCGCTCACCTGGTGCGCAGCGCGCTGCCCAACGACTCGCTCGTGGTTCTCGACGGTGGTGAATGGGAGATCAGCACGCCGACAGGTGTACGAAAGCCGGACGTTCTCGTCGTTCCTCGTGACGTCGCGCGATCGGTAATCGTGGACGAGGTGCCGAAAATCTCTCCAGGACTCGATGTTCTGCTCGTGGTCGAGGTGGTGTCGCCGGGCAGCGGAAGCGAACGTACCGATCGGGTGCGAAAGGTCGGCGAGTACGCGGCGCTCGGAATTCCCGAATATTGGATCGTGGAGCATCGGCCCGGTATTCGAGTCAGTCGGCTGCTGCTCGATGCGGGCGCGGGTACCTATCGTGCCGATCCGGCGGTCGGGTCCGGTTCGGTGTTCGACGTGGTTTTGCAGGGGGACAGTGATGTTCGATTGTCCTTCGATCCCGAACAGCTGATCGAGTTCTGACTGCTCGCGGCCAAGGCTCGCTCCGGCTGAATGCCGGAGCGAGCCTTCATCGTTGGTGGGCCCTGATCGAATGGTGTTCTGCGAGTGCGTGATATGGCTACTCGGCTGCGTCGGAACGAAATTCGTGGGCAGGGCAGGCGGTGCCGTAACACGCTGTCGTGCAGTTACTTTCAGGATCCTCTTGGCACCAATGGCACCGCTGCCAAGGCGGCGATCGCCGCCAGGGCGTACACCACAGGAAAACTTGTCGCCGTGATGGCAGCGCCGAAAAGTGGTGGGACGGCGGCTATCGCGAGGTTCTGCCCGGTGTTCTGGATGCCCAGTCCGCGACCGCTCCAGAAGGGTCCGGCGATCTCGGCCACGGCGGTGAAGGCCAAACCGTTGTCGGATACCGAGATCACCGACGCCGCGACCATCAACGGTACGGCGGCCCACCACCAGTCGGTCCAGGCGGTGACGGTGAGGGCGGCCATGGCGAGGGCGGCGGCGATGGCTACCTGGCGCAGCGGACCGAGGCGGGAGCCGACTCGGTCCGACCAGGCTCCCGCGCCGATTCTTCCTGCCGCGCCCAGGAACTGGGTGGCGGTCATCAGCGCGCCCGCGGCGGCCAGTGACCAACCCAGGTCGACGTGCAGCCACAGCAGACCGAAGGTCCACAGGGTGGCCTGGGGGACGACCAGCAGGATCGAGACGCCGTGGATGCGCCACAGGGTGGAGTCGCCGCGATAGGGGTTGGCGCGGTCGGCGGCCTTCGCGGCCGGTCGTGGTGGGTCGACGATGCCGACCAGGCAGCCGATCGCGGCGACGCCGGCCATCAGCGCGGGCACCAGCAGGGCGGCCGGGATGCCGTGGTGCGCGGCCACCCACGGGATGGTGAGCGCGCCGATGCCGACGCCGAGCGGCTGCGCGGTCTGGCGGATACCCATGGCGAGGCCGCGACGGTCCGGTGGGAACCAGCCGACGATCACCCGGCCGCTGGCGCCGTTGGAGCTGGCGGCGCCGATACCGCCCACGAACAGCAGCGCACCGAAGGCGACAGGGTTGTCCACCACGGCCGCGGCGACCCCGGCCACGAACATCAACAGGGTGCCCGCCACCAGCACGATGCGTTCGCCGATCCGGTCGACCACGTAACCCCAGGCGATCAGGGTGCAGACCAGACCCACGGTCGGTAGGGCCACCAGCGCCCCGGCGGATGCGAGTGAGTCACCGCGCGCGGTGAGCGCGGGCAGTAGGAAAGGGGTGCCGTGGATGAAGATCGAACTCGAGGTCTGCGCGAAGACGCCGAGGGCGAGCATCAACCAGCGCCTGCCGTCACCGATTTGCGTCACCGGGTCCATCGGCCGCACGTCTGTCACAGTTCTCACCTCGCCGGATTGCACGATTGCATCTCAATATATGAGATTGATGTCTCATTGATTGAACATCCATGCTCACGCTACACCTGTGACCCGTGGAAGTTGCCCCTCGGTGAGGTGTCTGACGGGTCACATCGGCGCACTCGTGAATCCCGCACGCGGGCAGTGGCTTCGAATCACATCGGTGTGACATTGCCCGCACTTCTTTCGACTTGCTATCGAGCGACCGATGTCGTATCGCGGGTGCGTTCGGGCAGGTAGCCCCGCCTCGATAGACTCCCGGGCATGCGCTTAGGTCGAGTTGCCAGTCCCGATGGTGTCGCGTTCGTCAGCATCGAGGGCGACGGAAGCGATGCCGTCGCCAAGGAGATCGCCGAACACCCGTTCGGCTCGCCGACGTTCACCGGACGGAGCTGGCCGCTGGCCGATATCCGCCTGCTGGCGCCGATCCTGGCGAGCAAAGTGATCTGCATCGGGAAGAACTACGCCGCCCACGCCGCCGAGATGGGCGGGCAGGCGCCGGTGGACCCGGTGATCTTCATCAAGCCCAATACCTCGATCATCGGCCCGAACGCATCGATCATCCTGCCGCCCAGCTCTTCTCAGGTGGACTACGAGGGCGAACTCGCCGTGGTGATCGGCCGCCCGTGCAAGGACGTGGTCGCGGCCAAGGCGGCCGAGGTGATCCTGGGCTACACCATCGCCAACGACGTCACCGCCCGTGACCAGCAGCGCCACGACGGTCAGTGGACCAGGGCCAAGGGCTACGACACGTTCTGCCCGCTCGGCCCGTGGATCGAAACCGCGCTGGACCCAAGCGATCTGGAGATCACCACCGAGGTCGACGGCGAGGTCCGCCAGCGCAGCCGCACGTCGCTGCTCCTGCACGATATTCCGAAGATCATCGAATGGATCAGCTCGGTGATGACGCTGCTGCCCGGTGACGTGATCCTCACCGGCACACCGGAAGGTGTCGGTCCGCTGCACGCCGGGCAGAACGTGTCGGTCACCGTCGAGGGCATCGGCACCCTCACCAATCCTGTCGCCACCAAGCGCTGAGACAAAGCGAAAGATGAGAGCCATGACTGAAGTACGGGTCCGTTTCTGCCCGTCGCCGACCGGTACGCCGCACGTGGGTCTGGTACGCACGGCGCTGTTCAACTGGGCGTTCGCGCGCCACCACGGCGGCACCTTCGTGTTCCGCATCGAGGACACCGACGCCGCGCGCGATTCCGAGGACTCCTACCGCGCGCTGCTCGACGCGCTGCGCTGGCTGGGGCTGCTCTGGGACGAGGGCCCCGAGGTCGGCGGACCCTACGAGCCCTACCGGCAGTCGCTGCGCCGCGATCAGCATCTGGACGTGGTTCGCCGGTTGCTCGAGGCGGGCGAGGCGTATGAGGCGTTCTCGACGCCGGAGGAAGTCGAGGCCAGGCACCGTGCCGCCGGCCGCGATCCGAAACTCGGCTACGACAATTTCGATCGTGATCTCAGCGCCGAGCGGATCGCGGCGTACAAAGCCGAGGGCCGTCCCGCCGTTGTCCGTTTGCGGATGCCCGACGAAGACCTCGGCTGGAATGATCTCGTTCGCGGGGAAACCACCTTCAAAGCCGGTACCGTTCCGGATTTCGCCCTTACCCGCGGCAATGGCGACCCGCTCTACACATTGGTGAATCCGGTCGACGACGCGCTGATGCGGATCACCCATGTGTTGCGGGGCGAGGATCTGCTCTCCTCGACACCACGTCAGCTCGCGCTGTATGCCGCGATGCAGCGTATCGGGGTTGCCGAGTTCACGCCCGAGTTCGGTCATCTGCCCTTCGTGATGGGCCAGGGCAACAAGAAACTGTCCAAACGCGACCCGGAATCGAATCTGTTTCTGCACCGGGACCGCGGATTCATCCCCGAGGGCTTGCTGAATTACCTCGCCCTGCTCGGCTGGAGCATCGGCGAGGACCGTGATGTGTTCTCCATGCCGGAAATGGTCTCGGCATTCGAAATATCCTCGGTGAATTCGAATCCGGCGCGCTTCGATCAGAAGAAGGCCGACGCCATCAATGCCGAGCAGATTCGTCTTCTCGAGCCCGGCGATTTCGGTCACCGCCTGCGTGAGTTCCTCACCGCGAAGGGGCACATCGGGGCCGAAGTCGACGAGAAGACGTTCCTGGTCGCCGCCGAACTCGTGCAGACCCGCATCGTGGTGCTCGGTGACGCGTGGGACCTGCTGAAATTCCTGTTCATCGCGCCCGCGGAGTTCGCGATCGACCAGGCGGCGGGCGCCAAGAACCTCGGTGCGGAGGCCGATCCCGTGCTCGACGCCGCGATCGCCGCTGTGGAGCCGCTGAGTGAGTGGACCACCCCGGCACTGGAGGAAGCGCTGAAAAAGGCGCTGATCGACGATCTGGGGCTCAAGCCGCGGAAGGCATTCGCGCCGGTGCGGGTCGCGGTGACGGGCTCGCACATCAGCCCGCCGCTGTACGAGTCGATGGAATTGCTCGGCCGCGCGGCCTCACTCGATCGCCTGCGTGCCGCCCGTGGTTGGGCGCCCGCCGCGCAGTAGCTGTCGGCGCGGGTGCGGCTCTTGGCGGCATCCCCGCCAGACGGGTCTAAAACCGTCGAAAAGTGGCTTCTGACCAGGCGATTTGTAGTTTACCCCCTAGTGTTTGGTAATCTTCTCATCGCCGCGGAACACGGCCTCGCAACACCGACAACCACTCGGTGGAGATTGCAAGGTCGGGCGTTTCGGTCTTTGGGGTATGGTGTAATTGGCAACACAGCTGTTTCTGGTACAGCCATTCTAGGTTCGAGTCCTGGTACCCCAGCAAGGTTTCACACTCTAGTGAGATCGTCCTGGCCCCGTCGTCTAGCGGCCTAGGACGCCGCCCTCTCAAGGCGGTAGCGCGGGTTCGAATCCCGTCGGGGCTACAAAGCGAAGTAAGGCCCCCGGTCGAATCCGACCGGGGGCCTTCTTCGTTTCTACAATCGCTTGTGCAGCGCCTCGGCGGCCGCGACCAGATCGGCGGCCCAGCGCGCGCCCGGTCGACGACCCATTCGATCGATCGGCCCCGACACCGACACGGCGGCCACGATCGTCCCACCCGCATCGCGTACCGGCGCCGACACACTCGCCACCCCCTGCGCGCGCTCGGCGGCGCTCTGCGCCCAGCCGCGCTTGCGCACCTCGGCCAGTGCCCGGTCGCCGAACACCGCGTCGGCGAGGACCGTGCGCTGCAACTCGGGGTCGGCCCACGCCAGCAACACCTTCGCCGCCGAACCCGCGGTGAGCGGTAGTCGCGAACCGACCGGCACCGTGTCACGCAGGCCGACGGGCGGCTCCAGCGCGGCGACACAGACGCGGGCGTGACCGTCGCGGCAGTACAGTTGAACGCTTTCGCCGGTGATCTCGCGCAGGCGCGGCAGAATGGCACCGGCGGCCTCCACCAGTGGGTCGGCCGCCCCTGCCGACAGTTCGGTGAGCGCGGGCCCCGGCCGCCACAGTCCGTTGCCGTCGCGAGCCAGCAGCCGGTGCGTCTCCAGCCCGACCGCCAGCCGATGCGCGGTGGCGCGTGGCAGGCCGGTGCGGGTGCACAGGTCGTTGAGACCGCAGGGCTCGTCGGCGACGGCGTAGAGCACCGCCACGGCTTTGTCGAGAACACCGATACCGCTATGCTGTCTCATAGAACGATACTAGCGTCTCAAATGCTGAGATACCAAGTTGTCCGTCGAAAGGTGACCAAGCAATGGCCGAGCGCGCTCGCACACTGGCCGAGAAGGTGTGGGAACAGCACGTCGTCGTCACTGGCGAAGGTGATGGTTCCTCCCGTGAACCCGACCTGATCTACATCGATCTGCACCTCGTGCACGAAGTGACCAGTCCGCAGGCCTTCGACGGGCTACGCGCGGCGGGCCGTCCGGTGCGCAGGACCGATCTCACCATCGCCACCGAGGACCACAACGTCCCCACCACCGATATCGACAAGCCGATCGCCGACCCGATCTCGCGTACCCAGGTGGAGACGCTGCGCCGCAACTGCGCCGAATTCGGCGTGCGCCTGCATTCGATGGGCGACGCGGAGCAGGGCATCGTGCACGTGGTCGGTCCGCAGCTGGGTCTCACCCAGCCCGGCATGACCGTCGTCTGCGGTGACAGCCACACCTCCACCCACGGCGCGTTCGGCGCGTTGGCGATGGGCATCGGCACCAGCGAGGTCGAGCACGTGCTCGCCACCCAGACGCTGTCGCTGCGCCCGTTCAAGACGATGGCCATCACCGTCGACGGTGAATTGGCGCCCGGCGTCACGAGCAAGGACCTGATCCTGGCCGTGATCGCCGAGATCGGAACCGGCGGCGGCCAGGGCTATGTGCTGGAGTACCGCGGCGAGGCGATCCGCAAGCTGTCGATGGAAGCGCGGATGACGATCTGCAACATGTCCATCGAAGCGGGCGCACGCGCCGGCATGATCGCCCCCGACGCGGTGACCTACGAATTCCTGAAGGGGCGTCCGCACGCGCCGCAGGGAGCCGACTGGGATGCCGCAGTGGCCTCCTGGGACGAGCTGGTCACCGACGAGGGCGCACGGTTCGACGCCGAGGTCCACATCGACGCGAACGCGCTCACCCCGTTCGTCACCTGGGGCACCAATCCCGGCCAGGGGTTGCCGCTGGGCGCGAATGTGCCCGACCCGGCCCAGATCACCGACGAGAACGAGCGCGACTCCGCCGAGAAGGCCTTGCGCTACATGGACCTGACGCCGGGAATGCCGCTGCGCGAGGTGAGCGTCGATACCGTATTCGTCGGTTCCTGCACCAACGGCCGGATCGAGGATTTGCGCGAGGTGGCCGACGTTTTGAAGGGACGCCGGGTCGCCGAGGGCGTGCGAATGCTGGTTGTACCTGGCTCGATGCGGGTGCGCGCGCAGGCGGAAAAAGAAGGACTCGGCGAGATTTTCACCGCCGCGGGCGCGGAATGGCGTCAGGCGGGCTGCTCGATGTGCCTCGGGATGAATCCCGATCAGCTAGAACCCGGCCAGCGCTGTGCGTCGACCTCGAACCGCAATTTCGAGGGTAGGCAGGGCAAGGGCGGTCGCACGCACCTGGTCTCGCCGCTGGTCGCGGCCGCGACGGCGGTCCGTGGAACCCTGTCCTCGCCTGCCGATCTGGCCTGAGTCTCCGATCACCCACAGATCGAAAGGGAATCGTTATGGAAGCCTTCACCGTTCACAAAGGCATCGGCGTACCGCTGCGCCGGTCCAATGTCGACACCGATCAGATCATCCCGGCCGTTTACCTGAAGCGCGTGACCCGAACGGGTTTCGAGGACGGCTTGTTCGCCGGTTGGCGCGCTGATCCGGAGTTCATTCTCAACGCCGAGCCGTTCAACCGGGGCAGCGTCCTGGTGGCGGGCCCGGATTTCGGCACCGGTTCTTCCCGTGAGCACGCCGTGTGGGCGCTGTCGGACTACGGCTTTCGGGTGGTCATCTCGTCGCGTTTCGCCGACATCTTCCGTGGAAATGCGGGCAAGGGTGGGCTGTTGGCCGCACAGATGTCACAGAACGATGTCGAAATGCTCTGGAAGCTGATCGAGGAACAGCCCGGCATCGAATTGGTTGTCGATCTGTCGGCGCGCACCGTCACAGCGGGAACCGTCGTGTTGCCGTTCGATATTGACGACTACACCCGGTGGCGTCTGCTGGAGGGTTTGGACGACGTCGGCCTCACGCTGCGCCGCGCCGACGAGATCAGCGAGTTCGAAAAGGGAAGGCCGTCATGGAAACCCGTGACGCTGCCGGAGCCTATTTCACGAGCGTAATCAGCTGGGGCGCTTAGGGGCGCATACCGGGCGAAGGTAGCTGGACGTGTGCTAAACCACATGAATTTTGGCGTGGCACATAGACTCTTGCTCAAACTGGGTTTACCGTGGTACCTAGTCGGTCCGACGACGGGCCATTAGTCTGCGGAGGATTCAATGAACAAGGCGGAACTGATCGACGTTCTGACCGAAAAGTTGGGTACGGACAGGCGGACGGCTACCGCGGCTGTCGAGAATGTTGTCGACACCATCGTCCGTGCCGTGCACAAGGGTCAAAGCGTCACCATCACCGGATTCGGTGTGTTCGAACAGCGCAAGCGTGCCCCCCGGGTCGCCCGTAACCCGCGTACCGGTGAAACCGTGAAGGTGAAGGCCACTTCGGTGCCTGCCTTCCGGCCGGGCGCGCAGTTCAAGGCGGTCATCGCCGGTAAGCAGAAGCTGGCCTCGTCCGGGCCCGCCGTCAAGCGGGGCGTGAATGCCCCGGTGGCGGCGAAGAAGGCGGCAGCCAAGAAGACCGCGGCCAAGAAGACCGCGGCCAAGAAGGCCACGCCGTCCAAGGGTCCGGCCAAGACCACGGCCCGTAAGGCAGCCACCAAGGCACCTGCCGCCAAGAAGACCACGGCGGCAAAGAAAGTGACGGCGGCCAAGAAGGCGCCCGCCAAGAAGGTGACGGCGGCCAAGAAGGCGCCCGTGAAGAAGGTGACGGCGGCCAAGACCACGGCCGCCAAGAAGACCACTGCTGCGAAGAAGGCTCCTGCCGCCAAGAAGACTGCTGCCAAGAAGACTGCCGCCCGTCGTGCTCGTTGATCCTGCCGCAGCGGGATCAGGTCGGGGAATGTGTACGTAAGCCGCATCACCCACCACTGGACCGAGAACGGCCCCGGGAATCCCCGGGGCCGTTTCGGCTGTTTCGCGTCGGTGTGAGCGACTCAGGTGGTGACGATTGCCGTCGACAACGCGCGGTCCATATGGTTGGCCGCGACTAATCGGTCCGCGACGAACGACAATGCCCAGACGCTGCCCTTGCGATTGCGTGCCGAGGGCAGCGTGAGCCCGCCCTGCTCGGCCAGCCACTGGGTGAGATCGGGAATCACCCCGCCCTGACTGCATACCACCGGCACCCCCCGATCTGTTACCAACGACAGAAATCGTTGCCGCGCCGCACCTTTCGCTGAATCGTAACCTTGCTCGGAAAACATTGGCTCGCAATTGATTTCGGCGTTGAGCTGTTCTGCCAACGGGGTCACGGTTTGGATACAGCGCAGCGGATCGGCGGAATAGATCTCGGATGCGCCGAACGCCAACAGATTCGGCGTCAATGCCTTCGACTGCTGTTCCCCGGCGGCTTCGAGTGGGCGCAACTCGTCGGGTCCGTCGAAGTGTTCGCGCTTGCCCGCCTTGGCGTGGCGCACGAGCAGCACCGTGTCGGTGCGCGCGGGCAGCCGGGCGAAGATCCGCACGATCTGGCGATCCATCGGATACGACAATTGGTCCATCACCCGCGCCAGCGGGTACCACCGCAACTGGTCGACTTCGGCGTTGACGGCGAAGTCGCCGTCGGCGGCCTCGGCGGCCCAGTAGTCGACCCGCTTGAGCTGACGGTGGCCCGGGATCGGATAGGTGACATGGCCGAGATAGCGCCCCAGCGTGGCGGTGAGGCCGGTTTCCTCGCCTACCTCGCGCACGGCCGCGACCGCCGGGGTCTCGCCGGGATCGAGCTTGCCCTTGGGTAGCGACCAGTCACCGTATTTCGGCCGGTGGATGACGCCGATCTCCGGGCCGCGCGCGCCCGCGCGCCACAGGACCGCTCCCGCGGCATGGATATTGGGCCGTACGCGCGGGTCGCGCAACGACGCGTCCTCGGTCTGTGCGCTCATGGCTGATCGGGGCGACGGCGACGCATGAGGAAAGCCTGGTGATCACGCACCTGGTCGGCCTCGACATCGGTCGGACTGGCCTGCCACGTCCCGTCCGGCAGCAGGATCCAGCAGCGGGTCGCCGGATCGAGCGCGGAATCGAATACCTGCGAGAGTTGATCGACGAGTTTGGGATCCTTCACCTGCACCATCACCTCGACGCGACGGTCGAGATTGCGGTGCATCATGTCGGCGCTGCCGATCCACGTCTGGCCCTGCGCGCCGAATTCCATCACCCGGGAATGTTCCAGGAAGCGGCCGAGGATCGAGCGCACCTCGATGTTCTCGCTCAGACCGGGCACACCCGCGCGCAGCCCGCAGATGCCGCGCACCACGATCTGTACCGGCACACCCGCCAGGGATGCGCGGTAGAGCGCGTCGATGATCTGCTCGTCGACGATCGCGTTGGCCTTGATCCGGATCCGGGCGGCGCAACCCTGCCCGGCCAGTTCGATCTCGCGGTCGATCCGCTCGACGATGCCCGCGCGCACGCCCAGCGGCGCGACCATCAGGTTGCGGTAGTCCTCCTTGCGGGAGTATCCGGTGAGCGAGTTGAACAGGTCGGTGAGATCGGCGCCGATCTCCGGTGCGGCGGTGAACAACCCGACGTCCTCGTACAGGCGCGCGGTCTTCGGGTTGTAGTTGCCGGTGCCGATGTGGCAGTAGCGGCGGATGGTCGAACCCTCGCGGCGCACCACCAGGCAGGTCTTGCAGTGGGTTTTCAGACCGACGAGGCCGTAGACCACGTGCACGCCCGCCTGTTCCAGCTCGCGCGCCCATTTGATGTTGGCCTGCTCGTCGAAACGGGCCTTGATCTCGACCAGCGCGACGACCTGCTTGCCCGCCTCCGCGGCCTCGACCAGTGAATTGATGATGGGGGAGTCGCCGGAGGTGCGGTAGAGCGTCTGCTTGATCGCCAGCACCTGCGGGTCGGCCGCGGCCTGCTCGATGAAGCGTTGCACGCTGGTGGAGAAGGAGTCGTAGGGGTGGTGCACCAGCACGTCGCCCTCGCGCAGCGCGGCGAAGACGTTGCGCGGGGTCTCGCGCTCGCCGAAGGCCGCCGGGGTGGCCGGGACATACGGCGCGTCTTTGAGTTCGGGGCGGTCGACGCCGTAGACCTGCCACAGGCAGGACAGGTCGAGCAGGCCGGGTACCTGGATGACGTCGGCGGGGTCGACCTCTAACTCACGTAGTAGTAACTCCAGCATGTGCTCGGTCATGTCGTCGGAGACCTCGAGCCGCACCGGCTTGCCGAAGCGGCGGCGGGCGAGCTCGCGCTCCATCGCCTGCAGCAGATCTTCGTCGCGGTCCTCGTCGACCTCGAAATCGGCGTTGCGGGTGATCCGGAACGAATGTGTCTCCACCACGGTCAGACCGGGGAACAGCAGATCGAGGTGGGCGGCGATGAGGTCTTCCATCGGCAGGAACGCCGCGATCGCCGACGGCGCGCCGGTGCGGCGCACCCGCACGAAACGGTCGACGTTGTCGGGCACCTTCACGCGGGCGAAGTGCTCGCCGCCGGTCCCGGTATCGCGCACGGTCACGGCGAGATTCAGGCTCAGGCCGGAGATGTAGGGGAACGGGTGCGCCGGGTCGACGGCCAGCGGTGTGAGGACCGGGAAAACCTGGTCGGTGAAGTAACCCGACAGTCGTCGGCGTTCATCGTCGTCGAGGTCGCTCCAGCCGATGATGTCGATGCCCTCGGCGGACAGCGCCGGGTTCACCTCGTCGATGAAGACCTTCGCATGCCGCTCGGCGAGCTCCTGGGCGCGGGCACTGATCATCTCCAGCTGCTCCGAGGGTGAGCGACCGTCGGCCGAGCGCACCGACAGCCCGGTCTCGGCCCGGCGTTTCAAGCCGGCCACGCGCACCATGTAGAACTCGTCGAGGTTCGACGCGAAGATCGCGAGGAATTTGGCTCGCTCCAGCAACGGCAGCGAGGCGTCTTCTGCCAGGGCCATGACCCGGGCATTGAAGTCGAGCCAGCTCAACTCGCGGTTGAGGTAGCGATCGCGGGGCAACCGCTGCGTGCTGGCGTCACCGCCCGAGGCGATGGCGGCCGCAGGTGGCGGGGAAATCGGGGGCAGCTGCTTGATGGTTTCCGTATCGCTCACGAGATCAATCATCCCTCGAGAAACGGGCGCCGCGCATCACGACATCGCACGAATCGTCCCGACCGGTCCGATTGTGGCGATCGGCTAGCACACTGTGCGTACGGGATCACCTCTGTGCGATGTGAATCCGAATTCGCGCAACGTCGAAGTGGTGAACTCGCCGACGCCGAGCGCGCGGACGAGGTCGAGATCCTCGGGGGTGTCGACATCGCAGCGCAGGCCGGGCCAGTGCCCGGCCAGTGGCACGGCGCCGTCGGCGCGGTGCGCGCGCGCGGAATCGGCGCCGAATCGAGGTGACAGCGGCGCTCCGGAATCGACCAGCAACGCGGCGGTGCCGGTCCCTGTGTGATCGATCACCACCGATCGGGCACCGGCCGCGACAGCGAGCATGTCGGCCAGCTCGGACGGGCGAAGGGCAGGCAGGTCGGCTTGCAGCGCGAGCAGCGCGGTGGGGCCGTGTCGATCGCGCACGTCGGCGGCGCCCGCGGCGAGCGCGGTGTTGAGCGGGTCGGCACCGGCGGGTGGTTCGTCGAGCACGTGCGCGCCGAGCTCGATGGCGCGGGCGGCGACCAGCGGATCGGGAGTGACCACGGTCAGCGACACCAGCTCGGGCACGGCGGCCGCGGCGACGACGGTGTCGGTGAACATGGACAGCACGAGCTGGGCGCGCTGCTCGGCGCTCAGCACGCTTGCCAGCCTGCTCTTGGCCCGGCCGATCTGTTTGACCGCCATCACGGCGTGCACGGTGTGCATGGTTGTCGATCCTTGCATGGCATATTGGGCTGATGACGAGGGCGGCGGTTATGGGTGCGGGGTCGTGGGGCACGGCGTTCGCGAAGGTGTTGGCCGAGGCGGGAACCGACGTGACGATCTGGGCCAGGCGGCCCGAGGTCGCGCGGGCGCTCGATACCGAGCACCGCAATCCGTTCTACCTGCCCGGCGTGCAGCTACCGCCGGTGCGGGGGACCGATGACCATCGGGTGGCGCTGGACGGGGCCGATCTGGTGGTGCTGGCGGTGCCGTCGCAGTCGTTGCGCGCGAACCTGGACCTGTGGAAGGGCGATATCGGGTCCGACGCCACCCTGTTGAGTCTGGCCAAGGGGATCGAGACCGGCACGCTGCTGCGGATGAGCCAGGTGATCGGTGAGGTCACCGGGGCCGAGCCGGGACGTGTCGCGGTGCTGTCGGGGCCGAACCTGGCGCACGAGATCGTCGAACGCCAGCCCGCGGCGACGGTGATCGCCTGCACCGACACCGAACGGGCGGGCGCGGCGCAGCGCGCCTGCGCCACCGGGTACTTCCGGCCCTACACCAATACCGATGTGATCGGCTGCGAGATCGGTGGTGCGTGCAAGAACGTCATCGCGCTCGCGTGCGGCATCGCGTCGGGAATGGGACTGGGCGACAACACGGCGGCCAGCCTGATCACGCGCGGACTCGCCGAGGTGATCCGGCTCGGGGTAGCGCTGGGCGCGCAACCGGTGACGCTGGCCGGGCTCGCGGGCGTCGGCGATCTGGTGGCTACCTGTACCTCTCCGCTGTCGCGCAACCGGTCCTTCGGGTACGCGCTCGGCGCGGGCGGCACGATGTCGGCCGCCCAGGAAGCGACCAATGGGCAGGTGGCCGAAGGTGTGAAGTCGTGCACATCGGTGCGCGCCCTCGCCGCCGAGCACGGGGTGGAGATGCCGCTCACCGACGCGGTGCACAGGGTGTGCCATGAGGGGCTATCGGTGAGTGAGGCGGTCGGCAGCCTGCTCGGCAGGCGGATCAAACCCGAATAAGGGCGATAGCGCCATGGCGGCCGGGACCTACTACGGTGACGTTCATGACGGAACGGATCAGGGTGGCTGTGGTGTTCGGCGGGCGCAGCAGCGAGCACGCGGTCTCGTGTGTATCGGCGAGCAGCGTGCTGCGCAACCTCGATCCCACCCGCTACGAGGTGGTGCCGATCGGTATCACCCCGACCGGCGGCTGGGTGCTCGCCGACGGGATCGGCGAACTGGCGCTGAGCCACGGTACGCAACCGCAGGTCGACGCGTCGGGAACCGCGCTCACCCTCGCCGCTGACCCCGGCCGCTCCGGTGCGCTGGTCGCGCTCGACTCGAGCGATGTCCTCGGCAACGTCGATGTCGTGTTCCCGATCCTGCACGGGCCCTTCGGCGAGGACGGCACCCTGCAGGGCATGCTCGAATTGGCCGGGATTCCCTACGTCGGCGCGGGCGTGCTGGCCAGTGCGGCCGGCATGGACAAAGAGTTCACCAAGAAATTGCTGGCTGCCGAATCGTTGCCCGTCGGCGTGCAGGTTGTGCTGCGGCCGGGCACCGAGACCCTGTCCGACGCCGACCGGACCAGGATCGGCCTGCCCGCCTTCGTCAAGCCCGCGCGCGGTGGCTCCTCGATCGGCATCACCAAGATCACCGATTGGGCCGATCTCGCCACGGCCATCGCCACCGCCCGTGCGCACGATCCCAAGGTGATCATCGAAGCGGGCATCGTCGGACGTGAAGTCGAGTGCGGCGTACTGGAATTCGCCGACGGTGCGGTGCGTGGCAGTGTCGTCTCCGAGATCCGGATGCCCGATGCCGACGCGGCCGCGCCCGAGTTCTACGACTTCGCCACCAAATATCTCGACGACGTGTGCGAATTCGATGTGCCCGCCAAGCTCGACGACGACGTCGCCGACGAGATCAGGGAACTGTCGGTGCGCGCGTTCCGTGCGCTGGACTGCCAGGGGCTGGCGCGGGTCGACTTCTTCGTCACCGAGAACGGTCCGGTGATCAACGAGATCAACACGATGCCCGGCTTCACGCCGATCTCGCAGTACCCCCGGATGTGGGAAGCCACCGGTATCGACTACCCGACCCTGGTGTCGACGCTGATCGAGACGGCCCTCGCGCGCGGAACCGGGCTGCGGTAATTCCGTTCGGCCGCAGGGCTTTCGGCGGGAGCGTTCGCGAAAACCGCTCGGCGCCAGCCGGTTAGCTCAGAGTTCGCCTGGAGTTGGTGCGCGGGCAGGAAGATTCGCGTTGATGGTGTCGGACACGGTCTGGACCGCGCTGGTGCCCGAGCCGTCGGGAACGGTCAGGGCGATGTAGGTCTCACGGTCGACGGCGAACCAGGTACCGGTCTTGCCCGCCTCGTCACGGACCTGGAACCACGTCACGCCATCGATCACCGTCAGCGGCGACGCGCGGTTGAATTCGAGGGGACGGTCGAGGCCGCAGCGCAGCGTGATCGGGTCGCCGCCGTCGGGGAGCTGCCAGGCGCGGGTGGCCGGCGGGGCGGGTTCGGCGAGGGTCGCCTTGGTGTGGTCGCCGAGTTCGGCGGGCAGGGCGGGCAGCAGTGCCTGACAGGCCGGGCCGTCGGCGGCGGGGGCAGGGACCGGACCCAGGGCGAGGGGTTCGCGTTCGACGGGGGCGCGCAGGGCGATGAAGGCGGCGACCAGGACGGCGACGATCAGGACGACGGGCAGGGCGACCGCGGTGGCGATCAGCGCGGGGGAATGGTGTGACTCGAGCTCGGTGTCGTCGAGGTCCTTGCCTTCGCCCGATCCCGGCCTGTTGTCGGTCGTCGGCTCGTCGGTGGACGATTTCGCGTCGGCGGCGGCGGTGTCGTCGGGGGTGGTCGCCTCGTCGCGATCCTCCGGTGTCGAGTCCGCCATAGCTGTGTGGTCCTTCCGTTCGAGGTTCGCCTGCGCCGTCGGTGGTGCCCGATCGCCTCCGAAAGGGTACCGTCGGGGCGATTTCATCGGTCAGCAGCACAGCGGGAAAGGGTCGGTCATCAGCGAGGACAACCGTCCACAGACGGTGCGTGAGCTGGGCGAATTCGCCTTGATCGACCGGATCAACGCCGGTAGGGAGCAGGCCGCGCACGTACTGCTCGGCCCCGGTGACGATGCCGCACTGGTCGCCGCGCCCGACGGGCGGTTCGTCGTGAGCACCGACATGCTCGTCGAAGGCAGACACTTCCGGCTCGACTGGTCCTCGCCCGTCGACATCGGCCGCAAGGCCATCGCCCAGAACGCCGCCGACGTGGTGGCGATGGGGGCGCGGCCGACAGCGTTCGTGGTCGCGCTCGGCTGCCCGGCCGACACCCCCGCGGCGGTGGTCGAAGCGATCACCGACGGGATGTGGATCGAGGCGAACCGCGCCGGGGGTTCCATCGCGGGCGGCGACCTGGTACGCAGCGAACAACTGGTCGTCTCGGTGACAGCCTTCGGCGACCTCGGCGGACAAGCCGCCATCACTCGCTCGGGCGCGGTGGTCGGCGATATCGTCGCGGTGGCGGGCGAACTCGGCTGGTCCGGCGCGGGGCTGGCCGTATTGACCGGCGACTCGGACTTCACCGATCCGGCCTACGCCTATGCCCTTGCGGCACATCGTGTTCCGCAACCGCCGTACGCCGCCGTGATCGACGCGTTCGGCACGCACACCCCGACCGCCCTCACCGACGTCTCCGATGGACTGCTCGCCGACCTCGGGCATCTCGCCGCCGCCTCGCACGTCGCGATCGACGTACACAGCGCGGCACTGACCGACCCCGAACTGTCGGCACTGGCGACACTGCTCGATGCCGATGCCGCGCAATGGATTCTGGCCGGCGGTGAAGATCACGCCTTCGCCGGAACCTGGTCCGCCGAGGCGGCGCTACCCGCGGGCTGGCGCCCGATCGGTGCGGTAACCGCAGGCAGCGGGGTCACGGTCGACGGCATGGCACCCACCGGCGACACCGGCTGGGAATCGTTCCGTGGGGTGGACGACACGCCCACCGACGACGAACGATAGGTTGTGCGGTCATGGGTGCCAAACCACTGTCGGAGATCATCGATCCGGGCTGGGCCCGGGCTCTGGAGCCGGTCACCGACCGCATCAGCGAAATGGGCGAATTCCTCCGAGAAGAGAACGCCGCGGGCCGCGGCTATCTTCCCGAAGGCGAGAACGTGCTGCGCGCGTTCCAGCGTCCGTTCGACGCGGTGCGGGTGCTGATCGTCGGCCAGGACCCGTACCCGACACCGGGGCACGCGATGGGGCTGAGTTTCTCTGTCACACCACAGGTTTCGCCGGTGCCGCGCAGCCTGTCCAACATCTTCGCCGAATACAGCAAGGACCTCGGCTTCGATACGCCGACCTGTGGCGACCTCAGCCCCTGGTCGGATCAGGGTGTGCTGCTGCTGAACCGAGTACTCACAGTCACCCCCGGCACGCCCGCCTCCCATCGCGGCAAAGGCTGGGAAGCGGTCACCGAGCAGGCGATCCGGGCGCTGGTCGCCCGCAACGAGCCGCTCGTGGCCGTGCTGTGGGGCAACGACGCGCGCTCACTCAAGCCCACGCTCGTCGCCGCCGAGGTGCCCTACGTCGAATCAGCCCACCCCTCACCGCTTTCCGCCTCGCGCGGGTTCTTCGGTTCACGACCGTTCTCCCGGGTCAACGAACTACTCGACGAACTCGGCGCCGACCCCGTCGACTGGCGGCTGCCCTGACCCGGGGCGTCGCCCGCACCAGAAGAGAATGATGAAGGAGCACAACCCGATGCACATCTCCACCGTTCGCGCTGCCCTCGCGACCGCCGCCGTCGCCGCCGCCATCACCACGGGCGCGGGCTCGGCCACCGCCGCGGGCCTGAAGCTCGAGCCCTACGAGGAGCAGGCCGCACCCGTGGCCACCACCCAGGTCGGCGAGGAATGGACCTCCACCGGCACCTCCACCATCTCCTCCGGCGTGAACGCGAAGGTGACCTGCCTGCTGCAGAACACCTTCAGCGCCCTCGGCGCTGCATGCTGAGTTGTCGGCGGCTGGCGCCGCGGGGTTTTCGGCCCTGAGGGCCTCACATCCGAAGGGCGATACTGCGCCTTCGGCGTTACGTATCGCCCTTCGGATGCGAGGCGGCCGAAAACCCGTGGTGGCTCAGGCCCGGCGTGGCGTTGGTTGCGCCTGGGGGTCTGTGCCGTCGCGGGAATTGGTTCCGCGTCGGGAGTTCGGTCCCGTTGCTGGAATTGCTACCGCGTCGGGAGTTCGGTGCCGTCGCGGGAATTGCTACCGCGTCGGGAGTTCGGTGCCGTCGCGGGAATTGGTTCCGCCCGGGGGAGGTCGTGCCGCGCGGGAGTGGGTGACTCTTATTTACGTGAGGCCCACGTAGTTCGGTTTGCGCTTGTTGACGAAGGCGTCTACGCCTTCGCGGCCGGTGTTGCTGTTCGCGGCGGCGGAGATGCTGTCGCGTTCGGCGTCCAGCTGCTGGTCCAGAATCGCTGTGGGCGACTGGGCCAGCAGCTTTTTCATGGCCGCGTAGGTGGCGCGGGGGCCGTTGACGAAGGTCTGTGCGAGGCGGAGGGCTTCGGCGCGGATCTCGTCGTCGGCGACGGTGCGGCTCAGAATGCCGAGGCGGACAGCTTCTTCGGCGTCGAGCACGGCGTCGGTGAGCAGGATCTCGCTGGCGCGGCCGTGGCCGACGATGCGGGGCAGCAGCCAGGACATGCCGCCGTCGGGGGACAGGCCGATGCCGGGGTAGGCGGGGCGCAGTTTCGTCGAGGGCCCGCCGATCGCGATGTCGGCGGCGCAGACCAGGCTCATGCCCGCACCCGCCGCCCAACCCTGCACGGCGGCGATCACGGGGACGGGGGCCGCTGCCAGCGCGCGGACGAAATCGTGGAGTTCGTCGGCCAGCTGGTGCAGGTAGGCGCCGCGGTCGTCGGCCGCGGCGAAATCACGGACATTGCCGCCCGCGCAGAAGTTGGCGCCCGCGCCGATGAGCAGGATCGCGCCGACCGACGGGTCGAGGTCGCGCAGCGCCGCGGTGCCCGCGTTGATCAGGTCGAAATCCATCGAGGCGCCCGCTGCGGAGGTGGCGATGGTCAGGTGGAGCACGCCGTCGATGATCTCGGCGGCGGCGACCGGTTCGGTGGTACTCATGGCGTCACATTAACCCGGCTCGCGTCGCCACAATTGTTCGGGCAGCAGGGTGAACGGGTCGGTGCGGCGGATACCGGTGTCGGTGAAGCCGTGCCTGCGGTAAAAGGCGTGGGCGCGCGGATAGTCGCCGAAGACCCACAGCGTGCACGGCGACCGGGGAGCTGCCGCTGCGAGCAGAGCGTCGGCGATGCCGGTGCCGTGCCAGGTGCTACGGACATAGAGTGCCTCAAGTTCGGCCTCGGTCGGCGCGCGCGGCGGCACCGGTCGAGCGTCGACGGGCGAATCCGTTCCGGCGGCGAAACCGATCAGGCGGTCGCCGACCAGCGCCACCGGCAATCGGTGGGTGCCCGCGGCGCGCCGACGTTCCCACGTGACCGCGGAGCGTTCGAGGTCGAAGCCGTCGAGGATGTGCGCGGGGACGAGCGCGTTGTAGGCCTCCCGCCAGCTCGCGATGTGGCAGGCGGCGAGTTCGGTGACCCGGTTCGCCGTGAGCGGCGCGATCCGCCAGTCAGACACGGCGGGCTCGTCCGGGGAGCCGTGGTACGACAACGCCCCGGATCACCCGCGAGGGGTGCCGGGGCATTGTCGGCAGAATGTACGGGCTGAGAATCAGCCGCGGACGACCTTGCCCGCCTTCAGGCAGGAGGTGCACACGTTCATCCGGCGGGTGTTGCCAGGGGCAACCTGCGCACGCACGGTCTGGATGTTCGGGTTCCAGCGACGGTTGGTGCGCCGGTGCGAGTGCGAGACCGACTTCCCGAAACCGGGGCCCTTGGCGCAGACGTCGCAAACGGCAGCCATGTCGCGAGCTCCTTCATGTCATAAGCGGACAGCGGCGCACGTATGCCCGCTGAACCGGAAACTGATGTCATCAAATGCCTTGCCGACTGTCGTCGGCCAGCGCAGACCCACGTGGGCCGCACAAAGCAACCCTGCAAGACTAGCGGGCCGGACCTCGAAGTTCCAAACCGGGTATCCCGGTCGACCCGCCGAGCACAGCCCGATGCGCGGCCCGTCCGAGTTCAGCGTAGTCCGGTCGGTAGCTGCCGCTAACCTGGCGTGCGTGCTCGGCGGGCGGGTACGCAGAACGGGGAGCGAGGTGGCGGTGGCGCACGTGCGGGAGTCTCTCGACGGCCCCGATCTGCTGGTCTGGGCCCGCGGTTGCCGCACCGATCTGGAGCTACGTCGCGCGGAGATCGACGCGCTCAACGTGTTCCCCATCGCCGACGCCGACACCGGGACCAATCTGCTCGCCACCATGCGAGCCGCCGTCGCGACGGCGGAGCGCGCGGTGCTCGACGGGCCGGACCCCACCTCGCACTCGGTCGCCCAGGCCTTGGCCCGCGGTGCGACGACGGGTGCGCGCGGAAACTCGGGCATCATCCTGTCGCAGGTGTTGCGGGGGATCGCGGAGGCCGTTGTCGCCGGCCCGCTGACCGGCGTGCGGTTGCAGGAGGCGTTGCTACGGTCGGCGGTGCTGGTGCGCACGGGTCTGAGCGCCCCGGTCGAGGGCACCATCCTCACGGTTCTCGACCGCGCCGCCGCCGCTGCCGCCGAGGTCACCGAGCCTTCCCTGGCCGAGGTGGCCCGCGCCGCCGCCGAGGGGGCCGCGCGGGCGCTGAGCCGGACGCCGACGCAGTTGGGGGTGCTGCGCGCGGCGGGAGTCGTCGACGCGGGGGCGCGCGGCCTGCTGGTGTTGCTCGACTGCCTCGTGGCCGAAATCTGCGGTGAGGTGCCCGCGCGAGTCCGGTACACGCGGGGCCAGCGGGCGGACCACGGCCCGCATCGCCGGCCGGATGACGTCGACGGAGCCACCCGGGTCAGCCCGCATCCTCGGCCCGATGACGTCGACGGCGTCACCCGGGTCGCCCCGATCTCCGGTGACATCGATCACGACCGTCGATACGAGGGCGCCGCGACGGCCGTTCCCGACGGTGGCGAGCGTCGGCTTCCCGACACCCGCGACGACCACGAGCACCGTGATCGCGACGCCGACCCGCACTTCGAGGTCATGTACGTGATCTCGGGCACCGACGAGACCGCGGCGGGTGGGCTGCGGGACCGGCTCGCCGTGCTCGGCGATTCGGTGGTCGTGGTCGGCGACGGTGACAGCACCTGGTCTGCCCACGTGCACTGCCGCGACGCGGGGGCGGCGATCGAGGCCGGTCTGGCCGTGGGCACCGTGACGAGCATCCGGATCGAGAGCTTCGCGGTGACCGCACCCCACAACGACCGCCACGAGGCCGGTATCGACGGGTTCGCCACGCGGCAGGGTGCAGACAACGCCGCGCAGCGTTCGAGCGGTGCCGGTGACGGCCTGCCGCGTGCCGCGGACAGCGGCGTCGTGTCCGCGACCGCCGACGCTCCGACCGGGCCCCCCTTCGGAGATCGCGAAGGTCTCGCCGACCGCGGCGTCCTCGCGGTGGCCGCGGGCGCTGCCGCCGCCCGGCTGTTCGAAGATGCCGGGGCGGTGGTGTTACGCGGGGATCGGCAGGTCGATTCGAGCGCTCTGCTCACCGCCATCCGGCGGATGCCCCATCGTGAGGTGCTCGTGTTGCCCAACGGCGCCCTGCCCGCGCAGGAACTCGTCGCCGTCGGTGTGGCCGCGCGTGACGGTTCGCGTGATGTGCTGTTGCTGCCGAGCGCGTCGATGGTGCAGGGCCTGGCGGCGCTGGCGGTGCACGATCGCGGCCGGATCGCGGTGGATGACGCCTTCGCGATGTCGGAGGCGGCGGCGACCATGCGGTGGGGTGCGCTGCGCGCGGCCCGGGTACGGGCTCTGACCATGGTCGGAATGTGTTCTCCCGGTGATGGACTCGGTCTCGTCGGTCAGGATGTGGTGGTGATCGACCCCGACGTGGTCGGCGCGGGCCGGATCCTGCTCGACCGAATGCTCGGTCTCGGTGGGGAATTGGTGACACTGCTGATGGGCGCCGATACGGGGGCCGAACTGGCACAGGTGCTCGCCGACCATGTGACGGCCGGCTTCCCCGGTGTCGAGGTAGTCGTGTATTCCGGTGGACAGCAAGCGGATCTGGTGCAGATAGGGGTCGAGTAGATGGCGACGTTGAGTGACCGGCTCGACCACGTGCTGGGTGTCAAGGCGGCCGACCGGCTGACCGAGGCGTTCGACATGACCACCGTCGAGGACCTGCTGCGCCACTATCCGGTGCGCTACGCCACCCAGGGCCAGCCCCTCACCGAGGAGGAGCCGGAGGAGGGCGCGCACATCACCGTCATCGGCCGCATCACGAAAACCGAACTGCGCCCGATGAAGAACCGGCGCGGCTCCCTGTTGAAAGTGCAGCTCGATACCGGCGCCCAGCGTCCACTGGAAGCCACCTTCTTCAACGGCGACAAAGTGCGCTATCTGGTGAAAGAGGGTGTGCGAGCGATGATGTCGGGCACCGTGCACTGGTGGCGTCCCGACCGCTGGAATCTCTCGCATCCCGACTACCTGATCCTGCCCGACACGGCGGAATCCGGTGTGGCCGAACTCACCTCGGTACGCGGCAGCGGCGCGCTGCGCGGTCTGGCCCAGAGCGCGAAAGGCGCGGGCGGAGTGGATGCCTCGTTCTTCGAACGCGAATTCGTGCCCGTGTATCCGGCGACCGCGAAGGTGCAGAGCTGGGACCTGCTCGCCTGCATCCGCCAGGTGCTCGACCAGCTCGACCCCATCGAGGACCCGCTGCCCGCCGACCTGCGCGAGGAACGTCACCTGCTCGCGCTCGCCGAAGCGCTGCGCCTGATCCACCTTCCCGAGCACAAGCTGGATATCGAGAAGGCAAGGGACAGACTTCGTTTCGACGAGGCGCTCGCCCTGCAGCTCGTGCTGGCCGAACGTCGCCACGAGGTCGAGGGCCGCACCGCCCCCGCCTGCCCGCCCGTGGCCGAGGGCATCGCCGCCACCTTCGATCAGCGGTTGCCGTTCGAGCTCACCGAAGGCCAGCAGCAGGTGCTCGCGGAAATCTCCGACGATCTGTCGCGTACCCGCCCGATGCACCGCCTGCTCCAGGGCGAGGTGGGTTCGGGCAAGACGATCGTGGCACTGAACGCCATGCTCCAGGTGGTGGACTCGCACCGCCAGTGTGCCCTGCTGGCGCCCACCGAAGTCCTTGCCGCCCAGCACTATCGGTCGCTGCGGGCCATGCTCGGTGATCTCGGCAACGCGGGCGAACTGGGCGCCGCGGAGAACTCGACCAAGGTCGTGCTGCTCACCGGATCGATGTCCACCGCCGCGAAAAAGGCCGCGCTGCTGGACGCGATGACCGGCGAGGCGGGCATCGTCATCGGCACCCACGCGCTGATCCAGGATGCCGTCGAGTTCTACGATCTCGGCCTCGTGGTGGTCGACGAACAACACCGCTTCGGTGTCGAGCAGCGAGATGCGTTGCGCGCCAAGGCGAAAGACGGCATCAGTCCGCATCTGCTGGTGATGACCGCCACCCCGATTCCGCGCACCATCGCGATGACCACCCTCGGCGACCTCGAAACCTCTACCCTCACCCAGCTGCCCAAGGGTCGCTCGCCGATCGTGTCGAAAGTCGTTCCGCGCAAACTGCACCCGGGGTGGGTGGATCGCGCGTGGGAGCGCATCGTCGAAGAGGTCGGCCAGGGCAGACAGGCCTATGTCGTGTGCTCGCGCATCGGCGAGGACCCCGACGCACCACCGGCGAAGGGCAAGAAGGCCGACAAGGAAGGGCCGACCACCGCCGCCGCGGTCGAGATGTACGAGACGCTGGGCGCGGGGCCGCTCGCCGGGGTGCGGGTCGGCCTGCTGCACGGCAGGCTGCCCTCCGATGAGAAAGACCACGTGATGCGCCAGTTCAACGACGGCGCCATCGATGTACTGGTCTGCACCACGGTGGTCGAGGTCGGCGTCGACGTGCCCAACGCGACCGTCATGGTGATCGTCGACGCCGACCGGTTCGGCGTGAGTCAGCTGCACCAGCTGCGTGGCCGGATCGGGCGCGGCAAACATCCCGGCTTGTGCCTGCTGGTCACCGATGCCGCGCCGGGCGGCACGGCGATGGCGCGGCTGGAGGCGGTGGCGGCGACCACCGACGGCTTCGAGCTCTCCGTGCTCGACCTACGGCAGCGTCGCGAAGGTGACGTCCTCGGCTCGGCGCAGTCCGGTACCGCCCGGTCGCTGCGGTTGCTCTCCTTGCTCGACGACCTCGAGGTGATCACCGCCGCACAGGAACTCGCCCGACAGGTCGTCGCCGAGGACCCGGGTCTGGTGAAGCACCCAGGCTTGGCGGGCATGATGCACGCCGCCGTCGACGGCGAACGCATCGAATACCTCGCCAAGTCCTGAGACCCGCGCGGTGTCAGCGAGGCACGCGCGGGTACGGCAGGTCGGTGCTGGTGTGTTCGGTCACGGCCAACGATCGCCCGATCTGCGGGAACGCGCGTTGCGGGCAGGACGGACGCTCGCACACCTTGCATCCGGCCCCGATCGGCACCGCCACGTGCGGGTCTTCCAACTGCAGCCCCTGTGAGTACACCAGCCGGTCGGCGTATTCGATATCGCAGCCGAGCCCGATGACGAAGTTCTTCGACGCCGCCCCGAACCCCTGCGCTGCGGCGGGAGTGGTGCGGGCGATCCACAGATACCGGCGCCCGTCGGGCATCTCCGAGACCTGGGTGAGGATGCGACCGGGATGCGCGAACGCCTCGTGGGTGACCCACAGTGGGCAACTGCCACCCACCCGGGAGAAGTGGAACGCGGTGGCGGACTGGCGCTTCGAGATATTGCCCGCCCGATCGGTGCGCACCAGGAAGAACGGCACCCCGCGCTGACCCTGTCGTTGCAGCGTGCTGAGCCGGTGGCAGACCGTCTCGAACCCGACCTCGAACCGCAGCGCGAGCAGGTCGACGTCGTAGCGCAATTCCTCGGCCGACCGGAGAAACCGGCCGTAGGGCAGGATCAGCGCGCCGGCGAAGTAGTTGGCCAGCCCGACCCGGGCCAACGTACGGGATTCGCCGGTGAGCGCCCGGGATTCGGCCAGGACGTTGTCGATCTCGCGGCCGTAGAGCAACAGGCCGAGCGTGGTCGCGATCTGGAAGGCGCGCTGCCCCGGCCGCAGTCTCCTGGCCAGGGTGAGGGTGCGGGTATCGGGGTCGTAGTGGCGTTTCGGGATGGCGGGGTCGGCGCCGTCGCCGCGCACCAGCACGGTGACGCCCGCGCGTTCCTCGGCGATCCGGGCCAGCTGACGATCCAGCGAGCCGATGCTCAGACCGGATTCCTCGAACAGTTGCTCGGCGGCGTGGTCGAGGGGGGAGATGTGGTTGCGGTGGTCGTAGAAGAAATCGCGCACGTCCTCATACGGCATGGGGGTGCCCGGCGCGCCCGCCGGGGTGTCGACGCGCGAGGACAGCAGGTCGAGCTGGTCGGTCGCCGCGCGCAGCCGCCGGTGCATCGCGATCACGATGCGCGCGACCTCGGGCAGCCGGGTCGCCAGTTCCTCGACCTCGGTGATCGGGGCGGTGTCGCCGCCGCCCGCGGCTTCCACCAGTACCTCGTGTAGGTCCGAGACCAGCCGCGCGTCGGAGTCGGCGGCGAAGAACTGCACGTCGAGATCGAAGGTCGAGTTGAGTTTCAGCAGAACGGGAATGGTCAGGGGACGCTGATCACGCTCGAGCTGATTGAGATAGCTGGGTGAGAGGTCCAGCGACTTCGCGAGCGCTGCCTGGGTCATCCGCCGTTCTTCGCGCAGCCTTCGTAGTCTGGCCCCCGCGTACATCTTCCGCACGTCGCAGATCCTAACGCGCTGGGTTCGCAATGTTTGCTGAAAGCGGCGAATGACCCGGGAAATGTCCAGTCCTGCAAGGGATTTTACCTGTACGTACCCGTGCGTAACATGCGAAGTCGTGGCCGGGACAGGGGCGTGCTCGTATGCGGCGACGAAAGTTCGTCGCCGAGGGAGTCCGCGCGTTCCCTGTGTGGTTGCCGGGGGAACAACCATAGCGCTTCGGCATCGCCGATTCCATGGGGATCATCGGTTCGTGATGAGCAGAACCACCGCCCCGGACGGAGAATCTCCCTTCGGGGCAGTGGCCTGCGGGTCTCACCGCCGAGGCGGTGGGCTTTCCTCGGTCAGCGCAGGGCGGCGGCAGCCGTCACCAGATTCCGAAGCGACTCCTCGACCTCCACCGGTCCGCGGGTTTTCAGGCCGCAGTCGGGGTTCACCCAGAGACGCTCGGCCGGAACCGCTTTCAGCGCGGCGGACAACGAGGTCGTGATCTCCTCCACCGACGGGACGCGCGGTGAGTGGATGTCGTAGACGCCCGGACCGACGCCCAGCGCGAAACCGGCCGCGTTCAGATCGTCGAGGACCTCCATGTGCGAGCGCGCCGCCTCGATCGAGGTGACATCGGCGTCCAGCCCCGCGATCGCGGAGATGACCTCGCCGAACTCCGAGTAGCACAGGTGCGTGTGCACCTGGGTGGTGTCGGCGACACCCGCGGTGGCGAGGCGGAACGAGTCCACCGACCACCGCAGGTAGGCAGGCTGTTCGGCCGCACGCAGCGGCAGCAGCTCGCGCAGGGCGGGCTCGTCGACCTGGATGATCCGTGCGCCGCCGGCTTCCAGGTCGACCGTCTCGTCCCGGATGGCGAGCGCGACCTGACGGGCCGAGTCGCCCAGCGGCTGGTCGTCTCGGACGAACGACCACGCCAGAATGGTCACCGGGCCGGTGAGCATGCCCTTGACCGGCTTGGTGGTCAGCGACTGGGCGTAGCCGATCCACGACAGTGTCATCGCCTCGGGCCGGGTGACGTCGCCGAACAGGATCGGCGGACGCACGCAACGGGTGCCGTAGCTCTGTACCCAACCCGCCTCGGTGACGGCGAAACCATCGAGCAGCTCGGCGAAGTACTGCACCATGTCGTTGCGCTCGGGTTCCCCGTGCACCAGCACGTCGAGGCCGAGCTTTTCCTGCAGGGCGATCACGTCGGCGATCTCGGCCCGCATCCGCCGCTCGTACTCGGCCTGGTCGATCTCGCCCTTGCGCAGCGCGGCGCGGGCCAGCCGGATGGTCGAGGTCTGCGGGTAGGAGCCGATGGTGGTGGTCGGCAGCACGGGCAGGTCGAGATGATCGCGTTGCAGGACGCGACGCTCGTCGGCGGGGGAGCGGGTCAGATCGTTCTCGTCGAGCGCGGCCAACCGGCTCCGGACCCGGTCGTTGTGCAGGCGCGGGTCGGTCCGGCGGGAGTCGGCCGCGGCGCGGGCCGCGGCCAGCTCGTCGGCGACGGCGTCGACGCCCGCGGTGAGGGCGGTGGCCAGGACGCGCACCTCGCCGACCTTCTCGGCGCCGAAGGCCAGCCACGAGCGCAGCCGCTCGTCCAGCCCGGTCTCCGGGGTCAGCGAGTACGGCACGTGCAGCAGCGAGCACGAACTCGACACCGCCACCGATTCGGCGCTACCGAGCAGGGTGACCAGTGTGCCCAGCGCCGCGTCGAGATCGGCGCGCCAGACATTGCGCCCGTCGACCACGCCCGCCACCACCAGTTTGCGGGCCAGGGCGGGCAGCGCCGCGACATCGGTACCCGCGGTGAGATCGACGGCGACACCCTCGATCTCGGTGTCGGCCAGCACCGCCAGGGCGGCATCGGGGTGCCCGAAGTAGGTGGCGACCAGGATCGCGGGCCGGTGCTGCGCGGCCGACAGCGCACTGTAGGTCCGACCGACCAGGGCGAGCTCTGCCTCGGTCAGGTCGGTGACCAGCACGGGCTCATCGAGCTGGACCCACTGCGCGCCCGCGTCCGCCAGCTGGGCGAGCAGGTCGAGGTACAGCGGCAGCAGTTCGGGCAGCCGCTCCAGCGCGGCGTTGTCGGCGGCCTTGGCCAGCTTCAAGAAGGTGATCGGACCGATCACCACCGGCCGCGCGGGGACCCCGAGCTCGATCGCCTCACCGAGTTCGGTCAGCAGTTTGCCCGGGTGCAGGGAAAACGCGGTGTCGGTGTCGATTTCGGGCACCAGGTAGTGGTAGTTGGTGTCGAACCACTTGGTCATCTCCAGCGGAGCGACCGTGTCGGTGCCACGCGCGGCGGCGAAATAGCGGTCGAGCGGATCGGCGATCCCGGCCACGCGCGGCGGCAGCGCGCCGAGCAGTTCCGCGGTGTCGAGCATCTGGTCGTAATAGGAGAAGGTGCCCACCGGCACCGAATCCAGTCCGGCCGCCGCGAGTTCGGTGAGCTGGGCGCGACGGAGTTCACGGCCGACCGCGTGCAGGTGCGCGGCGTCGGCACGGCCTGCCCAGTAGGACTCGGTGGCGCGCTTGAGTTCCCGGTTCGGGCCCACGCGCGGTAGGCCGAGAACCGTGGCGGTGAAGGGGGTGTGCGAAACAGTCACGGAGATTCTCCAGTGTCGTGCGGGAGAGCCGTCGCCTTTCGCGGGCACACGCCACACCGCCGACGAAGTCGCGAAAAGCCCGACCTGTCGGCATCGGTGGTCCGCGCGCCCGATCCACGAGGCGGTGGCCGCCGGATACGGCGTATCCGGCACAGTCGGCAGGTCTTCGGACTCGCGGGCACCGGTCGTGTGATCGACCGACCTACTGGCCGTCGCTTCCCAGGCCTGCGGCCCAGTGCTGATGACGGCGGTCGTTCCCGCTCACCGCTGCGGGACAGTCCCGGATTCTCACCGGGTTCCCTCTCACCCGGTGCGGAACATGATCCGCACCCAGGTTTCGACGCCCACGCGGGAGGTCGGGGCTCCGACTCTTCCACCGCGTACGCGAACCAGCTGCCGGCTCAGCATAGGCCCTCAGCGGGGACAGGGGGCACCGCCCTGCCCTGAACACAGCCGTGACCTGCGGTTGCGCCGCCGTTGTGCGCGCGCACGCGCCGGTGCTGCCCGCGGTGATATGTGACGGCCCGATGAACGCAACTTCGCAGGTAGGCGGGTGTGCGGTGTGAAGATTGCTGCGAAGCCACCTTGCGTGCCGGACCACGGCCGGTGGCCGGGTACCGTAGGCCAATGTTCTCGAAAGTCTTGGTCGCAAATCGTGGTGAGATCGCTATCCGTGCCTTCCGGGCGGCTTACGAACTCGGCATCGGAACTGTCGCGGTGTTTCCGTACGAGGATCGCAATTCCGTCCATCGCCTGAAGGCTGCCGAGTCCTATCAGATCGGCGAAGAGGGTCATCCCGTTCGCGCGTATCTGTCGATCGAGGCGATCATCGACGCGGCGGTGGCCGCCGGCGCCGACGCGATCTACCCGGGGTACGGCTTCCTGTCGGAGAACCCCGACCTCGCCGCGGCCTGTGCCGCCGCTGGCATCACCTTCATCGGCCCCACCGCCGAGATCCTCGAGATGGCGGGCAACAAGGCCACCGCCATCGCGGCGGCGAAGGCGGCCGGACTGCCGACGCTGAAGTCCAGCGCGCCCTCGGCCGATATCGACGAATTGCTCACCGCCTCGGCCGAACTCGACTACCCGATCTTCGTCAAGGCCGTCGCCGGTGGCGGTGGCCGTGGCATGCGCCGGGTCGCCGCGCCCGAGCAGTTACGCGAGTCGATCGAAGCCGCGTCGCGCGAAGCGGAATCGGCGTTCGGCGATCCGACGGTGTTCCTCGAGCAGGCGGTGGTGAACCCACGCCATATCGAGGTGCAGATCCTGGCCGACCAGCACGGCAACGTCATGCACCTGTTCGAGCGGGACTGTTCGCTGCAGCGTCGTCACCAGAAGGTGATCGAGCTCGCACCGGCCCCGAACCTGTCGCCCGAACTGCGCGAGCGCATCTGCGCCGACGCGGTGGCCTTCGCCCGCCAGATCGGCTACATCAACGCCGGCACCGTGGAGTTCCTCCTCGATGAGCGCGGCAACCACGTGTTCATCGAGATGAACCCGCGCATCCAGGTGGAGCACACGGTCACCGAGGAGATCACCGACGTCGACCTGGTGCAGTCGCAGCTGCGCATCGCGTCGGGCGAATCCCTCGCCGACCTGGGCCTGAGTCAGGAGACGGTGCAGATTCGCGGCGCCGCCCTGCAGTGCCGCATCACCACCGAGGACCCGGCCAACGGCTTCCGCCCCGACACCGGCCGGATCACCGCCTACCGCACCCCCGGCGGCGCGGGCATCCGCCTCGACGGCGGCGCGAACCTCGGCGCCGAGATCGGCGCCTACTTCGACTCGATGCTGGTGAAGCTCACCTGTCGTGGTCGTGACCTGCCCGCCGCCGCCGCGCGCGCCCAACGCGCGCTGGCCGAATTCCGGATCCGCGGCGTCACGACCAACATCCCGTTCCTGCTGTCGGTGCTCGACGACCCCGATTTCCAGGCGGGCCGGGTGACCACCTCGTTCATCGACGAGCGTCCCGAACTGCTCACCTCGCGTGGGTCGGCCGACCGTGGCACCAAGATCCTGACCTACCTGGCCGACGTCACCGTCAACAAGCCCAACGGCGACCGCCCGACCACCGTGTACCCCTACGACAAGTTGCCCGAGGTGGACCTCACGGTCGCGCCGCCGGCCGGTTCGCGTCAGCGGCTGCTCGCGCTCGGACCCGACGGTTTCGCGAAGGCGCTGCGCGAGCAGAAGGCGCTCGGCGTCACCGACACCACCTTCCGCGACGCGCACCAGTCGCTGCTGGCCACGCGCGTGCGCACCAACGGTCTGCTCGGGGTGGCGGGTCATGTCGCGCGGCTGACCCCCGAACTCCTCTCGATCGAAGCCTGGGGCGGTGCGACTTACGATGTGGCACTGCGGTTCCTGCACGAGGACCCGTGGGAGCGCCTGGCCGCGTTGCGTGAAGCCGTGCCCAACATCTGCCTGCAGATGCTGCTGCGCGGTCGCAACACCGTCGGCTACACGCCCTATCCCGAACAGGTCACGCGCGCTTTCGTTTCCGAGGCCGCCACCACCGGCATCGACATCTTCCGCATCTTCGACGCGCTCAACAACGTGGACCAGATGCGCCCGGCGATCGACGCGGTGCGCGAAACCGGTACCGCCATCGCCGAAGTCGCGCTCAGCTACACCGGCGACCTGCTCGACCCGAACGAGTCGCTCTACACCCTCGACTACTACCTGAAGCTGGCCGAACAGATCGTCGACGCGGGCGCGCACGTGCTCGCGATCAAGGACATGGCCGGTCTGCTGCGCGCCCCCGCCGCCGCGAAACTCGTGACCGCACTGCGCAACAACTTCGACCTGCCGGTGCACGTGCACACCCACGACACCCCCGGCGGTCAGCTGGCCACCTACCTGGCGGCGTGGCAGGCCGGGGCCGACGCGGTCGACGGCGCGTCCGCGGCCATGGCGGGCACCACGTCGCAGCCCGCGCTGTCGGCGATCGTGGCCGCGACCGCGCACACCGATCGCGACACCGGTCTGAACCTGCGCAACGTGTGCGATCTCGAGCCGTACTGGGAGGCGCTGCGCAAGGTCTACGCGCCGTTCGAGTCGGGTCTGCCCGCGCCGACCGGTCGGGTGTACACCCACGAGATCCCGGGTGGTCAGCTGTCGAATCTGCGTCAGCAGGCGATCGCGTTGGGCCTGGGCGACAGGTTCGAAGAGGTCGAGGCCAAATACGCGGCCGCCGACCGGCTGCTGGGTCGCCTGATCAAGGTGACGCCGTCGTCGAAGGTCGTCGGCGACCTGGCACTCGCCCTGGTCGGCACCGGTGTCGAGATCGACGACTTCGCCACCGATCCGGGCCGCTACGACATCCCCGATTCGGTGATCGGCTTCCTGCGCGGCGAGCTCGGCACCCCGGCGGGCGGCTGGCCGGAGCCGTTCCGCAGCAAGGCGCTGGCCGGGCGCAACGAACCCAAGCCGGAGACTCCGCTGAGCCCCGCCGATCAGAAGGCACTCGACGGCACGTCCGACGAGCGTCGCGCCACCCTGAACCGGCTGCTGTTCCCCGGCCCGACCGCCGAGTTCATCACCCATCGCGAGAAGTACGGCGACACCACCGGGCTGTCGGAGAACCAGTTCTTCTACGGCCTGCGCCGCGGTGAGGAGCACCGCGTGCAGCTCGAGAAGGGCGTCACCCTGCTCATCGGGCTGGAGGCGATCTCCGAGCCCGACGAGAAGGGCATGCGCACGGTGATGTGCATCATGAACGGGCAGTTGCGCCCGGTCGCGGTGCGTGACCGCTCCGTCGCCTCCGAGGTGCCCGCGGCAGAGAAGGCCGACAAGAACAACGCCGGTCACATCGCGGCGCCGTTCGCCGGTGTGGTCACGCTGGCGGTGTCGGAGGGCGAGGAGATCCACGCGGGCGACACAGTCGGCACGATCGAGGCGATGAAGATGGAAGCGGCCATCACCGCGCCGCGTGGTGGCATCGTCGGCCGGATCGCGACCGCGCAGGTGGCCCAGGTCGAGGGCGGCGACCTGCTGGTGGAACTGGTCGCACGCGAGTCGGAATGACCCGCATCGTCGCGGGTGTGGCGGGCGGGCGGCGCTTGAAGGTGCCGCCCGCCGGCACCCGGCCCACCTCCGATCGGGTGCGGGAAGCGCTGTTCAGCGCGATCGACGCCCGCCTCGATCTGGACGGGACGCTGGTTCTCGACCTGTACGCGGGCTCGGGTGCGCTGGGGCTGGAAGCGCTCTCGCGTGGGGCGCGGCGGGCGCTACTCGTCGAATCCGACCGCAAGGCGGGTGAGGTGGTGCGTGCCAATATCGCCGAGCTCGGTCTGCCCGGTGCCGAGCTGCGGCTCGGCAGTGTGTCCTCGGTGCTGAAGCAGGCCGCCCCGACGGCCTACGACGTGGTGTTCTCCGATCCGCCCTACGACGTGAGCACCGAGGACGTGATCGCCGACCTCGCCGCGCTGGCGCACAACGGCTGGCTCGCGCCGGACGCGCTGGTGGTGGTGGAACGGTCGAGCCGCTCGCCCGAGATCATCTGGCCCGCAGGCTATGTGGCGTTGAAGACACGCAAGTACGGGGAGACCAGGGTCGAACTCGCCGAGTTCGGTGCTAGCGTCTGAGGTATGGCTGCAGCTCTGTGCCCCGGCTCCTTCGACCCGGTCACCAACGGTCACCTCGACGTGTTCGCTCGCGCGGCCGCCCAGTTCGACGAGGTGATCATCACCGTCAACGTGAACCCCAAGAAGCAGGGCATGTTCACCGTCGAGGAGCGCATGGAACTGCTGCGCGAATCGGTCTCGCACCTGTCGAATGTGCGCGTGGCCTCCTGGCAGGGCCTCACGGTGGACTTCGCCAAGCAGGAGGGCATCAGCGCGATCATCAAGGGTCTGCGCGATGCGGGCGACTTCGGCTACGAACTCCAGATGGCTCAGATGAACCACAAACTGGCAGGCGTTGACACCTTCTTCATCGCCACCAACCCGTCGCTGAGCTTCCTGTCCAGTTCGCTGGTCAAGGAAGTGGCGGCCTACGGCGGCGATGTGAGCGACATGCTCCCGCCCGCGGTCCACAAGCGGCTGCTCGACCGCATCGCGGAACGCAACAAGTGATATCGCGAACGCCTCGCTAGTCCGGGGCGTTCGATCGAGCCCTGTCAGGCTCTGGGGGACGGCCCGACCTGCGCGACTGTGGCGGGTGTCGCGGATCTGAACAGACCACGCAGGGCGAGGAACCGCATGCCGCCGACCGCGGTGGTGATGGCGAGGATCGTCAGCGCCTGGGTGGTGTCACCGAGGGTGGGCGCCCAGAAGTCCAGTCCGGCCAAACACGCGGTCGTGATCGCCAGTCCGATCAGCGCGATCCCGCCCCCTTCCCACTGCGCGGTGAACCAGGTGACCCGGTCTGTGGCGTGGAAGGTGAGCTGACGGTGGAATTCGTTGGCGATGATCGTGCTCACCACCGATCCGGCCACATTGGCGACCAGTGGGCCGATGCCGTGCATCGCGAAGAACAGCAGCACATAGGCGATATTGCTCGATCCGCCGACGAGGGCGAAACGGAAGAGCTGGGGCAGCGCGCGGTCGCCGCGCAGGTAGGTGAGCCCATCCTCGAACCGCGGGCGCAGCGTGGGTGCGACTTCACTCGGCGTCGCCACGGGGAACGGACCGGTCCAGGGAGTGAACATGCCCGCGACGTGCGACACCGGACTCCGTGGGGTTTCCAGGAGGGTCATGTTCGACTCCGATCCCAAATGAACAGACGTCGAGGAGTACAACAGCGAAAAGGTTGTGGTGCTTCCCGGCGGACGGCGTTGTCGTGCTCACTGATGGTAGCCGAAGTGGAGGGCTGCACTCCACTTGATATTCATGCGATCTTGGACACTGTCGCGACACACCGCGACGACATTCGATTCAGCCGCCCGCGACGGGCACACTGGGCATCGGCGGTAGTGGGTTTCGCCGTGAGTCAGCAGGAGGGTAGTGAGCATGTATCGCGTATTCGAAGCACTCGACGAACTGGTCGCCATCGTCGAAGAGGCGCGTGGCATCCCGCCGACTCGCAGTTGCATCGTGCCGCGAGGCGATGTCCTCGAACTGCTCGACGACGTCCGCGACGCGCTGCCCGGTGAACTCGACGACGCCCAGGATGTCCTCGACCATCGCGACAAGATCGTCGGCGATGCCCGCAGCGGCGCCGAGACGACGATCACCTCCGCCAACGAACAGGCCCACACCACCATCGAGTCCGCCCGCGCCGAGGCAGATCGCATCCTCGCCGACGCCAAGGATCACGCCGACCGGATGGTCGCCGAGGCCACCGCCCACGCCGACCGCCTGGTGACGTCCGCTCAGGCCGAGGCCGATCAGGTCGTCGCCGACGGTAACGCCGAATACGACGAGCTCACCGGGCGCGCCCAGATCGACGCCGACCGGGCCATCGAGGCGGGCAAGGCCTCCTATGAGCGTTCGGTCGCCGACGGCAAGGCCGAACAGGCCCGCCTCGTCGCGCAGACCGAGGTGGTGCGGGTCGCGCATGCCGAGTCCGCCCGCCTGATCGACGAGGCGCAGGCCGAGTCGGATCGGGTGCGCACCGAATGTGACGACTACGTCGACGAGCAGATGGCCGATTTCGGCAACCGGCTCGCGTCCATGGAGGAGACGCTCAACACCACCCGGCGCTCGATCACCCGCGGCCGCCAGCAGATGCGCGGCGCACCGGCCGCCGAATACTCGGAATACGCCGCCGAACGCAGGCGCTGAGCCGACGTGGCGCCGCCTGTCGGAGCCGTGCCCGCGTTTTGAGTTCGGGCGGGCTCCTGCCGTACTGTGGGGTGGTTGCCCATTATCCCCTCGACGGTAAGTGAGAATTTTCCGTGATGTCCGCCGCTTCCGGTTCGTCCGCGCGTCCACGCAAGACCAATGGTCCTGTGTCCGACGCGGGCTTCGTGCTGGATGTCCGCAGTCTCGGCCGTCGGCCGGGAACCATGCGGGAGCTGCGTCGCACGGTCACCGACCACGAGCGGCTGGGTCTGGACCTGATCGCCATCGCGGCCGATGCCGTGGTGGAACTCGATCTGCAACTGCAGGCGGTCTCGGAGGGTGTGCTGGTCACCGGCACCGTGTCCGGGCCGACGGCGGGGGAGTGCTCGCGCTGCCTCGAACCGTTCGACGACCGGGTGGAGATTCGTCTCACGGAGTTGTTCGCGTATCCGGACAGCACCACCGAGCAGACGACCGAAGACGCCGAGGTCTACCGCATGGAAGACGACCTCGTCGACCTCGAGCCGGTGATCCTCGACGCCATCGGGCTGGAGCTTCCACTGCAGCCGCTGTGCTCGCCGGACTGCGCGGGCCTGTGCCCCGAGTGCGGTGTTCGGATGGCGATTGCGGGTCCTGATCATGGGCATGAGATACTGGACCCTCGCTGGGCGAAGTTGGCGAATTTCGCCACTGACGAGCCCGGTACCGGCGACCCCGCCTGAGGGTTCCACCACCAAGACCAAACCGCTGCCGCGGCATCCGATGCCGGTGTAGTCAGCGAAAACCAAGAGGAGAAGTAGCCGTGGCTGTTCCCAAGCGTCGGATGTCGCGTTCCAACACCCGGTCGCGGCGCAGCCAGTGGAAGGCCACCGCGCCGACCCTGGTCACCTGCCCGAACCGCGCGTGTGGTGAGAAGACCCTCCCGCACATCGCGTGCCCGTCCTGCGGCACCTACAAGGGCCGCCAGGTCACTTCTGCAGTCTGATCGTTGTAGATCATTCCTAACAACGTGGCAGCCAGTAAAGACAGTGTGGGCGCGGCGGATCACGCCAGCCTGCTCACCGCCCTCGGTGTCGACGTACGACCGGAGCTTCTGCGCCTAGCGCTGACGCACCGGTCGTACGCGTACGAGAACGGTGGTTTGCCGACCAACGAGCGCCTGGAATTTCTCGGCGACTCGGTGCTCGGTCTCAGCATCACCGAGCGCCTGTACACCGAGCATCCGGAGAAATCCGAGGGTGAACTCGCGAAACTGCGCGCCAGCGTGGTGAACATGTACGCGCTCGCCGAGGTGGCGCGTGCCCTCGGCGACGGCGGACTCGGCCAGTACCTGCTGCTCGGTAAGGGTGAGGAGCTCACCGGCGGTCGCGACAAGCCGAGCATCCTGGCCGACGGCATGGAGTCGCTGCTCGGTGCGGTGCACCTCGAGCACGGCATCGACACCGCACGCGGTGTGGTGCTTCGGCTGTTCGCCGACCTGCTCGAACGCGGCCCGCGGATGGGCGCGGGCCTGGACTGGAAGACCAGTCTGCAGGAGCTCACCGCCGAACGCGGTCTCGGCGTGCCCGCCTACGAGATCACCTCCACCGGACCGGACCACAACAAGGAGTTCACCGCCACCACGGTGATCGCCGGTGAGTCCTACGGTTCCGGCGTCGGCCGGTCCAAGAAGGAAGCCGAGCAGAAGGCTGCCGGCGCCGCCTACAAGGCGCTGACCGCCGAATCCGCAGACGAGGCGTGATCACGCCGAGCCGCAGGCGGCAGCGCAGCGTCACCACCCCGGCCCCCGCGGTCCCGCCCGCCATGGTGTTCTGACCGTGCCCGAACTGCCCGAAGTCGAGGTTGTTCGTCGTGGTCTCGCCGAGCACGCCGTCGGCCGGATGATCGATACCGTCACCGTTACCCACCCCCGGGCCGTGCGCAGGCACGTGGCGGGTGGTGCCGATCTGGCCGCCAGACTCACCGGTTTGCGGATCGACTCCGCGCAGCGCCGCGGGAAATATCTCTGGCTCACCTTCGACGAGCCCGACACCGCACTCGTCGTGCATCTGGGCATGAGCGGACAGATGCTCGTGCAGTCCGCGGGCGCACCCCTCGAGAAACACGCGCACATCCGAGCCGCACTCGGCGACGGCGCCGAATTGCGATTCGTCGATCAGCGCACCTTCGGCGGCTGGGCCATGGCCGACCTCGTCGAGGTGGACGGGACCGTGGTGCCCGATTCCGTGGCCCACATCGCGCGTGATCCACTCGACCCGTTGTTCGACCGCGAAGCCGTGGTCGCGGCCATCCGGGCCAAGAACACCGAGATCAAGCGAGTGCTGCTCGACCAGACGGTGATCTCGGGCATCGGCAATATCTACGCCGACGAAGCACTGTGGCGGGCCGGTCTGCACGGCACCCGCGTCGCCGCCGAACTCACCCGTCCGGTCGTGCGCACCCTGCTCGACGGGGTGAGCGCGGTCATGACCGAAGCGCTGGCCGTCGGTGGCACCTCCTTCGACGCCCTGTACGTGAATGTGAACGGCGAATCCGGCTATTTCTCCCGGTCACTGGCCGCATACGGACGCGAGGACCAGCCGTGTGATCGGTGCGCGACGCTGCTGGTCCGTGAACAATTCATGAATCGGTCGTCGTTTTCCTGTCCGAAGTGTCAACGGAAGCCGCGCCGCCGCTGATCCGGGCACGCTAACGTTTCCCCTGACAGGTCGTGACAGACCGGGTCCGTGCAGGGAGGACGTTATGCGCAAGCTGACCTATTTCGTGGCCTCGACCATCGACGGTTTCATCGCCGCCGAGGACGGAACGCTGGATTTCTTCCCCGTGGGCGGTGACCACGGGCCCGCGATCATCTCGCAGTACCCGGAAACGCTGCCCACCAAGGTGCGTGAGGCGCGCGGGATCGCGGCGGGCAACATCTACTTCGATACCGTGATCATGGGTCGCAAGACCCACGACTTCGGGGTACGCACCGGTACCGCGAGCCCGTATGAGCACCTACGCCAGTACGTGGTGTCGACGACGCTGCCCGAAGCGCCCGCGCCCGGCGTGGAACTGATCACCGAGGATCCGATCGCCGCGGTGCGCGAACTCAAACGCGAGGACGGACTGGGGATCTGGCTCTGTGGCGGTGGTGAACTGGCGCAGGCGCTGCTGCCCGAGATAGACCAGGTGTTCCTGAAGTTGCACCCGGTGGTGCTCGGCACCGGCAGGCCGCTGTTCGGCGGCGGAACGAAACTGCCCGCGCCGGAACGGTTCCGGGTGATCACCAGCCGGGTGTACGCCGACGGCGTCGCGTTCCTCAAGTACGGCCGGATCAAGTAGCCGCGATGGCATCGGCGGCGGGTCCGGGTCCGGTGGCGGCGCTGCGCGAGGTCGGGTTCTGGCTCGAACGCGGTCGTGCCGAAACGCACCGGGTGAAGGCGTACCGCCGGGCCGCCGATGTCGTCGCCGGGCTCGCCGACGACGAGTTCGCGACCCGCGCACGCGAACACAGCTGGCGTGAGCTCGCCGGGATCGGGCCCAAAACGGCAGCCGTCATCGAACAGGCCTGTGCCGGCGCGGTTCCGGACTACCTCGCCGAACTCCGCGCCGAGGCGAAGCCGATCGCGCCCGCGGGCGCGGAACTGCGCGCGGCGCTGCGCGGTGATCTGCACACCCACTCGGACTGGTCCGACGGGGGGAGCCCGATCGCCGAGATGATGGGCGTCGCGGCCGCGCTCGGCCACGAATACTGTGCGCTGACAGACCATTCGCCGCGGCTCAAGGTGGCCAACGGTCTGTCCGCGGACCGATTGCTGCGCCAACTCGACGTGATCGCCGAACTCAACGAGCAGATGGCGCCGTTTCGCATCCTCACCGGGATCGAGGTCGACATCCTCGACGACGGCGCCCTCGACCAGCGTGCCGATCTGCTCGAACGGCTCGATGTCGTTGTCGCCAGCGTGCATTGGCACCTGCGCGACGACAGCGACACCATGACCGAGCGGATGGTCTACGCCGTGGCGAACCCGCATGTCGACATCCTCGGGCACTGCACCGGCCGGCTCGTCGAAGGGTCTCGCGGCACCCGTCCCGAGTCGACGTTCGACGCCGAAATCGTCTTCGAGGCCTGCCGCCGCTTCGGCACCGCCGTGGAGATCAACAGCCGCCCCGAACGCCGCGACCCGCCCGGGCGATTGATCGAGCTGGCTGTCGAGATGGACTGCTTGTTCTCCATCGACACCGACGCGCACGCACCGGGCCAGTTGGCGTGGCAGGGCTACGGATGCGAGCGGGCATTGGCTCACGGCGTGACAGCCGAGCGGGTGATCGACACCTGGCCGGTCGAACAGCTGCTCGCCTGGTGCGCGGCATCGACTGGGTGAAGTCTTGCCCAACAACTGATTTCGACTCCGCATCGGCCGAATCGCACCTGGTACACATCAACTCGCTGATCGAAGTGATTTAGTGGGGGGTTCGATGGAAATTCCGGTGGAGCTGATCGTGTCGGTGACAGGTCTCGCTGTCGCGTCGGCCGCGTTCGTTCGCGAGTTCATCCTGGTCGGGCGGCGTCGGCTGGGGTATCGCTTTCAGATGGATACGCCGGTGACCGGCGAGACCGATACCGCGTCGCTGGTCGGCGCCTTGGCGAACCTGAGCACTCCGGAGGTCGGCGGGGCGCCGTTGGAGCTGTCCAAGTTGTCGGTGGTGCTGGTTCGTGTCGAGAACGGCGGAACTCTCGCCGTCGACCCCGACGACTACACGATGAGTGGCACCGATCCCCGTGTGGGACTGCACATCAACTTCCCCGGTCGTGAGGTCATCGGCCTCGCGGTGACCGAGCTGGACGGACCGCTCCCCGACAATCTCGGCCCCGGTTCCGGCATCGGCAAGCGGTCTCGCGGCGAGGGCGAGAGCTTCGTCGGCATCATCGATCTGCCCAAGGTGCAGCTCGAACGGCGCCAGCACTACAAGATCCTGGCGGTGCTCAAGCGAGTGCACGGCGACGGCGAGCCCGCGGAGCCGGTGCTGACCGGGCGGGTCAAGCGGGGCAGGGTTGTCGAGACCAGGAGCCAGCCCGGCCCGTCGAAGAAGCTGATGGCGCTGTCCGGTTTTCTGGTCGCGCTGATCGCGGTGCAAGCGGTGCTCGCACTGCGCACGGACCCGCCGCCGCGCGACTGCGCCGGGGGTGAGCTCACGCTCGTCGGTTCCACCGCGATGGCGCCGATGATTCGCAAGGCCGCGCAGAACTACGCGAAGACCTGTACCGAAGCGAAATTCACCTTCGATTTCGCCGGAACCTCCGACGGGCTCGTCAAACTGGTCCAGGCGGGCCCGACGCAGGGGATGCTCGCGATCAGCGACGGTCCCAAGGGCAGTGGCTTCGACAAGCTGGTCGAGTATCCGTTGGCTCTCAGTTCGTTCTCGATCGTGACCCACCCGGGTGTCGGCCTGCCGAATCTGACGACATCGCAGGTGCGTGATCTGTACCGGGGAAACATCAAGAACTGGAACCAGATCGGTGGGCCCGATCAGCCGGTGGTGCTGATCGACCGGGAGGCGGGTTCCGGCACCCGAACGGCGCTGGAGAATCGTTTGCTGGAAGGTAACCGAAAGGTTTTCCCGTACATCCCGTGCGCCGGAAGGCCGTCGGGGGGCGAACAATGCGAGGTCAAGACCACCGGCGGGGTGGCCTCGTTCGTCGCCGAGACCCCGGGTGCGGTGGGCTACATGGATACTTCCTCGGTGAGTGGCGCGGTGACGGTCGTCTCGTTGGACGGGGTCGGCGCGTCGGAGGACACCATGAAGGCGCGAACCTACCCGCTCACGGTGGTGGAGTACGCGGATACGCACGGGCAGGTCGCCGGTGATTCGCTCTCGGCGCAATTCATCGACTATCTGATGCACGGTCAGGGTCGGGCGATTATCCGGGAGTTCGGCAATATTCCGTGCCTCGACGCCGTCGGGCAGGCAATCTGTACGCCGTAGGCCACCATTGACCGCGTAATGTCCTGCCGTGGTGGGGAATAGAAATACAACATTTCCTCTCGCACGCTGGTTTACTCTGCGGTAGCGGGGTACGTTCCTTGACGGCCCCTCTGTTCAGGCGGGCACCGGAAACGGTGCGCATCGCGTCTGGCCAGGCCAACCATGCCCCATGGACGGCGGTGAAGCTCTCGTCTCCACCTCCGCCGAGGCGGCCATCTCTTGTTCGCGCAAGTGTTGCGAGGTTGCGTCCCTGGAAGGAAGGTCATGAGTACAGACACGTCGGCAATGTCGCCGATCGGTTTGTCCGCGTCCGATCTCTATTCGATCGATCACCACGGTGGTCCGCTGCGGATCGCCATGGTTGTCCCACCGTATTTCGATGTTCCACCCAAGGCGTACGGCGGCGTCGAGGCCGTGGTCGCCGATCTGGTCGACTCGCTGTGTGAGCGCGGCCATCACGTCACCCTGTTCGGTGCCGGCATCGACGGCACCCAGGCGAATTTCGTTCCGCTGTGGGACCGGATCCAGCCCGAACGGCTGGGCGACCCGTTCCCCGAGATCGTGCACGCGCTGCGGGTGCGCCGCGCCATCGAGCGGCTGGCCGATACCGAAGGCATCGACCTGGTCCACGACCACACGTTCGCGGGTCCGCTCAACGCGCCCGCCTACGCCAATCTCGGGTTGCCGACGGTGGTGACCGTGCACGGCCCGGTGCAGGACGACTGTTACCGCTATTACAAGGAACTGGGCCAGGAGTGCTCGCTCGTCGCGATCAGCGACCGGCAGCGCGCGCTGGCGCCCGATCTGCCGTGGGCGGGCCGGGTACACAACGCGCTGCGGCCCGACCAGTGGCCGTTCGAGACCGAGAAGCAGGACTACGCGCTGTTCCTCGGCCGGTTCAGCGACGACAAGGGTCCGCATCTGGCGCTCGAGGCCGCCCACGCTGTCGGCATGCCGCTGATCCTGGCGGGCAAGTGCAGTGAGCCGCTGGAAAAGGCCTACTTCGAGGAGTTCGTGCGGCCGCGAATGACCGACCAGGATCAGATGTTCGGTCTCGCCGACGCGGCCGCCAAGCGTAAACTCCTCTCCGGAGCAAAGTGTCTGCTGTTCCCCATTCGATGGGAGGAGCCGTTCGGCATGGTGATGATCGAGGCGATGATCTGCGGTACGCCGGTGGTCGCGTTGCGCGGCGGTGCGGTGAGCGAAGTGGTGGTGGACGGGGTCACCGGGCGGATCTGTGACGATCCGGCCGAACTGCCCGCCGCCATTGCCGAAGTCCAGACCTACGATCCGGCCCTGTGCCGCAAACACGTGGTCGACAACTTCGGCGCCGACACCCTCGGTGCCGGGTACGAGAAGGTGTACCGAGAACTACTCGCCCGCACCACGATCGGGTACGACGCCCCATACGCGATGCCGATGTCCGCCGGGGTAGCGGTCACCGGGCGCGCATGAGCACCGACAGCGCCTCGGCGCCGAGCCCTCTCAACGCGGGGGAACCCGCGGGGCTCGGTGGCGTCGGCGGCACCATCACCCTTGTCGAAGGCGGCACGTTCTGCCTGTCCGACCGGCTCGGCGATATCGAGCCGGGCAAGCCGCAGGGCCTGTTCTTCCGTGACGCCAGGGTGATCTCGCGCTGGGAGCTGATGATCGACGGCAAACGGCCCGAGGCGCTGTCGGTGTTGAGCCCGGAGGCCTTCGCGGCCCGGTTCGTGCTGCGCAGGCCGCCCCAACAGGGCCGGGCCGACAGCACCCTGCTCGTGGTGCGCGATCGGCTCGTCGCCGAGGGCATGCACGAGCTGATCACGCTGGAGAACATGAGCCGCGAGGCGACGGCGGTGGTGCTCGAACTGCACGTGGACGCCGACTTCGTCGACCTGTTCGCGGTGAAGGAAGGCCGTACCCACGGGCGCCGGGCGGAGATGACGATCACCGACGGCGAACTACTGTTGCACGATCGCGCCGATCTGTCGCGTGGGCTCGCGCTCACCTCGACCGTCGAGCCGATGGTGTTGCCCGGCACCATGATCTGGCGGGTCGTGGTCCCGGCGGGCGCGCGCTGGCAGACCGAGATCACCGCCCAGCCCGCAGGCGCCGCGCAACGCCCGCAGACCGCGGGCACGCCGGGCGAGCGTTACCGGGCCAGCGATCCGGTGCGCAAGATCGCGGCCTGGCGGGCCACCGCCACCGATATCTCCGCTGATTCGGGGCTGCTCAACCAGATCCTGCGCCGCACCGAAAGCGACCTGGGCGCCTTGCAGATCCACACCGATTCGGGCACCAACCGGCCCTTCGTGGCGGCGGGCGCACCGTGGTTCATGACGCTGTTCGGTCGGGACTCACTGCTCACGGCATGGATGTCGCTGCCGCTGGAAACCGATCTGGCACTGGGTACCCTGCAACAGCTGGCCGAACTGCAGGGGCAGACCATCGACCCCCTCGTCGAGGAGGAACCGGGCCGGATCATGCACGAGATGCGGCGTGGTCCCTCGGTCGGGCAGGTGCTTGGCGGCAATATCTACTACGGAACCGTCGATGCCACACCACTTTTCGTGATGCTGCTCGCCGAATGTCTGCGGTGGGGCGCGGATCCGGCTTCGATCGCCACCCTGCTGCCCGCGGCCGACGCCGCGATCAGCTGGATCACCGATTTCGGTGACCGCGACGACGACGGTTTCGTCGAGTACGTGCGCGCCACCGATCGCGGCCTGATCAATCAGGGCTGGAAGGACAGCTTCGACGGAATCAACGACGCCGCAGGACATATCGCCGAGGCCCCGATCGCGTTGGCCGAGGTGCAGGGATATGTGTACGCGGCATTCCTGGCTCGTGCCGAGCTCGCCGACCAGTTCGACGACCCCGAGTTGGCCGTGCGGATGCGGGAGCGGGCCGACGAGTTGCGAACCAAGTTCGCCGAACAGTTCTGGCTACCCCATTACGGGTGGTACGCGGTGGCGTTGGACGGTCGTAAGCGCCAGGTCGACGCGTTGACCAGCAATGCGGCGCACTGTCTGTGGTCGGGCATCGCGACCGACGAACACGCCGAGATCCTGATCCGCAATCTGTCCCGGGCGGAGATGGATTCGGGATTCGGCCTGCGGACCCTGGCTTCTGATATGGGCGCCTACAACCCGATGAGTTACCACAGCGGCTCGATCTGGCCGCATGACACGGCGATCGCCGTCGCCGGGTTGATGCGGTACCAGCATGTGCCGGGTGCGGTGGAACTGGCGATGCGGCTGTCGGGTGGTCTGCTCGATGCCGCCGCGGCGTTCGACGGACGGTTGCCCGAGCTGTTCTGCGGTTTCCCGCGGGCGAGATTCGCCGCGCCCGTGCCGTATCCGACGTCGTGTTCGCCGCAGGCCTGGGCGAGCGCGGCGCCGCTGCTGCTGGTCCGGTCGTTCCTCGGACTCGATCCCGATGTGCCGAGCAAGACATTGACGGTGCGGCCGCAGGTTCCCCCGGCCTGGGGGTGCGTGCGGCTGTCGGAGTTCCGGCTCGGTGACGCGGTGACGGTGGATCTCGAGGTGTGCGGCTCGGCGGTGACCGTGACGGGCTTGCCCGAGGGCTGGGCCCTGATCACCGACGAGGAGTAGACCGCGCGATCGGGGCCGCGACCAGCGATGGTCGCGGCCCCGATCGCTGTGCTTCAGCCCTCGAACGGGTAGCGGGTGTCGAGATCGAGGTTGAGTTCGACGACGTTCACCCGCGGCTCACCGAGGAATCCGAGCGTGCGCGCCTCGGTGTGGGCGGCGAGGAGTTCGCGCACCTGTGCGGCAGTGATGCCGCGCGCCCGCGCGACGCGCTCGACCTGGATGGCCGCGTACGCGGGGGAGATGTGCGGGTCGAGTCCGCTGCCGCTGGCGGTGACCGCGTCCGCGGGGACCGCGGCCTCGGCCGATGCGTCGCCGAGGATCGGGATGATCCGGCCGACGGAGTAGTCCTCGCCCTCCTTCGCGCACTCCACGGCGACGCCGCGGAACGTGGTCAGAAACGGCTGCGCGGGGCAGAGTTCGTTGACGCTGACCACCTGCACCGGCCGCGACACGTCACCGTCGCCATCGCGTGGCCCGATCACCGAGAGCACCGCGCCCACACCATCTTTCGTGCAGAACTGCCGGGCGCCGTCGACCCCCTCACGGTCGCCGACCTCCTTCGACCGTGCGCACACGGTGGTGAGCAGGCTGGTGCGGTCGGCGGTGTCGACGATGTCTTCCGGGCCGAGATTGCTCGCGGCGGTGGACAGTGGATCGTAGCCCTCGCCGGCGGCCGACGGACGACTCTGGAAGTACTGCGCCATGGCCTTGCCGTCGGCGTCGGCGAACGACTGCCCGATCAGGCTGGAGCCCACCAGTTTTCCATCCCGCACGATGAGCGAGCCGTCGGCCGCGGTGTCGAGTCCGGGCAGCTGCGCGACCGCAAAAACCGCCACGGGATAGATGATTCCGGTGATCGCGGTCAGCACGAGCAGGGCGCGCAGGGCGGCCAGGTGCTGGCGGATCCAGGTTGACATACGCATTTCAGGACATCCCGGGGAGGAGTTGGACGAACAGATCGATGACCTTGATGCCGATGAACGGCGCGATGATGCCGCCGAGGCCGTAGATCGTCAGGTTGCGGCTCAACAGCTTCGAAGCATTGCTCGGCCGGTAGTCGACACCGCGCAGCGCCAGCGGAATGAGCGCCACGATGATGATCGCGTTGAAGATGACCGCGGACAGGATCGCCGACTGCGGACTGCCCAGCCGCATGATGTTCAGCGCGCCGAGACCGGGGAACAGTCCCACGAACAACGCGGGAATGATCGCGAAGTACTTGGCGATGTCATTGGCGATCGAGAACGTGGTGAGCGCACCGCGGGTGATCAGCAACTGCTTGCCGATCTCCACGATCTCGATCAGCTTGGTCGGATCCGAATCCAGATCGACCATATTGCCGGCCTCTTTGGCAGCCGAGGTGCCGGTGTTCATCGCCACGCCCACATCGGCCTGAGCCAGGGCGGGAGCGTCGTTGGTGCCGTCACCGGTCATCGCGACCAGGCGGCCACCGTCCTGTTCGGACTTGATCAGCGCGAGCTTGTCCTCCGGCGTCGCCTCGGCGAGGAAGTCGTCCACGCCCGCTTCGTCGGCGATCGCCTTGGCCGTCAATGGGTTGTCGCCGGTGATCATGACCGTGCGGATGCCCATGCGGCGCATCTCGTCGAAACGTTCCCGCATGCCCTGCTTGACAACATCTTTGAGATGGATCACGCCGAGCAGGCGCGGTGTTCCGTCGCGGACTTCACCGACCATCAGCGGGGTGCCGCCGGAGGCGGAGATGCCGTCGACGATCGCCGAAGCCTCGGCCGGGACCGAACCGCCTCGGGCGCGAACCCATTCGATGACCGCACCGGCTGCCCCCTTGCGCAGCTGGTGCCCGTCGGACAGGTCGACACCCGACATGCGGGTCTGCGCGGTGAACTCGACCCAGGTGGCCCCGGGCAGTTCACCCGCGCTGCGTTCGCGCTTGTTGAACACCTCCTTGGCGAACACGACGATCGAGCGCCCCTCCGGCGTCTCGTCGGCGAGGCTGGACAGCTGTGCCGCGTCGGCCAGGTCGTCGTCGAGAACGCCGGGTACCGGGATGAACGCCGCTGCCTGACGGTTGCCGAGGGTGATCGTTCCCGTCTTGTCCAGCAGCAGTGTGTTCACATCGCCCGCGGCTTCCACCGCACGACCGGACATGGCGAGCACGTTGCGCTGCACGAGGCGGTCCATGCCCGCGATGCCGATGGCCGAGAGCAGCGCGCCGATGGTGGTGGGGATGAGGCAGACCAGCAGCGAGACCATCACGATGCCGGTGATGCCGTGCGCGTCCAGTGCCGAGGTGTCCGGCACGCCGGGGTTGTTCGACTTGGCGAAGACGGCCAGCGGCTGCAGGGTGGTCACCGCGAACACGAAGATGATCGTGAGCGCGGCCAGCAGGATGTTGAGCGCGATCTCGTTCGGGGTCTTCTGCCTGCTCGCACCCTCGACGAGGGCGATCATCTTGTCGATGAAGCTGGCGCCGGGTTCCTGGGTGATCCGCACGACGATCCGGTCCGAGAGCACCGTGGTGCCGCCGGTGACGGCCGAGCGGTCGCCGCCGGATTCCCGGATCACGGGCGCGGATTCACCGGTGATGGCCGATTCGTCCACCGAGGCGATGCCTTCGACGACGTCACCGTCGCCGGGGATGATCTGGCCCGCTTCGACGACGACGTAATCGCCGCGTCGCAGTTCGGGAGCAGCGACGCGTTCCTCGACGATGCGCCCACCCGGTGTCCAGTCGGCCAGGCGGCGGGCGATGGTGTCGGTCTTGGCTTTGCGCAGCGAGTCGGCCTGCGCCTTGCCGCGCCCCTCCGCGACGGCTTCGGCCAGATTCGCGAAAACGACGGTGAGCCAGAGCCAGACGACGATCGCCCAGGCGAAGAAGCTCGGGTCGGCGATGGCGAGGATGGTCGACCACACGGCGCCGATCTCGACGATCAGCATCACCGGGTTCTTCCACAGCGTGCGCGGATCGAGTTTGCGCACGGCGTCGGGAAGGGAGGTGAGCAGCAACTTCGGGTCGAGGACGCCGCGTTGTACGCCCTTGGTGCGGTGTTCGGGCCGCGGTGCGGATTCTAGTGTGGGAGTGGTCATTTCAGTGGATTCCTTCGGCGAGCGGCCCGAGCGCGAGAGCGGGCAGGAAGGTGAGCGCGACCAGGATCACCGTCACGCCGACGACCATGCCGACGAACTGCGGCCGGTGCGTCGGCAGCGTGCCGATCGACGCGGGGGTGGTGCCCTGCTGGGCCAGCGAACCGGCCAGTGCCAGCACGACGATGATCGGCAGGAATCGGCCGAACAGCATCGCTAGGCCGAGCGCGGTGTTGTACCACTCGGTGTTGCCGGTGAGACCGGCGAAGGCGGAACCGTTGTTGTTGGCCGCGGAGGTGAAGGCGTACAGCACTTCCGACATGCCGTGTGGCCCGCCGTTGAGCATGCTCGCTCGTTGTCCCGGCAAGGCCATGGCCACCGCCGTGCCGACCAGGACGATCAGCGGGCTCACCAGGAAATACGTCGCCGCCAGCTTGATTTCGCGCGGGGTGATCTTCTTGCCCAGGTATTCCGGGGTACGTCCGACCATCAGGCCCGCGACGAACACCGTGATCACGGCGAGGATCAGCATGCCGTAGAGACCGGACCCGACACCGCCGGGCGCGACCTCGCCCAGCTGCATGTTGAACATCGTCATCATGCCGCCGAGGCTGGTGTAGGAATCGTGGAACGAGTTCACCGCGCCGGTCGAGGTGAGGGTGGTCGCACCGGCGAAGGTGGCCGAATCGGCCACGCCGAAACGGGTTTCCACGCCTTCCATGGAGGCGCCGATCGCGGTCGGCACCGTGCCGTGGTGCTGTAGCTGGAACAGGTTGGTCAGCGAGATACTCGCCAGAGCGATCGTGCCCATCACCGCCACGATCGCGTAGCCCTGCTTGGTGGAACCGACCATCCGGCCGAAGGTGCGCGGCAGCGAGAACGCGATCACCATCAGCAGGAAGATCTCGAGGAAGTTCGTCCAGGTGTTCGGGTTCTCGAACGGGTGGGCGGAGTTCGCGTTGTAGAAGCCGCCGCCGTTGGTGCCGAGTTCCTTGATGACCTCCTGGCTGGCCACCGGACCGCCGGTGATGGTCTGTTCGGCGCCGCCGATGGTCTGCGCGACCTGATCGTGGAGGTGGAAGTTCTGGATGACGCCGCCCGCGACCAGCACGATCGCGAACACGAACGCCAGCGGAAGCAGAATGCGCAGGGTGCCGCGCACCAGGTCGACCCAGAAGTTGCCGAGGTCGCCGGTGTGGCGACGGGCGAAGCCACGCACCAGTGCCACCGCCACCGCCATGCCGACAGCCGCGGAGACGAAGTTCTGCACCGCAAGACCGGCCATCTGCACCAGGTGACCCTGGGTGGACTCACCGGAATAGTTCTGCCAGTTGGTGTTGGTGACGAAGCTGACCGCGGTGTTCCACGCGAGCGCGGGGGTCATCTCGGTGCCGGGATCGTCGAGGTGCAGCGGCAGCGCGCCCTGAACCAGCTGGAAGAAGAACAGGAACAGCACGCTGACCGCCGAGAACGCCAGCACGCTGCGGGCGTAGACGGGCCAGGTCTGCTCGACCTCGGGTTTCGCGCCGATGGCACGGAAGATCAGCCGCTCGACGCGGGAGTACTTGTCGCTGCTGTAGACCCGGTACATGTAGTCGCCCAGCGGTACATGTACCAGCGCGAGCGCGAGAACCAGGGCCGCCACGAAGACGATCCCCGCAGTAGTCGTGTTCACCTAGAACCTCTCGGGGAAGAGCAGCGCCGCGACCATGAAGACGGCGACTCCGGCAGCCAGCGCGAGACCTACAAGGTTCGCGATCACAGCTTCTCCACCCCTCGCTGGATCAAGCCCAGCAGCGCGAAGATCGCCACGGTGAGCACCGTGAACACCACGACAGACATTTCCAACCTCCTTGTGCTCCGAGGTGGAGCACCTAGGTGAGTGAAACGCCGGATCGCGACTCGGCGTGGCTTCCTTACGACTCCTTAGCGCCCAGGGGCCAGGCCTTTGCGCAATGTTGACGCGGCGGGTGCGTGACGGGTGTGAGGATGCCGTCAAAGCGGGCCCGATTGCCGTCAACACACCGTAAAGATCGAGATCAGGCGGGTGTTCGCGCGGTAGAAAGTGGGCACGGCGGGCGAACGGCGCCGCCGGTTCCCCCGCGCAGGAAAGTGAGATCGCGGTGTCGGTAGTGACTCTTGCGGTGATCTTCGGTTTTGCCGGATCGCTGCTGCTGATCCGGGTGCTCGGTCGGCTGAACACCTCGCCTACGCCGCTGGTGTCGGTCGGCGTGTTGCCGGTACGTCCCACCGTCGAGGCTGGGCGAGACGCGATGATGAACAGGTGAAACGCGGACAATTGCGCATCTATCTCGGTGCGGCGCCGGGCGTGGGCAAGACCTACGCCATGCTCGGCGAAGCGCACCGGCGGCTCGAGCGCGGCCGTGATGTGGTGGCCGCGCTGGTCGAGACGCACGGTCGCGCGAAGACCGCGGAACTGCTCGACGGCATCGAGCGGATTCCGACGAAGCTGGTCGGCTATCGGGGGACCGACCTGCCCGAACTCGACGTCGACGCGGTGCTCGCGCGCCGGCCCGCCGTGGTGCTCGTCGACGAACTCGCGCACACCAACGCGCCGGGCAGCGTGCACGAAAAGCGCTGGCAGGACATCGAGCAGCTCCTCGATGCCGGCATCGACGTCATCTCGACGGTGAACGTGCAGCACCTCGAGAGCCTCAACGATGTGGTCGCCCAGATCACCGGGATCGAGCAGCGCGAGACGGTGCCCGATGCGGTGGTGCGCGCGGCCGATCAGGTGGAGCTGGTCGACCTCACACCGGAAGCGTTGCGGCGCAGGCTGTCGCACGGAAATGTGTACGCCGCGGACAAGGTGGATGCCGCGTTGCGCAACTACTTCCGGCCCGGAAATCTCACTGCGCTCCGGGAACTCGCACTGCTCTGGCTGGCCGATCAGGTCGACGCGGCGCTGGCCAGGTACCGGGCCGACCACAAGATCACCGAGTTGTGGGAGGCGCGCGAACGGGTCGTCGTCGCGGTCACCGGCGGGGCGGAATCGGAGACCGTCGTGCGCCGGGCGGGGCGGATCGCGTCGAAGTCCAGCGCCGATCTCGTCGTGGTGCACGTGGTTCGGGGTGACGGGCTCGCCGGGGTGTCGACCGAGCGGATGGTGCGGCTGCGTGAACTCGCGGCCGGGCTCGGTGCCTCGCTGCATACGGTGACCGGCGACGATGTGCCCGGCGCACTGCTGGAATTCGCGCGGGAGGTCAACGCGACGCAGTTGGTGCTCGGGACCTCGCGACGGTCCCGGTGGGCGCGGATGTTCGACGAGGGCATCGGGTCCACGGTGGTGCAGCGTTCGGGCAAGATCGACGTCCACATGGTGACCCATGAGCATGCCAACCGAGGTGTGCGCCGCAACCCGCTGCGTGTGCGTCAGCCGCTGTTCGCCTGGATCGCCGCCCTGCTGGTGCCGGTGCTGGTGAGCGTGGTCTGCTGGGCGACGCTCGACGGATTCCTCGAACTCGGCGGGCTCAGCGCGATGTTCTTCGTCGGTGTCGTCGCGGTCGCGCTGCTCGGCGGTGTGGTGCCCGCCTCGGTGTCGGCGCTGCTGTCGGGGCTGTTGCTGAACTGGTTCTTCACCTCTCCGCGCTACAGCCTCACCATCGCCGAACCGGACAACTTCGTCACCGTGGTGGTGCTGCTGATCGTGGCGGTCGCCGTCGCCGCGCTGGTCGATGTCGCGGCGAAGCGAACCAGACAGTCGCGCAAGGCATCCCGCGAAGCCGAGCTGCTCACTCTGTTCGCCGGTGCGGTGCTGCACGGCGCCGACCTGCCGAATCTGCTGGAACAGGTGCGTGAGGCCTATGGGCAGCGGGCGGTGAGCATGCTGTGCGGCGACGTGGTGGTCGCCGAGGTAGGTACGAATCCGCCACGACGGCCCGACGATGCCGAGACGGTCATCGAGGCGGGTGATACGACCAGTCTGCTGCTGCTGGCCGGGCACCCACTCGACCCGGGGGAACGGCCGGTGCTCAACGCGGTGGCCAATCAAGCCGCCGGGCTGGTCCGGCAGGAACGACTCGCCGAAGAAGCCAGTGCCGCGGCGGCGTTGCTGGAGGCCGATCGGTTGCGCCGCGCACTGCTTTCGGCAGTCAGCCATGACCTGCGCACACCGTTGGCCGGTGCCAAGGCCGCCGTATCGAGTCTGCGCAGCGACGATGTGGAGTTCTCCGCCGAGGACACCGGCGAACTGCTCGAGGCGATCGAGGAATCCGTTGACCAGCTGACCGCACTGGTCGGCAACCTGCTCGATTCGTCGCGCCTGGCCGTCGGTGTGGTGAGCCCGCAACTGCGCCAGGTCTACATGGACGAGGCGGTGCACCGCGCGCTGGTCAGCGTCGGAATGGGGGCACGGGGATTGCGGCGCGCGGCGATGGACCGGGTGAAAATCGAGGTCGGCGAGATCTCGGTCCTCGCGGACAGCGGTCTGCTCGAACGCGTGCTGGCGAACCTGCTCGACAACGCCCTGCATCACTCCGGTCGTGACACACCCGTTCGCGTCACCGCCGAGAACGACGGCGACCGGGTGTCGATCGCGGTCGTCGACACCGGACGCGGCGTCCCCGCGGGCACCGAGGAGGACCTGTTCGAGCCGTTCCAGCGCCTCGGCGACCGTGACAACACCACCGGCGTCGGCCTCGGCCTCTCGGTCGTGCGCGGTTTCGTCGAGGCGATGGGCGGTACCGTCCACGCTGAACCCACGCCGGGCGGCGGCCTGACCGTGTTGGTCGACCTGCCTGCCCCTCTCACAGGATTGAGCGATGCCGACAAGTGAGCACATGGGTAATTCCGAGCGGACCGGCGAACCCGCTGTGACACCCCATCCGCCGGCCGCCGGTGTGCCGGGCATCCCACACGAGTCCGGCCGCGATACCCGGAGAAGCGGCCCCGACAGGGTGTCGGGCCCGGTCAAGGTTCTGGTGGTCGACGACGAGCCGCAGATCGTGCGCGCGCTGCGGATCAATCTGTCGGTTCGTGGGTACGAGGTGATCACCGCGGGCAACGGCGCCGCCGCCTTGCGCGCGGCCGCCGAGAAACGGCCCGATGTGGTGATTCTCGATCTCGGGCTACCCGACATGGACGGCATCGAAGTACTCGCGGGACTACGTGGTTGGAGTACCGCGCCGGTGCTGGTGCTCTCGGCGCGTACCGACTCCGCCGACAAGGTCGAGGCGCTCGACGCGGGGGCCGACGACTACGTCACCAAGCCGTTCGGGATGGACGAGTTGCTGGCCCGGTTGCGCGCGGCGGTGCGGCGTGGGGCCGCCGACGCGGGCAGCGACGATCCGGTCGTGATCACCGACTCCTTCACGGTCGACCTGGCCGCCAAGCGGGTCACCAAGCACGGTGCGTCGGTGCACCTGACGCCCACCGAGTGGGGCATGCTCGAGATGCTGGTACGCAATCGCGGAAAGCTGGTGGGGCGCAAGGAATTACTGCGTGAGGTGTGGGGGCCCGCCTATGCGACCGAGACCCATTACCTGCGCGTCTATCTCGCCCAGTTGCGGCGCAAACTCGAGGACGATCCGGCCCGGCCTCGCCATCTGCTGACCGAGGCCGGGATGGGATACCGCTTCCAGGAATGAGCGTGCGCCGACTCACGTGACCGGAATGCCGGGACCGGTGTGGACGTTCCCACGCGTGGATCGTTCTCGAGCGAATGGCAGGATCACAGCATGGCTGAGCAGACCGCACCCGTGACCAACGCGCCCACCGAACTGTGGGTCGAGCGCACCGGAACCCGTGCCTACACCGGGCGCAGTAACCGCGGCGCGGAGGTCTTGATCGCCTCCCAGGGTGTGCCCGGCGCGTTCACGCCCGGTGAGCTGCTCAAGATCGCGCTGGCTGCCTGCACCGGGCTCAGCTCGGACCTGCCGTTGTCGCGTCGCCTCGGCGACGAGTTCGACGCCACCATTCGCGTCTCCGGCGACGCCGACCGGGAGAACGAGCTCTACCCGCAGCTCGACGAGGTCCTCGAGCTGGACCTGTCCGAGCTCGACGAGGCCGCCCGCGAGCGACTACTGGTCACCGTGCAGCGCGCCGTCGACAAGGTGTGCACTGTGGGTCGCACCCTCAAAGCAGGCACGAAGGTGACGTTGACGTTCGACATCGACGCATGAGCGAGGAGCCGGTTCGACTGAGCGCGTGGGTGCACGGCGCGGTGCAGGGCGTGGGATTCCGGTGGTGGACGCGCTCGCGCGCACTGGAACTCGGCCTGGTCGGCTACGCGCGCAACCACAGCGACGGTCGCGTCCACGTTGTCGCCGAAGGGCAACGAACGGCGGGCGAGAAATTGCTGGAACTGCTACGGTCCGGCGAAGCGTCCGAGAGTTCGCAGGCTGTCGGGCAGGTGCGGCAAGGTCTGTTCGGGCGTGTTCCTGGGCGGGTGGACCTGGTCGTGGAGAGCTGGGAGCCCGCGCGGGGCGACATGACGGGATTCGAGGAGCGCTAGTGATGACTTCGGGGGTCAGGGGGCGGCAGCGGTGAGCACACAGAACCCCGGCCCGCCCGATCGACCGGAACAACCCTCGAACGGCGAGCCACCCGCCCCGGTGTACGGCGGCGGCGGGCACCCGGTCGGGCGGCGACCCGCGCAGCCCGAGCCGAATCCGCCGCGACCCGACGAGCCACCGGCAGACCCGCCGCAGCCGAACCTGTCGCAGCCCGGACAGCCGCAGCCGAACGCGCCGCAACCTGGCGTGCCGCAATCGGGTCAGCCGCAACCCGGCCGGATGTCACGGCAGGAACCCGGCGTCACCCAGCCGCGTCCGCCGACCGTCGGGGAGGCGCGCGCCAGAGACAAGGCCCGCAGGCAAGCCGACGCGGCCGAGCGGGCCGCCGCCGCGGCGGCCGAGGAGAAGCGGCGCAATCGCAAACGCGTGATGATCGGCGGTGTCGCCATCGTCGGTGTGGCCGCGCTGGTCGGCGGCGGGTACCTCGCCTACCGGGCGATCACCGCGCCCGACCAGGTGACGGCCTCGTGCGTGCAGATCGACCAGAACGGGCAGGAAGTGGTGGTGCCCGATGACAAGTGTGGCGACGGCAAGACCAATTTCCGCAGTGACGACTACAGCGGCGGCCACGGCGCCGGACTGCTGATTCTGGGCTGGCCGCAGTATCGCTACCACTACGGCGGCACGCCGACGATCGGCAAGCCGCCGACGGGCGGCACCTCGGTGAAACCGCGCAACGCCCAGGTCACGACCAAGAGCGGCACCACGGTGCAGCGCGGCGGGCTCGGCAGCAAGTCGACCGGGGGGAGTGGGTCCTAGATGCGGCGCAACCAGAGCACGCCACGCCGGGACTGGCAGCAGATCGTCGAGAAGCAGGGGCTCGTCTACGGCGCTCCGGGACGCGATGCCAGTGGTCAGCCGCGACCGTACTGGGACGAGTCGGTGCACTACGAGTTCTCGATGGACGAGATCCTCGCGCTGGAAGCCGATGTGGAACTGCTGCAGTCGATGTGCCTGCACGCCGTCGAGCACGTGGTTCTCACCGAGCGCTTCGCCGATTTCGGTCTGCCGGAATGGACCTGGGCCCCGATCGCCGAATCATGGCGTCGCAGTGACCCGTACGTCTACGGCCGCTTCGACCTGCGCTACGACGCGCGCCGCCCGGCCAAGCTGCTGGAATACAACGCCGACACCCCCACCTCGCTGCTCGAGGCCGCGATCATCCAGTGGCACTGGTTGCAGCAGGTGTATCCCGGTGGGGACCAATGGAATTCGCTGCACGAGAAGCTGGTGGAGCGCTGGACCACGCTGCGCGGCGTGTTGCCCGGTACCGAACTGCACTTCACCTGGTCGGGCGCCGACGCGACCGGTGAGGACAACGTCACCACCGCCTACATGCAGGAGACGGCGGCCGAGGCCGGGTTCGACACGGTCGCGCTGCCGATCGAGGAAGTCGGTTTCGATACCGAGCTGAACCGGTTCGTCGATCTGGCCGAGGCGCCGATCGAGGCGATCTTCAAGCTGTATCCGTGGGAGTGGATCCTCGACGACGACTTCGGCAAGCGCGTGGTCGGCAGCCTGCCCGCGACCGCGTGGGTCGAACCGCTGTGGACCACGTTGCTGAGCAACAAGGCGATTCTGGCGATTCTGTGGGAGATGTATCCGGGCCATCCCAACCTGTTGCCCGCCTACCTCGACGACCCGCACGAGCTCACCGAATACATTCGCAAACCCAAGCTCGGCCGCGAGGGCGCGAACATGACCATCGTCGGACCCGGCATGGAAACCGCGACCGGCGGCGTCTACGGCGCCGAGGGTTTCGTCTACCAATTGCTCGACCCGCTACCGGAATTCGACGGGATGCGCCCGGTGCTCGGGGCCTGGATCGTGGGTGACACCGCGGCGGGGCTCGGCATCAGGGAGACCGCCGGCCTGATCACCGACGACGGCGCCGCGTTCGTGCCACACCGCATCGTCGACTGACACTGACCTCACAACATTGTTCGAAAGGACCACGATGACCGCCCTCGCCCTGGAATCGGGTTATTGGAGTGCGCTCGGTGAAGGCGTCGGCGCCATCATCCTGTACTGCCTGATCGGCCTCGTCCTGATGCTGGTCGGCTTCTTCGCCATCGACCTGACCACACCGGGCAAGCTGCGCGACCTGGTGGTGGCGGGCAAGCCGAACGCGATCATCGTCTCGGCGGCCGGGATGATCAGCATGGCGTTCATCGTCGTGTTCGCGGTGCTGGCCACCGGCGGCAGCGGCAAGCTGTCGGAGGGGCTGATCGCGGCGATCGTGTACGGCCTGGTCGGCATCATCGCGCAGGTGATCTCGGTGCGGGTGATCGAGAAGGTCACCGGCATCGACATCGGCCGCACACTGCACGCCGAGACCTATACCCCCGAGGTTCTCGTCGTCGCCGCCGCGCATTTCGCGCTGGGTCTCGTGGTGGCCTTCGCCATCCTCTGAGCGAGCCCGAACGGTTGACATCACACTGTGGAGGGTGGACGCTGGAATCAGCACTCCACCGTGGATGTGACCGAGAGGACGTCGGCATGGATATCACCCCGGGTACGCGCGCGTCCGATGCCGAACGCAACGCGATCGTCGCCCAGCTGGGCACGCATCTGGCCGACGGCAGACTCGATCTGGGCGAATACGACCTGCGCGTGGCCAAGGTCTACGCCACCACCACGCGCGACGAGCTCGCCGTGGTCCTGTCCGACCTGCCGCCGTTGTCGAAACAGCAGCAGGCCGCGCCCGTCGAACGCTCGTCCGGTGCGCGCTTCCCGGTCTGGCAGCGGATCGAGGCGGGCAGCTGGCTCGGCGTCAGCCTGATCGTGCTGGTCATCTGGGGTCTGGTCTCGCTGACCGCGGGCGAGCTCACCTACTTCTGGCCGATGTGGGTGATCGGCCCGTGGGGTGCGGTCCTGGTCTTCCGCGTGCTCACCGGTTGGGAAGCCGGCCTCGGTTCCGCAACCCATGTCCGTCAGCTGCAGAAGCAGATGAAGCACATCAACCCGCACTGACCGCAAACCCGCCGCTACATCCGCTAAGCTTTCGCGAGCACAGGGGTCACTCCTCGGGAACCGGCTACCCGAGGCACCCTCCATCACCGCTGGCCGCGTGTGAGATCCGCGCGCACCCAGGCCCGGCCCGACTCGCGGAGAGGCGGACGAGCTCTCTTGCATTTGAAGAGCTTGACGTTGAAGGGTTTCAAATCCTTCGCGTCTGCGACCACGTTGCGGTTCGAACCGGGCATCACCTGCGTCGTCGGGCCCAACGGTTCCGGTAAATCCAATGTCGTGGACGCGCTGTCGTGGGTGATGGGCGAGCAGGGCGCCAAAGCGTTGCGGGGCGGGAAGATGCAGGACGTCATCTTCGCCGGAACGGTCGGGCGCGCGCCGCTGGGCCGCGCCGAGGTGACGTTGACCATCGACAACTCCGACGGCGCGCTGCCCATCGACTACGCCGAGGTGTCGATCACCCGCCGCATGTTCCGCGACGGCGCGGGCGAGTACGAGATCAACGGCAGCACCTGCCGACTGATGGATGTGCAGGAACTGCTGTCCGACTCCGGGATCGGGCGCGAGATGCACGTGATCGTGGGACAGGGCAGGCTGTCGGCGATCCTGGAATCGCGGCCGGAGGATCGGCGCGCGTTCGTCGAAGAGGCCGCGGGCGTGCTCAAGCACCGCAGGCGCAAGGAGAAGGCGGTCCGCAAGCTCGACGCGATGCAGGCCAACCTCGCCCGGCTCACCGACCTCACCACCGAACTTCGCCGCCAGCTCAAGCCGCTCAGCCGCCAAGCCGAGGTCGCCCGCCGCGCGCAGACCGTGCAGGCCGACCTGCGCGACGCCCGGTTGCGACTGGCCGCCGACGACCTGGTCACCCGCCGTGGCGAGCTGGAATCCCAGCTCAGCAAAGAGGCGTACGCCCGCGAGCAGCAGATCACCGTGCACACCGAACTCGACGCCGCCAACGCCGCGCTCGCGCAGCAGGAGTTCCAGCTGTCGCGGCTGAGTCCCAGCGCCGAGGCCGCCGCGCAGACCTGGTTCCAGCTCTCGGCCCTGGCCGAACGGGTGAACGCCACCATCCGCATCGCCGGTGACCGGGCCAGGCATCTGCACACCGAGGCGCCCGTCGGTACCGGGCGCGATCCGGAACAGCTCGAGGCCGAGGCCGACCGGATCGAAGCCGAAGAGGCCGAACTGCGATACGCGGTCGAGATGGCCACCGAGACCCTCGAAGCTGCCCGCGAAGCCCTGTCCGAGCGCGAACAGGCCGCCAAGGCCGCCGAACAGGCGCACCTGGCGGCGGTGCGCGCGATCGCCGATCGGCGCGAGGGGCTGGCCAGGCTGTCGGGCCAGGTCGACACCCTGCGCACCCGAGCCCAGTCCGTGGACGCGGAGATCGCGCGCCTGTCCGTGGCCATCGCCGACGCCCGACACCGTGGGGAGACCGCGCAGGTCGAATACGACTCGGTGCAGGACGAACTCGGTGAACTCGACGCGGGGGAGAAGGGCCTGGACGCCCAGCACGAGCACGCGGTCGCCGCCCAGGAACTGGCCGACGAGCGCGTGCGGGAACTGCGCGAACTCGACCGGGAGGCCGGCAAGCTGGTCGCTCGGCTCGGTGCCCGCATCGAAGCGCTCGGTATGAACCTGGCTCGCAAGGACGGCGCGGCCTGGCTGCTCGAACACGGCGTGAGTGGGCTCGGCGGGCGGCTGTCGGGCCTGTTGCGCGTGCAGCCCGGGTTCGAGGCCGCCGTGGCCGCGCTGCTCGGTCCGCTGGCCGATGCCATCACCGCCGATACCGCGACCACCGCCGACTCGGCGGTGCGGGAGTTGCGCGGTGGCGACGGTGGTCGGGTGGCGTTCGTCTTCGCCACCGACCCGGCGATCGCGGCCGAGCGATCCGCGTTGCCCGCGGGCGCGCGGTGGCTCGCCGACGTGCTCGACGGCGACGAGCAGGTGCGACCCGCGCTGGCCGCGCTCACCGCCGACGTCGTGGTGGTCGACGAGCTGGCGAGCGCTACCGAGCTCGTCGCCCTGCGCCCGGAACTGCGGGTGGTGACCCGGGACGGCGATCTGGCCGGGGCGGGCTGGATCGTCGGCGGCTCCGAACGGATGCCGAGCCAGCTCGAGGTCCAGGCCGATATCGACACCGCCACCGCGGAACTGGCGGCGGCGCAACGGCGGGCCGAGGAGTTGGAGGCGGCGCTGGCGGGCGCGCTGGCCGAACAGACCGACCGCAAGGACGCCGCCGACCACGCGCTGATGGCACTGCACGAATCCGATCAGGCGCTGCTGGCGATCTACGACCGGCTGGCCCGGGTCGGGCAGAGCGCGCGCGCGGCCCAGACCGAAGGGGAGCGGCTGGCCACCCAGCGCGCGGAAGCCGAAGCGGCGCGGGAGAAGTCGCTCGCGTCCCTCGCCGAACTCGAGGACCGGCTGCGCCACGCCGAGATCGAACACGACGGCGGCGACGACAGTTTCGGCGCCGCGAGCACCGAGACCGCGGGGTACGCCCGCGAAGAAGCCGCCGCCGCGCTCGCCGAAGCCCGGACGATGGAGGTCGAGGCTCGACTGTCCGTGCGCACCTCGGAGGAACGCGCGGAATCGGTGCGCGGCAAAGCGGATTCGCTGCGCCGGGCCGCTCGTGGCGAGCGGGAGGCCAGGGCCCGCGCCGAACGTGCCCAGGCCGCTCGGCGCCGAGCGGCCGCCGTAGCCGCGGCGGTCGCCGAATCGGGTAGCAAGATCAAACACGAACTCGAGCAGGTCGTGGCCACCGCCGCGGCCCGACGTGACGAATTGGTCCGTCGCCGTGGCGAATGCGCCGCCGCGCTGGAACAGGTGAAGGAACGCGCCCGCGCGCTGAACACCCAGCTGGCCCAGCTCACCGACGCCGTGCACCGCGACGAGGTCGCCAAAGCCCAAGCGGCGCTGCGGATCGAACAGCTGGAGACGACGATCTCCGAACAGTTCGGCATCGCGCTCGCCGACCTCGTCGCCGAATACGGGCCGGACGTGCCGTTGCCGCCCTCGGCGCTGGAGCTGCACGAGTACGAGGAGGCCAAGGAACGCGGTGAGCAGGTCAGCGCGCCGCAGCCGATGCCCTACGACCGCCCGACCCAGGAACGCCGCGCCAAACGCGCCGAGAAGGACCTCACCACGCTCGGCAAGGTCAATCCCCTTGCGCTGGAAGAGTTCGCGGCCTTGGAGGAGCGCTATACCTTCCTCGCCACCCAGCTCGAGGATGTGAAGAACGCGCGTAACGACCTGCTCGACGTGGTCGCCGAGGTCGACGCCCGCATCCTGCAGGTGTTCACCGAGGCCTACGCCGATGTGGAACGCGAGTTCGTCGGCGTCTTCGGGAAACTGTTCCCCGGCGGCGAGGGCAGGCTGGTGCTCACCGACCCGTCGGACATGCTCACCACCGGCATCGAGGTCGAGGCCCGTCCGCCCGGCAAGAAGGTGAAACGTCTCTCGCTGCTCTCCGGCGGCGAGAAGTCGCTCACCGCTGTCGCATTGCTGGTCGCCATCTTCCGTGCGCGCCCGTCCCCGTTCTATGTGATGGACGAGGTCGAGGCCGCCCTGGACGACACCAACCTGCGTCGCCTCATCGGCCTGTTCGAGCAGCTGCGCGAGAAGAGCCAGCTGATCGTCATCACCCACCAGAAACCCACCATGGAGATCGCCGACGCCCTCTACGGCGTGAGCATGCGCGGCGACGGCATCACCCAGGTCATCTCCCAGCGGCTGAACCGAGCCGAGGTCGCCGACCCCGACCCGGTGTCGGCCTCCGTCTGAACATCGGCCCTGGGCGCAGGGCCGGGTCTCAGCGCGGCCCGCTCGCCGCGGTGGCGTCGACGCGGTCCAGGAGCCGTTGGGCGCCACCGCGCGCCAGCCAGTCGCGCAGGGAGGTCAGCTCCGGGTACAGGGCGCGTAGGGCGGGGATATCGGCGTGCCAGCCGCCGGTTTCGCGGATCAGGCGCCAGGTGTTGCCGAGCTGGGGGCCGAGCGCGTCGGCTTGCTCCTCGCCGATCTCGCGGTACCGCACGGGATGGTCGAGCGCGGTGCTGATGGTCGCGGCCGCGTCGACCGGGGTGATGGACTCCCCGGCCAGTTCGAGGGTGCGGGCGTGCCAGGCTTCGGGGTCGGCGAAGGCCAGGGCGGCGAAGGCGGCGATGTCGTCGATGGCGATCATCTGGAGCGGGCGATCGGCGGGGAACAGATGGACGTGTTCGCCGCCGTCCCGGATGCCGTCCACCGGGGAGCCCTGGAGCAGGTAGTTCTCCATGAACCGCACGGGGCGCAACACGGTGTAGCGCAGGCCGGAGGTGGCCAGGGCCTGCTCGATCTCGCGCTTGCCCCGCTGGCCCCACGATCGCGCGTCGCCCATGGTGGCGACGCCGGTGAACACGATCTGCTCGACCTCGGCGGCGCGGGCCGCGTCGATCATGGCGATGCCGCGACGGCCCTCGGTGTCCTCACCCCAGCCTTTCACGCTGTAATCGGCTGGAGGAACGAGGAATACGGCTCGGGTTCGGGTGGCCGCGACCCGCAGCGACGCCGGGTCGTCGAAGTCGCCGACCGCCAGTTCGGCGCCCGCGTCGGCCAGTGCGCGGGCGGCGGGGGTGTCGGGGTCGCGGACCAGAGCGCGAACCTGGTGTTCCTGGCTGAGCAATCGGTGGGCGGTCGCGCCGCCCTGCTTGCCCGTCGCGCCGGTGATCAGAACGGGAAGTGCTGATGTCATCTCGGAGGAGCTCCGTTTCGTGATCGATCGTGTGCCTACAATCGGGTCGGTCAACCCGTATTCCGGACGGTACGGGCGGGCCCACCCGGTTGGCCAGGTCCGGTGCAGGGAAGGCGTAACGAAATGACGGTCGATCACGGCGTGGAACCGGCGATCCGCGCCGACGCGCGACGCAACCGCGAGCTGATCCTGGCCGCTGCCCAGCGGGCGCTCGCCGAACGCGGCGCCACGGTCTCGCTGGCGGAGGTGGCCCGCCGCGCGGGTGTCGGCGCGGGCACCGTCCATCGGCATTTCCCCACGAAAACCGATCTGCTGGAAGCGGTTATGCACCAGCGTGTCGACCGGCTGGCGACATCGGCGGCCGAGCATCTCACCGATCCCGACCCGGGCGCGGCCTTCTTCGCCCTGTGCACCCACGTGATCGTCACGACGCCCGGCAACAAGGACCTGTGTGACCTGGTGCAATCCGACGACGGTTGGCCTCGTGCCCTGTTGCGCGACGCGGGCAACCGATTCCATCGCGCACTGGGCGCGCTACTCGCCTCGGCGCAGCGTCACGGCACGGTCCGGCGTGACGTGGAGGTCGCCGACGTGCTCGACATCTTCACCGGATGCGTTGCGATCCAACGACATCGACGCCAGGACGCCCCCCTCGCCCCGGCCGTCGCGCTGATCCTCGACGCCCTGCGAACCCACCCGTCACCCGTAACGGAACGCCCGAAAGTCGACCGTAACGAAACCGGGGTAGGTAACGAAACCTCGGCACCCTGCGCCGTCTGTGGCACGGCCGTGCGGCGCCCGGCTACCGGTCGCCCGGCGCGCTACTGCTCCCCGGCCTGCCGTCAGAAGGCCCACCGTCTCCGCAGCGGGACGCGGCGCCTTACAACAGGTCGCTGACGTCGTCGGGAACGTCGACGGCGTATTTGCGCAGGATATCCACGGAGATGACCTCCAGTGCGTTCTCGTGGGTGGCGGCCAGCACCACGGGGGCGGCTACGCCGTCCTCGTGCGCGTGCAGCCAGCGGACGGCAACCACACACCAGCGGTCGCCCGGCTGCAGGCCGGGAAAATTGTTCTCTGGGCGAGGGGTGCTGAGGTCGTTGCCGATGGAGGCCTGATGCTCCAGGAATTCCGCTGTTACGACGGTGCACACGGTGTGGCTGCCGAGATCCTCCGGACCGGTGCTGCAGCAGCCGTCCCGGTAGAAGCCCGTGAGAGGATCGGCGCCGCACTCTTCCAGCGGCCCCCCAAGCACGTTTCGATCGGTCACTCCGCCGATCCTATGGGTCAACCGCCAGAAGTTCCGCAGGACAACGAATCTGTAGTGTTTCCGCCATCCGCGCGAAGGCCCGCGATCGGGCCGCCGACCCGCCGCGCAGACGCCGCCGACGTGCGGGGACTCCCCTCCCGAATAGACTCGCCGGGTGAGTTCGCAAGCGTGGATCCTGATCGCCGCGATCGCCGCCGTCCTGTTGGTGGCGCTCGTCGCGGGTTTCGTCCTGTACAAGCGACGCCAGATTTCACTGGCACCGCCCGAGCCGGACAAGGAGTTGACGGACCGCTCCGGTGGTTACACCGCGTCCGGTGGATTCAACTTCAGCCAGGGCGGCTCGACGGCGACCGAGCCGGAGCCTGTCGCTGAACGCACCGATACTGACGGTCAACCGCACGTCGGCGACGATGCCGCGATCCCGCGTGACGCCCCGCGCCGCGGCATCACCGATGTTCCGCTGCCCGAGGGCGATGTCGCCGTCGACGAGACCGTGGTCGTCCCCGACGACGCGTCGGCCCTCGACACCGTCATACCGGACACTGTCGCGCCCGAGACCGCGCCGGACATCGAGACCGCACCGCCCACGACCGAGACCACCCCGGCCGAGGTCGACGCCGCCCCCGCGATCGAAGAGATCGATCCCACCACCGGCCGCCTCGTGCGTCTGCGCGGTCGCCTAGCCCGCTCCCAGAACGCGGTCGGCAAGAGCCTGCTGGGCCTGCTCGGCGGCGGCGACCTCGACGAGGACTCCTGGGAGGAGATCGAAGACACTCTCGTACTGGCCGACATCGGCACCGCGAGTACCGCGAAGATCGTCGAACGCCTGCGCGAGGAGATGGCCTCGCGCAGCGTGCGCACTCCCGAACAGGCGCGCGCCGCCCTGCGTGACGTGCTCGTCGAGGCGCTGCGTCCCGAGCTCGACCGTTCCATCCACGCCCTGCCGCACGGCGACAAGCCCGCGATCCTGCTCGTCGTCGGGGTCAACGGCACCGGTAAGACCACCACCACCGGCAAACTGGCCCGGGTGCTCGTCGCCGACGGTCGTCGGGTGCTGCTCGGCGCCGCCGACACCTTCCGCGCCGCCGCCGCCGATCAGCTGCAGACCTGGGGCGAACGGGTGGGCGCCGAGACCGTGCGCGGCAAGGAAGCCGCCGACCCGGCCGCCGTCGCCTTCGACGCGGTCAGCGCGGGCATCGACCGGGGCGTCGACGCCGTCCTCATCGACACCGCGGGCCGCCTGCACACCAAGACCGGCCTGATGGACGAGCTGGGCAAGGTCAAGCGGGTCGTGGAGAAGAAGGGTGAGGTCGACGAGGTGCTGTTGGTCCTCGACGCGACCGTCGGCCAGAACGGTCTGATGCAGGCTCGGGTGTTCGCCGACGTCGTCGACATCAGCGGCGTGGTTCTCACCAAGCTCGACGGCACCGCCAAGGGCGGCATCGTGTTCCAGGTGCAGCACGAACTCGGGGTGCCCGTGAAACTCGTCGGTCTCGGCGAGGGCGCCGACGACTTGGCGCCGTTCGAGCCGGGCGCGTTCGTCGACGCGCTGCTCGGGGGCGCCGCGTAGCGGTTTCGTCGATGCCCGCCCGATCCAGCGATCGGGCGGGCATCGCTGTTTTTCCGGGCTGACATCGCTGTTCCCGAAGATCGGGGGTGCGGCGAATCGCCGTGCGAACTCGCGGCGAATCGCACATCCGCGCCGAGCTCACCGTGAGCTGACAGGCTCATGCCGACCACGCGAAACGTGGACGCAACACAACAGCGCTATCCGTTCACCCAGGTGAAACACCACAGCTCAACGGATGAAACACCGAGTGACGACCCTTCTGTACAGGTCCTTTTGCCGTCATCGGCGAGGCCCGAGATGAGGAGGAAGACAAGGTGGCATTTCCACTGATCGGTACACCGGATACCGGTGATACCGCTTGGATGCTGGCGTCGGCAGCGCTCGTGCTGTTGATGACGCCGGGTTTGGCGTTCTTCTACGGCGGCATGGTCCGTGGCAAGAACGTGCTGAACATGATCATGATGAGCATTTCCGCGATGGGTCTGGTCACCATCCTGTGGTGTCTATACGGCTTCTCGATGGCGTTCGGCGAGGACAAGGGCAACCTGGTCGGTGATCCGCTCCAGTACTTCGGTCTGAAGAGCATCTTCGGCGGCACCGCCGCCGATTCACCGGGCATCCCGCTGTTCACGGCGACCCCGGAGGACCCGACGGCCCCGATCACCGCGGGTATCCCGCTGACGGTCTTCGTCGCCTTCCAGCTCATGTTCGCGATCATCACGGTCGCTCTCATCTCGGGCGCGGTCGCCGACCGCCTGAAGTTCGGCTCGTGGCTCGTATTTGCCGGAATCTGGGCCACGGTCGTCTACTTCCCCGTCGCGCACTGGGTCTTCGCCTTCGACGGCTACACCGCCGAGTCGGGCGGCTGGATCGCCAACAACCTCAAGGCGATCGACTTCGCCGGTGGTACCGCGGTCCACATCAATGCCGGTGCGGCCGGTCTGGTCCTGTGCCTGATCCTCGGCAAGCGCAAGGGCTGGCCGAAGACGCCGTTCCGTCCGCACAACCTGCCCTTCGTGATGCTGGGCGCCGGTCTGCTGTGGTTCGGCTGGTACGGCTTCAACGCCGGTTCGGCGCTCGGCGCCAACGGCATCGCCGGCGCCACCTTCGTCACCACCACGCTCGCCACCGCGGCCGCGATGATGGCCTGGCTGCTCGTGGAGAAGATCCGCGACGGTCACCCGACCTCGCTCGGTGCCGCCTCGGGCATCGTCGCCGGTCTGGTCGCCATCACCCCGGCTTGTTCCTCGGTGAACGTGGTCGGTGCGCTGGCCATCGGCGTGGTCGCCGGCGCGCTGTGCGCCTTGGCGGTCGGCCTGAAGTTCCGCTTCGGTTTCGACGACTCGCTCGACGTGGTCGGCGTCCACCTGGTCGGTGGCCTGGTCGGCACGCTGATGGTCGGTCTGGTCGCTACGAGCGAAGCTCCGGCGGGCGTCACCGGCTTGTTCTACGGTGGTGGAGTTGAGCAGTTGAAGCTGCAGGCTGTCGGTGCTTTCGTCGTCTTGGCCTACTCGCTGGTCGCCACGGCCGTCATCGCGTACGCGATCAAGTTCACGATCGGCCTTCGCGCCAGTGAAGAGTCCGAGTCTGCGGGCCTGGACGAGTCCGAGCACGCGGAAACAGCTTACGATTTCGCTGCTGTGGGTGGCACGGCACGCACGCTCGTCAAGGAGGCATGACGAACATGAAACTGGTTACGGCAATCGTCAAACCGTTCACGCTCGAGGATGTGAAGTCCGGGCTGGAACAGGCAGGCGTGCTCGGCATGACCGTCAGCGAAGTCCAGGGCTACGGCAGGCAGAAGGGCCACACCGAGGTATACCGCGGTGCCGAGTACTCGGTGGACTTCGTTCCCAAGGTCCGGGTCGAGGTCGTCGTCGACGATGCGTCCGTCGAGAAGGTCGTCGAGGTGATCGTCGAGGCCTCGCGTACCGGCAAGATCGGTGACGGCAAGGTGTGGGTGACCCCCGTGGACACCATCATTCGCGTCCGTACCGGCGAACGTGGAAGCGACGCACTGTAATTCGTTAGGTACGCACGAGAATCGATCGAGCGCGGCCCCGCTCCCACCGGCGAGAGTTTCCGGTCGGGGCGGGGCCGCCCGCATGAAATGGTGGGTGGGCGATGGCACAGCGAAGCGGTGGTATTCAGAACAACGGAGCGGCGGATCTGGTCAAGGCCAGGGCGCAATTGCTCGACGGAGCCGGCACCCGCAATCCGCGGCTCGATCCGGAGTCGCTGCGCGAGGCCCTGGTCGACCTGTTCGAACTGTGGCTCACCAGCAAGGGCAATGAACTCGGCATCACCGCCGACAGCGGTCTCTCGGTCGTGGCGGTCGGTGGGCTCGGACGCCGTGAGATGCTGCCCTACTCCGATCTCGACCTCGTCCTGCTGCACGACGACGTCGACCCCGAAGTGGTCTCGAAGGTCGCCGATCAGCTCTGGTATCCGCTGTGGGACGCCCACATCAAGCTCGACCACAGCGTGCGCACGGTGCCGCAGGCGCTGCGGGTGGCCGCCGACGACATGATCGCGGCGCTCGGCCTGCTGGAGGCGCGCCACATCGTCGGCGACCGAGACCTCAGCAATCTGCTCATCGGCGGCGTGCGCCGGGAATGGCGCACCGGAATCCGGTCCCGCTTCGACGATCTGATCGCCCAGACCACCGCGCGCTGGCAGCGCAGCGGCGAGATCGCCCACCGCGCCGAACCCGATCTCAAGAACGGTCGTGGCGGGCTGCGCGATATCCAACTGCTCGACGCGCTCTCGATCGCCCAATTGACCGATGCCATGCCGGGACTGGGCCCCGAGGTCCCCGGCGGCGGCCTGAAACAGGCACACCGCAGGCTTCTCGACGTGCGTACCGAGCTGCACCGGGTCGCGGGCCGGGCCCGTGATCAACTGCGCGCGCAGGACGCCGACGAGATCGGCGCGGCGCTGCGCATCGGCGACCGCTTCGATCTCGCCCGGACATTGACCGATTCGGCGCGTACGGTGAGCTATTCGTGCGACGTCGGGTTGCGCACCGCCGCCAACGCGCTACCGCGGCGCGGCCTGGCCCGACTGCGCCGGATGCCGGTGCGCCGACCACTCGATGAGGGGGTGGTCGAGCACTCCGGTGAGGTAGTGCTCGCCCGAGACGCCCGCCCGCAACGCGATCCAGGGCTGATCCTGCGCGTCGCGGCGGCCTCGGCGCAGACCGGGCTGCCGATGTCGGCGACCACGCTCAACCGGCTGTCCGAGGATGCGCCCGAACTGCGCGAACCGTGGCCGAAGGACGCGCTCAACGATCTGCTCGTACTGCTCGGGGCGGGCCGCGGCAGCATCGACGCGGTCGAGGCCCTGGATCGAACCGGCTTGTGGGGCAGGCTCTTTCCCGAATGGGGCGCGGTGCGCGACCTGCCGCCGCGCGATGCGATGCACACCTGGACCGTCGATCGGCATCTGATGGAGACGGTCGCCTTCGCGAGCGGCCTGAGCACCAGGGTCGCCCGGCCCGACCTGCTCGCGCTCGGCGCGCTGCTGCACGACATCGGCAAAGGGCGCAACGGCGACCACAGCGTCGTCGGCGCGGAACTGGCCACCCATATCGGTCGCAGGCTCGGGATGTGGCCCTCGGACGTGCGCACCCTCAGTGCGATCGTGCGCCACCACCTGCTGCTGCCCGACACCGCGACCCGGCGCGATCTCGCCGACCCGGCGACCGTGCAGCACGTCGCCGACGCGCTCGGCGGTGACGTGGGCCTGCTCGAACTGTTGCACGCGCTGGCCGAGGCCGACTCGATGGCCACCGGCCCCGGCGTCTGGGGCGACTGGAAGGCCTCGCTGATCGGTGAGCTGGTGCGCCGCTGCCGACTGGTCATGGCGGGCGAGCCGCTGCCGCAGCCCGAGCCGATCGACCCGGAGCTGTTGGACAAGGCACGGGCGGGCGGCGTGCACGTCACCCTCGCGCCCGGCGACGGCAAGCACACCTTCGTGGTGACGGTGATCGCCCCCGACGAGCCCGGCCTGCTCTCCGACGCCGCGGGGGTGCTGGCGCTGCACGGGTTGCGCGTGCTCTCCGCCTCGCTGGGCAGTGCGGGAAATTCGGCGATCAACACCTTCGTGGTGATGCCGAAGTTCGGTGATCCGCCGGACGCGGGCCTGCTGCGGCAGGAACTCATCCGGGCCACCACCGGCGCGCTCGACCTGCCCGCGGTGCTGGCCAAACGCGAAGCCGACGCCGTCGGGACCGGTCCCGGTCGGTATGCCCGCGCGGCGCCGCGCCTGATCTGGTCGCCGATCAGTACTCCCGGACAGGTGATCCTCGAGTTGCGCGCCGACGATCGCGTCGGTTTGCTGAGCAGGCTGGCCGGTGCCTTCGCCGAGACGGGAGCCAATGTCCGGTGGGCCAAGGTGGTCACGATGGGCTCGGCCGTGGTCGACGCCTTCTGCCTCGAACTGGGCGACGCCGACAGCCCGGCCCTGCGCGATCGCATCGAGAAGGCCGTCCTCGACGTGGTTCCGCGGCCCGCGCCCGCCCCGCCGCCGACCGAAGCGACCGACACCGACTCGCCGCGCTAGGACACAGTTTACTCACTGATTGCTATCAGGTTGCTACACGGCGTCGTCGCGGCCCGATAAGTCGAGATAGGACCTATAGCATTCCCCTGGTCTGGCTGTCACTCGTGTGAGGGGAGCTGATCTGTGGCTATCGAAGTCGTTTCCGCGTCGATGATGACCAGCGACGCGACGGCGCATATCGCGCGTTGCGTCGGTGGTGACCTGTGGGTGGTTTCGTGGTTGCCGGGTCGCACTCTCAGCGGTGCGCAGGCGTTGGCGGCGATGACCATCGCCTCGACCCCCGCCCACCGCGCCGACAGCGCCGATTCCGAATGGCTTCGCATCGAGGCGCTGTCGCGGGAGCTCGGCCTCACCGGCAGAGAAGCGGTGTACCTGGTGGACATCGAATCCCACGAGTTGCGCCGCACGGCGCCACCGCACGTGCGGCATACCGAATAACCTCCATTACCCTGGGAGGGCAATAGACGTCCGACTTCGGTCAGACGATCTGAGACCCTTTCAGATCAGGAGCGCGATCGGTGTTCGAATCCCTGTCCGACCGGCTTACCGGTGCACTGCAGGATCTGCGCGGTAAGGGGCGTCTGTCACCGGCCGACATCGACGCCACCGCGCGCGAGATCCGCCTCGCCCTCCTCGAGGCCGACGTCGCGCTGCCCGTGGTGCGCGGCTTCATCGCCAACGTCAAGGAACGCGCCAAGGGCGCGGAGGTCTCCGGCGCGCTCAATCCCGCGCAGCAGGTCGTCAAGATCGTCAACGAGGAACTCGTCGCGATCCTGGGTGGGGAGACCCGCCGCCTCAACCTCGCCAAGAACCCGCCGACGGTCATCATGCTGGCCGGTCTGCAGGGTGCGGGTAAGACCACTCTCGCGGGCAAGCTGGCCAAATGGCTCAAGGGTCAGGGGCACCAGCCGTTGCTGGTGGCCTGTGACCTCCAGCGTCCCGGCGCGGTCACCCAGCTGCAGGTCGTCGGCGAGCGGGCCGGCGTGCCCGTGTTCGCCCCGCACGGTGGCACCTCCATCGGTGGCGGGGAGAACCCGCTCGGCATCACCGCGGCCGACCCGGTCGCCGTCGCCGCGGCCGGCATCGACGAGGCCAAGGCCAAGCAGTACGACGTGGTCATCGTCGATACCGCCGGTCGCCTCGGTATCGACGCCGAGCTGATGCGCCAGGCCGCGGGCATCCGCGATGCCGTGCAGCCCGACGAGACCCTGTTCGTGCTCGACGCGATGATCGGCCAGGACGCGGTCAGCACCGCCGAAGCCTTCCGCGACGGTGTCGGGTTCACCGGCGTCGTGCTCACCAAACTCGACGGTGACGCCCGCGGTGGTGCGGCGCTGTCGGTGCGCAACGTCACCGGCGCGCCGATCATGTTCGCCTCCACCGGCGAGAAGCTCGAGGACTTCGACGTCTTCCACCCCGACCGGATGGCCTCGCGCATCCTCGGCATGGGCGACGTGCTGACCCTCATCGAGCAGGCCGAACAGGTCTACGACGCGCAGCAGGCCGAGGAGACCGCTCGCAAGATCGGCAGCGGTGAACTCACCCTCGAGGACTTCCTCGAGCAGATGCTGGCCATCCGCAAGATGGGCCCGATCGGCAACTTGCTCGGCATGCTGCCGGGCGCGGGCCAGATGAAGGACGCGCTGGCCGCGGTCGACGACAAGCAGCTCGACCGGGTGCAGGCGATCATCCGTGGCATGACCCGCGCCGAGCGGGACAACCCGAAGATCATCAACGCCTCGCGCCGCCTGCGCATCGCCAACGGTTCCGGCGTGCAGGTGTCCGAGGTCAACCAGCTCGTCGACCGGTTCTTCGAAGCCAAGAAGATGATGGCGATGATGGGTCGGCAGATGGGGATGCCGGGCGCTCGTCGCGGCAACAACAAAAAGGGTGGCAAGAAGGGGAAGAAGGGTGGGCGTGGGCCTACTCCGCCGAAGGTGCGTGGTGGGTTCCCGGGGATGCCGGCTGGGATGCCGGGGCTACCGGCGGGGATGGATCTGTCGAATATGCCGCCTGGGCTCGATCAGTTGCCGCCGGGGTTGGAGGGGATCGATTTGTCCCAGCTGAAGTTCCCGAAGAATTGAGTTCGGCGCCCTGAAAAGCCGTGGCGGGTGGTCGATATCGACCACCCGCCACGGCTTTCTCGTGTTCGCTCAGATCACGCCGGGGATCAGTGCTTTGCGGGTGGTGGGGTAGTCGGCGAATTTCTCCTGGTACCAGCGGTGGGTGGCGAAGGCTCGGGGGACCAGGTTGCCCGCGGTGATCAGGAAGATGACTACGCCGGCCAGGGACCAGGTGAGCAGGGCGAAGCCTGCCCAGGCGATCAGCTCGCCGAGGTAGGCGGGGCTGCTGACGAAGCGGAAGCCTGCGCCGTGCGGGATGCGGTATTCGGTGGCGCCGGGGTTGTCCTTGTCGCGCAGATTGCGCACGATCGCCTCGGATCGCACTAGCAGTCCGAAGCCGCACAGGTACACGAGAAGTCCGATCAGGAAACGCGGATCGGTGAGCCAAGCGGTGCCGTACTGGTTCTTGTAGTCGTTGCTGAAGAACGCGCCGTTGAGATAGCCGTGCAGGGCCGTCACGAACACCCCCGCCGCGACCACCGAGACATTGAAACTGCTGGTCTTGCCGGGCACCTGCCGGATGGAGAGCGGGAAGAACCAGCCGCGATTGCCGTAGTGCAGCAGCCAGAGGGCGGCCAGCACCAGCGGCACCGGCTCGAATCGGTCGGGGCCGCTGAGATAGAACACCGCGAACACGACGGTCGCGGGCAGCTCCATCAGCCACCAGCCCAGCTTGGGATTGAGATTGAAACCGACCTTGTTCGACGCGAAGCGGCCGTAGGGGCTCTGCGCGAACAATCCGCCGACGATCACGAACGCGGCGAAGGCGAAGGCGATGGTCAGCACGGTGTCGTAGGTGGTGTTCCCGGTGTACCAGTCCATCGAGATCCTCTTGTCCAACAGGCGCCGGGCACGATCGCCGACGCAAAACTAGAACACGTTCTATCATGGATCGCACAGGGGAGCATGAGTATGGAGGACGTACATGCCGTTGGAGCGGACCGACGAAGACCTGTTGGCGGCGGTGCGTGCGTCGCCGCGTGCCGTGGCGGCGCACGACAAGGACGCCTGGGTCGGCCTGTTCGCCGAGCAGGCCGCGGTGCACGACCCGTACGGCTCGCGCGAGCACATCGGCCCGGACGCGATCGCGCGTTTCTACAACGTCTTCATCGCGCCGAACGCCATCGCCTTCCGCGTCGACCGCGATCTCGTCGCCGGTTACACCGTGGTGCGTGACCTGCACATCGAGACCACGATGTCGACCGGCGCCACCGTCACCGTGCCGATGCATCTGCGCTACGACCTGGTCGGCACCGATGGCGGCTGGCGAATCGCGCGGCTCGCCGCGCACTGGGAGCTGGGGGTGATGATCGCGCGACTACTGCGCACGGGGCCGTCGGGACTACTCGCGGGCGCGAAACTCGGGCCCCAACTCGTCGCCGAACTCGGCATCGGCGGTGCGCTGGGGATGATGCGGGCCCTGCGCGGGGTGGGCGGGTCGGGCAAGCGCCGCGTCCGCCGATTGTTCGCCGCGGCCGCGTCCGGCGACTCGGGTGGCGTGCGAGCACTGCTCGACGAGCGGACGGTGATCGAACTACCCGCCGGGCACACCGTCTCGGTGGCGGAGTTCGCCGATCGTGCGCGAGATATGAAGTGGGACAAGATGATCGCCGCAGGTCGCACCGTCAGTGTGAGCGTGCGGGTGGCGGCGTCGAACGGTGTGGCGTTCGTCGAGTTCGCCCCGGATCGGCCACGTATCACCGCGGTGCGGGTCTTTCTCGACGCTGAGCCTTCGGACGACTGACCACTCGTCCGAAGGGTGCCAGTCGGTGCCCGCACTCGGTGCCGCGCGCGGGTGCGTGCGCTGATCACGCGCGGTAGGTTCGGTTCAAGGCCGAGGACTGGAGGTTCGAGTGCATCTGCGTGGTGTGATTCTCCCCGACGACCGCGAGCGCGACCTCTGGGTCGTCGACGGCGTCGTGACCTTCGAACCGATGCGCGGCGCCGAAACCCTGTGCGGCACCGGCTGGATCGTGCCCGGCCTGGTCGACGCCCACTGCCATGTCGGCATCCGCTACGGCGGCGGGGACGAGACCCACGACGGCGCGATCGAGCAGGCCGAGACCGAACGCGACGCGGGTGCGCTGCTCCTGCGCGACGCGGGCTCGCCGATCGACACCCGCTTCATCGATGAGCACGCCGAGTTGCCGCGCATCATCCGCGCGGGCCGTCACATCGCCCGGCCCAAGCGCTATATCCGCGAACTCGGCATCGAACTCGACGACGAACGCGACCTGCCCGAGATCGTCGCCGAGCAGGCCCGCTTCGGCGACGGCTGGGTCAAGATCGTGGGGGATTGGATCGACCGCTCTGTGGGCGACCTACGGCCACTGTGGAGCGACGACATCCTGAAACAGGCCATCGACGCGGCCCACGCGAACGGAGCACGGGTCACCGCGCACGTGTTCGGTGAGGACGCGCTGCCCGGCCTGATCAACGCGGGAATCGACTGCCTCGAACACGGCACCGGCATCACCGACGACACCATCGAGTTGATGGTGGCCAACGGCACCGCCCTGGTCCCCACCCTGATCAATATCGACACCTTCCCCGGCATCGCCGACAGCGCCACGAAGTTCCCGGTCTACGCCGCCCACATGCGGGACCTGCACCGCCGCGTCCGCGATACCGTCGGCAAAGCCCACGAGGCGGGCATCGCGATCTACGCGGGCACCGACGCGGGCGGCTCCATCCGCCACGGCCGCATCGCCGACGAGATCACCGCCCTGTCCGGCGCGGGTCTGTCACCCCACGACGCCCTCGGCGCCGCCTCCTGGAACGCCCGCACCTGGCTCGGCCGCGAGAGCATCACCGAAGGTGCCCCCGCCGATTTCGTCGTCTACTCCGAAGACCCACGCACCGATCCCGCCACCCTCACCGATCCACAATGGGTGGTACTACGCGGCACGGTAGTCAAGACCCCGAATCCCGTCACCGGGCACCGCTGAAATCGGTGTGCGGAGATCGCAGTCGTAGCTTGGTTGCAGACTTCGCTTTTGGCGTTCCACCAGGTCTGCGGCGCATTCGGTTGTGTAATGTCAACTGAAGACAGGAATTCGGTTCGAGCTGTCCATTGCCGGTGAGACCAGGGGAGACCGGACGGAGATGACCATGAGCGCCGAGGTTTCGATGATTCACCCGCTGGGCCCGAAGACCGTGGAAGACTGGCTCGCCGAAGAGCAGCCGGTGGATGGATCTCGACTCGAACTCATCTGGGGGTACCTGCACATGACGCCGCCGCCGGGTGGTCCGCATCAGTTCGCCTCGCTCGAGCTGGCGATAGTGTTGCGCGACGCGCTACGCACGGCTGGTCGATCGGACCTCTGTGTTCTTCCCGCCGTAGGTGTCCGTATCAGTACTCCGTTCCGGATCGGTGTCATCCCGGATATCGCGGTGGTGACCGGGGGCATCAACCATAAGACTTTCGCCGCGGACGTGGTAGCGCTCGCGGTCGAGATATGGTCGCCGGGAAACACCAGGGCGGAACGGGACACCAAGATCGCGGCGTACGCGTCGGCGCGGGTGCCGTACCTGTGGGTTATCGAGCTCCCCGAAGGTAAGCCCGCTCGATTTTGGGGTTACACGCTGGGTGAGTCCGGCTACCGACAGGAAGTGTTCGCCACCGACGGTGAATCGGTGAAGGCGCCCGGCCCGGTGCCCGTGGTGGTCGACACAGCGCAGTTGCGGTGAGGACACAGCGCAGTTGCGGTGAGATAGCGCGCGAACGACGGAGGCGATTTCCGGCCGTCGTGGGTCGTCTGGCAGAATGAACCCTCGTCCTTCCTGGACAGTGTCAGCCCGTCTCCGGTTCCGTACCGCGCGGCGGTCACGCACACATGCGCGAAACCGGACCCGCAGACCATGCGGGTCGCTGAATCGCGTGGTGACCAAACTATCGAAAGAGGCAAGCCAGCATGGCTGTTCGCATCAAGCTCACCCGCCTGGGCAAGATCCGCAACCCGCAGTACCGCGTCGTCGTCGCCGACGCCCGCACCCGTCGTGACGGCCGGGCCATCGAGTCCATCGGCCTGTACCACCCGAAGGAAGAGCCTTCGCTGATCGAGATCGACGCCGACCGCGTCGCGTACTGGCTGTCCGTGGGCGCGCAGCCCACCGAGTCGGTGCAGCGTCTGCTGGAGATCACCGGCGACTGGCAGAAGTTCAAGGGCCTGCCGGGCACCGAGGGCACCCTGAAGGTGAAGGCCCCGAAGACCTCCAAGCTGGACCTGTTCAACGCCGCGCTGGCCGCCGCCGACAACGAGCCCGTCGCCGAGGCCGTCACCCCGAAGAAGAAGGCCGCCAAGAAGGACGAGGCTGCCGCTGAGGAAGCCGCCACCGAGGCTGCCGAGTAATGACTGCTGTTGTTGCCGATGCCGTCGAACATCTGGTTCGCGGCATCGTCGCCAACCCTGACGACGTCCGTGTCGAGCTGCTCACCGGACGTCGCGGACGCACCGTCGAGGTACACGTCCATCCTGAGGACCTGGGCAAGGTGATCGGGCGCGGTGGTCGTACCGCGACCGCGCTGCGCACCCTGGTCGCCGGCATCGGCGGCCGTGGGATCCGGGTCGACGTGGTCGATACCGACGCGTAGATGGAACTCGTCGTAGGTCGGGTCGCCAAGTCGCACGGCGTGCGCGGCGAACTCGTCGTCGATGTTCGCACCGACGAGCCGGACGTCCGGTTCGCGCCGGGTGCGACATTGCACGCCAGGATGCCGAAGTCCTCGGCGACCCGTGACTACACCGTGAAGTCGGCCCGGGAGCACTCGGGCCGACTTCTGGTGTTCGTCGACGGTATCGACGATCGCACCGCCGCCGACGCCCTGCGCGGCACGTTGTTCGTCGTCGACAGCGATTCGTTGCCGCCGTCGCAGGACGACGACGCCTTCTACGACCACGAACTCGAAGGCCTGCGGGTCGAGTTCACCGACGGCACCGTCGTGGGCACGGTCACCGAGGTGCTGCATTCGGCCGCGGGTGAACTGCTCTCGGTGCGTGCCGCCGACGATGGTCGCGAGCTTCTCATTCCCTTTGTCACCGCCATCGTGCCGACGGTTTCCCTCGCCGATGGACTGGTGGTCATCACCCCGCCCGAGGGCCTGCTCGATCCGGAGTAATTCGTGCAACTCGACGTCGTCACGATCTTCCCGGAATACCTGGAGCCGTTGCGTACCGCGCTGCTCGGCAAGGCCGTCGACAAGGGCCTGCTCTCGATCGGCGTGCACGATCTGCGCGACTGGACTCACGACGTGCACAAATCGGTCGACGACTCGCCCTACGGCGGTGGTCCCGGCATGGTCATGAAACCCACCGTCTGGGGTGATGCTCTGGACCAGGTGTGCCCCGACGACGCGCTGCTCGTCGTCCCCACTCCGGCGGGTGTGCCGTTCACCCAGGCCACCGCGCAGCGCTGGGCCACCGAGGAGCACCTGGTGTTCGCGTGTGGGCGCTACGAGGGCATCGATCAGCGCGTGTTCGACGACGCCGCCCGCCGCGTCCGTGTCGAGGAGGTGAGCATCGGCGACTACGTTCTCATCGGCGGGGAGGCCGCGGTGCTCGTGATGACCGAGGCCGTGGTGCGCCTGATCCCCGGCGTGCTCGGTAATCAGCAGTCCCACCAGGAGGATTCGTTCTCCGACGGTCTCCTCGAAGGTCCCAGCTACACCCGGCCGGTGTCGTGGCGTGGCCTCGAGGTGCCCGCGGTCCTGCTTTCGGGTGACCATGCCAAGGTCGCCGCGTGGCGCCACGAACAATCGCTGGAGCGAACGGCGCAACGCCGTCCCGATCTGCTGCCCTGAGCTATCCCGGGATCACCCGGGTGGTGATACAGAACGGATGCCCGGCCGGGTCGAGCAAGACACGCCAGCGCGGATCCGGTTGTACCGGTGCGGGTTTCGCGCCGATCGCGAGGGCGTGCTGCTCGCAGAGGTCGAGGTCGGCGTCGGCGGCGAGATCCAGGTGCACAGCGGCGGTTCCGGGCCACCGCGGCGGAGAATAGTCCTCCACCCGTTGCGCGGCGACCGTCAGTCCCGACGGGATGCGGATGCCCACGCTGTGCGCGTCGTTCCACAGGACACGGCCACCGAGCAGCCCGAGATAGAAGCGGGCGAGGGACTCGGGGTTGTCACAGTCCAGTGAGAGGCCGGCCAGTTGAAAAGGCTCCGTCATCGAAGCGACGCTACCGGGCCGGACGGGCACCGAGATTGTTTTGCGCTAAAGACATTTGGGTATCCATCTAGGTCATTCTTTGTGTGATCGTCCAGAGTGGGGGTTGCTGGTTCCATCCGGAACGGGTTCGGTTTCGGGGTCCGTCGCTGTGGTCGAGTCGGATGCGACGAGTCCGAACGGGCTGTGCGCCGATGTTCCCAGTACAGACGCTGCGTCACGGGGCGATCAGGCGCTGCCCGGGTACGCGCGCGGTGTGGTGGTTGCGCGTCGCGGCGGGAGACCTTGCCGGTCCACTCAACCGGCTCAGCGGTGGCGAGGCGGCTCCGTCAGTCGAATTGCCGTGATATATCCCACATTTGATGGAGGGGTTGTGGCAGTCAGGGCAGCAGGCCGTGTCGACGTGCCCGCGCCACCGCCTCGTATCTCGTCCCCGCATCGAGCTTGCTCATCGCCTGCCGCAGGTAACTCTTGACGGTCTCGGCACCGAGTGAGAGTCGCAGCGCCGCTTCCTGATTCGAGCAGCCGAGGGCGACCTGCGCGAGCACGTCGAGTTCACGCCGCGACAATCGTGGCGCCGCGCCGGCCGGTTCGCCGGTCAGGACCCCCGTCAGTCGTTCGCATACCCCGGAAAGCCGCTCGCGCAGTGCGGGATCGCCCGTGACCGTCGCCAAGGCGCGCAATTCGGCGTGGATCTCGCGCAACTCCTCGGTCGCCGCGGGTGCGGTCGTCGTCGGCGTCGCGAGTTCCAGCAGCCGGACCCGCCGGTCCACCTCGTCGCGAACGGCGATCTCCGTGGCCAGTCGCCTGCCTGCCTGCAGGATCACCTCGGCGGTGCGGTCACCGAGCGGGGCGGTGCCACGAGTGGCGGCGTAGAGGACGGCGCGCGGTCGGTCGGCGACCAGCACGGGCACGGCCAGCACCGACCGCAGGCCTTCGCCGACGACCGCGGCGTCGTAGTGGTGGGTGATGGTGGACGAACCCCGATAGTCGGCCACCGACGCGGGCCTGCGGTGCTCCATGGCCTGCCCACCCAGCCCGGAGGTGCGCAGCACCGACAGGCCGCGCAGACCCGTGGTGACGGTGCCGACGAACTCGGTGAGCAGCAGGGTGTCCTCATCCACCGCGCCGCCGAACACCACCGGGACGCTCGCCCGGCCCGCCACCCATCGGATCTCGGCGCGCAGCGCGTCACCGTCGCGCGGGCGCAACAGGGAAGTCATGGATCACCCCTTTTCGGGGGTAGTGGGTCACGTGAGCTATGCCACATTCTAGGACAGGCCCGGCGGACGACAGCCGGTGATGAGGAGAAGCTGCGATGACTACCGATCTGGACGTGCGGGTGCGCGACCTGCTCGAGCACTACGACCGACCAGCGGCCTGTGCGGCCGATCTGCTCTGCGACCGGCATCCGGCCGAGCAGATCGCGTTCACGGTGATCGAGTCCGACCTGCGCGCCTACGAGTTGACCTACGGCGAGTTGCGGGAGCGCTCGGCCCGATTCGCCGCCGCGCTGGCCGACCTGGGCGTGCAACCCGGCGACCGGGTGGCCACGTTGATGGGCAAGTCCGTCGAGCTCGTGGTGGCGCTGTTGGGTATCTGGCGCCGCGGCGCGGTGCACGTGCCGTTGTTCACCGCGTTCGCGCCACCGGCCATCGAGTTCAGGCTGACGGCGAGCCACGCGAAAGTCGTTGTCGCCGACGCGGACCAGGCGCCGAAACTCACGGCGACCGACTACCGAACGATCGTCGCGGGCGACGCCGGGACCCCCGGCGCCCTGCGTTTCGACGATCTCCTCGACGGATACCGATCCGACGACCCCCGCGCGCGATCGGTGGCGGTAGGTGGCGACGGCTTGCTGGTCCAGCTGTTCACCAGCGGCACCACCGGCACTCCCAAAGGCGTGCCGATCCCGGTCCGCGCGCTGGCGTCGTTTCACGCCTACCAGGAGTTCGCCCTGGACGTGCGTGCCGGGGATGTCTACTGGAACGCGGCCGACCCGGGCTGGGCGTACGGCCTCTACTACGCGATCCTCGCGCCGCTGGCCACCGGAGTGCGCAGCCTGCTGCTGCACGCGGGCTTCTCCGCGCCACTCACCTGGGAGGTGTTGCGGCGTTTCGGCGTCACCAACTTCGCCGCCGCGCCGACCGTTTACCGGGCGTTGCGCGCGGACACCGCCGCGATCGCGGACGGATTCGCGCTGCGGCGGGCGTCGTCGGCGGGTGAGCCGTTGACCCCGGATGTGGTGTCGTGGTCGCAGCGGGCACTCGGGGTGCCGGTGCGCGACCACTACGGTCAGACCGAACACGGCATGGTGATCTGCCACGCGTGGCACCCCGCCCTCGATGTGGCCGTTCCGCTCGGTTCGATGGGCAGGCAACTCCCGGGGTGGTCGTGTGTGGTGCTGGCCGAGGACGCCGACATCGAGGCGGCGCCCGGCGAGGTCGGCCGCGTGGCCATCGATACTCACCACAGCCCACTGCTCTGGTTTCTCGGTTACCTCGACGACCCCGAACGCACCGCGAGCCGATTCACCGCCGACGGACGCTGGTATCTGACCGGTGACGTGGGCTCTCGCGACGCCGACGGCAGTTTCCGCTTCAGCTCCCGCGACGACGACGTGATCATCATGGCGGGCTATCGGATCGGCCCTTTCGAGGTCGAGAGCGTGCTGGTCCTCCACGATCAGGTCGCCGAGGCCGCGGTGGTCGGAATGCCCGACGAACTGCGCGGCGAGGTGCTGGAGGCCTTCGTGGTGTTGCGCACCGGCATCGAGGGCAGTGCCGAGCTGGCCGCCGAACTGCAGCAGCTGGTCAAGGACAAGTTCGCTGCCCATGCCTATCCGAGAAGGGTCCATTTCGTGGCCGGTCTGCCCAAGACGCCGAGCGGCAAGGTGCAGCGATTCGTGCTGCGCGGCAAGGAGATCCGGTGATGTCCGAACTCAGCTACAGCTGCGGCCCCGCCGACGTCGCACTGCTCGGCGACACCATCGGCGCGAATCTGGACCGTGCCGTCGCGGCCTATCCGGCGCGCGACGCGCTCATCGACTGCCCGACGGGGCGCCGCTGGACCTACCGCGAACTGGGCGTCGCCGTCGACGCCGTCGCGACCGGGCTGGCGGCGCACGGCATCGAACCCGGTGACCGGGTGGGCATCTGGGCGCCCAACTGCGCGGAGTGGTTTCTCGTGCAGTACGCCACCGCGAAGATCGGCGCGATCCTGGTCACGATCAACCCCGCCTACCGCACCAGCGAACTCGAATACGTCCTCGTCCAAGCCGGGGTGCGCACGCTGATCGCCGCGCCGGAGTTCAAGTCCTCGGACTATGTCGCGATGATCGAGCAGGTCCGGCCGAACTGTCCCACGCTGGAGCACGTGCTCATCCTGGGCACCGAGCCGTGGCGGCAGGTGGCCGCGACCGTCGCGGACAGCGAAAGACTGAACGCGATCGCCGCGACACTGTCGGCCGACGACCCGATCAACATCCAATACACCTCGGGAACAACGGGTTTCCCGAAGGGTGCGACATTGAGCCACCACAACATCCTCAACAACGGGTTCTTCGTCGGCGAGTTGTGCGGATACACCGAGACCGACCGGGTCTGCATCCCGGTTCCGTACTACCACTGCTTCGGCATGGTGATGGGCAACCTCGCGGTCACCTCCCATGGCGCGGCCGCGGTGATTCCGGCGCCGTCGTTCGATCCGGCCGCGGCGCTGGCCGCCGTCGCCGCACAGCGCTGCACCTCGCTCTACGGCGTGCCGACGATGTTCATCGCGATGCTGGCCGAACTCGACTCCGGCGCCGAGTACGACCTGTCGAGCCTGCGCACCGGCATCATGGCGGGCTCGCCGTGTCCGGTCGAGGTGATGAAACGGGTGATCGATCGGCTGGGCATGGGTGAGGTCTCGATCTGTTACGGCATGACCGAGACCAGCCCCGTCTCCACCCAGACCCGTCGCGACGACAGCATCGATCGGCGCACCGCCACCGTCGGCCGGGTCGGCCCGCACCTCGAGGTGAAAGTGATCGATCCGGAGACCGGGCGCACCGTGGCGCGCGGCGAACCGGGCGAGCTGTGTACCCGCGGTTATTCGGTGATGCTCGGTTACTGGGATCAACCCGACAAGACCGCCGAGGCGATCGACGCCGCCCGCTGGATGCACACCGGCGATATCGGTGTCATGGACGCCGACGGTTACCTCGCGGTCACCGGCCGGATCAAGGACATGGTCATCCGCGGCGGCGAGAACATCTACCCCCGCGAGATCGAGGAGTTCCTCTACACCCACCCCGACATCGTCGACGCCCAGGTCATCGGCGTCCCCGACGACAAATACGGTGAGGAACTCATGGTCTGGCTCCGCCTGCGCGAGGGCGCGACACCATTGGACGCCGCCGCCGTCCGTACCTACTGCGCGGGCCGCCTGGCCCACTACAAGATCCCGCGCTATGTACACGTGGTCGAGGAGTTCCCGATGACGGTCACCGGCAAGGTCCGCAAGGCCGAGATGCGTGATCTCGCCCGGGGAATCCTCGGCTGACACTCGGGTGCCGCCTGACCTGGGCGCCAGCGAGGTGTCGGTCATGAGCTGTAGTCTCTGCGGCTGTGACGACAGCGCCCGAGATCGCCGACAGCTCGACCACCATCGCCAGCGTAGGCAGGCGGATCGCCGATGAACTGGGGGTACGCGAGGCCCAGGTCCGCGCCGCCGTCGAACTGCTCGACGGTGGTTCGACGGTTCCGTTCATCGCGCGCTACCGCAAAGAGGCCACCGACGGCCTCGACGATGCCCAGTTGCGTCAGCTCGAGGAACGACTCGGCTATCTGCGTGAGCTCGACGAGCGCCGCGGCGCGATCATCGAATCCATCCGCGGCCAGGGCAAACTCGATCCCGCCCTGCACACCCAGCTCATGCTCGCCGAGACCAAGGCGCGTCTGGAAGACATCTACCTGCCGTACAAGCCCAAGCGTCGCACCAAGGCGCAGATAGCGCGCGAGGCCGGACACGAGCCGGTGGCCGACGCGTTGATCGGCGACCCGAGCACGGATCCGGCCGCCTACACCGCCGAACAGCTCGACGGCGCCCGTTCGATCCTGGTCGAACGTTTCGCCGAAGACGCCGACCTGGTCGGTGAGCTGCGCGAGCTGATGTGGAACCGCGGCCAGGTCACCTCGACGGTGCGCGCGGGCAAAGAAGAGGCCGGGGCCAAGTTCGCCGACTACTTCGAGTTCAGCGAGCCCTTCCACAAACTGCCCTCGCACCGGATCCTCGCGCTGCTGCGCGGGGAGAAGGAGGAGATGCTCACGCTGCATCTGGAGGCCGACACCGAGGAACCCGCGCCCGGCGAACGCACGATCTACGAGGGCCGCATCGCGGTGGCCTTCGGTATCGCCGACAAGGGCCGTCCGGCCGATTCGTGGCTGCTCGACACCGTGCGCTGGGCCTGGCGCACCAAGTTGGCGGTGAGTCTGGGCATCGACACCAGGATGCGGTTGCGTCAGGCGGCGGAGAAGGACGCGGTCGATGTGTTCGCCGCGAACCTGCGCGATCTGCTGCTCGCCGCGCCCGCGGGCACCCGCACCACCATGGGCCTCGACCCCGGGTACCGCACCGGCGTGAAGGTCGCCGTCGTCGACGCCACCGGTAAGGCCGTCGCGACCGAGGTGATCTACCCGCACAAGCCACAGGGGCAGACCGAGAAGTCCCTCGCCGTGCTGGCCGCGCTCGTCGCCCGCTTCGGCGTCGAACTCATCGCCATCGGCAACGGCACTGCCTCGCGTGAGACCGATGCGCTTGCGGTGGAACTGATCTCGCGGATTCCGGAGAACAAGCCGACCAAGATCGTGGTGTCGGAGGCGGGCGCCTCGGTGTACTCCGCGTCGGCCTACGCGTCGGCCGAACTGCCCGACATGGACGTGTCGCTGCGCGGCGCTGTCTCCATCGCCCGGCGTCTGCAGGACCCGCTCGCCGAACTGGTGAAGATCGATCCCAAGTCGATCGGCGTCGGTCAGTACCAGCACGACATCTCCGAGACGCTGCTCGCGCGCTCGCTGGGCGCGGTCGTCGAGGACGCGGTGAACGCGGTCGGCGTCGACGTGAACACCGCTTCGGTGCCGCTGCTCTCGCGCGTGTCGGGTGTCTCGTCGTCGGTCGCGGAAAGCATTGTGGCCCACCGTGATCAGAACGGTCCCTTCAACAGTCGCAAGGCCCTGCTCGAGGTCGCGCGCCTGGGGCCGAAGGCTTTCGAACAGTGCGCGGGCTTCCTGCGCATCCGCGGCGGCGTCGACCCGCTCGACACCTCCGCTGTGCACCCCGAGGCCTACCCGGTGGTGCGCCGCATTCTCGAGCACACCGGCCGGGAGATGGCCGAGGTCATCGGCAACACCAGCACCCTGCGCGCGCTGAAGCCCGGCGACTTCACCGACGAGAAGTTCGGTGTGCCCACCGTCAGCGACATCATCGCCGAGTTGGAGAAGCCGGGCCGCGACCCCCGTCCGGAGTTCAAGACCGCCGAGTTCGCCGCGGGCATCGAGAAGGTCGCCGATCTGAAACCGGGGATGGTGCTCGAAGGCGTCGTCACGAATGTGGCCGCGTTCGGCGCGTTCGTCGATGTCGGCGTCCACCAGGACGGTCTGGTCCACGTGTCGGCGCTGTCGCACACCTTCGTCAAGGACCCGCGCGACGTGGTGAAGTCCGGTGATGTGGTGAAGGTGAAGGTTCTCGAGGTCGACGTCGCCCGCCAGCGGATCGGGCTCACTTTGCGCCTCGATGACGAGCCGGGCAAGCCCGCACCGGGGGACAATCGTGGAAGTGGTGCGCAACAGGGTCGAGGTCGTGGACAGCAAGGCGGTCGTGGCCAGGCACCGGCCCGTAATCAGGGACAGGGGCGTCAGGGCAACAGCGGCGGCAACCAGCGCAAACAGGCTGGGGCACCGAGCGGTTCGATGGCAGACGCCCTGCGCGCGGCTGGTTTCGGCAACAAGTAGGTAGCGACTCGACGACAGGGCGGGCGGCATGCGACGGTGGCTCGAGGAAGGGGTGATCGAGCACGGCCGCCTGCCGCTGCTCTGTTTCCTCCTGGGTTTCATTCTCGGCTTCGTGGTGATCCGGGTCAGCGTGCGGATGATCCGCGCCAACGTCCGCTGGTGGCCGGGCAATGTGAAAGCCGGCGACACGCACATCCACCACATGGTGTTCGGCGTGATCACGGTGCTGCTGTCGGGCATCGGGCTGATCGCCACCGCAGAGGACTCCACCCAGGTCACCTCGAGCGTGCTGGCCGCGGTCTTCGGGATCGGCGCTGCGCTGGTACTCGACGAATTCGCGCTGATCTTCTATCTGCGTGACGTCTATTGGTCCGAGCAGGGCCGCACATCAGTGGACGCTGTCTTCGTCGCCTTCGCGGTCACCGGCCTGCTTCTGCTCGGCGTGCAGCCCGCGACCTTTCTGGACTACGACGACTTCCGGGCATCGCGCGGCGTCGGGGTGCGGGTCGGGGTTGCGGTCACGATCGCGGTGAACCTCGTATTGGCGGCGATCGTGATCGCCAAGGGCAAGATCTGGACCGGACTGTTCGGCATGTTCTTCACGCCACTGCTGCTGGTCGGCGCGGTGCGATTGAGCAGGCCCGGAGCCCCGTGGGCGCGCTGGCGCTACGGTCACCGGCCCAAGACCATGAACCGGGCGGTCGCGCGGGAGCGGCGCTATCGTCGGCCGGTCATCCGCGCGAAGATCTTCATCCAGGACCTGATCGCGGGCAAGCCCGACGTCGAGCACGCGCGCACGGCCGCCGAGGCGGAGTTGGCCCGCACCGTTGTGCCCGCCCCCTCGGCACCGGCGCCGCATCCGCACCTGCTGCCGCGCCGGCGAGCCGACCAGACCGACGAGCAGTGACGGCCCGATTTCGATCAGGGCAACCCGGTCTGGCACAATGAACCGGTTGCCTTGGACGAGTCATGTCCGAGAGCACTCCTGTTCTGAGCATGAACCGGTCGAGCGCGCGAGTGCCGCCAGGTTCCTCTGTTCACGCAAAGAATCCGAAAAGGTGGAAAATGAACACCCTTGATTTCGTAGACGAGAAGTCGCTGCGTAGCGATGTCCCCAACTTCCGTCCGGGCGACACCCTGAACGTGCACGTGAAGGTCATCGAAGGCTCGAAGGAGCGCGTGCAGGTCTTCAAGGGCGTCGTGATCCGGCGCCACGGCGGCGGCATCGGCGAGACCTTCACGGTCCGCAAGGTGTCCTTCGGCGTCGGTGTCGAGCGCACCTTCCCCGTGCACAGCCCCAACATCGACCACATCGATGTCGTGACCCGTGGTGACGTGCGTCGCGCCAAGCTGTACTACCTGCGCGATCTGCGCGGCAAGGCTGCCAAGATCAAGGAAAAGCGCTGATCTCGCAGTAGCACTTCGCAGTACCAGATTTTTTCAGGTAGCCCGGCACCCGACTCAGGTCAGGGTGCCGGGCTACTCTGTTCGGCGTGGCAGACGAAAGTGAGTCGGTGTCCGATTCGGGTGACGAAGGTGGGCGGCGCAAAAAGAAGCGCGGCGACAGGAAGCAGCGCCCGTTCTGGCAGGAGCTGCCGATACTCATCGTGATCGCGGCCGTGATCGCCGCGCTGATGGTGACATTCGTCGGTCGGCCGTATGTGATCCCCTCGCAGTCGATGGAGAACACGCTGCTGATCGGTGATCGCATCTACGTCCAGAAGATCAGCTACTACGGCTCCGAACCAGGGCCGGGCGATGTCGTGGTCTTCGTCGGACCTCCGTCGTGGAACGGGCACTACAAGTCGGTGCGTTCGGACAACACCGTCGTGCGCGGTATGCAGAACTTCCTGTCCTACTTCGGGTTGGTCCCGCCGGATGAGAACGATCTGGTCAAGCGCGTCATCGCGGTCGGCGGACAGACCGTGCAGTGTTGCGATCCACAGGGCCGCGTGATGGTCGACGGCAAACCGCTGGACGAGCCGTACATCAAGAAGGACTACCCCTGGTACACCGATCGTCCCAATGCTGTGTACCCCGCGGGTCGGGTGTTCGGTCCGGTGAAGGTGCCGGAGGGCAATCTGTGGGTGATGGGCGACAACCGCAACGAGTCGGCCGATTCGCGCGCCCACGTCAGCGACGATCTGCAGGGCACGGTCCCGGTGGACAACGTTCGCGGTAAAACCGTCTTCAAGATCTGGCCGCCTAATCGAATGGGCCCGGTGAAGACCGAGAACGCGCAAGAGAACTGACGCGATGAGGACGAGTGTTCCCGGTCCGGTGAAGACCGAGAACGCGCAAGAGAGCTGACACGTTGAGGCGGGGCGGTCCGGGTGAGTGCGTACCCGGGACGCCCGGCGGAACTGACGCGACGGGACAATCGAACTGTGGGGCACGATCGGACCAGCTGGCCGCCGCGGATGGTGATGCGCCGGGCGGGGGGACTACGCACGCTCGAAGCCGCGCTCGTGCGCGGTGGCCTCGCGCCGGTGGCCGGTGTCGACGAGGCGGGACGCGGACCCTGCGCGGGACCGCTGGTGGTCGCCGCGTGCCTGCTGGCGCCCAAGGCCTACGACCGGCTCGCCGGGCTCGACGACTCCAAGAAACTCACGGAGGCGGCTCGTGAGGAGCTGTTCCCGGTGGTTCAGCGGTTGGCGCTGGCGTGGAGTGTCGTCGTGGTGCCCGCGTGGGAGATCGACTCGATCGGTATCCACGTCGCCAATATCGAGGGGATGCGCCGCGCCGTCGTCGGCCTCGAACGCACCCCCGGCTACATCCTGACCGACGGATTCAAGGTTCCCGGTCTGCCCGCGCCGTCACTGCCCGTCATCGGTGGCGACGGCACCGCGGCCTGTATCGCGGCCGCCAGCATCCTGGCCAAGGTGACCAGGGACAGAATGATGGTCGAGCTCGACGCGCAGCTACCCGGCTATGGTTTCGCCGCGCACAAGGGCTACAACACGCCCGAGCACACCGCCGCCCTGCGGCAGCTCGGACCGAGCACCGAACACCGCCGTTCCTGGCGGAATGTGCGGGAACTAGAGGTGCCCGGCGGTAGCCGAGTGGCTACCCGCGCGGCACATGCGCGATGATGTGATCAATGAACGCGGCGCTGCTAGCAGGAGGACGTCCCACCCGTGAGTGCTGAGGACCTCGAGAAGTACGAAACAGAGATGGAACTGTCGTTGTACCGCGAGTACAAGGACATCGTCGGCCAGTTCTCGTACGTGGTGGAGACCGAACGGCGCTTCTACCTGGCCAATTCTGTCGAACTGCGTCCGCAGAACGCCGACGGCGAGGTGTATTTCGAAGTGCGGATGAGCGATGCGTGGGTGTGGGATATGTACCGCCCGGCACGCTTCGTGAAGCATGTTCGGGTGATCACGTTCAAGGACGTGAACATCGAGGAGCTGGAGAAGCCGGACCTGCGCCTGCCGGAGTAGTTGTCCACAGGGCCACGGTTATCCACAGGTTTTCTGTGTGCCCAGGTCGCGGGGACAGTCGGGTCAGGGTCTGTGGCCATGCTTTCGCTCATGGCACACAAACAGGCGCTCGGGGCGTATGGGGAGAAGCTGGCCGCGCAGTATCTGTGCGAGTCGGGGATGGAGATCGTCGCCCGCAATTGGCGGTGTCGCTACGGTGAGCTGGACCTGATCGCTCAGGATCCGTCGATCACCGCGTTCGTCGAGGTGAAGACGCGGTCGGGGCTGGGGTTCGGCACTCCGGCCGAGTCGGTCACCTTCACCAAGCAGCAGCGGATCCGCCGGTTGGCGCTGCTGTGGCTGGCCGAACAGGACGGGCCATGGCGGCGCATCCGCTTCGATGTCGTGTCGGTGCTGGTGCCACGGGGACGCGGTCCGGTCATCGATCACCTGACCGGCGCGTTCTGATGGCGCTCGGGCGGGCGTTGTCGGTAGCGGTGACCGGGGTGGACGGTCAGCTGGTGGAGATCGAGGCCGATATCGGTCAGGGTCTGCCCTCGGTGAATCTGGTCGGGCTGCCCGACACCGCGCTGCAGGAATCGCGCAATCGGGTGCGATCGGCGGTGGCGAATACGGGGGAGCGATGGCCCGACGGTCGAGTGATCCTGGCACTCTCGCCCGCGACGTTGCCGAAGATAGGCAGCGTCTACGACCTCGCCCTGGCGGTTTCGGTGCTCGACGCCTCCGGGGCGGTGCCCGGTGAGCGGCTGGCGAAAACGGTGCTGCTGGGGGAGCTGGCGCTGGACGGTCGGGTGCGGCGGGTGCGCGGGGTGCTGCCCGCGGTGATCGCGGCCCGTCGAGCCGGGCTGCCCACGGTGGTCGTGCCCGCCGAGACGGTGGCCGAAGCGGGACTGGTCGAGGGGATCGAGGTGCTCGGGGCGACGAGCCTGCGGGCCGTGGTGGCATGGCTGCGCGGGGAGGGCGCGCTGCTCGAACCCGACGGTGTGGTGCCGGGAACACAGACGCCGTGCGGTGACCTCAGCGATGTCGTCGGACAGGACGAGGCGCGCTGGGCACTGGAGGTCGCTGCCGCCGGCGGGCACCACCTGCTGCTCACGGGGCCGCCCGGGATCGGCAAAACGATGTTGGCGCAACGCCTTCCGGGGCTGTTGCCACCGCTGTCGGAAGCCGAGTCCCTGGAGGTGACCGCGATCCATTCGATGGCGGGATCGCTGTCGGCCGAACAGCCGTTGCTCACGCTGGCGCCCTTTGTCGCGCCGCATCATTCGACATCGGTGACCGCCATGATCGGCGGTGGTTCCGGCATGGCCCGTCCGGGCGCGGTCAGCCGGGCCCATCGCGGGGTGCTGTTCCTCGACGAATGCGCCGAGATCGGCACCAAAGTGCTGGAGGCACTACGGACCCCGCTAGAAGAGGGGGAGGTGCGCATCGCCCGGCGCGACGGCGTTGCTCGCTACCCTGCCCGCTTCCAGCTCGTATTGGCGGCCAATCCCTGTCCGTGTGCGCCGGCCCGCGACGTGGACTGCATCTGCGCGCCCCTGGCGCGACGTCGGTACCTGGGAAAACTGTCCGGGCCGCTGCTGGACCGCATCGATATCTGGGTTCAGATGCACGGGCAGGCCGGTACGACGTTCGGCGACGATCAGGCCGAGGGCAGCAGCACGGTGGCCGAACGCGTCGCGCGGGCAAGAGCCCGCGCGGCGCAGCGGTGGAGCGAGGACGGGTGGGCTACCAATGCCGAAGTGCCGGGTCATGTTCTGCGCAAGCGATTCACCTTGCCGCGGGAATCGATCGCGCCGATCGAGACGGCCTTGCGGCTGGGACGCATGTCGGCCCGCGGCGCCGATCGCGCGATCCGGGTCGCGTGGACGGTCTGCGATCTGCGCGAAGGGGAACTGCCCACGGTGCGGGATGTGATGTCGGCGTTGAACTTCCGGCAGCGAGGTGCGCAATGAGCGAGGTGCGTGCGGTCGGCGCGGCGGTGGACCCCGACGGTGATCCGGACGAACGCAGACTCGCCTGGGTATATCTGTCGCGGGTGGTGCAGGGGCCGTGTGCGCCACTGTCGGCATTGATCGCGTCGGTCGGGGTGTGCGAGGCCGCGCGGGCGGTCCGTGAGCGCGAGCTGCCCACGGCATTGCGCGGTCCCACCGCCGCACGACGCGAGATGGACTCGGCGGCAGCGGATGTGGACGCCATCGAACGTCTGGGCGGGCGGGTGATCACGCCCGACGACGACGAATGGCCCAGCTGGCGGATGCTCGGACTCGATCAACTCGACACCGAGCGCGATCGCGAGGCGGCGGTCCCGCTGGTGCTGTGGGCGCGTGGTCCCCTCTCCCTGCACACCGCGTCCGAACGCGCCGTCGCGGTGGTCGGTTCGCGGTGTAGCAGCGGATACGGGTTGCAGGTGGCGAGCGAGATCGCGTGCGACCTGGCAGGCCGGGGCTGGACAATCGTCTCCGGTGCGGCTTTCGGCATCGACGCGGCGGCACACCGGGCGGCCCTCGCCGTCGGCGGAGCCACGGTCGCGGTCCTTGCCTGCGGTGTCGACCGCCCCTATCCGGCGCAGCACGACCGCCTTCTCGCCGCCATCGCCGACAGCGGTCTGGTCGTGAGCGAATACCCGCCGGGCATCTCGGCGCAGAAACACCAGTTCCTGGCCAGGAATCGATTGATCGCGACCCTCGGGGACGGCGTGCTGGTGGTCGAAGCGGGTCTGCGCAGCGGCGCTCGCAACACTGTGAAGTGGGCCCGCAGGCTGGGTCGGCCCGCCATGGCTGTGCCCGGGCCCGTGGGGTCGGCTTCCTCGGCGGGCTGTCATCGAATGATCAGAGACGGGGAGGCTGTGCTGGTCACCCGCGCCGACGACGTCGTCGACGAGGCAGGGCCACTGCGGCTCCCGGTCACCGACGGCAACCCGGCGGAGCCGGGTGCCGATCTGCGCGGGGCCGAAGCCGAGATCTATGCGGCGCTCCCCGTCATCGGTTCGCGCCTACCTCGCGAACTGTCTCAACAATCCGGACTGGACCTGGCGACCGTCCGGGCGGTCCTGCCGAGCCTGGAACTCGCCCAACTGGTCGGCTGCGACTCGGACGGATGGTTTCGGACATCGCGCCGACAGGCGAGCTGATGGCGGCGCGCTCGGCGGATGACGGACATCGACCTGGGGCGGTTCAGCTGCGTCATGTCCTTTCGCGCTAGGTCGCGACGGAGCAGTCCGCCGGATGCGCGCCACCCTGGCATCGCTGTTCGATGCCACTGTCTCCCGGACCCCGGACCCCGGACCCCGGACCCCGGACCCCGGACCCCGGACCCCGGACCCCGGACCCCGGACCCCGGATGCCTTCGTCCAGACCCCGATGGCAGGCGAGCCTGATGGTCGGCACGGCGGCGATGAAGGCGGAAACGAACAGACCCGCGCAATACGTGGGGTGCAGGGCTCGCCGTCGAACGGCGGCGTGGTGGGTTGCGCGGGGGGCGGGTAAGGGTGACGGTGGGGTTATGGATGTGCTTCCTGATGACCTGACCGCACTGCTCACCGAGTTCGGGCGGCATCTGCGGTTGGGGCGGAATCGGTCGGCGCATACCGTGCGGGCTTATCTCGGGGATGTGCGCTCGCTGCTCGAGCATCTGTACGCGCGGTCGGCGGATTCGGCGGTGCGAGAACTGGATCTGCCGTTGCTGAGGTCGTGGCTGGCGGAGCTCGCGGCGGCCGGGGTGGCGCGGACGACTTTGGCTCGGCGAGCTTCGGCGGCAAGGACTTTCACGGCGTGGTTGACCGAGACCGGGCGGCTCGGCGTCGACCCGGGGCTGCGCCTGCAGGCGCCGACAGCCCATCGTGTGCTGCCCGCGGTGCTCGGCCGCAAGCAAGCCGAGCAGGCGATGGACGCGGCGGAATCCGGGGCGGCACAGCAGGATCCGATGGCGCTGCGCGATCGTCTGGTTGTGGAGTTGTTGTACGCCACCGGAATTCGGGTCAGTGAGCTGTGCGGGCTCGATCTCGACGATATCGATCGGGAGCGTCGCCTGGTGCGGGTGCTCGGCAAGGGCAACAGGGAGCGCTCGGTGCCGTTCGGTGGTCCCGCCGACACCGCGCTGGACGCCTGGCTCAGGGCCGGTCGCCCCGCACTGGTCAACAGCGATTCGGGCCGCGCCTTGCTCATCGGCCAACGTGGCCGTCGCCTCGACCAGCGACAGGCCCGCGCCGTCGTTCACGAGGTCATCGCCGCGATCCCCGGCGCTCCCGATATGGGCCCGCACGGCCTACGCCACACCGCCGCCACCCATCTCCTCGAAGGGGGCGCCGACCTGCGCGTTGTCCAGGAACTCCTCGGTCACGCCAGCATGGCGACCACCCAGCTGTACACCCATGTCTCGGTAGAACGACTCAAACGAGTTCACGACCAGGCCCACCCCCGCGCCTGACCCGCCCGCAACCCTGCCGGTTCCCGCTGTCGCGGGCGAGCATCGTCGTCGATACCCCTGTCGAGAGCCTCCCGCCACGCGTGCTCGGCCGCGGTGCGATCCCGGCGCGTGAGCCGATCGAGGTAGCCGCGCAACGGTGCACCACGCAACGGTGCCTTCGCCACCGCACCTTTCCGCCAGTCGGTGGTGGTTGTGCGTGGGCGGAGAGCCGTGGCGTCGGGTACATGCGACGGCGATCGCCTGTACGTCGCTCGCACCACCGTCGACCGACAGGGTCGACGCCACGCTCGCGGTGATCCTGAGCGGGCGGATCGGGGTAGCGCATGATGGGGGCAGGAGGTGGTGGTTGTGACGTTGCCCGGGGTCGGGGCCGAGTCGGAGGACGGCGAGGAGGAGGTGGACTATCGGTTCACCCTGGCCAACGAGCGCACGTTTCTGGCGTGGATCAGGACCGCGATCGGCCTGCTCGCGGGCGGTGTCGCGGTACATACTCTCGTTCAGCCGACCCGGCTGGCCGGATTCGCGGGCGCCATCTCGATCATCTGCCTGATCATGGCGCTGGCCGTCGCGGTCGTCGCCTTCCGGCACTGGCGTCGGGTGGATCTCGCGATGCGGGCGGGCCGTTCGTTGCCGGGGACAGTTCTCGTCCCTGTGTTGTCGGCCGGTGTCGCGGTTGTCGCCGTGCTCGCCTGCGTGGCGGTCATGCTGTCGTGACCGCACCGACCTTGGCGATGGAGCGCACCGCCCTGGCCTGGCGGCGTACCGCACTCGGGGCGGCCGCCTGCGCGATGCTCCTGGCCCACGAGGCAACCGTCGACGGTCGGCCGAGGTGGTCGATTCCGCTCGCCGCCGCCACAGTCGCCCTGCTCCTGGCCGTAGTCGGCTGGGCGCGCGGGCGCGCACTCGATCGCGGACATGTGGGCGGCTCTGCCCGATTCGTCGCGACCACCACCCTCGCCGTCGCGACCGTCTCCGTCATCGCGGTGCTCACTGTGCTGCTCAACGGATAGCGCGGCCGCTCCGCGACACATCGCGGGACCGCACCGTCGCGCGGAGGCTGTTCAGCAAGCGACACCGCGACCCGCGCATCTCGGTACGCCGCGACCTATCACTTGTGCGCCGGATCGATCATTGGCGCGGTGGTGGCCCGATGGTCGGAGGAAATCGGTCGACGCCCGCCGGGCCGGAAAATAGTGTGGTGGACGTGACTTCCCTGCGTGAGCGGTTGCGTGCCGCATTGAAACCCGCGATGAAGGCCCGTGACGCCGGTGCGGTCTCGGCGTTACGTTCAGCGCTCGCCGCTATCGATAACGCGGAGGCGGTCGATGCCGGTGACGTGCGGGCCGGCGCCGTAGAGGAGAGCCCGGTCGGTCTCGGTGCGGCCGAGGCGGCTCGCCGCGACCTCACCGAGGTCGAGATCGAGGCGATCGTTCGCCGTGAGATCGATGAGAGACGTTCCGCGGCAACCGAGTACGACCGGCTCGGTGCGATCGACCGTCGCGATCGGTTGACTGCGGAAGCCGACGCGCTGGCCGTACTGTTCTGACATCCGCACCCCGTCCGGGCCCGGCGCTACGTCAGCTGTTGGTGGGCAGGGTATTCAGGTACCGGTGGGCGAACCAGCGCTGGATCAACCGGACCACAGGTCCGCCGAGGCGGACGTACCAGGCGCCCGGCCGGGAGAAGGCGGCGACCAGGCCGTAGACGGTGTCGTCGGCCGGGTCGTATTCGACGGCGAACAGCTCCTCGCCGACTTCTGGATGTCCCGGCAGCGTTCCGTAGGCGAAACCCCGGCGGTCGGGTTCGTCCAGGACGTAGACGACGCGGCACGGCGCGCTGATGTCGAGTGGCCAGATGCGCAGAACTACCGTCAATTCGGTTCCGGGCTGTGCGGTTTCGGTGTCGGCGCTTCGAAAAGCGCCAACGCCCTTCTGTATTCCGAAGTCGAGGATGTGGGTGGCCGCGCGCTCGAACAGATCGCGGCCGTGGCCGATCGGCCGCCGATTTCGGAACCGGTGGTACCCCTCGGGCATCACGGCGCGAGTGGCACCCACTTCGGGGTAGGTGAAAGGTGCTGATTTCTCGGACACGTCTCGATTCTCGTCCGCTGCGCGCCGCCGCGGTCTCGGGGTGGCGGAGCGTTTCGTCACATCACGGTTCCCACGGTTTCAAGCGGACCGGTACCTCGTGCAGGAGTCCGAGCGGGTCGAGGTATTCGCGCCGGCTGTGGGCACCGGACTCACGGCGGGCTCCCCAGTGCAGGCAGGCCGCGGCCGGACACCCCTCGTGCCCGGCCACCAGCTTGCCGACGGGTGTGCCCCTGGCCACCCGGCTTCCTACCGCGACCTGCGCCGTCACCGGTTCATAGGTGGTGCGCAAGCCGCCCGGATGATCGATGGACACCACCGGTTTGCCCGCCACTTCCCCCGCGAACACCACGATGCCCTCGCCTGCCGCCAGCACGGCCTGTCCGGCTATCCCCGCCAGATCCACCCCTCGGTGCCCCGGCAGCCAATTCCGCTCCGGCTTGTCGAATGGGCGCTCCACCGTCGGGCGCGGTCGCAAGGGCCAGCCGAACGGCCCCGCTTCGGCCGCATCGGCAGGCACCGCACCACCGAGCACGATCGCCACGGAGCAGGCGATCCCCAGTACTCGCGCGAGCACCGACCGCCTCCGTGTCACTGTCGGTCGCAGGTTTCCGAGGAGGAGAACGCGCTCGTGACGGTTCGCCACCGCCGACCACGCGCCGCGGTCGAGCTGCCAGCGATCGACTCGCCGAGGGCGCGGCGTCACCCGCAGCGCGCCGTCGTGGCTGCCGGACAACCGCGGTCTCAGCGGTGCGGTCGCGGTGTCGGTACACGGTGCTGCGGCGCCAACGATCGAAGCATCTCCCGCACGACCGCGGGCAACTCCGTCGCCGACCCGCTCCCGTCGCCGACCCGGACCAGGACCTCGATCTCCGACCGAGCCCCCGCGCTCTGGTCGATCCCCTGCGGCCGCGCCGGCGCGGAACCGAGATCGTGGATCGTCACCTGAACCGGAACCGGCGCGGGAACGAGTTCGCGTCGAGGCACGATCACGGGAACCACGGTCGGCTCCCGACCACAAGGGACGGTGATGGAGGGCTGCTGCGGCATTTGTCCCGGCACGCTGGCGCCGCGCATGCCGTTCGGCGAGGGCCTCGGCGGGAGTTCGACGGCTACCGCCGCTCCGAGGACGACCGCGACAGGAATGTCCCCCGCCGGTCGACCTGCCGCCGGAGTGCCCGGCGAGTTCGACGGCGGTTTCGACCCGTGCGGCGCGATCGGCACCGTGCCGGGCGCGCCCGCCTGCTGTGCCGGGCGAATCGCTTGGCCCACCCGCTCGGAGGGGTGGGTCGCGACGACGGCTGTCCACGTTCCTCCCTCAGCGCATTTCGGCGATGGGTCACGGTGGTGGGGGACCGACGGTGCAACCTCCGCGGTGGGCGGTCGACGTGCCGGTTGAGTGCCGCCGTCGGGGTGCGCCGCCGCCGGTGCGGCAGCGACTCCCGCCGCGCAGAGCAACGGAAAAGTGGTGATCAGGGTGCGTGTCAACATGTGCATGCCCCAACTCTGGGTGCAGGACAACCGCGCCGGGACGACGATTTCGGGATTGTGGACAACTTTCCTCCTTGTGGATATCGCGTGCTTCATTCGCGATCCGGGCGGTCGTCGCGCAGGGCCGATTTCGGACCTGGCCCGGCTCCGCGTAGACTGAACAAGCGGTTTGTGCTCAGCAGCCATTGCGTGTGCACAGCACGGACCGACTTCGCGCGCCACCCGTGCTCGTCCATCCGGTCGTCGCTCGCAATGCAGACGGTCCGCAAGGGCAGGTCAGCGCGAGTTCTCCAGCGGATGAACAGGAAATCGTCGGCTGGTCCCGGATTCTTCGAATCGGGTCCGGCGGTTTCGGTGGCGCCAGGGCAGTCGATCACCGATCGACAGCGACAACCGGCAACGAAAGAGAGATACGAGGGCTATGCCTGTCGTAACTATGAAGCAGCTGCTCGACAGCGGCGCGCACTTCGGCCACCAGACTCGTCGGTGGAACCCGAAGATGAAGCGGTTCATCTTCACCGACCGCAACGGCATCTACATCATCGACCTGCAGCAGACGCTGACCTTCATCGACAAGGCCTACGAGTTCGTCAAGGAGACTGTCGCCCACGGTGGCACCGTCCTCTTCGTCGGGACCAAGAAGCAGGCCCAGGAGTCGATCGCTTCCGAGGCGCTGCGCGTCGGAATGCCCTACGTCAACCAGCGTTGGCTGGGTGGCATGCTCACCAACTTCTCCACCGTGCACAAGCGCCTGCAGCGCCTCAAAGAACTCGAGGCGATGGAGCAGACCGGTGGCTTCGAGGGTCGCACCAAGAAGGAAATCCTCATGCTCACGCGTGAGATGACCAAGCTGGACCGCACCCTCGGCGGTATCCGTGACATGGCCAAGGTTCCCTCGGCCATCTGGATCGTCGATACCAACAAGGAGCACATCGCCGTCGGCGAGGCGCGCAAGCTGAACATCCCGGTCATCGCGATCCTGGATACCAACTGCGACCCCGACCTGGTCGATTACCCGATCCCGGGTAACGACGACGCGATCCGTTCCGCCGCACTGCTCACCAAGGTCGTCGCTTCCGCGGTGGCCGAGGGCGTGCAGGCCCGCGCGGGCCAGGCTTCCGGCGACGCGAAGCCCGAAGCCGGCGCAGGCGAGCCGCTGGCCGAGTGGGAGCAGGAGCTCCTGTCCTCGGCGACCCCGGCCGCTGAGGTAGCCGAAGCCGTCGAGACCCCGGCCGAGGCCGAGGCCGACCCGGCGCAGCACACCCCGGCTGACTTCTGAGCTGACCGGTAGCTTTACGTTCACCTTGCCGGCCCTTCTGAATTCAGAAGCGGTCGGCAAGGTGGTGTTAACACTCAAGCACCCCACACACGAGGAGGCTCGCCGCATATGGCGAACTACACCGCTGCTGATGTGAAGCGGCTCCGGGAGCTCACCGGCTCCGGCATGATGGACTGCAAGAACGCGCTGGCCGACTCCGACGGCGATTTCGACAAGGCCGTCGAGGTGCTGCGCATCAAGGGCGCCAAGGACGTCGGCAAGCGCGCCGAGCGCGCGACCGCCGAGGGTCTGGTCATCGCCAAGGACGGCGTCATGGTCGAGATCAACTGCGAGACCGACTTCGTCGCCAAGAACGCTGAGTTCCAGCAGCTGGCCGACGCCATCGTCACTGCGGCCGCCGCTGCCAAGCCCGCCGACCTGGACGGTCTGAAGGCGCTCAAGCTGACCGACGGCACCGTTGACGACGCCGTGCAGGCGCTGTCGGCCAAGATCGGCGAGAAGCTGGAACTGCGTCGCGTCGTGTCCTTCGACGGCACCGTCGCCACCTACCTGCACAAGCGTGCTTCGGACCTGCCGCCCGCCGTCGGCGTGCTGGTGGAGTACGAGGGCACCGGCGACGGCGCCGCCGATGCCGCGCGTGCCGCCGGCATGCAGGTGGCCGCGCTCAAGGCCAAGTACCTGACCCGCGAGGAGGTGCCCGCCGATATCGTCGACGCCGAGCGTCGCATCGCCGAGGAGACCGCGCGCGAAGAGGGCAAGCCCGAGGCCGCGCTGGCGAAGATCACCGAAGGCCGCGTCAACGGCTTCTTCAAGGACGTCGTGCTGCTCGAGCAGTCCGCCGTCACCGACTCCAAGAAGACCGTCAAGGCGCTTCTGGAAGACGCGGGCGTGAACGTGAAGCGTTTCGCTCGTTTCGAGGTCGGCCAGGCCTGATCCGCCTGAACTCCACGAAAAGCCTCTTCGGCGCGGTGTGATGCCGCGTCGGAGGGGCTTTCCTCATGGATCGACCGACCCCACTTCCGGGTGGCCGCAACCTGATAGGGCAGGATGGATGCCGCCTGCTCGCCCCGCTCTCGACCTCGCCGAAGGAGACGAACACCCATGACCGACCCGGGTAACGACCGCCCTGGATACCACCGGGTGCTGCTCAAGCTGGGTGGGGAGATGTTCGGTGGTGGCGGGGTAGGCCTCGATCCCGACGTCGTGCAGACCGTGGCCGAGCAGATCGCCGAGATCGTCGAGACCGGCGTGCAGGTGGCCGTGGTGATCGGCGGCGGCAACTTCTTCCGCGGCGCCGAGTTGGAGGAGCGCGGTATGGAGCGGGCCCGTTCCGACTATATGGGCATGCTCGGCACCGTGATGAACAGCCTCGCCCTCCAGGATTTCCTCCAGCAGCAGGGCGTGGACACCCGCGTGCAGACCGCCATCACGATGGGCCAGGTCGCCGAGCCCTACCTGCCGCTACGCGCCAAGCGCCACCTCGAGAAGGGGCGCGTCGTGATCTTCGGCGCGGGAATGGGCATGCCCTACTTCTCCACCGATACCACCGCCGCCCAGCGCGCGCTGGAAATCGGCGCCGAGGTGGTGCTGATGGCCAAAGCGGTCGACGGTGTCTTCGACGCCGACCCGCGCGTCGAGCCGAACGCGAGCATGTTCACCGAGATCACTCACAAGGAAGTGATCGAGAAGGGTCTGAAGGTGGCCGATGCCACTGCCTTCAGTCTCTGCATGGACAACCAGATGCCGATGCTGGTGTTCAATTTGTTGATCGAGGGCAATATTGCCCGCGCAGTCGCCGGTGAACCCATCGGCACCCTGGTTCGGTCGTGACCCCGCACCCGCGGACGATGACGATGACGACGCTGTGGAGGATTCGGTCGTGATTGATGAAGCGCTCTTCGATGCCGAAGAGAAGATGGAAAAAGCCGTAACGGTGGCCAAGGACGACCTGGGCAGCATCCGTACCGGTCGCGCCAACCCGGGCATGTTCACCCGCGTGCTGATCGAGTACTACGGCTCGCTCACCCCGATCACCCAGGTTTCGAGCATCACCGTGCCCGAGCCGCGCATGGTCGTGATCAAGCCCTACGAGCAGAGCTCGCTCGGCCTGATCGAGAACGCCATTCGCAACTCCGACCTGGGCGTTAACCCGACCAACAACGGCGACATCCTGCGCATCTCGGTGCCACAGCTCACCGAGGAACGTCGCCGCGAGATGGTCAAGATGGCCAAGAGCAAGGGCGAGGACGCCAAGGTCTCGATTCGCAACGTGCGTCGCAAGGCGATGGACGAACTGGGTCGCATCCAGAAGGATGGCGAAGCGGGTGAGGATGAGGTCGGGCGCGCCGAGAAGGAGCTCGACAAGACCACCGCCAAGTACGTGGCGCAGGTCGACGAGCTGGTCAAGCACAAGGAAGCCGAACTGCTCGAGGTCTGAGCGCCAGATCTCGCCAGTCCCGCTCGTGCGGGGGATGAACGGAACGACGAGTTGAGCGACGGGACAATCGTGGCCGAAGACGCCGCCGCCACCGGGGCGGCACCGGATCCCATGCCGGACAGGGTCGAGCAGACCGCTGCCGCGCCGCAGGACGAGCAGCCGCCCGCGCCGACCTCGCGGGCCGGGCGGAATCTGCCGGCGGCACTGGCCGTGGGGCTGACGCTCGGGCTGTCGTTGATCGCGATCCTGCTGTTCGTCCCGAAGGTGTTCATCGCGGTCGCGGGAGTCGGCGTCGGTGTGGCGAGCTGGGAGGTCACCAAGCGGCTGCGCGAAGCCGATGTGCTGGTGCCGCGGATTCCGCTGCTGGTGGGCGGACAGGCGGTCTTCTGGCTGGGCTGGCCGTGGGGGGCCGGTGGGGTGCTCGGCGCGTTCGCCGCCACCACGCTGGTGTGCATGGTGTGGCGGCTGTTCGACCACGGCCTCAGCACCGCGCCGAAGAACTTCCTTCGTGACACCGCGATCGCCGTGTTCACCCTCGCCTGGATTCCGCTGCTGGCCTCGTTCTCGACGCTGCTGCTGCTCGAACCCGACGGCAACCTGCGGGTGCTCACCTTCATGATCCTGGTGGTGTGCTCCGATGTCGGCGGTTATGTCGCCGGTGTGCTGTTCGGCAGGCATCCGATGGTGCCCGCGATCAGCCCGAAGAAGTCGTGGGAGGGATTCTGCGGTTCGCTGGTGTTCAGCGTGATCGGTGGTCTGCTGACCGTCACGTTGCTGCTCGAGGCGAATTCGATGATCGGTGTGGTGCTCGGTGTCGGCCTGGTGGCCGTGGCGACCATCGGTGACCTCATCGAGTCGCAGATCAAGCGCGAACTCGGCATCAAGGATATGGGGACGCTACTGCCGGGACACGGCGGAATCATGGACCGCCTCGACTCGATGCTGCCCTCGGCGTTCGTCTCCTGGCTGGTACTCAGCGCACTGCTCTGATCGGCGCCCCGTCACAACGATTTCTTGGCGGCGTGACGCAGTTGCAAGATGCGCACCCCGCCTACCAGGCCCATCACCAGCGCACCCGCGATCACCGACAGCAACACGGTGATGCCGAGCGGCAGTTCGAAATCCCAGAACAGCAGGTTGGTGCGGACCTTGTCGAGATTCTGGATGATGAAGATCAGCAGCACGATGCCGAGTAGGGCGGCGGCCAGCAGGGCGATCCAGGTGTAGCCGGTGCGAGATCGGTGCACGGCGTCGCGCGGGACCCGTACCGGCTTGGCAGCGGGTTTCACCGGTTCGGTCGGCTTGCTGTGTTTGCCGGTGGACTCGGTCGGCGGCGGGTCGTGCTCGGCCGGTGACGCACCGGATTCCGCGTGTGTACTCATAGTTCGATCATGGCCGACCGCTATTGCTCACGCACGCATCTTCTCGATAACGTCGCCCGGCGTGGCGGGTCCGACGTGGCGTTTGGGACAATGGTGGCACTATGGCCATCTCCCTGCCCCTTGTGTTCGATGCCCCGCGCCGCGGCATGCCGCCGCGCCACCTCGCCGATCTCGATTCGGACGAACGCAAGGCCGCGGTGCAGGAGCTGGGTTTGCCGAAGTTCCGGGCCGACCAGTTGGCCCGTCAGTACTACGGCCGCCTGCAGTCCGATCCGGCGCTGATGACCGACCTGCCCGCCGATGTGCGCGCGAAGGTCGGCGAGACGCTGTTCCCGCCGCTGCTGTCGGTGGTACGCAATATCGCCTGCGATGAGGGCGATACCCGCAAGACCCTGTGGAAGGCGCACGACGGCACGCTGTTGGAGAGCGTGCTCATGCGCTACCCCGACCGCAATACGCTGTGCATTTCCAGCCAGGCCGGCTGCGGGATGGCGTGTCCGTTCTGCGCGACCGGGCAGGCGGGGCTCACCCGCAACCTGTCGACCGCGGAGATCGTCGACCAGGTGCGCGCCGCCGCGGCCGATCTGCGCGACGGTGCGGTGCACGGTGGTCCGGGCCGACTGTCCAACATCGTGTTCATGGGGATGGGCGAGCCGCTGGCCAACTACAAGCGGGTGGTGAACGCGGTGCGCCGGATCACCTCGCCCGCGCCCGACGGGCTCGGTATCTCACAGCGGTCGGTGACGGTGTCGACCGTCGGGCTCGCGCCCGCGATCCGCAAGCTGGCCGACGAGGACATGTCGGTGCGCCTCGCGGTGTCGCTGCACACCCCCGACGACGAATTGCGCGACACCCTGGTGCCGGTGAACAATCGCTGGTCCATCGCCGAAGTGCTCGACGCCGCACGGTATTACGCCGATAAGTCCGGCCGCCGCGTCTCGATCGAGTACGCGTTGATCCGCGATATCAACGACCAGCCGTGGCGGGCGGACATGCTCGGCAAGAAACTGCACAAGGCGCTCGGTCCGCTCGTGCACGTGAATCTGATTCCGCTCAACCCGACTCCGGGCAGCGAGTGGGACGCCAGCCCCAAGCCGGTGGAGAAGGAGTTCGTGCGCCGGGTGATCGCCCAGGGTGTGTCGTGCACGGTGCGCGATACGCGTGGTCAGGAGATCGCCGCGGCCTGTGGTCAGCTCGCCGCCGAGGGCTAGGGCCCTCGGCGCCGTCAGACGATGCTGATCGGAGTGATGAAGTCGTCGTAGGGCAGTGGGCCGGCGACGAAGGCCTTGACCGACATGAGGTTCAGCGTGATGTCGCCGCCGTGGTTGTCCAGGAAGGCGATGTCGGAGGCGTCGCGCCCGGTGGCGATGCGTACCAGACTCGAGCGTGGCGCGAGGCCGGTCGGGTCGTAGGTGCGCCACCGACCGTCGATGTAGGCCTCGCAGACGGCGTGGAAGTCCATCGGCACGCAGCCCGGCGCGTAGACCGCGGCGACCCGGGCGGGGACGCCGACGGCGCGCAGCAGCGCGACCATCAGATGGGAGAAGTCGCGGCAGACGCCGGTGCCCGAGAGCAGCGTCTCCACCGCGCCGTCGATGGGTGTGCTGCTGCCCGAGACGTAGGTGATCCGTCTGCCGATCCACGACGAAACCCGGTTGGCCACCTCGGGATCGGCTATGCCGTAACCGAATTCGGCCGCCGCGAAGCCGAGCAACTTGTCCGATTCCGCGTAGCGGCTCGGTCGTCGGTACAGCGCGAGGTCGTAGTCGGAGGGCGGTGCGAGCACCGCGGTGCCGACGACGGTCGCTTGATAGTCGATCCGGAGGGTGCCCGCGCGAACGTCGAGCACGTGGATCCGGGAACCGTGTGCGCCGATCACTTCGCGTGGTGTGAGGAACTCGCCGTCGAGCGAGCATGTCATGGACTCGATCAGGTCGAGTCCTGGCTGGCGGGCGACAGCGATCTGACACTGCAGCACCGAATCGGCATGGACCGCGACCTCCAAACGCGCGGAAACGTCCCGTTTCACGCCCACAGATTGACAGGCGAATCGGAATCAAGCCAACCGAACCGCTCGAGCGGGTTGCGGCCCAGGCGTTATCGTCGTGGGACCGCAACGATGCGCGCGTCCGAGATCGTTGACTATGTCGCGCGAAACAGCCTCTGTCACAGTCACTCTCGAGCTCGAAGCGGGCAATGCCTCGCTGATGATCCTCGGCAAGATGCTCGGTCCGACGGGCGTCGCGCCCTTCGAGGTCAAACGACGATACGACGCCGCCACGGCCGATCGGCGTGGCGAGATCATTCCGGCCGTCATCACGATCGACGCCCGCAAGCGGTGGACCATGCGGCTGAAGACCCCACCGACCGCGTCCTTGATTCGTCAGGCTCTCGGCCACCCCGGCTCCCCGCAGGCCGGGCACAAACCGGTCGGGGCGATCAGCCGGGACCAACTGCGCCGCATCGCGATCCGCAAACTTCCCGACCTGAACACCACCGATGTGGAGGCGGCGATGCGCATCGTCGCCGGCACGGCGCGGTCGATGGGTGTGCGCGTGGAGCAGTGATCCCCGCCGGGTGCGCGATCGGACGGCAGCGGTGGGGTGGTGGTTTCCCGGACCCGGCATCCACACCTCGCGAGGTACACCGTGGTCAGTCGGCCCGTTCGCTGGTCCACGCCGTTTGGTAGTGTCCAGGCCGTCGGACGAAGAGCGAGATTCGGGGGTCAGAGTGGTTTCTGACGGGACGGTGTTCGCCGGATACACGATCGATCGGCAGCTGGGTCAGGGCGGGATGGGGTCGGTGTATCTGGCCAGGCATCCGCGGCTGCCCCGATGGACGGCGCTCAAACTGCTGAATCGGGAGTTGTTCTCCGACAAGGAGATCCGGGCCAGGTTCGAACGGGAAGCCGACCTGGTCGCCCAGCTCGATCACCCCAATATCGTGACCGTGTTCGATCGCGGCGTCGAGGGCGATCAACTGTGGATCAGCATGCAGTACATCGACGGGATCGATGCCTCCTCGCTGGATCCACACTCGCTGCCGCCGGACCGGGCGCTACAGATCATCGGTGAGACCGCCGCCGCGCTCGACTACGCGCATCGGGCCGGCGTGCTGCACCGCGACGTCAAGCCCGCCAATATCCTGCTGGCCCGGTCCAGCAGCCAGGAGCGGGTGTATCTCACCGACTTCGGCATCGCGCGCCTTCGCGACGATTCCGGTCATCTGACCGAGACCGGGTCGTTCACCGCCACGCTGGCCTACGCCGCGCCCGAGCAGCTCACCGGCGCCGCACTCGATCACCGCGCGGACCAGTACTCCCTCGCGTGCACCCTGTTCACGCTGCTGACGGGCAGCGCACCCTACGAGTCGACCAGCCCGGCCGCGGTCATCACCGGTCACCTGCAGGCGCCGCCGCCCCCGATCAGCCCACGTCGCGCGGGCCTGCCGCCGGTGCTCGATGCCGTGATGGCGCGTGCGCTGGCCAAGCGGCCTGCCGACAGGTTCACCTCGTGCGAGGAGTTCGTCGAGGCCGCCCAGCGCGCGGTGCGCACCGGAACCACCGGCGCCCGCCCGATCGCCCGGCCGACCTCGGGGGCGCACGCGCAGCCGTTCGTCGGCATGCAGCCCATGCGCCCGGTGAGCTCGACGGGCACTCCCATTCCGCAGTACAACCCCGCGCTGATGCCCCCACGGATGCCGCAGCCGCAGTACGCGCCGACCCCGCAGTACTGGCAGCAACGACCGGCCCCGATACCGACTCCGCCGCCGCAACGGGGTGGCTGGGGTTCGGCGTTGGGCGTCTACGCGGTCCTGCTCGTCGTCGTCATCGTGATCGCCGGCGTGATCGCGCTGCTGGCCAACCTCTGATCGGCTCGTCGTCCCGATCGGCGGGTGCCATATTCTGGTCAGAATGAGCGACTTCGACGTCACCGCCGCCGACTCCATCGACCTCGACCGGTTGCGTCGTTTCGTCGCTGTCGCCGAGGAGTTGCACTTCGCGCGCGCCGCCAAGGCGCTGCGAATCCCGCGGCAGGCGCTGAGCGCCACCGTGATCGAGCTGGAGGAAGAACTGGGCACCCGGGTGTTCGTTCCCGGTGCCTCGCCCACTCAGCTCAGCGACGACGGCGCCGCGCTGCTCGCGCGGGCCAGGGACCTGATCCGCGCCCGGGAACAGGCCGAACGAGAGCACAAGCCCGACGCGCCCGCGAGCCTGCGGGTGGGGTTCGTGCCGGGGGTGACGGTGTCGAAGTGGGCACGAATCTGGGGCGAGCGGCTACCGGAGCACCCACTCGAGATCGTCGGCGTCGCGCAGGGCGAGCAGGAGTCGGTGCTGCGGGAGGGGCGCGTCGACCTGTGCTTCGTCCGACTTCCGATCGACCGGACCACGACCAGCGCGATCCCGCTGTGGCAGGAGACGCCGGTCGCGGTCGTGCAGAAGGACGACGCGCTGTCACTGCTCGCGACGATCAGCCCGGCGGATCTGGCCGACGAGACGATCCAGGATGCCGCCGATCTCGATCAGGCCGTCGACACGCTCGCCCTGGTCGCCGCCGTCGGCGGCGCGGCGATCATGCCGCAGTCGATCGCGCGCCTGCATCACCGCCGCGATCTGGTCTACCGCCCGGTCAGCGACACCGAGTTCACCGAGATCGCGCTGGCGTGGCCCGCCGGGACCGACAGCGAGCTGCTCGAGGAGTTCGTCGGCATCGTGCGCGGCCGTTCGGCCAACAGCTCGCGCGGCGGCGCGGAACCGCAACAGCGGGGCGAGGCGCCCGCGCGCAAACCCGCGGCGAAGAAGCCCGCGGTGAAGAAACCGGCACCGAAGAAGCCGGTCGCGCGCGGCCGCAAACCGGCCCGGCGCGGCCGCTGAGACACGAAAACGCCTGCGGCGCGTGGTGATTGCCGCAGGCGTGGACGTAGTTGTCGTCGAGGGACTACTTCGGCATCCGCCGGGTGAGCGAGTCGACGATCAGGATTAGCGCCATCAGCGCGGCCAGGCCGACGAGGAAGATGTCCTCGACGTGACCCTTGTGGTTGCCGATGGTCATCGCGAGCAGGGCCACGATGACGAACCACGCCGCGATGCGGAAGGTCTTACGCGACTCACCGCTCCAGCCCCATTCCGCCGAGGGCACCTCGGCGGGGTCGACGCTGGTGGCGACGGCACGCTCGGTGCTGGCTTTGTCGAGGTCCGTGGCTGCCACGATCGCTCCTTAGGGCTCGAGTTCAGGTTGGGCGAGTGAGCATATCGTGGCATACGACCGTCCGTCGTAGCCAGCAGCCCTGCCACAATGGGCCCGTGTCCCACCCCGCAACGCGTGCCGCGCACGACAGTTCCCCGTCCACCGATCGGGTAAAGGTGCTGCTTCTCGGCAGTACCGGTTCGATCGGTACCCAGGCGCTAGAGGTGATCGCCGCCAACCCCGATCGCTTCGAGGTGGTCGGACTGGCGGCTCGCGGCGGCAATCCCGCCCTGCTCGCCGCGCAGATGACGGCCACCGGCACTCGCAATGTCGCCGTCGCCGACCCCGCCGCCGCACAGGCGCTCGGGTTGGCGCTCGGCGGCCCTTCCGCCGTGACCGAATTGGTCCGCCGCACCGATGCCGATGTCGTGCTCAATGCCCTGGTGGGTTCGCTGGGGCTCGAACCCACCCTGGCCACCCTGCAGGCGGGCACCCGGCTGGCACTGGCGAACAAGGAATCCTTGGTCGCGGGCGGCTCCCTGGTGACCCGCGCCGCCGCGCCCGGCCAGATCGTGCCCGTCGATTCCGAGCACTCGGCGCTGGCGCAATGCCTGCGTGGCGGTCGCGCCGAGGAGGTCGATCGTCTCGTTCTCACCGCGTCCGGCGGCCCGTTCCGCGGCTGGACGACCGCGATGCTCGAATCGGTGAATCCCGCGGAAGCCAAGACCCACCCGACCTGGTCGATGGGTCCGATGAACACCCTGAACTCGGCCTCACTGGTGAACAAGGGCCTGGAACTGATCGAGACCCACCTGCTCTTCGGGGTGCCCTACGACCGCATCGACGTCACCGTCCACCCCCAGTCGATCGTCCACTCGATGGTCACCTTCACCGACGGCTCGACCCTGGCCCAGGCCAGCCCCCCTGACATGAAACTCCCCATCGCCCTGGCGCTGGGCTGGCCCGACCGCATTCCCGGCGCGGCCGCCGCCTGCGATTTCGGCACCGCCGCCACCTGGACCTTCGAACCGGTCGACGACGAGGTCTTCCCCGCGGTCCGGCTGGCCCGCCAGGCAGGCGAAGCGGGCGGCAGCGTCACCGCGGTCTACAACGCCGCCAACGAGGTCGCGGTGCAGGCGTTCCTCGACGGCAAAATCACCTTCCCGACCATCGTGCGCACCGTCACCCAGGCGGTAGACGCCGCCGACCGCTGGCACGCCGAACCCGATACCCTGGACGACGTCCTCGCGGCCGACCGCTGGGCAAGGGAGTACGCCGCGAAAACCATCGAGGGCGAAACAAAGCCCTGACCTGACGACCACAACGACACCACCACCGTTTTCGGCCGCCCCGGATCCGAGGGGCGAGACGTAACGCCGAAGGCGCAGTATCGCCCCTCGGATTCGGGGTGACGAGGCCGAAAACACGCGGCGCCAGCCGCCAAGAACACAGGAGTCACATGGTTTTCGCGTTGGGGTTCGCCCTGTTCGCCCTCGGTATCACGATTTCGATCGCGCTGCACGAGTGCGGGCACATGTGGACCGCGCAGGCCACCGGCATGAAGGTGCGCCGCTACTTCATCGGCTTCGGGCCGAAGGTGTTCTCGTTCCGTCGCGGCGAGACCGAGTACGGGCTCAAGGCGCTGCCGCTGGGCGGCTTCTGCGATATCGCGGGCATGACGGCGCTCGACGAACTCGAACCGGAGGAGGTCGACCGGGCGATGTATCGCCAGTCGACCTGGAAGCGTCTGGTCGTGATGTTCGGCGGCATCGGCATGAACTTCCTGCTCGGGTTCATCCTGCTGGTGATCCTGGCGGTCGGCTGGGGTCTGCCCCAGCTCGAGCAGCCGCCGGCCACCGAGTTGGGTGCGATGAGCTGCGTCGCCCAGGAGACCCCGGACAAGAAGTTGGCGCCGTGTACCGGAACAGGACCCGCGCAGCGTGCGGGATTGCAGCCCGGCGATGTGGTCAAGGCCGTGAACGGCGTCGAGGTGGAGACCTGGGCGCAATTCCAGGCCGAAACCCAGAAGCAGACCGGCACCTTCACGTACACGATCGAACGCGCTGGTCGGACGCTGACCGTGTCGGTGACTCCCGAGCGAGTGATGCGGTCGCCGAAGGAGGGCGCGAGCCGCGAGGTGAGTGCGGTCGGTGTCGGTCCCGCCGCCTTCGCGCCGCCGAAGCAGTACGGCCCGCTCGCGGCGATTCCCGCCACCATCTCGTTCACCGGCGACTTCTTCGTCGAGACGGTGAAGTCGCTGGCGAAGATGCCGCAGAAGGTGTCGGCGCTGTGGGAGGCCGTCACCGGCGGTGAGCGTGACCCGGAGACCCCGGTGAGCGTCTACGGCGCCAGTCGTATCGGTGGCGAGACCGCCGAGCGTGGCCTGTGGGGCATGTTCATCCTGGTGCTGGCCAGTCTGAACTTCTTCCTCGGAGCGTTCAATCTGCTGCCATTGCTGCCGCTGGACGGCGGCCATATCGCGGTGGTGCTCTACGAGAAGGTCCGCGACACGATCCGTGGCTGGCGCGGCAAGGCGCCCGCGGGCCCCGTCGACTACCTCAAACTCCTGCCGATCACCTATGTGGCGGTGGTGCTCGGTGGCGCGTTCATGCTGCTGACCTTGGCCGCCGATATCGTCAACCCGATCACGCTCGGTCCGTGAACGCACTGCGATCCATCAGATATCGATTCCAGCCGGTGAGGTGGCCCTCACAGGGCGCCCGGTTGCCCTGCGCGACTAAACTCGGCTTCAACAACCCAGGTCGATCCGCGAAACGTACGAAAGAAGGCAGCCGAACGTGACCAGCACAATCGGATTGGGGATGCCCGCCGCCCCCGCTGCTGTTCTCGCACCCCGGCGCAAGACCCGCCAGCTGACGGTCGGCAATGTCGGCGTCGGTAGCGATTCGCCGATCTCGGTGCAGTCGATGACCACCACCAAGACCCACGACATCAACGCCACGTTGCAGCAGATCGCCGAGCTCACCGCCTCGGGATGCGACATCGTGCGGGTGGCCTGTCCGCGGCAGGAAGACGCCGACGCGCTCGCCACGATCGCGAAGAAGTCGCAGATCCCGGTGATCGCCGATATCCACTTCCAGCCGCGCTACATCTTCGCCGCCATCGACGCGGGCTGCGCCGCGGTCCGTGTCAACCCGGGCAACATCAAGGAATTCGACGGCCGGGTCGGCGAGGTCGCCAAGGCCGCGGGCGCCGCGGGCATCCCGATCCGCATCGGTGTCAACGCCGGTTCGCTGGACAAGCGGATGCTGGAGAAGTACGGCAAGGCCACCCCGGAAGCGCTGGTCGAGTCGGCGCTGTGGGAGGCGAGTCTGTTCGAGGAGCACGGCTTCGGCGACATCAAGATCTCGGTCAAGCACAACGACCCGGTGATCATGGTCGAGGCCTACCGCCAGCTCGCCGCGCGCAGCGACTACCCGCTGCACCTCGGCGTCACCGAGGCGGGCCCGGCGTTCCAGGGCACGATCAAGTCCGCGGTCGCCTTCGGCGCGCTGCTCAGCGAGGGCATCGGCGACACGATCCGGGTGTCGCTCTCGGCTCCGCCCGCCGAGGAGATCAAGGTCGGCGGCCAGATCCTGCAGTCGCTGAACCTGCGTCCGCGCAAGCTCGAGATCGTGTCGTGCCCGTCGTGTGGCCGCGCCCAGGTGGACGTGTACACCCTGGCCGACGCGGTCGCCGCCGGTCTGGACGGCCTGGAAGTGCCGCTGCGCGTCGCGGTGATGGGCTGCGTCGTGAACGGGCCCGGCGAGGCACGCGAGGCCGACCTCGGGGTCGCGTCCGGCAACGGCAAGGGGCAGATCTTCGTCAAGGGTGAGGTCATCAAGACCGTGCCCGAGCATTTGATCGTGGAGACCCTGATCGAAGAGGCGATGCGCATCGCCGAGCAGATGGACGAGCAGCCGGGCGCGGAGCCCGTCGTCACCGTGAGCTGAACCGGGATCCTCACGGTCCTACGTCGGATTCGGCGGACCCGTACCGCTCGGCGTGCTTTCGTGGCAGGCTGGTGCCGTGCGGAGTCTGCTGGAGCCGACGCGACGGTCCAAAACCGCTCCCGCGCGCCCGGTGGCCGTGCGAGATCTCGGTGAGGTGCTGCGCGTCCTCGATACCGACCCGGTGGCGTCGTGCATGATCGCCGCCCGGGTCCAGGAATTCGGGATCGACTCCCGGACCGGTGCCGGCGAGCTGTGGAGCCGCGGCGGACCGGCCGATTCGCTGTGTTTCTCCGGCGCCAATCTGGTGCCGCTGCGCGGTGATCGGCAGGCATTGCGCGCGTTCGCCGATCGGGCCGGCCGTTGGCCGCGGGTGTGTTCCTCGGTGGTCGGAAGGCGCGAACTAGCCCTCCCGCTGTGGGAGATGCTGCTGCCGACCTGGGGTCCGGCCAGAGAGCTACGTGCTGATCAGCCGCTGCTGGCGCTGGCCAAGCCCGCCGCCGCGCGCGCGGATGGGGGAGTGCGCCGCGTGCGCCCCGACGAGATCGACCGCTACCTGACCGCCGCGATCGCCATGTTCATCGAGGAGGTCGGCATCGACCCGCGCGCGGGCGACGGTGGGCGCGGCTATCGACGGCGGATCACCAGTCTCATCGAATCCGGTAGGGCCTGGGCACGTTTCGAGGACGGTGAGGTCGTGTACAAAGCCGAGATCGGTGCCCTGTCGCGGCGAACCGGCCAGATCCAGGGCGTGTGGGTGCATCCCGAATTCCGGGGTGCCGGGGTGGGCACCGCCGGGACCGCCTCGGTCGCCAATGCTGTTGTGGCAACCGGTCGTACGGCGAGCCTCTACGTCAACGACTACAACCGGGTCGCCCGCAGCGCCTACAGCCGGGTGGGGTTCCGCCAGATCGCTACCTTCGCAACCGTCCTGGTGGACTGAAACTTTGGCGCGTGGCGTCGAGGTGAGGCGGCTTTTCGCCGCTACCATCGGTGCCGATGAGGACACGGATGCTCACCACGTGCGCGGTGGCCGCCCTCGCTGTCGCGGCGACCGCCTGTTCTGCCGGTGCCCAGGGACCGGTGCCCGCCGCCGACGCCTTCGCCGCGGCGTTCGCCGAACGTGATCTCGCCGCGGCCGCGGCGCTGACCACCGCCCCTGAGAAGGCCACGGCGGCACTGACTTCGACGTGGCAGGCCTTGCAGGCGGAGAAGTTGTCGATCCGCACCGGCGACGCACGCGTCACCGGCGACACCGCGACGGTCGACTACACCTACGAGTGGACCCTGCCCAAGGGGCGTCAGTGGACCTACTCCGGTGAATTGCAGATGGGCCGCAGCGATGGGCGCTGGCTGGTTCGCTGGAGCTCCGCCGACATCCACCCCCAACTCGGTGACACCCAGAGTATGGAGTTGCGCACCCGGCCCGCCCCACGCGCCAGGGTCAACGAGGCGGCGGGCAGCGATGTGCTGGTCCCGGGCAAGGTCTCACGAGTGAAGTTCACCGTGGCGGACGCCCCCGACCCGACCCGCGTCGCCGGTACGCTCGCCGCGGCGCTGAGCCGCATCGACCCGGTCGCCTATACCCCGCAGTCCATCCTCGCCGTGGCGCGCAAGACCGACGGCGCGCACACCGTGATCCTGCTCAACGAGTACGAGGCCGAGACCATCGGCGGCGAGCTGATCGGGCTGCCGGGCGTGACGCTGACCCAGGAGTGGGACATGGTGCCCACCGACCGCAAATTCGCGCCCGACCTGCTCACCCAGGTCCGCAAGACGGTGATCGCCGAGGTCGACGGGAAGGCGGGCTGGAGCGTGGTCACCCGCAATGCCGACGGCGCCGATCTCGATGTGTTGCACGAGGAGGCGGCCGAACCCGCGCCGTCGTTCGCGCTGAGCATCGACCGGTTCGTGCAGAATTCCGCCCAGCAGGCGGTGGACCTGCGCACCGAGCGGGCCATGATGGTGGTGCTCCGCCCGTCGACCGGTGCGATCCTCGCGGTGGCGCAGAACAAGTACGCCGACCGCGACGGCCCGGTCGCCACCAGCGGACAGTATCCGCCGGGCTCGATCTTCAAGACGGTCACCGCGTCGGCGGCGATGGCTTCCGGGCTGGCCACGCCGGAGACCGTGCTGCCCTGTCCGAGCAGCACCATCATCGGCGAACGCACCATTCCCAACTACAACATGTTCTCCGTCGGTGACGTACCGATGGCCACCGCCTACGAGCGGTCGTGCAACACCACCTTCGCCAGACTGGCCAGCAAGCTCGAACCCGACGCGCTCACGCAGGCCGCGGCGCGCCTGGGCGTCGGGCAGGACTACCGGGTCGAAGGCCTGCCGACGATGTCGGGGTCGGTGCCGAAGGCCGACGCGCTGGTGCAGCGCGCAGAGGACGGCATCGGGCAGGGCCGCGTGGTGGTGAGCCCGTTCGGGATGGCGGTGATGGCCGCGACGGTAGCCAACGGCGCCGCACCGGTGCCGTATCTGATCGCGGGCAGGCCGACGGAGGTCACCGGGGATCGGCCCGCGATCGCGCCGGACGTGGTCGAGGGCCTGCGTTCGATGATGCGCATGGTGGTCACCGGCGGTACGGCCGAACGCATCAGAGATCAGGGCGAGGTCTATGGCAAGACCGGCGAGGCCGAGGTCGACGGTGGATCGCATTCGTGGTTCGTCGGCTATCGCGGGGATATCGCGTTTGCGACATTGCTGGTGAAGGGCGGCAGTTCCGACAACGCGGTGGCCGTTACCCGGGATATGTTCGCCGCGCTGCCCCCCGGCTATTGACACGCCGATCGGACGGGCGAGGCAGTGACAGACTTCGATTCGTGATGGTGTCGGGTCAGTTGGCGTTCTCGGTCGCCAGCAGACCCCGCACCACCGCGAGCGATGTGCTGTCGGTGTGGGATGACGCGGTGTCGTGCAGCACGTTGTAGCTGGCAACGGGTTCCGGCGCGGCGGTGGCCGCGCTGTCGAGGACGTCGATGGCGGCCGCGCCGCCGAGGATCATCCCCGCAGTGGTCAAGATCAAGGTAGAGCGCCTCATGGTTCGTCTCCCTCATTCAGGGTTTCGACGTGTTCGCGGGGCAACCTGTTCGATTTCTGAGGATTTGCTGATACGCAACCGTAGAACGGCGGTTACTGCGGCAACAGGCGGCGTCAGCAAGCGAAACGCAATTGTTGCCCTATGTGCGGGCGTGTTCGAACACAACCGCTATTCGGTCGTGATGAAAAGATGAATTATCGGTTCCGATCCGATAAAGGTGCTGATCACAGCCTATCCGGCGATGTAAACGAATCGCCGATGACTCATCCGCGTTGCAGTGTCGCCGCCAGATGATGCTGCAAAGATTCGCCGACCGCCGCCATACGCAACGTGTACTCGATGGTGTCGCCGGTGACATGGAATGAGCGGCCTACCGCGGTAACCGGCTTTGCCGATTCGCTCAGGCCGATATTCGTGGAGTTCAATTCCAGGCGAATTCCGTCCACGGTTTCGGTGATCGTGCCCTCGCAGATCTCGGTGATTCCGGTCGGGTGGGCGAGGATCAGTTCCACCCGTCCGGGCGCCGGACTGCGCAGGTAGCCGGTCTCGGCGTGCAGCGGCCTGCCGTCGGAGCCGGCCCTGGTCCGCTGCGTGTAGGCGAGGAACGGTTTGCCCACGTGTCCGAAGGCGATCTCCTCGAGGTAGTCGAAGGATTCGATGGTCGGGTATTCGCCCGTGCCCCGGCCGCGCCAGGTGCCGAGTAGTGGTGCCAGGGCGGCGATGTCGGGGTGCGGGGCGATGTTGGGGGAAGGTTCGACCACGGCCGACAGCGTAGCCCCGAGGTTCCTGTGACGGTCGCGGCACACCGCCACATCAGCCGCGATAAGGTCAGCGTCGCCTGAACGCCGTCCGGCGGAAGGTCGCGAAAGGACAAGAACGTGAACGGACATGTGAGGGGCGCTCGCCGGATGCGGTCCGGGCTGGTGCGCGGCGCGGTACTCGGCGCGGCAGTGCTGCTCGCCGTGGCGTGCTCGAACACCGAGCCTTCGACCGACGACGTCACCGCGCTGGACGGCAATCGCTACGGCCAGACCAACCTCGCCGCGGACAAAGACTCCTATCACGCCCAGTTCACGTTGCCCGGCATGGTCGATGCGTGGGGGCTGGCCGCGGGGCCGAAGGGCGCGGGTGGGCATTTCTGGGTCGGTGCGGGCGGTAAGTCGTTCCAGTTCCTCGGCGATGTGCAGTCGTCCTCGGATCCCAAGCTGGGGAAGCTGACCCAGGACCAGCTCAAGCTCGTCGGGATTCCCGGTGCCGACGCCGACACCTCCGATAAGAGCATCGGCAAGGTCACCGGCGTCGTGTTCAACCCGGCGCCGATCACCTCGGACCTGTTCGCGGTGCGCGACCAGTGGGTCGATGTGGACGGTATGCCGATCCCGCTCGGCGGTTCCTCGCGCGTCATCTTCGCCACCGATTCGGGCAAGCTGTCGGCCTGGACCGAGCAGGCGCCCGACGGTGCGATCGTGCGGCGCGACGGTGGCGCGAACCAGGTGTTCGACGGCTCGGCGCAGGGCATGGCCTTCTTCGGAATCGCGCTGGCCCCAACGGGTGACAAGCTGCTGGCCGCCGATTTCGGCGCCGACCCGCAGGTCCGCACCTTCGACAAGTTCTGGCAGCCGGTCGCGACCACCGGGTTCGCCAACCCGTTCGCCACCGGCGAGGTGATCGACGCGTCCTCGCCCGAGAAGGGCAAGAAGGCAAGGCCCGGCGATCCGGCGCCGTTCAACATCACCACCCTCGGTAGCCGAGTGTTCGTGTCCTACGCCGTCACCGGGCCCGACGACAAGGATCCGAAGGCCTTCGACAAGGCCGAGGAAGTCGCCCTCGACGCCGACAAGGACCGCGATTCGCACGGTAAGCCGGACCGGGGCAAGGTCGCCGAGTTCGACGGCGCGGGCAAACTGGTTCGCATCATCGACGACGGCGGCAGGCTCAACGCGCCGTGGGGCGTGGCGATCGCACCGTCGAACTTCGGTGCGCTGTCGGGCAAACTGCTGATCGGCAACTTCGCCGGCCTCGGCCGGGTCCTGGCCTACGACGACACCACCGGTACCTTCGTCGACTACCTGCGCGACAGTCAGGCGAAGCCGGTCGAGATCGAGGGCCTGCGGGCATTGATGTTCGGCAACGGCGAAAGTCTCGGCGACGCGAACGCCCTCTACTTCACGGCGGGTCCCGAAGACGAGAAGGACGGTCTCTTCGGCAGTCTGCGCGTGCAGTAGGGCGGCGAGGGCGCGGCGGACACGGGGCGGCGAAGCGGACAATTTCGATGTCCGGTGTCCATTCGCTTCCGTCGACGGGCAGTTGTAGGGGACAGTGGGTGGCGCGATGGTTGCCGGGTGGACACGGATCGGTATCCACCCGACGTGTTGCGTGCGCACGCGACGGTGCCTCCACCGGGGTGCCGTACCCGAGCCGGAGGTGTGCCAGATGAGAATTTCGCGCGTTGACGTGGTCGGTTCGGCGGGGGAGCGGTGAATGCGCCCTGCGCCACGAGAGTCGATGCTGCCCGGTCGGGACGTCCTGCTTGCGGCGTTCCATGGTTTGCCACACGATGACCACCCCATCCTGCACGCCGCCGGGGAGCTGGCGCTGCTGCACCAGTTGCGGGCAGGCACCGCGCGGAGTGAGTCCGAGCGCATCGACCGGCGCCGCGCCCAGTTGATGCGTTCGATCGATCGCTGGGTCATTCTCGCCGCGCCCATTCCGCACGCCGCGGCCGACGAACACTGCGAAACCCTCGGTGGCTTGGTCGATCGCCTCGCCGAGCACAGTTCGCAGGCTTTCATCGCCCCGGCAGGCATCCCCGAGTCGCTCCGCGACGACGAATGGGTCCGCCTCGATCACCTCGCCGACAGTTACGAGCGCCTGATCGACGATCTGTGGTCGGGTTCGCGCAGTCTGCCCGCGCACATGTATTGACACCTTGGGTGTATTCGCCGCCCCCTTGGTGGGCGAGACCGGTCCCCGGGGTTGGTGGGGGATCGGGGCCTTCCCGCGCGACAGTGGAACGCACACCATCTGTGGTCGGGTCGGCGAAGGAGTTCGGATGCGCGGTCGGTCTACGGCGAAAGCCCCCGAAAGTACTGGGCTGCTGAGGGTTTCGCGCGATCTATCATTTGTTGTGAACAGTCGTGATGATCCGTCCGCCTGCGGGTGGACCGCTGATCAGCCCGATTCCTGTTCCGCGGACTCGGTCGAGGCCGAGCGCGCCGAGTCCGCGGCGACAGCCGTCGTGCTGCCGATCCGCCCGCACTCCACCTACGTCGACGGCGCGCCCCTGTTCTGCCTGGCCGGGGAGGCGATCCTGGCCTGGAACTACGCGGGCCTGGTCGCTCACCTCGACCCACGGGTCCCGATCTACGGACTGCAGGCGAGCGCGCGACCGCGCACGATCCGCGACTACGCCGCCGGCTATCTCGCCGAGATCCGCCGCCTCGCCCCGCACGGCCCATATCAGCTGCTGGGGTGGTCCGCGGGCGGCTTCGTCGCCCATGAGGTCGCGGTCCGGCTCCGCGCGGCAGGCGAGCAGGTTCGCGTCGTCCTTCTCGCTGCCGACCCCGAGGCACCTGCCCCCGCGCCGCTGGCGGCCGACCGTGTCGCCACGTTGCTCGGTGTCGACACCGCGGCCGACGCGACCGCGATCAACGCCGCCATGGCGGGAACGCTCGACGTCACCGGCGAGGATCTCGACCACCTCGCCGCCCTGAGCGCCACCGCCGCCCGCATGGTGTCCGGCCACCGCCCCTCGTGGCTGCCCGGCGACCTCACCGTGTGTATCCCGGGTCGTGCGCCCGGCGGCGCCGATCGCCTCGACCCCGGCGCCACGGTGCGCGGTTGGCGTCCCTATGTCGAGGGCGCGGTCACCGGCTTCGTCCTCGACGCCACTCCGGACGAACTCACCGCACCCGACGTCCTTCCCGAGATCGCTCGAATCCTGGCCACCACCCCACTCTCGGCGCGCACGACATGCTGACCGGGTTCCCCGGCGCCACACGGCCCATCGACCACGATGGGGACGTGCAGACCGCCGACGAGTTCGCTACAGATCGCGCGCCGACGGTCGTGTTCGCCCAGTGGTGGGTGCTCGCGCGACGGCTGATCCGCCCGGCCTGGCGCACCGGTGAGATCTTCACCGCCCTGCTCGCCCCCGCGGTGTTCACTCTCGGCTTCTATGTCCCGCTCGATCTGGTGATGACCGTCTACGGCCACGGCCTGAGCAGCTACGCCCAGTTCCTGATGCCGATGATCGTCATGCAGGCGGTGGCGTTCTGCGCCATCACGGCCGCTTTCCGCGCCGCCACCGATGCCCGCGACGGACTCGATGCCCGGTTCGCGACCCTGCCGATGCCACGGTGGGTTCCGTTCGCGGCCAGAATCACCATGGCCGCCCACCGTGCGGTGATCTCGGTCGCCGCCGCGCTCGTGTGCGGTGCCGTCATCGGTTTCCGCTTCTACGGAAGCTGGTGGCACACTGTCGGTTTCCTCGCGTTCTCCCTGCTGATCGCGACCGCCCTGTGCTGCGGCGCCGATCTGCTCGGCAGTATGTCGGCCAGTCCCGAGGCCACCACCCAGATCCTGGTGCTGCCCCAGTTGATCTTCGGCATGGTGTCGACGGGCTTCGCGCCCGCGAGCCAATTCCCCGGCTGGATCCAGGGTTTCGCCCGCAACCAGCCCGTCTCCCAGTTCGTCGACGGCCTGCGCGCGCTGGCGGGCGATTCCACCGGCGACGCGGGCGCGGTCGATCTCGCGACGCTGGGCCCCGGGCTGGCCTGGGCGCTCGGCATTCTGGTGGTCTGCGGCGGCCTGTCCTGGCGCCACGCCGCCCGGAGGTCGGCATGACAACCATCCCACTGCCTGCCCTCGCCCGGCACACCGAGTCGCTGCGCATGCTGGCGCCGCAGACGCTGATCCAGACCCGGCGGCTGCTGACCCGCTGGGGTCGAGACCCCTTGACGATGATGCAGGCGCTGTTCTTCCCCGCCCTGCTGCTGGTGATGCTCAACGCGGTACTGGGCAAACAGGTGTCGTCGTTCGCGGGCGCCGACGCCCTCTACGGTTCGGTGCCGATGGTCTCGCTGGTCGGGGTGATGTCGGGTTCGCTGGCCGGTGCCGTCACCCTCGGCCGCGAGCGCGATGCGGGACTGCTCGCCCGGTTCTGGGTACTGCCGGTCCATCGCGCCTCGGGGCTGCTCTCGCGCGTCGTTGCCGAAGGCGTCCGGATCCTGGTGTGCACGCTGGTGATCTTCGCGGTCGGCGTCGTACTCGGATTCCGCTTCACCCAGGGTCTGTTCGCCGCGATCGCCCTGTTCGCCATCCCGGTGCTGTACGGACTCGGCTTCGCGACGATGGTCACCGCACTGGCGGTGTACACCGCGAAAGCCGCTCTGGTGGAGTTCGTTTCGCTGGGATCGTCGTTGTTGATGTTCTTCAGTACCGGGTTCGTCCCGCTCGCCGCCTACCCCGGTTGGGCGCGCCCGATCGTGGAGCACAACCCACTCACACACGCCATCGACACCATGCGCGGACTCTCGCTCGGCGGGCCGGTGCGCGGGCCGCTGCTGGCCACCCTGGCATGGTCGCTCGGCGCTATCGCGGTCTTCGCCGTTCCCGCCGCGATCGGCTTCCGCCGCGCCAGCCGCTACTGACCGGACGCGGACCGGGTGATCGCGTCCCTGGCCTCGGTGATCAGCTTCGCCGAATCGCGTGGACTCAACGCCATGGCCCGGAGCTGGTCGAAGATCACGCCGAATCGGCGGATCTCGGAGTGCCCCTCGACCAGGTCGTGCACGGACATGCTCTCCACGTACACCAGTTCGGGGTCGACGGGATTGCGGAAGTCGAGCAGCGTGAACGAGCCGGCCATGCCGGGGTGCGCGCCCGCGTCGAACGGAAGCACCTGCAGGATCACGTTCTTGCGCTTGGTCTCGTCGAGGAGCCGGTCGAGCTGGCCCGCCATCGTGGCCGCTCCGCCGACCACCCTGCGGATCGCCGCCTCGTCCATCACGACCCACAGTTCCAGCGGGTCGTCCTTGGTCAGGTTGATGGCGCGATCCATGCGCGCCTGCGCCCTGCTCTCCATCACCGAGGCGTCCAGACGTGGCA
>NZ_BDAX01000008.1 GCF_001612665.1 Nocardia alba NBRC 108234 | reverse complement strand
TCGAGGTCTGGTATTGCCTGGCCGACAATGCTTCCGCCTCGAAGTTGATGTAATTCGCGTACACCTCCGACACCGCGCCTTCGTAGGGGCGTGACATGCCGGGTTTCAGCGCGTCGGTCAGCAGGCTGAGTGCTTCCTCGCGCATTTTGTCGTCGACCTGATACAGGTCGAGCATGGCGCCGAGAGTGCGACGTTGTGGGCGGGCCTGCGCCATTTCGATCCGGTACAGCGTGGTGACGTTGATTCCGGTTCGCGCGCTGACGTCTTCCTTGCTCAACTGGGCGCTTTCGCGCAACTCGCGCAGCATGGCCGCGAGCCTGCGGAGCCGGACGGTCAGGGTTGTGCGCTTGCCTGCCATGAAACGCATTATTGCGCTGCAAGGCCACTCTGTCATGCGTTCGGCGAAGACGACGGTTTCGAGGCCGATGTTGTCAACGGCGAGTCTGCGCGCCACGCCGGAAGACGGTGCGGCGCTGCGCATGTGACCGCTGGTTCTGTCAGGGTGGGTTTACTGCAGGAGTGATAACGCAATCTTGCGTTTCGTCTTCTGAGCGAGCATGATCCAGTTAGCCTGGTTGCGAACAATCCAAACAGATGACCGGGATAACCGAATCGAGAGCCAATCATGTTGGTAGACAAATCTTGGGTGTCGGGTGAATTCGGGGCAGTGCGATGAGCGCGCCGGTGATGGGGCTACTGCCCACTGCCCCACAATTGTTGTGTGCATTTCAGGGGCGGCGGTTTCAAGATCGGGAATTGTTGCGGTCAGCGCACGCACTCGCTGAACTGCACGAACGTCGGGGGCAGGTGCGTGATACGGCATTGATCGCCGAGATCGATTGCCGTCGTAGTGAACTCGTCGACGACATCAACGACTGGTGTGTCCAGGAGATCCCGTTGCATCGCAACGGCGCCTCGCTGCACACCGAGAGTCTCGGCGCGGTCGTCGACCGGATGGCGCGTAGCTGGGTGGATGCCAACCAGGCCATCGACATCGACGGCGCGCGAAGCGACAACACCCACAAGCACTGGTACCACCTCGCCGAGCTTGTGGACGGCTACACAGATCTGGTCACCGATGTGACCGGTGGGCGGCGAAGGCTGCCCGAGCAGTAGGCGGCTATGCCGGCTCCGGTGACAGTCTCGCCTCGAAGGCGATGCGGTCGCCACGGTAGAGCGAGCGCACCCGTTCGATGGGTGCGCCATCGGCGTCGACGCTGCGCCGATGCAGCAGCAACATCGGTAGCGCGGTGGTGCATTCGAGCAGACCCGCCTCTCTCGGGGCGGCGAGCACGGTTTCGATGCGTTCGCGCGCACCGGCGAGTTCGACGCCGGCGGCGCGAATCGCGGCGTACAGCGACGTGGTGGGGTCATAGCTGCCGCGCAGGGCGGCGAAACGACGCAGCGGCAGGTAGGTGCTCTCCAGTCCGACGCGTTCGCCGTCGGCGAGCAGCACCCGCTCCAGGTGCATCACCGGGGTGCCCAACTCCACCTCGAGGTCGGTGGCCGTCGCCGCGTCCGCGGCGACGTCCTCCCACGCGACCAGGATGCGGCCGGGGGTGCGGCCGAGACTGATCGCCCCTTCGGTGTACGAGCGCAGTGACAGCGGCTGCGTGAGTTTGGGGCGCGAGATCACAGTGCCCCGGCCCTGGCGCCGAATCCTGCCTTCCACCAGTAGTTCTCGCAGTGCCTGCCGCACGGTTTCGCGGGCGACGCCGAAGCGGGTGGCGAGGTCGCGTTCGGAGGGCACCGGGTCGCCCTCGGTGAGATCGGCCAGGAGCAGATCGATTTCGGTGCGAACCAGGAACACCTTCGGAACCCGGGTGGTCTGTGGCGAATCCATGCCGCCCAGCCTACCCGGATTGGTCTATACCAAAAATTAACTTACCGTTCTCGCTGCCCACACCTATCGGTCTAGACCATTTGCCACTATCGGTGGCATGCGATTGGTCATCATCGGTGGCGGGATTCTCGGCACCGCACACGCCTGGGCGGCGATAGCCAGGGGACACGAGGTCGTGCACCTCGAGCGCGAACGCGAAGCGCGCGGCGCGACGGTTCGCAACTTCGGCCTGGTCTGGGTTTCGGGCCGGTCGGCGAACGAACTCGCGCTGACGCTGCGCTCGCGCGAGCTGTGGGAGGAGATCGGCGGCCGGGTCGCCGGTGTCGGCTTCCGGCCCGCCGGCTCGATCACGCTGGTGCGTACCCCCGCCGAACTCGCCGTCGCCGAGGCCGCGGCCGCGGGCGAATCCGCCGAGGCGCGCGGGTTCACCCTGCTCGACCCCGACCAGGTGCGCGCGATCAACCCGGCGGTGCGCGGCAAGTACCTCGCGGGCCTGCACTGCTCGACCGATGCCGCAGTGGAGTCGCGCCAGGCGCTGCCCGCGCTGCGCGCCCACATGGCCGCGTCCGGTCGCTACACCTTCCACGCGGGCACCGAGGCGCGCTCGGTCCTCGACACCGGTTCCGGCGCGGTCGTCGTCGACGATCACGGTCGACGCCACGAGGCCGACCTTGTCATCCACTGCCCCGGCGCGGCGCACTCCGGGCTCACCCGCGAGCTGGCGGGCGAACTGCCGGTGCGGCGCGTGCGGCTGCAGATGATGCAGACCGCCCCGCTGGGCGAACCGCTCACCACCGCGATCGCCGACGGTGACAGCTTCCGCTACTACCCGGGTTTCGCCGGCCCGCAGCTGGATGCGCTGGCCGCCGAGCAATCGCAGACCGCGACCGCCGCCGAGCACAAGATGCAGCTGCTGTGCGTACAGCGCCTGCACGGCGGCCTGACTATCGGCGACACCCACGAGTACGTCGAACCTTTCGCCTTCGACGTCGACGAAGCGCCCTACGAGCACCTCACCGAGGTGACCGAGGAACTGCTCGGCCGCGCACTGCCGCCGATCGTGCGGCGCTGGGCCGGCGTCTACAGCCAGAGCATCGACCCCGGCGCCATCGTCACCCGGGTGCGGGCCGATACCAACGTCTGGGTCGTCACCGGCCCCGGTGGTCGCGGAATGACGCTCGGCCCCGCTCTCGGCGAGGACACCGCCGACCACCTCGGACTGTAAGGAATAGTGATGTCGGACAACAAGATTCAGCTCGCCGCCCTGGACATGGCAGGCACCACCGTCGCCGACGGCGGACTGGTGTTGCGCGCGTTCGAGAGCGCCGCCACCACCGCCGGGATCGAGCCGCAGGGCCCCCGCCGGGAACAGGCGCGCCGCTACGTGGTCGATACCATGGGCCAATCCAAGATCGAGGTGTTCCGCGCGCTGCTCGACGGCGACGAGGCCGCCGCCCACCGGGCCAACCTGGCTTTCGAAACCGCCTACGAGGCGCTGGTCGACGAGGCCGACATCACCCCGATTCCCGGTGCGGTGGAGGCGATCACCGCGCTGCGCGAAGCCGGTGTCCGGGTCGCGCTGACCACCGGATTCAGCCGTAGCACGCAGGACAAACTCCTCGCCGCGCTGGGCTGGGCCGACCTGGTCGACCTCACCCTCGCGCCGTCCGACGCCGGACGTGGACGCCCCTACCCCGACATGGTGCTGGCCGCCGCGCTGCGCCTGCGCGTCGACGCCGTCGACCGGATTGCCGTGCTCGGTGACACCACCAGCGATATCGCGACCGGTCTGGCCGCCGGCGCGGGCATCGTCGCGGGCACCCTGACCGGCACGCACTCCGCCGATCAGCTGCGTGCCGCCGGTGCCACCCATGTCGTGGCGTCGGTCGCCGAGTTCCCGGCGCTGGTGCTCGCGCACTGAGCGCGCGGCGGCACGCACACCTGCCGTCGCGGTATTCGTCGCGGCGTCGCCCTCCGATCCACCCGCCCCTGCGATCCCTCCCGGCATCTGAAACGAAAGTTGTTGTCATCGTGCGTACTTCCCTCACCGCGCGCCGCCTGTCCAAGGCCGCGCTGCTGCTGGCCGGCCTCACCGCCGTCGCGTTCACCGGCGCCTGCGGTGGCACCGGTACCGAATCCGCGGACGGCAAGACCGTCACCGTGTACTCCGCCGACGGTGTCGGCGGCTGGTACAAGTCCCAGTTCGACGCGTTCACCAAGGAGACCGGCATCGCGGTCAACCTGGTCGAGGCGGGTTCCGGCGAGGTCGTGAACCGGGTCGACAAGGAGCAGTCCAACCCGCAGGCCGACGTCGTCGTCACCCTGCCGCCGTTCATCCAGAAGGCCAAGCAGTCGGGTCTGCTGCAGCCCAGCGGCATCGACACCGCGGCGGTACCTGCCGCGGCCAAGGACGCCGAGGGCACCTATGTGACGCTGGCCAACAACTTCCTGTGCTTCATCGCCAACCCCGCGGTCGACGCCTCGGCGCTCACCTGGGAAGACCTGTTGAAGCCGGAATACAAGGGCAAACTGCAGTATTCGACGCCCGGCCAGGCCGGTGACGGCACCGCCGTGCTGGTGCTGCTGCAGCAGTTGCGCGGCAAGCAGGGCGCCCTCGACTACCTGGCCGCGCTGCAGGCCAACAATGTCGGCCCGTCGTCCTCGACCGGCAAGCTGCAGGCCAAGGTCGACAAGGGTGAGCTGCTCATCGCCAACGGCGACGTGCAGATGAACCTGACCACGGTGAAGGAGAAGGGCTCCAAGTTCAACGTCTTCTTCCCAGCCACCGCGGGCAAGCGTGCCACCGTGGCCGTGCCGTACATGATGGGGCTGGCCAAGGGCGCCCCGCACAAGGACGCCGCCACCGAGCTGATGAGCTTCCTGATGGCGCCGCCCGCCCAGGCGAAGCTCGGCCCCGAGGCCTTCGCCGTGTCGCCCCGCACCGATGTGCCCGCCCCGGCCGATGGTGGTCCGGCCGCCGCGCTGAAGGGTGTCGAGGTGGTTCCGGTCGATTGGAACAAGGTGCTGACCGAGCTGGACGCCGATGTCGCGGCGTACCAGAAGGCAACCGGCAGCTGATCGCGGCTGTGACACAAGGGAGTTGACGATGTCCGACGGTGACCTCCAGCTGAGATCCGCTACGTCCGTGGCGACAACGAGCGAACCCGCGATCGTGTTCGACCGGGTCGGGGTCAGCTATGGCAGGGGCCGCAAAGCCGCTGTCGCGCTTGCTGATTTCACCCTGCGCGTCGCCGTCGGCGAAACCGTCGCGCTCCTCGGCCCGAGTGGGTCGGGCAAGTCGACCGCGCTCAAGGCGCTGGCCGGTTTCGTCCGGCCCACCACGGGCAGGGTCCGCCTGGCGGGCCGCGACGTCACCGATCTCTCGCCCGCCGCGCGCGGGATCGGTGTCGTCGTGCAGTCCTACGCGTTGTTCCCGCACATGACCGTGCAGAACAATGTGGCCTTCGGTTTGAAGTCGCACCGGGTGCCGCGTGCGCAGATCGCCACGCGGGTCGCCGAGTCGCTCGACATGGTCGGAATGGGTGGTTACGCGCAGCGGCTCCCACGCGAGTTGTCCGGCGGCCAGCAGCAGCGGGTGGCGATCGCCCGTGCGCTGGCCATCAAGCCCCGCGTGTTGCTGCTCGACGAGCCGCTCGCCGCGCTCGACGCGCAATTGCGGCATTCGATGCTCGGAGAGTTGCAGGCACTGCGAAAAGCGTTGCCCGACACCGCGATGCTGTATGTCACCCATGATCAGGCCGAGGCGCTGGCGCTGGCGGATCGCATCGCGGTGATGCGCGATTCCCGCCTCGTCGACATCGACACGGCCGAGAACCTGTGGCAGCGACCGCCCACCGACTTCACCGCGGGATTCCTCGGTGGCGCGAACCTGGTGCCCTGCACCGTCAACCACGTCACCGGCACCGCCGCCCTGGTCACCGCAGGCACCAACACCCTGTGGGCCCAGGCACCGCAACCCGCTGTGGGACAATCGGATTGGGCGCCCGACGACGACGCCCTGCTCTGCATCCGCCCGCACACGATCACCGTGGGCAAACCCGGCGAGCGCGGCGCCCTGCGCGCCACCGTGCTCACCTCCGTCTGGCGTGGCGCCACCACCCGGGTCGAGCTGTCGGTCGACGGCCTGCCCGATCGGCTCGCGGCCGACGTGCCGGGGCATTTCGCGACGGAAGTCGGTGCCGTGGTCGGGGTGCGACTCCCGGACCCGGCGGGTGTGCTCATCCCGCGCGCGATCGGCGAGAGCTCAACCGTGGCAAGCGGTTACGGACAGACGGAGAGCGCGTCATGAGGACGAATCACGCGGGTGGCCCGCAGACTCGCGGGCACGGCAGTAGCGAGGTGAGGTGGTGAGCGCCGCCGTCCTCGATCGGCCCGAGGTGCCGTCGAACGACTCCGCACCGCGACGCTCATGGCTACCGATCCTGTGGACCTTGCCGCCCGTGCTCGTGGTGCTCGGGATCGCGGGGTATCCGATTCTGCGGGTGCTCACCGAGTCCACGCAGACCCCGTCCGGGCGCGGCACCGAGGTGTGGACCTCGGTGCTCGGGTCCGAGACTTTCCGGGACGCGTTGTGGCGCACCGTTTCCATCGCGGTCTGTGCCACGGCGGGGTGCCTGGTCCTGGGTACGTTCCTGGCCATCGTGCTGGCCTTCGTGCCTTTTCCCGGGTCCGGTCCGGTCGGCAGACTCATCGACACGATCCTGACCCTGCCCTCGTTCCTGATCACGCTCGCGTTCACCTTCCTCTACGGCACCGCCGGAGCGGTGAACGCCCTGATCGCCGAATTGACCGGCGCCACAACACCGGTCATCGACTTCCTCACCACCCCGCTGGGTGTGATCCTCGCCGAGATCACGTACTTCACCCCGTTCGTGGTGCGCCCGGTGCTGGCCGCGTTCGCCCAGCTGCCCCGCGAGCAACTCGATGTCGCGGCTAGTCTCGGCGCGTCGCCGTGGCGGGTGCTGCGTCAGGTGGTGCTGCCCGAGGCGTGGCCCGCGCTCGCGGCGGGCGGTTCACTGGTGCTGCTGCTCACGCTCAACGAGTTCGGCATCGTGCTGTTCACCGGCGCCAAGGGCGTCATCACGCTGCCCGCGCTGATCTACACCAGGGGCATCGTCACCTTCGACCTGCCCGGTGCGGCGGTGCTGGCCTCGGTGCAGGTGCTGCTCTCGCTGAGCCTGTACCTCGGCTACCGGTTCGTGTTCGCCCGGTTCATCGCCCGCCCGAAGGAGCAATGATCGTGCTCGTCTGGACTCCGCGCGGAAAAGCGCTCGTACTCGGCGCTTTCGCGCTCGTGGTCGCGGTGGTCTTCGTGGCCCCGATCGCGACCGTGATCGCCGCCGCCCTGGCGGGCAGCTGGACCGGCCCCCTGCCGTCGGACCTCGGTTTCGCCAATATCGGCAACGCGCTCACCGGCGAGCAGGCGGCCAGCCTCTCGGTGAGCCTGCAAACCGCCCTGCTCGCCGGCGCGATCTCCCTCATCCTCGGCACCTGGGCCGCCCTGGCCTCCCGCGAGGCCCCCACCTGGTTGCGCCGCCTCACCGACGCCATCTTCCACCTCCCGGTCGCCGTGCCCTCGGTAGCGGTCGGTCTCGGCGTGCTGATCGCCTTCAACGAACGCCCGTTGCTCCTCGGCGGCACCAAGTGGATCGTCATCGTGGCCCACACGGTCCTGGTTCTGGCCTACGCCTTCAGCGCCGTCTCCGCCGCCCTCGATCGGCTCGACCCCGCCTACCGGCAGGCCGCGCAATCTCTGGGCGCGGGCCCTGTTCGCGTCCTCTGCCAGATCACCTTGCCGCTGCTGCTCCCCGCTCTCGGTGCGGCAGCCGGCCTGGCGGTCGCCCTCTCCATGGGCGAGCTCGGCGCCACCATCATGGTCTACCCCGCCACCTGGAAGACGTTGCCCGTCAGCATCTTCGCCCAAACCGACCGCGGCGAGGTCTTCGACGCCGCGGCCGGAACCACGGTCCTCGTCGTGGTCACGCTGGTGGTGCTGGTGGTTCTGGGACGCGTACGCGGACGCGCGGCGCTGCGCTGAGCTGGACGATGCTCGCGGAGTGGAGGCATAGCCCTGGACATCGAGATGCAGGCCAAAGGCGTCGATGACGATCGAGGCGTGGTCGGAACGACAACGGCCAGAAGATCTCGTCATCTACCAGCGCAGTCGGCCGAGCTCGACTGAACCATCTGCTGCGACCGTCCGGAATTCGGCGTGCCGATCCAACCAGATCAGCAGTGGCTCCAGCGGATGTTGCGGAAGCGCCGCGAATCAAGCAGTACGATTGTCCTGTATGGGAATCCGAGAAGGGAGATCCATGATTCATCATGTGCAGGTCGCTTGTCCGCCCGGAGCCGAAGATCGCCAGCGGGCGTTTTACACCGGCGTCCTCGGGTGGACGGAACTCCCCAAACCTCCACTGCTCGCTGTTCGCGGCGGTTGCTGGTTCAGGGTTCCTGGCATCGGTGGCCCGGACGGCGAACTCCACGTCGGCGTCGAAGAGCCCTTCCATCCCGCTCGCAAGGCTCACCCCGCCTTTGTAGTCGAGGCAGATGTGGTGGCGGCCGCGGTAATGGCCGCTGGATACGAAATCCATTGGGCCGACCCGGCCGAGATTCCCGGCCGTCGACGTTTTCACACCAATGACCCGGTCGGCAACAGACTCGAGTTCCTGGACTCCTAGCCAGCTGTTGCCAGAGCAGGTTGCGCTGGGCGGTCCTCAACCCGCGACGGTTCAGCGGTGGCTGGTGGCCAGCTTGAACCCGAATCCGACCACGACCATTCCCGTGAGGCTATCCATCGCGCGGCGCACCACATCTCGGCTCAACCACGCTTTCGCCCGGCTCGCAGCGCAGATGATCGCGGCGAACCACAGCATGCCCTCGACGTTGTGTACCAGCGCGAGTGCGCACCCCATCACCAGGGGCGACACTCCCTCCGGCAGGAACTGCGGCAGCACAGCCACGTAGAACACTCCGACTTTCGGGTTGAGCAGATTGGTTCCCAGCCCACGCGCCCACGCCCCGAACAAGCCTTCGCGTGAGTGATCCTCCGCGGTCTCCGGCGTCGCGGCTGAATGCCGAAATCCGTCGCGGATCATGCTGATGCCCAGCCACACCAGATACATCGCGCCTGCGACTCGCAACGCCGTGTACCCCAACTCGGAGGCCGTCACGAGCGCCGAAACTCCTGCGGCCGCGGCTACACCCCACACCAGCGTGCCGCTGCCGACCCCGAGTGCGGTGGCGAACGCGCAACGACGGCCGCGACGCACTGCTGCCCGCAGAACAAGCGCGGTATCGAGTCCCGGAACGATGGTCAACAGCCCGGCCACGACGGCGAACGACAGTAGATCCCGCACCATGCGCTCAGAGTAGGTGCACCACTCGTTGAAGATGTATCCGAATCTCGCATGCTCATCGACATTCGGTGAGTTTGACGCGGGGTGACTACAGCAGCGCCGAGGCGCCGATCGCGGTGAGCCCACCGTCGACGCGCAGGTCGTGCCCGTTGACGAACGTGGCGTCGGACGAGGCCAAGAAGACGACGGCGGCGGCCACGTCGTCGGCGGTGCCCACACGACCCGCGGGGGACAGGGCCGCGACACCACGCTGAGTGGCTTCGGAGAGCTCCGACCGAAAGGCCGGGGTGTCGATATAGCCGGGACTGACCGAGTTCACCCGGATTCGTCTCGGTGCCAATTCCGCTGCGAGCGAGCGGGTCAGGTTGTGGACCGCCGCCTTGCTCGCGGAGTAGAGCGCCGAGCCCGGGACGCCGAGGTGCAGGCCGAAGGAGGCATTGATGACGATCGCGGCGTGGTCGGGGAGCAATGGAAGGGACTTCTGGATGGTGAAGAACGCGCCCTTGAGGTTGCCGCCGATCACCTGATCGAAGAGCGCACCTGTGACCTGCTCGATCGTCTGGAACGAGCCGATGCCCGCGTTCGCGAACAGGACGTCGATCTGCCCGAAGCGGTTCGCCACTGCCGCGACGAGGCTGTCGAGATCATCGAGATCTGTGGCATCACCGGCGATTCCGCGCGCCTGACCGCCGAGTTCGGCGACGGCAGCATCGAGGCGTGACTTGTCTCGTCCGGTGACCACGACCCGCGCCCCCTCCGCGAGCAACCGATGCGCGGTGGCCAATCCCATTCCGCTGCTGCCGCCGGTGATCAGCGCGGTCTTTCCGTCGAATCGAGAACTGTTGTGCGTCATGGGTTCCAGCGTGGTCGATCGCCGACCGGGTCGGCAGTGCTCAGTTATCAGGGGTGTGCCACCACCAGGCTCGACTGTCCCGCGCTACCCGACTGTCGATGTCCGGTCGCCACCGGATGGTCGGTCGGCCCGCGCGAGGCGGGTCGTTACGCGGATTCGGACAGGCGCAGTCGGGGGAGGGCGGCCAGGCGGTCGGCGGTGTCGGTGGCCGGTCTCGGGTTGTAGAGCACCAGCGACCAGTGCGGATGGTCGGCGACGGTGAGCGTGGTGGCGTCGAAGTAGAGATCCCCGGCTTCCGGGTGCCGCAGGGCGTTCACGGCCTGGATCGGCGCACCGACATCGTGGCGCTCCCAGAGTTCGGCGAACTCCGGCTCGACTGCCGCGAGTTCGGTTGCTACGCGCTGAAATTCGTCATCGTGCGGAACAAGGGCGGCGTCCGCGCGATAGGCGGCGACAACACCGGGAGCGGCAGCGGCCCACAGTTCGGGCAGCCCGCGATAACGCGGACTGGTGAAGAACGTGACCAGGCAATTGTGCGGCTCACCATCGTCACACCCGAACACCCGCCCCGCGAGCACGTTGAACGCCAGGATGTTCCAGTACCGATCCCGCACCACTGCGGGCCCGCGCACCCACCCATCGATCAGCGCCCGAATCTCCACGGTCACCTCCACCGAGCCCCCCACCACCACCGGCGGATTCAGCCCGGCCAGCACAAACAAATGCGCCCGCTCCACTGCACTCAACCGCAACACCCCCGCCACCGCGTCGAGCACCTCACCCGACACCGTGATATCGCGCCCCTGCTCCAACCAGGTGTACCAAGACACCCCGACCCCGGCCAGCATCGCGACTTCTTCCCGGCGTAGGCCAGGCGTGCGCCGTCGCCCAACCACCGGCAGCCCCACCTCACCCGGCCCGATTCGCTCCCGCCGTGACCGCAGGAAATCGCGCAACTCCTCGCGCCGACGAGCAGATCCCGCACTGACCATGAGACCAAGGTAGCCATGAGAGCAACCGGCTGACCCAGCGACCACCACGGGGTTTCACGCATCCTCGGGAAACTGTGGCCGCGCGGATGAAAGCCGCTCCCCGCCGGGAGGGTGGATCGGCTCCGGGCGAGTTCCGAACAAGTAAGCGCGGAAGGCACGCAGGTACTCGTCGAGTTTCCGCTGATCAGCGAACATCACCTCGGTCGGATCGAACCATTCGTCCGGTGTGGGACACCACGCGATCATGTAGTCGAGGGCTTCGCGCACCAGGCCCCCGTAGGTCGGATCCGCGGCGCAGGCAGCGCGTAGCGCCGGGGCGTAGTGCCGCCATCCCTGGCCGTGCTCTGCCCGGTGCATGTCCATCAGCGGCCACCTCGAGCCGTTGATATGTGGGATCTCGTCCCACCACGTGGTTTTCGTGCGCGAAGTCTTGTCGGCCTGCCCTCGGCGGTGTGATGCCGGGACAGGCGGCGGGTATTCGGAGGGCGCTCCCCGTCGGTCTATGTCGCGAGTCGGTCCGATTCCGAGGTTCACGGGTGGATACCAGACGCCGCGCCATACCGGGACTCCGAGATGGCGGGGATTCACCGGCAGTGGCTCGGCCAGCGAGACGTCGACGGTGATTCGGTGCACGGGTGGCAACAGTCCGTCGGGAAACAGATCCGCAACAATCGACAAGCAATCGCGGACATCGAAGCCGGTCACACCGACGCCCTGCCAGAACCGGGCATCGGAGCATTCCCGCGGGTCGAACTCGATCCAGAACCGCCGCACCGTGGCCATCCGCGACTCCCTCCCACCAGCAACGATATCTGATGCCGACCCCGCTGATCCCAGGGCTGATCAGCGTCTACCACTCGGTAATCGGCTAGTTGATGCACGACAAAGACTTGGAGGCCCTGTCCAGCTGGATCGGGGCTCAGTGTGCCCGGATTCAGGTCGGCGGACGCCGCTGCCGGACGGGCATGTCACTGTGTTCCGGTGCCCCGCTGCTCGGGCGTAGTCGCTGCTTGTCGTAAACCAGCGAATATCGCCAGAACAGACGTCGCCGGATGCGCGCTCCCGGCAGATACTCAGCTGCCGCGCAGCGGATCTCGGTCAGTGTTTCGCGCGGTGCCGTGGTCGGCGCGGTCATCTCGATGGGGAGCTGGTCGCTCGGGTGAGGGTGCTTGATCTTACCCACGACCAGATTCGCTATCGAGGAGACGAAACCCGTTGCGTAGTCGATCGGGCCTGCACTGCGGAAGCACCCGACAACGACCAGTCGGCCGCCGGGGGACAAAAGTCGGTCCAGATCACGCAGGGTATCGACCAACGGAAGGTGGTGCAGGGCAGCGACCAGCGTGATGGCCTCCCATTGGCGAGGCGATCGGAGTTGATCGAACCGAACCTGCTCGATCACAACGGAATCGTTCCCGGCGAAACGAGCGGCCGCTACGCGCGCGGTCGCGGCGTCGGGCTCGATCCCAGTCACCCGATCGACATGTGTCCGTATCCGATCGATGAGATTGCCTGTGCCACAGCCGATATCGAGCAAACTTTCTGCTCCGCACGACCTCACCTGATGGACAACCCACCCGCCGTACAAGTCGTTGTGACTCCACGGATGCCGCTCGTTGAAGCGATCGATGCGAGAAGACAAGGCCACGACACCACCGTAGCGACCGACGAATCCTTCGATGGCGTGACGAGATGTGCCGGAGTGAAGCCTCGATGATGGCCCACTCGCAGGGACGCAACTACGCGGTCAACGAACTCGGAAGCCGTGCCACCTACTACCTGCCTCGTCCACCCGTTGCCGATAGCCCCAGGTCTGTTCCCCAGCCCAGAGTCGTCTACGAAGTGGTGATGCTCGGAGCCGACAACAAGCCTGCAGAACTCCGATATGTCACCGATCCAACCCGCAGCTGACGGCGGTTCGGTGGGTGAGGCATGGCGTATAGCGAAGCGGTGGGTCAGGTGGTTGGTGAGGCTGACTGCGCCGACGTTGCGTTCGCTTTCGGTGAATCGCGTAGGTCGGGGTCGCCGGTGGCGGCTGAGGTCGGGGCTGGCGAGCCCAGCGCGGACAGCGTCGTTCCGTGCACCAGGACCGCCCAGTAGCCCACGAGAACAGCGCAATAGAACGAGTGTTTCACTGCGGCGGTGACGCTACTGTGGGGCAGCGACTCCAGGGTGAAGGACACCGGGAAGACTGGCACCGCGAGCGCGATAACGGCGATCTCGCTGCGGCCCAGCGTGATCAGCGCGAGCACGCCCGGCCACAACAGCATCAGGTAGTTGTGCCACGCGATGGGGGAAAACAGCAAGGCCGCGGCGAGTACGGCCCACAGCGCGGTGCCGGTCGGGTCGATGCGGTCGCGGTGGCGCGCACACCACCACAGCGTGCCTGCCAGCACTGCTAGCCCGAGAACCGTGCCGATCGCGGAGGGCATTGCGAAGCGCACTGCGAGCCCCGGCAGCGAGGCGTTGTCCACCCAGCCCGACACCGGCTCGGACAAGGCGATGCGCAGCCAGGCCCACGCGCTCGACGGCCCGGCGACGAGCACCCCGATCAGCGAGGCGACAGCCGCGCCTGCGATTCCGGCCTTGAACGGTAACCACTGCCGCTGCACGGCCGCGAGCAGCAGTATCGGTGCCAGCGACGGTTTGAGCGCCACGACGATGCCGAACAGGACGGATGCGAGTACCGGTCGTCCCCGCCGCTGCGCGATCCATCCGGCAACGAGCCCGACCAGCAGCAGTGGGTAGACCTGGCCGAGCATCAGCGTTCCGTACAGCGGCGAGGACGCGAGCACAGCCAGCGTGGCCAGTGCGGTGACAGCCGGGCGCAGCCGCAGATGTAAGCACACCGCCAACACCGAGCCCAGCATCATGAGCAGTAGCAGCATCGAGAAAGCGCGGTAGGCCGTGAGCACATCCAGCGCGGCGAGCGGCGCGAGCAGCACCGAGACCAGAGGCGGGTTGAGATTGTTCAGCTTCGCCGGAGTTTCGTAGATGTCGTCGCCGTGGGTGAGGGCCACCGCCGAGTTCCAGAAGGTGTCGAAGTCGACGTGCGTCTCGTAGACATCGTTGGACATCAGCGGCGTTATCACCAAAGAGGGGTTCGATACACGCAGCACCACTTCGCCGATGGCCGTGAGGACTAGCAGACCCGTCCCCACCCGAATGGCGGTGGTGAGATGGCTGGACTGCGCTACATCCTTTGGCGACACGGCTCCCGACGCTATCCGTACTTGTTCGGGAATGTAGAACTGTTCTTCCGACCCGGCGTCAGGATGCACGATGCCGTGAGCTGTTGCGTTGCGAATGTCGTTCAATCGACCCGGATCACGATGGCAGAGGCGTTGTCGTTTCCGCCCGCTGTTTCGCAGGCGGCCAAGAGAGTGGTGACGACAGTGGTCGGCGGTGTGTCCTGGCTGAGCAGGGTCCGTAGATAGTCGTAGCCGACCTGGTCGGAGACGCCGTCGGTGCACAGCAGGTATCGGTCACCGGGTCTCATCGTCACGCTGAACACGTCGGGTTCCGGCGCGGACCCATGGCCGATATAGCGCGTGAGTTGATACCGGGCGGACGCGGCCTGCGGGGAGTTGAACGGATACCAACCGTGCACCGCCCCCAGCCATGCCACCGTGTGGTCGGTGGTCAACAGTTCCAGCTGTCCGGCACGCCAGCGATACACGCGGGAGTCACCGATTTGGACGAGCCAATAGCCTTGTGGCGCAGCGGTAATGGCGGTCAGGGTGCACCCGGCGAGGACTCGTAGTTCGCGGCCGACGTGGCTCACCCTGGCGTGCGCCGCCGCCACCGCCTCGCGCAGCGTGTCCGGGCTCGGCTCTGTCACACGCATGGCGTGGTCGACGAAGGTGTCGACAGCGATTCGCCCCGCGGCCGCGCTGCCCGGTCCGTCTCCCATGCCGTCGGCCAGCACCGCGAGCAATGGCTGCTCAACGAGATAGGTGACGTCGTAGTTCGCGGAGTAGCGGTTGCCCGTATCGCTGCCCACTGCGGTTGTGATGTCTGGACGATGCACAGTGTCAAGGCTATCCACACTGACACGCTGACGTTTACCCGCGCAGAGGCCACATACAAAGGGGAGCGCCCGGCTGACCGATCGGTCTGCCGGGTAACGTCCCGTGCCGTCGGGCGGGTATTCGAAGCGCCTGCGGTACAACTCGTTCGGTGTTGTGTAGCGCCGCTCGCGCTGCCCGCCGACGGTCGGGCGCGTCGTGGAATCAGCGGTGGAAGATGCGGCTCGTCACCTCGCCGGTGGCGATGAGGGAGCCGTTGTCGTCGACGACGCGGACATGGGTCAGGGTCGAGGAGCGGGTGCGGTTCACGACGGTCGCTTCGGCGGTGAGTTCGTCGACTGCCGGTGCGAGGTAGTGGACGGCGAGTTGTGATGTCGCGCCGCCGGTGGCGGTCTGCGCGGTCACTCCGGAGGCCGAGGCCGCCGCGCCGGCGATGTCGATCAGGGTCGCGACCACGCCGCCGTGGATCACGCCGGGGGTGGTCGACAGGTGGGCGTCGAATTTCATGGCGAGGATGATCTCGTCGGGCTTCGCGGTCATCAGGCGCACGCCGAGTGATTGTGCGACAGGCGATCCCAGGACGGCTTCGTCGATCCACTGCTGAGCGAGTGGGTTCATGGTGTGACCTCCGTTGTTCTTTCGGTTCGGTACCGAGCATGAACCCGGCGGTGCGGGCAGTCGATAACCTCGGAGGTCATGTGCTCGCCGCACCGGCGCACCTAGAGTCGTGGTGTGCAGGCATCGGTCGGGCAGCTCTTGCGGGATTGGCGGCAGCGTCGCTCGCTGACCCAGTCGGCGCTCGCCGACCGGGCGTCGGTGTCGACGCGGCATCTCAGCTACATCGAGACCGGGCGTTCCCGACCGACCAGCGCGATGATCGTGCACCTCTGCGACCATCTGGCCGTCCCGCTCCGCGAACGCAACCAGGTGCTGTTGAGCGCGGGCTTCGCACCCGCGTACCCCGAGCACTCGCTCGGTGACCCGCCGATGATGGAGGCCAATGCCGCGCTCGAGGCGCTGCTGGCAGCGCAATCGCCCTGCCCGGCACTGGTGATCGACCGGCAGTGGGACCTGGTGACCGCCAACGCCGCCGCCTTCGCCTTGCTCGACGGAGTCGACGCCGATGTCCTGGAGCCACCGGTCAATGTCGTGCGCTTGACCCTGCACGAGCGCGGCCTGGCCCGCCGGATCGTGAACTTCGACGAGTGGCGTGCCCAACTCGCCGCGCGCCTGCGACGCGAGTTCGACATCAGCGCCGATCCCGAAGTACGGCAACTGCTCGACGAGGCGACCAGCGGTCTGCGCGATACTCCGGCCGCCGCCGCGCTCGTCGTGCCGCTTCGGCTCCTACGCCCCGATGGGCAGACATTGTCGTTCATCTCGACCACCACGGTGTTCGGAACTCCCCGGGAAGTCACGCTTTCCGAACTCGCGATCGAAACGTTCTACCCCGCCGACGACGCGACCCGCGCACTGTTGGGAAGTCGGTGATGATCGCTCGATATCGGAGCGCCGGTGTGGGCCCGCGGTGTGTGACTACGCCTGAATGACCTCGATGCCTACCATGGCGTTGAGTGAGTCGCAGCTGGCCCATGATTGGTTCTGGCCGTATTGCGCGGGGCCGTACTTCCAGTAGACGAACGGGACGGGCCAGGCGACGCAGGTGAGTTTCACCTGGTGCCAGGTCGGCAGTTCACAATTGGCCATTCCGCCGGTGTTGAAGATGTTGTACACGTGACAGTTGGCCTGCCACACCGGAACGTCGGCCTGGGCCGCGCCGCCACCGGCGACGACGGCGGACGCGGTGGCGGCGGTAACGATGACACCCGCGGCGAGTTTCTTCACAGAAAGCATTTCCAACCTCCTGAATCGATGTTGTCTGAAAGATCGCCAGGTGATCGAAAACGTTACGCGGGCTGGTCTTCGTCGAGTGCGATTGTCGCTATTGGGGCCGACTCTCGATTCATCATCGGAAATTGAACAGTAATTTCATCGATGTTCGGCCGGATAAGGCGACTCGACCATCCTGATTGCTGATAGTGAGCCAGCTGATCGCATCGGGCCGGCAGGTGATGTCAGAACAGGATCAGCGCGGCGCACAGTCCGGCGATGGCGGTGAACTGCAGGGTGACCCGGTACTTCAGAATGCTGTCCCACTTGTCCTGCAGCGCACGGGCATCGGCCGGAATGATGCCGCTCTGGGCGGCGGCGGTCTGCTGGGTATTGATCGGCTTGGCGATGCGGACGTAGAGGGCGAGCCAGGCGAGCAGTGCCGCCACCGAGATGCCGGCCGCGACCGCGGCGCCGAACTGCCCGGCCAGCAGTGCGATGAGCAGGGTGAGTACCGCGGTGATCACTCCGCCCGCACCGACCACCGGCATGCGCCGGTCGCCGTAGTAGTGGCCCCAGCCCGCGCTGATGGTGACGGTCGCGTCGTCGAGTTCGCGGTACACCGATCGCATGATCACGGCCGCGCAGACATCGGTTCCGTAGACGACGGCATTGGCGAGAACGGCGGCGGTGGCGATGATCTGGCCGGTGACGATGAGCATTGCGGGGCTCCCTCTCTCAATATCTAGCAGCGCTAGAAGCTGGAGCAAAGGTAACATCCGCATAGCTAGATTGTCTAGCGATGCTAGATCTGACTGTTGATCATCCTTTCCGTACGGTGTCGGTAGGCGGGCTTAGGCTGAGCGGGTGTCGGTGCTCCCTCTGATCTTCACCGCGGGCTGGGCCAGCGGTATCAACGCGTACGCGGTCGTTTTCCTGCTGGGTTTGTTCGGGCGGATCGGGTGGGCCGGCGACGTTCCGCCGGGGCTGCAGCGCACCGATGTGCTCATCGCCGCCGCGGCGCTGTTCCTGATCGAGGCTGTCGCGGACAAGATCCCGTACCTCGACTCGTTCTGGGACGCGGTGCACACCGTGGTGCGGCCCGCGTCGGGCGCGGTCGTCTCGGCGCTGATCGCCGGGCAGGACGATTCGCTGCCCACGATGTTCGCCGCGGCGGTGGGTGGGACCACCGCCTTGCTCAGCCACATCGTCAAAGCGGGTACCAGGATGGCGATCAACACCTCGCCGGAACCGGTCACCAATATCGCCGTGAGTACCGCCGAGGACTTCACGGTCGGCGGCGTACTCACCCTCGCGGTGTTCTTCCCGGTGCTGGCCGCGGTGATCGCCGCTGTTCTGTTGGCCATCGGGTTGTGGGTGGTCTACCTGTGCGCCAGTCGAATCAGCCGATACCGTCGACGAAGGCGAGAACGCCGGGGCGCCCGGACCGGCGGTACTGAACCGGTGCTCGAGTAGGCCCGCGGGGTGCCGCTCACCGCACCTGCGGGGCCACCTTCGTGCCGAGCAGTTCGATGCCGCGCAGCACCTGCTCGGGCGGCAGCGTCCCCACGCTGGTGTGCAGCATGAAGCGATCGAGACCGAGCGTGTCGCGGACCCGCGCGATCTTGTCGGCCACGTAGTCGGGGGTGCCGACGAACAGGGAACCGCTCTGCGAGCGCAGCGCGTCGAACTGCTCGCGCGACATCGGGCCCCAGCCGCGCTCCCGGCCGATCACCGACATCGCCGCGGCGTAGGGCTCGTAGAACTCGGCGACCGCTCGGTCGTCGGTGTCGGCGACGTAGCCGTGCGCGTGCACCGCCACCGGTTGCCTCTCGTGACCGCCTTCGGCGAGTGCCCGGTGATACAGCTCCACCAGCGGCTTGAAACGCGCGGGCTCGCCGCCGATGATCGCGATCGCGAGCGGCAGCCCGAGTAGCCCGGCCCGGATCACCGATTCGGGACTGCCGCCGACCGCGATCCACACCGGCAGCGGTCGGCCATCGGTGCGCGGATACACCGTCGCCTCGCGCAGCGGCGGACGGAATCGGCCCGTCCAGGTGACCGGTTCTTCCTCGCGGACCCGCAGCAGCAGGGCCAGCTTCTCTTCGAACAGCGCGTCGTAGTCGGACAGGTCGTAGCCGAACAGTGGGAACGACTCGGTGAACGACCCGCGACCCGCCATCAACTCCGCGCGCCCGTTCGACAGCCCGTCCAGCGTCGCGAAGTCCTGGTACACGCGCACCGGGTCGTCGGAGCTGAGCACGGTCACGGCGCTGGTGAGCTGGATGCGTTCGGTCCTGGCGGCAGCGGCGGCCAGGACGACGGCGGGGGAGGACGCGGCGAAGTCGCGCCGGTGATGTTCGCCGACGCCGTACACGTCGAGCCCGGCGGCCTCGGTCGCGACGGCCTCGTCGACCACCTGGCGCAGCCGCTCGGCGGCGGTCGGCGCGGGCCGGTCGCCGGTCGGGTACAGCTCGGCGAAGGTGGTGAGCCCCAGTTCCATGTGAACCTCTCTTCGGGATGCGGTCACCTGGTAAACGGACCGCAGTCCGACAACATTCCCGCGAGATGTGGATGTATGCGGATTATCTATGACAAAACTATAGTGGGCGGTATGACTGCCCTGGCGACTACGCGCACCGCACCCGACCTCTCCTTCCTGCTCGATCGCACCAGTCACGTTCTGCGCACCCGGATGGCGGCGGCGCTGGCCGAGATCGGGCTCACGGCTCGCATGCACTGCGTGCTGGTGCACGCGCTGGAGGCCGAGCGCACCCAGGCTCAACTCGCCGAGCTCGGCGATATGGACAAAACGACCATGGTCGTCACCGTCGACGCGCTGGAGAAGGCCGGTCTGGCCGAACGGAAACCGTCGAGCACCGACCGCCGCGCGCGCATCATCTCGGTGACTCCGGCCGGTGCCGAACTTGCCGCGCGCAGTACCGCGATCGTCGATGGCGTCCATCAGGGGGCGCTCGGTTCGCTGCCGAAGGCGGAGCGTGAATCCTTGCTGGCCGCACTGAATCACCTGGTGGAAGGGCATCTGTCGACAGCGGTCGAGGCCGCGCCCGCGCGCCGCGCCCGACAATAGTCCGTTGTAGATTGTCTATTACGGAACTATCTAGTACGGTCTCTCTTGTTCGCTTCCAGCAGGAGATGACCCATGACCAAGTCCCAGCGCACCGCCCTCGCGGTGCTGTCGGCCGCGATGCTGATGACCATCCTCGACGGCAGCATCGTCACCGTCGCCATGCCCGCGATCCAGCAAGACCTCGGCTTCTCGCCCGCCGGTCTGAGCTGGACCGTGAACGCCTACCTGATCGCCTTCGGTGGTCTACTGCTGCTGGCGGGACGCCTCGGCGACCTGATCGGCCGCAAGACGATGTTCATCACCGGCACGGTGGTCTTCACCGCCGCGTCGGTGCTGGCGGGCGTGGCGACCACCTCCGCCGTGTTGGTCGGCGCCAGATTCCTCCAGGGCATCGGTAGTGCGATCGCCGCCTCGGTGGTGCTCGGCATCCTGGTGACGATCTTCACCGAGCCCCGCCAACGAGCTACGGCCATCGGTGTTTTCAGCTTCACCGGGGCCGCGGGCGCCTCGATCGGACAGGTGCTCGGCGGCGTGCTCACCGACGCGCTGAACTGGCACTGGATCTTCCTGATCAATGTGCCGATCGGCGCGCTGACAGTGCTGGTGGCGGTGCGGGCGCTGCCCGCCGACCGCGGCCTCGGCTGGTCCGCCGGCGCCGATGTGCTGGGGGCGGGCCTGGTCACCGCCGGGCTGATGCTCGGCATCTACACCGTCGTCGAGGTCGAACGTTACGGCTGGGTCTCGGCGCACACGCTCGGCCTCGGCGCACTCGCCGCCGCGCTGCTCGCTACCTTCGTCCTGCGTCAGGCTACCGCCGTGAACCCGCTGCTTCCCCTGCGAATCTTCCGTTCCCGCACGGTTTCCGGCGCCAATGTGGTCCAGATGCTCACTCTCGCGGCCATGTTCGCCTTCCAGATCATCGTCGCGCTGTATCTGCAGAAAGTGTTGGGCTACAACGCCTTGCAGACCGGCCTGGCCATGCTGCCCGCCGCGGTCGCCATCGGCGGGGTGTCGCTGTTCGCCTCCGCTGCGCTGATCACCCGATTCGGTGAGCGGGCCGTGCTCATCGCCGGTCTGACCCTCCTGCTGGCCGGGATGTCCTGGTTGACGAGGCTGCCGGTCGACGCCGGTTACGTCACCGACGTGCTGCCGGTGATGGTGGCCCTGTCCGGTGGCGGGCTGGTGCTGCCCGCGCTCACCGCGCTGGGCATGTCGGGCGCCGAAGCCGACGACGCGGGCCTGGCTTCCGGACTGTTCAACACCACCCAGCAGGTCGGCATGGCGATCGGCGTCGCGGTGTTGTCCACCCTCGCCGCCGCGCGGACCGAGACCGAACTGGTGGCCGGAGCAGCCGAGGCTGTCGCGCTGACCAGCGGTTACCGACTGGCCTTCACGGTCGCGGCCGGAATGCTCGGTGCGGCACTGGTTCTCGGCGCCACCGTGCTGCGCAAGCGGCCCACGCCGGCGGACGCCGCGGTCGCGCAGGTGGTCTCGCCCGCCTGACCCGACGACCCACCCCCGCGATTCACCCCCCGGGAGGATGTCTGCCCGGGGGTTCGCTGGTGTTCTCGAAAGATGCTGACCGATCGCACGACGTTGACCCGATTCCTCATCGAAGAGCGCAGGCGCCATCCCGACTCCAGCGGTGAGCTCAATTCCCTGATCCTCGACGTCGCGCTGGCCTGCAAGGCGATCTCCCAGCGCATCGCCTCCGGTGCGCTCACCGGCGTCCTCGGCGGCGCCGGGGTGGTGAATGTGCAGGGGGAGCAACAGCAGAAGCTCGATGTGGTCGCCAACGATGTGTTCCTGCGCGCCAATGAATGGGGCGGCCAGCTGGCGGGCATGGTGTCGGAGGAACTCGACGACCCGTACCCGATCCCGCCCGAATATCCGCGCGGCAAGTACCTCCTCGCCTTCGACCCGCTCGACGGCTCGTCCAATATCGATGTGAATGTCGCTGTGGGCAGTATCTTCTCGATCCTGCGCGCACCGACGCCCGGCGTGGACGCGACGGCGGCGGACTTCTTGCAACCCGGCACCGAGCAGGTCGCCGCGGGCTACGCGATCTACGGCCCCGCGACCCAACTCGTGCTCACGGTCGGCACCGGCGTGCACGCCTTCACCCTCGATCCCGAACTGGGCGAGTTCTTCCTGACCGGGCAGAACCTGCGGCTGTCGACGTCCACCTCGGAATACGCGGTGAACAGCTCCAACCGCCGCTTCTGGGAACCTGCCGTGCGCCGCTACATCGACGAATGCCTGGCGGGCGCGACGGGCCCGCGCGAGAAGGACTTCAACATGCGCTGGGTGGCGTCGCTGGTGGTGGAAACCCACCGCATCCTGACCCGGGGTGGGGTGTTCCTGTACCCGCGCGACTCCAAGGACCCGGACAAGCCGGGCAGATTGCGGCTGCTCTACGAGGCCAACCCCATCGCCCTGCTGATCGAACAGGCGGGCGGTCTCGCGTCGACCGGTCGCGAGCGGATCCTCGACGTCGCCCCCAGCGCACTGCATCAGCGGATCGCGTTCATTTTCGGTTCCCGCGACGAAGTCGCGCGCATCGTGGATTACCACGCCGAAACGGCCGAGGAGCCCGACGGTCAGTGGAGTCCGCTGTTCGGGCTACGCGGTCTCTACCGTTCCACCACCTGAGGAGGGGATTCATGTCCGCCAAGCACCCTGTCGTCGCCATCACCGGGTCATCCGGTGCCGGAACAACGTCGGTGATGCGCACGTTCGATTCGATCTTCCGTCGGGAAGGCATCGACGCCGCGTACGTCGAGGGCGACAGCTTCCACAAATTCGACCGGGCGGGCATGAAGGAGGAGCTGGCGCGCGCACTGTCCGACGGTGACCACACCTTCAGTCATTTCGGTGCCGAGGCCAACCTGTTCGAGGATCTCGAGAAGCTGTTCCGCGGCTACGGCGAGACCGGCACGGGTCGGGTGCGAAAGTACCTGCACGACAAGGAAGAAGCCGCGCCCTACGATCAGGAGCCCGGCACATTCACGCCGTGGGAGGACCTGCGCCCCGGCACCGACCTGCTGTTCTACGAGGGTCTGCACGGCGCGGTGTCCAACGAACAGGTCGACGTGGCGCAGTACGCGGATCTGCTCATCGGGGTGGTGCCGGTGATCAACCTCGAATGGACCCAGAAGCTGCACCGCGACAAGGACAAGCGCGGGTACTCCACCGAGGCGGTGACCGAGACGATCCTGCGCCGCATGCACGACTACGTGAACTTCATGTGCCCGCAGTTCTCCCGCACCCACGTGAACTTCCAGCGGGTTCCCGTGGTCGATACCTCGAATCCCTTTGTCGCCCGTACTATTCCGACACCCGATGAGTCGATGCTGGTGATCCGGTTCGCCGATCCGCACGGCATCGATTTCCCGTATCTGCTGTCGATGCTGCACGACTCGTTCATGTCCCGCTCGAACACGATCGTGTGTCCGGGCGGGAAGATGGACCTGGCGATGCAGCTGATCTTCACACCGATGCTGTTGCGGCTCATGGAACGTCGCGGTCGCACCCGCTGAGCGCGGCGCGACGACCACCTCACCCGAGGTGGTCGTCGAACCAGGTCACCAGCCGCGGATCGTCGAGCCCGTCGGCGACGAGTATCGCCGCCGAGAGGTCGTCGGTGCGCGTGTAGGCGTTCCTCGCGGCGACACACCGCAGCCCCGCCGCCACCGCCGATCGCACGCCGTTGGCCGAATCCTCCACGGCCACTGCCTGATCGGGAGACAAGCCGGTCTGGATCAGGACATCCAGGTACACGGCGGGGCTCGGTTTCAAGACCGACACCTCGGTTCCGGTGGTCACGGTGTCGAACGGGTCACCGAAAGCGTGCTTCAGCAGGGGTTGCACCCACGCGCGGGTACCGGTGGTCGCCACGTGCAACCGGACACCGTGGGAGCGGAGCCGTTCGATCAGTTCCCGCGCGCCCGGACGGGCACGGATGTGCCCGTCCGAGGCCATCTGCGCCATGATGCGGGTCTTGTCGCGGTGTACCCGGCGTGCGAGCTCACGTGCTTGCTCGACCGGCCTGCCGTTGCGCTCGAACCAGAACGCCAGCCGCTGCGCGCCGCCGGCGACCTTCAGTAGCGTCCCGTACTCCTCGACCTGCCAGTGATCGGGCAGGCCTGCGGCGGCGAAGGCCGCGTTGAACGCCACCCGATGGCCGTCGCGCTCGCTGTCGACCAGGGTGCCGTCGACGTCGAAGATCACCGCCCGCAGCGCGGTCACGGCGCACCGTCGAGGTACGCGCGGATGCGTTCGCGCACCGCCGCTTCGGTGAATCCGAAGTGGGCGAGTACCTCGTCGCCGGGCCCGCTGTGTCCGAACTCGTCGATGCCGATCGCCAGGTCGACCGATCCCGCCCAGCCCGCTGTGCTGCCCGCCTCGATGCTGATGGTGTGCGCCGAGGGATCCGGGGTAAAGCGCGCGCGGTCCAGCGCCGACACCACCCGAACGTCGTACCCGTCGGCCCACAGCTGATTCCGGACGGCCACCGCCAGCGCGACTTCGGAACCGGTGGCGACGATGTCGATCCGGCGCGTGCCCCCGGCGCGCGATTCGCGGGCGCCGACGGGCGCGCCCAATGCCCTGGCGGCGGGGGCGCCCAATGCCCTGGCGGCAGGGGAGTGGTGGTGCGTCGCGGCGTCACTGCCGGCGATGCGCGCGCCGTCGCCGTCGCATGCCATATCCAGCTGTGGCAGGGACTGGCGGGACAGGATCAACGCGGTCGGTCCGTCGACACGGGTCAGCGCGAGTTGCCAGGCCAGCGCGGTCTCGGCATCGTCGGCGGGCCGCAACACCCGCACTCCGGGAATCATCCGCAGCGACTCGACCTGCTCGACGGGCTGATGTGTCGGTCCGTCCTCGCCGACCGCGACGGAATCGTGGGTGAGCACATAGATCACCGGCTGCCCCATCAACGCGGACAGGCGCAGTGCGGGTCGCAGATAGTCGGCGAACACCAGGAACGTGGCGCCGAAGACCCGGAACCCGCCGTGCAGGCTCATTCCGTTCAGAATCGCCGCCATCCCGAATTCGCGGATGCCGAAAGCGATAGCGCTGGTGGTGAAGTCGTCGCGACGCACCACCTCGCCACCGACCGTGCCGGTCGACCCGGCCAGGTCCGCGGACCCGCCCACCAATTCCGGCATCGCCGACCGCAGCGCGTCCAAGCAGGCCTGCGACGATTGGCGGGTGGCCCGGGGCGAAGCCGCCGCGACGGCACCCAGCGCGGCCAGCGCACCGGCGGGCAGCAGGCGCGCTCCGGCGCGTCCGAACTCGGCCGCTCGCTTCGGCTCGGCCGCGCCGAACGCTTCGAATCCGTTGCGCCACTTCGCATGCTCGGCACCGCCGATCGCCGCGAGCACCGCGCACGTCGCCGCGACCTCGGCGGGCACCGCGAACGGTGGCAGACTCCAGCCCGCCCGCTGTTTGGCCTGCGCGAGCCGTTCGGCGCCCAGCGGCGAACCATGCACCTTCGACGTTCCCGCGACACCGGGCGCGCCGTGCCCGATCACCGTGCGCACCGCGAGAAAGCTCGGCCGAGGATCGGACCCGGCCCGGGTCAGCGCCGCGTCGATCGCCTCGATGTCGGTCCCGTCGGCGACCACGTCGGTATGCCATCCGTAGGCGGCGAACCGCGCCACCTGATCGTCGCCGCACGAGCGTCCGACCGCGCCGTCGATGGTGATCTCGTTGTCGTCCCAGAGCACGATCAACCCGCCGAGGCCCAGATGTCCTGCGAACGAGGCCACTTCGTGACTGACACCTTCCATCAGACAGCCGTCGCCGACGATCGCGTAGGTGCGGTGCCCGGTGATCTCCGGATACCGGGCGGCGGTCATCCGTTCGGCGAGGGCCATCCCCACCGCCATCGCCAGGCCCTGCCCCAACGGCCCGGTGGTGCACTCCACACCGGGTGTGACACCGAATTCGGGATGCCCCGGCGTCCGCGACCCCAACTGCCGGAACCGCCGCAATTCCTCGATCGGCAGGTCGTATCCGAACAGGTGCAGCAGCCCGTACAGCAGGGCGGACCCGTGTCCGGCCGAGAGCACGAATCGGTCCCGATCGGCCCACTCGGGATCGGCCGGATCGTGGCGCAGGTGTCGGCTCCACAGCGTCCACGCCATCGGCGCCGCCCCCATGGGCATGCCGGGGTGGCCCGACTGCGCGGCCTCGACCATATCGGCGGCGAGGAACCGCAGGGTATCCACGGCCAGCAGGTCGGTTTCCAGCGACGGCAGGAAAGCCGTCGGCGCGATGTCGGTCATCGGGCGGCCACTCGCGTGCGGGTCCCGATCGAGTCCGCGCGGTCCGCGCCGGGCTCGGCGCAACGTCCGAACTCGACATCGGGCGATGCCGACGGCGCTGCGAGCTGCCTACTGACTGAGTACTCCGGCATGCGAGGCCTTTCTCATCGGGTCCGTTCATCGGACCGCACCGCCCACCTGCCGCACTCCCCCTCGCGGGTGGGGCACCGGGTGAGATCTCGTCAATGCCCGTAACCCTCAGTGTCGTTCGCCGTAAAGTGAGGGGATGCCGGAGTTACCTCCGACCCCGTTGAAGCTGGTGCTCGTCGACGATCACGAAATGGTGCTGCACGGGCTCGACACGATGCTCGGACACTTCCCCGACGACGTCGTGATCGTCGGCCAGTCGACCACCGACACCACCGCGCTCCGGATGGTGGCCGAACAGCGGCCCGACATCGTCCTGTGCGATGTGCGCATCGGCAAGGCCAGCGGCCTCGACCTGTGCCGCCAGATCACCCTGCAATATCCCGACACCAAGGTCGTGCTGCTCACTGTCTACGACGACGAGCACTACCTGTACCAGGCGCTGCGCGTCGGGGCGTCGGGCTACATCCTCAAGCGGGTCGACGGGCGCGAACTCGTCGCCCAGCTGTGCCGCGTCCGCGAGGGCGAGACAGTGGTCGACGCGAGCTTGGCCGGGCGGGTGGCGCTGGCCGCGGCACGGCTGCACGCGGGCCAATTCTGGTCCGGCGCGCATCTGGGACTGACCCAGCGTGAGTCGGAAGTGTTGGGGCTGTTGGTATCCGGCCACTCCAACCGCGCGGTCGCCGGCAAGCTGGTGGTCAGCGAGGACACGGTGAAGACCCATATTCGGGGGCTCTATCGCAAACTGGGGGTGTCCGATCGCAGCGCGGCGATCGCGGTCGCGTTGCGGGAGGGGCTGTTCCGGTGAGCTTTGCGAACGGCGCGGTTCCTACGGCAGCGGAGCTGACCCCGCTGCTCGGCGCCGAGGGCGTGCTGGTCTTCGCCGTCGACGGCCAGGATCTGAGCATCGTCGATCTGTGGCCGCCGCATCCCTCGGCGGGTTCGCTGCGGTTACAGGTCGGATTCGGTGTGACCGGGTTGGTGGCTCGCACCCGCACGCCGGTGCTGCTCGACAACGACTTCCCACGTAACACGTTGCACCGCAGTCTCTTACGGCTGGAACCGCAACAGACCCTCGCGCGGATGTGTTTGCCGCTGCCGGGGCTGGAAGGCGACGTGGTCGGCGTGCTCGCGGTGCATCGCGATCCCCGGGACCCGTTCGGGCAGCACGATCTCGATGCCGCTCGTCAGTACGTGGGCGTGCTCGGTCTGTGGCTGCACGCGCAGCGGTTGTTCCGCACCGTCAACCGGCAGCGCACCGAGCGCGACCGGCTGGTCGAGCAGGCGATCACCGCTCAGGAGGCCGAACGTCGGCGCATCGCCTTCGATCTCCACGACGGCGTGACCACCGCCCTGGCCTCGATGTCGTTCCACCTGTCCGCCGCCGACCTCACCGTCTCCGAACTCGCCGGACACGTCGACGGCGCCGACGAGGCCAGTCTGCGCGACCTCGCCAGGGCGCGCGCCGAACTCGTCAGCGCCCGTGAGCTGGCCGACTTCGCCTACAACGAGACCAGGGCGGCGATCTCGGGTCTGCACAGCCTCGTGCTCGACGACCTGGGTCTGGTCGCCGCGATCGAATCGCTGGTGCGCACGATGAGCGGCGACCCTCCGCCGACCATCGAATTCCTCGTCGACCACACCGCCGCCATCGACGACATCCCCGACCACGCCGCCGCCACCCTGTACCGGATCGCCCAGGAATCGCTGGCCAATGCCGTGAAACACGCGAGGGCGCAACGGATCGTGCTCTCCCTGCGCCGCGTCGGCGACTCGGTCGTGCTCGGCTGTTCCGACGACGGCGAGGGTTTCGACCTGCCCGCGCGCCGCGCGCACCGCGCCGCCGACAGCGAACAACATTTCGGCCTGAGCTCGATCGCCGAACGGTGTGCCCTGATCGAAGCCTCGCTGCGTCTGGAATCGATGCCGGGACGCGGCACCACCGTGCTGGTCGACCTCCCGCTGAAGTAGGCCAACAGCGCAGCAGCGGTGCCCGAGGGGTAGCGCCGCCGCTGCGCGTCGCCGCCGCGCTCAGCGAGCTGCCGAGCACCGCCTACGCGGCGTACTCGGCGGCAGCGGAGGCATTGCGGCAGTTCTGGAGCAGAACATGCTGTGCTGCGGGAACTTCGGAGGTTGTTCCACCCCAAGTGTGCAGGGCCGCGCTCACGAGCGCGCGCCCGAAGGAGAATGTCACAGGCCACGGCCGCTCGTCTATGGCGGACAGTTCGCGTAGAAAGGCGCACACCCGTGCGGTCGGATGCCCGCCGGACAGGAACGCGATACCCGCCACCTCGTCGGGCACCGATTCGCGCAACACGGCGTAGGTAGCGGCCGCTATGTCGGCGGGCGCGACATCGCCCGCGTCCAGGCCGGGGGTGACGAAGTTGGGCTTGAGCACGATGCCGGTGAGATCCACCCCGGCGTCGACGAGTGCGGTGAACACCGCGCTCAGGGCCAGGCGGGTCGCCGTCGCCGAGGCCGCGAGGTCGTGATCGCCGGTGCACAGCACCTCGGGCTCGACGATGGGCACGATGGCGTGCTGCTGACACAGTGCGGCGTAGCGGGCCAGCGCGTGCCCGTTGGCGGCCGCGGAGTAGGGGGTGACGGTGCGCACGTCGAACACCGCCCGCCACTTGGCGAACGCGGCCCCTCGATCGGCGTAGGAGGCCAGTCGGACGGCGAGGCCGTCGAGCCCCTCGGTGATCAGCGCACCGTCATGGCCGGGGAGCGCGGTGGTACCGGCGTCGACCTTGATGCCGGGCAGGACGCCGAGTTCGCGCGCCGCGATCGGGAACGCGCGTCCGTCGGCGAGATCCTGGCCGAAGGTCTCGTCGCACAGGATGATTCCGCTGATCCACGTCGACAGGCCGTCGGCGGTGAGCAGCAGTTCGCGGTAATCGCGCCGGGCGGACGCGCTCGCGCGAACCCCCTCCTGTTCCAGGCGCGATGACATGGTGGTGATCGACTCGTCGGCGGCGAGAATGCCTCGGCCGCCGGTGGTCAACTGCTGGGCGATCTCGGCGAGGGCGGTGGCGGGCAGTGTCGTCATGATGACCAGCATGCGAGCGGCCGGTCGCGGCGGGCTTCACCCCTTCGGGCGAGACCGGGTGTGAAATGCGGCCCCGCCCACCTGCTCCGGATCGCACAGGTGCGCCACGAACAATCGGGTCGCCGAGGTCGGTTCCTGGCTCGTGCAGACGTGCCACGGCCGGTCGAGCGGCGTTCCCGGCACGTCGTAGGCGACCAGTTCGCCCGCGGCGAGGTGCTCGCGCGCCGCCTCCTCGTGCACGAGGGTGACCCCGAGCCCTTCCCTGGCGGCGGCCACGGCGGCGCCGGAGGTGCCGAGGGTGAGCAGCGGCGGCGCGGCCTGCAATCGGCTCAGCAGCGACAGCGTGGTGTCGCGGGTGCCGGAGCCGATCCCGGTGAGCAGCCACGGTGTGGTGAGTGGGTCCTCGACCAGGCCGGGCCGCCCGACCAGCACCAGCCGGTTGGCCCGCCGGGCGGCGGTGACCAGGCCGGCGCCCCGCGGTGGTCGACCGGCAAGGGCGATATCGAAGACGTGATCGGCCGCCCTGGCGAACAATTCGCCGCGCGTCAGCACCGACAGCGACAGTTCGACACCCGGATGGGCGCGCGCGAACGTGGCCATCAGCGCCGGGAGCACGTACTCGCTGGCCGTCGCGACCGCGCCGATGCGCACCCGCCCACGGTCGGCGTCGTGTACCGCCCCGGCCGCCTCCGCGAGCAGGCCGAGCAGCTTGCGCACGTACCCGGCGAAGATCTCGCCCGAATCCGTCGCCACGATACCCCGGCCGGACTTGCCGAAAAGCGTTGTACCCAGGGCGATTTCGAGCGCGGTGATAGCGGCCGACACCGCGGGCGGCGTCACCTGCAACGCCTGCGCGGCGGCCCGCACACTCCCGGTGTCGTACACCGCGAGGAAGGTGCGCAGCCGACCCCAGGTAGCGGCCGCGGGCAGGTCGGGGCTGGCGAACATCGTTCAATGATGACTTAACAATGCACAGAAAACATTCCATTGTCGCTGAACAGTCCCGCCCACACACTGGAAGTGCTCCACAGGCGTGACCCGAAAGGAACGGCGATGACGACGATCGACAACGACGGCACGGCGACCAAGCAGCGGTGGGATCCGGGCGTGCAGAGCTACGCCGGAATGGGTTACTGGAACCCCGATTACGTGCCGAAGGACACCGACGTACTCGCCGTCTTCCGGGTCACCCCACAGGACGGGGTCGACCCGATCGAGGCCGCGGCCGCCGTCGCGGGCGAATCGTCCACCGCCACCTGGACTGTCGTGTGGACCGACCGGCTCACCGCCAACAGCCATTACCAGGCCAAGGCGTACCAGGTCGACGAGGTGCCGGGCAGGCCCGGCGAGTACTTCGCCTACATCGCCTACGACATCGACCTCTTCGAGGAGGGTTCCATCGCGAACCTGACGTCCTCGATCATCGGCAACGTCTTCGGTTTCAAGCCGCTCAAGGCCCTGCGCCTGGAGGACATGCGCATCCCCGTCGCCTACACCAAGACGTTCCAGGGCCCCGCCCACGGCATCGTCATGGAACGGGAGATGCTCAACAAGTACGGCCGCCCGCTGCTGGGCGCCACCATCAAGCCCAAACTCGGCCTGTCGGCCCGCAATTACGGCCGCGTGGTCTACGAGGCATGTCGCGGCGGCCTCGACTTCACCAAGGACGACGAGAACATCAACTCCCAGCCCTTCATGCGCTGGCGGGACCGCTTCCTCTACGCGATGGAGGGGGTGAACCGGGCGATGGCCGAAACCGGCGAGATCAAGGGCCATTACCTCAATGTCACCGCGGGGACGATGGAGGAGATGTATCGGCGGGCGAACCTCGCCAAGGAGCTGGGCAGCGTGGTGGTGATGATCGACCTCACCATCGGCTACACCGCCATCCAGTCGATGGCGCACTGGGCCCGCGAGAACGGCCTGCTGCTGCACCTGCACCGGGCCGGGCACTCCACCTACACGCGGCAGAAGACGCACGGGGTGAGCTTCCGGGTGATCGGGAAGTGGTCGCGGTTGATGGGCGTCGACCATGTGCACGCGGGCACTGTTGTCGGCAAGCTGGAGGGCGACCCGGTCACCACCCGTGGGTTCTACGACACGTTGCGCGACAACTACGTTCCCCGCGATCTCGGCAACGGCATCTTCTTCGATCAGGACTGGATCTCGATGCCCGGCGTGATGCCGGTGGCCTCCGGCGGCATCCACGCCGGCCAGATGCACCAGCTGCTCGACCTCTTCGGTGACGATGTGATCCTGCAGTTCGGCGGCGGCACCATCGGGCACCCGTACGGCATCGCCGCGGGCGCCGAGGCCAACCGGGTGGCGCTGGAGGCAATGGTCAAGGCGCGCAACGAAGGTCGCGATCTACTGATCGAAGGACCCGACGTGCTGCGCAGGGCGGCCAAACACTGCACCCCGCTGCAGGCGGCCCTCGATACCTGGGGCGACATCACCTTCGACTACACCAGCACCGACGCCCCCGATGTGGTGGCGACTCCGGTGCCCTCGATCTGACCAGGAGCACCCGATGAGACTGCGCTACGGAACCTTCTCCTATCTGCCCGACCTCACCGACGACGAGATCGCCGCCCAGGTGAAGTACGCCCTCGAGCACGGCTGGCCGGTATCGCTGGAGTACACCGACGACCCGCACCCACGCAATGTGTACTGGGAGATGTGGGGGCTGCCGATGTTCGACCTGGCCGAACCCGACGGCGTACTCGCCCAGCTCGCGGATTGCCGTGCCACCTTCCCCCAGCACTACATCCGGCTGCTCGCCTACGACGCGACCCTGGGCAGACAGTCCACCGCGATGTCGTTTCTCGTCCACCGACCCGCGCACGAGCCGGGCTTCCTGCTCGAACGCGTCGAGGGCCCCGACCGCACCCAGCGGTACTCGGTGAAGTCCTACGCCACCGCCCGGCCGACCGGCGATCGGTACACGGGCGAGTGAATTGATGGACACACCAAAGGGATTCGGGTTCCACCGACCGTCCGGCGCGCCACCGGCCGCGGCAATCGAGGAGCAGACGACGGAGCCCGCGATTCTCGGCGACGACGAGGTGCTCGATCTCTCGGCCGACGAGGCCGCGGCCAGGGTGGGCGACACCCTGGCCGCGCTCGATGCCGAGCTGGTCGGCTTGGCGTCGGTGAAGCGGCGGGTACGCGAGATCGCCTCGCTGCTCCAGGTGGACCGGGCGCGGCGCCGGTTCGGGCTCACGACCACCCGTCCCACCTTGCACATGAGTTTCACCGGCGGTCCCGGCACCGGCAAGACCACGGTCGCGGTGCGGATGGCGGCGATCCTGCACGCGCTCGATTACATCAGGGCGCCGCGCGTGCACACCGTCACCCGTGACGACCTGGTCGGCCAGTTCATCGGCCACACCGCGCCCAAGACCAAGGAGGCGATCGCCCGCGCGGCCGGGGGAGTGCTGTTCATCGACGAGGCCTACTACCTGTTCCGGCCGGACAACGAGCGGGACTACGGGCAGGAGGTCATCGAGATCCTGCTCACCGAGATGGAGAACGAGCGCGGTGATCTGGTGGTGATCTTCGCCGGCTATCCCGATCGGATGGCGACCTTCTTCGCCGCCAATCCGGGCCTGAGTTCCCGTGTGCCGCACCATCTCACGTTCGCCGACTACGACCATTCGGAGCTGACCCAGATCGCGGGACTGATGGTGGAATCGGAGGGATTCGCCTTCGACGACGACGCGCACAAGGCCTTCGCCGAGTACCTCACGCTGCGGATGGAGCAGCCGAGGTTCTCCAACGCGCGCAGTGTGCGCAACGCGATCGAACGCTGTCGCCTGCGCCAGGCCCGCCGGTTGGTCGCGCTCGACCGGCCGCTGGGCAAATCCGACCTCATCACGCTCACCCCCGACGACGTGTACGGCAGCAGCGTCTTCGAGTCGTCGAGGGACTGAGGTAGGCGCGAGGCCCGATCACCGACCTCATCAGGTGATCGGGCCTTCCGCGTTGACAAGGGTGGAGAATCTGAGAAGCCTGGTGTCGGATACACCGAACGCGCGGTGCCGCGGAACTGAGAAGAAGCTGACACATGACCTCGATCGAGGACCCACAGGACGATCTGAGCGTGACCCCGCCCAAGACCTGGGCGGTCGGCGTTCCCGCCGTGGCGCACGCGATCGAGTACTCGCTGTCGCAGAACTCCCCGGTCCGCACCGCACTCACCCTGCTCAATATCAATCAGACCAAGGGCTTCGACTGCCCCGGCTGCGCGTGGCCCGAGCCGGGGCGCCGCCACCTCAACGAGTACTGCGAGAACGGCGCCAAGCACGTCAACGACGAGGCCACCACCCGCCGCGTCACCCGGGAGTTCTTCGCCGAGCATCCGGTCGCCGAGCTCGACACCATGTCCGATTACTGGCTCAATCAGCAGGGCAGGCTCACCGAGCCGATGGTGAAGCGGCCCGGCGCCACGCACTACGAACCCATCGGCTGGGACGACGCGTTCGGCCTGCTGGCCGACGAACTGCGTGGGCTCGCCGGCCCCGACGAGGCCCTGTTCTACACCTCGGGGCGGCTCAACAACGAGGCCGCGTTCCTGCTGCAGTTGTTCGTCCGCGCTTTCGGCACCAACAATCTGCCCGACTGCTCGAACCTGTGCCACGAATCGAGCGGTTCGGCGCTGTCGCAGACCATCGGTGTCGGCAAAGGCAGCGTCTCGCTCGAGGATATCTACGCGGCGGACCTGATCTTCGTCGTCGGCCAGAACCCCGGCACGAACCATCCGCGCATGCTGTCGGCGCTCGAGGAGACCAAGCGCAACGGCGGCAAGATCGTGGCGGTGAACCCGCTGCCCGAGGCCGGGCTGATCCGGTTCAAGAACCCGCAGAAAGCGCGCGGCGTAATCGGGCGCGGCACCGAGATCGCCGATATCTTCCTCAAGATCCGGCCCGGCGGCGACCTGGCCCTGTTCCAGATGCTGAACAAGCTGCTCCTCGATGCCGAGGACGCGGCGCCGGGCACGGTGCTCGACCACGAGTTCATCGCCGCGCACACCAGCGGGTTCGACGCCTACGCCGCGCACGCGAGGACGGTGACCTGGGAACACGCGCTCACCGCCACCGGGCTGAGGCGCGAGGAGATCGAGGCCGTGCACCAACAGGTGCTGGCCAGCGAGAAGGTCATCGTGTGCTGGGCGATGGGGTTGACCCAGCACAAGCACGGCGTGCCGACCATCCGCGAGATCGTCGACTTCCTGCTGTTGCGCGGCAACCTCGGCCGTCCCGGCGCCGGCGTGTGCCCGGTGCGTGGGCACAGCAATGTCCAGGGCGATCGCACCATGGGGATCTCGGAGCGGATGCCGCAGGCGTTCATGGACGCGCTCGGCCGGGAATTCGGGTTCACCCCACCGACGGCCCACGGGTTGGACGCGGTGGATTCCATCCGTGCCATGCGCGACGGCCACGCGAAGGTATTCGTCGGTGTCGCAGGCAATTTCGCGCGCGCGACGCCCGACAGTGCGGTCACCGAGGCGGCCCTGCGGCAGTGCTCGCTGACCGTGCAGATCTCCACCAAACTCAACCGCTCCCACACGGTCTGCGGCGCGACGGCCCTGATCCTGCCCACCCTCGGCCGCAGCGATCGCGATATCCAGGCCACCGGCGAGCAGTTCTACACCGTCGAGGATTCGATGAGCCAGGTCCGCACCTCGCGCGGGCGTCTCGACCCGGCCTCACCAGATCTGCTGAGCGAGATCGCGATCATCTCCCGGCTGGCGCGCGCCACGCTGGGGGCGGAGTCCACGATTCCGTGGGAGGAGTTCATCGCCGACTACAGCACCGTGCGCGACCGCATCTCCCGCGTCGTGCCCGGCTTCGAGAACTTCAACGAACGGGTCGCGCGACCGGGCGGGATGCTGCTGGTCAATCCGGTCAACGAGGGCATCTACCGCACCGCGAGCGGGAAGGCCGAATTCACCCGCAACGACTTCGACATGATCGACGCGCCGCCGGGCTACCTTGTGCTGCAGTCGCTGCGGTCCCACGACCAGTGGAACACCATCCCTTACGCGGGCAACGATCGCTACCGGGGCATCCACCACGCGCGCCGGGTGGTGCTGGTGAACCCCGAGGACCTGGCGCAGCGGGGAATCGCCGACGGCGAAGTGGTCGACATCGTGAGCATCTGGCACGACGGCACCGAGCGCAGGGCGCCGCGATTCGTCGCCGTCGCCTATCCGGCCAGCCGTGGTTCGGCGGCCGCGTACTACCCGGAGACCAATGTGCTGGTTCCGCTCGACAGCGTCGCCGACATCAGCAATACGCCGACCTCGAAAGGCATCATCGTCCGTCTCGAGCCGGTGCTGTGACGGACGGGACGTACAGCGGCGTGCTCGCATAGATACACTGCTCTCATGTCCGTGCGCACCCGTCAGCCACTAGTTCCCGGTACCCAGTCGCCGATCCGGGAAGTTCCCCGCTCCATCGAGCGGCCGGAATACGTGTGGAAGAAGACCGCGAACGAGGGCAACGAGCCCTGGGTACAGACCACCGAGACCATCGAGAAGATGCGGATCGCGGGCAAGATCGCGGCGCAAGCGCTCGAGGAAGCGGGCAAGGCCGTGGTCCCGGGTGTCACCACCGACGAGCTCGACCGGATCGCCCACGAGTACATGTGCGACCACGGCGCCTACCCGTCGACGTTGGGCTACAAGGGTTTTCCCAAGTCCTGCTGCACCTCGCTCAACGAGGTCATCTGCCACGGCATCCCCGACTCGACGGTGGTCGAAGACGGTGACATCGTCAATATCGACGTCACCGCGTTCATCCACGGGGTGCACGGCGACACCAACAGGACCTTCCTCGCCGGTGACGTCGACGAGGAGGTGCGCCTGCTCGTCGAGCGCACCGAGGAGGCCACCAACCGGGCCATCAAGGCGGTCAAGCCCGGGCGTGCGCTGAACGTGGTCGGGCGCGTCATCGAGGCCTACGCCAACCGCTTCGGTTACGGCGTGGTGCGCGACTTCACCGGCCACGGCGTCGGCCCCACCTTCCACAGCGGCCTGGTGGTGCTGCATTACGACCAGCCCAGCATCGAGTCGGTGATCGAGCCCGGTATGACCTTCACGATCGAGCCGATGATCAACCTCGGCGGCATCGACTACGACATCTGGGACGACGGCTGGACCGTGGTCACCCAGGACCGCAAGTGGACCGCGCAGTTCGAACACACGCTGGTGGTCACCGACACGGGCGTGGAAATTCTGACCTTGCCGTGAGCGCCCCGCTGCGCGGCGCGTTGTTGATCGCGGGTACCACCTCCGACGCGGGCAAGAGCGTCGTGGTCGCGGGTATCTGCCGGATGCTGGCGCGTCGCGGGGTGCGGGTGGCGCCGTTCAAGGCGCAGAACATGTCGAACAACTCGGTCGTCACCCTGGACGGCGGGGAGATCGGGCGCGCCCAGGCACTGCAGGCGCGAGCCTGTGGGCTGGAGCCGAGCGTGCGGTTCAACCCGGTGCTGTTGAAGCCCGGTAGCGATCGCCGCTCGCAGCTGGTGGTGCGCGGCGCAGCTGTCGGAACGGTCGGCGCGCGTGACTATTTCACTCGTCGGCAGGAGCTGCGCGAGGTCGTCGCGGCCGAATTGGCCTCGTTACGTGACGAATTCGACGTCGTGATCTGTGAGGGGGCGGGCTCGCCCGCCGAAATCAATCTCAGGGCCACCGATCTCGCGAACATGGGATTGGCGCGGGCCGCCGATCTTCCGGTCCTGGTGGTGGGCGACATCGACCGCGGTGGCGTCCTCGCCCACCTGTTCGGCACCGTCGCAGTGCTGGAACCCGAAGACCAGCAGCTCATCTCGGGCTTCCTCATCAACAAATTCCGCGGTGACGTGTCCCTGTTGCAACCCGGTCTGGACCAACTCCGCGCGTTGACCGGGCGCCCCACCCTCGGCGTCCTGCCCTTCGCCGAAGACCTCTGGCTCGACGCCGAAGACTCCCTCGGGACCCTGTCCGGCGCGCCGGTCGGTCGCCCGGGCCCACCGCACGGCACCGACTGGCTCACCGTGGCCGCCGTCCGGCTTCCGCGCATCTCCAACTCCACCGACATCGAGGCGCTCGCCTGCGAACCCGGCGTCTCGGTTCGCTGGGCCGACGGTCCACACCAGCTGGCCACCGCCGACCTGGTGATCGTGCCCGGCAGCAAGGCGACGATCTCGGACCTGAACTGGTTGCGTGCCAACGGAATAGCCGACGCGCTGCACGCTCGCGCGGTCGCGGGCCGTCCGGTCCTCGGCATCTGCGGTGGGTATCAGATGCTCGGCAATCGCATCGTCGACGGTGTCGAGCACACCGCGGCAGCGGGTCGAGCCGAGGTCGCCGAATCGGCGCCGTGTGTGGTGGACGGCCTCGGGCTGCTCGACCTCGACATCGAATTCGCGGACCCGAAGATCGCCCGGCAGGTGTCGGGCAGCGCGGGCGCCGATCCGCTGCACGGCTACGAGATCCATCACGGCCGAGTCACCCGCACCGCCGACCCCGCCTGGCTGACCATCGACGGCGAGCCGGAAGGCAGTGCGCGAACGGCGATCTGGGGCACCCATGTGCACGGACTGCTCGAGTCCGACGAGTTCCGCCGCACCTGGCTCACCGAAGTGGCCGCTGTGGCCGGGCGCACCGGCTTCACCGTCGCGCCCGACACCTCGGTCGCCGCCGTCAGATCCGCGCAGCTCGACCTGCTCGCCGACCTCATCGAGAAACACGTCGATCTCGCGGCGCTGGATCAGCTGATCCGCGACGGCGCCACCACCGACATCCCGGTCATCCGCACCTCTCGGTGACCTGGCGCACACAGCCTGCCAGGGCCGTCGGCTTCGTGGTCGGCGACCGAGGGGTGGCGCCGGTCGCTGGGGCGCGTGGGTGTGGGGGCCGTCTCGCCTCACCGGCCGGGGCGCGGCGTTGTGACAGGTTCGGCAATTTCGGTGTCGGTAGCAGTGAAAGCCCAGTACACGGGGGTGGTCGGATCGGCGGGGCGCGGCGGAACAGGCCGCGTCGTTCAGGCTGGACGTGTACCGTAACCCGGCATGAAATCTCGGCAGATCACGGTCGGTGACCAGGCCTGGGCAGTGCGGGTCGACGGACCTTCCTCGCGGCACAATGTGCTGCTGCTTCCAGACGCGGACGACCCTGCCGACGTGTTCGACAAGGTGTGCGCACGGCTGCACGAGTCCGACTTGCAGACCGTTGCCGTCGAGTCCGTCGAGGGGCTCGATCCGGCGGGCGTACGCGCGATTCTCGACGAACTCGACATGCCCTACGTCAACGTCGCGGGCCGAGGGTCGGGCGCGGAGTTGGCGTGGCGGGTGTGCGCGGGCCGGTTCGGGCGGTTCATGAGCCTGGTCGTCGCCGACCACGGGCACCCGGCCGTTCCCGACGCCGACGGCCGAGTTCCCGACTCGGCCTGTCCGCCGTTGGAGTTGCCGGTCACGATGCTGGTCACCAAGAACCTGCCCCGGGCCACCGCCGACGCGTCCGGCCGCTATGTCTACGGCGAATTCCGGGTCGTGCCACTGGAAGTCGACAACATCGCCACCGAGGCGGGCCACGAGTTCGCCACCGAGATCGTGCTCCGCACCAGCCTCTGGTAGGCACGGCCCAGCTCGCCAGGCGCTGACGCGATTCGCGCGAGCACCCGGTGAGTGGCGGCCCGGATCAGGACTTGCGGTAGGACACCAACCAGTCGAGCCAGTTGTCGGTTTCCTGGAATGCGTTGGCGCGCACGGCTTCCGAGGACAGGTACACGTCGTGGCGGGCGCCGTCGATCGGGACGATCGAGGTGCGCTCGCCCAGGCAGCCCGCCCAGCGCTGGATCTGCTTCACATCGAGCACGGCATCGGCCACGTCGAGAGCGGCGGAGTGCTCGCGGGCGAACTTGGTGATCCGCGAGCGCAGGATCAGCGCGGGCACCCCGATGGCCAAGCCCTGGTGCAGACGCGCGTGGCCCTGGCGGATGGCGCGCAGCCAGCCCAGCCGCACCGGTTCACCAGTGAGCGGCTTCCAGTCGAGGTTGTAGTCCCACTCACCCGAGCGGCTGGTGTGCAGGCTGTCGCCGTAGGCGGTGCTGACCCCGCCGGCGGGTAACTGGGCGAAGGCGCGGAACCGGCCGACGGTGTTGATGATGGGGGTGCCGATGGTGCGATAGAAGGACGGTCCCTGCAGGTCGAACCAGGGACTGTTGAGGACCACGCCGGCCACGCCCGCCGCCGCGCTGCCTCCGGCCGCCTCCAGCCGGTCCAACCACAGCGGCACGATCAGCCCGCCGGTCGAATGCGCGACGATCAGCACATCGTTGCCGGTCTCCTCGCGCGTGATCCGCAGCGCCTCGGCCAGCTCCTCGTCGTAGAGCGCCAGGTCGCTCACGTAGTGCGCGCTCTGCCCCTCACGTCGCGAGCGCCCGCATTTGCGCAGGTCGAGCGCGTAGAACCGGTGCCCGCGCGCCGCGAAGTGCTCGGCAAGGTGCGCCTGGAAGAAGTAGTCGGTGAACCCGTGCACGTACAGCACGGTCGGCTCGGTCCCCGGTGCCGTGGCGTCGGGCAGATAGCGCACGAGGGTGGCCACCACCTCGCCCTCTCCGTCGGGGTCGATACCGAGCGGGAGGGTCCGCTGCTGATAAGCGGTGCCGAGAACGTCGGGTTGCCACTGCTCGTCGGTTCGATCAGCGAGGGTTTCGTTCGTCACAGTGCTCAATCTATCGCGGGGTCGCGGCGACGCGCAGGCTTGGTTTTCATCACATTCGGGAGGTCGGTTGCAGAACTGTGCTCTGGTGAGGTGCACAATTGGTCTCAGGTGAACGACGGGTAACCTACCTCCCGGCGATTCACCGCGAGTCGCATGAACACCGCCAAAGCGCCCGCGCCAAGCGAACTCACCCGTCGGTGAGTAGCTGAGAAGGACAAGGAAGTCGATCTACCCGTGCCGAACGCTGCGAAGACTGAAAAGACCGATGTAGTTCTCATCGGCGCAGGCATCATGAGTGCCACGCTGGGTGCGCTGCTGCGACAGCTGCAGCCGGACTGGACGATCTCGGTGTTCGAGCGGCTCGACGCCGCCGCCGCGGAGAGCAGCGATCCGTGGAACAACGCGGGTACCGGCCATTCGGCGCTGTGCGAGCTCAACTACAGCCCGCAGAACGCGGACGGCTCGGTCGACGTGAGCAAGGCCGTCGACATCAACGAGCGCTTCCAGGTCTCGCGTCAATTCTGGGCCTCCGCCGTCGACACCGGCGTGTTGGGCGATCCTTCCGGCTTCATCAACCCCATTCCGCACGTGAGCTTCGTGCACGGCGCCGACAACGTCGACTACCTGCGCAAGCGCCACGAGGCGCTGTCGCCGCACCCGCTGTTCCGCGGGATGGAGTACATCGACACCCCCGACGAGTTCGCCGCGCGCCTGCCGCTGATGGCCAAGGGGCGCGATTTCAGCGACCCGATCGCGCTGAACTGGTCCGACGGCGGCACCGATATCGACTTCGGCGCGCTCACCAAGCAGTTGCTCGCCTTCATCGGCTCCTCCGGCGGCGAGATCGCCTTCGGCACCGAGGTCCGCAACCTCGACAAGCAGTCCGACGGGTCGTGGAACGTCACCGTCCGCAACCTGCGCACCTACCGCTCGCGCACCGTCAACGCGAAGTTCGTCTTCGTCGGTGCCGGTGGTGGCGCGCTGCCGCTGCTGCAGAAGGCCGGGATCAAGGAGGCCAAGGGCTTCGGCGGATTCCCGATCAGTGGTCAGTTCCTGCGCTCCACCAACCCGGAGCTGATCGCCGCGCACGAGGCCAAGGTCTACGGCAAGGCTGCCGTCGGCGCGCCGCCCATGTCGGTGCCCCACCTCGACACCCGCGTCATCAACGGTCAGAAGGGCCTGCTGTTCGGTCCCTACGCCGGCTGGACCCCCAAGTTCCTCAAGGACGGCTCCAACGCCGACCTGTTCAAGTCGATCAAGCCGAACAACATCGCCTCGCTCGTCGGCGTGGGCCTCACCGAGCTGGGTCTCACCAAGTACCTGGTCGAGGAGCTGCTCAAGTCGCAGAACGGCAAGGTGGGTGTGCTCGGGGAGTTCCTGCCGCGCGCGCAGGGCCGCGACTGGGAGCTCATCACCGCCGGTCAGCGCGTGCAGGTCATCCGCCGCAAGGGCGCCGGTGGCGTGCTGGAGTTCGGTACCGCGGTGATCTCCGCCCAGGACGGCTCCATCGCCGGTCTGCTCGGCGCGTCGCCGGGTGCGTCGACCTGTGTCACCGCCATGCTCGACGTGATGCAGCGGTGCTTCCCGGAGCAGTACACCGGCTGGACGCCGCAGCTGGAGCAGATGATCCCCTCCCTCGGCCAGAAGCTGTCGGAGAACCAGGCCCTGTTCCAGGAAGTGTGGGACTGGACCAGCAAGTCGCTGAAACTGGATGCGGGCAACGCGGCCGCGACGGAGCGGGCCGCGAGCTACGCGCAGGTGTGAGCGTCGAACTGAGACGGTCGTGGGCGGCGGATCTCGATGCCGCCACCCTCTACCGGCTGCTGCGCCTGCGGGTCGAGGTGTTCGTCGTCGAGCAGGAATGCGCCTATCCCGAGTTGGACGGGCGTGACCTGCTGGCGACGACACGGCATCTGTGGCTCGACGACGGTTGCGTGCTCGCCACATTGCGCCTGCTCGAGGAGCTCGTCGACGGGGTGAGCAGTTTTCGCATCGGCCGGGTGTGTGTCGCGCCGTCTGCTCGCGAACACGGTTACACCACCCGTCTGATGCGGGCCGCGCTGGCTGAAACCGGTTCGGCCACTGTGCGTTTGGATGCCCAGGCGCATCTGGTCGACATGTACGCGAAGTTCGGTTTCGCCGTCGACGGACCGGCGTACGACGATGACGGGATCATGCACGTGCCGATGCGGCGCGGTTGACGCAGGTCACCGCGGCACCCTCGGTTTTTCGCCGGTTCGAGCAGGTCGACGGTGGCGTCGGGCGTCGGCTCCCCGGCCCTTCGATGCCCGGGGGGCTGCCGAGATCGCCGCGCGCATAGAGTTGGGGCGTGCCTGGTTTTGCTGATGTTGCCGCTGGTCCGCATACCGCCGCGCGTGTGGCGGGTGAGGCGGGGTTCCCGTTCTCCGCTGTGGTGGGGCAGGAGCGGCTGCAGCTGGCGTTGATCTTGTCGGCCGTGCACCCCGGGATCGGCGGGGTGCTGGTGCGTGGTGAGAAGGGCACGGCGAAGTCGACCGTGGTGCGCGCGCTGGCGCAGTTGCTGCCGCCCGTGGTCGACGAGACCGGAGCGCGGCCCGCGCGGCTGGTGGAGTTGCCGGTGGGCGCCACCGAGGACCGGGTCGTCGGCTCGCTCGATCTCGAGCGGGTGCTGCGCGACGGGGAACAGGCGTTCCGCCCCGGGCTGCTGGCCGCGGCCCATCACGGCGTGCTCTACGTGGACGAGGTGAACCTGCTACACGACCACCTGGTGGACGTGCTGCTCGACGCGGCCGCGATGGGGCGCGTGCACGTCGAGCGCGACGGTGTCTCGCACTCGCATCCGGCGCGGTTCGTACTGGTCGGCACGATGAATCCCGAAGAGGGAGAGCTGCGCCCGCAGCTGCTCGACCGGTTCGGGCTCACGGTCGATGTGGCGGCCTCACGCGAGGTCGACGTGCGGATGGCGGTGGTGCGCCGCCGTCTCGACTACGAGGCCGACCCGGCCGCGTTCGCCGCCCGCTACGTCGACGCCGATCAGGTGGTGGCCGAACGCATCCTGACCGCGCGCGACCGGTTGCCCGACGTCGCGCTCGACAATGCGGAGCTGCGCCGGATCGCGGCACTGTGCGCCTCGTTCGATGTCGACGGGATGCGCGCCGACCTCGTGGTGGCCCGCACCGCGACCGCGCACGCCGCGTGGCGCGGGCGGGATCGGGTCACCGAGGACGACGTGCGCGTCGCCGCGGAACTCGCGCTGCCGCACCGTCGACGGCGCGATCCGTTCGACGAGCCAGGGATCAGTGAGCAGCAACTCGACGAGGCGATGGACGCCGCGGCCGCCGAAGTCGACAAGGCCTCGGAGGATGAGCGATTCGACGGTTCGGGTGAGCCGGAGTCCGCTCGTCGGGACGAGCTCGACGCTGACGGTGGTGACCCCACTCGCCCGGACGGTGTCGAACCCGGTGGCTTCGATGACGAGCGGTCCCGGGGCAACGGTCGCGAAAACGGTTCGGACGGAATCGATCCCGAGGATGGCCCCGACGACGATGGGGGCCCCGACGGTGGTGGCCCGGACGATCGAGGACCCGACGGCGGACCTGACAACGGTGGACCCGGCGGGTCCGGCGGCGACCGCTCGGACAGCTCCGATCAGGGCCACAGTTCGCAGCCGGGGCCCGAAAAGCTGTCGGGCACACCGACTTCGGCCGCCAAGCCCGCACCGCGCTGGGAGGTCCCCGGCATCGGCGAAGGCGCACCCGGTCGCCGTTCGCGAGCCAGGACCCGAACCGGCCGGACTGTGCGCCCCGACCTCGACCCCTCGACCGGCCTGCACCTGCTCGGCACGGTCTTCGCCGCCGCGCCGAAGCAGTTCGAACGTGGCAGGTTCAGCGGCCCACTCGCGCTGGCGAGCGAAGACCTGCGCGGCGCGTATCGCGAAGGCAGAGAGGGCAATCTGGTCGTTTTCGTCGTCGACGCGTCCGGCTCGATGGCTGCCCGTGACCGCCTCACCGCCGTGACCGGCGCCATCGTGACCCTGCTGCGCGACGCCTATCAGCGCCGCGACAAGGTCGCGGTGATCAGTGTCCGGGGCAGTGCAGCGGAACTGGTGCTGCCGCCCACCTCGTCGGTGGACATCGCCGTTCGCCGCTTGGCCGGGATGCGCACCGGCGGCAAGACGCCACTGGCGGCGGGACTGCTGAAAGCCCGCGAGGTGATCGCCCGCGAACACGTCCGAGATCCCCGTCGCCGCCCGATGCTCGTGTTGCTCACCGACGGCCGCGCCACCGGCGGCACCGACCCCCTCCCACGTGCCCGCACCGCCGCCAGGCTGCTGGCCGCCGAAGGCCACACCGCGATGGTCATCGACTGCGAACGCGGCATGGTCCGGCTCGGCCTCGCCGCCGAACTGGCCCGTGACCTGCGCGCCCGGTGTCTGCGCCTGCACGAATTGACCGGCGAGACGGTGGCCGAGGTTGTCCGCGCCACCGGTTCGCCCGCGCGCGCGGCGTAAGCCGCCTCGCGTCGAGGGCGGACCTGGGGCCGCGGTCGGCGGCCCCGGGTGAAGACCGATGCCGCCCGGCGGCCTCGCCACCGGCACACGGGCGGATCGTGGCGCGCGGCGAGGTGGGTGTCTAGCCGTGTGAGTGCCCCGGCCGCGCCCTGATACAAATGGTGAGGAATCGGCACGGACGGCAGATGGCCGTACCGGTTGCGGAGCCGGGCATGCGACCGACCCCATCGTGAGGTCGCGAAGAACCGCGCACCGAGTGCGTCGAGAAGAGGAGTTGCTGTGCCCAAAGGTGTTCCGGAGAGCGTCCCCGAGGACGGTCTGACCACCCGGCAGCGGCGCAATCAGCCGGTGCTCGCCGTGCACACCGGCCCGGGCAAGGGCAAGTCCACCGCGGCGTTCGGGATGGCGCTGCGGGCCTGGAACCAGGGCTTCGACGTGGCGGTGTTCCAGTTCGTGAAGAGCGCGAAGTGGAAGGTCGGCGAGGAAGCCGCTTTCCGGACCCTGGCCACTCTGCACGAGGAGACCGGCGTCGGCGGCGCGGTCGAGTGGCACAAGATGGGCGAAGGCTGGTCCTGGACCCGCAAGCACGGCACCGACGAGGACCACGCGGCCGCCGCCCTGTCCGGATGGCAGGAGATCTCCCGCCGCCTCGCCGCCGAACAGCACCGCTTCTACGTCCTCGACGAGTTCACCTACCCCCTCAAATGGGGCTGGGTCGACATCGACGAGGTCGTCGACACCCTCACCCATCGCCCCGGCAACCAGCACGTGGTCATCACCGGCCGCGACGCGCCCCCGGCCCTGATCGAGGCTGCCGATCTCGTCACCGAGATGACCAAAGTCAAGCACCCCATGGACGCGGGCCGAAAGGGACAGCGCGGTATCGAATGGTGACGGCGCTGCCCGCCCGGACCGAGGGTGGTCGGTGATGAGCGCACCCGCGGTGGTGATCGCGGCCCCGGCGTCGGGCAGTGGGAAGACCACGTTGGCCACCGGGCTGATCGGTGCGCTGCGGCGTGCCGGTCATCGAGTGGCGCCGTTCAAAGTGGGGCCCGATTACATCGATCCCGGCTATCACGGACTCGCGGCCGGGCGGCCGGGGCGCAATCTGGATCCCGTGCTCGTCGGCGAGGATCGGGTGGTGCCGCTGTATCAGCACGGCGCGCGGGGCTGCGATATCGCCATCGTCGAGGGCGTGATGGGCCTGTTCGACGGCCGGATCGACGAGAACCGGGGCGAGGCGATCGCCGAGGGTTCCACCGCCCAGGTGGCCGGGCTGCTCGGGGCGCCGGTGGTGCTGGTGGTCGATGCCCGCGGTCATTCCCAGAGTCTCGCGGCGTTGCTCCACGGTTTCGCCACCTACGACTCCTCGGTCCGCCTCGGCGGTGTGATCCTCAATCGGGTCGGCAGTGAACGCCACGAACAGGTCCTGCGCGCGGCCTGCGACCGCGTCGGCCTGCCCGTCCTCGGCGCGCTGCCCCGCATGGCCGAACTGGAAGTTCCCTCCCGTCATCTCGGTCTCATTCCCGCCGTCGAACACGGCGCCGCCGCGACCGCCGCCGTCGACGCCATGACCGAACTCGTCGCGGCACACGTGGACCTGCGCGCGATCGTGGGGCTGGCGGGCGGGTCGGTACTCGGTGCCGCGTGGGATCCGGACGTCGAACTGGCCGCCGCCGCCGAACACGGCACGGGTGGAACAGATTTCGAGGGCGCCGGAAGCTCGGACGGTACGCGGACGACGGATGCTGTGCCGACCCACCACCAGCAGCCGACCTCGGTCGCTCCCGTTGATGTGTCCTCGGTCGCGGGGTCCGGGGTGATCCCGGGCAGGGATCCATTGATCGCGATGGCGGGCGGTCCGGCCTTCACGTTCGGCTACGCCGAGCATCGGGAACTCCTGGCCGCGGCCGGCGCCCGAGTGGTCGTTTTCGATCCGCTGACCGATGAACTTCCCGTCGGCACAGCGGGATTGGTTCTTCCCGGCGGCTTCCCGGAGGAACACGCGGGGGAGCTCTCGGCCAACGAGCGCCTACGGACCGCAGTGGCCGACGGCGCCTCGCGCGGCCTGCCGATCCACGCCGAATGCGCGGGGCTGCTCTATCTCACCCGCTCGCTCGACGGCCACCCGATGGCGGGGGTCATCGACGCCGACGCTGAATTCGGCCCGCGTCTGACGCTGGGCTACCGCGACGCCGTAGCCCTGCACGATTCGGCGCTGTGGCGCGCGGGTGCGCGGGTGCGCGGTCACGAATTCCACCGCACCCGGGTGGTCCGCACCGGCGCGGAGAACGCCGCATGGGGTTGGCGGACAACGGGTTCGGTGTCCGAAGGCGCGGTGATCCGCCAGGTGCACGCCTCCTACCTGCACACCCATCCGGCGGGTAATCCCGACGCGGTCGCCCGGTTCGTCACCGCCGCACGACGATTCGACCACTGATGGACCGCAGCGGCACATGACGACTTCCGGCGGCGGGCGACAACCGGCGACCGGCGACCTCGGGCCGGGTTCGGCGCTGGCCGTCGGCATCGGCGTCCGGCCGGGAACCGATGCGGGGCGAATTGTCCGCGCGGTGCGGGCGGTGGTCGGCGACAACACCATCCGTTGCTTGGCGACCCTCGATCGACGTGCGATCGAACCGGGTGTCCTGGCCGCCGCGGCGACCCTGGGCGTGCCCGTGGTGGCCTTCACCGCCGCGCGATTGGCCGATGTCGACGTGCGACACCGTTCGGACCACGCATCAGCGGCGGTCGGTACTCCCAGTGTCGCCGAAGCCGCGGCCCTGCTGGCAGGTCACGGCGAACTCGTCTGTGACAGAACAGTTCTGGAAGGTGTCGTGGTGGCCACGGCCTTGTGAGGAGGAGAGTCGGAGCCGCCGCGACCTCGTTGTCGCGGCGGCGCCTTTTTCTCTCGCGCGAGAGGTCCGTCAAGGTGCGACGGAGGACCAATCGGCGAAACCTGTGGGGTCGTGGCGGCCCATGGAGGCGTGTTCGAACAGGCCCCAGCCCTCGAGATCACCGCAGCGGGCGTAGCCGATGTGGTCGATCACGCCGTAGGGCGTGCGGCCCTCGATCGCGGGGTCGGTGAGGTCGTAGGCGCTCGACAGCGACCAGTTCTCGCCCATCCAGCGGCCGTGGGTCCAGTCGGGATCGGCGCCGTAACCGCAGCCCACGTGCAGCGCGATTCCCGGGCGCGACTCGATCTCGACCTCGAGCGGCTTCCCGTCGGGGGTGGTCATGTCCAGGCGCACCGACTTCGGGTGCCGAGTGCCGGACTCGTAGGTCCAGTGCATGCGGGGCCAGCCCAGTTGTTCCTTGCGGCCGTCGTTCCAGATCCGCACCGCGTTGTTGAGGGTGCGGTTGCCGTCGGGCTCCTCCTGCACGATCACCACGATCGAGAAGTCCCGGAACCGCAGCGGCGCGTACAGCCACCAGAAACCGTCCATGCCGGTCGGCCTGCCCGCGGGTTCCGGTTCGCCGGAGGGCCGGATGCCCCAGGACCGGTCGCGGCTGCCGGTCCATGCCGCCGGATCGACTCGGTAGTCGATGCCGTCGACCGCGAGAGTGCCCTCCCACGAACCCGATTGGGCGAAACGCGAGGCCTCGATCATCGGTTTGGTGCCGGACAGGATCAGATGCGGCTGCTCCTGCACGGCGGGCTGCGCGCCGGTCCAGGTCAGATCGAAGCCGAGATCGTCGTGCTCGCAGACCACTCGGAGCTTCTGCAGCGGCTCGATCACCTCGATCCGGTAGCCGCCGACGGCGGTGGTCAGATCGCGCGAGGTGAGCGCGTCGGAGAAGCGCACGCTGCGCTGGGCGTCGCCGTGGCGCACCGTCGCGAACGCGTCGACCACGCCGAGGTTGGGGTACACGCCGAACCCGGTGATCAGCATCGCGTCACCGGCCGGGTCGAAGGCGTTGAAGTAGTAGCGGTCGTAGAAGTTGCGGTCGCTAGTGGCGACCCTGGCCAGCGACAGCGGGGTCTGGTGGATCGGGTACTCGTCCAGGGGGACGGGCATGATGGCGCGCACAGTCAGTCCCATTCGTAGGTGCCGTCGAGCAACGCCTCGAGGCTGAGACGGTGCATCACGTAGTCGTCGAGTTCGGCGGGCACGGTGTCCTCGCCGAAGTGGATCATCCGGCACTTGATCCTGGCCATCACGATGGCGTGCCGTAGCGCGGCGTAGACGATGTAGAAGTCCAGATCGCGCACCGAATGTTCGGTCAGCTCTTCGTATTTCGCCACTACCGCGTCGCGGCGCAGGAAGTCGACGAGACCCGGCTGGTCGAAGCGGGTGGCGATGTCCTGGAAGAACCGGTGGATGAAGATGATCCAGCCCAGATCGAGTTCGCGCGGCGCGATGGTCGCCATCTCCCAGTCCAGTACCGCCGCCGGGGTGAACCCGTCGAAGAGGATGTTGCCCGGGCGGGCGTCGCCCCAGTTCAGCACCTCGGGACCGGGATCGGTGGGCCAGTGGGCCTCGAGCCAGTCGAAAGTCCGCTCGATGAGCGGCACTTCGACGCCGTGGTCGGTCAGTGCCCACCGGTACCAGGCGCGCTGGTCCTCGAAATGCCTGCGCAGCGCGGTGCCCGCACCGTCGAGCAGCGGGAAGCGCTCGGCCACCCTGTCGATGGCGTGCACCTGAGCGATCACCTCGACCGTCGCGTCCGCGACCAGTGCGCGCTCGGCGACGGTGGCGTCGAACAGCCAGCCGAAGAACACGTACGGCGGGTTGTCCGACGGCGCCCGGCCTTCGACTCGTTCCATCACGAGGAAAGGGGAACCGAACACGGAATCGTCGAGTTCGAGCCAGCGCAGCGGCGGCACGGCGACGTCGGAGGCCGCGGCGACACCGGTCATCACCTGGTACTGCATCGCGAGGTCGTAGGACTCGAATACCGGGAAGGAGCTGTCCTCCGGCGCCATCCGGATGACGAAGGACCCTTGCTCGGCGCTACCGTCGGCCGACCATTCGGCGTCGAACAGGATGGTGGTGCTCGACATGCCGCCGGTGGACGGTTTGTCCAGGTTGCTGACCGTCACGTCGGCGCCGACCTTGTCGGTCAGCCAGCGCGCCAGCTTCCCGGCGAGCTCGTCCAGATCGCGCTCACTGACGGTGAGCGACATCTGAGCGGCTGGATCCTGGTCATCGGACATCTATGGGGTACCCCTGTCGACAAAACTGTAACGTGTGTCACTTCTGGGTACCGGACCGGCGGCGAGAAAGTAAGAGCGGCATCGCTGAGTAGGACTCAGGGTTGACAATGCGAAGGTCGAGGAGGAGCGAGGCGCGACGCTCACGCGGGTGTCTGCTTCGTCGGCGCGACGCCGATGTCCTCGAACCACAGGTCGGGGCGCTCGGCGATGAAGTCGGTCATCAGTGACACGCAGCGTGGATCGTCCAGCACGAGCACCTTCACACCGTGTTCGGCCAGCCAATCGTGGCCGCCGTGGAAGGTCTGTGCCTCGCCGATGATCACGGTGCCGATCCCGAACTGGCGCACCAGACCGCTGCAATACCAGCACGGGGACAGGGTGGTGACCATGATCGTCGGTCGGTAGTCGCGGCGGCGGCCCGCCGCGCGAAAGGCGTCGGTTTCGGCGTGCACGCTCGGATCGTCGTTCTGGACGCGGCGATTGTGGCCGCGTCCGAGCAGGGCGCCGTCGACGTCGAACAGGGCCGCGCCGATGGGAACACCGCCCTCGGCCAGTCCACGCAGGGCTTCGTCGTATGCCACGTCCAGGAGTGCGTCCGGCTGGGTCATGACTCCACTGTCCTGCCTGCTCGCCCGGTCGGCAACGCGAGGCACGGAAATGAGCCTGTCGGCGGGTGCGTTCGGGCCCCACCGAGCCAGGAACTAGGCTCGGACACTGTGCCGAACACCGTTGACACCGCATCGACCCCGCCCGAAGGCGACCCGAACTACCTGGTCGGGCTCGATCTGCGTGGGCGCAGAGTAGTGGTGGTCGGCGGCGGGACCGTCGCCCAGCGTCGGCTCGGGCTGCTCGTGGCCGCGGGCGCGGATGTGCACGTGATCAGCCGGGCGGTTACCCCGGCCGTGGAGGGCATGGGCACGGCGGGGCAGATCACCGTGGAACTGCGCGCCTACGCCGACGGCGATCTCGACGACGCCTGGTACGCGATGGCCTGCACCGACGAACCCGAGACCAATGCCGCGGTGGTCGCCGAAGCCACCGCCAAGCGCGTCTTCTGCGTCCGCGCCGACATCGCGCGCGACGGCACCGCGGTCACGCCCGCGACCGCCCGCTACGACGGGCTCTCCCTCGGTGTGCTCGCCGGTGGCGCGCACCGCCGCTCGGCCGCCGTGCGCAACGGGCTGCTCGAAGCGCTGCAATCCGGTGTGGTGACCGATGATTCGGAACCGGTGACCCCCGGCGTCGCGCTCGTCGGTGGCGGCCCCGGTGACCCCGATCTGATCACAGTGCGTGGTCGCAGGCTCCTGGCCCGCGCCGATCTGGTCGTCGCCGACCGGCTCGCCCCGCCGGAACTGCTGGCCGAACTCGGGCCGCACGTGGAGGTGATCGACGCCGCGAAGATCCCGTACGGCCGGTCGATGGCCCAGGAGGCGATCAACCTCGCGCTGGTCGAAGGCTTCAAAGCGGGCAAGTTCGTGGTCCGGCTCAAGGGCGGCGACCCGTACGTGTTCGGCCGCGGCTACGAGGAACTCGAGGCGTGCACCGAGGCCGGAATCCCGGTGACGGTGGTGCCCGGCGTCACGAGCCCGATCTCGGTGCCCGGCGCGGCGGGCATCCCGGTGACCCATCGCGGAGTGACCCACGAATTCGTGGTCGTGAGCGGACACGTGGCCCCCGAGCATCCCGATTCGCTCGTCGATTGGTCGGCGCTGGCCAAGCTGCGCGGCACGATCGTGCTGATGATGGCGGTCGAGCGGATCGACAAGTTCGCGGCGGCCCTGCTCGCAGGCGGACGTCCGGGCGACACCCCGGCCGCGGTGATCCAGGAGGGCACCCTGCGCACGCAACGGGTGGTGCGCGCCGACCTCGCCACCGTCGCCGACCGGGTCAAGGACGAGGGCATCCGGCCGCCCGCGATCATCGTCATCGGCCCCACCGCGGGCTTCGGCCTCGACTAGCTTCGTGGGCCGCGCGCCCTCGCGCTGCCCCAGCGCCAATTACACTGCCTCGTTGTGCTCGATAAACCCGCTGCGACGATGCAGTATCCGGTGACGGGGCGGGCCTTCGGTCTCGCCATCCTCGTACTGAGCGGCCTGCAGTTCATGGTCGTGCTCGACGGCACCGTCGTGATCTTCGCGCTGCCGCGGTTGCAGGAGGAGATGGGGCTGTCCAGTTCGGGCAGTGCCTGGACGGTGACCGCCTACGGCCTGACCTTCGCCGGCCTGATGTTGCTCGGCGGCCGACTCGGTGACGCGTTCGGGCGTAAACGGATGCTGATCATCGGCGTCGGGGTGTTCACCGCGGCCTCGCTGGCCTGCGGTTGCGCCAACGGCGAGGCGATGCTGCTGATCTCGCGCGCCTTCCAGGGCGCGGGCGCGGCCATCGCGGCGCCGACGGCGTTCGCCCTGGTCGCGACGACGTTCGCGCCGGGACCGGCGCGAAATCAAGCGATCGCGATCGTCGGGTCGATGGCCGGGATCGGGTCGGTCAGCGGACTCGTGGTCGGCGGGGCGCTCACCGAGTTCTCGTGGCGCTGGATCTTCTGGATCAATGTGCCGATCGGCGCGCTCATCGTGCTCGGGGCGATCTACAAACTGGCCGACACCGAGCACCACCGCACCCCGCTCGACATCAAGGGCGCGATCCTGGGCACGCTGGCCTGCGCGACGATCGTGTTCGGCGCCACCGAGGGTCCGGCGATGGGGTGGGACAGCCCGGTCATCCTCGCCTCGCTGATCGGCGGGTTCGCGCTGCTGGTGATCTTCGTGATCACCGAACGCCGCGAGGCCGACCCGTTGCTGCCGTGGTCACTGTTCGACAGTCGCGACCGGGTCGCCACCTTCGCGCTGATCTTCCTGGCCGGCGCGGTGCTCGGCGCGATGACGTTCTTCGTCGCCCAGCTGTTGCAGAACGTGCTCGGCTACAGCCCGTTGCAGGCCGGTGTCGCCTCGATCCCGTTCACCATCGGCATCGGGGTGGGCGGGGCGGTCGCGTCGAAGCTGGCGCTGGTGATCGCGCCCCGCTGGTTGCTGGCCTCGGCCTCGGTCGTGCTGGCCATCGGGCTGCTCTTCGGCTCGACCCTGGACCGGCACGTGCAGTACCTGCCGACACTGCTGGCGCTGCTGCTGGTGATCGGTTTCGGTGTCGGCGTCGCGATGGTGCTGGCGCCGCTGTGCGTGCTGGTCGGCGTGCCGCAGTCGAATATCGGGCCGCTGTCCGCGGTCGGCCAGATGTTCATGAATCTGGCGACGCCGATCGCGATCGGCCTGCTGAGCCCGATCGCCGCATCGCGCACCCTCTCGCTCGGCGGCACCGACGGCCGCGCCGCGGACATGTCGCCCTCGCAGATCGACGCGCTGAACAGTGGCTACACCCTGGTGTTGTTCGTGTGCGCGATCTTGGCGGTGCTGGCCGCGCTGGTCGCCCTGACACTGCGGTTCACCCCGCAGCAGCTGATGCAGGCACAGCACGCGCAGGAGGAGGCCCAGCGGAGCTGACTCCGCCGGGCCCGCCACTCAGAAGCGTCCGGTCACCTTCGTCGGGGTGACGCGGATGACGACGCGGTCCGCGTCGTCCACCGAGGCCGGATTGAACTCGCTGTACGGCTTGCCGGTGTACTTGAGCGACATCTCGTCGGGCAGCGCCCGTTCGGGATCCGGTGTGGTGGTGGCGGTTCCGCGCACCTCGGCGTACAGGTACGGCCGCTCCGGCGGGTTCACCATCACGGTGATCCGCGGATCGCGCACCAGATTCTTGGCCTGCTGGCGTTCCACGGTGGTGGAGAACACCAGCTCATCACCCTCGCGTTTGATCCAGACCACGGTCAGGTGCGGATGCCCGTTGGTCCCCACCGTGGCGACGGTCGCGTAGACCTTCTCCTCGTCGAGGTAGGACTTCAGTTCATCGGAAAGCACTGCGGTATCGGTCACGCTCGTGGACAACGCGTGTCCCCGGCCGGGCATTCCGGCGCGGGTCAGACGGTGTGCGCGTCGGCGACGGTGAGTGCCTGGTCGAGGATGGCCAGCCCCTCCTTGGCCTCGGCCTCGGTGATCACGCACGGCGGGACCACGTGCAGGCGGTTGAAATTGACGAACGGCAATATCCCGCCCGCGCGGCAGGCGGCCACCACTTCGGTCATCGCGGGGCTGGTGCCGCCGTAGGGGGCGAGCGGCTCGCGGGTGGCCCGGTCGCGAACCAGCTCGACCGCCCAGAAAACGCCGAGGCCGCGGACTTCGCCGATGCTGCGATGCCGTTGCGCCAGTTCCCGAAGGCCTGGTCCGATCACCTTCGCGCCGATCTCGGCGGCGTTCTCGACGATGCGCTCCTGCGCCATGACGTTGATCGTCGCCACGGCCGCGGCGGTGGCCAGCGGATGACCGGAATAGGTGAGCCCGCCGGGATACGGGCGGTGGGCGAAGGTCGCCGCGATGGCCGCGTTGATCGCCACCCCGCCGAGTGGGACGTACCCGGAGTTCACGCCCTTGGCGAAGGTCATCAGATCGGGCACGACATCGAAATTGTCGATGGCGAACCACTTTCCGGTCCGGCCGAAGCCCGCCATCACCTCGTCGGCGATGAAGACGATGCCGTGCTTGTCGCACAGTGCGCGCACTCCGCGCAGGTACTCCCGCGTCGGCACCATGATGCCCGCCGTGCCCGGCACGGGCTCCAGGATGATCGCGGCGATGGTGGCCGGACCCTCCATCTCGATGGTGCGTTCGAGATGGGCCAGCGCGCGCTCGGTTTCCTGAGCCTCGTCGGTCGCGTGGAATTCCGAGCGATACAGGAACGGGCCGAAGAAGTGCACGGTGCCGGTGTTGCCGTGGTCGTTGGGCCAGCGGCGTGGGTCGCCGGTGAGATTCACGGCGGTCTCGGTGCCGCCGTGGTAGGAGCGGTAGCGCGAGAGCACCTTGTAGCGGCCGGTGTGCAGTCGCGCCATCCGGACCGCGTGCTCGACGGCATCGGCGCCGCCGTTGGTGAAGAAGATCATGTCGAGGTCACCGGGCGTGCGTTCGCTGATCAGGCGGGCCGCTTCCGAGCGGGCGGCGTTGACGAACGACGGCGCGACAGTGCACAGCGTGGCCGCCTGCTCCTGGATCGCGGCGACGACCTTCGGATGCTGGTGGCCGATATTGGTGTTCACCATCATCGAGGAGAAATCGAGCAGGCGGTTGCCCTCGCCGTCCCACACGTAGCAACCCTGCGCGGCGGTGAGCACCGTCGGTGTCAGCGTCGCCTGCGCGGACCAGGAATGGAAGACGTGGCGGCGGTCGAGTTCGTAGGCGCGGGCGGCCTCTTCGGAAAGCGTCATGCGAAGTCTCCTGTGCTGTCGGCGGCTGGCGCCGCGGGTCTCGGCCCTGTGACCCCGACTCTTCCCTCCCTACGGGCACTCCTTCGTCGCACCCTTCGGTCAGTCCAGAGTCGGGGGCGGGCCGAGACGGTCATGTGTTCTGGGGGAAGCCGAGTTCCACGCCGCCGTGGCTGGGGTCGAGCCAGCGGGTGGTGACCGCCTTGGTGCGGGTGAAGAAGTGCACGCCGTCGGTGCCGTGCGCGTGCGAGTCGCCGAACAGGGAGTTCTTCCAGCCGCCGAAGCTGAAGTAGGCCATCGGTACCGGGATCGCGACATTGATGCCGACCATACCCACCTCCACCTCGTGCTGGAATCGTCGTCCCGCGCCGCCGTCGTTGGTGAAGATGGCGGTGCCGTTGCCGTAGCGGTTCGCGTTGATCAGCGCCACCGCCTCCGCGTAGGTGTCGACCCGCACGACCGACAGCACCGGGCCGAAGATCTCGTCGGTGTAGACGCTCATCGTCGGGGTGACCTCGTCGAGAATCGTCGGTCCCAGCCAGAACCCGTTCGGTGCGCCGTCGACGGTGAGGGTGCGGCCGTCGAGCACCACCCGGGCCCCGGCCGTCTCGCCCGCGTCGATGTACTCGGCTACCCGGTCACGGTGCGCGCGGGTGATCAGCGGGCCCATCTCGGCACCGGGGGTGGCGCCGTCACCGGTGACGATGCTCGCGGCCCGTGCGCTGATCCTGGCGACCAGGTCGTCGGCCACCGCGCCGACGGCGACGACCACGCTGATCGCCATGCACCGCTCGCCCGCCGACCCGAAACCGGCGTTCACGGCGGCGTCGGCGGCCAGATCCAGATCGGCGTCGGGCAGCACCACCATGTGATTCTTCGCGCCGCCGAGCGCCTGCACGCGCTTGCCCGCCGCGGTGCCGCGCTGGTACACGTACTTCGCGATCGGCGTCGAACCGACGAACGAGACAGCCTTGACGTCCGGGTTGTCCAGGAGTTCGTCGACGGCGACCTTGTCGCCCTGCACGACATTGAACACCCCGTCGGGCAGCCCGGCCTCCTGCCACAGCCGCGCCAGCCACAGCGCCGCCGAGGGATCCTTCTCACTCGGCTTGAGCACCACGGTATTGCCCGCGCCGATCGCCAGCGGGAAGAACCACATCGCCACCATGGCGGGGAAATTGAACGGCGTGATGATCGCGACCGGTCCCAGCGGTTGCCGGATCGAGTAGATGTCGACATCGGTCGAGGCGTTCTCGGTGAAGCCGCCCTTGAGCAGATGCGGGACACCACAGGCGAATTCGACGACCTCGAGCCCACGGGTCACCTCGCCGAGCGCGTCGGCGGCCACCTTGCCGTGTTCGGCGGTGATCACCGCGGCCAGTTCGGTCCTGCGCTCGGACAGGAGCTCGCGGAAACGGAACAGCACCTGGGTGCGGCGGGTGAGTGAGGCGTCACGCCAGGTCGCGAACGCCACCGTCGCGGCGTCGATCGCGGCCCTGGTGTCGGCCACGTTCGCCAGCGCCACCTCCCCGGTGACGGCGCCGGTGGCCGGATCAGTCACCGGCGCGGTGGCCTCGCTGGTGCCGCCGACCGCTTTGCCGTCTATCCAATGGCCGATGGACTGCATAACCCCTCGTTTCGCCGACGGTGTGGTGGTTCCACCCTGCTCCCTCCAGCCTCCCTCGCGGGTTGACGCTGTGTACTCAGTTGCGGCATTCGCATTACGATTCGTCGCTGGTGCCGCTTCATCGAGCATCCCGACGGTCGTGGTTCAGTCTTTGCGGCCGGTGAGAGCGAGTGACGTGCCGAGCCCGATCATGACCAGGCCACTGGTGCCACCGATGGCGGCGAGACGGCGCGGCGACCGCGCGAACCAGGAGCGTGCCGACCCGGCCGCGAACGCCCAGAGCGAGTCGAAGATCAGGCCGAAGACGGGGATGCAGAGCCCGAGGATCAGCATCTGCTGCGGGACCCCGCCACGCGTGGTGTCCACGAACTGTGGCAGCAGCGCCGCCAGGAAGACGATGGTCTTCGGGTTGGCGGCTCCGACGATCACGCCGTCGCGCAACGCCGCCATCGGACTGTGCGTGGCCACGTCCTGCTCGGCGTGAAAGGCCGACCGCAGCGCGTCACGATGGCGAATCGCCTGCACGCCGAGATACACCAGATAGGCGGCGCCGACCAGTTTGATCGCGGTGAACACCGCAGCAGACGCCGCTACCACCGCGCCGAGCCCGAACGCGACAGCGACGACCTGGCCGTACACCCCGACCGCATTGCCCAGCACGGTCATCAGCGCTGATCGTCGCCCGACGGTGAGCGCCCGGCCGATGGTGAACAAGACGCTGGGGCCGGGCACGATCACCAGCAGAAACGCCAAACCCGCGAACGAGAAGAGATGAGCCGAGGACACCATCGGCCCACGCTATCGGGCGGTGGCAACGGTGACAATGGTGCCGGGCGGGGAACGACCACGCGGTGGCGAACGGCATCGGTAGTGACCCTGGTCGCCGGTGGCGCCCTCGCCGAAAGCCGCCGCTCCCAACGGGATATCCCCGTCTACGTCCGGCCTGTCGCGGCCGGACGCCCGGGATCGGGGTCTTGTGGGTGTCGGTGCCGACGACGAAACTTGGTGTATGAGTGCGTTGTCACAGAACCTGATGGACCGGTGGATCGCATTGGCGGGGATCGAGGCCGAACAGATCGGTGCCGGGGTGGTGGGGCGCTACGGTGAACCGCACCGCCGCTACCACACCGGCACGCACCTGGCGGTGATGCTGGCGGCCATCGACGAATTGGCCGCTGCCGCTGCCGATATCGATGCGGTTCGCTACGCGGCGTTCTTCCACGACGCGATCTACGCGGTCGAACGCGCCGACAACGAGGAGCGCAGCGCCGACCTCGGCCGTGACATTCTCGAATCACTCGATGCCGCACCGGAATTGGTCGAGGAGGTGGTGCGGCTCGTGGTACTCACCCGCGGGCACCGCCCGCAGCCGGGCGATGCGAACGGCGCGGTGCTCTGTGACGCCGACCTGGTCGTGCTCGGTGGCACACCCGAGGAATACGCCGCCTACACCACCGCGATCCGTGCCGAATACGCCCATGTGCCCGACGATCTGTTCCGGGCAGGCCGCGCCTCGGTTCTTCGCAATCTGGCGGACCAGCCCCGTCTGTTCCGCACCGAGCTCGCCCACGATCGGTACGAGGCGATCGCCCGCGCCAACCTCGCCGCCGAACTCGCCGCACTCACCGCGGCGATCGGCTGACGAGGCCGGCGCTGTCGTCGATCAGAGCGCGGTGAGTATCTCGGTGGCCAGCGGATTCGCCGAGGCGGGGTTCTGACCGGTGTAGAGGTTGCGGTCGACCTCGATGTGCGGTGCCCACGGTTCACCCTCGCGGTAGTCGACGCCGAGCGCGACCAGACGATCCTGGAGCAGCCACTTCGCCTTGTCGGCGAAGCCCGCCTGGGTCTCCTCCGCATTGCTGAACGCGGTGACCCGGTAGCCGGCGAAGGGGGAGCTGCCCGACTCCGCCGTGGCCAGCAGGGCGGCGGGCGCGTGGCAGACGACGCCGAGCGGCTTGCCGGAGGCCAGCGCGTCGTTGAGCAGGGCGCCCGAGATGGGGTCGGCGGCGAGATCCTGCATCGGGCCGTGTCCGCCGGGGTAGAAGACGGCGTCGTAGTCGGCGAGGTCGACCTTGTCGAGCGAGAGTGGACTCCGCAACGCAGTGGCCTCGGCCAGGATCGCGGCGACCGCCCCCGCGCCCTCGTCGCCGCCGTTGACGTCGGGGGCGAGACTGGCCTGGTCGACGGTCGCGACCACGCCGTGGGGCGTCGCCACGGTGACGGTGTGGCCCGCGCCGGTGAACACCTCGTAGGGCGCGGTGAATTCCTCGGCCCAGTACCCGGTGGGGTGCTCGGTGCCGTCCGCCAGGGTCCAGTGGTCGGCGCCGGTCAGGACGAACAGGATGTGTGCCATCGGATTGGTTCTCCATTCCACAGTGTCGGGGCGAGCGCCGAATTCGTCGTCGGGTCGCGTTGTCAACGCTAGGGTCGGTGGCATGCCCTGACCAATAGGATGGCCTATATGAGACATAGGTCAGCTGATGGCTCGATGGATCTGGTGCAGTTGCGGACCTTCCTGGCGGTGTTCCGCACCGGCTCGCTCACCGCGGGCGCGGTCCAGGTGGGGTTGTCGCAGCCCACGGTGACCACGCAGATCCAGGCGCTCGAGCGGCACCTCGGCAGGCCCCTGTTCGAACGCCTGCCGCGTGGGGTGACGCCGACCGCCGCCGGTCACGAACTCGCGGCGCGGGTGGGCGGTCCGCTCGAAGAGCTGGAGGCGATCGTGAGCGGCGCGGCGACCGACCGCGCGGCTCCGCCCGAGCCGCCGGTACTGCTCGGCGGACCGGCGGAGATGCTCGCGGCCAAGATCGTGCCCGCGTTGTCGCCGCTGGTCGCCGACGGCGTGCGGCTCACCGTCAGCACCGGCCTGACCGATGAGCTGCTCGCTCGATTGCATTCGGGGGCCCTGGATCTGGTCTTCGCCACCACTCGCCCTCGGGGGCGGACCGTGCTGGCCGAGCCGCTCGTCGACGAGGAATTCCTGCTCGTCGCCGCTCCCTCGATCGCCGACCGCATCGACACTGAACGACTGCGGGCCGAGGGGCCGATCGCGCTCGACGGCATCCCGCTCGTCAGCTACGCCGCCGATCTGCCGATCCTGCGCCGCTACTGGCGCCACGTCTTCGAAACCCGGCTGGAGACCGAGCCCGCCCTGATCGTCGGCGATCTGCGCGCGGTGCTCGCCGCTGTCATCGCCGGGGCGGGGATCAGCGTGCTCCCGCACTACCTGTGTGGCCGGGAACGGGCCGACGGGACGCTGGTCACGCTGCTCGATCCGGCCGACCCGCCGATCAACACCGGGTTCCTGGCACGCCGGGTCGGCGCACCGTCGCGACCGCACGTCGACCTGGTCCGCGCGCGGCTGGTGGCGGCCGCGCGAAGTTGGCGAGCCGGATGCGACGCGTAACAGGCAAGTGGGCGCTTGCGCTTGACAGGCAATTTCTTGCTTGCCTATGGTGCGAACGATTTCACGCCGCTGCGGGCGGTGTCGGCGCGGTGGCCGATTCCCCAGGAGGACACATGATCCGCATCGGAGTGACCAGCGTCTTCGTCGACGACCAGGCCAAGGCCGAGGCGTTCTACACCGACGTGCTCGGCTTCCAGGTCAAAGACAAGGTCTCCCTCGGTGAGTACGACTGGCTCACCCTTGTCTCGCCCGCCGACGTGGACGGCATCCAGTTGCTGCTCGAGCCCGATCAGCACCCGGCGGCCAAGGCCTACAAAACGGCGCTGAGCGCCGAGGGCATTCCCGTGATCGTCTTCACCGTCGACGATCTCGACGCCGAATACCGTCGCCTGCTCGACCGCGGCGTCTTCTTCACCCAGGCCCCCGCCCCTATGGGCCCGGTCAGTACCGCGGTCTTCGACGACACCTGCGGCAACCTCATCCAGCTGATGGCGCCCGTCACCCCGTGATGATCAGAAGTTCGGTGGGGGAGGCGATTTCGGCGCGCAGGCCCGCGGCGGTGGCTACCCGGGCGACGCCACGAATGTCGGTGGGGTCGGCGCGGGTGACGACCAGCGCGCGGGCGAGCAGACCCTTGTGATGCTTGTTGAAGTGGCTGACCACGGTCCGTGAGCCGTCCGGGTGCTCGGTGAGCACATTGGCGGTGATGGCGTCGGGGACTCGGCCCAGCTGCTGGTAGGTCCCCGACCGCAGGTCGATGACGAGCTCACCGGCGGCCTCCGCGTAGAGCGCGTCGGGCAGGACATCGCGCCACAGGGCCGAAAGAGTCGGCAGCCCTGGGAGTTTGGTGCCGCCGGAGAGGCGGTAGGCGGGGATCGGGTCGGCCGCGCGGACGGCGCCGAACAGTGCCGAGCCGATCCCGAGGCGCGCGTAGGCCTTGGCGCGCTGCACCTTGGTGAACGACTTCGCGTCCAGCGCGTCGTAGAGGACGCCGGTGTAGCGCTCCAGGGCGGGGCGGGTCGCCGAGGTGCGCAGGCTCGCGTTGCGGGCGATCTCGGCATCGGCGCCCTTGCCCAGCCCGAGCACCTCGGCCGAGGCGGCGGGGTCGGCCGCCAGCTGCACGACCTCGGTGATCAACTTGTCGCGCACCGCGCTCAGCTGTGGCATCGCGAGATCGGCGAGGTCCAGCGGCGCGCCCGATCCGCCGTCGGACTTGGTTTCGGAGGGAGGCAGCAGCACCAGCACGATCGTCAACGCTAATCGCCGCCGCGATCGCCGCCGCGGACGACCCCGTGTCCCCGTTTTCGGGGGTGCCGGGACCGCCCAGGTGGTAATCGGCTGTCGCCCTGCCCGGACCAGGGACTACCCTGTGCATCCGTGATCACCCGCCTCTCCCGCCTGTTCCTGCGCACCCTGCGAGACGATCCCGCCGACGCCGAGGTGCCCAGCCACAAACTGCTCGTTCGCGCCGGCTACGTCCGTCGGGTCGCCCCCGGCGTGTACTCGTGGTTGCCGCTCGGTCTGCGCACGCTGCGCAAGATCGAGGACGTGGTGCGCCAGGAGATGGACGCCACCGGCGCCCAGGAGATCTCGCTGCCCGCGCTGCTGCCGCGCGAGCCCTACGAGACCACCAACCGGTGGACCGAGTACGGGCCGGGCCTGTTCCGGCTCAAGGACCGCAAGGGCGGGGACTACCTGCTCGGGCCCACCCACGAGGAGTTGTTCGCGCTCACCGTGAAGGGGGAGTACAACTCCTACAAGGATCTGCCGGTCACGCTCTACCAGATCCAGACCAAGTACCGCGACGAGGAACGGCCACGCGCGGGCATCCTGCGCGGACGCGAGTTCGTGATGAAGGACTCCTACTCCTTCGACCTCGACGACGACGGTCTCACCAACAGTTACGCCACCCACCGCAAGGCCTACCAGGCCATCTTCGAACGGCTCGGCGTCGAGTACGTGATCGTGGCCGCCACCTCCGGCGCCATGGGCGGCAGCGCGTCCGAGGAGTTCCTCGCCGCCAGCCCCGTCGGTGAGGACACCTACGTGCGCTGCGTCGAGTCCGGCTACGCGGCGAACGTGGAAGCCGTGGTCACGCCCGCGCCCGCGCCGCTGCCCATCGACGGTCAGGCGGCCGCGGTCGACTACGACACCCCGAACACCCCCACCATCGCGACGCTCGTCGACTGGGCCAACGAGGCGAAGGTCCTCGATCGCACGGTGACCGCCGCCGACACGTTGAAGAACGTGATGGTGAAACTGCGCCACCCCGACGGCAAGACCGAGATCCTCGGCATCGGCGTCCCCGGTGACCGCGAGGTCGACGACAAGCGTCTGGGCGCCGCCGTGGAGCCCGCCGAGGTGGAACTGCTCACCGAGGCCGACTTCGCCGCCAATCCGTTCCTGGTGAAGGGCTACATCGGCCCGAAGGGCTTGGCCGCCAACGGCATTCGCTACCTGGTCGACCCCCGCGTCGTCGACGGCACCGCCTGGATCACCGGCGCCGACGTCCAGGGCAAGCACGTGGTGGGCCTGGTCGCCGGGCGTGACTTCACCCCCGACGGCACCATCGAGGCCGCCGAGGTCCGCGACGGTGATCCCTCGCCCGACGGTGCGGGCCCGCTGGTCTCCGCGCGCGGCATCGAGATCGGCCACATCTTCCAGCTCGGCCGCAAATACACCGACGCCTTCGATGTCGATGTGCTCGGCGAGAACGGCAAACCGGTCCGCCTCACCATGGGTTCCTACGGCATCGGCGTCTCCCGCATGGTCGCGGTGATCGCCGAACAGCAGCACGACGAGAAGGGCCTGCGCTGGCCCGCCGAGGTCGCCCCGTTCGACGTGCACGTGGTCATCGCCAACAAGGACGCCGCCGCCCGCGACGGCGCCGAACACGTCGTGGCGGGCCTGGACGCCGAAGGGCTAGAGGTTCTCTTCGACGACCGCACCGCCTCGCCCGGGGTGAAGTTCAAGGACGCCGAACTGCTCGGGATGCCCTGGATCCTGGTCATCGGCCGGGGCTGGGCCGAGGGCAAGGTGGAGCTGCGCAACCGCTTCACCGGCGAAGCCGAGGAGATCCCGGCCGAGGACGCCGTCAGCGCGGTCACCGCCAAGGTCCGCGGCTGAGTTAGTCGCACGGATCGCGCTGTCCCCCGTGCTGTGGGGCAGCGCGATCGCTGGTGGTAGGGCTGCGCGAAGTTACGGCTACGTAGGCGAAAGTGCTGGTAGTGGGGCTGCGGGGTCGACGAGGCGAGTGCGTGGCGCTGATAGGTTATCGGGCATGACGAGTTCGCCCAGCCTGCTGTTCAACCCGGCCACCTACGACCCGCAGCACTTCGACACCGAGACCCGGCGGCTGTTGAAGGCCACCATCGAGTGGTTCGAGTCCAAGGGCAAGGCGCAGCTGCTGGCCGAGGATCGCGGCGCGGTGTGGACCTCGGAATTCCTCGAGTTCGTCGGCAAGGAGAAGCTGTTCGCGACCTTCCTGACCCCGGCCGCCTACGCCGATGGCGACCCGAACAAGCGCTGGGACGCGGCGCGCAACGCCGCGCTGGCCGAGATCTTCGGGTTCTACGGACTCGCGTACTGGTACGCCGAGCAGGTCACCATCCTCGGCCTGGGCCCGATCTGGCAGAGCGACAACGAGGCAGCCAAGCGCCGGGCCGCCGCGGATCTCGACGACGGTCAGGTGATGGCGTTCGCGCTGTCGGAGCGCGACCACGGCGCCGACATCTACAACACCGACCTGATCCTCACCCCGAGCGAGCCGGGCAGCGCCGACGCCGAGGCGGGCATCCTGTTCCGGGCCAGTGGCGAGAAGTACTACATCGGCAACGGCAACGTCGCCTCGATGGTGTCGGTGTTCTCGCGTCGTGCCGACCTGGAGGGCCCGGCCGGCTACATCTGGTTCGCCGCCGACAGCCGCCACGACGACTACCACCTGATCGAGAGCGTCATCCATGGTCAGATGTATGTCAGCCACTTCCGGTTGGCGAACTACCCGGTGACCGCTGCCGACCTGCTCCACGAAGGGCCGGAAGCCTTCTCCGCCGCGCTCAACACCGTCAACGTCGGTAAGTTCAATCTCTGCCACGGCGGCATCGGCATGGTCGAGCACTCGTTCTTCGAGGCCATCACCCACGCCAACAACCGCATCCTCTACGGCAACCCGGTCACCGATTTCGGCCACGTCCGCGGCAATTTCGTCGACGCCTACGCGCGGTTGATCGCGATGAAGCTGTTCAGCGACCGTGCCGTCGACTACTTCCGCAGCGCCTCGCTCGAGGACCGCCGCTACCTGCTGTTCAACCCGATGACCAAGTCCAAGGTCACCTCCGAGGCCGAGGTCGCCATGACCCTGCTGCTGGATGTGCTGGCGGCCAAGGGGTTCGAGAAGGCCACCTACTTCGCGCAGGCCTCGCGCTACATCAACCACCTGCCGCGCCTCGAGGGCACCGTGCACGTGAACGTGGGCCAGATCCTGAAGTTCATGCCGAACTACCTGCTCAACCCGAAGGAATACCCGGCGATCGGCACCGACCTCGCACCCGGCGACCAGCCGTTCTTCTGGGAGCAGGGTCCGGCGCGCGGCGCGGGCAAGGTGCAGTTCGCCGACTGGACCCCCGCCTACGAGCAGGCCGCCGAGGTCCCCAATGTCGGCCGGTTCTACGAGCAGGCCCAGGCGCTGCGCAGCCTGCTGCTCACCGCGGCCCCCGATGCGGACCAGCAGAAGGACCTGGACTTCATGCTCACCATCGGCCACCTGTTCTCCACGGTGGTCTACGGACAGCTGATTCTCGAGCAGGCCGAGCTCACCGGGCTCGACCGCGATGTGCTCGATCAGATCTTCGACTTCCAGATCCGTGACTTCAACGCCCAGGCGGCGGCACTGCTGGGTAAGCCGTCGGTCACCGAGGCTCAGCGCGCCTGGGCGATCGGGGCCCTGCGCAGCCCGGTGCCCGATACCGAGCGTTTCGGCCGGGTGTGGCAGCAGGTGGCGGCCTACGACGGCGCGTACGCGATGCGCCCGTAGTCGGGTTCCACGGTCGCGGGTGGGTCGCCGATCCACCCGCGACTGTGTCCTGCCCCTCGAAGCGGCGGTGCCTACGCTCGCCCGGGGAATGCGACGGTGACCGGGACCGCTCCCAGGATCGCCTGCCAGCGGGCGCGGCGAACGGCGGCGTCGGTGAGTGCCTCCGTCGCGGTGGCGCGCACCGATTCGTCGGTGGCGTTTTCGACGACCGCGTACCACGCCGCGGCGCAATCGGATTCGACGCTCACCGCCAGATGGGCCGCCGGGATCGGATCGTCGACCGGAGCGGGCGGGGTATAGGCGGCGCGGGGGGCGTCCGGTGCTGTTCCCTCTGCCTCGAGTAGCTCGACCGTGGCGTCGCGGCGGGCTCGATGCGCGGCGCTGAACTCGGCGACCAGGCGCGACCGGTCGGCGTTGGCGTACGCGGCGATCAGGCCGTAGGAGTAGACAGCGGCATGCTCGGCGTCGAGCGCGTTCTGCAAGCTCTTGCGCTGTTCGGTCATGTCAGCAGGACTCCTGCCTGGGTGGCGCAGGCCGCGCTGATCGACGCGAGAAGCCCGGCGCGATAACCGGATTCGGTGCGAGCCAGGGCGGCGGCGGACTGTTGGGAGCGGACCAGCTGATCACGAACCCCGTCGAGAGTGCTCGGTTGCGCCGACGCGGTCTCGACCTCCGAGGCCGGGACCGGGGAACCGCCGGGACCGGGCACAGTCAGCGCGCCCGTGCGATGGACGGGTGTGGTGCCGTCCCCGTAGACGCCGATCACCCGGTCGATCTCGGTGCGAAGCGCGTCGGCGTGCGCGGTGCGCTCGGTGGCGATCGTGCTCAGCGCGGCATGGGAACCGGGTGCCAGCGCGATCGCCGCCGTCGCGGCCGCGGCGTCGGCACGAGCCAGGACTTCTTGCGCGGCAAGAGGATCCGGCGGGTGCACGGTATCGTCCTCGGCGCAGGCGGCCAGCGCGGCCACCACGGGAAGGCCGACAGCGCTCGCGCCGACGAGCCGGAGCAGGGTGCGGCGGGGCCACGTCGACGGGGTGTCGAGCCGTGCCGGCGAAAGCGGTTGCGTCGGTGTGGGATGCGGCACTGCCGCGGCTGGGCGCGACGCGGTCACGCCGGTGGGAACCGGCGCCGGACCGGCGAGCCGCGCGCCGGCGAGCTCGACCCGTAACGGAGCGGGTTCGTGCCGGTCGGAGTGCATGCCGGAAGGTCGCCCGGCTCTCGGCGGGACGGGATGGCGGTGGGGCACGTGCACCATCGTGCCAGATCGCGCGTGCGCGGTGACGCGCCTCTGGCTCGCCGAGTCGGACCGGTGCGTGGCGCTCGTTGCCTGGTCCTTTACACTCTCTGAGCGCGTTACGCTAGACCTTCGGCGTAGATATTTCCGATCGCGTCACAACTGAACCAGGAGCCGCCCATATGCCGATGCCCACCGAGGAAAGGGTGAGCCAGCTAGTCGCTGAGCTCGTCGCACGCCGGGGATTCGACCTCGAGGGCGTCGCGATCGCGGCCGCGGGCAATGGCGAGTTGGCTCCGGTTCGAGTGAAGGTCACCGTCGACAGCGACGGCCCCGCCGACCTGGACGCCATCGCCGCGCTCAGCCGTGAGATGTCCGAATTTCTCGATGCCGCAAACGATTTCGGCGAAGCCGCGTATCTGCTCGAGGTGACGACACCCGGCGTGGAGCGCCCGCTCACCACCGACCGGCATTGGCGGCGCGCACAGGGCCGCAAGGTTCGGGTCAAGCTGGCCGACGGCGCCGAGCGAGTCGAGGGCAAGGCCCGATTCGACGCGCGCGTCGGACCGCTCGCCGCCGACGCCCCCACCATCGCACTCGTCATCGGCGGCAAGGCCAAGCCGCACCGCGTTCATGTTCCCCTCGCCGATATCGCCGAGGCTGTCGTCCAGGTCGAGTTCAACGCACCGGGCGCCGCCGAACTGGAACTGGCGGGCGGTATCGCACCGGGTCGCCCGGTACCGGGCGAGGAACCGGCCGACCTCACCGCACCAGGACAACACAGTGACACTCCCACCGAAGGGGTTGCGGAATGAATATTGAAATCGAAGCCTTGCGGGCGATCGTCGCCGACAAAGGCATCTCGATCGAGACCGTGATCTCGGCGATCGAGTCGGCACTGCTCACCGCCTACCGGCACACCGACGGCCACGAGGCCAACGCGCGCATCGACATCAACCAGAAGACCGGTGTGGTGCGGGTGATGGCGCGCGAACTCGACGGCGACGGCAACCTCGTCTCCGAATGGGACGACACCCCGGAGGGTTTCGGCCGCATCGCCGCGACCACCGCCCGCCAGGTGGTGCTGCAGCGGCTGCGTGACGCCGAGAACGAGAAGTCCTTCGGCGACTTCGCCACCCACGAGGGCGAGATCGTCGGCGGGGTGGTCCAGCGCGACGCCAGGGCCAACGCCCGCGGCATCGTGGTGGTCCGCATCGGCAGCGAGGCCAATGGCGCCGAGGGGCTGATTCCGCCCGCCGAACAGGTGCCGGGGGAGACCTACGAGCACGGCGACCGGATCAAGTGCTACGTCTACGGCGTCTCGCGTGGCCCGCGTGGCCCGCAGATCCAGCTCTCGCGCACCCACCCGAATCTGGTGCGGCGGCTGTTCTCGCTCGAGGTACCCGAGATCGCCGACGGCTCCGTCGAGATCGTCGCGGTGGCGCGCGAGTCGGGGCATCGCTCCAAGATCGCCGTGCAGTCCACCGTGCCCGGGGTGAACGCCAAGGGCGCGTGCATCGGCCCGATGGGTCAGCGCGTGCGCAACGTGATGAGCGAGTTGGCGGGTGAGAAGATCGATATCATCGACTACGCCGAGGATCCGGCGACTTTCGTCGGCAATGCGCTCTCGCCGTCGAAGGTGGTTTCGGTCACCGTCGTCGATCCCGATGCCAGGGCGGCACGCGTGATCGTGCCCGACTTCCAGCTCTCCCTCGCCATCGGCAAGGAGGGCCAGAATGCCCGTCTGGCGGCCCGTCTGACGGGTTGGCGCATCGATATCCGCAGCGACGCGGCTCCGCAACCGGACGACTCCACCCGGCCGGAACCGCACCGTAGCTGATCCGAACACGTCGAATCCCGACCGGCGGATGACATGTTCGTAACTTCCGGAGGGGAGGGGTTCGTCGTTATGACCGGGTCACCGGTAGAGTGGGTACAGGATCGGCCCGCGCAATCCGTTCGCACCTGTATCGGATGCCGTCAGCGTGAGCCATCTGCCGACCTGTTGCGGATCGTGGCGCAGCATCGGAACTCCGATGTCGCGATTGTTCCCGATCCGCGGCGCAGACAGCCCGGACGGGGTGCATGGCTGCACCCCGTTTCAGTCTGTTTGCGTTCCGCAGAGCGGCGCCGAGCATTCGGCAGAGCCCTACGAGTGTCCGGAAATCTGGATATCTCAGCCCTGGAGCAGTACCTCGAGAACAGGCACGAGCACTCATGAGCACACCGTGAAGCACCAACGATGAACGTCCGTCGGAGATAACCCGAGGTCGTGCGGGCCCGCCTTACCTAGGCGGCGTCACTGCTCGGCCTCTCAGTGAGGAGAGCAGTGGCAGGCAAGGCCCGCGTGCACGAGTTGGCTAAAGAGCTCGGTGTCACAAGCAAGGAACTACTCGCGAAGCTCAAGGAGCAAGGCGAGTTCGTGAAATCGGCGTCCTCGACGGTGGAAGCGCCCGTCGCCCGTCGTCTGCGTGAATCTGTGGCGTCGAAGTCCGCTCCGGCGGCCGATGCCAAGCCGGCGGCCCGTCCCGGTCCGTCGCCGGCCTCGGCAGCCCGTCCGGCTGCCAAGCCCACCCCCGGTGGTGGCCCCCGCCCCGGTCCGCGTCCGACTCCGGCCGCGCCCGCCCCGGCAGCCGCTGCCGCGCCGGTCGCGCCGAAGCCCGAACCGGTCGCCCCGGTCGAGGCCAAGCCCGCTACCCCGGCACCCGCGAGCCCGGCTCCGGCCGCCGCGGCGCAGGCAGCTCCGGCGGCCAAGCCCGCGGGCGCTCCGGCACCCGGCCCGCGTCCGACTCCGGCCGCGCCGCGTCCGGCGCAGCCGCCCGCCGCCGGTCAGGCCCGTCCGGGCCAGGCCACTCCGGGTGCTGCCGCGCCCGGTCCGCGTCCGGCCGGTCCCGGCCCGAAGCCGGGGCCCAAGGCTCCGCGCGTCGGCAACAACCCGTTCAGCTCGGCGCCCGATCGTGAGCGTCCGGCACCGCGTCCCGCCCCGCAGGGTGGCCCGCGTCCGACTCCGGGTCAGGGCGGTCCCCGTCCGGCTCCCGGCCAGGGTGGCCCGCGTCCGGCTCCCGGTCAGGGCGGTCCCCGCCCCGGTCAGCAGGGTGGTCAGGGTCAGCGTCCGGCCGCCGCGCAGGGCGGCGCCCCGCGTCCCGGTGGTCCCCGTCCCAACCCGGGTTCGATGCCTCCGCGTCCGAACCCCGGTGCCATGCCCGCGCGCTCCGCACGTCCCGGCCCCGCGGCCGGTGGCCGTCCGGGTCGTCCCGGTGGCGCTCCCGGCGGTGGCGGCGCAGGCCGTCCCGGTGGTGGCGGCGGCGGTGGCGGTTACCGCGGCGGTGGCGGTGGCGGCGGTACCCCCGGCGCTCCCGGTGCCGGTGCTCCCGCTGCCGGTGGTTTCCGTGGTCGTCCCGGTGGCGGCGGCGGTCGTCCCGGTGGTCCCGGTGGCCGTGGTGGCGCCGCGGGTGCGTTCGGTCGTCCCGGTGGCGCGGTTCGCCGTGGCCGTAAGTCGAAGCGGGCGAAGCGCGCCGAGTACGAGAACATGCAGGCTCCCGCCGTCGGTGGCGTGCGTCTGCCCCGCGGCAACGGCGAGATCATCCGTCTCGCCCGTGGCGCGTCGCTGTCGGACTTCGCCGAGAAGATCGACGCGAACCCCGCTGCTCTCGTGCAGGCACTGTTCAACCTCGGTGAGATGGTCACCGCGACCCAGTCGGTGAACGACGAGACCCTCGAGCTGCTCGGCGGCGAGATGAACTACGTCGTCCACGTGGTCAGCCCCGAGGACGAAGATCGCGAACTGCTGCAGTCGTTCGACCTCACCTACGGCGAGGACGCCGGCGGCGAGGACGACCTCGAACACCGTCCGCCGGTCGTGACCGTCATGGGTCACGTCGACCACGGTAAGACCCGACTGCTCGACACGATCCGTAAGGCCAACGTCGCCGAGGGCGAGGCCGGTGGCATCACCCAGCACATCGGTGCCTACCAGGTGCTCACCAACCTCAACGAGGAAGAGCGTCTGATCACCTTCATCGACACCCCGGGTCACGAGGCGTTCACCGCCATGCGTGCCCGTGGTGCGAAGGCCACCGATATCGCGATCCTCGTGGTCGCGGCCGACGACGGCGTCATGCCGCAGACGGTGGAGGCGATCAACCACGCGCAGGCCGCTGATGTGCCGATCGTCGTCGCGATCAACAAGATCGACAAAGAGGGTGCGAACCCGGACAAGATCAAGCAGCAGCTCACCGAGTACGGACTGGTCACCGAGGAGTACGGCGGCGACACCATGTTCGTCAACATCTCGGCCAAGCAGGGCACCAACATCGATCAGCTGCTCGAAGCCGTGCTGCTGACCGCGGATGCCTCGCTCGACCTGCGGGCCAACCCGGACATGGACGCTCAGGGTGTCGCCATCGAGGCGCACCTCGACCGCGGCCGTGGCCCCGTGGCCACCGTGCTCATCCAGCGCGGCACGCTGCACGTCGGTGACTCGATCGTGGCGGGCGACGCCTACGGTCGCGTCCGTCGCATGGTCGACGAGCACGGCGAGGACGTCCACGCGGCGACCCCGTCGCGCCCGGTCCAGGTCATCGGTTTCACCTCGGTGCCCGGCGCCGGTGACAACCTGATCGTGGTCGAGGAAGACCGCATCGCCCGTCAGATCGCCGATCGCCGCAACGCACGCAAGCGCAACGCGCTGGCCGCTCGCAGCCGCAAGCGGATCAGCCTGGAAGATCTGGATGCCGCGCTGAAGGAGACTTCGGAGCTCAACCTGATCCTCAAGGGCGACAACTCCGGTACCGTCGAGGCCCTCGAAGAGGCCCTGCTCGGTATCGAGATCGACGACGAGGTGCGCCTGCGCGTCATCGACCGCGGTGTCGGTGGTGTCACCGAGACCAACGTCAACCTGGCGTCGGCCTCCAACGCGATCATCATCGGCTTCAACGTCCGCGCGGAGGGCAAGGCCACTGAGCTGGCCAACCGCGAAGGCGTCGACATCCGGTACTACTCGGTCATCTACCAGGCGATCGACGAGATCGAGAAGGCCCTCAAGGGCATGCTCAAGCCGATCTACGAAGAGGTCGAGCTGGGCCGCGCCGAGATCCGCGCGATCTTCCGTTCGTCGAAGATCGGCAACATCGCCGGTTGCATGGTCACCTCCGGCTCGGTCAAGCGCAACGCCAAGGCGCGCCTGATCCGTGACGGCCGAGTGATCGCGGAGACGATGACCATCTCCTCGCTCAAGCGGGAGAAGGACGACGCTCCTGAGGTTCGCGAAGGTTTCGAGTGCGGTATGACCGTCACCTACAGCGACATCAAGGACGGCGACATCATCGAGGCTTACGAGCTTCGGGAAAAGCCGCGCGACTGATCAACGAATACCGGTTCGATCCACGCCGCATCCGATTCCTCGGGTGCGGCGTGGAGTCTTGCCCCCGAACCGACCCATCTACCAGGAGGTGAGCACCGCTGTTCATCGGTGCGCTCGAATTCGATCTACTGCTCGGTGACGTGCATTCGCTCAAGGAGAAGCGGTCGGTGATCCGGCCGATCCTCGCCGAGCTACAGAAGCGCTTCGGCGTGAATGCCGCCGAAGCCGGAGATCAGGACCTGCACCGCCGGGCACTGCTCGGGGTGGCCATGGTCAGTGCGGAGACGGGACACCTGAACGAGGTGCTCGACAAGTGTGAGCGGCACGTTGCCGCGCGTCCGGAGATAGAGTTGCTGGCAGTACGCCGCCGGATCTTCGGACCCGAAGACTAGGGAGGTATCGCCATGGTTGATCAAGCCAGGGCACGCCGGCTCGCCAAGCGGATTTCCGCGATCGTGGCCACCGCGATCGAATACGAGATCAAGGATCCGCGACTGCGGTTCGTCACCGTCACCGATGCCAAGGTGACCGGGGATCTGCGTGAGGCGAACGTCTACTACACCGTGATGGGCGAGACCATCGACGCCGAACCCGACTACGCCGAAGCCGCCGCCGGACTCGACGCGGCCAGGGGCGTGTTGCGGTCCAAGGTGGGCGCGGGTACCGGGGTGAAGTTCACCCCGATCCTGTCTTTCACTCTCGATAAGGTGCCCGAGGTGGCCCGCGAGATGGAAGAGTTGCTCGCGCGAGCGCGCGCCATCGACGACGAGGTGGCCAAGGTCGCCGCCAACGCCAAGCACGCGGGCGAGGCCGATCCGTACAAGGCCGATCGCGACGACGAAGACGAGTAGGCACCCATGTCCGGTCAGCGCCCCGAGGCGGTAGCGCGAGTGACCACGCAGGGTGCGCGATGCTGCCCGGTGGGCACTGCCCTGTCGGGTCGACGACCGGTGCCCGTCGTGGACGCCGGATGACGGGCGTGCACGACGGGACCGAGCTCGGCACCGTCGTCGCCGCGCTGGCGGCGGCGCGGTCGGTGACGATCCTGTGCCACGTGCAGCCCGATGCCGATACCGTCGGGAGCGGGCTGGCGCTGGCGCTGGCGCTGCATCGGCGAAAGGTGCCGGTGTGTGTGTCCTTCGCCGAGCCCGCCGAGCTGCCCGCCTCGTTGCGCACACTGCCCGGTGTGCAGCTGATCGTGCCGCCCGCGCGGGTGCCCGCCGAGGTCGACCTGTTGATCGTCGTCGACTGCGGCGCGCGCAGCCGTCTCGGCGCGCTCGCCGACCGATTACCCGGTGCGGCGATGTCGGTGGTGATCGATCATCATCGCGCCAACGACGGTTTCGGCACCGTCGACCTGATCGACGAATCAGCGGCCTCGACCACCGAGTTGGTGACCCGGCTGCTCGACGCCTGGGGCGTGGAGATCGACGCACCCATCGCGCACTGCCTGTTCGCGGGCCTGGTCACCGATACCGGCTCCTTCCGCTGGGCCCGCCCCGGCAGCCACGCCTTGGCCGAGCGCCTGCTCGCCACCGGCATCGATGGCACCGAGATCACCCGGGTCCTGCTCGACACCCACCCCTACGCCTGGCTCCCGATGCTGTCGAAGGTGCTGTCCACCGCCGTGGTGGTGCCCTCCGCCGCCGGGGTCGGTCTGGTCTACGCGCTCGTGCGCGCCGGCGATACCCACGCCGTCGGCCCCGAAGAGGTCGAGAGCGTCATCGACATCATTCGCACCACCGCCGAAGCGGGCATCGCCGCCGTCTTCAAAGAAGCTCGCGGCAACAACGATCGCTGGACGGTCTCGCTGCGGTCCCGCGACTCGGCGCCCTGCCGCACCGACGGTATCGACGTCGCCGCGGTGGCAGGGGTTTTCGGCGGCGGCGGCCACCGCTTCGCCGCCGGCTACACCACCTATGGCAACGCCGGAGATGTTGTTCGCGCCTTGATCACCGCGCTGGACCGGCCCTAGATCGTGGCCCCTGGTCGGCGTAGGCGCAGGGCCAGGGGGACGCCGAGGATCGTGGTGGCGGCGCACAGGGCGAAGGCCAGGGCAGGCCGGTCTACCAGCAGGCCCGTCAGGCCGGCCACCACGAGTCCACCGAGGTTGCCTGTCATCCAGATCAGTCCGGCTGCGGTGCCTTCCGCCGCGCCGGTGTGACGTTCGGCCATGGCCAGGACGATCGGAAGCGCGGGCAACAGTGTCAGGCCGATGAGGACGAAGGCCAGCGCACCCGTCACCAGGCCGGGGGCGAGCGCGACCAGCAGGCAGGCGGCGGCACTGGCGGTGAGACCGACCATCACGGCGGGCAGTTCGATGCCCCGGCGCAGGACGGCGACGGGGAGCACCGCGCAGCCGACGACACCGGCCACGACGTTCACCAGCAGCACGATGCTGGCCGCGTCGGCGCTCACGCCGGAGGGTTCCAGCAGCGCCTGGCCATAGGTCGCCAACGCGACGAAGGTGCCGAAGGGAAAGAACACGGCGACGCAGAGCCGGCGCACATACCGGTCGCCGAGGGTCGCCCGAAGCGCGGCCACCGATGTCGAGGTGCTCGCCGAGGGCCCGGTCCCCGCGCGCATCAGTTCGACGGTCAGCGCGACCGCGGCCACCGCGGCGAAGATCGCGCCGACCGCGGTCAGGGTGGTGAGCTGGCTTTCCGTGGGCAGCGCCGCGCCGAGCACGAACGCCGCCGCCATCCCGGCGAAGGTGCTCGCGGTGCCGACCGCGATACCGGTGGGCCGGTCCTTCTCGTCGAGATAGTGCCCGGCGATGCCGGTGATCGCGTTGAGCACCAGCGGTTGCGCGACGGCGACGACGGTCTGACCGATGAGCACGATCGCGAAACCGCCGTCGAGCAGACGTAGCGCCGCACCGATCGCGGTGAGGACCGCGCCGGCGATCAGGCTGGGACGAAACCAGCGATCGAGTGCGATGCCGGCGGGCACCGCCAGCAGCACGTAGAGCAGTGGGAACATGTTCGCCAGCCACCCGATGGCGGACTCGGAGACACCGAAGTGCTCCGCCGCCACGGTCGTCACCGGCGCGTAGGTGAGCCACACCAGCTGGGTGGCCGCCCCGACCAGAGCGAATGCCGTGATCACGCGCCATCGCTGCACAAACACCATGCTCGATCCTGAGTTGTCCGGGCGAACCAGGCGTCCGCGGTTTGTCATCGTCGCACCTGAGCTGGGCGGGCGACCAATATCACTCCTCATAGTGCCTGCCGTCCACCCGTCTTACCTGTGATTTCATGCCGATCTGTAGGTATCGTGCGATCGGCGGCTCGCTACGGAGCCGGTACGCGACACTGTCGCTGACCGACCCCGCCGCACCAGCCACCGCCCGGTCACTGCTCCCCGGGCTGCGAACATCGGGGAGCGAGGGTCGTGCCGGTGATCGGCGAGATCTCCCTGGTGGTGACGCGCGCTCGGCGATGTCGTCGGTGGCGTGTGCCACCATCGGCGGGTCGGCAGCGCGTTCGCGCCAGAAGAGTTCTTGGTGACTGTGGGAGGTCGGTGTGGGGTCCGCTGAACCGATGGATGCGGTCGCGACCGGCGAGGTCGACCGGGCCGGGCCGCGGCGCATTCTCGGCATCGCCGTGCCCACCCTGGGCGTGCTGGTCGCCGAGCCGCTGTATCTGCTCTTCGACCTCGCGGTGGTCGGCAGGTTGGGGGCGTTGGCACTGGCCGGGCTCGCGGTCGGCGCCGTGATCCTCGGATCGGTGAGCACGCAGCTCACGTTCCTGTCCTACGGCACGACCGCGCGCGCGGCCCGCAGGCACGGGGCGGGGGACCGGGCGGGCGCGGTGGAGGAGGGTGTGCAAGCGAGCTGGGTGGGCGTCGCGATCGGTCTGGTGATCGTCGCGGTGATCCAATTGTTCGCGGTGCCACTGTGTTCGGTGCTCGCCGGTGGCGGGGAGATCGCCGACGAGGCGCTGAGCTGGGTGCGGATCGCGCTGTTCGGGGTGCCGCTGATTCTGCTGTCGATGGCGGGCAACGGATGGATGCGCGGCGTGCAGGATGTGCGGCGACCACTGACCTATGTGGTGGCGGGCCTTGCGCTGTCGGCGGTGCTGTGTCCCGTCCTGGTGTACGGACTGCTCGGTGCGCCCCGGATGGAGCTGGCCGGTTCGGCGGTGGCCAATCTCGTCGGGCAATCGGTCTCCGGCGTGCTGTTCGCCTATGCCCTCCTGCGTGAACGTGTTTCGCTGCGCCCGCGCATCGCGGTGATGCGCGCGCAACTCGTTCTCGGCCGCGACCTCATCGTCCGCAGTCTGTCCTTCCAGATCTGCTTCGTCTCCGCCGCTGCGGTGGCCGCCCGTTTCGGCGCCGCGTCCGTCGCTGCCCACCAGTTGGTGCTGCAACTCTGGAATTTCCTCGCCCTGACCCTCGACTCGCTCGCCATCGCCGCCCAGACCCTGGTCGGTGCGGCCCTCGGTGCGGGTAATGCCCACGGCGCCAAGATGATCGCGCGCCGGGTCACGATCTGGTCGGAGATCTTCGCCCTGTTCCTCGCCGCCGCTTTCGCCGCGGGGGTGACCGCGATCCCGCTGCTGTTCACCGATGACCCCCAGGTCCTCGACCGCGCCCACGTGATCTGGTGGTTCTTCGTCGCCATGATCCCGGTGGCGGGCGCGGTGTTCGCTCTCGACGGTGTCCTGCTCGGCGCGGGCGACGCCGCCTTCCTGCGCAGCGCGACGCTCGTCGCCGCCCTGACCGGCTTCCTGCCGCTGATCTGGTTGTCGCTGATCTTCGACTGGGGCGTCGCGGGAATCTGGTCGGGCCTGGTCGTGTTCATGCTGCTGCGATTGATCGCGGTCCTCGCGCGGGCGAAGTCGGGCCGCTGGGCCAGAGTGGGCGCCGACATCCCGAGCGGGGCCGCCTGACTCAGCGCGGGTAGGGGCATGTCGATCCAACGGATGTCCGGTCGGGTAGTCCACTTCCGGGGTTGCTCGATCTGCTCGTGGCCGAGGCGCTCGACGCGCAGGGGTGAACCCGCCGGTGCCGTGCGCCCGAGGTGTGTCACTGTGGACAGGTGATTCCGAAGTTGATGGCGGTCAGCGATGTGCACGTGGGGCATCAGGGCAACAAGCCGGTGGTGGAGCAGATCGTTCCCGATTCGCCCGAGGACTGGCTGATCGTCGCCGGTGACGTGGGGGAGAAGGCCGAGGAGGTGCGCTGGGCGCTGCAGTTGCTGCGCGGTCGGTTCGCCAAGGTGATCTGGGTGCCGGGTAACCACGAGCTGTGGACCACGCCGAAGGATCCGGTGCAGATGCACGGCGCCGCCCGCTACGACTACCTCGTCGCGATGTGCCGTGATCTCGATGTCGTCACCCCCGAGGACCCGTTCCCGGTGTGGACGGGGCAGGGAGCCGAGAAGTACGGCGGCCGGGTCACCGTGGCGCCGATGTTTCTGCTCTACGACTATTCGTGGCGACCGGCGGGCACGAACACCAAGGCGGAGGGCCTGGCGCTGGCGCGCGAACGCAATGTCGTGGCGACCGACGAGTTCCTGCTGTCCCCCGACCCGTACCTCACCCGTGACGCCTGGTGCCACGCCCGCGTCCAGTACACCCAGCGCCGCCTCGACGCGCTGCCCGCGGACACCCCGCTGGTGATGATCAACCACTTCCCCCTGGTCCGCCAGCCCACCGACATCCTGTTCTACCCGGAGTTCTCGCTGTGGTGCGGCACCGACCTGACCGCCGACTGGCACACCAGCTATAACGTGATCTGCTCGGTCTACGGCCACCTCCACATCCCCCGCACCACCTACTACGACGGTGTCCGTTTCGAAGAGGTCTCCCTCGGCTACCCCCGCGAATGGAAACGCCGGGGCATGCCCGACCCGCTGCTACGCCAGATCCTGCCCGAACCGGTCTACGCCGAAGGCGACCTGAATTCCTGGGGCGGCCACTTCAAGGTCACCCCGGAAATGGAAGCCGCGGCCACCGAGATGCGCGAGAAGGCCGAACGCAGGCGAGGCATCTGACACAGCGAATTTGCACCGGAACCCCTCGCCTGATTTCGTAAGGACATCGGTAACTCACCGGGCACGAGCGAACCCGCCCACCCGGTACCGCCGGACGCCATCGCTGACCCAACCAGCGCCGAGGTCTGGCCAAAATACGCGGAGAGGCGGATAGGCGTGCTGGAGAGGATTTTGCCGAGGAGTGTGGCTTCGGCGGAGTTGCTGGTGTTCCCGGAGGATCTGACGGCGCACCCCGCCGAGGAGCACCTCATCGCCAAGGCCGTCGAGAAGCGCCGCCGGGATTTCATCGGTGCCAGGCACTGTGCTCGCCTCGCCCTCGAACAGCTCGGTGAGCAGCCCGTCGCGATCGGCAAGGGCGAACGCGGCATGCCGCTGTTCCCGCGCGGCATCGTCGGCAGCCTCACCCATTGCGACGGTTACCGGGCCGCCGCGATGGCGCACTCGCTGCGGTTCCGCTCGGTCGGTATCGACGCCGAACCGCACGACACACTGCCCGAGGGCGTGCTCGATTCCGTGAGCCTGCCCGCCGAACGCGAATGGCTGTCGGATACCCCCGGCGAGGGCCTGCATCTGGATCGGCTGCTGTTCTGCGCCAAAGAGGCCACCTACAAGGCCTGGTTTCCGCTGACATTGCGCTGGCTCGGTTTCGAGGACGCGCACATCACCTTCGAGATCGACTCCCGCACAGACGATTCGGGCTCCGGTACTTTTCACACGAAGCTGCTCGTGCCCGGCTCGGCGAAAGACGGCGGCGCCGCGCTGACCGAGTTCGACGGCCTCTGGCTGATCGCCGACGGGCTGATCCTGACCGCGATCGCACACGGCTGATGGCCGCGCGAGTGTCGCGGGTGGGCGAGCTGGGCGGGCTCGTGATCGTCGACAAGGACAGCGGGCTCACCAGTCACGATGTCGTGGCGCGCAGCCGAAAGCTGTTGCAGACCAAGCGGGTCGGTCACGCGGGCACCCTCGACCCGATGGCCACCGGGGTGCTGGTGCTCGGGGTGGAACGGGGCACGAAACTGCTCGGCCAGCTCCTGCTCACGACCAAGGCCTACACCGCGACGATCCGCCTCGGCCAGGCCACGAACACCGACGACGCCGAGGGTGAGGTCACTGCCACCACGCCCGCGCTGCACGTCACCGACGACGAGATCGCGGCGGGCGTCGCGGCCCTGACCGGGGACATCGACCAGGTTCCGGCCACGGTGAGTGCCATCAAGGTCGACGGCGAGCGGGCCTACGCGCGGGTGCGCGCCGGCGAAGAGGTGCAGCTGGCCGCCCGCCGGGTCACGGTGTCGCGCTTCGATATCCTGGCCCGGCGCGATATCGCCGATGGTGAATTCGTGGACCTCGATGTCGCGGTCGAATGCACCTCCGGCACGTATATCCGTGCCCTGGCCCGCGACCTCGGCGCGGCGCTCACGGTAGGCGGACACCTGACCGCCCTGCGTCGCACCAGAGTCGGGCCCTTCACCCTCGAACACGCCCGCACCCTCGAACAACTCGCGACCGCTGTCGACGCCGAGCAGCCGCTGCTCAGCCTCGATATCGACGCCGCCGTCCGTACCGCCTTCCCGCTCCGTGACATCGACGAATCGCAGGCCACCGACCTGCGTACCGGTCGCTGGCTCGAGCCCGTCGGCATCAAGGGCGTCTACGCCGCGATCGACCCCAGGGGCCGGGCCATCGCGCTCCTGGAGGAGAGCGGTAAACGCGCCGGCTCGGTGATGGTGGTGCGCCCGAGGGGAATCGGCGACTGACGGGTCCGCTGTCAGGGGCGCTGAACAGCGGATAACATCGTGCCCGGAACCGGCGATAGCGAAGATGTATGGATTTTCGCGTCGGAGGGGCGGACATGGCTGCGATCGGGAAGATCTGGATCGGTGTCGTCGTCGGTGTGACGATAGTGGTCGCGGGCTGTGGTGTGGGCGATCCGCAGGCGCCGGGAACGAGCTCGGCGCGTCCCACCACCACGAGCGCCGCGCCGATCTCGATCGCCACGCCCAGCGTCGCTCCCGCCGCGACGCCCGCCGTTCGGCCGGGTGCCACGTCGCTCGGCCACCCGGTGCCTTCGGTGGGTGCGCCCACCGCACCGGCGACGACCGTGCGACCGCCCGAACCGGCGACCGGCACCGTGGTGCTGCGCACCGTGACGCTGTCCGGTATCCCCGTTCCCGGTGTGCCGGTGTACTTGTCGCTGCAGCAGCCGTGTGATCCGTCGGGCAACGACATCCCGGTCGGCGAGACGGCGGAAACCTCGCGCCGCGACGGAGTCACCGACGAGCAGGGCCGCGCCGCCTTCGTCACCGAACTCGGTTGCTATCGCTTCGGCATGACCGCCCCGGCCGGAACGAACCCGGTCCCCGAGGGCATGCACTCGCTGTTCCTGGTCGCCCAGGGCGGCACGGTCACCGGTCAGCTGCGTTTCCAGGACATCGCGCCCGAGCCCGCCGCCTGTGCCGAATCCACCATCGAAACCGAACTCGGCGTCGATCCGGGACCGGTCGCCACGATCCCCGATTGCGACGGGAAGTGGGGTGTCATCCGCTGGAATACCCCCGGCGACAATCAGCGCGTCATCACCCGCACGTCGGGAACCTGGACCACCTATGTTCGGTTCCCCCACGACATCTGCTGGTCCCGGGCCGCCGCCGACGGCGTTCCCGACCGGCTCCGCACCTACTTCTGCTGATCCAGCAGAACTAGGTGGTGATCCAGATCGCTTCGGCGGCAAGGGTTCCCAATTCCGTGGGAGCTTCGGACGACTCGATGCGGACGGCGATGGTGCCGGCGAAATCGCGGCGCTCGGCCACTTCGATCGTGGTGTCGAGCGCGATACCGACGGAGTCGAAATAGCGCAGCATCGCGGGGTCGGAGTCGGAGATGCGGGCCACCCGGCCGGACTCGCCCGCGGCGAAGTCGCTGAGCTGACGGGCGGGGGGAGTGGGCACAGCGCCGTCGGAGGACGGGATGGGGTCGCCGTGCGGGTCGCGGTCGGGGTGGCCGAGTTTCGCGTCGATCCGGGACATGAGCAGGTCGGAGACGGCGTGTTCGAGTACCTCGGCCTCGTCGTGCACCTCGTCCCAGCCGTAGCCGAGTTCGTTCACCAGGAAGGTCTCGATCAGCCGGTGGCGACGGACCATCGCGATCGCGGCGCGACGGCCGTGTTCGGTCAGGGTGATCGCCCCGTAGCGGGCGTGCTCGACCAGACCCTGATCGGTGAGCTTGCGCACCGCCTCCGACACCGTCGAGGCCGACACGCCGATCCGCTCGGCCAGCAACTTGGTCGACACCTTCTCCTGCGACCACTCCTGGGCGGTCCAGATGACCTTCAGATAGTCCTGTGCCACCGCCGACAGCTCGGTCGCGATCGCGGCGGCGAGTTCGGCCTGCTCGGCGGGTTGCGTCAGCGCCTTACGGGTGGCGACATCTCGTTTGGCTGGCACATCACCAATGTTAGGCAGTCCTGGCCCGAATGACACATCGACGAACCGGCACGCCGCGCACCGGCGATCCGCCTCACACCGGAATTCTGTTCGGGCACCGCTGTGCGTAGGCTTCGCTCTGTGCAGAGATGGCGAAGTCTCGACGACGTGCCCGCGGACTGGGGGCGTTGCGTTCTCACGATCGGCGTGTTCGACGGGGTACACCGGGGGCACGCGCAGCTGATCAGCCGCGCGGTCGCCGCGGCGGGCAAACGTGGCGTGCGCTCGGTTCTGATGACCTTCGATCCGCACCCGATGGAAGTGGTGCGACCAGGTTCGCATCCCGCCCAGTTGACGACGCTGACCCGTCGCGCGGAGCTGGCCGAGGAACTCGGGATCGACGTGTTCTGCGTGATGCCGTTCACTCAGGAATTCATGAAGCTCACCCCGTCGGAATACGTGCACGACCTGCTGGTCGAACGTCTGCACGTGACCGAGGTCGTGGTCGGCGACAATTTCACGTTCGGCAAGAAGGCCGCGGGCACCGTCGACACGATGCGCGAACTCGGCGAGCGGTTCGGCTTCGAGGTCGACGGGGTGACCCTGCTCGGCGAGCACGCCGTCACGTTCTCCTCCACCTACATCCGGGCCTGCGTCGACGCGGGCGATATGGGCGCGGCCGCCGAGGCGCTCGGGCGCCCGCATCGTGTCGAAGGTGTCGTCGTGCACGGGGACGGTCGCGGTCGCGGGCTGGGTTTCCCGACCGCCAATGTCGCCCCACCGATGCACGCGGCGATCCCGGCCGACGGGGTCTACGCGGGCTGGTTCACCGTGCTCGGGGCGGGCCCGGCCATCGGCGACGCCGCACCCGGCGAGCGCGCGATGGCCGCGATCTCGGTCGGCACCAATCCCACGTTCTCGGGCCGCTCACGCACCGTCGAAGCGTTCGTCCTCGACGGGGAGGCCGACCTCTACGGCCAGCACGTCGGCGTCGATTTCGTCGAACAACTGCGCGGGATGCGCAAATTCGACACCATCGACGATCTGGTCGAGGCGATGGGCCGCGATGTCGAGGCCGCGCGCAAAGTTCTGACCGCCGCCGACGCTTGATCCCGGTTTCAACTACCCGTTGCGGGTCGCGTACAGTGGCTCCTCGGGTTTGCTGCGGTCCGCGGTGGCGCCCATCCCGGGTAACCGGACCTTCGAGCGCGGAACTGAAAAATAGGAGTCGAGCCACATGGCGCTGACCACTGAGCAGAAGTCGGCGATTCTCGCCGAGTACGGCCTGCACCCCACCGACACCGGCTCGCCGGAGGCGCAGATCGCGCTGCTGTCGAAGCGGATCTCGGACCTGACCGAGCACCTGAAGCAGCACAAGCACGATCACCACACCCGCCACGGCCTGCTGGCCCTGATCGGTCGTCGTCGCCGCCTGTCGAAGTACCTGCAGGCCAACGACATCAACCGCTACCGCTCGCTCATCGAGCGCTTGGGTCTGCGTCGCTGATCTGAATCAGACACGCCTCCTCGTCGAGGCGGTCGACACCTGGCCAACGGGAAGAAGTACACTTCTTCTCGTTGGCTATTCGTGTATTCGGGGACCATCGGGTTCCCGGCTGCATTACAACATGTGACAGCCGTGTGCATCCGTCCGCGTGGCGTCGGTCTTCGGTAGTGGCCTTTCGGCAGGCGTTTCGCTCGCCGCCGTCGGGCTTCGATCGATGATCGCCTCCGCGTTGCCCCTTTTGTGGAATGTTCCAGCCAAGGGGATACGGCCGGGTGCTGCGCGTGGACGCCAGGAGGGTTTCCACGTGTCCGTGTCCGGTACGGCTGACGAATAGCTGGTTCGCGCCCACATGGTGCTGCGCTCCAGCGAGACGAGAGGTCGAGAGAAGAGAATATGACGCAGACAACTGAACGCCCTTCGACTGCGGTCGAGGTCGAGCCCGGAGTTTTCGAATCGGTCGCGCTGATCGACAACGGTAGCTTCGGCACCCGCACCATCCGCTTCGAGACCGGCCGTCTGGCCAAGCAGGCCGCGGGTTCCGTCGCCGCCTACCTCGACGACGAGACCATGCTGCTGTCGGCGACGACCGCAGGCAAGCACCCCAAGGACCAGTTCGACTTCTTCCCGCTGACGGTCGATGTCGAAGAGCGCATGTACGCCGCGGGACGAATCCCCGGCTCGTTCTTCCGTCGCGAGGGCCGCCCCTCCACCGACGCGATCCTGACCTGCCGCCTGATCGACCGGCCGCTGCGCCCGACCTTCATCGACGGTCTGCGCAACGAGATCCAGGTCGTCGTCACGGTCCTGAGCCTCAACCCGGCCGACCTCTACGACGTGGTGGCCATCAACGCCGCCTCGGCGTCGACTCAGCTCTCGGGCATCCCGTTCTCCGGCCCGATCGGTGGCGTGCGCGTCGCCCTCATCAGTGGCCAGTGGGTCGCGTTCCCGACCGTCGAGCAGCTCGAGGGCGCCGTGTTCGACATGGTCGTCGCGGGCCGCGTCACCGACACCGGCGACGTCGCCATCATGATGGTCGAGGCCGAGGCCACCGACAAGGTCATCGCGCTGATCGAAGACGGTGCGCAGGCCCCGACCGAGGCCGTCGTGGCCGAGGGTCTCGAGGCCGCCAAGCCGTTCATCGCGCGCCTGGTCCGTGCCCAGGCCGACCTGGCCACGCTCGCCGCCAAGCCGACCCAGGAGTTCCCGCTCTTCCCGCCTTACGGCCCCGACGTGTTCGAGGCTGTCGAGGGCACCTCGAAGGTCGAGCTGAACCAGGCGCTGAGCATCGCCGACAAGCAGGCCCGTGAGGCCCGCATCGACGAGATCAAGGCCGAGGTGCTGTCTCGTCTGGGTGACGACTTCGCCGGTCGCGAGAAGGAACTGGGTGCCGCGTTCCGCTCGGTCACCAAGAAGCTGGTTCGCCAGCGCATCCTCACCGACGGTTTCCGCATCGACGGCCGCGGCCTGGCCGATATCCGTCAGCTCTCCGCCGAGGTCGACGTGATCCCGCGCGCCCACGGTTCGGCGATCTTCGAGCGTGGCGAGACCCAGATCATGGGCGTCACCACCCTCGACATGGTGAAGATGGCGCAGCAGGTCGACTCGCTCGGCCCGGAGACCTCCAAGCGCTACATGCACCACTACAACTTCCCGCCGTTCTCCACCGGCGAGACCGGTCGCGTCGGTTCGCCGAAGCGTCGCGAGATCGGCCACGGCGCGCTCGCCGAGCGTGCGCTGATGCCGGTGCTGCCCTCGCAGGAGGAGTTCCCCTACGCCATCCGTCAGGTCTCGGAGGCGCTGAGCTCCAACGGCTCCACCTCGATGGGTTCGGTCTGCGCCTCGACGCTGTCGCTGCTCAACGCCGGTGTGCCGCTGAAGGCGCCGGTCGCGGGTATCGCCATGGGCCTGGTGTCCGACACCATCACCAACGACAAGGGTGAGGACGAGGTCCGCTACGTCGCGCTCACCGACATCCTCGGCGCCGAGGATGCCTTCGGCGACATGGACTTCAAGGTTGCCGGTACCCGTGACTTCGTCACTGCCCTGCAGCTCGACACCAAGCTCGACGGTATTCCCTCGCAGGTCCTCGCGGGTGCGCTGAACCAGGCGCACGACGCCCGGACCACCATCCTGGACGTGATGGCCGAGGCCATCACCGACCCCGACGAGATGAGCCCCTACGCCCCGCGCGTGACGGCCATCAAGATCCCGGTCGACAAGATCGGCGAGGTCATCGGGCCCAAGGGCAAGATGATCAACCAGATCACCGAGGAAACCGGCGCCAACATCTCCATCGAGGATGACGGCACCGTGTTCGTCGGTGCGACCGATGGGCCGTCGGCCCAGGCCGCGATCGACCTGATCAACGCCATCGCCAACCCGCAGCTGCCCAAGGTCGGCGAGCGCTTCCTCGGCACGGTCGTCAAGACCACCGCCTTCGGTGCGTTCGTATCGCTGCTGCCGGGCCGCGACGGTCTGGTGCACATCTCCAAGCTGGGCAACGGCAAGCGCGTCGCCAAGGTCGAGGACGTGGTCAACGTCGGCGACAAGCTGCGCGTGGAGATCGCCGATATCGACAACCGCGGCAAGATCTCGCTCGTCCCGGTCGAGGACGAGGCCGCTGCCGCCGAACCGGCCGCCGTCGAGGAGACTGCCGACGCCGAGTAGGCGCCGCCGCTACTGACCGAAACCCCCGCCGATTCGGCGGGGGTTTTGTCGTTTCCCGGCTTCGCGCATCTTCGTGATCTGGATCACGAAGATGCAACGGTGATGCAACGTTGTGTCGCCTAGTGTGACCGGACACAGTGAGAACCTGTGCTGACAGCCGTGCCGCAGCCCACCACAGTGGTGCACCGCCCGCTGTCGGCTCGGCGTACGCGGTCGGATCGCTGGACCGTTCTCAGCGCCGGGAAATGAGTGCCCCAACCTTGATTTTGACTGAATCTGGTCCGGTTTATTGTTGAAACGAATACGCTTCTCCTCGTGTTCGGACGCGTGGTTCAGGTGTCGGGGTTGACGATGGAGGTCGGGAGATAACCGAGTCATTGCTGGTTGCGTGGCGGCGAGCCGGATTGCCGCGATCGTGTCATAGCCGATCGCGCTGAATCCGGGGTCAGCGGGCGGATTCCGGGCAGGGTGCCCGAGGTTGGCCGCCCCCGCGCCGATTCACCTCATCCCGGGTGCGAACCGGGAGTTCCGAGAGTTTGTGCGGCCGCGTGGCGTTACCCGCGGCCGGTAATGGAAGGCAGTGTGCGATGACCAACCCCACTCCGGCGCGCGCGGAAACGGAGCAGCTGGCGGCGCTGGTGGCGACGGTCGCGACGATGGACTCGGCGCGAATCGCGGTCGAATTCGACGGTGCCGCGGTGTCCTACGCCGATCTCGACGCCCAGCTCACGCTGATGGCCGAGCTCACCGGTGGGGCGCTGGACGCGGACACGCTCGTGCAGGTGGTGCTCGCCGAGCTGTTCCCCGGCGTGGTCGATGCCGCCGAGGGGACCTTCGGCGCGCTGCTGGATTCGCTGGCGGGTGACGCGATGGCGGCGCTGGGGATGGTGGAGGTGGCCGCGGCGACACTGGTCGACCGGTTCGCCGAGCAGGCGGCGCGCACGCCCGACGCTGTCGCGGTGCAGTACGGGGACCGCACGCTGACCTACGCGCAATTCGATGCCAGGGTGCGGGTGCTGGCGGCGCGGTTGGTCGAGGCGGGTGTCGGGCCGGAGGCCCTGGTCGGGTTGGCACTGCGGCGCGGTATCGAGCTGGTCGTCGCGGTGCATGCCATCGTGCGGGCCGGCGGTGCGTACGTGCCGCTGGACCCCGATCACCCGGTGGACCGGTTGCACTACGTGCTCGAGGTGGCGCGGCCGGTGGTGGTCGTGACGCGGGTCGGCGACGAGCCCGACCTCAACGGCGTGCCGGTGCTGCGCACCGATGACATCGACTGGGACGCGGTGCCCGGCGAGGTGGCGTCCGGGGTGCGGGCCGACAATACGGCCTACGTCATCTTCACCTCCGGGTCGACGGGTCGGCCGAAGGGGGTGGCGGTCACCCACGGGGCGATCGTGGCGAACCTGGATTGGCGCCAGCGCTGCTACGGCATGACCGATGCCGATGTGGTGGTGCAGAAGACGCCCTTCACCTTCGATGTCTCGGTGTGGGAGTTGTTCTGGCCTTTACAGATCGGCGCTCGGCTGATCGTCGCCGAGCCGGGGCGCCACGGTGATCCCGCGTACCTGGCCGCGCTGATCGCGCGGCATCGGGTCACCGTGACCCACTTCGTGCCGTCGATGCTGGCCGCGTTCGTCGGTGACGTGGACCCCGAGGTGGATCTGTCGTCGTTGCGGCTGGTGTTCGCCTCCGGCGAGGCGCTGCCCGCCGCTACCGCCGCTCGGCTGCGCGCGTTGTCCTCGACCGCGCTGCACAACCTGTACGGGCCCACCGAGGCGGCGGTCGACGTCACCGCGCACGAGGTGACTCCCCTCGACGAGGTGTCGGTGCCGATCGGTGGTCCCGCCGACGACACCGGACTGCTCGTGCTCGACGAGAATCTCGATCGAGTGCCTGTCGGGGTCGTCGGCGAGCTGTATCTGTCGGGTGTGCAGTTGGCGCGTGGCTACGTGGCGCGGCCGGGGCTCACCGCGGATCGGTTCGTCGCCGATCCCCACGGCGGGCCCGGTGAGCGCATGTATCGCACCGGTGATCTGGTGCGGGAGTCGCGTGGTGAGCTGGAATACCTGGGGCGCACCGATTTCCAGGTGAAGTTGCGTGGTCTGCGGATCGAGCTGGGGGAGATCGAGGCCGTGTTGGCCGCGCATCCCCGCGTCGGGAACGCGGCGGTGGTGCTGCATCGGCACGCCGCCGGTGAGGCGCTGGTCGGCTATGTGGTGAGCGTGGACGGCGCGGTCCTCGACGCGGCCGAGCTGACCGAGCACGCCAAGGCGTCGGTGCCCGAGTACATGGTGCCCTCGCTGCTGGTGCAGCTGGACGCGATGCCGATCAACGCCAGCGGAAAGCTGGATCGGAAAGCGTTGCCGGAGCCTGACTTCCGCGCCGCTGCCGCCGAGTTCCGGGAGCCGCGCACGGCGACCGAACGCACTGTCGCCGCGTTGTTCGCCGAACTGCTCGACGTGGACGTGGTCGGGTTGGACGACGATTTCTTCCGACTCGGCGGAAACTCGCTGATCGCCACTCGCGCCATCGGTCGCTTGCAGGCGAATTTCGGAGTGCGAGTGGATGTTCGCGACTTCTTCGACAGTCCGACCGTCGCCGTGCTCGCGAAACTGGTCGAGGGCGGAGTGGTCGATGATCGGCCCGCGCTCGTCGCCGGCCCGCGACCCGAGGTGGTGCCGCTCTCGCCCGCGCAGCAGCGGATGTGGTTGCTGAACCGGTTCGATCCGGAGACCGGGGCGTACAACATCCCGATCGCGGTGCGGTTGTCGGGCGCGCTGGATCGGGATGCGTTGCGGGCGGCGGTGGGTGATCTGATCGCGCGACACGAGGTGCTGCGCACGGTGTATCCCGATGTCGACGGGGTGGGCACCCAGCAGGTGCTCCCAGTGGACGCAGCACTGGAATTGCTTGCAGCCGAGCTGCATTCGAGCAGAGTTGCCGCCGACAGCAATGCCGCCGACAGTGCGGCCGCGAACAGCGCGGGTACCGACAGCGCAGGTGCCGACAGCGTGGGTGCCGCTGATATCCACGCCACCGAGTCTGGGGCGCTGCTCGATGCCGTCAGCATCAGCGCCGAGAAGCTCGCGGAGGTATTGGCGGGCGTTATTCTGCGCGGATTCGACGTCACCGCCGCGCCACCGGTGCGCGCGCGGCTGTTCGAGGTCGACGGTGATCACGTGTTGGTGCTGGTGGTGCATCACATCGCCGCCGACGGCTGGTCGGCCGGACCGCTGGTGCGCGACACGATGACCGCCTACTACGCGCGCGCGGAAAATGCGGTGCCGCAATGGAATCCGCTGCCGGTGCAGTACGCCGACTACACCCTGTGGCAGCGTGCCGTCCTGGGCGCGGAGGACGACGCCGACTCGCGGGCCGGACGCGAGATCGCGTTCTGGCGTGACTGCCTGGCCGGACTGGCCGATGAGTCGAGCCTGCCGACCGACCGGCCTCGGCCCGCCACCGCCTCGATGCGGGGACGGCGAGTCGCGTTCGAGCTCGACGCCGACCTGGTCTCGGCGCTGAACGAGGTCGCCGCGGCACAGGGCGCGACGTTGTTCATGGTGCTGCACGCGGCGCTGTCGGTGCTGATCGCGCGCCTGTCCGGCGATGCCGATGTGGCGATCGGCACCCCGGTCGCCGGGCGCGGCGCCGCCGAACTCGACGACGTCATCGGCATGTTCGTCAATACCGCCGTGCTGCGCACCCAGGTGCGTGGCGGCGAACCGTTCGCCGACCTGCTCGGCCGCGTCCGCGCCGGGGATCTGGCCGCCTTCGACCACACCACCCTGCCGTTCGAGCGGCTCGTCGAGGTGCTCGCGCCGACCCGATCGGCCGGTCGTCATCCGCTGTTCCAGGTGGCGTTGTCGCTACAGAACCTGCCGCCGACGACCTTCGAACTGCCCGGGCTGCGCGCCGCCGCCGTCGACCTGCCCTACGACATCGAGAAGTTCGATCTCTCGCTGACCCTGCGTGATTCCGCGGCCATGGGTCTGTCGGCCGAATTCTCCTACGCCACAGATCTCTTCGATGAACCGACCATCGTAGGTATGGCCTCGCGCCTGACCGGTCTGCTCACCGCGATCGCCGCCGCCCCACAGACCCCGGTCGCCGACCTCCCGCTACTGATCGACACCGAACTCGCCGATCTGACTGCCCGCACCGGCGGCCCGTCGACGCCCGCTCCGCTGCTGCCGCAGGTGCTCGCCCGCGCGGCCGCCGACCCCGCCGCGATCGCCATCCGCGACGGCGCCCGCACCCTGACCTACGGCGAGCTCGACGCCGCCTCCACCCACCTGGCCGCCCGCCTCACCGATCTCGGCGTCGGCGCGGGTGACCTGGTGGCCGTGAGTATTCCGCGTTCGGCCGCCTCGATCACCGCGATCTGGGCCGTCGTGAAGTCGGGCGCGGGCTTCCTTCCGGTCGATCCGAGCTACCCCGCCGACCGCATCGCCCACATGCTCGCCGATTCCGGTGCGGCGGCGGGCATCACGATCGAGGCGGTCCGGTCGGATCTGCCGGCCACGGTGAACTGGCTCGTGCTCGATGGCAACGCGCCTGCGGCAGACCTCGATGCGGCAGATACCCGTACGGCCAGTGGCGGCCGGGTGGGTCGACGGGCGGTCGATCCACTGGATCCCGCGTACGTCATCTACACCTCCGGCACCACCGGTCTGCCCAAGGGCGTGGTGATTCCGCACGGCGCGGTCGCGGCGTATCTGCCCGTCCAGGCCGGGCGGTACCTGGCCGCCGCCGACGCGCGCGTGCTGCACGTGGCGTCGCCGTCGTTCGACATCTCCGTGGCCGAGCTGCTGCTGACCGTGACCGAGGGGGCGACGATGGTCATCGCGCCCGCCGGGGTGTTCGGTGGGGCCGAGCTGGGGGAGCTGTTGCGGGCCGAACGGGTGACCCATGTGGCCATCACGCCGTCGGCGCTGGCGACCGTGCACCCGGAGGGTCTCGACCAGCTGCGGATGGTGGTGGTCGGTGGCGAGGCGTGCCCGCCGGAACTGGTGGCACGGTGGACCGCCGCGATCCCGGGTCTGACCTTCCGCAACGGCTACGGGCCGACCGAGACGACCATCGTCACCAATATCAGCGAACCGCTCAGCGCCACCACCGCGATCACCCTCGGCGCGCCGGTGGAGGGCACGACCGAACTGGTGCTCGACGAGCGGTTGCGGCCGGTGCCCGCCGGGGTCGTCGGTGAGCTGTACATCGCCGGTGCGCAGCTGGCGCGCGGCTACCACCGCAGGCCCGCGCTCACCGCCGGACGGTTCGTCGCCCATCCCTTCGGCGCGCCCGGCGAGCGGATGTATCGCACCGGTGACACGGTGCGCTGGGTGCGGCGCGCGGGCTCGTTCGATCTGGAGTACTTGGGCCGCAACGACTTCCAGGTGAAGGTGCGCGGTTTCCGGATCGAACTCGGCGAAATCGACGCGGTCCTCGCCCGCCATCGAACGGTCGACTTCGCCGCCACCGTCGGGCACCGCACCGATGCGGGCGCGACCCTGCTGGTCTCCTATGTGGTGCCCGTGGCCGGTGCCACGGTCGACGCCGCGACGCTCATCGCGCACACCGCCGCGCACCTGCCCGCGCACATGGTGCCCGCCGCGGTCGTCGCGCTCGCGGCCGTGCCGCTGACCCCCGTCGGCAAGCTCGACCGGGCGGCGCTGCCCGCGCCGGTGTTCGATACCGCCGTCTACCGGGCCCCGGTTACCGTGGCCGAGCACGTGGTGGCCGCCGCGTTCGCCGAGGTCCTCGGACTCGACCGGGTCGGTCGCGACGACGACTTCTTCGACCTGGGCGGCAACTCGCTGCTCGCCACCCGGTTGATGGCGCGCATCGGTACCGACCTCGGCATTCGCCTGCCCGTCCGCCAGCTCTTCGACACCACGACGGTGCGGGCGCTGGCCTCGGCCGCCGACCGGCTGCGCGGCACCGACACCGGCCCCGCGCTGGCGGCGCGAACCCGACCCGATTCCATTCCGCTCTCGCCCGCCCAGCAGCGCATGTGGTTCCTCAACCGCTTCGATCCCGGCTCGGCCACCGACAACATCCCGATGGCCGTCCGGCTCACCGGTGCGCTCGACCTCGCCGCGCTCCGGGTCGCGATCGTCGACGTGCTGGACCGGCACGAGGTCCTGCGCACTCGCTACCCGGAGCGCGACGGCAACGCCATCGCCGAGATCCTTCCGGCGACCGGCCTCATTCCCGAGGTCCACCCTCGTATCGTGGACGCGGCCGACCTCTCCGACGCGGTGCGGACCTTCGCCGCCACCGGTTTCGACCTCACCGTCGATGCCCCGATCCGCGCGTCGCTGCTGCGTGTCACCACGGGCGCCGCGCTGGAGCATCGCGCACTCGAGCGTGGCGGTGCCGATGGGCAGGCCGTCGTGGCGGACCCTACGGAGTCCGCCGACGCTGAGTATGTGCTGGTCATCGTGCTGCACCACATCGCGGCCGATGGCTTCTCGTTCGGGCCGTTGATCCGTGACGTGCTCACCGCGTACGGGGCGCGGGCCGCCGGCGCCGCACCGATGTGGGCGCCGTTGGACGTGCAGTACGCCGACTACGCCGTGTGGCAGCACGAGGTGCTCGGCGCGGTGGACGACCCGGAATCGGTTGCGGCGAAGCAGCTCTCGTTCTGGCGTGGCGCGCTGGCCGGGGCGGCGGAGCAGCTGGAACTGCCCACCGACCGAACCCGCCCCGCGGTGGCTTCTCGGCGCGGTGCGATGCACGGCGTGCAGATCGATGCCCCCACCCATCGAGCGCTGGCGGAATTGGCTCGCGCGCACGGCATCACGGTGTTCATGGCCGCGCACGCGGTGTTCGCGGTACTGCTGGCGCGGCTGTCGGCGACCACCGATATCGCGATCGGCACGCCGGTCTCTGGCCGTGGTGAACGCGCGCTCGATGATCTCGTGGGCATGTTCGTCAACACCCTCGTCCTGCGCACCGAGGTGACACCCGAGACCTCGTTCACCGACCTTCTCGCCCGGGTCCGCGAGACGGACCTCGCCGCCTTCGGCCACGCCGATGTGCCGTTCGAGCGTCTGGTCGAGGTTCTCGATCCGGTCCGCTCCACCGCCCGGAATCCGCTGTTCCAGGTGATGCTGTCCCTCAACGAGGACACCCCGAGCGTCCTCGCCCTGCCCGGCCTCACGGTCGCCGGGTTCGACCTGCCCACCGGTGTGGCCAAGTTCGACCTGGAGCTCACCCTCACCGAACACCGCGACGACAACGGTGCGCCCACCGGCATCTCCGGCGCCTTCCTCTACGCCACCGATCTGTTCGACGCCACCACCGTCGCGGTGTTCGCCGCCCGCCTGGACCGCGTGCTCACCGCGGTTCTCGCCGATCCGACCCGCCCCGTCGGCGACCTCGACATCCTCGACCCCGCCGAGCGGACCCAACTTCTGACCACCTGGAACCGCACCGCCACCGACAGCACGCACACGGCCACGCTCGCCTCGCTCTTCGCCGACCGCGTGGCCGCCGCCGCGCAGGCGATCGCCGTGGTCGTCGACACGGACACCGCAACGGCAGGCACCGATGACCTGGACGTGGCGGATCGCGCGGGCGAGGCAGCCGGGAACGGCGCCCGAGTCGCGGACGGCACGTCCGGCGGTGTCGCGAGCGCGATCTCCCGGCTCGAAGACGCGGCAGTCGACGCGATCGCCGCGCACCGAGCCGGAGTCGCGGCCGCCGAAGTGCCCGCACGGGGCGCTGTCGATTCCCGCGCAGCGGTGGAGCTTTCGTACGCGGAGTTCGGTGGGCGAGTCGCGCGCTTGGCCCGGTACCTGATCGGGCTCGGGGCGGGCCCCGGCTCGCTGGTCGCGGTGGCGATGCGCCGTGGGCTCGAGCAGGTGGTCGCGGTCCACGCGGTGCTGGTCGCCGGGGCGGCGTATGTGCCGGTGGATCCGGACCATCCGGCCGAGCGGACCGCCGCTGTGCTGGCGCAGACGGCACCGGTCTGTGTGCTGACGGTCGCGGGCAGCGGTATGACGGTGGGGGAGTCGGTGCTCGACGTCGACGCACTCGACCTGTCCGCGCTGTCCGGCGACCCGATCACCGATGCGGAACGGGTGGCTCCGCTGCGCCCGGAGCACCTCGCGTATGTGCTGTTCACCTCGGGTTCGACCGGCAAGCCCAAGGGCGTGGCCGTGCCGCACAAGGCCGTGGTGAACCAGCTGCGGTGGTTGCAGGAGCGTTATCCGCTCGACGCCGACGATGTGGTGTTGCAGAAGACCCCGTTCACCTTCGACGCGTCGGTGTGGGAACTGCTGTGGCCCTTGCAGGTCGGGGCCCGGCTCGTGCTCGCCACCGCCGACGGGCATCGTGATCCGGCGTACCTGGCGGACGCCACCGTGCGCCATCGGGTGAGTGTGGTCCAGTACGTACCGTCGGTACTGGCCGCGGTGATGGCCGAACCCGTTTCCCGGCAGTCGGATTCGCTGCGCCTGGTCTTCGCCGGCGGTGAAGCGCTGACATCGGACCTGGCGCGACGGGTGCGCACGGCGACCGGCGCGCGGGTGGTCAACCTGTACGGTCCGACCGAAACCGCCATCCAGGTCACCACCCACGAGGTCGGTGACGAACCCGGCGCCACGGTGCCGATCGGCGCACCGGTCGCCGATACCCGTGTGTACGTGCTGGATTCGCGACTGCGTCCGGTCCCGGCCGGTGTCGCGGGCGAGCTGTATGTGGCGGGCGCACAGCTCGCCGACGGGTATCACGGCCGTACCGATCTCACCGCCGAACGTTTCGTGGCCGACCCCTTCGGCACGGGCGAGCGCCTGTACCGCACCGGCGACCTGGTCACCTGGCGCACCGGCCCCGACGGACCGGCGCTGCACTACTTGGGCCGCACCGACTTCCAGGTGAAACTGCGTGGCCTGCGCATCGAGCCCGCCGAGATCGAAGCGGCGATCGCCACGGTTCCCGGCGTCGGTCGGGTCGTCGTCCTGGTCCGGTCGGACACGGGCAGGCCCGACCAGCTCGTCGCCTACATCGTCCGCGCCGCCGAAACCGTCGACCGCACTGACGACATCGACTCCGGCGACGGCCCTGCGATGCACGCGGCGGGCGTCGCGCCGATGGATTCGGAACTCGACTACTCGGTGGTGCCCACCGCCGCCGACCTCGACGCGGCGGTCGCCGCGACCCTGCCCTCCTACATGGTCCCGGGCGCCTACATCTTCCTCGACGCCTTGCCCGTCAACGCCTCCGGCAAGCTCGATCGTCGGGCACTGCCCGCGCCCTCGGCCCGCCGGCTCGACTACCGGGAGCCCGCGACAGCCACCGAGCGGATCGTCGCCGCGACCTTCGCCGGGGTGCTCGACCTCGACCGGGTGGGCGCCGGTGACGACTTCTTCGCGCTCGGCGGCAACTCCCTGCTGGCGACCCAGATCGCCGCGCGCCTCGGCGCCGCCCTCGATGCCAGGGTGCCGGTACGGGAACTGTTCGAGGCGAGCACGGTCGACGCGCTCGCCGTGCGGCTGGACGCGCTGCGCGGTACCGGCAGTCGGCGCGGCCCGGTGGCGGGCCGACGGCCGGCACGGATTCCGCTCTCGCCCGCTCAGCAGCGGATGTGGTTCCTGCATCGCTTCGATCCGGACTCCGCCGCCTACCACATTCCGGTCGCGATCCGGCTGCGCGGCGAGCTGGACACCGCCGCGCTGCGTGGCGCGCTGGGTGATCTGATCGCCCGGCACGAGACCCTGCGCACCACCTATCCCGAATTCGACGGGCAGGCAACCCAGCTCGTGGGGCCGGCGTTCGTTCCCGAGCTCGCCGTCGCCGAGGTCGCCGCTGACGACGTGGCACCGGCGGTGGTCTCGGTCCTGGACGGTGCTTTCGACATCACCACCGAGGTACCGGTGCGCGCCGCCCTGCTGCGGGTCGCCCCCACCGAACACGTGCTGGTGCTCGTCGTGCACCACATCGCCGCCGACGGCTGGTCGATGGGTCCACTGACCCGGGATCTGGTGGCCGCCTACGCCGCACGCGCCACCGGCGCGCGGGCGCAGCTGCCCGCGCTGGCGGTGCAGTACGCCGACTACGCGCTGTGGCAGACCGAAGGGCTCGGCAGCGCCGACGACCCGGACGCGCCGCTGGCCCGCCAGCTCGACTACTGGACGGGTCGACTCGCGGGCCTGCCCGACGTGCTCACTCTGCCTGCCGACCGGCGCAGGCCGCTGATCGCGTCCAACCGGGGCGCCACCTTCACCACCACGCTCGGCGCCGACCTGCATCGCGGGATCGAGGAGCTGGCGCGCACGCACCGCGCCACGCCGTTCATGGTGCTGCACGCGGGGCTCTCGGTGCTGCTCGCGCGCCTGTCGACCGGCACCGACATCGTGGTCGGCACGCCCGTGGCCGGGCGCGGGCATCGCGAACTCGACGACATCGTCGGCATGTTCGTCAATACGCTCGTGCTGCGCGCACGGGTGCGGCCCGGCGCGCGTTTCAGTGAGCTGCTCGACGAGGTCCGGGCCGACGATCTCGATGCCTTCGACCATGCCGACGTGCCGTTCGAGAGCCTGGTCGACGCGCTGAATCCGGCTCGCTCACAGGGGTATTCGCCGCTGTACCAGATCTCGTTGGCTTTGCAGAACCAGCGGGTGACCGCCTTCGAACTGCCCGGTCTCACCCTGTCGGGGTTGACCATGCCGGACGCGCCGATCGAAGTGGATCTGGACTTCACCTTCGTCGATCGATTCGCCCCCGACGGCGCGCCCAACGGCCTCGACCTCGAATTGCGCTACGCCACCGATCTTTTCGACGCCGACACCGTAGCGGCCATGGTCGCGATGCTCGAGCGGGTGCTGGGTGACGCGGTCGCGGCCCCCGACACCGCGGTCGGCGACCTCGCCCTGCTCGCCGACCCCACGGCCGCCACGCTGCCCGTGCGACACCACGGTGAGGTGGTGCCGCTCGACAGCGGACTCGCGGAACTGGGCCTGCGCGCCCCACTCGCCGCGCACCTGCTCGATGCCGCGGCCGCGCGAGATCCCCACGCCGTGGCGGCGATCTTCGAAGGCACCGAGATCGGCTACGGCGCGCTCGCCGCGAGAGCGAATCGGTTGGCCCGCAGGTTGATCGACTGCGGCGTCGGGCCGGAAACGCCGGTGGCCGTGGCTGTTCCGCGCGGCATCGAGCTGCTGGTGGTGCTGCACGGCGTACTCGCCGCCGGTGGCGTGTACGTGCCGATCGATGCGAGCCAACCCGCCGAGCGCATCGCGCATGTGCTGGCGACCACGGCACCCCGGCTGGTCGTCGTCGCGTCGGCCGGTGATCTCGACCATGTGGACGGCGTCGTCCGATCCGCCACGGCCTCGGTGCATTTCGCCGCCGCGTCGCGTTCCGGGCTCGCGGTGCTGACCGTCGCCCAGCTCGAGGACACAGCCCAGGAGTCGGTGGCGGTGAATCCGATCACCGACATCGAGCGCCTCGCGCCGCTGCGCCCCGAGCACCCGGCGTATGTGCTGTTCACCTCCGGCTCCACCGGCACGCCGAAGGGCGTGCTGATCTCGCATCGCGCCGTGCTCAACGAGATCTGTTGGCTACGTGGCGAATACGACATGACGGCGGCGGATCGCTTCCTGCAGCGCGCGCCCCTCACCTTCGACGTCTCCCTCTGGGAACTGCTGGCCCCCGCGCTGCTCGGCGCCCCGCTGGTGCTGCTGCGCCCCGGCGGGCACCTCGACCTGGAATATCAGGCGCGGGTGGTGCGTGAGCAGGGCATCACCATTCTGGAACTCGTGCCCTCGGTACTGGCCGCGATGCTCGCCGAAGGGCTCGGCGGCGAGCTGAGCGGGCTGCGCATGCTGCACGTGGGCGGCGAGGAACTGCCCGCCCCGCTCGCGGCCGCCGTGCTCGCGGCGATCCCCGGCGAGCTGCACAACACCTACGGCCCCACCGAAGTGGCCATCACCAGCACCTTTCAGCAGATCACGGCCCCGGTCGAGCAGACCGAACTGCCCATCGGCAGGCCGACCTGGAACGTGCGCGCCTACGTTCTCGACGAGCGCCTGCACCCGGTCCCCGGCGGCGTCGCGGGAGAGCTGTATCTCGCGGGCGACCAGCTGGCCCGCGGCTACCTCGGCCGGCCGGATCTGACCGCCGACCGCTTCGTCGCCGACCCGTTCGGCGCCGACGGAACCCGGATGTACCGCACCGGCGACCTCGTTCGCCGCGATCGCGACGACGCACTGGTCTACCTGGGCCGCAACGACTTCCAGGTGAAGATCCGTGGCCTGCGGATCGAGCTGGGCGAGATCGAGGCCGCGCTCGGCACCGCGCCGGGCGTCACCCACACGGCCGTGCTGCCCGCTACCGACGACGCCGGGCGCCAGTGCCTGGTCGGGTATGTCGCCGGTGTGGTGGACAGCGTGGCGGTGCGTGCGCACGTCGCGGGCCGGGTGCCCGCGTACATGGTGCCCGCGCACCTGGTGGTGCTCGACGCTGTGCCGCTCAACTCGTCGGGCAAACTCGATCGGTCCGGGCTGCCCGCCGCAGACCTGTCCGTCACCGCCGAGTACGTCGCGCCGCTACCGGGTGCCCAGACCGCGCTCGCCGAGGTGATCGGTGAGCTGCTCGGAGTGGCGCGTATCGGCGCCACCGACGACTTCTTCGCCGTCGGCGGCAACTCGCTGCTCGCGATGCGGCTGGTCGCCCGGGCCAACGCGGCGCTGGGCAGTGCGCTGGACGTGCGCGATGTGTTCGACGCGCCGACCGTCGCCGGACTCGTCGAGCGGGCGGGCGCAGGCCGCGAGCTGACCTTGCCGCTGACCGTCGTGCGACCGCGACCGGACCGAATCCCGTTGTCGCTGGCCCAGACCCGGCTGTGGTTGCTGAACCGGATCGACCCCGAATCGGCCGTCTACACCCTGCCGATCGCGTTGCGCCTGACCGGTGTCCTCGACACCGACGCGCTGTGGGCGGCGCTGGCCGATGTGCTCGACCGGCACGAATCGCTGCGGACGGTCTTCCCCGAGGACGCCGACGGCCCGACCCAGGTGGTCCTTCCCGTCGACGCGGTGCTGCCCGCCGCCGTCGTGCGCGAGGTCGCCGAGGACGAGCTGGCCGTCGCCGTGCGCGACGTCGTCGGCGAGAGCTACGACCTCACCACCCAGCCGCCGCTACGCGCCGCGCTGCTGCACCGCGCAGCACACGACGAACCCGCTGGGTCGTCCGAGCCGGAGCACGTGCTGGTGTTGGCCGTGCATCACATCGCCGCCGATGGCGTGTCGACGACACCGCTGGCACGCGATCTCATCACCGCCTATGCCGCGCGCGCCGCGGGGACCGCTCCGGTGTGGGCGCCGTTGCCCGTGCAATACGCGGATTTCACCCTGTGGCAGCGTGGCGTGCTCGGCGACGCGAACGACCCGCAGTCGCGGCTGGCGCGTCAGTCGGCGCACTGGCGGGCCGAATTGGCCGGGATCGCACCGGTTCTCGATCTGCCCACGGATCGGGCTCGGCCCGCCGCGCGCACCGGTGCGGGCGGATCCGTCGGGTTCGAGGTGCCCGCCGATGTCGTGGCGGGGATCGAGACGCTGGCCCGCAGGCACGGGGTGTCCACGTTCATGGTGGTGCACGCGGCGTTCGCGGTGCTGCTGTCCCGGCACGGCGCGGGCACGCAGGTGCTCGTCGGCACCCCGGTCGCCGGGCGCGCCGATGCCGCGCTCGACGACCTCGTCGGCATGTTCGTGAACACACTCGTGCTGCGGACGGCGGTCGACGCGAGCGCCGGGTTCGCCGCGCTGCTCGCCGAGGTGCGGGCGGCCGATCTGCGTGCCTTCGCGCACGCCGACCTACCGTTCGAACAGCTCGTCGACGAGCTGAATCCGGTGCGCTCCACGGCGTATTCGCCGATCGTGCAGGTGATGCTCGCGTTCGAACATCGCGAGGACACCACCCTGGAACTGCCGGGGCTGCGCGTCGACGAGTTCGCGTTGCCCGCGGCGACCACCCAGTTCGATCTGTCGCTGGCGATCAACGAAACCGTCGGCGCCGCAGGCGAACCCGGTATGCGCGGGTGGCTGCGCTACGCCACGGATCTGTTCGATGTCGACACGGTGGCATCGTTGGGTGCGCGGTTCGTGCGGATACTGAGCGCCGTCGTCGCCGACGACAGCATCGCGGTCGGCGAGATCGAGCTGCTGACCGCCGCCGAGACCGCGCAGCTCGCGGCATGGAACGACACCGTGGCCCCGCTCGACACCGACGCGACGCTGGTCTCGATGTTCGCCGTGCAGGCCGCGCGTACTCCCGACGCGGTCGCCCTCGAGTTCGAGGGGCAGCGGATCACCTACGGCGAGTTCGGGTCTCGGGTCGCTCGCCTGGCGCGCTGGCTGATCGCCCAGCGGGTCGGGCCCGGCGCGGTCGTCGGGGTCGGGCTGCCGCGCGGCATCGACCTGCTGGTCGCCCTCTACGCGGTGCAGGCCGCGGGCGCCGCCTACCTGCCGCTGGATCCCGACCACCCGGCCGACCGGATCGCCGACGTCCTGGCGAGCGCGGCCCCGGTCTGCGTGCTGGCCGCCGCAGGGTTCCCCGCGACCAGATCGAGCACAGTTTCCTCTGCCGCGCGGATCGAGCCGGACACGAGCGTTGTCGAGCCCGGTATCCGTGTGGCCGAGCGAGGCACGCGCGTGGTCGAGTCCGACCCGCGTGTGGTCGAGTCCGGCACCGGTGTGGTCGATCCGGGCACACTCGACCTGTCAGGTTTCGCGAGCGACCCGGTGACCGATGCCGAGCGGATCCGGCCGTTGCGCGGCGCGGACCTGGCCTACGTGCTGTTCACCTCCGGCTCGACCGGCAAGCCCAAGGGGGTCGCGGTCACCCATACCGCGATCGTCAACCGCCTGGTCTGGATGCAGGACGCCTACCGGCTCGACGCGGCCGACACCGTGCTGCAGAAGACGCCGATCACCTTCGATGTGTCGGTGTGGGAACTGTTCTGGCCCTTGCAGATCGGCGCCACCCTGGTGATCGCCCGGCCCGACGGGCATCGGGATCCCGCCTACCTGGCCGAGCTCGTCACCCGTACCGGTGTCGGCGTGGCGCATTTCGTGCCGTCGATGCTGGCGGCGTTCCTTGCCGAGCCGCGCGCCGTGGAGTGTGTGTCGCTGCGGCAGGTGTTCGCCTCCGGTGAGGCACTGCCCGCGGCCGACGCCCAACGTCTGCGCGCGCTGATCCCCGGTGTCGCGGTGCACAACCTGTACGGGCCCACCGAGGCCGCGGTCGACGTGAGCTTCCACGAGGTCACCGACGCCGACACGGTCACGGTGCCGATCGGCGCCCCGGTGGCCAACACGGCCCTGCACGTGCTCGACGCTCGTCTTCGCCCCGTTCCCGTCGGCACACCGGGCGAGCTGTATCTGGCCGGTGTCCAACTGGCCCGCGGGTACCTCGCCCGTCCCGACCTGTCCGCCGACCGCTTCGTCGCCAACCCGCTCGGCGCCCCCGGCGCGCGCATGTACCGCACCGGCGATCTCGTGGTCCGGACCCGCTCCGGTGAACTGGAATACCTGGGCCGCACCGACTTCCAGGTGAAGCTGCGCGGTCTGCGCATCGAACTCGGCGACATCGAAACGGTCCTCACCGGTCTCGACGCCGTCGAACGAGCAGTGGTCACCGTGCGCGACGACGGCACCGGCGACTACCTCACCGCCTACCTGCTCGCTGCCGCGCCGCTCGATCTCGGCGCGGTGAAAGCCGCGCTCGGGCAGGCACTGCCCGCCTACATGGTGCCGAGCGCGTTCGTGGTGCTCGACGGGTTCCCGCTCAATTCCTCGGGCAAGCTCGATCGGCGGGCCCTGCCCGCGCCGACAGTGCTCGCGCGGGAGTTCCGCGCTCCCCGCACACCGTCCGAGCAGTTGGTGGCCGGTGTCATCGCCGAGGTGCTCGGTGTCGAGGCGGTCGGTGCCGAGGACGACTTCTTCGACCTGGGCGGCAACTCGCTGATCGCGACCCGGGTCGCGGCGCGGCTCGGGGCGAGTTTGCACCGGCAGGTGCCGGTGGCCCGGATCTTCGAGTCACCGGTGGTGGCCGCGTTGGCCGCTGCGCTCGAGGGCGAGCACGGCGCGGCGCGACCGGCGCTGGTGGCGGGGGAGCGGCCCTCGTCGATTCCGCTCTCGCCCGCTCAGCAACGCATGTGGTTCCTCAACCGGTTCGATCCGGAGTCGGCCGGCTACAACGTGCCGATCGCGGTGCGACTGCGCGGCCTGCTCGACCTCGACGCGCTCGCCGCCGCCGTGGACGATCTCATCGGCCGGCACGAAGTGCTGCGCACCTACTACCCCGAGTCGGCCGACGGCCCGGTGCAGCGGATCCTGCCCGCCGCCGAAGCCGGTGTGGCACTGCGTGTTACCGATCTGGCCGCGGCGCGGATCGTGGCCGAGGTGACGGCGCTGGCCGCCACCACCTTCGACGTCACGGCGGGGGTGCCGTGGCAGGTGGTGCTGTATCGGATCAGCGCCGATGAGGCTGTGCTGGCCATGGTCGTGCACCACATCAGCGCCGACGGTTCGTCGATGCCGCCGCTGGTGCGCGATCTGATGACGGCCTACCTCGCGCGCCGCGACGGCGCGGCGCCGCAGTGGACGCCGTTGCCGGTGCAGTACGCCGACTACGCGCTGTGGCAGCGCGCGGTGCTCGGCGACGAAGCCGATCCCGACTCGGTGGCCGCCCGCCAGCTCGACTTCTGGCGCGGCGAACTCGCCGACCTGCCCGATGAGCTGGCGTTGCCGCTGGACCGACCGCGCCCGGCGGTACGGACGCTGGTCGGCGGCACCGTGCCGGTGACCCTGGACGCCGACACCCATGCCCGGCTCAGCGCGCTGGCCAGGGAATCCGGGGCCACGGTGTTCATGGTCGTGCACACCGCGTTCGCGGCACTGCTCGGTCGACTGACGGGCAGCGCCGACATCACCGTCGGCACGCCGGTGGCCGGGCGCGGTGCGGCCGCGCTCGAGGATCTCATCGGCATGTTCGTCAACACGCTGGTCTTCCGCACGCGCCTGCGGGCCGGAGAGTCGTTCCAGCAGTTGCTGATTCGCCAGCGCGCGACCGACCTGGCCGTCTACGCCAACGCCGAGGTGCCGTTCGAACGTCTCGTCGAGGTGCTCGACCCGGCCCGCTCCACCGCCCGGCATCCGCTGTTCCAGGTCGGCTTCTCGTTCCAGAACTTCGAGCGCGCCGAGCTGGCCCTGCCCGGCATCACGGTGTCGGGACTTGACACCGACAACGAGCTGTCGCAATTCGACCTGCACCTCATCGTCAGCGACGAGTACACCGCCGACGGTGCGGCCGCGGGCATCACCGGCGTTCTCACCTACGCCCACGATGTGTTCGACGCCGAGACCGCCGTCGCGATCGCCGGACGGCTCGAACGCCTGCTCGCCGCGGTCGCCGCGGCGCCGCACGCACCGTTGGATTCGGTCGAGGTGCTCGAACCGGTCGAGCGGACCCGCATCCTCACCGAGTGGAATGCGACCGACTACGAGATCGACCGCACCGCAACGCTACTCGCCCCGTTCCACGCGCGGGTTCGGGCGAATCCCGAGGCGACCGCGCTCGTGTTCGACGACGTCGAGCTCACCTACGCCGAACTCGACAACCGGGTCAACCGCCTGGCGCGGCACCTGATCCACCAGGGCGTCGGCCCCGACGCCCTGGTGGGGCTCGCCATCCGGCGCTCCACCGAACTCGTCGTCGCCATGTACGCGGTCCTCACCGCGGGCGGGGCGTATGTGCCGATCGACCCGGACCACCCGGCCGAGCGGATCGCTCGCATCCTCGACACAGCCCGACCGCACCTGGTCCTCACCACCGCGGCGGACGAATTCGACGGTTCGATAGCGGTCGACGTCGCCGACTCGGCGTTCCGGTCGATCGGTAGCGATCAGGGTGCGTCGACCCCTGGCGTCGGGACCGGGACAGAGGGTTCGGGGACGGCCAGGCCGAGCGGGGTCGTCGTGCTCGACGACGTGGACACCGCTCGTTACCCGGGTCATCCGGTCGCGGATGTCGAACGGCTTGCCCCCCTGCGGGATTCGAATCTCGCCTACGTGCTGTTCACCTCCGGCTCGACCGGCGTCCCCAAGGGTGTGGCGATGAGCCATGCCGGAATTCGCAACCAGATCGCCTGGCTCATCGAGCAGTACGACCTCGACGACGACGATCGGTACCTGCAGAAGTCCGCGGCCGGGTTCGACCTGTCGGTCTGGGGCTACTTCGCACCGCTCGCGGCGGGCGCGACCCTGGTGCTCGCCACCCCGGACGGGCACCGCGACCCGCTGTACCTGGCCGAACTGGTCGCCGCGCGGGGCATCACCGTCGTCGATTTCGTGCCGTCGATGCTGGCGATGTTCGCCGCGCACGCCGAGGCCGAGCAGCTGGCCGGACTGCGGCTGGTGCTCGCGATCGGTGAAGCGCTCACGCCCGAGCATGTGGGTGCGTTGCGCGCGAAATCGAGTGCGGTGGTGCACAACCTGTACGGCCCGACCGAGGCCGCCGTCTCGGTGACGGCCTGGCCCGCCGAAGGCGCGACGGGACAGACCGTGCCCATCGGTGTGCCCGAGGGGAATTCGCGCGTGTACGTGCTCGACGAACGACTGCGCCCGGTCGCGCCGGGCGTCGCCGGTGAGCTCTACCTGGCGGGCGAGCAGCTCGCTCGCGGGTACCTCGGCCGCACGGGGCTCACCGCGGACAGGTTCGTCGCGGACCCGTTCCTCGGCGCCGATGCGCACTCCGGTCCGGACGGTGACGGTCCCGACCGAGGTCGCCGGGGCGGACGCATGTACCGCACGGGCGACCTGGTGAAGTGGACTCGCGACGGGGTACTGGTCTATCTGGCGCGCATCGACTTCCAGGTGAAGTTCCGCGGTCAGCGCATCGAGCTGGGCGAGATCGAGTCCGCGTTGCGCGGCGTGGACGGAGTCAGCCAGGCGGCGGCGGTCGTCGCGGCGAGCGCGACCGGTGACCGGCTCGTCGGTTACGCGGTGCCCGTGCCGGGCGTCGCGCTGGATGCCGCCGCGCTGCGGTCCGCCGTGGGTGCGGTGCTGCCGTCGTACATGGTGCCGTCGGTGATCGTCGTGCTCGACGCGTTCCCGGTCAACACCTCCGGCAAGCTCGACCGCACGGCGCTGCCCGCGCCGGAATTCGTGGCACGCCCGTTCCGGGCACCGGTCGACGCGGCCCAGCGGGCGGTGGCCGAGGTGTTCGGTGCCGTCCTCGCGCGCGAGCGGGTCGGGCTCGACGACGACTTCTTCGAACTCGGCGGCAACTCCCTCATCGCGACCCGGGTCGCCGCCCGTCTCGGCGCGGCCATGGCCACCCGGGTGCCCGTGCGAACCCTGTTCGAGGCGAGCACCGTGGCCGACCTGGCCGCCGTGCTCGCGGCCACCGCGGGCAGCGGCGCGGGGATCGCCCTGACCGCGGGCGAACGACCGGCGCGGATCCCACTGTCGGCGGCCCAGCAGCGCATGTGGCTGCTCAACCGCCTCGATCCCGAGTCCGCCGCGTACAACATCCCGATCGCGGTGCGGCTCACCGGCGACGTCGACGCCGACGCGCTGGCCGCCGCGGTCACCGATGTGCTCGACCGGCACGAGGTGCTGCGCACGGCCTACCCCGCCTTGGACGGGATCGGACACCAGGCGGTGTGGGAGTTCGTGCCGACACCGGTGGTGGAGACCGTCGACCCCATCGCGGTACCAGCCATCGTGGCGGCCGAGATCGGGCGCGGCTTCGATGTCACCCTCGCGCCGCCGGTGCGGGTCCGCGTATTGCGCTGCGCGGCGGACGAAGTGGTGTTGGTCGTGGTGATCCACCACATCAGCGCCGACGGGTTCTCCGCCGGGCCACTGCTGCGCGACACCACTGTCGCCTACCTCGCCCGGCGCGCGGGGACCGCACCCGCGTGGGCGCCGCTGCGCGTGCAGTACGCCGACTACACGCTGTGGCAGCGCGCGGTGCTGGGCAGCGAGGACGACACCGAGTCGGTCGCCGCGCGGCAACTGCGATTCTGGCGCACCGAACTGGCCGGACTGCCCGGGCTGCTCGAACTGCCCGCAGACCGCCCACGGCCGGCCGCCGCCTCGCATCGTGGCGCCAGAATCGACACCGTGGTGCCGCGGCGGGTCTGGCAGCGGGTCGCGCAGGTGGCCCGTCGCGCCGACGTGAGCGAGTTCATGGTGGCCCACGCCGCGCTGGCGGCGTTGCTCGCCCGGCTCAGCGGCACCGGCGATATCGCGATCGGCACCCCGGTGGCGGGGCGCGGCGAGCAGGCCCTCGACGATCTGGTCGGCATGTTCGTCAACACGCTGGTGCTGCGCACCCGGGTCGACCCCGCCGTCTCGTTCGCCACGCTGCTGCGCGAGACCGGGCGGGTGGACCTGGATGCCTTCGAGAACGCACAGGTGCCCTTCGAACGACTGGTCGACGTGCTCGACCCGAACCGCTCGACCGCGCACAGCCCGCTGTTCCAGGTGATGCTGGCCTTCCAGAACCTGGCCGCGAACCCCGCCGAGGTGGTCCTGCCCGACCTCACCGTGACCGGACTGGACGCCGACGCCGCCATCGCCAAGTTCGACCTCGATCTCGTCCTGACCGACACCGACGACGGCGGCTGCGCGGTGAGCCTGACCTACGCCACCGATCTGTTCGACGCGGCGACGGCCGCCCGCATCACCGACGGCTTCGTGCGGGTGCTCGACGCGGTCACGGCGAACCCGGCAGCGACGGTCGGTGACATCGACCTGCTCACCGACAGCGACCGCCGGACACTCGAGAACTGGTGTGACACCGCGCATCCGGGTAGCGACGCGCGGGGGATCGCGGCCGCATCTGAGGAGATGCCGGGTGCGGGCGATACGGCGTGGGCAGGCACGGCCGGCGTGCTGCCGACAGCGTTCGATCGCCGAGCCGCCGCGACACCTGATTCCGTCGCGCTCGTCGACGGTGACACAGTGCTCACCTACGCCGAATTCGCGGCGAGGGTGAACCGGCTCGCACGCCATCTGATCGAACACGGTGTCGGGCCCGATCACTCGGTGGCGGTGGCGATTCGGCGCTCGGCCGACTTGCTCGTCGGTCTGTACGCGGTGCTGGCGGCGGGCGGTACCTACGTGCCGATCGATCCGGATCACCCGGCCGAGCGGATCACCCGTGTCCTGCGGATCGCGCAACCGGTCTGTGTGCTCACCACCGGCGGCGACGCCACCGACCTGCCGCTGCGCGGGCACGAGGTGATCGCGCTCGACACCGTCGATCTCGCGGGTTTCGCGGTCGCGCCGATCGCTGACGCCGAGCGGGTGTCGCCGTTGCTCCCGGAACACACCGCGTACGTGATCTTCACGTCCGGATCGACCGGCCTGCCCAAGGGCGTCGGGGTCGCGCACCGCGCGATCGTGAACCAACTCGATTGGCTGGCACAGCAGTTCGGTGTCGCCGCCGGTGACACCGTGCTGCACAAGACGCCGATCACCTTCGACGCCTCGATCTGGGAGCTGTTGCTGCCGCAGCGAGTGGGCGCCCGCACTGTCATCGCCCGGCCCGGTGGGCACGGGGACCCGGCCTACCTGGCCGCACTGATCGCCGAACATCGGGTCGACACAGTGCAATTCGCCCCGACCCTGCTCGCGGCCTATGTGGCGCACGTGCGGGAGGCGGCGACCGAAGGCAACGGCACCGCGCCCGCGACGCTGCGGCGGGTGTTCGCCGGTGGCGAGGCATTGCCCGCCGCGCTGGCACAGCAGGTGCGCGCCCTGACCGGCGCGCAGGTGGTGAACCTCTACGGGCCGACCGAGACCACGGTGCAGGTGAGTGCTCACCGGGTGACCGATGACGATGTCGTCACGGTGCCGATCGGCACGCCGGTGTGGAATACGGGCCTCTACGTGCTCGATGCCAGGATGCGTCCGGTACCGCCCGGGGTGACCGGTGAGCTGTATGTCGGTGGCGCGCAACTCGCGCACGGCTACATCGGGGCCGCCGAACTCACCGCGGAGCGGTTCGTCCCGAATCCGTTCGGCGTGCCCGGTGCGCGGATGTACCGCACCGGCGACCTCGTTCGTCTGCGTGGCACGGACCGCGCGGCACTGGAATACGTCGGTCGCGCCGATCTACAGGTGAAGCTCAACGGCCAGCGCATCGAACTCGGCGAGGTCGAAGCCGCGCTGGGTCGGCAGCCGGGGGTCGCGCAGGCCGCGGCCGCCGTGGTGGCCGGGGTCGGCGCCGATCGGCTTGTCGCCTACGTGGTGACATCGCGCGACCACGAGTTCGACGCAGATCCCGGTGCCCGAGTTGGATTCGCGGCTGATGCCGTTGCGACACAGGGTGGTTCGATATTCGACGCCGCCGCGCTACGGGCAGCGCTCGCCACGGAACTGCCCGGATATCTGGTGCCCGCCGTGGTGCTCGAGCTGGATGCGTTGCCCGTGAACGCCTCCGGCAAACTCGACCGCGACGCCCTGCCACGTCCGCAACTGCGCCGCGCGAGCTACCGGGCGCCGATCACGGAGACCGAACGGCTTGTGGCGGGCGCGTTCGCCGCGGTCCTCGGGCTCGACCGGATCGGCATGGACGACAACTTCTTCGATCTCGGCGGCAACTCGCTCACCGCGGTCCAGCTGTCGTCGCGACTGAGCGAGGCGCTGGGCCACGCGGTGCCGGTGGCCTGGTTCTTCACCGACCCGACGCCCGCCGTCGTCGCGCAACGGCTGCGCGCCGACGACTCGGGCGACGACTCGGGCGACGACGCTTTCGCGGTGCTGCTCCCGCTGCGCGCGGGCGGCACCGGTGCGCCGCTGTTCTGCATCCATCCCGTCGGCGGGGTGTCCTGGTCGTTCGCCGGACTGGCGCGCCACCTCGCACCGCAGCGCCCGATCTACGGTCTGCAATCGCCTGCCCTCACCGCCGACGAACCGCTGCCCGCCACGATCGAGGACTGGGCACGCCGCTATATCGCCGCCATCCGCGAGGTACAGCCGGAAGGGCCGTACCACCTGCTCGGCTGGTCGCTGGGTGGGCTGCTGGCCCACGCCGTCGCCACCGGTCTGCAAGCCGACGGTGACCAGGTGGCGCAGCTGGCCATGATGGACAGCTGGCTCGGCGACGGACCGGAGGACACCTCGATGCCCACCGTCGGCGACCTGCTCGGCGGGCTGGCCGGCACCGATCTCGCGTTCGACGCCGACGGCCTCGCCGCCGCGGCCGCGGATCTCGGCGGACCGCTGGCGGCACTCGATCGCGGGCGCATCGCCCGCATCATCGACGCCGCCACCGCCTCGATGGGGATGGTCGACGACTACCGGCCGCGTCGCTTCGACGGTGACCTCGTCTACTTCGCCGCCGCCGTCGACGACCCCAGCGGTTCGCGCGGCGCGGCGAGTTGGGTCACCGCCGTCGACGGTGTCGTCCACCGGTACCGCATCGACGCCACGCACTGGGCGATGGCGGGCGAGGCCGCGCTGGCCGCGATCGCGAGTGTCCTCGACGGATCAGGTACGCACGGGCTCGTGGGCCGGGACCCGGCCTCGAGGGCCGATGCGCGGGCGGGGGCGATGGGCGCATAGAATCGCGGAGCCGGCCGTCGCGCCTGCTGCGGCGCACGATGAGGCACTACGCGCACGTCGCCGGCTCCCGTTCGAGAGGTCGAGGAACCATGCCAGCACAGCCGTCCGGTGGGATCGGGTGACGAGGTCCGAGCACATCGAATCGCGAACCTGGCCCCATGAGGACAACGTCGTCGAGGATCGGGTGACGAGGTCCGAGCACATCGAGGATCGGGTGACGAGGTCGAAGTACGTCGAAGCGCGGACCGAGTCCGGGGAGGACACTGTTGTCGAGGATCGGGTGGACAAGCCGAAGTTGACCGAATCGAATATCGAATCCGCTGACGATGTCCAAGCCGGTGGGGTGCGCCGCACCGTGCTCCCCGGCGGCCTTCGCGTGGTCACCGAACACGTACCCGCGGTGCGCTCGGCGTCCATCGGGGTGTGGGTAGGGGTCGGATCACGCGACGAGGGCCCCACCGTGGCCGGCGCCGCGCACTTCCTCGAACACCTGCTGTTCAAGGCGACCCCGACGCGGACCGCTCTGGATATCGCGCAGTCCATGGACGCGGTCGGCGGCGAACTCAACGCGTTCACCGCCAAGGAACAGACCTGCTACTACGCCCATGTCATCGACGAGGACCTGCCGCTCGCGGTCGACCTCGTCGCCGATGTGGTGCTCAACGGGCTGTGCCGCGCGGTCGACGTCGACGTGGAACGCCAGGTGGTCCTGGAAGAGATCGCGATGCGCGACGACGACCCCGAGGACCTGGTCGCCGACTCCTTCCTCACCGCGATGTTCGGCGACCACCCCATCGGGCGCCCGGTCATCGGCAGCGTCGAATCCATCGAGAACATGCAGGCCGCCCAACTGCGCGGGTTCCACCAGCGCCGCTACCGGCCCGAGCGCATGGTCGTGGCGGTGGCGGGCAATGTGACCCACGATCGGGTGGTGGAGTTGGTGCGGCGCGCGTTCGGACCACACCTGGACACCGCCGCCGAACCCGCGCCGCGCCGCGAAGGCAAGTTCCGCGCTCAGGGCGCCCCCGGCCTGATCAGGATCAACCGCGACAGCGAACAGACCCACCTCGCCTTCGGTGTGCGAGCGTTCGGCAGGCACGAAGGCCAACAGCGCTGGCCGCTGTCGATCCTCAACACCATCGTCGGCGGCGGGCTGAGTTCGCGCCTGTTCCAACGTATTCGGGAAGAACGCGGCCTGGCGTACTCGGTGTACTCGAGTGTCGACACCTTCGCCGACACCGGCGCGTTCTCGGTCTCGCTCGGCTGCCAGCCCGAAAACCTCGGCCAGGTCACCACCTTGGCGCGCAACGTGCTCGACGAGGTCGCCGCCAATGGTGTCACCGATGCCGAATGCGCAAGGGCCAAGGGCTCTTTGCGCGGCGGGCTGGTGCTGGGCCTCGAGGACTCGGCCTCCCGGATGAACCGCATCGGCCGCAGCGAACTCAGCTACGGCAACCACCGCAGTGTCTCGGCGACGCTGGCGCGCATCGACGCGGTCACCACCGACGAGGTCAGCGAGATCGCCCGCACACTGCTCGCCCGCCCCTACGGTGCTGCCGTGTCGGGTCCGTACCAGCGCACCCGCGAGCTGCCCGCCTCGGTACGAAAGCTCGTCGAACGCTGAGTGATTCGGCCGTCACCGGTCGTCGCGGTCGGGCTCGCCGGGCGCGTCGGCCCGGTTGGCGGCATCGACGATCGACGGGAGCAGGCCGGGCAGGGCGTGCTCGACCGCCTCGGCGCGCAGCCGCTGGAAGGTCTGGCCGTCGATGGTGAGGCGCTCGATCAGGCCCGCTTCACGCAGGATCTTGAAGTGGTGGGTCGCGGTGGACTTGTTGATCGCGTCGTAGAGCGCCGCGCAGCGGATGGGGGCGGCCGCGTTGCTCAGGCGCCGCACCATTTCCAGCCGGACGGGGTCGTGCAGGGCGCCGAGGACAGTGGGGAGCGGGGCGACCGGTATGGTCGGCGCCGGGGAAAGGTCTTTAGTCTGAGTCATGAGTTACCTCACTCGAGGGTTCGATAGTCATCATACTCGGCGTAGCCTGAACCTCGTTCGATGGTTATCAAACTCTGCTGATGGGGGCTGCTGTGGCAGCGACAACGATGGCGCCGGTCGAAGCCGGACAGCGCTGGGCGTACGGGCTCGTCCTGGCCGCGACCGCGGTGGCGCTCGGGGTTTCCGGCGCGCCCGCTCCGCTCTACGGGATCTATGAGACCGAGTGGCATCTGTCGCCGCTGACCACGACCATGGTCTTCGCCGTATATGCCTTCGCGGCGCTGGGCGCGGTGCTGGTCTCCGGCCGGATCTCCGATGTCGTCGGCCGCAAGCCGGTGATGATCGGCGCCTTCGCCACCATGATCCTCGGGCTGGTCGTCTTCCTGCTCGCCGATTCGGTGCCGATGCTGTTGCTGGCCAGGGCGTTGCACGGGGCCGCCGTCGGCGCCACCGTCGTCGCGGGCGCCGCGGCGCTGCTGGACCTGCGGCCCGAGCATGGTGCGCGATCCGGGCAGCTCAGTGGCGTCGCGTTCAATGTCGGCATCGCGGTGACGGTCCTTGGCACCGCCGTCCTCGCGCAGTACGCGCCGTCCCCGCTGCGCACGCCGTACGTCGTGATCGCGGCGGTGTGCCTCGCCGCGGGGGTGGGCATCCTCGCGCTGCGTGAACCGCACACCACGCGAGTGAAGGCGCGCATCACCATCGCGAAGCCGTCTGTTCCGCACGAGATCAGGGCCGACTTCTGGTTCTCCGCCATCGGCGTGATGGCCGCCTGGTCGGTGCTGGGGGTGCTGCTGTCGCTGTACCCGTCGCTGGCCGCGGCGAAGACCGGCGTGCACAACCTGGTGTTCGGTGGCGTCGTCGTGGCGAGCACCGCGCTGTCGGCGGCCCTGGTCCAGCTGTTCGCCACCCGTATCCCGGCGCGCCGCGCCGCGGTGATCGGCGACCTGGGCATGGCCGCGGCGCTGCTGGCCACCATCCCGGCGCTGGCCACGAAACAGCCCGCGGTCGTGATCATCGCGGGGCTGGTGCTCGGCGCCACGTTCGGACTCGGTTTCGGCGGTTCGCTGCGCCACCTCGCCGAAGTCGTTCCGCACGATCGCCGCGGTGAGACCATGTCGGCCTACTACCTGCTGGCCTATTCGGCGATGGCGTTGCCGACGCTGGCAGCGGGCTGGGCGGCGACGACCTGGGGGATCGCGACAGTGTTCCCGTGGTTCATCGTGATCGTCTCGGTGGCGTGTGTCTGCGCCGCGCTGCTGGGAGTGCGCGGGACCAGAGCCGCCACGCGACCGGTATAGAACGACAGGCCGGTCCCGAGGGCATCGGGACCGGCCTGGGTGCTCACTGCGGCCAACCGCCGTACGGAACGGTGATCAGTTCCAGGAAGTGGCCGTTGGGGTCGAGGAAATAGACGCCGCGACCACCGTCGTTGTGATTGATCTCGTTGACCCCGTGTTGCTGAGGGTCGGCCCAATGGTCCAGCTGGTAGCGCTGGATCTTGGCGTAGGCCGCATCGAACTCGGGTTCGCTGACCAGGAATGCGTAGTGCTGCGGCTGGATCTCGGAAATGAACGGAGGCACCTTGGCGAAATCGAAGGCGGCACCGTGCGCGAGGGCGACCGGAATGAACGGCCCCCACTCTTTTCCAACGTCCAACCCGAGAATGTCCGCCCAGAACTCGGCGGTCTCCCGATTATCGTGACATCCGACAATGGTGTGATTGAACTGCACTGACAGTGGATTGCTCCTTGTTCGTGATGGCGCCGACCCTGGGCACGGTACGAGGCGGCCGACAGGAGCACCATCACCGAGATCGAGATTAGCGACAGATCCCGGAACCTGTAAAGGGCGCGCGCGGTAGCGTCGCGAGCATGAGGATTCGTGGAGCCGTTCTGGAACGGATCGCCGACCCGGCGCCCTTCGCCGATTCGCGGCCGATCACCGTGTGTGACCTGGAATTGGACGAACCGGGCCGGGGTGAATTGCTGGTGCGCATCGAAGCGGCCGGGCTGTGCCACTCGGATCTGTCTGTGGTGGACGGCAATCGGGTGCGTCCGGTGCCGATGCTGCTCGGCCACGAAGCCGCCGGCATCGTGGAATCGGTGGGGGCCGGTGTCAGCGATGTGGGGCTCGGGCAGCGGGTCGTGATGACATTCCTGCCGCGCTGCGGCGACTGCCCCGGCTGTGCGAGCAACGGGCGCACGCCCTGCGGGCCGGGCAGCGTGGCCAACAACGAGGGCGAGCTGCTCGGCGGTGGGCGACGGCTCACCCGCGATGGTGCGGTGGTGCAGCACCACCTCGGTGTGTCCGGCTTCGCCACCCACGCGGTGGTGGATCGGCGCTCGGTGGTCCCGGTGGACGACGATGTGCCGCCCGAGGTGGCGGCGGTGCTCGGCTGCGCGGTGCTCACCGGGGGTGGGGCGCTGCTCAACGCCGCGAAACCCGTTGTGGGAGATCGCATCATGGTGGTCGGGCTCGGCGGCGTCGGGATGGCGGCCGTGCTCGTCGCGGTCTCGCTCGGCCTCGGCGAGGTGATCGCCGTCGACACGGTTCCCGAAAAGCTTTCGCTGGCCCGCGAATTCGGTGCCACGGCGGCCTGCACGCCGGGTGAGATCGCGGAGCAGGGCGTGCGGGCCGAGGTGGTGATCGAAGCGGCGGGTAACGTGCGCGCGTTCGAAACCGCCGTGGCCGCGACAGCACCCGGTGGCGTCACCGTGACGGTCGGCCTGCCCGCACCGACTGCCACCGCCACGATCTCGCCGCTGGCGCTGGTCGCGCAGGGCCGCACCATCATCGGCAGCTATCTCGGCTCCGCCGTCCCCGAGCGCGACATTCCCGAATACGTGCGGCGATGGCGCGAAGGCACGCTGCCGCTGGAACGGCTCGTCTCCGCGCGCATCGGCCTCGACCAGGTGAATCAGGCGATGGACGATCTCGCGGCGGGCGCGGCGCTACGGCAGGTCATCGTCTTCGACTGACGCCGTGCCGAGGGCGCGGAGGTCGCCGCCGTGGCCTCGTCGGCTGCTCGATAGGCTGGCACGAGCAAGCTGAGTCGAGGACGAGGAGATGCGGTGACCATTCGGGTCGGAGTGCTCGGTGCGGGCGGCAAGGTCGGGCAGGCGATCTGCGCGGCGGTGGAGGCGGCGCCCGATCTGGAGCTGGTGGCGCAGGTCGACAAGGGTGACGCGCTCGAGACGTTCACCGAGGCGGGCACCCAGGTGGTCGTCGATTTCACCCATCCCGATGTGGTGATGGGCAACCTGAAGTTCCTGATCGAGAACGGCATCCACGCGGTGGTCGGCACCACCGGCTTCGACGAGACCCGCCTCGCCGAGGTGCGCGCGCAGTTGACGCAGCGGCCGGAGGTGGGCGTGCTGATCGCGCCTAACTTCGCCATCGGCGCCGTGCTGTCGATGCGTTTCGCCGAGCAGGCGGCACGGTTCTTCGACTCGGTCGAGGTCATCGAATTGCACCACCCGAACAAGGCCGACGCCCCCTCCGGCACCGCCTATCGCACCGCCGCGGTGATCGCCGCGGCCCGCGCCGCGGCCGGAGTCGGGATCAGCCCCGACGCGACCACCACCGAACTCGAGGGTGCCCGCGGCGCCGACGTCGACGGTGTGCGGGTGCACTCGGTGCGCGTGGCCGGGCTCGTCGCCCACCAGGAGGTGCTGTTCGGCACCCAGGGCGAGACCCTCACCATCCGCCACGACTCCATCGACCGCTCCTCGTTCGCCCCCGGCGTGCTGCTCGGGGTGCGCGAGATCGCCGGCCGGCCGGGTCTGACCGTCGGACTCGACCCGTTCCTGGATCTGTGAGCGACTCCGACGCGGGGCGAGGCGATCGGCAGGTCCTGAAAACCGTTGCGGTGGTGGTGTTCCTGGTCATCGCGCTGCTGTTCTACTTCGTGCGGCTCGGCGGGCTCGCCATCGCCTATATCGCCGACGGCGGGTTCGCCGGCATCACGATCGGCATCGGCATGCTGCTGCTGCCCTTGGTGGGTCTCTGGATCCTGTGGGCCACCCTGAGCGCGGCGTTCGCCCATCAACGGCTGGCCCGGCGTATCCACGAGGAAGGCCTGGAGGTCGACACCTCGCACCTGCCGCGCCGACCCTCCGGCCGGATCGAACGCGGCGCGGCCGACGCCCTGTTCGCCGAGATCAAGACCGAATGGGAAGCCGACCCGGACAACTGGCGATCCTCCTACCGGCTGGCCCGCGCCTACGACTACGCCGGTGACCGAGGCCGCGCCCGCGACACCATGCGCCGCGCGGTGGCACTGGAAAAACTGGAACGCGACCCAGGAGAGTAGCGAGCCCATGGCCCGGTTGCTGATCATCCACCACACCCCGTCCCCGCACACCCAGGCGATGTTCGAAGCGGTCCTCGCCGGCGCGAGCGACCCGGAGATCGAGGGGGTCGAGGTGGTGCGCCGGGCCGCCCTGGCGGTGACCGCCGTCGACGTGCTCGACGCCGACGGTTATCTGCTCGGCACCCCGGCCAACCTCGGCTACATGAGCGGCGCCCTCAAACACGCCTTCGACACCATCTACTACCCGTGCCTCGACTCGACCGGCGGGCGCCCCTACGGCGTCTATCTGCACGGCAACGAAGGCACCGAGGGCGCCGAGAACAGCGTGGAGCGCATTACCTCCGGGCTGGGCTGGCAGCGCGCCGCCGCGGCGGTCGTGGTCTCGGGCCCGCCGAGCAAGGCCGATCTGGAGAAATGCTGGGAGCTCGGCGCGACCATCGCCGCTGGTCTGATGGATTAGCTGATCGCGACAGCGGGCCCGCCCCGAATTCTGGTGGGCTGACAGGCGGGCTCGGAATGCGGTAGAACTCGACCGACGTGTTGCGGGCTGGCCGCGGTGGGTGTTCGACGAGGGGGAGTGGTCGGGTGAGCGAGTTGGCGCAGACGCGCACGGTGCGACGGGTCGGTCTGGTGGAGGACCACGAGTCCGTGGCGATCGGGTTGGCGGCCATGCTCGGGCCCGAACCCGATCTGGAACTGGTGGCGGTGGCGGAGTCCGTCTCCGGGTTGCTCGCCGAGACCACCGATCTCGACCTCGTGGTGCTCGATCTGCGCCTGCCCGACGGCTCGACGCCCGAGGACAATGTCACCGCGCTGCGCGAACACGAGATCGAGGTGCTGGTGTTCACCGGCGCCGACAACGCCTTCCTGGTCCGGTCCGCCGCCAAGGCGGGTGTGCTCGGAGTGCTGCGCAAGTCCGAGAGCGTGGCGACCGTGGTCGAGGCGGTGCGCCGGGCCGCATCGGGCGAACAGGTGGTGACCACCGACTGGGCCGCCGCCATCGACGGTGATCCCAAGCTCTCCGACGTCGGGCTCAGCCCGCGGCAGGAGGAGGTGCTGATGCTGTACGCCTCGGGCGAGAAGGCCTCCCGGGTGGCCCGGCTGACCGGTCTGTCGGAACAGACCGTCAACGACTACCTCGGCCGTATCCGGCAGAAATACGCCGACGCGGGCCGCCCCGCGCCGACCAAGACCGATCTGTACAAACGGGCCGTCGAGGACGGATGGCTGCCCGTGCCGGAGAGGCGACCGGCCACGTGAGTGAGCTCGCGGTCGCGACGGCGCCCGCACCGGTCGACGACATCGAATTCTCGCGCGCGGCGACCGAACAGATCCTGCGCAGGCTCGGGCTGGTGATCGGGACCGGCGCCACGATCGTGATGGGTCTGGAACTGCCCGCGGTGCTGGTGCAGCCGGTCAATCAGTCGGTGTGGCCGGAACTGCACCTCGTGTCGGCGTATCTGACGTTCGCCGTGCTGGCGATCGTGTCGGCGCGCGGCCCCGCCGGCGCGATCCGGCGCACCGCCGCCGTGGCCGCCATGTGCTACCTCGCGGCCACCGTGGCGACGCCGCTGGTGTACTCGGTGGTGCACATCGGTTCGTTCGCCTCGTGGCCCTATCGAGGGCTCGCGGTCGGGGTGATGGCCGCGGGGCTGGCGTGGCCACGACGCGGCGCGGCCGCGTTCGGTGCCCTGCTCGCGGTGGCGACCAGTGTGTCGAATTCCCTTGTGGTGCCGGACAGTTCGATGTGGGCGTTGTTCGGCGACATCACCCGGGCGCTCGGGGTGGCCGCGTTGTTCCTGTGGTGCGTGGTGTACGCGCGGGCCGCCGCCGAGCGGGTCGACCGGGAGTCGGTCCGCCGGCGCAGCCGAGCGGCGGCGGTCGCGGCGACCTCGGCCAGAGAACGCGAGGGCGCGCGTTTCGCCGCGCTCATCCACGACGCGGTGCTCTCGACGCTGCTGGAGGCCTCGCGGGCGCGGCAGTCCTCGTCGGTGCTGCGCAACCAGGCCGCGCGCACCCTCGAACAGCTCGAACTGTCGCGGACCGCGCCCGAGATCGAACACCTCGACGCCGCCGCCGCGATCGAATTCGTGCGCGAGGCGGTGCGTGAGGTGGAATCCGAGATGTCGGTGCAGGTGTCCTCGCGGCGCGCGTCGGACCTGTGCCTACCGATCGAGGCCGCGCAGGTACTGGGAGCCGCGCTCTCGGAGGCGGTGCGCAACAGCGTGCGCCACGCCGACGTCGCCGGTCGAACCGTGCGGCGCGGGGTGTCGGTCACCATCGCGACCGGCGGGATCCGGGTGGTGCTCTCCGATGACGGCGCCGGGTTCGACCCGGCGCGGGTGCCGGTCGACCGGATGGGGATCGCGGGCAGCATCCTGGGCCGGATGCGCGCGCTCGCCGGTGGCGCGGCGTTCGTGGAATCGGCGCCGGGCGCGGGAACCGTGGTGACTCTGGTGTGGGGGAGTTGATGGTCGATCGGGATCTGCCGTTCGCGATGCGCGACCTGTTCGGGCCCAGCGACGGCACGGCGTGGCTGTTCGTGGTGATCTTCGAAGCCACCATCGTGATGTACCTGCGGGTGAATTTCGATATCGCGCCGCCCGCGGCCGCGGGCGGCGCGCTGGTGCTGATGGCCGTGGCCGCGCTGGTGGTGCTGGTGGTCCCGGTGGACCCGCTGCCCTGGCAGGCCACGATCTTCGTGGCGTGCGCGGGACCTACCGCGATGGCGATCACCCTGCCGTGGCTCGAGAGTTCGTCTGGGTTCGCCCACCAGATGTGGACCGCCTATCCGACGTCGTATCTGCTGGCGATGCTGGTGCTGCGCGGGCGGATCGCGTCGGCCTGGCTCGGTGTGGCGGGTGCCGCGACGGTGCTGGTGACGATGGGGGCGTTCACCAGCTGGCATCCCGAAACCGTGGTGCGCGCGCTGACGCCGATCGCCACCGTCGGCGCGGTGACGGTGTTCATGTCGATCGTGGCACCCACGCAGCGCTCGCTGCGGGAGCTGCGCAGCGAGGCCAATCGCCGGGCGGCGACCGAGGCCGCGCTGGCCGCGGCCACCGCCGAGCGTGATCGTCAGCTCGGCGCGCTCGACCGCGTGGCCGGGCCACTGCTCGCCCGCATCGCCGCGGGGATCGAGCTCACCGCCGCCGAACGCGAACAGTGCAGGTTGCTCGAAGCCGAACTGCGCGACGGTCTTCGGGCGCCGCAGCTCGTCACCGACCGTCTCAGCGCCGCCGCTCGCGAGGCGCGATCGCGCGGCGTCGAGGTCACCCTGCTCGACGACGGCGGCTTTCTCGGGGTCCCGGAATGGGTGCGTCACCGGGTGATCGAGGCCGCGGTCGACGAACTGGCGATGGCGGGCGCGGGCTCGGTGACGGTGCGGGTGCTGCCGGTCGGTCGGCGCTGGGTGGCGACCGTGCTGGCCGCCGCGCCGGGCGGTGATCGGCGAACCGAGATCGACACCGCGGGCGAGGTCCGGGTCTCGACCTGAGCGCCGAGAAACCTGTCGGACCCCTGTGCCAGGCTGAGCGAATGCAGCGGATGAATGCGGCGCAGGCCCGGCGAACGGCGCTGGCCGCGCAGGGTTTCGGCAAGCGTAGACCGACCAACCCGAAGCGGCGGGCCGTGCTCGATGTGATCGCCAGAACCCGCCTGCTGCAAATAGATTCGGTCTCGGCGGTGGTCCGCGCGCACTACGCGCCGGTGTTCAGCCGGATCGGTCCCTACGATCGCAGCCTGCTCGACGGCGCCGCCTGGAGCGACAGCGCGAAGGCCCGACGGGGGCTGGTGGAGTACTGGGCGCACGAGGCGGCGCTGATCCCGGTCGCCGACTGGCCGCTGATGCGCTGGCGGATGGCGCAGTACCGGCACGGGCGCTGGTCGGGGATGCGCAAGGTCATCGACCGCAATCCCACGCTGGGCAAGGACATTCTCGATGTCGTCACCGAGGTGGGTGCGGCGAGCGCGGGGGAGATCGAACGTCATCTGGAACTGGACAAGCCGCGGGCAAAGGGGACCTGGTGGAACCTGAGCGACACGAAGATGATCTGCGAGCAGCTCTTCGCCGCCGGTGAACTGTCCACCGCCCGCCGCGTCGGATTCACCCGCCACTACGACCTCACCGAACGGGTCGTCCCGGCCGATGTGCGCGACCGGGAGATCGGCGAAGCCGACGCCGTGCGCGAGCTGATCCGCCGGGCAGGCCGGGCCCTCGGAGTCGGCACCGAGGCCGATCTGCGCGACTACTACCGGCTGGCCCGGCGCCAGAGCGCCCCCGCGATCGCCGAACTGGTCGACGCGGGCGAACTACTGCCGGTCGAGGTCGACGGCTGGGACGCGCCCGCCTACCTGCATCCCGAGGCAGCCACCCCGCGCCGGATCACCGGTACCGCGCTGCTGTGCCCGTTCGACCCGCTGATCTTCTTCCGCCCGCGCACCCAGCGGGTCTTCGACTTCCACTACCGCATCGAGATCTACACTCCCGAACCCAAACGGGTGCACGGCTATTACGTCTTCCCGCTGCTCGTCGACGGCAGGCTCGTCGGCCGGGTGGATCTGCGTGCCGAACGTGCCACCGGCCGACTACTCGCGCCCGGCGCGTTCGCCGAACCCGGCTACGCGACCGCCGAGACCGCCGAGGCGTTGCGCGGGGCGCTGCGGGAAATGGCCGACTGGCTCGAACTCGACGAAGTCGTTATCGGCGAACGCGGCGACCTGGCGCCCCTGCTGTGATCGTCGGGCGGCGCCTACCAGCCCTTGCCGCCGTATCCGCGCATCTGATCCTTCAGCGCGCCGCTGACGGCACCGGAGAGCCAGGAGTTGAGTGACTGCCCGTTCTGCTGGGCCGCCTCCTCCGCGCGCGACTTGAGCTGTTCGACCAAGCGCAGGGTTACCCGGCTGATGTCACCGGTCATTTCCTCGAAAGTCGGGGGTTCCTCCGCGCCCGAGGGCGTGTTCTTGCGCACGTCGGCCTTCGCGTCGGTGCCCTCCAGCCGGACGTGCACGGTGCGGTCACCGAGCTCGGTACTGATCTCGGCGGCCAGTTCCGACAGCGCCGACAGCAGCACCAGGCGGCTCGAACTCTCCACCGCGGCGGCGAGGGCGGCGGCGGTGGCCTGCGTTTTCTCGTCGCCGAGCGCGGCGGCGGCGATCAGTTCCTCGCGCAACCGCGCGGTATGAGCGTTCAGATCCATGACATCATTGTGACGTCATAAATGACATCACGCAAGGTCGGAAAGTCTCACCGGCAGCCGCTTCGGGCGCTAGGGTGTCGAGGCGCGTCCGGCGACCGGGTAGCCTTTCTGACCATGACGAACGGTGAATCGACGCCAACGGAGCTGCGCGCGTCCGGCACGGTCGGTGTCGCGATGGTGACCCCCTTCAGCGCTGCGGGCAAGCTCGACGTCGATGCCGGTGTCGCGCTGGCGGCACACCTGGTCGACCGTGGGGTCGACCTGCTGATCATCTCGGGAACCACCGGCGAATCGCCGACCACCACCGAAACCGAGAAGCACGATCTGCTGCGGGCGGTCGTCGACGGCGTCGGCGACCGGGCCACCGTGGTCGCGGGCGCGGGTACCTACGACACCGCGCATTCGATCGAATTGGCGCGTGCCGCGGAGAACGCGGGCGCACACGGTCTGCTCGTGGTGACCCCGTATTACTCGCGGCCCACTCAGGAGGGCCTGATCGCGCATTTCACCGCGGTCGCCGACGCCACCGCGCTGCCGATCACCCTCTACGACATTCCACCGAGGTCGGTGGTGCCTATCGCCATCGACACGATCCGGCGCCTTGCCGAGCATCCCAACATCGTCGCGGTGAAGGATGCCAAGGGCGATCTCGTCTCCGGAGCCGATCTCATCGCGACCACCGATCTGGATTTCTACTCCGGTGACGATGGACTGAATCTCCCCTGGCTCTCGGTCGGTGCGGTCGGATTCATCAGCGTCATCGGACATCTCGTGCCGGAGCGACTGCGCGAAATCCACCAGGCCTACACCGCCGGTGACGTGGCCGGAGCACGAGAGATCAACGCGACACTACTGCCGCTGTACGCGGCCATGACCCGCCTGGGAGGTGTGGCGATGTGTAAGGGAGGACTCCGATTGCTCGGCATCGACGTAGGTGAGCCCCGGTTGCCCCAGCTGATGCCGACGCAGGCACAGCTCGAGGAGCTGGCGCTGGACCTGCAGGCCGCGGGGGTGTCGGTATGACCGAACCCGTAGCCCGTAAGCCCCGTCGCCGCTCGGCATCGCGTGCCGCGGGCGCGCCGGCGCCGACACCGGTGGAGACCGTGCAGGCCGCCGCACCCGCGGTGCAGGAACCGGCCATCGCCGCGCCGATCGCCGAGGTCGCCGCCGAGGCGGACCTGGTCGCCGCCGCGGAGGTGGGCACCGAATCGCTGAGCGTCGCCGAAGAACGCGGCACCGCGAAGAAGACCGCGCCGCGCCGCGCCAGGACCAAGCCGGCCACCGAAGCCAAGACCAAGCAGGCCGAAGCCAAGACCAAGCCCGCCGCCGAGCAGACCCGCGGGGGCGGTCGTGGCAGGCAGGGCGGCGGTCGCGGTCGCGGTTCGGCGCCGGTGGCGGAGCCGCGCGAGAAGGCAGCCCACGACAAGCTCGGCGCGCCGCCGAAGCTGGTGAAGAACGGGCTTCGCCTGTTCGCGCTGGGTGGCATCGGCGAAATCGGTCGCAACATGACCGTGTTCGAATACGGCGGCAAGCTGCTGATCGTCGACTGCGGCGTGCTGTTCCCCGAGGACCAGCAGCCCGGCGTCGACCTGATCCTGCCCGACTTCGGTCCCATCGAGGACCGGATGGACGACATCGTCGCCGTTGTGCTCACCCACGGTCACGAGGACCACATCGGCGCGGTGCCGTTCCTGCTGCGCCTGCGTCAGGACATCCCGGTGATCGGCGCCAAGTTCACCCTCGCCCTGGTCGCGGCGAAGGCGCGCGAACACCGCTTGCAGCCCAAGCTGCGCGAGGTCGCCGAGGGCGAGACCACGGTGCACGGCCCGTTCGAGCTCGAGTACTTCGCGGTCAACCACTCGATCCCCGACGCGCTCGCCGTTGCCATCCGCACGCCCGCGGGCGTGGTGCTGCACACCGGTGACATCAAGCTCGACCAGCTGCCGCTCGACGGTCGCCTCACCGACCTGGCCGGTTTCTCGCGGCTCGGCGACGAGGGTGTCGATCTGTTCCTGGTCGACTCCACCAACGCCGAGGTCCCCGGTTTCGTCACCCCCGAGCGTGAGATCGGCGGCGTGCTCGACAATGTGATCGGCAAGGCCACCAACCGCGTCATCGTGGCCTCCTTCGCCAGCCACGTGCACCGCATCCAGCAGGTTGTCGACGTCGCGCAGAAGTACAACCGCAAGGTCTGCTTCGTCGGCCGTTCGATGGTCCGCAATATGGAGATCGCGCAGGACCTCGGCTACCTCACGGTGCCCGACAATGTCGTGGTCACCCTCGACCAGGCCGCGAACCTGCCCGGCAACCGGCTGGTGCTGATCTCCACCGGTTCCCAGGGCGAGCCGCTCTCGGCGCTGTCGCGGATGGCGCGCGGCGAGCACCGCCAGATCAATATCCGCGCCGACGACCTGGTGGTGCTGGCGTCCTCGCTGATCCCCGGCAACGAGAACTCCGTGTTCGCCGTGGTCAACGGCCTGGCTCGGCTCGGCGCGACCGTGATCACCCAGCAGAACGCGAAGGTGCACGTCTCCGGCCACGCGTCCGCCGGTGAGCTGCTGTACCTGTACAACGCGGTGCGTCCGACCAACGCCATGCCCGTGCACGGCGAATGGCGGCACCTGCGCGCCAACGCCGCACTGGCCGTGGCGACCGGTGTCCCCGAGGAGCGGGTCATGCTGGCCGAGGACGGCGTCGTCGTCGACCTGGTCGACGGCATCGCCTCCATCGTCGGTCGCGTCCCGGTCGGACACGTCTACGTCGACGGCCTCTCCGTCGGCGACGTCGGCGAGTCGACCCTGTCGGACCGCCTGGTCCTGGGCGAGGGCGGTTTCATCTCGATCACCATCGTCATCGACTCGACCACCGGCAAGGCGGTGAGCACGCCCGAGCTCAACGGCCGCGGCTTCTCCGACGACCGGACCGCGCTCGACGGCGCGAACGAACTGGTCGAGGCGGAACTGCTGCGCCTGGCCGGTGAGGGCATCACCGACACCCACCGCATCGCCCAGGGCGTGCGCCGAGTGGTCGGCCGCTGGGTCGCCGACGTCTACCGTCGCCGCCCGATGATCGTGCCGACGGTCGTCGCCGTCTGATCGACAGATCGACGCGAAACCGCTGGGCGACCTTGTCGCCCAGCGGTTTTCCCGTTTCCGGGACCGGTATTCGGCCGGGACTCAGGCTTGACAGGCCGCGGAGTCGAGCTTCGCCGACTTCACGATGTTGCACGCGAACACGTGCGATACCTTCCAGGAATCGTCCTCGGCGACGAAGTCGACGAAGGCGTCCTTGACCGCGGTGCCGTCGATCGTGACATCGGCGTTCGCCTTGAGCTTGCCGTCGGCGGGGTCACCGACCGTGGTGATGGCGACCTTGACGTTGTTCTTCTTGGCCGCCTCGACGAATTTGTCGACCAGCATCGGATCCTGATCGGCATCCTCGATATAGGTCTTCTTCTCGTCACCGGTGAGCTGACCTGTGAGCGCCTTGGTCAACCGGGCGTTCAGCTCGGCAGCGGTCGGCTTGGGCAGGTTGGGCACCGTGGTCGCCGCGGGCTCGCCGCCCTCTTCCTTGCCCGACTTCGCATCGCCTGTTTCGAAGGCGCCGCCCTTGCTGGTGGTGGTTTCCGCGCTCTTGCTGGTCGAGTCGGTGTCGGAACTGCACGCGCTGAGGCCGAGCGCCGCGACGATCGCGACGAGTGCGGCAGCGGTTTTCATCGAACGGTTGTTCACTACAACTCCCATGATCATGGTCGAAACGGGTCGGGCTAGAGCTGGTAGCCGCTGGTGCAGTTCCAGTGCTTGATGTAGGCGTTGCCCGGATTGTTGTTCAGCGCTTCGCGTTTCGCGCCGCCGATCGTCGACGCGGAGCCGTAGCTCCACCACCCGCGCGAGATCGCGATGGCACCACACCCGTTGCGGTAGGACACCTTCACATCGCATCCGCCACCGCCGCCGCCACGCCGGCAGGCCGCCATGGCACCGGCCTCGGCATCGGCGTAGCTGCCGTAGTCGGTGGCGTATCCGTAAACCCCCGGTTTGACCGACACCGCGATGGCGCCGTAGTTGCCCGACTGCGCCTGGGCCGGTGCGATGTGCCCCGCGAACACTGCGGCTGCGGTAGCGCCCAGCACGGCCGCGCTGGTGAGCATTCTCTTCACTTGTAGAGTCCCCTTCATAATGCACGGGTCGACGACCCGATAGAGCGTCGTCAACGTACCGAGGGTGACCGCGCCCGCGCCAGCCATCCGGGCCCGTCAGCGCCCGAATCAGTGGCGATCGACAAGGATTCCGCAAGTTCGAACCCGCGAAACGCGGTTCTCGGCGAGATTTCCCCGCGCTGACCGGGGCGCTGCGACCTGCGCATCCACCCTGGATCATCGCGGCGAGCGCGGTGGGACCAGTGTTGCGGATGGTCTCGGAGGTGTTCGAGCGACTAGCCTGATGGTCATGGCAGGTAAGTCCCGCAGCACCACGACCTCTCGTGCGCGGGCGGGATCGACCAGGGGGCGGACGCCGGCGGCGCGGTCTCGTGCGGCGACCCCGCGAGCGACCGCGGCTCCGCGTGGCCGCACCACGCCCGTGCGCGGGCCGGTCAAACGCGCGTCCACCACCGCGCCGCTGGCGGTGATCAGCCGTGGCATCGGCAGCGGCTGGACCATGCTCGCGCGCGGAGTCGGCGCCACCACCCGCACGCTGAGCCGGGCGGGGGAACTCGACCACGGGCATCGACGCGACGGCATCGGCTTGGCGCTCATCGCGTTGAGCGCGATCATCGCCGCCGCGATGTGGTTGTCGGCGGGCGGGCCGGTCGGCCGCTTCCTCGAAGACATCGTGCGGGCGATCGCCGGTTCCGCGGCCGCGCTCGCGCCGATTCTGCTGGTCGCGCTCGCGGTGGTGCTGATGCGCACCGAACCGCAGCCGGAGATCCGGCCGCGACTGGTCCTCGGTGGGCTGCTCGTGGTGCTGCCCGCCCTCGGCGTGTGGCATCTGGCGGCCGGTTCCCCCACCGACGCGGACGGGCGCGCCACGGCGGCCGGTGCGCTCGGCTACGCGATCGGTGGACCGCTGGGTCAGGGCCTCACGCCCTGGCTCGCGCTGCCGATCCTGCTGCTGGCCATCATGTTCGGCGTCCTGCTGCTCACCGGCACCACCGTGCGTGAGGTGCCTGCCAAGCTGCGCGACTACTTCGGCCTCGGTGACTACGCCGACGACGGCGACCCCTACGACCCGGCCAACTACGACGCCGACGGATTCCCGGTGCACCGCGACCGACCCCGTCGCCGTGGCCGCAACCCCGACGACAACTACCCGGCCGACGAGTTCGGCGGTTCCGACGCGGTCACCGAATCGCTGGGCGAACCACCACTGCGCGATGCCAAGCCGATCGACGAACCGCCCGCGCCCGCACCGAAACCGGCGCGCAAGCGGCCGGTGGTCAAGCCGGTCGATCAGACCCCGCCGCCGCCACCGGAACCGGAGTTCGTCACCGATCGTGTCGTCGACGGGGACTACACGCTGCCCCCGCTGACCCTGCTGCTCGACGGTGATCCGCCCAAGAAGCGTTCGGCGGCCAACGAATCGATGATCGAGGCGATCACCGAGGTGCTGGTGCAGTTCAAGATCGACGCCGCGGTCACCGGCTTCGTGCGCGGCCCCACCGTCACCCGCTACGAGGTGGAGCTCGGGCCCGGCGTCAAGGTCGAGAAGATCACCGCGCTGGCCCGCAACCTCGCCTACGCCGTCGCCACCGAGAACGTGCGCCTGCTCGCGCCCATCCCCGGGAAATCGGCGGTCGGCATCGAAGTGCCCAATGCCGACCGCGAATTGGTGCGCCTGGCCGACGTCCTCAAGTCGCCGCACACCCGCAACGATCACCATCCGCTGGTGATCGGTCTCGGCAAGAACATCGAGGGCGAGTTCGTCTCGGCGAACCTGGCCAAGATGCCGCACCTGCTGGTGGCCGGTTCCACCGGCTCGGGTAAGTCGAGTTTCGTGAACTCGATGCTGATCTCGCTGCTGCACCGGGCCACCCCCGAGGAGGTCAGGATGATCCTGATCGACCCGAAGATGGTGGAGCTCACGCCGTACGAGGGCATCCCGCACCTGATCACCCCCATCATCACCCAGCCCAAGAAGGCCGCCGCCGCGCTGGCCTGGCTGGTCGAGGAGATGGAACAGCGCTACCAGGACATGCAGGCCAACAAGGTCCGCCACATCGACGACTTCAACAAGAATGTGCGGTCGGGCAAGATCACCGCTCCGCTGGGCAGTGAACGCGTCTACCGGCCCTACCCCTACATCCTGGCGATCGTCGACGAGCTCGCCGACCTGATGATGACCGCGCCGCGTGACGTCGAGGACGCGATCGTGCGGATCACGCAGAAGGCCCGCGCCGCCGGTATCCATCTGGTGCTGGCCACCCAGCGACCGTCGGTGGACGTGGTGACCGGTCTGATCAAGACCAACGTGCCCTCGCGGCTGGCCTTCGCCACCTCCTCGCTCACCGACTCGCGCGTCATCCTGGACCAGCCGGGCGCGGAGAAGCTGATCGGCATGGGCGACGGCCTGTTCCTGCCGATGGGGCAGGGCAAGCCGACCCGTTTGCAGGGCGCGTTCATCTCCGACGAGGAGATCCATGCCGTCGTCGAGTTCAGCAAGACCCAGGCCGAACCCGAATACCAGGAGGGCGTCACCGCGGCCAAGGCCGGCGAGGTCAAGGACGTCGACCCCGACATCGGCGACGACATGGACGTGCTGCTGCAGGCGGTGGAGCTGGTGGTCACCTCTCAGTTCGGGTCGACCTCGATGCTGCAGCGCAAGCTGCGCGTCGGTTTCGCCAAGGCGGGACGGTTGATGGACTTGATGGAGACGCGCGGCGTGGTGGGACCCAGCGAGGGTTCCAAGGCGCGCGACGTGCTCATCAAGCCCGACGAGCTGGACGGTTTGCTGTGGTCGATCCGTGGCGGTGATCCCGGTGCGTCGCAGGACGACTGAGACCGTTCCCGGTTTGCTCTGACCGTGCCGGAAGCAGGCGGCGACGAACGAGGAGGGACCTGGCGCGGCTCATGGTCGGGGAACGGCCCTGAGTCGGGCCGAGTCGCCGGTCAGACGGTGAAGCGGGCGCGCGCGAGGCGGGTACCCGACATCACAGCACCGGGGCGGAGCCGGTGCATCGCGGTGGGGCGCTGAATCTGCGCGGTGGCTTCGTACACGGCTCGCTCCTCTCGGGGCTGTGGTCGGGGCATGCGGCGACGGTAGCAGCCGGTCGAGAACCGGCGAAAGAGCTTTTTCGTACGCGCGGCGGTGGCCGCTACCGTGGATGTGTGTGAAATCATGGCGGGCAATCGTTCCGCAAAGCCGACTGAAACGGACAATTCGGGCATGATGGCGTCATGAACTTCATCGATCGGACCACCACATGCAGGTGACCACGCTCGAGTGGGTGATCACCGGACTGGTGATCCTCGGCCTGTTCGTCTTCGACTTCTACGCCCACGTGCGCACCCCGCACGAGCCGACCTTCAAGGAATCGGGCATCTGGTCGGCCGTTTACATCACCTTGGCGCTGCTGTTCGGCCTGTTCGTCGCCTGGAAATGGGGCGGCACTTTCTCGGGGGAGTACTACGCGGGCTTCGTCACCGAGAAAGCGCTCTCGGTCGACAACCTGTTCATCTTCCTCATCATCATGAGCACCTTCGCCGTGCCGCGGATCTATCAGCAGAAGGTGCTGCTGATCGGCATCGTGCTGGCGTTGGCGATGCGCGGTGTGTTCATCGCGGTCGGCGCGGCCGCGATCAGCGCCTACAGCTGGGTGTTCTACCTCTTCGGCGCGTTCCTGATCTACACCGCGGTCAACCTGCTGCGCGAGAGCGGGCACGAGGTCGAACACGAACAGAAACGCGACAGCTACATCGTCAAGCTGGCCAAACGGATCCTGCCAACCACCGACGAGTACGACGGCGACAAGCTGATCACCAGGATCGACGGTAAACGGGTGGTGACGCCGCTGCTACTGGCCCTGCTGGCCATCGGTTTCGCCGACCTGCTGTTCGCGCTGGACTCGATTCCGGCGATCTACGGTCTCACCGAGGAGCCGTATCTGGTGTTCACCGCCAATGCCTTCGCGCTGATGGGCCTGCGACAGCTGTACTTCCTCATCGGTGGGCTGCTCGACCGACTGGTGTACCTGTCCTACGGTCTGGCCGCGATCCTGGCGTTCATCGGCGTGAAGCTGGTGCTGCACGCACTGCACGAGAACACGCTGTCGTTCATCAACGGCGGTGAGCACGTGAGCGTCCCGGAGATCTCCACGGTGGTCTCGCTGAGCGTGATCATCGGCATTCTGGTCATCGCGACGGTGGCGAGCTTGCTGCGCACCCGCCGCACCAACGCCTGACAACAGCGCTGCCCGCGACCCTCGCGGTCGCGGGCAGCGCTGTGTCCCGACGTCGGCTACTCGGCGAAGGCGCCCATCACCGGCAGCCACTCGACCACCCGGACGGCGTCGATCAGGTCGAGCTTCGCGAACGGATCATCGGTCAGCAGTTCGGTCAGCGTGGGCGCGTCCTCGGCGCGGAACAGCAGCAGCGCGCCCGTACCGTCGGGGTAGGGCCCGCTGCTGAGTAGCGTGCCCGCGTCGACGAGAGCGTTCAACCAGCCCCGATGCTCGGGTCGGTGGGTCGCGCGGTCGGCCGCCGTCGAGTCGGAGTAGGTGTAGTGGACAGCGAAGATCGGCACAGTCGATTTCTTTCTCGCGAGGGATTCTCTTACAGGGTCAGCAGCATGCGGGTATTGCCGAGGGTGTTCGGCTTGACGAAGCTGAGGTCGAGGAATTCGGCGACACCGGTGTCGTAGGAGCGGCACATCTCCGCGTACACCTCGGCCGTGACGGGCGTGCCGTCGATCTCGACGAAGCCGTGCCTGCCGAAGAAGTCCACCTCGAAAGTGAGCACGAACACCCGCTGCAACTGCAGTTCGCGGGCGACGGCCACCAGGTGCTCCACCACCGCGCCGCCGACTCCGCGACCCTTCACGACAGGATCCACCGCCACCGTGCGTACCTCGCCCAGATCGGCCCACAGCACGTGCAACGCGCCGCAGCCGACGACCTGTCCGTCGAGCTCGGCCACCCAGAACTCCTGCACCGATTCGTACAGCGTGACCAGGTTCTTCTCCAGCAGGATGCGGCCGGCGTACTCGTCGACCAGGCGCTTGATCTCGGGGACATCGGAGGTTCGCGCTCGTCGTACGACCACACCGGTGACAGGCGCGGCGGTACGCGCGTCGCTGGTCGGACTGCTCGAGGGTCCCCGTGAGGTCATGGGTGCACAGTAGTCGGCCCGGTTACCGATAGTCTGAACATGTGCCGCACATCCTGTCGCTCCGCTGCTCGCATCGCGCCGGGTTCGACGACCGGATCGCGCGGCGCCGATCATGCGAGCAAACAGTTCGCGAAATCGTTGAATTTCGGCGCAGTGCCGGTGAGTGCCGAGAGGGCAGCGCATGAACGGTCAGCGCCTGGGGGCGGTAACTCGCGGAGCCACGGACGGCGCGCGGTCCTGGCAAGAGGACAGGGCATGAGCGTGCGACCCGAGGAGATCGATCGCGGGTCGAGTGCGGTGACGCCGATGCACGGGGTGGCGGAGCCCCCGGTTCCGCTGCTCAACATCGCCAATGTGCTCACCATCGCGCGCATCGTGCTGGTGCCGCTGTTCGTGCTGGCGCTGTTCGCCGAGGGCGGGCACGACACCCGCTGGCGGGTCATCGCCGCGGCGGTATTCGGCCTGGCCGCGATCACCGACCGTTTCGACGGGCAACTGGCCCGCAAATACGGATTGGTCACCGATTTCGGGAAACTCGCCGACCCCATCGCGGACAAGGCGCTGATCGGTGCCGCGCTGATCGGGCTCTCGGTGCTCGGTGATCTGCCGTGGTGGATCACCCTGGTCATCTGCGGCCGCGAAATCGGCGTCACGCTGCTGCGACTGGTGGTCGTGCGGCGCGGGGTGATCCCGGCCGGACGCGGCGGCAAGCTCAAGACGCTGGTGCAGTCGGTGGCGATCGCGCTGCTGGTGCTGCCGCTGTCGGGCGTCTTCGCCACCGCAGGCATGTGGCTGATGTACCTGGCCGTGGCGCTGACGGTGATCACCGGCCTGGACTACGTGGGGCAGGCCGCCAGAGTATGGCTGGCGGGTGGACGGTCGCGCTCGTGAGCGATCCGCTCGTCGACGGTGCGCCGGTCGCCGAACTGGTCACGGCCCTGAACGCGGCGGGTCAGACCGTCGCCACGGCCGAATCGCTCACCGCGGGTCTGCTCGCGGCCACGGTGGCCGGAGTTCCCGGCGCCAGCGCCGTGCTGCGGGGCGGGTTGATCGTCTACGCCACCGACCTCAAGAGCCGGCTGGCCCGCGTCGACGACGACCTCCTGCGCACCGACGGACCGGTCGCGGCCTCGACCGCCGAACAGCTCGCGGTGGGGGCTCGCGAGCAGTGCGGCGCGGACTGGGGTCTCGGATTGACCGGGGTCGCCGGACCCGATTCCCAGGACGGGCATCCCGTCGGCACGGTATACCTCGGGTTGGCCGGTCCATGTCACAGCGAAGTGGTCCGGTTGAAACTGCGCGGTGACCGGTGGACGATCAGACTCGGTGCCGTGCACAGCGCGGTGCGTGAGCTGCTGCGCTGTGTGAATGTGGAGCCGGGCGGTGTGAAGTAGCCCGGTTCGGGAACCACCGGTTCATGCTCGACGTTGTGCCAGAAAGAGGTGAGCACCGCTACGGCGGTGACACGAGGTGGAGGAGAACGAGATGACGCTGCTGCGGGAGGCAATCGGGGACAGTCTGCGGCGTGCGCGTCTCGCCCAGCATCGAACGCTGCGCGAGGTATCGACTTCGGCGCGCGTGAGCCTCGGCTATCTGTCGGAAGTGGAGCGCGGCCGCAAGGAAGCCTCCAGTGAACTGCTCGCCAGCATCTGCGAGGCGCTGGATGTGCCACTCTCGCGCGTGCTCTGGGATGTGAGCACCCTGATGGCGGGAGCCGACGGCTCCGCGCCGCGCGAACCCGCGCTGACCGGCCCCGCCGCC
>NZ_BDAX01000007.1 GCF_001612665.1 Nocardia alba NBRC 108234 | reverse complement strand
GTGATCTGGTTGCTCAGACGGTGGGTCGTCTCGCGGTGTGGGCGGCGGAGTTGGTGTTCTCGGTCGGGTTGGCGACTCCGTTGGTCGCGGTCCAGGCCACGGCGTATATCGCGAAGACGGTCGCGACGATTTCGAAGTTGTTTTCGAAGTTGGCGAAGACGATGTCGAAGTTGACGCCGTTGCTCAAGCGGTTGAAGTCGGCGTTCGGTGATATCGCGAAGGCGTTCAAGAAGACCCCGTCGAAGACCTCGAAGAACGCTGACACCTCTACCACCCCGTCGAACACGGTCAAGGCTGATACCCCGTCGAACACGACGAAGGCTGATACTCCGACGAACCCGGCGAGTACCCCGGATACGCCATCGAAGACACCCGATAGTGGGGACACGGGATCGCCGAAGAAGACCGACCCATGGTCGAAGGAGGATCAGACCACTGCGGCGAACACAGACAAGTCCAAACTCACCAACCAGGACGGTGCGGACAAGCCGAACCTGAACAAGACCGAGAAGCAAACCACTGATTGCGGCGACCCTGTCGATGCCGCGACCGGTGAGTTCTTGCTCCCGGAAACCGATGTCGACCTGCCCGGTGTGTTGGCGTTGGTGTTGACTCGTCGGCATCGTTCGTCGTATCGGTTCGGGCGGTGGTTCGGCCCTTCCTGGGCGGCGACATTGGACATGCGGGTCGATGTCGACCAGGTCGGAGTGAAGTTCGTCGGCCCTGACGGTGAGCTGTGGCAATTCCCGCATACCGCCCCCGATGTTCCAGTGACGCCGGTCCACAGGGGAATTCGTGCGACCATGGTCCGCACCGAGACCGGCGGCTACCACGTGCATGACCCTGACCGGGAACTCACCTGGGGTTTCGCCCCCGACCCGACCCTCGCGGGTTTGGATGTTCAGCTCGGCAACTACGCGATCAGTGAGATCACCGATCGCCACCACAACCGCATCCGGTTCCATTACAACGCTGACGGCGCTCCGACACATGTGACGCATTCGGGTGGATATCGTGTCGATATCGACACCGACGCGGGCCGGGTCACCGCCCTCACCGTCACCAATACTGACGCTGCCGTCACCGAAGGTGGTGTCGTGGCCACCAGCGACAGTACTTCGACCGTCGGGAAGGGCGCGGGCCCGGTCGCGGCTGTGGTGCGCGAATTCGGTTACACCGCTGGCAATCTCACCTCGGTTACCAATGGTGTCGGGGCGATCACCCAGTACCGCTACGACCCCGATGCCCGGATGCTGTCCTGGCGTGACTCCCGCGGCACCGAGATGCACAACACCTACGACCGATCCGGCCGCGTCGTGAAACAGGTGGGCACCGACAACATCCTGTCCGCGACCTTCGTCTACGAAGACCTCCCCGAATTCGGGCGAACACGCACCCGTCACACGAACTCTCTCGGTGCGACAACGATTTTCGAGTTCGACTCCGAGCTGTGCCTACGGAACCTGATCAACCCGCGCGGCGGTACTTCGATCACCGACTACAACGAATACCGCCAACCGGTTCGCCATATCGACGCCCACACCAACACCACGATCTATGTCTACAACCCCGACGGTGATCTGATCCTGCTCCGGCGGCCCGATCAGCAATCCATCACCGTCACCTACGCCGCCCCGAGGCGCCCGGCCACGATCACCGATGTCGACGGCGCCACAATCACCCACGAGTACGACGAGAACAACAATCTCGCCCGCATCACCGATGCCGACGGAATCACCACCGCCTACACATATCACTCGTGCGGGGCACCAGCCTCGATCATCCACTCCACCGGCGCCACCACCAGCGTCGACATCGACCGCGCCGGGCTCCCGATTCGCATCACCGAGTCGGACAGCGCCGTCACCCTCGTGGAACGCGACAGCTTCGGTCGACCCATCGCGATCACCGACCCCCTCGGCCACACCAGCACCCACCAGTACTCCGGCGAGGGAAAACTGCTGTTCCACAGAGGCGCCGACGGCACGACCCAGTCCTGGACCTACGACGGTGAAGGCAACCTCCTCACCCACACCAACCAGATCGGGGGGACTACCCGCTACACCTACGACACGTTCGACCTCGTCGCCTCACGCGAAACCCCTGATGGCACCGTCACTGCCTACACCCACGACACCGAACGCCACCTCACCTCCGTCACCAACCCCCTCGGTGACACCTGGACCTACGAGTACGACCCTACCGGCAACGTGTGCACCGAAACCGACTACAACGGATCGGTCACGCACACCGAGTACGACCTCCTCAACCGGCCCACCACGATCATCACCCCGACCGGTGCCCAACGTCGCCACGCCTACGACGTCCTCGGTCGATTCGCCGGTATCAGCACCGATACCGGGGAATGGATCACCCACACGCACACCGCGTCCGGGAAACTCGCCTCCGCTCGAAATGGTCATCACGCCGACACCATTCACGCTGTGGCGTTCACGCACAGCCCCGCCGGACGGCTCCTCGCCCAAGATGTCGACGGGCGAACCACCACCTACGACTACGATCTTCACGGCCGCCGCACCGGGTACAGCACCCCCACCGGTTCCTCGACCACTTACGAATACGCCCCCACCGGACAGATTGCCGCACTGACCACTGAGGGCCACCGATTCGACTTCACCTACGACCTGCTCGGACGCCAAAATAGCTGGCGCACAGAGGGCCTCGGCCAACACAACACCTACAACGCGGCCGGGCACACCCTCACCCGCGAACTAGCCCAACTCGACCCCCACACCAGCGCACCCACCCAGCTTCTCGAGCGCGACGAATACACCTGGCGACCAGACGGATACATAACCAGCCACACCACCACCAGCCCCCACCGAACCCGCCGCCGCGACTACACCCTCGACGTAATGGGCCGCATCACCCACATCACCACCCCTGGCGGCTTTGTTTCCGAGCAGTACACCTACGACGCCCTCTCGAACCTCACCACCGTCGACATCCCCACCTCCCCAGCACCACCGGATCCCGCCGGACCCGAACAGTCCGAACCTGCGCCCGACCCACGCTTCGAATACCGCAACAACCTCCTCATTCGAGCAGGCCGCACTCGTTACCACTACGACTCCGCCGGACGTCTGATCCGCAAAGAAAAAACCCGCATATCTCGCAAACCTGCCATTTGGCACTACCGCTACAACGCGTTCGACCAACTGGTCGAAGTCACCACCCCCGACAAAAATACCTGGTCCTATACCTACGATACCCTCGGTCGACGCACGAGCAGAAAAAATCAGGACAGTGGTTTGCGGACCGAATTTGTTTGGGATGGTAGTCATCTCGCTGAACAATCGACTACTAGCTCGTCTGGCATCGAAATCCAAACGTGGACCATGCATCCGACAACCCACGTTCCTCTTACTCAATCCATTGGCGATCGATTCTGGGCGATCGTCACCAACCTCCAAGGTAGTCCCACCCACCTCGTAGACCCCGCTACCGGCGATATTGCTTCAGTCGCGAAGGCCTCGCTCTGGGGGCGAACCCACTGGACTGGACCGGGCACACCTCACCGATTCCAAGGTCAACAACAGGATCACGAAACTGGTCTCCATTACAACCATCACCGCTATTACGATCCCGAGACTGGTCGATATCTCACCCAAGACCCGTTGGGTCTCATTCCTGCGCCAAACTCGAACATATACCCGCACAACCCGATAACTTGGACTGATCCACTCGGTTTGACGCCGTGTCCGGAGATTACCGACGAAGGGCTCCAGCATTCATTCACCCGACATGCTCACGAGTGGTTTGGACGCCAGGATCATATGAATCCGTCAGACACCGAGCGCTACGCCGAGTGGAGGACTATGATTGAACAAGCGATGCGAAACAAAAACCCATTTGAGTGGAGTACCGGAAGGACTGATACTCACGGATACCTTACTAAAATTGATGGGAAGTATTTTGTGGCTCAATTCGACCGAACGAGTGGGGAGTTGGTCACAGCATTCCGGCCGAGTTCTGCACAGGTGGCCGCCATGGGGCGTTTGACGGGTTGGTGGAGTTAGAGCGATGGCATCGAAAAAGCGTCCCACGGCACCGTTCGTTACGGTGACAGTGTACTCAACGTCTCCTGAGGAGGAAACGTTCGGAGCTGTAACGGAGGTACTCCGTGATGTTGGAACCGCTACGGGCGTGATCACCGAGTCTGCGGTCGATCATGGAAACGGTGGAGGCACTTCAGGCGTAGGCGACACGCCCGGAATTTCAGGGGAGAAAACTCACGTGATCGGAGAGCTGTTTCAAGTACCTCGAATCGGCCCTGCGTACTGTGAGTATGTGTACCGTCGGTCCGATTCCGATAGGCATGCGATTGCCGTCAATATGTCTGCGGAAGAACTCGGAATTCCGGTGGAGTATCTCAATAGGGATGAGTTGATATCGGCGGACCGGCGAGAGAAATTTTCGAGAACGCTGTTGCATAGAATGTCAAATATTTCCGGCGTGCTTTACGGTTCGGTGGATATCGAACAACCTGTTCCGACTCCTTCGGAGTTGACCTCGATGCCGTTGCCGGTCGATCTGTATATTGCAAATTCCCTGCTGACCGCTGAGGTTGTGGAGAATTTGGAATATCTGTACCACAAGGTAAATGGTACATCTACCCTGTGGGAGAACGGCGTCTTCTATACGCCGTTCCGTTCGGTGCGCGCTCGTGATCCACGGGGCCGGCGCAACGTTGTCAACCTTGAAAAAGATGTAACCCCGGTAATCGCTACAGCTTTCGATTTGTGGCGACGCCGGACCTATGGGTAGTAAGTTGTCGTCGACCGTAAGGATCTGGGTGTCGATTGGTGATCAGAGGCGGGTCTCGCGCGGAGGCCTGGTGCGTGATGGCTGACGTGCGGGTGTCGATTACCGTCTCTGGGGTGTCCAGAGAATCGCGTCGGTCGGCCATTGCCCCGTTCTATGTCATGGATGTGTGGAAGGCGGCCGCTGAGCGGGCCAGGTCGCATGGGGATGTGTTGGTGCTCGCGGCGGGGCAGCCGTCTACGCAGGCGCCCGCACCCGTATTGCGGGCGACCAGGGCGGCGATCGATCACGAATTGCTCGGGTATACCGAGACATTCGGGATTCTGCCGTTGCGTGAGGCTATCGCGGGGCATCACAGTGAGACGTACGGGTATGACGTGCACCCGGATGAGGTGGTGGTGACGACCGGGTCGTCGGGGGCGTTCACGCTGATCTTCCTGGCCGCGTTCGATGTGGGGGACACCGTGGTGGTGGCGCGCCCCGGCTATCCCGCCTATCGGAACACGCTGTCGGCTCTCGGCTGCACCGTCGTCGAGTTGGACTGTGGTCCGCAGACGAGATTTCAGCCGACCGTGGCGATGCTCGAAGCTCTGCAGGAGGCGCCGAAGGGTCTGGTGGTGGCCAGTCCGGCCAACCCGACCGGCACCATGATCGACCCCACCGAGCTCGCCGCGCTGGCTCGCTGGTGCGACGAGCACGGCACGCTGCTGATCTCCGATGAGATCTACCACGGCATCACCTACGCGGGCGCGAGCACGCCGACGTCCTCGGCGTGGGAGTTCTCGCGCGCGTCGGTGGTGATCGGTTCGGTGTCGAAGTACTTCTCGATGACCGGCTGGCGGCTGGGCTGGATGCTGGCCCCGGCCGACCTGCGCCCGGCGCTGCAACGGCTGGCGTCGAATATGACGGTGTGCCCGCCCGCGGTCTCCCAGTACGCGGCCGTGCACGCTTTCGGACCGGAAGCCAAGGATGAACTGGACGGGCACGTGCGCCGGTACGCGCGCAACCGGGCGCTGCTTCTGGAGGGTCTGCCGGCGCTCGGAATCACCGATCTCGCGCCCGCCGACGGAGCCTTCTACGCCTATGCCGATATTGGTCATCTGACCGACAATTCCCGCGCCTGGTGCGCCGAGGTGCTCGCCGAAACCGGTGTCGCGCTGGCACCCGGACTGGATTTCGACACTGTAAACGGAAACCACACGGTACGTTTTTCCTTCGCGGGCGCCACCGACGACATCGCCGCAGCGCTGGAGCGTCTCGGTCCCTTCCTGCGGAGCTGATTCGAGGGCTTGTCAACAGTGATGTGCGACAACAACTTTGCGTAGTACGAACACAACTGTGCCGGGATACGGTAAAACTCAGTTATCCCGAATTCCCAGTGTTTCCCCGATGACGATTGCGCACGGTTGAACTGATGATGACTGGCACTCCTGCACGGTGACCACCGCAACGACCCCGAAAGGCGAACGACGTCGGCAGGCTCTGGTGGCGGCGGCGGCTGAGCTGTTGCTCGAAGGCGGCTTCGACGCCGTGCGGCATCGTTCAGTGGCCTCGCGAGCTGATCTTCCGCTCGCGTCGACCACCTACTACTTCGAGTCGCTCGAGGACCTGATCGCCCGCGCCGTCGAGTTCAGCGGCGCGATCGAACTCGACGCGATGCGCCGCCGGGTCGGGGAAGTCAGTCATCGCAGGCGCGGCACCGAGGCGACGGTCGAGCTCGTGCTCGACGTGCTCGTCGGCCCCGACGACGGCGACCTCGACGCCCGCGGTCAGCTGATCGCCCGCTACGAGCGTTCGGTGGCCTCGGCCCGTCACCCCGAGTTACGTGAGGTCCAGCTCCGACTACGCACCCAGCTCGAAGACCTGCTCGCCGACGTGCTGCGCCGCTCCGACCGAGTGGTGCGCCCCGAGCAGTTACGCAGGATGGTGGCCGTCGTCGACGGTGCGGTGGTCGCCGCGCTGATCGAAGGCCACCCCGAACCCCGCCGACCCGCCAGGGCCGGTCTGCTCGAAATGATCGACATCGTCGCCCCGCCGGTGGTCCCGAACATGATGCCCCAGCAGGTCGAACGGGTGCGGCAATTAGACTGAGTGCTCGTGAGCCTCGTCCCGAATGTCCTCGCCACCCGATACGCCAGCCCGGAGCTCGTCGCGCTCTGGTCGCCCGAGAACAAGATCGTGCTCGAGCGCCGGCTGTGGCTGGAGGTGCTGCGCGCGCAGGCCGAACTCGGAATCGATGTCCCCGCAGGGGTTGTCGAGGACTATGAACGCGTCATCGACCACGTGGACCTGGCTTCGATCGCCGAGCGCGAGCGGGTCACCCGCCACGACGTGAAGGCGCGCATCGAGGAATTCAACGCGCTCGCCGGGCACGAACACGTGCACAAGGGCATGACCAGCCGCGACCTCACCGAGAATGTCGAGCAGCTGCAGATCAGGTTGTCGCTCGAGCACGTCTATCGCCACGGCGTCGCCATCGCGGCCCGGCTGGCCGAGCGGGCCGTCGAGTACCAGGAACTGGTGATGGCCGGGCGCTCGCACAATGTCGCCGCGCAGGCCACCACGCTGGGCAAACGCTTCGCCTCCGCCGCCGACGAGATGCTGGTCGGCCTGGCGCGCGTGCGTGAGCTGATCGAGCGCTACCCGCTGCGCGGGATCAAGGGGCCGATGGGCACCGCCCAGGACATGCTCGACCTGCTCGACGGTGACGCGAACAAACTCGCCGCTCTCGAACAGCAGGTCGCCACCCACCTCGGCTTCGCGAATGTGTTCACCAGCGTGGGTCAGGTGTACCCGCGGTCGCTGGATCACGATGTGCTGTCGGCGCTGGTGCAGCTGGGCGCCGGGCCGTCGTCGTTCGCGCACGCGATTCGGCTGATGGCCGGTCATGAGCTGGTCACCGAGGGTTTCCAGCCGGGGCAGGTCGGATCGTCGGCGATGCCGCACAAGATGAACACGCGCTCGTGTGAGCGGGTGAACGGCCTGCAGGTGATCCTGCGTGGCTACGGCTCGATGGCCGCCGAGCTGGCGGGCGCGCAGTGGAACGAAGGCGACGTGTTCTGCTCGGTGGTGCGCCGCGTCGCGCTGCCCGACGCGTTCTTCGCCATCGACGGGCAGATGGAGACCTTCCTGACCGTGCTCGCCGAGTTCGGCGCCTACCCGGCGGTGGTCTCGCGTGAGCTCGACCGGTACCTGCCGTTCCTCGCGACCACCCGCATCCTGATGGCGGCGGTGCGCGCGGGCGTCGGCCGGGAGACCGCGCACGAGGTCATCAAGGAGCACGCCGTCGCGGTGGCGCTGGCCATGCGCGAGCAGGGGCGCGAACCCGATCTGCTCGATCGCCTGGCCGCCGATGACCGGATGCCGCTCGACCGTGCCGGCCTCGACGCCGCGCTGGCCGACAAGGCGGCGTTCATCGGCGCGGCGGCCGACCAGGTGTCCGAGGTCGTCGCGCGGGTGCAGAAGCTGGTCGAGGCGAATCCGGAAGCCGCGCGCTACACCCCGTCGCCGATTCTGTAGACACGTGCGAATCAGCCCGCCACTGCCGCGTTTTCGGCGCAGGTGGCGGGCTTTCGCGCGTCGAAGCCGATACCGTACCCGGGTGAATCCGTACACGATCTTCGCCGACATCATCGCCGGGGCCGCCCCCTCCTCGAAGGTATACGAGGACGACGACGTCCTCGCCTTCATGGACATTCGTCCTGTGACGCCGGGCCATGTCCTCGTGGTGCCCAAGGTCGCGGCGCCGAGTCTGGCCGATCTCGATCCCGCGTTGGGCGGCAAGCTGTTTCAGGTCGGGCAGCGGATCGCCGCCGCGCTGCGTGAGAGTGAAGTGGCGGCCGACGGGGTGAATTTCTTTCTCGCCGACGGGGTGACGGCCGGACAGGAGGTCTTCCATGTGCATCTGCACGTGATCCCGCGAACGCCCGGTGACGGCTTCGGGCTTCGCGCGCGGCCGACGTCGCCGGCGCGGGCCGATCTCGACTACCTGGCCGGTTCGATTCGGGGCGCGCTCACCCGCTGACCTGATCCTGGCCGAACCGCGCATCGCGTACCTGATGATTTGCTGGGGAAAAGCTGGACACGTCTAGTACTTCCAGTTTGTTCGCCTGTGGGTTATTTTGGACGTCATTGGCATGCGGTGATGGAGGGTTTATCGTGCGTCGCATAAGTGTTGCTGCTGCAGTGCTGGTATTCGCTCTCGGCGTGATCGGACCGGCGGTGGTGCACCCCGCGACGGCGTCCGCCGCGCAGATCATCGGCGTCAACGAACTCACCCCGTTCCGGACGGCGATCACCGTCACCTCGCCCGCGATGGGTCGCAATGTCGATCTGCAGGTCCTGCACCCCGCGGGCGGCGGCTCGCGCGGCACGTACTACCTGCTCGACGGCCTCGACCCCGGCATCGGCCAGAGCACCTGGACCAACGCCACCGACGCCGAGGCCTTCTTCCGCGACAAATTCGTCAATGTGGTGCTGCCGATGGGCGGCCAGGCCAGCTACTACACCAACTGGATCACCGACGATCCTCGGTTCGGCCGGTACCGGTGGGAAACGTTTCTCACCGAGGAACTGCCGGGCCTGATCGACGCGCAGTTCAACGGCAACGGCCTCAACGGCATCGGTGGACTGTCGATGGGCGGCAACGCGGCCTACATCCTGGCCGCCCGCCACCCCGGTCTCTACCGTTCGGTGGCCGGGTACAGCGCCTGTCCGGACATCGCGATGGCGGCGGGCGCGATGATGTTCTCCATCGTCAACCGGGGCGGCAACCCCGGCAATATGTGGGGCCTGCCCGGTAGTCCCGAATGGGCGGCGCACGACCCCGCCCTGATGCTGGACGGGTTGCGCGGCAAGGCGCTGTACCTGTCGACCGGCACCGGAATCCCCGGCCCGCACGAGCTCGAACTCAAGCCGACGCTGGCCGAGAACATCTTCCTCGGCGGTCCCATCGAACTCGGCGTCAACACCTGCATGGTGGCCTTCGACCAGCGCCTGCGCGCCGCGGGCATCGGCGCCAGAATCGACTACCACCCGGTGGGCACCCACTCCTGGTCCTACTGGCAGGACGCCCTGCACGCGTCGTGGCCGTTCATCGGTCCGCCGCTCGGGGCCTGAGAGTTCTCGGACCTACCGCGCGGACCGTCGACGCAGGATCACGCTCGCGAGCACGCCGATCAGCGACAGCGCGGCGACGATCAGGACGTAGCCCGCGGGTAGACCGAGGATCTCGACGTATTCCTTGCTCACCAGCCGGTCCCGCACCGGGGTATCGGTGGCGGCGGGGCCGAGTAGGAAATCGCTGGTGATCGTCGCGGGGTCGGGGATGTAGATCGAGAGTTCGGTGAGGTAATCGTGCCCTGCGGCGAGTGCCCGCAGATCCGGGTCGCTGGGTTCGCCGACCGGAGCGGCGAATTCGGTGGCGACGGTGTGCCGGTCCGTATCGGGGTCTAGACGTGTCACCCGGTGATCGCTGAAGACGTAGAGGTGGACCGATTGCGGTGTGGTCGCGGCGGCCGACATGCGCATCGGATACACGAGCCGGTCGGAGTCGAAGGTGATCCGGACCGGGTCGAGCGCGCCGGACAGCGGCTTCGCGCTGGTGAGCCGCATGGCTACGAAGGACCAGCCTTCGCGGAGGTAGGGGTCGAGCGTGGCGCTCACCTCGGGTCGGAGCTGATAGCCGTTGGTGTCGAGCCACTCTCGGATGCCGGTGAGATCGCCGCCGCGCAGGGTGGTCGCCTCCAGTGGTCCCAACTGCACCTGACTCAGCACATCGGGGCCCGAACCCGGAGCGGCGCTGGACGCGTCGCCGCCGAGTGAACCGCTGCCGAACCAGTCGTATTCGGTGACCCGCTCGGGCGCGGTCACGCGTGCGAGCTCCCGGAACGAGTCCGCGCTGCCCGCCGAGACGGTCGCCGGGGTCGGCGTCGGCACGATCAGGGCCGCGTCGGCGCCGGTGAACCGCATGCCCAATCGCATCAGCACGGTCTCGCGCCGCCCGTCCCAGCCGAGCACGGCGGACTCGCTGTTCACCCGTGCCGAACTGTCGCCGCTGACCACGCCGCCGCACGCGCACGCGTTCGCCGACATCACCGCCCCCGATCCCGCGGCCAGCGCCACCCCGACGGTCACCACCAACGATCGCATCGCGTACCGCATCCCCATGCGGGTCAGGCTACGCGCACTGGGCCGGCGGCAGATGCGCGAAAATACTCAGTCCCGCGGTACCGCCGAGTACCGACGGCCGAGTTGGCGGGCCCGGTCGCAGCGGTACGGCTACGGTGGACGGATGGCTGGCGAGAATGAGACCGTGTCGGCGCCGATCGCGAAGAGGGCGCCCGTCGAGCGGGTCCACCACGGTGACACCTTCGTCGACGACTACGAGTGGCTACGGGACAAGGAAGACCCCGAGGTCATCGCGCATCTGGAGGCGGAGAACGCCTTCACCGCGGCACAGACCGACCAGCTGCAACCCCTGCGGGACAAGATCTTCGACGAGATCAAGGCCAGGACACAGGAAACCGATCTCTCGGTGCCGACGCGACTGGGCGACTACTGGTATTACTCGCGCAGTTTCGAGGGCAAACAGTACGGCGTGCACTGCCGCTGTCGGGTCGACGCGAATGCCGAGGGCATCGACGCCTGGACGCCGCCGCAACTGGAAGTCGGGTCGGCGATCGAGGGCGAACAGGTGCTGCTCGACAGCAACATCCTCGCCGAGGGGCTGGACTTCTTCGCGCTCGGCGCGTTCTCGCTGAGCCACGACGGCAACCTGCTCGCCTACTCCGTCGACAGCTCCGGCGACGAGCGCTACACGCTGCGGATCAAGGATCTGCGCACCAGTGAGCTGCTGGCCGACGAGGTGGCGGGCGCGGCGCCGGGGGCGACCTGGTCGCTGGACGGCACGCACATCTTCTACCAGACGGTCGATGAGTCGTGGCGTCCCGACACCGTGTGGCGCCACCGCGTCGGCACCGGTTCCGATGCCGATGTGACGGTGTTCCACGAGCCCGACGAGCGCTACTGGGTGAGCGTCGGCGCGACCCGCTCCGAGAAGTACCTGATGGTGTGGCTCGGGTCCAAGATCACCACCGAGGGCTGGGTCCTGGAATCGAGCAATCCCGAGGGCGAGTTCCGGGTGCTGCTGCCGCGTCGCGAAGGCGTGGAGTACTCGGCCGAGCACGCGGTGATCGCGGGCGAGGACAAGTTCCTGATCCTGCACAACGACGTGGTCGACGGGGTGAAGGCGGAGAACTTCGTGCTCGCCGTCGCGCCCGCCACCGACCCGTCGGACATGACGACGCTGATCGGGCATCGCGAGGACGTGCGGCTCGAGGACATCGACGCCTTCGCCACCCACCTGGTGCTCGGTTACCGGCGCGACGCGCTGCCTCGCCTGTCGGTGTGGACGCTCACCCCGGAGGGCTTCGGTGAACTGACCGAGCTCGACTTCGGCCTCGAATTGTTCTCCGCCGGTGCGGGTTCGAGCCCGGAGTGGGAGCAGCCCACCCTGCGCGTCGGGGTCACCTCGTTCATCACGCCGATGCAGGTGTTCGACTACGTGCCCGCCACCGGCGAGCTGCTGCTGCGCAAGGAACAGCCGGTGCTCGGCGGGTACGACGCCGACGACTATGAGCAGCATCGTGATTGGGCCGTGGCCGCCGACGGCACCCGCATTCCGATCTCGATCATCAAGCGCAGCGGACTGCCAGACGGCCCGAAGCCCCTGCTGCTCTACGGATACGGCTCCTACGAGGCCAGTATCGATCCGTCGTTCTCGGTGTCGCGACTGTCGTTGCTCGATCGCGGCATGGTGTTCGCGGTGGCGCATGTGCGCGGCGGCGGCGAGATGGGCAGGCTCTGGTACGAGCACGGCAAGACGCTGCTGAAGAAGAACACCTTCACCGACTTCGTCTCCTGCGCAAGCCATCTCATCGACACCGGCGTCACCGCACCCGACCGTTTGATCGCCGACGGCGGCAGCGCGGGCGGACTGCTGATGGGCGCGGTCGCCAACCTGGCCCCGGAACTGTTCACCGGCATCCTCGCCAATGTGCCGTTCGTCGACCCCCTCACCTCGATCCTCGACCCGTCGCTGCCGCTGACGGTGATCGAATGGGACGAGTGGGGAAATCCCTTGGCCGACAAGGACGTCTACGAGTACATGAAGTCGTACTCGCCCTACGAGAACGTCGAAGCCAAGGACTACCCGGCCATCCTGGCGATCACCAGCCTCAACGACACCAGGGTGCTCTACGTGGAGCCGGCCAAGTGGGTCGCCAAGCTGCGCGCCACCAAGACCGGTGACAACGAGGTGCTGCTCAAGACGGAGATGACCGCCGGTCACGGCGGGGTGAGCGGGCGCTACGAGAAGTGGAAGGAAGTCGGCTTCGAGTACGCCTGGGTCCTCGACCGCGTGGGTCTCGCGGACGCGTGAACCGATGGGCCCCGGCTTCGGCCGGGGCCCATTTCCGTTGTCACGGTGCGAGTAGCCTGCCGAGCAGGGTGGTGAGTTGAAGGCGTTCGGCAGGACTCAGCGCGGCGAAGGCGTTGTCGAGGAAGGCCGGGATGGCGGCTTCCGCGCCGCGAAGGCGGTCGCTGCCTGCCGGGGTGAGGGTGACGGCGTAGGAGCGGCGGTCCGATGGATTACGTTCTCGCCGGACGTATCCGGATGATTCGAGGTGATCGCAGACCGTCACCATCACGCTGCGGTCGATGCGTAGTTCCGCGGCCAGTGTCTGCTGGGAGCAGGCGCCGACCTCGGCGAGCATCTTCAGCACCAGGTGCTGGCCGACGCCGAGGCCCTGCGCGCTCGCGTGTGCTTCCGCCGCGCGCGCGACCGCCGTCGACGCTCGACACAGGGCGATGTCGGGGCGTTCGGCGGCCAGTCGTGGGAAGTAGGTGGGCTCGGTTGCCATGAGACTCCTCTGATCTGTCGTTCCATTAAATCATCTGTGCACAGATTGTTTGACGGAAGATGATCGACGCTCTACCGTCATAATCGTCTGAGCGCAGATTGTTCGGTGCCAGACGATTCCTGCGTGGCACGAGGAGCGCCCATGACTCTCGATCTGACCCCGGACCAGCTGCTGTCGACCACCCGTGCGGTGCGCAGACGGCTCGACTTCGATCGGCCGGTGCCCCGGTCGCTCATCGAGGAGTGCGTCGACCTGGCCACGCAGGCGCCGACCGGACGCAATCGGCAACGCTGGCACTTTCTGGTCGTCACCGACAAGGCGCGACGAGGCGAGCTGGCCGATATCTTCCGGCGCTCGTTGCCGCTCGGTGCGGCGGCGCCACTGACCGCGCGTGACGAGGAGCGGATGAACATCTCCCCGCGCTCCACCGAGCGGGTCTTCGACGGACTGCGCTATCTGAGCGCCAATATTCACCGGGTGCCCGCCTTCGTGATTCCGGCCGTCGAGGGCCGCACCGACCGCGCCTCGGTGGAAGTCCAGGCGGGCACATGGGGCTCGATCCTGCCTTCGGTATGGAGCTTCATGCTGGCCGCGCGGGCCCGTGGACTCGGCACCGTGTGGACAACCGCGCAGGCGCCGTTGGAGTCCGAACTCGCTGCGGTACTTGGCGTTCCGTACGACAAGGTGATGCTCGCCGCTTTTCTGCCACTGGCCTTCACCATCGGCACCGACTTCAAGCCCGCGGTGCGGGTGCCGCGCGAGCAGGTATTGCACTGGCAGGGATGGTGAGAAATGCGACGGAATTCGTCGGCGCGTCATCGCGGTAGCACGTTGGCGTCATCTCGAACTGTCACCCTGGGTATATGAACGCTGAGCTGATCGTTTCGGTGTCGGGGATCCGGGATACCACTCGCGATGCCGCGATCGAATTCGCCGCGGAGATGGACTCGCGCGGCGTGCGGCTGTCGCTGCTGGTCGCGCCGCGGTTGAAAGGCAAGTACCGGCTGGTCGACGATCCCGCGACGCAGTCGTGGCTGCGCGGGCGGCGCCTCGAAGGTGACGCGATCGTGCTGCACGGCTACGACCAGGCCGCCACCAAGGCGCGGCGCGCGGAGTTCGCCGATCTGCCCCGGCACGAGGCGTCGCTGCGGCTCAAGGCCGCCGATCGGGTGATGGAGCGGGTGCAATTGCGCACCCGGCTGTTCGCCGCCCCGCGCTGGGACGCCTCCAACGGCGCGCTGGCGGCGCTGCCAGAGGTGGGTTTCCGCATGTCCCTCGGGCTCACCAGCATGCTCGACCTGGAACGTGACGTGGCCCAACGTGCCCGGGTGTACGGGATCGGCGAGGGATTCCGCGCCGAACCGTGGTGGTGCCGGGCCATGGTGATGGGCGCCGCGCGCGTCGCCCGACGCGGCGGCGTGCTGCGGTTGGCGGTGTCGGCGGCGCAGTTGCAGCGCTCGGGTCCGCGCCAGGCCATGCTCGACGCGGTCGACCTCGCGCTCTATCACGGCGCCCACAGCGACGTGTACCGCTGGGAGCCCTACCCGGCTGTTCGAGCCGCCTGACTGCGCCACCGCCGCGCGCGTAACTGGCGATCAGCGCGCGGCGGTGGCCCTCCTCGCTGTTCCCTGGGCGGGCGGGAAACATACTCGTTCCCGGAGTTTCGAGCCCGGTGCATGTCTGCGCGGCGGTTACCATTCGAAGGCAGTTGTTCGAGTGGTTTCCGCTAGTTGTGTAAACGCAGCAGGAGGCAGCGCTGATGACGGGCACGTCGACGAAAGTCGCGACGACTACGAAATATATGTCCTGGGTGACCTTGGCGCTGATGACCACGAGTTCGGTGGCGAGTCTGCGATCAGCGCCGACGATGGCCGTGTACGGATTGGCCTGTGTATTCCTCTACGTCATTCCCGCGATTCTGTTCCTGATGCCGACCTCGCTGGTCGCCGCGGAATTGGCGTCGGGGTGGCAGGGCGGGGTATATCAATGGGTCAGTGAGGGATTGAGTAAGCCGCTCGGATTTCTTGCCGTCTGGTGCCAGTTCGCCATGACGATCTTCTACTATCCGAGTCTTCTCGCTTATGTCGCGAGTACTTTCGCGTACATCATTCATCCGTCACTGGCATCCAACGGTCTGTATGTGGCGATCGTGATCATCACCGTCTATTGGGCGGGTGTGTATGTGTCCTCGCAGGGCACCAAGACCGTGGCGGGGCTGTCGAGTATGGGCCTGGTCATCGGCACGCTGATCCCGGGCACCCTGCTTGTGGTGCTCGGCCTGGTCTTCCTGGCGCAGGGCAATCCGTCAGCGGCGCCGATGGATTCGTCGCATCTGCTGCCCGCGTGGGCCGGATTGGCGAGCCTGGTGCTGATCGTGAACAACTTCCTGTCCTACGCGGGCATGGAGATGAACGCGGTGCACGTGTCGTCGCTGCGGAATCCGGCCAGGGAGTTCCCGAAGGCGATGTTCCTGGCGATGGCCCTGGTGCTGGTGATCTTCATCCTGCCCGCGCTGGCGATCAGCTGGGTCGTCCCCGCGGCCAGCCTGAGCCTCACCGCGGGTGTGATGCAGGCCTTCGACGCGTTCTTCGCGCACTTCGGAATCGGTTTCCTCACCCCGATCGTCGGCATCGCGCTGGTGGCCGCGGCGGTCGGCGGCATGCTGACCTGGCTGGCCGGTCCGTCCAAGGGGCTGCTGCTGATCGGACGCAAGGAGGGGTACCTGCCGCCGTTCCTGACTCGGCTCAACAAACACGGCGTGCAGCAGAACATGCTGGTGGCCCAGGGCGTGTTCACCACCTTCATCGCGCTGCTCTACGCCTTCATCCCCGATGTCTCCAGCGCGTACTGGATTCTGTCGGTGATCACCACGCAGGTGTATCTGATCATGTACGTGTTGATGTTCGCCGCCGCCGCCAAGCTGCGTCGCGACGATCCGGATCACCCGCGTGGTTTCCGGGCGCCCGCGCTGATGGCGCTGTGCGGGCTCGGCGCCGCCTCCTCGATCGCCGCGTTCACGATCGGCTTCGTGCCGCCGTCGCAATTCGGCGGGGGTAGTACCTGGGTGTATGTGCTCATCGTGGGTGGCGGGCTCGGCATCGTCGGCCTGCTCATTCCGTACCTGTTCTACCGAAATCGCAGGGACAGCTGGAAATTCGCCATACCGGAAGGGCAGCAGGCATGACGACCGGAGACGCCCCCGACCACAAGCGACGCTGGATCTATCTCACGGCGGGTCTACTGCTCGTGGTGTTCGCTCTGACCGGGTTGTTCACCTTCAGCGCGATCCACGAGAGCACCCAGGCCACCGCGAAAGCTCAACAGCTGCACGACAATCTGGTCGCGGCGGGTCTGCCCGCGCCGGAGGTGAAGGTCATCGCCGACACGTTCGGCGAGGACGGTGGGTCGATCTGTCAGGATCTGAGCGCGCCGCTGATCAAGGCGAGGTATCAGGACTCGATCACCAACGGCGCTGCGGGGCCCGGTCAGCGTCCGGTGATCGGACCGCGAGACTTCGCCGAGGCGGGCGGGCTCGCGATCGCCACCTACTGCCCGGATCGACTGCAGGACTACCTCTCCCATCTCGAAACTCTGAAGCTGGAAAACACCACGAAGTGAGGCGCGAAGACATGAGCGACGATGCGACGGCGCTACGCGGCAAGGTAGCCGGACTGATGGGCCAGGCGAAAAAGGATCTGGCCGAGCTCGTTTCGTTCGAGTCCGTCGCCGATCCACGCCAGTTCCCGCCGGAAGGGTGTGCGCGAACCGCGCAGTGGGTGGCCGACGCGTTCGCCGCGGCGGGGCTGACCGAGGTGGGCCTGCACGAGACCCCGGACGGCAGCTCGGCGGTGATCGGGCACAAGCCGGGGCCGCCGGGGACCCCGACCGTGCTGCTGTACTGCCACTACGACGTGCAGCCCCCGCTCGACGACGCCGCGTGGAAGACGCCGGTCTGGACGCTGACCGAGAAGGACGGCCGCTGGTACGGGCGCGGGGCGGCGGACTGCAAGGGCAATATCGTCACCCATCTCACCGCCCTGCGCGCGATCGGACCCGACTTCCCGATCGGGATCAAGGTGGTAGCCGAGGGGTCGGAGGAACAGGGCACCGGCGGTCTGGAGAAGTTCGTGGTCGCCGATCCCGCGCGGCTGGAAGCGGATGCGATCCTGGTGGCCGACTGCGGCAATTTCGCCGTCGGGGTGCCGACGTTCACCCAGACCCTGCGCGGAATGGTGAATGTGGTGGTGACGGTGAAAACGCTGGAGGGGCCGATGCATTCGGGCATGTTCGGTGGACCCGCGCCCGATGCGCTCGCCGCGATGATCGAGCTGCTGTCGTCGTTGCGCGACGCGGAGGGCAACACCACGATCGACGGGCTCACCGACGATCAGGAGTGGACCGGCGCGCAGTATCCGTCAGCGGACTTCCGGTCGGATGCGGGCGTGCTCGACGGTGTGGGACTGCTCGGCAACGGGACCGTCTCCGACATGCTGTGGGCGCGGCCCGCGCTGACGGTGCTGGGGATGGACGTGCCCGCGGTGGTCGGGTCCTCGGCGGCGATCCAGCCGAGCACCAGGGCCAGGCTCAATCTGCGCATCCCGCCGGGCACCGAGCCGCAGCGGGCGTGTGAGCTGCTGGAGAAGCACCTGCGCGCGCACGTGCCGTGGAATGCCCAGATCGAGATCGAGGTCGAGGCGCTCGGCGAACCGTTCGTGGCGTCCACCCACGGCCCGGCCCGCTCGGCCATGGAGCGGGCGATGGCCGTCGCCTACGGTCGCGACGTGACCACCGAGGGTCAGGGCGGGTCGATCCCGCTGTGCAATGTCTTCGCCGCGACCTACCCGAAGGCCGAGATCATGCTGATCGGCGTCGAAGAGCCGAAATGCCTGATCCACGCGCCCAACGAGAGCGTCGACCCCAGCGAGATCGAGCACATGGCGCTGGCCGAAGCGCTGTTCCTGACCAGCTACCGCTGAGCTAGAACTGGCCCTGGTCCTCGGCATCGAGTACGCGGAACTCGGTGCCAGCCGGGGCCATCTCGGTGAGCCTGCCGAAGTAGATCCCCTGGGCCGACGGGGCGATGATGCCGTGGTGGATGGGCACCGCGGTGCGCGGATTGACGGCGCGCAGGTAGTCGACGGCTTCGGCGATGCGCATCCACGGGGCGGCGGCGGGGATCGCGAGCACACCGACCGGGACCGGCGGCACCCAGAGCGAGTCGCCGGGGTGGACCAGCTGGGCGGGGTCGGCCTCGGTGCCGAGCTGGAAGACGGTGTTGTCGATCACCGGGATCTCCGGGTGGATCACCGCGTGCCTGCCACCGCCGCCGGTGATCTGTAAGTCACCGATATCGAGCACCTGACCCGCCGACACCGGCTCCCATCCCTCGCTGCGCTGCTGCGCGGTCTGCGGATCCGACAGCAGTCGGGCCGTGGGATTGTCCTCGATGAGATCGCCGATCCGATTCGGGTCGATGTGGTCGGGGTGCTGGTGGGTCACCGCGATCGCGTCCAAGCCGGTGATGCCCTCGAACCCGTGCGAGAAGGTTCCGGGGTCGAACAGCACTTTCACGCCGTGCAGTTCCACGAGGATGCAGGAATGACCGAAGTGGGCGATGCGCATACCCGATGCTAAGCCGCCGTGACCCCGGAACGCGGGCACGACGGCCCGGTCAACTAAGATTTCCGGGGTAACCCCCCACACACTTGAGGAGCAACGCGTGGCACGAGTCGTGGTCGAGGTCATGCCGAAGGCCGAGATTCTGGACCCCCAGGGACAGGCCGTGGTCGGCGCGCTCCCGCGTCTGGGATTCGCCGGAATCTCGGATGTGCGGCAGGGCAAGCGATTCGAGCTCGAGGTGGACGACAGTGTGTCGGACGCTCAGCTCGAGCAGATCGCCGAGGCGCTGCTGGCGAACACGGTGATCGAGGACTGGAAGGTCGTTCGGGTCTCGTGACTGCACGTATTGGCGTTATTACTTTCCCCGGCACGCTCGACGATGTCGATGCCGCTCGCGCGGTGCGGTTGGCCGGCGCCGAGGCGGTGAGCCTGTGGCATGCCGACGCCGATATCAAGGGTGTCGACGCCGTGATCGTGCCCGGTGGCTTCTCCTACGGTGACTACCTGCGGTGTGGGGCGATCGCGCGGTTCGCGCCGGTGATGGGCGAGGTGGTTCGCGCGGCGGGCCAGGGCCTGCCGGTGCTCGGCATCTGCAACGGATTCCAGGTGCTGTGTGAGGCCGGATTGCTGCCGGGCGCGCTGACCCGCAACGAGGGACTGCACTTCATCTGCCGCGACGAGTGGTTGAAGGTCGAAGCCACCGATACCGCGTGGAGCTCGCGCTACGAGCCGGGCGCGCAGATCCTGGTTCCGCTGAAGTCGGGCGAGGGGCGTTTCCAGGCTTCGGAGCAGGTGCTCGACGAGCTCGAAGGCGAAGGCCGCGTGGTGTTCCGCTACGCGGGCGACAACCCGAACGGTTCGCAGCGCGGGATCGCCGGGATCTCCTCGGCCAACGGGCGGATCGTCGGTCTGATGCCGCACCCCGAGCACGCGACCGAGGCATTGACCGGTCCCAGCGATGACGGACTCGGCATCTTCTATTCGGTACTCGATAGTTTGATCAACGTCTGACGCGTAACCCCGCGATCCTAGGCACGGCCGGGATTCGCGGGCAGGCGGCACAGGATGTCGAAATCGACCCCGTTCGCCATCGCCAGGTGGGTGGGACCGACCGCCTGATTGCCGAGAAAACCGCGGCGGGTGGCCGGGCCGTCCAACGCCAGACCTGGGTGCGCCGCGGCGATGATGGTTTCCACGTCAAGGGTGCCCGTGGTGTCGGCCAGGGTGTTCAGCAGGTGGATCGCCTCGTAGGTGGAGTTGCTGAAAGTGGTGAGCACGGGGGCGAATCGGCCCTGGTGCCGGTGGTAACGGGCGCGGCGGGATCGGCCCTCGGCGCTCTTGTTGTCGAGGAAGAAACTCGACGCCACATAGAGGTTGGCGTTCGCCGACGGGCCCGCGCTGAGCAGGACGTTCTCGTCGACCGCCGGGCTGAGCCGGGGCATCACGGCGGGTAGGCCGGTGGCGGTGAACTGGCGGTTGAAGCGGGCGGTGTCGGCGCCGACCATGAGGATCAGGACCGCATCGGCCAGCAGCAGCGCGGGGTCGTCGAGGAAATCGCCGAAATCGGTGGTGCCGAGGGGCACGTAGTGCTCGACGATGATGTCGTACGGATCGGGCAGCGACCGGCGCAGGGCGCGGGCGGTTCGGCGAGGCCAGATGTAGTCGTTGCCGATCACGGCCCAGCGGCGCACCCCCAGTTCGCGGGTCATCCACGCGGCGGCGGGGACCGTCTGGTGGTCGGGATGCTCGCCGACCAACAGGACGCCGGGGCGCTCGTCGGGCAGGCCCTCGTGGTCGGTGGCGTAGAGGTAGGGAACCCGCGCGTCCACGGCCTCGGCGACCGCTCGACGTACGGCGGAGGTATGCCAGCCGGTGATCGCACCGACCATTCCGGTGGCGAGGAAGGCCGCTACTTCGGCGGCGACTTCGTGTGGTTCGCGACCGCCGTCGAGGGTGGTGAGATTGATTTCACGGCCGAGAATTCCTGTGCCGCTATTGATCTCGTCGACAGCCAGGGAAATTGCCGCGGTGCACGATGGCGCGATGATGCCGCCGGGGCCCTGAGTGGGGACGATCGAGAGAATCTCGATCGTTTCATCCCGGGTCCGGCCTATTGTCGGCATTCTGTAGTCTATCGCCTGGTGCGAACAGGGAATGTTCGAATGAATTTCTCGGCAGGTGGGAATGCGATCGGTGTCCATTATCAGTGGGTATGCCACGCTGCACGGCGCCCTGCGCTCCGCGGAGCGCAGCTGGGTAGGCAGGCTCGAATCGGCGCTCTCGGCTGACAATCTCACGGCCGACCACTGGGCGATCCTTTCGCAGTTGTCCACCGACGACGGGATGACGATGTCGGAACTGGCCGCCCAAGCGCGGCTGGCCCCGTCCTCGGCCACTCGGCACGCGGACAATCTGGCCGAACGCGGGCTGATCTTCCGGGTCGCCGCCACCGATGATCGCCGCCGGATCCTGATCGGTTTGAGCAGTCTCGGGGCCAAATTGGCCGCCAAGATCCGCGCACAGGAAAAGCTCGCGGAGGAAGAACTGCGCTGTCGCCTCGGGATTCGTCGTTACGGCGAATTACTGGCCGCGCTCGCGGTGATCGCCGAACACGACGACTGATCCGAGCGCGGTATCACGGGGCGAGGTGCCGGGGTGCGCCATCGTGCCTAGGATCGCAGAATGCCGGTTTCCTTGACAGCGGCCACGGCCAGCGGACTATGTGCCTTCATCGACGCGTCACCCTCGCCCTTCCACGTGTGCGCGACGGTGGCGGCCGAGCTGGACGGCAACGGGTTCACGCCGTTGACGGAGGCATCGGCGTGGGACGACGCGGGCGGGAAACACTATGTGGTGCGCGGTGGTTCGCTGATCGCGTGGGCTGACTACGACGCGGTGCCCGCCGCTCCGTTCCGGGTGGTCGGGGCGCATACCGACAGCCCCAACCTGCGCGTGAAGCAGCATCCCGATCTGGCGGGGTCCGGGTGGCGGCTCGTCGGGCTGGAGCCGTACGGCGGGGCGTGGCTGAACTCCTGGCTGGACCGCGAGCTCGGTCTCTCGGGGCGGCTCAGTGTGCGCGAGGGCGCGCGGATGCGCGATGTGCTGGTGCGCATCGACGAACCGATCCTGCGGGTGCCGCAGTTGGCCATTCACCTGTCCGAGGACCGGCGCGGGGTCACCCTCGACCCGCAGCGGCACGTGAACGCCATCTGGGGGATCGGCGACGCTCCGGCATCGTTCCTCGACTTCGTCGCCGAGCGGGCGCAGGTCGACGGCGCCGACGTGCTCGGCTGGGAACTGATGACCCACGACCTCGCGTCGAGCACGATCGTCGGTCGCGACCTCGATCTGGTGAGCGCGCCCCGGCTCGACAACCAGGGCACCTGCTACGCCGGATTGCAGGCGTTCCTGGCGGCCGCCGACGAGCCGGGTGCGGCGACGGCGGTGCTGGTGATGTTCGACCACGAAGAGGTGGGCAGCCAGTCCGATCGGGGGGCGCAATCGGATCTGCTGCCCGCCGTGCTGGAGCGGATCGTGCTGGCCCGCGGTGGTGGGCGCGCGGATTACCTTGCCGCGCTCGCCGGTTCGGTGGTCGCCTCCGGTGACATGGCGCACGCGACGCACCCGAACTATCCGGACCGGCACGAGCCCGCGCACCGCATCGAAGTCGGTGGTGGGCCGGTGCTCAAGGTGAATCAGAACCTGCGCTACGCCACCGACGCGGCGGGCGCGGGCGCGTTCGCCCTCGCGTGCGCGCAGGCCGGTGTGCCGCTGCAACGGTATGTCCACCGGGCCGACCTGCCCTGCGGCTCGACCATCGGCCCGATGACGGCGGCGCGCACCGGCATCTCGACCGTCGATGTCGGCGCACCCCAGCTCGCCATGCACTCGTGCCGTGAACTCATGGGCGCCGCCGACGTGCCCGCCTACGCCTCGGCCCTCGCGGCGTTCCTGACCCCGGAGGCGACGGACTGAGACATGGCGGCCGACGCCGTGGTTCCGCAGCCCGGATCGAGGCGGCCGAGAACCGGATCGGCGTGCGTCGCGAGCTCAGGCCGGCGCGAGTTCGGCTGCGGCCGAGGGCTTACGGGTGGGGTGGTAGGTGATCACCGCGTAGACGATCACGGCGAACGTGGACCACACGTAACTGCTGCCGATGATCTGCTGCCACCACGCCCAGGCCAGTTCCTTGTCGCCCGAATGCGGCAGCACCCACTGCGGGCCCACGATGAACATCACCGTGAACACGGCGACCAGGGCGGTGAAGGCGCGCGAGCGCCGACCCACGGCCAGGCTCACGGCGACGACCAGCGCGGGCGCGACCCAGACCCAGTGATGCGACCACGACACCGGTGAGATCAACAACACCGCGGCGGCGTTCACCAGCAGCGCGCCGACGTCGTTGCCCGCGCCGATCAGGCGGTACATCCACACTGCGGCCAGCGCGATCGTGGCCGCCGACAGGCCGATCCACAGGGCCGTCGCCAGCGATTCGTTCATGCCGAGGCGGAACAGGGTGCCCTTGATGGACTGGTTGCCCGCGAAGTAGGGCGTGCCGATGCGGCCGGTGTCGGAGACGGTGTGGAACCAGTATTCGACCGAGTCCCTCGGGAACAGCAGAAAGCCGACGCCGATCGCACCCGCTGCCGAGACGACCATGGTGGCCGCGGCCTTCCAGTCCCGGCGCAGCAGGAAATACAGCAGGTAGCCGGCCGGAATCAGCTTGATCGACACCGCGATCCCGATCAGCATTCCGCGCGGCCAGAACGGCTTGCGCACGAGAATGTCGAGGGCGATCGCGGCCATCAGGATCAGATTGATCTGGCCGAAGTTGAAGGTCTGGCGCACCGGTTCGAGGAACTGGGCCAGGCCCAGACCGGCGATCAGCACGGTGAGGACCGAGGTCCGATCGAGCTCGGGACGCACCCGGATCAGCACCAGCCAGAGCACGATCGCCAGGCTCGCCAGCGAGGTGAGTAGCACCACGACCTCGGCGACCACCAGCGGCATCAGGGCCAGCGGCACGAAGAACATCGCGGCCAGCGGGGGATAGGTGAACGGCAGGCCGAGGCCGTGAACCGGGGGCATCGGGCCGTAGAGGTCGCCGCCGTCGAGCCACACGCGCGCGCCGTTGCGGTAGACCTGCAGGTCGATGAACCCGTGCCACCAGTGCGCGAGGAGCGCGACGGCCGCGGAGACGACGAACAATCCGATGGCCACGGCCAGTCGACGCTGTCGGCGGTCCGGCGGGCCTGGATCGGGAATATGCGGCTCGACCTGCTCGGCAACCCCCGGACTTTCGTTCACGGCGCCAGAGTAACGGGTACTCCGATGCCCCAACCGCAAGTGTGACCAGACCGAATCCGCCCACCCTCCCCAGCGTGAGGGCAGTACGGGCGGCAGGCGGTTACCTCGCAACCATTAGACTCTGCAGATCAAGTTCCCCCCGGCCGAAAGGACCCTGGTCTCCCGTGACACTGCAGGTCGACACCGTCGCTACCGCCGCAGCCACCCCGGATGCTCCGCAGCCGTACAAGGAACTCGGTCTCAAAGACGACGAGTACGCCCGCATCAAGGAGATTCTGGGCCGTCGGCCCACCGATGCCGAGCTGGCGATGTACTCGGTGATGTGGAGCGAGCACTGCTCCTACAAGTCCTCCAAGGTGCACCTTCGCTACTTCGGTGAGACCACCACCGACGAGATGCGGGCCTCGATGCTGGCCGGGATCGGCGAGAACGCCGGCGTGGTCGACATCGGCGACGGCTGGGCCGTCACCTTCAAGGTGGAGAGCCACAACCACCCGTCCTATGTGGAGCCCTACCAGGGCGCGGCCACCGGCGTCGGCGGCATCGTGCGCGACATCATGGCCATGGGCGCGCGCCCGATCGCGGTGATGGACCAGCTGCGCTTCGGCGCGGCGGACGCCCCCGACACCCGTCGCGTGGTCGACGGCGTGGTGCGCGGCGTCGGCGGTTACGGCAACTCGCTCGGCCTGCCAAATGTCGGCGGCGAGACCGTGTTCGATGCCTCCTACCAGGGCAATCCCCTCGTGAACGCGCTGTGCGCGGGCGCGATGCGGGTGGAGGACCTGCACCTGGCCTTCGCCTCCGGCAACGGCAACCGGATCATCCTGTTCGGCGCGCGCACCGGCCTCGACGGCATCGGCGGCGTGTCCGTGCTGGCCTCGGACTCCTTCTCCGGTGACGAGTCGGGCACCGGGCGCAAGAAGCTGCCCGCCGTGCAGGTGGGCGACCCGTTCACCGAGAAGGTGCTCATCGAGTGCTGTCTCGACCTGTACGCGGCCGGCCTGGTCGTCGGCATCCAGGACCTCGGCGGCGCCGGACTGTCCTGCGCCACCTCCGAACTCGCCGCTGCGGGCGACGGCGGCATGCACATCGACCTGACCAAGGTCCCGTTGCGCGCCAAGCACATGACCCCCGCCGAGATCCTGTCGAGCGAATCGCAGGAGCGCATGTGCGCGGTCGTCACGCCGGAGAACGTGGACGCGTTCATGGCCGTGTGCAAGAAGCACGACGTGCTGGCCACCGACATCGGTGAGGTCACCGACGGCGAGCACCTGGTGATCACCTGGCACGGCGAGACCGTGGTGGACGTGCCGCCGCGCACCGTCGCCCACGACGGCCCGGTCTACGAGCGTCCGGTGCGGCGTCCCGACACCCAGGACGCGCTGATCGCCGACACCACCGCCACCCTGACCCGGCCGCGGACCGGCGACGAGCTGCGCGAGACCCTGCTCACGATGATCGCCAGCCCGCAGCTGTGCAGCCGCCGGTGGATCACCGAGCAGTACGACCGCTACGTGCGCGGCAACACCGTGCTGGCCGAGCACGCCGACGCGGGCGTGGTCCGCATCGACGAGTCCTCGGGCCGCGGTATCGCGCTGGCCACCGACGCGTCGGGCCGCTACACCAAGCTCGACCCGTACACCGGCGCGCAGCTGGCGCTGGCCGAGGCGTTCCGCAATGTCGCCACCACCGGCGCCACCCCCAAGGCCGTCACCAACTGCCTGAACTTCGGTTCGCCGGAGGATCCGGGCGTGATGTGGCAGTTCCAGCAGGCCGTGCGCGGTCTCGCGGATGGTTGTGCGGCGCTGGGCATTCCGGTCACCGGCGGCAACGTGAGCTTTTACAACCAGACCGGCAAGGACGCCATCCTGCCGACCCCGGTGGTCGGCGTGCTCGGCGTGATCGACGATGTGCACCGCCGCATCCCGACCGGCCTCGGCCTCGAGCCGGGCGAGTCGCTGATCCTGCTCGGCGAGACCCACGACGAGCTGGACGGCTCGATCTGGTCGCAGGTCACCCACGACCACCTCGGTGGCGTGCCGCCGCGGGTCGACTTCGCCCGCGAGCAACTGCTCTCGGAGGTCCTCACCTCGGGTTCGCGTGACGGCATGATCTCCGCCGCGCACGACCTGTCCGAGGGCGGTCTGGCGCAGACCGTCATCGAGGCCGCGCTGGCAGGCGAGACCGGGTGCCGCATCGTGCTCCCCGAGGGCTCCGATCCGTTCGTGCAGCTGTTCTCCGAGTCGGCCGGGCGGGTGCTCGTCGCGGTGCCGCGCTCGGAGGAGACCCGGTTCACCAAGATGTGCGACGCGCGTCAGCTGCCGTGGGTGCGCATCGGCGTGGTCGATCAGGGCTCGGATTCGGTCGAGGTGCAGGGACAGTTCTCCGTGACACTCGCCGAATTGCGCGAGGCATTCGAAGGCACGCTGCCTAAGCTGTTCGGAGCGCACACCGCCTGACCGGTCAGCGGCTGGAGGTGATCGAACAGAGGAGTCGAGCCTGTGGCCACTGAGGATACGAGCTCGGCTGCCGAACCGGCAGTTCCGAAAAACCTCTTCATCAGGGCAATTCACCTGGTGGAGAGGTTTTTTCATCCCGACTACGTCGGCCTGATCGTGGCGACGCTGTTCTTCGGGTTGTCGCTGACTCCCTCGCTGCTGCCGCGTGACTGGTTCTTCCAGGGACTTCTCAGCGGCATCAACGCGACGATCGGCTACGGGCTCGGGTGCCTGCTGGCGTGGGCCTGGCGCAGCTGGGTCGCGCCGCGGATCACCTGGCCCGAGCAGGTGCGCACGGCTTGGGCTCGACGGCCGAGCTGGTTGCCGGTGGCGCTGAGGATCGCGATCGTGGCCGCGTGTCTGATCTTCGCGGTGCTGATGAGCATCCAGTCCTCGAAGTGGCAGCGCCAGATCACCGACCTGATGGGCATGGAGCCGGTATCGGACTCGGGGTATTCGCGCACGGTGCTGCTCGGCGCGGTGGTGGTCGGCCTGCTGATCTGGATCTCGCGGCTGGTGGTGCGGCTGGTGCGCACGGTGTCGCGGGCGCTGAACCAGTGGGTGCGGATTCCGGCGGCGTTCGCGCGGCCGCTCGGGGTGATCGTCGTGCTGGTGGCCGCCGTGCTGCTGTTCAACGGTGTGCTGGCGAAAGGGTTTTTCGCCGTGGCCAATTCGGCGTTCAGCGCGCGCAACAGTCACACCTCGCCGAACGCGGTCCAGCCGACGCTGCCCGAACGCTCCGGGAGCCCCGACTCGTTGGCGAAGTGGGACACACTGGGTTCGGAGGGTCGATGGTTCGTGGCGACCGCGCCGACCGCGCTCGCGATCGAGGAGGTCACGGGCAAGCCCGCGCGCGAGCCGATTCGGGTATACGCGGGACTGGAATCAGCGGACGGGGTCGAGGCGCAGACCGATGTGGCCATCGCCGAACTCGACCGCACCAGGGCCTTCGACCGTGAAGTGCTGGTGGTGATCAGCACCACCGGCACCGGCTGGGTCGACACGATCAGCGCCGAATCGATCGAGTTGATGTACGGCGGCGACACCGCGCTGGTCGCGACGCAGTACTCGTATCTGCCCAGCGCGCTGTCGTTCCTGTCCGACCGGGACAAGTCGATGACCATGGGGCGCACGCTGTTCGACAAGGTCTATGACCGCTGGTCGGCGCTGCCCGAAGACGCCAGGCCCAAGCTGCTGGTCTACGGCGAGAGCCTCGGTTCGCAGGGGTCGGAGGGCGCGTTCTCCGGGCTGGCCGACATCCGCAACCGCACCGACGGCGTGCTGTGGGTGGGCCCGCCCAACTCCAACCGGCTGTGGTCGGAATTCGTGGCACGGCGCGACCCCGGCACCGAGGAGATCACCCCGATCTACGCCGACGGAATGTCGGTGCGGTTCGCCGCGAGCGCCGATCAGCTCGCCAGGCCGACGCCGGTGTGGAACGACCCGCGCATCGTCTACCTGCAACATGCCTCCGACCCGGTGGTGTGGTGGTCGCCGGATCTGCTGTTCAGCCAACCGGATTGGTTGCGGGAGAAGCGCGGACCCGACGTGTCACCGGCGATGTCGTGGTACCCGATCGTCACGTTCTGGCAGGTCGCCGCGGACCTGCCACGCGCGCAGACGGTGTCGGACGGGCACGGCCACAACTACGGCAACCTGGTGCCCGACGCGTGGGCCGCGGTGGCCCAGCCACCGGACTACACGCCGGAACTGGCTGCCCGGATTCAGGTGTTCCTCGAGGAATCCATGGCTACCGAGCGTCAGCTGAAGTGACGAACCGCCGGGCGCCGAACCCCTCGATCGGCGCCCGGGCTCACTACACAGATTTGAACGAATTACGCTCGGCGATCAGCTGTTCCAGCCGCGCCTCGTCGATCCGCCCGATCAGTGTCTGAGTTTCCTGCTGGTCGCGCACGACCTTGGCGAGAGTGAAGCAGCTGGTCACCAGGAACAGGCCCGACATCGCGAGGAACCCGCGCTGCCAGGTGTCCAACGGCAGGTACGCGATTCCGGCGCCGGTGCCGAACAGGCTGACAACGAACGCGATCGCGGCCTGGGCCACATAGGCCGAGGTGTTCTTCGGCTTGGTGTTTGTGCTCATGGTTCTCAGTGTGCTGATCCGAAGCGTTGCGATCGCGCGTACAACTACTCGAGCGCGGTACGTAGTTTGTGAGCGGCCCCGCAGTGACAAATCCGGTGATCGGCTCCTATCGGCCGCCATACTGGGGCGGTGACCGAGCACGCTTCGACCTTCGCGATGCTGCGTTCGCGCGGCGCCGCGGTGGTGCGGCGCGTCGAGGTCGTGGTCGATCTGAACTATGTCGGATTGGTGCTGGCGACGCTGTTCTTCGCGCTGTCGGTGACGCCGTCGCTGGTGCCGCGTGACTGGCTGTTCCAGGGGCTGATCAGCGGGATCAACGCCGCGATCGGCTATGGGCTCGGGTGTGTGCTCGAATGGGTGTTCCGGCGCTGGGTGCGGTCGCGGATTCCGATTCCGAGCCCGTCCGACCGGCTGCGATACGCGATCAAGGCGACGGTGCTGGTGGGGTGTGCGCTGGTCGCGGCGCTGATGCTGGTGCAGTCGGCGCGGTGGCAGCGCGAGATCACCTCGCTGATGGGGATGGCGGGCACCACGACGCCCGCCTATCTGCGGACCGGGCTGCTCAGCGTGGCCGTCGGCGTGGCGGTGGTGGCCGCGTATCGGACGGTGCGCGTCATGGTGCTCGGCCTGGCCCGCCAGCTCAACCGGTGGGTGCGGGTGCCGCGCGAGGTGGCGCCCGCTGTCGGGTTGCTGGTGCTGGTGGTGCTCGCGGTGACGATCTTCAACGGTGTCGCCTCGCGGGCGTTCTTCGCGGTGGCCAACTCGGCGTTCAGCGTGCGCAACGATCGGACCACGCCGTACGCGGTGCAGCCGATCGCGCCGGAACGATCGGGAAGTCCGGTCTCGCTGGCGCCGTGGCCGACGCTGGGGTTCGAGGGGCGGTGGTTCGTGTCCAACGGGCCCAATGCCGCCGCGATCGCCGAGGTGACGGGAAAGCCCGCGCGCGAGCCCATTCGGGCCTACGTGGGGTTGGAGTCGGTGACTCGCGACCGGACCGCGGCGCAGTTGGCCGTCGCCGAACTCGAGCGGACCGACGCCTTCGACCGGGAGGCGATGGTGGTGGTGACCACCACGGGCACGGGGTGGGTCAACGGGATGGCCGCGGGCGCGATCGAATATCTCTACGGCGGGGATACGGCGATCGTGGCGACCCAATTCTCGTATCTGCCCAGCGTGCTCTCGTTCCTGTCGGACCGGGAGAAGGCGGCCGCGGCCAGCCGGGAGCTGTTCGACGCGGTGTACCAGCGGTGGTCGGCCCAGCCGCAGGGGCATCGGCCGAAGCTGTTCGTCTACGGGGAGAGTCTGGGTTCGCAGGGGTCGGAGGAGGCGTTCGGCGGGCTCGGCGATCTTCGCGAGGAGGTCGATGGGGCGTTGTGGGTCGGCCCGCCGAATTCGAATCGGTTGTGGCGGCAGTTCGTGGATCGTCGCGATCCGGGCTCGCCCGAGGTGGCGCCGGTGTACGCGGACGGGCTGGTCGTTCGCTTCGCCGATGACGCGACCGATTTCGCCAGTGCGGAGCCGTGGCGCGAACCACGCATCGCCTACCTGCAACATCCCTCCGACCCGATCGTGTGGTGGTCTGCCGATCTGATCTTCACGCGGCCGGATTGGTTGAGCGAGCCACGCGGTTCCGATGTGTCGACCCAGATGCGGTGGGCGCCCTTCGTGACATTCTGGCAGGTCACGGCCGATCTCACGAACGCGCAGGGGGTGGTCGACGGGCACGGGCATCGGTACGGGAGTTTGGTGCTGGACGGGTGGTTAGCCGTCGCGGCACCGCCCGGGTTGACCGCCGAGATCGTCGAAAGGATCCGTGCCGCACTGGAATCAGCGGAGATCTACGAGCGCGAGGTGAAGTGAGGCGACTCGAAAGTGCCGCGGCACTGGTCTTTCCGCCGCTGTGGAGCAACCGGGTCCTGCCCGCGCTCGAGCTCCCCCTGCGCGGTCGCACCGTCGCGAACACGGCCTTCGCGACGGCATATGTGAAACTCTTTCGTGGTAGCCCGAATTGGTTGTCGCCCAGTGGTTTTCGGTGGGGAATCGCCAGCGGGGGGATCGTGCTCGCCGGTTACGCCGTTGCCCTGGCGATTCCGTCGCTGCGACGCCTCCCACTCGAGATCGCCGTCCGGGCACCCGAGACCTCGACCCTCGAATGGATAGCCCTGCACATTCCCGTCGGAACGGTCTTGGCCGAGGAAGCGATCTTCCGGGGGACTCTCGATCCCCTGCTCGCCGAGGGCGCCGGGCCGGCGGCTTGCGTGATCAGCGCCCTCGACTTCGGCCTCTGGCACATCCAACCGGCGAGAGCCGCCGACGATCCGGTGCTGCCGACGATTCTGGCCACGACGGTGGCCGGGCTCGTCTTCACCGAACTGCGCCGTCGGTCGGGCAGCGCCACCGCGCCCGCGCTGCTGCATCTGGCGATCAACGCCGGGGCAGCGCTCGCGCCCACCGCTGCGCGATGGGTCGACGGGCTGCGGCGCTAGCGGCTCAGGCCGTGGCGACGAAACCGGCGACGGCCTCGGTGAAGGCGTCGTTGTCGTCGCCCGCGGCAGTGTGGGCCGCCGTGCTGATCTCGGCCAGGCGGGCATGCGGTGCGAGCGCGAGGAAGGCCGCGGCGCCCTCGTCGCTGACGACATCGGACTTGCCGCCGCGGATCAGCATGACCGGGATGGTCAGGGCCTCGGTGGCGGCCTCCATCTCGACGATGCGGGCGTCCGGGTCCTCGTTGACGTCGCTGATCAGGTCCGGGTCCCAGTGCCAGTACCAGCGGCCGTCGCGCTCGCGCAGGTTGCGCAGCAGGCCGTCGGCGTTGTCGGGGCGCGGGCGGTGCGGCAGGTAGGCGGCGACCGCGTCGGCCACCTGGTCGAGAGTGTCGAAGCCGTCGCGGTGCTTGCCGAGGAAATCCATGACGCGGCTCACGCCGGCGGACTCCGAGCGGGGCACGATGTCGACCAGGACGAGCGCGCGGATCGCGCTCCCGCCCGGCGTCGCGGTGGCGAGCAGTCCCGTGATCCCGCCCATGCTCGCCCCGACGACCACCGCGCCCGCGTCCGGTGTCGCGCCGAGCTGTGCGAGGACGGCGTGCAGGTCGGCGATCATCGCGGTCCGGCCGTAGTCGGCGGTCGGCGACCAATCGCTGTCGCCGTGCCCGCGCGCGTCCACGGTGACAACCCGCATCCCCGCCGCCGCGAGCGCCCGCCCGGTCCGCTTCCAGGAAAACCGGTTCTGCCCACCACCGTGCAGCATCACGACCAACGGGCCGTTCTCCGCGCCGAAGCTGTCGGCGACCAGGGTGAGCCCGTCGGCACTGCGCAATCGCAACGTGGTCGGCTCTAGGGGACCGGTGACACTCATAGGACGAATGTACGACGAGCCGCGCGAATCAATGCCGCCGGGCGATGAAAATACGCCAGGATCCTTGAAGCTGCGGGTCAGGAATTGGCCAATTGTGATGCCCGCTGGAATGTCACGCCGAGAACGGCGCCGATATCGCGGACTGGTACGCCGTCCGCCGCCAATCGCCGCGCGGTCGCCGTCGCGACCCTCATTGCATGCGCTTCCTGGCGGGCGGCCTCCGCGCGGGCTTGTGAGACTTCTTCGGCGGCAGCTGTCACGTCCGTATCGCCGACATGGGCAGTTATGGCGAGTTCGACAGTTGAGGGAGCCACGTCGGCGACTGTGCAGATGTAGTCGGTTGCTTCCTTGGTGATGTCGGCATAGCGACGTGCCTGGGTGAGACCTTCGATGTTGCCGTTGACGCCGTCCAACTGCGGGATTCGGATCATCCACCAGCGGTCGTCTCTGGACACGTCGATCTGGTAGGTGGTCATGCTTCCTCCGTGCATTGTTCCTTGCACTGCGCGATCGCCTTGTTCACAGTCCGCACTACTCCAGGCGACTGTGAGTTGTGCCCGGAAGCCACGGTCACAGTGACGACTCCATGTTTGCAGATCCACATGGTATGGCTGCCTTTGCCTGGGCGGCTGCTGAATCCGGCTGCAACGAGGCGCTTCAAGGTGGTGCGCGTGGGTTCCGGTGCAATCACCAGAATAGTCTAGTATATTTTACGGAATCAAGTCTAACTGGGTAGACGATTCGGACATTCGACTGGAGGGCCCGGGGTTGTCCCGAGTCGGTAGCGTCTCGGGTTATGGCTGGACGGAATGTGGTGGATCCCGCGCAGGTACGGGCGGCTGTGTTGGGCGTGGGGGAGTGGTTGCGGGATCCGGGGTTGCCGGAGCCGGGGCGGGGGGAGTTGGGGGCGGCGGTGAAGGGGACGGTGCGGGCGTTGGCGGGGAGTGCGCCGGGGCATTCGGTGGAGGTGCGGGTGCCGCCGTTCGTGGCTGTGCAGTGCGTCGCGGGGCCGCGGCACACCAGGGGGACGCCGCCGAATGTGGTCGAGACGGATGCGCGGACCTGGTTGCTGCTGGCTACCGGGCTGTTGGATTTCGATGACGCGCTGGGGTCCGGTGCGCTGTCGGCGTCGGGGTCGCGGGCGCGCGAGATCGCCGCCTGGCTGCCGATCGTGGCGCTGCGCGCGACCGAGGATCCCGGCGTCGGTTAGGTCAGACGGGGGCGTTCTCCTCGGCGATCCGGTTCTGCCGGTGCAGGCCCTTGTAGTCGTAGTACCTGGTGATGAAGACTCCGCCGACCAAGGCAAGGAGCAAGCCGAGCAACGACATCCAGATTCCACGGCCGAGGCCTGCGGTGTAGTCGGATTCGAAGTACAGGATCGAGCGCATGCCCAGGTAGACCTGGTGCATCGGCTCGAACTCGGCCAGCCAGGCGATGTAGGTGGGGGTGGCCTGGATCGGGACGGTGCCGCTCGACGAGGGCAGGCCGAGGATGACGAAGACAGCCAGGTTGATCAGCAGGCCCGCGGTGCCGAACGCGGCCAGCGAGGCCATACAGGTCAGGCCGACCGCGATCAGCGCCAGCACCGAGAACAGGAACAGCTGCGTCGGATGGTCGCCGGAGACGCCGAGGGCCTTCGCCGCGATCAGATAGATCAGTGAGGCCACGACGGCCACGATGATCATCACGCCCCACTTGATCAACAGGGTGCGGAAACGCGAGATCGGCGTCGGCGGGTAGTGCACGTACCAGGGGCCGTACTCGGTGGGCTGGAAGCCGAGTTGGGCGTCGACCATGGTGTGCACGACCATCGCGCCGACCACACCGGCCATCAGGATCAGCAGCGCGTAGAAGAAGGCGGTCAGGCCGAGGCCCGCGCCCGCGCCCAGCGGTCGCCAGTCCTGCTGGACCACGTGGATCGGCTGCGCCAGTGTGAGCTGGGCGGCGCCGGAGATCTGCGGCTGCGTCGCGCCCGCGGGCGTCGCGGCGAGCGTGTCGCGGACCTGCGCGCTCAGCTGCTTGCCGACCTGCGCGTTCACCTCCGTCATCGCCCGCTCGCCGATGCGGGTCACGATGCCCGCGGAGTACGGGCCCATCCCCGGATTGGTCTGCACGGTGATGATCGGGCGCTCGATCTCGCCGCCGACCACGCTGCCCACCCCGAGAATGCCCAGTCGCTTGCTGAAATCGCTGGGGATGATGATGGCGCCGTAGATCTGGGCCGTGCGCATCAGCCGATCGGACTCGGTGATCGCGACCACCCGCAGGTCGACCTGATCGGCGGGCACCCCCGCCACCAGCGCATCGGCCACCTGTTTGCCGAAGTTGACCTGCTGGGGCCTGCCGTTGACGTCGATGGTGTCGCCGACATCCTGATTGACCAGCACGATCGGGAAATCGTGCAGATTGCCCTCCGGATCGGAGATGTAGGCCAGATACATCACGCCGAGCAGGGACAACACGACCGCGAGAACGGTGGTCGGCGCCAGCACGATCCGGACCCAGCGCCGGGCCGGGATCCGGAGTGTGTCCAACGTCGCTTCCCCTCGCCGCGAACTATCGGAATCCTTCGGCGCCGAATCGGCGTTCTCTTCAGGAGACGCTGGGGATACAGCGGGTTCGTGCGCACTGCCCTCGGTGGTCACGATCGGCACCGTAACAGCTGTTCCGCCGGAATTCGCGCGATCACCGTTGCTCGATTGCGCGGGGTTTGCACCGTGGTGCGCGTCGAGTCATGAATCACCCGTAGAATGACGGGTGCCCCCAGCCCGCCCGAACAGGGAGCAAACGGTGAACGACGTCGATCCCACGATCGTCTCCACGTCCAATACCCCCGATGAGATCGAGCACGACCCTCGCGAGGAGTGTGGCGTCTTCGGCGTCTGGGCTCCCGACGAGGACGTGGCGAAGCTCACCTATTACGGCCTGTACGCCCTGCAGCATCGCGGGCAGGAGGCGGCCGGTATCGCCGTCTCCGATGGTTCCCAGATCTTGGTCTTCAAGGATCTCGGCCTGGTCTCCCAGGTCTTCGACGAGCAGACGCTCGCGGCCATGCCGGGGCATATCGCCGTCGGACACTGCCGCTACTCCACCACCGGTGGTGTCACCTGGGAGAACGCGCAGCCGATCTTCCGCACCACCTCCGTCGGCTCCGGCCTGGCGCTCGGCCACAACGGCAACCTGGTGAACACCGCCGAATTGGCTGGTCGCGCACGCGAACTCGGCCTGATCGGCACCGGCGTGATCGACGGTCGGCCGCAGATGACCGGCGCCACCTCCGACTCCGACATCGTCACCGCGCTCCTGGCGCACGCCTCCGCCGATTCCAGCATCGAGGCCGCCGCGATGGAACTGCTGCCGCAGCTGCGTGGCGCGTTCTGCCTCACCTTCATGGACGAGCACACCCTCTACGCCGCGCGTGACCCGCACGGCGTGCGCCCGCTGGTGCTGGGCAGGCTCGATCGTGGCTGGGTCGTCGCCTCCGAGACCGCCGCGCTCGATATCGTCGGCGCCGCGTTCGTCCGCGAGATCGAGCCGGGCGAGCTGCTGGCCATCGACTCCGACGGTGTGCGCTCCATGCGCTTCGCCAACCCCGAACCCAAGGGTTGCGTCTTCGAGTACGTGTACCTGGCCCGTCCCGACACCACGATCGCCGGTCGATCGGTGCACTCCACCCGCGTGGAGATCGGTCGCAAGCTGGCCAAGGAGCATCCGGTCGACGCCGACCTGGTGATCCCGGTGCCCGAGTCGGGCACGCCCGCGGCGGTCGGCTACGCCCAGGGCTCCGGCATCGCCTACGGCCAGGGTCTGATGAAGAACGCCTATGTGGGCCGCACCTTCATCCAGCCCAGCCAGACGATCCGCCAGCTCGGCATCCGGCTCAAGCTCAACCCGCTGCGCGAGGTGATCCGGGGCAAACGGCTCATCGTCGTCGACGACTCGATCGTGCGCGGCAATACCCAGCGCGCGCTGATCCGCATGCTGCGCGAGGCCGGTGCGCTCGAGATCCACGTGCGCATCGCGTCGCCGCCGGTGAAGTGGCCCTGCTTCTACGGCATCGACTTCGCCTCGCGCGCGGAGCTGATCGCCAACGGCACCGGCGCCGACGACAGCTACGCCGACATGGTCGAGAACGTGCGCCGCTCTATCGGCGCCGACACCCTCGGCTACGTTTCCACCGAGGGCATGATCGCCGCCACCGAGCAGCCGCGCTCGCGCCTGTGCACCGCCTGCTTCACCGGCGACTACCCGATCGAACTGCCGCCGGAGGCCGCCATCGGCAAGAACGTGCTGGAGGGGATGCTCTCGGGCAAGGCGGAGTCGAAGCTGCTCGGCGAGAACGCCAACGTGGACGCGCTCAGCCGTCCCTGACGCATCGCCGTCGCACCGAGATCGCCGCCACATTCGCCACCGAGCTGGAACAATGACCGAGGAGCCGCACGACACCCGGACTGGCGGATCACTTAGAGTTATCAGGCATCTATCCGCCGATTCGGTTTGGAGCTTTCCCCCACAATGACTGAACAGACACCCAGCGGTGCAGGCGCTTCCTACGCTGCGGCGGGCGTGAGCATCGAAGCCGGTGACCGTGCCGTCGAATTGTTCGGACCATTGGCCAGGAAGGCCAGCCGACCCGAGGTACAGGGCGGTATCGGCGGCTTCGCCGGGCTGTTCGCGCTCAAGGGCGGATATCGGGAACCGTTGCTCGCCGCCTCCACCGACGGCGTCGGCACCAAGATCGCCGTCGCCCAGGCGCTGGACAAGCACGACACCGTCGGGCTCGACCTGGTCGCCATGGTCGTCGACGACCTGGTGGTGTGTGGCGCCGAGCCGCTGTTCCTGCAGGACTACATCGCCATCGGCAAGGTCATCCCGGAGAAGGTCGCCGAGCTGGTCTCCGGCATCGCCGAGGGCTGCATCAAGGCCGGCTGCGCACTGCTGGGCGGTGAGACCGCCGAACACCCGGGTCTGATGGACCCCGATGACTACGACCTGTCCGCCACCGGCGTCGGCGTCGTCGAGGCCGACGCGGTCCTCGGCCCCGACCGCGTGCGTCCCGGCGACGTCGTGATCGCGATGGGCTCGTCCGGCCTGCACTCCAACGGTTACAGCCTGGCGCGCAAGGTGCTGCTCGACATCGACCGGATGTCGCTCACCGGCTATGTCGAGGAGTTCGGCCGCACCCTCGGTGAGGAACTGCTCGAGCCGACCCGCATCTACGCCAAGGACTGCCTCGCGCTGATCGCCGAGACCGATGTGCGCACCTTCTCGCATGTCACCGGTGGCGGTCTGGCCGCCAACCTGGCGCGCGTACTGCCCGCAGGCCTGGTGGCCGAGCTGGATCGTGGCACCTGGAACCCGGCGCCGGTGTTCAAGATGATCGCCCAGCGCGGACGCGTCGAGCGGATCGAGATGGAGAAGACGTTCAACATGGGCGTCGGCATGGTCGCGATCGTGGCGCCCGAGGATGCTGATCGTGCGCTGGCGGTGCTCACCGCCCGCCACATCGACTGCTGGACGCTGGGTCAGGTCAAGAAGGCCGCCGATGTCGAAGCGCCGCGTGCGGTGCTGCTGGGCGAACACCCCAGGTTCTGATCTCCGCTGTGCACTGAGCCGGGTCGCGAGTCATCGCGACCCGGCTCAGTGCGTTCAGGGTTTGTCCGGCCACGTTTGTCCAGTCACTCTGTGGTTAACCCCATGGCAGGAGGGTTTGCCCGTCGGCTCGGGGTGGTCGGGGCCCCGAGGCGACGAAGACGACGAGCGCCCTGTGCATGCACAGGACGCTCGTCGCGTATTCAGGTATTCACCGTAACTGCTACTGCGAGCCTGTCGTCACTCACCTGAGAACGGCTGGAAGGGGGAGGCCCGCTCGGCCTCCCCCTTCGTCGCTGTCAGGTCAGCGGCGCCAGCTGTCGTAGCCGTCGTCCTCGTCGTTCCAACGAGACGGCGACTCGTCCGCATCGTGCTCATCGGACAGCACTGCACTACTCCTGGGTTGGGAGTAGGGCGAAGCATCGCTATCCGACAGCTCGCGCTGAAGGCTCGCGAAGTCCGTCGGCGCGGAGCTGTACTTGAGCTCACGTGCGACTTTGGTCTGCTTTGCCTTAGCCCGGCCACGGCCCATGGCTGACCCCCTCGCGTCACTGCGGGGCGGCCTGGGGTTTGTTGGCGGCCCCGTTCGAATTAATACTCTTCCTGACAGACACTTTAGCGTGTGTCAGGGCGTCGCGCTCCCAGGAGTGGGTGAAGACCTGTCGAAGCGCCCCGGTTTGCCCCTTCTTCGCCCAGACCGCCCGGTCTCAGATGACTCCCGGAATCGCGCGGATCACCCCGACTCTGGCGTCGCCGCCGAACACCGCGGTGGCCGCGAGTTGCGTGTGCTGATCGGTCCACTCGACACCCAGTTCGCGCAGAATCGCCAGCGTCAGAGGCATCCGGGCCCGATCGTGACCGTCTTCGATCTTGTACGCGAAGGCCCGTCCGTCGGGTAGCGCACCCGCGTGCACACCGTCGGCGCCGATCTTGCAGAACAGTCCGGGGGTCGCCGACATGGCCAGTAGATCCGGGCCGCTCGTGCCGGAAATCACTCGTGGATTCGCCCGAACGGCATCGGCGATCCGGCGCGGCGCGGTACCGGACTCGGCCGTGGTGAAGCCGGCGAACGCGCGCGCGAGGTTGATCAGCGAGACGGGCACGATCGGCAGGCCGCAGCCGTCGATGCCCAGATCGGTCTCCGGTTCGCCGGTGACGTCGGCGACGGTGGCCAGGACCGCCTGCTGCAGCGGGTGGTCGATCTCGAGGTATCCGGTGCGCGGCCAATCGTTGATCGCGCAGGTCGCCAGCATCGCGGCGTGTTTGCCGGAGCAGTTCATGTACAGCGGGCTCGCGCCGGCGCCGGTGATCGCGGCGGCGCGGGCTTTCTCCTCGATCGGCAGGTCGGGCGGGCAGGCGAGGTCGGCGGCGGTGAAGCCGAAGCGGTCGAGCAGGCGGCGCACGAGGGCGATGTGGTCGGGTTCGCCGAAGTGGGAGGCGGTGGCGATGGTGAGTTCGTCGTCGTCGACGGGGTCGAAACCGTTGCGCAGCAGAGCAAGTGCCTGCATGGGCTTGTTCGTGGAGCGCGGGAAGATGGGGCCGTGGATCTCGCCGAGTTCGAGGGTGGGGGTGCCGAAGGCATCGAGAATGACGACCGAACCGCGGTGCACGCACTCACGGAAGCCGGATCGGACCACTTCGACCAGTTCCACACTCATGCTGTCCCCCTCGGGATGCTCATGCCTCGACCTCCACGGTGGCGCCGGTGCGTTTTCGGGTGTGGCGGTCGATCTGCATGTGGACGTCGGTGGAGATGGTCGGCTCCTCGGCGCGCAGGCGTTCGAGGCGGGCGGGGTCGGCGCCGGTGAACAGGTCGCGGACGGTGACGCCGTGTTCGGGGACGTGGACGACGCGGACTTCGTCGCCCGCGCCGATCGTGCCCTCGGTCAGCACGCGGAAGTACGCGCCGGTGTCGGATCTCAGGGCGAAGCGTTTCACCCAGCGCTGTTCGCCGGACCACTGCTGGAAGGTGGCGCAGGGGACGCGGGGCGCGCTGACCTCGAGCAGGGTGTCGCCGATCGTCCAGTGCGCGCCGATCACCGCGTCGCTCACCGGCAGGCCGGTCAGGCGCAGATTCTCGCCGAACCAGCCCGCGGGCAGTTCGCGGTCGAGTTCGTCTGCCCAGCGGCGGGCGTCTTCGTCGGCGTAGGCGTACACGGCCTGGTCGAGGCCGCCGTGGTGGGCGGTATCGCACACGTGATCACCAGCGAGGCCGAGCGCGGCGACCGCCACCCTGCCCGCGACCGGGCGCTTGTCGATGGCGGAGCGGCCGACCCGCGTGCGCACCTCGATCTCGGCGTGCACCACACACACGGCCTCGACGCGGCCGGTGTCGCCGACGCGCATGACCGGACGGTTCATCGCCCGCGCAACCGGTCGACGGCCGCGCGGCCCGCCTGCACGGTGTCGTCGGCGGGGACCGAGTCGGGGTCGATGGCGGCGGCCATGCTGCCCACCACCAGTTCGGTGCCCGCGGGGACCGAACGCTTGACCAGGGCAAGGGCGATCGGGCCGAGTTCGTAGTGGTCGATGACGGTGCCCAGGCGCCCGACGGTGCGACCGCCCGCGGTCACGTCATCGCCGGTCGAGGGGCGCTCGTCGGCCGAGCCGTCCAGGTGCAGCAGCACGAGATTGCGTGGCGGCTTGCCGAGGTTGTGCACCCGGGCCACGGTTTCCTGGCCGCGATAGCACCCCTTGTTGAGGTGTACGGCCCCGTGCTCGTCGATGCCGCCGATCCAGCGGGCCTCGTGCGGGATGGTGCGTTCGTCGGTGTCGACGCCGATGCGGGGCCGCAGCGCGGCCACCCGCAGGGCTTCGTAGGCCCACATGCCCGCCGGCGCTGCCCCGGCCGCGGTGAGCCTGGTCCACCAGGCCGACAGCTCGGCCCTCGGCACGAGCAGGTCGAAGGAGTCCGGCATCCGCCGTAGGAATCCACCGCCGGGCAGCGGCGTGGCGACGTAGGTATCGGGCAGTTGCGCGATACCCAGGGCGTCGAGCAGCGTGTCCACCCGGGGGCCCAGCAGGCTCAGCACGGCGTGATCAGGGGCGGGCGCGGGTTTGGCGTCGGCCCAGAACACCATCTTCGTCAGGAACGACAGCAGGTCGGCGCCGCGCGCGGCCTCGGTATCGAGCCAGACGGTGCCGTCGAGGTCGGTGAGCACGAAATGGTGCAGGACCCGGCCGTTGAGATCGAGGTCGAGATTCTCGGCGCTGTGCCCGTCGGGCAGTGCGGCGATGTGCTGACTGGTGATGGTGTGCAGCCAGCTCAGGCGCTCCGCGCCGGTGATGGTGGCGACGCTGCGATGGGAGCGATCCACGACCGCGACCCGCTGCGCGGCAGCCTTCTGCTCACCGAAGGGATCACCGTAATGCCAGGCGACCGCGGCGTCCGGGGTATCTGGCGCACCCGCGACGGCACCCGGGGTATGCAGAACAGGACTGGGGGAGACGACCTGTGACACGACACCCACTGTAGGCGCGTCTACCGACACGCGCCGCACGTGGTCGTCTTCGCGGCGCGCGTCGCGACCTCGATTCGAGGTAGCCGTAGGCATAACGGAGCGATAACGCCTACGCTCGGCGCATGGGAGAACGGGTTCTTGTGACACTCGACGGGACGGTCGCCGACGCGAACGTGCCGTCACTGTATGCCGACGATATCGGCGCACTTCGTGGCGACGGAGTATTCGAAACGATTTTGGTGCGCGGCGGCACGGCCACCGCGCTGGAATTCCACCTGGCGCGGCTTCGCCGGTCGGCGCAGGCGTTGGAACTACCGGAACCGGGCCTGTCGAGGTGGCGTTCGGCGGTCGAGCTGGCGGTGAAGGAATGGGGCTCGGAAGAGGAGGGGATGTTGCGGCTGATCTACACGCGCGGCCGCGACTCGGAATTCGACGCGCCGCGCTCGGCGTTGGCGCCGGAGGACCCGCAGCCCACCGCGTATGTGCTCGTCTCCCCGGTTCCCGAGCGGGTCGCGACGGCGCGCGCCGATGGGGTGAAGGTGATGTCGCTGGCGCGCGGCATCTCGGTCGACCTCGCGCAGGCGGCGCCGTGGCAGTTGCTCGGCGCGAAGACGCTGTCCTACGCGACCAATATGGCCGCGTTGCGGTTCGCGCGGCGGATGGGCGCCGAGGACGTGATCTTCCACAGCACCGAGCACAAGGTGCTGGAGGGCCCGCGCTCGACGGTGGTGATCGCTCGCGGCAAGCAACTGATCACCGTGCCCGCCAAGAGTGGCGTGCTGCCCGGTGTCACCCAGCGCGCGCTGTTCAATGTCGCGGAGAAGGCGGGCTGGGAGTGCAAGTACCAGACACTGTTCACCGCAGACCTTTTCGACTGTGACAGCATATGGCTGTTGTCGAGCATCACCCTCGCCGCGCGAGTGAACCAGCTCGACGGAATTCGCTTGTCGGCGCCGGACAACGCGCAGGAGATCATCGACATGGTCGATCTCGGGATCGAACGGCCGGGGACCATCGGAGACTGGTGATCCGTGTGTGGGGCACGGGTGGGCGTGCCCCTGCGGGAAGGGGTTCCGTGCGTCGTGGCGGTTGTCACGTCGGAACGGGGTGATTCTGCGCGTACGATCTACTACACATCGTCGTAGAAGATTGTCGTAGTAGATCGGTGGAGGTCGGATGGACACCCTTGATGTCTCCCGGTGGCAGTTCGGGATCACGACCGTCTATCACTTTCTGTTCGTCCCGCTGACCATCGGACTCGCTCCGCTGATCGCGACGATGCAGACCGCCTGGGTGATCACGGGCGACGAACGCTGGTACCGGCTGACCAAATTCTTCGGCAAGCTGTTCCTGATCAATTTCGCCCTCGGCGTCGCGACCGGCATCGTGCAGGAATTCCAGTTCGGGATGAACTGGAGCGAATACTCCCGCTTCATCGGCGACGTCTTCGGCGCGCCGCTGGCTCTGGAAGCGCTGATCGCCTTCTTCATGGAGTCGACGTTCATCGGGTTGTGGATCTTCGGGTGGACCCGTTTGCCCAAACTCGTGCATCTGGCGACGATCTGGATCGTCGCCATCGGCGTGAACGCGTCGGCGTATTTCATCATCGCCGCCAATTCGTTCATGCAGCATCCGGTGGGCGCCCGATACAACCCGGAAACGGGACGTGCCGAGCTGGAGAGCATCGCGGCGCTGCTCACCAACAACACGACACTGGCCGCCTTCCCGCACGTGGTCGCCGGCGCGTTTCTCACCGCGGGCACCTTCGTCGCGGGCATCGCGGGCTGGTGGATGGTACGCAACGCGCGCAGCGGGGATCCGGCGAAATACGAACAGGCGCGGACGATGTGGCGTCCGGCGGGACGATTCGCGCTCGTGGTGGTTGCGCTGTCCGGCGTCGCCTTGATCTTCACCGGCGATATCCAGGGCAAGCTGATGTTCGAACAGCAACCGATGAAGATGGCATCGGCGGAATCGTTGTGCCACACGGCGACCGACCCCGATTTCTCCGTTCTCACCGTGGGCACGCACAACAATTGCGACGGTGTGATCCACGTGCTCGAGGTGCCCTATGTGCTGCCCTATCTAGCCGAGGGCGAGTTCACCGGGGTGACCCTCGAGGGTGTCGTCGATCTGCAGAAGACCTACAACGTCGCGTACGGGCCCGGTGACTACCGACCCAACCTGTTCGTCACCTACTGGTCCTTCCGCGCCATGATCGGGCTGGCAGGCGGGTCGGTGCTGCTGCTGTTGGTCGGGTTCTGGCTGACGCGCGGTGGCCGGGTGCCGGATCAGCGATGGTTCTCCTGGCTGAGCCTGCTCGCGATCCCCACCCCGTTCCTGGCCAACAGCGCGGGCTGGGTGTTCACCGAGATGGGCCGTCAGCCATGGGCGGTGGTGCCGAATCCGACCGGTGATCCGAACATTCGCATGACGGTGCAGCAGGCGGTCTCCGAACACTCCGCCGGGACCGTGCTGTTCTCGCTCGCGGTGTTCACCCTGCTCTACGGGGCGCTCGCGGTGGTGTGGTGCTACCTGATGCGCCGGTATGTCGTCGCGGGGCCGGATACCGAGGGGCACGCCGAAAGCCCGGACAGCACCGACACCCCCCAACTCTCCTTCGCCTACTAGGAGCCGACGATGGATCTGCAACAGTTCTGGTTCCTCCTCATCGGTGTGCTGTTCACCGGCTATTTCGTGCTGGAGGGATTCGACTTCGGCGTCGGCATGCTGATGCCGATTCTCGGTAAGGGGTCCGACACCCGCAGGCGCGTCGTGCTCAATACGATCGGGCCGGTTTGGGACGGCAACGAGGTATGGCTGATCACCGCCGCCGGTGCGCTGTTCGCGGCGTTTCCCGAGTGGTACGCCAGCATGTTCTCCGGGTTCTATCTGGCGCTGCTGCTCCTGCTCGTCGCCCTGATTCTGCGGGTGTGCGCGATCGAATACCGGGGCAAGATCAATGATCCGAAATGGCGGGCCTGGTGCGATATCGGCATCGGGATCGGGTCGTGGATTCCGGCGATGATCTGGGGATGGTTGTTCGCGAATATGGTGCGGGGCGTGCCGTTGAACGCGGAAAAGCAGATCGTCGGGTCGGTCGGGGAGCTACTCAGCCCGTATGCGCTACTGGGCGGTGTCACCACCGCTGTGCTGTTCGCACTGCACGGTGCGGTGTTCCTGGTACTCAAAACAGCGGGTGAGGTTCGCACCGACGCATTGCGGATCGCGCGGTCGCTGCTGATTCCCACCGCGGTGGTGGTCGGCGGATTCGGAGTGTGGACCCAGCTCGCCTATGGCGCCGGGTGGACCTGGATCGTGTTGGTGACCGCGGTGCTCGGACTCGCGCTCGCTGCGGTGGCGAATTTCGCGGGGCGGGACGGGTGGGCCTTTGTCGGCACGACGCTCGGTGTCGTCTCGGCGACGGTGTTGATCATCGGGTCGATGTTTCCGAATGTCTTGCCGTCGACCATCAGCTCGCTCTACGACCTCACCATCCACAATGCGTCCTCGTCGCCGTATACGTTGAAGGTGATGAGCTGGGCGGCGTTGCTCGCTACGCCGGTGGTGCTGATTTATCAGGGGTGGACCTATTGGGTTTTCCGGCAGCGAATTCGGGTCGAGCAGATTCCGCCGCCGATAGGTCTGCCGCGCAGCGGTAAGGGCTGACTGATGACGTCGGCCTTGTCTCGCGACAATGTCGCTCGTGAAAGGTCGGACGCTGTGGTGTCGGAGAGCTTGTCACCGGAGGGGACGCCGCGCCGACCCAGGCGCGGGCCGGTGGATCCGCGGTTGTGGCGGTACGCGCGGCCGGCGCGGCCGCATCTGGTGATCGCTGTCGCGCTGGCGCTGGTGATCACGGCGACGATCGTGGTGATCGCCCTCGTCCTGGGACGGGTGCTCGCCGGGGTGATCACCGATCCGGGCAAGCGTGAAATCGGCGCGTGGACAACGGAGTTGGCTGTGCTGGCCGTCGCCGTCGCGGTGCGCGGGTTTGCGAGTTGGTGGCAGGCGCGGTTGGCTCACCGGGCGGGCAGCACGGTGGTCGCGGAGTTGGAGACGGCGGTGCTGCGGGCAGGCGCCGAACTGCCGCCGCGGGAACTGGACGCGCGCCGAACCGAGATCGCGGTCGTCGTCGGCAACGGTCTGAGCGGGTTGCGAGGGTGGTTCACCGGCTATCTGCCCGCGCTGTTGCTGGCCTGTCTGGTGCCGCCGGTGGTGTTGGTGGTGATCGCCCTACACGATCGGACCTCGGCGCTGATCGCGGTGATCACCGTGCCGCTGATCCCGATTTTCATGGTGCTGATCGGGCTGCTCACCCAGGGTCGCGCCGAGGCGACGCTCGCGGCGACCACCCGGTTGTCGGATCAGCTCCTCGACCTCTTCGCGGGCATGCCCACCCTGCGCGCGCTCGGACGCGAGACGGCCGCCGGTCCCTCGATGGCGAATCAGGTACAGGCTCTGGGTGATTCGCTGCGGCAGCGGACCATGCGCGCGCTGCGGATCGCGTTCCTGTCGTCGATGGTGCTGGAAAGTCTCGCGACGCTCAGTGTCGCGCTGATCGCGGTCGCGATCGGGCTGCGGTTGGTGTTCGGGGAGATGGCGTTGTACAGCGGGCTGGTGGCGTTGATTCTCGCGCCGGAGGTGTACTGGCCGCTGCGGCAGGTGGGGGAGAAGTTCCACGCGGCCCAAGACGGAATGGCCGCCGCTGACCGGGCTTTCGCGGTGCTCGAACCGCGCCGGCGAGTCGAATCCGCGCCGCCTCGCGCCGCTTGGGGCGTCGTTTCCGGTGGGGGCGTGTCCGGCCTGTCCGAGGCGAGACCGGGACGCGACGGGGAATCGAGGGTGGTGGGCGTCGAGTCCGCGACGAGCGCGCGTGCCGACGCGGAAGTGGGTCCGGCGCGCATCGTCCTGCGCGGACTGTCTGTCGCCGCCAGGACGGGCACCGCGCCCGACCAACTGTCCGCCGTGCTCGAACCCGGGCTGGTGACCGTCTTGACCGGGCCGAACGGGTGCGGGAAATCGACTACGGTGCAGGCGATTCTGGGACTGATCGAACCCGATGACGGCGCCGTCCACGTCGACGGAATCGAGTTCGGTGATCTCGACTCCGAGAGCTGGTGGAGGCGGATCGCCTGGTTGCCGCAGCGGCCGGTGCTGGTTCCGGGGACCTTGCGCCACAATGTCGAGCTGCTCGGGGCCGTCCCCGACTCGACCGACGACGGTCTTCGCGCCGTGAGCGCCGCGACAGGATTCGACAGCGTGCTCGCCGAACTCCCCGACGGGTGGAACACCGTCGTGGGGCGCAACGGCGTCGGCCTGTCCCTCGGCCAGCGCCAGCGCCTGGCCCTGACCCGCGTGCTGGCCGCGCACCGACCGATCCTGCTCCTCGACGAACCCACCGCCCACCTCGACCCCGAGAGCGAGCAACGCGTGCTCACAACCCTGCGCGACCGGGCCGCCGCCGGGGCGACCGTGGTGGTCGTCGGCCACCGTCGGACTGTGCTGGCCGCGGCCGATGTGGTGATCGAGGTCGTCGCGGCCGACCGGCCGGACACCCCGGATCGCGCTGTGGCGAGTGACGCCACGCCGGACCTGCGGCATGCGGTGGGAGCCGCGTCGGAGTCGGCCGGTCAGATGTACGGGGCGCGGGTCCGATGATCGGCGATCTGCGGGAGATGTGGCGGTTGCTCGCGTTGTCGCCCGCGCGGGTAGCGGTGGCGATCGCGTGGGGTGTCGCGGCGCTGGGGAGCGGGCTCGGATTGGCCGCACTCGCCGCGTGGCTGATCGCGCGGGCCTGGCAGATGCCGCCGGTGCTGGATCTGAGCGTCGCGGTGGTCGCGGTACGGGCCCTCGGTATCTCGCGGGGGCTGTGCCGGTACCTGGAGCGGCTGGCCACCCACGATGTGGCGTTGCGGGCGATGACGACGGCCCGCACCTCGGTGTATCGGACGTTGGCGGCGTCCGATGTCTGGTGGTGGCGAGACCGCGGCGGCTCGCCTGCCGCGCGGTCCGGTCCGGTCGCCGCTGACCAGGGCTCCCGTCCGAGCGAGGAGCCGGTGAACCGGGTGTCGCCGGCACGGCGCGGTGCGGGTCAGGCGTTGCGGCGCGGGGATGTGCTGGTCCGGATCGGTACCGATATCGACGATCTCGGGGCGGTGGTGGTTCGGGTACTGGTGCCCGTGGCCGTCGCCGTGGTGCTGTCGCTGGCCGCGGTGGCGCTGATCGCGTTCATCTCGCCACTGGCCGCGGTGATCTTGGCTGTCGCACTGGCGGTTTCGGGGATTCTCGCGCCCTGGCTGTCGGCGGCGGCCGCGCGGCAGGCCGAGCGGGCGGTGGTTGCCGACCGGGCCGAGTTCACCGCCGAGGGCCTCACGGTGCTCGATCATGCCGCCGAGCTCCGGGTGGCGGGGCGGCTGGATGCGGCACTGACGGTGGCGGGCAACGCTTCTCGGCGTGCGGTGCGCGCGCAGGATTCGGCCGCATCGCGCAGCGCGTGGGCGGCGGCGGCCACTCCGCTGTCGATCGGGGTGAGCGCGTTCGGCGCGTTGCTGGTCGGCATCGCCGCCTACGGACCGACCGGCGGACTGCCCGGTGGCATGACGCCGATGGCGTTGACGATCCTGGTGCTGGTCCCGCTGTCGGCCTTCGAAGCCGTCGGCGCCCTTCCCGCCGCCGCGACCACCCTCACCACTTCCCGTGCGGCCCTGCATCGCCTCCGTGGCATCTCGGCAGGGTCCGACGACGCTGGGAGCGGGACGACACGCCGCGAGTGGGGGTCGGTCGAGCCTGCTCCGGCTGAAGTCGATCGGACATCCGCGGGTATTCGAGAACGTGCGCGGGCGGTGGACGTGACCGATCGGGCACCGGCGCCGGGTCCACAGGCCATGGCAAGGCGATTCCCGATGCCGACGGGGCGGCGGGTAGCTGTCGTCGGACCGAGCGGGGCGGGGAAGACGACGTTGTTGATGGCGTGGGCGGGACTGTTCGATACGCCTGCCGAGGGGGTCACGTTCTTCGCCGAGGACGCGCATCTGTTCGGTACCTCGATCCTGGAGAATCTGCGGGTGGCGCGCGGTGATCTCACCGTCGACGAGGCCGAAAGCGCCCTGCGAACAGTCGGTCTCGGCCCGTGGCTGGATTCACTGCCGGACGGCCCGCGCACTTCGCTCACCGCGGGCGCGGCCGCGGTCTCCGGTGGACAACGCCGCCGCATCCTGCTGGCTCGCGCCCTCGTCGCGTCCGCGCACACCCTGCTCCTCGACGAGCCGACCGAGCACCTCGCCGCAGCCGAAGGCGATCAGCTCCTGCGCGATCTCCTCGATGCGGGCAGTGGTCTCGTCGCACCCGATCGCACCGTTGTCGTTGTCACCCACCAACTTCCCGTCGACCATCGAGCGGACGTGATCGTCACCGTCGACGCCGACGGCTCCTGTCGAGTCGACTACCCGGCCACATCGGCCGGGTGAGCGGCGAACCGGTCTTCGCCTCGTGGCGTGGATTTCGCATTCGGCCAGGTCAGAGCCGCGATTAAATCAATTGCCGACAGCCGTGCGCGCCACTAGATTCATCAGTACACAAGAGAGGAGGTGGTCTGAAGAATGTATGTTCATCGGATGCGTGAGGTGGCTGCCCGCTAGCAGCTCCACTGCGGGAGATTCCCCAGCGGTGCGCTGAGCGAATCCCAGGCAGTCACCCGACCCCCGAGCCCCCGGACGATCCAACCGGGACCATCGCGTTCACAGATGCGGTGGAACGGCTCGGGGGTCGCTCCATTTCCGGACGCGAACGGCCCGCCCAGAGCTATCTGGACGGGCCGTTCGCGAAGAATTGTCAGCCGATGTAGCGGCCCAGCCGCGCCGAGAGGCGAGGCACGAGTGCGCCGTCGGGGTCGACGCGTTCCTCCACATAGGCCAGGTCGCCGTTGTCGACGATGCCGTAGAGGCGTTTCGCGCCGCCCACCACCGCGCCGGAGGTGCTGCGGATGGAGACATCGGTCGCGAGCTCCCAGGAGGACTGCGTGCGGGCCGTGCCGTAGTACAGCTCGATGACGCCGTTGCTGTGGGTGAGCAGGAGCTCGATCAACTCGTCGGTGCCCTCACCGCCGACCCGCCAGAACCCGCTCTCGCGCAGGTCGGGGCCGGTGTAGGCGCCCTCGGCGTCGAGTTTCCAGGTCTGCGATTCCCAGGTCAGGTAGTCGCCGCCGTCGTGGGCGACGATGATCTGCTGGCCGAACCGGTAGTCGCCCTCGCCGGGGTGATTGCCCTCGCCCTCGCCGCGCCACACACCGACCAGCGGCAGCAGGGCCAGCATGGCGTGGTTCAGATCCGGGCCGAGGCGCAGATTGGCGGTGTCTTCGGGCAGGGGAAGACCGGGCAGGACCGCGATATTGCGGGTGCCGGTCTCTTTCGCCCGTTCAGCCGCGACGTTCACTGCCTCGTCGCCACTACGACGCTCGGCCGGAGCGCCCTGCTCTGTGCTAGCTCGCTCGCCCGGTTCGTTACCTTCGCCAGCGAGCCCGCTCATGACTCGGTGAAGAGCCGGTAGAAGACGTACAGGCCGAACCAGCCGATGAGAATCGACACGGCGACAAGGAGTACCTCGAAGAAGATGACCACAGTCGGAGTCTAGCTACTGCGCGCGACAGATACGACAACGGCCCTGGTAGTTCCCGCACGGGAACTACCAGGGCCGTTGCGCGCCTGAGCGTCAGGGCTCGGAGGCGGTAGCTTGCGTCACCACGCAGAGCCCCGAGCAGGCGCCATTGATGCTGCTTCTTACTTGGCGACCGCGACGTCGACGGCGTGAATGCCGGCGCCCTCGGGGCTGATCTCGGCGGAGCCGTTGCCCGACGAGGACAGCGCGCGCAGGGTCCACGAACCCGGCGCGGCGAAGAAGCGGAAGTCACCGGTGCCCGAGGCGACGACCTCGGCGGTGAAGTCACCGTTGCCGTCGAGCAGACGCACGAACGCGCCGCCGACGGGCTGGCCGTCGGTGCTCAGGACACGGCCGGTGATGACCGTTTCCTTCTCCACATCGACGCCGGCCGGGATGGCCTGACCCTGGGTAGGTGCTGCACACATATTGATTACGCTCCCAACTCGATAGGCGCTCCGACCAGCGAACCGTATTCGGTCCAGCTGCCGTCGTAGTTCTTGACGTTCTGGTGGCCGAGCAGCTCCTGCAGCACGAACCAGGTGTGCGAGGAACGCTCGCCGATGCGGCAGTAGGCGATGGTCTCCTTCTCGCCGTCCAGGCCCGCGTCCTTGTACAGCTCGGCCAGCTCGGCGTCGCTGCGGAAGGTGCCGTCCTCGTTCGCGGCCTTGCTCCACGGCACGTTGATCGCGGTCGGGATGTGGCCGGGACGCTGGCTCTGCTCCTGCGGCAGGTGCGCGGGCGCGAGGATCTTGCCCGAGAACTCGTCGGGGCTGCGCACGTCGACCAGGTTCTTGGTGCCGATGGCCGCGATGACCTCGTCACGGAAGGCGCGGATGCTCAGGTCGGGAGCGGCGGCCTTGTACTGGGTGGCCGGGCGGCTGACCGCGTCACGCGAGAGCGGACGACCGTCGAGCTCCCACTTCTTACGACCGCCGTCGAGCAGCTTGACGTCGTTGTGGCCGTACAGCTTGAAGTACCAGTAGGCGTAGGCCGCGAACCAGTTGTTGTTGCCGCCGTAGAGCACCACGGTGTCGTCGTTGCCGATGCCACGCACCGAGAGCAGGTCGGAGAACTGCTCCTGGTTCACGAAGTCGCGGTTGACCTGGTCCTGTAGGTCGGTCTTCCAGTCCAGGCGGACGGCGCCTTCGATGTGGCCACCCTCGTAGGCGGAGGTGTCCTCGTCGACCTCGACGAAGACGACGCCGGGGGCGTTGAGGTTCTCTTCGGCCCAGTCAACGGAGACCAGGACATCGGAGCGAGCCATGTTGTTCCTTTCAGAGACGTGCAGGGGGTCAGTTCGGTGCCGGGGCTGGTGACCGGCGGAATCGGGCTACCAGTGGATAGATCTGGCAACCCAGGCAGACCCCGAACGCCGCGTTCAAGAACGCCGCGAACAGGGCGAAGCCGGCGAACACCGCGCCGACGATCGAGGAGCCGAGCGCGAAGCCCAGCAGGGAGAGACCGGCGAACACGAAGCCGAGCGCCTGCGCGAAACGCAGCGGCGGCACGGGCTCGGTCTCGGTGGGCGGACCGTTGCGCGGCGCGACGAACGCGGCGTAGATCCGGCCGTAAGGATGCTTGACGGGACCGGCGATCGCGCCGATCGCGAAGACGACGGCCTGCAGGCCGATCAGAATCGCGGCCGCGACGGTCGAGACGGCGCTGACGAGCAGCACGAGAACGAGAACCCCGGTGGTGATCCAGGCCACGAAACGCGGCCCGCGGACATCGACACGAGGGGGAGATGCGGAGGGACTGGTCATTGTGCGAACTCCTTGGCTTGGGTAAGTCAGAGGATCTGCCTGGTCACCGGGGGATCTGAAGGATCACTCGCACGGCGGGCATAGATCGACGTCAGAAATCTCGGGAGAGAAAAAAGCCGATCAATCAGCGGCACAGGCAGCAACAACCACCGAGGCGACACAGATCAACTGTGCGGCGTCGGGTGAGCATCAGCTCGTGGTCGGTTTGCACGAGAAGTAGTTTACCCGGTCTCCACGGAGAATGTCTCGGCCCCCCGGAATAGGGGGCTGGATCACACGGTCAGGGGCTCGAGGGCGGTGCGCAGATCGCCCGCCTTGGGGACGCCGGAGATGCGGAAGCGCTCCTTGCCCTCGGCGTCGAAGACGAAGGTCGTCGGTAGCGAGAGGACATTGAGCTCGCGGGCCAGCGCGGGGTCGGCGTCGATGTCGATCTCGATGTCGCGCGGGGCATTCGGGGACTGCGACAGGTCGGCGGTGACACCGGCCACGACCCGGCGGACCGCGTCGCACGGGCCGCACCAGTCGGCGGAGAAATGCAGCACCGCGGGGGCCTCGCCGGTCACCCCGGCGGCGTCGAGGAGGCGGGCGCGCTGTTGGGTCTGCGGGTCGAGCGTGGCCGGACGAACCTGCCCCTGCCGACGCGACACGACGATGCCGACGATGACGGCGGCCGCGATGACGGCGGCCAGAATGACGATCTCGATCATGGTTGCTGCAATCGGTCCAGGTCGATGGTGACGTTGCGGCCGACACCCTCGACGACGATCTGGCCGCCGAGCGCCCGCACCTCGGTCGGTGCGACACCGAACGGCAACTCCTTGATATCGATCGTACGGCTGAATCTGGCGAGGACAGCCGCGTGGTCGGTCTCGGGGATCTTGGAGTCGGTGGTCACCGCCGCGGTCGTGTCGACCGTGCTGGTGGTGTCGGTGTAGAAACCGGTCGCCTGGATGCGAACCTTGTCACCCTCGAGCAACAGGTCGGCCTGGATCTGCACCGGCACCCGCGTCGCGGAACTGGACGGGGTGACGCCCACCGGCAGGACCCGGCCGTTCGGCGCGGTCGGCAGGGTGCCCTTGAGGACGAGGACGCCCGCAGTGGTCATCCCCGAACCGCCGGAGCCGCCCGTGCCGTCGGACTTGTCCGCGGGCGGGGTGTGGACCTGCAGGTCCGGGATGCCGAAGAGTTTGCCGAGTTCGGTGGGCTCGAAACGCATCGACGCGTCGATCCGGTCGACCTGCGCCTTGCGTGCCCCACCGTCGAGCAACTCGCTCGCCGTGGCGTGCAGGCCCTGCAGCTTGGCCTCGATGCCGACCTCGCCGGGGATCTCGGGGCGCACGGCGCGGGCGCGGATCGTCACGTCGTCGTAGCGGCCGCTCATCGCCTGGGCGGCGAACGGGAAGCCGTGGAAGGTGACTTCCGGGTCGGCGGACAGATCCGCGCCCGCCCGCAGTTGACGGGAGACGTGGTACTCCGAATAGGCGGCGGCGCCGAAATCGATGACCACCGCCAAACCGGCCAGGCAGAGGAGCCCGATGATCAGCTTGCGCATGAGGTGACCCTAGCGGCTGGCGGCGCGGGTCCGGAAGCGGGACGGCCCGCGCGACGAGGCCGCACGGTGGACCGCCTACCAGGCACTCGGCAGCACGCAAAGACACAAATCGGACGCCGTGTTGCGGGGTAGTGGCTGCGGAGGCGCTAATGTTGCACACGACTTAACCTGTGTTTCGGCGACGTAGCTGCGCGGCTGCTGTCGTCCGCGGAGCAACGAGATAGGAGGAGAGCCCCATGGAGCTGCTCCTACTGACCTCCGACCCCAACCCCGATGCGGTCCTGCCGTCGTTGACGCTCTTGGCGCACAACGTCCGGCCCGCGCCGACCGAGGTGTCGTCCCTGTTGGAGGCGAGTAGTGCCGATGTCGCGCTGGTCGACGCCAGGACCGACCTGGCCGCCGCGCGCGGCCTGTGCCGACTGCTCGGCAGTACCGGATCGTCGGTTCCGGTGGTCGCGGTCCTGACCGAGGGCGGCCTGGTGGCGGTCAACGCGGACTGGGGCCTGGACGACATCCTGCTGCCCGGGACCGGCCCCGCCGAGCTCGATGCCCGCCTGCGGCTGCTGGTCGGCCGCAACGGGGGAGTCGCCAGCCCGGAGAACACCGGCAAGATCACCCTGGGCGAGCTGGTGATCGACGAGGGCACCTACACCGCGCGGCTGCGTGGTCGCCCGCTCGACCTCACCTACAAGGAATTCGAGCTGCTCAAATATCTCGCGCAGCACGCGGGCCGGGTATTCACCCGTGCCCAGCTGCTGCAGGAGGTCTGGGGCTACGACTTCTTCGGCGGCACCCGCACCGTCGATGTGCATGTGCGCCGCCTGCGCGCCAAGCTCGGCTCCGAGTACGAGTCGCTGATCGGGACTGTGCGCAATGTCGGCTACAAGGCGGTGCGCCCCGCCCGGACGTCGACGGCCAAGGGCGAACCCGCGGTGGCCTTCGTCGACGAGGACATCGACGGCGACGACTCCTTCGCCCCGCTCAACGGCACCGCGCAGTAGCGGCGAGGATACCGATGCCGCACACAGCAACCCTGACCTGGGCCGATCGGATCGAGCCGGGCTCCGCGACCGAGGTGCGCGCACTGCTCGAACGCGCGGCGGACCTCGACGGCGTCGCCCCGGTCTCCGAGCAGGCGGTGCTCTCGCTCGCCGAAGGCGATCCGTCGACCCGGCATCTGCTGGCGGTGCGCGCGGGCGAGGTGGTCGGCTACGCGAATCTCGTTGCGGCACATGACGAACACCCCGCGATGGCGGAGGCGGCCGTCGATCCCGCCGCGCGAGGCGCCGGCCTCGGCGCGGATCTGGTGCGTGCCGTGCTGGCGGCGGGCGGCGCGGGGGCCAGGGTATGGGCACACGGCGACCTGCCCGCGGCCAAAGCGCTGGCGACCGGCCTCGGTTTGGTGACGGCTCGCGAGCTGTGGCAGATGCGCCGCTCGCTGGCAACTCCGGAGTTACCAGAGCTCGAGCTCCCCGAAGATCTCATCCTTCGCACCTACGCGGGCCCCGTCGACGACCTCGAGATACTGCGGGTGAACAACGCGGCTTTCGCCTGGCATCCCGAACAGGGCGGCTGGACCGAGCGCGATATCGCCGCCCGCCGTGCGGAATCCTGGTTCGAACCTGCAGGTCTGTTCATGGCGTTCGATGCCGCCGATACCGACCGACTGCTCGGTTTCCATTGGACCAAACAGCATCCCGACGCCGCGCCCGCCGGTGAGGTGTACGTGGTCGGGGTCGACCCGGCCGCACAGGGGCGTGGCCTGGGCCGACTGCTCACCCTGGCCGGTCTGCGGCACCTGCGCGCAACCGGTTCCACCGAAGTGCTGCTCTACACCGAGGCCGATAACACCGCCGCCGTGCACACCTACACCAAGCTCGGATTCGCCCCCGCCCACATCGACGTCGCGTACACGACGTCCTGACGCGAGGCTCCTCACATTCGAGGTGAACTCTGGTGCGTCAGGAGAATATTGCGCGGATTACCGGGTAAGACCGAGTAAAACTGGGGCTAACGTCACATTCGCGGCATTGATCGCGCCGGGCTGTTCATTCTCCGTTAACCCACTCCGGGCCAACTGTCAACCGGGCGACCTTAAGTTACTTCTGGGCGGCACAGTCGTCGCCTGGTGCGCGCATTCCTCATCGGGATAGCGAGCATCAGCCAGCCTCGCTCGGGCCGGTGAGGGACCGAGCGGGACACCCAGGATTGTCGGAGGAAAAGTGAACTTCAAGCGCACCAGTGCCCTGGTCGGTGTCTTCGCCGTGGGCGCCATGACCCTGGCGGCCTGTGGCAGTGACGACAACACCACCACCGGCGATGCCGGCAGCGCCGCCAACACCAGCGTTTCCTGTGGCGGCAAGAAGGCGCTGAAGGCGTCGGGTGCCTCCTCGCAGAAGAACGCCATGGAGCGTTTCGTCGCGGCCTACGAGAAGAACTGCGACGGCTTCACCCTGAACTACACCTCGAGCGGCTCGGGCGCGGGCGTCAACGAGTTCCTCGGTGGCCAGACCGATTTCGGTGGCTCCGACTCGGCGCTGAGCTCCAAGAAGGAAGAGCCGGCCAAGGCCGCGGAGCGTTGTGGCGCCCCCGCGTGGAACCTGCCGACCGTCTTCGGCCCGATCGCGGTGACCTACAACGTCGACGGCGTCACCGACCTGGTGCTCGACGGCCCGACCGCCGCCAAGGTGTTCAACGGCTCCGTCGCCACCTGGGATGCCCCGGAGATCAAGGCGCTCAACCCGAACGCCAAGCTCCCCTCGGAGAAGATCGCCGTGATCTTCCGCTCCGACGAGTCGGGCACCACCGACAACTTCCAGCTCTACCTCGACGCGGCCTCGGACGGCGCGTGGGGCAAGGGCGCGGGCAAGGCGTTCACCGGCGGCGTCGGTGAAGGCGCCAAGGGCAACGAGGGCACCTCGGCCGCCATCAAGAGCACCAAGAACTCGGTCACCTACAACGAGTGGTCCTTCGCCAAGGCGCAGAACCTGTCCATCGCGCAGATCATCACCTCCGCGAGCAAGGACCCGGTCAAGCTGTCGGCCGAGTCGGCCGCCAAGGCCATCGACGGCGTGAAGATCAAGGGCGAGGGCAACGACCTGGTTCTCGACACCAGCTCGTTCTACAAGCCGACCGCCGCGGGCTCGTACCCGATCGTCATGGCCACCTACGAGGTCGTGTGCTCCAAGTACGCCGACGCCGAGACCAGCAAGGCCGTCAAGGCGTTCCTGACCTCGGCCGTCACCAACGGCCAGACCGGTCTGACCGAGGCCGGCTACGTGCCGCTGCCCGACGCGTTCAAGACCAAGCTGACCACCGCGATCAACGCCATCTCCTGATCGCTCACTGGCCATGACCATGCACCCCGAGGTGACCGCAGTGGGCTCGTCGAACTCGACGAGCCCACGGGCGGCCGGAGATACTGCGAATATGCCGACCGAACCGAAAATCGACAAGGCCCCTGACGGGGGTCGTACCGGCCGCCTGAACGCCGAGACGATCTTCCGGTGGACGGCCACCGCGGCCGGCGCGACGATCGTCGCGGCCATCGCGCTGATCGCGCTGTTCCTGCTGATCCGCGCGGTCCCCTCGATCCGTGCTGATCAGGTCAACTTCTTCACCAGTACCGAATTCTCGACCGGTGACGCGAACAACCTGCGCTTCGGTATCCGCGACCTGTTCATGGTCACGGTGCTGAGCTCGGTGTTCGCGCTCATCGTCGCGGTGCCGATCGGTGTCGGCATCGCGCTGTTCCTGACGCACTACGCGCCGTCGCGACTCGGCAAGCCGCTCACGATGCTGGTCGACCTGCTCGCCGCGGTGCCGTCCATCGTGTTCGGCCTGTGGGGCTTCCTCGTGCTGGCGCCCAAGATCGTGCCGGTCCAGGAATTCCTGAACGAGAACCTCGGCTGGTTCTTCCTGTTCTCCCACACCGAGGGCGGCATCTCGATCAGCGGCGGCGGTACGATCTTCACCGCCGGTGTCGTGCTCGCTGTCATGATCCTGCCGATCATCACCTCGGTGTCGCGTGAGGTGTTCTCCCTCACACCGCGTGCGCACATCGAAGCCGCGCAGGCGCTCGGCGCGACCAAGTGGGAAGTCGTTCGCATGACGGTCCTGCCGTACGGGCGCAGCGGTGTGATCGCCGGTTCCATGCTCGGCCTCGGTCGCGCGCTCGGTGAGACGATCGCCGTACTCGTCGTGCTGCGGACGGCCTCCGTCGCGGGTCAGTGGTCGCTGTTCGACGGCGGCTACACCTTCGCCTCCAAGATCGCCTCGGCAGCTTCGGAGTTCAGCTCGCCGCTGCCGACCGGTGCCTATATCGCCGCGGGCTTCGTCCTCTTCGCGCTGACCTTCGTGGTCAACGCACTGGCCCGCCTGGCTTCCGGTGGAAAGGTAAACGGCTGATGACCACCACAACCACTCTCGACAAGCCGGTCAAGGCTCGGACCTTTCGCGAGGTCAGTACCGCGCGGCGGATCAAGAACAACGTCGCCACCGGCCTGGTCACGCTCTGCTTCGTCATCGCGCTGATCCCGCTGGTGTGGGTGCTCGGCCTGGTGATCACCAAGGGCATCACCGCGGTCGCCTCCGCCGACTGGTGGATGAACTCGCAGAAGGGCATTCTGCCGGATCAGACCGGCGGCGGCGTCTACCACGCGATCTACGGCACGATCGTGCAGTCGCTGGTCGCCTCCGTGATCGCGGTGCCGCTGGGCATCATGGGCGCGGTCTACCTGGTCGAATACGGTCGCGGTCGGCTCGCCAAGGTCACCACCTTCATGGTCGACATCCTGGCCGGTGTGCCCTCGATCGTCGCCGCGCTGTTCATCTTCGCGCTCTGGATCGCCACCTTCGGCATGCCGCAGAGCTCCTTCGCCGTCTCGCTGGCGCTGGTGCTGCTGATGCTGCCGGTGGTGGTGCGCAGCACCGAGGAAATGCTGAAACTGGTGCCCGACGAGCTGCGTGAGGCGTCCTACGCGCTCGGTGTGCCGAAGTGGAAGACCATCCTGCGGATCGTCATCCCCACGGCGGCGCCCGGCATGATCTCCGGAATCCTGCTGTCGGTGGCCCGCGTCATGGGTGAGACCGCACCGGTGCTCGTGCTGGTCGGCTACAGCAAGTCGATCAATCAGAACATCTTCGACGGCAACATGGCCTCGCTGCCGCTGCTGATCTACCAAGAGCTGGCCAACCCGGAGGCCGCCGGCCGCGAACGCGTCTGGGGTGCGGCGTTCACGCTGATCCTCATGATCGCCCTGCTGTACCTGGCCGCCGCCGGTGTCAACAAGCTGCTCACCCGGAACCGATAGAAGCGAACGGAATACTCAGATGGCCAAGCGGATCGACGTCAAAGATCTCAACATCTATTACGGCAGCTTCCACGCCGTGGCGAATGTGGAACTGACCGTGCTGCCGCGTAGTGTCACCGCCTTCATCGGTCCGTCCGGCTGCGGCAAGTCCACCGTGCTGCGCTCGCTCAACCGCATGCACGAGGTGACCCCGAACGCCCGGGTCGAAGGTGCCGTGCTGCTCGACGGCGAGGACATCTACAGCTCCTCGATCGACCCGGTCGGCGTGCGCCGCACCATCGGCATGGTGTTCCAGCGCCCGAACCCGTTCCCCACCATGTCGATTCGCGACAATGTGGTGGCCGGGCTCAAGCTGCAGGGTGTGCGCAACAAGAAGGAACTCGACGAGGTCGCCGAGCGCTCCCTCAAGGGCGCCAACCTCTGGAACGAGGTCAAGGACCGTCTGGACAAGCCCGGCGGCAGCCTCTCCGGTGGTCAGCAGCAGCGTCTGTGCATCGCCCGCGCCATCGCGGTCTCGCCCGACGTCCTGCTGATGGACGAGCCGTGTTCGGCGCTGGACCCGATCTCCACCCTGGCGATCGAGGACCTGATCACCGAGCTCAAGAAAGAGTTCACGATCGTGATCGTCACCCACAACATGCAGCAGGCCGCGCGGGTGAGCGACCAGACCGGTTTCTTCAACCTCGAGGCCCAGGGCAAGCCCGGCAAGCTGATCGAGATCGACGACACCGAGAAGATCTTCTCCAACCCCACCGAGCGCGCGACGGAAGATTACATCTCCGGCCGCTTCGGTTAAGAGTAGTTCCGCCTCCCCGCGACTTCAGGCCGGACCTGAAGTGCGGGGAGGTTTGCGTTCGGCGCCCGGACGATGGTTGTTGCCGGGTCGGCCCGTACCGGTGAGTTGCCCATGTTCGTGCGAAATCAGTGGGCAGGTACGCAAATGGCCCGTGCGTGTGCACGGGCCATTTGCGTTCTGGCTCAGCTGGTTTCGAGGTCCTCGTCGCTCGGTAGGACGCCTGTTACCAGGAAGATCACGCGACGGCCGATCTCCACGGCGTGGTCGGCGAAGCGCTCGTAGTAGCGGCCGAGCAGGGTGACGTCCACCGCGGCGGCCACACCGTACTTCCAGTCACGGTCCATCAGGAGGGTGAACAGGTGGCGGTGGAGGTCGTCCATCGCTTCGTCGTCCTGGTTGAGCTGGGCGGCGCGCTCGGGGTCGCGGGACTCGAGTACCTCTTTGGCGCCCGCGCCCATGTTGACCGCGATGCGGCCCATCTCGGCGAAGTAGCCGTTGACCGACTCGGGTAGCGCGTGGGCGGGGTGGCGGCGGCGGGTCACCTTGGCGACGTGCAGTGCGAGCGCGCCCATCCGGTTGACGTCGCCGACGATCTGAATGGCGCTGACGACCTGGCGCAGGTCGCCCGCGACGGGGGCCTGCAGTGCGAGCAGCGCGAAGGCCCGCTCCTCGGCCTCGGCGATCATCACCGAGATCCGATCCTGCTCGCCGATGACCTGCTCGGCCAGACCGAGGTCGGCCTGCAGCAGCGATTGGGTGGCCTGTTCCATGGCCTGGCCAGCGAGACCGGCCATCTCACCAAGGAGATTGGCGAGGTCGGCCATTTGCTCGTTGTAGATGACACGCATGATTGCAGACCCTAGTGGGTACGGGGACCCCTGTCACCCAACACTGGGTGAATGCCGCATGGCACCGTCATGGCAGGTCAGCGGAGGTTCACCTTACTTGCAGGTGTCGTCGGCGGCGTTCATGTGCTCGAGGTCGGAGGGCAGCGCGATCGGGGCCGCGCTGTGCGGCTGTCCCATCGGCACGATCGGCAGCTCGGTGCCGACCGGCGTCGCCGAGCGGACGGTGCCGGCGAAATCGGTGCCGACCACCACCTCGATGATGCTGCCGAGCTCGTTGGCCTGTTCCAGGACCGCGCCGGGGATCGTGCTCGCCACGGTGGCGGCCTCGGCTTCCAGACCCGCGGCGTAGCGGATCGTGGAGGTCGACGCGGTACCACCGGCGTAGTTGCCGGTGTTGTAGATCCCGAACCCCTGGTAGCTGAGTTTGGAGGCGACGGTCTTGGCCGCGCCCACCGTGCCAGAACCGTTGGACACCAGCAGCGACGTCGTGCTCGGCGACACCGCGTACTGCTTGGGTGCGACCTGGGCCGATGACGGCGTCGAACTCTGCACCTCGGGGGCCTTGGTCTCACCGGGCAGCGGCTGGTCGTCGATGACGGCGCGGAAGATGGCCTTGATGTCGGATTCGCGCGGGATCTCGTTGCCGTAGGAGGTGGTGCCCGCCGTCGGGATGGTCAGGAAGGTCACCGCGCCCGCGTCCATCTTCTGCAGCGAGCGGCCGAGCAGCAGCAGATCCTGCGGCGTCACCTTGTCGACGAAGGTGTGGGCGGTGAACGCCTGGATGAACCCGTTGAGCTTGCCCGGATCGAAGAGCACCTTGCTCGACAACGCCCCGCGCAGCAGCGAAGCGAGGAAACGTTGCTGCCGGTTGATCCGGTCGTAGTCGCTGCGTTCCTCGCCGATCACGTGCCTGGCGCGCACATAGTTGAGGGCCGTCTCGCCGTTGACCCGCTGCTTACCGGAGGTCTCGAGCACCGTGCCGAGTACCCCGTCGAGGATCGGCTTGGTCGAGCACACCTCGACGCCACCGATTTGATCGACCATTGCCTCGAAACCGGCGAAGTCGATGCCGATGAAGTGGCCGATGGTCAGGCCCGACATCTTGCGCACCACGTCGACGAGGCACTTGGGGCCACCGAGGGCGTAGACGGCGTTGAGCTTGTCGCCCATGGCCGACGGGAACTTCTGGTCGGTGTAGGCGGCCTTCTCGTTGTCCCAGCCCGCGCACTGGGGCCGGGTGACGTCGAGGTCGCGCGGGAACGACACGACAACCACGCGCGAGCGGTTCTTCGGGACGTGCACCAGCATCGCCGTATCGGCGCGGGCGCCTTCGGTGTCGGTGGCATTGCCCGCGCCCATCTCGGCGTTGACGCCCGCCCTGGTGTCGGTGCCGACGATCAGATAGTTCTCGTCGCCGAGCTGCATGTCGCCGTCGAGCACGTCGCCGGAATCGCCGCCGCCGAGCGCGTCGACCTGGGTGAAACTGTTGTTGGTGGCCTGCAGGTAACTCCAGCCGCCGCCGGTGATCACCAGCGTGAGCACCGCGACGAAGGTGAGCGTGACGCGCCCCGCCATCCGTGCCTGCTTGTTCCGGCGCCCTCCGGCACCCGCGGCGCCGGCCGGACGACGCGGTGGCGCCCCGGACGCGGTCTTGACCGGCCTGGCGCGCCCCGGTTCGCCCGCGGGGTCGACCGTGGGCAGGATGTCGGTGGGCGGATCGACCGGCCCGCCCACCCGCCGTGCCGGGACGGCGGTGCGCACCGACTCCTTCGACTGGGCGGGCAGTGCGGTGGTCGCGGTGCGGTCGGCGGGAGATTCGGCGCGATGGGGTGGGGTGCCCGCGATGTCGTCGACGACAGGGGAGCCGCCGGTGCGTGGCGTGATGTCGGGACGCGGGGTGGGGCGCGGTGCCTGTTCGCGGGCGCGGCGGCCCGCGCGGGAGCCGGGTTCGGCGCTCTCGGCGGGCGGAACGCGTCGTCCGCGTTTGGTGCGTTCGCTGTCGACCCGGTTCACCAGGTCGGCGACCGTCAGCGGTGCGGCACCCGCGTCCGGTGTCGCATCGGCATGACGCGAACGCCGAGCGCCGCTGTCGGACTGCTCGGTGGGTTCGGCCGTCGGATAGCGCTCCCAGGGGGCGCGATTTCCGGGCCGGGGCGTACGCCCGCGCCGATCGTCACCCACCAACGAACCTCACTTCTCTATCTGGCGCAGCCTGCGCGTCATCGGCCGGCTCCGATTCGAACCAGAGTCGAACGATCCCGCAATGATAACGATTCCGCCACGAGAGGCCACTCCAGTGCACACGGGAATCGCTGACGATCTGGTGACGAAACCCGAACCGCGGCGGAAAAGACCTGTTCGAGCGGGTGTCGTCGGACGAAACCGCGGCGGCTTACGAATTGATGTAGGCCCGTTGGCGGCGGCGGGTCAGCCGCCGCTGTGCATCACGTCCGCCGCGGCCGGGACGGTGTCGTCCTCCGGGTCGTCGAGCCAGCCCTCCGGCAGCACCACCTTGGTCTGCGGTGAACCCTGCCGTCCGCGGGGTCCGAGCGCGTCGGTGGGGAACGGCACGGTGGGGTCGAGCTGCCCGACCAGATCCTCGATCTGCGACAGCTTCGACACGGTGGCGAAGCTGCGCCGCAGCTGCGAGCCGACCGGGAAGCCCATCAGGTACCAGGCCATGTGCTTGCGGATATCGCGCATCGCCTTGTCCTCACCGTCGTGCTCGGTGAGCAGGGTGGCGTGGCGCACCAGGATCTCGCCGACGCGCCCGAGGGTCGGCCCGTCCGGGATCGGTTCGCCGCGCAGCGCCGCGCTGAGTTCGGCGAACAGCCACGGCCGCCCGAGGCAGCCGCGGCCGACGACTACGCCGTCGCAGCCGGTCTCGCTCATCATCCGCAGGGCGTCGTCGGCGGTGAAGATGTCGCCGTTGCCGAGCACCGGGATGGTGGTGACGGTTTCCTTGAGCCGGGCGATGGCCGACCAGTCGGCCGCGCCCGAGTAGAGCTGGGCCGCGGTGCGCGCGTGCAGCGCCACGGCGGCGGCGCCCTCGGCCTCGGCGATGCGGCCGGTGTCGAGGTAGGTGTGGTGGTCGTCGTCGATGCCGACGCGGAACTTGAAGGTCACCGGAACGCCCGCCGGTTCGGCCGCCGCCACCATCTCGCGGACGATATTGGCGAACAGCCTGCGCTTATACGGCAATGCCGAACCGCCGCCGAGTTTGGTCACCTTGCGGACCGGGCAGCCCAGGTTGAGGTCGATGTGGTCGGCCCAGCCCTCGCCGACGATGATCCGCACGGCCTCGCCCAGCGTCTTGGGGTCAACGCCGTAGAGCTGCATCGAGCGTGGATGCTCGTCGGCGTCGAACGACATCATGTGCAGCGTCTTCTCGTTGCGCTCGACGACCGCGCGCGCGGTGATCATCTCGCACACATAGATCGAGGTAGCGCTACCGAACTCCCGGCACAGCCTGCGGAAGGCACGGTTGGTGATGCCCGCCATCGGCGCGAGCACAACCGGCGGATCGACCGGGTAGGGCCCGATCCGCAGCGCCGTGGGCGCCTGGGGCAGTGTGGTGGTCACGGCTGCCATTCTCTCATCCGGGTCGATGTGATCGATCTCGCGCACCGAGGCCTTTGCCCGGGTCATGACCGCCATCACGACCACGCGCCACCTTTTACCTGTTACTCGGGGTACGAGTATTGTCCACTCACTCAGTAGCCTTGGCATGCTGGCACCGTCGCCTCCGGCGGTGCGCTGTCCCCACGTAATCGGAGAAGACCCCCATGGCCGAACGCAACGAAGGCGCCACCGACCTGCCGGAAACCCCGGCCCCCACGACAACCCTGCCCGCGCCCGCGAAGGGTACCGTCGCCGTGCGTGTCTCGTCGCTGGTGGGCGGCGGCGTGATCGTCGTTCTCGCGGTTGTCGCGCTCGTGCTCGGCGTGCTGCTCGGTTCGGCCCGCTCGGAGATCTCCGACATGAAGGACCAGGCCGCCGACAACGCCAAGGCCGAGCAGATCGCCCTCGACTACGCCGTCGGCTCGGCGAGCTTGAATTACCAGGACGTCAACGCCTGGGTCGGCAAGCTCAAAGCCGGAACCTCGCCCGAGTTGTCCAAGAAGTTCGACGCCACCGGCGCGAAGCTCGAGCAGATCATCATCCCGCTGAAGTGGACCTCCACCGCCACGCCCATCACCGCAAAGGTGCTCTCCCACGAGGGCGGGGTCTACCGGGTCGCCGCGTTCGTCGATGTGAGCACCACCAACGCGCAGAACCCCGACGGCCTGCGCAACACGGTCACCTACAACATCACCGTCGACGCGGGCAAGGACTGGAAGATCACCGATGTCGGCAGCGCCGACGGCGCCCTTCCGATGAAGTAATCCCCACGAAAAAGCGACGCCCACCTCGATCGAGGTGGGCGTCGCTGTGTGTGCGTGTGCTGACTAGACGCTCACCATCTCGCGGCGCTTGGCTTCGCGAGCGAGCATCTTGTCGCGCTGCTCCTCGAACTTCAGCACGTCCTGGCCCAGCTTCTCCAGGAAGTCGGCCAGCCGCTCGCGGGTGGCCTCGCCACGCGCGGTGAAATCGGTGCGATCGAAGACGTTCCACTTCTTGAGCACCGGCTGCACGACCTCTTCGAGGTGCTGGCGCAGATCGTAGATGCCGTGCTTGGCCATCAGCACGCCGTTGCGACGGAAGTTCGGCATGCCGGCGCCGGGCATCTGGAAGTTCTCGACGATCAGCGAGATGGCCTCGATGGTCTGGTCGGGGCTCAGGTCCATCGCCGCGCCGCAGAGGTTGCGGTAGAAGATCATGTGCAGGTTCTCGTCGGCGGCGACGCGCTGCAGCATGCGATCGGCGATCGGGTCGTCGCAGACCCGGCCGGTGTTGCGGTGGCTCACGCGAGTGGCGAGCTCCTGGAAGGTCACGTAGGCGACCGAGTGCAGGAAGCCCGCGTCGACCTCGGTGGGGGAGGCGAACCCGTTGGTCATGTGGATCATCCGCGCCTCTTCGAGGGCGACCGGGTCGACGCCGCGGGTGACCACCAGGTAGTCGCGCATCACGATGCCGTGCCGGTTCTCCTCGGCGGTCCAGCGGCCGACCCAGGTGCCCCAGGCGCCGTCCTGGGAGAAGTTCTCGGCGATCTCGCGGTGGTAGGACGGCAGATTGTCCTCGGTGAGCAGATTGGTGATCATGGCCGCCTTGGCGACCTCGCTGAGCTTGGACTGCTCAGGATCCCAGTCGATGCCGCCCATGGCGGCGAAGTTGCGGCCCTCGTCCCACGGGACATAGTCGTGCGGGTGCCATTCTTTGGCGAGCGACATGTGGCGGTTGACGTTTTCCTCGGCAACCGGCTCCAACTCCGTGAGCAGTTCGAGTTGAGTCAGATCCCTTGCCATGTAAAAACCCTTCGCTGTCGTGCTTGCGGTCGAACGTCGCGATGCCGCCATACCCTACGGCACCGTAGGTGTGACGCGAAACGCAACGGAACGATTTCTCATCGATGTCGTGCCACGCCACAATGCGGTGGCAGATCCGATGGTCGTGCTGACGAGTCTAGGCGTTCGGCCCGCAGCATAGGGTCTATCGCTGCGGGGCTCGCGACGTTAGCTACAGGTTGATGAATTCTCGGCGCTTGCCCTCGGCGGCGCCGCCCACGTCGAGTGGTGCGGGCGCGCCCCGGGCCCTGGGTCGGGCGTGGGTCAGGTGGGTCGGCGCAGGAAGCCGATGGTTCGGCGGCGTCCGCGCGGGGGCGGACGGTCACGTGAGGATGGTCACGCAGGCAAGTCGTGGTGCCCCCTGTAGGACTCGAACCTACGACCTAGTGATTAAAAGTCACCAGCTCTACCAACTGAGCTAAAGGGGCGCGCAGCGGAGTCTAGCTGACGCTGTGCCGAAGGGCCGAACCGTGGTCCCCGGTGGGGTGGCGAGCGGTGGATCGTCGCTGGTGGTGGTCGGTGACCGGACGGGCATCGGCGATGATCGGCGGGTAAATACCTGGTGCCCAGTGGGGTTCGCGTTGTGAGTTGCGTAAGGTCATCGAATATTGTTGTATCGCAACATCTTTCGACAAGCAGGGGTGCAGCAGCGATGGAAAGGTCCAAGGCGGGCGCCGGTCTCGCGACCGTTCGGCGGCCGTCTGTGGTGTCGGCGAGGTGTTCAACCGGGCTGCGCGCCTATGTAATTCGTACCCGAAGTAACCATTCCGGTTGCGCGTCGGTTGCTGGTGTGGATAACCGAACCGGATGTGCGGATAGGTACGTCAATCGTCGCGTGGCGACTCGCGAATACGGGTACGGTGATTGCCTGGTGAATTTCGAAACTGTCACCGGTGCCGCGTTTTCCGTGGCTTCGGTGCAGGGTGTGGCGTTTCGGGAATTCATCGATGGATCGCAGGCCGAGGTGATCGCGATGGGTACGCGAACTCCGGGCAAAGGGGCAGTCGTTACCGCGGGAGGAGGCGGTTCTCACTGGTGGCGGGGCCGCTGTGCGAGGCATCGCGAGTCTTTCATACCGAAAGTTTGAATTAAAACCACAATTCGTGCCAGCGGTCTGTATTCGACCGTCGGCGTCGAGAAGGTTCGGAGGCGTTTCGAGCATGGCACGGCAGCAAGAGCGGGCGCGCCGGACACGCGCGGCGATTATCAAGTCCGCGGCCGTCGAGTTCGGCAAGAGCGGATATGCCGCGGCATCGCTCAACCGCATTCTGGAAGGTTCGCGCGCCACCAAGGGCGCGATGTACTTCCACTTCGACTCCAAGGAGGACCTGGCGCGCGCGGTGCTCGAGACCGCGGTCGAGCGCTACCGGATCTGCTCGGAGCGCTGGCTCGCGCGCGCCGACCTCGGCCCGCTCGACGTCCTGCACGGCATGGTCGACGAGATCGCCCTTCGCCTGGAACACGACACCATCGTGCAGGCCGAGTACCGGCTCGTGATCGAACCCGACTTCCATCGCGACGCGGGCAACGGCGGCGGACGCATCGTCGGCCGCGCCACCCGCGTGCTCGCGGTCCGCGCCATCGACGACGGCCACCTGCGCGCCGACGCCGACCCCGACCGCTTCACCCGAACCCTGTCCGCGGCACTGGCGGGCCAGCGCTATCTGGTCGATCCCATCTCCAACGGGTCCGCCGCCGACCTGCGCGCCCGCTTCGCCGAGGTGCTGGAGGTTATCGTGGAGGCGATGGCCACCCCGCTGTGGATTCAGAACTTCCGCGCCGAGGGCTGGCGCGAGCAAGCGCGCCTGGATGACCTCGGTTTGGGCGCTTGACCAGGCGATTTGGAACTCTGCGCACACCTGTCATAAGCTATGCGAGCTCCCAACGGAAACGTTGAAGCCGCCCCGGAGAGATTCGGAACGAGCCCCCTTCGTCTAGCGGCCTAGGACGCCGCCCTTTCAAGGCGGTAGCGCGGGTTCGAATCCCGTAGGGGGTACAGTCTTCGGACTGTGTCTAGCAGTACTGCAGAAGCATGGCCCTGTAGCGCAGTTGGTTAGCGCGCCGCCCTGTCACGGCGGAGGTCGCGGGTTCGAGTCCCGTCAGGGTCGCACGTAGTACCAGAGCAATCCGGTACTTCCGGCCAGGTAGCTCAGTTGGTACGAGCGACCGCCTGAAAAGCGGTAGGTCGCCGGTTCGATCCCGGCTCTGGCCACCTTCGATCCCCTCACCAGACAACTCGGTGAGGGGATTTTTTCGTTATGCGCAACGCGTTCGCCCAGAGCCGGGTCACGGTGTAGACGAGCTCCTCGATCGGGCGCGGTGTGCCGTCGAGAAGCCCGTCGCCGACGACGAAATAGTTGAAGGCCAGCCTGCTGACCATTCCCGACAGCGCCCGCGAGGACAGCATCGGATCCAGCTCGGGATCGGCGAGACCACGCTGCTGGAGAGCGGCGATGCTGCGGGCGTTGCGGTGGATGAACGCGTCGGCCCGTTCCTGGCGGAGCTTGCTGAACTCGGGGTCGATGGTGGCGACCTGCTCGAGCAGGCCCATCAACTTCGCGTTGCGCCGGTAGGCCTCGAAGTACGCCAGATTGCTGGCCTCGATGATCGACACGGGATCGTCGTCGCCCGCCACATGCTCCATCCCGGGATGCATCATGTCCTCCTGGGCGTGCTCCAGGATCGCCGCGAAGATCTCCTCTTTCCCGGCGAAATAGGTGTAGAAGGTGCCCGAGGAGCAGTTGGCCTCCTGGGTGATGTCCACGAGCCGGGCATCGAGATACCCCATGCGCTCGAACACCTTCCGTCCCGCGTCGATCAGCGCGGTCCTGGTACGCAGCCCACGCGGCGTCGCCGGCAGCTCGCGCAGCAGCGAGGTACGCGCCATCGAGGGCGGCGCGCCCTCGCCCCCGGTCTCCGCACGTCGTTCCATGTCCTATTTATAGCGGGGGATGGAAGACGAGTCTGCCGACGGTGTCGCCGTCGCCGAGCCGACCGAGTCCGTCGGGGATATCGCCGAGTGAGAGCCGTTCGCTGATCAACGGTCGAACCTCGCCCGCCGCGGCCAGCCGGGACAGCTCGGCATGGCAGTCGGCGATCGCCTGCTGGTTGTACTGCTTGTAGAGCCCCCAGTGCAGGCCGATGATCGAGTAGTTCTTGATCAGCGCGTGATTGAGCGCGGGCTGGGGGATGGTGCCGCCCGCGAAGCCGATCACCAGGATGCGCCCTTCGAACGCGATGCATTTGGTGGACTTGGCGTAGGCGTCGCCGCCGACCGGGTCATAGACCACATCGGCGCCACGACCGCCGGTGAACTCCTTGACGATCGGCACGAAATCCTCTGTGTGCCGGTCGATCACGAGATCCGCGCCGAGGCGCCGGCAGTACTGCGCCTTCTCCGGCCCGCCGACGACCCCGATCACGCGCGCGCCCGCCGCCTTGCCCAGCTGCACGGCGGAACTGCCTACGCCGCCCGCGGCGGCGTGCACCAGCAGCGTCTCGCCGGGCCGCAGCTGGGTGCGCCGGTGCAGGGCGAACCAGCTGGTCTGATAGCCGATGACGAGTGCGGCGGCCTCGGCGTCGTCGAGGGAATCCGGTGCGGGAAAGGCGCTGTCGGCGTCGAGCACGGCCAGCTCGGCGAACGCGCCGCCGGGTAGGTTCGTGGTGCCGACGACCCGGTCGCCGATCGCGAAGCCAGCACCGTCGCCGACCGCCACCACTTCACCGCACAGTTCCACGCCGGGCGTGAACGGCAGCGGCGGCTTGACCTGGTACTGCCCGCGACACAGCAGCACGTCGGGGAAGTTCGCCGGCGTCGCGAGAACGCGCACCAGCACCTGCCCCGGTCCGGCCACGGGATCGGCTATGTCGTTGAACCGCAGCACATCGCGTGGTTCACCGAGTTCTGTCACCTGCCATGCTTTCATCGTCGGATCAGTCCTTCGGTCCGCCGGCGACGTAGACGACCTGGCCCGAGACGAACCCCGCGCCCTCACTCACGAAGAACGACGCGGTGTGGGCGATGTCGTCGGGGGTACCGACCCGGTTCACCGGGATCTGCGCGGCCGCGGCGGCCTTGAACGCCTCGAAATCGGCACCGACCCGGGCCGCGGTGGCCGCGGTCATCTCGGTTTCGATGAAGCCGGGCGCGATCGCGTTGGCGGTGACACCGAACTTGCCGAGCTCGAAGGCCAGGGTCTTGGTGAACCCCTGCATCCCCGCCTTCGCCGCGGAGTAGTTGACCTGGCCGCGATTGCCGAGCGCCGAAGTACTCGACAGATTGACGACACGACCGAACTTCGCCTCGACCATGTACTTCTGCACGGCGCGGGTCATCAGGAAGGCGCCACGCAGGTGCACGTTCATGACAGTGTCCCAGTCGGCGACCGACATCTTGAACAGCAGGTTGTCGCGCAGCACGCCCGCGTTGTTGATCAGCACGGTCGGCGCGCCGAGCTCGGTGGCGATCCGCTCCACCGCGGCGGTGACGGCCGCCTCGTCGGCCACGTCGGCGCCGACCGCGAGTGCGGTGCCCCCGGCGGCCTCGATGGCGTCGACCGTTGTCTTACAGGCTGATTCGTCGAGGTCGAGCACGGCGACGGCCATGCCGTCGGCGGCCAACCTGGTCGCGATGGCGGCGCCGATGCCGCGGGCGGCGCCGGTGACGATGGCGGTGCGAGTCATGTCTGCTCCTGTCTAGGTTTCTTCGGTGACGTCGAGTGCCCGGTGCACGATCGCGTCGATACGTTCGACGGTCGGGGTGCCCGCGGCGGCTTTGTTCTGCGGTGTGTCGCGCGCTCGGCGCAACACGCCCTCGCCGATGACGGCGAGTTTCCAGAGCCCGAAGGCGTGCCAGTAGCGTAGGGCGGCCGGGTCGCGCCCGGTCAGTTCCAGGTAGGCCGCCGACATCTGCGCGCGGTTCGGGAAACCGGGCAGCGCGGAGGCGGGAAAGTCGCCGCCGGTGTTCTCGCCCGGTTCCGTCCAGTAGGCGAGCAGGCTGCCCATATCGGCCAGCGGGTCGCCGAGGGTGGACAGTTCCCAGTCCAGCGCGGCCACGATGTCGCCGGTGTCGTGCGCGGTGATCACATTGCGCAGGTGGAAGTCACCGTGCACGAGCGTCACCTCGCGCTGCGGCGGGATGTCGGTGGTGAGTTTGCGGGTGAGCTCGTCGAGTTCGGGCAGTTCCCTGGTCTTGGATTGCTCCCACTGCCCGCTCCACCGTTTGAGCTGGCGCACGGCGTAGGGCTTGTGACTCGCGAGATCGGTGAGGCCGACGGCGGTCAGGTCGACCGCGTGGATCTTCGCCAGCGTGCGCGGCAGAGACTCGGCGATGGCCCGACGCCGCGCCGGGGTGAGCGACTCCACGATCGCCATGGTGTCGACCACCTGCCCGTCGACGAATTCCATCAGCACCAGCGGGACCTCGGACACCGTTGGATCGTCGACGACGCCGAGAATCCGCGGCGCCGGGACGTCGGTGGTCTCGAGCGCCGCCATGATCCTGGCCTCGCGCACCACATCGTGGGCGGAGGCGAGCAGCTGCCCCAGCGGCGGCCTGCGCAGTACCCACCGGCGGTCGGCGTCGTCGCGCACCAGGAAGGTCAGGTTCGATTGGCCGAGGCCGATCCGGTCGAAACGCAGTGGCGCGGTGTGCTCGACGCCGAGCGCGGTGAACCACCGGCCGACGGCGACCGGGTCGACCACTTCGCGCACGTCAGGCACCGACCGTGGCTCCGCCGCGGAACGGCGCGACATCGCCGAGCCGCTGGCCGCCGTCGATCACCATGGTTTCGCCGGTGATCCAGCTCGCGGCATCGGAGGCCAGAAACGCCACGGCGGCGGCGACGTCGTCGGGTTCGCCGATCCGGTCGAGCGCGGTCGAGGCCGAGAGCTCGCGTTCCTGCTCCTGCCACAGCGCCTCGGCCAGTTTGGTTCGCACCACGCCCGGCGCGACCGCGTTGACGCGGATCTTCGGCGACAGTTCCATCGCCAGCTGCTCGGTCAGGTGGATCAGCGCGGCCTTGGACGCGTTGTACAGCCCGATGTTCGGTTCCAGGCTCAGCCCGCCGATGGAGGCGGTGTTCACGACGGCGCCGCCGTGCTCACCCATCCACGCGCGGGTGACCAGCGACGTCCACAGCACCGGCGCCCACAGATTCACGTCGAAGATCTTGGCGAAGCGGGCGTGATCCTGGTCGATCGTCGGGCCGTACGCGGGGTTGGTGCCCGCGTTGTTGATCAGGATGTCGACGCTGCCGAACTGCCGCACGGTCAGCTCGACGCAGTGCCGCGCGGCATCCTCGTCCACCACGTGCGCGCCGACGCCGATCGCGGTGCCGACGATCAGGTCGGCGGCCGCGTCAGCGGATTCCTGTGTGCGCGCGGTCAACACGACGTTCGCGCCCGCGGTGGCCAGCGCCTGGGCGATCGACAGGCCGATGCCGCGCGAGGCGCCGGTGACGATGGCGGTGCGGCCGGTGAGGTCGAGTCCGGTCATCTCAGTTGCTCTCCTTGTACTTGCCCAGTTCCTGCCGTGCGATGGCGCGCTTGTGCACTTCGTCGGGGCCGTCGGCGAGCCGGAGGGTGCGCAGGTGCGCCCAGGCGGCGGCGAGCGGGAAGTCGTCGGTGACACCGCCCGCCCCGTGCACCTGAATCGCCCGGTCCACGACCTTGAGCGCGATGTTCGGCGCGGCCACCTTGATGGCGGCGATCTCGGTGCGCGCGGCCTTGTTGCCGACGGTGTCCATCAGGTGCGCGGCCTTGAGTGTGAGCAGCCGGATCATCTCGATATCGATGCGCGACTCGGCGATCCAGTCCTGGATATTGGCGTTGTCGGCGATGGGCTTGCCGAAGGCGACCCGCGCCCGTGCGCGCTTGCACATCATCTCCAGCGCGCGTTCGGCCATCCCGATGCTGCGCATGCAGTGGTGGATGCGGCCGGGGCCGAGCCGGGCCTGGCTGATCGCGAAACCCTCGCCCTCACCTTTGAGCACGTCGGTGGCGGGCACCCGCACGTCGGTGAAGTCGATCTCGGCGTGACCTTCGCGTTCCTGGTAGCCGAAGACCGGCAGCCCGCGCAGGATCGTGACGCCCGGCGCGTCCATCGGGACCACCATCATGGTCTGCTGGCGGTGCGTGGCCGCGCTGGGATCGGTCTTGCCCATCACGATCATCACGCGACAGTTCTTGTGCAAGGCGTTGGTGGCGAACCACTTTCGGCCGTTGAGCACGTAGTCGTCGCCGTCGCGCACCATCGACAGTTCGATATTGGTGGCGTCGGAGCTGGCCACCCGTGGTTCGGTCATCGCGAACGCCGACGCCATGGTGCCCTCGAGCAGGGGCTTCAGGTACTTCTCTTTGTGCTCCTCGGTGCCGAACAGCTCGAGCACTTCCATGTTGCCGGTGTCGGGGGCGTTGCAGTTGCAGGCCTCGGCGGCGAGGTGGCTGCGGCCCATGATCTCGGCCAGCGGCGCGTATTCGAGGTTGGTCAGGCCGGGCCCGCGGCCGGGGTGCGGGTGGAACAGATTCCACAGGCCGCGCCGCTTGGCCTCGGTCTTGAGTTCCTCGAGGATGGGCGGCTGGAAGTGCGGGTCGCCGGATTCGCGCATCTGCGCGTCGTAGACGCTTTCGGCCGGGTAGACGTGCGCGTCCATGAAGTCGAGCAGCTCGTCGGAGTACTTCTTCGCGCGATCGCTCAGATCGAACAGTGACATGGCTTCTTCCTCGCTCAGTGGTTCTCGCGCAGCGACGACTGATAGCGGCGTATGCCGCGCAGCCAACGGTCGTAGTCGGCGCCCTTGTGGCGGTACATGTCCAGCACCTGAGGATGGGGCAGGATCAGGAATTCCTCGGCGGCGACGGCCGTGAGCACGATGTCGGCCACGTCGGCGGGTTCGAGGACCTCGCCGGCCGACACGACGGCGCGGGTCGCGGTGGCGCCGAGTTCGGTGCCCGAATCCTGGCCCTCGTACAGCAGTTTCGTATTGACGCCCATCGGGCACAGGCAGCTGACACGAACACCCTGGTCGCCGTAGGTGACACTGAGCCACTCGGCGAACCCGACCGCGGCGTGCTTGCTCACCGAGTAGGTGGCCGAACCGATCTGGGTGAGCAGACCAGCGGCCGAGGCGGTGCTGATGAAATAGCCGCCGCCGCGTTCGATCCACTGGGGCACCAGCAGCCGCGCGGCGCGGATGTGGGCGCGCAGGTTCACGTCGAGCGCGCGATCCCAGTCGTCGTCGGCGACATCGAGCCCCGGAGCCCCGACGACGCCCGCGTTGGCGAAGTACAGATCGACCGGCCCGAAGCGCCGCTGCGCCAGCTCGATCAGCCCGCTGATCTGCGCGGTGTCGGCGGCATCGGCGCCGACACCCACGGTGGCGCCCGGGTGCTCGGCGTTGATCGTGTCCGCCACGGCCAGCGCGGCGGGTTCGTCGAGGTCGGATACCACTACCTTCGCGCCTGCCGCGGCGAGTGCGGCGGCCAGCGCGGCGCCGATGCCCGCGCCGCCACCGGTCACGATGGCGACCTTGTCGGCAACTCTCACGAGAGTTCCTTCCGTTCGTTCAGTACAGCGCGGTCCGCGGACCCGTCCGGTGAACCCGCAGGTCTGAATGTATTGAAAGTTGACGTCAACTTCAAGTGTGAGCGCGTGCACAGCGTGGCGCGGGGAAAACGCGCCGTCCGGCACCGTGGAAGTGGTGCCCGAGCGCATCCCGCGGCGCGCGGCAAGCCTCAAAATCCCGCGCGCGCCCCGGTGTCGACGAGGGTGGCGATCCAGGCGCGGGTGTCGGCGGGGTCGATCACATCGTCGAGTTCGAAACCCGTCGCGGCGGTGAGTGCCTTGCCCTGCTGATAGCCCACGGCCAGCAATTGCTGGAACAGCGTCTCGCGCTCCGCCGGATCGGCCACGGCGGCGAGCTCTTTGCTGAAGCCGAGGCGAACGGCGCCCTCCAGCCCCATCGGCCCGATCTCGCCCGTCGGCCAGGCGACGGTGAACCGCGGCGCGCGGAAGTGGCCCGCCGCCATCGCCATCGCGCCGAGCCCGTAGCCCTTGCGCAGGATGACGGTGCCGAACGGGACGCTCAGTTGCGCGCCGAGCACGAACAGTCTGCTGAACCGGCGCACCGTCGCGGTCTTCTCCGCATCGGGCCCGACCATGAAACCCGGTGTGTCGCAGAGAGAGACGACCGGCAACCCGAACGACTGGCACAGGCCGAGGAAATCGCCCATCTTGTCGGCCGCCTCGGCATCGATCGCACCGCCGAGATGATGGCTGCTGTTGGCGATCAAGCCGAACGGTTCGCCGTGCACCCGCACCAGCGCGGTGACGATGCCGACCCCGTAGTCCGGCCGCAGCTCCAGCGCCGAACCCACGTCGACGATCGCGTCGATGGCGCGATGGATGTCGTAGGCGCGTAACCGGTTCTCCGGCACCACATGTCGGGCCAGGCGTGGATCCGGCGCCCGCGCATCGTCGACCCTGCCCTGGAAATAACCGAGGTACTGCTTGGCCAGGGCCACCGCGTGCGCCTCGTCGCGCGCGACCAGGTCGACGACACCGTTGCGGCGCTGCACCTCGACCGGGCCGATGTCTTCCGGACGGTAGGCGCCGAGCCCACCGCCCTCGATCATCGCCGGTCCGCCCATGCCGATATTGGCCTCCGGCGTCGCGATGATCACATCGCAGACACCGGCCAGAGCGGCATTGCCCGCGAAGCAGCGCCCCGACACGATCGTCACCAGCGGTACCTTGCCGCGCAGGGCGCCGAGTGCGCGGAAGGTCGTCACGTCCAGGCCCATGCCGGTCACGTCGGTGTCGCCCGGCCTGCCGCCGCCACCCTCGGCGAACAGCACCACCGGAACCCGCTTGCGTTCGGCGAGTTCGAAGGCGCGGTCGGTCTTGGCGTGGTTGTTCTTGCCCTGGGTGCCCGCCAGCACGGTGTAGTCGTAGGAGATCACCACCGCCTCGGCATTGTCGAAACGGTCGGCGCCGATGGTCGCCAGGCCGGTGATCAGGCCGTCGGCGGGGGTGTTGGCGATCAGGTCCGCTTCGGTGCGCCTGCTGCGTTGCGCGGCGAACGCGAGGGCGCCGTATTCGACGAAGCTGCCCGCGTCGACCAGGTCGGCGATGTTCTCCCTGGCGGTGCGCCGGCCCAGCCCGCGCCGTTTGGCCACGGCCGCCGGGCGGGCTTCGTCCAGCGTCGCCAGGTGTCTGGCACGGATCTCGTCGACATCGGCGCGAGCGCGGTCGGGATCTGAATCGGTATGCGCGCTGCCGGTTTCGTCCGCGCCGGTGCGGGTGATGATCACCAGCGGATCGCCCGGCGCGACGACCTGGCCGGGGCGGACCAGTACCCGGACGATCCTGGCGGCGTCGGGCGTGGTGCGCACATGCTGCATCTTCATCGCCTCCAGCACGGCGAGCTGACCGCCCGCGCCCACGTGGGCACCCTCCTCGGCCACTTCGACCACCGTGCCCGCGAGCTGCGCGCGCACGGCCTCCTGCCCCGGATACAGCTCGATCGCGGCGCTCGCGACCTCGGGCTGATCGGTCTGTGCCGCCGCCACCAGTTCGGTCGTGTGCTCGGCGAGGAAGCCGGTGGTGGCGGTCCCCGACTGGAAAGTGCTGTCGGCGAGGATCTCGCGCAGGAACGAGATGTTGGTACCGATGCCGGTCACGGTGAACTCGGCGAGTGCGGTCGCGGTCTTGCGGGCGGCGGCGGGGAAGGACTGTCCGCGGGTGCGGGTGATCACCTTGGCCAGCAGCGAGTCGTAGCGCGGGCTGGGGGTCAGCCCGGCGCGGCCGAAGGTGTCGACGCGCACGCCGGGGCCGGTCGGTGGTGCGAAGGCGGTCAAGGTGCCCGCGGTCGGCACCGCTGATCCGTCGGCCGTCATCGTCTCCATGTTGACCCTGGCCTGGATCGCGATGCCGTCGGCGGTGGCCGGGTCGCCGGTGGACGCTGTCGCGTCGGCGGTGATTCCGCGGGGGAGTCCCAGTGCGCCGAAGGGTGTGCCCGCGGCGATCGCGAGCTGCGTGGCGACCAGATCCACGCCGGTCACCTCTTCGGTCACGGTGTGCTCCACCTGAATTCGCGGATTCACCTCCAGGAACACGAATTCGCTGCCGGAGACCAGGAATTCGACGGTCGCCAGTCCGCGATAGTCCACGTGGGCGCACAGCCGGGCCGCCGCCGCGTGCAGCTGACCGCGCAATGTGCTCGAAAGCCCTTGCGCGGGAGCTATTTCGAGCAGTTTCTGGTGCCTGCGCTGAACGCTGCAATCGCGATCGCCCAGTGCCAGCGCCGTGCCGCCGGTGGCGACGATCTGCACTTCGATGTGGCGGGCGTTCTCGAACAGTGTTTCGGCGAAGACCGACGAATCACCGAAACCGAGCCGCGCTTCCGCGGCGCACTGCCGGTAGGCGTCATCGATCTCCTCGGCGGTTCGCACCACCCGCAGGCCACGGCCGCCGCCACCGCCCAGCGCCTTGATCATGATCGCGCCGGGATGGGTGTCGAAGAACGCGCGGACCTCCTCGACGGTGCTCGGTCCCATCGTCGCGGGCAGGACGGGCAGGCCCGCGGCCACGGCGCTCGCGCGGGCCGAGGACTTGTCGCCGAACAGCTCGAGCACCGCGGGATCGGGACCGACGAACGTGACGCCCTCGGCCGCGCACGCACGGGCGAATTCGGCGTTCTCGCTGAGGAAGCCGTAGCCGGGATGGAGATAGTCGGCGCCGGACTCCTTGGCGGCGGCCAGGATCGCGGCGTGGTCGAGGTAGGCCCTCGCGCCAGTGCCCGCCAAGCCGATCGCTTCACCGGCCGCGTGCACATCGGGATTGTCGGCGTCGTCCTCGGCGTACACGGACACGGTGTCGATGCCGAGTTCGGCGGCGGTGCGCAGGACGCGCAGGGCGATCTCGCCCCGGTTGGCGATGAGCAGCTTCACAGGGCGTCCTCGGATTCGGTGGTGGCGCGAGTCGGGCTGGGGAAGCCGATCAGTCGTTCGGCGATCGCGATGTGATCGGTGATGAACTGCTCGCGCCGGTGCCGGTCGGCTCCGGCGCGCCGGGAGGCGCCGATCAGCAGCGCGTCGGCGAGGGCCTCGACGATCCGCGACGGCGGGGCGCACGGGTCTATCCCGCCACGCACCTCGGCGCGTTCGAGAAACGCCGTGAACCGCTTGCGCAGGCGAGTGCGCACCCCCGACCACTGCTCGCCGATCGCGGGATCGATCCCCGCCCGGTGTTCGATCAGCGCCACCAGCGCGCCGTTGGCGAACACGGCTTCCGCGAACGCCCGTGTGGTTGCCCCGATGACCTCGGCGGCCGGGGTCACCTCGATGTCCACCACGAGTTGAGCGGCGAGGAACTGGGCGCATACCCGCTCGGTGATCGCCCCGAACACCTCGTCCTTCGACGAGAAGTACGCGTAGAACGTCGCCCGGGAGACCCGCGCCCGCGTGGTGATCGTCTCCACCGAGGTCTGGTCGTACCCCCACTCGGCGAAGCACTCCGCTGCCGCGTCCAGCAACTCGCCGCGGCGTGGTCCGGCGCTGTCCTTGCGCGCCGACCGGGCCCGCTCTTGTGCGTCGCTCGTGGTCACCGTCGCCAGTGTCATTGACGTTGACGTCAATGTCAATGGTCGATCAGGCCGTTGACCTGTTCGGTTACCGAAAGTGGCACCCACCGGGTAATATCGCCCGACGTAACGACGCAAGGCCCTGTAGCGCAGTTGGTTAGCGCGCCGCCCTGTCACGGCGGAGGTCGCGGGTTCGAGTCCCGTCAGGGTCGCTACACCACGAAGTCCCCCACACCGATCCGGTGCGGGGGACTTCGTCGTATCAGCTGATCGCGCTCGGACGGGCCCGCGCGATCGCGGCCGATTCCGCTGGCGGGGTCAGCGGAACGGCCAGCGGGTCAAGCGGTCGTGGGCGCGCTTCTCGTACGGGCGGGCGCCGAGCACGCGGGATCGGTGCATCGCGGCGATGACCAGGGCTTCGGCGTCCGAATGGCCCAGCAGGGCGCGGGCGGTGCCCCGGTAGAGGCCGGACGGGCCGAGACAGACCAGCCCTGGCCACTGCACGAGAAGCGTTTCGCCCCAACCCTGGGTGAGTGGTTCGACGGCGGCGGCGGCTTCGGCCACGCGGTCGCGGTGGCGCGGGGCGTGCTGTCCGATGGTGAGCAGGGCCTCAACGACCAGCGGGACGCGGACGGCGGCACGTGGACCGTGCAGCGTTCCGGGCAGCGCGACGATGGTTTCGACCAGGCGCAGCGCGCGTTCGTGATCGCCGATCTCGGCGGCGGCCATGGCGACCACGATGCCGAAATCCTCGTCGAAGTCCTCGGCCATGCGATCCACGTCGGCCAGGACCTCGCCGAGACGGCCGCGATGCCACAACTCGATGGAACCGGCGGTCAGCATCGAGGCGTCGGCGAGCAGCCGGGCCGGACCGTCGACCGCGCCGAGGTCCTGTGCGAAACGGGTCATCAGCGTGCGTGATTCGTCGTAGTCGCCGCGCAGCACGGCGAGCATCACCTGCCACCACAGCTGCGTCGCGGCCAGATCGGTGCCGTGATCGGCGGCCAGGCGCGTGAATTCCGCCGACAGCCACCGGACCGAGCGCAGCTCGCCCGCCTCCAACGCGCAGACGCGGCGCAGGTGGATCGCGGTGGCCCTGGCCTCCCGATCGTGACCGGCCAGTTCCTCCAGTTCCTCGGCGATCTTCTGACGTTGGGCAACCGTCGACGGACTCCAGGAGCACACGAACTCGGCGAGCAGCACCTGCGCGCGCGACGACGAGCCGGGGGCGCTGCGCGAGCGGGCCTCGGCGAGGGCGTCGAGGTCACCCGCGAGGCCGTGGACGGCACGGTCGACGGCCTCCATCGCCTGGATCTCCGCGACGAGATCGGCGTCGAGGCTCAGCCGATGGGTGAGTGCCTGAGCACGCAACCGGGACGAACCCGACAGCACCACACCGTATCCCGAGAAGTACCCGGCGGCGCCGCGCGGCGCCGCCATCAGTGCGGTCCGCGCCAGCTCCGCCTGGTCACCGCGCGTCGCGCACAACCGCGCGGCCCGGTCGAAATGGGCCTCGGCCAGGTCGTAGCGGCCGAGACGATGGTATGCCTGACCTGCCAGCCGTTCGAGTTCGATGCCGGGGGCCGGGTCGTTCGAGTCGAGATGGCGCAACCCTCGGGTCGCGAATTCGACGCAGTCCTGCGCCGCGCCACAACGTAGCGCCTCCCGCGCCGCGGCCAGACAGGCGAGCGCGGCCGGGCGGTCGAGACAATCCAGGGCCGCCGCGCTCAGGTGCAGTGCCCGCTGCGCGGTCGCGTCCGGACGCCGAGCGGCGAGCGCCTCGGCGGCGCGCTTGTGCAGCAGGGCTTTTCGCTCGGCGCCGACCCCGGTCAGTACGGCGGTCCGCACCAGGTCGTGCGCGAAGACGATCGCGTCGTCGGTGTGGGTGACGACGCGGGCGGTGACGAGTTCGGCGACCTTCGCGTCGAAACCGGGGGCGGCTGCGGTCGCGACCACACCGACCGGGACGCGCGCGCCGAGAACGGCCAGCAGTTCGGCCAGCTCCCGAGCCGCCGCCGACACCGTCGCCAGGGTCGCGGTGGTGATCTCACCCACCGCGCCGGCGAGCGGGCGACCGGCGCGGACCAGCCCGCACAGTTGCGCGGCGAGCAGGGGGCTGCCGGCACTGCGGGCGACGATCTGCGCGCGCGTCCCGGCATCAGCGATCGCGCCGCCACCGCCCGCGAGTTCGGCGTCCACCAGTTCGCCGATCGCGGCACTCGGCAGCGGCGGCAGGTCGACGAGAACATGCGCGCCCGCCGAGCTCAGCACCCGCAGCAGCGAATCCCGTTCCGGCGCGAGGGGTTCGGGTCGGACGGTGAGCAGCACCAGCACCGGATGCGCGCGCAGCACCCGCACGGCTCCCGCGATCATCCGCAGCGAGTCGAGATCAGCCCATTGCGCGTCGTCGATCACGGCGACGAGGGGTCCGGACTCACGCGCAACGGCGGCGAACAGAGCCGCCAGCGAGCGGGCGGTCGGCAGGGGCGGCACCGCGTGGCCCGCCAGGGCGAGCTGGTCGAGCCACGGGGTGAGCGTCGCCATGGCGGCGCCGACGCCGTCGACCCCCGCGGTGAAGTACCCGTTTCCGCCGTGGCGGCGCAGCGCGTCCTCGACCACGGCGGTCTTGCCGAGGCCCGGCGCGCCACGCACCGTCACGACGTTCAGTCCCCGCCGGGACTCGCTCCACGCGCGATCGAGGATCGCGGCGATCCCCGCCCGCCCGACCAGCCGCGAACCGGTCACCGGCGCGGGCGACCGGGGCGGATCACGGATCTCGACCTCCACCCGGACCGTGTCCGGCGCGGGGTCGAGCCCGAACTCCTCGCGCAGATCGCGCCGCAATCGCGCCAGGACGTCGCACGCCTGCGGTACCCGGCCGGCATCGCGCAGCGCGAGCGCGAGCAGGCGGGCGGTCGATTCCCGGAGCGGGTGGCGCTCGTGTTCCTCGCTCAGCGACGCGACGGCGGCTCGGGCGCGCCCGAGCGCGAGCAGCCCCTCCGCGCGCAGCTCCACCAGATCCGAGCGCAGCTCGCCGAGCCGGGTGCGTTCGGGCGCGAGCTCGACGATGTCGGAGATCTCGGGCAGCGCCTCGGCCCGCCACAGCCCCAGTGCCCGGTCGAGCAGCGCGACGGCGTGTTCCAGGTCGCCGTCGGCGCACGCCGCGCGCGCTTCGCGCGAGAGCACGTCGAGCAGGTCGAGGTCGGTGCCCGTGCCGGCGCAGCGCAGCGCGTAGCCGCCGGCCACGGTGTCGATGCGCAGGTCCGGCAGCGGTCTCAGCGTTTTGCGCAACCGTGAGACATACCCCTGCAGGGTGACCACGGCACTCTCGGGCGGCGTGCCGCGCCACAGCAGCTCGCACAGGTGATCCGGACTGCGCGCGGTGCGTTCGGCCGCGAGGATGACCAGCAGTTCGGCGTGCTTGCGCGCGGGCACTTCGATCCGGATGCCGTCGGGCCCCCACACCTGCAGCGGGCCGAGCACCGCGACCGTGGGCCGGTTCGCGTCGAACCATTCGCGCACCAGCGTCACACCAGCGCTTCGGTCGACTCTAGGTTCATGACCAACACCGAAACCCTCCTGGCAACCCCCGCAACGCGCGCGAAGCGAACCGCGACCGGTAGTCCTTCTCGCGCGACTTTACTGCGCCTGAGCGGCGCCGCGCTGTCCATCGCCGGTGCTCTGTGCATCACGGGCGGCACCCTGCATCCCATCGTCGCGCGCAAAGGGCACTCCGTCGAAGCGCTCACCAGTCCGGGCACGCCGATCGCGCAGATCCTGATCGGGCTCGGCACCATCGCGCTCGTCCTCGGTCTGCCCGGCATGTACGTGTGGATGCGGCCACGGCTCGGCCCGGTCGGATTCATCGGCGTGCTCTGCTACCTGATCGGCAACATCGTCACCGCGACCGGTCATCTCACCGTCGAACTCTTCGTCGCCTACCCGTTCGCCACCGATCCCGCCACCGCCCACCTGATCGCCGACAACGACAACATGATCGGCACCACCGCCTTCGCGCTGTTCAACGGCATCGGCGGCGCGGTAATGCTGATCGGCATGGCCCTGCTGGGCGCGAGCATGCTGCGCAACGCCACCGTCCCACGCCCGATCGCCCTGCTGACACTCGTCGGGATGGTCGGGTTCTTCCTCCCGATTCCAGCGACGGCGGGCATCTCCGGCTTCATCTACGAGGCCCCGCGCGGCATCGCGGTCATCGCCATCGGCGTGCTGATGATGCGGCGACCGACGGCGGTCCGACCTCGATGACGACGTTCGACGTGATCGTGCGGGGCGGGTTCGCCTCCGCACGGGCATGTCCATCGCAGGTCATGCCGTATTTCCACGACCGGCGAGACCGGTCGCCACGAGTTCGATCCACGCGGGCCGGTGCTCAGATGCGGTGGTCGATGCTGGTGATGCGGTGGCGGCCCGCGGTGACCTCGGTGGTGCGCATGACCTGGTTGATCTTCTCGGTGGTGGCGTCGCCCGGCCATTTCTGGTGGATGGTGACGTTCCAGAGGGTGGGGTCGGCGGCGTCGGCCTTGGTGATGTGGACGCAGTATTTGACGTCCAGCGGGAGCGAGCCGATGCCTTCGGCGAGCGCGGACGCACTGCCCACGTGGGCGTTGTCGGTGACGAAGGACCGGGCCTTCGCGGCGTCGCGGTCGACGTAGTAGCTGTATTCGAAACCGAGGATGGCGCCCTCGGGGCTGGCGGTGTCGCCGCGCTCGGCGCTGATGGTGATCGAGGGGGTGCGGAAGGACTCGCAGCCGGACAGGGCGTGGGCGGGCAGCGGCGGAACCACGGTGGACGTGGTCGCCCGCGAACCGGGAACGGCGGCCTGGGTGGTGGTATTCGACTTGTCGCCGGGGCCGAGAAAGATGGTGGCGGCCACCCCGAGGACGACCACGAAGGCGAGCGCGCCGACGACACCCTTGATCGCGGCGGCGGCTTTCGCCCGGCCGCCGCTGTCGTCGTAGCGCTCGTCGTCGTAGTTCTTGCGCGGGCGCCGGGCGACCTGACCGCCGCCGCCGAAGTCCTTGAGGCGCGGCAACACCGGCATCTCGACGTGGTCGCCGCTCTGTTCGGACGCTGTGGTGGTGGCCCAGTCGTTCCAATCGACGTCGTCGCCGCGCGGCGCCTCCGCGGGCACGTCGCCGTCGTTCCAGTCGTTCCAGTCGCCGGTGAACCCGTCGTCGTCGACGGGGGTGCGATATATCGGCTGGGCGGGTGCGGGCTGGAACGGGTCGGTGTTGTCGAACGGTTCCGGGTCGGGTGGCGGCCAGGTCTCGGGGTTCGTGCCGATCGTCTGTGGTTCCGCTTCGCGCCGTCGCCCGCGTCGCCGTTTGCCCTGCGGGCGACGGCGACCGGGCGTCGTAGCGTCCGGCGACGCGAAGTAGGCACCGAACGGATTGTCCATCGCCGGTTCCTACGCCGGCGCCGGGACGACTCCCGGTTGACCGTGTCTGGGCGCGGCGGAGGGCTTTTCGGTCTCCTGATCCTGCTGCGGACGGCTACCGGGCGGAACCACCCCGCCCTGCACCGGCTGCTGGGCGGGCGCGGGCGCGCTCGGAGCCTGCTGTGGCTGTTCGACTTTGGGTGTCTGGTTCGACTGGAACGGCGCGGCGGGTGCGGGTGCGGCGGGCTTCGACGATGCGCCACCGTCGTTGTTCGCCCCGGCCCCGGTGCCGCTGCCCCCGGTACCGCCGGTGCCGCCGTTCAGTCCGCCGAACAAGGTGCTCGTGCCGGTCCCGCCGCCATTGGTCGACGGCGAGGTGGGCATGGTGCCCGCCGGGGTGGTGGACGTGGTGCCCTCGGTCCCGGCGGCATTCGCGGCGAGCGTGTCGATTCCGGTCGTCGCCAGGTCTGTTCCCGCGTCGATCCCGTGCATCGCGACCTCGGCGATCTTGTCGATCAGGTGCGTTCCGAAGGTGACACCGGCGTCGATCGCCGCGGTCCCCAGCGACACCCCACCGTCGATCAACGCCTCCTGCAACGCGATCTGGGCGGCTGTCGCCGGATCGACGTTGTCGTCCTCGTCATCCCACGAGGAGTCGTCCCATGACGACGTGTCGGACCCGCCGGTGCCGAGCACGTAGACCCCCGGCGCCACCTCCGTCGCGCCGGGGGGCACGGTCACCCCGTTGGTCCCCCCGAGATCGCTGGTGAGTCCCTTGGTGTCTCGGGTGTACTGATCCATCTCGGTGCTGGCATTACCCACCACCCCGACCGCTTCCGAAATGGCCTCCTCGGCCAGCGCGACGATGGCGTCGAGGTTGTTCTCGTTCACCGCGGGCGCGGCCTTCTTCGCCTTGGCCCGGAAGTCGGCGATGATCGCGTCGACCTTGGCGGCCGCGGTCGACTGCGTCGAATGTGCCTGTCCGAGTAAGGAACTCAACTGAGTCCCGCGATCGGCCGCGGCCGAGACCTCGGTCGCGGTCTGTCGCAGCGAGGGGGTGGCCGGTGCCGCTGTGTCGGTCGACTCGAGCGCGTACAGCCCGAGTCGATGGGGGTCCTCGGTAGCCGTCGTCGCGAGGGAGGCCGAGTTCAGCGCGGCGACCACCGAGGCGTCGGGATCGGCGGAAGTATTGCTGCCCAACGATCTCCGCAATTCGAGCAGCGGCACTTCGAGCAGCGCGATCACCGGCTCGATCTTCGCCTCGGCTTCGGCGGGGGTGATCGTGCTCACCGTGGTCTCGGTGATCAACGACTTGGCACGCATCACGCCACCTCACTTTCGACTGCCCGCAGGTCGCCCGCCAGCCCGGTGTCGATCCCGGTCACGCTGGCGCCGTAGCGATTCAGGATGTCCTGATAGGCGTCGACCAGATTGCCCGCTGTGCTCAGCGTCGACGCGTGCTCGCCCGCGGCCTGTGTCCAGGCGGCGGCGAACTCACGTCCGAGCACGCCGAGCCCGGACAGGTCGACCCCGGCCGCGGTTGTCGTCTCTGCGGCCGCTGTGCCGAGTAGTTCGGAAACCCGAGCTGCCGCACGCTGATAAGCGTCGAGCGCTGACGGGTCGAAAGACATTTCTGCCACGATGTCTGCCCCTTCACGATCGCGGATCCCGGCACGGCCGGTGCGAAAAGCGTAACCACCCAGCGCCGTTTGTGGGGGAATCCTGTCCAGATGACAGGATCGATCTCGAGATCGCGCAGGTCAAAGACTTTCGCTGTGGTGTCGCGTGGTGCTGGTGTGACTGCCGGGCCGGTGCCCGAAATCAGACCGGCGAGTAGGGTCGGCCGTGTCATGGATGGGTATGGACTGCTGGCCCTGCTCGGGTTCGCGTTGCTCGACGCGCTCGACGTGTTGCTGGTGGCGATCACCACAGCCGTGGTCGCCGACGCCAGGCTGACCCGGCGCTCGCCGATGACCGGGGTGCTCAGCTTCCTCGGCGGCGTTTTCGCGATCTCGGTGGCCTTCGGTGTGTGCACCGTGCTCGGCATCGACTTCCTGGTCCGGCTCCTCGACTTCGAACTGACCCCCACCCTGCGGTACCGGGGCGAGCTGGTGATCGGCCTCGCGCTGGTCGCGGTGGCCGCGCTGCCGGTGGAGACCACCGCGTCCACCGGCGGTCGCTGGGTCGAGCCGGTGCGAAAGCGTCCGTGGTTGATGGGCGTGATCGGCTTCACGCTGGGGCTGGCGAAGGTGCCGACCTCGGTGCCCTACCTCGCGGCCCTCGCGCTGCTGTCGGCCCAACGGCCGCTGCCGGTGGTGTGGCCGGTGATCGTGGCGGGCTACTGCGTGATCGCCCTGCTGCTGCCGCTGGTCGTGCTCGCGCTGGCGATGCGCCGGACACCGCGTTCGCGGCGGGTATACCGCCTGCTCGTGCGAGGCATCACCCGCTTCGGGCCGCCGGCGATCAGGGTGCTCTTCGTCGTGTTCGGCCTCGGATTGATCATCGACGCGCTGGTCCACGCGAGTCGGCTGTGGTGAGCGCCGCCCGGCCACTCAGGAAAGCGTCAGGACCATCGAGTACGGTCATAACGAATCGATGACATGCCACGTGCCCGCATCCTGGGCCGCGGGGCTATCCAGGTGAGCAGGGAGGGCGACCCTTGAGGGTTACCGTTGTTGTGCCGACCTACAACGAGCGGGAAAATCTGCCGGTGGCTGTGGAGCGGCTGACGGCTCTGCCGGTGTCGGATCTGCACGTGTTGGTAGTAGATGATAATTCACCCGACGGCACGGGTGACGTGGCCGACAAACTGGCCGCTGAGCTGCCGAATGTCGTGAGTGTGCTGCACCGCACCGAGAAGGACGGCCTCGGCCGCGCCTACATCGCGGGCATCACGGCCGCACTCGACGAGGGCGCCGACGTGGTGATCCAGATGGACGCCGATCTGTCGCACCCCGCCGAGGTGATTCCGTCGATGCTGGAGAAGCTGAGTTCCGACGACGTCGGGGTGGCGCTCGGGTCGCGCTATGTACCCGGCGGTTCCACCGCCGAGGAGTGGAAGTGGTACCGCAAGGCCCTGTCGGCCTGGGCCAACTTCTACGTGAACCTGATCCTGCGCCTCGGGGTGAAGGACGCGACCGCCGGTTTCAAGGCCTGGAAGGCCGACACCCTGCGCGCGATCGACGTGGCCTCGATCCGCAGCAACGGCTATTCGTTCCAGGTCGAGATGAACTACCGCGCGATCAAGAAGGGCTACACGATCGCCGAGGTGCCGATCCGCTTCGAGGAGCGCACCGTCGGCGCGTCGAAGATGAGCCTGAAGGTGCAGCTCGAATCGGCACTCATGCCGTGGAAATTGCTGTTCGGCCGCTCGGTATAAGTGCTCTACGCGAAAGGCCCCGCCGAATCTCGGCGGGGCCTTTCGCTGTGGGTCACTCGGCGGTGATGCCGCGACGCACACCTTCGAGCGCGATCACGATGATCGGCACCAGCACCACGTGCATCACCGAGAGGGCGATGGTGGAGGCGGTGTCGAAGTCGGTGGCCACGGTCAGCGCGATGGTCCCGATCGACAGCACCGATCCGACCACGGCGGCGGTCCGCAGCACGCCGGTCCATACATAGGACACCAGCACCGCGACGGTCAGTCCGATCAGCAGCGGTACGGCCGACATCACGATCACCCCGCCGGGCGCGACGCTGGAAGCCTTGCCCTGGTCGGTCATGATGAACGACCCGCCCGCCGCGGCGCCGATGGCCCAGACGATCAGGTTCAGCACTACGGCGGCGGCAGCGGCGCCGAGCACGGCGACGGGCCGGTTCAGCGCGGGAACGGTGTAGGTGGTGGAGGCGGCGGTGGTCATGATGTTCTCCCTCATTCGGTGGTGAGACCATCATCAAACCCGAACTATGGTTGGGGTCAAGTCTTTCAGTGGAATTCGGGTTCGGGCCAGTTCAGCAGCGTGTGCTCGAACAGCTGCCGAACGCTCTCCACCTCGGCGTCCATGTCGGCCGGGTCCCAGCCGGAGACGTCGATCGGCGCCAGCACCGCGACATCGACTGTGCCGGACCGGGCGATCGGTGAATCCCGCCAGGCGATCTCGCCCGCGTTGCGGATCACCACCGGAATCACCGGCACGCCCGCCTGGATGGCCATATGGAAGGCGCCCTTCTTGAACGGCCCGACGCCACGGGTGAACGAACGGGTTCCCTCCGGCGCGACCCCGATCGAGAGCCCGGCACGCAGGGTCGAGACCACCGGGGCCAGTGAGGCTTTCGCGCGCTCGGTATCGGTGCGGTCGATGAAGGTGACCCCGACGAACCGCATCAGCGGGCCGAACAGCGGGTGGTTGGCGAGTTCCTTCTTGCCGATGCCGGTCACCGCGCCGTCGAGGACCTTCGGGACGATGATCACGTCGAACTGGCTCTGATGGTTGAAGAGGAAGACCGCGGGCCTGGGCGCGCGGGCATTCTCGGCGCCGACCACGCGCAGTTGGACGCCGATCGCGCGCAGGGTGGCGGTGGTGGCGTCGTGCATGAGCGCGTCGGCCATCGACTGGCGTCGTCCGGTGTAGGACTTGCGGAGTACGCCGATCAGCGCGCCGCCGATGAGTCCGGCGAAACCGGCGACGGTGCGCAGGTAGTCGACGGGGCGTGGGGCTCGGCGCGGGCGGAAGGTCAGGGTGCGCCAGTCGTTGCCGATGGCGATCGCGGCCAGGGCGGGGTCGGGGTTTATCACGGTCGGCCGCGTGGCGAGTTCCAGCAGGGGCAGGTCGGTCACGCTGTCGGCATAGACGTAGCCGACCTCCAGGTTCGCGGCGAATTCGACTACCGCCGTCGCCTTTGCGCTGCGCCACAGCGGGGCGCCCGCGGGGTGACCGGTGAGGACACCGTCCTCGACGGCGAGTTCGGTGCACAGCACGGTGTCGATGCCGAGTCGCTCGGCGACCGGCTGGACCTGGAACCGCGTGAGCTCGCTGACCAGGAGCACCGTGTGCCCGGCCGATCGGTGCGCCTGAACCAGCTCCCATGCCTCGGGGAACAGCCGCCCGTAGATCTGCTCGGCGAAGGCCTTGCGACCCAGCCGATCCAGCTCGGATTCAGCGACGCCCGCCCACGACTGCTCCACGGCGTGCAGAAAGCGGCTGTAGTCACCGTCGTTGCCGCCGCGCTGGATGCCGCCGAGCAGGGTGGCCGGCCGGCGCTCGCCTCGGCGCGACGCTCTGCGCGCCAACCCACGTCGTGGCAGACCGTCGACGACGGTGCCGCCGAAATCGAACACCGCGGCGACCTGTGCGCCCTGCGGGCCCGATCGGATCGCGGCCACGGCTTCGGCGAGTGAGCTCATCAGTTCGTGTTCCTGTTCGACGGGTCGAGCGAGGCCGCGCGGGCGATGCGGTCGCCGAGCTCACGCAGTCGGTCGGCGAATTCCTGTCTCTTGTCGCGCAATTCGGCCTCCGCACCCGGGGCGGCGGGCGCGATGAGGCCGTGGTTGCCCGCCAGTTTCCACGCGCTGGTGAACAGTTCCGACGATACCGATTCCGGGCTGTGCAGTCGCTGCTGCAACAGCATCTGCTTGCCGACCGCCACGCACTCGTCGATGAACTCCTTGCGATCGATCGGCTCGTCGGCAGGGCGGGCCACCAGCCGCTCGGCCACCACCAACTGCGCGTCGAAGAACGAGCGCAACACCCGGTGCGCCATCACGAACCCGGATTCGGTGACGGCACCGAGGAATTGGCGATCGAGCCGGTCGTCGGGGGTGTGCTCGTCCCATTCGGGCACGATGAGGCGCACTTCCTCGATGATCTGCGCGGCGAACTCCTGCCGTTCCGGGAAGAAGAATTCGAACTTGAGCAGATCGCGCAGCGCGAAGGCCGCCTTCCACGCCGCCCGCAGCGGGTCGTCGCCCGGCTGCTCCACCGCGGTCAGCGCGGCCAGTTCGAGGATGGCGCGGTTGACGAACCAGTGCACCGCGCTGTTGCGGTAGAAGGCGGCCTCGAGATGCGCGCCGGGTTCGATCGCGTAGACCGGTTCCAGCCCACCGCGATACACGGTGACCACGCCCGCCAGCGCGAGCTGCTCGAGCACCACCCGCAGGCCCTGTTCATCGCGCAGCGTGGAGAGTTCGCCGCTGGGCAGCCCGCGCCCGGCGATATAGGCGAGCACCGGGTCGAGCACCGTACGCACCTGGCCGAGGGTGAGCGCGCGTACGTGCACGCCGAGTAGGGCGAGGGTGACCAGCGCGTTGACGGTGATCGGGGTGACCTCGTTGATCCCGACGGCGACGTCGAAGGCCAAGCGCTGCACGGCTTTGTGCTCGGCAGCGGCGAGTTCGGTCTCATCAGGGGTGCTGGCCGTTCCGGTCTCGGCGTCGCGCAGCGGAATGGTCACGGGCCGCAGATCCAGCGGGTCGCCGTGCACGCCGAGCCGTTCCCGCGCCGAAATCGCCGCGCCGAAGCGCACATACACGCGTCCGGCCGAATGTTGCTGAAGGCGAACGTATTTCGCCAGCCAGCCGATGCCCTCGGCCTTCTTTGTGCCGCCCGCCTGTTCGCTGGCGATCGCGCCGAGCTCGTTGAGCCGCTCGTAGGTGATCGATACCGGCACCAGCATCACATCGTCGACGCGCCGCGAACGCACCGCGGCGGCGAGATAATTGAGTAGTCCGTAGCGCGGCGGGCGAAGCTTCCCCGTTCTGGTGCGCCCGCCCTCGAAGTACCACTCCATATTGAATCGCTTGGCCAGCAGATAGGCGAAGTACTCCTCGACGACCGCCTTGTAGACCTCGTCGTCGCCGAAGCTGCGCCGGATGAACACCGTGCCCGTGCGTCGGGCGATCGGTCCCATCGGCCAGAAGTTGAGGTTCGCGCCGCCGATCACGTGGTTGGGCGGAAAATCGTTGCGCGCCAGCACGTCACCGAGGACGAACGCGTCGACATAGGAGCGGTGCGAGGGCAGGAACACCAGTGGGTGTTTGCGGTTGAGCTTGCGCAGCGCGTCGAGGCCGCCCAGATCGGTGTCGACCTTCCAGGTCGAGGCGTGTACCGGGCGCATCGCCTGGGTGAACAGGTCCGAGACCAGCCTGCTCTGCGCGGCGACCAGTTCGCGCAGTGCCCGCTCCGCGTTGCGATACACCTGGTCGGGTTCGGAGCCGATCTCGTCGGCGATGTAGTCGAGCTTGCGCTGGAATTCGGGGGAGTCGAGGATCTCCTCGGCCACCAGCTGGGGCACCTTGTACCGATCACCGATGACGGTGCGTTCGGCGCGTTCGAGCGCGACCACCGCGGCGCGCACCACCGCGCGCGCGAACGGGTCGGCCGAGCCGGCGCGCAGCAGGGCCGCGGCCTCGGGATTGTTGGCGCGCAGGGCGCTGAGCCGGGCGGGAGCGCCGACGAGCACGCGGTGGCGGTCGGGTTCGGTGCGCAGCAGTCTGCGCTGAACCAGCCGGTTTGGCTTGCGTGGATTGGTGAGCATCGCCAGATCGGCGAAGGTCACCCGGCGCACGCCGTCACGTTCGGGCGGCAGCCACAGCACCCGGACGGGCACCACCAGCGGGTCGTCGTGCCTGCCGACGAGTCGCTTGGTGATGGCTTTGGCGTCGAGGTCGAGCTGGGTCACCGGGGCCGTGGTGTCGATCTCCGCACCGAGACCACCGCGGGCGATCCAGTCGCCGATCACTTCCCGTTCGACGGCGGAGGCCGCGTCGACGAGGGCGACTACCGAGTCTGCCTGCGGGCCGCTCCGCCCACCTGTGTCGATCATTGCTCCATTCAAGCCGCAGATACGGTTCGGTGTATCGAACTTGGTCCACAGCGCGTTGCGCGGCGTGTGCGGGCAACGCGATATCCGGCGTGTGCGACGGTGCTGGCTATTTGCTCGATAGCGCGGAAGTGGTGAAGAATACCCAACACCGGTCTGCTCTAACGGCGAGGTAATGCTAACCTAACTCAGAATAGTTAGGTCAGCTTTACCTTGGAGGATCGTTGTCGTCGACGGAACAACCCGTGCGGGTGGAGTATGTAACCGACCCCGCGGCAGCGATGGCACGCCTGGCCATCTCGGATCGATTCGGTGAGTACGTGATGTACGAACAGCCCGGTGTGTGGGTGTTCGCCGCCGACCCGCTCGGCAGTGTGGAACTCGATGCCGGCGAGTTGCGCACCGTCTGGGATGGTGAAACCACCGCTCGCGCCTGGACCGGCAGCCCGGCTACGGCCATCGACGCCGCGCTGGCCGCGCTGCCGCTCGACGGCCGTAATGCCTACGGCTGGATCGGATTCGAGTTCTGCGCCTACTCGCTGGCGGCGACCCACTACCTCAATCCGCTGACCTCGCTGGCGCACCTGATGATCCCGCGGATCGAGGTGCGCGTCGACGCCACCGGCGTGCGGATCAGCGGCGCCACCCCGAGTGAGGCGTGCGACATCCACGACCTGATCGCCGGCTCGCAGAATGCCGAGCTGCCCACCGCGACGCCGATCGACGTCCGCGCCGACCCGACCGACTACGAAGGGCGCGTGGCCAAGGCCGTCGCCGAAATCCGTTCCGGCAGCTATCAGAAGGTGATCCTCTCCCGCAAGGTCGACCTGCCGTTCCCGGTGGACGTGCCGGCGACCTATCGCCTCGGCCGGGCCGGCAACACCCCCGCCCGTTCGTTCCTGCTGCGGCTGGGTGGGCTCGAAGCGGCCGGGTTCAGCCCCGAACTGGTGGCCTCGGTCGACGACGATCGCATCGTCACCACCGAACCGCTGGCGGGTACGCGGGCGTTCGGGCTCGGGGCCGAGGCCGACGACGCCGCCCGCGCCGACCTGCTCGCCGACCCGAAGGAGATCGTGGAGCACGCGATCTCGGTTCAGACGTCCTTCGCCGAGATCACCGAGGTGGCCGTGCCCGGCACGTCCGCGGTCTCCGACTTCATGGCGGTGCGCGAGCGCGGCAGCGTGCAGCACCTGGCGTCCACCGTGCGCGGCACCCTGGCGCCCGACCGCACCGCGTGGGATGCCCTCGAAGTCCTGTTCCCGTCGGTGACCGCCTCCGGTATCCCCAAGCGCGCGGGCGTCGACTCGGTGTTCCGCAACGATCACGACCCGCGTGGGCTGTATTCCGGTGCGGTGGTGTGTGTCTCGCCGACCGGCGCGCTCGAGGCGACGCTGGTGCTGCGGGCGATCTACCAGACCAGCGAGGGCGCGTGGTTGCGCGCCGGTGCGGGGATCGTGGGCCAGTCGCGTCCCGAGCGTGAGTTCGAGGAGACCTGCGAGAAGCTGGGCAGCGTGGCGCCCTACGTGGTCAAGGCGTTCAAAGCCTGACATCGGATTCGATACGGCGGCTCACCCTTTCGGGGCGGGCCGCCGTATCGCGTTTCCGGTGTCAGCTGTGTGAGGCGCGCAGGGCCTTCTTGTCGATCTTGCCGACCGCGGTGATCGGCAGGGCGTCCGCCCGGCGGATCAGGTCGGGGAGCTTGTAGGTGGCGAGGCCGCGTTCGGTGAGGAAGACCTTGATCTCGCCGAGGGTCGGCAGTTCGCCGGTGACGACGAGGACCACACAGGCCTTCTCGCCCAGCGAGGCATCGGGCAGGCCGACCGCGGCGGCATGGCGGACGGCGGGGTGGGCGAGCAGGTGCTCCTCGAGTTCGTCGCAGGAGATGTTCTCGCCACCGCGGTTGATGACGTCTTTGATCCGGCCGCTCACGACGAGGTGGCCGCTGGGTAGTTGTCGGACGAGGTCGCCGCTGCGGTAGAAGCCGTCGGCGGTGAAGGCGCGCGCATTGTGTTCGGGCGCACGGTAATACCCGCGCAACGTGTAGGGGCCGCGGGTGAGCAGTTCGCCCTCCTCGCCCTCGGCCACGTCGTTGCCGTCGGCGTCGACGACGCGCAGCTCGTCGGCGGGGGACAGCGGTCGGCCCTGGGTGGTGTAGACCAGTTCCTTGTCATCGTCGAGACGGGTGTAGTTGAGCAGCCCCTCGGCCATGCCGAACACCTGCTGCAGGGTGCACTCCAGCGCGGGCTCGACCTCGCGTGCGTTCACCTCGGCCAGGCGCGCACCGCCCACCTGGAGCAGGCGCAGCGAGCTCAGGTCGGCGTCTTCCCAATCCACCGCCGCACTCCACAATTGGGCCAGCGGCGGGACGACGCCGGTGACGCTCACCCGGTGCCGCTCGATCGCGGCGAAGGCGGCCTCGGGGCTGGGGTCGAGCGTGAAGGCGACGGCGCCGCCGGTCGCGATGGTGCCGAGGATGCCGGGGCAGGCCAGCGGGAAGTTGTGGGCCGCGGGCAGGGTGGTGAGGTAGACGTCGTCGGGGGTGAGTTCGCAGACCGCGGCGCTGGCGGTCGCGTTGTAGACGTAGTCGTCGTGGGTGCGCGCGATCAGCTTCGGCAGGCCGGTGGTGCCGCCGGAGACCAGCATCACCGCGATGTCGGACGGGTCGACCTCGGGCAGCGAATCACCTTCGCGAGCAACCGAATCGAGGGCGAGGAACCCGGCCGTGGCGCCACTGCCCTGGTCCGGATCGCCTGCGACCAGGACATGGCGCAGGCTCGGCACCGCCTGGCGCACGGTCGTGGCCAGCTCGCGGTAGTCGAAGTCGCCGAGGCGGTCGGGGATGAGGTAGGCGACCGCTTCGGACAGCGCGGCCAGGTGTTCGATCTCGGCGCGGCGGTGCGCGGGCAGTGTGAGGACGGGGATGATCCCCGCGCGCAGCACGCCGAACAGGGCCGTCGCGAACTCGGGAATGTTCGGCAGCTGGACGATCACGCGGTCGCCGGGAGCGATGCCGAGGGCGAGCAGCCCGTGCGCCATCCGATCGGCGGCGGCGTCGAGTTCGGCATAGGTCCGCGTACCGGCGTCGCTGAGCACGGCGGGTCGGTGTGGGCGGTTCCGCGCGGTGTCGCGCAGGAGGTCGCCGAGCGTGCGCCCGGTCCAGTAGCCCGCGCCTCGGTACTCCCGCGCGGCGGCTTCGGGAAAGGGGACATAGCCATCGCGGTGGCCGGTTGCCGATGTCACGTACTGCCTCACTGGATTTCGGCGGCTGCTGCCGCAGGTTCGCCGCGGTCGGACCGCAGATATTGCTGCATAGGTTAGGCAACCCTATCTCAATGGAGTAGGCTGCCGCCGGGGAGTACCGAATTCGCCCCGTGACGGGGCGGCGAGCAAGGAGTGATCGGCAGATGCAGACAGCACCCGCAGGCGGCGCCGGGATCGACCGCACCGAGATCCGTGCCGCGATCGCCCGCCATCTCGACATCACCCCCGATGCCGTCGCCGGGGCCGACGATCTGATCCAGCTCGGTCTCGACTCCATCCGCACCATGAAGCTCGCGGGCGCCTGGCGCAAACGCGGCATCGCCGTGAACTTCGCGCTCCTGGCCGCCCACCCCACGGTCGACGCCTGGTACGCCCTCCTCAACGGGGCCGACCCCGAAAACCTGTCATTAGACGGTGCCCTACCGGGCGTCGTCGACTCGGCAGCTCTCCCGAACCTCGTGGACTTGCCAGACGGTGTCCGACCGGGCCCCGTCGACTCGGCCGCCGGGCACGCCGCACCCACGGACGACACCGCCGCGAGCGAACCGGCGATCGTTCCCGACGACGGCACGCCGTTCGCCCTCGCCCCCATGCAGCACGCGTACTGGATCGGACGCTCCGACGCGCAGGAACTCGGTGGCGTCGCGGCGCACCTCTACGTCGAATTCGACGGCGCCGACGTGTATCCCGAGCGGCTCGAGCAGGCGGTCGGGCAGCTGCTGTCGCGCCATCCCATGCTGCGCACCCGGTTCCTGCCCGACGGCACCCAGCAGACGCTCGACCGGCCCGGTCGCGCGGTGTTCGGCGTGACCGATCTGCGCGAGGTACCAGCTGTCGAGGCGCAGCGGCGGCTCGAGGAGCTGCGTGGCGCGCGCACGCATCAGCGGATGGCGGTGGAGGACGGCCAGGTGATCGATATCGCGCTCACCCGTCTCGCCGACGGCCGCACCCGCCTGCACCTCGACGTAGACATGCTCGCCGCCGACGCGATGAGCTATCGCATCCTCATCACCGACCTCGCCCGGCTCTACCACGGCGAACAGCTACCGCCGCAGGACTACACGTTCCGTCAGTACCTGGCCGAGCACCGCCACGACAGCACCGCGACCCAGCAGCCGGACACGGTCGCGGGCGCAGGGCAGGGCGCGAGCGCCATCGCCGACGAGCGAACCCGTGACCGCGCCTGGTGGCAGGACCGCCTGAGCGAGCTGCCGGGTGCGCCGGAACTGCCGCTGGCCCAGCACATCTCGGAGCCCAACCGGACGATCCGCCTGCACCGCTGGCTCTCCCCGCAGGCCAAGGCCCAGGTCTTCGACGCTGCCCACGCCCGGGGCATCACCCCGGCGATGGCGCTGGCCTCGGTGTTCGCCGAGACCATCGGCGGCTGGTCGGCCCAGCGCCGCTTCTTGCTGAATCTGCCACTCTTCCACCGCGAACCGGTGCACCCGCAGGTGGACGGCGTCGTCGGCGATTTCACCTCCTCGGTCCTGCTGGAAGTCGACGTCACCGAGCCCGCCACCGTCGCCGACCGGGCCCGCGCCCTCCAGCAGCGCCTGCACGAGGCGGGCGCGCACTCGGCGTACTCGGGTCTGGAGGTCCTGCGCGATCTCGGCCGTCATCGCGGGGAACCGGTGCTGGCTCCCATCGTCTACACCAGCGCCCTCAACCTCGGCGAACTCTTCCCCGACACCGTCACCGCCACCTTCGGTGACCCCGTCTGGATCATCTCCCAGGGCCCGCAGGTCCTGCTCGACGCCCAGATCACCGAGGTCCGTGGCGGTCTGCTGCTGAACTGGGACATTCGCGAATCGGCCTTCCCCGCCGGCGTGGTCGACGCCATGTTCGCGCGCTACATCGAAGCGATCGAACGGCTCGGCGGCCAGCCTTCCGAGTTCGCCGAGGCCGGTTCGTCGGAGTCCGGCGGTGCCCAGCCGAGGGAGACCGAGCAGGTCTCGCCGGTGGTGCCCGCCGACGCGGCCGGACGCGCTCGGTTCACCGGGGGAGCCGGGTGGCAGGCCGAGGCCGGGGTGCGAATCCCGGTGGAGCAGGCAGCTACTCGGGCGCGCGTCAACGCCACCGGGGGGCCGGTGAGTGGCGGACTGTTGCACACCGGGTTCTTCGCGAATGCTGCCACCAACCCGTCCGCGCCCGCTGTGCTGTGGGAGCCGACCGGGCAGCTGACCTACGGCGAGCTGGCCGCCGACGCGCTCGCGGTGGCCGGTGCGTTGCGGGAAGCCGGTGTGACACCGGGTGATTCGGTGGCGGTGCAGCTGCCGAAGGGGCCCGATCAGATCGTCGCGGTGCTCGGGGTGCTCGCGGCGGGTGCGGTGTACGTGCCGATCGGGTTCGATCAGCCTGCCGCTCGTCGCGCCGAGATCCTCGGCACCGCGGGTGCCCTCGCCGTGCTCACGGTCGGCGGTGCACGGATTCCCGACGTGCGCGCGATCGACCTCGCCGAGGCCCGCACACACCGGGAACCGTTGGCGCGCCCCCTCTTCGGTGACCCGGAGAACATCGCCTATGTGCTGTTCACCTCCGGCTCCACGGGTAAGCCCAAAGGTGTCGAGGTGTCCCATCGCGCCGCGATGAACACGATCGACGACCTCAACGAACGTTTCGCCCTCGGCCCGGCCGACCGCGCGCTCGGCCTGTCGGCCCTCGAATTCGATCTCTCCGTCTACGACATCTTCGGCCTGCTCGCCGTCGGTGGCGCGGTGGTCACCGTCGACGAGGCGCAGCGCACCGACCCCGCCGTCTGGGTCGAACTCGTTCGCCGCCACCAGATCTCGATGCTCAACTGCGTTCCGAGCCTGCTCGACATGCTGCTCACCGCCGCGCCGAGCACCGAGTCGCAGCCGCTTGCCTCGCTGCGCGCGGTGATCCTCGGCGGTGACTGGGTCGACGTAGCCCTGCCCGCACGGCTGGCCGCGGTGGCCCCGAACAGCCGTTTCGCCGGACTCGGCGGCGCCACCGAGACCGCGATCCACTCCACCATCTGCGAGGTCGTCGACGCGCGGGTGCCGGTCGAATGGACCGCCGTTCCCTACGGCACCCCGTTGCGCAATGTGCAGTGCCGCGTCGTCGGCCCGGCGGGCAACGACTGCCCCGATTGGGTCAGTGGTGAGCTGTGGATCGGTGGGGATGGTGTGGCCACCGGCTACCGCGGCGATCCCGAACGCACCGCCGACCGCTTCGTGACCCACGAGGGTCTGCGCTGGTACCGCACCGGCGACCTGGCCCGCTACCTGCCCGACGGTGGCCTGGAATTCCTCGGCCGCGCCGATCACCAGGTCAAGATCCGGGGCTACCGGGTGGAACTGGGTGAGGTGGAGAGCGCGCTGCGCGCCGTGCCCGGTGTCCGCCACGCGGTCGCCGCGGTGGTCGGCACGGCCGCGCCGAAGCTGGTGGCGCTGGTGGTGCCGACTCCCGGCACGGCCATCGATGTCGACACGGTGCTGGCCGCGACCGCCGAACTGGTCCCGGTCTACATGGTGCCGACCCGGCTCGAACTGCTGGCCGAGTTGCCGCTCACCTCCAATGCCAAGCCCGACCGCAAGGCCATTCGCGCGGTGCTCGACAAGGGTGAGGGCACCGACGAATTCGTCGCTCCGCGTACCGATCTCGAACGCGCGCTCGCCGCGGTCATCGCCGAGGTGCTGGTCACCGAGCAGATCGGTGTCACCGACGACTTCTTCGCGCTCGGCGGCGATTCGGTGCTCGCCACCACCGCCGTGGCCCGCATCCGCGAATGGCTCGACGCCCCCGACACCATCGTCGCCGACCTGTTCACCGCCCGCACCGTCGAAGGTCTCGCCGCGCGCATGTCGCAGCGGGAGGCCGAGTCCGGTGACACGGGCAGGTTGGCCGCGGTCGCCGCGCTGTATCTGGAAGTCGCGGCGATGACCGATGACGAGATCCTCGCGCAGTCCTGATGACCTGCGACGCTGCGGCGAACCCCGTACCGGCCCTTGTCGATTCGCGTATCCGCCCAGCGTCGCTACACTTTCGCCAGTGAGCAAGTGGACTACCGCGAACCTGCCGGACCAAACCGGCCGCACGATCGTCGTCACCGGTGCCAACAGCGGTCTCGGCGCCGCCACCGCGCGGGCGTTGTCGACGGCGGGTGCGCGCGTGATCCTGGCCTGCCGCGATACCGCGAAGGCCGAGCGGGTGGCCGCAGGGCTGCCCGGTGCCACCGAAGTGCGTGAACTCGATCTGGCGAACCTGAATTCGGTGCGCGCCTTCGCCGACTCGATCGAGCGGGTCGACGTGCTGATCAACAACGCCGGCGTCATGGCCCTGCCGTTGCGCCGCACCGCCGACGGTTTCGAAATGCAGTTCGGCACCAACCATCTCGGCCACTTCGCGCTCACCAACCTGTTGCTCGACCGCATCACCGATCGCGTGGTGACGGTGTCGAGCGTCGCGCATCGCACCGGCAGGATCGATCTGGCCGACCCCAACTGGGAGCAGCGTCGCTACGACCGCTGGCTGGCGTACGGCCAGTCCAAACTGGCCAACCTGATGTTCGCCTTCGAACTCCAGCGTCGGCTGGCGGGTGAGGGCGCCGCGGTGATCTCGGTGGCCGCGCATCCCGGTTACGCCGCCACCGACCTCATGTCGCACACCGAGTCCATCCAGGACGCGATCATGTGGGTGGGCAATCGCACGCTCGCCCCCACCGCCGAAGCGGGCGCGCTGCCGACGCTGTTCGCCGCCACCGCCGCCGTGGCGCCCGGCGCGTTCTACGGTCCCGACGGCTTCCTCGGTCTGCGCGGCTACCCCGCCCGCGCGGGCAGCGCGCGCTCGGCGCGGGATCGCCGGGTCGCCGCCGAGTTGTGGGAACTCTCCGAGAAGCTCTGCGGCCTGATCTGATTCGGTGATCGGCGTCACACGCGCCGATGTCACACCGTGTGCGGCTGCCTCGTCGTCTCTGTGAACCCCACGACGAAGGAGTCATCATGGAAGCGCGCTTCAACCTCTACGGCAACCCCATCACCGCGAGTTTCAGCAAGCGAATGGTCATGGCGGGCAAGGTTATCGACGATTCACCGCTGCCGAAGGCCACCTACGAACTGGTGAAGATCCGGGCCTCGCAGATCAACGGCTGCAGCTACTGCGTCGACATGCACACCAAGGACGCCGCCCACGCGGGCGAATCCTCGGTGCGGATCAACCTGGTCGCCGCGTGGCGCGAGACCAATGTCTTCACCGAGGCGGAACGGGCCGCGCTGGCCCTCACCGAGGAGGCGACCCGCACAGCCGACGGCGGCCACGTCAGCGACGACACCTTCGCCCAGGTCCGCAAGCACTACGACGACGACCAGATCGCCGGTCTGATCGCCGCCATCGCGATGATCAACGCCTGGAACCGGCTCAACGCGATCGCCCACACTCCCGCCGGTGACTACGTCCCCGGGCAGTGGGGCTGATCAACAGGTACTCGTGCTCGGCCGCCCCACCACGAGGGTCGGCCGAGCATCCGGCGCTAACGTCGGGGGCGGTATTCCAGCTGTTCACAGCGCCCGCGTCGGCCTTCGACCCCCGAACGTCGCGAGCCGTTCGCGGGGGCGCGATGTGACGGTCCACACGTCGGGCGACCGTAGCTCACCTTCCGCTCTTTCGCCGGTGGTAAGGTTCCCTCATGCAGCGCGCATATTTCTGGTTTAGCGGTCCGGCCCTGGGTGGGCCGGTCAGCGACCCTGCGCGCTGACTTCTTCCACCTCGAGCCGGATAACGCCCGGCTCGACGGTAGCGATTTCCGTGGGTCGGCCTCTCAACGCAAAGGACCCACATTCTCATGACCACCGCAGCTGATGTCGATTCACGCCATTCCGATCTCGACGACCAGCGCACGCTCAGCGTCAGCCCCCTGCGCTCGCCCGCCGAGGTCCGCATGGTCCACCGGATCACCGACGACCTCGCCGACACCGTGCGCGCGGGCCGCAAGGCCACCGTCGACGTGCTCAACGGCGGCGACGACCGCCTCATGGTGATCGTCGGCCCGTGTTCGGTGCACGACCCCGCCGCCGCGCTCGAATACGCCCGCAAGCTGGCCGAGAAGGCCGAGGAGCTGAGCGACCGGCTGCACATCGTGATGCGCGTGTACTTCGAGAAGCCGCGCACCACGCTGGGCTGGAAGGGTCTGATCAACGATCCGCACCTGGACGGCTCGTTCGACGTGAACACCGGCCTCGGCATCGGTCGCAAGGTGCTCGTCGACATCACCGCCCTCGGCCTGTCGGTGGCGTGCGAGTTCCTCGACCCGATCACCCCGCAGTACATCGCCGACCTCGTCTCCTACGGCGCGATCGGTGCCCGCACCGCCGCCAGCCAGGTGCACCGTCAGCTGTCGAGCGCGCTGTCGATGCCGGTCGGCATCAAGAACGGCACCGACGGTGACGTGCAGGTCGCGGTCGACGGTGTGCGTGCCGCCGCTGCCAGCCACGTCTTCCCCGGCACCGACCTGGACGGGCGCTCCGCGCTGATCCGCACCACGGGCAACCCCGACTGCCACGTCATCCTGCGCGGCGGCAGCAACGGCACCAACTTCGACGCCGCCTCCTGCGCCGAGGCCAAGCTGCGCCTGGAGAAGTCGTCGCTGGCCCAGCGCCTGGTCGTCGACGCCAGCCACGGCAACAGCAACAAGGACCACAACAAGCAGGTCGACGTGGTCACCGATATCGCCGACCGGATCGCCGCCGGCGAGCAGGGCGTGGTCGGCGTGATGCTCGAGTCGTTCCTCGTCGCGGGTCGCCAGGACCTGACCCTCGGCAAGGCCGACGACCTGACCTACGGCCAGTCCATCACCGACGCGTGCATCGACTGGAACACCACCGCCACCCAGCTCGACCGGTTGGCCGACGCCGTGGCCGCGCGCCGCGGCTAGTTCCTCGATCGACAGTGCGGGCCTCGGATTCCGGGGCCCGCACTGCTGTGTCTACTGGTTCTGCACCGCGAGGCGTCCCGCGAGAGCTACGAAGGAGACCCCGAATACCCGCCGCATCCACCGGACCACCACCGGGCGGGACAGCACATAGGTGCGCATCGCGGCGGCGACTGCGCCATAACCCGCGAACACCACGAACGTGACCAGCATGAACAACCCGCTGAGCTCGAGCATGCGACCCAGTGCGTTCGGTGCGCCGGTCGGTACGAACTGGGGCAGGAACGCGAAGAAGAAGATCGTCACCTTCGGGTTCAGGATATTCAGCAGCACCGCCGAGGTGACGACCTGCCGCGCCGACGGCTCCACCTCGGTGCCTTCCTCCGGGATCGCGAGTGCGCCTCTGTCCCGCAACGTATTCCACGCCATGTACAGCAGATACGCGACACCGAGATACTTCAAGGTCTGGAACGCGACGGCACTGGTGTTCAACAGCGCGGCCAGCCCCGTGATCGCCGCGAGCATGTGCGGAACGATCGCCACTGTGCACCCGAAGGCGGCGATCACGCTCGCCTTCGTTCCCCGGGAAAGTCCGGCCGCGAGCGTGAAAAGGGCGCCCGTCCCCGGCGTGGCGACGATGACAAGCGTGGTCAATGCGAACTCGATGCTCATCTCCCGCAGCGTAACTGCCGTTCGACCGTGGGAAAATACCTCGCGGCGTCGGTTCGGAACGGGGCCGTCGGGCCGCTTCGCACCGCGATGACATGGTCGGCCGCCGTCGGGCGGTGGAAGTGTCGGGCCTGCGGAGCGGCAGACTGAGCGGTGATGAAGCTTCCCGAACTTCCCGACCTTCCGGTGCGACCGGAGCTGGCGCGGATCACCGCGACGTTGGCTGACCGCGGGGTCGCGGTGCTGGTCGCGCCGCCGGGTACTGGTAAGACCACGTTGGTGCCGTTGGCGCTGGCGGCTGAGTCGGCGGGTCGGATCGTGGTGGCCGAGCCGCGCCGGTTGGCGGCGCGCGCGGCGGCGGCGCGGATGGCGGCGTTGCTCGGGGAGCGGGTGGGCGAGACCGTGGGGTACGCGGTGCGGGGCGATCGCAAGGTTGGCGCACGGACCCGGATCGAGGTGGTGACCTCGGGGTTGTTGGTGCGGCGGTTGCAGAGCGATCCGGAGTTGGCCGGGGTCGCCACGGTGGTGCTCGACGAATGTCACGAGCGGCATCTGGACGCCGACCTGTTGCTTGCGCTGTTGCTCGACGCGCGGTCGGGGTTGCGTCCGGATCTGCGGGTGCTCGCCACCTCGGCGACAGTGGCCGCCGATCGGTTGGCACAGTTGCTCGTCGCCGGTGAGAGCGGGACCGGCGCGGCGGCCGGCCGGGACGGAAGCGGAGCTCCGGATGTCGTCGGTGGCGACGGGGACGGGCTGGGTGGAGATCCGGCGGCGCGACGGAGGGGGCCGCGTGCCCCGGTGCTGGAGGTGCGGGGGCGGACGTATCCGGTCGAGGTCGACTACCTGCCCGCGCTGCCCCGCGAGCGGATCGAAGCGCAGGTCGCGCGGGCCACCCGCGTGGCGCTGGCCACTATCGACGGTGATGTGCTCGTCTTCCTGCCCGGCGTCGGCGAGATCAACCGCACGGCAGGGCTTCTACGTGACCTCGACGGTGTCGACGTGGTCCCGTTGCACGGCAGGCTCGCGGGCGCGGCGCAGGACCTGGCACTGCGGCCGGGATCACGGCGGCGAGTCGTCTTGTCCACTGCCGTAGCCGAATCCAGTCTCACCGTTCCCGGAGTGCGTGCTGTGGTCGACTCGGGTCTGTCCCGCGTGTCCCGGGTCGATCACCGGCGCGGCCTCTCCGGCCTGGCGACAGTGCGGGTTTCGGCTGCCGTGGCCGAACAGCGCGCGGGCCGCGCAGGCCGGGAAGCGCCGGGGCATGCCTGGCGTTGCTGGCCCGAATACGAGCACCAGACCCTGCCCGCCTATCCCGAACCCGAGATCCGCACCGCCGAACTCACCCGTCTCGCACTGGAATTGGCCTGCTGGGGTACGCCGGACGGCACCGGCCTCGCCTGGTGGGATGCCCCGCCGGAAGGTGGTCTGGCGGCAGCTCGCACCGTCCTTCGCGCCCTCGGCGCGCTCGATGAAGCCGACCACATCACCCCACGCGGCAAGGCCATGGCTGCCCTCGGCCTACACCCGCGCCTGGCCCGCGCCCTCCTCGACGGCACGGCCCGAGTGGGTGCGAAGGCCGCCGCCGAAATGGTCGTACTGATGGACGACGACTCCCTCGCCGACACCGTCGACGCGGCGGCGGCCCTGCGCGCCCTGCGCGCCGAACAGCCGACCCGGTGGGTCCGCGAAGTCCAGCGCCTGACCCGACTCGTCACGAACCTGTCACCCGGTGAAGAGCCCGACCGACCGGGCGCCGACGGCCCGCGCGATGGGGTCGCGCCCGAGCCGGGGCGACGCGATCGGTCGGGTTCCGCTGGCCCGCAGACCGATGTGCCGCACGGGGTGGGTCCGCGTACGGTGTCCGGCTCGGCGCACGGGCAGCCGGGTGGACGTGACCGTGGCGTCGGCCAGGTCGGGAACGAGAGTGGGGGCTCGGGAACGGATGTCGCCGCACTGTTGATCGCGCTGGCGCAGCCGGAGCGGTTGGCTCGGCGGCGGTCGAATGGGTCGTCCACCTATCTCCTGGCGGGCGGTACCGCGGTGACAGTGCCGCCGGGGTCGGGGCTGGCGGCGGCGGAGTGGCTCGCGGTGGCGGTCGCCGATCGTGACCCAGGGCGAGCCGAGGGACGAATTCGATTGGCGGCCATCGCCGATGAGGATCTCGCGCGGGCAGCCGCGCCGGGGTTGGTGGTTGCGGCCGATGAGGTGCGGTGGGACGGCGGTGACGTGGTGGCTCGACGGGTGATGCGATTGGGCGCGATCATGCTGTCGGCGAAGCCTTTACGTCAGCCCGCACCGGCTCTGATGGAACAGGCTGTGCGGCAAGGGCTTCGAGCCGAAGGCCTCGGCCTGCTCCGCTGGAGCGATGACGCGCGAAACCTGCGCAGGCGCCTGGACTTCCTGCACCGCACCCTGGGCACGCCGTGGCCCGCCGTCGACGACGACACCCTCCTCGCCGACCTCGATACCTGGCTCGGGCCTGAACTGTGCACCGCCCGAAGCCGTTCCGATCTCGCCCGGGTCGACGCGGGCACCGCGCTGCGCCGCCTACTCCCGTGGCCCGACGCCACCCGGCTGGACGAACTGGCACCCGAACGCCTGGAGGTCCCCTCCGGTAGCCGCGTCCGCCTCGACTACTCCGCCGATCAGCCGATCCTCGCGGTCAAGGTCCAGGAGATCTTCGGCTGGACCGACCCGCCCACCCTCGCCGACGGTCGCGCGCCCCTGCTGCTGCATCTGCTCTCCCCGGCCCAGCGTCCCGTCGCCGTCACCGCCGACCTGGCCTCCTTCTGGAAGACCGGCTGGCCCCAGGTCCGCGCCGACCTACGCGGCCGCTACCCCAAACACGCCTGGCCCGAAGACCCGACCACGATCTCGGCGCACCGAGGAACGGCTCGCCGAGCCACCAACCGCCCGAACTGACTGTTCACCACACCGAGCTGTGCCCGCCGCTGCTGGGAACGGATCCCCGGCAATGCGACAGGCCTCGCCCAGGCGCTCGCCACGAACGCGACGGTGATCTCACCCCCGTGGGAGCGGGATGGCTCGGGCGGCGATGCGATCGGCGTCCAACTCGGTCGGCCATCCGTCGGCTGGTACGGCAGGGTCTGCCCGGAGCCGCGCCGCGACCCATTCGTCGACCCGTTCTCCGCGCTGCACGCCGCCCGATCGAGCCAAGCCCTCGTAGTGGAAACCGTTGCGGCGGACGGCGGCGGCCGAGGGAATGTTGCCCACGATCGCGCGCCACATGATCCGGTCGAGCGCCAGACCGTCGGCGGCGAAACCGAACTCGCAGACCAGGTTGATCGTGCGCGACATCAGGCCGCGCCCACGGTGCGCGGGCGCGAGCCAGAAGCCGATCTCGCAGGCGCCCGGCCCGCGCGCATGCAGGCCGACCATGCCTTCGACCCGGCCGTCCTCGGCGGTGCGGATGGCCCAGACCGGGGTGTTGTCCGCCCAGCCGGGGGCCACGATCCGGTCGAGGAATTCCTCGGCCTGGCTGCGGTGGTACGGGACGGGGATCGTGGTCCAGCGCTGCACATCGGGGTCCTGGCAGCACTCGACGATGCGGTCGATATCGGCCCCGGTCGGGCGGATGAGCCAGACGGTGCCGTCGGTGAGCGTGTGCTCGTACATGCGGCCAGCTTGACAGCTCACACCGAATTTCTCGCCCGGATTTTCACGGCCTGCCCGCACCCGGCGCGGGCGCGGGAAAGACCACGACCTGTCCGGTCGGGCCGGTCGCCTCGGTGTCGCCCCAGCTCTGCCCGACGACGAACAACCGCGGATCCCCGTCCCGGCTGAGCGTGCACGAGAACGCCCCACGGTCGAGCCGGACCCGCGCCGACACCTCGCCGCCTTCGCGGACCCGCACACAATGCTGGTTGCCCACATCGGCGTACCAGACCTGGCCGTCGGCATCGAGGCAGATTCCGTCGGGATGATCGCCCGGCGTCGCCGCCCAGACCCGGCGATCGCTGAGCCCGCCGTCGGCCGCGATCGTGTAGGCGGTGAGCTGATTCGCGTACGACTCGGCCACGATCAGCGTCGCGCCGTCGGCGGTGATCGCCATGCCGTTGGGGAAGGCCAACCCGTCGGCGACCTGCCGCACGTCACCGTCGGGCGTGACGCGCGCGATGATGCCCGGCACGAACTCCCCACCGGGGAAGTCGAAGCCGATGTTGTCGACATAGGCATTGCCGTGGTCGTCGATGACGATGTCGTTCCATGGCTTGTCCGAGACCGGCGCGAGATCGGCGTAGGCCACCAGCGACCCGTCGGGATCGCGGCGCAGGAGCCGCCGGCTCGCGGAGTCGACGATCACCAATCGCCCGTCGGGGAGGAAGTCGATACACATCGGGAACGACGGAACCTCGGCGACGACCTCGGCGCGACGATCCGCGTCGAGCACGATCACCTGGTTCGCGCCCCAGTCCGCGAACCACAGTCGACCGTCGTGCCAGCGCGGCGACTCGCCGAACATGATTCCGGTCAGCACAACCTCGGGTGTAGTCACGCGGCGCCGTCCTTCGGGTAGGCAGTAGTAATTGTGTAGACGACGCGACGTGCTCGAAATCACCGGTGCCGACCCGTTGGGCCGAGCGCGAGTGGGTACTCCGTAGGATCGAGATCGATGGTTTCCCCGTTTCTCGCAGACCTGTTCGAATCGCATCGAACGCACTTGCTTTCGGTCGCCTACCGGCTCACCGGAAGCGTTGGCGACGCCGAGGACGCGGTGCAGGAGAGCTGGCTGCGGATGGCGGGGGTGCACCAGTCCGAGATCGACGATCTGCGCGCCTGGCTGACGATCGTGGTCAGCCGCATCTGCTTCGACCACCTGCGTGGCGCCGCGGTGCGTCGCGAAACCTATGTGGGGCAGTGGCTTCCGGAGCCGATCGTCTCGGCCGCCGTGTCGTCGCGCACATCCGATCCCTTGAACGTGGTGGTCCGCGATCGGGACAGCCGGATGGCGGCGATGGTGGTGCTCGACGCGCTGACGCCGCAGCAGCGGGTCGCGCTGGTGCTCCACGAGGGGCTGGGAGTGTCGTTCGCCGAGATCGCCGAGATCCTCGGCGTTTCCGACGATTCGGCGAGGCGATCGGCGGTGCACGCGAGTCGGGTGGTGGCGGGCGCGCCGGAGCCGGTCACCGACGAGGTGCACGATCAGGCCGTGCGGCGGTTGCTCGCCGCACTGGCCACCGGTGATGTCACCGCGACAGCCGCCACGCTGCACTCGGAGGCGACATTCACCGCCGATGCGGGTGGGGCCGTGGGGGCCGCGCTCGATGTTGTCGCCGGACAGGAGAACGTCGCCCGCCTGGCGCTCGAACTCTGGAGCAGACATCAGGCGGAATCCGGGCTGGAACTGGTCGTTGCCAGGGTGAACGGGCAATCCGGGCTGGTGATCACCGACCCGAACTCGCCGTTCGGACGGCCGGTACGGGTCATGGCCTTCGCGGTGCGAGACGAAAAGATCTGGGCGACTTACGATTTCGCGAACGTGGCGAAACTGTCCGGCGCCCGCCTGCGCTGACCCCGCAGCGCGGTGAAGCTCGCGGGATCAGCGTGTGCCGCGGTGTTTACGGGTAGGTGGAGCCCCAGTTGTGATCGCCGGTCGACGATCCGAGGTTGAAGTCCCCCGTCGAGGAACCCAGGTTGTTGTTCGGCGTCGCCGAGCCGGTGAACCAGTCGACGATCGGACCGGCGACGTGATCGCTGATGAACCGTAGGGCGGAACCGGCTACCTCCGACGCAGCCGGTTGCAGGATGAACTCGAGCAGAGGTGAGGCCATGTGAGCCCCCCTTTCGATATACCACCACGCTGTGGTGTGTGAGGTAGAACACGGCGAGGCTAGCTGAGGTTGGGGCAACGCACAATAGCCCAGGTCAAAGCGTGAAAACGTTTGTGAAACATGCGTGTTCGCTATCGCTCGGCAACGTCACCGAATGGTGGGATACGCTGCGGAGATGCCGCCTGTGCCGCCCACCGTCGCCCGCCTGCGCCCCTTCGGATCGACCATTTTCGCCGAGATGACCGAATTGGCCGTCCGCCATGACGCGGTGAATCTGGGCCAGGGCTTTCCCGACACCGACGGGCCCGCCGGCATGCTCGAGGTGGCCCGCGCGGCCATCGCCGACGGCCTCAATCAGTACCCGCCCGGCCGTGGGATGCCGGTGCTGCGGCAGGCGATCGCCGACGACCGAGCCCGCCGCTTCGGCACCGCCTACGACCCGGCCACCGAGATTCTGGTGACCGTCGGCGCGACCGAGGCGATCAGCGCCGCCGTGCTCGGTCTGGTCGAGCCCGATCAGGAGGTGGTGCTGATCGAGCCGTACTACGACTCCTACGCCGCCGCGATCGCGCTCGCGGGCGCGCGGCGACGAACAGCTCGCCTGGTGCCCGACGGCGACCGATTCGTGCTCGACCTGGACAGTCTGCGGGCCGCGCTCACCTCGAAAACCCGCATGCTGATGATCAATTCGCCGCACAATCCCACCGGCGCCGTGCTCGACCGCGCCGACCTCACCGCGATCGCCGAGTTGGCTGTCGAGCACGATCTGCTCGTGCTGGCCGACGAGGTGTACGAGCACCTCGTCTACGACGGCACCGAGCACATCAGCATCTCCACGCTGCCCGGGATGCGTGAGCGGACGGTGGTGGTGTCCAGCGCGGCGAAGACGTTCAATGTCACCGGGTGGAAGATCGGGTGGGCGTGCGCGCCCGCGCCGCTGCTCGACGGTGTGCTCGCGGCCAAACAGTTCCTCACCTTCGTCGGCGGCGGGCCGTTCCAGCCCGCCGTCGCGTACGCGATCAACGAGGAATCGGACTGGGTGCTCGCCCAGCGTGCCGGATTGGCGGACAAGCGAACGCGGCTGTCGCGGGCGTTGCGCGACACCGGTTTCACGGTCTCGGCCAGCGACGGCGGCTACTTCGTCTGCGCCGACATCCGAGCGCTCGGCGCCGACGACGGACTGGCGTTCTGCCGCGAACTCCCGGCCCGGCTCGGCGTCGCCGCCGTGCCGGTGAGCGTCTTCGCCGATCGCCCCGCGGACTGGAAACACCTGGTGCGCTTCACCTTCAGCAAGCGCGACGAGACGATCGACGAAGGCATCCGCCGGCTCCGCGCCGACACCACGGTGCCCTGACCCGGTGCCGTCGATGCGCCGCTCCACCGGGAAACGACCGGCCGTGGTCACCGACGGGACGGGTCAGTCGCGCGCGTGACGGGCCAGCGGTGCGTGCCACTGATAGCGCCGGGCCAGCAGCCGGAACCCCACCGCCGCCGCTGCGGCGAGGAGCCCGGTCCAGGCTCGGTACAGGTCGAACGAGAGCAGCGCGGCGGTCGCGGCGGCGCCGAACAGGGCCGGGATCGCGTAGAGGTCCTGGTCCGGGCGAAGGACGGTGGGCACCTCGCCGCTGAGCACATCGCGAATCACCCCGCCGCCGATGGCGGTCGTCATGCCGAGCAGGGCGGCGGTGGGTGCGCCGAGCCCCGCCGAGTCGGCGATCACGGTTCCGGTGACGCAGAACAGTCCGAGCCCGATCGCATCGGCGATCTCGAGCGGTCCCTTGGTGAGCCGGCGCGACGGTGCGATGAAGTACAGGACCAGCGCGGTCACGATCGACGCGCTCAGATAGGTCAGGTCGGTGAACGCGGCCGGGGGAGTTCGCCCGATCAGCAGGTCGCGCACGATGCCGCCGCCGAGCGCGGTCGCGCACGCCAGCACCACCATCCCGAACAGGTCGAGCCGCTTGCGCACCGCGACCAGGGCGCCCGACGCCGCGAAGGAGACGACCCCCATCATCTCGCCGCCCCGATGCACCGCGCTCACCGCCGAATCCAGCTCGCTGACCGAAGGCCCGGCCAACGTCACCAGCACGCCTACGTACACCCCGTGCTCCTCTCGCCTCGCCACTGCGAAGCAGCGTGACACGCGGGAGCGCGGCGACGGTGCTCGACCCACGCGCCGACGTGGATCCGATTCGATGTGGTGGCGCGCCGCTCAGGCGGGGGTGGGGCGGGCCTTGTCGGTGGCGAGGAGGACGGCGATCGCGCCGAGCGCGGTGCCCATGAGGTAGCGCTGGGTGCGCAGCCACAGCGGGCGGGCCGTGAGGAACGTGGCCAGCCCGGCGGCGCCGAGCACGATCATGGCGTTGACGGTGAGGGCGACCGTGATCTGGATGGCGCCCAGAGACAGGCTCTGCAACCAGAGCGCGCCGCGAGCCGGGTCGACGAACTGGGGGATCAACGCCATGTACATGATCGCGATCTTCGGATTGAGCAGGTTGGTGACCAACCCCATCGTGAACAGGCGCCGCGCGGGGTCGTGCGGCAGGTCGGCGGGCGCGAACACCGAAACCCCACCGGGCCGGATCGCCTGCCAGGCCAGCCACAGCAGATACGCCGCGCCCGCCAGCTTCACCGCCAGATACACACCCGGAACGACCGCGAACACCGCCGTGATCCCCGCGGCGGCCGCCAGCAGGTACACCCCGAACCCCGCCGCGACCCCGAGCAGCGAGATCATCCCCGCCCGCCGCCCCTGCGCGACGGTGCGCGAGACCAGGTACATCATGTTCGGCCCCGGTGTGAGCACCATGCCGAGCGCCGCCGCCGCGACCCCGAGAACCGCCGTCGTCTGAAGCATCCACCGAGTTTGCCCCGGTCAGGAACGCCTTGTCGCGGTCCAGTCGACACCTGCTGGACCGGCTGACCATCGCAGTCCCTCCTTGTCCGCCCAGGTCATGTCGGTCCTGGTCCGTACAATCGGCAAAGCCACGTTTCCTCACCCCGGGGAAACGGGGTTCCCTCACGAGTGGAACGCCCGCACCCGACGAGCCCACCTACGGACTCCCAACTCGCCCACCACGTTTTCGGCCGCCCCGGATCCGAGGGGCGAGACGTAACGGCGAAGCCGGAGTATCGCCCCTCGGATCCGGGGTTACGAGGCCGAAAACCCGCGGCGCCAGCCGCCGACCAGCACAGGAGCAACGTGTGACCGACGGACCGCTGATCGTGCAAAGCGACAAGACGCTGCTGCTCGAAGTCGACCACGAGCTGGCGGGCAATGCCAGGCAGGCCATCGCCCCGTTCGCGGAGCTGGAACGCGCGCCCGAGCATGTGCACACCTATCGGATCACCCCGCTGGCGCTCTGGAACGCTCGCGCGGCGGGCCACGACGCCGAACAGGTCGTCGACGCGCTGGTGAATTTCTCGCGGTACGCCGTGCCGCAGCCGCTGCTGGTCGACATCGTCGACACCATGGGCCGCTACGGCCGGTTGCAGCTGGTGAAGCATCCCGCGCACGGGTTGTGCCTGGTCAGCCTGGATCGCGCGGTGCTCGCGGAAGTGCTGCGGCACAAGAAGATCGCACCCATGCTCGGCGCCCGCATCGACGACGACACCGTGATCGTGCACCCGTCCGAGCGCGGCCACATCAAGCAGATGCTGTTGAAGATCGGCTGGCCCGCGGAGGATCTGGCCGGTTACGTCGACGGTGAGGCCCACGACATCGGCCTCGACTACACCGAGGGCAAGTGGCACCTGCGCGACTACCAGGAGATGGCCGCCGACTCGTTCTGGGCGGGCGGGTCGGGCGTGGTCGTCCTGCCGTGTGGCGCGGGAAAGACCATGGTCGGCGCGGCCGCGATGGCGAAGGCGAAGGCCACGACCTTGATCCTGGTCACCAATACCGTGGCGGGCAGGCAGTGGCGGCGCGAGCTGCTGGCGCGGACCACACTCACCGAGGAGGAGATCGGCGAGTACTCCGGCGAGCGCAAGGAGATCCGCCCGGTCACCATCGCCACCTACCAGGTCATTACGCGCAAGTCGAAGGGCGAGTACAAGCACCTCGAGCTGTTCGACAGCCGCGACTGGGGCCTGGTGATCTACGACGAGGTGCACCTGCTGCCCGCGCCGGTCTTCCGGATGACCGCCGACCTCCAGTCGCGCCGCAGGCTCGGCCTCACCGCCACGCTGGTGCGCGAGGACGGCCGCGAGGGCGACGTGTTCTCGCTGATCGGCCCCAAGCGCTACGACGCGCCGTGGAAGGACATCGAGGCACAGGGCTGGATCGCGCCCGCCGACTGCGTGGAGGTGCGGGTGACGCTCACCGACGCGGAGCGGATGGCCTACGCCACGGCCGAGCCGGAGGAACGCTACAAGCTGTGCTCCACCGCGCGCACCAAGATCCCGGTGGTCGAGTCCATCCTGGCCCGGCACGAGGGCGCGCCGACCCTGGTGATCGGCGCCTACCTGGACCAGCTCGACGAGCTCGGCGTCGATCTGAACGCTCCGGTCATCACCGGCGCCACCAAGAACCGGGAACGCGAGGCGCTGTTCGACGCGTTCCGCTCCGGCGAGATCCCGGTGCTGGTGGTGAGCAAGGTCGCCAATTTCTCCATCGATCTGCCGGAAGCCTCGGTGGCGGTGCAGGTTTCGGGCACCTTCGGTTCCCGGCAGGAAGAGGCCCAGCGCCTCGGCCGACTGCTGCGGCCGAAACAGGATGGGGGACAGGCGCACTTCTATTCGGTGGTCGCGCGCGACACCCTCGACGCCGAATACGCCGCGCACCGGCAGCGTTTCCTCGCCGAGCAGGGCTACGCCTACCGTATCGTCGACGCTGACGACCTGCTCGGTCCGCCGATCGGGGACGGCGTGTAGCGCTGTTGGCCAGGTCGGAGGGGGGTAGCGTGCGGTGTGCGAACCCCTCGGCAGATAAGTGGAGGCAATTCCTCCGCAACTTGTGCTAGGAAGGAAGGCGTGCGCCGCTTCGAATTCGTGGTCGACCGTGAACACGCCCACGCGGTGAACGAGACGTTCACCGGATTACGCAGGTTGCGTCTGGTAGCCCTGCTGGCCGCCGGTCTCGCCATCGCGGCCACGGTGGCGCTGGTGTGGAGCGGGCAGGCGTGGGGGTTTCTGCTCGCGGTGGTGTGCGTGCTCATCGCGGGCATCGCGCTGTGGGTGGCGTTGTGGACACCGCATCGCTCCAGCATCGAGAAGCTCTACCACGACGGTGTGCTCGTGCCCGCCGTCGTCAGCGATGCCGAGCCGGGCGCCATCGTGCTGCTCGCCCTGGTCGACATCGCCGAACCGGCTGCGCCGGAGCGCAGTTGGGCGCTGATCACCCGCAAGGTACGTACCCTGCCCGGCCACGCGCCGCGCCGCGGTGAGCAGGTGCCCGCCGTCGCGGTGCGCACCGATCGCGCGCCGCGCCAGGTCGGCGAACGCTGGCAGCTGGTCACCGCGATGCCGATCGCCTGGGGCACGCGCGACGACACGGTGATCGAGCGGGCGCGCGAGGCCATCAACGAGGTGGAATGGCGGCTGCTCGCGCAGAACCTGGCACTGGCCGCGCGAGTGAAACGCACCGCGACCAAACGGCTGCTGCTCGACCCGCAGCAGTTGCCCGCCGACCTGGGCAAGGCGGGCGCGGGGTAGACCTGCGACGATGGTCGCGTCCTGCGATCCGGTCGACGAAAGGTGTCTTCGGCATGCGATGGTCGGCCGGGCTGTGCGCGGTGCTCGCGCTGGTGACGCTGGGAGTTCGTCCGGCAGCGGCGGATTCGGCCCTGATCGGGGCCCCCGGGCTCGGTGATCCGTACTATCCGCTCGACGGGAACGGCGGCTACGACGTCACCCACTACGACGTCTCCATCGCCTACGAGCCCGGTACTCACCTGCTGCGCGGCACGGCTCGCATCGATGGCCGCGCCACCCAGCCGCTGGCCCGGTTCAACCTCGACTACAGCGGGCCCGAGGTGCTGATGGTGACCATCAACGGTCAGCCCGCGGGGTTCGCGCACGACGGCGAGCACGAGCTGGTGCTCACGCCACTACTACCGCTGCCGCCGGGGCTGCCGATGCGGATCATCGTCGACTACGCGGGCCCGGCCGCCGATACCGCGGGTGAGGGTTGGACGCACGCGCCCAACGGTGGCGCGTTCGCCGTCGGCGAGCCGCACAGCGCCAGCACCTGGTACCCGCTCAACGACACCCCCATGGACAAGGCGACTTTCACGCTGCACGCCACGGTGCCCGCCGAGTGGGAGGTGATGTCGACCGGCGATCGCACCGAGCACGTGGTGCGCGAGGGCAGACTGCACACCACCTGGGAGACGCGACAGCCCACGATCGGCTACCTGACCACGGTCGCGGTGGACCACTTCACCTTCCTCGAACAGCGGCGCGCGAACGGAACCGCGGTACTGAGCGCGTTCGCGCCGAAATCCGACGGCAATCGCGAAGACGAACAGCGGCTGCCCGAGATCCTCGACTTCCTCGAGAACCTCTACGGCCCCTACCCGTTCGACGTGGCAGGCGGAATCTATGTGGATACCGAGCTGCCGTTCTCGCTCGAAACCCAGACCCGGCCCACCTACGCGCCGTGGACCGACCTGAACACCGTGGTGCACGAGCTGGCCCATCAGTGGTGGGGCGACACGATGTCGGTGCGCCAATGGTCCGATATCTGTCTCAACGAATGCTTCGCCAGCTACACCGCCGACTATCTGTGGCCGGAGCGGATCGACAAGGCCGATGTGGACACCGAGTACCGCGAGACCATCGCGGAGAACCTCGACGATGCCGGGTTCTGGAAGATCGCGCTGGCCGCCCCTGGCGCGGGCAACGAGTTCACCTCCGTCTACTATCGCGGGCCGCTGTTCCTGCACGCCCTGCGCAAGCTGCTCGGTGAGGACGTGTTCTTCACCGCCATCAGGGATTTCGTGAACGCGCACCGCGACGGCCATGCCTCGATGCCCGAGTTCCGCGCGTTCCTGCAGAGCCGGACCTCGATGCCGCTGGGCGAGTTCCTGACCGAATGGCTGGACGGGACCAGGCCACCGCGTGACGCGTTCCTCTACCCGGGCACCCTGGGCTCCTAGTCCTCGCTGAGCCGGGCCCCGGCACGCTCGACCCAGCGCCGCATGCGATCGAATTGACTACGCGCGGCGTTGAATTCGCCACGCGCTCGATGCTCGGCGGTGTGGGCGAAGTGGCGTCGCTGTTCGGCCCGTTCGAGTTCGGCGCGCAGGTCGCTGATGTGGGCTTCTATCTCGTCGAGGTCGGATTTCGCCTGTGCGGCAGCCGTTTCGGCCGCATCGCGATCGGCCCGCGCGGTCGCCAGTCCGGCTTCGGCGTCGTCGAGTTCTTGCCGGGCCCGCGCACGACGTTCCGTGTCGGTGTCCTTCGTGGTCGAGCGGGGTTTGCTCGCGCGCGCGGCGGTGGCCTTGCCGCCGGTGATCGCGACCAGGCCGGCCGGGCCGAAGCCGTCATAGGTGACGGTGCTCGCCAGCACGCCGGCGCGCAGCAGGTCGGCCACCTCGGGGTCGGCCAGCGCCGCGGTGAGGGTTCGACCCACCTCGCGCAGCACCTGCTCGCTCGCCGGGCGATCGTGCTCGGCGGCCAGTTCGGCGGCGCGCTTGGTCATCGCGTTCACGACCTGCTGACGCTGGGTGCCGAGCGCGCGCAGCTTGTCGCCGGAGAGTTGACGTTGCGCCGACCGGAGCGCGTCGCCCAGATCCAGCAGCGCGGCGATCTCGCGCGGCGCGTGGCGGGCCAGCAGGTTGACCGTCCAGGCGGCGAGGGTGGGTTTGCGCAGCGCGGCGATGGCCTCGGCCAGGTCGCGGTCACCGTCGGCGCGGGCCTGGGCGGCGCGCTCGGCCCGGGTGGACACGAAGTCGCCGGGGTCGAGGGTGTACAGCTCGCCTGCGACGTCGTCGAGGGTCATCTTGGTGATGGTAGCCAGGTTGGCGGATGGGGGAGCGCGGGCGCGAGGCACTTGGGTATCGTCACCGGCGGTTGTGTTCACCCTGAACCGTTCGGTGAGTGAGGTTTTCAGTGAGTTTTCCGGATAAGCGGCTGGCGGCGCGGCTCGTGCTCGGCCCGATGGCCGCGATGGCCCTGGTCGCGGCGGTGGTTTCGTGCTCGTCCGATGACTCGTCGTCGGTCGGCGCCGTCGCGGCGGGGTCGTGCGTCGAGGTCGGTGACAACACCGCCGACGCGATGAAGGCGACGGTCGGCGACTGCTCGTCGGCGAAGTCGAACTACCGGATCGTGCGGGTCGGGGCGGACTGCGCGGCCGACAACGCCGCGTTCAACGGCACGGTCGGGGACGCGAAGAACACGCTGTGCCTGGCACCGAATTTCGCCGAGGGCAGCTGCTACGCCGACGCCGGGAAGCGGCCGGCGAAGGCGGTCGACTGCACGGCGGCCGGGGCCTCGTTCAAAGTGGTCAAGCGGATCGACGGGCAGACCGACGAGTTGCTGTGTGGAATGGACGCCACGCAGTTCCGGACGGTTCCGGACCCGAAGACCACGTTCTGCATGGCCAAGCCCTGATCGGCCCTAATCGAGCAGAGCCACCGACGCGATGCGATGGAGCGTGAAGTGCCGGGTGGCACCGCTGACCGGGTCCACCGCGTCCAGCTGGCCGTTGCCCACCCGCAGCGGCTCGACCACACGCTGGGTGGCCACGCCCTGGGCATCCACGTAGCCGATGTTCACCGGACGGCCCACTCGCGCCGCCAGCTGGAGCAGCGCGAGGGTGGCCGCGGTACCGGTGCGGGTGCCGTCGGTGCGCACCGAGTGGCCCGTGCGGGCGCCCGCGGCGCGTTCGCCCGCGCGGAGCTCGGTGACCAGCTGGGCGAGCTGGTCGTCATTGGGCGGGGTCGGGCGGTAGGGCCTGCGGGCCAGCGGGCGAACCGAGATCCGCGCACCGCGAGGGCGCAGGTCGACGATCGCCCCGCCGGAATCCTCGCCGGCGGGGGCGAAACCCGCCGCGCGGAGCTGGTCGAGCATCTCGGCCAGGGGCGCCAGCGCGATCGCGACCGTGGGTGCGATCGCGCGTAGCGCCAGGGTTTCGGCCACGGGGGCGGCGAGGACCTGGGCCAGCAGTGTCGGGTCGTCGCTGCGAAGAAAGGACTGGGCCATGCCGACCCGGAGCTGGCCGTGGCGCCGGGCGACATCGTCGATCAGGTAGGTCAGCGACTGCGGCACGGGCGTGCGGGAGCTGGTGGCGAACAGCGCGTGCAATTCGGCGGCGGTGAGACCGGCGTCGAGTGCGCGGCGAACCGTGGCGTCGCTGACCCGATACACCGTCGCGGCGCCCGCTGATTCGACATCGGCGACCAGGGCGATCTTGGCGCGTAGTTCCGGCACCAGCGGGCCGGGGGCTATCACCGTGAGGTCGGCCTGCACCAGGACGTGGTCGACCGGTTTCGGCAGCGCCGCGGTCATTTCCGATTCGGCGTCGGCCACCGAACCGTGCAGCAGGGCCCGGCCCGCCGAGTCGAGGGCGCCGCGCCCGAGCAGCCCGACGACCGCCGCTTCGGCGAGGGTCGAGGTGACGGCGTCGAGACGAAAGTGCCTGCGGCGACGTGGCATTCGCCAAGCCAGCGTCTTTCCGATATCGGCGGGGGTCACCGCGGTGCCGGTCGGGTACTCCGCGAGCAGGCCGAGGATCGCCGCCCGGTCGCGCACCGCGTGCGGCACGCGCAGCTCCGCCGACAGCGCCGCGATCGGCTTGTCGGCGGCGTCGCGCAGGCCGATCATCCACGGCATCCGATCCAGCTCCAGCCACGCCTGCGCGAGGGTCACCCAGCGGGTCGAGGACGGGGCGTCGAGCCAGGAATCCGCGGCGGGCGTCGGGGCCCAGAAATCGTCGGTGGAGTCGAGGTCCGGCGTCGGCTCGGGCAGACCCTTCTCGATCAGTTTCGCGGCGGCCAGCAATTCGAGCAGCAGGCCGGTGCGCTGTTCCTCGATGCCGGTCTGTTTGGCCAGTCTGCGCGCTTCACGCACGCCGAGTCCGCCCGCGCGCAGGGCGGGGGCGGGTAGTCGGCCGAGCGCTTCGATCAGATCGCCCGCGTCGCGCAAGAGCTCGCCGACCTCGCCGGCGCCGACGGCGTTCACCTCGGTGGCGGCGTTCTTGACGAGTGCGGGTTTGGGCGGGGCGAGCGCATGCGGGTCGGTGACGGGTTCGCCGCGCAGCACCTGGCCGACGGTGACGGGCAACTCCACGGTCTCGTCGTCGATCCGGTGCAGCAGCCGGACGGCGAGCAGGCGCGGTACGGGCCGGGCCGGGTCCGTACCCGGTGCGGCGTCCCTGGTGCGTCCACGAGGGCCGGTGGTGGCGAGTTTGTCCAGCAGCGCGCGTTCGGGCGGGCTCACCGTGGCCAGCGCGGCGTTCACCTCGGGTTCGGTGAGGGCGTCGGGCAGCGCGGTCGTCGCGCCGAGGGGCCAGGGGAGGGCTTCGGCGGCGCTGGGTGTGAGGTCGAGGTCGGCGCCGACCTGCCAGACGAGCGCGCGGTCGAGCAGACGCGTCAGCGCGGCGTTGAACGCGGTCTTGGTGACGCGGTCCGCGAGCTGGGCGTGCAGGGTGACGCGGGTCAGCGGCGTGAGTTCGGCGCCGATCGTGCGGGCGTCCTCATTGGCCGTCAGTGCTTCGATGATCGCGAACTCGAGCGTGTCCAGATCGTCGGCGGCACGCAACACCGACGCGCGCTGCTGGGCGCGAACCGCGAGCACCGACATCGACGCGGGCAGTGGCACCGCCAGGTCGGGTCGCAACTGCAGCAATGTCACCAGCTGGGCATCGGTGCGCGCACCCAGCCAGTCGACGAGAGAGTCTGTCGCGATCACCGATCGAGCCTACAGTTCTCGGCCACTTCGATCCGGACTGAGCGCGGGGCGCGAGATCATCCGTATGCCAGAATGAGCCGGTGGTGAACAAATCGAAGAAACCCTACGTCGACAACGGCTGGCCCGAGGTGGCCGACGGCGAGCACGCCGTGACCGAACTGTCGTCGACCCGCGCCGGTAATCTCTCGCCTTTCGGCGAGGACACCGAGTTTCCCGTCCCGGCCGCGACGCTGCCGTACGTGCACCCCCAGACCACCATCAACCGGGTGTAGTTCGGACGAGAAAGACAAGAGCCCGCATCCTCGAGGATGCGGGCTCTTGTTGTGTCAGTGGGCGATCAGGAGGGCAACAGACCCTTGTTCGCCTGGAAGAAGTCGATCACGGCCGGGTCCAGCGGGGCACCCTTGGCGGAGTTGACGAAGTCGAGAGCCTGCTGCGGCACGGCGATGCCCTGCTGCTGCACGACGGTGAGTGCGCGGTCGACGGCCGAGAACACTTCCTGGCTCGGATCCTGGACCTGCGGCACGTTGACCTGCGGGGCCCAGCTCGGCGTCGAGGGAGCGACACGCTCGGACGGTCCGCTGCTCAGACCCAGCTTCGAGGAGCAGGAGGGCCAAGCGCCCCAACCCTGGGAAGCGAGAACCTTCTCGGCGACCACGATCTGCTGTTCGCGGCTGGCCTGGTTTGCGGAGGCGGCGTACTCGCCACCACCGTGTGCGGTCCAGGTTGAGGGCGAGAACTGCAGCCCACCCTGGAAACCGTTGCCGGTGTTGATACCCCAGTTGCCGCCGGCTTCACACTGTGCGAGGCGATCCCAGTCGGAGTCAGGGGCCGCGCTGGCGTTTCCTGCGAGGGCAGCGGCTGCGGTGCCGAAGATCGCGCCGGTGACGGCGACCTTGGCAGCGGTGCGCCCGGTGGAAGTCGGCTTGCGGTGGCGTCCACTCATATCGGGTTTCTTCCTCTCGTTCGCACCTGCATGTGGCCCGGATCGAGAGGTCTCCCGGTCCGCCCTCATCCCGTGTTTCCAATCGGGGTCCGGTACCCGCGGGGTGAGGTTCGGTGCGACGGGCCGGTGGTTCCGGGGGTTACCCCGGCTGAGAGAAACGGTACGACGGTCGGCGTCGAATGTCACTATTTGGTAACCGGCGGGTCCCGACGGGTCTCGGGGTCGTCTCAGGGTGATCCCTGATGTCCGCGCAGGTAGTCGCGGTGCCACCGGTACGCCGCAGCTGTGCGCTCACTTCGTGACCGGACCGTTATGTGACGAAGGTCACATGTTTGAGCGGATGGGATTCAATGGGTACTCCGTTGATGCATCAACGCACGCGTCGGCCCGACCACAACGCGAAAACCAGCGCGAGCAGGAACCCGACCGGTGCGAGCATCGCCAGGCAATAGAGCCACAGCCCCGGCTCGCTGTCGGACACGATCGGCGTCAAGAAGATCCCGATCACCGCCAGAATCCCGATACCGAACAGGGCGAGGGCCACGTGCAGCAGGCGATCGCCGGAGCGTCGCGGACCGGGCGAGGCCGGATCTGGTGAGTTCGTCACCGATGAACCGTAAAACTGATGTGCTCGCGATATAGCCACCGGGGTAGACTCGCACCACATCGCGTCCCGCCTTGTTGGGGGGCGCGTTCTTTTCGCGACAAGCAAAGTTGTGTAACCCGGGCCACAAGGGTTCGGGTACCGAATGATGAACGGGTGAGCGCAGTGCCGACCGGCCGGGTGAAGTGGTACGACGTCGAGAAGGGCTTCGGCTTCCTGTCTCAAGACGAGGGCGAGGACGTCTATGTCCGCTCGTCCGCGCTGCCCGAGGGCGTCGAGGGACTCAAGCCCGGACAGCGTGTCGAATTCGGCATGGCCGCCGGCCGCCGCGGGCCGCAGGCGCTCAGCGTGACCGTCCTGGAAGCGCCGCCGACCGTCGCCCGCGAGCGTGACCGTGGGCAGGCGCCCGCGCGCAAGGACGCCGGGCCGCGCAAGTCGCCCGACGAACTGCACGGCTTGGTCGAGGACATGATCACGCTGCTCGAGAGCACGGTGCAGCCGGACCTGCGACGGGGCAAGTACCCGGATCGCAAGATGTCCCAGCGCATCTCCGAGGTAGTCCGAGCGGTAGCCCGCGAACTCGATCACTGAGTTTTTGGAGCGCTGGCGCGCTCGGGTTCGCGGCCCCTGCGGTCCCGTCGATCAGGCGCCGGTGCTTGCTCCTTCGTCGCCTACGCACCGGCACCTGATCGACGGGACGGCCGCGAACCCGGCCGCTGCGCGGCCGGCCCCTCCCTAGGGGTCGGGGGTTCGGTGTTGGGTTTGCTTTGTGAGCTCGGCCGCGAAGTGTTGCTTCGTGGCCGAGCTCTTTTTTGGGGGGTGCGGGCTAGTCCTGGGGCTCCGGTGTGACGATCGACCAGGCGGCGTGGGGGATGTAGGTTTCGCGGCCGGTGGCGATATCGCGGGCCAGGATCGGTAGCTGTACCTCGATGCCGATCAGGCGTAGTCCGGGCTCGGGCTCGGAATCGATGGTGAGTGCCCTGGCGCGTTCGGGGTAGTCGGCGAAGCTGAGTACCCGGTCCACCTGTTCGCCGCTGGGGCGTTGGTAGATCAGTTGGATGAGCCAGGGTGATTCGGCTACCGCGTCGGGCAGCGAGAGCTGGACGGGTTCGCCGGAGGGGACGACCAGCGGCGCGGTCTCGCCGTACTGGCAATCCTGCATCTTGACGGTGCAGTACATGAACGGGTCGACGGTGATGGTCGTACCGTGCGCGTACGCGGTGAGCTTCGGGTGGTGCGCCGGTGCCTTCGACACCGCCAGCGCGACCAGCCCTGCGGTCACCAGGACGACGGCGAACAGTCCGGCCGCGACCAGCGCGACGATCGTTCGAGCGTTGAGCTTGCTCACCAGGTGGGGTCTCCTGTACCTCTCGGATGGGTGCTCGGCACTTCCTGCTCGACGTGCTGGGGGCGATTGCCACCAAGGCCCGGCAGCAGTGAGTGCCCGGTATAGCTGACGAACGTCTGGAGCAGTCCGGCCAGCAGGATCACGCTGATCAAGGCGAAACCCTTCCAGTACTCGATCGGCATCAACACACCGGCCGCCCCGCCCACGACCCAGCTCAGTTGCAGCACGGTCTCCGAACGGCCGAATCCGGACGCGATCGACTCCGGCGGGAGGTCGTCCTGAATGGCGGCGTCGAGGGACACCTTCGCGAGCGCGCTCGCCGCCGAGGCCACCAGCGCGGCGACGGCGGCGCCGAACAGATTCCCGGTGAACGCGGCGAACAGCGCCACCACCGCGCACGCGCCGGTGCAGCCGAGAACCACCGGCGACGGCCTGCCCAGTTGCAGTCTTGCGCCGGTCGCGTTGCCGCCGAAATTACCCAGCCCCGCCGCCGCGCCGACGAGGCCCAGCATCGCCGCCTGCTCGGTGGGACTACCGCCCGAGCCTTTGGCGACGAAGGCGATGTAGAAGGTGAGAAAGCCGGTGAGCACGCGGATCGAACTGTTGCCCCACAGGCCGGTGACCACGGCTCGGCCCAGTGGCTGCCGTCGTTTCCGTGGCGGCACCGAGGACGGCTGACCGCGTTCGATAACCTCGGTGTTGGCGTCGGGGCCGTGATAGGTCAGCGTCGCGGGGACCTCGCCCTCGGTCACCTCGACCCAGCGCGGGATGCGCAGGCTCCGATACGCGCCCGTGATCGCGATGCCGGTGGCGAAGATCAGCGCACCGGTGGAACCGGCGATCAGGGCGGCGAGCGCGGCCAGCGCGCCCGCGCCGAGAGTGCCGCCGACCAGGCCGAATACGGTCAGCCGGGAATTGGTGCGGACCAGGTCGATATCCGGTGGCAGCACGCGCGGGGTCACCGCGCTCTTGAGTACCGCGAAGGATTTCGAGCCGACCATCATGCACAGGGCCAGCGGATACAGGCCCCAGGTGTCGATGTTGAAGATCAACAGCAGCGCGAAGCCCGCGCGCAGCCCGAAGGTCGTCGCCAGCGCCAGCCTGCGCCCGCGTTGCAACCGATCCAGCAGCGGGCCGATCAGCGGCGCGATCAGCGCGAACGGCGCGATGGTGATGAGTAGGTACAGCGCCACCTTGGTTTTGGACTCGGCGGTGGCGCTGGCGAAGAACAGGGTGTTGGCCAGGGCGACGGCGATCGCGGCGTCGAGCGCGAAGTTCGCCATGGTGGCGTAGGTGAGCGCGGTCAGACCGGACTGGTCGGCGCCATCGGCCTTGGCGGCGCGCTGAAAGGTGGCGATGCCGCGTTCGGTGAGTTCGCGACTGCGCATGGCGGCGACGCGGGTGACGGTGAGCTTGCGAGGGACACGCTGGTGGGGCTGGTCGTCCACCGGGTCTTCGCCGCTCGGGAAGGGGCGGGTGCCGTCGGGGCCGAAGCCGTCGTCGGGCGGTGGGCGGTGCGGGGCCGACCACTCGGGCTCGGCACGCGCCGAGTTGGGCCGCCGCTGCTCGTCGCGGGGGGTGACAGGGGCGCGATCGTCGGCAGGCGAAACGGCTCGGTCTCGTGACTCGGTGGGCGCGTCGCGCCGCGGTACCGGGCGTTCCCGCTCCTCGGACGGCGGAACCTGCCTGCCCTTCGAGTACGTTCCCGCGTTCGGTACGGGTGTGGTGGGGGCGGCGGGGTCGACGTGACGGTGGCGACGGAACAGGCTTCTCGACCGGGCCGTCGGCGGCTCGGGGGACAGCGGCCGTTCGGGCCGGGGGAAGACCTTGCGCGGCGCGCGCGGCGGGTACTGCCCGTAGCCGGGGTGGGGGTCGGCGGCGGTACCGTCCCGGCGACCACGGTCAGGACCGGATGGATCGCGGGGCGTAGTCACAAGTCCAATTCTGTCGCACTCAGGCGGCGCGTGTTCACTCGCGCCGCGGCAATGTCGGCCATACCGGGGTTATTTCCCCACGAAACGCACTTCGAACATGCGCGGCCAGTACTTGCCGGTCAGCAGGAAGCGGTCGGTGCCGGGCAGGTGGGCGATGCCGTTGAGCACATCGGTGCTCGCGCGTTCGGCGGGTGTGAGCAACCCGCTCGCGTCGATGACGGCGAGAATCCGGCCGGTCTGGGGATCGATGCGCAGAATCTCGTCGGTCGGGTAGTTGTTCGCGTAGACCGTGCCGTCTTCGGCGCAGTCCAATTCGTTCGGCTTCGGATCGCGGTAGCCCGACAGCGTCACCGAACCGGTCTGCGCGAACGTCACCGGGTCGCGGAAGGTGAGCTCGCCGGTGCCGTCGCTCATCACCAGCCGCTGCGGCTGCGCGCACAACCCCCAGCCCTCACCCTGATAGTCGGCGCGGCCGATTTCGGCGAGAGTCACCGGGTCGCGGGCGATGGCGAAACCGTCCTGCCAGGTCAACTGCCAGACGATCGAGCCCGCCCTGGTCATCCCCTCGCCGAACAGGCGGCCGGGCAGGTCGACGCGCGCGGTCTCCGTGCCCGTGCGCTGATCGGTGGCCCGCGCGGTCGACACGCCCCACATACCGGTGCTCTCGTAGCGGACGCCGTCGACCACCTCCAGACCCTGGGTGAAAGCCTGCGGATCATGCGGTGACGAGCCGATCACCTCGACTCGCCACCGCGATGGTCCGGGCTCCGCCGATGCGCTACAGGCCCCCGCGCCGAGCACACTGACCAGCACTGCGACGGCCAACGAACTGCGATTGCACTTCATACGGCAAAATGTATGCCGTGAGCGCAGTATCTGTTTCGGAGTCCGGCGTGCGTCCCGTTCTGGCCGAGGCGGCCGAGGTCGCACGTCGTGCGCTCGTCGCGTTGGAGCCCGACGGGGTAGGAGCCCATCTCGGGGTGAGCGCCGAGGACGACACCGCGGCCACCCACCGGTTCGAGGCGACGCTGCCCGGCTACCGCGGCTGGCAGTGGGCAGTCGTGGTCGCCGCGCCCCCCGGTGCCGACCACGCCACGGTGAGCGAGTCGGCGTTGCTGCCGGCCCTCGACGCCCTGATCGCCCCCGCCTTCGTGCCGTGGGAGCAGCGGGTTCGTCCCGGCGACCTCGGCCCCGGCGACCTGCTCGCCGCCCCCGCCGACGACCCCCGCCTCGTCCCCGGCTACGTCGCCACCGGTGACCCGGTCATCGACGAGGTGGCGCGCGAAGTCGGCCTCGGCCGCGTTCAGGTGCTCAGCCTCGAAGGCCGCGCCGACGCCGCCCAGCGCTGGTTCACCGAGTTCGGCCCCGACACCGAGATGGCCAAGGCCGCCCCCGGCACCTGCGGTATGTGCGGCTTCTACCTACCGCTGGCAGGCGCGCTGCGCGAGTCCTTCGGCGTCTGCGGCAACGCGATGGGCGCCGACGGCCATGTGGTTCACATCGAATACGGCTGCGGCGCCCACTCCGACGTGGTCGCCCCCAGCGGCAACGGATCCCCGCTGTACGAGGCGTTCGACGACCACGCGGTGGATTTCGTCGATATCGTCCGCCCGGCTGTGGAGGCCGCGATCGACACGGCAGCCTCGCAGACTGCCGCCGATGACGCGGCAACAGCGCCCCAAGCGCCTATCGAAGACGCGACAACGGGGCTTGCACCCCAGGCGCCCACCGAAGACGCGGGAACCGGCACTGCGCCCCCAGCGACTACCGAAGACGCGGCAACAGCGGCTGTGCCCCAGGCATCTACCGAAGACCCGGCCACCGAGGCCGCGCACCCGGCGCACACCGAAGATCCGGCAGCACCGGGCGTGTCCCAGACGTCTGCTGAGGGCCCGGTATCGGAAACTGCGGCCCAGGCGCTTACCGAGGACGCGGCGACAGCGGTCGACCAGGACGTTGCCCGACCCGCCGACACCGACTCCGTGACGGCGGTCGTGGAGGTTGTCGCCGAGGTGTCCGCCGACCCGGCTATCGAGGTCGTGGAGGTAACGGCCGAGACGTCCGCCGCTGTCCCGGCGCCTTCGGACACCGAGGCCGAACCCGAGCCGATCTCCGCCGACGCGTTGACCGAGATCAGTAAGGCCGCGGCGGAGCGAGCAGGCGACCAGCAGGAAACCGCCGAGGCCGAAGCGGTCGCCGCCGCGGCGGCAGTGCGTTCCGCGCTCGCCGAGGGCACCCTGCCGGAGTCTGCCGACGAGGTCGTCACCGCCGAAACGGCTCCGGACAGCGATATCGCCCCCGGAAATGACTCGGCCGAACCCGTCGCCAAGGCCGAACCGGTGGCTGGCGCGGAATCTGTGGCCGAACCGGTGGCCGGTACGGAATCTGCCGCTGTGGCTGAACCCGTGGCCGGTACGGAATCCGTCGCTGTGGCCGAACCGGTGGCCAAGGCTGAACTCGTGGCCGGTGCGGAACCCGTCGCCGGGGCCGAACCTGCCGCCGAGGCGGAATCCGCTGCTGGGGCCGAATCCGCTGTCGAGGCTGCGTCGGGAGCAGCGGCTTCCGACGAGGAGAACGCGGCGGTGGGTGCCGAGGTGTCCGCGGAACGCGATAGTGCGATTTCGGACGACGCGGCGGAATCGGCTGATCTGCGTGAGCACGGATCGTCGGTGTCGCGCTGAACGGAGCGGATGACCCGTTCGGCACCGCGCAGCTGCGTGCCGGAGTACTTGCCGCGTGGCGGGATTCGCCGACGCGGCTACGTGAGGACAGTGCCAGCGAGGCGGATCTGGTGGCCGCGGGCTACCGGGATCGGTTGCTCACCGAGCTCGCGCAGAACGCGGCCGACGCCGCGGCGAAGGCCGGTGTCGCGGGTGAGCTGATCGTGCGGGTGCTCGACGGTCGGCTGCACGTCGCGAATACCGGCGCGCCGCTGAGTGTTTCCGGTGTGCACGCGCTCACGGCACTGCGTGCCTCCGGAAAGTCCGGCGCCACCGAGGTGGGTCGCTTCGGCGTCGGCTTCACCGCGGTGCGATCCGTCGGTGACGAGATCGAGATCCGCTCGACCACCGGGTCCCTGCGTTTCTCCCGTGTCGCCACGCTGAACGCCTTGCACGACACCGGCATCGACGTCCCCGACGACCTCGCGACGATCGCGCCCCCGGTTCTGCGTCTGGCCTGGCCGGTACCGACCACCCCGCTCGCGGGCACCGACACCGAGATCGTCGTACACCTGCGCGAGGACGTCGACCCCGACGCCCTCCTCGACGCGATGCGAGCCGAGGCCCCCGACCTCCTCCTGGAACTCCCGGCCTTGCGGCGCATCCGAATCGAAGCGGACGAATTCACCAGCACGCTAGCCATTCTCGCCACCACCCACTCGTCTGACGCCATTCATTCCCGCGCCGCCCGGTCCGACGCCGCTACCGCCGCCACCACCGACGCTGCCGCTGCCATCGACACAGCCACTGATTCCGCTTACGTCGCTGCCGAAGACGCCGCCATAGCCACAGCTGACGGACTCGACGCCCCAGACGAACTCGGTGTCGATGTGTCCGGTGCCGACGAGCCCGGAACGCTGTCCCAGCTGACGATCACCCTGCCGTCCGGCGCACACCGAATCTGGTGGCAGTACCGCACCCCCCGAGCTCGCTGGCTACTCCCACTCCGCCACGGCCGCCCCGTCGCGGCCGCCCCGGACGTGCTGCGCGCGCCCACCCGATCCGATGAGGAACTCTCCCTCCCCGCGATCCTGGTCGCCGATATCGCGATGCAGCCCGACCGCCGTCGCCTGCTGCCCGGCGCCCGGATCTCCGAATTGGCCACGGGCTACGCGGATTTCGCCCGCGTGCTCCCGCCTCGGGACCGTCTGGTCCTGGTTCCCACGCCCGGCTTCGCCCGCGGCGAAGCGGACTCGATCCTGCGCGAAGCCGTCATCGCCGAGCTGCGCGCCAACCCCTGGCTCCCGGTGTGCGCCACGGCCGACCTGTCGGACTTCTCGGAGCAGGACTCGTCGGCTGAGAATCTGCGCCTGTCAGAGCAATTCGACACCGACGATGTCGCACAGAACAGCGTTCCCGACCTCGGGGATCTCTTCGCATCGGAGGAACCCGCCACCGCCGGCCACGGCACATCGACTACGGCTGATCTCCCGGACCTGGCGGCTCTGTTCGCCGCCGACGATTCCGAGGCGACGGCAGACGATGGATCACACCTCAGCTGGGGTGAATCCGCGCCGCACAGCGATCTTTTCGAGGCGCGAGAGCCCACCTACGAGCCAGCCGCGGTGGACTCGCCGTGCAGCACGCCGACCCGGGCGAGCGTATATCCCGATCTCACCCCGGAATCGGCCGCGATCCTCGCCGAGTTCACCGGACCGCTGGTGATTCCGGAGCTGTCCGGCCGTGCCGGCCAGGACAAACTGGCCGTGCTCGATGTCCATCGGCTCGGCCCGGCCGCACTGGCCGACCTGTCCAGCGGACTGGAACGTGAACCACGGTGGTGGCGGCGGTTCTACGCTGCCGTGGAACCTTTCGTGGTCGACACCAGGACCGCCGAGGAATTCGGCGCGCTGGCTGTGCCGCTCGCCGACGGGCGACTGGTCACGGGCCCGCGGACCGTGGTGCTCGACGACCAGCTCACAGTGGCCGTGCCGGTGCACTGGGCGCGCCTGGTGCACCCGGACGCCACCCACCCGCTCCTCGGTCGGCTGGGTGCCCGCAGCGCTAGTTCGGACGACCTACTCACCGATCCGGCCCTGCGCGACTTGCTCGAGCACGATCCGGCCGACCCGGACACGGTCGCCGCGGTACTCCAGCTGGCTCCCTTCGCCGCCCCGAGTTCACTGCCCGACTGGCTCGGCCTCGTCGAATTGCCCGACGACACCGGCGAACTGAGTCCCGCCGACGAGCTACTGCTGCCGGGCGCACCGCTGGCCGAGCTCCTGGCCCCCGACGCGCCGTTCGGCACCATCGCCGACAGCGCCGTCGCCGAGTACGGCGAGCAGGCCCTGCGCGCGATCGGTGTCGGTTGGGGTTTCGCGGTGCTCACCGATCCGGAACCGACCGGCCCCGACCACGACCTGGCCGACGAACAGGCCTGGTGGGACAGCCTTTCCGCGGACCCTCGCGAGCTCACCGCGGTTCGTGACCTCGACCTGGTCGACGAAGACCGCTGGCCGCAAGCGCTGCGCCACTTGCTGTCCGAGCCGCGCACCCGCGCCCTGCTCGCCGATCGCGACGGCTACACCGGCTGGTGGCTGCACCGCCACGCCCACCTCGACGGTATCCCGCTCGGCCGGCTCCGCCACCCCGACGACAACGAATTCGACGGTCTCCTGCCGGTATTCGCGGCGACCGGGATAGCGGGCCCCGACCTCGACGCCTTGCGTCCCGTGCTGGTCCGCCCCGACGTCATGTCCGCCGCGCTGGCCGAGGAACTTCTCGACGCGCTGGCCGATCCGTCGAAATCGCCTGCCCCCGAGATGATCGCCCGCACCCATGCCCGACTGGCCGCCGCGGTCGCCACCGGCGTCCTCGACCCGCGTGAACTCGATCTCCCCGAACAGGTCCGCGTGCTGTCCGGGGATGTCGTCGATGCGAGCACCGCCATGGTGCTCGACGAGCCCTGCTTCGGCCTGGTCATCCCGGCGCGACGCCTCGTCGTCGGCGACACCGCGCACGCGCGAGCCTTGGCCGGCCTGCTGGATCTGCCGTCGGCCTCGGCGCAGGTGAGCGCCGAGGTGCTCGGCGTCGGCCGCCGAACTACTTGGGCGGCAGAGCCTTTGGGTGTGGTGCTGCGGCAGCTGTGGTCACCGCCGGACGTCACCGGCGAGCTGGTGGTGCACGAGACGCTCGAAGTGCATCTGCGCGGGGCGATCTCGGGTACCGTCCACGTCCCCTGGTGGTGTGCGGACGGCGTCACCCACGTGCAGGCGCCGCGCGGCTGATCCGCCGTGCGCGGGCCTATTCCGCGTGCGCGATGACCATCTCGGCGAGCAGGTCGAGCTGAACCTGCACGGACTCGCTGTCGTCGTCGACCAGCCATCGGAGCACGATGCCGTCGATCACGTTGAGAATGAACCGGCTCAGCGTCGACACGGGGGTGTGCCACTGTGTTTCGGTGACTTCGCGGCAGTGGTCGATCACATCGGCGACGGTGTTGTCGTTGAACCCGTACTGCTCGCGCGCGATCATCAGTTTGGCCGGTGTGGACTCACCCTCGCGGAGCGCGTAAGTGGTGGTCTCGTAGGTGAGCAACTGCCGTTCGGGGGTGGCTTCGATGTTGCGCCACATCAGTTCCAAACCACGACGCACCAATTTGTGAAGTGCTTCTTTTCCTGTTCCGGCATCTTCCCATACTGTTTCATCGGCATCGACGGAATCGCGCAATTCCATCGCGAGCGCCTTGACCAGCTCGGTCATCAGCGCGTCCTTGTTTTCGAAACAGTAATGCACCACACCGAGCGAGACACCGGCCGCTTGGGCGACATCGCGCGTGGTCACGCCCGCTACGCCCTTTTTCTCGGCGAGACCGATCGCTGCCTCGATCAGGTGGGCTCGTCGTTCTTCGACGCTCAATCGGGAGGACACTGTGCGAGTTAAGCGCCCGCGTCACGAACAGTCAATTCGCCGGTCCGCCAGAAAATGCTGGACATTTGACCAGTTGATGTGGTTGTCTCCGGAATGGAAGTTGCGAAGGAGTCGCCCGATGTCCCTGTCCCGCCGCACCGTGCTCGCCGCCTCGGCACTGGGTGCCACGGTTGCGCCCATCATCTTCAACACGGGAATGCCGGTCGCGCAAGCGAATCCCGATGGATTCGAATTCGGGCTGGGTAGTGCCGACCTCACGGGCCCCGCCGCGGAATGCGGGATGATGGGCTACTCCCAACTCGATCAGACAACGGCGGGAATTCATCTGCGCCCCCGCGCCCGCGCGTTCGTGATCGGCGCGCGGGGATATCGGATCGCGTTCGTCGCGGTGGAGAACGGCGCGGTGTTCGCCTCGGTGCACGGGGCGGTACTGCTAGCGCTCGCCCGCCGTTTCGGCGACCGGTATTCCGAGCGAAATGTCGTGCTCACCTCCACCCACACCCACGCCAGTTGCGGTGGATCGGCGCACGACTACGCCTACACCCTGGCGACGCTGGGTTTTCAGCAGCAGGTCTTCGACGCCGAGGTCGACGGGATCGTCGAGGCGATCGTCGCCGCCGACGCCGACTTCGCGCCGGGCTCGGTCACCCTGGGCCGCGCGGAACTCCACGATGCCAGCGTCAACCGCTCGCGGGTGGCCTTCGATCGCAACCCGGCCGCCGATCGCGCGGTCTTCCCCGAGGCGATCGACCCCGCGGTGACCACCTTGGCGTTCGCCAGAAACGGTCGTCAGGTCGGGGCGCTCACCTGGTTCGCCACCCACAACACCTCGATGACCAACGCGAACCGGCTGATCAGTTCCGACAACAAGGGTTACGCGAGCTACGCCGCCGAACACCTCGAGCACGGCGTCCGCCACCTCGACGGCGCCGACTTCATCGCGGCGTTCGCGCAGACCAACGCCGGTGACATGTCGCCCAATCTCAACCTCACGCCCGGCAACGGACCGACCACCGACGAGTTCGACAACACCAGGATCCTGGGCGAACGCCAGCAGCACGCGGCGAAAACGGCGGCGGCGCGGGGAGTCGCGCAGCAGGCCGAGGTCGCCTCGATGCTGTGCTACATCGACCTCGCCGCGCTCGCGATCGACGGCCGCTTCACGCCCGACGGCGCCCCGCGACGCACCTCCCCGGCCGCGGCGGGCGTCTCGCTGGCCGCGGGCAGCGTCGAGGACGGGCCCGGTCTGCCCGGCGGCCCGATCCCCGAGGGCGTGCGCAACCCGATGGTCGACTTCCTCGGCGGCATCGACCAGCCGCACCCCGCCTGGCTCGCCGACGCGCAGGCCCCCAAGGCGATCTTCGCCCCGCTCGGGCTGATGCCGCCCGTGCCGTGGGTTCCGAATGTGGTGCCGATCCAGCTGATTCGCATCGGTGGCCTTTACCTGGCCGCCGCGGGCGCGGAGTTCACGATCGTGGCCGGGCTGCGCGTGCGCCGCGCGGTGGCCGAGGCGCTCGGTGTCGACCTGGAACAGGTCCTGCTCCAGGGCTATTCGAACAGCTACCACGAATACGTCACCACGCCGGAGGAATACGACGCGCAGCAGTACGAGGGCGCCTCGACCCTGTTCGGCCGCTACACGCTGTGCGGGTATGTGCAGGAATTCACCAGGCTGGCGCGGGCGTTCGCCGCGGGACAGTCGGTCGAGCGCGGCCCGGCGCCGCGCGATGTCTCCGCGCTGCAACCGAACTTCGCCGTCGCGCCGGGACCCGACGCGACCCCGCCGGGCCGTGGCTTCGGTGATGTCCTGATCCAGCCGACGGCCTGTCGCCGCGGCGAACAGGCGGCCGTCGAATTCGTCTCTGCCCATCCGAAACACAATCCGCGCCGCGGTGACACCTTCCTGCACGTACAGCGCGAGACCGCGGCGGGCTGGGTGCGGGTGGCCAACGAAGGCGAATGGGACGTCCGCTTCCACTGGCGTTCGGCGGGCGCCGCGGTCTCGGTGGCACGCTTCACCTGGGACATCCCCGCGAAGGCCGAACCCGGCCTGCACCGATTCGTGCACTACGTCGACGCGTTGGGCGCCGATGGCACGCTACGTCCCGTCACCGGCACCAGTGCCGAATTCGCGGTGACCTAGTCGGTGTCGAGACCCACCTGGGCGCCTTTGTCGCCCCGGCGCGCGGAACGCCGCTGCGCGAGGAAGATCGACGACCCCAGCACGCCGACCACCAGCCCCATCAGGCACACCGGGCGGGCATCGGACCAGCTCGCCGTCATCCAGACGACCGCGGTCGCGATGATCCAGAGGGCGAAGCCACCCAGCACCACGGGGCGTGGGTCGACCAGGATTCGGGGCAGTTGAGGTATCTCGGGACTGACAGGTCCGGCATCCATACCCAAACAGTAGCGGTGCGAAACCCGTCAGCACAGCCGGATTTACCGTAGAGTTCTGCACTGTGACAATGCCATCGGACGTCCGCGCCCTGGCCGGTGACCTATCACTGGCCGTCGTGCGGCTCACGAGACACCTGCGCGGACGCCGTTCCGATGCGCAGATCTCGCTTACCCAGCTGTCGGCTCTGGCGACGCTGGCTCGTGACGGCGCGATGACGCCCGGCGCGTTGGCGGGCAAAGAACGCGTGCAACCACCGTCGATGACCCGCGTCATCGCCTCGCTCTCCGATCTCGCCCTGGTCCAGCGCCGCCCACACCCGACCGACGGCAGACAGATCATCGTCTCGCTCTCGGCCGCCGGTCGCGCGTTGATCGCCGACGAGACCAATGCCCGCGAGGTGTGGATGACCGGTCAGCTCGCCGGCCTGCGCCCCGAGCAGATCGCGGTGCTCGGGGAAGCCGTCGGCATCATGAACCAGATCGTCGCCGAATCGGAGTGATCGGCTCGATTATCGAACCTCGTCGGCAGACACCACGTCATGGCCGAGCGGGAACAGCGACAGTGGCACCAGCTTGAGATTCGCCCACGCGAACGGCAGGCCGATGATCGTCACCGCCAGCGCGATGCTGGTGAACACATGGCCCAGCGCCAGCCACCAGCCCGCGAAGATGAACCAGATCACATTGCCGATCAGCGAGCCCGCGCCCGCGCTCGGTTTGTCGACGACCGTGCGACCGAACGGCCACAGGACGTACCCGGCCAGGCGCAGCGAGGCTATCCCGAACGGGATGGTGACGATCAGGATGAAGCAGATCAGCGCCGCGAGCAGGTACCCCAGCGCCATCCAGAACCCGCACAGCACCACCCAGAGCACGTTCAAGATCAACTGGACAATTTTCATGCTTCCAGCATGCCAGGATTGACCGGTGGCCGAAGTGATCGATATCGAGGACCCCACCGACCCGCGCGTCGACGACTTCCGTGACCTGTCCAATGCCGACCGCAGGCCGGACCTGCCGGGCCGGAAAGGCCTGGTCATCGCCGAGGGCGTAGTGGTCGTGCAGCGGATGCTCGACTCGCGTTTCGCGCCGAGCGCCCTGCTCGGGGTCGGCAAGCGATTCGAGACCCTCGCCGACGATCTCGCCGATCGCGATGTGCCGTACTACCGCGCCAGTGCCGAGGTGATGGCGCAGGTGGTCGGCTTCCACCTCAACCGCGGCGTACTCGCTGTGGCGCCGCGTCCGGCCGAACTCACCGTCGACGACGTGCTCGACGGCGCGCGCACGGTGGCGATCCTCGAGGGCGTCAACGATCACGAGAACCTGGGTTCGATGTTCCGCAACGCCGCCGGGCTCGGCGCGGACGCGGTGCTGTTCGGCGACCGGTGCGCCGACCCGCTCTACCGGCGGGCGGTCCGGGTGTCGATGGGCCATGTGCTGCGGGTGCCGTTCGCGCAATTGCCGCAGTGGCCGGCGAGCCTGGACCTCGTGCGGAACCGGGGCTTCCAGCTCATCGCGTTGACGCCGAATCCCGCGGCGGTGAATCTGGCGACGGCGATGACGGGGGAGCGGGTGGCGCTGCTGCTCGGCGCCGAAGGGCCCGGACTGACCGAAGAAGCCATGCGCGCCACCGATGTTCGCGCGCGTATCCCGATGTCGCCCGGAACCGATTCGCTCAATGTTGCGACCGCCGCGGCCATGGCGTTCTACGAGCGGGTGCGCACCGCATGAGTCAGGAATGTGAGGGACCGTATCGGGCGCAGGCGGATTCGGTGCCATGGGCGGCGGGCGGCACGGTTGTCGTGCTGGTCGCGCTGCTCGGCGGGGTCGCCGTCTACGCCTTCGGCTGTGCGCTGGCCGCGGTCAATCCGCTGCTGGCGATCGGGGTGAACGTGGTGGCGGCGGGCGGGGTGGCGCCGACGGCGTGGCGTTGGCGGTTCACGCCGGTGGTGCGGTGGGTGCTGGCCGGGGCGGCCGCGGCGGTGGTGCTCGGCTGGATCGCCGTGATCGTCTACCAGCTCAGCTGAGCGTCACAGCACCCGATCGACGCCGCGCCACCACCCGAGCAAGAGCCCGCGCTTGCGCCGCGTCGCCGCACTCCGACTGTCCACCAGCGCGCGCTGCTGCGGCGCCTGGCCCTTCGGATAGAGCGTGAAACCGCAGACCGACAACTCGCCTGCGGCGAAACCGCCGGGGGCTGCCGGGGCGAGGTAGCGGAAACCGAGCCACTGCGCATTGGCGGCATCGGCGAAATCCGGTGGATCGAACGGCAGCGACTGCGGTTCGGGATGGTCCGAACCCCGCCATGGCACCGGATGCTCACCCGCCCAGAAGGTGCGTTCCCACACCATCGGCAGCCCTTCGTTCTCGAGAATGTCCACCCGGGTGGAACTGAACGAGCGCCGGAATTCGCCACGCTCCCAATGCGCGAACGCACCCCAGTGCAGTGTCGCGTCGTAGGACACGAGGTAGGTGTGCTCGGACGCGAGCGGGCGCACCAGCAGATCGGGCAGCTTCGTCGGGTGCACCAGCGCGGCCTCGGCCGTGCACACCACGGTCAACCCCGGATAGCACCCGATGTAGACCTCGTCCCGATCCGGTGCGGCACACCCGGCCAGCGTTCCGACCATGTGTGGCCGAACGTCGTGGTCGGCGTACAACTGTCCGGCCAATGCCGCCGCGGCGACAGGATCGGACTCGACCTGTCCCCGCAGCACGGCAACGGGATCCGGGGTATCCACATACCACAGCGTGGAAGCCGCGGACATCAGCCACCTCCCATCCAGACCGATGCTGTTCCGCTGCCCGAAGATTCGGGCAGCGGAACACCTAACGTCGGCGCCCAGCGGTTTTCAGATTGCGTGAGGTGACTCGCCGGTGCGTTACCCGAGTCCTCGCAGGCGCGACGTCAGTTGCCGGAGCTGCGGACGCCCAGCAGAACGTCTTCCCATGACGGCATGGGCGCCTTGCCGCGTTTGGTACGCGCGGGTTTCGGTGCGGGCTTCTCCGCTACCGGCTCCTCGGCGGGCTTGTCCACCATCGCCGCGGGCTGGCTCGGCACGGGGGGAACAGCGGGCTTCGGGGCAGCGGGCTTGGGAGCGGCCGGGATCGGTGCCGTGGGTATCGGCGCCGTGGGGATGGCCGCGGCCGGAATCGTCGCTGTCCCACCGCCTGCCGCGACCTGGCGCTGCTCGTAGTACTCGTCCATGGTCGGCGCCGGACGAGTCTGCGCACGCGCGGCGATCTGCTCGCGCGGACGCGGCTCCACCGGAGTCGGTGGTTCGGGCACCGGCGAGGCGGCCGGAACCGGTGTGGGCAGGATCGTCGCCAATCCGCGCAGCGCCCGGCCGAAGTCGGGATCGATCAGGTCGTTGGCCGGATCGTCGAGCGGGGACACCGAGCCGCCGTGCGCGTCGGGCTGGTAGCGCCAATGCGCGGCGATCTCGGAATGACCGTGCCGCCACTGCAATTGGGCGACCCAGAAACCCTTTTCGTCTTTCCAGGCGTCCCACTCGGCCTGTTCGATGGTGTGGCCACGCTCGGCGAAGGCCGCCGTGACGATCTCGTGCAGCGTTTCCACCGAGGGGCCGTCGGGGCGCACCGGGTGCGCCTTCTGCGCCAATTCGGCTGCGCGCGCACGCTCGAGCAGGACGGGGTAGGCGAATCGTTCGACTTTGGATTCCGGCATGCCGGACTCTGCGGTGACCTGCTCGACGGACGCTCCAGCGCGAATACGGGCCTGGATATCGCGAGGACGCATAGTCGCCTCCGTTTCGATTTCGATCTGGCCGAATCGTGCGAGGTCGCCGCGCGCCGCCGCGCGGAGCTTGTCGTCGGCGGGCAACCGGAACTTGGTACCGGACTCGGTGTCGCTGCACACGATGTGCGTGGAGTCGGGCGTCACCCCGATCACTCGAAGTTCACGCACCGTTACCTCCTTATCGCGTCGGCTCCGTCTGTGAGGACACCGCCCACTTTCCTAGACAGTAGTGCACATTACTTGGCCGCCGCAGCAGACACGCACGACTTAAATCGCGCGCCAGCCGTGCCCAGGGGGCTAATCTGAGCGGCTCACCCCCCGAATTCCGCTTGTGTGCAGGGGTTTTAGTGATAGATCAACATCAAATATCGGTACCGAGATCTGTCAAAACTCGGCGAATGTTGCGAATGTGTGCAGTCTGACAAAGAAGAGCCGGCGCCCCGCGAACCGAATGTGTTCGCGGGGCGCCGGCCCTATCGCGGTCTTATCTCAGAGCTGACCGACGACCCAGTCGATCGAACGGGTCAGCTGCGAAACATCTTCCGGGTCGATCGCCGGGAACATACCGACGCGCAGCTGGTTACGGCCCAGCTTGCGGTAGGGCTCGGTGTCGACGATGCCGTTGGCGCGCAGGATCTTGGCGACCTGGGCCGCGTCGACCGCGTCGTCGAAGTCGATGGTGCCCACGACCTGCGAGCGGTGCGCCGGGTTCGACACGTACGGGGTGGCGAAGGAGCTCGACTCGGCCCACGAGTACAGGCGCGAGGACGAATCCAGGGTGCGCTTCACGGTCCAGTCGAGGCCGCCGTTGGCGTTCATCCACTCGATCTGGTCGGCGAACAGCAGCAGGGTGGCCAGCGCCGGGGTGTTGTAGGTCTGGTCCTTGGAGGAGTTGTCGACCGCGATCGGCAGCGAAAGGAACTCCGGGGTCCAGCGACCCGATTCCTTGATCTCGGCGACTCGGGCCAGCGCGGCCGGGCTCATGATCGCGATCCACAGGCCACCGTCGGCGGCGAAGCACTTCTGCGGGGCGAAGTAGTAGACGTCGGAGTCGGCGATGTTCACCGGCAGACCGCCCGCGCCCGAGGTGGCGTCGATGGCGATGAGGGCGTTCTCCGAACCGGCCGGACGCGACACGGGGATGGACACGCCGGTGGAGGTCTCGTTGTGGGCCCAGCCGATGAGGTCGACCGACGGGTCCGACACGGGCTCGGGCGCGCTGCCCGGCTCGGCCTTGACGACGATCGGGTCGCCGATGAAGGGGTTGCCCTTGGCGACCGAGGCGAACTTCGAGGAGAACTCGCCGTTGGTCAGGTGCAGCGAGCGCTCGCGGATCAGGCCGAAGGCGGCGGCATCCCAGAACGCGGTGGTGCCGCCGTTGCCGAGCACGACCTCGTAGCCGTCGGGCAGGGAGAACAGCTCGCGCAGGCCGTTGCGAACGCGGGCGACCACGTCCTTGACCGGCTTCTGGCGATGCGAGGTGCCGAAGACCGAGGCACCGACAGTCACCAGGGACTGCAGCTGCTCCGGGCGGACCTTGGAGGGGCCGCAGCCGAACCGTCCGTCGGCGGGCTTGAGGTCAGCGGGAATTGTCGGGAACGCACTGGTCATGGGGGCGAGTTTAGTGGTCAGCCGAAGCTCCCACGCGCACGGGGGCGGGTCGGGAAGCGGCTGTGAGGCGGCCCACTCGCACGCGCCGCCGATCCTCAGGAGACACCTGTCATGAAGTCGACCAGTCCGAACGGCGCGCTATCGCCGACGCACAGGTCGAGGATGCGGTGCGCGTCCGAGGCCGCTGTCGCGCCGCGGGGGAACAGCGCCGCCTCGTAGGCGGTGAGCGCGGCTTCGCCGTCGCCGGGGTGCGCGGCGATCGCCGAGGCGAGTTCGGCGCCGTCGAGCATGGCGAGGTTGGCGCCCTCGCCCGCGGGCGGCGCCAGGTGCGCGGCGTCGCCGAGCAGGGTCACGCCGGGGGTGCGGTCCCAGCGGTGGCCGGTGGGGAGGGTGTTGATCGTGCGCGCGACCGGCGGGGTGTCGCCGTCGGTGATCAGCGCGGTGAGTTCGGGCGCCCATCCGTCGAATTCGGCCGCTACCCGGGCGAGTGCGGCGGTGGGGTCGGCGAAGTCGATACCGTCGAGCCAGTCGGCGGGACGGGCGAGTTGGGCGTAGGTGTGTACGACACCGTCCGCTTCGCGGTGTGCGGAGATGCCATGACCGGGGGCCAGGGCGAACATCGCGCCGTCGCCGACCACTTCGGCGACCGCGGGGTGCCGCTCATCGACGTCGTGGAGGTAGGTCTCGATGAAGACCGCGCCCGCGTATCGGGGCCGCGCGTCCGAGAGCAGCGGGCGGATGCGCGACCAGGCGCCGTCGGCGCCGACGAGGAGTTCGGTGCGAGCGGTTGTCCCGTCGGCGAAAGTCAGCTCGTGACGGCCGTCGCCGAGGGCGGTGACCTCGGTCAATTTCTTGCCCCACCGGACCGTGTCCGCGGGCAGGGCGTCGAGCAGGATCCGTCGTAGGTCGCCGCGCAGTACTTCGGGGCGCCCGGTGTCGCCGTCGTCGGGCTCGTCGAGAAGCAGTTTCGCGTGCCGGTCGAGAATCCGGGAGGCCGCGCCGCCCTGGTGGATGATCGCGCGGAACTCGGCGGTGAGGCCCGCTTCGGCCAGCGCGCGCTGACCGTCGTGTTCGTGGATGTCGAGCTGGCCGCCCTGGGTGCGAGCGCCCGCCGAGGGCTCGGCCTCGTAGACCGTCGCGGCGATGCCGTGGACGTGGAGGACTCTGGCCAGCGTGAGGCCGCCGAGACCTGCGCCGATGATCGTGACTGTGGTGGTCATGGTGATTCCTTTCGTTGTATGGAACGACGTTCCATACGTCCAGTTTGGAACGTCGTTCCATAAGTGTCAAGATGGTGTGCATGGCGACACGTGCTCAACGGACCACCCGGCGCGCCGACGCGCTGACGAAGCAGCGGATCGTGGACGCCGCGATCGAGATCCTCGACGCAGACGGCGAACGAGCGCTCACCTTCCGCGCGCTGGCTGCGCGGCTGGAGACCGGCAGCGGGGCGATCTACTGGCATGTCGAGAACAAGAGCGACCTGCTCGTCGCCGCGTCCGACGACGTCATCGCCGGTGTCCTCACGAGCTCGGACAACAGCGCGGAGCCCTTCGCCGCGATCCGTGCCGTCGCGCTCGGGATGTTCGACGCGATCGACGCCCACCCATGGGTCGGCGCCCAGCTCGTCCGGGAGCCGTGGCAGTCCGCCATGCTGCGGATCTACGAGCGCGTCGGCGCGCAGTTGCGGATACTCGACGTCCCCGAGCGGTCGCAGTTCTATGCCGCGTCCGCGCTGGTGAACTACATCCTCGGCGTCGCCGGGCAGAACGCGGCGAACGCTCGACTCGATACGCACCAGGGCGACCGCTCGGCCTTCCTCGCGGTCGTCGCCGCCCGCTGGACACAGCACGACCCCGCGGAATTCCCCTTCGCCCATCAGATCGCCGAGCAACTGCGTGAGCACGACGACCGCGAACAATTCCTCGCCGGAATCGATTTCATCCTCGCCGGGATCGCCGCCCTCGCCTGATCGCGCGGATGCGGCGGGCGCGGGGAATTTGCCCCTGCGCGAAGGGCGTTCGCATTACCCTGCTGCCATGAGCCTCGTTGTGGTCGACTCGGGTCCGACCCTGCTCGACCGGTGCGCGTGGGCTTTCGGGCGGCGGCCGAGGAAGCTGTCGGAGGGGGCGGCGCGGGAACTGCTGATCAGGGGGCTGCCCGCGATGGCGAGCGTGCTGTCGGTATGGACGCGCCGCGGGGAGGGCGGCTACCGGTTCAGCGTGCGCGTGTCGGTGCCGGGACAGCTGGCCTACGACGCGCGAGTACGGCAGCGGGTGCGTAGCCAGGACCTGGAATGGATGCAGGTCGGCGACGTGGTCGGCTGCCGGGTGGACCCGGGAGACCGGGAGCGGGTGGTGCTGTTCGTGCCGGCGGCGCCGGAATCGGGGCGCAAGGCCGCGGCCAAGATCCTGGCCGACGGTCGGCGAGCGGAAGCGACCGTGCTCGCGGTGGCGCCGATCGCGGCGGACTACACCGGTCGCGAGGACCCGGTGCTGCGGCTCGATCTCGAGCTGCGGGCCATCGACGAGCCGTCGCCGTGGCGGGTGCGCCTGATCCAGCCGGTGCCGCTCTCGGCGATCGGCCAGATCGACCTCGGAACACGGTTGACGGCGGCGTTCGTCACCGTCGACCGTGGCGCCTCGGTCGCGATCGACTTCGCGTCGCTGACCCGCTAGGCGCGTGCGGTCACGGGCCGTGCTCCGCGTTCGCTACAGGTGCACGAACGTGAAGCCCGCCGCGCGCAGCGCCGGGAGCGCCGCGGCCATCCCGGCCGCGGTACCCGATCGGGGGCGGTGCATGTGTCCCAGCGCGATGCCGCCGGGCGCAGCCGCGCTCATCGCGCGCTGGACCTGTGTCGCGCCGGCGGTCGCCCCGAAGTCGGCGTTGACGGTGAAACCCAGTGGGGTCTCGCCCAGTTCGCGCACGATCTCGACCGCGACCTCGTCGTAGTGCGCGGTGCCGGCGCGAAAGAATCGCGGTGCGCGGCCGGTGAGTTCGAGGATCCGCTGGTGGTTGTCCCAGACCTCGTAGACGGCCTCCTCGGCGGAGGCGGTGCCCGCGACCTTGTAGGCGGACCGCCCCGACACCGAGAGCGGCTTGTGGGCGCCACCGTGATTGGCCAGCTCGAACAGCGGATTCGCCGCGAGTCGCTGGACCCGGGCCGGGTCGGCGTCGATCCAGCGCTTGTTGAGGAACAGGGTGGACGGGATCCGCTCGGCGATCAGCAGGTCGATCAGCGCCTGGTCGATGTCGCTGTTGCCGGGACCGCCGCACGCGTCGAACGTGAGCGCGAACTGTTTGCCTGCCGCGGGAAAGCTACTGGTGATGCCCGGCAGGTCCACGCCCCACGACTGCGGGTGCGCACCGGCGTGGCGGGCGGCGACAGCGGCGGGGGAGACCGGTGGCGGGGGCATGACATTCGAGATCGGGCGGACCGGCGCGATGTCGTCCGCTACTCGTGGTGTGGCCGAATCACCTTGCGCCACAGTGCATCCCGTGAGAACGCCCATCGCGAGCGCGGCGCCGACGCCGAATATCGCGCGTCGGGAGATACCCGCGTTGTGCACAGCCCACCTCTGTCGATCAACTCGACAGAACCGTACCGCCGAGAACTACCACCCATCCGGATTTCAGCCCATCCGGACGGCGTCGGCAGATCATCACGCCGCGAGTTTGCCGGCAGCCGAACTGCCGGTAGCTCGAAAACGACCGGGCGTCGACAGCCGAGATGGCTGTCGACGCCCGGTCGCGAGTCGGAAGGGTCAGTTGCCGACGATGGCCGCCCAGCCCGGAACCTCGGCGGGGGTGCGGGGGCCGGGGCCGGTGTAGATCGCCGCGGGGCGAACCAGCTTGCCCAGCTGCTTCTGCTCGAGGATATGGGCGCACCAACCGGCGGTCCGGCCACAGGTGAACATCGCGGGCATCATGTGGGCGGGGACCTCGGCGAAGTCGAGGATCACCGCGGCCCAGAACTCGACGTTGGTCTCGATGGCGCGATCCGGGCGACGCTCGCGCAGCTCGGCCAGCGCGGCCTGCTCCAGCGCGGCGGCCACCTCGAAGCGCGGCGCGTCCAGGCGCTGGGCGGTGGCGCGCAGCACGCGGGCGCGGGGGTCCTCGGCGCGGTACACGCGGTGACCGAAGCCCATCAGCTTCTCTTTGCGATCCAGGATGCCCTTGACCAGCGCACGCGCGTCACCGGACTGCTCGACGGCCTCGATCATCGGCAGCACGCGCGCCGGGGCGCCGCCGTGCAGCGGGCCCGACATGGCGCCGATCGCGCCGGACAGCGACGCCGCCACGTCGGCGCCGGTGGAGGCGATGACGCGGGCGGTGAAGGTGGAGGCGTTCATGCCGTGCTCGGCCGCGGACACCCAGTAGGCGTCGATCGCCTCGGTGTGGCGCGGGTCCGGGTCGCCCTTCCAGCGGGTCATGAAGCGCTCGGTGACGGTGTCGCACTCGTCGATCTTGCGCTGCGGAACTGCGGGCTGATAGATGCCGCGCGCGGACTGCGCCACGTACGACAGCGCCATCACCGAGGCGCGGGCGAGATTCTCGCGGGCGGTCTCGTCGTCGATGTCGAGCAGCGGCTCGTAGCCCCAGATCGGGGCGAGCATGGCCAGGCCCGCCTGCACGTCCACGCGCACATCGCCGGTGTGCACCGGCAGCGGGAAGGGCTCGGCGGGCGGCAGGCCGCGCCCGAACTCACCGTCGACGAGCAGGGCCCACACGTCGCCGAAGGTCACTCGGTCGGAAACCAGATCCTGAATGTCGACGCCGCGATATCGCAGCGCGCCACCGTCCTTGTCCGGCTCGGCGATGTCGGTGGTGAAGGCCACCACGCCTTCCAATCCGCTGACGAAATCCTGTGGTACCGAGCTGGTAGTCATGGTGACTCTCCTTGCAGGGGCATGCCGATATTTCTGAACCCTAGACCCGGACGTACCGCGGAGTAATCTCGCCCCTATGCGTGACCTGGACCCCGCCGCGACCTCCGCGTCCGACCTCGCCGCGATGCGTGTCGACTACGGCGACCCGCTGGTGATTCCGGCCGAGGAAACCGATCTCGACGAGACCTGGGTGGCCGGTGGCTGGGAGCCGTTGTTGCGCGGCTGGATCGAGCAGGCGCGAGCGGTCGGCGTCGCCGAACCCAACGCGATGGTGCTCGCCACGGTCTCGCTGACCGGACCCGCGCCGCGACCGGTGGCGCGCACGGTCCTGTGCAAGGGCCTCTCGCCCGAGGGCGTCACCTTCTACACGAACTACGACTCGGCCAAGGGCACCCAGCTCGCCGCCGACCCGTACGCGGCGGCGAGTTTCGTCTGGCCCGCGCTCGCCAGGCAGGTACATGTGCGCGGCGTGACCGAGCGGGTGTCCGCCGAGGTGACCGCGGCCTACTGGGCGGCGCGCCCCCGCGAGTCGCGGCTGGGCGCGTGGGCTTCGCGGCAGTCACGGCCGGTGGCCTCGCGCGCGGAGCTCGATCGCGTGCTGGCCGAGACGACCGCGCGGTTCGCCGATGTCGACGACATCCCCGTGCCCCCGTTCTGGGGCGGCTACCTGCTGCGCCCCGACGAGGTGGAGTTCTGGCAGGGCAGGCGCGGCAGACTGCACAACCGCATCGTGGTGCGGATCGACGGACAGACCACAACGGTCGAACGTTTGCAGCCGTAACGAGCGGTGGTCTATGTCACTGCGCCCAAACATGGGATGACCGGCCGGTAGTCGCTAATCTGCGGCGAGTGAAGCTGCTCGCCGACACCGAACCCCTGCGAAATCGTGACTATCGCCGGTTGTGGACCACCAATATCGTCACCGTCATCGGCGCGCAGCTCTCGGTGGTCGCGGTTCCGCAGCAGATCTTCCAGATCACCGGCAGCTCCGGCTACGTCGGGCTGGCCGGTCTGTTCGGCCTGGTTCCGCTGGTGGTCTTCGGGCTGTGGGGTGGGGCGCTCGCCGATGTGATGGACCGTCGAACCCTGCTCGTCTTCACCACCGCGGGCACCGGTCTGACCGCGGTCGCGTTCTGGGTTCAGGCGGCGCTCGGCCTGAACAATGTGTGGCTGGTGCTCGGGCTGTTCGCCACCCAGCAGGCGTTCTTCGCGGTCAACCAGCCCACCCGCAGCGCCCTCATCGCCCGATTGCTGCCGCCGGAGTTGATGGCCTCGGCCAGTTCCCTCAGCATGACCGTGCAGAACGTCGGCATGATCGCGGGGCCGGTGCTGGCCGGTGTGCTGATCCCGGTCATCGGCCTGCCGATGCTGTATCTGATCGACTCGATCGCCCTGCTCGCGACGCTGTGGGCGGTGTGGCGACTACCCGCCTTCCCGCCGACCGGCGAGCAGCGCCGGGCCGGGCTGCGCGCCGTACTCGACGGTTTCCGCTATCTCGGTGCCCAGCGCATCCTGCTCGCCTCGTTCGTCGTCGACATCATCGCCATGGTGTTCGGCATGCCGCGCGCCCTGTTCCCGCAGATCGCCCACGAGACCTTCCACGATCCGGCCGAGGGCGGGGTGGCGCTGGGCCTGCTGTTCGCGGCCATCGCCGCGGGTTCGGTGATCGGTGGCGTGTTCTCCGGGTGGATACCCCGGGTGCGCAGGCAGGGGCTGGCGGTGATCGTGTGCATCGCGCTGTGGGGTGTGGCGATGGTCGGCTTCGGGCTCGCGGTGGGGTTGGCCGGGCACTGGTTCGGGCTGGGCGTGTGGCTGTGGATCGCAGTGGCCTTCCTGGCGTTCGGCGGCGCCGTCGACATGGTCTCGGCGGCCTTTCGCACGGCGATGTTGCTCAACGTCTCCACCGACGAGATGCGCGGGCGGTTGCAAGGGGTGTTCATCGTGGTCGTCGCAGGTGGGCCGCGGATCGGTGACGTTGCCCACGGTTTCGCCGCGGCGAGCATGGGTACCGCTGTTGCGGCGGCCGGTGGCGGCGTTCTCGTGGTGATCGGCGTGGTGATCGCCGCGTTGGCCTTTCCCGCCTTCGTTCGCTATCGGGTGACTCGCTCGCACACCGAAATGGCCACGAAATGACTTGTGCGCGAACGCAATACGTGAGATCGGTGCGCATCGGCGCAGGGTGTGCGCAGGGCTCGGAGATCGACCCGGTTCCGGCGGCGGCAAAGCCGGGATCGCCGCTGGTCGGCCGGTCGCCGACCACCTCACCGCCCGGTGGATCCGGTGTGAGAACAGCGCACGGCAACCCTGATTGCTCATCCGCGCCCAACAAGAGTTAGCGTTACATCCGAGCGTGCCTGTGCCGACCGCATAGGTGCCTACGGTTCGGCGCCGGGTTTCAGGGCCTGGCGAGAATCTCAACTAGCCTGAGAGGGATCCTTCCGTGCCCGCTGAGAACATCACCAACGTCACCGAAGACGCCAAGGCGGTACTGCAGTACCCCGGTGGCGAGTTCCCGATCTCGGTCACCAAGGCCGCGGAGGGTAACGACGGGCTCGACTT
>NZ_BDAX01000006.1 GCF_001612665.1 Nocardia alba NBRC 108234 | reverse complement strand
GACCCCGGTTTCATGAACACCGCGTCGACCAAGTCGGCCATCACCTACATCGACGGTGAAGCGGGCATCCTGCGCTACCGCGGTTACCCGATCGACCAGCTGGCGGGCCGCTCGACCTTCATCGAGGTCAGCTACCTGCTCATCTACGGCGAGCTGCCGACCCAGGCCCAGCTCGACGACTTCACCGATCGCATCCGTCGCCACACGCTGCTGCACGAGGACCTGAAGCGGTTCTTCGACGGCTTCCCGCGCAACGCGCACCCCATGCCGGTGCTGTCGTCCGCGGTGAACGCGCTGTCGGCGTACTACCAGGACTCGCTGGACCCGCGCGACCCCGAGCAGGTCGAGCTGTCCACCATCCGCCTGCTGGCCAAGCTGCCCACCATCGCGGCCTACTCGTACAAGAAGTCGGTCGGTCAGCCGTTCCTCTACCCCGACAACTCGCTGTCGCTGGTCGAGAACTTCCTGCGGATGACCTTCGGTTTCCCGGCCGAGCCCTACGAGGTCGACCCCGAGGTCGCCGCCGCGCTCGACATGCTGCTGATCCTGCACGCCGACCACGAGCAGAACTGTTCCACCTCCACCGTGCGCCTCGTCGGCTCCTCCGACGCCAACCTGTTCACCTCGGTGTCCGGCGGCATCAACGCGCTCTGGGGCCCGCTGCACGGCGGCGCCAACCAGGCCGTGCTCGAGATGCTCGACGAGATCAAGGCCAACGGCGGCGACGTCAAGGAATTCATCCGCAAGGTCAAGAACAAGGAAGACGGCGTGAAGCTCATGGGCTTCGGACACCGCGTCTACCGCAACTACGACCCGCGCGCGACGCTGGTCAAGCAGGCCGCCGACAAGATCCTGTCGAAGATCGGCGGCGACGACCAGCTGCTCGACATCGCCAAGCAGCTCGAAGAGGCCGCCCTCACCGACGACTACTTCGTGTCGCGTCGCCTGTACCCGAACGTCGACTTCTACACCGGCGTCATCTACCGGGCCATGGGCTTCCCGACCCGGATGTTCACCGTGCTGTTCGCGATGGGCCGGCTGCCGGGCTGGATCGCGCACTGGCGTGAGATGCACTCCGAGCCGCTGAAGATCGGCCGTCCGCGCCAGATCTACACCGGCTACGGCGAACGCGACTATCGTGCGATCGACAACCGCTAGTTTCGATCCGCGGTTGTCGGAAACTCTGTTCCGAACAGCACTCTATCGAAGGGGATAGCCCGCATGACCAAGCCGGAGATCGATTTCCAGGAGGGCCCCGCGCCCACCGAACTCGTCATCACCGACCTCATCAACGGCGAAGGCAAGGAAGCGGTGGCCGGTGGCACCGTCGAGGTGCACTACGTCGGCGTCGAGTTCGACAACGGTGAGCAGTTCGACTCCTCCTGGGATCGCGGCGAGTCGATCACCTTCCCGCTGCGCGGCCTGATCCAGGGCTGGCAGGACGGCATCCCGGGCATGAAGGTCGGCGGCCGTCGTCAGCTGGTGATCCCGCCGGAGCTGGCTTACGGCCGGGCCGGTTCGGGCCATGCCCTCTCGGGCAAGACCCTGGTCTTCGTGATCGACCTGCTCAACGCGAACTGATCTGACAGCTTTCGGCCCGTGCCTCCCCCAGGGAAGCACGGGCCGAAGCTGTTTCAGGGGTAGGTCTCGCGCCCCCCGAGCCGCGGAGTAATGTGCCCCGCGTATGACGGAGCCCGACGGCTCCCGTGTGATTCGTTTCCACTGCGTTGTCCATGACAGTGACTTGTTTCGATTCGCCCGGGGTCGGGTTTCTTCGGGGGTTTCGGGAGGGAGATTCTCGATCATGTTCCAACACAAGGTTGTTCGCCGTGCGCTGGCGGTGGTACTACCCATCGCCGTGGCGGTGAGCGTGGCCGGGGTCGCGTCCGCCGAGGTCGACAAGCAGACGCAATACGCGGCGGGATTGTCGAGTGCGGGAGAGGGTTTCCGCACCACGGTCGCGCGGGACCTGCGCACCGTCTCGGCCTCGGTGGACGAGGGCCGGTTCCTGCTCGCACCCGATCGCGGCCGGGTCGTCGTCGAGTCGGCGACCGGCGATCCGATCGGGGAGATCCCCACCTCGTTCACCACCGTCAAGGGCAGCGTGATCGCCCTGACCACCGAGATCGCGCCCGACGGGCGAAGCATGAAGGTGACCCCGCGACCCACCGCGGCGGCGACCGACGAGCTGAAGAACATCTCGACCACGCCCACCGCGCAGTTCCCCGACCCGGTCCAGAACGCCGCCGCCATCGGCGCGGGCATCGGCGCGCTGGTCGCCGCCGTCATGTGTGTCCCGATGATCACCGTGGTGATCCTCTACGCGGGGTGCGTCGGCCTGGTGGGTCTGCCGAACGCGCTGATCGGCGCGTTGATCGGCGCCGTGGTCGGCGTGGCCGCGCCGCACGTGATCCCGCAGGTTCTGCCCTGATCCTGAAACACCCTGCGGCCCGGTCGGAATCGACCGGGCCGCGCTGTATCAGTGAGTGAGCCCGGTGGGCTCGATCTCGCAGTGGGGTTACTCGTGGATGACCTCGACGGGGTCGGTCAGGGCCAGAGCGAGGGCGGATTGCTGGGACTGGCCGCGTGGGGGAAGGGCGTCGAGGGCTTTGCCGGTCTGGGTGTTGAGGTTGCCGACGATGTTCTGCAGAGCGCCGACGCCACCGGTGAGTTGCTCGATGGCCGAGACGAGTTGGGCGCCGCCCTGTTCGGCGAGGGTGGGCAGGCCCTTGGCGAGTTCGGCGCCCTGGGTGAGTTGCACGCGCGCGCTGTCGAGGCGGGCCACCACGGTGCGCAGCAGGGTGCCGAGGTCGGTGTTGGGATCGACTGCGGCGCCGGTCAATTCACTCAGGCCCGCGAGCTGGGTGCCCGCCTGGGTCGAGACCGCGCGCAGCGCCTCGAGTTTGGCGATGATGTCGGCGAGTTGCGGGTCGCTCGCGAAGGGCAGGGCACGCAGCAGCGGCAGGATCTGGTCGAGGCCGGAGCCCGTGGCCTTCGCGCCGGCTTGCACTCCGGCGATGGTGACGCCGGTGGCGCCGAGGGCATCGGCCAGCTGGGTGGCCTGCTTCGTCGCTCCGTCGACGGTCTGGTTCAGCAGTTCGATCGCCGACGTGAGCTGGCCCGCGCCCTCTTTCGCGAAGTTCAGGAAGCCGAGCATCTGTTCGGCGCCGCCACTGAACTGGCTCGCGCCGTCGGCGGCGGCGTTCACACCCGCGCTGAGCAGCTGGGCGGTGAACTGGACCGAGGTCATCTGGTTGCGTGCCTGCGAGACCGCGGCCAGCGCCGCGTCGACGCCGGACGCGCCGATTCGGTGTGTCACCACGTCGACGGCGCCGTTCACCGTGTTCGTGTCAGCGCCGTCGTGGGTGGAGACAGTGACCTTGGCGCGCTTGGGTTCCGGGGTGGCGAGGGTGGCCATCGACGCGGTGAGGTCGGCGGGCAGGGTGATCACGGCGGCGTAGTCGCCCGCGTCGATCTCGCCGGGCTTGGCGACAGTCCAGTCGTAGCCGCCCGCGTCCTGCACCGCCTTGGCCACGCGCGCGCCGGTCGGCCCGGAATCAGCGTTGACGAGCGCGATCCCGGTCGGCGCGGCGTCCTTCCCCGAACAGGCGACAGCGCCGCCCGCCAGCGCGAGGGCGGTGGCGAGACAGAGCAGACGAGCGCGTTTGTCGATCACGTCGGTGACGGTATCCCCGAGTTCGGTGCCGAATATGGGAGATGTCTGAGAGTTCGTTGAGGGAAGGATCGGTGGGGGGTAGCTGTCGGTATGCCGGTCGGGCGTGGCGTGAGATCGCCGATCGATAGCTACCTGATCAAACTATGCTATGTGTCACAACACATTCCACTACCTTTGGTGATCAGGTACAACTCTCGAGTCAATCGACATCTACATTTGTTCGATTCGTCCGGGGGGTTCGGGGATTCTTCGGAAGCATCGGGAGGGAGCACCGAACATGTTCACCCACACCATCACTCGCATCGGTCGCCGCGCCGTTTTCGCCGCGCTGCCGCTGGCCGTCGCCGCCTCGCTCGTCACCACGGGCACCGCGGTCGCCGACGTCACCGTCGAGCGTCAGGGCGAGATCGCGACCGCGCTCGGTAGCGAAGGCGTCTCCGACGGCGTCGGCTACAAGACCACCGTCTCGCCGGACCTGCGTACGATCTCCGCGACCGTCGACAACGGCCGCTTCGTGCTCTCGGCCGACTCCACCAACGTCGCCGTCATCTCCGCCACCGGCGCCAAGATCAGCGAGCTTCCGCTGACGCTGGCCACCACCGACGGCAACAACGTCGCGCTGGCCTCGGTCGTCTCCGAGGACGGCCGCACGCTGCAGATCGCCCCGCAGCTGTCCGCCGCCACCACCGGCGAGCTGAAGAACATCGCCACCAACCCGGACGCGGCCAACCACGACCCCGTCCAGAACGGTGCGGCAGCCGGCGCCACCATCGGCTTCCTGACCGCGGCGATCCTGTGCATCCCCGCCCTGGCCGCGTTCATCGTGGGCTACTTCTTCTGCGCGCTCACCTCGGGCCTGACCTACGCGCTCACCGGCGCGGTGCTCGGCGCGGTCATCGGCCTGGTCATCCCCGAATCGATCCCGCAGGTTCTCAGCTGATTTCCGGTTCAGTCGCTGGGCGTTAACTGTGCGGTATTCTCGCGAGTGTCTTCACCCCGTGCCGATCAGGCGCGGAACTCACGAGAGTGGAGGTTCGATGTCCGACACCGACGATGTCAAAGCCAAGGCCAAGGCCGAGGGCGCGAAGATCGAGGCGGAAGCGAAGAAGGCAGCGGCCAACGTGAAGGAAGCTGCCGAGCGCGCGGCGGGCAGAGTGAAGGACGCTTTCAAGAGCGACAAGTAGGTAGCGAGTTCAGCCCCGTACCCATGAACACCATGGGTACGGGGCTTACGTGTTTCTACCGAGCAGGTCGCGCGGGCAGGTCGATGACCAAGCGGGCGCCCCCGAGCGGACTGTCCTCGAAGTACGTCAGCCCGCCGTGCAACTGGGCCTGCTGGGCGACCAGCGCGAGGCCGAGGCCCGAACCGCCCCTGGTGGCGTTGGCGCCACGGGCGAACCGCGCGAAGACCGCCGCGCGCTCGTCGGGCGCGACGCCGGTGCCGTTGTCGTCGACGGCGATGACGATCCGGCCGTGCGCGCTGCGATGCGCCGACACGACCGCGGCGGTGGCGCCGCCGTGCTTCACCGAATTGGTGAGCGCGTTGTCGACGGCCAAACGCAGACCGGCGGGCAGACCACGGGTCACCAACTCGGCGTCGGTGTCGATGCGCACCGACAGTCCGGGATTGTGTCGCATGGCGTCGTGAGCGGCTTGGTCGCAGAGGTCGGCGACATCGGTGGGGACGTGGTCGGCCTCGGCGGTCAGGTCACCACGGGCCAGCCGTTCCAGCGCGGACAGCGTGGTCTCCACCCTGGTCTCGTTGCGGGCGAGGTCGTCGAGGATCTCGCGGCGTTGCTCGTCGGTGAGATCGAGGGTGCGCAGGACCTCGAGATCGGTGCGCAGCGCGGTGAGCGGGGTGCGCAGTTCGTGGGCGGAAACGGCGGCGAAATCGCGGGCCGTCTCCAGCGCCGCGGCGGTCTCGGCCTGGGCCTGGTCGACGCGGGCCAGCATGGTGTTCACCGCGTCGGCCAGCTTCACCGCCTCGTCGACCCCGGAGCCGTCGACCGGCCGGTCGTGTTCGCTCGGCTCGCCGCCCGCGCTGCGGGCCGACACCTGCCTGGTCAGCTTCACGATCGGGCCGACAGCGCGGCCGGCGAGCAGCCAGCCGAGCGCCGCCGCGGCCGCCACCGCGATCGCCGCGCCCGCGAGCACCCAGCGTTGCTGGTCGTCGGTGGCCTTGGCGGCCTCGGTGGTCGGAATGGCCAGGGAGACGGTGCGGCCGGCGGGCTGGTTCTCGGTGGTGGTGAGCACCCGATAGGGCTGGTCGTGCAGCTCGACGGTCTGCGAGCCGGGCGGCAGATCCGGCAGCTGGGTCGAGCTCGACGCGGTCACCTGGCCGTCGTCGCGCACGGTGAGCGCCATGGTGTTCTGCAATCCGGTCAGATTGACGAAGCCGGTGGCCAGTACCGGCTCGATCAGCACGATGCGCGAAGCGATTTCCAGTTGTTGGTCGGTCTGGGTGACATTATTGCGTTCGATTGCCTGAAAACCCACGAAAGCGGCGATCGTGACGATGATGACCGCACCGGCCGCAGCCGCTCCCGCCACTCGTGTCCGGAGCGAAAACGATTGTCTGCGACGATGTTTCAGCGGTTGATCGGACATCATTTCGATTCCCGGAGTACGAAACCCACCCCGCGAATCGTATGCAAAATCCTTGGCGTGTCATCTATTTCGAGTTTCCTGCGCAGGTATCCGACGAACACGTCCACCACATTCGTATCGGCTATGAAATCGTAACCCCACACCAATTCCAGCAGTCGCTCACGCGTCAACACCACACCGGCATTCCGGGCGAGCGTCGACAGCAATTCGAATTCCCTTTTGGTGAGCTCGATTTCGCGACCGTGCAGTAGCGCGCGATAACCCGCCACATCCACCAGCAGCGGACCGACAGTGAGCGCGCCGGGGGCTGCGGGCTCCGAAGTATCGGTGCGCCGGCGCAGCAGGGCCTTGATCCTGGCCACCAGTTCGGCCAGCTCGAACGGCTTCACCAGATAGTCGTCGGCGCCCGACTCGAGACCGGCGATCCGATCGTCCACCGAGGCCCTGGCACTGAGCACGCAGATGGGCACGTCGTTGCCCATCGCACGCAGCGCGGTAACGACACCCGCACCATCGAGCACCGGCATGTTCATGTCGAGGACCACCGCGTCGGGCGCCTGCTCGGCGACGGACCGCAGCGCGGCCCCGCCGTCGCGCGCGACCAGCACCCGGAATCCGGACAGCCGCAACCCGCGTTCGACCGAGGTGAGAACGTCCTCGTCGTCGTCGACGACGAGAACCGTAGAGGAAGTCACGTGGTGAGCTTATATTTTTGGCGGCCCGGGGGCCGCGGGGTCTCGGCCTGTCGGCCTCGATCTTCCCTCCCTGCGGGTACTCCTTCGTCGCACCCTTCGGTCAGTCCAGATCGAGGCGGCCGAGACCGCCCCTTCGGGGCGAAGACCTTCGTTGACTGCCTCGGGTAGGCGCAGGGCCGTGGAGGTGTCCTCGCGGGTGAGGGGCGTGGTCGCGCCTCGGTGACTTCGGTCGGGTCAGGGGGTGGGGGAGACCGGGTCGCTGTCGGGGTTGGGGGAGGGGGTGTTGTTGCCCAGTGGGGGGTTGGCGAGGATGCGGTCGGCCAGGGCGGTCAGGACGTGGGGGTCCTCGATGGTGGGGGGCGTTTCCACGTGTTCACCGGCGGTGAGCTGGCGGATCGTCTTGCGCAGGATCTTGCCGGAACGGGTCTTGGGCAGGCCGGTGACGATGATCGAGTCGTGCAGGGTGGCGATCGCGCCGATCTGGGCGCGTACGCGCTCGTCGAGTTCGGTGCGCAACTGCCGCTGGTCGATCTCGACGCCCTGCTTGAGCACCACATACGCCAGCGGCAGGCTGCCCTTGAGCTCGTCGGGCATGCCGATCACCGCGCATTCGGCGACGGCCTCGTGCCCGGCGATGGCGGCCTCGATGCTGCCCGCCGACAGCCGGTGTCCGGCGATGTTGATCACGTCGTCGCTGCGGCCGAGGACGTAGAGGTAGCCGTCCTCGTCGAAGTAGCCGGAGTCGCCGGTGACGTAGTGGCCGGGGAAAGCCGACAGATACGAGCGGATGAAGCGGTCCCGGTCGCGCCACAACCCGGTCAGGCAGCCGGGGGGCAGCGGCAGACCGATGACGATATTGCCCTCGGTTCCGGTGGGGACCGCGTTGCCGTTGGCATCGAGCACGCGCAACCGGTAGCCGGGCACCGGCACACTCGTCGAACCGGACTTCACGGGCAGTTCCTGCACGCCGAGCGGGTCGGCGCAGATCGGCCAGCCGGTCTCGGTCTGCCACCAGTGATCGACCACGGGGGTGTCGGGATGGTCGGCCAGCAGGGTGTTGCTCGCCCAGTCGAAGGTGGCCGGATCGAGCCGCTCGCCCGCGCAGAACAGCGCGCGCAGCCGGGACAGGTCGTGGCGGTGGGCCGCGGTGGCGTCGGGGTCGGCGCGGCGGATCGCGCGCAACGCGGTCGGCGCGGTGAACAGCACCCGCACGTCGTGCTCGTCGACGATCCGCCAGAACGCGCCCGCGTCGGGGGTGCCGACCGGTTTGCCCTCGTAGAGCACCGTCGTCGCGCCGACCAGCAGGGGCGCGTAGACGATGTAGGAGTGGCCGACGACCCAGCCCACATCGGAGGCGGCCCAGAACACCTGACCGGGGCCGACATCGTAGATATTGCGCATCGACCAGGTCAGCGCCACCGCGTGACCGCCGTTGTCGCGCACCACGCCCTTCGGCTTACCGGTGGTGCCGGAGGTGTAGAGGATGTACAGCGGATCGGTGGCGGCCACCGAGACCGGATCGGCGGGCGCCACACCCTCGACGCAGACATCCCAATCGACCCACCGGGCGGCGACGGTCTGCTCCGAGGCCGGCAGCACGTCGGTCGCGGGCAGGGCGGTGGGGAACTCGATCGTCGTGAACTCCGGCCGCTGCTTCACGAGCACCGTGCGCACCGACGCGGTCTCGGCGAGATCGAGCGCCGCCAGCACGATCGGCGGGTAGTCGACGCGGCGATTGGGTTCCAGTCCGCCCGAGGCGGTGACGATCAGGACCGGCTCCGCGTCGTCGATGCGGGCGGCCAACTCGGGCGCGGCGAACCCGCCGAACACCACCGAGTGGACCGCGCCGATGCGGGCGCAGGCCAGCATCGCGATCACCGCTTCGGGGATCATCGGCAGATAGATCACCACCCGATCACCGGCCACCACACCGAGATCGCGCATGGCTCCCGCGAACTCGGCCACCTTGTCGAGCAATTCGGCGTAGGTGAAAACCGTGGTGGTGTTTGTCATAGCGGAGACATATATGAGGGCGGATTGATCGGCGTGTCCACCCTGGTCGACGGTGCCCGCCCGGACGTGGCGGTCGAGGGCGTTCACACACGTATTGAGACGGGCATCCGGGAACCAACGGGCCGACCGTTTATCGGCGGCATCGACGATCTGCTGCGGTTCGACATCCCACTCGATGCCCTGAGCTGCGGCGGACCAGAAGTCGGCTGGGTCGACCAGGCTGGTCTGATAGACCGGCCGGTACTCGTGTTCGGTGTCCAACCCCGTGACTCCCTAGCCTCGCTTCGATGCCCGCTCGATAGATCCAGATGATTGTGGCAGACTTCACGCGACACCCGAGGGGGTGCCGCGACCTTTGGTTTTGCCTACAACAGGCTGGTCATCGAGCGGACCTCTACCGGGAGTCAGCCAAGAAGTTATTGATCCGTTAGAATCCGATGTCACTTATTCGGGCAGTCGTAGACGCAATTTCTCGGCCAGCCGTAGTTCTCGGCCAGCAGCCACTGGCGAGCCACCATCGCGCCTGTGGAGGTTCGCATCAGGCGTACGGTACGAGGCCAGTTTGGAAAGTGAGTGGGAGATGCGTGACGCCGCTAGGTCCGGCAGTAAACGCTGGGCGCTCGGCAACTGGGACCTGCGTTGGAAGGTTACGGCTGTGCTCGCCGTGCCACTCGCGGTCGCGGTCGGGCTCGGCGTGTCGAGAATTACCTCCGAGTTCTCGGAGGCCAACCGGCTCTCCAGTATCAACGAGCAGGTAGACACGATTCCGACCGTCACCGCGCTGAGTGCATCAACAGCGAAGGTGTCGGGCAGTCAGATGGTGCCTGCCGGTCCCGGGGTCACCCTGGTCACCGACAAGGACCTCACCGATCTCGACGCCGCGATCGCCGCGGCGGAGTCGTCCATCGGGCGACTGACCGATCTGCCCGCCGCGCACGGTGCGCTCGAGCGGATGATCAAACAGGCCAAGAATGTGCGCGCGCAGGGCAAGGCGCTGTCGTCGTCGGCCGACCCGGTGCTCGCCTCGGTCGAGCAGATGACCCGGGACAGCGTCAGCATCGTGGAAAGCACGATCGCTCAGGTGAGCGATCCGGTGATGGACACCGCCAAGCTGCGCCTGGTCGACTCACTCAATACGCGTTCGGTGCTCGTCGACGAGCTCGCCGGTATCTCCCAGATGCTGCGCGGTATCGACACGGGCGCCCAGAACTACCTCACCGGTGTCGCGACCGAGAGCCATCTGCTCGACGTGCTCTCCAACCGCTTCCCCGACGGCGACCGGGTGATCGCCGACCTCAAGGCACAGGCCGATGTCCGGCAGAACCTGGTCAGCGGTCCCGAGGTCGCGGCGGGCAAGCTCCCCGTCGGCGACATGCGCACCTCGCTCTACACCAGCCTTCAGGCCTACGAAGGCGTCGTGAACGAGGCCACCAGGGCCATCGAGGTCTCGATGGACGAGCTCACCAGCGCGGCCGCCACCGGCGCCTGGACCTACACCGCGGTCGTCATCGCGACGATCCTGGCCGCGCTGCTGCTCGCCGTGTTCGTCGCCCGCTCGATGATCGTGCCGCTGCACCGCCTGCGCCTTGCCGCGCTGCGCGTCGCCGAGTCCGATCTGCCGCACGAGGTCGCCCAGCTCCGCAACGGCGCCGCGCCCGAGGACGTGCCGCTCGAGCCGATGCCGGTGCGCTCCGACGAGGAGATCGGCCAGCTGGCCCGCGCTGTCGACGACATTCACGGTCAGGCGCTGCGCTTGGCCAGCGACCAGGCGCAGATGCGTTCGCAGGTCAACGACATGTTCGAGACGTTGGCCCGCCGCTCCAAGTCGCTCGTCGACCATCAGCTCACCCTCATCGAGGCGATGGAGTACGACGAGAAGGACCCGCGCCTGCTCGAGAACCTCTTCCGGCTCGACCACCTCGCCGCGCGTATGCGCCGCAACGGTGACAACCTGCTGATTCTCGCCGGCACCAAGCAGCGCCGCACCAAGTCGGCCCCGGTCGAGATCGCCGACGTGCTGCGTGCCGCGATCTCCGAGGTCGAGGACTACGAGCGGGTCAAGCTCGGCGCCACGCCGCGTGGCTCGCTGGTCGAACCGGCCGCCTCCGATATGGCGCACCTGTTCGCCGAGTTGCTCGACAACGCGCTGCGGGCCTCCCCGCCGGAGACCGACGTCAAGTTCACCTTCGCCCAGGCGCACGACCAGGGTCTGCTGATCGAGGTCGCCGACCGCGGCATCGGTATGCCGCCCACGGAGATGTCGGAGATCAACCACCGGCTCGAGCAGACCGCCGAGCCCGGTCCCGACACCGCCCGGCACATGGGTCTGTTCGTGGTCGGCCGGCTGGCCGAGCGCCACGGGCTCACCGTGCGTCTGCGTCCGACCTTCGATACCGCGCGTGATCCCGGCGTCACCGTCACCGTGCACGTGCCGGTCGGCTTGATCGTCGCCGGTGCGGGCGGCCCCGTGGTGCCGCCGCAACAGGCGCCGCAGCAGAACGTGCCCGCGGCCCAGCAGCAGCGACCCGCCCCGCAGCAGCAGCCGAGCACCATGCAGACCCGTGCGATCACCCGTACGCCGGGCGGCAACATGATGGTCACGGTGGATCCGGGAACGAGCGGGCCCCCGGCGGGTGCCGGTGGTGGCTTGCCGCAGCGTCAGCCGGGCAACTCGATGGCTTCGGGCGCGGCCCAGGACGCGAAAGAGCAGTCGTCGCCGTCGCTGCGTCCGCCCACACCGGGACAGGGGAACGTGCCGCAGCGCGGCAAGCTCGCCGCGGCGAACCTGCCCAAGCGCAACCTGGCACCGGGTGGGCCGCCGCGTCCGCCCGCCGGGCCGGGTCAGCAGGGGCCGGGTGAGCAGAAGCTCGGCGGACCCCCGCAGGCCGGTGGTGGGTTGCCGCAGCGTCAGCCGGGTGCCAACGGTGCGCCGTCGCGTGACTCCGCGCAGCCGCCGCGTGATTCGGCGCCGCCTCAGCGTGATTCGGCGCAGACGACGCAGCGGGGCAGCACCCCGGGTGGTCTGCCGCAGCGTTCGCCGGGCGCCAACGGCGCACCGCAGCGCGACCCTTCGGTCGGTCTGCCGCAGCGCGATCCGGCACAGCGACCGCCCCAGCGCGAGCAGACCGGTGGTCTGCCCCAGCGTGACCCGGCAACGGGTCTGCCGCAGCGTGATCCGTCGTCCGGTCTCCCGCAGCGTGAGCCGACCGGTGGTCTGCCGCAGCGTGACCCGGTGACGGGGCTGCCCCAGCGCGAGGCCGCGACCGCACCGCGCGATCCGGCACAGTCGACCGGGCTACCGCAGCGTGGTCAGACAAGCGCCGCACCGCAGCGTGATTCCGAGCCCGTGCAGCGTGATCCGTCGACCGGTCTCCCACAGCGCGGTAACGCCGCCGGCGGTCTGCCGCAGCGCGATCCCGCGCCGCGCCTGCCGCATCGGGATCAGTCCGGCGGTCTGCCGAGGCTCGATCAGCCGGGTGCCCTCCCACAGCGGGAGCCGACGGGTGGTTTGCCGCAGCGTGACTCGTCGTCCGGTCTCCCGCAGCGGGAGCCGACGGGTGGTCTGCCGCAGCGTGATCCGGCCAACGGTCTCCCACAGCGGGAGCCGACCGGTGGTTTGCCGCAGCGTGACTCGTCGTCCGGTCTCCCGCAGCGGGAACCGACGGGTGGTCTCCCGCAGCGGGATCCGGCCAACGGCCTCCCGCAGCGTGCCCAGCCAACCCGCCCGGCCAATGGCCTGCCGCAGCGCGCAACCCCTGCGCCGCAGCAGGATTCGACCGACAACGGGCTACCCCAGCGCGCTCCGGCCGCCGGTCAACCGCAGCGGGAAGCGCCCAACGGCCTGCCCCAACGTGCGGCTGCGCCGAATGGGCTGCCCCAGCGCGAGCCCGGCGCTAGTGTTGTACCGCAGGCGAACGCCGGGCCGGGAGTAGCTCTGCCCCAACGGGATCGGGACCCTGCGGGGCCGGATAACGCTGCGTCGGCAGGGCGTGATCCGGGTCGGCACAGCTTCCGGTCCAATCCGGTCAAGGCTGCGTCGTTCTTCCAGACCAGGTTGCAGCCGGCACCCGAAGGTGATTCCGTGATGGGCGGAACGCCGATCTTCGCCGAGATGATGTCGTCGTGGCTCACGGACGAGAATTCCGATCGGAATCAGATGGCCGCGTCCTTCGATTCACCCGGTGACGATGGCTGGGAGGCTGCTCGCGCGGCGAGCGAGGCCCAGTCCGAGGTCCGCACCGCCGCCGGCTTGCCTCAACGCAGTCCGGGCGGAAGGCTTGTGCCGGGTGGTGTGAGCGGCACCGCCGATCGCACTCCGCAGCAACGCGATCCCGCCACTATCCGGAACAGCCTGAGTCGTCACCAACAGGGTGTCCGGGATGGCCGTGCAATGAAGGCAATGAACCTAACCGGAGATAAAGGAGACCGATGAACCCCGATCTAGGTGGTACGAACCGTCAGCTGGATTGGCTGGTTTCGAACTTCGCCAACGAGGTTCCTGGCGTAGCCCATGCCGTCCTGGTCTCGGCTGACGGACTGTTGATGGCCGCGAGCGCTCAGCTCCCGGTCGACCGCGCAGAACAGCTCTCCGCTGTGACCGCCGGTCTGGCGAGTCTTTCCGTCGGCGTGTCGAATCTGTTCGAAGGCGGTACGGTACTCCAGTCCGTCGTCGAGATGGAGCACGGATATCTGTTGCTCATGGCAGTCGGCGACGGCTCCTACCTAGCTGTACTGACCAACACCTCGTGTGACATCGGTCAGGTCGGCTACGAAATGGCACTTCTGGTCGAGCGCGTTGGCCAGACGGTCCAGGCCACGCCGCGCGTCACGATGGGTTCCTGATGGTGGGATGGACATAGACGATCACCGCATGGGGAGCGCCGAGCCCAGCCTCGTCCGCCCGTACTCGTTGACTGCCGGCCGCACCAGGCCGGCGGTCGAGTTGGCGCTGGAGGCACTCGTCGCATCGCATCCGGTCGCCATGGAGCGGCAGTACGAACTGAACAACCTCGAAACGTCCATCGTGGAGTTGTGCAGGCAATCGCCGTCCGTTGCCGAGATAGCTGCCCAGCTGTACATCCCGATCGGGGTGGCACGGGTGCTCGTAGCCGATCTGATCGAGGCCGGCCACGTCCGGGTTTCGGCAACATTGAAAGACGATTCCAGCGACGATGAACGTCGCGAGCTGATCGAAAGGGTTCTCAGTGGACTCCGGCGTATTTGATTCGACGGCGCAGGTCGATACCCGCACGGCCAAGCCGACTTCGGCGAAGATTGTGGTCGCCGGTGGCTTCGGTGTGGGTAAGACCACGATGGTCGGCGCGGTGTCGGAGATCGTTCCGCTGCGCACCGAGGCGTTGGTGACCAACGCCAGTACCGGAATCGACAACCTGACCGGTATTCCGCAGAAGTCGACCACCACGGTGGCGATGGACTTCGGCCGTATCAGCCTCGCCGACGATCTGGTCCTGTACCTGTTCGGTACGCCGGGCCAGTATCGGTTCTGGTTCATGTGGGACGACCTGATCCGCGGCGCCATCGGCGCCGTGGTGTTGGTCGACACCCGCAGGCTCGAAGACAGCTTCGCCGCTGTCGACTACTTCGAGGCCCGCGGACTGCCGTTCCTGGTGGCGCTCAACGAGTTCGACGATGCGCCGAAGTACCCGCTCGAGGACATCCGCCAGGCCCTCGCGGTTCCCGCCGATGTGCCGATCATGTCGATCGACGCGCGTCGCCGCGAACCGGCCAAGCAGGCCCTGGTCGCCTTGACCGAGTACGCGCTGCGCAAGGTCATGCAGGGCTACTGAGCCGGGTTTCACACCGATGAACGGGGCTGCCGCGATGAAGGCCGCAGCCCCGCTCTTCGTCGTGGCTCGGCCACCTCGGTAACCTCCGCTCGGATTCTCCGATGCTCCGCGCGCCGGGCCCCGCTACGCTCATCGCGTGCGGATGTCGGCGGATGACTTACTCGGCCAGTTGCTCGACGCGGGCTCTTTCGTGAGCTGGGACCGGGCGCCGATCGAGCCCGAGTTGTCGCCGAGTTACCGCCGGGATCTGATCGCGGCGGCCGATCGGGCGGGGACCGACGAGTCGGTGCTGACGGGCGAGGGGCTGCTGCGTGGGCGGCGAGTCGCCGTGATCGCCTGCGAGTTCGCGTTCCTGGCCGGGTCTATCGGGGTGGCCGCGGCCGAGCGGATCGTGCGTGCCGTCGAGCGCGCGACCGAACTCGGGCTGCCGCTGATCGCCTCGCCGACCTCCGGTGGTACCCGGATGCAGGAGGGGACAGTCGCTTTCGTGCAGATGGTGAAGATCGCGGGTGCGGTGGCCGTGCACAAGTCGGCGGGCCATCCGTATCTGGTGTATCTGCGCGATCCGACGATGGGCGGGGTGTTCGCCTCGTGGGGGTCGTTGGGGCACATCACCTTCGCCGAGCCCGGCGCCCTCATCGGCTTTCTCGGTCCGCGCGTGTACGAAGCGCTGTACGGCAGGCAGTTTCCGCCCGGCGTGCAGACCGCGGAGAACCTCTATCGCAACGGTGTGATCGACGGTGTGGTGACGGTGGAGATCTTTCGGCGCATCGCGCATCGGGCGATGAGCGTCGCCGCGGGCGCCGTCGTCGCGGTGACGACCGAGCCGGGTTGGGCGGCCCCGGTTCTCAGTCCGTCGACAGCGGCGAATCCGACTGTCGGCGCGTGGGATTCGGTGCTCAGTTCGCGCAGGCCGGGTCGACCCGGCATTCGGGACCTGCTCCGCCACGCGACACAACGGGTTCCGCTCAGCGGTACCGGTCGCGGTGAATCCGATCGCACCGTCCTGCTCGCCCTCGCCCGCTTCGCCGGTCAGCCGTGCGTCGTCTTCGGACACGATCGTCGCGGTCAGGAGGGTGAGCACACGATGGGCCCGGCTGCCCTGCGTGAGGCCCGCCGCGCGATGGTGCTGGCGCGGGAGTTGCGGCTGCCGCTGGTGCTCGTCATCGACACCGTCGGGGCCGCGTTGTCCAAGGAAGCCGAGGAACGGGGGCTCGCGCCTGAAATCGCCCGCTGCCTGGCCGATCTCGTCACCCTCGACACCCCGACCGTGTCCGTGCTGCTCGGCCAGGGCACCGGCGGTGGCGCGCTCGCGCTGTTGCCCGCCGACCGGGTCCTCGCCGCCAGGCGCGGCTGGCTGGCCCCGTTGCCGCCGGAAGGGGCGAGTGCCATCGTCTTCCGTGATACCGCGCACGCCCCGGAACTGGCTGCGGCGCAAGGCATCAGATCGGCCGATCTGCTGGAGCACGGCGTGGTGGACGGCATCGTCGAGGAGTACCCCGATGCCGCCGACGAGCCGGTCGCCTTCGCCCGGCGCACGGTTCTCGCGATCGCGGACGAGCTGGCGTCGCTGCGCGCCCACGAGCCCGCCGAACTACGAACGCTGCGACAGGCCCGATACCGGCGAATCGGACTGGTCGGTACCGCCTCCTGAATCGTGGGCGATCCCCGGACCAGCGCCCCGGTTCTCGATACGGGGAAACACGCGATGCGCCGTCGTTGACGCCACACCCATCCACTTCTACCTTCGAGAGGGTGACCTTCCGCAGCGATAGCAGCCATGTCCCCACCATCGTGCTCAATGACGGGAACGTGATCCCACAGCTAGGCTTCGGGGTTTTCCAGGTTCCCGCGGAAGATGTCACCGGGGTGACGGCCGAGGCGTTGAAGGTCGGCTACCGCAGTATCGACACGGCCGCGATCTACGGAAACGAGGAAGGCGTAGGCCGCGCCATCCGTGAGTCGGGGATTCCCCGCGACGAACTGTTCATCACCACCAAGCTGTGGAACGCCGACCAGGGCTACGACAGCACCCTGCGCGCGTTCGATTCCAGCATGAGCCGCCTCGGCCTGGACTATCTCGACCTGTATCTGATCCACTGGCCGGTTCCGTCGGCGGGCCGCTACGTCGACACGTTCCGCGCGTTCCAGGCACTGAGGTCGCAGGGCCGGATCGGTTCGATCGGCGTCTCCAACTTCCGGGTGATCGATCTGGAGACCCTGATCGCCGACACGGGCGAGATCCCGTCGGTGAACCAGATCGAACTCCATCCCACGCTGGCCCAGCGTGACCTGCGTCAGTACGACGCCAATCACGCGATCGCCACCGAGGCGTGGAGCCCGCTGGGGCAGGGCACACTGCTCGACAACTCCGCCATCGTCGACATCGCGAAGCAACTCGACCGCACCCCCGCGCAGGTCATCATCCGGTGGCACCTGCAGCTGGGCAATATCGTCATCCCGAAGTCGGTCACCCCGTCGCGGATCGCCGAGAACTTCGACGTGTTCACCTTCGAGCTCGACGCCGAGGCGATGGAGTCGATCAGCCGCCTCGACTCGGGCAAGCGGATCGGCCCCGATCCGGCGACGTTCAGCGCCGGTCTGGGCTGAGCCCGAGGAAATCGGTCAGTTCGCGAGCGGCGGCCCGGCCTGCCCGGTTGGCGCCGATCGTGCTGGCGGAGGGCCCGTAGCCGACGAGATGGATGCGCGGGTCGGTGGCCACCTGCGTCGCCAACCGCCCGGTCATGGTGATCCCGCCGCCGGGCTCGCGCAGTCGCAAGGGCGCCAAGTGGTCCAGTGAGCTGCGGAAACCGGTCGCCCACAGGATCACGTCGGCGGCCTGGAAACCACCGTCGCCCCATCGCACGCCGGTGGGCTCGATCCGTTCGAACATCGGCAGCCGTCGCAGCGCACCCCGGTCGCGGGCGGCCCGCAACCGGTCGTCGAGGGGTAGTCCGGTGACCGAGACGACCGACCCCGGCGGCAGGCCGGCCCGGACCCGGTCCTCCACCAGCGCGACCGCGTCGCGCCCGTCCTGTTCGGCGAACGGCGTCTCCCGCCATCGCGGTGGCGATCTGGTGACCCATGTGGTGGAGGTCACGAGTGAGATTTCGTCCAGTAGCTGCACCGCCGAGATGCCCCCGCCGACGATGACGACATGCGCGCCCGCGAACTCGTCGGCGGTGCGGTAGTCACGGGTGTGCAGCTGGCGGCCCGCGAAGGTGTCGGCGCCCGGATATCGCGGGATGAACGGGCGCTCCCAGGTGCCGGTGCCATTGATCAGACCTCGCACGCGCAGCGTCCCCGCGCCCTCGGTTTCGACTTGCAAGACCTCGCCACGGCCCGCGCAGCTGCGGCCGTCGGCGGTCCGATCACACACGACTTTCACTGTCACCTGCCGTTGAACTCGCAGGTCGAACCGCTTTTCGTAGAGCTCGTAGTAGTGCGGCACCGCGCTGGCGGCCGGTGCCGACTCCGATCCCGTCGGCAGTGTCTGCGCGAACGACATCCCCGGCAGGTCGTGTACCCGGTTCACGGTGGTCAGGGTCAGCGAGGGCCACCGGAACTGCCAGGCGCCGCCGGGGCCGGGTGCGTGGTCGACGATGCGGAAATCGCGTTCGGGCGCCAGCCCGAGCTTGCGTAGGTGATAGCCGGCGGAAAGCCCGGCCTGACCCGCGCCGATCACCAGGATGTCGAAATCGGTCTTCGCCACAGCCGTCGATGCTAACGCCTTGCCGGGCGTTGTCGGCGGGCTGTGGCAGAGTGGGAACATCCACGAAATCTGGCAGATTCTGGGGAGGACGCATGCTCGGCGTGACCCGCGATGGTGATGTGATCACCATCGAATTGCAACGTGAGGAACGGCGCAACGCGCTCAACGAGGACCTGGTCGGGCAACTGCGCACCGCGGTACTCGACGCGGTGACTCAGGGCGCGCGCGCCATCGTGCTCACCGGCCGCGGCCCGATCTTCAGCGCGGGCGCCGACCTGACGGGCGTCTACTCCGAGTCGTTCCTGAGCGGTCTGCTCGACATGTTGCACACCATCGAATCCGTTCCGGTTCCGGTGATCTCGGCGATCAACGGTGGCGCGCTCGGCGCGGGGGTGCAGCTGGCGCTGGCCTCGGACCTGCGGGTGATCGAGCCCGACGCCTACATCGCGGTACCGGCGGCCAAGCTGGGTATCTCGGTCGACCGCTGGACGGTCTCCCGGCTGGCGGCCCTGATCGGCGGCGGCCCGGCCCGCACGATCCTGCTCGGCGCCGAATCCGTCTCCGCCGCAGACGCTTACGCCTACGGCTTCGCCAACAAGCTCGGCACCCTCGCCGATGCCAAGGACTGGGCCAAGTCCATCGCCGCCCTGGCTCCGCTGTCGTTGCAGGCCATGAAACTGATGCTCAACGACGACGGCACCGGCGACCCGGCGAGCGTGCAGCAGCAGGCCGCGCTGGCAGCCGCGTGGAGCAGCGACGACGCGAAAGAGGGCCGTCTGGCCCGGCAGGAGAAGCGCCCGGCGAAGTTCGTGGGTCGCTGATGCGGATCACCCGGCTGGCAGGTTCGGTGGCGAGCACCTTCGGTCTCGCCTGGATGGCGCGCGCGGTGTGGGGCGTGCCCACCTCGATCGGCGCGGGCCCGTCGGCGATCGCGCCGACCGCGATCGGCAAGTCCTCCTACCGCGACGGTCGTTTCCACAACACCGAGCCGGCCTCGATGCTCGCCGCGGGCGCCGCGCCGTCGCTGGTCTGGTCCGGGCTCACCAAGGGTCGTGTCGGTCGCCCGACCAACCCGGTCCCGCTGGTCACCCCCTCGGTTCCCGAGCAGGCCGCCGAACTTGCGGTGACCTGGTACGGGCATGCCAGCGCCCTGGTGGAACTCGACGGTTACCGGGTGCTGGCCGACCCGGTGTGGAGCGAGCGGGTCTCTCCGTCCCCGGTGGTCGGCCCGGCCCGGCTGCATCCGGTTCCCGGCGAGCTGTCGCAGGTGCCGCAGGTCGACGCGGTGATCATCTCCCACGATCACTACGACCACCTCGACAAGCCAACCGTCGACGAACTCGTCCGCACCCAGCTCGCGCCGTTCGTCGTGCCCACCGGCATCGGCGCGCATCTGCGGCAGTGGGGTGTGCCCGAGTACCGCATCATCGAGCTCGACTGGGGTGGCTCGGTCTCGCTCGGTCGCGACACCGACGACCGCGGCCTCACCATCACCTGCGCCGAGGCCAGGCACTTCTCGGGGCGCGGGCTCGTGCGCAACACCACGCTGTGGGCGTCGTGGGCGCTGTCGGGCCCGACCAAGCGGGTCTACTTCGGCGGCGACACCGGCTACACGAAGGCGTTCTCCCAGGCCGGGGCGGTGCTCGGACCCTTCGATCTCACGCTGCTGCCCATCGGCGCCTACGACGAGCGCTGGACCGATGTGCACATGAATCCCGAAGAGGCGGTCCAGGCCCACGCCGACCTGTGCCTCGGCGACGCGGGCCACGGCCTGCTGGTCCCGATCCACTGGGCCACCTTCAACCTGGCCTTCCACGGCTGGTCCGAACCTGTCCGACGCCTGGTGTCGGCGGCCGCCGACCGGGGTACTCCCGTGGTAGTGCCCAAGCCGGGCCAGAGGGTGGTTCCGAATGACCTTCCGCCACGCGATTCGTGGTGGGAAAATGTGGAGTGACCCTCCTCTCGAAAGGAGCATCGACAGATGAGTCTCGTGGATACCTTGAAGGGCCTGCTCGGTAAGGGCAAGGTAGCGGTCGAACAGAACGCCGACAAGATCAATGAGGCGGTCGACAAGGCCGGCACCTTCATCGACGACAAAACCAAGGGCAAGTACACCGACAAGATCGAGAAGGGCAAGGACGCGGCCAAGAAGGTCGTGCCCCCGCAGGCAGGCCCCGGCACTGCCCCCGGCGGCCCCGCTCCGACAGATCCGGGACCCAAGGCCTGATTCGGCGCGTGGGGGCCGGTAGACGGTCCCCGCGGCCGGATCGCGTCGATGGTCCGCCGGGAATTTCGGGGGGCGCCGGGTGAACCGGATATCGAGGTTGAGCTCAGCAACCTCGACAAGGTCCTGTACCCGCGGACCGGCACTACGAAAGGCGAGGTGATCGCCTACTATTCGGCGATCACCGAGGCTGCGCTTCCGCATCTCGTCGGCCGTCCGGTTACCCGGAAGCGGTGGCCGAACGGGGTCGACCATGCCGATTTCTTCGAGAAGAACCTGCCCGAGCACGCACCAGCGTGGATCCACCGGTCCGCGATCGAGCATTCCAGCCGCCGGGTGGTGTACCCGCTGATCGACTCCGAGGCCGGGATGGCCTGGCTCGCACAGCAGGCGGCCCTGGAAATCCATGTGCCGCAATGGCGTTTCGACGCCGACGAGCGCGGCCCGGCCACCAGGATCGTCTTCGATCTCGACCCAGGCCCCGGCGCGGGTCTGGCGGACTGCGCGCGGGTGGCGCTCGCCGTTCGCGACATGGTCGCGGGCATCGGCATGCGGGCCTTCCCGGTGACCAGTGGCAGCAAGGGTATTCACGTCTACGTGCCGCTGGAGCGGCCGGTGAGTTCGCGTGGCGCGTCCACTGTCGCCAAACAGGTGGCCACCAATCTCGAAGCGCTGCACCCGGATCTGGTCACGGCGACCATGGCGAAGTCGGCCCGCAAGGGAAAAGTCTTCCTGGACTGGAGCCAGAACAACGCCGCCAAGACCACCATCGCGCCCTACTCGCTGCGTGGTCGCGCCGAACCGCATGCCGCCGCCCCACGCGCCTGGGCCGAGATCGAAGACTCGGACACCCTGCGCCAGTTGCGCTTCGATGAGGTGCTCGCGCGCTGGAAAGCCGACGGCGACCTGCTGGCCGAACTCGATCCACCACTTCCCGCGGCCTCCGAGACCGGTCGGCCCACGCGCGATTCCCTCACCAAGTACCGCAGCATGCGCGACCCGCGGCGAACCCCCGAGCCCGTCCCGGAAGCGACCCCCGAGCCAGGCCCCGGCAACCGGTTTGTCATCCAGGAGCATCACGCCCGCCGCCTGCACTGGGATGTGCGGCTCGAGCACGACGGCGTCCTGGCCTCGTGGGCGGTGCCGAAGGGCCCGCCGACCGAGCCGAAGCACAATCGGCTCGCGGTGCGCACCGAGGATCACCCCCTCGAATACCTGGACTTCCACGGCACCATTCCCCAGGGCGAATACGGTGCCGGTGAGATGACGATCTGGGATTCGGGCACCTATGTCACCGAGAAATGGCGCTCCGACGAGGTGATCGTCGAGCTCGACGGCGCGCGGGCGTCGGGCCGCTACGCCTTCATCCAGACCAAGGGCGACCAATGGCTGATGCACTACATGCGCGACCAGTCCCGTCGAGAACCCGCGATGGACAGCGGATTTCCCCGCGGGCTGTCGCCCATGCTGGCCACCGCGGGCGAGGTCGAATCGCTGCCCTCCGCGGACTGGGCTTTCGAAACCAAATGGGACGGCTTCCGGGTGATCGTCGAGATCCACGACGGCACCGTCACCGTCCGTAGCCGCGCGGGCAACACCGTGACCGCCCGATATCCGCGCTTGGCCGCCCTCGGTGAGGACCTGGCGGGACACCAGGTGGTGCTGGACGGCGAAGCAGTGGTCCTCGACGATGCCGGACTCTCGGATATCTCCGCGCTGCAAGCGGATTCGGCCCGCGCGGTATTCGTCGCCTTCGACGTGCTCTACCTCGACGGCACCTCGCTGCTGCGCAAGAAGTACGCCGACCGCCGTGCCGTGCTCGAGGCGCTGGGCAGGTTGTCGCCGTCGATGAATGTCACCGCGCTGCTCGATGGTTCGGGGGCCGAGGCGATGGAACTCAGTCGCGAACAGGGCCAGGAAGGGGTGGTGGCCAAGCGGCGGGAATCGGTGTACCAGCCGGGCAAACGCAGCCAGACCTGGCTCAAACAGCGCAACTGGCGCTCACGCGAGATGGTGGTCGGTGGCTGGCGGCGCAGCGAGAAACGGCCGTTCAAGTCGCTGTTGCTCGGCATACCGCACGCGGACGGCCTCGTCTACGTCGGCCGGGTGGGTACCGGATTCGGCGACGATCAGTCGCGGCGGATCGCCGCCGCACTGCACGGACTGCGGCGCGAGACCTCCCCGTTCATCAACGAGATGACCGCCGAAGAACGCCACGACGCGCAATGGGTGACTCCCGAACTCACCGGCACCGTCCGGTTCCAGTCGTGGACCGACACCGGACGGCTCTGGCATCCCGTGTGGGACGGTGTGACGAGCTCGCCACGATGATGCCAACCGCGAAAGCTGCGGTGTTGCTACGGTAATCGCGTTGTACCCGGTGCCGAATCAACGAGGAGTACGCGGTGGATTTCAAGAACCTGGCGGGCAAGGCGATGGACCTGGCCGCCCAACATGCGGACAAGGTCGACAGCGTCATCGACAAGGCAGGCGACGTGGTCGACGAGAAGACCGGCGGCAAATACAGCGGCCAGGTCGACTCCGCCCAGGCCGCGGCGAAGAACGCCATCCGGGATTGAGTTCTTTTTTGGCGGCTGGCGCCGCGGGGTTTTCGGCCCTGATTGCCTCGAATCCGAGGGGCGATACTGCGCCTTCGGCGTTACGCCTCGCCCCTCGGATCCGAGGCGGCCGAAAACCCGGTGCTGGGGAACCAGCGCTGGGAGTTCGCCGGGGTGCTATCGGTTCTCGGCCATCAGGCCGGAGATCGTGTCGACATCGGTGACGAGCGCATTGCCCTGGAACGCTATGTCGTCGTAAGCGCGCGCTATCGCTTCCTTGTCGCGGCCGCCGCAGGCGTCGCTGATGACCACGGGGACGAAACCCAGATCGGTGGAGTGGGTCACGGTGGGCGCGATGCCGATCTCGAGTGCGACGCCGGCGATGGCGTAGGAACCGATGCGCAGATCGCGCAGCAGGGTGGCCAGGGGTGTGCCCTCGAAGGCCGACATCGACATCTTGTCGAAGACCAACTCGTCGTCGCGCGGGACCAGTTCGGGTACCAGCTCGAACGACGGGGTATCGCGTTGCAGGATGAAGGCGACGTCGTCGATTGATTCGGCGTTCTGCCAGCTCATCAGCAGCCGCATCCCGTATACGCCGGTCAGGCGACGCGGTGGGAAGAAGTGCCGCAGGAAGATCACCGGATAGCCGCCGCGGCGGGCGGCTTCGACCACCCGTACAACGCGTTCGGTGATCTCCTGGCCGTCGGGCAGCTGACCGAGAACCCCGACCTGCATGTCGTAGACGATCAGCGCCATTCGGTCGGGCGCGCACAGATCGCCGAGGTTATCGGGGATGTCGAGTCCGTTTCCTTGTCGCACCGACGCCAGTGTAGGCGTCGGTGCGACGGTGGAATCGAACTGTGGCGCAGACTATTTGGTCTGCTCTGCCCACTGTGTGGTGCCTGCGGGTGCCTGGAGGGTGTTGATCAGATCCAGGCCGGCGATGATCAGCGCGGGTCCACCGACGACGAGTGTGCCGATGATGCCGCCGACGGAGGCGCCGGTGACGAGGCCGGGAATCGCGCCGACCAAGCCCGCGGGCAGGCCGACGATGAAACCGATGGTTGCTCCGATGGCCATGCCGATGAAGCTGCCGACGGCGCTGGCAAGAGCGAAGGTAGCGGCGAAATTCGACTGCGCCGCATAGTTTTCCGCAGGTGAGGCGACGGGTTTCAGGTTGGGTACGGCAGCCGCGACGTCCTTGACCGCTGTCAGCTCGAGCACCTTGCCGCCTTCGTGAACCGTGTGCGGCAGCGGGTATTCGAGGTTGCCGTCACGGACTGACAATGGCAGTGAGACCAAGGTCGCGCCCGCCTCGTCGCGGATGTCGACGGCACCGCCGGTGATCGCGAAGGTGCCGTGCGTGAGTGTGGTGATGACAGTGTTGCCGACGAGTTCGGTGTGGTACCCGACATTCGGTGTCACCGAGTCCGCCCCGGCGACTCCGGTTCCCACCAGTGCTGCCGCGAGCACCGGAACAGCGACCGCGGCAATGTTGCGGATGATCATGTGAACAGTTCCCATCTGATCCATCAGGTGTGAGTGCTCGAACAAGCGCCGTGGTAGTGACTTTCCCCTTGAAATTGCTCATGACCGGCGCGTAACGCTGCCCAGCTCGAATTTCCGTGACGAACCATAGCGTGCAGAAGGGTTCGGGGGCAGTGGATTCGGGGTATTGCGCTCAGCCGATGACGGTGCTCAGCCGATGACGGTGCTCAGTGCCACGGAGCCGGCGCAGACCGCGACCACGAACCCGAGGGCGATGGCGTCGCGTCGGTGTGGCGCGCTCGGATGCGCAGTCAGCATGCCGGTGCCGCCGCGCGCGGTGATCGCCTCGCCGAGTTCGCCCGCGCGCCGCGACGACACCGCCATACACGCGGTGAGGATGTCGATGAGCGGGTTGTCGGCGGCGCGGTGCATCAGGTTGTCCTTGGGGCGCAGCTTGCGCGCGGCGCGCAGTACCCGGATCTCGTCGAACAGCAGCGGCAATCCGCGCAGGGTGAGCGCGACGACCACGGCCCATTCGTCGACCGGCAGGCGCAACTTGCGCAGCGGCGCACCGAGCTTCGCGAGAGCGGGGGCGATCTCGCCCATCGGCGTGGTGAAGGCGATCAGGAACGAGGCGGCCACCAGGACCAGCCCGAAGACGAAGATCTGCGCGTAGCCGAGCACGGCCTTCATCCCGATCGGCGCGTTGATCAGACCGCCGAGCACGACGAGTCCCCAGAACCACCAGGGCGGTCGGGGGATCGCGCCGAGCGGTAACCGCGCGAGCACCCAGATCAACACCAGAAAGGCCGTGATCACGCCGAGGACCGGCCAGGACGGCAGGAACATCAGCAGCAGGCTGATTCCGAACGCGGCGATCATCTTCGTGCCCGCCCACAGGCGGTGCACCACGCTGTCGACCGGTACTTCACGCAGCAGCACTGTGCTCATGGGGTCGTGCCTTTCGGTGCGCTGGTGTGTGCCGTCGCGCCTTCGTCGCCGTGACGGCCGAGGGGCAGGCCGGCCACGAAGGCGGGCTTATCGTGTGCGCGTTCGGTTCTCGGGATCGCGTGGCCGTCGGCCGAGACCACCACGCCGTCGTCCAGGTGCACCGTGCGGTCGCAGACCATCGCCATCTCGGCGACGTCGTGGGAGATGATGATCAACGTCAGTCCTGAATCACGCAGCCGGGCAAGCAGTTCCACGATCTCGGCGCGACCCTGTGGATCCAGGCCCGCCAGCGGTTCGTCGAGGACGACCACCTGCGGCCGACTCGCCACCATGGCGGCGAGCACCACCCGCTTGGCCTGCCCGCCGCTGAGCTCCTCCACCGAACGGGCGGCGAGGCGGCGGTCCAGGCCCACCGCGTCCAGCGCCTGCCCGACCGCGCCCGAGCCGGTCGCCCGCCCACCCCAGTCGGCGATCTCGGCGCCGACCGTCTGCTTCTGTAGTTGCAACCGGGAATGCTGGAAGGCCAGGGCCACCCCGCCGACCTGCTTGTCGACCGCGGTGCCGCGCAGTTCGCAGCGTCCCGAGCTGGGCGCGATCAGTCCCGCGATGATCCAGGCGAGGGTCGACTTGCCCGACCCGTTGCCGCCGACGATCAGCAGCGCCTCTCCCTGGAGGACCGACAGATCGATACCGTGCAGTGCGGGCGCCTCCCACGGGGTACCCCGGTTGTAGGTGTGGCGCACGTCTGCGAGTTCGAGGACGGGGGCGCCCATCGGCCTGCGGCGCTGGTCGCGGGCCGGGTGCGGCCAGCTCGCGAGGTGGTCGACCATGCGGCCGCGGGCGAGGTGGATCACCCGGTCGGCGGCGGTGGCGTCGGCTTCGTGGTGGGTCACCAGCACCACGGCGGTGCCGTGCGTGCGCGGGAGTTCGGCCAGCAGCGCGACGAGTTCACGGCGACCGTCGGGGTCGATCATCGAGGTGGCTTCGTCGGCGATGAGCAGCGCCGGGCGGCGGGCGAGCGCGGCGGCCACGGCGAGGCGCTGTTGCTGGCCGCCGGACAGGGTGGCGGTTTCGCGGGCGCCCATCTCGCCGAGGCCGACCTCGGCGAGTAGCGCGTCGACGTCCACTTCGGCCGCCGATTCCGCCGACAGTCCCCACACCACGTCGTCGGCGACCGAGACGCCGAGTGTCTGGCTCTCGGGTCGTTGCAGGACCAGCGCCGTGCCGCCGATCGCGCCCAGGCCCGCCGAACCAGGACGGTCCACCGCACCCGTTGTCGGCGGCCTGCCCGCCAGCACCCGGGTCAGGGTCGACTTGCCGGACCCGTTGTGGCCGACGACGGCGACGAACTCGCCCGGACGAATGCTGAGGTCGATGTCGGCCAGCGCGTCGACATCGGCGCCCTCGTACCGATACCCGACCCCGTGCAGAACGACCGGCAGCGGCCCCACCGGCCGATCGTCGAGCGGCGCGTCGAGTCGATCGCTGCCGGGTAGCCAGGCGAGACGATCGAGTACCGCCCCGAGCACGTACCAGGAGATCACCGTGCTCACCAGGACTCCGAGCGCCACCGTGGCGCCGATGTAGATCCACCACCAGCGCAGCACCACGTCGACGGTCTCGGCGGCCAGTCGGCCGAGCGGTTCCAGCGCGGACGCCCGGCCCGCCAGATTCTCGATGCCCTTCGCGGTATTGCTGATCGCGTCGAAGAACAGGTCCCTGGTTCGGGCGAAGACCAGCAGACTGCCGACGGAGAACAGACCCCAGCCGACGCCGGCGACGACTCCGAGCGCGAACACCGTCGGGAATCCGCCACCTCGGCGCTTCACCGTTCCGATGATTCCCGCGAGGGTGGCCGCGCCGAGCACGCCGAGCGCGGGCATCACGCCCGCGGCGACGAAGGTGACCAGGGTGGCCGCGATAGTGGCGGTGACCAGTGCGCGCAGTCGATACCGCTGGGCGAGCAGGCCCAACGGGACTGCCGCGACGAGCTGCAACGCGGCCGCCATGGGAACGAGTGAACCGACGGTGATCAGGCCGACGGTGAGTCCGGCCATCACCGCGCCGCTCGCCAGTTCGATCGGGCGCAGGGGACCGCTCGGCAGACCAACGGGCTTGTGTCTCACGTGTCCAGTCTGCCAGGGGGTCGGGTGTGCGGGCGTGGTGCTGATGTGGAGATCGTGTGGGGGCGTGTCGGCTACCGGAGCGCCGGGGCAGCGTCGTCCCGGTGCCGGGCGGCGGTCCGTGGGCGTCGCTGGAACATGCTCGGTCGCAAGCGCGCGATCGCGACGCCGGTCAGGCACAGCGCGCCGCCCAGGAGCGCGGTGGGGGTGGGGACCTCCGCGAGGAAGAGCCAGGACATGACGATGGCGAGGGCGGGCACGGCGTAACTGGCGGACGCGGTAACCCCCGCGGGGGTGTTTGCGAGGGCGTAGGCCCAGAGCAGGAAGGCGAGGGCGGTCGAGACCAGGCCGAGGTAGACGACGCCGATGGTGGCGGAAAGCGGCGCCTCGGCCAGTTCGCCCGCCATGGTCGGTGCCCACGGCAGCAGGACGACGGCTCCGGCGACAGCGCCGAGGGCGGTGGCGGTGAGCGGGTCGGTGGACCGCAGCACCAGTTTCTGCGCCACCACGCTGATGCCGTAGAGCAGGGCGGCCGCGACCGCGAGCAGCACACCGACGCGGTCGCGCTGTCCCGGTCCGGTGAACGCGATGATCGCGGCGCCGGCGAAGCTCACCGCGATGCCGACGAGGAGTAGCGGCGGGAAGCCTTCGTCGAGAAACGCTCCGGCCAGCACCGCAACCACGATGGGCGCGATATTCACCAGGAGCGCGGTGGTGCCCGCGTCGAGATGCTGTTCGGCGGCGTTCACCAGCACCGTGTAGAGCCCGAACCACAGCGCGCCGTAGGCCATCGTGAGCCACAGCGCGGTGCCGCGCGGCATCGCACCGCCGCGAAACGCCAGCACCAGCACCAGCACCACAGCGCCGACCAGCAGCCGACCGGATGCCATCGCGGCGGGTGAGACGTAGGGCGCGATGGCGCGGATGATCACGAACGACGATGCCCAGGCCAGCATCACAGCGACCAGGGCGAGAGCGGGCAGGCGTGACTTCATGCCTCTACGGTGGACCGGTGAAGTGGTAAGCACAAGCGGGTATTTGCCATCTAATATTCAGTAGAACTGAATCGAGGAAACCGCATGATCGACACCCATCGCTTGATGATCTTCCGATCCGTGGTCGCCACCGGTTCGGTGGCCGCCGCGGCGTCGACGCTGGGCTACTCGCCGTCGGCGATCTCCCAGCACCTCACCGCGCTCCAGCGTGAGACCGGCTTGCGACTGCTGGAACGGGTGGGTCGCGGCGTGGTGCCGACCCCGGCGGGACGGGTGATCGCGGCGGAGGCCGCCAAGGTGCTCGACGAACTGACCGCGCTCGGGTCGACGGTGTCGGACCTGCGCGCGGGCAAGGCCACCCGGATCACGATCAACTCGTTCAGCTCGGCGGGCACCAACTGGATGCCCGATGTGGTCGCCACCCTCACAAATGAATTCCCCGACACCAGGATTCGCCTTCGCATCGTCGACGAGCTGGCCGCGGCCTCGGACAACCGACCCGATATCGCGCTCACGGTGCGCTTGGACAAGCCGGCGCAGGTCGTCGGCTACACCCATCACGACCTGATGACCGAGCCTTATGTGGCCGTGGTCCCCGCCGACCACGAACTCGCGGCACGCACCACCGTCGACGTCGCCGAACTCGAGCGATACCGCTGGATCGACAGCGACACCAGTCACGGCCCCTGTCGACAGGCGATGCTGAACGCCTGCGCCGCAGCGGGTTTCACTCCCCGCTTCGTGGTGGAGACGACCGACTTCCCGTCGGCGCTGCGATTCGTGGCGCGCGGTATCGGCATCACCGTCATCCCGCGCCTGGGCGCCACGGAACTCCCGCCCGGTTCTCGTGCGCTCGCGCTGGCCAACCCGACGCCGCAGCGCACGATCTGCGCGCACATCAAGGACTCCGAGTCCCGCAACCCGGTCGTCACCCGGACGATGGAGTTGCTCCGGGCAGCCGCGAGCTAGCCGACACCGTGGTCAGGCGGGTGGGGGCTCCGAGAGCCAGCCGCCCATCGCGACCGTTCGGAAATATGTTGTGAGACCGAAGTTCTCGTCGATGATGTGCAGTGCGATCGCCGGATCGGGCGCGTAGTCCATGACGCGGTGTGGCAAGGTCAGCTCCCATTCACCGCCGAGGACGGAGGCGGTACTGGGGCAGGTGATCATCGGTTTGCCCGCGAAGGTCGTCGCGATGGCGGCGTGGGCGTGGCCGGTGAGGATGCCGACGATGCGTGGATCGCCCGCCACGACGGCGGCCAATCGGCTGGGATCGGTGAGTGCGATGACATCGACCACGGGACTGTGGACGCGCTTGGGCGGATGATGCAGAGCGATCAGGACGGGTCCGTCGCCAGCTTCGGCGAGCGTCGCGCGCAGCCAGTCGAAGGTGTCCTCGCCCAGCAGGCCCGCGGGCTCACCCGGGATGCTCGAGTCGAGCATGATGACGGTGAGCGCGCCGACGCGGTACACGCTGTTGACAGGCGTCGTCGCGGCCGGCTCGCCCAGCAGCCCGGTCCGGAAGTTCGCGCGGTCGTCGTGGTTGCCGGGCAGCAGGTACACGGGGATGTCGCTGCTGCCGCCGCCGAGCAGGGCCTGGCGGGCCTGGGCGTACTGCTCCGGCGTACCGGAATCGGTGATGTCGCCGGTCACGAGGATGACGTCGGGCCGGTGCGGCAGGTCCGCCAGATAGCCCATCACCGCCTCCACCCGTTCGGTGTTGCGTGCGCTGAGGTCGAAGTGGGTGTCGCTGAGTTGGGCCGCCAGGATCATCGGCAGTCGCTTTCTTCTCCGGGATCGCTCCGTTGCGTCAGAGTGCGCCGGTATGGGTCATCGGCACCCCTCCAGGCTAGATGACCTGGCTTTTCTCGTCTTCATGAGCCGTACCACCAGCGAAAACCTATTCAGTGGTCTGTGTCACTTTTCACGCTGGCGGATCCGTCGGTTCCGCCGTGCTGCGCGAACCGATGTGCTGGTGGAAACTTGTGTGCGCATTCCGGTAGGTTCGCGACGCGATCTTGCGTAACTTGATCTATGTGGCCAACACTGATGCTGTGCATCGTCCCCGCACCCGGGTTGTACTGGGTGCCTTGTCGATTCCGGTGACGCTCGCCCTGTTCGGGTGCAATGCGTCGATCTCGATCGGCGGCCCCGACTACGGGGCGCTGGAGAAGAACATCACCACTGAGCTCGACAACGCCTACGCGTCGATGTCGCGCAAGGTCTCCTCGGTCAAATGCCCACGGCTGGCCGACGATCCGAAGGCCGGCGACACCTTCGTCTGCATCGCCGACCTCGCCGACAACGACGTGCGTGTCGACGTGACGGTCGAAAACGACGAGGGCGCGGTGAAGTTCACGACCCGCGATGTCGTGTTCGACCTCGCCGCGACCGCGAACGGACTCACCACCGATGTCGCGAGCCAGGTGGGCTTTCCGGTGACGGTGAACTGCGGGCAGGGTCTGAAGATCGTCGAGGTCGGCAGCACCTTCACCTGTACGGCGCTCGACACGAACGGCGACTCGGGGACGATCGAGGTGACCGCCCGCAACGCGGGTGACAGCGACTGGCGACTCGTGCAGTAGCTCCCGGTCGTCGCCGATCGAAGTCAGCTCACGACGAGCCGGCGCGCGGTGTCGAGTAGTCGTGCGGCCTCGTCGGGGTCGCACGTCACCGGCTCCCAGAAGTCCGGGCCGGGAGTGGCCTCGAGGTCGAGGACCGGTGGCGTCAGCCAGTCGGCGGCGAGGCCGAGTTTCCACGAGTGCAGGTGGGTGCGGGGCAGCGCGGCGGTGCGGTCGAACAGCGGGTCACCGAGGATGGGGTGGCCGATCCAGGCCAGCTGCACGCGAATCTGATGGCGACGCCCGGTCACCGGCCGTAGGGCGAGCAGCGCGTGCTCGCCGCGCCGGGCGACCGTGCTGAACAAGGTCTGTGACGGATAGTTCTTCGCGGGCAGCAGATCCGCCTCGTCGACGAACCACCGGTCGGCCTCGCGCTGGATCGCCTCGCGTGGCGCCGCGATCCGCACCCGATTCTTGCGCCCCACGCTCAACGGCAGATCGAGCTCCCCGTGATCGGGCAGACCGGCGCCCGCCACGATCGCCAGATACGCCTTACGCGCGGTCTGATTGTTGAACTGCCTGGTCAGCGGCCCGTGCGCGGCCAGGTCGGTCGCCAGCAGCACCAGTCCCGAGGTCACCTTGTCGATTCGGTGCACCGGATACAGCTGCGTCCCCGCGACCCGCGCCAACTCCACCAGATCGGTGTCGTGTCGCTCCCCGGTCACCGAGATCCCCGATGGCTTGTTCAACGCGAGCACCGCGTCATCGGCGAACACCGTGTAGTCCTCGCGCACGCCGCGCCAATCCAAGTCCACTACGACACCCTAGGCAATGGTGTGGTGACCCCGCTCGAAGACTGGTCAGCGGGCGGAGTCGGGCCCCCTACCGCGATCATGCCTGCCGTAGGCGGTGGGGGCGCAGGCGGTTGAAACCGCGAACGCGAACGCTGCGCAAGTGGCGGATGGCGAACTCGGGGCTGTCGTCGAGTGCCGAGGCGGCGGCGTCGTCGATGAGGATGTTGCCCGGTCGGGCGACGCCGGTGAGGCGGGCGGCGATATTGACCACCGAGCCGTAGAGGTCGCCGAAGCGTTGCAGTACCTCGCCGTAGGCGAACGCCACGCGCAGTTCCGGCGTGCCGCCGACGAGCATGGTCGATTCCTGGATGGCCAGTGAGATGCGGGCTGCGGCGGTCGCTGTCTCGGCGGCGAACATCACCTCGTCACCGACGTTCTTGATGACCCAGCCACCGTTGTCGGTGATCGCCGAGGTGGTGGTCGATTCGAAAGCTTCGAGCAGCGTGGACAATTCGTCGGGGTGCAGGTGCCTGGTGAGTCTGGTGAAGCCGACCATATCGGCGAATCCCACCGCCAGTGTCCGCATCGAATCCTCGCCCAGCGTCTCGGTCGACCTGGCGACCGCGGCCGCCAGGTGCCTGCGCCACACATACGTCTGCAACTGTTCGATGCTCGCCATGGTGGATTCCGTCGCGGCACTGACCCTGTCCGCCAGCGGAATCGCGGGATCGGCCGCTGCGGTGCGCGCCTTGATCTCGGCCAGCACCAGGTCGGCCTGCCACTCGGCCAGCCGCGCCATGCCCTGGCCGATCGTCCGCGCGGCAGCGGCCTGCTGCCGAATATTGGACGCGTACACCACTTTCATGTTCCGAAAGTTGGTGACCGCCGTGATATCCATCTGCGTGAAGTCGAGCTGGTCGTCCGCGTTGGCCGGAAATCCCATCGCTGTCCACAGCCGCCGCGATTCCCCCTCCGGCACTCCCGACTGCTCGGCCACCTGGGTACGCGTGTATTTCCTGGGCCCGCCGAGCAGCGACTCCTCGACGCTGCGCTGCACCAATTCGGTCATCTCGGCGTCCGGCATACCTAGACTCTACGACGCGGCGGCCACGGCAGACAGCACCCTCGCACCGGCATTGGGCACCTTCACAATCAGCGCAGCACACTGTAGGTGGCCGACAGAGTGAAGCCGTGCTCGCCGACCTCGCAGCTCACCGTGCCCTGATAGCCGATGCCGCAGGTGGTGTTCTCCCGGGTGATCCGGTGCCCTTCGGGCAGCGTCTTCGCGCCCGGGTGGGTGAAGATCGGGCGGTCGGCGTCGACGAAGTGCGCCGCCTCGAGGATTGCGACCCGGAGCTGATCGGTGCCCGCGGGCGCGTCGATCGGGACCGCGTCACACCCGGCCGGGCCGTTGTTCCAGTAGATGGCGCAGTGCCGTCCGTCGGGGGTCGTGAAGAAGACGCTGCCCGCGTATTCGGGTTCGGAAACCTGGTACGCGACGGGGTCGACCGGCGTGTAATCGCCGAGTCGCGATTGCGCCGCGGCCGGTCCCGTGGCCAGGGAACCGGCGACGAGCGCGGCCCCGGACAGCACAATGAGTGTGGATCGGATCAACATGGACGTCCTCCCTCGAACGTGTCGTACCTGGTATTTCGCCGCCACTACGCAGCTCGTTAATCGGCTGAACGAATTCCTTCGCAAGGTGCGATGCACGGGTATCGGCCGCTACCTTCTACGCTGGCTGCCATGTCGTCACCCGCTCTCGGCGAATTCCTTCGCACCCGGCGCGCCCGCATCTCACCGGCCGCCGTCGGACTGAGCGAATACGGTCGCCGCAGGATGGTCGGATTGCGCCGTGAGGACGTGGCGCGGCTGGCCGGAATGAGTGTGGATTACTACACCCGGTTGGAGCGGGAGCGAGATCAGGATTTCCCCGATTCGGTGCTCGACGCGGTTGCCCGCGCGCTACGTCTGGATGCCGCCGAGCGCGACCACTTCTACACGCTGGTCCGTCCCGCCGACCCCGACTACAACTACGCCCCGCTGGTTCGCTCCGGCACCCGGCTGCTGCTCGACTCGATCAGCACGCCCGCGTTCGTGCTCGGGCGCCACATGGAAGTGCTCGCGTGGAACGGCATGGGCGACAAGGTGTTCGGATTCGAGGCGGTCACCGAACCCGAACGCAATCTGGCCAGGTTCACGGTGTCGAACCCCGAGGCGGGCGTCTTCTATCCCGACTGGGAACCTGTCGCCGCGGAGACCGCCGCGTACCTGCGCCGCCAGGTGGCCCGCTGCCCGCGCGATCGCCGACTGACCTCGCTCATCGACGAACTCACCGCCGCCAACCCGGTGTTCCACCGAATCTGGACGATCTACACCACGGCGGACACTGCGCACGGTCACCGGCTGATCCAGCACCCGGTGGTGGGCCGGATCGAATTCGCCTACGAGACATTGGCTTTGCCGGGCGACGCGGACCAGCTGCTCGTGGTGTACACGGTGGCCCCGGATTCGGCGGCCCGCGAAGCCGTGGCCACGTTGGGTGCGCGGGAACTGGTCGGCGTTCGCTGACGGCTCAGCTCGGTTGAAGTGTTCGGTCCTCGAATGAGACGCTCGAACGATGACGATCGAGGAAATCACCGAGTATGTGACCGGCCTCGGCGGAGTGCTGGTGCTGCGACCGACCGAGGGAAGTGAAGCTCCCGAGATCAGCTGGGGCGACTCCTTCTTCTACTACGCCCCCAACGGCGTGGTCCCCGCCGGTCAGCCCTTCGCCACCATCGTGACCAAGGACTACCCCGGCGACGAGACCTCCGACCTGAACCGCCCCGGCAGTTTCCGCGTCAATATCGCCGTGAGCAAGACGACCTTCGCCGACGCGGCGGCCCCGACCGACGCGAGTATCGAGGACACTGTCGTCGCCCATCCCGTCTACGCCGCCGCCAACTGGCTCGCGGTGATCAATCCGGCGACCGCGACCGAGTCGACGGTCCGCGCGTTGCTGCGCGAAGCCCACGACCGGGCCCGCACCCGATCCGAGCGCCGCGCGACCGAATAGTCGAGCCTGCGATGGCTACCGCCGACCTGCGGAAACCGGTGGGATATAAACGTATCGGCTATCCTGGTGGTGATTCAGGGAGGTCGCCATGCCCATCAAGTTCCGCCAGCGCAAGTCCTTCGGTCCGCTGAAGTTCAACTTCACCCAGTCGGGCCTGTCGTCCTGGGGCATCAAAATCGGCCCCTGGTCCTGGAATTCCCGCACCCGCAAGAACAGCGTCGACCTTCCAGGCCCCCTGAGCTGGCGCCAGCGCTGATACGGCGCTGCCGGACTCGCTCCGCGCCCACCGCTTCCTGCGACGATCGCGTGGTAGTTACTACGCCGATGCCTTCGTCTCGAATCTGTGTCGGTTTCCTCCGATACAGTCCGGCGAGTGTTCCCTAGGCTGCTCGCACGCAGCTACCGACGCTCGTATTCAGGAGGATTGTGATGGCACGCGAACTGGTCTACACGGGGTTCATGTCGCTCGACGGTGTGGTGGACTCGCCCGGTGGGAAGGTCGAGGGGCATCGCAGTGGCGGGTGGGTGATGGAGACCGAGTTCGTGCCGGAGGCGTTCTCGCTCAAGGGCGAGGAACTCGCCGACACCACCGCGCTGATGTTCGGCCGCCGCAGCTACGAGGCGTTCGCCCCGATCTGGCGCGATTCCGAGGATCACGCCGCGTACAAGGAACTGCCCAAATATGTTGTCTCCTCGTCCCTCACCGACGATGCGCTGATCGAGGGCTGGGGCGAGATCACCATCCTGCGCTCGACCGCGGATATCGAGAAGCTCAAGCAGACCGACGGCGGCCCCATCTACATCCACGGCAGCGCCGAACTGGCACAGCACCTTTCGGATGCGGACCTGATCGACCGATACAACCTGCTCGTGTTCCCGGTGCTGCTCGGCGCGGGCAAGAGCCTGTTCGGCCGCGCCGACCGACCCGCACAGCAATTGCGACTGCGTGATTCGGCGACCTATTCCAACGGTGTCGCCAAACTGGTCTACGACGTGGTGCGCTGAGCGAGAGTCTGCTGATGAGTGCGATGGCCAACTGAAAACCGGTCGCACAAGAGACAAGGCGCGGGTCGAGGAAACGCACCGATTCAATGTTGCACGGAAGTAGGTGCCGGGTCCTCTAAGTTGAGCCCGTGCCTGAGCCAGCAGACATTTCCGACAGTGCGGTACTCGTGCTCGGGGCAGGTCCCGCTGGCTTGGTCCTGGCCAATCTGCTGTGCGCCGCGGGCGTCGAATGCGTGGTCGTGGAACGGCGCGGCCGGGAGCACGTCCAGCAGCGGGCCAGGGCCGGGTTTCTGAGCCCGCGCAGTGTGGCCCTGTTGCGCGAGCACGGTCTCGACCAGGGGCTCGCGCGAGTGGGTCGCGAGCACGATCGCTGCGAATTCCGCAGTGCGGCAGGCCGGTTGGACCTGTGCTATCGCGAACTGGGTAGCGGCGGCGTGCACACTGTCTACCCGCAGCAGTTGCTGGTGACCGACCTGATCGCCGAGTTGGAGCGCCGCGGCGGGCAGATCCTGTTCGACACCACGGTGCTGGCCGTCGGTGATCTGGACAGTGCGCGACCGTGGGCGCGGCTGCGCGCCGCCGACGGCCGCGAACAGCGATGCTCGGCCCGCTATATCGCGGGCTGCGACGGCGCTCGCGGCATCGCCCGGACGGCCCTGCCGGTCGCACCCGCGGTGCGCGACCACGCGATCACCTGGCTGGCCCTGCTCGCCCGCGCGCCGTCGACCTCGGACAGCGTCATCTATGGTGTGCACGCCGCCGGATTCGCCGGGCAGATGCCGCGTAGCCCCGACATCACCCGCTACTACCTGCAGTGCGACCCCGGCATCGATGTGCGGGACTGGGACGAGCAGCGGATCTGGCACGAACTGGACGAGCGTTTGCAGGCCGAGCGCTACGGCGCACCGCCGCGCGGGCCGATCATCGAGCGCAGCCTGGTCCGGCTGCGCTCGGAGATCCTGGACCCGATCCAGTACGGCCGCCTGTTCCTGGTGGGGGACGCCGCCACCTCGATCAGCCCGTCCGCGGCCAAGGGCGCGAATCTCGCGATCGTGGAAGCGGGCATCCTCGCGCCCGCGCTCGGGGCCGCCGTACACACCGGGGACGAGACCGAGCTGCGACATTACTCGCAGCGCTGTCTGCCGCTGATCCGGCAGGCCCAGGAGTTCTCGCACTGGATGATCGAGCTCCTGCATCCGCCCGCACCGAACGATCCGGAAGCCGAGTACCAGCGTGTGCTGCGCCGGGCCCGGCTGCACAGCCTCACCACCTCGGCCCACCATCGGCACCATTTCGCGGAAAGCTACGTCGGCCTCTGAATCTGGAAGGGAACAAGCGTGATTCGCTCAATGGCGGTACCGGATCGGATGATCGCCACCGATCTCGCCCGCATCGACGCGGCGGTGGATTTCGTGCGCGCACACGACACCGCCAGTGTGCTGGCCGCCGTGTTGCCCACGCTCACCGCCGGTGAGCGCGACGCGGTGGCGCAACGCTGCCAGTTCTCGCATACGGCGGCGCTGATCTTCCCCGGGGAGCTGGCCGAGCTCTCGGCGGCCTTGCGTGAGCGCGGTCTCGCCGCTGGAGCGGCGACGCCGAGCGTGGTGGTCCGGCACCGGCTCGCCCAGCGACATCGGCGGCCCGCGCATCGATTGGACGTGCGGATCGTGCGTGCTCCGGTGTGTAGCGCGGACGGAAAGCAGTGCGATATCGAACTTTTCGCAGTACTGCCGACCTCGGAGTCCGACATCGCCGAGCTCGCCGAGGCCGAGCGCGTCGTCGATCACGAGCAACATCTCGGCTTGGCCGTGACCACCGACGACGAGGTCGACATCGCTGGGCTGTGCGCCCTGTTGACCCAACGCGCCGAAATGTGCTGTGACGGAGGCGGTTACAACGGCCACGAGAATCTCACGGTGCTCTACTTCCGCACCGACGCACCGGGCTGCCCATATCGGCGGCTGGAGTTGCACCTCAAAGGTGAACACGCGCAAGTTCTTTCGGCACATTGGGAGGCGGCCGACGATCCGCGCACCGGCCTGCTGCGATTGCTGACCGGCGCGTGGGCCACCCAGGCGCTCGCGGCCACCGCTACCCTCGGCGTGGCTGACCGGCTCGCGGCGGCCCCCGGCGGTTCGGTCGCGCAGCTGGCGGCCGATGTCGGCGCCGACAGCGACAGCCTGCACCGGCTGCTGCGCTATCTCACCGACCTGGCGATCGTGCGCCCGAGCGGGGCGGGCTACGAGCTCACCGCGGGCGGCGCGTTGCTCGCGGCGAACACCGAACACTCGCTGCAGCCGCTAGCGCTGCTCTACGGCGGCGCGTTCTACCAGTCCTTCGCGCATCTCGACCACGCGGTGCGCACCGGACGGCCGGGCTTCGATCACCACTTCGGTAGTCACCACTTCGACTACTTCACCGCGGCTCCGCACCTCGCGGAGTTGTTCGACGCCGCGATGGCCGCGAGCGCCAATGTCTTCGAGCAGGTGGCCGACCTGATCGATCTCACCGGAGTGCGGACCGTGGTCGACGTGGCGGGCGGCAACGGCGCGCTGCTGGCTCGCGTGCTGGCCGCCGAACCACGGCTGCGCGGAGTGCTGTTCGAGCGTGCGTCGACCCTGGTGACCGCGCGCACCGCGCTGGAGCGGTCGGGTTGCCTGGACCGCTGCGATTTGGTGCCGGGCGATTTCACCCAGGCGGTCCCGGCGGGCGGCGACCGCTATCTGCTGTCGCGCGTCCTGCACGACTGGGACGACGACCGCTGTCTCCAGATCCTGGCCACCTGTGCCGCCGCCATGCCTCCGCACGGCCAGCTCTACGTGGTCGAACGGCTACTGCCCGAGGGCAATGCGCCCTCGCTGGCTCCGGCCTGGGACGTGCACATGCTCTGCAACGTGGGCGGCCGGGAACGCACCCTTGCGCACTATGTCGAGCTGTTCGCCACAGCCGACCTGGAACTGAGGGAAAGCTACACGCTGCCTATGGATTTCACACTGATGCAGGTGATACCCACGGCAGCCGGATAGGAGCGCGGCGACCTCTTCCAACGGCGTCGCCGAACTGGTCGACGACGTGATGCGCTGAGCGAGACCCAGCGACGCTAGGGGAGCGGCAAGCAGGAACTGCCGGTATTCAGACCACGCCCACCGACCTCGACCGTGATGTAGTCCGTCGAGGTGTATTGCCCCGGCTTGAACTGCTGGGCGACCAGGTTCTGACGACCGGTGTACTCGGGTATCCACTCGAAAGTCGCGGTGCCGTTCTCCGGGTGATACACGGCGACCCCGAGCTGCTTGCCGTTCCCCGGCACCGAACCGCCACTGATACCGATCGTCACCTCCCCGGCTTCGGAAACCGGTGCGTCGACCCCGACTGTGACGGTGTACGAGCAGCCGGTTCGCAGGCCATCGGCCGGCTGTTCCACGCTCACTCCGGTCACCGCCGCAGTCGCGTTCGGTGCGGTCAGCACGACAGGAACGGCGCCGAGCAGCACCGCGAGGCCGAAGCAGCGAATTCGAACATTCATGTGTCTTCCTTTTCGTGCGTAGTTCCACGTTCTCACGATCAGACCGGCTGCGGTGGGCCGATGGAAGTACCCGGAGCTCTGACACGATGGCCAGATCCCTGTGTTCGACTCGGGCGACCAACGCCGAGCCGGTACCGCGGGGTGAGTCGTCGCCCTACCTCAGCGGGATGTCGCGGGGTGTGTGGCATCGATAGGTTTCCGGTGTGCGAAAGGAAACGATGCGGTGCGCGATCGTGGCTGTGGTGCTCGCGCTGGCTTCGGCGGTCAGCGGATGTGAAGCCGAATCGGGCGTGGACACTCTGCAACGTGACGTCGATGCGATCGCGGCGCTGGGAACGATGGGAGTGCAGGCCAGGGTGGTCGGTGGCGGGGCGAATCGGACGGCGGTAGCAGGTCATTCGGATGCTGTTGCCCTCGACAGTGTTTCGGCCGACGGTTATTTCCGGATAGGAAGCCTGACCAAGACATTGGTCGCCACCGTGGTCCTGCAGTTGGTCGGCGAAGGTCGCCTCTCACTCGACGACACCGTTCAGCGATGGCTGCCGGATATGGTGCACGACAACGGTAATGACGGGTCGACGATCACCATCCGGCAACTCCTACAGCACACCAGCGGTATTCACGAAAGCCCGCCCGATATGGCGACCGCCGAGGACTACTACCGGCTTCGCTATCAGGTGCGCGATCCGCGCGAGACGGTGGCTGCCGCGATGCGGCACCCACCCGATTTCACACCGGGTACAGGCTGGGCGTACTCGAATGTCGGCTATGTCCTGCTCGGCCTGATCATCGAGCAGGTGGAAAACCGCCCCTGGCACGACGAGATCTCCGCACGGATCCTCGAACCCCTCGGACTGCGTGACACCCGCTGGCCCGGCAACGCCCCGACGCTGCCCGAACCGCACGCGAACGGCTACCAGCAATTCGAAGTCGACGGTCCACTGATCGACGTCACCGAACTGGTGGACATCGACGCTTCCGTCGGCTACCTCTCCACCACCGCCGACATCGGCACCTTCTACCGAAGTCTCCTCGGCGGAAAACTCCTCCGACCAGCAGAGCTGGCCCAGATGCGCACCACAGTGCCGGTCGACGGCGTCACCGAATCAGTCTGGCCCGCCGCGAGTTACGGCCTCGGCCTCTTCGCGGTACCGCTGTCCTGCGGCGGCACCTATTGGATGCACAACGGCGGCCAGACGGGATTCCTCACCAACGTCGGCGTGACCGATGACGGAACTCGAAGCGTCGTGGTCTCCCTGTCCGCGACCCTCGCTGTCGGCGAGGATGTCACGCGGAGCAAAGGATTCGCGCAACTGCGCACGGTCAACGAGCTGGTAGACCACGCACTCTGTGAGAAATAGCCCGACTCCGCCGTCTATGGAGTCCAGTAGTATGCATTTAGTTGGGTAATAGCCAACTAAATGCATACTCTTGCCGGGAGGTGTGATGGCTGAGCAGCGCAGCACCATGCTGCCAGGTGAACTCTGGCGGGCACCCCTTCGAACCCTTCGGCCGCAGGACTTGGCCGAGATTTACACGCAACCGCGCCCCGAAATCGCGCGGCTCGTCGATCGAGGCGTACTGCATCGCGTTGCTCACGGCTATTACGTGATCGTCGCGCCGGACCATGTCGGTCGGCCATGGCTGCCCGACTTGGAGGCCGTCGCAGCAGGTATCGCGACCGCGATTTATGGGCCGGATCAGGCCGTTGTCATGGGAATCAGCGCTGCTCGCGTACTGGGAGTCGTGCCGCGCGCGCTGGCGACCGCGATTGTCGCCGTTCCACGCCAGCATCGGCCGATCGCACTGACTGATCGCCCGGCGCGAGTCCGGTTTGTTCGCCGCGATACCGATGCGCTCGACGCCGAGCGCATCGAAACGCCCCTGGGTCCGGCGCTCGTCACGACGCCGGAGCAGACGGTGCTCGATCTGGCTCGGCGGCCGGAGTTGGGCAATGCTGAGGTGGAGGTTCAGCCGGCGATCGAGGCGCTCTACCGTCGCAGCGATCCGGTGCTACTCGCGCAACTCGCGACTGATCAACGACTGGGTGCGGCGCTTCGGCGCGCGGAGAGCTGGATAGGGGTATGAGAAGCGACGAACGCGACAGTGTCGCAGTTCAATTCGGCGTATCACCGGAGCAGGTGCAACGCGACCATCTGATCTCTCACCTCCGCTCGGCGTCCGGTGCCTCGGTCAAAATCTAGTTGCTGTCGGCACGCGGCAGACCGGTGTGGCCGACCGAACTCCGCGACCTCGAGCAGCGCTATACCGATGTGCCACCGGCCGAGCTTCTCGTGCCCACGCTGCCTGCTTTTGTCGCGGGGAAGACCGCGACATGGCATGACCGGCGCGCAGCACACGACCTATGGGACCTGTGGGCGCTGAACGGAATCGGCGCGATCGATGAGGCTGCGGGAGCGTTGTACCGCAGGTACGGCCCGACCAACCGGCTGCCCGCCCCGCAGTTGTTCGATCGAGCGCCGGACGAGGACGACTGGATCGCGCAACTGGCAGGCCAGACTCGATTGGTGGTCAGCGCCGAGACCGCGATGTCCACGGTGCGAGACGCGTGGGCACGTATTACGGAGTGACTTCGAGGCGATGCCTACGTTCTGACCTTTGCAAATGTGGCGCAGGCGAATCCGCGGTAGGAGCCGAACTGTGACCCACAGAATGGGTGAGTTGCTCAGTATTCGAGGTCGGCCCAGCTGAGTGTGAGAGGGAATGGGTGGTTCAGCTCTACTTCGGGATGGACAGTTGGCGACCACTCGCTGACCAGGGCGTATTGGCGTGGCCGCAGGGGTGTGACGCCCGCTGGTAGGTCGGTGGGTGTCGCCAGGACGTAGGTCAAGATGGTGTCGATGCGTCGGCCTTCTCGGTCGAGTAGCACCTCCCAGTACTCGCTTATCCCCGCTTCGGCGTAGCGCGCTTGTTTTGTCAGCATTTGACCGATGTGGTTGGACGGCGAGAGCACTTCGCCGACGATGACGACGTCCTCGGCGAAGATCGAGGTCCATGGTTCGTCGGGGCATTGGTAGACCATGAAATCCGGGGTCAGGAAGTCGTCTTTGGCACGGCTCAGGAAGACATTGGTTTCGGTGTCCACCTGCCAGCATTCGCCTGGGCGGGCCTTCATGCTGCTCCGCGCGGCGTTCTCCAGTGCGTTTCGCAAACGAGTGGCGAAACGTTGGTGCTCTGGTGGATCGGTACGAACCCAGACCGGATGTCCTTTGACCAATTCGATTCGTTCTGCCTGGTCAGGGGGTAGGGCGCTCAACTCGGCCCATGTCATACGCTCGGGCAATCGAGGGAAATCCGCTGACCGATTCGGCATCGTCATCCCTCTTCGCGCCGGGCGAACTGTGGTGCCCTCGGCAGGATTCGGGCGTGCGACCTGCGCTTTAGGTCATCGGGCTGAGCCTCGGATTGGTTGGTGCCCTCGGCAGGATTCGAACCTGCGACCTACCCTTTAGGAGAGGGTTGCTCTATCCCCTGAGCTACGAAGGCGTGGCCGATGTGGTCGGCCGAGCTGAGTATAGCGTGGGGGTGCGGGCTGTGGCATGGACCCGTTGGGTGGGGTCAGAAGCCGCCGAAATCGCCGCCGCCGGCGTCGAAACCTCCACCGCTGTCGAAGCCTCCGCCGGTGTCGTAACCCCCGCTGTCGCCGAAATCGCCGCCGGTGTCGAACCCGCCCTGGTCGGTGCCGGGATCGAGGGCCGCTTCGCCGGTGCCGTCTTCGAAGGACTGGGCGTCGTAGGCGACCCCGCTCATGCCGGCGAACATCGTCGTGAACAGCAGGACCGAGCCGGCACCCCAGGCTCCGGCGATCAGCGCGGGTTTCCACCACGGCTCGGAATACCAACCGGCGGGGACGGGGCGGCCTGCCACGCGACCGCCGGGGAAGTAGTTGGGGGTGGCGGCGGAGGGGGCGGGGGAGGCGGTGATCGCGCGGCCGTTGTGGGCGATGGTGCGTCGCTCGTCGACCTGGCCCGCGATGTCCTGGCCGTCGATGGCCGGGATCGGGGGGCCTGGGTCCATATCCATCGCGGTGCGGGCGGCGCGAATGTAGTAGAGGCCCTCGAGGGCGGACTGCTTGGCCAGCAGGGCTTGGGCGGGGGAGCCGGCGCGGTCGATCTGGCTGCCTGCGGCGTTGTACCGCTCGGACGCGTCGGCCAGGGCCTGACGTGCGGCTTCGTTGCTCGGGGTCAGCTGGTAGACCTGCCCGCCGAGTCGCTCGGTGCTCGCCCGCGCGTCGGCCCGCGCTTCCTCGAGCTCGCGCGCGTTGCGCTTGTTCTGTTCGGCGCGCAGGTACAGCAGCGCGCCGACGCACACGATCACGATCACGATCAACCACCACAGCATCGCGCGCCTCATTTCGTCGAGGTGTCGAGATGCCATTCAGTTTACTGATCAGTTGCCCAAACATGCCGATCGGTATTGATCAGCGCGTTGCCTGTTAGCTGTCGGCGAGGTGGCGGGCGATGACCAGGCGCTGGATCTGGTTCGTTCCCTCGAAGATCTGCATGACCTTCGCTTCGCGCATGTAGCGCTCTACGGGGAAGTCCTGGGTGTAGCCGAAGCCGCCGAAGACCTGGACCGCGTCGGTGGTCACCTTCATGGCGGCGTCGGTGGCGACCAGTTTGGCGACCGACGCCTGGCGTGAGTACGGCAGGCCGGCGTCGCGGCGGCGAGCGGCGTCGAGGTAGGTGGCGCGGGCGGTGTCGACTGCGGCGGCCATGTCGGCGAGGACGAAACCGAGGCCCTGGTGGTCGATGATTCTGCGGCCGAAGGCTTCTCGTTCCTTGGCGTAGGCGACCGCCTCGTCGAGCGCGCGCTGGGCGACGCCGGTGGCGACGGCGGCGATGCCGAGGCGGCCCGCGTCGAGCGCGCTGAACGCGATCGAAAGCCCTTGTCCCTCTTCGCCGATACGGCGTTCGGCGGGCAGGAACGCGGCGTCGTAGGCGGCGGTGGTGGTCGGGACGGCGCGCAGGCCCATCTTCTCCTCGGGCTTGCCGAAGCTCAGGCCCTCGGTGTCGGCGGGGACCAGGAAACAGGAGATGCCGCGCGAACCCTCGCCGGTGCGGGCGAACAGGGTGTAGAAGTCGGCGCGGCCGCCGTTGGTGATCCAGGCTTTGGTGCCGTTGAGGGTGTAGCCGCCGTCGACGGGGGTGGCGCGGCACCGCAGGGCCGCCGCGTCGGAACCGGCGTGTGCCTCGGAAAGGCTGTAGGCGCCGATGGTTTCGCCGGACAGCATGGTTTCGAGCCACTGCCGCTTCTGGTCGTCGGTGCCGTAGGTGAACAGCGGATGGCACGACAGGCCGTGCACGCTCACGGCGACGGCGATGGCGGCCCAGCGGCTCGCGATCTCCTCGAGCACCTGCAGATACACCTCGTAGGGCTGCTCGCCACCGCCGAATTCCTCTGGGTACGGCAGGCTGAGCAACCCGGCCGCGCCGAGCGCGGGGAACACGCCCTCGGGGAAGACGCCGGTCTTCTCGCTCTCGGCGACGCGCGGCTCCAGCACCTTGTCGGCGATATCGCGGGTCAGTTCGATCAGTTCGCGCGCCTCGTCGGTGGGCAGCATCCGGTCAACGGCCATGCTCGTCACAGTATCCGTCGTTCACATCACTGGCCATGGCGAGAGGGAACCCGCGAGCACGTCCGCGGACTGGTCGTCGACGCGATGCGCACTGTCGAACGCGCCGGCCCTCGGACCCATAGAGGTACCGATGGTCAGCCGGCGCGTTCGTGGTCGCCTGGTACTCGAGCATCAGCCGACCTGCGCGAATGTTGTCGGGGGAAACGATTGCGAGCCCCCTACCTTTCGGTAGCATCCGTTGTGACGTGGCTCATGCCATGGCAGGGACTGAAGGAGCACCGATGCTGAGCACCATGCAGGACGACCAGCTCTCGCTGGCCAAACTGCTCAACTATGCCGCAACTTTCCAGGGCGATTCGACCGTGTCCACATGGACCGGTGACGGTGTTCGCACCATGACCTACCGCGAGCTCGGCGCGGATTCGGCCCGGCTGGCCAACGCGCTGCGTGGTCTCGGCATCGAAGAGGGCGACCGCGTCGGCACCTTCATGTGGAACAACAACGAGCACATGGTCGCTTACATCGCGGTGCCCGCGATGGGTTCGGTGCTGCACGCGCTCAACATCCGGCTGTTTCCCGAGCAGCTGGTCTTCGTCGCCAACCACGCCGAGGACCAGGTCGTGCTCGTCGACGGCACGCTGGTGCCGCTGTTCGCGCAGTACCTGCCGAACCTGAAGACCGTGCGGCACGTGATCGTCGTCAACGGCGATCCCGCCACGCTCACCGCGCCCGAGGGCGTCACCGTGCACTCCTACCGCGAGCTGCTCGACGCCCAGTCCGCCGACTTCGACTTCCCCGTCGTCGACGAACGGTCCGCCGCCGCGATGTGTTACACCTCCGGCACCACCGGCGACCCGAAGGGCGTCGTCTACTCGCACCGCTCCAACTGGCTGCACGCGATGCAGGTGAATTCGCCCAACGGCATGGGTTTCCAGGGCTCGGACTACGTGCTGGCGATCGTGCCGCTGTTCCACGCCAACGCGTGGGGCTTGCCGTACGCGGCACTCATGTCGGGCGCCAACGTTTTGATGCCGGATCGGTTCCTGCAGCCGGGGCCGCTGCTGGAGATGATGGCCGCGCAGCAGCCGACCTTCGCCGCCGCGGTGCCCACCATCTGGGGTGGCGTGCTGGCCGCGCTGGCCGCCGCGCCGCAGGACATCTCGCACCTGCGCACCGCCGTGGTCGGTGGTTCGGCGGTGCCGCCCGCGATGATGCGCGCGTTCGAGGAGAAGCACGGCGTGCGCATCCTGCACGCGTGGGGCATGACCGAGACCTCCCCGCTGGGCAGCGTCGCGCACCCGCCCGCCGATGTCAGCGCCGACGATGCCTGGGACTACCGCTACACCCAGGGTCGTTTCCCGGCCAATGTCGAGGCCAGGCTGGTCGGCGACGACGGCAAGGTCGTCCCGAACGACGGTGAGTCGCTCGGCGAGCTCGAGGTCCGCGGCGCGTGGATCACCGGTTCCTACTACTCGCCTACCGGAGCGGAGATCGACCCGGACAAATTCGATGACGGCTGGCTGCGTACCGGCGATGTCGGCAAGATCAGCGCCAACGGCTACCTCACCCTGGTCGACCGCTCCAAGGACGTCATCAAGTCCGGCGGCGAGTGGATCTCCTCGGTGGATCTGGAGAACGCGGTGATGGGCCACCCGGCCGTCGCGGAGGCCGCGGTCATCGGCGTGCCCGACGAGAAGTGGGACGAGCGCCCGCTGGTGGCCATCGTGCTCACCGAGGGCAAAGCGGCCGAGGCAACCGAGCTGCGCGACTACCTGGCCGACAAGTTCGCCAAGTGGCAGCTGCCCGAGCGTTGGACCTTCATCGCCGAGGTGCCCAAGACCAGCGTCGGCAAGTTCGACAAGAAGCGCCTGCGCGCCCAGTACGCCGAGGGTGAACTCGACGTAGTCACGGTGTAGGACAGCAAAACGGCGGGCGTGGAAGCACTTCCACGCCCGCCGTTAGTTTTGCGTGCTGCATTTTCGCGGCCCGCCCGATTCTGGACTGACCAGAGGGTGCGACGAAGGAGTGCCCGCCGGGAGGGAAGAATCGGGGCCCGAAGGGCCGCGACCGCGGCGCCAGCCGCAAAAATATCAGCAGTTGCGCAGTTCGGGGCTCTGGTTCAGGAGTTGGGCGCGGGGGCTGATGTAGCGGGTGTAGGTTTCGCCGCCGACTGCCGACAGTGGGAAGGCGGCGACCCGATGGCAGTTCTGGAAGGCCAGCTTCACACCGAAGTGCCGTTCCAGGCCGCCGCGGATGGCGTCGGAGGCCAGCGCGCGCAGCAGCTGTCCGCGAGCCACCTCGTCCGGCGGCGGGATCCGGTTGTCGGCGTATTCGTCGGTGCCGTCGCGCAGGTCTTCGGCTACCCGGCTCACCACCTCCCAGGCGTAAGGCAGTGAGGTACGGACACATTCGACGAATTCGGCGTCGTCGATATCGCCCTGTTCGGCGCGTTCTAGTAATGCGGCGGGAACATCGAGGGACATGGCGCTCTCCTCCTGCTTGGGGGGGTGGTCGGCGGGATCCGATGCCAGGTCCGAGTGTAAACGAAATTCGTTGTCAATAACCCTGAATTCGTGACGAAAGTGCTTTTCGGAGTGCGCTTTTCGCGTCGACGGCCAGGTCGGCGACCAGTTCGCTCGCCGGTTGCCCGGTGCTCAGTGAATGCGCTTGCCCCGCCCACAGATTCACTTCGTCGATGTTGCCACTCGCGCGCGCCGCGGCTCGCAATGGCGCAGTGGCGTAATGGATTTCGGGATAGGCGGCCGGTGCGTCGGCGGTGTGTTCGACGAGGAAACCGTTGCGGATCCCACGGGCGCGACGACCGGTGAACGCCCGCGTAAGCATCGTCGGCTCCGGCGTGCCGATCGCGCCCCGATGCACGGCGTTGGTGCCCGCTTCCGGACAGCGCAGTAGCGCGGTGCCGATCTGCGCCGCCGACGCACCGGCGGCGAGCACCCCGGCCACGCCGGCGCCGGTGGCGATCCCGCCCGCCGCGACGAGCGGGCGGGAGGTGACGGCGGTGAGCAGCTGGATCAGCGTCAGTAGGCCGGGCGGGTCGATCGGATCGTCGGCGGGGTCATCGAGGAAGCTCCCGCGGTGCCCGCCCGCCTCGGCGCCCTGGGCGATCAGCACATCGGCGCCCGCCTCGACGGCGATCAGCGCCTCGGCGGGGGAGGTGACGGTGACCCACACCTCCGAGTCGACCGCGTGCAGCCGGTCCACCTCCACCGCGGTGGGGCAGCCGAAGGTCGTCGAGACCACCGCGACCGGATCGGCGACGAGCAGATCCAGCTTGTCGGCCCATCCGTCGGTGTCGTGCTCGGGGGTGCCGAGCGGGAATTCGGCGCCGAGGCGGGCGAGGTAGGTGGCGTAGACGGCCGGATCGGCCACCGCGCCCGGCGCGAACAGGTTCACGCCGAACGGCGCCGTGGTGGCGGCCCGTGTCGCCTCGATCTGCGCTGCCACCGCCTCGGTGCCGAGGTATCCGGCGGCGAGCTGGCCGAACCCGCCCGCGGCCGCGACGGCGGCCACCAACTCGGGTGTGGACGGCCCGCCCGCCATGGGCGCGGCGACGATGGGGACAGTCAGGGTCTCGATCACCATGGGTCGAGTCTGCTCGGTCAGGGGCGTGTTCAGGCCCGGTGACAGGGCGTGTGATGCGCCGAACACGGTGATCGTTACTGTGCGGCACGTCATCTACCTGCGATTTCGTGACAGATGGTTGCGGAATGGTCACGGCCGGGTAGAGTTCGCGTCACAACGGATGCCGAACCGTTACACATAAGTTCGGCACCGGAGAACGCCCAGGTGGTCTCCGAGCCGGTCGCAGACCGGTTTCGTTTTCCTTTGTTGTCGCACGCTAGGACGAGATCTTGTCGCAGCACCGTGTGGGTCCCGAATCCATCTCCGTGCAGGCTCTGCTTGCGCACGCGGCGGATGGCCGGAGCCCGAGCAGGAGCAGGCACCGCGCCGAGTCCTCGCGTACCGATCGGGTTCGGGTCGCCGCCAGCGCCGCTGTCGCCGCCGGCGCGTTGGTCGGCGTCACGGCCCAGATCGCCCCGGCCCTCGCCTTCGCCGCACCGCTGCTGCCGACCCACGACGACAGCGTCGAGGAATCGGTCGCGCCCCAGTCGGCGCGCCAGGATGTCGACCTCGTCGCCGCGCAGCAGGTCGCCGCGCACGTCGAGACCCCCGCGCCGGTGACCGCGGTCGCCGCGCCCATCGCCGCCCCGGTCGCCGCGCCCTTCGGCATCGGCAACCTGCCCCCCGAGATCTCCGGCCCGCTGTCGCAGGTCGAGGACATCCTCCAGGGCATCCAGCATCAGGTCGCGCCGCCGCAGGCCACCCGCCCGGTCGCGGGCCCGATCAGCTCCGGCTTCGGCTCGCGCTGGGGCGCCATGCACTACGGCATCGACTTCGCCGACTCGATCGGCGCCCCGATCAAGTCCGTGTCCAGCGGCACCGTCATCGAGGCGGGCCCGGCGTCCGGCTTCGGTCTGTGGGTGCGCGTGCTGCACGACGACGGCACCACCGGTGTCTACGGCCACGTCAACGAGATGCTGGTCAACGAAGGCCAGCGGGTCAACGCGGGCCAGGTCATCGCGACCGTCGGCAACCGCGGCCAGTCCACCGGCCCGCATCTGCACCTCGAGATCTGGGATCAGGGCGGCGCCAAGATGGACCCGATTCCCTACCTCGCCTCCAAGGGCGTGCCGCTGGAGTGGGGTCCTTCCGCGCACTGAGCGGGATGAACGCGGAGATTTCTCCGTAGTGCGAGTGACGGTGGTTCATATGAACCCCGTCACTTTGCTGTTGCTGGGGGCAACACGTACGTCGGCCGGGTCGATAGTCCTCTAGGCCCCGAGTCATGGGGGCACGCTGACTCGGCCGCTATGCGGTTGGTCTATATGATGGCTCGATCTGCATGGTGCGGGGCATCCGCATGTGCGGACGCGATGAGAGGTGAATGAACTCGAATGGAAACTGCCCGTCGTTCTGCCCGCGGTAATCGCCGTCGCCGGTCGAGCAGTCCGACATTCGGGCAGTTGCTGACGGGTGCCGTCGAGTCGGCCGCCGATCAGGTCGCGGTGCGGTTCAACCCGACGGGTGACCCGGCGGACCAGCGTCAGCTCACCTATTCCGAGTTCGATCAGCGGTCCTCGCGGCTGGCCCGCGCGCTCATCGCCCGTGGTATCGGCCCCGGCGACGTTGTCGCGATCGGCATCGCCCGGTCGATCGACTCCGTGCTCGCGGTGTGGGCGATCGCCAAGACCGGCGCCGCCTACGTGCCGGTCGACCCGAACTATCCGGCCGACCGCATCGCGCACATCGTGTCCGACTCCGGCGCGGTACTCGGGCTCACCACCACCGCGCATCGCGAGGTGCTCGGGACGGCGCTGACCTGGCTCGAGCTCGACGACGCCGAGACGGCCGCACAGATCGCGGCCGAGCCCGCGCACCCGATCTCCTACACCGACCGGATCCGCGCCCTCGACGAGCGGCACCCGGCCTACGTCATCTACACCTCGGGCTCCACCGGCAAGCCCAAGGGCGTCGTGGTGACCCACACCGGTCTGGCCGGTCTGGTCGCCGCCGAGCGCGCGCACTATCGGGTCGCCGCCGACTCGCGTGTGCTGCACGTCTGTTCGCCGAACTTCGACGTGTCGGTGCTCGAACTGCTGCTCACCTTCACCGCGGGCGCGACCCTGGTGATCGCGCCGCCCGGCGTGTTCGGTGGTTTCGAGCTCGCGGATCTGCTTCGCCGCGAACAGGTTTCGCACATGCTCATCACACCGGGCGCGCTGGAATCGGTCGATCCGGCGGACCTGGACGATCTGCGGGTCGTGGTGGTCGCCGGTGACAAGTTCGGTCCGGAACTGGTCGGCCGCTGGGCGGTCGGCGAGCGGGAGTTCTACAACGGCTACGGCCCCACCGAGGCCACCATCCTGGCCACCAGCACCGCGCCGATGGACCCGGCCGCGCTGGTGACGATCGGCGCCGCGATCGCCGGTGTCGGTGCGTTCGTGCTGGATTCGCGGCTGCGGCCCGTGCCCGCCGGCGTGATCGGCGAGCTGTATCTGTCGGGTCCCGCGCTGGCGCAGGGGTATCTGAACCGTCCCGCGCTCACTGCGGAACGGTTCGTGGCCAGCCCCTTCGGCGCCGAAGCCGGTGACGCGAACGCGCGTCTGTACCGCACCGGAGACCTGGTGCGGCGCAGCGAATCCGGTGACGGCGTCATCGAGTACATGGGGCGCTCCGACTTCCAGGTGAAGATCCGTGGCTTCCGGATCGAGCTCGGCGAGATCGACAACGCCCTCACCGCGCACCCCGACATCGACTTCGCGGCGACCCTCGGCAAAACCCTGCCCTCCGGTGCGACAGCACTGGTTTCGTATGTGCTGCCCCGCTCGGGCGCCACGGTGGAGGTGGCCGCGCTCGACGCGTTCCTCGCGGAGTCGTTGCCCGGCTACATGATTCCGGCCGCGATCATGGTGCTGGACCGGATTCCGCTGACGCCCGTCGGCAAGCTGGATCGAAAGGCGTTGCCGGAACCCGCGTTCGTGGTGCGCGAGTTCCGTGCGCCCGCCACCGCGGTGCAGCAGGTGGTGGCCGATGTCTTCGCCGAGTTGCTCACCGCCGGTGCGCCGGAACAGATCCGGGTCGGCGCCGACGACGACTTCTTCGAGCTCGGCGGCAACTCGCTGCTGGCCGCGCAGGCCGCTACGCGCATCGGTGCCGCGCTCGACACCAGGATCGCGGTACAGGTGCTGTTCGAGGCGAGCACGGTCGCCGGGGTGGCCGAGCGCGTCGAACAGCGCATCGGCTCCGGAACCGGGCTGAAACTGGTGGCGCAGCAGCGGCCCGATTCGATCCCGCTGTCGTTCGCCCAGCAGCGGATGTGGTTCCTCAACCAGTTCGACCCGGCCAGCGCCGTGAACAACATGCCGATCGCGGTGCGCCTGTCGGGTGCCCTCGATGTCGACGCGTTGCGTGTCGCGGTCACCGACCTGGTGGCCCGCCACGAGGTGCTGCGCACGATGTATCCGCCGGTCGACGGGGTCGGCACGCAGTTGGTGCTGCCGCTGTCGGACCCGCGCGCCGTGCCCACCCTCACGGTCGACGACGCCGGCGCGGACGCCGTCGCCGCCCTGGTCACCGAGACCGTGGGCGCGGGCTTCGATGTCACCGTCGCCCCGCCGCTGCGGCTGCGCCTGCTGCGCCTGAGCGCGACCGAACACGTGCTGGTGTGCGTGATGCACCACATCGCCGGAGACGGTGTGTCGATGGGACCGCTCACCCGCGATCTGATGACCGCCTACGTCGGGCGCAGTGCGGGCAACGCCCCGGGCTGGCCCGAATTGGCTGTCCAGTACGCCGATTTCACACTCTGGCAGCGCGCGGTGCTCGGGACCGAGGACGACCCGGAGTCGATCCTCGCCGCGCAGATCGACTTCTGGCGCACCCAGCTCGCCGGGGTGCCCGACCAGCTCGAGCTACCCACCGATCGACCGCGGCCCGCCACCGCCTCCTACCGTGGCGCGAGCCTGGACTTCCGTATTCCGGCCGAGGTACACGCCGGGCTTGATCAGCTTGCCCGCGAACACAATTCGACGCTGTTCATGGTGGTACACGCCGCGCTGGCGGCGCTGCTGGCCCGGCTGTCAGGCAGCACCGACATCGCGATCGGCACCCCCGTGGCGGGTCGCGGCGACGCCGCGCTCGACGATGTGATCGGCATGTTCGTCAACACGCTGGTGCTGCGCACCGAGGTCGACGCGGCAGGCAGCTTCGAAGAGTTGCTCGCCTCGACCCGTGCGGTCGACGTCGCGGCCTTCGGGCACACCGACGTGCCGTTCGAGCGATTGGTCGAGCTGCTCGACCCGGCGCGTTCGACCGCCCGGCATCCGCTGTTCCAGGTGATGCTCGCCTTCCAGAACATGGCACGCACGGAACTCGAGCTACCCGGTCTGACCGTCGCGGGCGTCGAGATGACCATTCCGTTCGCCAAGTTCGACCTGCAATGGGAGATGGTGGAGGACACCGATCGCCACGGCGCTCCGCACGGCATCGCGGTCGGGCTCACCTACGCCACCGACCTGTTCGACGCCGAGACCGTGGCCGGGTTCGCCGACCGGTTCCAGCGATTGCTGGCCGCGATCGTCGCCGCGCCCACCGCGCCGCTCGGTGCGATCGAGCTGCTGGATCCCGCCGAGCTGGACCGGATCCTGGTGCAGTGGAACGACACTCGCCACGAACTCGCCCCTGAACTGCTGCTCGACGGCTATCGGCGCGCCGTGGCCGAGCACCCCGACGCGGTGGCGCTCGCCTATGAGGGCGCGGAGCTGACCTATCGGGAGTTCGACGCGCGGGTCAACCGGCTCGCCCGGCTGCTGATCACCCACGGTGTCGGTCCCGAATCCCTGGTCGGGCTCGCGATTCGGCGCTCGCTCGACCTGGTGGTCGGCATGTACGCGATCGTGGCCGCGGGCGGGGCCTATGTGCCGATCGATCCGGATCATCCGGCCGATCGCATCGCGCACATTCTCGATACCGCCGCGCCCGCCGCGGTGTTGAGCACCATCGCGGATGCGATCGAGGTGCCGACGGGTGTGCCGGTGATCCTGGTGGATTCCGTTGCGCTCGAGCAGTTCTCGGACGCACCTGTCGAGTTGGCCCGGCCGGTTCGGCCCGAGAACCCGGCCTATGTCCTGTTCACCTCCGGTTCCACCGGGCGGCCGAAGGGCGTGGCGGTGTCGCACGCGGCGATCGTCAACCAGATGGCCTACATGGGCGCCGAGTACGGGATCGGCCCGTCGGATGTGTACCTGCAGAAGACGCCCGCCACGTTCGACGTGTCGCTGTGGGGCTATTTCCTGCCGTTGCGGACCGGCGCGAAGCTGGTCGTGTCGACCCACGACGGACATCGTGACCCGCGCTATCTCGCCGAGACGATCGCGGCGCAGGGTGTGACGCTCACCGACTTCGTGCCGTCGATGCTCTCGGTCTTCGCCGCGCACACCACCGCCGGTTCGCTGCCGAGCCTGCGGGCGGTGTTCGCCGCCGGTGAGGCGCTGCCCACCGAGACCGTGGCCGACGTTGCCCGCGTGTCCACCGCCCGGGTGCACAACCTGTACGGACCCACCGAGGCTGCCGTCACCGTGACGCGCTGGCCCGCGAGCGATGCCGATCGCGGTTCGGTGCCGATGGGTGTGCCGGAGTGGAATACCCGTGTCTACGTGCTGGATTCGCGCCTGCGCGCGGTGCCGGCCGGCGTGGTCGGCGAGCTGTACCTCGCCGGTGACCAGCTCGCGCGCGGCTATACCGCCCGTCCCGGTCTGACCGCGGATCGGTTCGTCGCCAATCCGTTCGAGCCCGGCGCGCGGATGTACCGCTCCGGTGACCTCGTCCGCTGGGGCAGATCTTCGGCTGAGCCCGCGCTGGAATACCTGGGCCGCACCGACTTCCAGGTGAAATTCCGTGGCCAGCGCATCGAGCTCGGTGAGATCGAGACCGCCCTGCTCGCGCAGGACACGATCAGCCAGGCGGTTGCCCTGGTGCTCGACACTGTGTCCGGCCAGCACCTGGTGGCGTATGTGGTGGCCCGACCGGGCGAGCAGCCCGACCCCACCGCGCTGCGGACGGCTGTCGCCGACTCGCTGCCCACCTACATGGTCCCGACCGTTGTGACGGTGCTGGACAGCTTCCCGCTGAACCCGAGCGGCAAGCTCGACCGCGCGGCACTGCCCGCCCCGGCGTTCACCGCGGGCGAGTTCCGCGCCCCCACGACCCCCGCCGAGGAGATCGTGGCCGGGGTCTTCGCCGAACTGCTCGGCATGGCCCGCGTCGGCGCCGAGGACGACTACTTCGCCCTCGGCGGCAACTCGCTGCTCGCCACCCGCGCGATCGCCCGCATCAACGAGGCGCTCGACGCCGACCTGGCCATTCGCGACCTGTTCGAGACGCCCACCGTATCGGCCCTGGCCGCGCGCATCGGTGGCGCGGGCGGTGTGGGCGCCCGCCCGCCGCTGGTCGCCGCGCAACGGCCACAACACATTCCGCTGTCGCTGGCGCAGCAGCGCATGTGGGTGGTGAATCAGGTCGACCCGACGTCGGGCTCCTACAACATCCCCTTCGCGATCCGGCTCACCGGCGAGCTCGACGTGGCCGCGCTCGAGGCGGCGGTCACCGATGTGCTCGACCGGCACGAGTCGCTGCGCACCTTCTTCCCCGTGGTCGACGAGGCAGACGGGTTCGACGGCGGCGAGTCCGGTTCCGGACAGGCCGATGGCGCGGGCGGCGTGGTGGCCGCTGGTTTGCCCGTTCAGCGGATTCTCTCCGTGGCCGAAGCGCTGCCCGGCGGGCTTCGGGTCGAGACGACATCCGATATCTCGACCCGTGCGGCCGAATTGGTCGGTGCGGGCTTCGATGTGACGCGCGAGGTTCCGCTGCGCGCGCGGTTGCTCACCGATGGGACTTCGGCCGACTGGCTGCTTGTTGTCGTGGTGCACCACATCTCGGCCGACGGCGCGTCCTTGGCGCCGCTGGCTCGCGATCTGATGACCGCCTACGTGGCCAGGACCGCGAACCAGAGCCCGGCGTGGACGCCGCTGGAAGTGCAGTACGCGGACTTCGCGCTGTGGCAGCGGGCGGTCGTCGGAGATGACGATCAGCCGCGATCCCTGGCCGGGGCGCAACTCGACTACTGGCGCGAGCAGTTGGCCGACGTGCCACCGCTGCTGGAGCTGCCGCAGGACCGCCCACGGCCGACGGCCCCGACCCTGCGCGGTGCCACCTCGGAGCTCCGCCTGCCCGCCGAGGTACACGCCGCGCTGAATCATCTTGCGCGCGAGCACAAGTCGTCGCTGTTCATGGTCGTGCACGCGGCACTGGCCGTGCTGCTCGGTCGGCTGTCCGCCACCAATGACATCGCCATCGGCACCGCTGTCGCCGGGCGCGGTGAGCGGGCGCTCGACGAACTGGTCGGGATGTTCGTCAACACCCTGACCCTGCGCACCACCCTCGATCCGGCCGGCTCCTTCGACGAGGCCGTCGATGTGGCGCGCGAGACCGACCTCGGCGCGTTCGCCCATGCCGACCTGCCGTTCGAGCGGGTCGCCGAGGTCGTCGCACCGGGTCGGGGCAGCGCGCAGAGCCCGCTGTTCCAGGTGGCGCTCACCTTCGGCAACAACGAGGCGGCCGCGCTGGAACTGCCCGGTCTCACCGTGAGCGCGCTGGACACCGCGGTCGCGGCGAAGTTCGACCTGCAGGTCGATGTCGAACCGCGCTTCACCGCCGCCGGTGAGCCCGATGAGCTGGTGACGCTGTTCAACTACGCCACCGACCTGTTCGACGAGGACACCGTGCGCGGCATCGGTGCCCGCTTCGCCCGCGTCCTCACCGCTGTCGCCGCCGATCCGCAGATCTGTATCGGCGATATCGACATCCTCGACGAGTCCGAGCGCGCCCGGCTGCTCGCCGGTGCGGCCGAGGCGCCCGCGCCGAGCGTCCCATCAGGCGGCACCACTCTCGCGCAGGCCTTCACCGCCGCCGCCGAGGACGACCCCGATGGCCCCGCGCTCGTCTGGGGCGACGACGCGCTGACCTACGAACAGCTCGACGCGCGCTCCGCGCGCCTGGCCCGGCTGCTGATCGGCCGTGGCTTCGGGCCGGGAGACGGTGTGGCCGTCGATCTCGCGCGTGGGGTCGACTGGGCCGTCGCGGTCTGGGCGATCCTCAAGGCAGGCGCGGCGGTGGTCCCGGTGACCGGTACCGAGTCGCCCGCAGAACCCGCGGCGAAGCTGACCATCACGGTCGGTGAACCCCGTGGCGTCGACTGGATCTCGCTCGACGACCCGGCGATCGAGACCGAACTGTCCACCCAGTCCGCTCGCCCGGTCACCTACGCCGACCGGACCCGGGCGTTGCGCGGCGGCGACCCGGCCTTCGTGGGCGCCGACGGCACCCGCAGCTACGACGAACTCGCGACGGCGGGTGCGCGGGTGCGCGCCGACGCCGACCTCACCTTCGAGGCCAGGACCTTCGGCCACAGCGCCGTGGACAGCTTCACGGCCCTCGTCGAGCCGGTGGCCGCCGGTGTGGCGGGCGCGTCGATGGTCTTGGCGCCGTGCGTCGAGAACGGGCACGCCGCCGTGGTGACGGGGACGCTGCTGGCACAGGAGTGGGTGACCCACCTGTTCGGCGATCGGGCCGGTATCGAGGCGCTCGATACCACCGGACTCGCCGACCTGCAGGCGATGATCGCCGCTGACGCCATGCCGGACAATCCGGGGTCGGCCGAGACGGTGCTCGTGCTGGGGGACTCGCGCGCCTCGGTGGCATGAGCCGAGTAGCCGTTCGGGGCAGGAGGGTATGTTCCTGTCGTTAGTTGTTGTGGGACAACGTTTTTCGGTGATGGGTGAGGTGGAACGGCTATGACACGAGCGGCGAGAACGCGACCGGTTCGTACCCGCCGCCCGCGCGTCACCGCGTTGGCGCAGCTGCTGGCGACTGCCGTGGAGACCAACCCCGACGGCCTCGCGGTGGTCCTCGCCGACGCCACCCGCACCCTCGGCAGCCTCACCTACGCCGAACTCGACGAGTGGTCGAACCGCATCGCCCGCTACCTGATCGGCCGCGGTATCGGCGCGGGCGACCTGGTCGCCATCGGAATCCCACGTTCGGTCGAATCGGTGCTCGCCGTCTGGGCTGTCGCCAAGACCGGTGCGGGCTTCGTTCCCGTCGACCCGAACTACCCGCCGGACCGGGTGGCGCACATGGTCACCGACTCCGGCGCGGTCTTCGGTCTGACCGTCGCAGCCGTCGCCGACGGACTTCCCGCGCAGGTGGAATGGCTCGAACTCGACGCGGTGCCGACCGAGCCCGATCATCTTTTCGACGATCTCTCCGGCGCGGCGATCACCGCGGGCGACCGGGTGCGTCCGGTACTGGCCGAGGATCTCGCCTACCTCATCTACACCTCCGGCTCCACCGGCCTGCCCAAGGGCGTCGCGGTGACCCACGCCGGACTCGCGGGGTTCAGCGCGGAACAGCGTCGGCACTACGGTGTGAAATCCACTTCGCGCACTCTGCATTTCGCTTCGCCCTCCTTCGACGCCTCGCTGCTCGAGTTGCTGCTGGCGATCGGCGCGGGCGCGACGATGGTGATCGTCGACCCGAGTGTGTACGGCGGCGACGATCTGGCCGGGTTGTTACGGCGGGAGCGGGTGAGTCACGCGTTCATCACTCCGGCCGCGCTGGCCTCGATCGACCCGGTCGGGCTCGACGACTTGCGGGTGGTGGCGGTCGGTGGCGAGGCGGTGTCACCGGATCTGCTGCGGCGCTGGGCGATTGCGCTCGCCGATGGCACCCTGCGGCAATTTCACAATGTGTACGGGCCCACCGAGACGACCATCGTCACCAACATCAGCGTGCCGCTGAAACCGGGTGACCGGATGACCATCGGCGCCCCGATCAGCGGGGTCGCCGAATACGTCCTCGACGACCGGCTCGGTCCCGTTCCACCCGGCGTCACCGGCGAGCTCTACATCACCGGCGCCCAGCTGACCCGCGGCTACCACGCCCGCCCCGATCTCACGGCCGCGCGCTATGTCGCGAATCCGTTCGACCCGGCCGGTTCTCGTCTCTATCGCACCGGTGACCTGGTTCGCTGGACCACCGACGGCGCGCTGGACTATTTGGGCCGCAACGACTTCCAGGTCAAGATCCGCGGTTTCCGCATCGAGCTCGGCGAGATCGACGCGGTGCTCTCGGCGCACGAGAGCCTCGACTTCGCCGCCACCATCGGACACGAACTCGACAGCGGCGCAATCATTCTGGTGTCCTACGTGCACGCCGCGCCGGGTGCGAGGGTCGACACCGCCGCGCTCACCGCCTCCGCCGAGCGCAGCCTGCCCGCGCACATGGTGCCCACCCTGCTGATGGAACTCGACGCCATCCCGCTCACTCCGGTGGGCAAGCTCGATCGCGCGGCGCTGCCCACGCCGATCCTCGAACACGCCGAATTCCGCGCTCCCGCAACCGCGGTCGAGCAGATCGTGGCGGGCACCTTCGCTGAGGTGCTGGGCCTCGGCGACGCCCAGCTCGGCCTCGACGACGACTTCTTCGCCCTCGGCGGCAATTCACTGATGGCCACCCAGGTCGCTGCCCGCCTCGGCGCGGCCCTGGACACCGAGTTCGCGGTCCGGCTGCTGTTCGAGGCGTCGACGGTGGAATCGCTGGCTCGGCGGCTCGCCGAATCCGCCGGTGTGGGTGCACGTCCCGCGCTGACGGCGGGGGAGCGGCCCGCGCGGATTCCGCTGTCGCTGGCCCAGCGGCGGATGTGGTTCCTCAATCAGTTCGACCCGGAATCGGTCGCCTACAACATCCCGATGGCGGTGCGGCTGCGCGGCGCCATCGACGTCGAGGCGCTGCGCGCCGCCGTCGCCGACCTCGTCGCCCGCCACGAAACCCTGCGCACGATCTATCCCGAGACCGATGACGGCCCGATCCAGCGGATCCTGGCCGAGACCGAGGCGACGCCCCGGCTCGAGGTGCGCGCCATCGCACCCGATCAACTCACCGCCGCGATGCGCGAGTTCGGTTCGTCCGGGTTCGATGTGCGCGCCCAGGTGCCGTTGCGGGTCGCGTTGTTCGAGCTCGACGCTGCTGTGCCGGTCGATGAGGCCGACACCGCCGACGAATCGGTGCTCGCCGTAGTCGTGCACCACATCGCCGGTGACGGCTCCTCGTTGGCCCCGCTGACCAGGGATCTGATGCTCGCCTACGCGGCGCGTTCGGCGGGCGGCCCGCCGGAGTGGGCGCCATTGGCCGTGCAGTACGCCGATTACGCGCTGTGGCAGCGGGACTTGCTCGGCAGTGAGGCCGATCCCGACTCGCTGGCCTCGGCCCAGCTCGCCTATTGGCGTGCGGCGCTGGCCGGGTTGCCCGACCAGCTCGACCTACCCACCGACCGGCCGCGTCCCGCCGTGCAGTCCTTCGCCGGCGGTCGCGTCCCGATCGAGATCGACGCCGAAACCCACCGTGCCCTACTGGCTCTGGCGCGCAACCAGGGTGCCACGCTGTTCATGGTTGTGCACACCGCCCTCGCGGTGACCCTGGCGAGACTGGCGGGTACCGACGATCTAGCGGTCGGTACGCCCATCGCGGGCCGTGGCGAGGCCGCGCTCGACGACCTGATCGGGATGTTCGTCAACACACTGGTCTTTCGCACCACCCTCACCCCCGGCGAGTCGTTCACCGAACTCCTCGCCCGCCAACGCGATACCGACCTACAGGTGTTCGCGAACGCGGATCTGCCGTTCGAGCGCCTGGTCGAGGCGATCAATCCCGCCCGCTCCACCGCCCGCCATCCGCTGTTCCAGGTCGGGCTGTCCTTCCAGAATCTCAGCCGCACCGGTCTCGAACTCGGGGAGACCGCGGTCGAGGGTGTGGACGTCGATCTGGCGGTGTCCCAGTTCGACCTGCACGCCATCGTGGCCGATGCCTACGACAGCGACGGTGTCGCGCAGGGGATCAGCGGTGTCTTCACCTATGCCACCGATCTTTTCGACAGGTCGACCGCGCGGACCTACGCGGATCGTTTCGCGCGAGTGCTCACCGCGATCGCCACCGCGCCCGATCGTCCTGTCGACGAACTCGAACTACTCTCCGACGGCGAGCGCGCGCGAATCCTGCACGACTGGAACGCGACCGACCATCCCCGCCGGTCCGCCACGCTCGCCTCCCTGTTCGACGATGCCGCGTCCGCGCACCCCATCGGCGTCGCGCTCGTCGACGCCGATGGGGCCGAACTCACCTACCGAGATTTCGCCTTCCGCGTCAATCAGCTTGCGCGATACCTGATTACGCAGGGTGTCGGTGTGGAGGACCGCGTGGCACTGGCGATTCGGCGCTCGGTCGATCTGGTGGTCGCCATGTACGCGGTCACCCAGACCGGCGCCGCCTATGTTCCGCTGGACCCGGACCAGCCCGCCGACCGCCTCGCGCATATCCTCGAAACCGCTTCGCCTGTCTGTGTATTGACCACCACGCATGCTGGATTCGCGCCCGGTGCGATGACGGTGATCGCTATCGACAGCCTCGACCTCTCGGCGGTGTCGCCCGCTCGCCTCGAGCCGCGCGAGCGCGTCGGGACGCTTCGCCCGGCGAACACGGCCTACCTCATCTTCACCTCCGGCTCGACCGGAAAGCCGAAGGGCGTTGCGGTCTCGCACGGCGCGATCGTCAACCAATTGCTGTGGAAGAAGGCTGCTTTCGGCCTCGGCCCGGACGACTCGGTGCTGTTGAAGACCGCCGCCACCTTCGACCTGTCGGTCTGGGAATTCTTCTCGGCCGCGATGTGTGGTGGCCGCCTGGTGATCACCACCCCCGACGGCCATCGCGACCCCGCCTCCCTGCTCCGCGTACTCGCCGCGCAGTCGGTGACGACCCTGCACGTGGTGCCCTCGATGCTCGACGCGCTGCTCACCGAATCCGCCGGTGTCCTCCCGCGTTCGCTGCGCCGCGTGCTCGCCATCGGCGAGGCCCTGCCCGCCGCGACGGCCCAGCGTTTTCTCGCGACGAACTCGGCGGCACTGCACAACCTCTACGGTCCCACCGAGGCCGCGGTCGCCATCACCGATCACCGCGTCGGCACCGCCGATCGCACCACCGTCGCGATCGGTCGACCGGTTCACAACAGTCGCGTTTACGTCCTCGACGCGCGTCTGCGCCCGGTCCCGGTCGGCGTCGCGGGGGAGCTGTACCTGGCGGGCGCGCAACTGGCCCGCGGGTACCACGCCCGTCCCGACCTCACCGCCGACCGGTTCGTCGCCGATCCCTTCGGCACGTCAGCCGACGCGGGGTCGGGCACGACGCGGGGCGGAGCCGACCCCGCGACCACCGGGGGCCGAGCACCCGGCGGCGCTCGTATGTATCGCACCGGTGATCTCGTCGCCTGGACCGCCGACGGCGAGCTCGAGTACCGCGGACGCACCGATTTCCAGGTCAAGATCCGGGGGTTCCGGATCGAACTCGGCGAGATCGAAGCCGCCCTGCTCGCGGCGCCGCGGATCGCCAAGGCCGCCGTCATCGCCGCGACCGATTCGCGGCTCGGTGACCGGCTGGTCGCCTATGTCGTCCCCGCGCCCGGCGCGACGCTCACCGCCGGGCAGGTCAAAGCCGAGGTGGCGCAGGTGCTCCCCTCGTACATGGTGCCGTCGGCCTTCGTCGTGCTCGACCGCCTCCCGCTGAACGCGAACGGCAAGCTCGACCGGGCCGCACTCCCGGAGCCGGTGCTCGAACCCCGCCGCTACCGCGCGCCCGCGACCGAGCACGAGATCGCGGTGGCCGCCGCCTTCACCGAGGTGCTCGGCGCGCACGAGCCCGGCCTCGACGACGACTTCTTCGCCCTCGGCGGCAACTCGCTGCTGGCCACCCGCGTCGTGCACCAGCTGCGCGAACACACCGGCGCGGAACTCACCGTCGCGGCGTTCTTCGCCGACCCGACCGTCGCCGGTCTCGCCGCCGTGATCAGCGAAGGCCCGGCCGCGGCCGAGCTCGCAGCCGCACTCGCGGTCGTGCTCCCGATCGCTCGCCGAGGTACCCGCCCGCCGCTGATCTGTGTGCACCCGGTCTCCGGCCTGGCATGGGCTTACGCGAGCCTGGTGCCGCATCTGCCCGACGATCAGCCCGTGGTCGGCATCCAGTCGCCCGCGCTGAGCGATCCGGGATTCCGGCCCGCCTCAGCCGCCGAACTCGTCGACCGCTACGTGGCCGAGATCCGCGGCGTCCAGCCACACGGCCCCTACCAGCTGCTCGGATGGTCCCTCGGTGGTGTGCTGGCGCAGGCTGTCGCGACTCGATTGCAGGCCGAGGGCGAGACCGTGGCGTCGTTGACGATGCTCGACAGCCTCCCCGGTGCGGCGCTCGCCGATTTCGACACCGAATTGCGGCACGTGCTCACTGAACTCGGCATACCCGAGCAGCGACTGCCCGACAGACTGATCGAACTCGGTGACGAGGCACTCGAATCGCTGCACACAACACTCGCCGGCGACACGCCGATCTCGCGCGCGCAGTTCGTCGGCATGTACCGGGGCGCGCTGCACTCGGTGACGCTTCTCACCGAGCTCGAACACGGCCGGTACGAAGGTGATCTGACCTATTTCACCGCTCTGCGGACCCCCGAAAAGCTGGGGGACGGAGCCTCGCGATGGCGCCCGTTCGTCAGCGGGATCATTGCTGATCACCCGGTCGAAGCCGCCCACCAGGAGATGCTCTCCACTGTGGCGGTAGCCACGTTCGGTCCGGCAATCGCGCAGGTCGTCGCGGGTATAACCGGATCGGCCGGTACGCGCCCGTAACGGACCCTGCGGGTATTACGATTCCGTTACGATAGAGTAGGTGTGTCGTGGCGCACACCTCGGCGACGGTCGGCAGCGGCTATGCACGTGTGGCTATGCTGTGTCCGACTCGGCCGCCGGACGCGAGAGGTGTATTGGTCTGTGGAAACCCCCCGCCGCACGGGCCGTGCTGGTCGCCGACGTGCAATCGGCGCACCGTTGTTCGGTCAACTGCTGACGGCCGCCGTCGAATCCGCGGCCGATTCGATCGCGCTGCGCTACAACCCCACCGGGATGCCCGGCGCGGAACATCACCTCACTTATCGTGAGCTCGACGAGCGATCCACGCGCCTGGCGCGCGAACTCATCGACCGTGGCATGGGCGCCGGCGACGTTGTCGCGATCGCCATCGCCCGCTCGATCGAATCCGTGCTCGCCGTGTGGGCGATCGCGAAGACCGGCGCCGCGTACGTGCCGGTCGATCCGGCCTACCCGGCCGACCGGATCGCCCACATCGTCGCCGACTCCGGCGCGAGCATCGGCCTGACCACCGCGGCCCATCGCGCGTGCCTCGGCACCACCGCGTACTGGATCGAACTCGACGACCCGGTGGTCGCCGAACGCATCGCCGCGCGCCCCGCGCATGCGGTGAGCTACGCCGACCGGGTGCGCCCGATCGACGAGCGCCATCCCGCCTACGTCATCTACACCTCCGGTTCCACCGGCAAACCCAAGGGTGTCGTGGTCACCCACACGGGCCTGGCCACGCTGGTCGCCGCCGAGCGCGAACACTTCGGCGTGGAAGCGGATTCGCGCGTGCTGCATGTTTGCTCGCCGAACTTTGACGTCTCGGTGCTCGAGCTGCTGCTGCCGTTCAGTGTCGGTGCGACGCTGGTGATCTCGCCGCCGCGGGTCTTCGGTGGTTTCGAGCTGTCGGACCTGCTGCGCCGCGAACGCATCACCCATCTGCTGATCACCCCCGGCGCGCTCGAGTCCGTCGACCCGGCCGGGCTGCCGGACCTGACCAGCGTGATCGTCGCGGGCGACCGGTTCGGCCCGGAACTGGTCGGTCGCTGGGCAACCGGTGGGCGCGCGTTCTACAACGGCTACGGCCCGACCGAGGCGACCATCCTCGCCACCAGCACCTCCGCGCTGCGGGCGCACGCGCCGATCACCATCGGTAGCGCGGTGCCCGGCATGGGTTTGTACGTGCTCGACGCCCGGCTGCGGCCGGTGCCCGCCGGAGTCGTCGGCGAGCTGTACCTGTCCGGTCCCGCCCTCGCGCAGGGGTATCTGGGCAGGCCGGGACTCACCGCGGAACGCTTCGTCGCCTCGCCGTTCGGGCCGGGCAGGCTGTATCGCACCGGTGACCTGGTGCGCAGGCTCGAACACGACGGCACGCTGGAATACCTCGGCCGCACCGACTTCCAGGTGAAGGTGCGCGGTTTCCGGATCGAGCTCGGCGAGATCGACAACGCGCTCACCGCGCACCCCGACCTCGACTACGCGGTGACGCTGGGCAAGACGATGCCCTCGGGCGCGACCGCGCTGGTCGCCTATGTGCTGCCGGGCGCCGGCGCCACGGTCGACACCGGGGAACTGGCGGAATTCCTCGCGGAATCGTTGCCCGCGTACATGATTCCGTCGGTGATCATGGTCCTCGACGAGCTGCCGCTGACCCCGGTCGGCAAGCTCGACCGCGCCGCGCTGCCGACGCCGGTGTTCGCCGCGCGCGGCTTCCGCGCGCCCGCCACACCGGCCGAACAGGTGGTCGCCGACGTATTCGCCGCGTTGTTGCTGCGTGAGGGTGCGGGTCGGGTCGGCGCCGACGACGACTTCTTCGAACTGGGTGGCGACTCGCTGCTGGCCGCGCAGGCGGTGGCCCGCATCGGCGCCGCGCTGGACGTGCGGGTCCCGGTGCAGGCGGTGTTCGAGGCGCCGACCGTCGCCGGACTGGCCAATCGGGCCGAGCAGCAACGCGTTTCGGCGCACGCGCTCCCGCTGACGCCGCGTCCGCGCCCCGCGCTGATCCCGCTGTCCTACGCCCAGCAGCGAATGTGGTTCCTCAATCGCTTCGACCCCGCCTCGGCCGTGGACAACATCCCGGTCGCGGTCCGTCTCTCCGGACGCCTCGACCTGCCCGCCCTGCGCGCCGCGCTCGCCGACATGGTCGCGCGCCACGAAGTCCTTCGCACGGTGTACCCGGTGTCGGAAGGAATCGGCGGCGATGGACACGGCACGGTCCTCGACGGTGAAGGCCATCAGCTGGTACTGGCCGCGGGCGACCCCGCCGCGATGCCGGAGTTCGACGTCGTCGAGGTGGCCGAAGACGATCTCACCGAGGCGATCGGCGCCGCCGCGCTGACCGGTTTCGACGTCACCGCCGCGCCGCCGGTGCGGGTGCGGGTACTCGCGATCTCCGACAGTGAGCACGTCATCGTGTGCGTGGTGCACCACATCGCCGCCGACGGCTTCTCCTTCGCGCCGCTGACCAGGGATCTGCTCACCGCCTATGCCGAACGTCGGGGTGGCGGCGCGCCGCAGTGGCCTCCGCTGCCGGTGCAGTACGTCGACTACACGCTGTGGCAGCGCGAGCTGCTCGGCGCCGAACAGGACCCGAGTTCGTTGCTCGCCGCGCAGGTGGCCTTCTGGCGCGACACCCTGTCCGGCCTGCCCGAACAGCTCGAGCTGCCCACCGACCGGCCGCGTCCCGCCGTGTCGAGCAGGGCGGGCGGTTCGCTGAGCGTGCAGGTGCCTGCCTCGGTGCACGCCGGTCTGTCCGCGCTGGCTCGCGAGCACAACGCCACGCTGTTCATGGTTGTGCACACCGCGCTGGCGATGCTGCTGGCCCGGCTCTCCGGCACCCGCGACATCGCGATCGGCACCCCGGTGGCCGGTCGTGGTGAGCAGGCGCTCGACGAGCTGATCGGCATGTTCGTCAACACGCTGGTCCTGCGCACCGAGGTGAATCCGGCGACGAGTTTCGCCGCGCTGCTCGCCGAGGTCAGAGCCCGCGATCTCGCCGCCTTCGGGCACGCCGACGTGCCGTTCGAGCGGCTCGTCGACCTGCTGGAGCCGGTGCGTTCGACGGCTCGGCACCCGCTGTTCCAGGTGATGCTCACCTTCCAGAACCTGGCCCGCGCCGACCTCGCGCTGCCCGGTCTCGCGGTCTCCGCCGCCGACTTCATGGTGCCGCTGGCGAAGTTCGACCTACAGGTGGAGCTCGCCGAACAGATCGGCGTCGACGGAGCGCCGCAGGGCATGGCGGCGACCTTCGTCTACGCCACCGACCTTTTCGACCGCGCCACCGTCGCCGACTTCGCCGACCGTTGGACGCGGGTACTCGCCGCGGTGGTGGCCGACCCCGCGAAGCCGGTCGGCGATATCGACGTACTCGCCCCTGGTGAGCGCGAACTCGTGCTGCGCGAAGGCTATTCGCAAGGCATCGCGGTGCCCGAGGTGACGCTCACCGACTTGATCACCGCCCAGGCGCATCAGCGTCCCGAGGCGATCGCGATCAGGGCGGGGCAGCGGTCCATCACGTTCGCCGACCTGCTCGGCCGGGCATCGGCGCTGGCCCGCACGCTCATCGCGCAGGGCGCGGGCCCGGAAACCCTGGTGGCCGTGGCAGTCCCGCGCACCGAGGAACTGCCGGTGGCGCTGCTCGCGGTGCTGCTGTCGGGTGCGGGCTACCTGCCGATCGACTCCGGATACCCGGCGCAGCGGCTGGCCTACATCGTCGACGACGCGAAACCCGCTGTGCTGCTGGCGACTTCGGCCGAGCGCGACCTGCTGACCGCACTCGTCGACCTGCCTGTGGTGCTGCTCGACGAGCAGTCCGGCTACCCCGAGGCCCCGCTGCATCCCGGTGAACGCCGCGCCCCGCTGCGTCCGGATCACCTCGCGTACGTCATCTACACCTCGGGTTCCACCGGTCTGCCCAAGGGCGTCGGGGTGACCCACCGCAATGTGCTCGAGCTGTTCGCCAACACCCAGCTGCTGTTCGCCTTCGACGAGGACGACGTGTGGACGGTGTTCCACTCCTTCGCCTTCGACTTCTCCATCTGGGAACTGTGGTGCGCGCTGGCCGGCGGGTCGTCGGTCGTCGTCGTCGACCACCTGACCTCCCGTTCACCGATCGAATTCCGCGAACTGCTGGCCCGCGAACAGGTGACGGTGCTGAGCCAAACCCCCACCGCCTTCGCCCAGCTCGACGAAGCCGACCGGGCCGCGCAAGCCGCGGGCGCGACCCCGCTGCCGCTGCGGTACGTGGTGTTCGGCGGTGAGGCGCTGGATCCGCGCAAGCTCAACCGCTGGTACGACCGCTACGGAAACGGGCCGGGCGCACCGGAACTCGTCAACATGTACGGCATCACCGAGACCACCGTGCATGTCTCGCACCAGGTGCTGACCTCGAACACGGCCGACATCGTCGCCGACCGGGCGACAACGGATGTCGACCACATCGGGGGAGCGGGCGTCGACCTGCCGGGCAGCCTCATCGGCCGCGCCCTGCCCGGACTGTCGGTGGTCGTCCTCGACGACCGGCTGCGCCCGGTGCCGTTCGGCGTGGCGGGTGAGCTCTACATCGCGGGCAACCAGCTCTCGCGCGGCTACCTCGGTAAGCCGGGCCTCACGGCGACCCGCTTCGTCGCCGACCCGTTCGGTGAACCCGGCGCTCGCCGCTACCGCTCCGGTGACCTCGGCCGCTGGATCGGCTTCCGCGGCGCGCCCACCCTCGAGTACGGCGGGCGCGGCGACCAGCAGGTGCAGCTGCGTGGTTTCCGCATCGAACCGGGCGAGATCGAGGCCGCACTGCTCCGGGTGCCCGGTGTCGGGCAGTGCGCGGTCATCGTGCGTGTCGACGAGCACGCGGGCGACCGGCTGATCGCCTATGTCGTTCCGGCGACCGACGCTGTCGAGCCCGACGGCGTGAAGGCGCCGGTAGGCGCGCGCTTCGGACGCGGTGACAACGGTGCCGGATTCGACGAATCCGCTTCCGGCGTGGCCCTCGATCCGGTGCGCGTGCGAGCTGCTGTCGCCGAATTCCTCACCGGATACATGGTTCCCGACGCCGTCGTGGTGGTGCCCGGCCTGCCGATGACCACCAACGGCAAACTCGACCGCGCCGCACTGCCCGCGCCGGAGTTCACCGCCGCCACCACCTTCCGCGCACCGACCACGCCGATCGAACTCAGCGTCGCCGAGGTGTTCGCGACGCTGCTCGGTGTGCCGGAGATCGGCTTGGACGACAACTTCTTCGACCGCGGCGGCAACTCGTTGCTGGCCACCAGGGCCATCGCCCGCATCGACCAGGCCCTGAGTACCGACCTGGTGGTGCGCGACCTGTTCGAGGCGCCGACCGTCGGCTCGCTCGCCGCTCGCGTACGCCCCGGTTCGGTGGCCGCGCCGCGTCCGCCGCTGATCCCGGCGCAGGATCGCGGCGTCGTTCCGCTCTCGCCCGCGCAGCAGCGGATGTGGTTGCTCAACCGCATCGATCCCGATTCGCCCGCCTACAACATCCCGCTGGTTCTGCGGTTGCGCGGCGCGCTCGACACCTCCGCGCTGCGCTACGCCGTCGCCGATGTGCTCGAACGGCACGAGGCGTTGCGCACCCGCTTCCCCGCCGATGACGCCGATGCCGTTCCGTACCAGGAGATCCTGCCGGTCAGCGCGGTGCTGCCGACCGGTCTCGCGCTCGAGGAGTGCGACGATCCGCGTGAGCGGGTGATGCGTCTGCTCGCAGGCGGTTTCGATGTCGCCGAGCGAGTTCCCCTGCGCGCCGGGCTGTTCACCTCGCCCGCCGACGACCCGCTGGCGGAGGAGGAGTATGTGCTCGCCGTGGTGGTGCAGCACATCATCGCCGACGGCGCCTCGCTGGCCCCGCTGGCCCGCGACCTCGTGATCGCCTATCGGGCACGCGTCGAAGGACGCTCGCCCGCGTGGTCGCCGTTGCCCGTGCAGTACGCCGACTACGCGCTGTGGCAGCGCGAGGTGCTCGGCTCGGAATCGGACGAGAGTTCTACCGCCGCAAGGCAACTGGAGTTCTGGCGGCACACCCTGGCGGGTCAGGCCGGGACGGTCGAGTTGCCACACGACCATCCGCGACCCTCGCATGCCTCGTTGCGCGGCGCCGATGTGAGCACCACCCTGACCGCCGACGTGCACGCGCGCCTCGGCGAGATCGCCCGCAGGCACAACGCGTCGCTGTTCATGGTCGTGCACGCGGCACTGGCCGTGTTGCTCGCCCGGATCTCCGGCAGCACCGATATCGCGATCGGCACCCCGATCGCCGGACGGGGTGAACCCGAGCTCGACGACCTGGTCGGCATGTTCGTCAACACCCTGACCCTGCGCACCCAGGTCGACCCGCGCCACGGCTTCGACGAATTGGTCAGCACCGCACGCGAAGTGGGCTTGGCCGCCTTCGCCAACGCCGACCTGCCGTTCGAGCGCGTGGTCGAGGAGGTGGCCCCGACCGGCACCGTGTCGCACAACCCGCTGTTCCAGGTGGTGCTCTCCTTCCACAACAACGAGAGCCCCGTGCTGCGCCTACCCGGGCTCACCATCGAGGCGATGGATCTCGCGGCCCGGCCTGCCAAGTTCGACCTGCAGGTCAATATCGAACCGCGCCTGTCCGCGACCGGCGAACCCGATGAGATCGGCGTGGTGTTCACCTACGCCACCGACCTTTTCGAGGAGCACACCGTCGCGGCGTTCGCGCGCGGGCTCGCCGAGATCGTCACCGCGGTCGCCGCCGATCCCACGGTGCGCGTCGGCGATATCGATCTGCGTGACGCCCGAGAACGCGAACGCGAACTGACCGCCGCGGCCTATGCCCCGGCACCGTCGGCCAACGGCGCGGCGCTGGCGCAGGAACTGGCCTCGGCCGTGGAGGAAGACCCCGACGCACCCGCGCTCGAAGTCGGCCACACCGCGATCGCCTACGCCGAATTCGATGCCCGCTCCTCGCAATTGGCGCGTTCGCTGATCGCCCGAGGCGCCGGACCCGGCACGGGGGTCGCGGTCCGGCTCGACCGCGGGGTGGACGCGGCGATCGCGACCTGGGCGGTGCTCAAGGCGGGCGCCGCCGTGGTGCCGCTGATGACGATGGACGCGGGCCTGCCCGGCAGTAACCTCGAGGTCAAGCTCGGCCTGACCATCGACATCTTCGACGCCCCCGACGGCCTCGACTGGTACGACCTGGCCGACCCCGCGCTGCGCGCCGAGCTGGCGGCGGAATCACCGCGCCCGATCGGCTACGCGCACCGCACCCGCGCCCTGCGCGGCGACGACGTGGCGTTCGTCGGCGGTGGCCGCACGCTGAGCTTCGACGAGTTGGCGACCGCGGCCGAGCGGGTCGCCGAGCGCACCGGACTCAATTTCGAATCACGCACACGAGCGGCGGGCCGACCGGATTCGGTGGCCGGTGTGCTCGAGATCGTCGCGGCCGCGATCGCGGGCGCGACGCTGGTGATGGGGGTAGACCAGGGGGGCGCGGACGAGGTGAGTCATGTGTTCACCGAGTCCGCGGTGGCCGTTGCCGAGCCAGGCGACGGGACTGGTGCGACGATTGTCGCGCTCAGTGAGATGATCGGCAACGCCGGGCAGCCGCACGAGCGGCGCGCGGTGGTCGGGATGGATGGATAGGTGGAACGAACACTGGCCCGTCCGCGCGCGGCGCGGATGAGTGACAGTGCGCGTCGATATCGGTATGAGGTGTGCATGACCGGGCAACGGCAAGTCGACTCCGTCGATCGGACGGCACTGTCGTGACCCGAGCGAACCGGGCGACCGGCGCCCGTGCCCGGCAGCGCGGGAAGTCACTGCCGCAGCTGCTGTCGGTGGCGGTGGAATCCAACCCCGGTGGTCTCGCGCTGTCGTGGGACGACGGGGTGTCCGCGCCGGTGCGCTGGACCTATGCCGAGCTCGACGAGCGTTCCAACCGGCTGGCGCGGTTGCTGATCGCGCGCGGTGTCGGTCCCGAGGACGTGGTGGCCGTCGGCATTCCGCGGTCCCCGGAATCGGTGCTGGCGATGTGGGCGGTGACCAAGACCGGCGCCGCGTTCCTGCCGGTCGACCCGAACTATCCGCCCGCCCGGGTGAGTCACATGCTCGGCGACTCCGCGGCGGTGCTCGGGGTCGCGGTGGGCACGGCGATGGACCGGCTGCCCGGCACGCTCGAGTGGCTGTGTCTCGACGACGACCGCGTCCGGCGCGCCACCGATGACCAGTCCGGCGATCCGGTGACCTTCGCCGACCGGGTGCGTCCGCTGCGGCTGCAGCACCCCGCCTACGTGGTGTACACCTCCGGTTCGACGGGCCTGCCCAAGGGCGTGGTGGTGACCCATGCCGGGCTGGCCGGATACTGCGCCGAGCAGCGCGCGCACTACGCGATCGAGCCGAACTCGCGCACGCTGCATTTCGCGTCGCCCTCGTTCGACGCGGCCGTGCTCGAACTCCTGATGGCGGTGGGTGCCGGCGCTGCCATGGTGCTCGTGCCCGCGGGCATTCTCGGCGGTGCGGAGCTGGCCGATGTGCTGCGCCGAGAAGCCGTCACGCACATGTTCATCACCACCGCCGCGCTGGCATCGCTGGATCCGGCCGGGCTCGACGCGCTGGCCGTGGTCACCACCGGTGGCGAGGCGTGCCCGCCGGACCTGATCCGGCGCTGGGCCACGGATTCGCGCCGGTTCCACGACTGTTACGGACCGACCGAGACCACCATCGTGACCAATATCAGCGCGCCGCTGGTGGTCGGCGACACGATGAACATCGGGGCGCCGCTGCGCGGTGTGACCGAGTACGTGCTCGATGAGCGGCTGGTCCGGGTGCCCGACGGGATGATCGGTGAGCTCTACATCGCCGGGGCCGGGTTGGCGCGCGGCTATCACCGTCAGCCGGGGCTGACGGCGTCGCGCTTCGTCGTCGATCCCTTCGCCGGGGGCGATGGGCGGATGTACCGCACCGGTGACCTGGTGCGCAGGCGGGTGGACGGTGCCGTCGAATTCGTCGGCCGCAACGACTTCCAGGTGAAGGTGCGCGGGTTCCGGATCGAGCTGGGCGAGATCGACACCGCGCTCACCGCGCACGACACCGTCGACTTCGCGGTGACCGTCGGTCATGAACTCGACAACGGCACCACGATTCTCGCCGCCTACGTGCATGCCGCGCCCGGCGCGCGCATCGACACCGACCAGCTGTTCGAGCACGCCAGGACCGGGTTGCCCGCGCACATGGTGCCGACCGCGCTGACTGTGCTCGACACCATTCCGCTGACTCCGGTCGGCAAACTCGATCGGGCCGCGCTGCCCGCGCCCACCCTGCGCGCCGAGGAGTTCCGGGCGCCCTCCGGTGCGATGGAAGAGCTGGTGGCCTACGTCTTCACCGAGCTGCTCGCGCCGGCGAACCCGCTGGGCGCCGACGACGACTTCTTCGCCCTCGGCGGCAATTCGCTGCTCGCCACCCGGGCCGCCGCGCGCCTCGGGGCGGAGCTGTCGGCGCGGGTGCCCGCGGGCCACGTCTTCGAGAGTCCCACTGTCGCCGGGCTCGCCGCGCTGCTGGAGCCGCTGAAGGGCGCGGGCGGCCATGCGCCGCTGGCGCCTCGCGAACGCCCCGGCCTGATCCCGCTCTCCGCCGCGCAACAGCGGATGTGGTTCCTCAACCAGTTCGATCCGAATTCGACGGCCGAGACGATCCCGTTCGCGCTGCGCCTGTCCGGACCGTTCGACGCGCGCGCACTGCACGCGGCGCTGTCGGACCTGGTGGCTCGCCACGAATCCCTGCGCACGCTGTACCCGGTCCATCAGGCCGACGAGTACGAGCGCGGTGGCGACGGCGCGGTGGTCGACGGCGTCGGTCACCAGGTCGTCCTGCCGATGGCCCAAGCCGTCCCCGATGTGCTGATCGACTCGCTCGCCGAGGACGAATTGCCGCTGTGGCTGGCCGAATTCGCCGGTACCGGGTTCGATGTGGCCGCCGGTGTGCCGTTCCGGGTGGCGCTGGCCGAGCTCGGGCCGAACGAGCACGTGCTCGCCATCGCCCTGCACCACATCACCGCCGACGGCGCCTCGGTGGCTCCGCTGCTGCGTGACCTGCTCGGCGCCTACCTCGCCCGGCGCAACCGCTCGCGACCCCGGTGGCAGCCGCTGCCGGTGCAGTACGTGGACTACACGCTGTGGCATCGCGAACTCCTCGGTGCCGAGGGCGACCCGGATTCGGTTGCCGCCGCGCAGATCTCGCACTGGCGGACCACGCTCGCGGGGCTGCCCGACCGGCTCGACCTGCCCACCGATCGTCCTCGACCGCCCGTATTCACCGGTCGTGGCGCCGAATTCGGCTTCCAGATCCCGGCGGCGGTCCACACGGCGCTCGCCGAGCTCGCCCAGCGCAGCGGCACCTCCGAATTCATGGTCGTGCACGCGGCTTTCGCGGTGCTGCTCGGTCGGGTCGCGCACACCGACGACATCGCCATCGGTACCCCGGTGGCCGGGCGCGGCGCCAGGGAACTCGACGACCTGATCGGCATGTTCGTCAACACGCTGGTCCTGCGCACGCACCTCGACCCGAGCACCAGCTTCGCCGAGTTGCTGCGCGCGACCAAGCGCGCCGATCTCGCCGCGTTCGCCCATGCCGACCTACCGTTCGAGCGCCTGGTCGAACTGCTCGATCCGGTGCGCTCGCAGGCCCATCACCCGCTGTTCCAGGTTGCCCTGTTCTTCCAGAACCTGGACCTGCCGAACCTGCGCCTGCCCGGCCTCGACGCCACCCCTGTCGAATTCGGCGGTGCGGTAGCGCGTTTCGATCTACAGCTCACGATCGTGCCCGGCGCCGATCCGACCGAACCGATGGCCGCGTCGTTCAACTACGCCACCGATCTGTTCGACGCCGACACCATCGAGATCCTGGCGGCCCGGTTCACCCGCCTGCTCGACGCGGTCGCGACCGACGCCGATCTCGCGATCGCCGAGGTCGACCTGCTCACCGAGGCCGAGCGCGAGCTGAGCCTGGTGAGCTGGAACGACACCCGTCATCCGGTACCACCGGAATCGATGCTCGACGCGTATCGCCGTGCGGTGCAGACACATCCGGACGCCACCGCGCTGGTGTACGCGGACACCGAGCTGACCTACCGGCAGTTCGACGAGCGCGTGAATGCCCTCGCCCGGCTGCTGATCGAGCAGGGCGTCGGTCCCGAGAGCCTGGTCGGCCTGGCTCTGCGGCGCTCGCCCGACCTGGTGATCGGGATGTACGCGGTGCTCACCGCCGGTGGCGCCTACGTGCCGCTGGATCCCGACCATCCGGCCGAGCGCATCGCCTACATTCTCGACACCGCCCGCCCGGCCTGCGTGCTGAGCACCCGCGCCGACGCCGTCGCTGTCGCGCCCGGCACCTCGCTGCTGCTGCTCGACGAGCTCGATGTCTCCGGCCTGCCCGGTGATCCGGTCCTCGCGTCGGAATTGCGCGCACCGCTGCACCCCGACCACCCGGCCTACGTCATCTTCACCTCGGGTTCCACGGGCAAGCCCAAGGGCGTCGCCATCTCGCACGCCGCCATCCACAACCAGCTGGTGTGGATGCTGGCGAAGTACCCGCTGGCACTGGGAGATGTGTACCTGCAGAAGACGGCGACCACGTTCGACGTGTCGCTGTGGGGCTATTTCATGCCGCTGCGGGTCGGCGCGAAACTGGTGCTCACCACCCCGGACGGCCACCGCGACCCCGCCTATCTGATCGACCTGATCGGCAAGCACAAGGTCACCGTCACCGACTTCGTCCCGTCGATGCTCACGATGTTCGCCGCCCAGGCGGCTGTCGACCCGAGCTCGACGACCGAAGGCCATGCCGACCTGGAGTCGCTGCGCGAGATCTTCGTCATCGGCGAGGCGCTGCCCGCCGAGACCGTCGATGCCATGGCCGCGGTCACCTCCGCCCGGCTGCACAATCTGTACGGCCCGACCGAGGCCGCTGTCTCGGTGACCTACTGGCCCGCCCGTCCGGGTGAGCGTTCGGTGCCGATCGGTCTGCCGCAGTGGAACTCTCGGGTGTACGTCCTCGACGAGCGACTGCGGCCGGTACCGCCCGGTATCGCGGGAGAGCTCTATCTCGCCGGCGATCAGCTGGCGCGCGGCTATGTCGCGCGACCCGGTCTCACCGCCGATCGATTCATCGCCGACCCCTTCGCCTCGGCATCGGAGGCCGCCTCGACGGGCGCGCGCATGTACCGCACCGGCGACCTGGTGGTGTGGCGTCGGCCCACCGCGAACGCCCCGCACCGACTGGACTACCTGGGGCGGATCGATTTCCAGGTGAAGTTCCGCGGCCAGCGGATCGAACTCGGGGAGATCGAGACGGCCCTGCTGGCGCACGAATCCGTCAGCCAGGCAGTGGCATTGGTCGCGGCGACCGAGCTCGGTGACCAGCTGGTCGCCTATGTGGTGCCGGTTCCCGGTCAGGCCGCCGAGCCGGACCGGTTGCAGGCCGTTGCCGCGAAGACCCTGCCGGTCTACATGGTGCCCGCCTCGATCACCGTGCTCGACGAACTGCCGCTCAACCCCAGCGGCAAGCTCGATCGCAAGGCACTGCCCGCGCCGAGTTTCACCACCCGGGCGTTCCGCGCGCCGAGCACCACGCAGGAGCGGCTCGTCGCCGGGCTGTTCGGTGAAGTGCTCGGCCGCACCGACATCGGCGCCGACGACGACTTCTTCGCACTCGGTGGCAACTCCCTGGTCGCCACCCGGCTGGTCGCCCGGCTCGGCGCCGCGACCGGTGGGCGGGTCGCCGTGCGCGCCCTCTTCGAAACTCCCACCGTCGCCGGACTCGCCGCGATGCTCGATCCCGCCGCGGTCCCCGAGCCGACCAGTGGCCTCGGTACCCTGCCCCGCCCCGACGAGCTGCCGCTTTCGCCCGCCCAGCGCCGCATGTGGTTCCTCAACCGCTTCGACCAGGGCGTCGACGACGGAGCCGCCGCCTACAACCTGCCTTTCGCGCTCCGGCTGACCGGTGCCCTCGATGTCGCCGCGCTCACGATCGCCCTGCGCGACGTCCTGGCCCGCCACGAGGTGCTGCGCACGATCTACCCCGACACCGCCACCGGTCCGATCCAGCGGATTCTGCCGGTCGAGGATGTCGACCTCGACGTCGTGGTGCGTAGGGTCGGCCCGAGCCGACCCGCGGACTCGGACCAGCCCGAGACGGTCGAGCCGTCGGAGCTGATGACCCGGCTGATCGAGCAGGTCACGGCGCTCGCGTCGACCGCGTTCGACGTGACGACCGAGGTGCCGCTGCGCGTCCAGCTGCTCGATGTCACCGGGCTCGAGCCGGACGCGCCAACGGAATACGTGCTCGCCGTGGTGGTGCACCACATCGCCGCCGACGCCTCCTCGATGGCGCCGCTGGTGCGCGATGTGACCACCGCCTACCTCGCACGGGCGGCCGGACACGCGCCGGAATGGGCGGCGCTGCCGGTGCAGTACGCCGACTACGCGCTGTGGCAGGTGGACCGCCTCGGCGCCGAGGACGAGACGGACTCGGTGGCCGCCCGCCAGCTCGCGTTCTGGCGCTCCGAACTCGCCGATCTGCCGGATGTGCTCGAACTGCCCACCGACTACCCACGTCCCGCCGTCGCCTCCCTGACGGGTGGGCGCGTGCCGGTGCGCATCGACGCCGCGACCCACATCGCGCTCGCGCGGCTCGCGCGCGAGCACGGCGCCACCGTGTTCATGGTGTTGCATACCGCTTTCGCCGTGTTGCTGGCCCGGCTGTCCGGCGCCGCGGACGTGGCGGTGGGTACACCCGTGGCCGGGCGCGGTGAGCGCGAACTCGACGATCTGATCGGCATGTTCGTCAACACCGTCGTGCTGCGCACCCGTTATGACGGTGGCGCCACCTTCGCCGAGTTGCTCGCCGCTCAGCGTGCGAGCGACCTGGCCGCGTTCGCCGCCGCCGATGTGCCGTTCGAGCGCCTCGTCGAGGTCCTCGATCCGCCGCGCTCCACCGCCCGCCATCCGCTGTTCCAGGTGGGTCTTTCCTTCCAGAACGTGGACCGCGCCACCCTGGAACTGCCCGGCCTGCGGATCGCGCCGGTATCGGCGGAACTGGCTGTGTCGCAATTCGATCTGCATCTGATCGTCGGCGACGGATACGACGCCGACGGCTCACCCACCGGCATCGAGGGGTTCTTCACCTACGCCACCGATCTCTTCGACGCCGCGACCGTGGCGGCCTTCGCCGACCGGCTGACGCTGCTGCTCGACGCGGTGGTGCGCGAGCCCGGCGTGCGGGTCGGCACGGTCGAACTGCGCACTTCCGAGGAAATCTCGGCCGAAATTGTCAGTGGCGCAGCCGATCTCGCTGTCCCCGGCGCAACGCTCGCCGATCTGCCGTCGGTGGCGCGTCCCGCGGCGGTCGCGCTCGTCGCCGATCTGCCGGAGGGGCGTCTGGAACTCACCTACGCCGAATTCGACGCACGGGTGAACAGGCTGGCGCGGCACCTGATCTCGATCGGGGTCGGGCCGGAATCGCTGGTCGCGCTCGCGCTGCCACGGTCGATCGATCTTGTGGTCGCCATGTACGCGGTGACCAGGTCGGGCGGGGCCTACGTGCCGATCGACCCCGATCAGCCCGCCGATCGCACCGACTACATCCTGCACACGGCGGCCCCGATCTGCGTGCTCACCAACGGTTTCCGGACCGACGCCGCGCCGCTGGTGCGAGTCGACCACCCGGTGATCGCCGCCGCCGACCCCGGTCCGATCACCGACGCCGACCGTCGTGCGCCGCTGCACCCGGACAACACCGCCTACGTCATCTTCACCTCCGGTTCCACCGGCCGCCCCAAGGGCGTGGCGGTGCCGCACGCCGCGGTGATCAACCAATTGCAGTGGCTACGCGGTGAATTCGGTACCGATGCCGCCGATGTGTTCCTGCTGAAGACTCCCGCCACGTTCGACCTGTCGGTCTGGGAGTTCTGGTCCGCCGCCGTCTGCGGTGGCCGACTGGTGATCGCCGCCCCCGACGGCCACCGCGACCCCGCCTACCTGGACGCCCTGATCACCGATGCCGGGGTCACCACCCTGACGGCGGTGCCCTCGCTGCTCGACGCGCTGTCGGGATACTGGGAGTCCGCCGCGCACGACCAGCGCAATATCGTGCCCTTGACCCGAATCCTCGCGATCGGCGAAGCCCTGCCCGCGGCGCTCGCGCAGCGCCTGCTGACGGTGCTGCCCGACACCAGGATCGACAATCTGTACGGTCCCACCGAGGCCGCCGTCTCGATCACCGACCACCGGGTCACCGCCGCCGACGTGCTGACCGTGCCGATCGGCACCCCCGAATGGAACAGCCGCGTCTACGTGCTCGACGAGCGTCTGCGGCCGGTCGCCCCCGGCATCAGGGGAGAGCTGTATCTCGGCGGCATCCAGTTGGCGCGCGGTTACCTGCGCAGGGCGGCCCAGACTGCCGATCGCTTCGTCGCCGATCCCTTCGAACCCGGCGCCCGGATGTACCGCACCGGCGACCTGGTCGCGCGCACCCCGCGCACGACCGGGCTGTCCGGCGGTGGGCTGATCTACCTGGGCCGCAGTGACTTCCAGGTGAAGATTCGCGGCTTCCGGGTGGAGCCAGGCGAGGTGGAAGCCGTGCTGCTCGGGCTGGCCGGGGTGGCTCGGGCCGCGGTCCTCGCTCGTTCCGATGCCCATTTCGGTGATCGGCTCGTGGCCTACGTGGTCGGCGCGGATCTCGATGTCGCGCAGTTGAAGTCCGCGCTGGGCGACAAGCTGCCGACCTACCTTGTGCCCGACGCCTTCGTGGTCCTCGACGAGTTGCCCTACACCGTCAACGGCAAGCTGGATCGAAAGGCATTGCCCGCGCCGGTCTTCGAGGCCGCCGCCTTCCGCGCCCCGGCCACCCCCACCGAACAGGTGGTCGCGCAGGTCTACGGCGAGATACTCGGCGTCGCCTCCGTGGGCGCCGACGACGACTTCTTCGCCCTCGGCGGCAACTCGCTGCTCGCCACCAGGGCGGCGGCCCGGATCGGGACGGCGCTCGATCGTACGGTCGGCGTTCGGTTGCTGTTCGAAGCGCCGACGGTGGCCGATCTCGCGCTGCGCGTGCACCGCTCGGACGAGGCCGCCGCACCGCGGCTACTCGCCGGACCGCGTCCGCGACGGGTGCCGTTGTCGCTGGCACAGCAGCGCATGTGGCTGCTCAACCGGCTCGATCCCGACGCGACCGTCTACAACATCCCGGCCGCGATCCGCCTCACCGGCGACCTCGATCTGTCCGCTCTGCGCCTGGCCGTGGCCGACCTGTTCGCCCGGCACGAGGTCCTGCGAACCCGTTACCCGGTGTCGCGCGCGAGCTCTTCCGCCTCGGGCGAGCTCACGGGCTCGAACGAGTCGGGTTCCGCGGAAGTTCGCGCGGATATGCCGTTCCAGGATGTGCTCGCCCCCGATGGGATGCGCGTCGACCTGACGCCCGTCGAGGTCGCCACGGCCGACCTCGTCGCCGCGGTGCGCGACATCGTCGCCACCGGGTTCGACGTCACGGCCGAACCGCCCGTCCGGTTGCGGCTGCTGCGGCTGGGCGCCGACGACCACGTCCTGGTGTTCGTCGCCCACCACATCAGCGCCGACGGTTTCTCCATGGGTCCGCTCACCCGCGACCTCGTCCTCGCCTACACCGCGCGCACGGCCGGCTCACAGCCCGCGTGGTCGCCGCTGCCGCTGCAATACGCCGATTACGCGGTGTGGCAGCGAGATTCGCTCGGCGACGAAGCCGACCCCGCCTCCGTAGCCGCCGCCCAGCTGGCCTACTGGCAGCAGGAGCTCGCCGGTCTGCCCGAGGAGATCGCGCTCCCCGCCGATCGTGCGCGTCCGGCGGTGCAGTCCTTCGCGGGCGCCACCAGCTCCTTCGAGATCGACGCCGCACTGCACGCCGAGCTCGCCGGGCTGGCCCGCGCGCAGGGCGTGACGGTGTTCATGGTCGTGCAGGCCGCACTCGCGGTGCTGCTCGCCCGCCTGTCCGGCACCGACGACGTCGCCATCGGGACCCCGATCGCGGGCCGCGGCGCCCGTGAGCTCGACGATCTGGTCGGCATGTTCGTCAACACCCTGGTGCTGCGCAGCCGGATCACCGAGAGCGATCCGTTCACCGCGCTGCTGACGCGGACCCGCGACACCGATCTGCGCGCCTTCGCCCATGCCGACGTCCCGTTCGAGCGGGTGGTCGACGCGATCCAACCCGCGCGGTCGGCGGGCAGGCATCCGCTGTTCCAGGTGGCGCTGTCGTTCGAGAACCTCGCTCCGGTCGCCTTCGAGCTGCCGGGAATCACGGTGGGCGCTCTGGACGCGCGCACCGCCGAGGCCAAGTTCGACCTGCTGCTCACCGTGCGCGAGCAGCAGGACAACGGCGGCATGCACGCCGAATTCGCCTACGCGACAGACCTGTTCGATGACGAGACAGTGCGCGGTTTCGGCGAGCGCTTCGTCCGTCTGCTCACCGCTGTCGCCGCCGAGCCCGAGCTGGCCGTCGGTGACATCGACCTGCTCGACCCCGCCGAATTCCGCGCGAGCATCACGTTCGCGGGCCCGGCCGCCGAGCCGGAACGCACCCTCGCGCAGTTGATGGACGACGCGGTGCGCGCCGATCCGACCGGCATCGCCCTGCGCGGCGGCGGGCGCGGATTCACCTACACCGCACTCGATGCCGCCGCCAACCAGCTGGCGCGCGGCCTGATCGCCCGCGGCGCCGGGCCGGAAGTCGCTGTCGCCGTGGCAATCCGACGCTCGGTCGAATCGGTGCTCGCGGTCTGGGCGATCGCGCGCACCGGCGCGGTGATCGTGCCGGTCGACCCGGGCTACCCGGCCGAGCGGATCAGCCACATGGTCACCGACTCCGGCGCCGTCTTCGGCATCACCCTCGCCGCCGAAGTCGCCGAATTGCCCGCGCTGGACGGTGAAGGCGGCTGGGTCGTGCTCGACGATCGGGCCTTCGCCGCCGAGATCGGCGGCTACGCCACCGTCACCCTGCGTGAGATCGAACTGCTCGCCCCGCCGCGCACCGGCAACGCCGCGTACATGATCTACACCTCCGGCTCGACCGGGCTGCCCAAGGGCGTCGTCGTGACCCATGCCGGGCTCGCCAACTTCTGTGCCGAGCAGAAGCAGCGCTATCGCCTCGACTCATCGACGCGCGCACTGGCTTTCGCTTCCCCGTCGTTCGACGCGTCGATGCTGGAGCTGCTGCTCGCCCTCGGCGGCGGGGGCACCCTGGTGGTCGCGCCCGCCGGATCCGTCGGCGGCACCGAGCTGGCCGAATTGATCCGTACCGAGGGCGTCACCCACACCTTCCTGACCCCGTCGGTCCTGGCCACCCTCGACCCCGACGGCATCCCCGGGCTGCGCGCCCTCATCGTCGGCGGTGAGCACGTACCCGCCGACCTGGCCGCACGCTGGAACACGCTGCCGCAGCGGCGCTTCCACAACGGCTACGGTCCCACCGAGACCACCGTCATGACCGCCATCAGTGACGCGTTGCAGCCGGACGAGCCCGTCCACATGGGCGGCCCGATCCGCGGCGTCCGCGCACTGATCCTCGACGAGCGCCTTCGCCCGGTCCCCGAGGGCGTCACCGGCGAGCTCTATCTCGGTGGCATCCAACTCGCCCGCGGCTACCACCAGCGTCCCGCCCTCACCGCCGCGCGCTTCATCGCCGACCCCTTCGCTGTCGAAGACGGCGCCGAATCGCCGTCCGCGCACAGCGCGACCGGCGCGCGCCTCTACCGCACCGGTGACCTGGTTCGCCGACGCGGTGAGGTGCTGGAGTTCGTCGGCCGCAACGACTTCCAGGTCAAGATCCGTGGTCTGCGCATCGAGCTCGGCGAGATCGACGCCGTGCTGGCCGACGCGCCCGGAGTCTCCTGGGTCGCCACCCTCGGCCGCGACAACGGCGCCGGCTCGACGATGCTGGTGTCCTATGTCCTGGCCGAGCAGGGCAGCCGACTCGATACCGCCGAACTCACCGCGCTCGCCGCGCGGGTGCTGCCCGACTACATGGTGCCCGCCGCGATCGTCGTCCTCGACGAGATCCCGCTGACCCCCGTCGGCAAGCTGGACCGGCGCGCGCTGCCGGACCCGATCGCCGTTCGCGGCGAGTATCGCCCGCCCCGCACCAGCGTGGAGAAGACCATCGCCCGGGTCATCGCCGATGTCCTCGCGCACGAGCGGGTCGGCCTCGACGACGACTTCTTCGCCCTCGGCGGGGACAGCATCACCGCCATCCAGGTGGTGTCGCGGGCCACCACCGCCGGCGTGATCCTACGACCGCGCGACCTGTTCGACGCGCGCACCGTCGCCGCGCTCGCCGAACGCGCCGAAGTCGCCGCCATGCCGAGCGTTGCGTCGGCCACGCTCCCGCTCACCGCTACCGCCGCCCAGCTCACCGAAGCGGGCGAGGCCGCGGTCGAACCCCGTGCGGTGCTGCTCGAGGTGCCCGCGGACTGCCCCGACGACGCTGTGGCCGCCACCGTGGCCGCGGTGATGAGCCAGCATCCGATGCTGTGGGCGCTGCTCGACCGCACCGGCGACACCCCGGTGCTGCGCATCCCGCCGCCCGACGAGCGCATCGGCGACGCCTTCCGCAGGCTCGACAGCGAAGACGGCGAGTCCTCGCTGCCCGTCGACGACATCGTGGCCGCGGCAGCCGCGGCGCTCGATCCGGACGAGGGACGCAATATCCACTTCGTCCTCACCGGCGACGCGGGCAGTGCGACCACCCTGATCGTCGTCGCGAATGCCCTTGTCCTCGACGAGAACTCGTGGCGCGCGGTCGTCGACCAGCTGACCACGGCATGGAGCCGCGGTCGCCACGCCGCGCCCGCCGCGCCCGATGCCGGGCTCGGCGAGCTGGTACGCCACCTCGCCGCGTACCCGTCCACCGCCGCCGCGCGGGCCGAACGCGCGTACTGGCATCGCGCGATCCGTTCCAGGGCAGACGAATCCACCGACCTGCACCTGCGCAACCGGGTCTCGCTGAGCATCACCGGCGAAGGCACCACCGCGGTGCGCACCGTCGCCGATGCCTACCGCGCCACCCTCGACGAGGTGCTGCTCACCGCCGCCGCGCTGGCCCTGCACACGGGGGCGGAGACCGCCGTGGCACGGGCGATCGGCACCGTGGTACGGCTGCGCGCCGACCAGCGCCTGCTCGGCGGGCCCGACGTCGACAACGTCGTCGGCGGGTTCACCACCGACTACCCGCTGGCGCTGCGCCTGGACGGCATCGACGTCGCCGACGCGCTCGTCGGCGGACCCGCCGCGGGAACGGCCCTGGCCCAGATCAAGGAACTGCGCCGCGCGGTCCCCGCCCACGGCGCCGGTTTCGGGCTGCTGCGCTACCTCGACGCCGACTCCGCCGACAGCGTCCGCACGCTGGATCGCGGCCGGTTCGCTGTCCGCATGCGCGACCTGCGCCCGGCGCGCGTGCACACCGATGTGGCCGCCGACGACCTCGCCCTCGTCCTCACGGTCGACGTGACCGATGACGGCCTGGTCGCCCGATTCGACTACGCCACCGCCGTCCTCACCGCGGACGCGGTCAAGACCTTCGCCGAACACTGGATCCGCGCGCTCGGCGGTCTCGCCGAACACGGATTGCGCCCCGGCGCGGGCGGATTCACGCCGTCGGACTTTCCACTCGTTCGCCTCGGCCAGACCGAACTGACCCGGCTGGTCCGTCGCTATCCGCAACTCAGCGACGTGTGGCCGGTGACGCCGCTGCAGTCGGGCATGCTGTTCCACGCGCTGCTCGCGGAGAACTCGGTGGACCCCTACATCACCCAGTTCGTCCTCGACCTCGATCTGTCCGTGGACGCCGAGCGACTGCACCAGGCGGCACAGACCGTGCTCGACCGCCACGACAACCTGCGCGTGGCCTTCGCCTCCGACGCCGCGGGCACCCCGCTGCAGGTGGTGCTCGACGACATCGACGTGCCGTGGCGGGTCGTCGACGCGGTGTCCGATGCCGCCTACCAGCGCATTCGTGCCGCCGATCTGGTCGCGCACTTCGACATGGCCACCGCGCCGCTGCTGCGGTTCACCCTGGTGCGCACCGCCGAGACCGCGCATCTGCTCGTCACCAGCCACCACATCCTGATCGACGGCTGGTCGACCCCGCTGCTGCTGCAGGAACTGCTCACCGCGTACGTGGTCGGCGGCCGGAGCAGGCACCTGCCCAAGGTCGCGCCCTATCGCGACTACCTGGCCTGGCTCGTCGGCCAGGATCTCGAAGCCGCCAGGACGGCGTGGCGCACCGCGCTCACCGGCTTGGCCGAGCCCACGCCGCTCGCGCCGGTCGATCAGGGTCGCGAGATCGCCACGGGCACAGGCGAAACCGGTTTCGCGCTCGCACCGGCCGACACCGCCGCGCTGAGCCGGCTCGCCGCGAGCCTCGGCGTCACGGTGAACACCGTGGTCCAGGCGGCATGGGGTCTGCTCATCGCCCGGCTGGTGGATCGCGACGACGTGGTGTTCGGCGCCACCGTCTCCGGCAGGCCCGCCGAGCTCGACGGTGTGGAACACATGGTCGGGCTGTTCCTCAACGCCATTCCGGTCCGCGTGCGGTTGCGTCCCGGCGATACCGTCGCCGAGTTGCTGCGCGAGCTGCAGGACGGGCAGGCCGCCCTGCTCGATCATCACTACCTCGGGCTGGGAGAGATCCAGGAGATCGCGGGCATCGACGCGCTGTTCGATTCGCTCGTCGTGTTCGAGTCGTTCCCGGTCGACCGCGAAGGGCTGGCACAGGCCGCGTCCGGATCGGCAGCCGTCACCGGGATGGACGCCGCCAACGGCACCCACTACCCGCTCACCGTGCAGGTGGTCGCCGACGAGCAGCTCCGAGTATCGGTGAAGTACCTGCGCGACGTCTTCGGCGAGGACACCGCCAACGCACTGGCGCAACGCTTCTCGATGCTACTGGCCAGATTCGTCGCCGATCCACAGGCCAGGATCGCCGAGATCGATGTGTTGCTGGCCGAGGAGCGCGCGACCCTGGCGGCGGTCAACGCCACCGACGCGCCCGAACTGCTCGACGAGGCGACGCTGCTGTCGCTGTTCGACGCGCAGGTCGGGCGGACGCCACAGGCCATTGCCCTGATCGACGGTGAAACCACCTACACCTACGCGCAATTCGACGAACGGGCGCGCGGACTCGCCGCCGCCCTTCGCGCGCGAGGCGCGGCGCCCGAGACGCTCGTCGCGGTCGCCATGCGGCGTGGAATCGACCTGGTGACCGCGATCTACGCGGTGTTGCGGACGGGCGCGGCGTACGTGCCGGTCGACCCCGACCATCCGGCCGAACGGACCGAACGGGTGCTGGCCTCGGCCGCGCCGATCTGTGTGCTCGCCGCCGCCGATTTCACCACCACCTCCGATATCCCGGTCGTCGACATCGCCACTGTCAGCGGCGAAGTGGCGGATCTCGACCTGCCGAAGGCCGACAATCTCGCCTACGTCATCCACACCTCCGGATCCACCGGTACGCCCAAGGGCGTGATGCTGACACACCGGCAGCTGGTGAACCAGTTCCGCTGGGCCCAGCGCACCTACCCACACGGCCCCGGCGAGGTGGTTCTGCACAAGACCCCGGCCACCTTCGACATCTCCACCTGGGAGTTGCTGTGGCCGTTGCAGACCGGCGCCACCGTGGTGATCGCCGCGCCCGACGGTCACCGTGACCCCGCCTACCTGGCCGAGGTGATCACCGAACACGCGGTCACCACCGTGCATTTCGTTCCGTCGATGCTCGACGCCTTCCTCGCCGATCGCGACCCGGGCGAGTTCGGCTCGCTGCGAAGGGTCTTCGCGGCGGGTGAGGCGCTGTCGTCGGCGACCGCCCGCCGATTCGCGCAGGTGCTGCCCGCGGCGGCGCTGGTCAACTGGTACGGGCCCGCCGAAGCCACCGTGGTGACAGCGGCACAGGTCGAAGCCGGTTCCGCCGTGAGTATTCCGATCGGCATACCGGTCGCCAATACCCGCGTGCACGTGCTGGATCGACAACTGCGACCCGTTCCGCCCGGCACCGCGGGGGAGCTGTACCTGGAAGGTGTGCAGCTGGCCCGCGGCTACCTCGGCGCGCCCACCCTCACCGCCGAACGGTTCGTCGCCCACCCCGGCGGCGGCAGGCTCTATCGCACCGGCGACGTCGTTCGCTGGACCACCGACGAGACCCTGGAGTATCTGGGCCGCAGCGACTTCCAGGTGAAGCTGCGCGGTCAGCGCATCGAGCTCGGTGAGGTCGAAGCGGTCCTGCGCGATCATCACAGCGTCCGCCATGCCGCTGTCGCGCTCGTCCACGGCCCGACCGGAGACCGCCTGGTCGGCTACATCGTGCCGACCGAGACGCCGGTCGCGCCGGCCCGCCCGTCGACTCGGCCGGAGGGCTATTCGATCGAAACCGGCTCCACCGCTGACGTTTTCGATCAGGTGGCGCTGCTCGCCCATGCCAGGGCGGCGCTGCCGTCCTACATGGTGCCGGCGACCGTGGTGATCATGCAGTCCCTGCCGCTCAACGCCAGCGGCAAGCTCGACCGCAACGCGCTGCCCGTCCCTGCCTTCACCACCCGCGCCTACCGTCCGCCGACCACGCCGTTGCAGCGCGCCGTCGCCGAGGTCTACGCCGAGGTGCTCGGCGCGGGCAAGGTCGGCCTCGACGACGACTTCTTCGAACTGGGCGGCAACTCGCTGGTCGCCACCAAGGCGATCAGCCGCCTGCGCACCAGAGTCGGCGCCGAGGTGCGAGTGCAGTGGTTCTTCACCGATGCCACGGTCGCCGCGCTGGCCGAGCGGATCGATGCCACCCAGTCCGCGGCCGGCGACCACGACCTCGCCTCCGACCTGGAATCCGACGACGCCCTGGGCGTTCTGCTGACCATCCGCAACCGGGTGCCGCACGGCACCGAGGCGGGCGGGGCGCTGTTCTGCATCCATCCGATGTACGGGCTGTCCTGGTGCTACGCCGGTCTGGCGCAATACATTCCGGCGCGACGGCCGATCTTCGGCCTCCAGTCGCCCGCGCTCAGCGAGGCGGGCTACCTGCCCGGCACGCTCGCCGAGATGGCACGCCGCTACGCCGCCGAGATCAGAACCCAGCAGCCACACGGCCCGTACCGGCTGATGGGCTGGTCGCTCGGCGGCGTGCTCGCCCACGCCGTCGCCACCGAGCTCCAGGCAGCGGGGGAGCAGGTGTCGCTGTTGGCGATGCTGGATTCGCATCCCGATATCGATGTCCCCGATTTCCATACCGCGGTCAGGGACGCGCTCGCCGAACTCGGCGTCGACATCAGCGCGGCGCTACCCGCCGCGGGGGTGCGCGAACTCAGCGAGGACGCGCTGGCCGCGCTGCACGCGATCATCCCGGCCAACATGGCCGTCCTCACCCCCGAACGGGTGCGCCGGATCTATCGCAGCGCGGTGCGCTCGGCCGAGTTGATCGCCGAACACCGGCCCGCGGTGTTCCGCGGCAGGCTCGAGTACTTCAGCGCGCTCGGACATGAGGCGGCGGCGGCCAATTGGGCCCCGTATGTCGACGGCGCGGTGCGTGATCGGCCGGTCGCGGTGGTGCATGATCAGATGACCTCGCCGCAGGCACTGGCCGAGATCGGGCCGCGACTGGCCGAACTGCTCGACGCGGGCGACCGCGCGGCCGGGGCGCGGTGACACAACATCCGGGGGCGCGATGGCATTCGTGGTGCCGGTGAGGCATGATGTGACCGCGCTGTTGTTGGGAGCACGGACCCGAATCGGATTTCGAGACGAAGCGAAGGTGCGAAATTGATGCGTCGGCACACCCGGCGTCGTGGCTCCCGGGCCGCGGCGATGATCGCGGCAACGGCAGTGGCGGCGGGACTGATGTCCGGCATCGGCACGAGCACGGCATCCGCTGACCCCATCATCGATTCCAAGAGCCTGCTCGCCAACCCGGTCTCCGAGGACGGCTCCAAGATCGTCAAGGCCGAAGTGAAGGACTCGCGCAGTCTGCGACTGCACGTGTACTCCGCGGCCATGGATCAGAACATCATCGTCGACGTGCAGCGCCCCGCCGACGCCTCGGTCCCGCGCCCCACCCTGTACCTGCTCAACGGTGCCGGCGGCGGCGAGGATTCGGCATCGTGGGTGGCCAAAACCGACGCGCTCCAATTCCTCAGCGACAAGAACGTCAACGTCATCCAGCCGATCGGTGGGGCCTGGAGCTACTACACCGACTGGATCCACGACGACCCGGTCGTAGGCCGCAACAAGTGGAAGACCTTCTTCACCGAGGAACTGCCTCCGCTGGTCGACGGCGCGCTCGGCACCAACGGCGTGAACGCCATCGCGGGTCTGTCCACCTCCGGCACCACCGTGCTCGCACTGCCGATCGCCAAGCCCGGCCTGTACAAGGCGGTCGCGGCCTACAGCGGTTGCGCGCAGACCTCCGACGCGGTCGGGTCGGAGTTCGTGAAGGTCACGGTCGAGACCTGGGGCGGCGGCGACACCATGAACATGTGGGGCCCGCAGGGCTCGGAGGAATGGGTCAAGAACGACCCGTACGTGAACGCCGAGGGTTTGCGCGGGCTCGATCTCTACATCTCCACCGGCAACGGCCTGCCCGGCCCGTACGACACCCTCAACGGTCCGTACGCGCTGCCCGGCGCCTACGGTCTGGCCAACCAGATCGTCATCGGCGGCGTGATCGAGGCGGGCACCAACTACTGCACGCACAACCTGGCCAACCGGCTCAACGAGCTCGGCATCCCGGCGACCTTCAACTTCCGCCCCAACGGCACCCACTCCTGGGGCTACTGGCAGGACGAGCTGAAGTTGTCGTGGCCGACCCTGGCCCGCGGTCTCGGTCTATAGCCGAATTCCTCCCGAACCGTCCCGATAGCGAGTACGCCGCTACCGGGGCGGTTCCATTTTCCCGACCTGCCCTCGACGTTTGCGAATTGTGGTTAACTTAGGTTGACTGGTCCAACCTGGTTCGCGTAACGGAAAGTGAGTGCATGGTCGCCGATCGCAGTGAGGCCGAACAGGCCGGCGAGCCGACGACCGCACCCACCCGCGTCGTGCGCCGCAGGCCGAAGGACCGCAAGATGCAGATCATGCGGGCCGCCGCCCGTGCGTTCAGCGCGCGCGGCTACTACCCGGTCGGGGTGGACGAGATCGCCGCCGAGGTCGGCATCTCCGGACCCGCGCTGTATCGCCACTTCGCCAACAAATACGCACTGCTCGTCGCCGCGGCCGAGGAAGGCGCTCGGGGTTTGCGCGATGTCGCCGCCGCGGCCGACGACCCGTCGCTGAGCCCGGAGGCCAGGCTCGACGCACTGCTCACCGCCGTCGCCGAACGCAATATCGACATCCGCCGCGAAGCCGGGCTCTACCGCTGGGAACGCCGCTATCTCGAACCCGACGACCGGCTGCGCATTCGCGCGTTCTATCGCGAACTCGAGGCGAACGTCGCCGCGCGGATCCGTGAGGTCCGTCCCGACGCGAGCGCTGAGGACGCCGTCCTGCTCGCGGTCGGCGCGCTGAGTTCGCTGGCCAGCATCGCCGCCCATCGCACCACCCTCTCGCACGGTCGCATGCTCGCGGTGCAACTCGAGATGGCCTGGGCGATCGTGCGCGCCGAGCTGCCGCCGACCCCGGCGGCGGCCGAGCCGGACAGGCAGCCGCGTGGTCTGCCGGTCACCTCGAAACGTGAACAGCTGCTCACCGAGGCGATCCGCATCTTCGGTCGCAACGGATATCACGAATCCGGCATCGAGGAGATCGGCGCCGCTGTCGGCATCAACGCCTCCAGCGTGTACCGCCACTTCGACAGCAAGGCCGACCTGCTCGCGGCGGCCTTCCATCGCACCGCCGACCGGCTCGCGGTCGCGATCGGCGAGGCGCTGGCCGAGAGCGAGACCCGGGCCGATGCCGCCCGTCGCATCGCCGACCAGCACGCGCGCCTCACCTTCGCGACCCCGGAGATCGCGCCGGTCTACTACGCGGAGTTCAGCAACCTCCCGCAGGCCGAGCAGCACCGGCTGCGCGCCATCCAGCGGCAGAACATCCTGGAATGGGCCAACCTGCTCGACGGCGACCCGATCGAAGCCCGCTTCCGTGTGCACGCCGCCGTCGGCCAGATCATCGATGTCGGTCGGCTGCTGCGCTTCGACTCGCGTCCCGAACAGCTCGCCCGCCTCGCCGCGCTGACCGGAGCGGTGCTGCTCGGCAGCGGCTCGGCGGACGAGAACTAGCCGGTCAGCCGCGGCCGTGGCGTAGGCGGAACAGGGCTTTCGCCGCCTGCAGGTGCCCTGGTCGACGGTCGAAGGTCGATAGTCGGACCGGCGCCCGGTAGCGCCTGCGCGCGATCGACATCGTGCGGCTGTACTCGTACAGACCCTGCTGACCATGGCTGTGTCCCTGCCCGTACTCGCCGACACCGCCGAACGGCAGGGCCGGAATTCCGGTGAACGCGGTCGACGAATTCACCGTTACCACACCGACTTTCAGCTGTTCGGCGACGAGTTCGGCACTGGGGATATCGAGGGTGAAAATGGTGACGGCGATGCCGTTGCCCGCCGCGTTCACCCGGGTGACCGCGTCGGCCAGGTCGGCGACCCGATTCACCACGAGGACCGGGCCGATCCCCTCGCCGGTGATCGCGATGCTCTCCTCCGGCACCTCGGCCAGCACGATCGGCTCCACATACGGATCGCGGAACGAATCGAGCCCGCCGAGCACCGCGTGGCCGCCGTGGGCGAGCGCGTCGCGGACCTGTCTGCGCGCCACATCGACCTGGGCGGCATTGATCATCGGTCCGTAGGAGGCGCGGTTGTCGGCGCCGGGACGCAGTTTCGCCGCGCGCTCGGCCACTCTGGCCAGGAAGTCGTCGAACACCGAATCGGCGACATAACAGCGCTGGATACCCGAGGAGTTCTGCCCGGCGTTGGCCATCGCGCCGAACACCGCCGCCTCCGCGGCCGCGTCGAGCACCGCGTCGACGTGCACGATCATGCTGCCCTTGCCGCTGTTCTCCACCACCACCGGCGTGAGCGTCCGGGCGCACAATGCGATCACCTCGTGGCCGCCCGCCTCCGGCCCGGCGTAGGCGATCTTGTCCACCCCGGCCTTGCACAGAGCGGTGGCGGTCCGCGAATTCCCGGTAACCGCCTGCAGCACAGGTTGTTCGGGCGATACCGCAGCCCAGCTGTCGGCCAGCCAGGTGCCGACGCCGGTGGTGAGTTCGTGCGGATTGAACACCACGGTATTGCCTGCGGCCATGGCGTAGGCGATCGAACCCATCGGCGTGAACACCGGGTTGTTCCACGCGCCGAGCACGCCGATCACGCCCAGTGGCAGGTAGCCGACGGAGGCGTGCTGATTTCGGGTGAACCAGCCGGTGGACAGGCGCTTTCGACCCAGCGTGCGCTCGGCGTTGCGGGCGGCCCAGTCCAGATTCTCCACCGCCAGCATCACTTCCAGCGTGGCGTCGGCCTCGGGCTTACCGGTCTCGCTGCGCAGCAGTTCCACCAGTTCACCGGCGTTCCTCGCGATCTGACGACGCCAGTCCAGGAGCAGACGCTTGCGCTCGCTGAATTCCAGTTCCCCCCACCAGTTCTGGGTGGCGCGCGCGGTGCGTACGGCGCGGGTGACCTCGCCGGTGCCGTGCACGGGATACTGCGCGAGCCGTTCACCGGTGCGCGGATCGAACGCCGTGAGCACATCGGAACGACCTGCGGGCGCGGCGGCGGTAGCAGCCGACTCGACCATGGTCACCTCCCCAAGATCGAACACGCCCGCGTGCGGGCCGGTGAGACGAGTGTTTCCCCGGCTGTCAGCGTATGGGCGCGCGGCCCGGCCGACAAGGTTCGCGCACTGCCCTTGCACTGCCCAGGTGAGGAAAAGCACAGCGAGCCCTCGGCAGTGCCCCGGCAAACCGGGCGCATCGACGCAGACCGGGCCGGGAAAACCTCCGGACCGGTAACATCGCGCCGAACGGTATGGATCACTTACCGGGAAGAATTTTTCCGCGTGCGTCTCGGCTCGTCTTCTACGAGGCCGTGGGCACCGGCCGATGGTGGAGAGTTGATGCCGAGTTCGATCTCAGTGGATTCGCCCGCAGGTGGCGTCGCGTCGAGCGACAGTGAACCCGCGGTGCTGGTGTCCGACGTGCGCAAGTCGTTCGGCGATGTGCACGCTTTGCAGGGCATCAGTTTCCAGGCCGACAAGGCCAGTGTGCTGGGCATTCTGGGACCCAACGGCGCGGGCAAGACCACCATGGTCAAGGTGTTGTCGACCCTGCTCCGACCCGACTCCGGCACCGCCGTCGTCGCCGGGCACGACGTGCTCACCGATTCCGCGGGCGTGCGCCGCTCGATCATGATGACCGGCCAGTACGCCGCGCTCGACGAGAACCTGACCGGCCGGGAGAACCTCGAGCTGTTCGGCCGCCTGATGGGGCTGACCAAGTCGGCCGCCCGCAAGCGCGCCGAGGTGCTGCTCGAGGAGTTCGACCTGGTCAGTGCCGGTAAGCGGGCCGTGCGTAATTACTCCGGCGGCATGCGCCGTCGCGTCGACATCGCCTGCGGGCTGGTGGTTCGGCCCGAGGTGGTGTTCCTCGACGAACCGACCACCGGCCTCGACCCGCGCAGCCGCCAGGGCGTGTGGGATCTGGTGACCGCGCTCAAGAACCAGGGCATCACCGTGCTGCTGACCACGCAGTACCTCGAAGAGGCCGACGTGCTCAGCGACAACATCATTGTCATCGACAAGGGCACCGTCATCGCCGAGGGCACCGCCGACGAGCTCAAGGCCAAGACCGGCGGCAGCTTCTGCGAGATCGTTCCGCTCGATCCGAGCCGCGTCCCGCAGACCGTCAAGGCACTCGGCGACCTGGTCCCGGCCGCTGTCGCCGCCGAGACCGACGGCGCCGACAAGGTGTCGATTCCCGCGCCCGACGGCGCCGCCACTCTCGCCGAGGCGCTGCGCAGGCTCGACACCGCCGGCATCGACCTGGCTGACATCGCGCTGCGCAGGCCCTCGCTCGACGACGTGTTCCTATCGATCACCGGCCACGCGGGCGGCCACTAGTGAGCGTGTCCACCCCCGCGGCGAACAGCCTGTTCGCCGAGCTTCCCGCGGTGCGTCCGAGCAGTTTCGCGCAGTGGCGCGCGCTGACCGGGCGCATCGTGCACACCATGGCCACCAAGGGCGAGCTGATCGTCGCGGTGCTCACCCCGCTCGTGGTCACCGTGGCCTTCTATCTGCCGTTGCGGTACGTGATGAAGGTCCAGGGCATCGACTACGCGCAGTACGTGATGCCGATCGTGGTACTGCAGACGATGGCCATGACGATGATGTCGAACGCGCAGCTCGCGGCCTTCGAAGCGCTCACCGGGCTGAGTACCCGGCTACAGACCATGCCGATCGGTTCACTGGTTCCGCTGATGTCGCGCATCTGCGCGGGTCTGGTGCGCTCGGTGGTCTCGCTGATCGCGACCGTCGGCTACGGCTATGTGATCGGGTTCCGGTTCACCGGCGGCTGGTTGCAGGCGCTCGCGTTCTGCGGATTCGCGTTGACCGTCGGCGTGGTGCTCACCCTGGGCGCCGACGCGCTCGGCAGCCTCACCAAGAACCCGGAGGCGCTCAGTCAGGCCCTCACGCTCCCGATCCTGATCTTCGGGATGATGTCGACCGGGTTCGTCCCCGAGGCCAGCTTCCCGGCATGGGTGCGGCCGTTCGCGCGCAACCAGCCGATCTCCCAGTTCGCCCAGACACTCAGCGATATGGCCGCCGGTCACCTGAGCTGGGCGGGCACGTGGGTCTCGCTGGCGTGGCTCGGCGGACTGACTGTTTTCTTCCTCCCACTGGCTGTGTGGGCGAGTGTGAGGCGATCATGACGACAATCGAGAAGACCTCGGTCGAGGAGGCCGCCGCCGATCTACCGGTGGTGCACACCAAGCCGGAAGGCTCGGTGTCGGTGTGGTTCACCCACAGCCTCATCCAGACCAAGCGCCTGCTGATGGTGTGGTTGCGCGACCCGTCCACGACCATCCAGACCATCGCCTACCCGGCGGTGACCCTGCTGATGTTCCGGATCGTGCTCGGCGACTCGATCACCGCGGCCACCGGCGCGCCGAGCATCTACGGCCAGGCCGCGCTGCTCACCCTGGTCGCCGCCATGACCGGCGCCGTGGTGAGTGCCCTCGGGTTCAAGCGGGAGAAGGCCTCGGGGCTGCTCAGCCGGTTCTACACGATGCCGCTCAACAAGGCCTCGCTGCTTACCGGCCGACTGCTGGCGGAGATGCTGCGCATCCTGCTCACCACGCTGATCGTGCTGCTCGTGGCGGTGCCGCTCGGGTTCCTGTTCATGGAAGACCCCCTCACCAATATCGCGCTGGTGCTGGTTCCGGTGCTGTTCGGCATCGGGTTCGCGGTGATGGTCACCGCGCTGGCCACGATCACCGAGGGCGTGATGCTGATCAGCCTCATCGGCATCCTCAACACGTTGCTGATGTTCTTCAACACCGGCTTCGTCCCGGTCTTCGCCTACCCGACCTGGTTGCAGGACGTGGTCGCCAACCAGCCGATGAGCTGCGCCATCGATGCGATGAAGGGCCTGTCCTACGGTGGTCCGGTCGCCGAACCGCTGCTGAAGACCGTGGCGTGGACGGTCGGCATGGTCGCGGTCTTCGCCTACCCGGCGATCGTCGGCTACAAGAAGGCTGCTGAGTCGTCCTGACACCACGACCGCCTCGTCACTGATCGCCGCCACGCACGCTGTGGCGGCGATCAGTGCGTTCAGCGGCTGGGTGAGTCGGCGTCGGCGGGCGCGAAGGGATAGTCGACCCAGCGGTTGCGGTTGGTCCAGCCGACCAGGTCGTAACGCCACCGGAACGGCCAGGTGTGGGCGACGGTGTTGAACAGGGCGGCGCCGAGCGCGGAATAGTCGTCATGGGCCGAGAGCAGCGCGCGCTGGCCGCGTTCGGATTCGGTGAAGAAGGCATCGAACATGGCGATGGACTGGTCGGTGGTGAGTCGGCCCAGCCCCCACAGGCCGCGCATCCGCATCCAGTACACGGACCTGGCCTGCCAGGGCCAGAGGGCTGCGACCGGGTTCTCGCCTCGCTGGACGGCGGCGACAGCGGTATCGGCCAGCGCGAGCGAATCGGCCACGCTGTAGCCGGTGCACGGGTGCATCATGCCGCCGCGCGAGCCGAACGGCACCACCACCGCGGTCCCTTTCTTCGGAGGCGGCTGGTCGAGGGGATAGTGGGCGGCTTCGTGCGGTTCGTCGCCGGTGAGCCGGATGCCGTGGGCCGCGAGTCTGCTCAGCGTGCGCTTGCGTAACTCGTGCTGCGGCATTCCGCCGCGTAACCCGAGACTGGTCTCCTCGAAGATCACCGTCCCGTCCCCGAGCGGCACCGCGTAGAGGAACGACGGTGGCTCGTCCGGGCCCGCGCCGTTCTCCGGGCGCCAATCCAGCAGCAGCCCTTCGCCTTCGGCCACCATCGGCGCCGCGGTCTCCGCCGCCACGAAGATCCCGTGCGCCGAAGCGGCCCTGCGCTTGCCCAGCGTCGGCAGACCCCTGGTATCGAACACGGTCTTGGCCGAGATCACCGTCCCGTCCGTGAGCTCCACCTCGTTGGCGTCCACCCGCCGCGCCCGATCCGCGAAGACGGTCGCGTCATCGAGTGCCAGCGCCGCGTGCAAGCCGGCCTTCGACAGCACGCAGTAGGGCCGCTCGATGCGATGCGCGCCCTTGGTCCACACCGTGGGCGCCGCGATCACCTGCGCGATCGCGCTCGCGGGCAACCACGCGGGCAGCTCATCCACCCAGCAGGAGAAGGTGGGCGGGAACAACCGCTCCGGCCGTGGATCCACCGCGGCTACCCGCAACCCGGCGACCGCGGCCCGATGCGCCAATCCGCGCCCCGCCGGTCCGAGCCCGACCACACAGATATCGAATTCCCGCGCAACGCTCACGTTCGCATTCAATAGGCCCCACCTATTGCCACGCAAGCAGCAGTGACCCGGTCGTCACCTTGCCGCGACGTCCGGGATCACGACTAGTCCTCCAGGGCCAGGGCCTGGCGCATGGTCAGACGAGCTTGGGTTTGCATCAGCGAGCGGCGGTAGATCCGCTCGGCGATGACGACGATCCCGTAGGTGGCGATCGCCATCAGGGCGAGGGCGATGAAAGGTTCCCACCAGGCGGCGGTGCCGTCGGCCAGGCGTGCGGGCATCGCGACGATGGACATGATCGGGATATAGGAGCCGATCAGGCGGGCGGTGCCGGTGAGGAAGATGCCCGCGAACAGCACGATCATGATGAGCAACCCGAGCGGAGTCGAGGTGGACTGGAGGTCTTCGCTGCGCGTGGCGAGCGCGCCCGCGACGGCCCACAGACTCGCCAGGGCGAGGAAGCCGACAAGGAAGAAGACGATGAACCAGCCCGCGGCCCCGGCGATCTGGCCCAGCTGAGCACCCCTGCCGGTGACCGCCAACCCGATCAGGCCGGCGCCGACGAACACGGCCAATTGCGCGAAGGCCAGCGCCGCGTTGCCGACGACCTTGCCGATCAGCAACTGCCGCAACGGAATCGCACTCGCCAGGATCTCCACGATCCGATTCTGCTTCTCCTCGACCACGCTCTGCGCGATGGACATGCCGAACATCACCGACGCCATGTAGAACAGGAACGCGAAGACGAACGAGATGCTCTTGCCGAGTCCCGGGTCGATCGCGCCCTGCTCGAGCAACGTGTAGTTCACCGTCGAGCCGCGCGCCAATTCCTCGAGCGAAACGCCCGCGGCGGCGGCATTGCGTTGCAACGCGAGCTGTTGGGCGGCGGCGGTGATGTAGGTGGTCGCGCCGTCGTCCTCGGCGGTCTTGCCGATCAGCTGCCAGCCGCTGGATTCGGCGGGCACCAGTCCCACGTCGACCGCTTCCTCGCGGACCAGCTGCTCGACCGCAGCGCGGTCGACGACCGATCGCGCGGTGAAGCTGGTGTCGGTACCCGCGTCCGAAGCCAGGGTGTTCGCCGTTTCGAGTACCACCGAGGTGTCCGGCCCGGCGATCGCCACCTCGATCTTGTCGGGTCTGCTGCTGAGGAACCCGGTGAGCAGCAGCGACGCGATGATCACCACCAGCGTCACCACCGTCGAGACGACGAAGTTGCGGTCACGCAACTTCACGGCGATCTCCCTCGCCGCGACGATCCGCCAGATGTCGTTCATGCCGCGTCCCCTCGCCGTGCTCGGGCGTGCTTCGTTGCCGGGCGCTGATCTCTCATGCCGTCACCTCCCGGTAGATCTCCGCGACTGTCGGACGCACCTCGGCGAACTCCCTGATCGATCCCCGCGACAGCGCCTCCTTCAGCACCACATCGGTGCCGCCGCTGTCGACCTCGAACAACACGCCCGGCCCGGCACCGTCGACCACGCGCACCCCGGGGTGCTCCCGCAACCATTCCGCATCGCCGTCGAGCACCAGCCGATACCTTGTGCCACCGCTGGTTCGCAGCTCGTCGACCGAGCCCTGGCCGACCACCCGGCCAGCGGCGAGCACGACCAGCTGATCGCACAGCCGCTCCACCAGATCCAGCTGATGCGAGGAGAACAGCACCGGGACACCCTGTTCGGTGTACTCGCGCAGCAACTCCACCATCGAGTCCACGGCCGTGGGATCGAGCCCGGAGAACGGCTCGTCCAGGATCAGCGCCGACGGCTGCGCGATCACCGCCGCCGCGATCTGGACGCGCTGCTGATTGCCCAGCGACAGCGATTCGAGCTTGTCCTTGCCGCGCGCGCCCAGATCGAAACGCTCGAGCAGGCTTTCGGTCCGCGCCTTCGCCTGGTCGGCGGGCAGCCCACGCAGGCGGGCCAGGTACACGAGCTGGTCGAACACCGGCTGCTTGGGATAGAGCCCACGCTCCTCGGGCATATAGCCGAACGAGCGCCGGTCCAGCTCGGTCACCGGCCGTCCGTCCCACCGGATCTCGCCGGACTGCACGGCCAAGACGCCCATGATCATGCGCATGGTGGTGGTCTTGCCCGCCCCGTTCCCCCCGACGAACCCCGTCAGCGCGCCGGGCGGGACGGTGAACGACACGTCATCGACTGCGACGTTGTCCCCGAATCGCCTGGTCAGCTGGGCGATTTCCAACATTCGGACTCCCCCTCCTGTGGTTGTGTGCCCACCACCGTACCGAGGCAGCGCTCGCTCCGGCCGCAATCAGCGCGGTGTGACCCAGGTGGTGATGTCGGCGTGGACGACCTCGATGCCGTCCCGGTCGTAGATCGAGACGGGGACGGTCAGTTCCTCGCCCTCGGTGATCTGGTCGAAGTCCGGGATCTCGTCGAGTTTCGCGACCGCGCGCAGGCTCGATTCCGCCTTGGCCAGGTACTGGACATTCATCGACTTGGGGATCCAGCGGTGTGTCGTGGGGACGGTGGCCTCGCTCAGCATGCCCATCGCCACCTCGGCGAGATTGCAGGCCGCGATCGCGTGGAAGGTGCCGAGGTGGTTGTGGATGCCGAACCACTTCGGGGAAGTCACCTCGCAGATACCGGGCTCGAGGCGGACCACCTGGGGCAGCACGGTGCCGAAGTAGGGGACGCGGGCGACCATGCCGAGCGAGAACAGCGCGTGGCCGATGCGATTGTCGGGCAGCTTCTTCCAGCCGCGGTAAGTCGCGGTTTCCTGTGTCATGGCTCTATCTTACTCAAAAGTAAGTTGCAGGGAACCCTCCGGTGATCGGGTGCGGCGACGAGCCAGCTACCATTCATCGGTACAGCCCAGCCGGCGGTGCGGTCGAGGTGGAAGCCCCTTTGCGGGCGTGATCGATACCTCATGACCCCCGATTTGAAGGACGTCGTCGGCATGGTGCATACTGTTCGGGTTGCCTTGCGCAGGATCGACCGACTTCTCGGAGCGGATGATCCCGGCAGGGGGAGCAGTAGTTTGTATCTCGCCGGTCAGCCGGTGTGGATACGTTCGGTACCACGCACTTCCGACCGATGGTGAGCAGATGACCGGGGTCGGAGAATAAGCGTTAGGGCGACACGCCCGACCGCGTGGGCCGGAGAACCATGACAGATGAACAGCGGCGAGGACTAGGTAGTGCCTTTTGGTGCGCCCTGGTTGCGGGTCTTTCAGTGGGAAACCACGCTGAGGCGTCTTTCTTGTGTTCGGGCTGTGCAAATTGAGGGTGGTGCGGGAGCTAGCTCCTGTGACCACGAAGGAAAGCGGAGAAAAGGACACTTAGCGTGGCGGGACAAAAGATCCGCATCAGGCTCAAGGCCTATGACCACGAGGCGATCGACGCGTCAGCGCGCAAGATCGTGGAAACGGTGACCCGCACCGGCGCCCGTGTGGTCGGGCCTGTGCCGTTGCCGACCGAGAAGAACATCTACTGCGTCATCCGTTCGCCGCACAAGTACAAGGACTCGCGCGAACACTTCGAGATGCGCACGCACAAACGCCTCATCGACATCCTCGACCCGACGCCGAAGACGGTTGACGCGCTCATGCGCATCGACCTCCCGGCCAGCGTCGACGTCAACATTCAGTGACGGGGACTCGAGACATGACTGACAACAAGAACCGGCCCGCAGCCGGCATCCTGGGCACCAAGCTCGGCATGACCCAGGTCTTCGACGAGAAGAACCGCGTCGTCCCGGTCACCGTCATCAAGGCGGGCCCGAACGTGGTCACCCAGATTCGTACCGTGGAGCGCGACGGCTATTCGGCCGTGCAGATCGCTTTCGGCGCCATCGACCCGCGCAAGGTGAACAAGCCGACTGCCGGCCAGTTCGCCAAGGCCGGCGTCACCCCGCGTCGCCACGTCACCGAGATCCGCGTCGCGGATGCCTCCACCTTCGAGATCGGCCAGGAACTCTCGGCCGATGTCTTCGAAGAGGGCACCTACGTCGACGTGACCGGAATCAGCAAGGGCAAGGGCTTCGCCGGCACCATGAAGCGTCACGGCTTCAAGGGCCAGGGCGCCTCGCACGGTGCGCAGGCTGTGCACCGTCGCCCGGGTTCCATCGGTGGCTGTGCCACTCCCGGCCGCGTGTTCAAGGGCATGCGCATGTCGGGCCGTATGGGTAGCGACCGCGTCACCACGCAGAACCTCTCGGTTCACAAGGTCGATGCCGAGAACGGTTTGCTCCTGGTCAAGGGTGCTATCCCGGGCCGCAAGGGCAACATCGTGATCGTCAAGAGCGCCGTGAAGGGTGGTGCGCACGCATGACCAGCCTCGATAAGAAGGCCAACCTCACGCTGACCGTGAAGGCCGCGGGCGGCAAGACCGAAGGCACCGTCGAACTCCCCGCGGAGATCTTCGACGTGACCGCCAACGTCGCGCTGATGCACCAGGTCGTCATCGCTCAGCTGGCCGCCGCACGCCAGGGCACCCACTCCACGAAGACTCGTGGCGAGGTCTCCGGTGGTGGCAAGAAGCCGTACCGCCAGAAGGGCACCGGCCGCGCCCGTCAGGGCTCGACCCGTGCGCCGCAGTTCGCCGGCGGTGGCACCGTCCACGGCCCGCAGCCGCGTGACTACAGCCAGCGGACCCCCAAGAAGATGAAGGCCGCCGCCCTGCGCGGTGCCCTCTCCGACCGGGCCCGCAACGAGCGCATCCACGTGATCACCGAACTGGTCGCGGGTCAGAACCCGTCGACCAAGACCGCCAAGGACTTCCTGGCCGAGCTCTCGGGCCGCAAGAAGTTCCTGGTCGTCGTCGGCCGCGAGGACGTCGCCGCGTGGAAGAGCGTGGCGAACCTGCAGAACGTGCTGCCGATCGCCCCGGATCAGCTCAACACCTACGACGTGCTCAACAGCGACGACGTGGTGTTCAGCGTCGAGGCCCTGAACGCTTTCGTTCACGGTCCCGCCGAGGCGGCCCAGGAGGAGAGCAAGTGAGCACCATCGCCGACCCCCGCGACATCCTGCTCGCACCGGTCATCTCGGAGAAGTCCTATGGGCTGATCGAGGAAGGCACCTACACCTTCCTGGTGCACCCGGATTCGAACAAGACGCAGATCAAGATCGCCGTTGAGAAGGTTTTCGGCGTCAAGGTCACCAGCGTCAATACCGCCAACCGTCAGGGCAAGCGCAAGCGGACCAAATTCGGTTACGGAAAGCGCAAGGACACCAAGCGCGCACTCGTGACCCTCTCGGCCGATAGCAAGCCCATCGAGATCTTCGGAGGACCGGTCGCGTAAGCGCCTGGGACTCCAGAAAGCGAGAAGAACTCATGGCAATCCGTAAATACAAGCCGACTACGCCGGGCCGTCGTGGCTCCAGCGTCTCGGACTTCGCCGAGATCACCCGGTCGACGCCGGAGAAGTCGCTGCTGCGCCCGCTCACCAAGTCCGGTGGTCGTAACGCGCACGGTCGCATCACCACGCGTCACCGCGGTGGCGGTCACAAGCGTGCCTACCGCCTGATCGACTTCCGTCGGTTGGACAAGGACGGCATCCCGGCCAAGGTCGCTCACATCGAGTACGACCCCAACCGCACCGCCAACATCGCACTGCTGCACTTTGCCGACGGCGAGAAGCGCTACATCATCGCGCCGAAGGGCATCAAGCAGGGCAGCCCGATCGAGTCCGGCCCCACGGCCGACATCAAGCCGGGCAACAACCTGCCGCTGCGCAACATCCCGACCGGTACCACGATCCACAACGTGGAGCTGCGTCCGGGCGGCGGCGCCAAGATGGCTCGTTCCGCCGGAATGAGCATTCAGCTGCTGGGCAAGGAAGGGCCGTACGCGACCCTTCGTATGCCCTCGGGTGAAATCCGCCGTGTCGACGTGCGCTGCCGCGCCACCGTCGGCGAGGTCGGCAACGCCGAGCAGTCGAACATCAACTGGGGCAAGGCCGGCCGTATGCGCTGGAAGGGCCGTCGTCCCACCGTCCGTGGTGTCGTCATGAACCCGGTCGACCACCCGCACGGTGGTGGTGAGGGTAAGACCTCCGGTGGTCGCCACCCGGTCTCCCCGTGGGGTCAGCCTGAGGGCCGTACCCGCAAGCCCAACCGCCCGAGCGACAAGCTCATCGTTCGCCGTCGTAAGACCGGCAAGAAGCGCTAAGGAGGAGGTAAGAAATGCCACGCAGCCTCAAGAAGGGCCCGTTCGTCGACGACCACCTCCTCGCGAAGGTGGACGTGCAGAACGAAAAGGGCACGAAGCAGGTCATCAAGACCTGGTCGCGTCGCTCGACCATCATCCCCGATTTCATCGGGCACACTTTCGCCGTCCACGACGGTCGCAAGCACGTGCCGGTGTTCATCTCGGACAACATGGTCGGCCACAAGCTCGGTGAGTTCGCGCCGACCAGGACGTTCAAGAGCCACGTCAAGGACGACCGGAAGAGCAAGCGGCGATGACTGAAACCATTCAGAACCCGACTGCACGCGCAACCGCCAAGCACGTTCGGGTCACCCCGATGAAGGCCCGTCGAGTCGTGGACCTGGTCCGCGGCAAGAGCGTCGAGGACGCGCTGGCGATCCTGCGGTTCGCACCGCAGGCTGCCAGCGAGCCCGTGGCCAAGGTCGTGGCTTCGGCCGCGGCGAACGCCGAGAACAACCTCGGCCTCAACCCGGCCACCCTGGTCATCTCGACTGCTTTTGTCGACGAGGGCGCCACCATGAAGCGTTTCCAGCCGCGGGCCCAGGGCCGCGCGTTCCGGATTCGCAAGCGCACCAGCCACATCACCATCGAGGTCGAGAGCGTGCCCACCACCGGCGCTGCCACTCGTAGCCGCCGGAAGGGAGGGGCAAAGTAAATGGGACAGAAAATTAACCCCCATGGCTTCCGCCTCGGTATCACCACCGACTGGAAGTCGCGTTGGTACGCGGACAAGCAGTACGCGGAATACGTGAAGGAAGACGTTCAGATCCGCAAGCTCCTCGCCACTGGCATGGAGCGGGCAGGCATCTCGAAGGTCGAGATCGAGCGCACCCGTGATCGCGTCCGTGTGGATATCCACACCGCGCGTCCCGGCATCGTGATCGGTCGTCGTGGCGCGGAAGCCGACCGCATCCGTGCCGAGCTGGAGAAGCTCACCAAGAAGCAGGTTCAGCTCAACATCCTCGAGGTCAAGAACCCCGAATCGGATGCGCAGCTGGTTGCTCAGGGTGTTGCCGAGCAGCTGTCCAACCGTGTGGCGTTCCGTCGTGCGATGCGTAAGGCCATTCAGTCGGCCATGCGTTCGCCGAACGTCAAGGGCATCCGCGTGCAGTGCTCGGGCCGCCTCGGTGGCGCCGAGATGTCGCGCTCGGAGTTCTACCGTGAAGGTCGCGTTCCACTGCACACGCTGCGTGCGGACATCGACTACGGCCTCTACGAGGCCAAGACCACCTTCGGTCGCATCGGTGTGAAGGTCTGGATCTACAAGGGTGACATCGTCGGTGGTCGTCGTGAACTGACCGCCGCCGCCGCTGCTCCGGATCGCCCGCGCCGCGAGCGTCCGAGCCGCCCTCGTCGGTCCGGCGCCACTGGCACCACCGCGACCAGCACCGAGGTCGGTCGCGCCGCCACTGCAGTGGCGGAGGCTCCGGCAGAGAACAAGGAGGGCTGACGCATGCTGATGCCCCGTAGGCTCAAGCACCGCAAGCAGCACCACCCCGGTCGCTCCGGCATGGCCAAGGGCGGCACCGCGGTGTCCTTCGGTGACTACGGCATCCAGGCTCTCGAGCCCGCCTACGTCACCAACCGTCAGATCGAGTCGGCGCGTATCGCGATGACCCGCCACATCAAGCGTGGCGGCAAGATCTGGATCAACATCTTCCCCGATCGTCCGCTCACGAAGAAGCCGGCCGAAACCCGCATGGGTTCCGGTAAGGGTTCGCCGGAGTGGTGGATCGCGAACGTGAAGCCCGGTCGGGTCATGTTCGAGATGTCTTACCCCAACGAGGAGACCGCTCGTGAGGCCCTGCGCCGCGCGATGCACAAGCTCCCGATGAAATGCAGGATCGTGACCAGGGAGGAGCAGTTCTGATGGCTACCGAAACTCCGGCCGCAGAGCTCCGTGAGCTCAACGAAGAAGAGCTCGTGGCCCGCCTGCGCGAGTCGAAGGAAGAGCTGTTCAACCTGCGCTTCCAGATGGCGACGGGTCAGCTCGACAACAACCGTCGTCTGCGCGTCGTCCGCCACGAGATCGCGCGCATCTACACGGTCATGCGTGAGCGCGAGCTCGGCCTGGCCACGGCACCCGCTGGCAAGGGAGATGCGGCATGAGCGAGAACACCGAAGAGCGCAACAGTCGCAAGGTACGCAGCGGCTATGTTGTCTCCGACAAGATGAACAAGACGATCGTCGTCGAGCTGGAAGACCGTCACCGGCACAAGCTCTACGGCAAGATCATTCGCACCACCTCCAAGGTGAAGGCGCATGACGAGAACGAGATCGCCCACATCGGCGACCACGTTCAGCTGATGGAGACCCGTCCGCTGTCGGCCACCAAGCGCTGGCGTCTGGTCGAGGTCCTGGAGAAGGCCAAGTAAGGTCCCTCCTCGATCCATCGAGATCGTTGTACGAAGGCCCGTTTCCCTCTGGGGAAGCGGGCCTTCGTCGTTCGATGATTGTCACAGCACAAAGGCCCGCTCCCCGGGCGAGGGAACGGGCCTTTGCTGTGTGGGGCCGGGTCAGCCGGTGAAGGCGTAGGGCTGGCGGATCTTGTGGGCGAATTCGACGATGTTGGTGACCGTGCTGCTGGGGACGCCGACCTCGCTGCCGATGCTGCGGGCGGACCAGGATTGATCGGTGAGCTCGAGGATCTCCTCGATCTGGTCGAGGGTCAGGCGCAGGGGACTGCGTTGGGCGACCTGGCGGGCCAGGGCGCGGACCTCGGTGTCGTCGAAGTCGAAGTCGTCGGGGGCCGGGAGATCCGCGCCGACTTCGTCTTCGGGGTCCGCGTCATCCTGGTCGGTAGAACTCACCGGGAACGGCTCCGGCGGCGTGGGGGCCGATGTCGGCGCGGGGGCAGCATGCGGGACGTGCACGGCGGCGTCGGCGGGTGTTCGCCCGGGGGTCGGCGTTGCGACGGCGGTCGACTCGGGTACGGGCTCAATCGTTTCGCGCCGCGCGGACTCGGGCTCGGTGTGCGCGACCAACTGGTCGGAGAGCTCGGCGGTGAGGGTCAGCTGCTCGGGCTCCGCGCTGGGCGGCGCTGGATCGTTGTGTACCGGAACCGGATCGGTGTTCGGTGGGGTGTCGCCATCAGGGTCACGGGCGACGGTGCCGGCGTGCATCGTCGCCTCGGGAACCGGGTCGGTACCGGTGGCGTCGCCCGCGGTGGCGTGGGCGACGGCGGTGACCGGTATTCGGCGCAAGGTGGGGGTGGTGCCATTGGTCCGGGTCGAGTGCTCGGCGCCGTTGCGACGGTGGTCGGCCGCGGCCTTGTGGATCAGCTCGAGGGTGCCGGGGGCGTGGGGCTTGGCGGGGGAGGGGCGGCGCAGGCCCTGCGGGAAGGCGCGTTCGGCTGCCGTCGTCGCGATGGTCTCGGCTTCGGGGACGAGGTGTTCCGTGCTCGGTGTCGGGGTCTCGCGAACCACCGGCTCCGGGACGACCGGCTGGACCGGTGATTCGAACGCGTCGCGATTCGCCGTGATCGCAGGCTTGGACGACGCGATGGTTTCGCGATCCGTTTCGGCTGAGAGAGAGACCTTTTCGTGCGCCTCGGCGGCTTTCGGAGCAGCGACAGCGGCGCGGTCGGACAGGGGAGATCTGAGCTCTGACGCGACGCCGATCGACACGGTGTGCTCGAGCGCCTGCCGGTCACCGCCGGAAGCCACCCCTCGCGGAAACTCGGTCGAGGTGATCCGTTCGGCGCGGGCATACCCCAGGTCCCCCGGTAATTCGACGGAGGCGCTCTCGATCAGCATGGCGTACCGAGCCGACACCCACGCGTGCAACCAGATCACCACACCCACCATCACCGGGGCGATAGCGAATTCGGCCGCGCGACCGAAGGATCCGGCCGCCAGGTGCGGGCCCGCGTTCAACGCGATGGTGGTGCCGAGCAGCGCGAGTTCGAACACGATCACCTTGCCGCGCTCGAGCTCGCGTCCCCAGCGGGCCGCGGTGGTTGCGGTGACCATGATGACGATGATCGGGATCGAGATCATCGCCTCGATGCCGTAGCTGAGCCAGTACAGCGGATCGCTCATGTCGCCGCTCGGCACGAGATTGCGCTGCACGTTGACCCCGGCCCACACCATGCCGAGAACCACGACCCCGATCAGCGCGCGCGACGACCATTCTGACCGCCGGTACAGCTGGGCCAGGCGCGCGTCGGCGCTCGATACCCGTCGCCGGGCGGCCAGTGCCTTGCGATGCCAGCGCGCATCGGCTTCGTCGGTGCGGCGGATGAGGGTGCTGGTGCGGCGGTCGCGTTGTTCGGCGGCGAGTTCGTCGCCGACGGCCCTGCGCCGCTGTTTGCGCCGCTGGGCCCGGATCCATTCGGCCAGTTCACGTTCGGCACGGATCTCGCTGTCGGAGAGCGCGTCGTAGAGGGCGGTGTCGTGTTGGAGGGGGAGCTTGTCGCGGGCCGTGGCGACCTGCTGGGCAAGGGCGGTGATCTCGGTATTCGGCGCGATGGCGGCTTTCTCGCTCAACCGATCGTCGGACATGTCGCGCCTTCCGCCACTCGAACATATGGACTATCGAACATATGTGTGATTGCCAGAGAGAGCGTAAACGCCGACCGGGTCCCGGTCAACGACAACCAGTCGATTCCGTCGAATCCGCGGCGGCGACACGCCGGAATTCAGGATTCGGTATCGCCGCGGAGCAGCCGTTTCTCGTAGGCCGCGCGGCGTGACGATCCGGCCACCGCCGCAACCTGATTCGGCACGGTCCGCCGCAGCGCGATGTCGCGCAACCGCTGTGGCAATATGCCGACGAGGCTGACCACCGGCCCGAGCCGTGCGGGCAGGATCACCTCGAATCGCGGACGCGTGACAGCATCGAGCACCGCTGCGGCGACATCGCTCGGTCGCAGCAATTCCGCTGCGCCGGTGGCGGTTCCGGCCGCCAGCTCGGTATCGACGACGCCCGGCATGATGGCGGTCAACCGCACGCCGCTGCCGTGTAATTCCTCACGAACCGCGGTCAAATAGCCGAGGACCCCGTGTTTGGTCGCGGCGTAGGTCGCCTCACCGGCGGGGGAGACCTTGGACGCGAGCGAGGCGATGGTGATGATGTGCCCACGCCCGCGTGTCCGCATCGGTGGCGCCGCCAGTCGCACCCCGCGGATCACCCCGTGCAGATTCACCGCGAGCATCCGGGTCGTCGCAGTGTCGGGTTCGGTGTCGAACGGCCCGACCCACATCACCCCGGCATTGTTGACGAGCACGTCGATCGGCCCGAGGATGGCCTCGGTGACGGCGAGGAAATCATGAAACGACCGCTCGTCGGTCACATCGAGCTCGCACCCGTGCACGGTTCCCGGTAGTCCGGCCGCCGCTTCGCGTGCCGCGGCCCCGGACAGATCGCCGAGACACACCCGAGCCCCCGCGACCGCGAACTGCCGCGCGATCTCCAGCCCGATCCCAGCGGCGCCGCCGGTGACCGCGACTACCCGTCCGGTGTGTGTGCGTTTCATGCCCGACATGCTCCCTCTGCTGGAAACCGCTATATCTGGCATGTCTTCATGCCAGAAATCGTCGACAGTATTTCACGCTATCGCGACGCGGCGAAGCCTCGGCGGCCGAGTTCTGGACACTTGATCATCAGGGGGCGGTTGCGTTCGCACTTCGCACAATGGGCGTCGGTGACAGACGGCCGAGTCGGGGTCGGCGTCAGCGCAGCGCGGTGTGCCAGACGACGGCGGCGGCGAGCGCACCCGCTCCATTGAGCGACCAGTGCAGGGCGATGGGTGCGAGCAGGCTGCCGCTGCGGCGACGCAACCAGGTGAACACGACGCCCGCGGCGGCGGTGGCCGCGACAGCCAGCGCTATCCCCACCAGTTGGCCGAGCAGGCCGCCCCCGACGATGCTGGACAGTCCCTTGTTGCCCGAGGTGAGGCCGAACGAGGACGCGATATGCCAGAGCCCGAACATCAGCGACCCGGCCGCGAACAGCCCGCGCACGCCGAGGACTCGATCGAGGGTGCCGTGCAGGACGCCACGGAACGCGAGTTCCTCGGGAATCACCGTCTGCAACGGGATGACGATCATCGACGCGATCAGGGCGCCGGAAATCGTCGCGTACCGATCGGCGAGGAAGAACGGCCTGGTGATCGGCAGTAGCGCGCCGATCGCGACCACGGTCAACACGATCCCGACCGCGCCGAGGGCGTACACCGTCGCGCGCCGCCAGTGCCTCGGCGACAATCCCAGTTCGGCCCAGCCGAGCCCACGCTTGCGCATCAGCGCCAAGAGGGCGAACGCCGCCACGGGCACGGTGACGATACTGGCCCACGCCGTCGTGAAGTGGGCGATCAGATTGGTGCCTGCCAGCACGACGACGACTACCGCGATATCGAGGTAGGCATGCAGCTTCGGCCGGGAATCGGCGACGGCGGGTATGGACACCCGATCGAGTGTACGGAAATATCACGAAAGTGAAACGGTCCGGTGAATGCGGGATAATCCGCGGAGCCCACTGTTGAGCGGCCCGGAGTGAGCCAACCAAGATCGACCGACGGCGTAATGCTGTGAGCTACTCGACAGCGGATCCGGACCATCCGGCCATATCGGACCACGCCTGTAGTTCGCGCCGCGTCTCGAATCGGCGCGGCGTCCCGCTGATCGGGTCCGTGAATTCGAGCGAGGCCGCCAGCAATTGCAACGGCCGCGTGTAATCGTCGACCGATTTATCGGTGATCACCGGATAGAAATCATCGCCGAGGATAGGCACGCCGAGCCCGCTCATGTGCAGGCGCAGTTGATGGGTTCGCCCGGTGTGCGGGCGAAGGCGGTACCGCCCGAGCCCGTCGCGATGTTCGACCAGGTCGACCTCGGTCTCGGCATTGGGCTCGCCCGCCACCTCGAACGCGGCGAGCACCTGCTTCTCCTTGACGATCCGGCTGCGGACGGTCCGTGGCAGCGCGAGCTCCGGGTCGTAGGGCGCGATCGCCTCGTACTCCTTGCGCACGGTCTTGCGATGGAACATCGTCTGATAGGCCCCGCGTCGCGCCGGATTCACCACGAACAGCAGCAGGCCCGCGGTGACTCGGTCCAGCCGATGCGCGGGGATCAGATCGGGCAGTTCGAGCTCGTTGCGCAACCGCACCAGCGCCGTTTGCAGAATGTGCTGACCACGCGGGATCGTCGCGAGAAAATGCGGCTTGTCGACTACGAGGATGTCGTCGTCGCGGTGCACGATGCCGATCTCGAACGGCACCTCGGTCTCGATCGGCAGATCACGGTGGAACCACACGGCGCCGCCGGGGACGTACGGCGCGTCCGGCGCGAGCGGACCTTCCAGATCCACGATCTCGCCCGCCGCCAGCATCGCGTCGATCCTGGCCGGATCCACCCGCGGCAACCGCTCGACGAGGTGCTCGCGCACGGTCGCCCACTGCCCGTCCTCCGGGAGCCGGAGTCGGGCGGGATCGAGGCCGTGCCGCTTGGGCAGCGGCGGCTGCTGCCTACGTCGCATAGGAAGAAGTGTTGTCGAGCCCACGATGCCGGGTGCTGTCGGCCCCTGTGGAACCCGCCGGACATCGAGCGCTCACGCGACGCGTGTGGCCAGCCCCGGGTAGTCGACGATCAGACCCGATTCGTCGTAGTCCAGGGTGGCGTGGAAGTCGAACTCGGGAGCGCGGTAGTCATAGCGCTGGCCCGCTCCATCGGTGATCCGGCGGTAGCGCTGCGGTAATCGCGCCATCGTGAGGTCGGCGGCACGCACGTAGGCGGCAGGCGCGTCGGCACTATCGCCGACGGTGAGCCCGAGACGATGCACCGGTAGCGCGTTGGTGAACGCCGACGCCTCGAGATCGATGTCGAGACACCCGTCGAGTTCGGGCGCGACCGTGCCGTCGACCTGCCAACGCCCCAGTCCATCGGACCGAACGGTCACCGATCGCCTGCCCGTGGGATACCGTCCGACGATCCGCGCCGACCGCGTATGCCAGCTGCCGTCGAGCCGCAGCTGATAGTCGATCGCCCAGACGACCCCGTCCTCGACCGCCGTCGCGCACCCCTCGACGAGAACCCCGCGCGCGTCGTCACGGAAATAGGTCACCTCGAATCCGGAGCGCGCATCGCGGTGCGACCAAGCGGCCGAAGGCGGGAGCGGAGTGAACATGGGAAAGGCATTCCCCTGATTCCGTCGCCCAATCGCTACCCGGCCCGCTGATCGAGCACCATCAGTTTCGCTTCGACGAGGACCTGACGCGCACGCCGTCGCGCCCGGCACAGGTCGACGCTGCATTCGAGATGTGTCTGCATCACCCGATGAGCCTGTTCGGCCGAGAGCTTTCCCGGATCGGAATGGCAATCGGCGATTGCTGAAATGATCGACGTGACAAACATTCTCGTTCTCCCACCGCTACACGAGCTCGAAACGTAGGGAGAAAATTACGCCCGAAATGACGCGATACCGACGGGTTGACGGGCAATTCACGCAACCTTCCCCGATCGGCCACGACCGCTCAACTTAGGCTAACCTACCTTTGGCGGAGTTGCCGCAGAGAGGTCGAGAGGCGAGAAACGATATGACGGTGCAGGTAGCGCCGCCGCCGGGGGCGGAGTCGGGGAACCGGCTGCCCAAGGCAGCAGCGAAAGCGCAGAAACAGCAGGAAGCGTTGGCGCGCAAGGAGATTCTGGCGCCGGTTTCGGGAATGCTCACGGCGGCGAGCCTGATCGTCGCGCTCGCCTCGGTGTGCTCGGTGGTCCCGTTCCTGCTGATCGTGGCGGCCTGCCGCGAACTGCTGAATTCCCCGGTCGACACCGACCGGGTGTGGTGGCTGTTCGGCGCGGCCGTGATCGTGCTCGTCGTGCGCGCGCTGCTGCAGGTCCTGGCGCTGAGCTGGTCGCACGCGGTCGACGCCGGCTACCAGCTCACGCTGCGCAGGCTGCTCGCGGCCAAGCTCACCCGGGTGCCGCTCGGCTGGTTCGGCGAGCGCAGCTCCGGTGAGGTGAAGGGCTATCTGCGCGACGATGTCGACGCCCTGCACTTCCTGGTCGCGCACGCCCGGCTCGATTTCATCGGTGCGCTGGTGGTCCCGCTGGTCACGCTCGGTTACCTGTTCACGGTCGACTGGCGACTCACGCTGGTCCTGATGATTCCGCTGATCGCCTACTTCGTGCTGTTCTCCAAGATCATGGATCGCGACGGCCGCGACCGGGTAGCGGTGTACACCCGCTGGGAGCGTCGCCTGTCGGCCGCCACCATCGAGTTCGTCGACGGCATCCAGGTGGTGCGGGCGTTCGGTCAGGCGGGCAAGGCGCACAAGGAGTTCCAGGACGCGGTGGAAGGCCAGGTCCAGGCGGCGCACCGGATGAAGACGCCGATCATTCGCGTACAGGCGGCCTCCGACATCGTGGTGATGCCGGTGTTCGTGATGCTGGTCGTGGTGCTCGGTGGTCTCGCCGGGGTCGGCCTCGGCTGGGTGGACCCGCTCGATCTGTTGCCGTTCCTGCTGGTCGGTCTGGGGATCGGCAGCTCGCTGCTCGGTCTCGGTTACGGTTCGCAGGCCCTGCGCGCCGGCGGCGCCGCGGCCCTGCGCCTGCACGAACTGCTGCAAACTCCGGAACTGGAGATCGCCGAAACACCGGCGGGGGTTCAGACGGGCATCGTGGCCTTCGAAGGCGTCGAGTTCGCCTACCGTACCGGTCACGACGTGCTGCGCGGCATCGACCTCGAACTGACTCCAGGCACCATCACCGCGCTGGTCGGCCCGAGCGGTTCCGGCAAGTCGACCCTGGCGAAGCTGCTGCCGCGCTTCTACGACGTCGGCGCGGGCCGAATCACCATCGACGGCCGCGATATTCGCGAGTTCCCCAGCGAAGAGCTCTACCGCACAGTCGGATTCGTCTTCCAGGATGTCCGCCTGATCCGCGGCACCATCAGCGAGAACCTCCTGCTGGCCCGCCCCGACGCGGATGCCGAGGCCATCGAACGCGCCACCAGGGCCGCCCAGATCCACGACCGGATCCTGGCGCTGCCCCGCGGCTACGACTCCGAGATCGGCGTCGACGCGACTCTGTCCGGCGGTGAGGCACAGCGGCTGTCGATCGCTCGCGCACTGCTGGCCGACACCCCGGTCCTCGTCCTCGACGAGGCCACCGCGTTCGCCGACCCGGAGTCCGAGGCCGCGGTTCAGGACGCACTGGCCGCGCTGGTCGCCGGGCGCACGGTGCTCGTCATCGCGCACCGTCTGCACACCATCACCGGTGTGGATCGGATTCTGGTGTTGGACAACGGAACCCTGGTCGAACAGGGCACCCATGCCGACCTGCGAGCTGCCGGTGGTCTGTATCAGCGGCTGTGGGAGATCAACGAAGCTGCCCTCGGCGCGCTCGCCCTGGTGGAGGAAACACGATGATTCGCAAGGTTTTCCGGCTCGTCCCCGACGAGTTCGCCCCGCTGATCTCGCGGTTGCTCGGTGTGATCGTGGTGCAGGCGTTGTGCCAGGCCATCGCGTACCTGCTGCTGGTTCCCGTGCTGGAAGCGCTGTTCGACGACGATCTGAGCGGCGCGTGGCTGTGGGCGCTCGGCATGGCTGTCGCCGTGGCCGGTGTGGTCGTGTTCGGGTATCTGCAGGCTGTGATCGGGCTGCGGATCGGCCTCGGCATGCAGCGCGGTCTGCAGACCCGGCTGGGCGATCAGCTCAACGCGTTGCCGCTGGGCTGGTTCGAGGACCGTGACGCAGGCCCGCTCTCTCGGGTGATGGTCGAGCAGGTGCGCGAGATGCAGGGCCTGATCGCCTATCTGCTCACCAAGGTGCTCACCGGCGTCATCGTGCCGCTGGTCGTCGCGATCGGGATGCTGTTCATCGACTGGCGCGTCGGCGTCGCGATGTTGCTCGCCGCGCCGGTGCTGTACCTGGTGAACAACCTCGCCAATCGCGCCTACACCGGGGCCGACGCCCGACTGCACGCCGCCGCGGCCGAGGCCGACTCGCGGGTGGTGGAGTTCGCGCAGGCCCAGCCGGTGCTGCGCGCGTTCGGCGCGGTCGGGTCGGGCAACAAGAAGCTGGATTCGGCACTGGTGCGGCAACGTTCGGCCGCATGGAAGATGATGGTCGCGACCGTGCCGGGCCTGACCGTGTTCGCGCTGTTCGTGCAGGCGGTGTTCCTGGTGCTGGCGTATATCGCGGTCGTCGAGGTCACCGATGGCGCGATCTCGGCCGCCGCGGCGATCGCCCTGATCGCGGTGAGCGCGCGTTTCATCGAGCCGGTCAACCAGGCCGCCCAGCTGGGCACAGCCCTGCGCTCGGCCGCCGCGGCCGCCGACCGCATCACCGACCTGCTCGCCGAATCGCCCCTGCCCGCCGCGACCGAACCGGTCACCCCCGGCGCACCCGCGGTGGTCTTCGACGACGTGAGCTTCGGCTACCGTCCCGGCGAACCGGTCCTGTCGGACCTGACCTTCACTGTCCCCGCGGGCACCACTACCGCCATCGTCGGGCCGAGTGGTTCGGGCAAGACCACTTTGCTCCGCCTCGCCGCTCGTTTCTACGACGTCGACTCCGGCACGGTCTCGGTGGGCGAGCACGACGTGCGCAGGCAGCCGTCCGACACGCTGCTCGACCAGCTCTCGCTGGTCTTCCAGAACGTCTACCTGTTCAACCGCTCGGTCGCCGACAACATCCGCATCGGCAAGCCCGACGCCTCCGACGACGATCTGCACCGCGCGGCGGTGGCCGCCAGGGTCGACGAGATCGTCGAACGCCTGCCCGAGGGTTTCGACACCACCGTCGGCGAAGGCGGCACGTCCCTGTCCGGCGGTGAGCGCCAACGGGTTTCCATCGCGCGCGCCCTGCTCAAGGACGCCCCGATCGTGCTGCTCGACGAGGCGACCAGCGCGCTGGACCCACACAGCGAAGCCGTGGTGGTCCGTGGCATCCACCAGCTCACCAGGGACAAAACGGTTCTCGTCGTCGCGCATCGTCTCTCGACGATCGCCCACGCTGACCAGATCCTGTTCCTGGACAAGGGGCGCATCGCCGAACGCGGCACGCACGCGGAGCTGCTCACGCTGAACGGCCGCTACGCCGCGTTCTGGAACGAACGCGAACGAGCGACCGGCTGGCGGCTGGAACCAGCCCCCGCCTGACGACGAGCGCCTCGGTGGTGTGTCGCGACGCCACCGAGGCCTTCTCGGCCCGCCCGCCTCTGGACTGAGTGGAGGGTGCGACGAAGGAGTACCCGGAGGGAGGGAAGAGGCGGAGTACAGGGCCGAGAAGCGCGGCACCAGCCGCTGATGTCACTGCTGGTAAGTGGCGAGGAATTCGCCGATCCTGCCGATGATCTGGTCGAGTTCATCGGCTTGCGGCAGCGTGACGATTCGGAAATGGTCGGGGGTCGGCCAATTGAAGCCGGTGCCCTGCACGACGTGGATCTTGGTGGCCAGCAACAGGTCGAGCACGAACTTCTCGTCGTTGTCGATCCGATAGGTCGCGCGATCCAGCTTGGGGAAGGCGTAGAGCGCGCCCTTGGGTTTCACGCACGACACCCCCGGAATCGCGTTGAGGGCAGTCCACGCGCGATCACGCTGTTCGAGGAGCCGACCACCGGGCAGGGTGAGGTCGTGGATGCTCTGGTGTCCGCCCAGCGCGGCCTGAACGGCCTGCTGCGCGGGCACATTCGCGCACAGCCGCAACCCCGACAGCATCGTCAGTCCCTCGAGGTAGCTCTCGGCGTGGCGGGTCGGTCCGGTGACGGTGAGCCAGCCGGACCGGAAACCGGCGAGCCGGTAGGCCTTGGACAGACCGTTGAATGTCAGACACAGCAGGTCGGGCGCGAGCGAGGCGGTGACGGTGTGGGCCACGTCGTCGTAGAGGATCTTGTCGTAGATCTCGTCGGAGCAGACGATCAGATTGTGCTGGCGGGCGAGCTCGAGCAGCTGCTCGAGCACCTCGTTCGGATACACCGCGCCCGTCGGATTGTTCGGGTTGATGATCACGATGGCGCGCGTGCGGTCGGTGATCTTGGCGGCGATGTCGTCGATGTCGGGATACCAGTCGGCGCTCTCGTCGCACACGTAGTGCACCGCCTTGCCGCCGTTGAGGTGCACGGCGGCGGTCCACAGCGGGAAATCCGGTGCGGGAACGAGAACTTCGTCGCCGTTCTCGATGAGCGCGGTCATCGCCATCATGATGAGCTCGGACGCGCCGTTGCCGAGGAAGACGTTCTCGATATCGAGGTCGTCGACACCGCGACCCTCGTAGTACTGCACCACCGCGCGGCGGGCGGAGAGCAACCCCTTGGAGGTCGCGTAACCCGCCGACGCCGGCAGATTGGCGATGACGTCGCGCAGCAGTTCCGACGGTGCGTCGAACCCGAATTGCAGTGGGTTACCGGTATTGAGTTTGATCACCCGGTGTCCCTCGACCTCGAGCCGAGCGGCGTGCTCGGCTATCGGGCCGCGGATCTCATAGGAGACGTTCGCGAGCTTGCTCGACTGTTTGAACTGCATGTGGGCTCCCCACCGTGATACGGACGGAGCCCGCCACAGTACTCGCCGATCTCGGCCTCGCGGAACCGGTTTTCACTTACTTCCAGTAGGCCTGCGCCTTGATCGAGGTCTTGGGCAGTGCGTGCTGGGTCTTGAGGGCCTTCACGATCGAGCGGGTGGTGTGGCCGTCGCAGGTGACCCAGCCGTAAGTGCCGGGGACGCAGGTGATTTCCTGCGCGGCTTCGCGCAGCAGGCGGCCGTCGTCGACCCGCTGGACCCAGGTGAGGGTGTGGTGGGGCTTGTTGTTGACCGGAATGGTCTTGTCGGACTCGTACTGCCATTCCAGCCAGACTCGCGCCGGGGTGTCGCCGATGGCGTCGAGCAGGGAGTTGATGGCGGGCAGGGAGGCGGTGTCGCCGAAGATGACGTACTCGCTCGGCGTCTGCTCCGGAAGCTGGAAGTCCGAGCCGAGGACGGTGGCGTCGAGCGGATCGCCCGGCTTCGCGCGGCGGGCCCAGTCGGCCGCCGGACCGTTGTGCAGCGCGAAATCGATGCTCATGGTGTCGGCTTCGGGGTTCTGGTCGACCAGGGTGTAGCCGCGGTGGTGCAGCTTGTCGCTGGTCGCGTCGGGGATCCACAGGCGGATCCACTGGGTGGGGTGCACCGGGTGGTCGGCGAGCAGGCCGCCCGCGGTGAAGCCGATGCGGACGAACTTGTCGGTGATCTGCTCGTTGGAGGTCACTGTCAGCCGATAGTCGGCGCCGCCCCAGGCCTTGGTTATCAGACCGTTCAATCCCTTACCCATGACCCTTAGGTTAGCCTAACGACACTTGTTTGTCTGCGGTGGTGGTTAAATAAGGTAAGCCTATGCAAATATGGGCTGGTGTGAGAGAGCGGAGTACGAACCGGTGCAAACCCTTCTGGTAATCGGCGCTGGACCGAAAGCCCTTGCGGTGGCGGCTAAATCGCATGTTCTGCGCTCACTCGGAATGCCCGCTCCCCGGGTTGTCGTGGTCGAGGCGCACGCGGTCGGCGGCAACTGGCTACCCACCGGGGGCTGGACCGACGGTCAGCATCGTCTGGGCACCAGTCCCGAGAAGGATGTCGGCTTCCCGTATCACTCCACCTGGGCGCGCGGACGCAACCGCGATATCGACCACGCGATGGCCGCTTTCAGCTGGACCACGTTCCTGATCGAGCACGGCACCTACGCCGAGTGGATCGACCGTGGCAGGCCGAGTCCGCAGCACCATGTCTGGGCCAAATACCTGCAGTGGGTCGCGAAGTCCATCGACCTCGAACTGGTGCTCGGTCGCGTGGAGCAGATCGGGCACGGCGATGGCGAGCAGTGGCAGGTCGACGTGGTCGACGCCGACGGTGCGCGCAGCACGCTCACCGCCGACGGCCTGATGATCACCGGCCCCGGCCGCAGCAGCCGGGCCCTGGTCGAGCACCCGCGCGTGCTCAGCATCGCCGAATTCTGGGACCGGGCAGGCAAACGCACGCTGCCTGCCGCGTCGCGCGCCGCGGTGATCGGTGGCGGCGAGACCGGCGGTTCGGCGCTGGACGAGCTGGTTCGGCACGAGATGCTCACCATCTCGGTGATCTCCCCGCTGGCCACCCTCTACACCCGTGGCGAGAGCTTCTTCGAGAACTCGCTGTTCAGTGATCCCGTGAAGTGGGCGGCGCTGAGCATTCAGGAACGTCGCGACGTGATCCGGCGCACCGATCGTGGCGTGTTCTCGGTGCGTGTGCAGGAAAGCCTGTTGGGCGACAACCGCGTCCATCACCTGCAGGGCCGGGTCACCAAGATCGCGCCGCACGGCGATTCGCTGGCCTTGACCTTGAGCAACGAGCTGCGGGCCGAGCAGGTGCACAACTTCGATCTGGTGGTCGATGCCACCGGCGGTCAGCCGCTGTGGTTCCTCGAGATGTTCGACCAGCGGACCGCGGATCTGCTCGAACTCGCCGTCGGCGGCGCGTTGACGCAGTCGCGGATCGAATCGTCGATCGGCTACGACCTTGCGGTCACCGGCCTGGCCGGCAAGCTCTATCTCCCCAACATGGCGGCGATGGCGCAGGGGCCGGGGTTCCCGAATCTCAGTTGCCTCGGCGAACTCTCGGACCGGGTGCTGCAGACGGTGCCCGCTCGGGCACGGGCGCTCGCGCGCTGAGCGCAGAAGAAAAGCCCCTTCCGGTCGAGTGATTCGACGGGAAGGGGCTCTGCTGTCGGCGCTCAGCGCGGCGCGACTATGTCGTGCGGAGTGCGCGGAACGTACTGCAACGAGATCCGCCGATCGGGGCGGACGTCGATCTCGCCGATCAGCCGGAACCCGGCCTTGGCCAGGCCGCGCGCGATCGCCACGTTGCGGTGGTCGGGGTCGGCGAGGACGCGGCGGCACGTGGGATCGGCCGCGAAGACAGCGGTGGTCATGGCGGAGATCCAGCCGGACATGATGCCCTTGCCGATCACCGCGGTGTCGGCGGTGGCGATGTGGAAGCCGATATCGCCGGGATCGCTGTCGTAGAACCGGCCGATCTCGTCCTTGGCCGCGCGATAGAACTCCACGTAGGCGACCTCGCGCATACCGAGTTCGGGCTCGCCGAGCACGGCGAAGTCCAGGCTGAGAATGCAAGGGATCGAATAGGTTCCGGCCAGTTGGGCGCGAAAGTTGTCGCGGCGGCGCTCGGCGTCCCAGTCCTGTTCCCATGATTCGAGCAGGTGCGGGCGGGTCATCCACTCGGCGAGCGTTTCCGGGTCGGCACTGTCGGGATCGGCCGGGCGCAGGCTGAACGGCGCCGCGAAAACGGGCAGCGCGGGCGCGGGCGTCGCGGCCACCTCGGCGGGCAGATCGGTCTGCTCGCGGGGTAACGCGGTGGGGGTCCCGGCGGGGTTCATCTACTCGGTGCTCCGTTCAATCGTAACCTTGGTCACCTCGACTGGTAAGGCTAGCCTATACTAATGGCTGGGTGTTACTGTTGCCCGACCGTTCGCCCGGTGATAGCCGGTCCGTTCCGATTCGGGTGCAACAGGATTCGCCCCGGTCCCGGACGACAGCACCGGGCGGGCCCGTGCGTCAGTGCGGCGTTTGGATAGTGCGAAACGGCCGCGCGGCTTCGCGTGGCCGGTGAGGGAGAGCGACATGGCAAGAGAACTCGGCTGGATCAGGCAGTTTCAGGCCCCCAGGACCGACTCCCTACCGCCACTGATCGTCTTCCCGCACGCGGGTGCGGGAGCCTCGGCCTATCGGGTGTTCGCCAAGCGTATGGCCGCCGACTTCGACGCGGTGATCGTCCAGTACCCCGGTCGTCAGGACCGTGCGCGCGAAGCCGCCGCGCAGACGCTGCCCGAACTGGCCGTCGGTGCCTTCGAGGCTTTCCGCGACAGCGCCCACAACACCGGCGCGCCGCTCACCGTCTTCGGTCACAGCATGGGCTCCATCGTCGCGTTCGAGTTCGTCCGACTGGCCGAAGCCGCGGGGTTGCCCGTGCGTTTGCTGGTGGTCTCCGCTGCCGCCGCACCGCACCGAATCGCCGAGCTCCCAGCGCATCCCACCGAGGACGACGAATTGCTGGACCACATGAGCGCGCTCAACGGCACCGGCGCCGACGTGATGGCCAGCCGTGAGGTGATGCGGATGGCGCTGCCCGTCCTCAAGGCCGACTACCGCGCCTTCGACGCCTACTCCTGCGGACCCGATGTGGCTGTCGCGACGCCCGTGCTGGTTCTCGGTGGCGATGACGACCCGTTCGTCGGACCGCGCGACCTCTACGGCTGGGACCAGAGCACCACCGCCGAGATCGAGGTCAACCTGTTCGAGGGCGGCCACTTCTACCTCGACGAGAACATCGACGGCATCGCCGAGGCCCTCATCGGACAGGCGCTCGCGCGATGAACTCCGATCCCATCGTGATCGTCGGGATGGGCATCGAGGCCCCCGGCGGCGTCGAGACCCTGCCCGACTTCTGGTCCGCGCTCGCGTCCGGACGTGAACTGATCAGCCCGTTCCCGCGCGACCGTGACTGGCCGCTCGACGAACTGTTCGCCCTCGGCAGGCTCGAAGGCTGGGCGCCGGTCCGCGACGCGGGCGGGTTCCTCGACGGCGCGACCGAGTTCGACGCGCAGTTCTTCGGCATCACCCCGCGCGAAGCGGTGGCGATGGATCCACAGCAGCGCGTGGCCATGCGAGTCGCCTGGCGGGCGCTCGAACACGCGGGCCTCAATCCCGGCCTGCTCGACGGTGATTCGGCCGGTGTGTGGATGGGCGTCTCGACGGTCGAGTACGGGCCACGGGTGGGGTCGGTGAACGAGTACAGCGGTTACCGCGCGACGGGCACCGCCCTCGGCGCCGTCGCCGGGCGTATCTCGCACGGCCTCGGCCTGATCGGGCCCTCGATCAGCGTGGACACCGCGTGCGCGTCGTCGCTGACCGCCGTGCATCAGGCGGCCTCGGCGATCCGCGCGGGTGAGTGCGAGTGGGCGCTGGCGGGCGGGGTGTGCGTGATGGGCTCGCCCGGCGCGTTCTACGAGTTCTCCAAGAACAACGCCCTCGCCACCGACGGCCACTGCCGCTCCTATGCCGCCGACCCGACCGGCACCCTGTGGGCCGAGGGCGCTGGCGTCATCGTGCTGGAACGGCAATCACGGGCGAAGGCGCTGGGCCACCGGATCTACGGGCAGCTGCTCGGCTCGCGGGTCAACCACAACGGGTCCGGCGCCCCGATCGCGGTGCCGAGCGCGAGCGCTCAGCAGCGGCTGATCGAGGACACGGTCGCCGCGGCCGGAATCAGTGCCGACGACATCGGCCTGATCGAAGGGCACGGCACCGGTACCGCGGTCGGCGACCCACTCGAATTGACCGCGCTGGCGGCGACTTACGGCAACCCGGACCGTACCGACGGACCCCTGCTCGGCTCGGTGAAGTCCAACACCGGCCACGCCCAGGCGGCGTCGGGGATGCTCGGGCTGATCAAGGTGCTGCTGTGCGGCGCGCACGGCGCCATCGCCCCGAGCCTGTGGGCCGACGCGCCCAACACCGAGATCGACTGGGATGCGACCAGTTTGCGTCTCGCGGCCGAACTCACCGACTGGGCGCCGCGCGCGGACGGACTGCGTTACGCCGCGGTGTCCTCGTTCGGCGTCGCGGGAACCAACGCGCACGCCATCGTCGGCCTGCCGGTGCTGGAGGAGACCAACCATGGCTGAGTACCGCTTACCCGACGGCAGCGTTCCCGTGCTGCTGTCCTCCGACAGCGTCGACGGACTGCGCGCCGAGGCCGCCGCCCTGCGTGACTACGTGGCCGCGCACCCCGAGGTACCCGCGCAGCGGTTGGCGGACATGCTGTTTCGCACTCGGGTGCCCCGGCGCCGCCGGGCGCTGATCCTGGCCGCGCCGACGGGGACGAGTGCAGAGTTGCTCCCCGCGCTCGACGCGATCGCGACCGGCTCCGAGCACCCGTCGGTCGTGTCCGGCGACGTCGCGGCGAGCGCGCGCCGGGTCGGGTTCGTCTTCCCCGGTCAGGGCAGCCAGCGGCCGGGTATGGGCGCGACGTTCTACGAGCTGTCGCCCGACTACCGCGCCGTGGTCGACGAATGCGCCGCCATCCACGCCGAACGCTTCGGTCATTCCCAGCCGCTGCACTATCTGCTCGGCCACGAAGGGCAGTACGAGGACACGGTGTGGGAAGTACAGCCCGCGTTGATGTTCCACATGACGGGCCTGGCCGCGCTGTGGCGTGCGGCGGGCGTCGACCCGCACGCGACCATCGGCCACAGTCAGGGCGAGCTCGCCGCGGGTGCGGTCTCCGGCGTGATGACGCTGCGTGACTCGGTGCTCGCGGTGACCCATCGCGCCCTGCTCGCGGACCGGTTGTCCCCGCGCGGCTATTCGATGGCGGTCTTCGGGATGGACCGCGAGAGCGTGGAAGCCCTGATGGCCAGGCACTCGGGGTGGGCCGAGCTCGCGGTTGTGAACTCGCCGCACATCATCGCCATCTCCGGTGAACGCGGCGCCGTCGTGGATCTGGTGGCCGCCGCCACCGCGCGCGGTCAGTTCGCCAGGGAGATCCGGGTCGCCTTCCCGGCGCACACCTCCATCGTCGCCGAGGTGCGGACCGATTTCGAAGGCTTCCTCGGCGACGAGATGAGCGCGCCGAACTTCGTCGCGTCCGAGATCACTTGCTATGGAGCAACTCTCGGTGAGGCGATCACGCCCGAGCTCAAGCAGGAGGAGTACTGGTTCTGGAACCTGCGCAACCGCGTTCGGTTCGACCGTGCCGTGGTGAGCGCGGGCAGTGACGGCATCGACCTGCTGATCGAGGTCGCCGAGCATCCCGTGCTGCAACTGGCCATCCAGGAGAACCTCAGCCTGGTCCCGAATCGTCCCGGTCTGCCCGCGCGTGATTTCCGTGTCCTCGGCACGTCGCTGCGCACCGCGGACGGGCTCTCGGAATTCACCCGCAATCTCGCCCAGGTCGCCGTCCTCGATCTCGGCTACCGCTGGGACGCGCTGCGCGTCGACGACACCGTCACCCTGCCGCTGCGCGACTTCCCGCACACCGTCACCAACGCCAAGCGCCTGTGGGCTCCGCTCGGCGCCAACGAGACGCCCGCCGAACTCGTCGTCACCACTCCGAAACCGCAACGGCTGGTGGAACAGTGGCTGCCGGTGCAGCGCCGCGCGCTGACCGCACCGCGCAGTCTGCTCGTCGTGGACCACACGGGTGACTGCGCCGAGCTGGCCGCCGCGCTGCTCGCCGCGGCCGACCGCCACGGCGCCGACGCGCGTGTCCTCGCGACCGATGGCGATCCGGGATTCGCTGATTCCGTGGTGGTGCTGCTGCCCGCTACCGGCGACGACGACAGTGCCGGTGCGATCGACGCGCTGGCGCGGTTCTACGCCGAGCGTGCGTGGGCTCCGGCGTTGTCGGCGCTGCGCCCCGGTGGCGAGTGCTGGCTGCTGACCGTCGGCGGTGAGACGGTGCACGAGGGTGACCCGGTTCCCGGGCTGTTCCAATCGGGCGTCAGCGCGGGATTCCGCAGTGTGGGGATCGAGAACCCGGGAATCCTCTTCCGGCACCTCGACCTCGCCGTGAACGAATCCGCACCCGCCCAGGCCACCAAGATCGTCGGCGCGGTGCACTCCAGTGGTGAGGCCGAACTGGCCCTGCGCGCGGGCAAGCTGTTCGTCAAGCGCTTGGTCGTTGACCCGACCGATGAAACCGGCTCGCTCGGTGCGGATCTCGATCACGTGGTGATCGTCGGTGGCACCGGTCAGCTGGGTCTGCGGTTCGCCGATCACTTGGCACGCACCGGCGCGGGACGCGTCACCCTGCTGAGCCGCAGTGGCGAAACCGACGCGCTGGCACCGGAATTGGCTCGGCTGCGCGGAATCGGCGCGACCGAGATCGTGGTGCGGTCCTGCGATGTCAGCGAGGTCGACGCCGCGAAGGCGTTCGGTGCCGAGATCGCCGATCGCCCGGTCGACCTGGTGATTCACGCCGCGGTCAACTATGTGGACGCCGAACTCGACCAGATCACCGACGATGCCGTGCGCACCGCCGCTGCCGCGAAGCTGCGCGGCCTCGACAACCTGATCGACGCGATCGCCCTGACCGTGGACTGCCGGGTGCTGCTGTGCTCGTCGATGGCGGCGACGCTGGGCGGACGCGGACAGGTCCTGTACGCGGTGACCAACCGCATGCTCGACGTGGCGGCCCGGAGGCTGCGTGCGCGCGGCATCGCCGCCGCGAGCCTGCAGTGGGGTCTGTGGAGTGTGGCCGGTCCGCTCGACGACGCCGGGTTCGCCCGGGTCGAAGAGGCAGGCGTGTTCCCGATGGTGCCCGCCGACGCGATCGAGGCCGGGTTCGCGGCGCCGGTGCGCGACGGCATGATCATCGCCGCCGACTGGGACTTCCTGCGCGAGGTGCTCGGCGCGTTCGGCCAGGCGAGCGTGCTCACCGGTCTCGAATCCGCCTCGCCCACACCGCAGGTGGCGCAGGCGCCCGCCGAATCGGTGAGTGCGGTCGCGGCTGTCGCCGTCCCGGCGCCCGCCGCATCGGTCGACAGTTTCCCGCTCGACCTGCGCATGCGCACCGAACTGCTCAAGGTGATCGGCGGTGACAGCGCCGAATCCATCGACGCCACCATGCCCTTGGTCGCACTCGGCCTCGATTCCTTGCAGGCCTTGGACTTCCGCAAGCGCGTGAAGGCCGAACTGGATCGCGACCTGCCGGTCGCGGCGATTCTCGGCGGCGCGTCACTCGATGATGTCGTGCTGCTCATGGCACAGAACACCAACCAGGGCTGAGGGGCCGAAGAGAACATGTCTGACACCGAAGCCACCCTGTCCGTCGCCGAGCGCCGCAAACTGCTGCTGCAGCAGCGGCTGCGCGAACGCGGCATGTCCGTGGTGAGCGCCGAACCCGTTGCCACACCGCGTATTCCGGTGGGGGAGCGCCGTCCGCTCACGCCCGGCCAGCGCCGGATGTGGTTCCTGCAGACCCGCGACACCGACGACACCGCCCTCAATATCTGCGTCGCCTACCGGCTCACCGGTCCGCTCGACGCCGACCGTCTGCACGCGGCGTTCGATCAGGTGGTGGCGCGCCACGACATCCTGCGCACCACCTACGGCGCCGACGTCGACGGCACCCCGTACCAGGTGTTCGCCGACGATGTGACGGCGCAATGGTCGACCCACGACCTCACCGAGCTCGCGGAGTCGGGTCGTGACCTGCGGGTGGAGGTGCTGGCCCAGCGCGAGTTCGGTCGTCCCTTCGCGCTCGGCACCGAACTGCCGCTGCGCGCGACGCTGATCCGCACCGGGTCCGACGAGCACGTCGTGCTTCTCACCATCCACCACATCGCCTGGGACGACGATTCCTGGGCGGTGTTCTTCGCCGAACTGAACGCCGCGTACCTGGCCGGGCAGCCGGGCACCGACGCCGGCCCCGACACCGTGCAGTTCGCCGCGATCGCCTCGACCGAAGAACCCGCCGAGGCCGATGTGGCGTATTGGCGCGAGGCCCTTCGCCCGCAGCCCGAACCCCTCGAACTGCCCGGCTCCGCCTCGGCCACCCCCGGTCGCGGCGCGCAGCGCCGCACCCATCGGCTCTCGGCCGAGCTGGTCGCGCGTACCGAACAGTTCGCCCGTGAGCAGGCCGCGACCCCCTTCATGGTGCTGCTCGCCGGTTTCGACGCCCTGATCCACCGCTACACCGCCGCCGACGACTTCCTCGTCTCCATCCCGGTGACCGATCGCCCCGCGGGCACCGAACAGCTCATCGGCTACTTCGGCAACACCCTGCTGCTGCGCGCCACCATGGGCGCCGACGCCGACTTCGCCCAGCTCGTCGCCTCGGTCCGCGACACCTGCACCGGCGCCTTCGCCCATCGCGGTGTCGGCATCGATCGTGTCGTGCGCGAGGCGAACCCGGATCGGGTGGCGGGTCGCGACGGCATGGATCAGCTGGTCCGCCTCGGTTTCTCGGTGCGCAAGAGCGCCGACGGATTCGCCATCGACGGCGTGAGCTCCACCCAGCTCGAACTCGGCGCCGCGAGCGCGCAGGTGCCGTTGGCGCTGGCCATCGTGCTCGAGGCCGACGGCACCGCGGTGGTGGAAGCCGAGTACCAGACCGATGTGCTCGCCGAAACTCTCGTCGACCAGCTGCTCGCCCACTTCGGTCAGCTGCTCGACAGCGCGTTGCGTGAGCCGCGCCGCAGGCTCGCCAACCTCGACATGCTCGGCGCCACCGATCGCGCCGCCCTGCTGGATCGTTCGCACGGCCTCCTCGTCGACGAGCCGGCGACCACCCTTGTCGCGCTGCTGGAGTCGGCCGCGGCCGCCGCCCCCGACGCGCTCGCCCTGCTCTCCGACGACACCGAGCTCACCTATGGCGCGCTGCACGCGCGAGCGAATCGCCTGGCGCACTGGCTGATCGGCCAGGGGATCGGAACCGAGGACCTCGTCGGCCTGCGTTTCGGCACCTCGGTGGAGTTCATCGTCGCCGTGCTCGCGGTGCTGAAGGCCGGCGGCGCGTACCTGCCGATCGACCCGGCCTACCCGGAGGACCGCATCGAGTACCTGGTCGAGGACGCGAATCCTCGATTACTGCTCGGCGCGGTCGAATTGGCCGCCGCCGAGGAGATGGCGGCCGCGCTTCCCGCGACGGCGCCCACCGACGCCGAGCGGCTGCGTCCGCTGCTGCCCGCGAACCTGGCCTACGTCATCTACACCTCCGGCTCCACCGGCAAACCCAAGGGTGTTCCGGTGCCGCACAACGCGATCGCCGAACACATCGTCTGCTTCACCGCGGACTGGAACATGACCGCGGCCGACCGCCTGATGCAGTCGTCGTCGGTGAGTTTCGACGCCTCGCTGGTCGACATCGCGATCACGCTCACGGTCGGCGCGCAGCTGATCGTGCCCAAGCCCAACGCTTTCCGCGATATCCGCTACGTCGCCGACCTCATCACCCGCCGCCAGGTGACGGTGCTGCACATGGTGCCGTCGATGCTGAGCACGTTCCTGCTGCTGCCCGAGATCAGTGAGTGGCAGTCGCTGCGCCAGATCCCCGTCGGCGGCGAGGCACTGCCCGGCGAGGTCGCCGACCGGTTCTTCAACACGCTCGAAGCCGAACTCCGCAACCACTACGGGCCCACCGAGGCCGTGGTCTGCTCGACCCATATGCCGGTCGAGGGTCCGCAGGGCACCGGTGTGGTGCCGATCGGCATCCCCAACCGCAACGTCTACACCTATGTCCTCGACGAGGCGCTGCAGCTGGTGCCCGACGGCGTCGTCGGTGAGCTCTACCTCGGCGGCGATCAGCTCGCGCGCGGCTATCTGGACCGCCCCGCGCTCAGCGCGCAACGCTTCGTCGCCGACCCGTTCGCGGCGGCCGAGGGCGGCCCCGCGGTGGGTGCCCGCATGTACCGGTCCGGTGACCTGGTGCGCCGCAACAGCTTCGGTGAGCTCGAGTTCGTCGGTCGCGCCGACGAGCAGGTGAAGGTGCGTGGTTTCCGGATCGAGCTCGGCGAGGTCGAGGCCGCGATCGCCGCGCATCCCGCCGTCGCCCACTGCGTTGTCGTGGTGACCGAGGACCCCGCCATCGGCGCGATGCTCGCCGCGTATGTGGTGCCCGCCGAGGGCTCCATCGACCTCGAACAGGTCCACGCGTTCGCGGCGGGCGGACTGCCGGAATACATGGTGCCCAGCGCGTTCGCGGTGATCGCGGAGATCCCGCTCACCGTCAACGGCAAGCTCGACAAGCGCGCCCTGCCCGCGGCGACCCCCGCCGTGACGCGCACCCACCGCGCCCCGGCCACGGCCACCGAGCGCAAGGTGTGCGCGCTGTTCGGCGGTCTGTTCAACCTCGACGAAGTCAGCGCGGAGGACTCCTTCTTCGAACTCGGCGGGCACTCGTTGCTCGCGGCCCGCCTGGTGGCCCAGATCCGCGCGGAATTCGGCGTCGAACTCGACGTCCGCGTCATCTTCGACAGCCCGACGCCCGCCGCGCTCGCCGCCAACCTGGTTGCCCGCTTCCTGGCCGAATTCGACCTCGACCTCGACGCGGTCGACAGCGATGTCGAGGACGCTCCCGCCGAGAGCACGACCGTGACAGCCGATTCCGTGCCCGCCGGGCCGGGGCGGTCCGATCGTCCCGCGATCGGTGGGCGTCCGCGCGGCGACCGCGTTCCGCTGTCGTACTCGCAGCTGGCGATGTGGTTCCAGTACCGCATGGAGGGCGCGGGCTCGGTCGGCAACCTGCCGCTGGCCCTGCGCTTCGACGGCGACCTCGACATCGCGGCCCTGCGCGCCGCGCTCGACGACGTGGTCGCCCGGCACGAGTCGCTGCGCTCCACCTTCCCCGAACACGAGGGCTTGCCCTACCAGGTGGTGCATCCCGCCGCGCCGGTCCCGCTGCCGGTGCGGGAGATCGCCGCCGATCAGCTCACCGAGGCGCTCGCCGAGATCGCCGGCTACCACTTCACGCTCGACGGCGAGTCGCTGATCCGCGCCGAACTGCTCGTGCTCGACGCGGACACCCACGTGCTCTCGCTGCTGGTGCACCACATCGTCGCCGACCACGCGTCCTTCGGCGTGCTGCTCGACGACCTCACCGCGGCCTACCGGGCCCGCGGCGAGCAGGGCAGCGCCCCGAGCTGGGCGCCGCTGCCGGTCCAGTTCGCCGATTACGCGCTGTGGCAGCGCGAACTGTTCGACCAGGCCGCGCCGAGCGCGTTCGCCACGGACCAGATCGACTACTGGCGGGCCACGCTCGCCGGTGTGCCCGAGGAGATCGCGGTCGCCCACGACCGGCAGCGTCCGCCGGTGCTGGGCAAGCGCGGTGAAGTGGTGAACTTCTCGTTGCCCGCCGCCGTGCGCTCCGGGCTCGAAGCGCTCGCGGTTCGCAGTGGCGCCACCGAATTCATGGTGTGCCAGGCCGCGGTCGCCACCCTGCTGCACGCCCTGGGCGGTGGCACCGACATCACCCTCGGCACTCCCGTCGCGGCGCGCACCGATCCGGCGACGACCGCCCTGATCGGGTTGTTCGCCAACATGGTCGTGCTGCGCAACGACCTGTCGAACGCGCCGACCCTGCGCGAGACCGTGATCCGGGCGCGCGATGTGGTGCTCGACGCCAACGCCCACCAGGAGCTGCCCATCGAGCGCCTGGTCGAAGCGCTCAACCCGCGTCGCTCGCGTTCGCGAAACCCGCTGTTCCAGTCCATGATCCACTTCCGTGGCGCCGACTGGGCACCGACCACGCTCCCGTTCGCGACCTCGGGGGCGAGCACCGTCACCGTGCTGCCCGCCGACTTCGACGTCTCGTTCCTCGATCTGAACCTGAGCCTGAACGTGACCGCCGACGGCGGTATGGATGTTCGCGTCGTCGTCAACGCCGATCTGTACGACCCGGCCACGGCCGCGCTGATCGCCGACGCGCTCGCCGCCACCCTGCGCGCCTTCGCCGAGACGCCGGACCTGCCGGTCGCCGACCTGCGTGTGCTGGCGGCCCCGGACCTCGAGCGCCTGCTGGCCGCACCCGCCCCGGTGGCCGCGAGTGCCGTCGCCGCCGGTGCGGCGACCGATTCCGACACGGAGCGCACCCTGATCGCGCTGATCGAGGAACTGCTGGAAATCGACGAGGTGGAGGGTGAAGACAACTTCTTCGCCCTCGGCGGCGACAGCGTCATCTCCATCCAGTGGTCGGCCCGCGCCGATGCCCTCGGCCTGCCGCTGTCGCCGCAGATGGTCTTCGAATGCGCCACGATCACCGAATTGGCCGCTGCCGTCGACGCCGCTGCCGCCGAAGGCGGGGCTCGAGCCGATGAACCCGAACAGGTTTCGCACGCGCCGATGAGCGCGTCGGGTCTGGAAGCCGACGCTCTGTCCGCGCTGACGGCCGCCTGGTCCACGCAGGGATGAGCGCCGACATCGGTTGCCTCGGCCCGACCACGAAGCTAGGAGAGGACGCAGTATGAGTGCGCCGCAGATCGAAGACGTACTCGCGCTGAGCCCGCTGCAGGAGGGGCTGTTCTCCCTGTCGCGGCTGACGGGCACCGAGATCGACCTGTACACGATGCAGTTCGTGGTCGATATCGACGGACCGCTCGACACCGACCTGCTGCGCCGCAGCGCGCAGGCCATGCTGGATCGTCATCCGAACCTGCGTGCGGCGTTCTGGGACACCGATGTGCCCAAGCCGGTGCAGATCATCCCCTCGCGCGCCGAGCTGCCGTGGACCGAACGGGCCGCGCTCTCCACTGAATTCGACGCGATCGCCGAGTCCGAGCGCCGCGTGCCGTTCGCGCTGAGCCGTGGCCCCGCGTTGCGGGTGCTGCTGCTCGACGTCACCGACGCACCGGAACCGCGTAAGCGGATGATCCTGACCGCGCACCACATCCTGATGGACGGCTGGGCGGTCGCGGTGTTCTTCACCGAACTGCTCGCCGTCTACCGGGCGGGCGGCACCCTCGACGGGCTGGCCGCGCCCCGGCCCTACCGCGACTACATCGGCTGGCTCGGTGCGCAAGACCACGACGCCGCGGCCCGCCGCTGGGCGGAGTACCTGGGGCAGGTCAGCGCGCCGCTGGTCGTGGCCGACGGCGCGGGCGATCGCGGTTCCGCCGTTCCGCGGACCACGCGACTCCGCTTGTCCGGCAACGAAACCGCGCGACTACAGCAGTGGGCGCGGGCCAACGGGATGACGCTGAACACCGCTGTCCAATTCGCCTGGACGCTGCTACTGGGCCGCGTCACCGACCGCCGTGATGTCGTCTACGGCACCACCATCTCCGGCCGCCCCGAGAAGCTGTCGGGCGTCGAAGGCATGGTCGGGCTGTTCATCAACACCGTCCCGGTGGTGCACCGCCTCGACCCCGCCGAGCCGGTCGTCGCGCAATGCGCACGCCTGCAACGTGATTCGGCAACCATGCGCGACATCGGATATCTCAGCCTGTCGACCCTGCAACGCGCGGCCGGTCACGGCGCCCTGTTCGACACCCTGTTCGTCTTCGAGAACGCCCCCATCGACGACGCCATCCAGACGGTCACCACGCCCGACGGCGCCCGGTTCCGGCCGATCGAGATGGAAAGCCTCGCGCACTACCCGCTCACGGTCGTCTCGCATCTGAGCGACGGTGAACTCCTCGTCCTCGTCGAGGCGATCCCCGCCCTGCTCGGCCATCTCGACCCCGCCGACCTCGGCGCTCGCATGCTCACCATTCTGCGCACGCTGCCCTCGCTCGACGCCGCCGCGACCACCGAGGCGATCGATCTGCTCACCGCGTCCGAGCATGCCGAACTCATCAGCGGCGCGGCTGATCTCACCGACGCCCCGTCTGCCACCCCGTGGGAGCTGTTCGAGCGGCAGGTGGCCGCCGACCCGAACGCGATCGCCCTCACCACCACCTCCGGCGAGGTGTACACCTACCGCGCGCTGCACGAGCAAGCCTGCCGAATGGCGGGGGAGTTCGCCGCACACGGCGTCACCCCGGAAACCGTTGTCGCCCTGATGCTGCCGCGCGGACCGCGCGCGATCATCGCGATCATGGCCACCTTCGCCGCGGGCGCCGCCTATGTGCCGGTGGACATCTCACTCCCGGCCGGGCGCATCGAATCGGTTCTGCGCCAATCGAACCCGACGCTCGCTGTCGTCCTCGGCGCGGACCGCGCGCTGCTGGACGCGACGACCCTCGACACTGTGTCCGTCGACGGTGCCGCGCCTCTCGGCGGGGAGATCGATCGCCATGGTGACAGCGCGGGCGGTGCCGGCGGTTCGGATGTCGCTGTTCGTGTCATACCGCAGGCCGATCGGCACGCGGTCCAGGTGCTGGCGCTCGACGAGCCCGCAGTCCTGGCGCGGATCGCGGCCCGGCCGGCACAGGCCCCCACCGTGCGTCGTGAACTCGACCACGGCGCTTACATCATCTTCACCTCCGGCTCGACCGGCGAGCCCAAGGGCGTCGTCGGCACGAACACCGCCCTGGCGGGTTACTTCGCCGATCACCTGGAGCGCTTCTACCGTCCGGCGATGCGCAAGCTCGGCCGCCCCCTGCGCATCGCGCACGCCTGGTCGCTCGGCTTCGACGCCTCCTGGCAGCCGATGGTCGGCTTCTTCGCCGGGCAGGCGCTGCACCTGTTCGACGCCGAGGAAATGCGCGACGCGCACCGAATCGTCTCCGGCATGGCCGAATTCGACATCGACATGATCGATACCACCCCGTCGATGCTCGCCCAGTTGGCGGCAGCGGGCCTGCTCGACCGCGAACTGTCGGTGCTCGCACTCGGCGGTGAGGCGATCGACACCGCCCTGTGGGCACGACTGCGCGCACTCCCCGGGACGGCTGTGTACAACTGCTACGGCCCCACCGAAACCACCGTCGAGGCCGTAGTGGCGCCGGTCGCCACCTCGGAAATCCCCACCATCGGGACCGCGAACGGCGGCATGGTCGGCTACGTCCTCGACTCGGGCCTGCACCCGGTCCCGCCGGGGATCGTCGGTGAGCTCTATCTGTCCGGCGTGCAGCTGGCCCGCGGCTACCTCGGCAAACCCGCCATCACCGCGGACCGGTTCGTCGCCGATCCGACGCGCCCCGGTGCGCGCATGTACCGCACCGGCGACCTCGTGCGTCGGCTGCCCGGCGGCCGCTTCGGTTACCTGGGCCGCGCCGATGCCCAGGTGAAGGTGCGCGGTTACCGCATCGAGGTCGGCGAGATCGAGACCGCGCTGCGCCGCTCGGCCGATATCGACACCGCCGCGGTGACCGTCGTGCGCCGCGCCGGTGGCGCGTCGCTGGTCGGCTTCGTGGTCGGCAAGGCAGGTCGCGCCGTGATCGTCGCCCGGGTGCGCGCCGATCTCGCACAACGCCTGCCCACGTACATGATTCCCGCGCGCATCGTCGTGCTCGACCAGCTGCCGGTGAACGTCAACGGCAAACTCGACGGCCACGCGCTGAACGAACTCGCCGAGCAGTCGCTGGCGGTCGCGCACAGCAACGCCACCGCCGAGACACCCACCGAGATCGCGCTCAGCGAACTGTTCGCCGAACTCTTCGACGGCCGCGCCCCCGGCATCGACGCCGACTTCTACGAACTCGGCGTGGACAGCATCGTCGCGATCTCGCTGGTCAACAAGGCCCGTCGCCGCGGCCTCGCCCTCAATCCGCGCATGGTGCTGGCCTGCCCGACCATCCGCGAACTCGCCGCCGCCGTCGACGACGCACCGGCCGCCGCCGCGCAGTCCGGTGCCGACGCCTACGGCGTGGTCCCGCCGTTGCCGGTGGTCTCCTGGATGTACGAATACGGCAACTATCGCCGCTTCACCCAGGCCGCGCTGCTGCGTCTGCCCAGCGGAATCGACCGTGCGGCACTGGCCTCCACCCTCCAGGCACTGCTCGATACCCACGACACCTTGCGCGCGGTGCTCACCGACACACCGGACGGCCCGCGCATGGTCACCCGCGCCCCCGGCGCGGTGCGTGCGGGCGAGCTGGTGATCGAAGCACCCCGAGATCTCGTCGGCGCCGAACTCGACTCGGCTATCACCGAATTCGCGCGAATCGCGAACGACGCCATCGATCCCCGCGCGGGCGACATGGTGCGCGCGGTGTGGTTCCCGGGTGCGGTGTCCGGCTCGGCCACCTCCGCTGTCGGCTCGGCCGCCGACATCGACGTGGCCACCCTTCGCAGTGCGGATTCCAGCAGAGCCCGCCGAGACACCGACGGTGAATCCGGCGACATACTGTTACTGACGGTCCACCACCTCGCGGTCGACGTCGTGTCCTGGCACATCATGCTCGACGCCCTCGCTGCCGCCTGGCAGCAGATCAGCGCGGGCGTGACGCCGAAGATGCTGCCCGAGTTCACCTCGTACCGGCAGTGGTCCGAGGCCATGTGGCAGCGTGCGTCCGCACCGGAAGTCCTCGCCCAGCGCGACTACTGGACCACCCAGGTCAGCGAGCCCGATGCCGCGCTCGGCTCCCGGCACCCCGCACCGGCCACCGACACCTGGTCGAGCCTGCGCGTCACCACGGTCGCGACCCCCGTCGCGGTCACCGACCGCCTCCTCGACCACGTCGGCAAGGACGAGGGCGTGCGCGAATTCCTGCTCACCGCCCTCACCATGACGATGGCCTCGCTGCACGCCGACAACGGAAACGACCCGGCCGCAGGCGCTTTGATCGCCATGGAGGGTCACGGCCGCGCCGACACCACCCTCGACACCGACACGGCCAACACTCTCGGCTGGTTCACCAGCGTCTACCCCGTCCGCCTCGGCGTCGGCGACCACGCGGTGGATATCACCCGCGCGCAAGCGGACCCGGCCGCCGCCCGCACCCTGCTCGACTCCGTCTCGACCCACCTGCGCGAAATCCCCAACCAGGGACTCGATTACGGCCTGCTGCGCTACGTCAACCGCGCGGCGGAACTCCGCTCCGCCGCCGAACCCCAGGTCGAATTCAACTACCTCGGCCGAATCGACCTCAGCGGCAACGAATCCGACCCCTGGTCCCTACTGGTCGGCGAACACGACCAGGCCCTACCCCTCGACCCCGAACCCGACCTTCCCTTGCGCTACGCGATCGACGTGATCGCGGGCATCGGCACCACCCCCGATGGCCCAGCCCTGACCACCAACTTCCGCTGGAGCGCATCCCTGTTCACCGAAGACCAGGCCGCGCGCTTCGCCGAACTCTGGGAGCAGGCGATTCTTACCCTCGCCGACGTGGTGAACGGGTAGGCGGCGACCGACGATATCGGCGCCGCGTGACCACTTCGTCGGCTGGGCGCACGGCGACCAGCCAGGCGAACCGGTCACGTCGGCGCTATGAGGCGGCTCGATTGAGGATGTCGGTGTAGAGCAGACGCCCGCCGAGTAGCCGGAGGGCAGCGAGACGGGACTTGGCGCGGCCGATGTCGGTGGTTCGGGAACCATGTTCGTAGTAGAAGACGTCCCACCAGCCGTCTGCTGCCTGAATCAGGCACCAAGCCTGTTCGCGCAGTTCACCGTCGGAGATCAAGGAGGCCGGCGCGTGGACGTGGGAGAACAATGACAGCTGAGTGATCGGGTTCTGGGAGAAGATGTCGTCGCCTCCGCTCACAGTGCCATCTCCTCGACGAATCCCGCACCGACCAGGTCGACGACCGGTATCAGGGTGAAGTATTGATGACCGCCGCCAGTCTGGCCGAACCACGGTGCGACCGGACCGGACCACACCGGTGTCGGGGTAAGGACTCGCCATCGGCGGTAGCCGGATTCGGCGTAGTCGATCGGCAGTGAACGCGCGCCGAAGGGCGTTCCCATGTCGTAGAGCAAGCGGGTGAAGGTGGTGCCGAACGAGTCCATTATCCGACCAGGCTCGAGCTGGATCGGCGTGCGGCCGGTCGGGGTCGCGAAGCCGTCCGGGTGCAGCACCGGGTCGGGCCAGCGGAGAAGGCGTCTGCCCGCGGACGCGCCGAGATCCTCCGGTACTACGAATTCTCGCGCCCATCGGGCTTCGCGAACTCCGCCGAACAGATCGGCGCCGTCGAGCAACGACTGGACCGCGGGACTGGTGATCGGTGCCCCGCCCACGGAGCCGGCCGTACCGGTGCCCGGTTTCAGCGGTTGGGAGCCGTCGAGACCACCGCCGATCAAGCCGAGAAACCCATAGCAGGCAGCAGATTCGTTGTCGTAGACGCAGAGGTCATGCTTGCCGCCGCGTTCGTACCAGAATGCCTCGACCGTGCAGTCTTCCGCCGGCACCAGGCAGAAATGATCGTCGCGACGCCTGCCGACCGACGCGATCGACTCGGGAACACCCAATCCTGTACTTCTATGCGGTACTCCTCGACGAAATAGCCCCAATAGGTGGGCCATACCCAGGTTCCGTCACTGGATATCCCGGTAGGTACGCCATGATCGCGCGACGGATCGAGCGGATCCGCCATCGACTGCGTGGTGATCAATGACTGGCACTCCAACAGGTACTGCGACAGTGGTTCGCGAAGATCATTCGCGAGTTTGCCGACTCGTTCGGCCAGCCCGACCTGCTCCCATCGACCTGTTCCCTCGCGGCGATCCTCGACGGTCAGCTATCCCGATAGATCATCAAATGTGCAGCGCTGGCGGGTCGGCTTTCAGTGAGCTCATCGGAGGTATCCGCGGTTGCGGAAGTATTCGCCTTCTTCGTCGTCGGTGTCATCGAAGAGGCTGTGCGGTGAGTCGGTGACCGGTTCGGGGGCCGGTGGCGGTGGCGGCGTCAGCTGGGCGATGAGGTCTTTCATGCTGGGGGCGCCCGGGATCAGGTCGGGGAGGTCCGGCATGTTCGCGCTCAGATCCGACAACGGGGCGAGGGCTTGCTCTTGGATCTGGGCGGCTTGCGCGGCTACCTGAGCGATCGCCTCGGTCACCGATCGGCCGAGCGACTCCGGGGTCGACCGTTTGAAGGCGTCCGGCTCGATATGGACCTCGGAGATTCCCGCGATGGTGCCGCAGGCGCGGACCAACCTGTCCGCCGACCAGGCGGTCACGAGCTGGGTGGCCTGGGACCGGGCGTCGAGCAGAGCCGCCTTCTCAGCGGAGAAGGTATCCAGCATCGAATCGATCTGCGCGCGCAGAGCGTTGTTCGATGCCTGTGTCGGCGCCGACCAATCGTCGTTCATGAGACCCTCGATCTGTCAGGAAGCACGTCGTAGGTTTGGACGCGCGGCAGACGCCGGAGGTTGCATGATGTGACGTAGATCTCACCATTCGGCGGTGAGATCAGCCGGCCGGGGAGCCCACGATGATGCTGCCGACGTTGCACTCCTCGAGTTCGTCGAGGCCGGTGGCCGCGGCGAAAGCGGAGGTGTCGCTGAAGCCCTGGGCTACGACGCCGAGGCGCATGGCGGTGGCGGCGAGGTAGACGGTCTGCATGAGGACGCCGACGTGCTTGAGGATGTTGGCGTAGGCGACCTGTTCGTAGCTCCACATCACGCGGCCCGCGCGGGCCGAAACCAGCAGCAGGACTTGGGGTTGCGCGCCGCCCGCCAGGGTCGCCGAGGTGGATTTGAGCAGCTTCTGGACGGCGGGGGAGTCGACGGCGGCGACCGGACGAAGGGCGTGGTCGGCCGAGTCGTAGTGGTACATGCCGTTTTCCAGGCCCGCGACGTTGCGCACCACGGGGTAGATCTCGAGTTCGTAGGCCTCACCGCCGGAGGGGTAGGGGCGGGAGCCGTCCTCGCGGGTGCGGGCGGTGCGGAACAGCAACTCGCCCAACTGAACCGAGGTGATGGGGGCGGCGTCGTCGAAGGCGCGAGTGGAGACGCGATCTTCGATGGTGGCGGCCAGGCTCGGATCGGACACGCGCAGCGACACCAGATCCGGCGTCGCCAGCGCCACCGGCTCGCCGTCGAACGACGCACGGCGCAGGGGCAATTCGGGGAACTGGCCGTCGGCCCAGCGGGTGGGTCCGAAGTCGTCCCAGGTCACGGTGCGCGCGCCGAGGGTGCTGCGGCGGTGGAACCACAGGTCGGGGGTGTTCCACGAGCGGGTGGTGAACTCGCGCTCCTCCTCGTCGCCGTCGACCAGGAATCCGCACCACTGCAGGTCGGCCATGAACTGGGACTTCACGGCGGCGGGCACCGGTGAATCGGCGGCGAGGGGGCCGTCGAGCAGGGCGAGCAGGCGCGGGTCGTGGATGCGCAGGTCGCACCAGGACCGGGGATGTTCGAGCACGAAGCCTTGGCTGTCACGGTGCAGGACAGCGAATTTCGACAGGGTCGCCGACCAGGCGGGCAGCGCCACCGTGGGGCGAGGGGCGGGGTCGGCGAAGGGGCGGATGCTGTAGAGGTCGCGGCCGCCGTCGCGGACCGACACCGAGAGCCACCCACCGTCGGTGAGCTTGCGCATCAGGGCGGTGATGTCGTCGCCCGCCGCCGCGGTGGCCATCTCCGCCGCGGTCGCCGGACCCTGGTTCAGGGTTTTCAGTGCTTGCAGCGCCCCCGCGCCCAGCCCGGTCAGCTTCTCGTTGCGCGGCGGATTGAGCAGCACCGCGCCGGCGGGAGTCGTCAGGCAGGTGACGCCCGCGCGCAAGGCGAAGCGGGTCTGGGCGGGGTAAGCGGAGGCGAGCACGGTGAGATCCTCAGGGTTGAACCGGTCTGGGGCAGAGCCTATTTCGCGGCAGCGGCGAACGCGGGCGCGAGCTTGTCCAGCATGAACGGCACCGACAGTGCGCTGGGCTGGTTGATCGCGCTGATCTCCTGCGTGGTCAGGAACACGACCGAACCCTTGCGCACCGACGGCAGATCGGCGTAACCGGGCAGCTGCCGGTACTTCTCGTCGAGGCCGGGGGCGTAACCGGCGAGCAGCAGGTCGGCGCTGAGCTCGTCGATCTTCTCCGGCGACAGCGCCAGTCGGCCCTGGTTGGCGGGCAGCGCGGTGAGATTGGCCGGGATGCCCATACCGAGGGCGGTGAACACCTTGGCCGAGCCGTCGTTGGGGTCGGTGAGCACCATCAGCTGCGAGGGGCTCGCGAGCCAGGTGCTGGCGAAGGTCTTGCCCTTCAGTCCGGGGTTGGCCGCGGTGATGGCGGCGACCTTGTCGTCGACCTTCTTGATCACCGCGCTCGCGTCGGATTCCTTGTGCAGCACCTTGCCCAGCGCGGTGACCTGGTCCTGCCACGGCGTGACAGCGTCCTTGGTCAGCGCGGGCAGGGTCGGGGCGACCTTGGACAGGTCGTCGTAGGTCTTCTGATCGGCGATGAACGGGTCGGCCAGGATCAGGTCCGGCTCGAGCGCCGCGACCTGCTCGGCGATATTGCCGGTGGTCTTGAGGGCGGTGGCCGACTTCAGCGAATCCGGCGTCCACGGCGGGGTGCTCTTGGATACCGCGGAGACATTGTCGATGTAGCCGACGGGGACCACGCCGAGCGCCAGCGAGCTGTCGAGCCACTGGTTGCCGAGGGCGACGATCTTCTTCGGGGTACCGGGGACGGTGGTCTCGCCGCGGGCGTGGGTGATGGTCACCGCTTCGCCGCCGGTCGACGTTTCGTCGGATGAGCTACATGCCGTGACGCCACCTAAAGCGAGGGCGCCGGCAAGCACGGCTACCGCTGTGCGGCGCCACCCGCGTGAAGTCCGAGTGGTCATCGTTGTGTCCCTTTCTATCTCGAGGAATTTTCCTCGAGCGGCCCCGAATGGCCTGTTCCAGCATAAGTCAGCCAAGGCTAACCTACGTCGTTTTGTGGTGGTCAATCGATGGGCCGAGCCACGGCCCGGCGCAGACCCGTTCGGCGGGTTAGACTGCGCCGAATTTCGGCCGTCATGGGATGGGATGCGTGCGTGGAGACGTCTAGAGACTGGAGCGTCGAGTGGTTCGAGAGTGCGAAATGGCTCGGGATCGCCTTCCTCATCACCGTGGTGGCCTTCGTGGTCGTCGCCGCCTTGTTGCTCAGACTGACGAAGTGGGGTCGCCAGTTCTGGTCTGTCAGCGGTGATTACTTCCGCGGTGCCGGCGCCTGGAGGACCTGGCTGTTCGTCGCTTTCCTGCTGATCATGGCCCTGGTGAGCGTCCGGTTGAGTGTGCTGCTCAGCTATTGGGGCAACGATATGTTCGCCTCGTTCCAGCTCGCCGCGTCCGCCTTGAAAGCCAAGGACGACGCGGCACTCTCGGAGGCCAAGACCGGGTTCTGGGACTCGGCGAAGCTGTTCACCCTGTTGATCACCATCTGGACGGTCAAGGAATTGGTGTACCTGTACGCCAAACTCGCCTTCGACATCCGCTGGCGGGTGTGGCTGACCGACCGTGTCACCACGGACTGGATGGCGGGCAGTGCGTTCTACCGCGCTCGGTTCATCGACAACGAGATCGACAACCCCGACCAGCGAATCCAGGCCGACACCGTCACGTTCACGGAGCAATCCCGCACGCTGGCGCTCGGCGCGGTGACGGCCATTGTCTCTGTCGTGTCCTTCACCAAGGTGTTGTGGGATCTGTCGGGGCCGATGACCGTTCTCGGTGTCACCATTCCCCGGGCCGCGTTGGTCATCGTGATGGCCTATGTCCTGATCTCGACCGTGATCGCCTTCTGGATCGGTCGCCCGCTGATCCGGATCAACTTCCTGCGGGAGCGGACCACCGCCGATTTCCGTTACGCGCTCGTGCGGGTGCGTGACGCGGCGGAGAGCATTGCGTTCTACCGGGGTGAGGGCGTCGAGAAGACCAGCCTGCTCGCCCGGTTCGCCGAGGTGATCCGGGTCCAGTGGGCCTACGTCTACCGGATGCTCAAGTTCGTTGGCTGGAACTTCGTCGTCTCCCAGTCCGCCTACCTGTTCCCCTACCTCATCCAGGCGCCGCGCTTCTTCAGCGGTGCGATCAGCCTGGGCGGCATGAACCAGACGGCTACGGCATTCAGAGAAATCCAGGACTCGCTGTCGTTCTTCCGTGATTCCTACGACGACTTCGCCGAATATCGAGCCTCGCTCATCCGTCTCGACGGGCTGCTGACCGCAACCGACGAATCCCGTGACCTCCCCAAGCTCGCCGCCGTCGACCTGGACGACGCCCTGCGCTTGGACAAGGTCGGTGTCCGCAAGCCCGACGGTCAAGTGCTCATCGACGATCTGAACCTGCGGCTCGTCCCCAGCGACGCGCTGGTCGTGAAGGGTGTCTCGGGCAGCGGCAAGACCACGTTGCTGCGCGCGCTCGCGCAGATGTGGCCGTACAGCGACGGTGAGGTCGGCCGCCCCGCGGGCACGGAGACGCTGTTCCTGTCGCAGCTGCCCTATCTCCCGCTCGGCGACCTGCGGACCGCGATCGAATACCCGGCAAAGGCGGAGGACGTCACCGACGAGACCCTGCGTGAAGTCCTCGCCAAGGTCCATCTCGGCCACCTCGCCGACCGCCTCGACGAGGAGGCCGACTGGGCGAAGATCCTGTCCCCCGGCGAGCAGCAGCGCCTGGCCTTCGCCCGCATCCTGCTGATCCGGCCCAAGGTGGTCTTCCTCGACGAGGCCACCTCCGCCGTCGACGAGGGCCTGGAGTACTCGCTCTACAGCCTCATCCGTACCGAGGTCCCCGATACCATCGTGGTCTCGGTCGCCCACCGCAGCACCGTCGACCAGCACCACACCCAGATCCTCACCCTCGAGGGCAACGGACCGTGGGAACTCGCACCGGTGGCGGGCTGACCCGGCCCCCGATTCGGTTCGCGCTGGGGGTTCACCTACACTAGAACGGTTGCCTGCGGGAGCTATGCCCCCGCAATCCGGCAGTGAACCCCCAGTGGAAGGTATTTCCGCTGGCAGGCGCGCGTCCGGAGGGTGACTGACCATGTGCGTCGGGTCGGCAATCCGGCGTACGTATACATCCAGGTCCAGGAGGTGCTGAAGTGATTCAGCAGGAGTCGCGACTGCGCGTCGCCGACAACACCGGGGCGAAGGAAATCCTTTGCATCCGCGTGCTCGGTGGCTCGTCGCGTCGCTATGCCGGTATCGGTGACATCATCGTCGCCACCGTGAAGGACGCCATCCCCGGCGCCAACGTGAAGAAGGGCGACGTCGTCAAGGCTGTCGTCGTTCGCACGACCAAGGAGCGTCGTCGTCCGGACGGTTCCTACATCAAGTTCGACGAGAACGCCGCCGTGCTGATCAAGCCGGACAACGACCCTCGTGGCACCCGCATCTTCGGCCCGGTCGGCCGTGAGCTGCGTGACAAGCGCTTCATGAAGATCGTTTCGCTGGCCCCGGAGGTGCTCTGACCATGAAGGTGCACAAGGGTGACACCGTGCTCGTCATTTCGGGCAAGGACAAGGGCGCCAAGGGCAAGGTCATCCAGGCCTTCCCGGCGACCGGCAAGGTTCTCGTCGAAGGCGTGAACCGCATCAAGAAGCACGTCGCGGATTCCGCGAACCAGCGTGGCGCGTCCTCGGGTGGCATCGTCACCCAGGAAGCCCCCATCCAGGTTTCCAACGTGATGGTCGTCGACTCCGACGGTAACCCGACTCGCGTCGGCTACCGCACCGACGAAGAGTCCGGCAAGCGCGTCCGGATCTCCCGTAAAAACGGGAAGGACATCTGACATGACTACCTCTGAGCAGACTCAGCCCCGGCTGAAGGCGCGCTACCGCGCCGAGATCAAGGACGCGCTGAACGGCGAGTTCGATTACGCCAACGTGATGCAGATCCCCGGCGTCGTCAAGGTCGTCGTGAACATGGGTGTCGGCGACGCCGCCCGTGACGCGAAGCTGATCAACGGTGCCGTCAAGGACCTCGAGCTGATCACCGGCCAGAAGCCCGAAATCCGTAAGGCCACCAAGTCGATCGCGCAGTTCAAGCTGCGTGAGGGCATGCCGATCGGCGCGAAGGTCACCCTTCGTGGCGACCGTATGTGGGAGTTCCTGGACCGTCTCGTGTCCATCGCGCTGCCCCGTATCCGCGACTTCCGCGGCCTGTCGCCGAAGCAGTTCGACGGCAACGGCAACTACACGTTCGGCCTCAGCGAGCAGTCGATGTTCCACGAGATCGACGTGGATTCCATCGACCGCCCGCGCGGTATGGACATCACCGTGGTCACCACCGCGACCAACAACGAAGAAGGCCGCGCGCTGCTGAAGCACCTCGGCTTCCCGTTCAAGGAGAACTGAGCACATGGCTAAGAAAGCACTGCGCATCAAGGCGGAGGCCAAGCCCAAGTTCGCCGTCCGCGCCTACACCCGCTGCCAGCGTTGCGGTCGCCCGCACGCGGTCTACCGCAAGTTCGGCCTGTGCCGCATCTGCGTCCGCGAAATGGCGCACCGCGGTGAGCTCCCGGGCGTGCACAAGAGCTCCTGGTGAGCCCGCGCTCCTCGTGAGCGCACCCGCCTAGGCGAATAACGAAGCAAGGCACGGACTCTCGGTCGAGAGTCCGTGCCTTGCCGCGTTATGGTGATCTCAGTCGATGCGTTGAAGGGGCTGCCCGGTCAGACGGCCTATAGTCTCAAAATCCGAATCCGCGTGCAGCACAGTCAATTTGTGGTGTGCGGCGGTCACCGCGACGAGCAGATCGACCGGGCTCGCGCACTGATGCCAGCCTTTCTCGGCGAGGCGATCCTGCAGCTGCGCGGCATCCTCCCAGCAGGAATCGGGCATCGAGAAGTAGGGAAAGATCTCGTGCAGCAGACTGGCGGCCTCGTAGTAAGCGGGACGCCCGCCAGCGGCGCGTAGGTACTCCTGGCGAACAGGTTCGCAGATCCCGAGGAGGCCGGAACTGGCCAGCTGATCCCATTGCGCACCAGTCTGGCCTCGAAAAAATCGCACCAGGGCGCTGGTGTCGGCGAGGAACCGTTCGGTCACGCCGCCGACTCATTGCCTTGGCGTGCAAGCTCGGTTTCGGGGAGATCGATCTCGCCAGTGGCTACCATCGCCCGCATCCGGGCGATCGCCTCGGCTCGGCGCCGACGATCGATGATCTCGCGCAACGCTGCGTTGACGGTGTCCTTCTTGGTTGTTGTCCCCAGGTATCGAGCCGCCTCGGCTAGCGCGGCGTCATCGAGGTCGACCACTGTCCGTGCCATCTGAGCCTCCGTTTGATATCTGTTTTGAAAATAGTATATCCAACCTGGCTCGGTCGACCCGAAGGAACGGATCTGGGCGCGGGGTTGGTCAGTGTTCGTGGTGGCGAGTCCATTCGGTCCAGGCCTCGTCGAGTAGTGGTGCGACGGCTTCGTAGGTTTCCCAGGTGTCGGGTGCGTGATAGATGGTCTCGTGGCGGGCTATTTCGGGGACGTATTCGTAGGCGCCCAGGTAGGCGCGGTAGGCGGCGTCGGCGAAAGCTCGGCCGCGGGGGTTGAGGTCGCCGAGGTTGAGTTCGCCGCAGCAGTGGTCGAGCAGATAGCGGCCGGGTGTTGTGGTGCGGTTGAACAGGGCCACCAGCTCCGGTCGTGGTTGTTGCTCCGGTTCGCCCCAGACGGGCACGGTCGGCGAGTGCAGGTCATTGGCGACTGCCCACGCGTAGAAGATTCCGATGTGCGTGGCGCCCGCGTCGGTGTCGAGACCCAGTTCCGATGTCGAGTCCGAATGCCATCCGCGATCGTCGTAGGTCACGTGCCGCCCCCCTCGTGATGTGTGTCCTGAAAGGCTAGCTGCTGCGGAGTTGTTCATGCCCGCGCGCATTTCCGGGGGACTGTGGGATATCACGGACTTTGGATGAAATGTGTGCATTTCACTCCGTTGGTGAGGGTGGGTGTGTTCTCTTGGCGCATGAAGAAGTTCGCCACAGTCGCTGTTCTTTCCGTCGCGCTCCTCGGGGCGCCTGCTGTCGCCTCCGCCGCCCCCAGCGGCGGTTCCGGGTCCGGGGGTGGATCGGGGTCGTCGGAGACGCAGTTGATCTGCTCGCCGATCGCGCAGTTGTTGTTCTCCACGGGCAGTGTGGAGAAGCCGCCGCTCTATGACCTGCTCTGCCTGTTCAGCTGAACGGTGAGCGGTCGATTCCGCAACTGATGCCCGCGGGCGGCAGCTGGGCGGTGAACAGGTAGTCGCGTTTGAGGTGTTCGGCGCAGGTGCTCTGGACGTACATGGAGCTGTGGCCCGCGCCTTCGATGACGACTACCTGGGCCCGGTTCAGCTGGGCCGCACCGGCTTTGGCGCCCCGGAGCGGGGTGGCCGGATCGTATCGGCTGTTGAGGACGAGGATCGGGGCGGCGGTTTCGCGGTTCCACGGGCCGGTGTAGCGGTCCCGGTCCTCAGCCTGCCAGAAGGCGCAGGGGGTGGCGTTGAAGACGGCGATCCGGCCGAAGTAGCGGGACTGGAGGTCTTCGGCGGCGGCTGCCCTGGTGTAGGCGGCGGGGTCGGTGGGGACGGTGCTGTCGGAGCACTGGATGGTGTAGAAGGCCTCGACGCGATTGGCGGGGTGGTTCTCCTCGAAGAGAGCGTCGGGGACTCTGGCAGGCAGGACGGTTGCCGCGTCGAAGAGGTTTTGGAGCAGGATCGCCAGGTCGGGGTAGGTATCGGGACGGGAGAGGCTACCCGCGGCGCTCACTATCTGGCCGAATGTCCACGGCGTGCCCGCGACCGTGATCGGCGCGAGGCGGGCTCGTTCGGCCAGCGCGATCCACTTGAGTTTCGGGTCGCCCTCGGCGAAGGCGCAGCGTGGGCCCGCGGCGGCGCAGTCACGGAGGAAGGTGTCGAAGGTTTCGGCGATGCCGGCGGCGACGCCCTGGCGGGTGTCGAGCGGCAGATTCACGCCGTCGGCACCGTGACCGTTCATATTGCCCTCGAAGTCGAGGGAACCGTCGAAGGCCATCGCGCGGACCCGGCCGGGGAACATATTGGCGTAGACCGCGCCGACCTGGGTGCCATAGGAGATGCCGTGGTAGGTGAGGGTCTCATCGCCGACGGCGCGTCGCAGCAGGTCCAGATCGCGGGCGGTGTTCGCGGTGGAGGCGTGGCGCAGGATCGGGCCCGCGTTCGCGGCGCACCGGGCGGCGATATCGGCCGAGGCGGCGAAGAACGCGGGCTCGGAGCCCGGCTCGGTCGGCGTGCCGGGGAACGAACCGAGGTACGCGGCCTGCTCGTCGGCGCTGGGGAAACACCGCGTGCCCGCGCTGCGCGAGACCGAACGCGGATCCCAGGAGACCAGGTCGAAGCGGGCGCGCAGCTCGTCGGAGAACAGCCACGGCCAGCGGGCCCGCTCGCGCAGGCGATCCACACCGGAGGGGCCGGGGCCGCCGAAATTGACGAACAATGTGCCGATGCGGCGGGTGGGATCGGCGGCGGGCAACTTGATGACCGCCAGGTCGATCCGGTCGGCCCGCGGGCTGTTGTAGTCCATCGGCACCTGGGCTGTCGCGCACTCGAACCCGTCCGAGCAGGCTTCCCAGCCCAGCGTCGGGGTATCGGCCGCGTCGGCGAGCTGGTCGACGTAGGGTTCGGCCGATGCGCGCGCGGGCGTGACGAGCGCGCCGATCCCGAGCAGTACGGCGAGCAGATATGCCGAGCCCCGGCGGCGCGCACAGTGGGAAGACAAAGGCCGAGCCTCCTGCGCAGATCCGACGAACCTCGCGAAGCTATCACACTCGCCAGAGGCGACTACCGAAACGCAAAGTGGTTGGTATCGAACACAATTCGAGGAGCGGTACAGCTCGTGTGGCGGCATCGTCGCGGGTCGCCGGTTTCCTCGCGCGGCAGCGGATGTGGTATCCGCTGAATTCCTCGGTTACCGCGGCATTACCGCCGCCTCATAAACCTGTGTCTTTCCCGAGAATGTGATCTCCGTACTGGTCGGCTTTTTATTTCGTCGCTACTGTCGGGGTCACTGCGTGACAATGCGGCATGCAGATGGGCGTCAGCGTCGATCCCTTGCCGAGGGTAAAGCAGAGGATGTGAGATCGTGACCCTGACCACAGAAAACAAGCAGCGTGACGCGGCCCACCGGGTGGCTCTGCGGGGCATTCCCGCCGGTGCGATGCCGATGGTCGCCTTTCTTTCTATTCTGGCCGGATTTATCGGAGCGGCGGCTTATACACATTCGGCCGGATATTTCGTGACATTTATGACCGGTAATACCGAGCGTGCTGTTCTCGGCTGGTTCGACAATGATCAGCTGCTGGCCACGGGGGCGATCACGCTGCTCTTCTCGTTCGGGCTCGGCGTGTTCGTGGCCTCGCTGCTGCGGCGGCGGGTGTGGCGCCGTGGTCACTACGGCGCGTCCGTGGTGACCACCGTGGCGCTCGTCGTGGCCGCGCTCGTCGACTACGCGCTCGACCGCACCGGCGGGCAGGAGGTGGGGTTCATCCCGATCGCGTTCGTCGCCTTCGCGGTGGGCGCGCTGAACACCGCGTTCGTCAAGAACGACGAGACCACTGTTCCGCTCAGCTATGCCACCGGAACGGTGGTGAAGCTGAGCCAGGGCATCGAAAGCCATGTCAGCGGGGGTAGTGCGCGCGATTGGCTCGGTTACGGCACGCAGTACGCGGCCTTCGCCTTCGGCGCCCTGCTCGGCGGTCTGATGAGCATGGTGGTGGGCGGTGAGATGATGCTGATCGTCGCCGCCGTCGTCTCCGGCTCCGCGATCCTGATCACCTACAAGACGGGCGCGAGGGCGGGCCACACCGCCGCGTGACGGAGATCGCCCTGGTCTGTCGGCACCCTGGTTTGGTCCTGACCACGGGCATTGCCTACACTAGAGCGGTTGCCTGGGCAGATCTGTGTCCGCTGCGCGCTTGCGCGCGAGTGGGACCGTGCCAGGTGCCGAGAGCTCGTAAGAGAACTCATCCGGTCGGTAAGTGCCGACCGGACCAGCCGAATTGTTGTAGGCCCACGATCGACCGCGTGAGAGTGCGGGAGATGTTGCATGGGAACCGCAGCGAGAAAGGTGTCGAGGTCTAACCATGACCATGACTGATCCGATCGCAGACTTCTTGACACGTCTGCGCAACGCCAACTCGGCGTACCACGATCAGGTGAAGGCGCCCCACTCGAAGATCAAGGTGAACATCGCCGAGATCCTCAAGCGTGAGGGCTACATCGCCGATTACCGCACCGAAGACGCGACCGTTGGCAAGGCCATCGTCGTCGATCTGAAGTACGGCCCCAGCCGTGAGCGCAGCCTGCAGGGCCTGCGTCGCGTCTCGAAGCCGGGTCTGCGTGTGTACGCGAAGTCCACCAACCTGCCCAAGGTCCTCGGCGGCCTCGGCGTGGCGATCATTTCCACGTCGACCGGTCTGCTCACCGACCGTCAGGCGGCCAAGCAGGGCGTCGGGGGCGAAGTCCTCGCCTACGTCTGGTAAGGGAGGTCAGGACAAATGTCGCGTATTGGTAAGAAGCCCATCGAGATTCCGGCCGGCGTCGACGTCAACATCGACGGCCAGGTTGTCACGGTCAAGGGGCCGAAGGGCACCCTCTCGCACACCGTGGCCGAGCCCATCACCGTCACCAAGGGTGAAGGTAATGAGCTCGAGGTCGCTCGTCCCAACGACGAGCGCGCGAACCGTTCGCTGCACGGCCTTTCCCGCACCCTGATCGCCAACATGGTCGAGGGTGTCACCAAGGGCTACGAGAAGAAGATGGAAATCTTCGGCGTCGGTTACCGCGTTCAGGCCAAGGGTTCGAACCTCGAGTTCGCCCTCGGTTACAGCCACCCGGTGCCGATCGAGGCCCCGGCAGGCATCACCTTCGCGGTGGAATCGCCCACCAAGTTCTCGGTGTCCGGAATCGACAAGCAGGCGGTCGGTCAGATCTCCGCTGTCATCCACGGACTGCGTAAGCCCGACCCGTACAAGGGCAAGGGCATCCGCTACGCCGGCGAGGTCGTTCGCCGCAAGGTCGGAAAGACGGGTAAGTGATCATGGCGCAAACTGCTAACCAGAAGGCGAAGCGGATTCCGCTGGGCAAGGACGCTTCCACGAAGCGTCGCCTGTCGAAGACCCGCCGTCACTTCCGTCTTCGTAAGAAGGTCGAAGGCACCACCGAGCGTCCGCGCCTGGTGGTCAACCGCTCCTCGCGGCACCTGCACGCGCAGCTGATCGACGACTCGGTGGGCAAGACCATTGCCGCCGCCTCCTCGATCGAGGCCGACGTGCGCGCCCTCGAGGGCGACAAGTCCGCCAAGGGCGCCAAGGTCGGTCAGCTGATCGCCGAGCGTGCCAAGGCTGCCGGTATCGAGGCGGTCGTGTTCGACCGTGGTGGTCACGACTACCACGGCCGTATCGCGGCGCTGGCCGATGCCGCTCGTGAAGGTGGGCTGAAGTTCTGATGACTGTTATTTCGAACGGAAGGAACGTCTGATGCCGGGACGTCAGCGGCGTGACGGCGGCAACGGACCCGCCGGACAGAACAACAACACCAACAGCAACGCCGGAGGCCCCGAGGGCAACCGTCGTGGCGGTGGCGATCGTCGCGGTGGCGGCGACCGTCGGGACAACGCGGCCGAGAAGAACCAGCTCGAGCGCGTCGTCGCGATCAACCGTGTCTCCAAGGTCGTGAAGGGTGGTCGTCGCTTCAGCTTCACCGCCCTCGTGATCGTCGGTGACGGCAACGGTCTGGTCGGCGTCGGCTACGGCAAGGCCAAGGAAGTTCCCGCGGCCATCCAGAAGGGTGTCGAGGAGGCTCGCAAGAGCTTCTTCCGCGTCCCGATGATCGGCTCGACCATCACCCACCCGGTTCAGGGTGAGGCGGCGGCCGGTGTGGTCATGCTGCGTCCGGCCTCGCCGGGTACCGGTGTGATCGCCGGTGGCGCGTGCCGTGCCGTGCTCGAATGCGCTGGTATCCACGACATCCTGTCGAAGTCGCTCGGTAGCGACAACGCCATCAACGTCGTGCACGCCACTGTCGCGGCGCTCAAGCTGCTGCAGCGCCCCGAAGAGGTGGCCGCTCGTCGCGGTCTGCCGATCGAGGATGTTGCTCCGGCCGGCATGCTCCGCGCTCGCGCGGGACAGGGGGCCTGACATGGCTGAGCTCAAGGTAACCCAGATCAAGAGCACGATCGGTGCCAAGGCGAACCAGCGCGACAGCCTGCGGACCCTCGGCCTGCGGAAGATCCGCCAGTCGGTGGTTCGTGAGGACAACGCTCAGAACCGCGGTCTGATCAACGTCGTGCGCCACCTCGTAACAGTTGAGGAGGTCTAGACATGACCATCAAATTGCACCACCTGCGTCCCGCCCCCGGCTCCAAGACCGAGAAGACCCGTGTGGGTCGCGGTGAGGGTTCCAAGGGTAAGACCGCCGGTCGCGGTACCAAGGGCACCAAGGCGCGCAAGAACGTCCCCGCGGCGTTCGAGGGTGGCCAGATGCCGCTGCACATGCGGCTGCCGAAGCTTCGCGGCTTCACCAACCGCTTCCGGGTCGAGTACCAGGTCGTCAACGTCGGTCGCATCGCCGAGCTGTTCCCGCAGGGCGGCACCATCGGTAAGGCCGAGCTCGTCGAGGCCGGCGCCGTTCGTAAGAACGAGCTGGTCAAGGTACTCGGTGACGGCGAGATCGGTGTCGCCATCCAGGTGACCGCCGACAAGGTGACCGGCTCCGCCAAGGAGAAGATCACCGCGGCCGGTGGCACTGTCACCGAACTGGCCTGACGGTACTGTAGTCAGCAGCTGACACCGGACGAGTCGAGAGCTCGTCCGGTGTCACTGTTAGAGTTCCAAGTGTTGTCTGCCAAGCTCGTCATCGGCTGACGATTCCACATGCTGTCCAGTGGTTCAGTCGCATGGCATGACCATGTCGTTCGCCAGGAGGATTTGTGCTTTCCGCCTTCGTATCGGCCTTCCGGACTCCGGACTTACGGCGGAAGATTCTCTTCACGCTGGGGTTGATCGCGCTGTACCGGTTGGGTGCCGCGCTGCCGTCCCCCGGTGTCGACTACCAAAACGTCCAAGAGTGCGTAAAGGTGGTCTCCGGCGGTGAATCCGCCGGTATCTACCAGCTCATCAACCTTTTCTCCGGTGGCGCGCTATTGCAGCTGTCGGTGTTCGCGATCGGCATCATGCCGTACATCACCGCGAGCATCATCATCCAGCTGCTGACCGTCGTCATCCCGCGGTTCGAGGAACTGCGCAAGGAAGGCCAATCCGGCCAGACCAAGATGACGCAGTACACCAGGTACCTGTCCGTCGCCTTGGCGGTGTTGCAGGCCACCGGTCTCGTCGCGCTCGCCTCGCGCGGTCAGCTACTGCAGGGCTGCAACGAGCCGATCCTCGCCGATACCAGCATCTTCGGCATGATCATCATCGTGCTGGTGATGACCGCGGGCGCCTCGCTGGTCATGTGGTTCGGCGAGCAGATCACCGAGCGCGGTGTCGGCAACGGCATGTCGCTGCTCATCTTCGCCGGTATCGCGGCCCGGCTGCCGCTGGACGGCAAGCGCATCCTCGACTCCGACGGTGGCCTGATCTTCGGCGCGGTGTGTGCCGCTGTCCTGGTGATCCTGGTGGCCGTGATCTTCGTCGAGCAGGGTCAGCGCCGGATCCCGGTGCAGTACGCCAAGCGTGTGGTCGGCCGCAAGATGTACGGCGGTTCATCGACGTACCTGCCGTTGAAGGTCAACCAGGCCGGCGTCATCCCGGTCATCTTCGCGTCGTCACTGCTCTACCTCCCGAACCTGATCGCTCAGTTGACCGGGTCGAGTACGGCCCAGGACCCGAGCTGGTGGCAGGAGATCATCCAGAAATACCTGGTGAATCCGGGCAACCCGGTCTACATCGCGATCTACTTCGGTCTGATCGTGTTCTTCACCTACTTCTACGTCGCGATCACCTTCAACCCGGAGGAACGCGCGGATGAGATGAAGAAATTCGGCGGCTTCATTCCCGGTTACCGTCCGGGCAAGCCGACCGCCGATTATCTCAACTATGTACTGAGCCGCATCACCCTGCCTGGCTCGATCTACCTCGGTTTGGTCGCCGTTCTCCCGAACCTGTTCCTGGACATGGGTGCCAATGGCGGAGCGGCCAACCTGCCGTTCGGCGGTACCGCGGTGCTCATCATGGTCAGCGTGGGTCTCGACACGGTCAAGCAGATCGAGAGCCAGCTGATGAATCGAAATTACGAAGGGTTCCTCAAGTGAGAGTTGTTCTGCTCGGTCCGCCGGGTGCCGGCAAAGGTACTCAGGCCGTCCTGCTGTCAGAGAAGCTGGGCGTTCCGCACATCTCCACCGGAGACCTCTTCCGCGCGAATATCAGCCAGCAGACCGCGCTCGGTCGCGAGGCACAGAAGTACATGGACGCGGGCGACCTGGTCCCCAGCGATGTCACCAATCGCATGGTCGAGGCGCGTGTCGGCGAGCCCGACGCCGCGAACGGTTTCGTGCTCGACGGTTACCCGCGCACGGTCGACCAGGCCGATGCGCTGAAGAAGATCCTCGAGCACAACGGTGCGGTGCTCGACGCCGTCCTGTGCTTCGTGGTCGCCGAGGACACCGTGGTCGAGCGCATGCTCGCCCGTGGGCGTGCCGACGACACCGAGGACGTCATCCGCAACCGGCTGCGGGTCTACCGTGAGGAGACCGAGCCGCTGCTCGAGCACTACGACGGTCTGGTCGTGACCGTCGATGGCATCGGCGAGGTCGATGAGGTCAACGCGCGGGCGCTCGCGGCGCTCGGTCAGTAATCAGCGGATCGGAGTACTGAGGCCGGATGGTCTTCAACCGTAAGAAGAAGGTCGTGCCGTTCCGCTCGGCGGGCGAGCTCGATGCCATGCAGGCAGCGGGCGCGATCGTCGGTGCCACGCTCGTCGCCGTTCGCGCGGCGGCCAAGCCCGGCGTCTCGACGCTGGAACTCGACGAGGTCGCCGAGGCGACGATCCGCGACGCGGGCGCTATCCCGTCGTTCAAGGGTTATCACGGGTTCCCCGGCTCGATCTGTTCTTCGGTCAACGACCGCGTGGTCCACGGGATCCCCTCGGCGAGTGACATTCTCGCCGAGGGCGATCTGGTATCCATCGACTGTGGCGCCATCCTCGATGGCTGGCACGGCGACTCGGCGTGGACGTTCGGCATCGGCACCATCATCGAGGCCGATCAGTTGCTGAGTGAGGCGACCAGGCTGTCGATGGAGACCGGTATCGCGGCGATGCTGCCGGACAATCGGCTGACCGATGTCTCGCATGCCATCGAGCTGGGCACGCGCGCGGCCGAGCAGGCGCACGGTCGTCGGTACGGCATCGTCGACGGTTACGGTGGCCACGCCATCGGCCGCGAGATGCACATGGATCCGTTCCTGCCCAATGAGGGCGCGCCCGGTAAGGGGCCGCGCCTGGTGGTCGGGTCGGTGTTGGCGATCGAGCCGATGCTGACGCTCGGTACCACCGATACCAAGACTCTCGACGACGACTGGACTGTGGTCACCACCGACGGTTCGCGGGCCGCGCACTGGGAGCACAGCGTCGCGGTGACCGAGGACGGGCCGCGCATTCTCACCCTGCGCCCGGAGTAGCCGTAGTCAGCCCTCGAGCAGAACGGTGATCGGGCCGTCATTGGTGAGCTCGATCCGCATATGGGCGCCGAACTTCCCGGTGGCGACGGTGGCGCCCAGTTCACGCAGCGTTTCGGCGAAGGTGTCCACGAGCGGTTCGGCGAGTGCGCCGGGGGCGGCGGCGTTCCAGGACGGACGCCTGCCCTTCGCGGTGTTGGCGTAGAGGGTGAACTGGCTGACCACCAGGATGGGGGCGTTCAGATCGGCGGCGGAGCGTTCGCCGTCGAGGATGCGCAACCGATACGTCTTGTCGGCCAAGGCTTTCGCGATGGCCGCGGTGTCGGTGTGGGTAGCGCCGACCAGGGCGAGTAGGCCGTGGGGGACACCGGTCGCCGCCGGATCGATGCGGCCGACCACCTGATCGTCGACGCTCACCTGGGCGCTGGTCACACGCTGCAGCAGTACTCGCATGGCTGTCGATCATGCCGGGTGGCCGTGCTCGACGGCAATGCGGGGGACCGAATCATCTGTTTTCGGCGCTGTGAAATATTCGGATTGACGATTGTAATTCCTTGTGGTGCAGGAATTCACGTTGTTTATCCAGGTGGGATAGTTTGATTTCCATGACGGAAGATCAAGTGCAGCAACGTAAGAATCTATTCATGGGGGGTATTGCGGCACTGGGGGGCGTCGGGCTGTTCATTGTCTTGTTCTCGGTGTTCGGCGTGGAGCCGAGCGGTCTCACCGGTGCTGTCACCACGGGACTGCTGATCGCCGCAGCCGGCTGTTTCGGTAGCGCGGCCAGGATCAAACGGGACGCGCGACGGGACTCCTGACCGGCAAAGCCGCTGCCTCTCGATGGGGAGGCAGCGGCTTTTCGCTGTGCGGATTCAGCTCTTTCCGAAGAAGAGGATGTTCGGGCCGTAGTCGGTGAGCGGGGCTTTCTCCGCGGACTGGCGGATGCCCGCGCCGGGGAGTTCGGTGACCTTGGCGAACATCTCGGCATTGCCGAAGGCGGCTCTGACCTGGGTTTCTGAGGCGTAGTCGGCCCCATAGTCGGCAAGGGTCGCGAAATCCAGTGGGGCCAGCGGGGTGTCGAGGGGCGCCTGACCCGCGGGCCTGCCGAGTGCGGCGTACTGGGTGGCGACGCCGCTGTCGTAGAGGCACAGTTCGTAGGAGATCTTCTCGATGGTGGCGACGGTAAGGACCGGCCATTTCATCGAAAGAGCAACGGCGAGTGGGTGGTTGCCGAGCGCGCCGATCTCCCAGTTGAGGCTCTTCACCGAGATCCAGCTACCGGAGGACTTCTCGACGAGCACCACATCGGCGCCGAGTTCGGTCTCGAGATTGGTCTTCGGTTCCTTGACGCCCCAGTGCTTGTCGTGCACGCCGGCGAACCGGCCCGCGTCGACAGGTTCCGCGCCGTGCTGGGCGTAGGCGGCGGTGATCGCGGCGCGCACCTGATCGAGCGCGTCCGGCGCCGAGCACCGGACGGCGATGGCGCCGTAGGTCGCCGAGATCTCGACCGGTCGCGACGGCGGCTCCGGCATCGCCCCGGCCGCCAGGGGCTTGAGGCCAACGAGGGCCAGCCGCCAGTTGATCTCGTCGATCGTGGCCAGGTCGCCACCCGACTGGTACAGGATCTGCTGCTGGGTGAGCCGTCCCGCGCGTTCCAGCGTCGGCGCGCCCAGTTTCACGAGCGCCTGGGTGGTCTTGACCGTGAGGTCCAGTTCCTCGACCCGGGTTTCGCGCAGTTTCGCCGTGGCGGCGGTGGTGGTGACCTCGGAATACAACGTGCGGTAGCTGGCGATGGCCTGCTTGCGTGAGCGCCCCACCATGAGGGTTCGCAACAGGGTACTCAGGCTCGCCAGGTACTTGCCCGGTTGTTCGGAAGCGCGCGCGTACATGGCCGCGCGAATGCGCACCGCCGACTCGCTGGCTGCCACCGCCGCGTCGTGATCGAGCCGCATCAACCACACGCCGCACTTGGACAACCCGTCGGCGCACATGGCTGATACATCCGGGTAGTCCTGCGCGACCTGTCGGTATGCCGAACAGGCACTGCGAATGGTGTTGGTCGCCAGCTGTCGATGCCCGACCAGCCGGGTCGCCTGCTCGAACAACCGCAACGCGTCCTGCAACGCACCCGCGTACTCGTAGGAGACGAACCCGCCGACCAGCCAGTGCAGCCGGATCGCCACCGCTTCCTGCGCGGGCTCGAGCGCCTCGGCGGTGCGATCGCGCCCCGACGGGTCGTCGCGGGTGGCGAGCAGGCCCTGGGCGAGCTCGGTGAGGGAACCGGCCAGCCGCAGATAGTCGTCAGCGGTCTGGCTGCGGATATTGGCGCGATTGGCCGCGACGCGACGTTCGAGGTCGCTCAGGTCGGTCATGAGCGGTTCCGTCGCGACGTCAATCCTGGCCTCATCAATCGTTGGAGCACGGTCGGTGACCGGCCGCTGGTGGTTGTTCGAGTTTGTCACAGATCGGCGACGGCTGCCCGATCCTCGGCGGAACTCGGAAGTTCATCTCCACGCGGGTCGGAGTTTTCGTGTGGCTGTGCATATTTCGCATCGCTCACTAGACTGCGAGGCGATCGAGCCGGCTGCGCGAGGGTCGTCGGTGGGGTGCTGCGAGGAGCGGTTGGCGTGGGCGATTCTCCCTTCGAGGGGCTGGCGGGCAAGGCGAAGATCAAGGTCGAAACGGGCGCCGCGCTCGATGCCGCCAAGGCGTGCAGCACGGCCATCGAAATCATCAAGGGCTGTCGCGACCTGATCGAGAGCAGGCAGCTCAATGTCTTCACGATGTCGAAGCTCGGCGGGGCCGAGGTCTACGCCCCGGAACGCTTGCAGCCGCGATTCGTCACCGAGGCCACCGAGTGCAAGGACACTCTCGGCAAGTTCGTCGACTCGCTGGAGGACATGGTCGACATGTTCAAGGACGCGGGTGAGAAATACACCGGTACCGACGAACTCTCGGCCTCGGAACTGGCGACCTTGAAACAGAAGAAAACCGACCTCGGCGGTGTGTCGTCGAATCCCGGTCGAAAGGATTTGTCGGGCGCGGTGAAGAACGCGGGTACCTACAATCCCGCCAACCAGGACATCGAAATGCGCGACGGCAAGATCATCGTCCAGCACAACGACGATATCGACAAAGCCAGCGTGCCCAAGGACGTGACGGCCAAGCCCGAACCGGTCGAGGGCGAGATCCCGTACCGGGAACCGTCCAGCATGGGCTGGCGTGATCTCTACGACCTCGGCTACCGCATCGGTTGGACCGAGATCACCGAGGACGCGCCGATCTGGGGTCTGATGGCCAGCCAGCTCGAGGGCGCCGCCTACGACCTGAGTCAGGCGATGCAGACGATCACCTCCACCAAATGGGAGAGCCAGGGCGGTGACAGCGCGCTGACCGCGGTGCAGGGGTTCTCCCAGTCGGTTTCCGGGCTCGCCGGGTCGTTCAAATTGATGAAGGCGAACCTGCAGTACACCGCGGACTGGTTGTACGCCACCAACTCCTGCATGCCGGTCTCGCCCGATGAGGGCTGCGGTGACGATGTGGGTGAGGTCCAGGAGCTCTATCGCAAGCACTACATCGACGGTCTCAAGCAGACCCAGAAGATGTTCCCGGCCGAGGTCTTGCCCGCGGCGCCGAAGGGGACGATCGGGCCGCCGCCGAAAACGGACGACAACGGCGGTCAGAACAACAACGGTGGTCAGAACAACAACGGTGGCGGCCAGCAGTCCGGTGGCGGTCAGCAGTCCGGGGGTGGCCAGCAGTCCGGGGGTGGCCAGCAATCGAGCGCCGGTCAGCAGGCGAGCAGCCAGCAGCAGGGCAGCGGCCAGCCCTCGGCCGAGTTCATGGCGGCACAGCAAGCCTTGGCCAATCAGGGCAAGGGCACCGGTCAGAGCGGCACCGGCGGTTCCTCGGGGACCGGGTCGGGCTCGGGCTCGGGCTCCGGCTCGGGAGGAACCAGCGCGGGCAATATCGCGGGAACACAGAGCTCGACCGGCAGTTCCGGCTCGGATGCCATCTCCTCGCTGATGTCGACCATCTCCGGGGTGATCTCCTCCCTCACCCAGGCGCTGCCGAGCGTGACCCAGGCCCTGCAGCAGATCGCCTCGACCGACCTGTCCGGGGCTGTGCCCGACCTGTCCCAGCTCACCGCACTGCTGGGCCAGTTCCCCGATCTGGCCACCGCGATCTCGGAATCGCCGGAGTTCGCGCAGCTGCTCGAAGCCAACCCCGAGTTGCAATCCATCGCCGAACAGCTCGGTCTCACGGTCGAGGAGCCCGCGGAACCGGTCGTGGTGGCGGGGCTCCCGGTCGAGGAAGCGGTCGATGACGGGGTGGGTTCGGCCTTCCCGCGCGCCTCGCTGCCCAGCCTGCCCGATTTCAGCTCGCTCGGCGATCTCGTGGAACCGGTGATCGCCGCCAGTACCGGGGTGCCGGTGATACCGGTCGGGGTGGGCGCCGATGCCGCCTACAGCACCGAGACCGGCGGCGAGGTCACCGAGGGCTCCAGTGCCGCCCACGCGCGTCCGGCGGCCGACGCATGAGCCGGACCTGGGAATTCACCGATGTCGAGTTCAAGGTGCTGTGGGACCGTCTGGTCGGCGGCCATATGCCGCGCCCGCTGAGCTTCCTGTCCACCACCATGCTGATGTACGACTTCGATCAGGAGAAATACGACACCTGGCAGCGTCTGCAAGCCGAGATCGATCCCGCGTTGCGCACGGCGCTGGATGTGCTCGCGCGTCCCGATGTCTACCTGCGGCTGCGGGCCTGGAACGACCGTGAGCGCGACGACGCGCAGCGGTGGGTCAAAGCGCGCGCCGCGCGGGCGGGCGCCAACGGCTACGTGATCCGCCAGTTGCCCGGTGCCACCCCGGCGCACAGCGGCGGCTTCATCCTGACCGATTGTGGCCCACACGGTCTCACCGAGGCGATCCTCGACATGATGCCGAAGGTCGGGCCTGCCAAGGGCGGGGTGATCCCGCTGGTCGCCGATCGGCAACCCGATCCGGATCCCTACGCGGCACGCGTCTCGATGGTGTTCGACGAGGCCGATACCGGGATCGCGCGCCGCAGCGCGGAATTCTTCGAGATTCCCGCCGACCGCACCGGCACCATCAACATCCTGCAGAACCAGTCCATGTTCGGCTCGCGTGGCATGCATCGCGACATCCTGGTGTGGCGCGATCTTCCCGACAACGGTCGCTATGTCATCGAACTGCCCAGCGAAAACCCCGTCGCCGCACCGATATCGCGGGCCGACCTGGCCGACAAGGTCGACGCGTCCATCGAGCGCATGATGTCGCGCGTGGAATCGCACTGGGAGGCAAACGCTTAGGGAACCCGCCGTTCACGGCGGTGTCATCCCGGGTTCGGGCCGTTGTGCGAGACTGTTGCGCACGCGAATGAGTTGTGGTGTGCTCGAAAGGCATCACTTGTGGAGGGATGAGCGCGATGGCATTCGAATACGACGCCGACGACTTCCGGACCGCGGCCGGAAAGTCGCGCGGTGTCAGCAACCAACTCACCGACATCATCAATACGCTGAACAGTTCATTGACCGGGCGCGGAAACGTCTGGGGCAACGACAAACTCGGCAAGTCCTTCAACAACGGTCCCGGCGGCGACGACGGCTACGACTCCTCGTGGACCAACACCAGCGAGAACGTCAAGACCATGGCCACGTCCATGGGCGACTTCGCCGACGGTCAGACCGAGAGTGCCGATTACATCGACAAGATGGAAAAGGGCAACCGCGACGGCTTGACGTAGTCGGGCGGTCACTCGTCGAGCTCTGGGCCTCGGTGGGAGTCCGGAAGCGGGTCAACTCGCGTCCGGGATGCCGAGGCCGGGCAGGTGCAGGTCGCTGTTCCCGGCACGCTCGACCCAGCCCTTGTAGGACAGCGTCAGCGGGGAGCCGATGCCGAAGCCGTCGCGGAGTCCGGCGACAGTGATCGCGGCGAGCCGCTGGTAGTCGTCGGTGTCGACCGGCCAGGGGAATTCGGTCCACCAGTTGCCCATATGAGCTTCGTCAGGGAGATGCCAGCCCGCTTCGGTGATCGCCCGGATGCCGTGGTCGTCGGGGCGGAATTCGGGCTCGAGCCATTCGTCGCCGGTGAGTTCGGCCGACACCGCCTCGCCGGTCTTGCGGAACTGGGCGAAACGTCGCGCACCCGAAGGCGCCGATTCACCGATCACCAGCACCGTGGTCTCGGGCGCCGCCGCGAGTTCGGTGGCGAGCCCATGGGCGAACTCGGTCCAGTCGGTCACAACAGGCCTTGCTCGTCGAGCGCGATATTGCGATCGTCGGCGGCAAGACGCGCATTGGTGACCAGATACAGCCACACCGAGGCAGCGGAACGTTCGAGCACGAGGGTGGCCTCGGCCCCGGCCCAGCGGTTCTGCGGGGGCGGACCCGCCACGCGTACGGTCGGCTCGCCGAGCTCGGCGGTGATCGCTGCGGTGAAACTGTCGAAAGCTGTTGCGACCTGCGCATTCTCGTCCGCGTCGGCGAAGTCGGTGAGTTGCAACTCGATGCTGGTGACCTGGCCGTTCTTGGCGCGGATCGAGCCGCTGTCCGGGCCGAGCCCGATGTCGATCGTGATCCGCCGTGGTCGGCTGGAGACGGTGCGCCATCCGAACTTCTCGACGACAGCCGGGGCGTCGTCGACCGACCACGACCAGTCGAGGGTGTGCAGGCCGCTCGCTAGCGCGGCTGCCTGTTCGGCGGACATCGCGTGCCAGTTCGTCATTCGGTGCCTTTCCTCTCGGTCAGAAGTACGACAGGAACGCCGCGTCGAAATCGGGGTCCCGGGTGTCGAAGTTCTGGGGAGCGTAGTCGAGGGCACGGACGTGTTCTATGAACTCGGTGGGCAGGACGAGGGCCTGCTCGGCGAGGTACTTCAGCGAGTCCTCGCGCCAGATCCAGACGCCGTCGGAGTACAGGGAGGGGCCGCCCTCGATGTCGGCGTCTCTGATGAACAGGTCGGGGGATTCGCCCATGACGTCGAAGATGGCGCGGACCTCGCGCATGTACTTCAGAATCCGGTCGCGGTCGTCCTCGACGGTACCGGTGGACGCGTCGAATACCGAGGGCAGTTCGTCGTGCCCGCGCTCGTACATCTCGCGGTACATGGCCACCGGCTTCAATTCCATTGTGTGCGTCCCGTTCTCGGTTTGGGTGAAGTCTGTGTACGGCTGCCGTGCGCAGCGGCGCGGGTTGCCGGTCGTGCCTGCTCGTCGGCGGGCCGCCGACCTCGATCCTTCGCCCGCACCGGCTGGTCGTCAAGTCGCCCGCGCGGGGCTCGTTCCGGCCGCTCGGCGTTCATTCCGCCGTCACCGCGGCTTCGCCGGTGCCTGAGACTCTGTTGCGTGGGCGAACGAGTTGTGGTGTGCTCGACCGGGCATCACTATTGAGGGATGAGGGGCGATGGCGACGTTCACGGACTCGAGTTGGTGACGTAGCGCTCCATGATCGATCTCCCCTCTGGGCTGCATTGGCTCTCGATTCTTGCCGGCATGGAGTGGCCGGAGGGCAATGAAGACGAGATGTGGGCCATGGCCGAGGACTGGCGCACGGCCGCGGACGGTCTTCGTGGTCTCGTCGACGATGTCGATGCCGCCAAAGACGCTGCGTTCAAGGCATATCCGCAGGGCGAGGGCGTCGACGCCATGCTCAAAGCCTTCGAGGGGATGGCTCGCGGCGACCAGTCGGTGACCAAGCTGGGCGAACTGTTCGACATCCTCGGCGACTCGGTGTATCAGACCGGCACCGAGATCGAATACACCAAGATCATGTTCCTGTCCTCGCTGGGCTTGCTGGCGCTGGAACTCGCTGCGGCGTGGGTGTTTCCGCCGACAGCGCCCGCGGTGGAGGCGGCCGCGATCGCGGCGACCCGGGTGGTGGCGCGCACGATCTTCGGCCGCGTGATCGCGGCGATCCTGCGCCACGGCGCGAAGGCGGTGATCACCCGCGTCCTGAAGTTCATCGGCCAGCACGTGGCGATCGACACCGCGCTCGGCACCCTGCAGGAACTCGGCACGCAGCAGTGGCAGGTGGATCAGGGCCACCGCAAGGAGGTCGACTGGAACCAGGTCAAGGCGGCCGCGGTCAGCTCGGCCGCCGGTGGTCTGGCGGCCGGGCCGTTCGGTCACTTCCTCGGCAAACGACTCGGCGATGGGATGGCGCCCTGGCTCAAGGGCGCGATCACCGGCACCGGCGCCGGTCTGGTCGGCGCGGGCGGCGGCATGCTCGGCCAGTTCGGGTACGAGGGCGTGACGCAGGGGTGGGATCAGGCCTGGAACAACCTGAAGACCGCGGCGTCGGACCCCCTCATGTGGAGTGCGGGCGCCACCAACGGTGGTCTGTCGGGCCTGAACAAGGCCGGGGCGAATTCCGCCTGGTCGGCGATGAAACCCGGTCTGTTCGAACGGCCGAGCTTCAGCTCGCAGATTCGCGACGCCATGGGTCCCGGCTACGACCTCGGAACATTCGGGCAGGGCGACGGTGTCGGTGACGGGTCGTCCAACCGTCCCGGCGGCGAAGGCGAGAACCGGGCCGGTGCCGACGACGACGCGACCGGCGCCGGTGGTGACGACGGCGTGCGGGCCGGTGCGGGCGGCGACGACACCATGGGCGGTGAGGGTTCGGGTGAGTCGCGGGCGGGAGCCGGTGACGACGGCCAGTCGATGCGCCCCGCCGGAAGTACGCAGTCGCCCGAGGGGGAAGCCGCGGGGCCGACGAATTCCGAAGAGGGACAATCGAATCAGCGCTCCGGCGAGGACGGGCAGTCCTCGGCCGAGGGCGCGGGCGGGGGACGCCAGGATTCCAAACCCGAGGTGCAGGGCGGCGAATCGCCGACGAGCGACGGTGGCCGTCAAGACGGGGGCGCGCGCGCTGACGGAGAAGGTCCTGCGGCACAGGCGGATTCCGGTCAGGACACATCGCGGGCGGGCGAAGACGATCGGGCCGACGGCGCGAGTGTCGATGAGGGGACCCGCACCGACGCACAGTCGAGTGGTCAGCCGGTTACCCAGGTCAACGACAGTCCGGCGACCAGCCGGGACGCCGCGACGCAGGCCGGGGCACCGATGCCCGCGGGTGTGGCGGGTGCCGGGCCCGCGGCGGCGGGGCCCGCACCCGCCGCGACCGGTCAGGCGCCGGTCACCCATCAGGCCGGGGCGCCGACGGCCGGTCAGCCCGCTGCGGGCCCCACTCAATCTCCGACTGCGCCAACGCAATCAACTCCGAGCCAGCAGTCCACCCCGGGGCAGCATTCGACGCCGGCGCAGAATTCGCAGCCCGCCGCTCGCCCTGGCGCATCGGATGTTCGTGCGGGGTTGACCAACGGCACACAGTCCGGACCCGACAGCCGTTCCGGCGCACCGGGAGTCAGAACCGATAGTCCCACTGTCGATGAGTCACGGAGCCCCGCTGCGGATTCCGGCGCCACTAGCCGACCCGATGGCGAAACCCGCGCTGGTATGGGTGAACAGCGCGGCGCGGGTCTGGCCGAGACGCCGCCACAAGGGTTGCGGGCCGCGCCGGGCGAAGCGCCGCCGACCCGGGCGGGCGAGCCGCAGGCCACCGCCGACCGGACTCGCGCCGGGGACTCCGAGGTTCGGCCGGAGACCGATCCGCTCGCCGCTATCGCGCCGGTGGTGCCGATCGTCGGTGCGGACCCGGGCGCGAACCCTGCGCGGTCGGGCCCGGAGACGAGTCGTCCGGGCCGACCGGGCGCCGACGATGCCACCGCGCCGCGCGACCGCGCCGACTCCGGCGACGATCGCAGGCAGCCGCAACACGACAACGACAGCGGCCCGGTCTATGACACCCGGCTACCCAACGGCCAAGGCGTTGTGCACCATCCGACCGGCACCGCCATCGGTGAGGACGCCCGCACGCACCGCGTGAGCGAGAACGTCCGCAACGACGGCTCCCACGATGTGGTCGTGCACGGACGGCGTGACGGCTCGGTGACCCCGAGCAACGGGGATCCGGTCCACCCTCGCGATATCGTCGACGCGATCCGCAGCAACCCGAATTACGTTCCGGGAACGCCGATCCGGCTGCTCTCCTGCCACGCGGGCAACAGCAAGGGCTGGGCGCAGTACATCGCGGATCAGCTCGGGGTCGATGTCACCGCGCCGACCGATCGAGTCGGTGTGCGGCGGGAGCCGGGGTCCGAGCCCGTGATCGATCGCGGTGGCAAGTGGCGCACGTTCAGCCCGGATTCCGCACCGACATCGGGCGATTCACCCTCGCCCAGAACGGATTCCGAGCCGTCGGATCCTCGCGATCGCGACAGCCTCGACGGTGACGGTCCGCCGCTGGATCGCGGGCTCGTCGACTTCATGAGCGACCAGGACCCGCCGACCCGCCCCGCCGCGATGTCGTTCCTCACGCCCGAAACCGGGACCGCCAACGCCCCGTTCAGCCGGACGCCCGGTGTGGACGCGCACCTGCTCGGCGTACTGGATCCGAACGACCCCATGGTGCAGACCGCGGGCGATCCGCCCCGGATCACCCATGTCGGCGGGGAACCGATCGACGAGTTCTCCCACCGGCTCAGTGCCGAACGCGGCGACGCGTTCGTGGAAGCATCGAAGCCGGATGCGGCGCTGGTAGCCGAATACGAGCAGCACAAGGCTCAGCAGAAGGGGCTGGAAGCGCAGAAGGCGGCGGCGGGCCGGGGCGTACGTGATGCCATCATGGCGCTCAAGGAGGCGCAGAACGCACGCGATCGCGGCGCAGAGGACGGCGCGGAGCAGGTGCGCCGCGCGCAGGACGACGTCGCGGCAGCCAAGGCGGACGCGGCCGCCGCCAAGACCGCCCTCGACAACTTCCTCGCGGCCGACAAAGCCGAAGCCGAGGCGGGCAATTCGCCCGCCGAGCGTTTGGCGAAGGCCGAGGCCGACCGGCTGCCGGTGGCGCGGCGGGGCCACGTCACCTCGATCACGATCGACCGTCTGACCGGCCGCGTGTACGAAGCCGCCAACGGCACCTCCGACCAGCGCATCCATCCCTCCGAGATGCACGAGACGTTGCGCGACAACGTCGCCCGCTACCAGGACCCCGAGGACGTCTTCTACAACGGGGGCGACCTGACCCGCTTCCCGCACGCGGACAACCCGCTCGGGCACGCCGAGGTTCGGGGCACCAACGCCGCCCTGCACGACCGGGAGCTGCTCAACCAGCAGCGTGAACCCGGCAATCAGCTGCCGACCGACTTCGACGGACTGGCCTCGATCCTCAACTCGCCGTACGTGCCCGGCCGTGGCGAAGCGCCCTGCTGCGCCAACTGCACCCGGGTGGTGCAGGGCACCGAGAGCACCGCGGGCCACATCATCGACGAAGGCGCACCCCGGGTCGACCCGATTCGGCACTCCGATCTGGAACAGGCGGCCAGGGAGGGCAACCCCCTCGAACCCAGGTTGGTCTCACCCGAATACCCCGAGACCGACTTCATGGGCGACGACGATCCGGTGCCGCCCGGCATGGAACGTGGCGACGACGGGAAACTGCATCGGCCCGGCGACCGGCCCGACAGCTTCCGCGACGCGGACGGCACCTGGCATCACAACGACGATCCGCCCGGGACCAAACGCAACGTCGACTTCCGGCTGTACAACTCCGGCGGGTTCGTCAAGGACCACCTCACCGGCGGCGAGTACGAGCACCGCGCGCAGAAGGGCGTTCCAGAGCCGCACGTGATGCGGGACCCGGGTCGCCAGGCGGAGCTGACCGCCGCCTCCGCCGAGCGGATCGAACTGCAGCGTGTGCGGAACAAGATCGGCAAAGAGCTCGCCAAGCTCATGAAAGAGTTCGGGCTCGAGGACAGGCACGAACTCGCGCCGAAGGCGCTGTCGGACAAGATCAAGAGCCTGCGTCAGGAATTGCGCGCCGACACCACACTGAGCGAGCAGGAACGGAGCCGTAAGCGCGAACTGCTCGACGATCTCGAGGACGTCGCCACCGATTACAACGACCGCGGACGCGAAATGGTCGAGGTCTCCAAGAAGCTCGGTGAGCTGGCCGGTCTCGACTATGCCCTCGATCCGGATGCGCGGCCGGGCGCGGTCGCGCTCTCGCCCTTCGAGGGCGCGTTCGACGGCGCGGGTGTGGTCGATATCGCGTCGTTCGTTCCGCGTGCGGACGGCGACTCGGGACCGACGCTGTTGATCGTCGAGGCGAAGGGCGTCGGGTCCACGCTCGGTGGCTCCAAAGTCATCAGTGCCGAACAGGGTTCACCGGAGTACCTGCGCCACATCCTGAACAAGGACCGCAACCTCGTGCGTTTGCTCAACGAGACGCCCGAGCAGATGCTCGACCGTGGCATCGACCCCGACAGTCCGGAAGGACGGGCGATCCGGGACGCGGTGGCCCAGCTGCGCGCGGCCATGGAGGACGGCACCCTTCGAGTCGAATACCGGCTGGTGCATGCCGATGCCGATGGGAAGGTCACCGTCACCGAGTTGCGGCTCGACCGCGACGGCGTCGACCTGCTCGCCGACGTCCCGTTGCCCTTCGGCGCCGACCCCGCCACGATCGACCGGTCCACCGACGACGGCGTCACCACCGACTACATGAATGTGCCCGACGACAGCACGGACACGCCGGATCAGCCGGACACCGACGCCGACAACCGGGACTGGATGGGGGATGACGACGACGAAAACTCCCCGCAAAGACCCGAATTCGCCGATCCCGAGTCGACGCAGCGTGAGGTGCGGGTCGAGCTCGGGGCCGATGGAGAGGTCGTCGCGCTGCATGTCCGGTTGGCCGACGGGCAGTGGGTGGTGGCGCGTGACGAGGCAGACGACGGGACACAGAACTCGCCCGCGCGCAACGGCACCGACATTCCCGCGGTCGACAATCGCAGTGTCCTGCGGAGACTGGTCGATGACCTCAATGCCGGGTATCAAGGTCTGAATCTCAAGTACCCGTCCGGCTCGGGGCTCGACGGGCGCGGGCAGACCGCTGTGCGCGACGGCGTGAGCGGCGGCGCGCACCTGCTGACCGACCCGCCCGCGCCGCCGACGCCCGCGACGCCCGCGCCGCCGGTGGATGGTCCGGTGATCAGCGAACCGCCGGCGGGCGCGGGCGATCCCGCGCTGAACGTGGCACGCATCGGCAAGGAAGGGCTCACCGTATGGCACAACCGTGAGCATCTGCCGATCGTCGGTGGCGTCATGGGGCGCGAGGCCGATGTGGCGGGCGACTACCACCCGGTGTATTTCCCGGACGGTACCGAGTATCGGCCGTGGATCTCCGACGCCGACCCGAACGCGGTGCGCGACACCGTGGTCAGCGAGTTCCTGGCCAACCGGATGAGCGCCGATGACGCCCGCGACATCCTGCGGGAGCTGTTCGACAGCGCCCGCGATCCGCGGCTGCGCCAGGACCTGATCGATGATCTGGAATTCAACGGACTCATCGACGTCGACGAGGCGCGGGCGATGGAGGAAACACCCATTCCGCCCCTGGATCCGGAGCAGGTGCAACAGGGGCCCCCGCCCGAGGGCGAGACCCTGACCGAGATGGCCGACCGCCTCGGTATCGACCTCGACGGCGACGGACCGCAGGACGTACGCCGGGCGATCGACCGGCAGACCCACCGGGTGCTGCGCGAGATCGGCGCGGTCGAGGGACTGGCTGACGCGGCGCGGCGCGCCGAGGAAGAACAGACCCGCCCCTACCGCCGCGCCGATCATCCGGCAGAGGCGGACCCGACTGTCACGCCGGACGGGCGCACTCTGCCGGAGTCGGAGCGGCTGCGCGAGGTCGAATCGGGCGAACCGCGCGACGACACCACCGATTACGACGATCTCGACGATCAGGTCGAGGGTGAACGGACGCGACGCGGTCACTGGGGTGACACGAATTCCCCACGCCCCGTGCCGTTCTCGAACGAGGTCAGCTTCCTCGACAACGACCCCCTCGGCCGGTTCCTCCGCGATCTGATCGTCGCCTTCGACGGCAGCACCACGCTGCGCGACTACGACCGGGTCGGTAACGGCGCGGACCGGCTGCCCGAATGGGCCAGCTTCCTCGATGACCGCGAACCCGGTCGCGACCAGGCACGGGCCCGTGAATTCTTCGAGCATGCCCTGCGCCGCGATCAGCTGCGCGACGAATTGTCCGCCTGGGCGGCGATGTTCGGCCGTGACCTGGGTGATCTGACCGGCGACCGCCTGGAACCGACGCTGAACGAGCTGCGCGAATCGGCACGGCAGCGGGCGCAGAACCTGGCCGACTTCGTCGCCGCGGCGCAGCCGGTCCTGCAGGGCGACGGCACCGAACCCGTCGGCACGACCTACGGCGATCAGGTGGCCCGGGTGCCGGACGCGGACGGCGGACCCGACCGGCTGCTCGTCCTCGACGGTCCGCTCGATCGCACCGAGGCGCTGGCACGCGCGCTGCGTGACAATCCCGAGCTCGGTACCGACATCGACAACGGGGTGCTGAAACCGGATTTCCGGGCGGTGCACGCCGACGGCGCCGGTCGACAGTTCCTCGACCCGGTGGCGACGCCGGAGGTGCAGCACATTCGCCGCGTCGTCGACGGCGCCGAGCTACAGGTGACGATGATCCGCGGCGAGGACGGCCGGTGGCATCCGATCCAACCGACCCCCGACACGCCGCCGCTGCCGCGCGATCGCGCCGAGATGGTGCGCGAGATCGTCGACCTCGCCCGGCAGATGAACCTCGGACCGGCGGCGCTGCACCCCGACAACATCGGCGATACCCTGCGCGCGCTGAGCCTGGACAACGCGGTGCGCGCCGGGCAGACCGAGGCGCTGGCCGACTACGCGCGCACCATGTCCGATATCGAGACCTTCCATCTCGTCGGCGACGCGCGCGGCCGGTTGGCGACCCGCCTCGGCATTCCGGAAGCCGAGCTCACCGCCGCGCGCATCGCCGAGGCCCTGCTCGATTCGAAGCAGCGAAAAGCCGCGCGTAATCAGCAGTTCGAGGATCTGCTCGATGGGTCGACGCGTGATCCGAAGAAGACCAACGGCTACTCCCAGCAGCTGAAGAACGTGGACGCGGCCGCGGTGAAGGCGGCCCAGGAGGCGTTGATCAGGGCGCTGAGCCCCGGCGACCCCGAGAAGCTGCGGCCCACTGTCAGCAAGACCGACAGTCTCACCGGCCGCTCGAAGGTGGGTCCGGCCAACAGCGGCATCGACCCGACCGCGCTGCGCAGGCGCGTGATGCGGATGCAGCGACTCGGTCGCGGCGACGAGGCACTGGCCGCGCTCACCGCCTACGCCGACGCGCTGCTGACGATCGACCCGTACAAGGACGTGCCGAAGGGCGACAGCGCCGCGGACCCGCGGACCACCGGCGACCCGCACATCTACGACCGCGACGTGGTACACGACCTGCGCGCGGTGGTCGACCCTGTCGCGCCCGGCGCGAGTGCGCTGGACTTCGCGGCCCAGGTCGCCGACAACCTCGCCCGCGCGTACGGCGCGGACGAACCGGTCGACCCCGACAGATCACGCCCGCAGCCGAATTTGGACTGGGCGCGGTTGGCCGGGGTCGATATCTCCACTGCCGACGGCGCGAAGTTCGTCGAGATCTACGAGGCGTACCGCGACGGCAAGATCGAGAAGCACGAAGGGCTCAGCCCGGAGAAGCTGGTTGCCGAGATCGCGGCCATCCGGGAGGAGATCCGCACCAGGACCGAGCAGATCAATCGGCTGCGGGCGCTCACCGACGAGTTCTACCGGCCGGTGGCGGACCTGCCGCCCGGCGATTCCCCCGCACTCCGCCGAGATCCCGGTGCGGGGCAGCCCGCACTGGGCGAGGGGCCGCGCGGGCTGCCCGCCGCACCGGCGGGTGGTGAGTCCACCGGCGGACCTCGTACGAAACCACATGGTCCACAACCTGATTCGAGCCGATCCGAGGTGCCGCCGGAGCGCGGCACCGATCTCGACGACCGGGCCGACGCGAAGCTCGACCAGACCATGCGCAAGCTGGACGAGGTCGCCGACGAACTGGCCGAGCCGATCGCCTCGCTCGACGATCTCGTCGGCCCCGGCGACCCGGTCGATCCGCTGGCGATGATCGACGATGCCGTCGAGCGCCAGAACAAGCTCGCCGACCAGGCCGACGAGCGCCGCGCCGAACTGGCCGACGAGACCCTCGACGACGCGCTGAACAACCTCGACGGTATCGACGCGGATCTGGCCGCGTTGGAGTCGTATCTGCGGGCACAGCGTGAGTTCGACGCCGCGCAGTCCCAGATCGCCGCGCGGTTCGAAGAATTGGCCGCCCAGGAGGCGCGGGAGTCCGCGCAGCGCCGCGACGACCCGGAGGTCGAAGCCGACCTGGCCGCGCTCGAGTCCTACCTCGCCGCGCAGCAGCAGTTCGACGCGCTGCGGGCCGAGCTCGCCGAGGCCGCGCGGGTACGCCCGGAGGACCTCGATGCCGAAGCGTTGGCCGACGCGAAGGCCCTCGAGTCGTATCTGCGGGCGCAGCAGGAATTCGATGCCGCCCGTGCGGAAATGGCCGCCAGGTTCGCCGCCGCGGTCGAACGGCAGGGCGCTGCCTCGCGGCACGAGGGCGACGGCGGGTCGACAGACGAGACCGTCGAAGGTTCGCGCTCCGAAGGCGTTTCGCGCGATGACGACGGTTCACGTCAGGGTGACGGTTCGCGTGAGGACGACAGTTCGCGTGACGATGACGACGATTCGGGTGATCCGCCCCCGGCCCAGACCTCGCCCGGCGGCCCGCCGTCCGAGCCGCCGTCGCGTCCGCCGACCGCGTCCGGCCCTGAACCCGAAGAGCCGCAGAGGAATTCGTCGCCGCTGGACTTCGGTCTGCCGAAAGCGCCCGCAGAGCTCGCCGTACCCGGCGACGCTGCCCTGGACCAGCCGGTCACCGACGGTGCCGATACCGGCGACGTACCCGAACGCGTGCGACAACGCAGAGATTTCCTCGACGACGTCCACCAGTTCCTGCGGGAACTGAGCGATCTGCCGCCCTCTACCACCGCCGACGTGCCGCCGCTCACGCCGGAGCAGGCCGAGCAGGTGCGCAGGCTGGCCGAGGGTCTCGGTCTCGGTGAGGCGCTCACCGGGCAGCGTGATCCGCTCGGGGCGCTCGCCGAGATCGCCGATATGGCGCGGGCGCGGGGATTCCTCGACAGCGCGCTGGATCCCGACGCCGAACTCGGCAAGCCCATGCGGTACCCCGACGACTACGAACCGCTCGACGTCGACGAGTTGCAAGACGGACTCGACCACTGGCGGGTCGAGGGCGATCCGCAGGTGCGCGCCGAGATGGCCGAGGAACTGCGGCTGGCCGGACTCGACGACGACACACGCCCCTCGCTCGGTACCGAGTCGGAGCCGGACCCGCAGGCTACGCCGTTGCGGCCGTCCTCGATACTGCCGCCGGAAGACGGCGCGCGCCAACCGGGTGGTCCGCGGATCGAGCCCGCGCAGCAGGCACTGGATCGGCTGGCCGCCAGGTTCGGCGTCGACCCCACCGATTCGGGTTCGCTCGATGCCGCGCGGTATCGGCAGTTGTTGCGGGCGGGCGCGGTCGAGGCGTTCGCCTCGGCGGTCCGGCATGCCGAGGCCGCTACCGATCCGCAGCAGCGGGCGCTGCGCGAGGCCATCGCGCGCCGCTGGGCCGCGCGCCTGGGTCTGGCGGCCGATCCCGGGCTCGTCCGCGCCGCCGATGACATCGTTCGGTTGCGCTCCGGTATCGCGGGTGACGCCGGTGACCTGGCGCACCTGGATCATCTGCTGCGCACCGAGCTCGACGATCGCGTGCTGTCGCTGGATGTCGAGGGCGACAAGACGCTGGTGCGGCTGGTGGCGGACGGGCCCGACGCCTGGCATCTCGAACCCCTCGCCCGGCCCGAGCCGACGCCGTATACGCCGACCACCGGCAAAGCCGTCGAGGTGGCGCCGAAGAAGACCTGGCTGCGCAAGCTGTGGGACCGGCTGGTCAACCGTGGATATTACGGCGACAGTCCGAAGTATCCGTCCGGATCGAGCATGGACAGCGCCGGTCAGTCGTTGCTCGGCCACGGCGCCGGGCTGCCACTGACCACGGTGAAGGACTCGACGCCGGACGCGCCCGGCGGTGAATACGAGCAGCTGCAGCTCAAGTTCAATCCGGCGCGCATCCTCAAAGAGGGTGTGCTCATGTGGCAGAACCGCGAGCTGGTGCCGATTCTCCGGCACCTGTCCTCGCGGATCGCCGATCAGGCGGGTGAGTTCCTGCCGTTGCGCAATCTGGATGGCAGTGAGTACAAGCCGTGGATCTCCGATGCCGACCCACAGCTGCGTCGCCAGATCGAACAGGATCTGCGCGACGCGGGGCTGGGGCATCTGCTCGAAGTGGAGAGCTTGACGCCCGAGGAGCTGGCCGCGAGGCAGCCGAGGGAAATACCGGGATCCGATGAACCGGTACAGATTTCGAGCAGGGGCGAGGAAGTCCCCGCCATCGCCGAACCGCTGCCGCCGTGGCTGCGGGAGGTGGTCGACGCGGTCAACGGGCGAATCTCCGACGCGGCCGTGCTCGAAGCGCTGGCCCGCGAACTCGGAGTCCAGCTCACCGATTTCAGCGAAGACGGGCTGCGCAAGGCCGTCGCCGAGGCCGAATACCGGTTGCTGCGCCGCGACGGTGTGATCCAGGCGCTGGAAGCCGCCGCGCGATTCTTCAACGCCGAGCACGCGCAGATCCCGTTCCGGCCCGCCAACTTCCACAGCAAGGACCCGCTCGGCGCCTACCTCAAGGAAGTCGTCGCGGCCAGGGGCGACGAATTCAGCTTGGCGATGCTGAATTGGCGCGGGGTGAACAACGGCGGCGAATGGGTCAACATCTGGGGCGATCTCAGCGACGACGGTGGCGAGCCGACCGTCCACGCCGAGGACGCGCGCAAGATCTTCGACGACGCGCTGCGTCGCGCGGGGCTGCGTGACGAACGGTCCACCTGGGCCCACCTCGCCGGGGCGGACCTGGAGGCACTGGTCAACAATCTCGACGGCGAGGTCGCCAGGCTGCGCGCGCAACTGGACGACAATGCCGGGGCGCTCGGCGAATTCACCCGTCGGGTAGCCGATTTCAACGACAGCGACAGCGGCGACCGGCTCGTGGTCGACACCGAGAACGGCAGGATCGCGATCGTCGACACCGGCGCCGGGCACGAGGCCGCGCTGGCCCGTGCCCTCGCCGCGGCCGACGCCGATTTCCTCGACCGGCTCAACCGCGGCGAGATCGACATCGAGATCCGTGTGGTCGGGATCGATGGCGACGGCCGCGTGCACATCCTCGAAGCCGACGCGCCGCAGGTGCGGCACCTGCGCACCGAGGTGGACGGGCGCACCGTCGACGCGACGATGGTGCGTGACGGGACCGGACCGTGGCGGCAGATCGAGCGACCGCCCACGGGCGCCGAGCCGACCGCCAACCTGCCCGCCGTAGCGCAGGACACGAATCTGCCTGTGCCGGAATTGCGTTCGCTCGCCGAGCTCAGGGCCGATATCGCCGAGGTGGCGGGGCGGCTCGGCATCGACGACCCGACGAACCTGTCGGGGGAACAGCTCGACCGGTTGCTCGCCGAGCAGGAACGTGCCAATCAGGTGCGGGCCAGGCAGGTCGAGGGGCTGGTCGACTACGCGCGCAGTGCCGACGCGATCGACAACTTCAACGCGCTGCACAAGGCGCGCAGCGCGTTGGCGCTGCGGCTGGGCGTCACGCCGGAGGCGCTGAGCCCGGAGGTGATCGCCCGCGGGCTCGCCGATCCCACGACGCGAGTGGAGCTGCACCGTCAGCGGTCGGCGAATCTCACCGACTACGCGAAGCTGCTGCGCGCGCTCGACCCGGCCGCCGTCGACGCCGCCCGCGACGCGCTCGTCCCGCATCTCGGGTTGCCGCGCGGCGGGCCGGCGCTGGACGCGACCGCGCTGGCCGAGGCCCTGTCCAACCGGGCCGCGCGCGGCCGGCTCGACGATCTCACCGGGCCGCTCGCGGACTATGTGCGCGCGCTCGCCGACGTCGACCCGTATGCCGAGAACATGGTCTACAACCCGGCGGCCGATCCCCGCGCCATCGGCGAAGATCCGCCGGTGCACGATCGCGATGCCCTCGACTTCCTGCGTGAAGTGGGAGCCGACGATCTCCGCGATCGGTCGCCGCTGCCACCCGCGCCCGAGGACGCCGTCCAAGGTCCCAGCCGCGACCACTCCCGGCTGCTCGGCGTCGACCTGACCGATGCCGACGACAGGCGGGTGGCCCAGGTCTACGAGTGGTTCCGCGACGGCCGTATCGACAAGCACGAGCGCCTCACCCTCGAACAGCTCGCGCGGGTGCACGCGGAGATCCGCGACGAGATCCGGCAGCGGGCCGCCGACATCGCCAGGCTGCGCGCGTTGCTCAACGAACCGTTCGTCACCGACCCGGAGATCACCGGGTCGGATCGGCCCGCACTCGACGGACCATCCGAGACCGCGCCCGGGGCGGACCGGACCGGGACGCCGACCCCGGGACCGGGTTTGCCCGGTTCGGGTGCGCCTGTTCGTCCTGGTTTGCCCGCCGGTCCGGCGGCCATCGGCGCCGACGGCACCGCGCCCGTCGATTCGAACCGCACGCCCGGCTCGGAATCGGGTATGCCTCGCCCGCCCGCGGCTCTGGAAGCCGGGGCGAACGGTGATGAGGCGAACTCGCGGCCGACCGGTGCCGAGGGGTCGCGCGATGGTGACGAGGGAACGCGAGGTGACGACGAATCCGGCGATCCGCCCACCTCCGGTCTCGCGCCCGGCGGCCCGCCGTCGAAGCCACCGGCGCATCCGCCGACCACGATCAGCCCGGAACCCGAAGAGCCGGCGAAGAGTTCGTCGCCGCTGGATCGCGGTCTGCCGAAGCCGCCCGCCGAACTGGCCGTGCCCGGCGACGCCGACCTGGTTCAGCCGGGCAGTGAGACGCCCGCCGACCCGCCGACCCGCGCTCAGCAGCGCGGCGATCTCCTCGACGACGTGCGCCGATTCCTCCAGGATCTCAGCGATCAGCCGCCCTCGACCACCGCCGACGTGCCGCCGCTCACGCCGGAGCAGGCCGAGCAGGTGCGCAGGCTGGCCGAAGGGCTCGGTCTCGGTGACGCGCTCACCGGGCAGCGTGATCCGCTCGGGGCGCTCGCCGAGATCGCCGATATGGCGCGGGCGCGTGGATTCCTCGACAGCGCGCTGGATCCCGACGCCGAACTCGGCAAGCCCATGCGGTACCCCGACGACTACGAGCCGCTCGATCTCGACCAGCTGCAGGACGGGCAGGAGCACTGGCGGGTCGAAGGTGACCCTCAGGTGCGCGCCGAGATGGCCGACGACCTGCTGCGGGCCGGACTCGATGACGGCTCGCGTCCCGGTCTCGGCGCTGAGCCGCAACCGGATCCGCAGGCGCAGCCGCTGCGACCGTCCGCGGTGCTGCCGCCGGACGAGGGCGCGCAGCCGGGCGCGCCACGGATGGAACCTGCCCAGCAGGCTCTCGATCGGCTCACCGCCAGGTTCGGCGTCGACCTGACCGATCCGGGTTCGCTCGATGCGGCGCGCTACCGGCAGGTGTTGCGGGCGGGCGCGGTCGAGGCGTTCGCCTCGGCGGTGCGGCATGCCGAGGCCGCCACCGACCCGGGGCAGCGGGCCGTGCGCGAGGCCGCCGCGCGACAGTGGGCCGCCCGGTTGGGGCTGCCCGGCGATCCGGGTCTGGTCCGGGCCGCCGACGACATCGTCCGGTTGCGTGCCTCGGTGGCTCGCGACGCGGCCGACCTCGCGCATCTGGACCGCCTGGCGCGCACCGCGCTCGACGATCGGATGCTGTCGGTCGATGTCGACGGCGATCAGACCGTGGTGCGGCGGGTCGAGGACGGGCCGGATGCCTGGCATCTGGAACCTGTGGCGCGACCCGAGCCGACGCCACGGCCGCCGGCCGCCGAGAAGGCGGTCGAGACACCGAAGAAGACCTGGTTGCGCAGGCTCTGGGACCGGATCGCCAACCGGTCGTTCCTCGGTGAGAACCCGAAGTATCCGTCCGGTTCGAGCATGGACAGTGCCGGTCAGTCGTTGCTGGGCCACGACGCCGGGCTGCCACTGACCACCGTCAAGGACTCGACCCCGGACGTCCCCGGCGGCGAGTACGAGCAGCTGCAAATCAAGTTCAACCCGGTGCGCATCCTCAAAGAGGGCATCGACATGTGGCGCAAGCGCGAGCTGGTGCCGATCCTGAGGCACCTGTCCTCGCGGATCGCCGATCAGGCGGGTGAGTTCCTGCCGCTGCGCAATCTCGATGGCAGTGAGTACAAGCCGTGGATCTCCGATGCCGACCCGGAACTACGTCGTCGGATCGAGCAGGACCTGCGCGACGCGGGGCTGGCGCATCTGCTCGAACCGGAGAGCCTGACGCCGGCTGAACTCGCGGCCAGGCAGGCCGCGGAACTGCCGGAAGCCGGTGAGCGGCAACAGCTCCCCACCGAACCACAGCGCCCTGTCGAACCGGCCGAACCGCTGCCGCCGTGGTTGCGGGAGGTGGTCGACGCTGTCAACCAGCGCCTCGCCGACGCCACCGTGCTCGACGCGCTCGCCGGTGAACTCGGTCTACGGATCACCGATTTCAGCGAAGAGGGCCTGCGCAACGCACTGGCCGAGGCGCAGTACCGGCTATTGCGCCGCGACGGTGTGATCCAGGCGCTGGAGGCAGCCGCCCGCTTCTTCAACGCCGAACACGCCGACATCCCCTTCCGGCCCGCCAACTTCTTCAGCAAAGACCCGCTGGGCGCCTATCTCAAGGAAGTCATCGCGGCCAGGGGCGAGAACTACAGCTTCGACCTGCTGAACTGGCGCGGGGTGAACAACGGCGGCGAATGGGTCGACCTCTGGCCCGATCTGAGCGACGACGGCGGCTCGCAGACCATCCACGCCGACGACGCGCGCAAGATCTTCGACGACGCCTTGCGCCGCGCGGGGCTGCGCGACGAGCGATCCACCTGGGCACACCTCGCGGGCACCGACCTCGAGGCGCTGGTCGACAATCTCGACACCGAGATCGCGAAGCTGCGCGACCAGCTCGACGACAATGTCGGGGTCCTCGATGAATTCGCCCGGCGGACAGCTGATTTCACCAAAAGCGATACCGGTGACCGACTCGTCCTCGATCCGGAGAGCGGCACGATCGCGATCGTCGACACCGGTACGGGGCACGAAGCCGCGTTTGCGCGGGCGCTCGCCGAGGCCGACCCGGGCTTCATCGACCGGCTCAACCGTGGTGAGGTCGACATCCAGATCAGGATCGTCGGGGTCGACGACCACGGGCGCGTGCGGATCAGGGAGGTCGACGCGCCGCAGGTGCGTCACCTGCGTGGCGAGCTGGACGGTCGCACCGTCGACGCGACGATGGTCCGCGACGGCACCGGTCCGTGGCGGATGGTCGATTCGCCGGCCCGCCACACCGTGCCGGAGCCGAACCTGCCCGCTGTCGCCGAGGCGAATCAGGCTGTCGGGGAGCCGCGTTCGCTCGCGCAGGTGCGCGCCGAGGTCGCCGAGGTGGCGCGACGGCTCGGGATCGATGACCCGTCGAACCTGTCGCCCGAGCGGCTCAACGATCTGCTCGCCGAACTGGACCGGGCCAATCAGGTGCGGGCCAGGCAGCTCGAAGGCTTGGTCGACTACGCGCTCACCGTTGACGCGGTCGACAATTTCAACGCGCTGCACAACGCACGCAGCGCGCTGGCACTGCGGTTCGGTGTCGACGCGGGCGACCTCGCCCCGGAACTGGTCGCCGATCGCCTCGCCGATCCCGCGACCAGGGTGGAACTGCATCGTCAGCGGGCCGCCGACCTCACCGAATACGCGAAGCTGCTGCGTGCCCTCGACCCGACCGCCGTCGACGCCGCGCGGGCCGCGCTCGCCCCCCATCTCGGGTTGCCCCGTGACGGTCTGCCGCTGAATGCCACCGCACTGGCCGAGGCACTGTCCAACCGGGCCGCCCGCGGCGATCTGGACGATCTCACCGGACCGCTCGCCGATTACGTGCGGGCGCTGGCCGAGGTCGACCCCTACGCCGACAACCTGGTCTACCAGCCCGATGCCGACCCGCGGGCGATCGGCGATGACCCGCCGGTTCATCCGCGCGATGCCCTCGACTTCCTGCGCGAAGTAGGGGCCGACGACCTCGGTTCCCGCTCGGCCGCGTCCGCCGCGCCCGACAATGCTGTCCCCGGACCCAGCCGCGACCACGCCCGACTTCTCGGCGCCGACATCACCGACGCCGACGACGAGAAGGTCGCGAAGGTCTACGACTGGTTCCGCGACGGCCGCATCGACAAGCACGAACGCCTGACCCTGGACAAACTCGCCGCGGTGCACGAGCAGATCCGTGACGAGATCCGCGCGCGGGCCGCCGATATCGCCCGCTTGCGCGCGCTGTTCAACGAGCCGTTCGTGACCGATCCCGCGCTCGGTGGTGCGGACACGCCCGCGCTGAACGGCAGGCTGTCCGAGGGTGCGCCCGCGTCGCACCGAAACGGTGCACCGAGCCCTCGCCCGGTGCCCGGTGCGCCCGTGCGTCCCGGGGCACCGGCGGTGTCCGGCACACCGGTGCGTCCCGGGTTGCCCGCTGGTCCGGAGACCAACGGCGACAACGGAACCTCATCGGTCGACCGTTCCGGAGACCGGCCCGGAACCGGGAACACCGATCTCGGCGACGCGGACCGGTCTCACTCGCAGGGCGATGGGCGCCATCCTGTCATTTTCGATCCGGTCATCGACCCGGGCGACCCCGGTGTTGCGAGGGGCTCGCAGCACGGCGATGGGGCCCACCGGTCCGAGCCGGCCGGTTCGTCGGAAGTCGGTGACGGCTCACAGCGGCGTGCCACTGAACCTGTCGTCGCGAAAGAAGCCGAAACCAGTCGGCCTCGGCCACGTGATCCCGCCGCGCCGCCGGTGCTCGACCCGGTGACAGATCCGGGCGATCCCGGAATCCCGAAGGATCAGCGGCCGGGCCGGGGGATCCACCGTCCCGGGGCCGACGACGATGCCGATGGCACCGGTTCGTCCGTGCCGCCGGTGTCGGAGTCCGGTGACGGGTCGGGACGGCGTCCTTCCGCCGATCCGGATCAGGGAGTCGATCCGAGCGAGCCCGACGGCTCGGATGCGAATCCGGACAAGGGATTCGATCCGGATGGGTCGGGGGTGCCGCCGCTGTCACCGGACGGAGATAGGACCGGTGTGCGCCGGGAGTTGCCGGGGTCGGCCCTGCGGTCGCATATTCCGCATCCGCCGCACGAGTACGAGGTGGAGCTGGAGGTACCGGTGTTCGACGCTGTCGAATGGCCGGTGCCGCCACTGACATTGACGTCTGAGCCGCCCGAGCCGCCGAGGCCACCGCTCCCGCCGACTCCGCCGGATCGGCCGAATCCACCGTGTCCGCCAGACGTTCCGAAGCCGTCGCAGCCACCGTTGCCGCCGTCCGTGCCGCAACCGCCTGTGCCGCCACAGCCTTCGGTGCCACCGCAACCGCCGGTGCCACCGCAACCGCCCGTGCCGCCAGAACTGCCTGTTCCTCCCGTACCCCCACTGCCGCCCGTACCGCCGTTGCCGTCGGAGCCGACTCCGACCGACACGGTGCCGCCGCAGCCGTCGCCGCACGAACCGACCGTGCCGTCGTGGCCGGTTCAGCCGACGCCGCCCGGCGGCGTCCCGAGCTTGCCGCCGTTGCCGCCGTGGGGAACTCAACCGTCCGGTTCTGATCTGCCGTTCCCGCCGACGGGAGGTGAGCCGTACCCGCCGGGCAATGGTCAGCCGTACCCGCCGGGCGGTGGTCAGCCGTTCCAGCCCGGAAACGGTCAGCCGTACCCGCCGGGTAGCGGTCAGCTGTATCCGCCGGGCAATAGCCAGTCGTTCCCGCCAGGCAATGGCCAGCCGTATCCGCCGGGTAACGGTCAGCCCTATTTCCCAGGGAATGGCAACCCAGCTCTCGACCGATCCGGTTGGCAGCAGCCGGGTACCGGCAATCCGCAGAGCGGTGCGCCGATGTATCCGCCCCCGATGACGCCGCCCGCCGGTGGGCGCGGCGATGCCCGCAGGCCCTATCGACCGGAGTATCAGCCGCCGACCGAGCGCATCGTCTTGATCGTCCGTCCGTATGGCGGTGGCGTGCCCGCCGAGTTCGATCCGCGGTCCGGTGCGTTGCGACCGGCGGCGCCGGGACAGCTCGGCGCCGACGGCCTCTACGCCGATCTCGGCGGGGTGACGGTGATCTTCTATCGCCTCGCCGATCGGCTGATGGTGCAGGTCGGCGCGCAACCGATCGAGCTCACCTGGGCCGCGCACGTGGGCTGGGAGCGTTCCCGGCAGCGGATGACGCGGTTCTCGGTCGCGGTCGACGGCAGGCCGATGGGTGAGCTGATCTACCGTTCGCTCCCGCCCGAGCTGGACCTCGGGTTGCTGATCCGTAACGTGGTTGCCGATCCGGCAGGCCGGATGACAATCTTCAGCGACCGAGTCTGAGACGATCGGAGAGGTTTCGAAAGTGAGTGACGATCCGATCGAACTGAGCGATCCGGATGTGACGATCGACGCGACGACCGGCAGGTTGTCGTACCGGGGCGAGCCCTACAGCGGCGCGGTGACCCAGACCCGCGCCGACGGCACCTGGCGCGAGTTCTGGAGCTATGACGACGGCGACCGCGACGGCGACTGGACGGGCTGGTACCCCGACGGCACCATGCGCTACAACGGCGAGTTCTACCGCAACCGGCCCGTGGGTACCTGGCAGGAGTGGTATCCCGACGGCGCCCGCCGCCTCGAGGACGTCTACGACATCGAGGGCACGCTGCTCACCCACTCGGTGTGGAACCCGGCGGGTGAGGTGCTCGAATTCGAGGACGAGCGCACCCGCAAGGGCATCGCGGCCGACGCCGTGCCGGCCGATGATCCCGCGTTCCGCTGGGACGACGATCAGGGCCGGATGTACTACGCCGCCGAGCCGTTCACCGGCAGGCAGTTCCGCCGCCCGGCCCCGAGCAGCCCCATCACCGAGCTGTCCGGCTACGCCGACGGCTACCCCGACGGACCGATCCGCGGCTGGTACCTAGACGGGACCCCGCGCTACACCGGCGAATACGCCGATCGGCACGAGGTGGGTACCTGGCGCACCTGGTTCCCCGGCGGGAATCGCAAGGAAGAGACCGTTTTCGCCCCCGACGGCGCGCTGCTCACCCGAACCGAATGGGACGAGGCCGGTACCGTGACCGCGCGGCACGGCGAGAATCAGGATTAGGCAACAGGAGTGCGCAGTGGCTGACGAGCTGGCCGGGGATCCCGATCTCGGATTCACCCTCACCACGGTGGTGGCCGCCGACGACGAGATCACGCAGCGCTCCGCCGCGTTGAGCCATCGCATCGCGAAAACGCTGGCGGCGCTGGGTCCGCCGGGCTGGACCGAGGTCGAGGCGTCCTTCGCGATGACGGCGGCGGCCGAGGTATCGATGGTCGTGTTCCACGATGAGCAGGACCGGTTCGCCCGGGTGTTCCCGAGCCCGGAACTGCTGGATCTGTTGCGCGAGCACCGGCATGTTTCCGCGTCGATGGGCGACGGACCGTGGTGGCGCTACCTGCTCACGCTGAGCAACGCAGGCCGGATGACCGTCGAATTCGACTACGGCGACGACCCGTTCCCGGACGACCAACTGTTCCCACCGACGGTGTACCGCACCGACATCGAGATCTATCCGCGTGATCGGCTGCCGATCTGGCTGGCCGCCTACGTCGGTCACGGCAACCGGCAGATCCGCGGTCCACTGGCCGCCGCCGAGCAGGCGCGCGCCGATACCGCGGCGGGTCGCATCGCGATCGGATCGGCGCCGAACGTGGAATTCCCGCCGCTCGATCTGCTGGCTCGTCGGTGGGCGCTGATCGCCGCCGCGTTCGTCGCGATCGGGTCCAAGTGGGGACCACGCGTGACACCGGCCTTCCATGTCTTCGAGGGTTCCAAGCACAGTGGCTCCACCCTGTGCCTGCTCCCCGGCGATCGGGCGGTGCTCTCCGGCGGGGTATGGGACGCACCGGAACTCGACGCCGTCTACAACAAAGGCCTCCCGATGCCGGACTTCTACCTCGGCGCCCCGGACTGGGTCGCCGAGCCGGTGATCAACCGCCGCGCCGAGAACGGTCTGCTGACCTTCTGCTACTGGTGGGAGGGTGGGCGCTGGTACCGGGGCGCGTCGGCCGGTGCCGACGCGTTGACTCCCGCCGTCCCGGGAATGTGGGACGCCAGGACCGTCGTCGACGTGCTGACCGGCTTGCTCGGCGCGAAAGCCGGTCAGGCGCAGCGGGAAGCGATCCCCGGTCTGGTCGAGGCCGCCGAGCGCGCGGCCGTGGCCAGGCAGGCGTTCACCCGCGTCTTTCCCGACGATGTCTACAACGTCGATTCCGCCTGGTTCCAGCTGAATCTCGCCGGTGTGACCGGTACCCACACGGTCGGTCTCGCGACCTGACCCCCGGAATTGTGGTGTTGCGTGGGTGTGGCAGGTGTGGTGTGCTCGGCTGAGGCGACGGGCTCGACGCTCGCGAGTGGGAGGGAATCGGGAATGGCCAATGAGCACGCCAAAGCCCAGATGGCGGACATCCTCGAGACAGTCCAGATCCAGATGCGCGCGATCGCGCAGGTCCAGCGGGACCGCGCCGAGATCATCGCCAGCGCTACCGTGCGCAAACGGGTGACGGTGACGGTCAACGCCGATTACAAGGTCATCGAGACGAAGTTCACCCCCGATATCGACGACCTCACCTACACCGAGATCGCCAAGGCCGTGACCGAGGCCGCGCAGCAGGCCTCGGTCGAGGTGGCCCGCAAGACACAGGCGCTGATGGCGCCGATCCAGCGTGAACGCGCCCGCCTGCCGAAGATCACCGAGTTGGTCGACGACATGGACGGTTTCGCCATTCCGCAGCCGGTGGAAGCCTCGCTGGAGCCACCCAACTCGCCTGAGCGGGAACGGCTCTCGACCGGCGACGAGGACGGATCGCGTGATCCGTCGCGGCCGGCTACCGACGCGGGCTGGTGATCGCGATGGCCGGAGATGGTCGGACCATCGCCACCGCTGAGATCGCTGCCGTACATGCGTAATTCACGTGACAGACCGTAGAATCGTTAGCAAGCCGTGCGAATCGGCGGTGTCGTGGTAGCGGTGCCAGGCGGGGCGCGGGGCGACACCGGTACGGACAGGGAGGGTCGACTTCATGACGGGACCATCGGCGCAGGATCAGTGGGCGGGGCTGCGTTCGGCGGCCTCGGACGGATCGCTGATGCTCGAGCCGTCGGCGTTGCCGAACCTGGTCGAAGCCGCCAACAACGCGCGCTACTGGGTCAACTCGGTGAAAAACCAAGTTGACCTGGTCTCGAACCTGCCCGAGTTCTCCTCGCTGGAGTCGGGCAGGCAACTGTCGAAGCAGTTCGAGGACAAGGCCGGTCAGCTGAAGACCGTACTCGGCAAGCACGAGACGGTACTCGACAATGTCGCCGACACCTTCCTCGACGCGGCCCGGCATTACAAGGGCGCCGAGGACGGCAGCAAGGTGGATCTGGACGCGCTGCGCACCAAGATCGAGCAGGGCCGCAGCGCCGGCATGCCGAAGACGGCCCTGCCGCCCACGGTCGTCCAATATCCGGCGGTGGCGACCGCGGTGAACCTGCCGAAGATCCTGGCCGACGGCAAAACCTTCGATCCGGCGGGAATGAAGGCGGAGAGCCCCGGCGGCTACAACTACAGCCAACTCCAGACGATCATGAATTCGCTGTCGACGGTTCCCGGGAACCTGATCCACCACGCGTTGTATTGGGGTGATCTGGCGGGCTGGCTCAAAACAGGTTTCGACGACCTGAACGCCAAAGTCGAAGCGAGCAAGAAGAGTTGGACCAGTCCGGGCGGCGCCACGCGCGCCATGTCGGCGATGTCGGCCTATCACGAGGCCAACGGGCTGCTGGTCGATCAGACGAAACAGGTCGGCGCCGCACTCGATTACACCGTCGGCTGGATCAATGCCACCTCCAAAGGCCTGGCGACCGCGCTCATGTTGCCCCGGTGCTACGCCGATCCCAACGGCACACAGGCACAGGCCGACAAGGAGGCTTGCGCCAAGAACGGTCGTCAGGTGATGTGGAATACCTACGTCCCCGGGCTCAACAGCACCACGAGTCACCTTCCCACTCTGCCCGAGCCGACCGCGCCGACCTCCGGGAACGGAACCGGCAACGGCAATGGCAACGGCAACGGGAACGGCTCCGGAAGCGGCAGCGGATCGGGTTCGGGCAGCGGATCGGGTTCGGCAGGCACCTCCGCCGCGTTCAAGAGCGCCTTGGCGGAGCTGGCGCAACTGCAGTCCGGTAGCCAGTCGGGCAAGGGCAGCACCGGCACCACGGGCACCGGTTCGACCGGTTCGACGGGGTCCACCGGCTCGACCGGGTCGACGGGTTCGTCGGCGACCGACCAGTTGACCTCGGCCCTGCAATCCGGTCTCGAACAGGCCAGCTCGGCCGCGCAGTCGGCCGTGGATCAGGCGAGCGCGGCCGCGGAACAGAGTGCCCTGGCGGGCCTTCCGAGCTCCACCGCGCTCGGTTCGCTGCAGGAGCAGGCCAAGAAGGCACTCAGCGCGGCGAGCAAGGGCGGCGGTGGCGGCGGTGGCTCGGGTGCGGGCGGCGGTGGCGCCGGTGCGGGCGCGGGTGCCGCCGCGCTGTCACCCAGTCTGGACAGCGCCTCGAAGCTGTTCCCTCGGGCATCGGCCACGGGTGTGGAGGGCTTCCGCACGGGCGTCGCGGCGTCGGCGGCCGGTTCGCCGATGGGCGGTATGCCGATGTCGCCGATGGGTGGCGCCGGCGGTGGTCAGGGTCAGCAGAAGGAACACAAGCGGGCCGACTACCTCGATTCGACGACCCACCTGGACGAAGCGCTCGGCGACGCGCCGATCGTCGCGAGGCCGGTGGTGGAACAGTGACGCCCACCTGGGAATTCACCGGCGACGAGTTCGATGCGCTGTGGGCGGGCATCGACGAGGAGTACATGCCGGACCCGTTCATCCACAGCAGTGAGGCGAATACCGCCGATGCCGCGAAGTTCGCGCTGAAGCAGAACTGGACGACCATCAGGCAACGGTGGGGGCACGAGCTCGACGACATCATCGAGGTGCTCACCCATCCCGATATCCGGCTGATCGTGCGTGGGTACGGCGGCGGTGAGCGACTCACCGATCCCGCGTTCTCGGTGCGCATGCTCGCGGCGCGCAAGGGCGATGTGGGGTACCTGGTGCGCCAGCGTCCGGGTCGAACCCTGTACCACTCCGAGGGATTCGTCATCACCCGCCACGACGCGCTGTCGCTGGGCGACGTGGTCGCGGGCCATCTGCCCCCGGCCGAAGCGGGCCGCGGCCAGGAGATCCGCCTCGACGAACCGGCCGACGACCAGTTCGATCACTCCTACGGCCGCTCGCTGGTTCAGCACTACGACGACGATGCCGCGGTGCGCACGGTGACCTTTCAGCAGGCGCCGCTCGATCGGGACGGCTTCATCGACATCGAGCAGGGCTGGTCGCGATTCGGTCCGCGCGGCATCGTGCGCCTGCGGCTCGGCTGGCGCGACCTGACCGATGACGGTCGCTATGTGCTGGTGCCCGGTACGCCGCGGGTGGCTGTCGGTGCCGATCGGCGGCGGGTGGTGTCGCTGATCAACGCGCAGATCGCGGAAGTTGTCAGAGCCATCAGGGATGATCGGGCGTAGGGATGTCGGGGCAGCCGAAAGGGGGAGTCGTGGACGAGTTTCCGACCGAGTTCAGCGCGTCGTCGGTGACCGGCGCCATCGTGGTGCGTACCACCGAGCAGGGACTGCCGGTGGGGATCACGGTGGATCGCGAACAGGTCCGCCGCGACCCCGCCGAGCTGGCCGCCGAGATCCTGCGGTTGTGCCGGAAGTCGGCCAAGCGGGCGGGTCTGGCGCGGCGTAATCAGTTGGCGGAGGCCGGGTTCGACCCGGCGCTGCTGGCGGCGACAGGACTGCCGACCGAGGCCGAGGTCGCGGCGGCGGAGATCGTCGAGGAGCAGGAATACGACACCGAGCCGGACAGCTGGCTGCGGTCGGTCTAGCGAGCGGAGAGGGCAGGGCGATGGTCGAAACCATGGACGAGCTGATCGCGAAGGTGCAGGGTCAGCTCTATCGGTTGCAGGACCTGGCCGAGTCGACCAATGACATTCGGGTGCAAGAGATCTCGCCCGACGGTGCGGTGACAGTGACGGTCGACGGAACGGGCGCGCTGGTCGGGCTCGAGTTCAGCGCGGCGATCGCCAAGTTGGCGCCGGCCGATTTCGAACGCGAGCTGGTAGAGACCGCGCGGGCCGCCGCGCACCGTGCCCTCGGCGAGCGGGCCGAACTGGTCATGGCTTACAACCGGGCGGGTACGTGAGATTCAGCTGATCTTCACCGCCTATTTGTGTGGTGTCGGGTTCGGACGGGTAGATAAAGTAACGAAACACCATGGGCTGTTTCGAGATTGGACGATAGCCATGAACCATGTTGCGGTAGTTCCGGATGCAGTTCGTGCGTACGCGGGCGCTTCGGCCACGATGGCGGCGGGGGTCGCCCAGGCGGGCGCGGTCGACCAGGCCGCCACGATGACAGCCGCGGTGCCCGTCTTCGGCCTGATCGGCCAGGAATTCCTGATGTCGTTCGCCTACGCGCAGGCCAACCACCTCAGCTCGGTGGCCCAGCTGGCCGCGGTGCACGCGGGTACGGCGTTGACCGCCACCCAGGCCGCCGCCACCTATGAGGGCGCCGACGGCGCGTCCACGCTCGGTATCTCGGCGGTCGATCAGTAGCGATGACGTATCCAGGGGGAGATCCGGCCGGCGTGGCGGCGTCGGTCGATCCGACGGTGCTCGAGGTGCTGCGCGGTAGTTCGTTCGCGCCGATGCTGGATCAGCCGGTGAGTCAGGTGCTCGGCTCGATGGGGTTGCCCCAGTTGCCGCAGCTGCCCGAGTTCATCCAGCTGCCGGAAATGCCCGCGCTGCCCACCCTCGATCTGACGGCGTTGATGCAGCCGCTCACCGAACTGGCTTCCGCGTTCGGTACCGGGGCGCTCGGTGGCACCGGCACGACCTCTGGCACCGGCACGTCGAGCAATCCCGCTGAGGCACTGACGAATATCACCTCGGTGCTTGAGACGGTGATGTCGCTCGGCTCCACCGCGCTGCAGACGGTGATGCAGCTGTGGCAGAGCGCCGCGGCGACGGAGGCGACCACCAAGGCGACCACGGCACAGGCCGACGGCGCCAAACTCGCCACGCAGAGCACCCAGGAGAAGGCCGTGCTCGCCCAGGCGGCGGGCAACGTCGCCGTCGGTGGCGCCAAGCTGACCGCGGTGATCGCCCGCTACTCGGCCACCCTGGCGCTCGCACCGCTCTACATGCTCACGCCGGGTGGTCAGGCCGTACTGATCGCGGCGACCACGGAGGCGATGGCCGAGGGCCTGGCGATCACCGCCGAGACCAAGGCCGAGATGCTGGCGCGCAGCGGCGAGATGACGCAGGCGGGGGAGAAGGTCCAGGTCACCGACGCGCCGTCCGGCGTAGACGCGGGCAGCGACTCGCTGAGTCAGCTGATGAGCCTGATCTCGCCGTTGATCAGCACCGCGAGCACCGCGGTCTCCTCACTCGGTTCGCTCGCCGAACAGGTGAGTTCACTGTCGACCAGTGCCACCGGCGACTCGACGACCACCGGCGCCGATATCTCCGTGACCGGGGAGGAATCCGCCGAGGAACTGGCAGCGGCGAGCGGTGGCGGCGGAGGCGGCGCGATCGGTGGTGTCGGTGCGATCGGCGGCGTCGGCTCGGCGGCGTCGCCGCTGAGTCCGTGGCAGGGCGGTCGCGCGAGCGGTCTGTCCACCGTCGGCGCCACCGGTGGGGTCGGCGGCGTGGGCGCTACCACGGCCGGCGGCGCGAGCGTGACCACGGCATCGGCGGGCGGCTCGTCGCCGGGAATGATGCCGATGGGTGGTGCCGGCGCGGGCATGCCGATGGCGCGCGCGGTGGAGGGCGGCGGCAACGAGGCCGTGCACTCGCAGCTGGTCACCGGAAATCACGGCGACGAAGTCGTCGGCCAGATCGCGGGGGTGGCGACCCCGGTCGTCGGCGCCGCCGAACCGGTGGTCGCCGAAGCGCCGCCGGACAAAGAACTCTCACTGTGACGCGGCACGACCATGACAGGAGTGGCAGATGAGTAACACCTTCGAATTCGATTCGGCCGCGGCGAGTAAAGCCGCGGCGGCGCTGGACGGCATCGCCGACCGGCTCACCACCGAACTGACCGCGGTGGCACCGGCGCTGCACGTCGCCCCGGCCGGCATCGAGGAGGTGTCGGTGCGCGCCGCGAACACGGCCAACGGCGTCGCCGACGACTACCTGACCGGCGCCGAGGCGGGCGCGCACGAGATGAACAAGCTCGCCGCCACCCTGCGCGCGCAGGTGAGCGACTTCGACCAGATGGAAACCGACAACACCAGCGGTTTCAACGGATAATGATCGAACCACCGCAGCCCGGGTTCACCGGAGTGGTGTGGGAGGCGCGCGAGCCGGACAAGCTCGCCACCGACCTCACCACCGGTGCCGGACCGATGCCGATGGCCGACGCGGCCGCCGCCTGGACGCGGCTCGCCGCGGCCTTCGGCGCGGCCGTGCTCGACTACGAGCAGGTGCTGCAGACCTTGCGTGGCTCCTGGAAGTCCGGGAGCAGCGAGCTCGTGTGGGAACGGATCTCGACGCTGCGCGAGTGGTTGCTCGAGACCGCGGCGGCCGCGACCGCCAACGCGGCCAGGATGCAGGCCCAGGTCCTCGCCTACGAGGTGGCGGCCATCGCCATGCCCGACACGGCCGACATCGCCGCGATCACGGCGATGCAGCAGGCGCTGGAACAGGTCGGTGCCGCCCTCGGCGCGCCGATCAAGGCGATCGCGGCGCAGACCGACGCCGACGCCGACATGGCCAAAGCCGTCGCCTCCCGGGTGATGCGCAGCTACGAGGCGGCCACCGAACCGCTGGCGACGCCCTGGCTGCACGCGCCGCCGCCGCCGATCGCCCCGGAGGCCGCGCTGACCGGTGAGAAGTCGGGCCAGAACGCGCCGCCGACACCGAATGCCGCGGTGACATCCGGGGTCGGCGCGATCGGACTCGGCATGCTGCCGTCGATGCCCGCACCCGTGCAAACGGCTTACCGCGCGGCGACTTTCGTCCAATCAGCGACCGCGACGAGCGTGACGACTCAGTCCGCGCCGGTCACGACCACGCCCGCCGGGCAGTCCGCGCCGCTCGTCCCCGGGGCGATGGCGCAAGGTGGAGGCCAGGACTCCGCCCGCTTCCCGCGCGCGGGACTTGCCTACGAGGAGTCCGACCAGCTGGTCGCCGAAGGCGAGATCCAGGCCGCGCCCGCGGTGCTCGGCGTCGCCGAACGCGCCGCCACGCAGACCGGCGGCACCGCCACCGCGGAGGGCCGGCCATGACCACCCTCACCAACGACGCGCTGCTCGCCGTCGCCGACCGGCTCGGAGTACAGACCCTGCCGCTGGTGCTCGCCGTCGGCCCGCGGCAGGACACCTTCGACGCGTGGCGCGCGGCCCGCGACGCCGCGGTCGCCGAACTCACCGCCACCGGCATCTTCGACACCTACGGCGATGTCGAACCCGATCTGGCGGGCGCGCTGCACACCCTGTCCCAACCCGACGCCGAACTCGTCGCCCGTGGCTACGGCGACGACGGCCGGCGAATCTGTGTGGCCCGCCGCGGTTCCGGTCACGCCAGCGCGGTCCGCACCGGCGAGACCTTCGAGATCGCCACCGACACCATCGACGGATCCGACCGCGAACTCACCCGCCTGCTCCTCGCCGCGCTGCCGACCAGCGCGCCCGCCGAGGTAGCGCCGGTGAGCGTCGCGGCCGACGACCTCGCCGCGCGTCTCGACGCGGCCGAGACAACTTCTGAGTACGTGGACGCGATGTACGCGCTCGGTATCGACGCGCATCAGGCGACCGTGCTCGGCGCGGCCTTCGGCACCTGCCATGGCTACACCGAGATCGTCGCCGTAGTCCACCACGACGGGCTGACCACCCGAGCCCCTGGCGCGGTCGCGGTGTACGACACCGCGCGCGGCCGGATCGTCGTGGCGCCGATGACGGCGCCCGACGGGCAGGTGTGGTCGACCATCACGCCGGGCACCGATCACCGCCTCACGCAGGCGATCGGTGCGCTCCTCGAGGGGCTTCCCGGTGGGGGGTGGCGGCCAGATTAAGCCATCTCTCGTTTCAACCATCAAGTAGGAAAGGTTCGGCACATGCCCCCTCAGGGACCAGTAGGTGTAGAAGCCGGCGGCGTAGACGGCGTCGTCTCCAAGCTCGAAAGCAGCATCGGCAACCTCCGCACGTCGGTAGGCCAGATCGATGACGCCGCCCAGGCCGTGCTCCGCGGCTGGAAGGGTGACGCCTCCGACGAGTTCGTGAAGGTCGCCCAGGCCTGGCACGACGAGTCCGATGCACTGAACAAGAAGTTCGACCGGCTCACCGAAGCGGTCAGCACCGGTAAGTCCACCCTGGTGAACATGGACGGCCAAGGCCTGTCCGGTGGTGGTTCCACCGGCGGTGGCGGCAGCCTCACCAACCTCTGACCGCGACACGAACAGGACTCAAGCTATGACCATTCTTTATGATCCCGCCGCGATGAACGAGCTGTTCAGCGACCTGCAGACCTACGGCGGGAAGATGAAGGGCGAAATCGACGAACTCGAGGGCGCCGCTTCGGATTTCCGGAACAACCTCCAGGGTGACCAGGCGATCTCGACCTTCGACACCGCGCACAAGAACGTCACCACCGAGCTGACCGACACCCTCGACAAGCTCGACAAGCTCGCCGCTCAGGTCGAAGCCGCGCTCAACCGCGCGCTCGAGGCCGACGGCAAGGTCGGCGACGGCTTCGCTGACTTTTAGGAGCGCTGGCGCGCTCGAGCGCGGCCCCCTGGGGGCCACCCGAAAAACGGGGCGGGACTTGTGCCTTCGGCACTTTGTCCCGCCCCGTTTTTCGGGCGGCCGGGCCGCTACGCCCGCTGCGCGGGCGTGGGCCTCCTCGGGGTCGGCCCGGGCGGGGTGGCGTTGGGTGGGTTCTGGTGCTGTGCGATGGGATTGGTGTTGTGGGCTGGCTGACGTGCGTCCGGGATCCGGTCGCTGAGTTCAACCGCTCGGCGGGGACACCGTGACGAACGGGCGGCCCCGGGCTGTGCCGGTGTGACCGAGCTGGGTGCGGGCGAGGCTTATCCGCCTGGGGTCAGCGGGCTGCCAGTGATTCGCCGATGTAGTGCATTTCGTCGGGGGTTGTCACCATCGACACGGTCGCGCTGCCGGTGCTGGTTCTGACGGTGATCCGGTTGGGGGCGTGGGGGTCCTGGATGAGGGTCACGTCGGGCGGTAGGGCGTCGGGATCGCGTTCGGTGGTGCGGATTTCGATGAAGGTGGCCCCACCCAGATGGGTGGTCGGTGCGATGCCGTCGAACACCAGGACGGTGGTGGTGGGGTAGGGGGCGGCGGGGACCGGCGGCGGGCCGGGCGGGGCCTGGGGGGTCGCGCCCGCGGCGCGTGGCGCGATCGAGAGCAGCTGGGGCGTAGCCAGATTGGCGACCATCGACTGCCAGGCCTGCGGGCGGGCGGTATGGACGATGGCGTGGGCGCCGAGTGCGGTGGCCCGCAGGATCACCTGCTGAGCCAGGTCCAGATTGCCGATCACGTCGACGTGGCGGGTGCCCGCGCCGATCAGTGGGACGGCGATACCCTGGCCGCGTTCGTCGGCGCCGATCAGCTGGCCGCAGCCGGTCGTCGGCACGGCGATGTCGGTGAGCGCGGTGAGGGTGCCGCGGTAGCCGTCGCGACCGCCGAGGTCGTCGGCGGCGCCGATGGGCAAGGTGTCGAGCAGGATTCGGCGCTGACTGCCGGGAAGCTCGCGCAGCCCGGCGATCGGTGCCTTGCTGTAGGGCTCGGCCGAATCGAAGCGGACGACGGCGTTGAGCACGACGGTCCCGGCTTTGTCGTCCGCGCGTCCGATCCGGCCCGCGCCGGGGTGCAGGCGCAGGGTGACGGTGGTCGACAGGGTGGGCAGCGACCAGATCTCGGCCAGTCCGTTGGTGCCGATCATCGGCGCGGTGAGCTGGTAGTGCGTCAGATGCCTGCCGAACTCGGACTCCAAGCCGTGCGCCGACTCGGTCAGCCGCAGCGGGTCGAAGCCGTAGGACAGTTCGCGCAGGGCGCTGTTCATCTCGGTCGCGGTGAGCACCGCGGCGTCGATGCCCTGGGTGGCCAGCCGATTCGCGACCCGGCGGGTGGCGATGATCATGGTGCGCAGCGCCCCGGTCGCGCCGCCGCCGCGCTTGTCGACGGCGGTCGCGTTGGCCACGGGGTCGAGGCGAAGGACGAGCCAGCTGGTCCGGTGCGCGATGGCGGGCAGCGGGCCGAGGATCCGGTTGTACAGGTGTGCGGCCGCGCCGGTGCCCGCCGTACGCGCGCCGGTGGAGATCACATCGATGCTCACCAGCCCCACATCGAATTGTTCGAGGCAGCGTGCCACTTCGGTGAGCGGCAGCAACTGGTCGGCACTGAGCGAGCCGCTGCGCAGCAGGGTGAGGGCGTCCGGTGGCGGGTCGATGCGCAGCATGGTGAGCAACAGATCGCCGTCCCAGCGCACGCCGCAGCCGCCGCCCTCCGGCAGCGGTACATCGAACGCGGGCGCTCGATCGAGGGTGTCGGCGCGCCCGCGCAGGCGACGGGCCGACCAGTCGCCGATGCGGATCGCCGGGGGGCGTCGACGGATCGGTACGAGCCCGATCAACAGCACGGCCGCGGCGGCGCCGATCGCTCCGTAGCCCGAATCGGTCGTCGCCAGTACGATCCAGGCCACGATCGCCGCGAGTATCGCGGTCGGCACACACGCACGCAGCGGATACATCCGGAACAACCAGAATTCCGGGTCGCGCAGGGTGTCGTAGACGTGTGCGCTGCCGGTTTGCCCGGCATTCATACTGTTGTTCAAAGCCGTTGTCCCCGCTTGGCGTACGTCGAATCATGGTGAAGGACAAGTTCCGGATTTACGGTACCGTGTCCGACGAGATGGTGATCAACTCAGCAATGGAGTCCCTGTGCCGGCACAGCTGACAACCAAAGCCCAGGTCAATGGTTATCGCTTTCTGCTGCGCAGGCTTGACCATGCGCTGGTCCGCCGTGATGTGCGCATGTTGCACGACCCGATGAAGTCGCAGAGCCGGTCGCTGATGGTCGGCGCGGTTCTCGGTCTGATCATCGTGGCGGGGGCGGCCATCCTCGGGTTCCTGAAACCGCAGGGCGCGATCGGTGACGCACTGATCGTCACCGGGAAGCAGAGCGGCGCCATGTATGTGGTCGTCGAGGCGAAAGAGGGCGAGAAAACCCTCCACCCGGTGCTCAATCTGGCCTCGGCCCGGCTCATCGCGGGCAACGCGCAGGCGCCGAAATCGGTCAAGGACGACAAGCTCGGCTCGATGCCGCGCGGTCCACTGCTCGGCATACCCGGTGCCCCGGCGGCCATGCCGGGTTCCAAGCAGGGGTCCAGCTCGAATTGGACGCTGTGCGAGACCACCCCGCTCTCGGCCGCGGGGAGCGCCTCCGGTGCGGGCGGCGGCCTCACCACCGCCATCGTCGGCAAGCTGGAGACCGGTGACCGGATCGGCCCCGTCGGCGCCGACGACGCCATGCTGATGCGCCACAGCGACAAGATCTTTCTCGTCTACCAGGGGACCAGGGCCGAGGTCGACCCGAACAACTCGGTGCTCGCCCGCACCCTCGGCCTGACCGGACAGCAGGTCCGTCCGATCGGCAGCGCGGTGCTCGGCGCGACCACCCAGGCCCCGCCGCTCACCGTGCCGGCGATCGAGCGCGCGGGCGAACCAGGGCCCGGCAAGCTGTCGAATGTGCCGATCGGCGGCATCATCTCGGTGACCGGCGTCGAGGCCGCGGGCAAGGAGACGATGTACGTGGTGCTCGCCGACGGCGTGCAGCGGGTCTCGAAGTTCACCGCCGACCTGCTGCGCAACGCTGACTCGCGGGGCATGCGCGAGATCGCCGCGCTGGCGCCGGACGCGCTCGACAAGATGGCGATGCTGCACACCTTGCCGATCGACGCGTTTCCCGAGCACAAGCCGCGGATCCTGTCCGCCGAGGATGCCCCCGTGGCGTGTGTGAACTGGGCCAAGGATCCCGGTGAGGCCACCGCACAGGGCAAGTCGGTGGACGGACCGACCGAACGCGCCGCGGTGACGTTGCTCGCCGGAACGAAACTGCCGCTGGCCGCCGCGGCCAAGCCGGTGACGCTCGCGACCGCCGACGGTTCGGGCAACCGGATGGACGCCGTGTACCTGGCGCCGAGCACCGGCGAATTCGTCCAGGTCACCGGCGCGGAGTCGGGGAGTCTGCGACGTGAATCGCTGTTCTACGTGGCGGACAACGGGATTCGCTACGGTATCCCTGACGCCGCCACCGCCGCGGTACTCGGCCTCGGTGACAAACCCAGGCTCGCGCCGTGGTCGGTCGTCGGCCAGCTCGTCCCCGGCCCGACGCTGTCCGCGAAAGACGCACTGACCAGCTACGATTCGCTACCTTCGGCCAGTAAGTAGCCGAAAAGATCAGGGCAGGGCGCGCATTCGCACCACGCTCCGGCGTTCAGCTCAGGTTCGGGATCTGCCCGATACCGAGGGTGGCGACGATCCCGGCGAGTGCGGTCCGCATGTCGGGCTCCTCGATGCGCATCAGCACGTCGTCGTCGACCTCGGCCAGGTCGAGTCCCTCGGTATTGGCCAGCCGGAACTCCCGTTCCTCCTCGGCCGACTCGATCACATTGCGGATGAAGCGACCGTTGCCGGCGAGGTCGACACCGCGGCGCGGTTGCCCGCTCTGATCGGTGCTCTCCAGGTTGTAGAGGTGATCGCAGGTCTCGATCAGGGTGGCCAGCGACTCCGGTGACAGTTGCGAATCCCGGCTGTTGGCCACGATTTCGCCGATCTGCCCGAGCTCGGCAGCGGTGTAGGACGGGAATTGCAGACGTTTGGCGAACCGGGAGGCCAAACCGTCGTTGGCGGCGAGCAGCCGGTCGATCTCGCCGTCGTACCCGGCGATGATCACCACGAGCCGGTCACGGTCGTTCTCCATGCGCGCCAGCAGCGTGTCCACCGCCTCGCGACCGAAGGCGTCGCCGCCCGAGAGTCCGGTCTGGATCAGCGTGTAGGCCTCGTCGATGAACAGCACGCCGTCCATCGCGCTGTCGATCAGCTTCTCCGACTTGATCGCCGTGCCGCCGAGGTTCTGGCTCACGAAGTCGACCCGCTTGGCCTCGACCACCTTGTCGGTCTTCAACAGTCCGACACCGCAGTAGATCTTGGCGACCACCCGCGCGATGGTGGTCTTGCCGGTACCGGGCGGACCGGTGAAAGCCAGGTGCTGGCCACGGGATTGGCTCGACAGGCCCTTGCCCGCGCGGATCTTGGCCAGCTGTGCCGAGGACTGCAACTTGGCCACCTGGTTCTTCACCGAGGCCAGTCCCACCTGCTTGTCGAGCTGGGCGCGCGCCTCGGCGAGCACGGTCTTGGCACGGTCCTCGGCGGCGGCCTCGTTCATCGAGGCCAGCGTCGGCGCCGAGTTGGCATCCCACTTGTCGGTGCGCGCGTCGATCACCTCGCGGCTGGTGACCACGATCCGGAAGGTGCGGTCGCGCATCGCGGTGGTGTTGGCGGCGAAGTCGGGCAGCTGTGAGTAGACCTGCTCGAACAGCTTCTGGGCCTCGGTCTCGTTACCCGATTCCCGCAGGCACAGGCCACGGTTGTACATGGCGGTGAACTTGGCTGACGGAATCGGGCCCGCCTCGGCCTGTTCCATGCGCCGGATCGCCTCGCCGAACAATCCCAGCTGCGCGCACGCGGTACCGACCATCACGTTCGCGCCGGTGGCCAGGTAGGGGTCTTTCCAGCTTTCCGAGCCCGCCAGCACGGTCATCACATCCGACCAGCGCTGCGTGTTGTAGTGCAGGATGGCGCGGATGTAGGCGCTGATCCGATCATCGATCTGCTTGTCGGGGTCCTCGGCGCGACTGCCGCGCAACCTCGCCAGTTCATCGAGCACCTGCTCGGCCTGGTCGTAGTCGGTGTCGGCGATCAGCTGCGATGCCCAGGCCAGCCAGATCTCGGTGAGCCCGGCCAGCGGGTAGTCGATGTAGAGTCCGGGCAGGAAGCGTCCGGCCATGGCGCGCGGGGCGAGGCCGATCCGGCGCTGCTCGCGACCGAGTGACTCGAGGCTGGTGCGATGCAGATTGAACAGCACCTCCTTGGTCACCTCGCCGGCCGCCGCGCGACCCAGCCACGCGTCGCACATCGACGAATCCCATTCCGTCGCGCGCTGGAAAGCCAGCTTCGCGTAGTCCTCGTCGCGCGCGGACTCCTGACCGTCGATGGACAGACCGAGCGAGAGGACGCCCGCGTCGAAGGCGCGCTGAGCCTGGCGAATGTCTGGCATGTGGTGTCGGACCCCGAAATCTTCGTCTGATGGACAGCTGGTGTTCAATCCGGCGGTAGGACTTCGATCGCGCCGGTTTGCCCTGTCCGTTAGATTAGGTAACGCTGCCGTGTGGTCGCAACGGAAGTAGTCAGCTACGACTGAGAGTTCATCACTGGTGTCGACGTTGTTAGGCAATGAGCCGGAACTATGCCGAGTTTCAGTGATCGGGGGTGATACGCAACTCGACATAGGTCTGCCCGCAACGGTTCCGATCGCCGGATTCATCGGTGATCTGGTAGCGCTGATCCGCTCGCGCAACCCACGCCTGCCCGATGGCGACGAGGACTCCGCCCCGGTCCGTGCGCAGCACTGGACGTTGGCGCGCCTCGGACAGGACCCTCTCGCACCCAGCCGCACGCTCACCGAGGCCGAGGTCTACGACGGTGAGCTGCTGGTGCTGAGCCCGGTGACCCGCAGGGAGTCGCCCGCGCTGTTCGACGACGTCATCGATGCGGTATCCCGGCTCACCGCAGGCGAATTCCGCGGTTGGTCCGGATCGGCCGCCCGCTGGACCGGGCTGGTGCTGGCTACCGTCTCGATCATCGCCGCGCTCGCGCTGCTGATCGTCTCGCGCGCCCACTCCGATCCGCTCGCACCGGCGTTCGCGCTGCTGGGCACCGGGATCGCGGCGTCGGCGGCGGCCGGAATCGCGGCGCGGAAATTCACGGATTCGATTACCGCGAACTGGCTTTCGCTGGACGCGCTGCTGCTGTTGCTCGGCGGTGGCGCGCTCGTGGTGCCGGGACAGCTCGGCGCGGGCAGCCTATTGCTCGGCAGCGTGCTGCTCCTGGTCGCCGCGGTGATCGGATATCGGGTCACCGGAATCGGCGCCGGTTTGTTCGCCGCCGCGATCACGGTCAGCGTGTTCGGCGCGGTATCCGGTGCGATCTACCTGATCTGGCATCCGGGACTGGCCAAGCTGTTCGCCGGGGTACTCGTGGCGGCGGTGATGCTGCTGTCCTCGGTACCACGTCTGGCCGCGGTGACGGCGAGGCTGCCGATTCCGCCGGTGCCGACCGCGGGCGGGGCGATCGACCCCGCCGATCACGAACAGCGCCCCACCATCGAGGGCGTCGGCGCGGTCGGCGCGATCGCGCTGCCCTCGGCGGCCGGTCTCGGTGAACGCGCTCGCGTCGCCAATCAGATCCAGACCGGCCTCGTCGTCGCCTGCGCGCTCGCCGCGTTGATCGGCGCCGTCGGGGCGGCCGACCCGTTCGGCTCGTTCCACTCCGGCGGTGTCGCCCTGGCGGCGGTCGCGGCGATCGTGCTGTGTCTGCGCGGTCGCTCCTACGCCGACCTGGTGCAGGCCGCCACCCTGATCATCGCGGGCGCACTCACCCAGCTCGCGCTGCTCACCGGCCTCGGCCTCGGGCACGAATCGCTCGAATTCGTCGCGGTGGCACTGCTGTTGGTCACCGCGGGTGCGGTCATCGGGTTCGGCGTCATCGGGCCACATGTCGAAGTGACACCGGTGACGAGGCGGATGATCGAGATCTTCGAGTACCTGTTGATCATCACGATGATCCCGCTGGCACTGTGGGTGATGGATGTGTACTCGACCGCCCGTAACATATGACCGGCGCAGCCTCGCGGCGCGCGCTGCTGCGGCTCACCTGTGCGGCGACCGTGCTCGGCGCGGTCGCCGGATTCCCGATGCCCGCGGGCGCCATCGCGCCGCCGCGGATCGATCCGGGCGCGCTCGACGCCGCGCTGGCGCTGAGCGGTAGACCGGCTCCGCTCGAGGCGACCGAACAGCGCGAGCTGTGTGCCGAACCGGTGCTGCGCGGCAACGTGCCGATCGAACCGCCGATGTCGCAGCAGGTCCTCGATCTCCCCTCGGCCTGGCAGTTCAGCCGGGGAGCCGGGCAGAAGGTGGCCGTGATCGACACCGGCGTCAACCGGCATCCGCGTCTGCCCGCGCTGCAGGCGGGCGGTGACTATGTGAGCGATTCCGACGGCACCGTCGACTGCGACGGCCACGGCACATTGGTGGCGGGCATCATCGCCGCCCGGCCCTCGCCCGCCGACCCGTTCGTCGGTGTCGCCCCGGACGCGGAGATCCTGGCCATCCGCCAACTCAGCCTCGCCTACGACCGCAAGGATCGCCAGGGCTCGGGCAAGCAGGACGGTGCGCTGCGCAGCGACGGCTACGGCAGCGTGCTCACCCTCGCCGGCGCGGTCGTCCGCGCGGTGGACATGGGCGCCACCGTCATCAACATCTCCGAGGTAGCCTGCACCGCAGCCGGTTCCAATACCGCCGACGGTGCGCTCGGCGCCGCCGTGAAATACGCCTACGAGCGCAATGTGGTGGTCGTGGCCGCCGCGGGCAATGTGGAGCAGGGCGGACCGTGCCAGAACCAGAACGAGGGGTCCGGCTGGGGTTCGGTGACCACGGTCGCGTCCCCGGCGTGGTTCACCCCGTATGTGCTGTCGGTCGGTTCGGTCGACGTCGACGGCCAACCCTCGACGCTGTCGCTGCGCGGGCCGTGGGTCGGAGCCGCCGCGATCGGCCGCAATATCGTGTCGCTGGACAGCAAGCCCGGCGGCACCGGGCTGGTCGACGGCGTGCAGACGATGGAGGGCGTCCAGCCGGTCGACGGAACCAGTTTCGCCGCACCGTATGTCGCCGGATTGGCCGCGCTGATCCGGTCACGCTTTCCCGACCTGTCCGCCCAGCAGGTGATCGAACGGATCACCCGCACCGCGCACGCACCGGGGCGCGGGCGCGACGACGCCATCGGCGCGGGTCTGATCGACCCGCTCGCGGCGCTCACCGCACCGTTGCCCGACGAGCCGCCGAGCCGGGGCGCCGACGTCGGCCACCCGATCGCCGAACCTTACGCGGCGCCTGCCCCGGATTCGCGGCCGCGTCAGGTCGCGGTCGCCGGGTCGCTGTTTCTGTTGGGCGCCTTGGGAATCGGCGCCGCGTTCGGCTTCCCGTTCCGTCGGCGCGGTGTCGACCTCAATCAGGAATTCGAGGAGTAGAGGGACCGATGGCAACCGAAGGTTTCGTCCGTCGCCCCCGGATCGCGCCGCCGCGCGCACCGGGCGGTGAGGTCGCGCTCACCCCGCCGCCGGAGATCCAGCGCGCCATCCCGTCGCCGCTGATGATGAAGCTGATGCCCGTCATCATGGTGGTCGCGGTGGTCGGCATGATCGCGATGATGGTCACGATGGGCCGCAATCTGCTGGCCAATCCGATGATGATGATGTTCCCGATGATGATGCTCATGTCGATGGTCGGCATGATGGCGGGCATGCGCGGCGGTGGCCCCAAGCGCGCCGTCGAGCTCAACGAGGAACGCAAGGACTACTTCCGGTATCTCGATCAGGTGCGCAAGGACGTGCGCACCACCGGCACCAAACAGCTGGAGACGCTGGGCTGGAGTCATCCCGAACCCGCCGATCTGCCCTCGCTGATCGGCAGCAGGCGGATGTGGGAGCGCCGCCCCAACGACCCCGACTTCGGTCATGTGCGCGTCGGCGTCGGCAGCCATCGCCTGGCCACCAAGCTGGCCAGGCCGGAAACCGGCCCGCTCGAGGATCTGGAGCCGGTGTCCACGGTGGCACTGCGCCGTTTCGTTCGCACCCATTCGGTGGTGCACGACCTGCCGACCGCGGTGTCGCTGCGTGCTTTTCCCGCCATCAATATCGGCGGTGACCTCGACGAGGGCCGCGAGCTGGTGCGGGCGATGCTGATGGAACTGACCACCTTCCACGGGCCCGACAATCTCGTCGTCGCCATCGTCTGCGCCGATCCCGATACCCAGTGGGCCTGGGCGAAATGGCTTCCGCACGTGCAGCATCCGTCGGTGCGCGACGGACTCGGCACAGCGCGGATGATGTACACCTCGTTGGGCGAGCTCGAATCGGCGTTGCAGACCGAGTTGATGGAGCGCGGCCGATTCATGCGCAATCCACAGCCGACCCAGGGCCGGTTGCATCTGGTGGTCGTGATCGATGACGGCTACATCAGCGGCAACGAGCGCATCATCAGCGAATCCGGCCTCGACTCGGTGACCGTGCTGGATCTGACCGCGCCCGAGAACGGACTCGCGGCGCGCCGCGGCCTGCAACTGGTCGTCGCCGACGGCACGGTGTCGGCGCGCAGCGCCGCCGGGGTGGAACGGTTCGCCACCGCCGACGAGGTCAGCCCGGCCGAGGCGGCCGCCTTCGCGCGCTCACTCGCCCGCTACCGGCTCGCGACGGCCGCGCAGATCGTCAGCCTGGGGGAGGGCACCACCAGCGACCCCGGCCTGATGGCACTGCTGCGCATTCCCGACGCCGCCCAGATCGACCCGGCCAGGGTGTGGCGCCCGCGAACCGCGCGGGAACGCCTGCGGGTGCCGATCGGTATCACCCCGGACGGCACGCCGGTCGAGATCGACATCAAGGAGTCGGCCGAGAACGGCATGGGCCCGCACGGTCTGTGCATCGGCGCCACCGGCTCCGGCAAATCGGAATTCCTTCGTACGCTCGTACTTTCGCTGGTCACCACACACTCGCCGGACGCCCTGAACCTGGTGCTCGTCGACTTCAAGGGCGGCGCGACGTTCCTCGGCCTCGACTCGTTGCCGCACGTCGCGGCCGTGATCACCAACCTCGAGGACGAGCTCTCCCTGGTCGACCGCATGAAGGACGCGCTCGCCGGTGAGATGAACCGCCGCCAGGAGCTGTTGCGCTCGGCGGGCAACTACGCCAACGTCACCGACTACGAGAAGGCAAGGGCGGCGGGCGTTCCGCTCGATCCGCTGCCTGCCCTGTTCGTGGTCGTCGACGAGTTCTCCGAATTGCTCTCGCAGAAACCGGATTTCGCCGAGCTGTTCGTGATGATCGGGCGCCTCGGCCGTTCGCTGCACGTGCACCTGCTGCTGGCCTCGCAGCGCCTGGAGGAGAACAAGCTGCGCGGTCTGGAATCACACCTGTCCTACCGGATCGGCCTGCGCACCTTCTCGGCCAACGAATCACGCGCGGTACTCGGCATCACCGATGCCTACCACCTGCCCAGCGTGCCCGGCGCGGGCTACCTCAAAAGCGATGCCTCCGAACCGCTTCGCTTCAACGCGAGCTATGTCTCGGGTTCCTATGTCGCGCCGGTCGGCACGGTCATCGACGACGACGGCGCGCCGGTCGGCGGGCAACGGCCGGTGGTGTTCACCGCCGCTCCCGTCGAAGCCGTGGAGCTCGAGCCCGAACACGAGGAGACCGACCCGATCCTGCGCGGTCGCCCGGAACTACCGCCCCCGCCTCCGGCCGGTGGGCAGAGCGCCGAGGAGGGCATCCCGGATTCGTTGCTCGACGTGGTGGTCAAGCGGCTCACCGGGCACGGCAGACCCGCCCACGAGGTCTGGTTGCCGCCGCTGGAGGAATCGCCGACCGCCGACATGCTGCTGCCCGACCCGGACTGGCGTTCGCCGGTGAACCGGCACGGTCAGCTGTGGATGCCGATCGGTGTCATCGACAAGCCGTACGAGCAGCGCCGCGACGTGCTCACCATCAATCTCGCCGGGGCCCAGGGCAATGTCGCGGTGGTCGGCGGCCCGCAGTCGGGCAAGTCGACCACGTTGCGCACGATCATCCTGGCCGCGGCGGCCACGCACACCCCGGAACAGGTGCAGTTCTACTGCCTCGACTTCGGTGGCGGCAGCATGGCCGGTCTGGTCGGGATCCCGCACGTCGGTTCGGTCGCCGGTCGTCTCGACGGCGACCGGGTGCGCCGCACCATCGCCGAGCTCACCACCCTCATGCGACAGCGCGAGGAACGGTTCGCCGAGCTCGGCATCGAGTCGATGGCCGAGTTCCGCAGGCGCAAGTTCTCCGCGCACGAGGCCCGCCAGATCAACGGCACCACCGCGGCGCCGGGCGACCTGCTCGCCGCCGACCAGTTCGGTGACGTGTTCCTGGTGATCGACGGCTGGGGCGCCATCCGCGAGGAGTTCGACATCCTCGAACCGCTGATCAATGCCATTGCCACGCAGGGCCTTTCCTTCGGCGTCCACCTGATGATCGGCGCCTCGCGCTGGGCCGAGATCCGGCCGGTGGTCAAGGACCAGGTCGGTACCAGGCTTGAACTGCGTCTCGGCGATCCCGGCGACTCGGAGATGAACCGGCGCACCGCGCACCAGGTTCCGGTCGGCAGGCCGGGGCGCGGTCTCACCCGCGAACAGTTGCACATGTTGATCGCGCTGCCCCGGCTGGATTCGGACTCCGACCCGTCCACGGTCGCCGACGGTGTCACCCGGGCGCGCGAAGAACTCATCGCGCTGTACCCGGGACGGCGCGCGCCGCAGGTGCGCATGCTGCCGCTGAGCTTCCCGCGCGACGAGGTCGTCGCCACCGCCAAGGCGCAGGGCGCCGCACTCGACCGCACCAAGATCGTCGTGGGTCTCGGCGAATCCGAATTGCAGCCGCTGATGCTGGATTTCGGTCTCGAACCACACTTCATGGCCTTCGCGGACGTGGAATGCGGCAAGACCACGCTGCTGCGCAACATCGTGATGAGCATCGCCGAACAGTCCGACGCGTCCCAGGCGCGGGTCATCCTGATCGACTACCGGCGCACCATGCTCGGCGTGCTCGAGGGCGATCAGCTGGCAGGTTACTCGACCTCGTCGCAGACCTGCGGGCCGATGATCGCCGAGGTGGCGGCCTACCTGGCCAAGCGAATTCCCGGTTCCGACATCACCCAGCAGCAACTGCGCGAACGCAGTTGGTGGTCGGGTCCGGAGATCTACGTCGTCGTCGACGACTACGACATGGTGGTCACCGGATCGGTCAACCCCTTCGCCCCGCTGCTCGAATACCTGCCACAGGCGCGTGATATCGGCCTGCACCTGGTCGTCACGCGCCGCATCGGCGGCGCGTCGCGTGCGTTGTACGACCCGGTGCTCGGCGCGATGAAGAACCTGTCGGTGCAGACGCTGATCATGAGCGGTTCTCGGGACGAGGGAAAGCTGATCGGCGATGTTCGCCCGAGCAAGATGCCGCCCGGCCGAGGCACCCTGGTCTCCCGTAGCCAGGGCATCGAACTCGTGCAGATCGCCGACCTGCCGCCGCTGTAGCGTCGTCCTGGCGCTCAGCCGGGGAAGTGATTCACCAGCGGCAGTACCGGAGCGGAACGCCGGTGGACCGCCCGATGTACCGGTGGACCGCACCAGCTGTCGACGCGGCGTTCGAACAGCGCGCAGGACGGGCCGGTCGCCAGCGGGTCGGCGATGCGGGCCAGGGTGAAGCCGGCGCGGCGGTAGTAGTCGTGGAGTTGGCGATTGGCGGTCCAGGCGTCGAGGCGGACCCAGTCGCGGTGCTTCTGGTCGGCCAGCCGGGCGGCGTGGGCGAGCATCCGGTGCCCGACCCGCAGACCCGCGAACCGCAGGTCGACGATCATGAAATGCACGATCACCGACTCCGCCAGCTCCCATGCCGACCACAGGCCGGGGTCGGCACGGTGATCGACTGTGATCGTCCCCGCCGGCTCACCGTCAACCTCCGCGATCCAGGTCTCACCCCGATCCAGCGACCGCCCGACCGCCCCGGCGAAGATCTCGATCGGTCGTCCACGCCCGGCCACCGTCCACTGGTCCGACCCGCGTGCGGTCAGCCACGCCGTGCGCTGGACGCGCAGGCGACAGATCAGCGGCAGGTCGCCCAGGGTGGCCGGGCGCAGGCGCACCGTCATGACGTGGTGACGGCCAGCCCGGGTGCGATGCCCAGTGTGCGGGCTATGACGTCGGTGCCCGTGGTGTCGCCGAGCTGGTAGGCCAGCTGGTTGCGCCCTGCCAGCGAACGGTGTCGGGTGGCACGGGTGACGCGCTCGTGATTGGCGCCGATGCGCAGGTGATCGAGCAGGACGGTGCCGGTGGCGACGCCGAGCACCGCCGCTTCCTCGGCGGTGGCGGCGCGCGCCAAGACGGTGTCGCGGTGGGCGGTCTCGCCGTAACCGCGGTCGGCCAGGCGGCGGGTGGTGCCCTCGGGGATGTCGTGCGGGGAGTCGATGCCTGCGGCTTCGGCGAGATCGCGAGGGTAGAAACTCACCTCCCACGACCACGGTTCGTTGTCCAGGTACTGCACGACGGTGCGGGCGAGCACCCAGGAATCGGCGATGACGCCGAGCCAGCGCGCGACCTCGGCGTTCGCGGGTTCCATCCTGGTGCTGAACTGCTTGGACGGTTCGCGATTGGCCGCGCGCGCGATCTCCTCGAAGATGTCGTGCGCGGACTCGGGGCGGTCACGCCGGATGTGGTCGGTGACCACCGATTCCAGGATCTCCTGGTTTCGGACGATGGTGCCGCGAGAAGTCGCTGTGTAGACGAGATTCTCAGCGACGAGCACCTGAATCGCATTGCGTGAGGTGGTGATCGAGACCTGCATCTGATCGGCGAGCTCGGAGTGACTGGGTAACCGATCACCCGGTTTCCAAGTGCCCGCGTGGATCTCCTCGCGGAGGAGGTTCGCGATCCGGAGATAGGTCGGACCGTCCGCCATCGTGCTCCTCGGTTAGGTCGTGCAGGTAACGAAGTGTACTCGGTTCGGTTACCTACGGCCGAGCAATGCTTGACAGAAAGCTTGCGAGGTTTATTGTAATGAACGTCCTGATCCGGTGCTCTGCGGCGATGACGGCGAGGCAACGTGGCTGGTTCGGAGAGTTCTACAGTTGTAATGGCTTTCCCCGACACCATGCGGAGTGTCGAGACCGCCGGGCCCCCGGCAGCTACCGGTCTGTTACCCCTATCCGACATTCTCGTCCGGGCGTGTCGCGGACATCGAGTGGTGGGGGGACCGCTGCTGTGGTTCGCGCGCGATCTCGCTGTGCTGCACGAGAAACGCATCGTGGGGCGCGGGGGCCGAGTCGACACAGATCCGGTGGTTCTGCGCGAAATAGACTGTCGGCGTAGCGAACTGGTGCTGGCGATCGATGATTGGGTGCTGCGCGCGATCCCGCAGCACCGGCTCGGTGCCACGCTGCACACCGAGACCGTCGGCGCGGTCATCGACCGTATGGCCGAGGCTTCCGTGCGCGCGCACCACGCCCTGATGACGCTGTCGGCCAACGACGAGATGCTGCACTGCGCGTGGCACCACCTCGCCGAATTGGCCGATGCCTACGACGATCTGGTGCGCGACGTACTGGCCGGGCGCAGGCGGCTGCCCGAGTGGTGACCCGAACCGCGGTCACACCGCGCCCGTGTGACCGCGGGCGCGGTGTGGGTCAGCCGAGGCGGTTGTGGTGGACGCTGAACTCGTCGGCCACCGTCGCCGCCAGTTCCACGTAGGCACGCTTGGTGGACTTGTGCAGGCGGTGCAGGTCGATCTCGGCGCCCTCGGAGAGATGCTCGTCGAACGGGATGATGTGCACCGCGCGGCAGCGGGACAGGAAATACTCGCGCAGCTGCTGGACGCCGACATTGGGTGAGCCCTCGCGCGGGAGGTTGATCACCACCACCGCGTTGCGGACCAGGTGGTCGTGGCCGTGCAGCGACAGCCAGTCCAGCGTCGCGGCGGCACTGCGGGCGCCGTCGATGGCGGCCGAGGAGATCAGCACGAGCGAATGGGCGAGATCGAGGACCCCGCTCATCGCCGAGTGCATCAGACCGGTGCCGCAGTCGGTGAGAATGATGTTGTAGAAGCGCTGCAGGATGCGGGCGACGGCCCGGTATTCCTCGTCGTTGAACGCTTCCGACGCGGCCGGATCGCGCTCGCTGGCAAGAACTTCCAGGCGGCTCGAGCCCTGCGATGTGTGCCTGCGGACATCGGAGTAGCGCTGGATCGCCGGATCGAGCAGCAGATCGCGCACGGTCGAGCGGGTCTGGATGGCGACGCGCTGCGAGAGCGTACCGAAGTCGGGGTTGGCGTCGACGGCGATCACGCGGTCGCCACGGATCGAGGCGAAGATCGAGCCGAGACCGGTGGTGGTGGTGGTCTTGCCGACGCCGCCCTTCAAGGACAGGACCGCGATGCGGTAGTCGCCGCGCACGGGTTGGCGGATACGGGCCACGAGTTCCTGCAGTCGCAGCTCCTCGGCGGACATCCCCGGGTTGATCGCGCCACCGGACACGTGGTGCACGGCCTTGCGCCAACCGCTGCCCGGGGCCTTCTTCGCGCGCTTGAGCGGCACATCGTCGAGCGAGGGCTGATAACCCTGCGGCTGTGCGCCCCAACCCGGTTGGCCGTAGGGCTGCTGCTGACCTTGCTGGTAGTTGCCCGGCTGCTGGTACTGCTGCGGCGCGTTCGGCTGCTGGTACTGCGGGCCGGTGCCTTGGGGCTGCTGGTACTGCGGTGCGGGCGTGCCGTCCGGCTGATACTGCGGGCCGGGGCCCTGCGGCTGCTGGTACTGCGGGCCGGGGCCTTGCGGCTGCTGGTACTGCGGTGCGGGCGTGCCGTCGGGCAGATACTGCGGTGCTGGACCGTTGGGCGGGAACTGTTGGTGTGCCCCTTGATTCGGCTGCTGATACTGCGGCACGGGTGTGCCTGCGGGTTGCTGCGCGGGGGCGGAATCGGGCCGATGCCGCGGTGGGGCACCGTCGGGACGCTGAGCGACGCCGTCGGGACCGTAGGTGGGCAGACCGTCGGGCTGCTGGTGCTGGGCCGGCGTGCCGTCGGGGCGGGGGTACGGCGACGCCGCATCGGCCGCTTGCACGAATTCGCCCGCGCGATAGCCGGTTTGCGCGGCGCGGGTGGGTTCCGCCCCGCCCCCTCGGCTCGCTTCGCTGCTCGGCACACGGGTGCGCAGTCGAGGATCGTCGGACCGTACTACCTCGGTCTGTCCATCCGGGGCGTGCGTCGGGACAGCCGGTACGGGGTCGCCGGGAACCGAATTGTATTGCGTTCCAGGGTAAGTCGACGGCGGGACCTGCTCGCCCGAGGCATACGGCGACCGCTGCTCGGCAACCGGGGAGTGCTGCGCGAGCGCAGACTCGTCGGAGCTGTACGGCGATCCGTGCCGTGGCGCGGATTCGCCCGTGGGGCGGATATCCGACGACGCTTCGGCCGTCGAGCGGTCCGGCGTTTGTGGCTGGGACACCGACTCGCCGATGGCCTGCGAGGATCGCGACCCGATCTCCGACCGTGGATCAGTACCGGGGTGCGTCGGCGATGCCGGTCCCGAATGGGGTGTGGAAACGTCACGTTCGGCCGGTTCCGGCGGCTGAGTCGGCTCGGCGAACGAGTCCCGCGTCGGCTGTGGCTCGGCCGTGGTGGCCGCAACGGCAGTTGGCCGCGGGTCGGCGACGGTCGGCTGGGCGGCATCCGGGCGCGGCGTGTTCGCGGCCGCGTCCTCGGCGGGCATCGACCACCCGCCGACCGAGTGACGGGCACCGGATGTCGGCGAGTCACCGGACTCGGTTGTCGTCGTCGATGATTCGGGGACCTCGGCGACCGCCCGGCGCGGCGGTGCGGTCTGCTCGGCCTCGTGGATCGCCGGCGCCGGGTGTGGTGCCACCTCGGCGGACTGCTCGATCCGGCTCGACGCGGTCGTCGAGGACGCCTCGGTGACGGGTATTCCGAGCTCGCTCGGTGTGGCGACCGGTTCCGACGCGTGGCCCACCTGCGCTACCGGTTGGGCGGCGGCGATCGGCTCCGACGTGTGGCCCGGCTGTTGGGCGGCGACCGGTCGTGATTCGGTCGCTTGCGTCGGGACGGTCAGGCGCGGCGGGGCCTGGGTCGGTCGCGCGGGCGGGTCGGGCAGGGGAGGGGGTGGCGGGAGATCGGGGCGCTGCTGGTTGGGACCGAGTGGGGTGAAGCCGGTGGACGGCGGTGCCGGTGTGCGCGTCGGGAGCGCGTTCGCCGCGTGGTCCGCCTCGCTGGTCGGCGTCGCCGGGCCCGCGTGTGTGGGCCCGGCGGTGGGCGGGAGCGGCGGGGGCGTATCGATGGGCGTCGGTGGGTGCACCGCCGGTGGCTGGGTCGTCGACCACGGAGGTGTCGTCGTCGAGGCCTGACCACCCGCCCATGGCGCCGGATCCGCGGCCGAGGGGCCCGGAATCGGCGACGGATCGCCTGCGACCGGTCGCGGTGCCGGGTCGGCCGCTGCCGGCGGGGCGCCGATCGGCGGGTTCAGCGGATTCGGGGCAGCCTGCCACCCGGCGTTCGGCTGTGCGGGCGGCGGCTGGTGGGGCTGCTGGTACTGCGCCGCGCCGCGATCGTCGCCGCGTGTGGGCTGATCGTAGGTGGGCTGTGGGCGCGGCTCTTCGTAGCGGGGCTGCTGGTGGGACGGGCCGGGGATCAGCGGATCGGCGGGCTGCTGCGGGGTCGACCAGCCGGAACCGGCCTGGGGGGTCGGTTCGGCGGTGCGTTGCTGGTCGGCGTGCCCGCCCGGACGCGCGGCCGCCTCGTCCTCGGGCTCGCGCTCCTTGCGGCGGCGCCTGCCTTTTTCCTTGCGCGAGGCGTCGTCACCGCGCCCGCCCATGAACCGGCGGCGCTTGGGCGCCTCATCGATCTCGTCGTCCTGGGGCAGGTTCTCGACCGGAGCCTCGTAACCGACCTGTGTGACGTCGCTCTCCGACAGCCACGGCGGCAGCATGGGGAGGCTGTCGTTGTTGCGGCTCACCGGCACGCCTCGCTCACCAGGGTCCCCCGATCTGATCGACCCACTTCTCCGACGTCGCAGAGTTTACGCGACAACACCAATGCCGTGGTGGCCGCATGGTGGCACGCCACCGTGTCCCGGGCGCCGCGCTCGAAGGCGGCCCGATTGCGCGACGCGAGGTCCGATCAGGGTGTACGGTTCGGGGCATTTTTGCCTCTGGCCGCCCGGCCCGGTAAGCTTGAGCGGCGGTGCACCTATGCGCCGACTGTTCGCATGCATGTCGACTGTTCGTCGTCGACCGTTGCGCGTGAGCAGCACGAGTAATCCAAACTCAGGTTGAGCGTAACCGGGATCGCGGAGGATATGGCGAAGAAAGACGGGGCCATCGAGGTCGAGGGTCGAGTTGTCGAGCCGCTGCCCAATGCGATGTTCCGGATCGAGCTCGAGAACGGTCACAAGGTTCTCGCGCACATCAGCGGAAAGATGCGGCAGCACTACATTCGTATCCTTCCGGAAGACCGCGTGGTCGTCGAGCTGTCGCCGTACGACCTCTCACGCGGCCGGATTGTCTACCGCTACAAGTGATGCCTGACGGCGTCGCGAGCCTCACCGGCGCGCGGCGTCGCACAGCGTCCCGGCAACGGGACGCACACCAGACTTCCCCGGTCCTCTGGCTGGGGAAAAACTGTGTTCACACCACCTGTGTGGACCAATACAAGATTGGACTGACGTGAAGGTTAATCCGAGCGTCAAGAAGATCTGCGAGAAGTGCAAGGTGATCCGCCGTCATGGTCGGGTCATGGTGATCTGCGACAACCTGCGCCACAAGCAGCGTCAGGGCTGATACAGCGTTCCCGAGGCTTGCCGAGGGACCCGTTCAACGCAGCACCACCGGGCACCGATCGTCTGATCGGACTGACCGAAAGAAGCACTCCCAGATCCAGCGCGTACGTACGTGTGCGCGCCATCCACCGGCACGGAGGCCGGTGCCCCCACTCGGTACACGGGGGGACGGACGGGGAGCAGACCTCCGCAACCATTAAGGAACCTGCCACATGGCACGTCTGATGGGCGTTGATCTCCCGCGCGAAAAGCGCATGGAGATCGCGCTGACCTACATTTTCGGAATCGGGCGCACCCGCGCCACCCAGATCCTGGCCGAGACGGGCGTCAGCCCCGACCTGCGCTCCAAGGACCTGAACGACGACGACCTGGCGAAGCTCCGCGAGTACATCGAGGCTTCGGACTACAAGGTCGAAGGTGACCTGCGCCGCGAGGTTCAGGCCGATATTCGTCGCAAGATCGAGATCGGCTGCTACCAGGGCATCCGCCACCGTCGTGGCCTGCCCGTTCGTGGTCAGCGCACCAAGACCAACGCGCGTACGCGCAAGGGTCCGAAGAAGACCGTCGCCGGCAAGAAGAAGTAGGGATAGCGTATGCCTCCGAAGAGCCGGGCCGCTGGCCCGAAGAAGACTCAGAAGTCGCGTCGCCGGGATAAGAAGAACATCCCGCACGGCCACGCGCACATCAAGAGCACGTTCAACAACACCATCGTCTCGATCACCGACCCCGAGGGCAATGTCATCTCGTGGGCGTCGTCGGGTCACGTCGGTTTCAAGGGTTCGCGTAAGAGCACCCCGTTCGCCGCGCAGCTCGCTGCCGAGAACGCTGCCCGCAAGGCGCAGGAGAACGGCGTCAAGAAGGTCGACGTGTTCGTGAAGGGCCCGGGTTCGGGCCGCGAGACCGCGATCCGTTCGCTGCAGGCCGCAGGCCTGGAAGTGGGCTCGATCTCCGATGTCACTCCGCAGCCGCACAACGGCTGCCGTCCGCCCAAGCGGCGTCGCGTCTAAAGCGGGAAAGGAACAGATAACACATGGCACGTTATACAGGCCCCATCACCCGCAAGTCGCGTCGTCTGCGCGTCGACCTCGTCGGAGGCGACCAGGCGTTCGAGCGTCGTCCTTACCCGCCCGGCCAGCACGGCCGCGCGCGGATCAAGGAATCCGAGTACCTCATGCAGCTGCAGGAGAAGCAGAAGGCTCGCTTCTCGTACGGCGTCATGGAGAAGCAGTTCCGTCGTTACTACGAAGAGGCCAACCGCCTCAAGGGTAAGACCGGCGACAACCTGCTCCGTCTGCTCGAGGCTCGTCTGGACAACGTCGTGTACCGCGCCGGTCTGGCCCGTACCCGTCGTCAGGCCCGCCAGCTGGTCAGCCACGGTCACTTCATCGTCAACGGTGTCAAGGTGAACGTCCCCAGCTACCAGGTCTCCCAGTACGACATCATCGATGTCAAGGAGAAGTCGCTCCCGACGCTGCCGTTCCAGGTGGCTCGCGAGACCGTCGGCGACCGTCCGGTCCCCGGTTGGCTGCAGGTCGTCCCCGGCCGCCTGCGCATCCTGGTGCACCAGCTGCCCGAGCGCGCGCAGATCGATGTGCCGCTGCAGGAACAGCTCATCGTCGAGTACTACTCGAAGTAATCGCTTAACGGTGGGGGTCGCCACGCGGCGACCCCCGCAATCACTGACGAGGCATCAAATAGCGGATGCCCTGAACAGGAAGTAGATCCTCATGCTGATTTCCCAGCGTCCGACACTGACCGAAGAGGTTGTGGCGGAGAACCGCTCGAAGTTCACCATCGAACCCCTCGAGCCGGGCTTCGGTTACACCCTCGGCAACTCGCTGCGTCGTACCCTGCTGTCCTCCATCCCGGGGGCCGCGGTCACGAGCATCCGCATCGACGGCGTCCTGCACGAGTTCACCACCGTCCCCGGCGTGAAGGAAGATGTCACCGACATCATCCTGAACCTCAAGGGTCTGGTCGTGTCCTCCGAAGAGGACGAGCCGGTCACCATGTACGTGCGTAAGCAGGGCCCGGGCACCGTCGCCGCCGGTGACATCGTCCCGCCCGCCGGCGTCATCGTGCACAACCCGGACATGCACATCGCCACCCTGAACGACAAGGGCAAGCTCGAGATCGAGCTCGTCGTCGAGCGGGGTCGCGGTTACGTGCCCGCCGTGCAGAACAAGGCGACCGGCGCGGAAATCGGCCGGATCCCGGTGGATTCGATCTACTCCCCGGTGCTCAAGGTGACCTACAAGGTCGAGGCCACCCGTGTCGAGCAGCGCACCGACTTCGACCGTCTCATCCTCGACGTGGAGACCAAGAACTCCATCACGGCTCGGGACGCGCTGGCTTCGGCCGGTAAGACCCTGGTCGAGCTCTTCGGCCTGGCCCGTGAGCTCAACGTCGAAGCCGAGGGCATCGAGATCGGCCCCAGCCCGGCCGAGGCGGATCACATCGCCTCCTTCGGTCTGCCGATCGAGGACCTGGATCTCACCGTCCGGTCCTACAACTGCCTCAAGCGCGAGGGTGTGCACACGGTGGGCGAGCTCGTTGCCCGCACCGAGTCGGACCTGCTCGACATCCGCAACTTCGGCCAGAAGTCCATCGACGAGGTGAAGGTCAAGCTGCACACGCTCGGCCTCTCGCTCAAGGACAGCCCGGCGTCGTTCGACCCGTCCTCCGTGGTGGGTTACGACGCGAGCACCGGAACGTGGAGCGACAGCGGCACGTTCAGTGATACCGACGGCGGCGAGCAGGACTACGCCGAAACCGAACAGCTTTAATACGCCCAGGAGAAACCCACAATGCCCAAGCCCAAGAAGGGCCGCCGGTTCGGCGGCTCGGCGTCGCACCAGAAGGCGATCTTCGCCAACCTGGCCACGGCGCTTTTCGAGCACGGTCGGATCACGACCACCGAGGCCAAGGCCAAGGCGGTTCGTCCCTACGCCGAGAAGATCATCACCAAGGCGAAGGGCGGCAGCCTCGCCGACCGTCGTGAGGTGATGAAGGACATCCGCAACAAGGACGTCGTCCACGTCCTGTTCGCCGACATCGGTCCCTCGTTCGAGGGTCGCGAGGGTGGCTACACGCGGATCACCAAGGCGCTGCCGCGCAAGGGTGACAACGCGCCGATGGCCATCATCGAACTCGTCCGCGAGAAGACCGTGACCAACGAGGCCGATCGGGCCCGTCGCGTCGCCGCTTCGCAGAAGACCGAAGAGGCTCCGGCCGCTGAGGTCGTCGACGAGACCGTCGCCGACGAGACCGAGGCCGCGGCCGACGCTCCGGCTGCAGAGGCCACCGAGGACAAGAAGGACGCCTGATCCCCAGGCGTCCTGCCGAGCCCGTCACCCTTCGTGGGTGGCGGGCTCGGTTCTTTTCCGCGTGCGAATTCAGGAGGATGGCATGACTCGGGTGCGGCTCGGGATCAGTTATGACGGCACCGATTTCACCGGCTGGGCACGTCAACCGGGATTGCGCACCGTGCAGGGCGTACTGGAGGAGTCGCTGTCGAAGGTGTTGCGTGAACCCCTGCAGCTGACGGTCGCAGGCCGGACGGACGCGGGCGTGCACGCCGAGGGCCAGGTCGCGCACTTCGACACCGCGGCGGAGTTCGACGCCGACAAGTTGCTGTACCGAATGGCCAAGTTTCTGCCCAAGGATGTGCGGATCACCGATATCCGCACCGCCCCCGCCGAATTCGACGCCCGATTCTCCGCGATGCGCCGCCACTACCTCTATCGGCTCACGACGGCCCCTTACGGCGCCCAGCCGTTGCAGGCGCGCGGGGTGGTGCCGTGTAAGCCAGGGGTCGATCTGGAGGCCATGCGCGCCGCCTCTCGAAACCTGTTGGGCCTGCACGACTTCGCCGCTTTCTGCCGCCGCCGCGAAGGCGCGACGACCATCCGTGAGCTCCAGCGCTTCGACTGGGACCGTGACGGCGAACTGCTCACCGCCTCCGTGAGCGCCGATGCCTTCTGCTGGTCGATGGTCCGCAGCCTCGTCGGCGCAGTCCTCGCGGTCGGCGAAGGCCGCCGCGCCCCCGAATGGACCACGACGCTGCTCGCCGAGACCGCACGATCCAGCTCGGTCACCGTCGCTCCCGCCCACGGTTTGAGCCTTGTCGCGGTCGACTATCCGGCCGACGCCGACCTCGCCGCCCGCAACGCGCAAACCCGGGAATCCAGAACGGTCCCGGCGCCCGAAGGCGGTTGCTGCGGCGACTAATAGCCGTAACCTTTCTCCGGATTTGTGACATTCACCAATACGAATGGTGATTCGATATCGCTACGGCACGTTGCCGACAACCCGCGAATGAGCAACACCGTTGTGGCGCTGCCGGTTACGTCACCCGCACGCACGTCGCCGGTGTGTTTTCGGGTGGCGGTGCTAGGTTTCTATCGAGTGTTGGTACGGCGATAGAAATAGGTGCGGACTATGAATACCTCCCCGGCCTCATTCGATGAACGGGAAGCGGTCGTATCAGATGCCGCCGTCCCGGTAGTCGCTGTGGAATAGCGGAATCCGGCGATGACGGCGTTCGAGGGATTTCCCGAGATCTGCTCGACCGCGCGGATAGCGGCGCCGGATGCCTTCGGGTATTGGGAGCAGCTGGTTGCCGGCGCTATCACCGAGGTATCGATAGCGCCCACTGTGTCGCGCCCGTTCGAGGGTAGGATCAGGTCGGCCGACTTCGGGGATATTTCGGTGGGCACGGTGGTTGCCGAGGGTCACGAATTACGCCGTACGCGTAGGCATATCGCGAAGGCCGATGAATTCCATGTCATCGGTAGCGTGGTGCTCGCGGGGCATGCCGAGGTGGAGCACGCGGGCAACCGCGTCGAGCTGGCGCCGGGCGCGATGATCTTCTACGACACCTCGCAGCCGATTCGGTGGTGCTCCCAGGGTCTGATCGAGGACCTCACGGTCCGGGTGCCCCGTCAGCGGGTCGTCGACTACCTGGGTATCCGTGCCGACGCACTACCTGCCGGAATGGTGATCAGGGACGGGGGCGTCGGGCCCATGCTCGCCAGATTCTTCCGTCAGGTCGCCCAGTTGCACAGCACCGATCCGGCATCGGCGGCGGTGCTCGCGAGCAGCGGCATCGACCTGCTCGGGGCGGCGGCGGCCATCGCCTCGGGCGAGCGACCCGGCCGGGCGCAGATCGAGGCGGTGAACGGGCAGCAGGTGCTGGATTACCTGCGCGCCAACTTCACCGACCCCGGACTGACGATCGAGCGGATCGCGGACGGCTGCCGGGTGTCGCGACGCACGCTCTATCGGGTGGTCGCGGAGTTCGAGGGCGGGCTGGGGGCGGTGCTGCGCGAAATGCGGTTGGAGCGGGCGCGGGTGTTGCTGGTGGCGAGCGACTTCCGTTCGATCGCGGCGGTAGCGACCGCATCGGGTTTCGCCACCGAGCGGCAGTTCTATCGTGCGTTTCACGTGGCGACGGGTATGACGCCGGGCGAATACCGTGTGATAGCTCGCTCCGGATCCCCTGTCAGCTGACGATTACCGTCAACCCGGGTTAGGTGATGTACCTCACGTGGAGGTTTCATTCTGAAAGACCCGGGACGGATATCCGCTGGAATCGTCAGTGCTAGATGCATTTCCGGTATCGGCAGACCATCCCATTCGGAAACAATCGATGGAAATTGGACGCTTGATCTGGCAGGCTCGGCCACGGGCGATCCCGAATATTGTGCGACGCCAACTGTTTGCTGTTCGACTCGGATAGGGAGCGAGGTGGTTGGCATGGAGAATGCGCAGGCTTGTGCCGGAGAACGCGAATCGTTTGCCGAATGGGAGTCGCTGCTGTCGGAGAGTTACGTCCCGCTGATGGCGGACCCGCGTGACGAGGGCACCTTCCACGGCCGGATCGAGCGCAGTAGCCAGCCCGGCTTCGAACTGTCGACGATCAGCGCGAGCGGCCAGCGGATCCGCCGCACCCGGGCCGGGATAGCGAAGACCGCGGGCGAATTCCTGCTCGTCTCCATCCTGACCGAAGGTTCCGGGCTGCTGCACCAAGACGGTCGAGTCGCCCTGGTCGGCCCCGGTGACATGGTTTTCTACGACACCTCGCGCCCCTATCACTGGGACCTCGACGGCCCGTGGTCCCAGGTCGTGGTCCAGACGCCGCTCGAGGTCCTGCTTCAACAGCTCGGCCCCGGCGCGTCCCCGTTGCCGACCGCGGTGACGGTCAGCTCCGACAGCGCGGGTGGGGTGGTCGCCGGCTTCTTTCGCGATCTGGCCCGCATCCAGCAGAGCTCGCCCGGCCATGCGACCGTCCTGGCCGTCAACGGCATCAAATTGCTCGCCTCGGCGATCCGGCTGGCCGCGGCGGAAATCCCGTCGGATCAACCCGCGCAGGCATTGTCGCGCGAGCAGGTGCTCGCTTTCATGCGGACCAGGTGCGCCGACCCGAGCTTGACGATCGACGATATCGCCCGCGCCTGCCTGGTATCGCGCAGAACGCTGTACCGGCTCTTCGGTGATGTGGAAGACGGGCTCAGTGCCGTATTGCGGCGTATGCGGGTGGAATGCGCGCGCACGCTGCTCACCCGTGACCCCGGCCGGGCGACGGCGACCGTCGCGCTCGCTTCCGGCTTCGCTTCCGAACGACACTTCTTCCGGGCCTTCCGGTTGGAAACAGGTATGACCCCCGGCGAATTCCGCATGCTCGCGTCGAGCGCGCTGGCCGTCTGATCCCGCCCGTTACCGGGCGATATTCGCCAGAACCCGGGCAAAACTCATCGAAATCGCCGGATTGGCACACACGGTCAGTGAACTGGCACGGTATGACAGTTTGTATGGCGCCATTCTGCGAGAGAGTGAATTGAACACTCTTCAATGGTTGGGCGACATAGGGGACACGATGAGTAGAGTACGTGTGGCAGCGGTGCAAGCCGAGCCGAAGTGGTTGAATCTGTCCGCCGGAGTCGAACAGACAATCGAATATGTCGAGTCGGCCGAGCGAGGCGGCGCGCAAGTGCTCGCCTTTCCGGAGACATTTCTCCCCGGATTTCCGTGGTGGATGTGGCTCAATTCGGTCGATTGGGGCGAGGAATTCCTGGCCAGATACCTGGCCAACGCGCTGACCGCCGACGGCCCCGAACTGCGCGCCATCGCCTACGCCGCCCGCCGCACGGGCGTGCACGTCTCGATCGGCATTGCCGAGCGGGCCGGACATGAGGTTTTCATGTCGCAGGCGTTGATCGATGCCGACGGCACCGTCACCATCGCTCGCAAAGCGGAACCGACCGGGCTCGAACGCACGGTCTTCAATGCCGCGTCCGGTGGGGAACCGCTGGTTCGCGACACCGTGCACGGCCGGATCGGTGTGCTCGGCGGTGCCGACCACCTCCGTGCCGACCTGCGCGCGCGGATGCACGAACAGCGCGAGCAGATCCACGTCGCCGCGTGGTCGGGCTTTACCGTGTATTACGGCGAGGGCAAAGAATGGGGGCCCGATCTGAATACCGCCGCCAGTGTCCGCTACGCGATGGACGGGTCGACCTATGTCGTCGCGCCCGTCGCGGTGGTGCCGGTGGCGGGCTGGGAGGTCGTCGACGCGCGGATGCCGGAGCGGCGTCTGCTGCGTGGTGGCGGCGGGGTCTCACGGATCTTCGGACCCGGTGGACTCGAACTCGCCGCACCGCTGGCGGAGGGCCAGGAGGGCCTGCTCTACGCCGATCTGGATCTCGGTCGGGGCGTGCGTCCGGTCGTGGCCCCCGCGCCCCGCGGGGAGCGCTCGCAGTCGCTGCGGGTGCCGAGTGGCCGGGTCGTGCGGCGTGAGCCGGTACGAGTCGGACTCGCGGGGTCCTGAGACGACGGCCGCGAACCACAGGGCGACGAAGCCCGACGTCATCGCAGCGGCACCGCGACATCGGCGCCCGCCTCACGGGTCAGCCGGGCGTTCACTTCGGCCAACGCGGGCGTCGGGACGAATCCGCCCGCGAACAACGCCTCGCCCTGTCGGAACCAGGGCGCCTGGGCGAGCAGGCCGCTCGGGGCGTAGCCGAAGTAGGTCCCGAGTTCGGCCAGGTCGGCCGGGGAGGTCATCTTCATCAGGGCGAGGTTGTCGCACTGGGAGATGATGCCGGGGTGCACCTTCGACGGACGTTGTGTCGAGAGCAGCAACCACAGTCCGAACTTGCGTCCCTCGGCGGCGATCTGGATCAATCGCTCGCACACCGCGACGGCCACCGGCGAATCGAGTCGGGGCGAGGCGAGGTTGTGGGCTTCGTCGATCACCAGCAGGACCGGGCGACGTTCTTCGCGTCTGGCCCACAGATCGTCGAGCAGTGACAGTGCGACAACGAGTTGCTGTGCGGGCGTGGAGAACCCACCGAGATCCAGGACCGTCACGTCGGGGCGTTCGGCGACGATGTCGGTGACCGCCCGATCGCCTCCCGCCCAGACCTCCCAGTCGAGCAGCCCCAGGTTCTCCACCCGCATCGCGAGGCGGCGGCGCGCGGGACTCTCGGCGCCGCGCAGATTGTCGAGGACATCGGGGATTTCGCCGGTCATCGCCGATGACAGATGGACCAGCTCGTTGAACTCCTCCCGATCGGCCACCGGATCCAGTTGCAACACAGCGGCCTTCGACGTCAGAGGCATGTCGATGAACTTCGCCCGCAGGCGACCCGGCGGGTCGGATTTCGGTCGGAGGACGCGGATATCGCGCTGGCGCAGAGCATCCGCGGTGGGACCGGTAGCGCCGGGAAGCACCTCGCCGATACGGACGAAATCGGAGTTCGGGTCGAAGACGACGATCGGCAGCGCGGTGTGCGCGATGAGTTGTTCGAGGACGACGCCGAGGGCGTAGGTCTTGCCCGAACCGCTCTGCCCACACCAGAACGTGTGCCGATTGAACCGGGCGGGCAGCAGCCGGGCCGGCCCGCCGGGCGCGGACAGGCTCACCCCGATCTCGAGTTCGGCGCCCGTGGTGTGGTGCAGCGCGGCGACGGTGTCGCGATCGGCGGGGCTGATCTCGCCGCCGTCGAAGGCGTGACTTGCCCTGGTGTCGATTCCCTCTGCGGTGAGTTCGCCGATCAACCTGCCGCGCAACCCGACAGGCACTGTCGCCGTGCGTTCCTCGACCAGCGCGAGCTGCCTGCGGCCCGCGCAACTGACCACGATGAGGGAACCGGCGGGGAAGGGGCTGGCCGCGGCGTTGTCGACGACGAACGAGCGGCCGTCCTCGGAGCGCACGGACAGGACGGCGGAATCGGCAGACATGGACGTGTCCTCCAGGTGGTGCGTCGACGAGCATCCTGCTGGCAACCACCAGTAAACACGCTCACTCACCGCCGCCGGGACACCGCGCGCGAGTGTGTCGGGCGCTTCAACGGGGCCCGGCGACCCGCGATGTCAGGATCTGACCAGCCGGGCGATCGCGTCGGTGGCCTCTTTGATCTTGGCTTCGGCCTCGGGGCCGCCCGCGATCGCCGCGTCGACGACACAGTGCGAGATGTGGTCCTCGAGCAGTCCCATCGCGACGGCCTGCAGGGCTTTGGTCATGGCGGAGACCTGGGTGAGGATGTCGATGCAGTACTTCTCCTCTTCGACCATCCGCTGGAGCCCACGCGACTGTCCCTCGATGCGGCGCAGGCGCTTGAGGTAGTCGTCCTTGGCGGTGATGTAGCCGTGGCCCGCGTGCTCGTCGCCGGTCGCGGTGTCGGGGGTGGGTGTGGTCACCGTAGATCTCCTCGCCTGCCTGGTAGCTCGCGTGGCGAACTAATACCCCCCTAGGGTACAGTTTCCGGGTCGCGTTGTCAGATGACAGGTCCCCCGGTGCTGGGCGCGGTCTGCCCGGGCGGAAGAATCGGGCCATGAGTTCGCTTCCCCGGCCCGCCCTCGCCGTCATCGGCGGCAGCGGTTTCTATGACTTCTTCGACCACGACGCGGTGCACGTCGAGGTCGACACACCGTATGGCGCGCCGAGCGCGCCGGTCGCGATCGGGGAGGTCGAAGGCCGCGCCGTCGCCTTCCTGCCTCGGCACGGCAAGCAGCACGAGTTCGCGCCGCACACCCTGCCGTACCAGGCGAATATGTGGGCGCTGCGTTCGCTCGGGGTTCGCCGGGTGTTCGCGCCGTGCGCGGTCGGGAGCCTGCGCGCCGATTGGGGGCCGGGCACCGTGGCGGTGCCGGACCAGCTCGTCGACCGGACCTCGGGTCGCCCACAGACCTACTTCGACGGCGGCGGCGTCCACGTTTCCTTCGCCGACCCCTACTGCGATGATCTGCGCGCCGCGGCGGTGCGCGCGGCGGGTCCGCGAGTGGTCGCCGAGCCGGACCACGCGGGTCTCGCACAAGCGCCGTCATCGGAGGCGGTGCCGTCCATCGGTGGTCTCCGGGTCGAGGATTCCGGCACGATGGTCGTCGTCCAGGGTCCGCGTTTCTCCACCCGCGCCGAGAGCCGCTGGTTCGCCGGGCAGGGCTGGGACCTGGTCAACATGACCGGACATCCCGAAGCCGTCCTCGCACGTGAACTCGAAATGTGCTACGCGGCAGTCGCTCTCGTCACCGACCTGGACGCCGGTCTCGAAGAGGGTGACGGTGTGCACGCGGTCGACGTGTTCGCCGAATTCAAGAAGAACCTCGGCCCCTTCAAGGAGCTCATGCGCCGCGCGGTCACCGCGGTCGAGGGCACCGATACCTGCGAGCGCTGCCGCGTGCACGCTGGGGTATCGCTGCCCTTCGAACTGCCGTGATCACCCCGGCTGCGCGGTGACCTGCAACTGAGCGAGCAGGAAAGCAGGCGCCGCGCCGCCGCCGGGCAGCGGTGACACCTCGACGTCGACGGTGAGCCAGCCGCCGGCCTCGGCGGCCAGTCGCAACCCGCGCAGCCCCGCGCGCGTGGCACCGGCCAAGACCTCGGCCCGCAGTGCGGCGATCCGGGGCCGATCGTCGGGATGCGGGACGGTCCGCTCGTCGACCCCGCGCCAGGTCAACCCCGGCACCGGCTCGGTGACCCACCGCACCGCGCGAAACTGGGCCGTGTCGACGATGACCAGGTAGAGACCGGGTTGGGACTCGCGTAGCAGGTCGAGCGTCGTGGCCTCGAACGACTTGAGTTGCGGGGCAACGCTATCGGTGACGTCGACGGCCAGTCCACGCCAGGCGAACCGCTGTGTGTCGTCGCCGTTGCGCGCGGCCACCAGCAACGAGCGCGGACCCGACTTCGAATGGACAGTGGCGACACCCGACCACCGGCTACTCGGTTGCGAACGGTGCAGCGCGGCAACGAATTCCAGAGCCTGATCGAAGCGCTCGATGCGCTCGAACGGCTCGGCGCCGCTGTATTCGACCGGGGTCGAACCGAAGTGGGGTCCGAGTCCGGCAGGATGAGTGCGTACCACGCGCGCGTGCGCGTCGACCTGGAACGGGGCCACCCCCAGCTCCTCCGCCGGAGCTCGCGGTCCCACCCACACCTTCACCGCGTGCACCGACGAATCCGGCCACAACACCGGAACCGCGCGAAACCGCAACTCCGACCAGGAATTACGCGACTTCGGCAACAACTCCTCCACCGGCGCTCCCGTCTGGTGCGCGGCCGCGATCAGCGGCTGCAACCGGGCGGGCACAGCCCGTTGATACGACGCCCACTCGCGCGGCGTGGTCCCCGCGGTCAGCATCGACCAATCTCTCGACGTCCCCAACGTCTCCACCAACTGCCAACGTCCGACAATCACGCGCGACCCCCAGCGCTCCATGAACGAAACCGACAGCACTATCGTGCACGACCGGATCAGCGGCTGCGGTACCGGGGCGAATCGCGGTCGATAAGCTCGGCGCCATGAATGCACCGCTGCGGTTGGAGATCATCGTCGCCAGCACCCGGCCCGAGCGATTCGCGCCCGTGGTGGCAGGCTGGCTGGTGACCGCGCTGGGGGAGCGGCCGGAATTCGAGGTGGGGGTGCTCGATCTGCGTGATCTGGCGCTGCCCGTCGACCTCACCGAAACGCCGGAGGTCGAGGCGTTCCGGGCCAGGTTGGCCGGTGCGGACGCGTTCGTCGCCGTCACCTCCGAGTACAACCACGGGTATCCGGCCGCACTGAAGACCGCGCTCGACAGCGCCAAGTACGAGTGGCGGGCCAAGCCGATCGGGTTCGTGTCCTATGGCGGGCTGTCGGGTGGGTTGCGCGCGGTCGAGCAGTTGCGTCAGGTGATCGCGGAGCTGCACATGGTGTCGGTGCGCGAATCGGTGAGCTTCGCCCAGGCCAAACGCCGCTTCGACAAGACCGGCATGACCGACGACGCCGCCGCGATCGACGCGTGCGACCGCATGCTGAACCAATTGGCCTGGTGGGGAACGACTTTGCGGGCGGCTAGGACCGTGGAACCCTATCCGGGCTGAGTCGGTACGGCGAACCGATCAGGCCGACGCCATCGTGCGCTGACCGCGCGGCTGGCCGATATAGGTCGACTCACGCGGAATCGACACCAGCGTGAGATTCACCCTGGTCGTTCCCGTACGCAGCACCACCCGGTTGCCGATCGCACCGGGCTGGTAGATCTCCAGGTCGGGACGCGAAGCGGGCCAGCCGTTCGGATCGCCGGTGAGATAGATCGTGGTGACACCGGCGTGCGGGGCGGGCGCGAGTACGCCGTCCACCACTGTCGCGGTGAAACCCGCGTCGGACTGGTGTGTTTCGACGGCGATGGTCAGCCGCTCCGGATTGCCGACGGTGGTCACCAACTGCTCCCAGGCCTGCGCCCGGTCGGTGCGCACCAGCACCCGCTCGCCCACAGCCAGCGCGCGAAACACCAACTGCTGCGCCAGATACAGCTCACCGGCGACATACACGGTGGAGATACCGGCGCCGACGATCCTGGTGGCGACGCCGTTGCCCTCGTCGTCGGAGCCGAGCAGCTGCCCGCAACCCGAAGACGGCAGATGCAGCGCGCCGATGACGTCGATCGGGTACTCGATGGTCGGGATCGTGTCGTCGACGCCGGGCACCGCGATGGGCAGGTGCGCCAGCAGCGCGTCGCGATGACGCCCGCTCATCGACACCATGCCCTTGGACTTGGTCTTCTCCGGCAGTTCACGCGCGGTCAATCGCCATGCGGCGCCGACACTCACGGACTCGGCGTCGCTACCGGGACGCAGCCGCACGGCGACCGTGGTGCCCCGCGACGGCGCGACCCACAGCTGTGCGAGCAGATCCGAACCGAGTTGCTTGGGATCCACCGCACTGCCGATGTTCACCGCATTGCCGATCTCGGCGTACTTCCACCGCTGACTCAGCGTGCGCGGGTCGAGACCGGCGGTGATCTGCTGCACGGCCTTCCGGATCTCCGGCGCGGTGAGGATGCGCGCGTTGCAGTCGGCGTCCTCGAGCGTGCGCATGATCCGCTGGGTGGCGATGGTGACCGAGCGGGAGGCGCCATCGGTGCCGCCACCACGACGGGCCGTCGCATCGGGGCAGGCCACCGCGTCGAAGCTGATCGCCAGCCATACCGTGCGGTGCGCGGTCGCGGGCAGCGGGCCGAGCAGCGATTCGTAGATCGCGCCCGCCGGCGTACCGGACCGGCTGCGGTGGCCGTGGCTGATGATGTCGATCCCGCTCAGGAGGATGTCGTGCTGATTGAGGCACGCGGCAAGTTCGGGCAGCGGCAACAGGTGTGAGGCGTGCACGGCGGTGCGGGCGATTCTGGTCAGCCCGCCGCGTGGCGGCAGCACCTCGACGACGGTGACCACACGACTGCCGTCCCAGTACAGGCCGAGTGAACGCCCGTCGGTGTCACGGAAGTCGACGGTGTCGCCGAGTGTGTAGTCGCGCTTGCCGGAATACCGGCGAACGGTCGAGATCCAATCGAGGATCGTGCGCTTGCCGATCGGGATCAGCGGCACCAGCGCCACCACGAGGGCGATGGCGAGCGACGGCAGCGGAGCGAGCCCGACGACCAGCGCGACAACCCCCGCGATCAGGCCGAGGACCTGCGCAATGAGTAGGTGCGGCAGCGAAATCCGACCGAACAGCGGGCGCGGTCCCGCCCCGGTGAACTCAGCCATTCGTTCCTCCCCCAGGTACCCGATTGTCGATCGGCCGATGGCCGAATGCGAACAACTGTTGCCGGGAACTGTACTGTGTTGCCCGGACGAGAGCACTGTTCGGGGGAGGAACCATGCCTTCAAAACCCACTACGCGCTGGCAGGTCAGCGGATACCGCTTCCTGGTGCGGCGAATGGAACACGCCCTGGTACGCCGGGATGTGCGCATGCTGCACGACCCGATGCGCGCGCAGACCCGCGCCTACCTGGTCGGACTGGTGCTCGGCATCGTGGTCCTCGCGGGGTGTGGCGTGCTCGCGCTGTTGCGCCCGCAGGACAAGATCGGCGACAGCAAGATCCTGATCGCCAAGGAATCCGGCGGCGTCTACGTGGTCGTCGACAATGTGGTGCATCCCGCGCTGAACCTGGCCTCGGCCCGGCTGGCGGCCGGTGAGGCGTCCAAGGCGGCGATCGTCAAGGAATCCGAGCTCGGGAAGAAGCCGCGCGGTCAGCTGATCGGTATTCCGGGCGCCCCGTCGTCGATCCTCTACGACAAGGGCGGCAAGGGCCGCACCTGGACGGTGTGCGATCAGCTCAAGTCCGACGGCACAACGGATCTGACCACATCGGTGCTGGCGGGCGAGCCGAGCCTGGGCGCGAAGGCGTCGAAGGTCGACGCGGGCAAGGCCATGCTCGTGAAGGGCAAGGACGCGGTCTACCTGGTCTACGACGGCAAGCGTGCCCGCGTGAAGATGGATGATCCGGCGGTCACCCACGCGCTCGGCGTCACCGGTCTGACGCCGCGTCCGATCAGCGAGGGGCTGCTCAACGCGATCCCCGAAGTGCTGCCGCTCATCACACCGGTCATCGACAACCCCGGCGCCACACCGTCTTACAACGTGAGCGGCCACAAGATCGGTGACGTGGTCCAGATCTTCAACGAACCCAATCAGAACTTCGTCGTGCTCCAGGACGGACTGCAGCCGATTTCGGCGATCACCGCCCAGATCATCCGCAATTTCTATCCGACGCTGATGAACGGCACCACGATCCAGTCCACGGACCGCACCTTCGCACCGACCCTGCAGCACCCGCTGAAGGTGCAGGACTACCCGCGCGACCGGCCGACGTTGATCACCGCCAACGACCAGCCGGTCAGCTGCATGTCGTGGAAGCCGATCGCGGGCGCCACCGACAACACCGACGCGACCGCGCGCGCCGAATTGACCCTGTTGTCCGGCATCGACCTGCCGATCCCGGACAAGGCGAAGATGGTCGGCCTGGCACAGGCCGACGGCGCGGGCCCCAACGCCGACACCGTCTTCATCCCGCCCGCGTCCGGCGCCTACGTACAGTCCACCGGTATCGAACCGAACAGCCGCCGCAAGGACAGCCTGTTCTACATCGCCGACACCGGGGTTCGCTTCGGCATCAAGAACACCGACGCGGTCAAGGCTCTCGGCCTCGAGCAGGTCACCGCGGAACCGGCGCCGTGGCCGATCATCGGACTGCTCGCGGGTGGGCCGACGATGGGTCGGGAAGAGGCGATGGTCGCCCACGATGGTGTCGCGCCCGATGCCTCGCCCGCCAAGAAGCCTGTCGCCACAGTGAATTAGCGGGTCGTCGGCTTCGCTGGATCGGCGCGCAGCTCGGCGACCTCGGTCCGAAGGGCTTTGACCTCGTCGACCAGCTCGCGCAGCATGCTCTCGGCCCGGTCGGCAGCATCGTCGACGGTCTTGAGTTGTTCGACGACCCAGCTGGTCATGGTGCCGATGGCGAAGGAGATCAGGCCGATGCCCAGGGTCATCAGGACCAGCGAGACCAGTCGGCCCTCGGTGGTCACCGGGTAGACGTCGCCGTAGCCGACCGTGGTCACCGAGACCGCCGACCACCACAGCGCGTCACCGAAGGTCTCGATCTTGGAGTCGGGCGCGCCGTACTCCGCGTCGAAGAAGGCCAGACTCGACAGCAACAGGATCAGGATGGAACTGGTGGCTACGAAGGTCACCAGACGGGTGCGCGGGTGCGTCGCGCGGTTGAGGGTGTCGAGCAGGAGCAGGGAAGCTCGGAGCAGACGCAGCGGGCGAAACGGCGGCACCAACACGACCAGCAGGTCGAGAGGATGCTTGCGAACGAAACGCAGCCGGTTGCCCGAGAGCCCGAACCTGACCACGAAATCGACGAAGAACACCACCCAGATCGCGATATCGGCCAGCACGAGACCGGTGTCGAGCCGCGGCGAGACCTCGGTGTCGAGCACCCGCCACGCGTACATGATGACGAACACCACCGCGAGCGCCATCAACGGCAGATTGGTCGCGCGCTCCCACCGCTGTCGGCGAGTGAGTGAACGGTCGGTCGTTGACGAATTCATGCGGCTACCTGGGTCGACGGGCTCTGGCCCGCCGACCGTACCTTGCTCTTTGGTCGAGCAGGTCACAGATCGTCGGCCGACATCCCGAATTTGCGGCGGATCGGGAAGGACGCCAGCACACCGAGGACAAGGATGAGGCCGATCGCGCCGGATCCGATCAGTGCCACGTTGCGCGCGGTGTTGTCCGCCTGCGCGGGCGGTGCGGGCACCGCGAGCTGCATGCTGCGTGCCGGGCTGGCCTGCTTCGGCGGAAGTTCCCTCGGCACTTCGTTCGTCAGCGCGGCGACGGGGTCGACGGCGCCGTAGCCGATGTACGGATTCCAGCCCTCGGCCGGCGCGTGGGCCGTGGCCTGCAGCCGCTGGATGACCTGCTTGGCAGTCAGATCGGGGAACCTGTCACGCACCAGCGCGGCGACACCGGCGACATAGGGCGAGGCGAAACTCGTTCCGCTGTACGCCATGTACTTGCCCTGGTTGTCGTATTTGCCGTCGGAGATGCCGCCGGTCCTGGCGTCGAGCGACGTGATGCCTTCACCGGGTGCGGCGATACCGACCCACGGTCCGGGCACGGAGAACGACGAGGGAGCGCCGTTGGCGCCGATCGAACCGACCGAGAGCACGTACTCGTCGTACCAGGCCGGGTTCACGTAGGTGCGGATCGTGCTCCACAGATCCTGCGCGGGTTTGAGCGGGTCGGGCCCGGGATTGCCTGACTTGCAGGCATTGTCGGAGTTACCCGCCGAGCTGACGATCACCGCGTCCTTCACGACCGCGGCGTACTGCACCGCCGCGCCGAGCGCGCGGAACGCGGTCTCGCCGGCCGGGGAACCGCTGTTGCAGGCGACCAGCGAGATGTTGATCACCCGGGCGCCGAAATCGGCAGCCCGCCGGATCGCGCTCGCGAGCGAGGAGACTTTGCCGTAGCCCTCGGGAAAGTCGTCGGGTCCCTTGTTGCGACCCGCGCCCTCGGACTGGTAGAGCGAGCTGGTCTGGCGAATGCTCAGGATGCGAGCCTCGGGGGCGACGCCGGAGAAGCCCTGGTTGTCGATTTTGGTCGCACCGATGATGCCGGCCACCACCGTGCCGTGCACATCGCAGTCCTCGGTGCCGTTGCCGCCGGCGGCCACATAGTCCCCACCCGCCCACAGATCGGGTAGGCGGGGATGCGGTTCCACCCCGGTGTCGATCACGGCGACGAGTTGTCCTGCGCCACGGGAGAATTCCCAGGCTCGTTCCAGATCGAGTGAGCGCTGGCTCGGTGGGATCACCGCCAGTGAGGTGCTCGCCTGGGTGCGAAAGCACAGCCCGTTGGTGCCACTGCCGCGCTCGGTCTTGTCCGGCGGCGCGGCGGGATCACCCGAGGGCAGCATCCCGGGGTCGATCGCGGGCGGCCGATCGGCGAAAGCCGTTCCGCTCACACCGAACCCGGCGTTCAGACCGACGACAAGAGCAACGGCCGTCAGTCGAAGGCCGAGCCTCACAGCCCGCGTACCAGCGAGTAGAGATCGGCGACCCAGAACACCAGCGGCAGCACCGCGGCGACGAACGCGTACTCGAGCAGCTCGACGGCCCGGCGCATCGGCGGCGTCGCGGACTGATTCGGCACGATCAGACCCATCACCAGCGCCGAGATCAGAATCACCAGCGCGGCACCGAAAACGACCAGGGGCTGGCGCATTTCGAGCGCGACGCCGACCAGCATGATCAGCACGATCGCCGCACCGCCCGCGATCAGCACGATGGCCTGCTCGGCGCCCGCGTAGGTGCGGCTGCGGAACATCAGCACCACCGCGCACACCAGCGCGAGCGAGATGCCCGGCCAGTAGGGATCTTCGGCGCCCGCGTCGATGGCCAGCAGCGCGCCGGCGACGGTGACCAGCGTGGTCGCGCTCACCAGGCCCGCGAGGTAGTTGCGTGCCCGCTCCGAACGCGCCCGCAGCGCGTCGAGGGTCGGTAGGGCGCGATGGTCGTCGGGATCGTCCTCGGTCGGGTCGATCGGGGTGCCGGGGGAGGGGACCGGCGGCAACGGCAGCTTGGCCAGCAGCATCGAAACACGCGGCGCGAGTGAGAGTCCGGCCAAACCGAGCGCGGCGACGACCGCGCCGATCGCCTTGGCCGGTTGCTCGGTGAGCAGCCCGACCAGGGCGGCGGGCACGCCGAACACCGAGAGGGTCGCCGTGCCGATGAACAGCGCGAGGCCGATGCCGGTGACCCGCCAGGCGAGCACCGCGACGGACCCGAGCAGGGTGAATCCGAGCAGCAGGTGCGCGGCGCCGTAGTGATCGGGGACGAGCAGCATGCCGCCGGTGAACGCGGTCGGCAGCGCGCAGCCCGCGAGCACGAGCGCGGCCGAGCCGTCGCGATACATCCGGCTCAGCACCGTGCCCGCCACCACGCAGAGGATCGCGACCAGCAACGCGAGCGATCCGGAAACCCAGAACGGCAACGCATCCGGCGCGGCCAGCAGGCCGAAGCAGCCGACCAGCATGGTGAGCGCGGCGAGCACCGAACCGGTGACGCGGGCGGTTCTCGGCGTCCAGCTGCGGTAGTGGTCGGCGTCGGCGACCGCGACGTTGTACATGATGTCGTCGAACAGTGGCGTCGGTGCCGCGTGCGAGGCGCTCTCCAGCATGAGCAGTTCGCCGTCGCGGACGCCTTGTTCGCCGAGGCTCAGCGAGTTCGAGAACGGGGGGTGGCCGATGCGGGCGAGTACCCATTCGGCGGGCTCGTAGCGTTCACCGTCGTTGTCGAAATCATTCGAGCGGCTGTGCTGCGCGACCATGTCGACCACGCTGGGGATGACGAGAGCGACCGGCACATCGACCGGAATAGCCATGTCTACCTGCGTGTGCTTGGCCAGGATGGTTACTCGGGCAAGGTCCGGCGCGCGTACGATGCCGCGTGCGGAGTCCTCTTCCACATGATCGAGTCGCGCGTGCGTCAAAACTCCCCCAGTTCCGTCTTTACCTCGTGTTTCCGCTCGACCGCTCACACGGCCGACAGTTTGCGGAACCCACCGTTCGGACAGCAGAATGCCTGACGAACCATACGACATGTCGGCCACGACCTCTACACTGAGCCCGTCGCGACGACAGATGAGCGAGTAGTCAAGCAGGGGGAGTCTTCGACCATGAGCACAGTCAGGTTCCAGCGCCGTGCCCGGCGCGAGATGCCGCGTACACCGGGTGGCGAGGTCACGTTGCAGCCGCCGCCGGAGATCCCCCGGATCACCCCGGGAAACCTGCTCGCGAAGCTGATGCCCGTCGTGATGGTCGTCGGCATGGTCGGCATGATGGCGCTGATGTTCACCCAGGGCAGCGGTATGCTGTCCAACCCGATGTCGATGATGTTCCCGATGATGATGATCATGTCGATGGTCACCATGTTCGGACAGGGTGGTGGCAAGGGCGCCAAGGCCGCTGAGGCCAACGAGGATCGCAAGGACTACCTGCGTTATCTCGATCAGGTCCGTAAAGATGTCGACGAGACCGCCAAGCAGCAGCGCGCCGCCGTCGAGTGGAGTCATCCCGAGCCCGGCCTGATCTGGATGCTCGCGGGCACCAGCCGGATGTGGGAGCGCCGCTCCGGCGACAAGGATTTCTGCCACGCGCGCATCGGCCTCGGTGGTCAGCGCCTGGCGACCAGGCTGGTAGCCCCCGAAACTGGCCCCGTCGAAGAGCTGGAGCCCATCGCCGCGGTGTCGCTGCGTCGTTTCGTGCGCGCGCATTCCACGGTTCCCGACCTGCCCACCGCCATCGCGGTGAAGGGCTTCGGCACCGTCGCCCTCGACGGCGACCGCGCGCAAGCCCGCGACATGACGCGCGCGATGTTGTTGCAGCTGTGCATGTTCCAGGCGCCCGACCAGGTGCTCGTCGCCGTGGTCTGTGGCCCGGACACCGCCCGCGAGTGGGAGTGGACCAAGTGGCTCCCACACACCCAGCACCCCGATTCCCAGGACGGCATCGGCACCCAGCGCATGTTCTACGGTTCCATCCGTGAGGCGATGAGCGGCCTGCATCCGCTGCTCGGCAACCGGGTGCGGTACTCGCGTAACCAGCCGAACAACCCGAACATGGTGCACGTGGTGATCGTCGTCGACGGTGGCCTGCTCGAGGCCGAAGACGACCAGCTGCGCGAGTCCGGGTACGAGGGTGTCACCATCATCGACCTGTGCAATTACGCACCACGCCTTGCTGTTTCGCGCGGCATCAAGATGGTGGTCGAGGACGGTGAGTGCCTCGGCCGCGGTGCCACCGGCAACCAGGAACGCTTCGCCACCATCGACCGGGTCAGCGCCGAGCAGGCCCAGCAGCTCGCCCGCAGGCTCGCGCCCTACCGCGCCGCGACCCAGCGCAGCAGCGATGTCGAGACCGACGAGACCGAGACGATCTCCACCTGGTCGCAGCTGATGAGCCTGGGCGATATCGGCAACTTCAACCCGGCCAGCGCCTGGCGACCCCGCTACGGCCGCGAACGACTGCGGGTGCCGTTCGGCATCGGCGCCGACGGTGCCCCGGTGGAACTCGACATCAAGGAAGCGGCGGAGAACGGCATGGGCCCGCACGGCCTGTGCATCGGCGCGACCGGTTCCGGTAAATCGGAATTCCTGCGCACCCTGGTGCTCAGCCTGCTCGCCACCCACTCGCCCGACCAGCTCAACCTGGTCCTCGTCGACTTCAAGGGTGGCGCCACCTTCCTCGGTCTCGACGGCGTCCCGCACGTAGCGGCGGTCATCACCAACCTCGAGGACGAAGCCGACCTCGTCGACCGTATGAAGGACGCGCTGGCGGGCGAGATGAACCGCCGCCAGGAAGTCCTGCGGCAGGCGGGCAACTTCGCCAACGTCTCCGAATACGAGAAGGCCCGCGCGGCGGGAGCCGACCTGGACCCGCTGCCCGCGCTGTTCGTCGTGCTCGACGAGTTCTCCGAACTGCTCACCCAGCACCCCGACTTCGCGGAACTGTTCGTGATGATCGGCCGTCTCGGTCGCTCGCTGCAGGTCCACCTGCTGCTCGCCTCGCAGCGCCTGGAGGAAGGCAAACTCAAAGGCCTGGAATCACACCTGTCCTACCGCATCGGCCTGAAGACGTTCTCCGCCAACGAGTCCCGTCAGGTCCTCGGCGTCCCCGATGCCTACAACCTGCCGAGCACCCCCGGTGGCGGCTACCTGAAGTCCGACTCGGGTGAGATCCAGCGCTTCCAGGCGTCCTACGTGTCGGGTCCCTATGTCGGTGGCGGTTCGGCCCGCGAGGTCACCAGCGCCGGCATCGTCGGCGGCGAGATCGACGTCAACGCAAGGCCTTTCGCGGCGACCCACGTCGGCTTCCGCACGTCCGATCGGGTTCCGCTGCCGGTGGAGGCCGCGTTCGAGCCGGAACCGGTCGGCGACGACAACGAGCAGATGTCGAACCTGAACATGCTGGTTTCGCGCATCTCGGGCCACGGCCGACCGGCGCACGAGATCTGGCTGCCGCCGCTCGACGAAGCGCCGACCATGGATCAGCTCGTGCCGCGCTCGATCCTCACCGGCGAATTCGCCGCGATCGCCACCCTGCGTGCTCCCATGGGTATCGTCGACCGTCCCTACGACCAGCGCCGCGACCCGTTCGTGGTCGACCTGTCGGGTTCGCGCGGCAACGTCGCGATCGTCGGTGGTCCACAGTCGGGCAAGTCGACCGCCCTGCGGTCGATGATCATGGCGATGGCGCTCACCCACACCGCCGAGCAGGTGCAGTTCTACTGCCTCGACTTCGGTGGTGGCACGCTGACCAGCCTGCAGGGTCTGCCGCATGTGGGTTCGGTGGCGAGCCGTCTCGACGAGGATCAGGTCCGGCGCACCGTCGCCGAGATGACCACGATCGTTCGTACGCGTGAGGCGAAGTTCCGTCAGCTCGGCATCGAGTCGATGGTCGAGTTCCGGCGCCTGCGCTCGATGGACCCGGCATCGAGTCCGGCCGCCCAGGGCGCGCACGAGGATCCGTTCGGTGACGTGTTCCTCGTCATCGACGGCTACGGCTCGATCCGCCAGGACTTCGACGCGCTCGAGCAGGTCATCATGAACCTTGCGGTGCAGGGTCTTTCGTATGGCGTGCACGTGGTGATCGCGCTCGCCCGCTGGGCCGAAGCACGCCCCGCGCTCAAGGACCAGATCGGCACCCGCATCGAGCTGCGCCTCGGCGATCCGATGGATTCCGACCTCGGCCGCAAGTTCGCGTCGCTGGTTCCGCAGGGGCGCCCCGGTCGCGGTATGACGGCGGAGTGCCTGCACATGCTCACCGCGCTGCCGCGCATCGACGGATCCTCCGATCCGTCGAATCTGGGTCAGGCGGTGTCCTCCGCCGTCGAGACGATCGCCCGGATGACACCGGGCCGTCCCGCCCCGCAGGTGCGCATGCTGCCCGACCAGCTGCCCCGCGAACAGCTGCTGTACCTGGCGGGTAACTGGCCTTCGCGCGTCGATCCGGCGACCAAGTGCCTGCGAATCCCGATCGGCATCAACGAGGCCGAGCTCGCTCCGATCTACATCGACTTCGCGGAGAGCCCGCACTTCATCATCATCGGCGACTCCGAATCCGGTAAGACCACACTGCTGCGCTCGATCATCGAGGGTATCGCCGCGTCGAACACCCCCAATGAGGCACGGTTCATCGTCGGCGACTACCGCCGCTCGATGCTGGGCATCATTCCCGAGGGCTACCAGGCCGGATATGGTTCCACCGCACCGCAATTCACCCAGAACATGGCCGACCTCGCGGCGTATGTCGCCAAGCGGACCCCCGGTCCGGAGGTGACGCCGCAACAGCTGCGTGAGCGTTCGTGGTGGACCGGTCCCGAACTGTATGTGCTCGTCGACGACTACGACCTGGTCGCCACCTCTTCGGGCAACCCCGTCGCGGCACTGGTCGAACATCTGCCGCATGCCCGAGACCTCGGTTTCCACCTGATCATCGCGCGCCGTTCCGGCGGCGCGAGTCGGGCCATGTACGAGGCGACGCTGGCCCGGATGAAGGACCTCGGTTCGGCGGCGCTGGTGATGAGCTGCAGCAAGGACGAAGGCGTCATGGTCGGTACCACGCGTCCCGGCCCCAAGCCCGCCGGGCGTGGCACCTACGTCACGCGCAATACCGAGGGCCTGGTCCAGACCGCCTGGATGCCGCAACCGGAATGACCGTCGTCGAGCTCGTTGTCAGCGAAGCCAAAGTGTGGGCGCGTGGCGCCACCACCCACTGCGATGTCGCACCGTCGGTTGTGTTGGGCAGCAACGGTTCCGATCTCGTCGTCGGTGAGCCGCTGACCCCACCCACCCAGGCGGTGTCGGTGGTGCAGTACCTGTCCGGCGGTGTGCTCGCGTTGCCGCCTCGGATGCCGACGGTGGACCAGGCCCTGTCCGCGGTGCTCGGGGCGATCATGGACACCCTGCGGGTGACGCCGCTGTGTGAGCGGATCGTCGTCGTGCACCCCACCTGGTGGGGGCAACCCGAGCTCGACCTGTTCGGCACCACGGCACAGCGATTCACCCACGAGGTCGTATTCGAGACCTGCGCGCTGCGGGCGTCGGCGATCGATGTCGCCGCCAGCCGTAGCCGCCGCACCGCGATCATCGAGTTCGGTACGCTGTCGACCTCGGTCGCCTCGGTCACCTACGACACGTACGGCACCCATGTCGAGGCGGTCGAGGTCGAACCGAATCTCGCGGCCTCCGAACTCGCAGGCGAGGAGGGGTTCGGTCAGCTCGTCGCGCTGCTGGGCCGCCTGCTCGCCGACCGTCCCGCCGATGTCGTCCAGGTGTTCGGGGCCACCGATCCGGCGATACTGGCCGCGGTGACCGCCGCTGTCGAAAGTGCTTGCGGTGCGGATGTACCCGTCAGCCCATTGACCGGAACGGACCTGGCGCGCCCTACGCACAAGGCCCCCGCCTACACGCCGAACATCCCGCCCGCGGCCGAGTGGATGCAGCCCCTGCGCGAACGCGCCGCGGCGACCAACCCGGTCGATCGCCGCCCGCTCTACCTCGGCGCCGCGGCTCTCGCCGCTGTTGTCGCAGCGGCGGCGATCGGTGGCTTCTTCCTGTTCGGCTCCGGTGACCAGCAGGCCACCGCCGCGGTCGCGACCACCCCGATTCCCGTCGTGACGAGCGCCGCGCCGCAACCCACATCGGCTAAGCCACAGCCCACATCGGCGAAGCCGCAGCCGAAACCCACCACCGCCACAGTCGGCCGCGTAGTAGTAGAGATCCCCGCGGGCTGGCACCGCACCACCGCCACCGACGCCCGCGCCGACCTGACTCCCGACGATGCCGCACGCCACCGCATCACCATCACCCAGAAACCGGTCAGCGCCAGTGCGGGCTACGACGAGGTCGCCGCCGACCTCGCCGCCCAAATCGCCGCAAAGCCCGCAGGCACCGTCACCCCCGTGCGCCGAGACGTAGTCTTCGCCGGCCGTCCCGGGCTTTCCTACGAAGAGCGCCCCGCCGACGGGTCAACAGTCCGCTGGCAGGTCCTCGTCGAACGCGGAGTCCAGGTCAGCGTGGGTTGCCAGTATGCCGCAGGAGGTTGGGACGGCGTGATGACAGCCTGTGAACAGGTAGTCGGCGCGGTCCACGTCGGGCCATAGCGATATCCGCCCGGTAGCGGGTCAGGAGAGCTTCCTCGATTGTCGAGGCGTGGCGGTGACGAATGCCGTGACGGATTCGGAGTGATTCGTCCAGTGACTTCCCAGCGTCCCCGTGCCCCCACGTCTTCATTTGATCAAGTGGATCGCCTCGATTCGGGTTCGGCGGTGTGCGCAAGTACGCTCGCAGCGGGTCGCCTGTTTCTCCTGTGCGGCCTGTGAATTGGGAGGGAAACCATGACTTATCCACCGCCGCAGCAGGGTCCGGGTTGGGCCCCTGGTCAGGGTGCGCCGCAGCCGTACGCCGGTCAGCAGCCCTATCCGCCGATGCAGCCGCCGCAGTATGGCTCGTTGCCGCAACCGCAGCAGGGAGGTCAACAACAGGGTTGGGGTCAACCCCCGCAGCAGGGATGGCCTCAACCGCCGCAGCAGAACCCGTGGTGGAAATCGCCCCTCGTGTTGGTCGGTGGCGCCGTTGTCGTCATCGGTGCGCTGGTCGTCGGGGTTATCGCTGTTTCCAGCGGAGGCAACGGTGATGCGGGAACGGTCGCAGCGTCCCCATCGGCAGTCCAGGAAGCGCCTGCCGCGACAACCTCTGCGAAGAGCACCTCGAAAGCCGCACCGACGACGACCAAGGCGGCAACGCAACCTGTTTCGGCCGACGCCAAGCTCGTCCTCGAAGCCTTGCCCGCGCCTCTACGTGAAGTCGTTGCCGTCAACACCATCACCGAGAAGGCTCCGATCGGCAACGACCAGTTCGCGGTGCGAGTGGTCTTCACAGTGCCGGCCAAGAACAGCCTGACGGTAGGCCTGCTCAGAACAGCCGTTGATATCGACCGCTACCCGATCGCGTGGATCGACACCAACCCGGACAAGCTACTCCGTCAGTGGAGCAGTCAGCACCCGGAATGGCTGATCGACAAGGGCGAGAAGAAGATCCGCATCGATGACACGATTCCGGGTGGTGGGGCCACGGTGGAAACTTTCAACACGGCGACGAAGCTGTACACGGTGATGTCAGGCTTCAAAGACAAAGATTCTGCCTTGAAGTACCTCGAACGCGCTGGGTTCTAGATCGACCGAGTCGCGGTCGGGTAGCGCTGCAATAGCGCACTTATGTCGGCGTCGGTTCGAAATCGCCTGCAGTAGAGACAATTCGAGCCCCCGAGCAAGTAGCTCGGGGGCTCGAAGAGGTGTGGCTCAGAACAGGCCGGCGAGGGCCGTATCCGTGCTCTGCAGATCGGAGTTACCGCTGCTGACGAGCCTCGCGGCACCGTCCAGCGTCGTCTGCAACTGCACAGAGTGGGTGTCCCAGGTAGCCTGCAGGGTACGGAAGGCCTCGGAGGCGCTACCTTCGTCCCAGCTCTCGGCGACAAACTTCGCAACTTCGTTCTTGAAGTCTTCGAGCATGTTCTGGACGCCCTGCGCAGCGTTCCGAATTTCATCGGCAGTGGCTGCGACCTCGCCGAACTTGGCAGAGATGTTGGTCATGAGATCTCCTTCGAATCAGTCGAATGTGTGAGTGAGGACTACAGGGCGGGGAGGTCGAGGCTCGACGTGTGCGACGCCACGGTGTCGCGGAACGCCTCGTCAGCGTTCGTGAACTTCCCGCTGGTGGTCATCAGGTTCTCGACGGTCTGCAGAAGCTTGTCGTTCAGCTTGTCAGCCTGGAAGTAGTACCGCTCCATGAACGAGTCGAACGCGAACTTCGCCTCACCCGTCCACGTGGCCGTGAGCTGGTCCTCGAAAGTCTTGAGGTCCCGGATTGCCTTCACGAGCGCGGCGTGCTTGTCTTCGCAGCCGTGCGCGAACGTCTTAACGGCTTCCGCGTTGACTGACGCTTTCACTGCCATAGTGGATCCTCTCCGAATGGGTCAGGTCGCGATGCTCCGCGGCATTCGACCTCTTCATCTAGTTGGACGCGAGCTGCGGGCGATCGGTTCCATCCAATTTTCGAAAGGTTCGGACGTCCCCGTTCACCGCCGTCCGCGGCGTTCGTCGTACTGCCGGTTCGTCCGGACGAACCGGTGGCGACAGTGTCGATGGCCAGTGCAAACGTCGGCGTCGCAACTGATGACCATCGTCGCCGTGGTCCCCCCTCCTCCCCGTCGCAGGCTGGTCGCGCTGCGGGCACGGCAACTGCCGTGGACCTTACCGCACCTTCGGGCGCGTGGCCATGTCCGATTCCTACTACCGCAGGCGATGCTCGTGCCGCATCGCCTATTTGATCTGCGTCTGCAGGACGGGAACAACCTTGTCGATCAGCGTCTGTTCAGAGCTCATCGACCAGTTCCGCATCGCGGCCACTGCTGCGGGGTCGTCGATCACGATGACTGTTGCCCGCGAGCTGGTGATCGCGGAAGGTAATCCGAGCAAGCCGCCCCCACCGGCTTTGGAATCGCTTCGGACAGCAAGGATGTACCCGTTGGTGACATTCGACAGTGCCGTGTAGCGATCGTCTTTGGCGATCGGACGGGGCGAGACTTCGTCACCGTTCTGTGTGTAGGTCGGGCTGTAGACGAGACCGAGGTCGCCGAGAAATCTGGTTTGAGGTGAAGGCGACAGGAAGACGCCCATCCCCGCATCGAAAGAGTTCGCGCCGGCGTCGAAGACATCCACCATGACAACCGGCTTCCCCTCGAAGGCGGGATTCTCCTTCCGCGACTTCTCGATTGGCGAGAGCACCTTCGAGGTCGAGGGGACCGGTGTCGACGCGGCGGTACCTGGATCGTCCTGCAGGGCAACGATTCCGATCGTCACGGCGACCGCGGCGGCAGCGGCCACGGCGGCGGCAGCTATCCACTTGCCACGGTGGCTCGGCCGCAGCGGTCCGGGGGCAGGCGGCACGTGCTGCTGGGTGTAGTAGTGAGAACCTGTTTCTGGACCGAGGACCTGAATCGGATAGGTCGGTGAGGTGTTTGTCGACACCGGATTGTGGCCCGGGGTCAACGCGGCGGCTGCCGCGTCAGTGAACTCTCGGCAGGTGCTGAATCTCTCGGCGGAGTTCTTCGCCATCGCACGCGCGAAAACGTGGTCCAACGCTGGGGGCAGGCCAGGGTTCACTGCGGTAGCCCGAGGCGGTGGTTCGTGAAGATGCCCCATCATCACCATGGCCGGTTGAGCTGCGGGATAAGGGTTTTGGCCGGTCAGCAGTTTGTAGAACGAACACGCCAAGCTATAGATGTCGGCTCGGTGGTCGAGCGCGCCGCCCGACAATTGCTCAGGGGGTGCGTACGCGATCGTCGCGAGGAAGCTGCCGGTTTGCGTGAGCTCACTGGCATCGTCGTTCGACTTCGCGACACCGAAATCGGTGAGGAGGACCCGTTCGTCTTCATCCCCATCGGAATTCGACAGCAAGAAGTTCGCGGGCTTGACGTCTCTGTGTAGCAAACCTTTTCGGTGCGCGTAGTCGAGGCCTTTTCCGACTTCTGTCACGATTCGCAGCGCTCGGAGCGGCGTCATCGCGTGACGGTCGCGAGCGCTCTCCGCCGACGCGTCGGTTCCGGGCACGTACTGCATCGCGATCCACAGCTGGCCATGCTCTTCGCCACGGTTGTACACCGACACGATATTCGGGTGATCGAGCCCGGCGGCGAGGTTGGCTTCGCGTTCGAACCGCGCCCGGAACTCGTGGTCACGAGAGAGTTCCGGACTCAGCACCTTCAGTGCATCCATCCGAGGAAGACTGGGGTGTTTTCCGAGGTAGACGGTGCCCATACCGCCTGCGCCGAGGATCCGATCAATTCGGTATCCGCCGACGATGGTGCCAGGACTCATCGCCATACTGACTGTCTCCTGTCCTGCATCAGCGAGGCGTTCTTTCTGTTCGTTGCAGCGTCTGTCGGATGGGCGAGCCGGGCGTTACTGACTGTTCGCGAGGAGCGCGTATTGAGCGGCAGCCCGCTGATGAGCATCGCGTAGCTGGTCGGCCTCGACCGTGGCGGTGTACTCGCGGTAGGTGACGACACACCGGAACCGCTTCTTCTCGATGTCATCCGTCGACTTTCCTTCGCCGCATTTCGCGTCGGGTAGAGCGGCAGGTGCGTCCGCGACACCAGGGTAGACGCCATCCAAGATCGTGGACGCGAGGCGTCGTGCGGACTCGGCGTCACGAGTCCGAAACAGCATCGAGGTGGAAAACGAGCCCGCGTAGCTCAGCGAGAAGCGGTCGAGTCCGACATCGGTGAGGGTTTCTTTCCACCGGGCTGTGTTGGCTACTTGATGCAGGAAGCCCTGCATGGTGTATGAGCCCTGTTTGCCGGGATCGGGTAGCCCCATTGCGTTGGGGTTGAAGGTGCGCCTGAGCATCCCATCTGGATCATTTTCCAGGAACAGCACTCCTTCCGCGGTCAGCGGCTCGAGCGCATCGAGGCGGGGAATCTGTGCGGCGTAGGACTTTTCGGCCAGATTCGTGAGGGCAGCGAGATCCGGGGTGGTGTTGCTGAGGTACAGGCTGATGACGTAGCTGCCTTTGGCCATCACCGAACCGATGGTGGCGACGCCGGGGCGCCAGTGTGTGTGTGCTTCGGGATAGCTGGGCAGCGGGACCTTTTCGTTCTTGTCCGCAGCTACGGCGAAGTCCGCCTCGGCGATCTCCGTCGCCGCCTGTTTCGCTACCGATTCATTCGGAAACTGCATGACCGCGACGGTGGTAAACGATTGCCCGTCGACCTTCTTGCCTGATTTATCCGGCTCCTTGTCCACGCTGCCCGAGGCGAAGCCGAACATCATCTTGTTCCGTTCGAGGACCGGTTTGGTGACGTCGGCAAGTACCGTAGTAGCTTTCGCCGCGTCGACAAACGGAATCGACCCGGTGCTGTACTTGAATCGAGGATCGATATCCATGCCGGTGACGACATGGTCGGACAATCGCATTACGGCGAGTTTCAGACCGCCGCTGAGGTCGTTCTGGTAGGTGTATCGCATATCCAACGGAGTAGTGGAATAAGATCCGACATCCAGCTTGCGAACATCGAGTTCGGCAGGTGTTGAGGAGCCTGTTACTGTAGAGTCGCAGCCGGAAACGGAGAGTGCGGTGATAATGGAGGCCATACGTACCGAAAGGCGTATTGTCCGCGAAAGCCTCGGTGATCTCTGGTCCATCTATTCCCTACTTACTCTTCGCCAAAATGGAATACTGCGCCGATATACGCTGATGCACATCCTTCAGCTGTGATGCCGCAACTTCAGCCGAATACCTGCCGTAGGAGACGGAGCAGTAGAATTTGACCGCATACGCGGATGGGCCGACATATTCCTTACAGAGCGCGTTGGGGAGATTTTTTGGAGATTCCACGCGACGGAAGAACTTAGATGGTTGCCCGTGCTCTTCGGCGATTTTCTGTGCCCCCTGCGCGTCTTTGGCGCGGTACACGAAGTCCCCCTGCCATGAGATTCGGTCCACGCCGGTTTCCTCGAACAACTTGGCGTCAGATTCCGGGCTTCCCGAAATATGAAGGCCTCCGTGTCGGGTATAAACGCCGGGTATGCCGCGTTGTGCACCGTCGATTCCTACCGTCGGCAAAGCTAAGCCGAGCATTCCGTCCAGGTCTATGTTGGATTCCAGTAGTTTGTCGAGGCGTGGTGGCGAATAGTCTTTCAGTCCAGCGGATATTTTGCTGATACTGCTCTCGGCTCGAGTCGCCAGCTTCTCGCTGTCGTGCGTTTTAAGCGTCGACATGACATTATCGTAGAGATACGTGGCAATAACGTATCTGCCAACAGCGATCCAGGAGTGAAACATTCCCGCCTGCCCTGGATCTACATGTGCGCGCGCAGCGGGATACTGTTTGATCTCCACAGGGGTGTTGGTCGGAGCGGTTCCGAATTCCTCGGTTGCCAAGATGTCGGCTGCGGCGAGCGCCTCTTGTTCGCTGTCGAAAAGCATGACCGTATTGTCGAGCTCCTGCGAGAGGTGCCCTTTTGTGCTTGTTTGTCCGGTGCTGACAAAGCCTCCGATGAAACCCTTGATCAGTTCGTTCAATCTATTGGGATCGGCCTTCATACGCCCCTTGATCACGCTGGAGCCGAAGTCGGTGAACAACCGAACTGCTCCAGACATGGCCGGTGGAGCGACGATAACCGCAGGGTCGATTTCCATCGGAAGTGCGATGTAGTTCGCCATTCGCATCGCTTCGACTGCGCGAGCTTGTTCGAGGCTGGTGACCTTGCCGTAGATCTTTGGCTCGGTCTTCAGGTTGCCGACATCGAGGCTACTCAGGTCGACTTGCGCCGCCACGGGTGTGTCTGCTGCTTCCGGCGAATCGCCACACCCGGCGGCGGTGGCGACAGTCATGGCTACCCCCGCCGCGAACAGCGCCGCGCTCGTTCTCCTCATGTATTCCCCTCCATACGAACTCCCCGGTCTCCGAACCCCGGGCGCAGCACCTCGGGGCTCTTGCCACCCCGCCAGCCAAGCGCTCCAGAGAAGATAGCACTCACACAAGGGTCGCGCGCTCGACGCTTGTCGACCCTCTCAGGTCGTGATCGTCGATGTGGCGGAGGGAGGACGGTAGGTGTCCGTACCGGCGTCCACCGGGTCGTCACCGTGCGTTTGCGAATAGTGCATATTGCGCGGCCGCACGTTGATGGGCATCCAAAAGCTGGTTGCCGCTTACTATTCCGACGTATTCCTTGTAGGCGAGGATGCAGCTGAACCGTTTCGAGGCGCCGGGGCGTTTGTTCTCCGCGCAGGCGGTGTCGGGGAGGTTGGGTGGGTTGGCGGCTGCGGCTTCTACCTGCCAGAGGAACAACTTCTCGGTGACCGCGCGGCGGGCGGTGTGCTCGTCGGGGGTGCGGACGGCGATCGAGCCCCAGGACAGGGCTACCTGTTGGGCGCTCATCTCGGTGAGTCGCTCGTCGATGTAGTGGCGATCGGTGGGGAGCTGGTCGCCCGCGTAGTGCAGGATGCCGTGTTTGCCGGTGACCAGGTAGTAGCCGGAGCCCTCTGGGTTGGCCAGCTGGTCGGGGTTGAGGGTGCGCATCAGGAGGTGGTCGGGGTCCCACGGCAGCGTCATGACCTCTTCGTCGGTCAGTGGCGTGGTTTCGGCCAGTGCCGCGATCTGCTCGGTGAAGGCGTTCGCGGCGAGGGCGGTGAGTGCCTGCTGATCGGGTGTGGGGACCGAGAGCAGGAAGGCGATCACGTAGGGGCCGTGGGGGAGAATGGTGCGCAGGAAGGGGGAGTCCGGACGCCAATGGGACAGGGCCGCAGGGTGTCCGGGGATGGCGACGGGCTGGTTGCGGCCTGCCTTCATCGCGAAGTCGGTGTCGTAGAACTCTTTCGCGGCGGCGGACGCCTGGTCCGAGTCGGGGAACTGCAGGACCATCGTGGTGGCGGTGAGCCGGTTGTCGGCCTTCTTCGTCGGCCAGTCACCGGAGGTCTCGACGCGCGAATCCTTCGCGGCGCCATTGGATTCGAAGCCGTACAGCATCTTGTGCTGCTTGGCGACGGCCGACATCGCGGACGCGTCGCCGAGAGCCGACGGCATGACGCCTGCGGAGACGGTGGTCGCGCGTTTGCCGTAGGTCATCTGGGCGTCGACGTCGCGCGAGTTGATCACATAGTCGGCGATCCGCATCGCCGCTACCTCGTACATCTCGTAGAACGGCGGGACCGGATCGTCGTCGTGGGCGTTGATCGGCTCGGTGGGATAGGAGCCGACATCGAGGGAACGAACATCCATCTCGCCGGGCAGCGCCTGCCCGGACAGGGTGGAGCCGCACGCGGTCAGGGTGGTGGCGAGTACGGCAGCCAGCACCGCGTGTCGAATTCTCATGCTGCGTTCACCAGCAACGCGTACTGGGCCGAGATTCGCTGTTGGGCGTCGAGGAGCTGGTTCGACCAGACATAGGCGGCGTAGCGGTCGTAGGACACCGCGCAATAGAAGCGGATCGCGATCCGCTGTTGTCTGCCGATGTATTCCTTGCACTGGGCGCTCGGCAGGTTCTTCGGCGCGGCGGACGCGGTGAATTTGCGGGTGACGCCGCCGAGTTCGTCCCGCACGCCCTGGGCGCCTGCGATATCGCGGGCTCGGTAGACCTCGGCGCCGTCGTTGGCGTACAGGTCGATGCCGTGGTCGTCGATCATCTTCGCCGTGTCCACGGGGTCGGAGACGAAGTGGCGGGCGGTGCGGCCCGTGTAGACGCCCGGCGGGTTGATCCAGGAATCCTCGCGGGGACGGGGTGCGGTGCGGCCGAGCATGCCGTCGCGGTCGCGCTGCAGGCTCATCAGGTCGGTGCTGGGGGTGGGGGTGAACTTCGCGACCGCGGGGACGATCGTGTCGAGGCTTTTACGGGTGAGGTCGAGCAGTGCTTGCTTGTCGACCTTCTCCAGCCAGGTCATCAGGTAGTCGTAGACCCAGGTGTAGATCACCAGATGGCCGGTGGCGAACCAGGATCCGATCGACTGCTGATCCGGTTGCCAGTGCGCGGTCGCCGCCGGGTAGCCGGGGATCTCGATGGGCTGGTTGTTCGGGGCGTAGCCGAAGTCCACCTTCTCCAGCTCGGTCGCGGCGGTGGCGGCCTTCTGCGCGTCGGGGAAGATCATGACCGCGTTCACCATGTCGATGCCCATATTCGTGGGCTTGGTCTGCGCCGAGCTCACGAAACCGCCGATGAAGTCGGGGGCGACCTCGGTGAACCGGTCGACGGCCATGATCTTGCCCAGCGCGGCTCTGGCATCGAGGAAGACCGACGCGATCGATGGATTGGTGTGGACGAATCGGGGATCGATATCGGCGGGCGTCGGCACGAAATCGCCGAGCCGTTCGGCCTCGACGAAGCGGGCCTGGTCCTGGTTCGAGACCGTCCCGACCTCGCGGGGTTGGGTCGGATAGTTGCCGACATCGAGAGTGGCGAGGTCCACCGGGGTGTCGATGGCGGCGATCTCAACGGGATCAGCACAGGCCGTGACGACGGTGGTCAACAGCGCGGTCGCCAGGAGACCGACCACTTTGGTGGCTCGCAAACTCATTCCTCCCCGAAACGATTGTCGGCGGAATCCTACGTCACCGCTATCGAGGAGTGGGGTCGAGCGAGCTCACAGACTATTGGCCAGCAGGGCGTACTGGGCGGTGATCTTCTGGCGGACCTCGGGTTCACCGTCTGCGCTGACCATGGCGAGGTAGCGCTTGTAGGTGACATAGCAGCGGTAGACGTAGTCGTCTTCCTTGTTGCCGCTGTCGTTGAGCTTGAGGCAGGTCGCGGTGGGGACGTCGGCGGGGGCGGTGATCGGGTCGTATTGGCCCGCCGAATCGATGAGGCCCTGCATGAGGGCGTTGGCGGCGGACTGGTCGCGGACCCGGGTGACGGCGCCGCCGTCGACCACCGCGTGCGCCTCGACTCCTGTCGCGTCGACGAGGTTCTGGCGGACCGTGAGGTCGGCGGCCTTGTTGACGAGGTGTTGTGGGGCGTAGGTGGCGAAGGAGTACTGGTCGGGGTGCATGGCGGAACGGTCGGCGACTACGGCACGGGCGAGGAGCCCGGTGGGGTCGACGGCCAGATCGGAGATCTTCTCGGCGGGTGTGGGGGCGAACTTCGCCAGCTGGGTGAGTTCGGCGGCGAGATTCTGGTCGACCCAGGCGGTGAGGTCGGTCGCGTCGGCCTTGGGACGCTGGATGAACAGTGAGATCACGAACTCGTCGTGGGCGAGAAAGGCGCCGATGGTCGGCACGCCGGGGCGCCAGTGGAGGTAGGCGTCGGGGTATTTGGTCGAGGAGAGTTTGCGGTTGTCGGGGGAGACGGCCAGGTCGACGTCCTCGAGTTCCCGCGCGGCGAGAGTGGCGGCGGCCGCGGTGGGGAAACGCAACAGCGCTGTGGTCAGGGCGGTCGCGTCAGCGCTGGGTCGGGACTTGCCGTCCGGATCGGCCCGGTCGGCGCCGAGCGCGACGTAGCCGGTCACGAATTTGCGTTTCTCCAGAACGGGTTTGGAGACATTCGCGATGAAATCCAGCGCGCGTTCGATATCGGGGATGATCACGCCGCCGCGTCCGTGCGAGAGCGAGGGATCGATGCGCAGGGCGGGCACCACGGCCGCCGACATCCGCGCACCCTCGACGATCGCGCCTCGGTTGCCCGCGGTGGCGGTGTAGGTATGCCGGTCGGTGGCGAAGGTCCCGGTCTCCAGGCCACGCACATCGGGCTCACCGGCGACGGGCGTGCCGCTGACCGCGCAGCCGGTGAGGGTGATCAGGGCGCCACACAAGGCGAGCCCGATGCGAAATTTGGTCGAACCGATCATCACAAGCCCCTCGATGTCCGCCGCGAGGTGCTCACCTCCGCCATCGGCTACTCGATACGAAGTTACCGGACCGAACCCGCCCAGGGGGACCTATGTGGGGTGCTTGCCATACTCTGGATGTCATGGCGACCCCCCTGCTGCGCAGTTCCGGTGGAGACCGATACCTGTGAGGGATCGGCAGGTCGAAGTGGTACTCGGAAGTCACGCCGTCGCACGGGTCGCGGGCGCGGTGATCGTGGTCGCCCATCGCGGGCAGGGCAGGCTCACGCCCGGTGATACCGCCGCGATCGCGCTGGAATCGCTGGCGGAGCTGGTGCGCGACGCGCACGAGCAAGCGCCGTCGGGGCCGGGTTCGGTGGTGGCGCGTGAGGCGACTCGGTGGCTGATGAAGTACGCCGAGCAGATCTCGCCGGGTGTGCCGATCGATTTCGGGGTGCTCTCGGCCGCCGACAACGGTGGCGTGGCGATCTTCCTGCACGGTTCGGTGACGGCGGTACTCGCCGACGAACGAGGCCCGGAGTACTACCGCGGCAGTGACGCGGCGTTCACCGTCGACCGGGTCGCGTCCGAGCCGGCGAAGGCTGTCGCGCTGTTCGTCGATGACGCCAAGGGGCGGATTCCGGACCTTCCGCTCGAGCGCGGAATCGGTTGGCTGGTGGAGGGAATCGCGCAGGCGGGCGGGGCCGTGATGTGGTCCAACGATGTGCGCAGTCGGGTGCGGACCGCGGAACCTGTTGGCGGAACACGCAGGCCGCCACCGGCTACCGCGCGCATCGATCGGGAACCGCGTGCGCCGCAATCGGATCCGCGACCCAGCGAGCAGCCCGCGACCGGGATGCAGCCGGCGACATCGCTGATGGACGCGGTCACCGGCACGGTCGACACCCCGATCGTCGACCCACACAACGCCGAAACCCGGCTTTCCGGAACCAATCCGGCACCCGAACCCGATCCCGACCTGCAGCGCAGGCTCGAGGCCACCGCCAAGTCGACGGTGCTGGCGGTGAAGGTGATGGGATTCAAGTGCGCGCGTGCCCATCCCAGTGATCCGCGCTCGGCGTTCTGCACGGTGTGCGGCATGCCGGTCGACCAGACCCAATCCCTCGCCGAGGTGGTTCGCCCACCGCTGGGCATGCTCGTGCTCGACGACGGCATGACCTACCTGATGGCCGCCGACGCGGTGATCGGGCGCGACCCCGAGCACTCCGACGCCGCCCAACGCGGACTCATCCCGCTGCGCATCGACGACACCTCCGGTGGCATGTCGCGCGCGCATGCCGAAGTGCACCTGGTGAATTGGGACGTACAACTCATCGATCGCGGTTCCACCAACGGAACCCGCAGCAGGCACCCCGGCTACCGCGACTGGGTCCGCCTAACCCCGAACCAGCCGATGATCCTGGTCCCTGGCACCGAGGTGATGATCGGCAACCGAGTGCTGCGCTACGAACCAGCCGCCCCACCACCGTTCGGCTGAGTCCTGTAATCCAACCGGTTGTCGGTTTGCTCGACTGTCGCTATTCGTACCTGGCCGAGCACGGGGCGGGGCCGCCGAGCACGCCTGCTCGGAACGCGTCGATGCGGGCGAATCCGCTCGGCACCGTTTTCGCCTCGGTATCGCTGGCGGCCAGCCCGTCGGTGAGGAGACCGGAGACGGCCTCGTCCAGATCGCCCGCGGCCAGCATGATGTCCCCCTGGGACACGGGGCGATCCGGACGGGCGAGTTCTCGGGTGACGGCACCGGAGAGGCACGCGGCCCTGAGTCCGGTTTTCGCTCCCGTGAGCGGTTGGTTCTGGCTCTTCTGCACGGCCAGCGTGTATCTCGAGATCACCGCGATGTACGCGTTGTAGTCGCCGCTGACTTTGACAGGCAACGGACCGTCTTCGTCGGCTGAGTTGGAGCTGCGTTGGGCCAGGCCCGGAATGTCGATCGCGATCGTATTGCTCGATGGGCAGTACGAAACGGGTTCGGTGGAAACTCCGTTGTTGCAGGTGATGACGGCACCACCGTAGCTGAAGACTGGGTTGGGCTTGGTCGGCATGATCGACGCGAGAGCCTTGCTCAATTCGATCAAGCTCGATTTCGACACCTCTTGTTCGCCGGATGCTCCTCCGTAGCTCTGCGGAAGATCGCCGCGGCGCTGGTCGATCTCCTCGGAGTCGATGCCCTTGCAGCCGCGCGGTCCGTCGGTGAAGCCGATCTGGACCGCGGTGACGCGTTCGAAGGCCGAACCGTGCACGCTCTCCGGGTCGTCGGGATCGGAGTCGCGAATCGAGACGGTCGCGGCCAGAACGGAATTCAGGCCGTCGGAGGTGTTGATCGTGAAGTGCTTCGACTTGCCTTCCGCGACATGGCGCATGAAGGCGCCCGCGAAGCAGTCGGCCTGCTGTTCCTTCACCAGGACCGGCGTCTTCTTGGTGACCATCTTGGCCATGCTCTGGATGGCGTGGCCGTATTCATGGGCGAGCACCATCACCACCGACATCGCGCCGAAGGTCTCGCTCATGGTGGGCAGCAGCATCTCGCGGTCCCAGCCGATGGAGTTGTCGCTGCGGCAGTAGGCGGCATTGACCAGGTGGTAGGTGGTTTCCTTGCAGAATTCGACGGCTTGGTTACGCGAGGCGCGCGCGTTCCAGGAGATCAGCTTCTCGACCGGGTCGAAGGTCTCGCCGGGGAATTCGGCGCCGAAGCCCGCCTGCCAGTAGGACTGGATGTCGTCGATCGCGTTGAGCGCCAGCTTGTCCACCTCGCCGCCGTCGCCGTTGGACGCGGTGAGGGGCGAATCCGGGATGCCGGTGCGCGGACCGTTCGGCCCGCCGGTGGTCGGCAATCCCGCCACTTGGAACGGGTCGTCGTAGATCGAGACGCCGTGGCCGTCGATCGCCCGCGTGCAGCCGACACCCATCAGCGCGCATAGCACGACAGAGATCGCCATGAACACTTGGGCTTTCGGCATCAGTCCCCCTGGTCGGCCGGATTCACGTGCAGGTCGATCGCCGGATCGGGCGTCGAGCCGTCTCGGGGGCACCGCCGATGTCCGGACGATGGCATAGTATCCGCTCCATGTCTTCACCGGGGGCGCAGACCATCACCGTGCGCCATGATGGAACCGAACGAGTCTTCGAAGCGAGTCAGCAGATCACCATGGGCCGCGCGCCCGAGGTCACCCTGTTCGTGGACAGCCCGCTGGTCTCTCGTGTGCACGCCACTCTTCGATTCAGCAACGGCGCCTGGGTGCTCGCCGACAACGGCAGTACGAACGGCGTCTTCGTCGACGCGCGCAGGCTGAATCAGCCTGTCTCGATCGACCGACCGACCCAGGTTCGCCTGGGTGACGCGATCACCGGGCCGCTGCTGCACCTGGTCCCCGCGGCGCCTGGGGCGCGCCACGCGGCGACCATGGTCGCGCCGCCGTCGCAACCGCAGCAACAGCCGCACCAGCAGCAACCTCACCACCAGCAACCGCGTCCGCAGCAGCCGTATCCGGGTTTCCAGCCGCCGTCGCGCCCGCCACAACAGCCACCGCAATACGTACCGACCTCGCAGTTGCCCGCGCAGCCGCAGGACAACATCAATATGACCCGCCGCGCCGATTCGTCGATGCTGCCGCCGGTCCGCAAGGCCGCCTCGACCGAACCGGTCGCGCGCGGTGATCGCATTCCGCCCGGCGGCTTGAGCATCGGCCGCACCTCGGACAACCAGATCGTGGTGAACGATCCGCTGGCCTCGCGCGCGCACGCGAAGTTGTTGGCCTCGCCCGAGGGCCTGGTGATCGAGGATCTCGGCTCGGCCAACGGCACCTTCGTCAACGGTCACCGCCAGCAGCGTTCGGTGCTGCGCGAGCGCGACATCGTCACCATCGGCAATATCGACTTCGTCGTCACCCAGGGCGCGCTGGCGCATCGGCAGAAGCCGGTCGCCGAGCAGGGACTGTCGGTGCACGGGGTCGGGTTCACGGTCGAGAACAACAAACAGCTGCTCGTCGATGTGAACATGACGGCGGGGCGGGGCACCTTGACCGCGCTGATCGGACCGTCGGGCGCGGGCAAGTCGACGCTGTCGAAGCTGATCGCGGGCAATACCCAGCCCTCCGGCGGTGTAGTGACCTTCGAGGGCCGCAACCTGCACGCCGAGTACGAGGCGCTGCGTTCGCGCATCGGCATGGTGCCGCAGGACGACGTGCTGCACCGTCAGCTCACGGTCCGCCAGGCGCTCGGTTTCGCCGCCGAGCTCCGACTGCCGCCGGATACCACCAAGTCCGATCGGCAGAAGGTGATCGACGGTGTGCTGCAAGAGCTTTCGCTCACCCAGCACGCCGATACCCGGGTGGACCGGCTCTCCGGCGGCCAGCGCAAGCGCGCGTCGGTGGCGATGGAACTGCTCACCGGTCCGTCGCTGCTGATCCTCGACGAGCCGACCTCGGGTCTGGACCCGGCGCTGGACCGGCAGGTCATGCAGATGCTGCGCGAACTGGCCGACGCCGGTCGCGTGGTGATCGTGGTGACGCACTCGGTCGCCTGCCTCGATATGTGTGACCAGGTGGTGCTGCTTGCCCCCGGTGGCAAGACGGCGTTCGCCGGTCACCCCGGTGGGGTCGGCGCGGCGATGGGGACGAGCGACTGGGCGGAGATCTTCGCCGAGGTCGCGGCCAATCCCGATCAGGCTTTCGCGAAATACCGATCCCGACAGGCCTATGTGCCGCCACCGCCGCCCGCGCAGCCCACTCGCGGCAACGTGGGCGCGCCGCCGCAGTCGAGTGCGATGCGCCAGTTCAGCACGTTGTCGCGCAGGCAGTTGCGGTTGATCTTCTCCGACCGGGGCTATTTGATCTTCCTGGTGGTGCTGCCGTTCATCCTCGGCGCGTTGTCACTGGTGGTTCCGGGCAGTGACGGGTTCACCGAGGGCGCGCTGGTGCAGCTACCCGACGGCTCGTTCGGGCGCGAGAGCGGCGGTGAGGCCCAGCAGTTGCTGGTGGTGCTGATCCTGGGCGCGTGCTTCATGGGCGCCACGCTCAGCGTGCGCGACCTGGTCGGCGAACGGTCGATCTTCCAGCGTGAACGCGCGGTCGGCCTGCTGCCCTCGGCGTATCTGATGGCCAAGATCGTGGTGTTCAGCGTGACCGCGTTCCTGCAGTCGGCGGTGCTGATCGGTATCACATTCATCGGCAAGAAGCCGCCGGGCGCCGGGGCGTTGATCCCGAACGGCAGCGTGGAGCTGTATTTCGATATCGCGATGACCGCGGTGTGCTGCGTGGTGTTCGGTCTGCTGATGTCGAGTCTGGCCAAGTCCAACGAGCAGGTCATGCCGATGCTCGTGGTGATGATCATGGTGCAGCTGGTGATGGCGGGTGGCCTGATCCCGGTGACCGACCGGGTCGGCCTCGAGCAGATCTCGTACCTGTTCCCCTCCCGCTGGGGTTACGCGGCCGGCGCGTCGACGGTGGATCTGACGAAGCTGGTCTTCGGGTCGCAGGACGATCCGCTGTGGGCGCACAGTGCGGGGATCTGGATCCTCGACATCGTGATGCTCGTCGTGATCACGTCGATCCTCGCTCTGTTCACGTGGAGCCGGCTCCGGCTGAAGAAGTCACAGGCATGATCGGTCAGCGCCCGGAGGCGGCAGCTCGCGTAACCACGCAGGGCGCCCGAGCATGCCGCGATGTGCACAGCATGATCGGGCAGGTCAGCATCGTTTATTCGGGTGAGATGCGCGGGTCTGTCATCGACCGGGCACACTTGGTCCTGTGACCGTTCGAGTTGGGGCCCTACATCTGGGGTGGGACGTGGTGTCCGTGGCCGCGGGTGGCGGCGCGACCCCGGTCCGCCCGGTACAGGTCGAGGGCACCTATACCCCGCCCGCCTACCTGCTCGCCGATGCCGCGGGCCGGTTGCATACCGCCGGCGTCGACCGGCAGCGACCGGACCTGGGGATGGCGATCGCCGATGTGCGCGACATCCTCGGCCACCCGCAGATCGTGATCGCCGGTGCCACCTGGCCCGCCGAGCTGGTCTTCCGGGCCCGGCTCTACAACCCGCTGGCCGCGATCGGCAAGTACCTCCAGGGGAAGCCACAACTGGTGGCGCTGCCCTATCCGGACAGCTGGCCCGAGGACAAGGTCGAGGTGTACGCGGCGCTGGTCGAGCAACTCGACGTGACCGTGGAACCACTGCCGGAGAGCGTCGCGCTCTCGGGCTATGTGCGCGCGCTCGGCCTGGTCTCCCCGCCCAGCGAGCGACACCGCACCGGCATCGGCGCCACCGGGATCTACTCCGACGGTCGCTCGCTGCTGGTCGTCGCGGTGCACGGCGACGACGAACAGCCGACCGAATCGACGGAGGTCTCGGTCGGCGCCGAGGCGCTGCGTGAGGCCCGCACGGCCGACAATGTGGTGATCGAGGCGATGGCCGCGGCCCGCTCGATCGGCGCCGACACCTCGACCGTGCTGCTCGCGGGCAACGTCTGCTTCAACGACGCCCTGCGCCTCGCCTTCCAGAACCATCTGGGCCAGCGTCTGCACGTGGCCGACCATCCGATGCACGCGCTGGTTCTCGGCGCCGCGCATCTGCTGGTCACCGAGCCAGAGGCCGACGACGAGGAGGACGACTATCCGGACTCGGGACATCCTGGTCAGTCGGTCGCCGCACAGGTCGGCTGGGGTGCGCAGCCCACGGCACCGCCCGCCGCCCAGCCACCGGGACCGGCCGGATTCGTCGCCGGTCCGCCCGTCACGCAACCCCCGCCGAGTTCCGGTCCGCCCGCAGGCGCACCGCGGCACGCTCTCGACGACAACGACGCGGGCGAGGATCGCCGCGCGAAACTGCTCGGGAAGGTGAAGAAGGGCTTCTTCGGCACACCGGCGGTGGTCGGCGCGCTGGCGCTGGTCGCGTTCCAGCCGGATTCCGCCGTCGCCTCCGCCGCTGAACCGGCGAGTTGCGCGTTCACCCCCTACGCGAACATGGTCCCGCGCGACGGTGTCGAGACCGCGCGTGGCCTGCTGGTCGACGAGTCCGCCTGCGTCAACCCCGGCACCGACACCCTGCGCTATCTGATTCCCGGTCCCGCGCGGGCGACCGACCCGGGTCCGCCAGTGGTGATCTAGCACCTCCCGATTGCGGGTCGGTGATGCGTGGCTGGTATCGTTGCCGGTTGGCGTGTGGAGCGTCGAACCGTTCGCGGATCGGCGTCTCCTCGATGTCCTGGGTCTCCACCGGCCGCCAGGACAGTCTCGATCCACACATCAGGGCCGGCAACACCGACGACAGACAGGGAACGACTGTGCCTACGTACAGCCCCAAGGCGGGTGACGTCACCCGCAAGTGGTACGTCATCGACGCCACTGACGTAGTCCTCGGCCGTCTCGCCGTGCAGGCCGCTGGCCTGCTGCGCGGCAAGGGCAAGCCGACCTACGCACCCCACGTCGATGGTGGCGACTTCGTCATCATCATCAACGCGGACAAGGTTGCCATCTCGGGCAACAAGAAGCAGGACAAGCTCATCCACCACCACAGCGGACACCCGGGCGGCCTCAAGTCGCGCACTGTCGGCGAGGTGTTGGCGACCCGTCCCGATCGTCTCGTGGAGAAGGCCGTCAAGGGCATGATCCCGAAGAACAAGCTGGGTAACGCGATCGCGGGCAAGCTGAAGGTCTACGCAGGCCCGAACCACCCCCACGCCGCGCAGCAGCCGGTTCCGTTCGAGATCAAGCAGGTGGCCCAGTGACCGCTCCTGAAGAGTTCGCAGCCGAAGAGTTCGACGCCACCGATGAGGTCGTCGTCGAGATCGTCGAAGACGGCGAAGGCTACGCCGAAGGCGAATACGTCGAGGAAGAGCTGGCCTTCGAGCCGATCACCATCGACCGCCCGGTGCAGACCGTCGGCCGCCGCAAGGAAGCCGTTGTCCGCGTTCGCCTGGTGCCCGGTTCGGGCAACTTCGAGCTCAACGGCCGCACCATCGAGGATTACTTCCCGAACAAGGTGCACCAGCAGCTCGTGAAGTCCCCGCTGGTCCTGGTCGAGCGTGTCGAGAACTTCGACATCTTCGCTCGCCTGGTCGGTGGCGGCCCGTCGGGTCAGGCAGGCGCTCTGCGTCTGGCCATCGCCCGCGCGCTCATCGAGGTCACCCCGGACGACCGTCCCGCGCTCAAGCGTGCCGGCTTCCTGACGCGTGACCCGCGTGCCACCGAGCGTAAGAAGTACGGCCTGAAGAAGGCCCGTAAGGCGCCTCAGTACTCGAAGCGCTGATTTACGCACTGTCGACTCCTGGCCTTCGCATACGCTAGGTATGCTCCCCGCGCGAGTGGGGATGGGCCTGGTCGGCGGAGCTTGTGTGCGAGAGCAGGCTTCCAGCACCGCTGGTTGCCTGCTCTCGTGCTGTATTCGGGGACCTACGACTGGTAGAGGGTTTTTATGGGACGGCTGTTCGGCACAGACGGTGTTCGCGGGCTCGCCAATGAGTCGCTGAGCCCGGAGCTGGCGATGCGCGTGGCCGCCGCGGCGGCGCAGGTGCTCATCCGCGGCAAGAAGCGCCCGGTCGCGGTGCTCGGTCGCGACCCCCGCGCCAGCGGCGAGATGCTCGAGGCCGCTGTCACCGCGGGCTTGACCTCCGTCGGCGTCGATGTTCTCTCGGTGGGCGTGCTGCCGACTCCGGCCGTGGCCTACCTGACCGGCCTGTACGACGCGTGCTTCGGCGTGATGATCTCCGCCTCGCACAACCCCATGCCCGACAACGGCATCAAGATCTTCGCGGCGGGTGGGCACAAGCTCGACGACGCGATCGAAGCGCGGATCGAGGCCCTGATCGCCGAAGGCGTCACCGTGCGCCCGACCGGCGCGGGCATCGGCCGGGTGCGTGGTGACTACACCGTCGAGGGCACGCACGAACGCTATGTCGAGCATCTGCTCGAATCCACCGGCCAGGATCTGTCCGGGCTCACCGTTGTCGTCGACTGCGCGCACGGCGCGGCCGCCGAGGTGGCCCCGCAGGTGTACCGGGAGGCGGGCGCGACGGTGATCGCGATCAACGCTGAACCCAACGGGCTCAACATCAACGACGGTTGCGGCTCGACCCATCTGGGCACCGTGCGGCGCGCGGTCCTGCAACACGGCGCCGACCTCGGCATCGCGCTCGACGGTGACGCCGATCGCTGCCTCGCCGTCGACGCGGCGGGCGAGATCGTCGACGGTGACGCGATCATGGCGGTGCTCGCGCTGGCTATGCGGGAAGCGGGCGAGCTGGTCGACAACACGCTCGTCGCCACCGTGATGAGCAACCTCGGCCTGCACATCGCGATGCGCGCTGCCGAGATCACCGTGATCACCGCCGCTGTCGGCGACCGGTACGTGCTCGAGGAGTTGCGTCGCGGCGGGTACAGCCTGGGCGGGGAGCAGTCCGGACATGTGGTGTTCCCGCGGTTCGGCACCACCGGCGACGGGGTGCTCACCGGCCTGCGGTTGATGGCGCGGATGGCGCAGACCAAGGCCACGTTGGCCTCGCTGGCGTCGGTGATGACCACGGTGCCGCAGGTGTTGATCAATGTCGCGGTGTCCGACAAGGGCGCTGTCGCGGTCGCGCCCGAGGTGCTGGAGGCGGTCGCGGAGGCCGAGCGGATGCTGGGGGAGACCGGGCGAGTGCTGTTGCGGCCCAGCGGGACCGAGCAGTTGGTACGGGTGATGGTGGAGGCCACCGATCCCGCGCAGGCGCGTGCGCTGGCTGACGATCTGGCCAAGCGGGTCGCCGCGGTCTAGTCGTCGGGACGACCATTCCGGCGATCGTCGCTGTGGCGTGTTCCACGAGGCCCAACTAGTATCAGGGGTACGCCGTTAGGACCTGTGTGCCCCGTAGCGCGTGTGTGCTGCTAGGCGCAGGCGATTATTCTGGCGCGCAGCACGATTCGAAGGGGGCCGATCATGGTGCCGCCGCCTGCCCGCAACTACCAGGACCAGTACCCGTACGAGTACGGCGAGGCCGACCAGCCGCACCGCTGTGGCGGGGCCTGTGGTCGGCCGGGGTGCCGCGAAGTGCCGCAGGGGTATTCGCCCACCGTGCCGATTCGGGACGAGGGTTACGGTCAGTCCGGCTATGAATCGGTCGCCGAGGCGCCACGCCCCCGGGCTTTCGCGGCGCCACGGATGCCGCGCTCGCGTTCGGCCATCGCGGTATTCGCTGTGCTCGGTGTCACCTTGGGCGCCGGACTGATCGGGGCCAAGCTCGGCTCCGACATCGACCTGTTCGGTGCGGCCGAACCCGCTGTGGTGCAGTCGTTCTAGAACTGTTCGGCGACGAAACCACTGAACAACACTGCGAAGCCGCCGATCTCGCCCGCGATCAGCCCGTACATCGACAGCCGTAGTTCGGTGGGAATCCGCTTCCCGCCGAACTGATTGGTGGTGTCGCGGCGCAGCCCGTGCAGGGCGTAGCTGGCGATCGCACCGGCGAAGAACGCGAGCACCACCAGGTCGGCGGTCAGGTTGACGATCGTCGGCCAGGCGCTGAGCTCGGTGAATACCGCGAGCAGGATCCCCGCGAAGGAGTACATCAGCGCGGCGCGGTGGGCGATGTCGACATACACGTGCGCCGCGCCGTCGACCCGGATGCCGTGGTACTTCCACACTCCGAGCAGCAACGCGCTCAGGAAGAGGAATCCGGTGACGAGCAGGGTGATTCGGGTGTCGATACCTAATGCGTAGTCCATGCGTCTATTCCTCGCTGAGAAGCCCACCGGACATATGCCAACGGCGGGTGGCACGAACAGAATCCAGCATCCGGCGATCATGGGTCACCAGAATCAACGTGCCGGTGAAGGATTCGACGGCCTGCTCCAGTTGTTCGATGGCGGGCAGGTCGAGGTGGTTGGTCGGTTCGTCGAGGACCAGCAGGTTCACCCCGCGCGCCTGGAGCAGGGCCAGCGCCGCGCGGGTGCGTTCGCCGGGGGACAGCGTGTCGCAGGCGCGGGTCACGTGCGGACCGCGCAGGCCGAATTTGGCCAGCAGCGTGCGGACCTCGGCATCGGGCCAGTCCGGCATCGCCGCGGCGAAGGTGTCGGCCAGCGCGTCGGCACCGCGGAACAGCCCGCGCGCCTGGTCGACCTCGCCGATCTCGACACCGGAACCCAGTGCGGCCGAACCGGAATCGGGTGCGATCTTGCCGAGCAGCAGCCCGAGCAGGGTCGACTTGCCCGAGCCGTTGGCGCCGGTGAGCACGATCCGGTCGGCCCAGTCGATCTGAGTGGTGATCGGGCCCAGGGTGAACTCGCCGCGTGCGAGGGTGGCGTTGTTGGCGGTGGCCACCACCGCGCCGCTGCGCGGGGCGGTCGCGATCTCCATGCGCAGCTCCCACTCCTTGCGCGGCTCGTCGACCACCTCGAGGCGTTCGATCCGGCGCTGCGTCTGGCGGGCCTTGGCGGCCTGCTTCTCGGTGGATTCCGCGCGGGTCTTGCGGCCCATCTTGTCGGAGTCGTTCTTGCCCTTGCGCCGCGCGTTGCGCACGCCGTGCTCGAGCCAATTGCGCTGCATCTGCGCACGTGACTCCAAACCCGCTTTGGTGTCGGCGAATTCGTCGTAGGCCTCGCGGGTGTGCTTGCGAGCGATCTCGCGTTCGGCGAGATAGGAGTCGTAGCCGCCGTCGTAGAAGCCGGTCTGCTGCTGGGCCAGATCGAGTTCGAGGACGCTGTTCACGGTGCGCGCCAAGAACTCTCGATCGTGGCTGATGACCATGAGCGGTACGCGCACACCGGTGACGAACCGTTCCAGCCGGTCCAGGCCGTCGAGATCGAGGTCGTTGGTCGGCTCGTCGAGCAACAGAATGTCGAAGCGCGACAACAACACCGAAGCCAACCCCGCGCGCGCGGCCTGGCCGCCGGACAGCCCCGTCATCGGGGTGTCGAGCCCGCCGGCCAAGCCGTGGGTCAGGCCCAGATCCGCGGCGACCTCCTCGGCGCGCTGATCGAGATCGGCCCCGCCCAGCGCCAGCCAGTGCTCCAGCGCGGGCGAGTAGTCGTCGTCGCCGCCGTCGCCGAGGCGTTCGGCCGCGGCGTCCATCACCCGCTGGGCGTGCGCGACTCCGGTTCGACGCGAGAGGAATTCGAGCACCGTCTCACCCTCGATGCGCTCGGGCTCCTGCGTCAGATAGCCGACGGTCGCATCCGGCGGGCTCAACGCGATGGTGCCCTCGCCCGGCCGGCGCTCGGCCAGCATCCGCAGCAGCGTCGACTTGCCCGCGCCGTTCACCCCGACCAGCCCGATCACATCGCCGGGGGCGAGAGTGAAATCGAGGTCGGCGAACAGGGTCCGTTCGGCGTGCCCCGCGGACAGGCCGCTGGCGTGCAATGTCGTGCTCACCTCGACAATTGTGCCCGTCTCGGGGTCCGACCCTGAGGTCGGGGCCCGTCGAAATCAGGGTGCGTATGGGTCTGTGGACCGATGCGGGCGGTGGCGCCGCGACGGCACAGTGGAGACATCACCGCTCCACAGGAAGGCAACACCATGACCGCCCCCGCCCGCCGCCTCACCCGTTCGACCAGCAACAAGTGGATCGCAGGCGTCTGCGGTGGCCTCGCCGAGCGCTACGGCTGGAACCCCAGCATCGTCCGCCTGGTCTTCGTCGTGTCGTGCCTGCTTCCCGGCCCGCAGTTCCTGATCTACCTGGCGCTGTGGATCCTCATCCCGAGCAAGTAGACCCGAACCGTCCGGCGACGGCTCGCGGATGACAAGATGGTCGCAACCCCGCCACGTCGTCATCCGCGAGTTTTGCGTTGGAGGAGCAGTCATGGTCACCTCGGGTGAGTTCCCCGGCCTCGGCCTACCCGACATCGATGCCCACTCGTCCCTGGGTGGCCTCGGCCCCGTCGAGCTGAACAACCCATCCCTCGACCTCGACCACGACGGCGTCGTGGACTCCCTCTCCACCAGCGACGCCGACTCGACCAGCATCTGGTCCGACTACGACCACGACGGCCTGGCCGATCACGTCACCGTCGTCGAGGAAGACGGCGACTACGCCGCGTGGGAGTACCACCGCCATCCCGATGGGACATCGGAGTGGCGCAAGACCGATCAGGGGAATTTGGAGAAGTAGCGCACGAGGGTGCCGCTGTGATCGAATCCGAGCACAGCGGTATTCGTCGTGTGATCGTGGAACCGATCCCGGTTGTGGCGCGTCTAAGGGAGTAGTGCGCCTGCCGGCGCTCGACCAGAAGGAGGGGGAAGTGGGCGATTCAGTGACTGTCGACCCGACGGCTCTGCGTAAGGCCGCGTCGAACTTGAAGGCGTCGGCAGCCGACATCGGGACCTGCTCGGCCGATGTCAAGGGCTGGTCCTTCACCGCCGCGCAAGCCGGTCGCGACTACGGTGCCGAGGGGACGAAGGTCGGGGGTGTGATCGGCAAGGTCGAGACCTGGTTGAAGAACTGGCAGACCGCGATCGACAAGACGGGCGTTCAGTTCGGGACCAGCGCCGATACGTACGCGACGGTCGACGATGCCAACGTCAAGAAGATCACCGCCGCCGGGGTGAACCTGTGATGCGCGCGATCGTGTCGACACATCCGGCCGTGGTGTCCGGGGGCGTCCATGGCTGACACCCCGACCTGGGCGAATATTCCTACCGGCGGTGGCGCCGACGAGATGCTCGACCTCGGTGCGGAAGGTTTGCAGTATTTCGTCGAATATCTGCCGCGCTACGGACGGGCGTCAGCTGCTACTCATGCTCCCGCTCGGGCAGAATTGCTCGCGGGAGCGAACAGTGATTTCGATTCGATCTACGCGAAATACGATACCGAACGCGGTATGGATATCGCGGCAATCGATCGGATGTCCACGGCGCTGTCCAAGGTAATGGCTAAATTGCCCGGCGAGATCGACGAGCAGCGACGGCAGCTCTCCGCGTTGCCGTCGATATGGCAGGGGCAGGCGGGCGACTCCGCGTCCAATATGCTGAATACGCAGATTATGCGTGCCGAACAAGATCGCACCGAAGCTGCGACGATATCACTGGAGCTCAGCAATGCCGCGACCGCGCTGCGCACTGCTGTGCGGCACAAAGCGGTTACGGTCCAGAGCTTTTGGTCACCCAATACGCCTGACATACCGCAGCAGAACAGCAGTGGGATGAGCCGCACCGCGATCGATGAATACATACAAGAAGTAGCGTATGAACCGGATTCTGACGCAGGCAAGAAGGCGAAGCAGTGGCTGGTCGATATCTTCATGCCGCACGTCCACGCAACGTACGACAAATTCATTCAGCTGTGTAAAGAGGTCGACACCGAAGTTCGTCGAATTTATGGTGTTCTTGTCGAAGCCCTGAACAAGCTGGATACCGGCGCTTACCCGATGCCGCAGGAGTCGAGCAAGCCGCAGACACCTGTGACAACGGAACAGCCCACAACGAAAGATACGTCCAAGGGCGACACCACGTCGACCGGTGGCACACCGACGACAACGGAGGACACGTCGACCAAACCGGCGACCACCGAGGATCCGTCGACCACCAAGGACGACGATGATGATGATGACGACGATGATGACGACATCACCGATACGATCAGCGACATCACCGATACGGTCAGCGAGGTGGTGTCCAGCCTCACCTCGCTCGTGTCCTCGGTGAGCGAACTCGAATCGCTTGTCACGACCACAGCGGAGACGATCAGTTCCGGCCTCACCTCGCTCAGTACCTCGGTCCAAGAGGGTTTCGCGTCGATATCCAGCCAGTTGAGCAGCTTGCTGTCCGGTGGCGCGACATTCGACCTGAACGGCACCCAGGTCAGTGTGGGAACCGATGAGAACGGCCAACTCACGGTGAGTACCACCGATTCCGCTGGCAACTCCCACGAATACGGCATGACGCTGGACGCGAACGGCATTCCGGTGATCAGCGACGATCAGTCCAGCGGCGCAATCGGTTCGGGCACACCGGAGACCGGCACAGGTCAGGGCCCGACCGATCTCGAGGATGCCGAACAGGGGACGTCCTCGGGCGCGACGGCCAACCCGACCGGCTCGCTCAACGCCAAAGGCTATGCCGCCGAGGGTGTGCCGGGGACCGCCGCCGGGCCCAGCGCGGACAACGAGCCCGACGGCGAGCACTGGGCGGAGCAGTACCCGGTGGGTCAGCAACAACCCGATCCGGGTGACAGCGGTGCGGTGTTGTCGGAGGCGGGACCGCTGTGAATCAACGAGTTGAGAGGATTTCGTCATGAGTCGATCGCGGATCGACGAAGGCGCTCACGAGTTCCTTCGCCGGGTGCAGATTCTGGACGACGAGTACGACGAGATGCGCAGCAGCCTCGCCGTGCGCAACAATGGTCACGAGATCCTCGCCGAGATTCATGCGGCCAGGGAGCGCGAAGCTGCCGAAGCCGAAGAGCGGGAACGGATCGAAGCGGAGGAACGCGAGCGTCAGGAAACCGCGGCAAGAGAGCAGCGCGAAGCCATCGCCCGGTCCGTCGCCGCTCGACGGGCTAATGACCGCGCTGCTCCCCTGGACGACGACGATCCCGAAGCCGAGTACTACCAGCGCAAGAGTTGGCTCGTCTGAGCGTTTCAGTACCGGCGATGAGTGACGGCAGCGCCGCCGACACGTAGTAGGGGTCGACGGTGCTGCCTCGCGCAACGTGGTTTCCGAGCTCAACTGACGGCTCGGCGGAGAACGGATGTGCGCCGTGGCGACCTATTCGGGCCAGCCGGGGTAGGGCGGAAGTACCTCGGGCGGGGGGACTCGCACCGAGGGTTTCTCGACATACTCGCCTGGGTCGAGCGCGTCGGGGAACTCGGAAGGGAGCCGACATGTTTCAGGGTTGCCGGAACCTCGTTCGAGGTCTGGCGTGACTACCCGCCACGACTGGATCCAGTCGCCGAAGTAGTCGCGAGTGGGGTACCGAGCTGGCCCCGAGATTCGGGCATCAGGATCGGCTACCCCACCACCGGGCAGCGAGAAGACCAGCTCGAGCCTGCCCGAACGTAAGGCCGCGTACCGACCCGAGTAGTACTCCCCGGACATATCGCCGTACGCCAATCCGGTGCCCCAAACACACACCGTCGCAGTCAAATACCACCGATTCGGGGGAGTCCGTCGATCGTACGGTGGTGGGATGTCGTGCCGCTGGACAGCAGTCAAGGAAGCGTAGGCCGTACCCCGAATCGTCCAATCGGGGTCGGTTGCGCGTTCGTCGAACTGCAGCGCGAGCGGGCTGAAAAGCTGGTTCTCGGCGACTCCCATCCGTTTCCATATCTCGCGCCAGTCTGTCTCACCCGCTCCGTTCAGAAACGCGGTCTCGACATAGGACCGAACCTGAATCGCGATTTCCGAATTCAGATCTACGCCCGAAGGTGACGCCCAACGGAAGTTGTACTGGTATCGGTCCTTCCAGATGTGGGGCGGCCTCGGTACATCACCAGCGAGGCCGCTCAACACGAGCAGAGTGATGACCGGCAACCCCGCGCCCAGCGCCCTTGCGTAACGTCTCATTTCGGAGCGTCACCGGGCTCGCGACCGTGTCCGCTGTCCCATCGGTCACGATATTCGGACACAGTGGGGGCGTACTTCGCTACGTTCGTGTTCAGTTCGGGAAGGTTCGTGCCCGCGGGTCTCCCGCCCTCGTGGCGAATCTCATCGAAGGAACGGAGTTGGCCGGTCTCCTGATCAAAGTAGCGGCCGATGTTGGGGTCGGACCGAAGGTCGGGATGCCCGGGCGAGTTCGCGATACCTTGCAAGATGTTGTATGTCTGCGCCGGTGTGCTGCCATAGTTCGAGGTGTCGACATGGGTTGCCACCTCGGGAACAGTCCCCAACGCACCCAGTCGTACCTCCGGCGATGTCGATTTCCAGCCGAGTTCCAGTAGGTCTCCAGCCAGCGGAATTCGCTTCAAGCCGAATGCCCCGACCTCCCGAACGCTGTCGAATAGCGCCATTTTCTCCTTTTGCGCCGTGGCCGCGTCTGCTTCTCTGGTGCCGATCTCGAGCAGAGCCCCGTCCTGAGCAGCCTGGTCGATGCGGGCACCCCATTCTGCCAGCGAGTAGTCTGTCGCGCCGGTCGCGCCGAACTTCTGATTGAGGTCGGCGACCGCCTGGTAGGCATTCGCATTGAACTGTTTTGCCGCGTCCGGGTCGGAATCGATGACGGCGAAAACGTTCGTCATGGCCTTTTTATCGAAGTCGCCGCCGTTGTTGTCATAGAATCCGTGAGCGGCCAGATCGCTGTCGCGTACCCCAGCCATCGCGGGAATATAGTTCGCCAGCGTGTCGCCGAGCTGGGCGGTCATTTGCGGATTGGCGCTGCCGATACTCACCGGATCTTGGAGCAGATTTCCCGGACCGCCGGTCTCATCGGTCAGATTCAGCAATGCTTCACGGTGGGTCGAGACATAATTCGCGAGCTGGCGAGCCGATTGACCCGCCTCGGAATTCACGTGCGAGTTCGATGATGTGGCATTGTCGTCAATGGTCTTCAGAACCGTGGTGACACCATCATCGGATCCGTGCCAGTTGTGGTCCAGCAAGGTGCCGATCGCAGCCTGGTTGTCGAATTTCTCCCCGGGCGCCAGTACGGCGTCCATGCCTTGTCCGGTGAGGAGGTCATGCACCGCCGCCCGGTCGCCACCGGCTTGACTGAGTATTTTGCTGGCGATGCTGTCGTCCGTCGTGTCGGTAAAGCCCGTGACATCCGCTCCGCCCGGCACCACCGGATAGCTGTCGCGACTTGCGATATTGACAGCTTGGTTGAGCAGCGCGCGGTCGGCGTCGGTGCCTTCCGCGAGCAAGGGGGACCCCTTGCCGAGAATGTTCGACACCGTCAGCAGGTCGTCCTTCTTGGTGAGCGAGTTCTTCGGATCCTCGGTGAGCGTTGTTCGTAGTTGTGAGGGCAAAGCGCCCAACCCACCGAAATCCACACCGACTTTTCCGCCCTGCGCCGCTGTCAAGCCGCTCGAGGTCACCTGTGGGTTCGATGCCAACTGGATGGCGTCGGCAAGACCGGCCTGCACCACTTTGTCCTGACCATTGGGCAGCCCAGCGCCGATCTGCGAGATCTGGGTGACCGACATCCCGTCGAGGTCGCGCATCACCGACGTCAGATAGTCCAGTTGCTGCTGGGGGATGACTACCTGTTGGCCGCTGGCCATGCATCGATCTGCTCCGGGCTCAGCGTCGTCGCCCAGCGCAGCCGCTGTATTTGCTCAGTCGTCGCGGTCCCGTTGCGGAAGGCGTCGACATCCTCGCGCGCGAGGCGTGGATTCAGGCCGGCCGTTTCCGGCGTGAGCTGATTGATGGCGTCGACGGCCTTGCTTACCGCTTGGGCACAGTTGTGGTCGGCCCATCCGAGTTCGTCGGCGAGACGCTGCAGGCGAATGGTTTGGTTGGCAGCTTCCTGATTCCGCGCATCGTCATCTGATTCATTGACGACGGTCCAGTCGAAATGGACGATATACCGGTCGCTGACCAGCGAGGCGTAGTCGGCCCGCAAGGTGGACACCGGTGGGCCCATCTGCGAATGCCCGTTGTTGAGCGCGGTTGCCAGATCGTCGTAGGCGGCGGCGAGCACCCGCATCTGCGTCACCTCGCGCTGGCACCGGGTGTCCGCCGCTTGCCGCGCCTGGCCTGACCAATTCATCGCGTCAATGGCCCGGTGCATCTGCTCGACCGAGGTGCGAATTCCGTCGGCGATAGCCGTCGCCTTAGTCGCGGTCGACGCGAGATCGATGTTCCAGTAACGAACCAGACCCGGATTCGGTCGCTTCACTGCGGCATCTCCCCGGTGTTCAGATCGCTGAGCGCGGCGATGCGCGTGGCGGCGGCGAGGTCGGAATCGGTATAGGCGTCCGCGGACGCGCGCAACACCGCGCCCAGTTCCCGATACCGTCCACCGGCCACCTTCAAGCTACGGGTACGGGCGGGCTCGATCTTGTCCAACTCCGGCCCGACATCCGACCCGGCCATAAAGGCGCCGAGGGTTCCCAGAAATCCCGGCGTATCGATCACCGGGAGCCGGCCGATCCCTTCGTCGGCGATCCGATCCATCTCGACTGCGACTGCCCGCAGTTCGGCTGGCGAAACCTGCATGAATTCCCCGTCCCAAAGCCCCCGCCAGGTTGAACCGCCCCCGACGCTCGGCCACCGATAGTAGTGGCGCCATCAGCTCGGTAGCGGGCTCTGTCACCGAGTTCTACAAGTGTTCATCGACTCGGTGCTTGGCGCAAAAAGGCTCTGCTGCAACGCATTTATGCGAGATTGGCTGTCATTGCGATGCAACACCGATGGGGTGTCGTCGGATGCGTCGAAGAGCCACACCGTTTCCAGGCATTGCCGGTGATCACCGCGCGGGGCAACCGATGACTTGATCCTCAGCGGAAATGGGAATCCGGTTGGGAGTTGGGACCGATTCGGGCGCACCGGAACGTGGCGACATCTGAACTGTGTTGCGCAGCAGTTCGGTTGGCGATGCCTAGCCCCGGATCAGTTTGGCGACCGTGCCGATGGACAACTTCGGTGCCTCGACCTCGACCTCCGCGTGCGGGTCGACCACCTTCGTGTGGGGGATCTCGGCTTCGGGGTCGGCGAAGATCGCGTACTTCTTGTCGGCGAGGAGGGTGGCGAGGAGGTAGCCGGTGACCAGGGCGCGGGTGGTCTTGTCGGTTTTGTGTTCGTAGCGGCCCGCGCCGAGAGCGGCGAAGAGGCGACGGCCTTCGATGATGCCGTTGTGGGAGGCGCCGTCGATGGTGCGCAGGAGCGACGAGCCCGACCAGGCCGCGGCGAGGGCGCGGGCGTTGGAGCTGACCGAGTCGAGGTCGTCACCGGTCAGGATCAGGCCGGGCGTGTCGAGGTCGGGGGCGATGTTCTCCGCGGCGGGGGAGGTCGGTGCGGGGAAGAGCGCCACGACGGTGGCGACCCGGCGTTGAGCTGCGGCGATCACGGCGGCGCCCGCGCCCATACCGTGGCCGGCGAGGGCGAGACGGTCGGGGCGGACACTGATGGTGCCGTCACCGAGCCGGACCTTGCTGACGATGTCGAGCGTGGTGAGCAAGTCGGTGCCGAGGTCCAGATGTGACGGGATCGGGCCGCGCTCGGTATCGGGCGCGGCGACCACGAAACCCCACGACGCGATGTGCTCGAGCAAGCTCTTGTAGTTCTCGGCGCTGGTCAGCCAGCCGTGCGCGAACGCGACAGCGGGCAGGTCAAGTCCGGACTCGGGCGTGTACACCACACCCGGCTGACCTGCGATCCCTAGATTCCCACGCAGCACCCGGTGGGGGCCGCGCATGGACAGGGCGCTCACGAGCGATTTTGCAGACACCGACACGGCGAGAAGAGTATCCGATCAGTAGGGTGGGGGACCATGTGCGGAATCGTGGGGTACGTCGGATACCGGGATGCGCTGGGCGTTGTCGTCGACGCGTTACGACGTATGGAGTACCGCGGATACGACTCCGCGGGGGTCGCGATTCTCGACGGAAACGGTGCTCTCGCGGTCGAACGTAAGGCCGGACGGCTGGCGAATCTGGAAGCCGAACTCGGCGAGGCGGGCACCGAGCGGTTCGCCGGGTCGACCGGGATGGGGCATACCCGCTGGGCCACGCACGGCGCGCCAACCGACCGCAACGCGCACCCCCATCGCGACATCTCCGGCAAGCTCGCCGTCGTCCACAACGGCATCATCGAGAACTTCGCGCCGCTGCGCCGCGAGCTCGAGGAAGCCGGTGTGGAGCTGCTCAGCGATACCGATACCGAGGTCGCGGTGCATCTGGTGTCGCGCGCGTACGCCGACGGCCCCACCGCGGGCGAGTTCACCGCGAGTGTCCATGCCGTGTTGCAGCGGCTGGAGGGCGCGTTCACGTTGGTGTTCACCCATGCCGATCATCCCGGCACGATCGTGGCGGCTCGGCGGTCGACGCCGCTGGTCGTCGGGGTCGGTGAGGGCGAGATGTTCATCGCCTCCGATGTCACCGCGTTCATCGAGCACACCCGCGAGGCGGTCGAGCTCGGACAGAACCAGGCCGTGGTGATCACCGCGGAGGGCTACCGCGTCACCGACTTCGCGGGCAACACCGAGGGTGTGCACAGCAGGCCGTTCACCATCGACTGGGACCTCGCCGCCGCCGAGAAGGGCGGCCACGACTACTTCATGCTCAAGGAGATCGAGGAGCAGCCGACCGCCGTCGCCGACACCCTGCTGGGGCATTTCGTCATCGACGAGAAGGGCGGCCGGATCGTCCTCGACGAACAGCGCCTCGCCGACCAGGAGCTGCGCGAGTTCGACAAGGTGTTCGTCGTCGCCTGCGGCAGTTCGTATCATTCCGGCTTGCTCGCCAAATACGCGATCGAGCACTGGACCCGGGTGCCGGTGGAGGTGGAGCTCGCCAGCGAATTCCGTTACCGCGACCCGGTTCTGGACCGGTCGACACTGGTGGTGGCGATCTCGCAGTCCGGTGAGACCGCCGACACCCTCGAAGCGGTGCGCCACGCCAAGGAGCAGAAGGCGCGCGTGTTGGCGATCTGCAACACCAACGGGGCGCAGATTCCGCGCGAGTCCGACGCGGTGATCTACACGCGCACCGGGCCCGAGATCGGAGTCGCCTCGACCAAGGCGTTCCTGGCGCAGGTAGCCGCCAACTATCTGGTCGGTCTGGCCCTGGCGCAGGCGCGCGGGACCAAGTACCCCGACGAGGTGGCCCGCGAGTTCGCCGAACTCGAGTCGATGCCGAAGCTGATCTCCCGGGTACTCGAGACCGCGCCGCAGGTGCGGGCCATCGCACGCGAACTGGCGCATGTGCCGACGGTGCTGTTCCTCGGTCGCCACGTGGGCTACCCGGTGGCGCTCGAAGGCGCGCTCAAGCTCAAGGAACTGGCCTACCTGCACGCCGAGGGATTCGCCGCGGGCGAGCTCAAGCACGGGCCGATCGCCCTGATCGAACAAGGCCTGCCGGTGATCATCGTGATGCCGTCGCCGAAGGGCCGCGCGGTGCTGCATTCCAAGCTGCTCAGCAACATTCGCGAGATCCAGGCGCGCGGCGCCCGCACGATCGTGATCGCCGAGGAGGGCGACGACACCGTGCGCCCGTTCGCCGACGACCTGATCGAGATCCCCGCCGCCCCGACCCTGTACCAGCCGTTGCTGTCCACAGTGCCGCTACAGATCTTCGCCGCCGAGGTAGCACAGGCGCTGGGCTACGACGTGGACAAACCCCGCAACCTCGCCAAGTCGGTCACCGTCGAATAGGCCCGACCCCGCAATCCCGACCTCGAGCGTGCCGACGCTCAACCAACCCGAATCGAACCCCAGAACCCCGACCCCTAGGGAGGGGCCGGTCGCGCAGCGGCCGGGTTCGCGGCCGTCCCGTCGATCAGGTGTCGTTGCGTAGGCGACGAAGGAGCAAGCAACGGCGCCTGAT
>NZ_BDAX01000005.1 GCF_001612665.1 Nocardia alba NBRC 108234 | reverse complement strand
ATCGACGGGACACAAGGGGCCGCGAACTCGAGCGCGCCAGCGCTCCTAAGACACCGTGATGGATCCGCGCATGTCCGGGTGCAGGGTGCACAGGTACCGGAAGGTGCCGGGTTGGGTGAAGGTGTAGGACCATTCGCCCTTGTCGATGATCGGGCTGTTGAGACCCATCGCCTTGTCGCCGATGCCCTGCACGTTGTGCGGGACCTTGTCGGAGAACTTCCAGGTCACCGTCTCGCCGACCTTGATGGTGGCGTCGGCGGGGGAGTATTTCATGTTGCCGACCTCGATCGTGAGATTGGTCGGCGGGTGCTGTTGGGCGGTCGTGGTGTTGACCGGGCGTGGTGTGCGGGTTGTGGTGGTGGCGGCGTTTCCCGAGTCGCCGGAACAGCCGGCGACGAGCAAAGTGGCGGCCACGACCGATCCGGCGACAAACCGGGCGGATGCGGCGCGGTGACGAACCATCGACATGGGTGTGGAGCGTAGTCTGCGAGCGACCCCGGGCCGGTCGGCGGCCCGTTTCGGGCGGCTGGGAGGCGACTATGTCGGATCGGCGTGGCTATTACACCGTCGACGAGGTGCGGGCGGCGGAAGCCGAGCTGTTCACGCGAGTGCCCGCGGGTGTGCCGATGCGGCGGGCGGCTTTCGGTCTGGCGGGGGTGGTTGTCGACGAATTGCGGTCGCTGACCGGGGGGGTGGTCGGGCGGACCGTCGGTTTGCTGGTGGGGTCGGGGGACAACGGTGGGGATGCGTTGTGGGCGGGGGTGTTCTTGCGGCGTCGTGGGGTTCGGGTGTCGGCTGTTCTGCTGAATCCCGAACGGGCGCATCGGGAAGGGCTCGCGGCCTTGCGGGCGGCTGGTGGGCGGGTGGTGGATCGGCTCGATGCCGTAGATCTGGTGATCGATGGGATCGTGGGCATTTCCGGTCGTGGTCCGTTGCGGCCTCCGGCGGCGGAAATGGTTGCTGCTCTGGATGTTCCGATCGTTTCGGCTGATCTGCCCAGTGGGGTCGATCCGGAGACCGGGGCGGTGGATGGGCCCGCGGTGACGGCGGATGTGACGGTGGCGTTCGGTGCCTATAAACCGGTGCACGCGTTGGCCGCGCCCCGGTGTGGGCGAATTGTGTTGGTGCCGATCGGTTTACAGCTTCCGGATGCCGGGCTGGTGCAGCTCGATCCGGGGGCGGTGGGGGACGGGTGGCCGGTGCCGGGGCCCACCGACGACAAATACAGCCAGGGGGTGACGGGGGTGTGCGCGGGGAGTGCGAAGTATCCGGGGGCGGGGGTGCTGTGCACGGGGGCCGCGGTGGCGGCTACGTCGGGGATGGTTCGGTATGTGGGGTCCGATGCCGAGGTGTTGGAGAAGTTTCCCGAAGTTGTCGCCAGTTCTACGATTTCGGAGACCGGGAGGGTGCAGGCCTGGGTGTTCGGGCCGGGGGGAGGTACCGACTCGGGGGCTCGGGATCGGTTGGCCGAGGTATTGGGTACTGATCTGCCGGTGTTGGTTGACGCGGACGGGTTGACGATTCTGGCCGAGGAACCGGGGCTGGTTCGGGGGCGTTCGGCGGTGACGGTCCTGACCCCGCATGCGGGTGAATTCGCCCGGCTGACGGGGAGTGCGGTGGGTTCGGATCGGGTGGGCGCGGTGCGGAGGTTGGCGCGCGAGTGGGAGGTGACGGTGCTGCTCAAGGGGCGGGCGACCGTCGTCGCCTCGCCGGGGCAGGCGACGCTGGTCAATGACGCGGGTGGCGATTGGGCTGCTACGCCGGGGTCGGGGGACGTGCTTTCGGGAATCATCGGGGCGTTGCTCGCCGCGGGGCGTGAGGCGGGGTGGGCCGCTGCCGCGGGGGCTCGGGTCCATGCTCTGGCGGCGAATCTGGCTGCCCACGGGGGGCGGGAGGTGGGGGCGCCTATTTCCGCTACACCGTTGTTAGGGCACGTTCGGGCGGCGGTGCGGGTTCTGCGGGAGGTCGGCCGGGGCGAGGGTTGGTAGTCCATGGGTGGGCGCCGGGTGCCGACCGCCGTCCTACCGGACCACCCGCTGAATATTCGGTGAGGCGGCCCTGCCACGATCGGGGGGTGAATGCGCAAGTGGAGACGGTCGTCGACTTGGATGCCATTGCTCACAACGTGCGGGTGTTGCGCGAGTACGCGCAGGGGGCTGCTGTGATGGCGGTGGTCAAGGCCGATGGGTACAACCACGGTGCCGTGGAGGTGGCTCGGGCCGCGCTGGGGGCGGGGGCTCGGGAGCTGGGGGTGACCACGGTGCGGGAGGGGTTGGCCTTGCGGGCGGCGGGGATCACGGCGCCTGTGCTCTGCTGGCTCAATACTGTCGACGCTGATTACGCGGGTGCGGTGGCGGGCGACCTCGAGATCGGGGTGTCCTCGCTGGCGCAGTTGCGGGCGGTGGAGCGGGCCGCGGTGGCGGCGGGACGGACCGCGACGGTCACGCTGAAGGTGGATACGGGGCTCAATCGCAACGGGGTGTCGGTGACCGAGTATCCGCAGGTCCTGCGGGCGTTACGAGGCCTGGTCGACGGACAGGTACTGCGTTTCCGTGCGATCTTCTCCCATCTCGCGCACGCCGACGAGCCGGGGCATCCGATGGTGGATCGACAGCGGGATCGGTTCATCGAGGCGATCGCGCTGGCGAAGGAACATGGGCTGGAACCCGAACTCGTTCACCTGTCGAATTCGGCGGCCACGTTGACCCGGCCCGATCTGCGATTCGACATGGTTCGGCCGGGTATCTCGGTCTATGGGCTCTCACCCATTCCGGAGCTCGGACAATTCGGTCTGAAGCCCGCGATGACATTCCAGGCGGAGGTCGCGTTGGTGAAGCAGGTGTCGGCGGGGGAGGGCGTGTCGTACGGACATCGGTGGATCGCACCGCGCGACACCACGGTCGCCCTGGTGCCCGCGGGCTATGCCGACGGTGTATTCCGGTCGCTCAGTGGACGTTTCGAGGTGTGGTTGGGCGGAGCGCGACACCGTAATGTCGGACGGGTGTGTATGGACCAGTTCATGGTTGACCTCGGCGACAACGCGGGCGGGGTGCGGGAGGGCGACCGCGCGGTGCTGTTCGGCGGTGGCGCGGGACAACCACACGCGCTCGACTGGGCGCGGGCGCTGGACACGATCGACTACGAGGTCGTCTGCGCGCCGCGCGGACGCGTGGTCCGCCGCTACGTGGGCACCGGCCGATGACCCGACGTACGGTGATCCGCCGCGGCGGCCTGGCGACGGCGGGTTTGCTCGCCGGCCTCGCCATCGCCCACACCCTGCGCCAGATCGGCGCGCGGGTGATGTGGCCTGCCGAACGTGACGAGTACCGCGAGGAGAACTTCGCGCTGATCGACGAGGACGAACCGGGCATGGTGCTCGCCGACGACGGCGTGTCGCTGGCCACCCGCACTTTCGGCGACGACTCCGCCGAGTTCACGGTCGTGTTCGTGCACGGATTCTGCAACAGCATGGAGTCCTTCCACTTCCAGCGTCGCGATCTCGCGCGGCAGTGGGGGTCGAGGATACGGATGGTGTTCTTCGATCTGCGCGGACACGGACGGTCCGGTGCGCCGAGTACCGACAGCTGCACGGTCGCCCAGCTCGGCCGCGACCTCGCCACGGTGATCCGGGAGTGCGCGCCGAACGGTCCGGTGGTCCTGGTCGGGCATTCACTCGGCGGGATGGCGGTGCTCGCGGCGGCCGCGCAGTTCCCCGAACTGTTCGCGACGCGGGTGCGCGCGGTCGGGCTGCTGAGCACCGCCGCCGCGGAGGTGACCGCGACCGGGATCTCGCAGTTGATCCGGCATCCAGCGGTCGACGGCTTCCGATTGGCGGTGCGGGCGGCGCCGACCCTGGTGCAGTTCAGCCGCAGCGCGAGCAAGCAGGTGGTGACGCCGATCCTGCACGTGAGCTCGTTCCACGGCGCGGTGAGCCCGACCCTGTCGCGGTTCACCACGATGATGATCGACCGCACGCCCGTCGGCACCATCGAGAAATTCCTGAAAGCGATTGAGCTGCACGATGAATCAGCCGCCGTGCCCGTCCTGAGCGAGCTGCCGGTACTGATCCTCGGCGGTGCGCACGACATGGTGATCCCGTTCCGCAACTCCCACGAATTGGCGGCGGAGCTCCCAGGCAGTGAACTGGTCCGGGTGCGGGCGGCGGCGCACATGCCGCACCTGCAGTTCCCCGAGGTGAGTGCGGCCGCGCTCGACCGGCTGCTGGCACGCGCGGGAATCATCGACAGCCCCGGCGAGGAGGCAGTCGGTGGCTGACCCGCACAAGCGCGTGCTCGACACCGTCGAGGACACCGAAGCGTTCGGTCGCGAACTGGCGGCCACCCTGCGACCGGGTGACCTGGTGGTGCTCGACGGCCCACTTGGCGCCGGAAAAACCGCACTGACCCGGGGTATCGCCGCCGGACTCGGGGTCGCGGGCCGGGTCAGCTCGCCGACGTTCATCATCGCCAGAGCACACAAGGCCGGCGTGCGCCGGGACGGCACGCCCGGGGTGGCGATGGTGCACGTCGATGCCTATCGACTCGCGGGCGACCTCGATGAACTGGACTCGCTCGACCTCGACACCGACCTGCACCACGCGGTCGTCGTCGTGGAATGGGGCAGGGGGGTGGTCGAGCACCTCGCCGACCGGCACCTGCGAGTTCAACTCGCCCGGGAACCGGAATCCGATGTGCGCACGGCGATCTGGGAATGGATCGAATAACGCGCGATCACCCGCGCACCGGTGCGCGCCGAGCGCCGAAACCACCCGGTATTGTTGAGACAATCATGCTCGTACTAGCAGTCGACACCGCGACACCCGCCGTTACAGCGGGATTGGTGCACCTGTCACCTGCCGGTGAATCCGGCACCCGGCCCGCCGTGGCGACGCTCGCTGCCCGCGTGAAGGTCGACGCCCGCGCGCACGCCGAGGTCCTCACCCCGCAGATCCTGGAGTGCCTGGCCGAGGCCGGGGTGGGCCGCGACGAGCTGGACGCGGTCGTCGTCGGGCTCGGCCCGGGTCCGTTCACCGGGCTACGCGTCGGCATGGCCACCGCGGCCGCGTTCGGTGACGCGCTCGGACTGCCCGTGTACGGGGTGTGCAGTCTCGACGCGATCGCCGCCGACACCATCGGGGAGAAACGTGATCCCGGCGAGCTGCTGGTGGTCACCGACGCGCGCAGACGTGAGGTGTACTGGGCCAAGTATCTGAATGGGGCCCGGGTCGCCGGTCCCGAGGTGAACAAAGCTGTCGATGTGCCGGTGGGCGAGGCCGCCGTGATCGCCGGGTCGGCCGCGCACGTGGACTTCTTCGATCTGCCGGTGCTGCCGAGCGAGACACCATCGCCCGCCGGGCTGGTCACCGTCGCGGCGTCGGCGCTGCTGTCCGGAGAGCCGCCGCAAGCGCTGGTGCCGTTGTATCTGCGCAGACCCGATGCGGTGGAGAACAGCTTCCGCACCCTCGACCGGACCGGGGCGTGAGTGCCGTGACCGAGTATCTGATCGCCCCCATGACGCTGCCCGATATCGACCGCTGTGTCGAACTCGAGCACCTGCTGTTCGCCGAGGACGACCCGTGGCAGGCGGTGTCGTTCCGGTCCGAGCTGGCCGGTGGGCACAACCGCTACATCACCGCCCGCACCGCCGACGGGGTGATGGTCGGCTACGCGGGCATCGCGCTGCTCGGCGACGACGCCCATCCCGAGGCCGAGGTGCATACGATCGGCGTCGACCCGCGGTGTCATCGGGGCGGCATCGGCACACTGCTGCTCGAAGCGCTGCTGGCCACGGCGGCCGTCCGCGGCGGGCCGGTGTTTCTCGAGGTGCGCACCGACAACGCTCCCGCTATCGCGATGTATGCCAAGCACGGGTTTCACATCATCGGGCTGCGCAAGAACTACTACCACCCCAGCGGCGCCGACGCGTACACGATGCGTCGTCCGGAACTGACCGTCGCGGCCGATGAATGGGCCGCGCGCGGTCGGCAGGACGAGGTGTTGTCGTGATCGTCATGGGAATCGAAAGCTCGTGCGACGAAACGGGAGTCGGCATCGTGCGCCGCCATTCCGATGGCTCCGTCGAACTGCTCGCCGACGAGGTGGCCTCGAGTGTGGACCAGCACGCGCGCTTCGGTGGCGTGGTACCCGAGATCGCCTCGCGCGCGCATCTGGAGGCGATCGTGCCCGCGATGCGGCGTGCGCTGGCCACCGCGGGCATCAGCAAGCCCGACGCGCTCGCTGTCACCATCGGGCCCGGACTGGCCGGTGCGCTGCTGGTGGGGGTGGCCGCGGCCAAGGCCTACGCGGCGGCGTGGGATGTGCCGTTCTACGCGCTCAACCACCTGGGTGGGCATGTGGCGGTGGATACGCTCGAACACGGGCCGATGCCGCCCGCGGTGGCGCTGCTCGTGTCCGGTGGGCATACGCATCTGTTGCAGGTGACGGATCTGGGTTCGCCGATCACCGAACTGGGCAGCACCGTCGACGATGCCGCGGGGGAGGCGTTCGACAAGGTCGCGCGGCTGCTCGGTCTCGGCTATCCCGGCGGGCCCGCCCTCGATGCCGCCGCCGCCTCGGGCGACGCGGCGGCGATCGCCTTTCCGCGTGGCATGACCGGACCGCGTGACGCGCGGTACGACTTCTCGTTCTCCGGTCTCAAGACCGCGGTGGCCCGCTATGTCGAGGCCGCGCAGCGTCAGGGCGTCACTGCCGACCAGTTGCCGATTTCCGATATCGCCGCGTCCTTCCAGGAGGCGGTCGCGGATGTGCTGACGATGAAGGCGGTTCGCGCCGCGACCGACATCGGTGTCGACACGATCGTGCTCGGGGGCGGCGCCACCGCCAACTCCCGCATCCGATCACTCGCCGAAGAGCGTTGTGCTGGAGCGGGTTTGACGCTGCGGGTGCCGAAGCCGCGGCTGTGCACGGACAACGGGGTGATGATCGCGGCGCTGGGTGCGCATGTGATCGCCGCGGGTGCGCAGCCCGCAGCACTGACTGTCGCCACGGATCCGGGGCTGCCGGTCTCGGTGAGTGCCCTGCGCGGCTAGCGTCCGGTTACCCGACGAACCCGCCACCGGTCGGTCCGGCGCGTTAACCGGTCAGCAGGGGGACCTCGGCTGTCGCGGCGGTGGACGGGATCGGAAGGGTGCTGTTGGCGGGTACTTGCGTCGGGAAGATGTTCGGGGTGGACGGGCGTTGTCCGCCGGAACCGCTGTCCAGTGTGTCGCCGAGGGGGGACTCGGGGTAGGGGATCTGCGGCAGGTTCGGGTCGGGGCGCAGTGTGGGGGCCGTGGCCGAGGCGGGCGCGGACGGGGCGGCGTTCGGGCCCGTAGACGGTGCGGGGACCTCGGTAGCGGGTGGGGCGACGGTGGCGCCGGTACGTTCGGTGCTCTCCCGACCGGCGGGGGCGGGTGCCGGGGACGACGCGGACGGTGCGGGGGACTGACGCACGGTGCTGCTCGTACCGGCGGGGGTGACATCGGGGGCGTCGGGCGAAATCGCTTGCACGCCGTAGCCGATCACCAGCCCGACCACCACCACCGCGCCGACGAGGGTGCCGACGACCTTGGCGAAGGTGCCGCTCGGTGCGTCGGTGTTCGCGCCGCCCGCGGGTCCGGTCGGTGCCGCGGCGTCGGCGACCAGCGCGGCGCCCTTGGCGATCACGGCCTCGGGATCGGGCACCGTGAGCACGGGGACTTCGAGGCGTTCGTGGAGAACATCGATGACAGCCGGGATGTTGGCGCAACCGCCGATCACGGCGACGGCGTCGGGGTATTTCGGCGCGCGGGTGAACACCGACGACGAGAACAGTGCGATATTGCGCAGCAGGCCGTCGATGAGTACCTCGAAATCGGGGCGGGTGAGCTCCAGTCCCTGTCCCGCGACATGGTCGATGGTGACCACGGGTGCCAGCGACAGGTGTTCCTTGGCGGCGCGGCCGCGGTTGGTCAGCGTGGTGCGGTTGGGCCGGGTGCCGCGGCGGGCGTAGTGCAGGTCGACCAGGTGGTGGTAGATCAGCTCGTCGATCGCGTTACCGCTGACCGTCGGCGTCCGTTCGGTGTGCAGCACCACGTTGTCGGTGAAATCGGCCACGGTGACGGTGAGGCCGGTCGCGCCGAGGTCGACCACGGCGACCGTGGGATAGCGGGCGAGCAGTCCGGTATGGCGCAGATAGGCGAGGGCGGCGGCCCCCTCGGTGACCAGGCGCAGATCGCGGTGGCGCGTGGTGGCGGCCCGAATGGCTTGCGCCTGTTCCTTGTTGCGGTAGGCGACGGCGACACTGGTCGGTGGACGCGACCGGGCCTGCTCGGCGTGACGGTGGCCGCCGGAATAGCGTTCGAGCGGATCGCCCGCCATCGCCGCTTGTGATGCAGGCAGCTGGGTGGTCATCAATTCGATCGAGGACGACACGAGATCGCCGAGATCGGAATGTGCCTCATCCGCGGAAACAACCCGGTAGTCGAAAGTCTGCTCGCCCGCGGGCCCCGTCGCGACCAGTGCCGAGCACACCACCTCGTTCCCGGCCGAGATGCCGAGGGATGTTCGCATGTTCACCTCCCTTCAAGCCGATGGTGCTCTCCGAGCGGATGGCGCCTTCCTGTGCTATGTCACAGCCTGTTATGCGAACGTTACAGATTGTGGCAGGCGATGTGAAGATCACTGGCGAGTGTGGGCGTGTCGAAAAACGCGATATCGGCAGAACCCGACCTTGAGTGCTGGCACTCTCGCGTATAGAGTGCTAGTCGGCACCTGAGTAGCTGTACCTGTGCCGAGTCGACTACTGGGCTACGGTCCCGGCACCCGCGACGACGGGGCTGTGCGCAGAGTCGCGAGCTGACCGAAACCCGGTCCGGGACACCAGTTCCGGACGACCGAATTTCCCCTGAAAGTGGAGGGCTCAACGTGGCGAGCGTGAACATCAAGCCGCTCGAGGACAAGATCCTCGTCCAGGCCAACGAGGCCGAGACGACGACGGCCTCCGGCCTGGTCATCCCGGACACGGCCAAGGAGAAGCCGCAGGAGGGCACCGTCATTGCCGTCGGAGCGGGCCGCGTCACCGATAAGGGTGACCGCATCCCGGTCGACGTCAAAGAAGGCGACGTCGTCATCTACAGCAAGTACGGCGGCACCGAGATCAAGTACCAGGGTGGGGAATACCTCATCCTCTCGGCGCGCGACATCCTGGCCGTCGTCACCAAGTAAGGCCGACGCCGCATCAGCGTTCCGCCCCGGCGTCTTCACAGGCCCGGGGCGGATTGCGTTGCCCAGCGCCTTCGGCGTATCGGCCGGCAAGTGGGATCGAGCGCAGCGTCGAGTTGTGCGCGACATGACTAAGGATTGGAACTTATGCCCAAGCAGATCGAGTTCGACGAAAAGGCTCGCCGGGCTCTGGAACGCGGTGTCGACAAGCTGGCCGACGCCGTCAAGGTGACCCTCGGCCCCCGTGGCCGGCATGTGGTGCTGGCCAAGGCTTTCGGTGGCCCGACCGTCACCAACGACGGTGTCACCATCGCGCGTGAGATCGACCTCGAGGACCCCTTCGAGAACCTCGGCGCACAGCTCGTCAAGAGCGTCGCCACCAAGACCAACGACGTCGCGGGTGACGGCACCACCACCGCCACCGTGCTGGCCCAGGCGTTCGTGCGCGGCGGCCTGAAGAACGTCGCCGCGGGCGCCAACCCGATCACCCTCGGCCAGGGCATCGCCGCTGCCGCCGAGAAGGTGTCGGAGGTGCTGCTCGCGCTGGCCACCCCGGTCTCCGGGGAGACGGCCATCGCCCAGGTCGCCACCGTTTCCTCGCGTGACCCCGAAATCGGCGAGATGGTCGGCAAGGCGCTCACCACGGTCGGCAAGGACGGCGTCGTGACGGTCGAGGAGTCCTCGACCACGAACACCGAACTCGTCATCACCGAGGGCGTGCAGTTCGACAAGGGCTACCTCTCGCCCTACTTCCAGACCGACCCCGAGACCCAGCAGGCCGTGCTCGAGGATGCCTACATCCTGCTGCACCGGGACAAGATCAGCTCGCTGCCCGATCTGCTGCCGCTGCTCGAGAAGATCGCCGAGTCCGGCAAGGCCGTGCTGATCGTGGCCGAGGACGTCGACGGCGAAGCGCTGTCGACCCTGGTGGTCAACTCGATCCGCAAGACCATCAAGGCCGTCGCCGTCAAGGCGCCGTTCTTCGGTGACCGTCGCAAGGCGTTCCTCGACGACTTGGCCGTCGTCACCGGTGGCACCGTGATCAACCCCGATCTCGGCGTCACCCTGCGCGAGGCCACCATCGAGCAGCTGGGTCAGGCGCGTCGCGTCGTCGTCACCAAGGACGAGACCGTGCTGATCGACGGTGCGGGCACCGACGAGGACATCAAGGGCCGCAGCGCGCAGCTGCGTCGCGAGATCGAGGCCTCGGACTCCGACTGGGATCGCGAGAAGCTCGAAGAGCGTCTGGCGAAGCTGGCCGGTGGCGTCGCGGTAATCAAGGTCGGCGCTGCCACCGAGACCGCGCTCAAGGAGCGCAAGTACCGCGTCGACGACGCGGTCGCCGCCGCCAAGGCCGCGGTCGAGGAGGGCATCGTCCCCGGTGGTGGTTCGGCGCTCGTGATCGCCGCCGCCGCGCTGGGCGAGCTGCGTGACTCGTTCACCGGTGACAAGGCCGTCGGTGTCGAGGTGGTCCGCAAGGGCCTCCAGGCGCCGCTGTTCTGGATCGCCGCCAACGCCGGTCTCGATGGCGCGGTTGTCGTCGCCAAGGTCTCCGAGGGCAAGGAAGGCTTCAACGCCGCCACCCTGACCTACGGCGACCTGCTCGCCGACGGTGTCGTCGATCCGGTCAAGGTGACCCGCTCCGCCGTGGTGAACGCCGCCTCGGTCGCGCGGATGATCCTGACCACCGAGAGCGCCATCGTGGAGAAGCCGGTCGAGGCCGAAGACGACCACGGCCACCACGGTCACGCGCACTGATCAGATAAACGGGAGGCCCGCTGCTGATCATTCGATCGGCGGCGGGCCCTTCTTTGTTCGGGTAGTCCCGGGCTGTATACGCTGTGTTTTTGGAGCGCTGGCGCGCTCGAGTCGCGGCCCCTGGGGGCCGCCGGTTAGCCGCCGGGGCTTGCTCCTTCGTCGCGTACGCCCCCGGCGGCTAACCGGCGGCCCGGCCGCGACCGGCCACTTTGTGGCCGCTGCTCCCTAGGGGTCGCAGGTCGCAGGTGGTGGGTGGGAGTGCGGTCATGGCGGGTCTTGGGTTGGGCGGTGGGGGTTAGCTGACTACTGGGGGATCTTCGGCAGCGAGCGCGGCCAGTAAACGGGCGCGCAGGGACGGCGGCGGTGGGAGGGGGGTTGCGGACGCGAGATGGGCTAGAGCTTCGCGGGTTTCGCGAACCTCTCGCAGGAACTGCGTACACAGGGTGGGGTCTTCGGTATCGATGATGGTCTGGATCGCGTGATGGTCTTCGTCGTCGATCAATCCGAGCGCGACGGTGTGCGCGAGATCGATCTGGGCTTCGTTCATCTCACGTCACCCCCAAACTTTTCTTCAGTCGTGTCAATCCGTCCCGAATTCGGGACTTAACGGTCGGTAACCCGATGCCGAGGTATTGCGCTACCTCCGCGTAGGTCCGCCCGCCGTAGTAGGCGAGCGAGATCGCCTCGCGTTGGGTCTCGGTGAGGGTCGAGAGCCCGCGCTGGACGGCCTGTTGTTCCAGTCTGCGTTCCACCTCCTCGGTGACCTCGTCGAATTCGTGACCGAGCACCCGGATCCCGTACGCGACCTCGCGCTGGGTGTGGGCTTGCTCGGCGCGAACCCGGTCGACCGCGCGCCGGTGTGCCAACGTCATCAGCCAGGTCACCGCAGACCCCTTGGCGGGGTCGAAACTCGTGGCGGTACGCCAGATCTGGAGATAGACCTCCTGCGTGGTCTCCTCCGCGTACCCGGGGTCGTGAAGTACCCGTAGGACCAGGCCGAAAACCCGCGCGGATGTTCGGTCGTACAGCTCGGCGAAGGCCTGCTGGTCGGACAGGCCGCATCGTTGCAACAGTGCGGCTAGCTCGACTCCTTCGGCCGCCCGTGCGGTAACCGCAGAATCCACGATCGGTGGAAAGGCTTCGCTTCGGAACCCATTCTGTGTCATCGGTCACGAATGTAGCCCGAGGCTATGACCTTCCCACGACCGGGGTGTCTTTATTCGGGTGCCAGTTGTTTGCTAGAGATTCGGCGCGCCACGGCCAGCGGATTGGAAAAGATTTGCCAACCCGCCAAGACAGGTCAGCGGACCTCAGACGGTCATCCGGCGTCGGTTGCGGCGGGCGTGCATCTCGCGCTCGGTCTCGGACATGCCGCCCCAGATGCCGTAGGGCTCGCTGACCTTGAGGGCGTGGGTACGGCACTGCATCAGCACGGGGCAGGCCCGGCAGATCTCCTTGGCGCGCATTTCGCGCGCGGTGCGGGCGCGGCCGCGTTCGCCGTCGGGATGGAAGAAGACCGCGGAGTCCTGGCCGCGGCACGAGCCGCGCATTTGCCAATCCCAGACATCGGCGTTCGGTCCGGGGAGGTGGGTGGGCATGGGCATGTGAACTCCTTGTGGCGCGAGCTCGTCGGCGTTGTCGAGCGAGTGGTGCGGCAGGTCTTCGCGCCACCCGGAAAGGGTGGCCGGCTCGACGGTGCCTGACGGTGCCGCTCGGCGGTCGCTGCGATTTCGCGCGGCGCCAACCGTGGCGATGAGCTACGTTAGGTGCAGGCGGGAAATTCCGTCAATAGTTCGGCGCATGAGTTCAGTAAATCTGCAACGCCGAAATTTAACCTACTCACTATTTACATTTCACACCCGATCCCGCCATACTGTTCGGTTGGCTATGGATCGGGTGTCTTCGCGTTTTCGGGACAGTGCCGATTTTCCCAGGTCGCGCCGGTCGGGGCCCGGTTCGGGCCGGTGGCGCCCACGGCGGGTAGGTGTGCTGGATCACAATGGCCGTTGCGGGCGAACTGGCCGGAGATGGCGATAACGGGGCGCGAAGGTTAATTGCGAGAAACGCATGTGAATTCGCACCGGCGTCGGCGAGCTGAGATTTACCTGATGGCAACATCGACACCCACGATAAATGCTGACTGTTTGCTGAATGCTGACCGTGGATCCATAACATGGGAACCGGCTCCGACCGGCGGCGGCTAGAGTCTCGCCGTGCAGACAACGGCCTTACCCGCGGATATCGGTTCCGAAATACTCGTTTCGACTGCCTTCGGTCCCACCCCGGGCCTGGCCGCTACGGAGTTGCCGGAGCCCGCTGACCCGTTGTCGCGGTGGTACCGCGCGGTCGCCCTCGGTGGGCAGGGCCGCTACGCCGCCGCCCGTGCTGACCTGCTGATATCGGCGCGTACCGCGACCGAGCCCGGCCTGCGATCGCTCGTCGAGAGCACCCGGGGCTCGTTGCTGCGCCAGCTCGGCGATCACGCGGGCGCGGCCGCGTTCGACGGTCGCGCCGCGGCGATCGCGTTCGGTGCCACGGGCGCGGCCCGCGCCGAGGCGCTCGCCGACGCGTATACGGGGCTGGCAGCCGATGCCCTCGGCACCGGCAGACTCGCGCTGGCCCGCACACTGCTCGGCCGCGTCCGGCCACTACTCGCCGACGCGCCCCCGCGCGCCGAGGTGCGCTGGCACTGGGTGTGTGCCGAGACCGCGCTCGCCGGGGGTGAGGCGGACCGGGCGCTGCCTGACGCGCTCGCCGCGGCCGCGCTCGCCGCGGCCCTTCCATCGGTGCGTCACCAGGTGAAGTCGGCGCTGCTCGTCGCGGCCGCGACCGCCGCGACCGGCGACCTCGCCGAGTCGGCGAAACTGGCCGAGCGGGTCGACGCGGACTGCCGCGAAAACGGCCTTCTCCCACTGCGCTGGGCCACCGCGATGCTGCGCTCGGGGGTCGCCGAACCGGCCCGAGCGCGCGCCGCGGCGGGCGAAGCCGCTGATCATGCGACCCGTCTACGGGCCTGGGGTGGAGACATCGCCCCGCTGGGTGCCTGATTCGTTGCGGATGATCTTTCTGAGAGCTCGGTTAGAAGCGGCCATGCCCGCTGGCGGCCGATCCGGGGGTCGCTATTGTTAGTCGCGTTCCGCCCTTCGGTGGAAGCTCGGTCACATTCGACCGCGCCACTCGTAACGCCAGGAAAATCTCTGACGATGACGCATATGGGCGAAGAGTTGGACCTCGCCGTCGCTGCGGCTGCGCAGGGCGACAGGACCGCTTTAGCTCGGGTATTGGAACTGGTCCGTCCCTTGGTAGTTCGCTACTGCAGGGCCCGGATCGGAGCCGCGGAGCGCGGACAGCTCTCCGCGGACGATGTTGCGCAAGAGGTCTGTCTGGCTGTGATGACCGCCCTGCCCCGCTATCAGGATCAGGGTCGGCCCTTCATGGCCTTCGTGTACGGAATCGCTTCGCACAAGGTCGCCGACGCCCATCGCAACGCCGCCCGTAACAAGGCGGAGGCGATGGCCGAAGTACCAGATGTCATATCCACCGACCACGGGCCGGAACAGCGGGCTCTCGACTCGGAGACGAGCAGGCAGATGAACACTCTGCTGGCAACGCTCCCCGAGAAGCATCGAGAGATCCTGATCCTGCGCTTGGTCATGGGTCTGTCAGCAGAGGAAACCGCAGTCGCCGTGGGCAGCACGGCGGGGGCGATACGGGTGGCCCAGCACAGGGCACTCGCGAAACTGAAGTCACAAGTGGCGAGGGCAGGTGAAATGTATGGCTAGGGATGGCGAGCGCGGTCTAGGCGACCGGAAAGTTTGGCAGCGCGGATCGCAAAACAGCGGTCCCTACGCCGCCGAGGACGCCGGTGACTCCGGGCCGGTCGACATCGCGGCGGTGCGCAGCGATGACGCGCTGATCGACGCGATCGCGAGCGACGGTCCGGTGCGGACCGACAGCCCCGAGGAGTTCCAGCTCGCGTCGCTACTCGCGGATTGGCGGGCCGATCTACTGGCCGAGCCGATGCCCGCGGGCCCTGATCTCGATACCGTGTTCGCGGCCGTCAATCAGGAGATCGGCGCGCGGCAGGTCCGAGTCGGAGCCTCCTCTCGAGGACGACTGCGTCTGGTCCGCCCGATCTTCGGTGCGGCAGCGGCATTGGCGCTGGTGTTCGGTGGCATCACGGCTTTCGCCTACAGCGCGGCACCCGGCGATCCGCTGTGGCGGGTCAAGGAGGTCGTGTTCAGCGAGCAGGCCCAGTCGACCGTCGTGCAGTACGCCGACGAAGATCTGCTGGCCGCGCAGAACCTGCTCAAGTCGGGCAATCCGGAGCAGGCGAAGGCCAGGCTGGAGCAGGCTTCGGCCAATGCGGGCCAGGTCGACGACCCGGCCAAGCGGGAGGACCTGATCGCGCGCTGGAACCTGCTGCGTGATCAGCTGGTCAAGGACGCACCGGAGATCGGCGCGAAACTGCCGCCGGTCACTTCCGTGCCGACCAAGCCGACCTCGGCCGTGCAGGCCCCGCCGACAACGAACCCGGGCGGCACCGCGCCGGTGGCACCGCCCGGTCCCGGATCGGGAACCGCGGATCCGGCGACCCCGCCGCCACCCGGCCCGCAGACGCCCGGCCCGCAGACGCCGGGCCCGGAGACCAAGCCGCTGGTTCCGGTGGAGCCGACGCAGCCGCCGGTCGAGCCGACCAAGCCGCCGGTCGAACCCACGAAGCCGCCGGTGGAGCCGACCAAGCCACCGGTGGAGCCGACGACGGCGCCGACCACCATCGTCGAACCGCCGACCATCCCCGTGCCGACGACCGTGGTACCGACGTCGGCGCCGCTACCGACCCTGCCCCCCACGCAGCAGCTGCCCGCGCCGGGGACGATCCAGGCACCGCCCGCGGTTCCCTCTTCGTAGCACTCCGGATCGAAAGACGAAGGCCCCGAACATGTTCGGGGCCTTCGTCTTTGTGTGCGGAAAGGTTTCCGGTGTGGGCCCGCGTATTCGCCCCACGCACGCGTGACCGAGCGTGGGGCGGACAGGCGCCGCGAGACTCAGCTGTGCCGAGTCACCGGAGAGCTCCCGTTGTCGAACCTCAGTTGTCGAACCCGTCGAAGCCGTCGCCGTGGAACGCCTCGTTCATCGACGCGTCCGCGTAGCCGCGGCAGTAATCCCACGTGACATAGGCCTCGGGGGTGGGGTCGTACGCGGGCTCGTGTGGCCGGACGGTGCCGTCGACCAGTAGCTGTAGGAGGTTCGCCCGGAGCATGTCCCAGTCGTGGTAGTGATCTTGCCGACAATCCTCACAGCTGACGACCAGGCCGCGGATGCCGCGGTGGGCCAGCAGGGCTTCGTATACGGCGAGGTCGGCGAGATCTTCCTCGACCGCGAGGCGCTCATGAGGATCCAGCGGCTCGCCGGGCTCGATCGCATCGAGCGCGGCAGACGGGTCGGAGGGGTCTCCGGCGAAGGGATCCGGCGGCAGGCCAGGTGGTAGATGGTCACGCACATCCCCACGGTACGCAGTACTTGGTACATCGCGCCAGCGATGCACCGGGCAAGTTTTGCGGAAGGGCTCACTTCACAGGCGTATCCGGGTGCCGGATACCATGGAATGCAGGCGTCGGCGACTTTGTTCCTGCCGACCATCCGAAAAGCTTTTTCCGCTCGAGCACCGACGCACTGTGTCTACCGTGTCGGTTGCTATGACGACCAGGAGGGGTCGATCCGAATGAGTAATCCCGTGTCGGGCGAACGAATCGCGGTGCGTCCTCCTACGGGGGGCGACGATCCGACCAAGATTGCCATGCTCGGCCTCACGTTCGACGACGTGCTGTTGCTGCCTGCCGCCTCGGATCTCATCCCCAGCTCTGTCGAGACATCCAGCCGCCTGACCAGGGACATCACTTTGCGCACGCCGCTGGTGAGTTCGGCCATGGACACCGTCACCGAGGCGCGCATGGCCATCGCCATGGCGCGTGCGGGCGGTATGGGTGTGCTGCACCGCAACCTCTCGGCCGCCGATCAGGCCGCCCAGGTGGAGACGGTGAAGCGCTCCGAGGCGGGCATGGTGACCGACCCGGTCACCTGTCGTCCCACCGATACCCTCGCCGAGGTCGACGCCATGTGCGCCCGCTTCCGCATCTCGGGTCTGCCGGTGGTGGACGAGACCGGCGCGCTGGTGGGCATTATCACCAACCGCGACATGCGCTTCGAGGTCGATCAGGACCGCCGGGTGGACGAGGTGATGACCAGGGCGCCGCTGATCACCGCCCGTGAGGGCGTCACCGCCGAGGCCGCGCTCGGTCTGCTGCGTCGCCACAAGATCGAGAAGCTGCCGATCGTCGACGGCAACGGTCGCCTACGCGGGCTGATCACGGTCAAGGACTTCGTCAAGACCGATCAGTACCCCAACGCCACCAAGGACCGCGACGGCCGCCTGCTGGTCGGCGCCGCGATCGGCGTCGGCGAGGACTCCTGGTCGCGTGCCATGACGCTGGGCGACGCCGGTGTCGACGTGCTGATCGTCGACACCGCCCACGGCCACCAGTCGCAGGTGCTGCAGATGGTCGCGAAGGTCAAGGCCGAGGTCGGTGACCGGATCCAGATCGTCGGCGGCAATATCGCCACCCGCGCCGGTGCCGCCGCGCTCGTCGAGGCGGGCGTCGACGCGGTGAAGGTGGGTGTGGGCCCCGGCTCCATCTGCACCACCCGCGTGGTGGCCGGCGTCGGCGCACCGCAGATCACCGCGATCCTCGAGGCCGTCGCCGCGTGCAAGGCCGCCGGCGTGCCGGTGATCGCCGACGGCGGCGTGCAGTACTCCGGCGATGTCGCCAAGGCCATCGCCGCCGGCGCCTCCACGGTGATGCTCGGCTCGTTGCTCGCGGGCACCGCCGAGTCGCCCGGTGATCTGATCCTGGTCAACGGCAAGCAGTTCAAGAGCTACCGCGGCATGGGCTCGCTCGGCGCCATGCAGGGCCGCGGCCAGGCCAAGTCGTACTCCAAGGACCGTTACTTCCAGGACGATGTGCTCGCCGAGGACAAGCTCGTCCCCGAGGGCATCGAGGGCCGTGTCCCGTTCCGCGGCCCGGTCAACCAGGTGATCCACCAGCTCGTCGGCGGCCTGCGTGCCGCGATGGGCTACACCGGTTCGCAGAACATCGAGCACCTCCAGGGCGCGCAGTTCGTGCAGATCACCGCGGCGGGTCTCAAGGAGAGCCATCCGCACGACATCACCATGACCGTCGAGGCCCCGAACTACTCCGGGCGCGGCTGAGTACAATAGACGCGTTTGTGCGCCGGAGGGTCGACCTCCGGCGCACGTCCGTGTACGGGACACCCCCGGTCGATGTGCTTGCGGTTCGCAGGACAACGGCGAAAGCTGACGACCAGATGTCACCTTCATCACCAACGCGCCTCGTACCCGCGACCCTTGGGGAGCGGCGGCCACGCAGTGGCCGGTTCGCGGCCGGGCCGCCGGTCAGGCGCCGCGGCGTAGGCGACGCAGGAGCAAGCCGCGGTGACTGACCGGCGGCCCCTCGGGGCCGCGAACACGCGCGCGCCAGCGCGCAGAAAGCAGAGCATTGTGCGTGACATGGTCGAAATCGGTATGGGACGGGTCGCTCGTCGAACCTATGAGCTCGATGACGTAGATATCGTCCCCTCGCGGCGGACGCGCTCGTCGAAGCTGGTCTCGCTGGCCTGGCAGCTCGACGCCTACCGTTTCGAGATCCCGGTGCTCGCGCACCCCACCGACGCGCTGGTCTCGCCCGAGTTCGCGATCGAGCTGGGTCGCCAGGGCGGCCTCGGCGTGATCAACGGCGAAGGCCTCTGGGCGCGCCACGCCGACGTGCAGGCCAAGATCGATCAGCTGCTCGATCTGGTCGACAAGGGGGGTTACGAAAAGGCCATCTCGCTGCTGCAGGAATTACACGCCGCGCCGATGCAGCCCGACCTGCTGGCCGCCGCTGTCGCGCAGGTCCGTGCGGCCGGGGTGACCACCTCGGTGCGCGTGAGCCCGCAGAACGCCCGCGCGCTGACCCCCGCGCTGCTCCAGGCCGGCATCGATCTACTGGTCGTGCAGGGCACCATCATCTCCGCCGAGCACGTGGGCGGCGAGGAGCCGCTGAACCTGAAGACCTTCATCGCCGAGCTGGACGTGCCGGTCGTGGCCGGTGGCGTGAGCGATCACCGCACCGCGCTGCACCTGATGCGCACCGGTGCGGCGGGCGTCATCGTCGGCTACGGCTCGTTCCCCGGCGCCACCACCACCGGTGAGGTGCTCGGCATCGGCGTGCCGATGGCGACCGCGATCGCCGACGCGGCCGCGGCCCGTCGCGATTACCTCGACGAGACCGGCGGTCGCTATGTGCACGTCATCGCCGACGGCGACGTGGCCACCTCGGGTCAGCTGGCCAAGGCCATCGCGTGCGGCGCCGATGCCGTGATGCTCGGTGTGCCGCTGTCCGCGTCGGCCGAGGCGCCCGGTCGGGGTTGGTACTGGCCTTCGGCGACCGCGCACCCCTCGGTGCCGCGCGGTTCGTTCCTGCCGGTCGACGAGGCCTGGCTGGACGGCCCCGACGGCGCGGCGGCCCGCCCGAGCCTCGAGCATGTGCTCTACGGCCCCTCCGACGACCCGTTCGGTTCGCTGAACCTCGTTGGCGGCCTTCGCCGTTCGATGGCCAAGGCCGGGTACTCCGACCTCAAGGAATTCCAGAAGGTCGGGCTGAGCGTCCGCTAACGAACGCGGGTCGGTGAGACCCGATCCCGCAGGAACCGGGCGATCGCGGTATTGACCGGTTCCGGATGGGTCATCGTCACGGCCAGGCGGGCGCCATCGATCTCCACGAAGGTGGAGGCGGTGAGCCCGTCGGCCAGTGTGCGGGCGCGCGCGCCCGCGATACCGCTCTGCGTGGCGTGGATGATCAACGCCGGGCAGGTGATCTCGCGGAGCCGGTCGAGCACCGAATCGCGCCCGAGCAGGCAGCCGACGGCGGCGTCGAGCCCGCTGTGGGCGTCGCCGACCCACCGGCGGGTCCAGATGTCGCGATACCAGGTGTCGTCGCCGATGAGCCAGTCGGCGAGGCGGCCCGCGGCTTCCTCGCGGGAGCCGCGGTCGTGCCATTCGTCGAGGAATCGCTGGGTGGCGGTCGACTGGCCCAGGGTCGGCCCGTGCGCCTCGGTGCTGATCAAGATCAACGCGTCGACCCGTTCCGGCGCGACCAACGCGGTCCGCAGCGCTGTGAAGCCCCCTTGCGCGGTGCCGCCGATGATGGCGCGTTCGGCGCCGATCGAGTCGAGTACGGTCAGCGCGTCGCGGGCCGCGGTCCAGTAGGTGAACGGCAACCGCTGATCTTTGGTGCGGCCGTGCCCGCGCGCGTCCCAGGCGACGATGCGGAACTCGGGTGCGAGCGCGGCCTGCTGCGAGGCGAACATCGTGCGATCCATGAAGAACTCATGGGCGAGCAACACCACCGGACCGGTGCCACCGCTGTCCTCGTAGTAGATGTCTGCATCGATCGCGCGGGCGAATGGCACGAGCACGAGGATAGCCAGAGCTACCGCGCCGCGCCCAAGAAAGAGGGCGCGTCGTGCACAGTCACTACGGCGAGTCCGGCTTCCGGCGATGCCCGTTGCTTGCTCGCCGTACCCCGTCACTAAACTGTGGCGGTGGCAGATACTCAGAGACCGGTCCTCGTCGTCGACTTCGGCGCGCAGTACGCCCAGCTGATCGCCCGACGGGTGCGTGAGTCACGGGTGTTCTCCGAGGTGATTCCGCACACGATGACCGTGGAAGAGATCGCCGACAAGCAGCCGTTGGCCGTGATCCTGTCCGGTGGTCCGTCGAGCGTGTACGCCGAGGGCGCACCGCAACTCGACGCGCGGCTGTTCGATCTCGGCGTGCCCGTGTTCGGCATCTGCTACGGCTTCCAGGCCATGGCGCAGGCACTCGGCGGCACCGTGTCCGAAACCGGCACCCGCGAATACGGCCGCACCGAACTCAACATCGACGGCGGTGTGCTGCACGACGGCCTGCCGACCATCCAGCCGGTGTGGATGTCGCACGGCGACGCGGTGACCGACGCCCCCGCGGGCTTCGAGGTCACCGGGACCACCGCGGGCGCGCCGGTCGCCGCGTTCGAGGATCGCGCGCGTCGACTGGCCGGCGTGCAATACCACCCCGAGGTGCTGCACTCCCCGCACGGCCAGCAGGTGCTCAGCCGCTTCCTGCACGAGCTCGCCGGTATTCCGGCGCAGTGGACGCCGGCCAACATCGCGGAGTCGCTGATCGAGAGCGTGCGCGAGCAGATCGGTGACGGGCACGCCATCTGCGGCCTGTCCGGTGGCGTCGACTCCGCCGTGGCGGCCGCGCTGGTGCAGCGCGCGATCGGCGATCGGCTCACCTGTGTGTTCGTCGACCACGGTCTGCTGCGGGCGGGTGAACGCGAGCAGGTCCAGCAGGATTTCGTCGCCGCGACCGGCGCCAAGCTGGTGACCGTCGACGCGGTGGACAAGTTCCTCGGCGAACTGAAGGGCGTCTCCGATCCCGAGGAGAAGCGCAAGATCATCGGTCGCGAGTTCATCCGCTCGTTCGAGGACGCCGTCGCGGGCATCGTCGGCGAGGAGACCGAGGCCGCGGGCAGCGCCCCGAAGGTCGAATTCCTGGTCCAGGGCACGCTCTACCCGGACGTCGTCGAATCCGGCGGCGGCACCGGCACCGCGAACATCAAGAGCCACCACAATGTCGGCGGCCTGCCCGACGACCTCGAGTTCGATCTGGTCGAGCCGCTGCGCCTGCTGTTCAAGGACGAGGTCCGCGCGGTCGGCCGCGAACTCGGGCTGCCCGAGGAAATCGTTGCGCGCCAGCCCTTCCCGGGCCCCGGCCTCGCGATCCGCATCGTCGGTGAGGTCACCGCCGACCGGCTCGACCTGCTTCGCCAGGCCGACGCCATCGCCCGCGAGGAGCTCACCGCGGCCGACCTGGACAAGCAGATCTGGCAGTGCCCGGTCGTGCTGCTGGCCGACGTGCGTTCGGTCGGCGTGCAGGGCGACGGCCGCACCTACGGTCACCCGATCGTGCTGCGTCCGGTGTCGAGCGAGGACGCGATGACCGCGGATTGGACCCGGCTGCCCTACGACGTGCTGGAACGGATCTCGACGCGCATCACCAACGAGGTGGCCGAGGTGAACCGCGTGGTCCTCGACGTGACGAGCAAGCCCCCGGGCACCATCGAGTGGGAGTGATGGGTTGGAGCACGCGGATCGGCCGCTATGTGGCCGATCCCTGCTCTGGGTCGGGTTGCTTCTGCTCGGTGAGCGGCGGACGTGGGGGTCTCGGATAGTTCGCGAGGAGTAGACGGCCCAGTGGTAGGCCGCTCACAGTGGGGCGGCGGTGCGTCAGTAGGTGCGCGAGTGGGGTCGGGTCGTTCATTGCCGTTGTCCTCCAACAACAATGGCCCGTCAGCGTGACGGGCCATTGTTGTTTCGTCGAGTGTCCTTCGGTCAGTGGTGTTTACGGCTGGGTGTCAGCGTGAGCAGCAGGCCGATGACGATGGCCGCGATCACCACGCCCCAGCCGATGGGCAGGATTCCGCCGCCGTCGGGGGTCGGTGCGCCCAAGAGGGCCCAGACGCTCACGGCCAGCGCGATCAGGCCGGTGGTCAGCAGGGTGAACGCGGGACGGCGGGCGGGCTCGGTGTCGGTCGGATCAGCCACGGGTCACCACCGCGTCGCCCAGGTGCATCTTGACGCGCAGGTCGAGGACCGGTGCGCCGGGGGTTTTCGGCCCGCTCAGTCCGTCCCGACAGGTCGAGTTGGAGTCGGTCACTCGGATGTCACACGTCATGTTCACCGTCATCCCTTCGGGCAGTTGCACTGTCGTGTCACCGATGTTCACCGCGACTTCGACGCTGCGTGACTCGGTGAGGTTAAGGCCGCGCAGGTCCAGCGTGCCCGAACCGATGTCGAGGGCGTAGCGGGGCTGCAACTCGGTCATCGAGGTCGGCGCCCAGACACGGTCGCCGACGGCGGTTTCCTTGAAGTCGATCGGCCCGATCAGCGAGGCCAGCACCACGAACCCGGCCAGCGGGGCGGTGAGTATCAGCAGGCCGTATCCGCGCCGCAGGAATGCGCCGACGACGAGGCCGAGGCCGACCACCGCCAGGGCGAAGGCCGCGATTCGCGCGGGGGTCATCCATTCCACGCCCGACGCCGCCGCGGCGCCCGCCAGCGCCGCGGCCAGGATCGCCAGGCCGATGGTGACCGGAGTGAGCCGGGAGCGTGGACGTTTCGGTGTCGGCGGCGTGACAGGCGCGTAGCGGGGCGCCGCTTCCGGTAGTTCCCAGGCCAGCGGGGCGACAGCGAGCGGATCCCAGCCGTTGGGCACCTGCGCGTTGAGGCGCGGGGGTTCCGGTGCGGGAGAGATGGTTCCGGGCACGTCTTCGCGCAGCAGCGCGGTGGCACCGGCGTCGTTCTGCGATTGCGCGACGGGCGGCATGCTCCTGTCGGTGTTCTCGATGAGCTCGGGTTTCGAGCTGTCCGCGCGCTTGTCGAGATCGACGGGTGACACCGAATCCACTGCCCGCGAGCTCGTATCCGACGCGGCGTGCGGTGTGGGCGAAGACTGTGCGTCCGAGGCGACTTCGCGATTGTTCGGCTCTTCGTGTTCTGGATCTCGACGACCCGAATCAGTAGCCGCTGGTTCTACGGAGGCCGCCGGTGTCACCGTGATCCGAGCGGTTTCTACGGAATCCGTGGAACTGCCGCCAGTTTCGTCGATCTCCTTGCGCAGCACGACGGTGTCGGTCACGTCGACGCGCAGCAGCGGCGCGGATTCGGCTGTGGGCGTGCGATTTTCCTCGCGGGCGAGCGCCGGATCGGGAACGTAGACGTCGGGAAGTTTGGTGTAGGGCGTGTACATCCCGGTCGGGGGCACCTCCGGGTTGTACGGATAGCCGCGCACCGGGACGCCGGTCGGGTAGCCCGCACCCGGGTAGCCTGTCGTGCCGAGCGGAGCGCGGTAGGCATCGAACCCCGCGGGCAGCTCGGGATGACGCAGGTACAGCATCCACCAGCCCGCGAGCATCAGCCCGAGGCTGACCACCCCGGACCCACCCATGCCCAGCCCGATCGGTCCCATGGTCGACACGGCGATGGCCAGCGCCACGATCAACACGATCGTCTTGGTCTGCGAATGCGACCCCCGGTCGTGGTCGGACAGGGCCTGCGCGGCCGACATCTCGTTGCCCGCCGACCCCAGCACCAGCCAGGCCAGCAGATACAGCACGATCCCGGCCCCACCGAAGATCGTCGACACGACGAAGGCCACCCGCACCAGCACCGGATCCACCCCGTAGCGCAACCCGAACCCCGCCGCCACCCCGGCGATCGGTCCCTGCCGAGGCAGCCGGACGGGCCGCGTATGCCACATCTGGTGAACCTGGTCGGAGAAGCTCGTTGCGCTCATGTCATCCATCGTGTGCCGGGCCACCCCTCCGGCACATCGGGGGTAACCCTGATAATTTCCCGGGTTCAGGGGCAGGGGGAGCGGTACGACACGTTCGCGAGCTGGCCGCGCCACACGGCCTCGGTGAGTCGGCTGGTGGACGCGCAGATCCGGGCGGCGACGGTCTCGGCATCGAGATCCCACACACCGAGCTGGCCGTTGTCGGTGACGATCACCAGCTGTTCGCCGCGGGGGTGCATCGCCATCTGCCGACGGCGACCGTCGGTAGGGCCGATCGGTCCGGCTCGTTTGCGCGGTGCGCGGGGGTCATCGAGGTTCCACAGGTCGGCCACCCCGTTGCCCGAGACGACAAGTTCGGTGCCGTCCGCTGAGACGGATACTCCGCTGATCGGCGCTGATTCGGCCCGGGCCATGTCGATGATCGGGGTGAACGCGTCGGGTTGGTCGATGTCGCGCAGGCCGAACTGGTCGGGCTCGGTGACGGCGACGGTTCGATTGTCGGGCAGGAAGTAGGACGGTTGGATGATGGTGTTGCGGCTGACCTCGGACTCGGTGGTCAATCGTGGGTGTTGCGGATCGTCCAGATTCCACATCTGGCGAAGGTAATGGGGGACCTCGTGGCCCCGCTCATCGAGCAACACCAGCTCGACCCGACTGCCATCGGAACTGAACGCCGCGTTCTGGACCGTGCCGATCGTCGCGCTGATCGGCACACCGACGGGCACCGGGGTGGTGCGGTCGGTGATATCCCACATCTGTACCGAATTCCGGAAGGTCAGCAGCATCCGGTTGCCTCTGACCGTCGATTGTCGGGCATACCCGGTCGGCCAGCTGGGCAGCACGCGTGGCTGACGTGGATCGCCGAGGTCGAAGACTTTTCGCTGGTCGCCGGAACGGTCGTGGAAAGAGAGCGTGCGTCCGTCCGAACTCAGCGCGACATTCGACAACCCGGGTGAACCGGGAACAGCGGCCAGGCGGACCGGGTGACGGATATCGGTGGTGTCCCAAATCGTCACGGCACTGCCCCCGGACAGCATGGCCATCCGATCGCCGGCGCGATCGAATACGGGCGTCGATGGTGTCCCCGGCACCACGTCGATCGTCGAACGCGGCAGTGACCAGAAATACAGCAGTCCGTCCTCACCTGCTCCGATCAGCGCCGGTTCGCCGGGTAGGAAGCGCATTGTCCTCGGTCCACCGCCACAGGGGGCGACTCGCAGTCGTGGACAGCCGGTCGGGGTTACCGACAGCGCGGGGCCCGCTTGGACGGGCTGTGCGGGGTCGGTGACGTTCCACAGTTGTCCGGCGCGACCGGTGCTGGTGGCGAGTAGGTTTCCGTTTTCGTGGAAATCGATCGAGGCCAAGATTCCGTTGTCGAGTCGCATCGACGTCCCATAGGAGGTCGGGTGATTCGGGTCGGTGATCTCCCAGATCTCGACTCGGTTCGATGGGGCGTTGACGGTGCCCTTCGTGCCGTAGGACCCCACGGCCAAGCGGGTGCCGTCGGGACTGAGTGCGAAGCCTCGAAGTTGGTCGTCGCCTGTTGTGGAGATCGGTGGTCCTACCGGGCGAGCGGCGGCTGGAACGTGTACATCCCACAGTTGCACCGTGTCGGGAACCCTGATGTCGAGGGTGATGGTACCGACGGCGAGCACCCCTCCTTCGGCACCGAATCCGATGATGTGGTGCTCGCCGGGCAGAGCACGCGTGGCGATTCGCAATGGTCGCGTGCGATCTCGGATATCCCAGAGGGTCAGGGTCGACCCCTCGATTTCGGCGAGGACTGTTCCGGTCGGATCGAGGGCGATCGTGCTCGGTCGGAGGGTATCCAGGGTGCGGATCAGCCGTGGTGATTTCGGGTCGGCGAGGTCCCACAGCTGGGTACCGGATGGGCCGAGGGTGACCCCGTCGGTGCTGCCCGGAACGAACTCGAACGTGTTGACGCGCGTCCCGAGCCCGGTGCTGAGACGGTGGGGCGCGAGGTGATCGCGGATATCCCAGAAAGCCGTGTCACCTGCGTAGTCGGTCGAGACGAGCAGGCGGTCCGACGACCGGAGCGCCAGCGTGTCGACTCCCTTCTCGTGGGCGGCCTCGGTGATGGCGAGCGGCGAGTCCTGACTGTTGAGCAACTGGGTGCGGGTGGATTCATCGGAACGAATTCGGTACGCGGCGAGCATGAACTGGGCCGATATCGAGGGGTCGATGGTCCGGGTTCGTTGGGCCGCGGTCACCAATTCGGCGTAGTCGCGGTCCAGTGCCCGTTGATCGGCGAGCCTGCTGCGGTCGATGGCGATGACACCGGTGGCGAGCAGGGCGAACACAACCATGACCGCCACGATCCGTCGGCGCCCACTGTTGCGTGCCGACCGCCGAGAGGCTCGCAGAAAGGTCCGCACGCGCGGACTACTTGTTGCCCGGCTGGTGTGCTCACTCGCGCTGTCGAGCCGAGTACCGCGATACAGCAGCGCCGAATCATGTTTCGCTGCCTCCCATTCGGCCGCGTCGTGTTCGAGCCGCTGGCGGACCAGGTGCCCGACCCGGTCGGTATCGATCCAGCCGCGTAGCCGGGGCCACGCGGTCAGCACGATCTCATGGGAGAACTGCACCGAGCCCGCGTCGAGAGCGATGAGTCTGCTGGCCGCGAGGACTTCGAGCGCTTCCGCGCAAGCGTCGGGATCATCGCCGCGACCGAGCAATTCGGCACGCTCGACCATGCGCCTGGTGTCACGCCCGTCCTGTCCGACGGTGACCAGTGAGCCGAGCAGCTCCTGGGCGGCGCTCTGCTGCTGCGGCGTCAGTTCGCTCCAGGCGAGTTCGGCGGTCTCGGCGACCGAGCCCGTCACGCCGCCCGCCTTGCGATACCCGGCGACGGTGAGTTTGCGGCCGTCGCGCTGCTGCCAGGTCGCGGCCATCACGTGGGACAGCAGTGGCAGTGCCCCCGGGTCGTAGCCGTCGGTGCCGAGTTGTCCGCCGACCCCGCGTAGTTCGGTGAGTACCAGTTCTTCCAAGCCGGATTCGAGGGTGAGTCCGCCGGCGGCGGCCGGTCCGGTGATCGCGCGCGCCACCTCGTCCATCGACATCGAGCCGAGGAGATAGCTGTTGTGCTGCAAGCTTTTCCGCAGGGCTGGATAGTGCAGGCACTGTTCGTAGAAGTCGGCGCGTAGCGCGAGGACGACCGTCAGCGTGTCTGGTAGGTCGGCGAGCGTGGCCAGGAAGGCCGAGCGCTCGGCTTCGTCCTGGCACAGGGTGAACAGTTCCTCGAACTGGTCGACGATCAGGACCCGTAGGTCGTCGGTCGGCGTCGCCGCGAGTCCGGTGGTCGGCGTCGCGCCCGGCGTCATCGTCGCGGCGGGTAGGTCGATCGTGGGTCGCAGGCCCGCCGCCAGGAGCGAGGATTTGCCGGCCCCCGACGCGCCGATCAGGACGACGATGCCGGTGGTGGCGCGCACCAGTTCGACGAATTCGGCGGTGGCCTGCTCCCGTCCGAAGAACAAGGTGCGCTCCTCGGGTCGGTAGGCGCGCAGGCCGGGATAGGGGCAGGCGTCGCCGTCGGTCGCGGCGGCTGTCCAGGTAACCGATTCCTGCCACAGCCGTTGCCATTCGTGCGGGTCGGCCAGCTTGCGCGGTAGGTCGCGCTGAGCCTTCTCGGTCAGCTCGACGAGCGTGAGGACCACCGGCAGCAGCGATTCGAAGCGGGCGGGCACATTGCGCCCTGCCTTCCAATCGCTGATCCGCTGCGGTGACGGTGTACTCGCCTGGGTGCCGCGCATGCGACGCTCGGTGGCCGCGGCGACCCGGCGCAGCGTCGGATTGCCCGCTGCGGCATACAGTTCGGCGAACCGTTGAGCGAAAAGCGCACGCGGCGAAGAACTCTGCGCGTCACTGATGGTCAAATGAACCCCCCGATGAAAAGACCGAGGGTCATGATATTCGGATCAACCGGGACCCGGCGATTCGCCGGGTCCCGGTTCGGCTCACAGGAACATGGTGTCGCCGAAGATCGAGTTCGTCGCGCTCACCTGTCCGGTGCTCGCGGTGACCGTCGCCCACGAATAGATGTTGAGCGGTCCACCGCAATTGCCCACCATCAGATGGAAGTCACGGTTCACCAGATAGCTGGTGCCCGAACCGAGCGGCATGGACCCCACCTCGATCTTCTTGATCTCGCCCGGCGCCAGCGACAGGTTCAGCTCGAGACCGGCCGAGATCGACGGGCCGATATCGGCGGACACGTCCGGACCGGACGAGCCGAACCCGATGGTGGCCCCCGCGCCGACCGAGATGCCGCCGTCGAGCCCGACCGACAGCTTCAGGTCCACCGCGCAGGCGGCGAAATAGCCGGAGGTGATCTTGCCGGTCGCGCCCAGCGGTGCGGTGACGTAGGCGGTGTTGTCGAGGAACACCTCGCGATTGGTCGGCATCGCGTTGAGCGGGGGCACCAGCCGGTAGGACTCCTCGGCATGGCCGAGGGTGAGTTCGAAGCCCGCCGGTCCGTGATAGGTCGTCTCGTGCGGTGCCATCGGCGTCGCTGAGGCGATCGGCGTCATCCCGAGGGTGCTCAGGCCGATGGCGGCGGCGCCGAGCACGGTGGTGATGATGTTCATGTGTTCCTCCCCTGAAGTGGCGGCCGTGATTCCGGCCTGCCATCAACGTAGGAAGAGCTTGTGCGGCAAGGCTTTCGGCGTGACAACGCATCGGCTTAAAAGACCTGTTGAGGACCCTGTGGCCGGGTTGCCGGTCCGGCGGTCCGGCGCTGTCATCGCGGTCCGCTACCGGATCGGGCATACCCCCAGGTAGGACGTGATTTTTGTCCGGACCGGACAGCTCGCGCCGCAGGTCGGTGCCGGATCACCGACATCGGGGGAGAGTTCAGGGTCTCTCCTGATGTCGGCACCGCGTCGCGCGTGCCACTATCGAGAGCATGGATCCGTCTGTTTCCGCTCGCACTGCCGCCCAGGGGTCCGCCGCCCCGTCCGGGCCCGGCGTCGCCGCCGGGAGCAACGCCACCGACTATCCGGTCGGCCGGGCCGCCGTGCCCGGCTACCGGCCCACGGTCGGTAACGGCCCCGCGCCCGGTCATCAGCCCGGGATGGGCACCGGAGCGGCCGACGGCCGCACGCCCCGGCCTGGCGGCTCGGCAGGGCCTTCCGACGGGCCGGGGGCCGCGGCGAATCCGCATCATGGCGGGCACTGGCCGCGTGGCTTCGTAGCGCGCGCGTTCGGGGGTGAGCCGGTGGTCTACGGGGCGCCGCAGCACTACGCGCCGCCGCCGCAGTATCGGACCGCGGCGGGTTACGCCCAGTATCCGCAGGGCTATGGCGTGCCGCGTGGCTACCGGCCCATGCTGCCCGCCCCCGGACCCGAGCCGGTGGGTGCGCCGCTGCCGGAGACCCCGCGCCTGGTTCGCCGCAGCGGTGGACGGGTGGTCGGCGGCGTCGCGGGTGGTCTGGCCGACCATCTCGGTGTCGACGTGGTCAAGGTGCGGTTGGCGTTCGTCTTGCTGTCCGCGCTGGTCGGCGCTGGTCTGGTGGCGTACGGGCTGCTGTGGATCTTCACTCCCGGTGGCGCGGACGCCGCGAAGCCCACCGGTGACGAACGCAGGCAGGCGATCGGGCTCGCCCTGCTCGGGCTCGGGCTCGCGGTGACGGTGGGGTGGCTGTTCCAGGGGACCGCGGCGAAGGTGATCGCGCCGATCGTGGTGGTCGCGGTCGGCGCCGCGCTGGTGTGGCGCGAATACGATGTCGCCGCGCCGGGTCCGCGCGCCCTGTTCGGGCTGCCCGCGCGACCCTCTGTGGTCACCTGGTCGCGCATCGTGGCCGGGGCGACGCTGATCGTGGTCGGGCTCGGGGTGGTGGTGCTGGCCAGGATCGATCTCAGTTCGCTCGGGTCGGCGCTGATCGCGGTGGCGGTCACCCTGGTCGGCGCGGGTCTGCTGACGGTGCCGCTGTGGCTGCGCATGGTTCGCGCGCTCAATGCCGAGCGCGGCGCCCGTATCCGCAACGAGGAACGTGAGGAGATCGCCTCGCACCTGCACGATTCGGTCCTGCAGACGCTCGCGCTGATCCAGCGGCAGGCCGAAGACCCCCAGGAGGTGCTCCGCCTGGCCCGCAGTCAGGAGCGCGAACTGCGCAAGTGGCTCTTCGACGACACCGCGCCCGCTCAGTCCAGCCTGGCCACCGCGCTGCGCACCATCGCGGGCGAGGTGGAGGACCAGCACGGTGTGAAGGTCACCCCGGTGACCGTCGGCGATGTGGCGATGGACCCCGGCGACACCGGGGCGGGCCTGCCAAAGGAACATTTCACCGCGCTGCTCGGCGCGACCCGTGAGGCGCTGGTCAATGCCGCCAAACACGCCGATGTCCCCGAGATCGACCTGTTCGCCGAAACCGAACCCCACCAGGTGAGCATCTTCGTACGTGACCGCGGCGCCGGTTTCGACGTGTCGGCGGTGCCCACGGATCGGCGCGGGGTGGCCAAGTCGATCTGCGCCAGAATCGAGCGTCGTGGCGGTACCGCCGTGATCGACTCGACCCTCGGGCGTGGCACCGAGGTACGGATTGTCATGCCGCGCACCGACTCCGGGACCTCCGAGCCGGACGAGACCGCGACATCGGGCTCGGACGACTCCGGAAACCAGGCCGATTCCGCACCGAGCCCCGAGGTCGACGCGTCGACCCGGGAGCAGTCGACCGATCGCTGATCGCGCGATCACCGGCGAACTCGAGCCGATTTCGGCGTCCGGACACCGTGGTGTGGTACCGATGACAGCAGGTCGATCGAGCGGTTCGAATGAGGAGTCTTGTAGTGAGTGTGCGGGTGTTCCTGGTCGACGATCACGCCGTCTTCCGGTCGGGGGTGCGGGCCGAGTTGAGCCGGGAGACCGATATGGAGGTCGTCGGTGAGGCCGGGGCGGTGACCGAGGCGGTCGCCGGGATCGACGCGGCGAAGCCGGACGTGGTGCTGCTGGATGTGCACATGCCCGATGGCGGCGGGGTGGCGGTGCTGGGCGGAATCGCCGAGGGGCCGGTGTGTTTGGCGTTGAGCGTGTCCGACGCGGCCGAGGACGTGATCGCGGTGATCCGGGCGGGTGCGCGCGGGTACGTCACCAAGACGATCTCCGGTGCCGAACTGGCCGACGGTATTCGCCGGGTCGCGGGCGGTGACGCGGTGTTCAGTCCGCGATTGGCCGGTTTCGTGCTCGACTCGTTCACCGGGCGCTCACCGGTTCCCGAGCCGCCGCTCGATCCCGAACTGGACTCGCTCACCCCCCGCGAGCTGGAGGTGCTGCGCCTGCTCGCCCGTGGCTACACCTATCGGGAGATCGCCGAATCCCTGTTCATCTCGGTGAAGACCGTCGAGACGCACGCGTCGAATGTGCTGCGTAAGACCCAGCAGTCGAACCGGAACGCGCTGACCCGGTGGGCGCATCGACGCCGGATCGAGTGAGGCTCGGCGCTCTACATCACGGCGATGATGATCGCGATCAGGATGATCAGGCCGATCAGCACGCCCGCGCCGATGGCGAGGGGGGCGCCGTTGGGGAGGTTGTCGACGAAGCTGCCGGTGCGCTGTTGGGGTGCGGCGGCGGTGGGGGCGAGCGGGGCGCGGTGCGGGCGCGGCAGGGGGGCGGAATTGGAGCTGCGCAGGCCGCTGGCGGAGTTGCGGGTGGACCAGGCCGGGATGGTGCCGTCCTCGGCGCGCAGCGGCACACCGAGGATGTAGCCGCCGGTGCCGGGGCCGAAGGCGGCGGTGAGGATCTCGTCGCGCGCCTCGGCCATGGTGGGGCGGCGCTGGGGTGCGGGCTCGAGCATGTGCAGCAGCGGCTGGGTGAGGATGCCGCAGCGAGTGGGCGGGATGATCCGGCCCATCGCGGCCGCGGCGACGACATCGTGCTCGTCGGAGTCGAAACCGAACGGCGGCTGACCTTCGAGTGCGGTGTAGAGGGTGGCGCCGAGGGAGAACACGTCGCTGGCCTCGGTGGGCCGGGCGCCGCGCGCGACCTCGGGTGGGAGGTAGGCGGGCGTGCCGGTGATCACACCGTCGGCTTCGTCACCGTGGGTGTCGCCTGCCCCGCGCGAGATGCCGAAGTCGCTGAGTTTGGCCAGGCCCACACTGTTGCCGCGGTCGGCGACGAGGATGTTGCCCGGCTTGATATCGCGGTGCACGATGCCCGCGGCGTGCGCGGCGGCCAGCGCGTCGGCCACCTGCGCGCCGATCTGGGCGACCTCGACCGCGGGCAGCGTGTCGACCAGCGCGAGCGCCTTGGCCACGCTGCGCGAGGGTAAGTACTCCATGACGAGCCACGGCTCACCCGCCTCGATCACCACGTCGTGCACGGCCACGGCGTGGGTGTGCGACAGCTTGGCGGCCACCCGGCCCTCGTGCACGATGCTGCTGCGGATTCGCTCGGCCTCGGCGGCGCTCAGTCCCGCGGTGGACAGCACCTGCTTGATCGCGACTTCCCGGTTCAGCAATCGATCGGTCGCGAGCCAGACCGCGCCCATGCCACCCCCGCCCAGCTTGGACTGCAGGCGGTAGCGACCCGCGACCAGGTAGTCGGGGCCGATATGGGGACGAGCACGTTCGTTCACGGGTGCGAGGGTAGCCGAATATGGCGCTGACTGGCCGGGATCTTCGGCGTGCTTCTCGGTGGACACGGGGCGGGGGTGGGTGTCACGCTGGTCGCTATCGAACGTATATTCGAATACGATCGATAGCTGAAACGGTGCTGCTGTTTCGGCGCTGAGCGGTTTCCCGCTCGCGGGTCCATCGTGGAAGTAGGTGGTGTTGATGGGTTCGGAAGCGTTGTCGCCCGATGCGGGCGCGCGGGAACGTGTGCTCGACGAGCTGCGTAGGCGGATGGCCGCGGGCCGAGGCCGTGGTGAGTCCGCGACCGGTCATATGCCACGTGAGCAGCCATTACGTCGAGATCTGCTGCCTGTTCCGCCTCCGCTCGCCGATCTGCTGCCCGATGGCGGGCTGCCGAAAGGCGCGGTCGTCGCCTATACCGGCGCGCATTCCCTGCTGACCGGGATGCTCGCCGCGGTCACTGGGAGCGGCGGTCACGCCGCGGTCGTCGGCCTGCCCCGGCTCGGTTTGCTGGCCGCGGCCGAGATGGGCGCCGAGTTGTCCCGGTTGGCGGTGATCACCGACCCCGGCCCCGACCCCGCCGAAGTGGCCGCGGTCCTGCTCGACGGCCTCGACCTGGTAGTCCTCGGTCTCGGCGGCCTCGCTGTTCCCCCGGCGCGCTGCCGGGTGCTCGCCGCCCGTGCCCGCAACCGCGGCGCCACCCTGGTCGTCGCGGGCGAATGGGTCAACCCCGCCCTGCGGCTGGACTCCCGCGTCACCGGATACCGCGGTCTCGGCCCCGGCCGCGGTCGCCTGCGCTCGGTCTGCCTCGATGTGCGAGTCAGCGCCAAGGCGGGCCAGACCCGCCGTGGCCGGATGGACCTGTGCGCCCAGGTCGGGCGCACCGAATGGCTGCCGCGCGAAACCGCAACGGAAGTCACCACCCTGCGTGAGGCTGTCTCATGACCACCGGCCCGTTACGCGGTTGCGGCCGATGGACATGAGGGGATCCGCCGAGCGGGCGGATCGGTGGTGCCGTCGTGACGCGTGCTGATCGGGTGCTGGCGGTGTGGTGCCTGGACTGGCCCGCGGTGGCGGCGGCCGCGGTGGCGGGGGTGTCGGCGGAGCGACCGATCGCGGTGTTGCGGGGGAACTCGGTGGTGGCGTGCTCGGCGATCGCGCGGGCCGAGGGGGTGCGGCGGGGGATGGGTCGCCGCGATGCGCAGGGATGTTGCCCGGAACTTGTTGTTGTGCAGGATGATCCGGATCGAGACGCGCGATTGTTCGAACCGGTGGTCGGTGCCGTCGATGAGACGGTGCCGGGCGTGGAAGTATTGCGGCCCGGGCTCATCGTGCTCGGGGCACGCGGAGCCGCAAGATATTTCGGCTCCGAGGAGGCCGCGGTGGTGCGGTTGATCGACGCGGTCGCCGTAGCGGGAGCCGAGGCGCAGATCGGGATCGCCGACACCATGTCGACAGCGGTGATCGCGGCGCGGCGCGGGGCGATCGTGGCGCCGGGGGAGGGCGCGCGATACCTCGCCGCGCTCCCGGTCTCGGAGCTCGCGGCGGAGCCGAGCCTGGCCGCGCCGCAGCGGGCGGACCTGGTGGATCTGCTGCGCCGCTTGGGGTTACGCCGCATCGGTGATTTCGCGCGCCTGTCTGCGGCCGAGGTGGCCTCCCGGTTCGGCGCCGACGCCGTGCTCGCCCATCGCACCGCTCGCGCCCTGCCGCAACGCCCGCCGTCGGCGCGGCGCGCCGCTCCGGAACTGACTGTCGAGCTGGCCTGTGACCCACCCATCGACCGGGTCGACGCGGCCGCCTTCGCGGGCAGGCAGCTGTCCACCCGGCTGCACACGGTGCTGTCGGCGGCGGGGGTGGCCTGTACCCGGCTCGCCGTGACCGCGCGCACCGAGACGGGCGAGGAACTCACCAGGATCTGGCGCTGTGCCCGCCCGCTCACTCCCGCCGACACCGCCGACCGCGTCCGCTGGCAACTCGACGGCTGGCTCACCCACCGCGCCCGCCCCACCGGACCGATCGTCGCGCTCACGCTGGAACCGGTCGAGGTGGTCGCCGCCGGTGCCCTGCAACTGGGCCTGTGGGGTGGCGAGGGCGAGGAAACCGAGCGCGCCCGCCGCGCCCTGGTGCGCGTGCAGGGCCTGCTCGGCGGCGAAGCGGTCCGCATCGGGGTGCTCAGCGGTGGGCGCGGGCCCGCCGAACGCATCACCATGATCGCCCTCGGCGACGAGCTGACCCCCGCCGCCGACCCCGCCAAACCCTGGCCGGGTCGCCTCCCCGAACCCGCCCCCACCCTGCTCCTGCTGCACCGTCCGGTCGTGCACCTGACCGCCGCCGACGGCGCCCCCGTCCTGGTTACCGACCGCGGTCTGTTCACCGCCGAGCCCACCCGCCTGCGCTGGGGCCGCCGGGAATGGGCCCTGCTCGGCTGGGCTGGCCCGTGGCCGGTCATCGAACGCTGGTGGTCCACCGCGGAACCGGCCGCCCCGGCGGTGCGCGCGCAGGTCCAGCTCGATGCCGAGCCCACCGAGATCCGGGCGGTCCTGCTCGTCTACGACGCGCGGCTGTGGCACGCCGAGGGCGTTTACGAGTGACGGCGACCACTGCGGTCGGCTCGGCTTTCCCGCTGGTCGTTCCCCTGGTCCTACAGTGAACGATGCCCGTCCCGGATCGCCGGCGACGGCTCGTCGCGGAAGGAGCGGTGTGAACCCGTTCGAGGGCATGCTGTGTTCGGCGGCCGCTGGTGATCTCGCGCTGTACGGCACCGCGGCGCATGTCACCGGCTGGCTGTGCGTCGAGCATCCCGGCGCGTGGGGCACAGATGTGATCGGCGACGAGGTGCTCGGGCCGGAGATCACCGCCGAACTGGCGGCGCGCACCACGGCGGCGCGGGTGCGGCCGACGCTGATCCGCCGTCCCGGCCGCAACGAGTTCACCGGAACCCGAACCGTGCTGCTGGCCAGTTCGCGACCCGAGGGGTCATGGTGTGAGCGGTTCGAGATCACCGACCTTCGTCAGCTCTTCGACATCGACCTGGGTCTCGTCGACGGACCCGCGCCGGGAATCGGTGCGCGCGTCGATGATCCGGTGATGCTGGTCTGCGCCCACGGCAAACGCGACCAGTGCTGTGCCCTGCTCGGTCGCCCGATCGCCGCCGCCATGGCCGCCGATCACCCCGGCCGGATCTGGGAGGCCTCGCACACCGGCGGCCACCGCTTCGCCCCAGCGGTCGTGCTGCTCCCGTCGGGCCTCACCTACGGTCGCGTCGACGCTCCCGCCGCCAGAGCCGTGCTCGACGCGGCCGATGCGGGCGAGGTCTCGCTGACCGGCCTGCGTGGCCGCGGCTGCTACCCGCCGATCTCCCAGCTCGCCGAAGTAGCTGTGCGCGAACAGGTCCCGGCCGGCGCCACCGATCTCACGGTCGCGCCCGATCCGGCTCCCGCCCACGACCCGACCCTGGCGGGCGCCGCCATCGTCACCCACCGCGATGGCCGCCGCTGGCGTGTCACCGCCCGCACCGTCGCCGCCGCCCCGCGTCAAGCCAGCTGCGGCGCTGGCCCCAAGCCCGCCACCTACCTGGAACCCGCTGCGGTAGAACAGCTCCCCGCGCAGTCGCTCGCTCAGCTCGAACGGCCCGCGACCCGCTGACTTCACTCCGGGTTCCGGGCGGGCGCGTCGTGCGGATGCCGGGACACCCGGTGGGAGACGGCTTCGCGGCTGGCCGAGTTCCATCATCTGATCCTCGACGTGCGGTGAATTCCGTTGGTTACGAGCCGAACCGGGAGATCACCAGTGTGTGCCGGGTACCCAGCGGGCCGCGCGGCGCAGGGCGGTGCCGGTGACCTTACGGGCGGCCGAGGGCGTTCTCGGATTCGACGGCACCGCGACCTCGGTGATCTCCGCCGATTCCCCTTTGGCCGCAGGCGAATCGGGCAGCGAGCGGTAGTAACGGTGCAGGATGCGGTCGCGGAGTTTGGGGGTGATGATGCCGCCGTACTCGGCGATGGTGCCCAGGGGGACGTCGATGCGTTTGGGGCGTTCGGCGAGGGCGCGCACGATCGTGCCCGCGGCCCACTCGGGGGATTCGGAGGGGCCCTGGTCGCCGCTGGGGGCGATCATCGGGGTGCGCACCAGCGGCATGTGGATGGTGGTGAAAGTTACTCCGTCGGCCAGGGTTTCGGCTGCGGCGACCTCGGTGAACTTGTCCAGGGCGGCCTTGCTGGCGAGATAGGCGGCGAAGCGGGGGGTGGCCATCTGCACCCCGGCGCTGGAGATGTTGACGATATGGCCGAAGCCGCGTTCGCGCATCTGCGGCAGCAGGGCCAGGGTTACCCGCAGCGCGCCGAAGTAGTTGACCGCCATGGTGCGTTCGAAGTCGTGCAGGCGATCGGTGGAGCGGTGGATGGCGCGGCGGATGGAACGGCCGGCGTTGTTGACGAGCATGTCGACGTGGCCGTGCTCGTCGAGGATGGCCTCGACGACGGAGTCCACGGATTCGGAATCGGTGACATCGCACGGGTAGCCGTAGGCCCGCCCGCCCGCGTCGACGATCTCGGCGACCACCGCGGCCAGTTCGTCAGCGCGGCGCGCGAGCAGGAACACCACACCGCCCTTGTCGGCGACCGAGAGCGCGGCGGCCCGGCCGATCCCGGATGACGCACCGGTGATCACCACCTGCCTGCCGGTGAGATCGCGCCGCTTGCGGCCCTGTTCACCTGGGGAAACCTGAGACATCACTGCTCCTTTGCAGCTCGTTCCCTCAGAACTTACTCCAAAGTAAGTTAGAGAACCAGGCCTCGGGAGAAACTCGAAAATATGTTCGAATGTCGCTCGCCAATAATCGAACGTATGTGCGATACTGGTGCGCATGGCGGACGATCGGATGGCGGACATCTATGCCGCGGTGCGGCTCGGCGGTGGCGACCCTGATGCGGCGCGCGCGGCGCTGACCAGGCTGTGGAACGAGATAGGGGAGGGCGGCGACCCCTTGCATCGCTGCGTGGTGGCACATCACCTGGCGGATGTGCAGGAGTTGCCGGAGGGCGCGTTGCTCTGGGATCAGCGGGCGCTGGCCGCGGTGTTCGGGCCGGGCATCCCGCTCGACGAGGGGCTGCGCGGATTCCTGCCCTCGCTGTATCTGAACCTGGCCGACAGTCATCGCCGCGTCGGTGACTTCGAGATGGCGCGGATGCAGTTGGCCATCGCGCGCGGGCACCTGGACGTGCTCGCCAACGATGCCTACGGCGCGGTGATCCGCACGGGTCTCAGCGATGTGGAGGCGGCGCTGGAGTCGCGCTCGATGGAGCGCTTGTCCGCGAGTTGAGTTGTCCGCCAACAGGAAAGGCGTGCGGTGATGCGGGGGTCGTGAGAGGAGCGGGTGCATGGGCTGGAGCAACGGGCCGCCGACCTGGTCGGAGCTGGAACGGGTGCTCTCGGGCAAGCCGAGCGGCAGGCCGCCGCAGGACATGCACCCGGGCGACGGCGGTGACAGTCCGGCCTGGTCACGCAAGCGCGGCGAGTACCACGCCGCCGAGCTCGACCGGCCGACCGGCCCGACGGTGCCCTACGCGGAGCTGCACACCCACTCCGCCTACAGCTTCCTCGACGGGGCCAGTCAGCCGGAGGAGCTGGTGGAGGAGGCGGTGCGGCTCGGTCTGGAAGCGCTCGCGCTCACCGACCACAACGGTTTCTACGGGACCGTCCGGTTCGCCGAGGCGGCCAGGGAATGGGGAATGCCAACGGTTTTCGGTGCCGAACTGTCACTGGGAACCGATGCGGAGGCGGCGCCGGGCCGAGGGGATGCGGTCCGGCGCCGTTCTGTACCTCGGGGCGGGGTGCGTTTCGCCCCGGGGCGAACGCGGGCGCGCGAAGCGGCGGCTGAGGGTGATCCGCGCGATGGCGGCGGATCGCCCGAGCCGCGAAGTGGGCACGCCGACGCGCCGGACTCGATGCCGCGCACTGGATCTCCCGACCCTGACGGCCCGCATCTGCTGGTCCTCGCCAGGGGGCAGGAGGGCTACCGGCGGCTGTCGCGAGAAATGGCGGCGGCGCATATGGCCGCGGGGGAGAAGGGGGTGCTGCGGTACGACCTGGACGCCCTCTCGGCGGCGGCGAGCGGGCACTGGCACATTCTCACCGGCTGCCGAAAGGGCCACCTGCGCACCGCGCTCGAACGCGATCTGCGCGGCGGCGATACCGGGCTACCGAAAGCCGAAGCGGCCCTGCGGAATCTGATCGAACGATTCGGCGACGGCCGGGTGAGTGTGGAACTCACCCACCACGGCATCGCCACCGATGACGAGCGCAACACCCTGCTGATCGCGCTGGCCGACCGGCTCGGGGTGCCCGTACTCGCCACTACCGGTGCGCATTTCGCGTCCCCGGAGCAGCGTCGCCGGGCGATGGCGCTGGCCGCGATCCGCGCCAGGAGCAGTCTCGACGAGATGGCGGGCTGGCTCGCGCCCACCGGCGGCGCGCACCTGCGCTCGGGCGCGGAGATGGCGCACCTGTTCGCCGACTACCCGCACGCGGTGGCGAACGCGGCGGTGCTGGCTCGCGAATGCGCGTTCGACCTGGGATTGATCGCCCCGAAGCTACCCCCGTTCGAGGTGCCGGCGGGCTATGACGAGAACTCGTGGCTGCGCGAACTCGCCCTACGCGGCGCCGCCGAGCGCTACGGCCCGCCGGAGCGCAACCCGCGGGCGTACCGGCAGCTCGAGCACGAGCTCGCGGTGATCGAGGAGATGACGTTCCCCGGCTACTTCCTGGTGGTGCACGACATCGTCGAGTTCTGTAAGCGCAGCGACATCCTCTGCCAGGGCAGAGGTTCGGCCGCCAACTCCGCGGTCTGCTACGCCATCGGCATCACCAATGTCGACCCCGTCGCCAACCGGCTGCTGTTCGAACGGTTCCTCTCGCCCGAGCGTGACGGGCCGCCCGATATCGATGTCGACATCGAATCCGACCGCCGCGAGGAGGCCATCCAGCACGTCTACGCCAAGTACGGCCGCGACTACGCCGCTCAGGTGGCGAATGTGATCACCTACCGGGGTAAGTCCTCGGTGCGCGATGCCGCACGCGCACTGGGTTTTTCGCCCGGGCAGCAGGACGCGTGGAGCAAGCAGGTGAGCCGCTGGTCCGGGGTGGCCGCCGAGACGGGCACCGATATCCCCGCTGCGGTGCTGGAACTCGCGGGCGAACTCGACGGCCTGCCGAGGCATTTGGGTATCCACTCGGGCGGCATGGTGATCTGCGATCGGCCGATCGCCGACGTGTGTCCGGTGGAGTGGGCGCGGATGGCCGGGCGCAGTGTGTTGCAGTGGGACAAAGACGATTGCGCCGCCGTCGGTTTGGTGAAGTTCGACCTGCTCGGCCTCGGCATGCTCTCGGCGCTGCACTACATGATCGACCTGGTGCGCGAGCACAAGGGTGAGAAGGTCGAACTACACGCGCTCGATCTCACCGAAGCCGGTGTCTACGAGATGCTTTCGCGTGCCGACTCGATCGGGGTGTTCCAGGTGGAGTCGCGCGCGCAGATGGCGACCCTGCCCCGGCTGAAGCCGCGCACCTTCTACGACCTGGTGGTGGAGGTGGCGCTGATCCGGCCGGGCCCGATCCAGGGCGGCTCGGTGCACCCCTACATCCGTCGGCGCAACGGCACGGAATCTCCGGTCTGCGACCATCCGGCACTGGAGAATTCACTGGCCCGCACCCTCGGCATTCCGCTGTTCCAGGAACAACTGATGCAGATGGCCATCGACGTCGCCGGTTTCAGTCCCGCCGAAGCCGATCGGCTGCGCCGCGCGATGGGCTCCAAACGCTCGCCGGAGAAGATGGAACAGTTGAAAGATCGCCTCTACCAGGGCATGCGCGACCTACACGGCATCACCGGCGATCTCGCCGATCGCATCTACGAGAAGCTCTACGCCTTCGCCAATTTCGGTTTCCCCGAGAGTCATTCGCAGAGTTTCGCCTCGATCGTGTTCTATTCGTCGTGGTTCAAACTGCATCATCCGGCCGCGTTCTGCGCCGGATTGTTGCGCGCGCAGCCGATGGGTTTCTACTCACCACAGTCGCTGGTCGCCGACGCCCGCAGACACGGGGTGCGCGTGCACGGCCCCGACATCAACGCCAGCCGCGCCGAGCCCACCCTCGAGAACGCGGGCACCGAGATCCGGCTCGGCCTGTCGAGTGTGCGCCACATCGGCGTCGACCTCGCCGAGCGCATCGTCACCGCCCGTGCCGAACACGGCCCTTTCGCCTCGATGCTCGATCTCACCGGCCGCGTGGAACTCACTGTCGCCCAGTCGGAATCGCTCGCGACCGCGGGGGCGCTGGACGTCCTGGTCGATACCGAACGTCCCGGTCTGCCGGATTCTTCAGCGGTGCGGCGGGATTCGCGTGGCAGCAGCGTGCGCAGGGCGGCGTTGTGGGCAGCGGGCGCGGCGGCGGTGGAACGTCCCGATCGGCTACCTGGCACCGGCCCCGCTATCGATGCCCCGGCGCTGCCCGGCATGAGCGCGCTCGAACTCGCCGCCGCCGACGTCTGGGCCACCGGCATCTCGCCGGGCTCCTATCCCACCGAATTCCTTCGCGCCCATTTGAACTCGCTCGGGGTGGTCCCCGCGTGCGATCTGCTGCTCGTCGAGGACGGCGCCCGCATCCTGGTGGCCGGCGCTGTGACCCACCGCCAGCGCCCCGCCACCGCCGCGGGTGTCACCTTCCTCAACCTCGAGGACGAGACCGGCATGGTCAACGTCGTCTGCTCGGTCGGCCTGTGGACGCGCTACCGCCGCCTCGCCCAGAACGCCACCGCCCTGCTCGTTCGCGGCCGCATCCAGAACGCCGAGGGCGCGGCCAGTGTCGTCGCCGACCACCTCGAACACCTGGACCTGACCATCGTCGCCCGCTCCCGCGACTTTCGCTGAGTTCTTGGAG
>NZ_BDAX01000004.1 GCF_001612665.1 Nocardia alba NBRC 108234 | reverse complement strand
GGGTAGAGACATACAGGGGTTACCCGGCCCAGGGTGTGCACGCATGGGGCGATGTGTCCGCCTGGTTGAACGCCGGCCGGGGGTCCGCTGACGCACTACGCTGCGACCATGCGCAAGCTTGCCGTGGTGATGATCGCGTTGCTCGGACTCGTGTTCCTGGTCGGGTGCGGCGACGACGACAGCGAGGACCATGCCGGTAAGGCGTCCTCGCCCACTGTCATGGGCGGGCCCGCTCCCGCAGTGACGCCCGGTTTCCGGGAGGGCGCCCCGCAGCGGGACAGTCCGGCGCCGACGGATCAGTCGAACCGGAAAGAGGTGATCACCGGGTCGGTGGATGTCACCTCGGGGGACCCGATCGCCGCCGCCGCGACCGTCACCGAGCAGGTTCGCGCCGTCGGCGGCCGGATCGACAGCCGCACCGAACAGCCCGGCACCGACAAGCGTGCCGCGCGGGCCGTGCTCAGTGTGCGGGTGCCCGCCGATAAGACCGATGCCTTCATCACCGGGCTCGGTGGGGTGGGCACGGTGACCCGGGTGAGCACCAACCGCGACGATGTCACCATGCAGTGGCAGGACCTCGACGCCCGCATCCGTGCCCTGCAAGCCTCCGTCGACCGGCTCAAAGCGCTGATCACCAGCGCCACCAACACCGCCGACCTGATCGCCGCGGAGGAGGCACTGTCGAGCAGACAGGGCGAACTCGACAGTCTCACCGCGCAGAAACGCAGCCTCGACGATCAGGTGGCGCTGTCCACCATCACCATCACCCTCACCGCCGACGACAAGACCGCACCCGGCGACCCGGACAACTTCTGGGACGGCATCGTCTCGGGCTGGCACTCGCTGATCGACTGGTTGCAGGACGCGATCGTCTTCATCGGCAAGGCCGTGCCGTGGTTGGGCTTCCTCGCGGTGATCGGTGGATTGCTGTATGCCGCACTGCGTTTCCTGCGCAGGCGTCGCCGCGTCGGTACGCCCGCGCCCACCGCGCCCGTACCCGCGGCCACCACTCCCGCTGCACCCGCCGCCGCGTCCGGAGTCGGCACATCCGGCGCACCCGAATCGGCAGCGTCAGGGAAGGAGACTCCCGGTGCCCACCGTGCGGGCGACGATCAAACCGAACAGCCGTAAAGGCCCACTCGTCGAAACCGCCGACGACGGCACCCTCACCCTCTACGTCCGCGCCCCGGCCGTCGAGGGCAAGGCAAACAAGGCCGCCATCGAACTACTCGCCGACCATTACGGCGTCGCCAAGTCCGCCGTCCGGCTGACTGCGGGCGCCACCTCCCGGTTCAAGCGGTTCGACATCGACTGAGGCGCGGGCCCCCTCGTGTCCAGCACCATCGCGCCGCCTACCGACTTGCGATGTCACACCGGGGCGTCCGCACGGCCGCCCCGCCTAGACCGCGCCCGGAAACCCCAGCTGCCGCCACGCCTCGTACACCGATACTGCCGCGGCGTTCGACAGATTCATCGACCGCCGCCCCGGCAGCATCGGAATGCGTACCTGCTCGGTGATCCGCGGATCGGTCAGCACTTCCGCCGGCAGCCCCGTCGGTTCGGTGCCGAACAGCAGCGCGTCGTCGTCGCGATAGGCGATATCGGTGAAACGGGTGGTGGCCTGGGTGGTGAAGGCGAACACCCGCCCGGGCCGGATCGCCGCGAACGCCGTCGCCAGATCGGGGTGCACGGTCACCACCGCGAGGTCGTGATAATCCAGCCCGGCCCGGCGCAGCTTGGACTCCGACAGGTCGAAACCGAGCGGTTCGATCAGGTGTAGCGCGCAGCCGGTCCCCGCGGCCAACCGGATCGCGTTGCCGGTATTGGGCGGAATCACGGGCTCGTGAAAGATCAGGTGCAGCACAGCGGACCACTCTGTCATGCGCCACCCCGTCCGCGCGCAGGCGGTATCTGGAACAATCGGGCTCGTGAACGAGGCGGAGACGACCGGCAAGCACCGGGTCGCGCGGTTGAGCGCGGGGGAACAGTACCTGCGCAGTCATCTGCCGATGACCGTGGTGACCGCGCTGATCGTGATCGCGGTCGGCTTCGTCGCGTGGGACCGGTGGCGTCGCGGTGCGCTGATCTTCGGCAGCGCCGCCCTGGTGGCCGCCGTGTTCCGGCTGTGCCTGCCGACCGTGCAGGTGGGGTTGCTCGCCGTGCGCAGCCGTCCCTTCGACGTGGCGGCCTTGACCACACTCGGCAGTGCCATCGTCTTCCTGGCCGCCACCATCAACACTCTCGGCGTCAACTGACGCGAGAGGCCGACCACGGCGTCGTTGACGTGGCCGGCCTCGACATCCGCGTGCGCGGTGTCGTTCAGGCGGTTTCGGGGACTTTCGGCTCCCAGAGGCTGCGATGCCCCTGGCTGCCGTACCGGGCGCGCGCCTGTCCGGGCGTGATCGTCACCGGGTCGACCGGAACCGGGGCGGTGGCGTGCGCGGCGAAGACCTGCCCGGTCATCGGTGCGATGAACGGCGCGGCCTTCACGATCACCCAGTTGTCACGCCGGGCGGCGAGCCACGAGATCACCTTCGCGGGAATCCGCACCGCGAGATCGACCACGCGGGGCACCCGGTACCGGCCGAGTCTGCGCATCCACATCGGCAGTGTCGGGATGCTGGCCAGCGAGAGCAGTCTGCTTCCGATCGCGTAGCCCCAGCCTTTGCTCGGCGGCGTCCACATCAGATAGTGCATGCCTTCGATGGCGCGCTCGGTGACGCACAGTTGGGGCCGGACCCGCTCGTAGTAGGCGCGCACCTCGTCGCGTGAACGCGGTACATCCTCGGGTTTGCAGGTCTGCAACTCGGCGGCGATCGCGCACTCGGCCCAGTAGCGCTGCTCGTCCTCAGGGCTGAGCGGGCCGGGTCCGTACATCTCGTAGGCCTTGAGCACCGAGTGCCAGCCGGTGATGTGGATCCACAGCTGGGTTTCCGGACTGTTGGCGCTGTAGCGCTTGCCGCTGATCGGTTCGATGCCCGTCATCGGCGCGTGCACCTTCATCAGGTGCTCGGCGGCCTGGATGGCGGTGCGGCCGTCGCCGACCGCGACGAGCACGAAGTACAGCAGGGTGTGGTCGAGCCGGGTGCGCGGGTTGCTGTAGATCCCCTGCGAATCGGCGACGGCGGCGGTGAGGAACGGATCGAAGTGTTCGAGGGCGACGGCGCGCTGGAATCCGATCAGGGCGGTCGGCGACGCCCAGACCTTCCAGCTGGGGGAGTCGGGCCCGAAGAAGCCGTAGTCGTCGCGGCGCAGTGAGGTGGGGTCGAAGGCCATGGCACATGCTCCTTTGCAGGTGAATACAACATCACCGTAGCAATGGTGTGTGTTGAATACAACGGCTGCGTAGGAATTGCGCCGCCGGATCGGCCGCGGGGTATCGTCCAGAGAGGAAGAAAGGCGGGTGGGCGTGTGACAGCGACGCAGGATCGGCAACCGCGGCGCCGCTATGCCCCGCGGCTGCCGCCGCGGGAGCGTCGTGCGCAATTGCTCGACGCCGCGTTCGCCGTATTGGGGCGGATGGAACTGCACGAATTGAGCATGGAGGCCGTCGCGCAGGAGGCCGGGGTCGGAAAACCGGTGCTCTACACCGTGTTCAAGACCCGCGCCGAACTCGTCGAGGCACTGCTGGAACGCGAGAGTGAACGCGGACTGGAACAGATCGCCGAAACGTTGCCGGCGGACCTGCTCGGCGCCGACCCGGTCGCGGTGGCCTCGTCGACGGTGGAAGCGTTCGTCGGTGTGGCCCTGGCGAATCCGACGCGCTGGCGGCTGATCCTCGCCACGCCGGCGAGCGCCCCCGGCGAATACCGTGCGGCGCTTCGCACTTCGCGGGCCGATATCTTGGCGCGCGCGGAATCTCTTGTGCGCATGGGTATTTCGCTGTCGCCGCGTTGGTCGGGCATGGATGCCGAACTGCTCGCGAACTCGACCCTCACCGTCGCCGAAATGCTCGGCCGACTGGCCGTGAGCGAGCCGGAACAGTATCCGCGCGAACGACTTCAGGCCTACGTGCGCTCGATCGTCACCCTGCTGACCGGACCCTGACGGCTCAGCGGTTCTCCCGCGCCAAGCGCATCGTCTCGGTGAGCAACTTCGACACGGCGGCGGCCTCGGTGAGGAACCCGTCGTGCCCGTCGCGCGAATGCACGATCTCGAGACCCGCGCAGCCCGGCAGCCCCTCGGCCAGCTCGGCCTGCGTGGACAAGGGATACAGGCGATCGGAGTCGACGCCGCCGACCACGCACGGCACCGGGGTGGAGGCCAGCGCGGCGGCGACACCACCGCGCCCGCGACCCACGTCGTGGCGGTTCATGGCCTCGCTGAGCAGCACATAGGTGGCCGGATCGAAGCGCGAACACAGCTTGTCGGCCTGGTGTTCGAGGTAGCTCTGCACCGCGTATCGTCCACCGGTCCACGGGTTCTCGTCACCCTGGGCCTTGTTGGCGAACCGGTGATCGAGTTCGCTGTCGGTGCGGTAGGTCAGGTGCGCGATCCGCCGGGCCAGCCCCATGCCGGTCATCGGCGCGCGGCCGGTGCCGTGATAGTCGCCGCCCTGCCAGTCGGGATCGGCCGTGATGATGGCCATCTGGGTGGTCTGGGTACCGATCTGATCGGCGGTGGCACGGGCGCCGACAGCCAGCACGAGCGCGGCGCTGACCCGCTCCGGCAGGCCGATGATCCACTCGAGCACCCGCATGCCGCCCATCGAGCCGCCGACCACAGCGCCGAGCCGCTCGATCCCGAGCACCTCGAACAACTGCGCCTCGGCGCGCACCTGATCGCGGATGGTCAGCTCGGGAAACCGTGCGCCCCAGTGCTTTCCATCGGACGCGAGGGAAGCGGGCCCGGTACTGCCCTTGCAGCCGCCGAGCACGTTGGTGGCGATCACGCACCACTCGTCGGTGTCGATCGGCGCGCCGGGCCCGACCATGCCCTCCCACCAGCCGGGCGCCCCGTCGGGCCCACCGATGACATGGGAGTCACCGGTGAGCGCGTGTTCGACGAGCACCACATTGTCCAGCGTGGGCGAGAGCTCGCCCCAGCGTTGCACCGTCAGCCGCACATCGGGGACCACTGCGCCGTTCTCCAGTGCCACGTCCCCGATGGCGACCACGCCTGCTCGCCCGTCCGGCGGTGGCAGCAGGGCCACTCCGGTTCCAGGTCGGGCGATCGGCGATTCGGTGCTCACGGTCACGTCGTCGCCGCCGCGAACCCGGCCCTTAGATCGGCCAGAATGTCGTCGATTCCCTCGATGCCCACCGCGAGCCTGACCAGGCCGGGAGTAACGCCGGCCGCCGACTGTTCCGCGGGCGTCAACTGCGAATGCGTGGTCGACGCCGGGTGAATCACGAGTGAACGCACATCACCGATGTTAGCTACATGGCTGTGCAGGCTGAGCGCGTCCACGAACTTCTTGCCCGCATCGACACCGCCCGCCAGCTCGAAGGCCACGATCGCGCCCGCCCCCTTGGGCGCCAGCTCCTTGGCCCGCGCGTGCCAGGGCGAGGACTCGAGGCCCGCGTAGTACACGGCGTCGACGCCCGGCTGCTCGGCGACGAACTTCGCGACCTGCTCGGCATTGCTGACATGCCGTTCGACCCGCAGACTCAGCGTCTCGATGCCCTGGGCGATGAGGAACGCGTTGAACGGCGACACCGCCGCGCCCAGATCGCGCAGCAGCTGCACGCGCGCCTTGAGCGCGAACGCGGGCGCGCCCAGATCGGCGAACACCGCACCGTGGTAGCTGGGGTCGGGCTCGGTGAAGCCGGGGAAACGCGCGTTGCCGTCGGCGTCGCGCACGGTCCAGTCGAAGGTGCCGCCGTCGACGATCACGCCCGCCACCGCCGCACCGTGGCCGCCCAGGTACTTCGTCGCCGAATGCACGACGATGTCGGCGCCGTGGGCCAGCGGCTGGATCAGGTAGGGGGTGGCGACGGTGTTGTCGACGATCAGCGGGATGCCGTTCGCGTGCGCGACCCCGGCGATGCCGGGAATGTCGAACACCGCGCTGCTCGGGTTGGCGATGGTCTCGCCGTAGAACGCCTTGGTGTTGGGCCTGATCGCGGCTTCCCACTGCGCGAGGTCATCGGGGTCCTCGACGAACGAGACCGTGATCCCCAGCTTGGGCAGCGAGTAGTGGAACAGGTTGTACGTGCCGCCGTAGAGGTGCGGGCTGGACACGATGTGGTCGCCCGCGCTCGCCAGGTTCAGGATCGCGTAGGTCTCCGCGGCCTGGCCGGAGGCCAGCAGCAGCGCCGCGACGCCGCCTTCGAGCGCGGCCACGCGCTGCTCCACCGCGTCCTGGGTGGGGTTCATGATCCGGGTGTAGATGTTGCCCGGCTCGGCGAGACCGAACAGCGCGGCGGCGTGATCGGTGTCGCGGAAGGTGTAGGAGGTGGTCTGGTAGATCGGCAGCGCCCGCGCGTTGGTGCTCGCGTCGGGGGCCTGGCCCGCGTGGATCTGCTTGGTCTCGAAGGACCAGTTCTCGGGCAGGGAAGAGTCGGTCATGTCATGCTCCAAATGGGTGTCAGCCGGGGGATCTCGTCAACTGGGTCGGATCGACTCGCAACAACACATGGGGGCCTCCTGCAATGCGCTTGCTCTCGACTTTCGAGAGCCCGGTCATCACCCGGAGCACCCCACCGCAACTGGAGGGTTGCCGACCAGCGAGCCGGGGCTTGGCGCTGGTACTCATGACCTTGCCGTCATGTTAACCGGAGATCTTCCGCGGGCGGAAACTTCCCCCGCATTTCCCGCCGAAGATCACTCGTCGGACGGTGCGCCGAAGCCTGGCGTGTCGTCCACCGGTGCGCCGCACACCTGCCGCAAGCCGTGGTAGGCGCGCAACACGGCATCGCGAGTGACCCGAACGGCCACCGCAGGCGATCCGCTCAGCAGTGCCTGTTCGGTATCGGCGACCGAGAGGTGGCACAGCATCTGCCAGATTCCGGCCACCAATTTGACCGTGAAGTCGTCCGGCGTCGTGCCCATCCGATCCGCGAGTTCGGTGCACACCGCCACGTTCTTCTTCTCCGCGTATTCCAGCGCGCGGGCGTTGACCGACTGGCTGGTGCGCATGATCCGCTGCATCTGCAGGAACTGGCGAATGAACCGGATGCCGTCCGCGTCCGCCTCGGCCTGGACCACCGACAGATAGGCCCCGCACAGGGCCTGGAGTTCGTTGCCGGTCTTGGGCTGCGAGCGCAGCGCGATGGCGACGGAGATCCCGAAGTCGTCGATCGGGGCGAGCACGATGTCTTCCTTGAGCGCGAAGTACCGGTTCACGGTGCGCGGGGACACATCGGCGCCCGCGGCGATCTGCTCGACCGTGGTCGCGTCGAAGCCCTGGCTGTCGCACAGGTCGAGCCCGACGGTGACGATCGCGGCCTTGGTCTGGAGCTTCTTGCGTTCGCGCAGGCCCAGCGGCGCGGCGGCAGCCGGTTCGGTCGTCCGGTCGGCGCTGATCGGAGTGGTCGAGTCCAGCATGGCACCAGACTACCGCTTCGGGCGCTGTATCTGTCCAGATAGGCCAATTGGCGCATTCAGACATTTTTCTCTTGACGCCAATTGTCGGGTAGTGCCAGGATTGAGCCAAGCCATTCGAGCGACGAGGAGCCCTGGTGACCAGCACCGAGCTAGAGACGAAACATGTTGATTCCCAACAGAGTTCGATGCGGTGGTGGGCGCTGGTCGTGCTCTCCGCCGCCCAGTTGATGGTGGTGCTCGACGCCACCGTGATCACGATCGCCCTGCCGTATGCCCAGCGTGACCTGGGGATCAGCGATGGCGACAAACAGTGGGCGCTCACCGCGTACACGCTCATCTTCGGTGGGCTGCTACTGCTCGGCGGCCGGATGGCCGACTACCTGGGCAGGCGCCGGATCTTCCTGGTCGGCCTGGTCGGCTTCGCCGCCGCGTCGGCACTGGCCGGGCTCGCGCAGACCGGACCGCAGCTGTTCCTCGGTCGCGGCTTGCAGGGCGCGTTCGCGGCCCTGCTCGCGCCCGCGGCGCTCTCGCTGCTGTCGGTGATCTTCACCGACGTGCAGGAGCGTGCCCGCGCGTTCGCGGTATTCGCGGGGATCACCGCGGGCGGCATCGCGTTCGGGCTGATCGTGGGCGGCGCGCTCACCGAGTTCGCGTCGTGGCGGTGGACGCTGTTGATGAATACACCGATCGCGCTCATCGCGGTAGTCGGCGCCGTCGCGGTCATCGCACGCGATATCCCGGTGCCGAGAACCGGCGGCTACGACCTGCCCGGCGCCGTCACCGTGACATTCGGGTTGGTGGCGATCGTCTACGGATTCAGCCGCGCCGCCGAACACGGCTGGCTGGCCGGTAGCACCCTCGGCCTGCTCGGTGCGGGCTTCGCGCTGCTCATCGCGTTCGTCGCCATCGAGGCACGTTCGGCGAACCCGCTGCTTCCGCTGCGAATTCCGGGCGAGATCAATCGCGGCGGCGCGTTGCTGGCAGCGCTGCTCATCCCGATCGCGATGTTCGCCATGTTCTTGTTCCTGAGCTTCTACTACCAGAACACCCTTGGCTATTCGCCGCTGAAAGCGGGCATCGCGTTCCTGCCGTTCCCGGTGGGCATCGGGATCGCCGCTGCTGTCACCAGCTCGCTGATGCCCAAGTTCGGGCCGCGGCCGCTGATGGTGGTCGGCGCGCTGCTCGGGGTCGTCGGCCTGCTGTGGCTGGCGCAACTGAGCTACGGCGACGGGTACGCGTTCAGCGTGCTGCCCGCGCAGCTGGTGATGGCGCTCGGCATGGGCCCGCTGTTCGTCGGGATGCAGGCCGTCGCCCTGCACCAGGTCGACGCCGAGGACTCCGGGGTCGCCAGCGCCCTGCTCAATGCCGCTCAGCAGGTCGGCGGCGCCGTCGGCACCGCATTGCTGACCACGCTGTCGGTTCAGGCGGCGAAGAACTACGTCACCGACAACCCTGCCGTCGACCACCTGGTCGAACGCGCGTCGATCTACAGCTACGACGTCGCGTTCTATATCGGCGCGGGTTTCTTCCTCGCCGCCGCCGTGGTGATCGCGGTGATGATCCGCGACAAGCCGGAGAACCTGATCGAAGGCGACGAACACGCGGCCGCGATACCCGTCGCGGTCTGATCTTCTCGACGAGGCCCGCGCTACGGCGCGGGCCTCTTGTTACCGTTCAGTAGCCGGTCAGGGCCCGATCGGGTGGTGGCGGGCGGGCCAGGGGGCCGTCCCGCACAGTGGGGCCTCCCGTCGCGGTGAGGTGGGGGACAGCAGTACGCTCGTCTTGTTTGCACCACACGTCCCGCAGACAACGCGGGGCATATACGTTGTCTGTTGGAACTGCTGGGGTCCGCTCACAAGCGTGTTCGCCTAGCCGTGCAATAAGGGCACCCACCGAGGAGGACACGAAGATCCATGTCCAAGATCAAGGTTGAAGGCACCGTTGTAGAACTCGACGGCGACGAGATGACCCGGATCATCTGGCAGTTCATCAAGGACAAGCTGATCCATCCCTATCTCGACGTGAACCTCGAGTACTACGACCTCGGCATCGAGTACCGCGACAAGACAGACGACCAGGTCACCGTCGACGCGGCCAATGCCATCAAGAAGTACGGCGTCGGCGTGAAATGCGCGACCATCACCCCCGACGAAGCGCGGGTGAAGGAGTTCGGCCTCAAGAAGATGTGGCGCTCGCCCAACGGCACCATCCGCAACATTCTGGGTGGCACCATCTTCCGCGCGCCGATCATCATCTCCAACGTGCCCCGCCTGGTGCCCGGCTGGACCAAGCCGATCATCATCGGCCGTCACGCCTTCGGCGACCAGTACCGCGCCACCGACTTCAAGGTCTACGAGGCGGGCACCGTCACGCTGACCTTCACCCCGGAGGACGGCAGCGAGCCGATCATCCACGAGGTCGTGAAGATGCCCGAAGACGGCGGCGTCGTCATGGGTATGTACAACTTCAAGAAGTCCATCGAGGACTTCGCGCGGGCCTCGTTCAACTACGGCCTGCAGCAGAACTACCCGGTGTACCTCTCCACGAAGAACACCATCCTCAAGGCTTACGACGGCATGTTCAAGGACACCTTCCAGGAAGTGTTCGACGCCGAGTTCAAGGCCGAGTTCGACGCGGCGGGTCTCACCTACGAGCACCGCCTGATCGATGACATGGTCGCCTCCTCCATGAAATGGGAGGGCGGCTACGTCTGGGCCTGCAAGAACTACGACGGCGACGTGCAGTCCGACACCGTGGCCCAGGGCTTCGGCTCGCTCGGCCTGATGACCTCGGTGCTGCTCACCCCGGACGGCAAGACCTGTGAGGCCGAGGCCGCGCACGGCACCGTCACCCGGCACTACCGCCAGCACCAGCAGGGCAAGCCGACCTCGACCAACCCGATCGCGTCGATCTTCGCCTGGACCCGCGGCCTCGAACACCGCGGCAAGCTGGACAACACCCCCGAGGTGATCGGCTTCGCGCAGGCGCTCGAGGACGTGGTCATCAAGACCGTCGAGGGCGGTCAGATGACCAAGGACCTCGCCGCACTCGTCGGCGGCGACCAGGGTTACCTGAGCACCGAGGAATTCCTCGGCGCGCTCGATGTGAACCTGGCTCGCGCACTGAAGTGAGCTAGGCCCCCCCTCGCGACCGCGAGTTCGCACGGCTGTGAAACGCCCGCACCGAATCCGGTGCGGGCGTTTCTGTGCCGCCTCGCTGCCCCGCCTCGCTGCCCCGCCTCTCCGTGTATTCGAGCCGGGCTCGAGTGACGGGAGACCTGCGTCGGCGGCCTGCGGAATCGGTGGCGGTTCAGTGTGCTCGGCCCGGGGAGTTACCCATGTTCTCGCGAGATCAGTGGGTGGCTTGCCGGGTTCTTCTGCGCGCGGGTGGGGTAACTCACGCTCATCTCGGGTAGCGAACCGGTACCTGTGGCCGTTGCATGGAAGCGTGACTTCTCCCATCGCCGTCTCTGATCGCCTCGATGTGCCGCGCACCAGCTGGCATGTCCCGGCGATGCTCGCGTTGGCGCTGGGTGGATTCGGGATCGGGACCACCGAGTTCGTGACCATGGGGTTGCTGCCCGATATCGCGCGGGCCTTCGATATCTCCGAGCCCTCGGCCGGGCACGCGGTGTCGGCGTACGCGCTGGGCGTCGTGGTCGGCGCGCCGCTGATCGCCGCGTTGTGCGCGCGGGTGGCGCGCAAGAAATTACTGATCGCGTTGATGGTGGCGTTCACCCTCGGCAACATCGGGACCGTGCTGGCACCGACCTTCGGGACGCTCGTGCTCGCTCGCTTCGTGTCAGGCCTGCCGCACGGGGCGTACTTCGGCGTCGCCTCGCTGGCGGCCGCCACTCTGGCCCCCGTCGGGCAGCGAGCCAAGGCCGTGGCCGCGGTGATGCTCGGACTCAGCGTGGCGAATGTGATCGGAGTGCCCGGCGCGACCTGGCTCGGCCAGCACCTGGGCTGGCGGGACGCCTACGTGGTCGTCGCCGTGATCGGAGTGGCGACGGTAGCCGCCCTCTGGCGCTTCGTACCGGCGCTGACCAGTATGAAGATCACCAACCCGATGACCGAACTCGGCGCGCTGCGACGCCCGCAGGTACTGCTCACCCTGGCCGTCGGCGCGATCGGCTTCGGCGGCATGTTCGCCGTCTACACCTACATCGCCACGACCATGACCGATGTCGCGGGCATGCCCATCGGATTGGTGCCGATCGTGCTGGCGCTGTTCGGTCTCGGGATGATCGTGGGCAACATCGGCGGCGGCATCCTCGCCGACCGTGGCGTCGACCGCTCGATCTTCGTCGCCATGATCGCGATGGTGGTGATCCTCGCCGGGTTCGTCCTGGCGGCCCACAACCCCATCACCGCCTCGATCGGCGCCTTCCTCGTCGGCGCCTCCGGCGCTGCCCTCGCCCCCGGCTTGCAAACCCGCCTGATGGACGTAGCCGCCGACGCCCAAACCCTCGCCGCCGCCCTCAACCACGCCGCCCTGAACATCGCCAACGCCGCGGGCGCCTGGCTCGGCGGCCTCGTCATCGCCGCAGGCCTCGGCTATACCGCCCCGGCCGTGGTCGGCGCTCTGCTCGCCATCGCCGGCGTCCTCCTGTTCACCCTCACAGTCCTGCTCCAACGCCGAACGACGTAGTGCGGAGCCCTGGCTACGCGGCCAGGGGCACCGACAGCCGGGCGCCCGATGCCGCCGTGATCCCCTGGCTGACGCAGGCCGTGACCGCTACGGGTACCGACGAGATCTTCGGTTGAGCAGTCGGCTAACCGGTTGTGGCGGGGCGGGCCCAGCCGACGCTGAGTTGGACGGCTCGTTGCCAGCGTTCGTATTCCTCGTCGCGGATTCGGCGGTCGGGGGACGGGGTCCACTGGGCGGCGGCCTTCCAATTGCGGCGTAGGCCTTGGAGATCGGGCCAGTAGCCGACGGCCAGGCCGGCGGCGTACGCGGCGCCGAGGGAAACGGTTTCGGTGACCAGTGGGCGCGTCACGGGGGTGTCGAGGACGTCGGCGATGATCTGCATGAGCAGGTTGTTCGACGCCATTCCGCCTGCGACGCGCAGGGATCGGGCTTGCAGGCCCGCGTCGGCGTTCATCGCCTCGACCACGTCGCGCGTCTGCCAGGCGGTGGCCTCGAGGACCGCGCGGGCCAGGTGGCCCTTGGTGACGTAGGAGGTCAGGCCGATGAGCAGGCCGCGGGCATCGCTGCGCCAGTGTGGGGCGTAGAGGCCGGAGAAGGCGGGGACGAGGTAGCAGCCGCCGTTGTCGTCGACTGTGCTCGCGAGAGTCTCGATCTCGGGTGCGGTGGCGATCAGGCCGACGATGTCGCGAAGCCATTGGACCAGCGAGCCGGTGACCGCGATCGGCCCTTCCAACGCGTAGACCGGTTCGGGGCCGACCTGGTAGCCGATGGTGGTGAGCAGGCCGTGTCGGGAGCGGATCAGTTCACTGCCGGTGTTCATCATCAGGAAGCCCCCGGTGCCGTAGGTGCACTCGGTTTCCCCTGGGGCGAAGCATGTTTGGCCGAACAGGGCCGCGTGCTGGTCGCCGAGCGCGGCCCCGATCCGGACGCCGGGGACGAGGGTGCGCGCGGTGCCGAAATCACCGGTCGACGGTTCGATGCGAGGGAGCACGGCGGGTGGAATATCGAAGAACCGCAACAGTTCCGCGTCCCACTGCCGGGTGGTCAGATTCATCAGCAGGGTGCGGCCCGCGTTGGTGACGTCGGTGACGTGCTCACCGGTCAGGTTCCAGATGAGCCACGATTCCATGGTGCCGAAAAGCACATCGCCGCGTTCGGCCCTGGCGCGAAGGCCCTCGACCTCGTCGAGCAACCAGCGCAGGCGCGGCGCGGCGAAGTAGGTCGCCAAGGGGAGCCCGCTCAACTCCGGAATACGTTGGGCGCCGGGCAATTGCTTCAGCTGATCGACCAGTGCTTCGGTGCGCACGTCCTGCCAGACGATGGCCAACCGCACGGGCAGCCCGGTGTGCCGATCCCACACCACCGTGGTCTCGCGCTGATTGGCGATGCCGATCGCGGCCACCTGGTCGACGGTGATCCCGGCGTCGCGCAGCGCCGCGGGCACGAGCCGCTCCACCGTCCGCCAGATCTCGAGTGCGTCCTGCTCCACCCAGCCCGACCTGGGGTAGTGCTGACGATGTGTCCGCTGCGCCATCCCCGCCAGCCGTGCGTGCTGGTCGAACACGATGCACCGGCTCGAGGTCGTGCCCTGATCGATGGCCAGCACGAAACGTTGAGTCATCGCCGGCTGCTCTCGTCGGTGGTGCGTGTCTTCGCGGCGGTGGCACCACCGCAACGCCACGCAGCTGCGGAAGGTGCTGTGTCGCAGAAATTATGGCGCGTCATCGCGATGTCCCCGCTCATCGCACCGCCGTCAGGTCGCGGTGCACGGCGAGGGCGGCGGCCAGCACCTGTTCTTTCGCGACCGCTCGCACCTGTAGCCGGTTGTCACACAGCCGATCCGTCGGACCGGTGATGCCGATCGCCGCGACGACGAGCCCACCTCGGGACCGAATGGGGGCGGCGATCCCCGCTTCGCCCGAGCGACGTTCGTCGACTTCGTCCGCCCAGCCCCGTCGGCGCACCTCGGCGATCACCCGGTCGAGTCTGCCGCGTTCGGTGATCGTTCGGTGGGTGAGCTGGTGGAGCGCACCGACTTCCGCCGCGGCGTCGTAGGCGAGGAGCACCTTGCCGAGCGCGGTCGCGTGGGCGGGTAGCACTTCGCCGACGGCCAGGGTCTGCTCGCTGTTGTCGGGCCGAAAGACGTGGTGGATCACCGTGATTGCGGAGTCCCGCGCCACGGCGATGCGCACCGATTCCCCGGAACGCGCGGCGAGCGCGTCGGCCCGGTGGATAGCCCGCGAGCGCAACTCGTTCACATCGAGTCGATCGGTGCCGAGTTCGCCCAGCGCGGGCCCGAGCAGGTATTTGCCCGTCGTCGGTTCCTGGTCGACGAACCCCACCCCGAGCAGCGTCCGCAGAATGCCGTGCGCGGTGGGTTTGGCCAGGTCGAGTGCCGCGGCGATCTCGCCGACGCCCAGGGGCCCCGGCCCGCGCGCGAGCAGGCGCAGCACCGCTGCGGCTCGTTCGATCGACTGGATCGGGCCAGGCACCGCCCGAACCTATCAGCCCACCCGTTCAGCATTGTCGAACGGCGGCCGTGGCGGTGACCCTCGCCCGTTTCTAGCGTGGATCTCGGGCCCGGCCGCGACCGCGCGCCCGAGCGGCGGACTCGATGGCGAGTCCGGAGGAAGGACGCGATGAACCGGTATGTGGGCGCGATCGACCAGGGCACGACCTCGACGCGATTCATGGTCTTCGACCACAGCGGCACCGTCGTGGCCCGTCATCAGCTCGAACACTCGCAGATCATGCCCCGCCCCGGCTGGGTCGAACACAATCCGGACGAGATCTGGGAACGCACCCGTACCGTCGTCAAGACCGCCCTCTCGCTCGCCGATCTCACGGCCGACGACCTCGCCGCCATCGGCGTCACCAACCAGCGCGAGACCACCGTGGTGTGGAACCGCCGCACCGGCCGCCCCTACGGCAACGCCATCGTCTGGCAGGACACCCGCACCGACCGCATCATCGCCGACCTCGACGCCGCCGGGCACAGTGCGCTCATCCGCGAGAAGACCGGACTGCCGCCCGCGCCGTACTTCTCCGGCGGCAAGTTGAAGTGGATTCTGGACAATGTGGCGGGCGTGCGCGCCGATGCCGAGCGGGGTGACGCCCTGTTCGGCACCCTCGACAGCTGGCTGATCTGGAATCTCACCGGCGGCGTGCACGTCACCGACCCCACCAATGCCTCGCGCACCATGCTGATGGATCTGGAAACCCTCGACTGGGACGACGAACTCCTTGCGATCTTCGGCATCCCGCGCGCCATGTTGCCGACCATCGCACCGTCGGCGAACCCGGGGCTGTTCGGGACGACGAAGCCCGACGGCCCGTTCAAAGGCTCGGTGCCCATCGCGGGCGTGCTCGGCGACCAGCAGGCCGCGGGGGTGGGGCAGGTGTGTTTCCGGCCCGGCGAGGCCAAGAACACCTATGGCACAGGCAATTTCCTGATGCTCAACACCGGCACGGAGATCGTGCGCTCGAACCACGGCTTGATCACCACCGTCGCGTACCAGTTCGGCGACGACAAGCCCGCCTACGCACTGGAGGGGTCGATCGCGGTCACCGGGTCGGCGGTGCAGTGGTTGCGCGATCAAATGGGCATCATCGCGGGCGCCGCGCAGATCGAGGATCTCGCCGGACAGGTGGCCGATTCCGGCGGCGTGTACTTCGTGCCCGCCTTCTCCGGTCTGTTCGCGCCGTACTGGCGGCCCGATGCGCGTGGCGCGGTCGTCGGCCTGTCGCGCTACAGCAACAACGCCCACCTGGCCAGGGCCACCCTGGAGTCCATCGCCTACCAGACCCGCGACGTGGTCGAGGCCATGCAGCGCGATGCCGGTGTCGCGTTGGCGACGCTGCGGGTGGACGGTGGCGTCACCGTGAATCAGCTGGCCATGCAGATCCAGGCCGACCTGCTCGGCGTCGCGGTCTCACGCCCGGTCGTCACCGAGACCACCGCGCTCGGCGCCGCCTATGCCGCGGGGCTCGCTGTCGGTTTCTGGCACAGCACCGACGAACTGCTCGACAACTGGTCCGAGGACGTCCGCTGGTACCCCACCTGGTCGCAGGAGCGCCGCGAGCACGGCTACCGCCGCTGGCTCAAAGCCGTCGAACGCACCCTCGACTGGGCCGAAATCTGAGTTATCCCCATACTTTCGAGAAGGAGATCATCGTGTCCGTGCGACTGGACCCCACCTACCGTGAGCAGGCCATCGCCACGCTCGACACCGCCGAGGTCGACGTCTTGGTCATCGGCGGCGGCGTCACCGGCGCGGGCGCGGCGCTCGACGCCGCAGCGCGCGGTTTGTCCGTAACCCTGGTCGAGGCACGCGATTTCGCGGCGGGCACCTCGAGCCGATCGTCGAAACTCATCCACGGCGGCCTGCGCTACCTGGAACAGCTGGACTTCGCGCTGGTGCGCGAGGCGCTCAAAGAGCGTGGGCTGCTGTTGAATACGCTCGCGCCGCACCTGGTGCACGCGGTGCCGTTCCTGTTCCCGCTCCAGCATCGAGTGTGGGAGCGCGCCTATATCGGCGCCGGTATCGCCCTCTACGACACACTCGGTGGTGCGCGCACCGTCCCCATGCACAAGCACCTGACCCGTTCCGGCGCACTGGAACTCGCGCCGGCGCTGCGTGACGACGCACTCACCGGCGCGATCCGCTACTACGACGCGCAGGTCGACGACGCCCGCCACACGATGATGATCGCCAGGACCGCCGCCGAGCACGGCGCCACGGTGCTGACCCGAACCAGAGTGGTCGGACTGGAGCGCGACGGCGAGAAGGTCGTCGGCGCGCGCGTCGAAGACCTGGAAACCGGTCTCACACATACCATTCGGGCCCGCACGGTGATCAGCGCGACCGGCGTCTGGACCGACGACATGATCAAGATGACCGGCGTCGACTTCCCGTTCCACGTGCGGATGTCGAAGGGCGTGCACATCCTCGTGCCGCGTGACCGGCTGAACCTGCACACCGGCATGATCATGCGCACCGAGAAGTCGGTCCTGTTCGTCATTCCGTGGGCCGAACACTGGATCATCGGCACCACCGACACCGAATGGGCCCTGGACAAGGACCACCCGACGGCCACCGCCGCCGATGTGCGATACATCCTCGACCATGTCAACGCGCTCCTGCGTGAACCGCTGACCAGGGCCGATATCGTCGGCACCTACGCGGGCCTTCGCCCGTTGATGACCGGCGCCACCAAGGAGACCGCGAAGCTCTCGCGCGAACACGCCGTCGCCGAACCCGCGCCTGGCCTGTTCGTGATCGCGGGCGGCAAGTACACGACCTACCGGGTGATGGCCGCCGATGTCGTCGACGCCGCCGCTGCGCGCCTCGGCGGGCAGGTCCCCGCCTCCTCGACCGCGCGGTTGCCCATCGTCGGCGCGGCAGGCTACTTCGACCTGCTCGCGGAGGTGACCGAGCTGGCCGTGTCGCAGCGACTGCCCGTCGACGTGGTCGAACATCTGCTCGGCCGGTACGGCTCGCTGTGCACCGATATCTTCGGCCTCATCGCCGCGGATCCCGCCCTGCGCCACCCGATCCCGGGCGCCTCGGACCACATCGCCGCCGAGATCGTCTACGCCGTGACCCACGAGGGCGCCCTGCACCTCGACGACATCCTCACCCGCCGCACCCGGATCTCCATCGAAGTCCCCGATCGCGGCCTCGCCGCCGCACCGGAAATCGCCCGCCTGATCGCCCCGCTGCTCGGCTGGGACGAGGAAACCACCGACACCGAGATCAACCGGTACTACGACCGGGTCCACGCCGAACTCGCCGCCAACGAGGCGGGCGACGACGTCGCGGCCAACGCCGCGAGACTGGTCGCGGTCGCGGCCCGCTGACCTGTGCCGGCGGCACCACGGGTGTCACCGGAGCCAACGATGGTGCCCGTGACACATCCCGACCAGCGATAGCGAGGGGATCTGCTCCATGGCAGGCGTCGGCTGGATAGCGTGAGGGCATGACATCGTTGATCGACTACCTACTACCCGCCGTGGACGTGCTCTCGTGAGCCGGGGCACCATCCTGATCACCGGCGCCAGCTCCGGGCTCGGCGCCGAGATGGCCCGCCAGTTCGCCGCGCTCGGGTACGACCTCGGCCTGTGCGCTCGCCGGACCGAGCGTCTCGACGAACTGCGCGCGCGGATCCTCGCCGACCACCCCGACCGCGTGGTCTCGGTGAAGCAGCTCGACGTCGTCGATGACGCGGCGGTGTTCACCGTCTTCGACGAGTTCGCCGCGGAATTCGGCACGATCGACCGCGTGATCGTCAACGCGGGCCTCGGCAAGGGCGCGCCGCTGGGCACCGGGCAGCACCGGGCCAATCGTGAGACCGCCGTGGTGAATTTCCTCGCCGCACTCGCGCAGAGCGAAGCGGCGTTGACGATCTTCCGCGCGCAGGGCCGCGGCCACCTGGTGATGATCTCCTCGATCTCCGGCCTGCGCGGCATGCCGAGGACCCTCACCACCTACGCGGCCACCAAGGCGGGCGTCGCCGCGCTGGCCGAAGGCGTGCGAGCGGAGGCGATCCCGGGCGTCGACGTGTCGGTGATCTACCCCGGATACATCCGCTCGGAGATGAACGACCGCGTCAAGCACCAGCCGAAGTTCCTGGTGGACACCGAAACCGGCGTCCGCGCGATGGTCGCCGCGATCGAGAAGCGCCGCACCGACGCCTACGTACCCAGCTGGCCGTGGGTCCCGTTGGGCTTCGCACTGCGCATCCTCCCGCTACCGATCGTCCGAAGATTGGTCTGAAACCGGCCGCGCATCGCCACGGGCCCACCACGACTCGAGCGCGCCAACACCCCAGAAACTCATCACCCTCTGGGCAGCAGGTGCTTTCCGTCCTTGTCCGTGGACAGTGCCAGCGAGCTGATGTATTGGATCTCGCCTTCGGGACCGGGGACCGCCGAGGCGATCATGTCCGGGCGTTCGAAGTCCAGGCCGGTGACGTGGCAGGTGAGCAGTTCGCCGGAGGGGTTGCCGTGTTCGTCGAACATCGGCGCCTCGATGCCGTCGTCGGTGCGTCGCAGGTAGTACTTGCCCTTGGTGGCGATCGCGGTGAGCGGGGTCGCGATGAAGGCGACCAGGACCGCGACCAGCGGCGAGTACGGCTTCAGCAGGTCACCGAACAGGCCGAAGAAGGTCATGATCGACAGCACCGCCGACAGCCCGAAGCCGACCAGGCCCACCGGGTTGAAGTCGTAGAGCATGCCGCGCCGGAACTCCGGCACCTTCGGCGAGATCTTCAGCAGGTACTTGTTCACCGCGATATCGGTGGCCACGGTGACGATCCAGGCGATGCCGCAGTTGGCGTAGAAGCCGAGGATGTTGTTGAGGAAGTCGAACATGTTCGCTTCCATCAGCACCAGCGCGACACCCAGGTTGACCACCAGGAACACCAGGCGCCCCGGGTAGGTCTTGGTGACGCGGGTGTAGGAGTTGGTCCAGGCCAGCGAGCCCGAGTAGGCGTTGGTGACGTTGATCTTGACCTGGCTGATGACCACCAGCACCACGGCCAGCGTCATGGCCAGCCAGCCCGGCACCATGTCCTTGTAGATCTCCAGGAACTGGTGCACCGGTTGATTGGCGATGCTTTGTGCGGCGGGCAGATTCGCGATCAGGTACACCGCGAGGAACAGGCCGACGACCTGCTTGGCCGCGCCGAACAGCACCCAGCCGGGACCGGCCAGCAGCATCCAGCCCCACCACTTGGCCCGGTTCTGTGGCGTGCGCGGCGGCATGAAGCGCAGGTAGTCGATCTGTTCGGCGATCTGGGCGATCAGCGACAGACACACGCCCGCCGCCAGCAGCGCGCCCGAAACACTCACGCCCGCACCGTTCTCGCCGCCGTAGGCGAAGAACGAACCCACCGAATCGGGGTGGCGCACCAGCAGGAAACCGAACGGCGCCACCATCAGCAGCAGCCACAGGGGAGTGGTCCACACCTGGAGTTTGGCCAGCGTGTTCATCCCGTAGATGACCAGCGGGAAGATGATGATCGTGGAGGCGAGATAGCCCAGCCACAAGGGAATTCCGAGACCCAATAACAAGCCCTGGGCCATGATCGAACCTTCGAGCGCGAAAAAGATGAACGTGAACGAAGCGAACACGATATTGGTGATCACGGAGCCGTAGTAGCCGAATCCGCTGCCGCGCGTGATCAGGTCCAGATCGATGTTGTAGCGCGCCGCGTAATAGGCGAGCGGAAATCCGGTGAGCATCACGACCACGGCGAAGATACCGATGCCGATCAGGGCGTTTCCGGTGCCGTGGGCGATGCCGATATTCGCGCCGATCGCGAAATCGGCGAGGTAGGCGATGCCGCCGAGTGCGGAGATTCCAACGACCGCGGGGCTCCATTTGCGGTAGCTCCGCGGGGCGAAACGCAGCGTGTAGTCCTCGAGTGTCTCTGTGGCGGCAGTATCTGCTCCGGCCATTTCCCGCTCTCCTTCATCCGCTGCCGCACGTAACCGGCGACTCACAGACGGTCCTGTATCGATGTAGACGCGAATTTTCCGATTCGTTACGCCGCTGTTACGCGGACCGATGGTGACCGGGCTCACCGAATCGGCCCCGAAAAAACAAGCACGCGTGTATGTTTTTGGGCGGAGCGAGCGTGGAGGAGACGACAGTGTTCGAATGGTCCGAGACCGACCTGATGGTCCGCGACGCCGTGCGGGCGTTCATCGACAAGGAGGTCCGGCCGAACCTCGACGCCCTCGACAGCGGTGAGATGCTGCCCTATCCGATCCTGCGCAAGCTGTTCAGTCAGTTCGGGATCGATTCGATGGGCGAGGACGCCGTCGCGAAAATGCTCGCCAGAGAATCGGCGGAGCCGAGCGAAGGCGGCAAGAAGTCGGGTAGTCCCTTCGGCGATCAGCAGTCCATGATGGCGGTGCTGATCAGCGAATTATCTGGCGTCTGTATGGGTATGGTGTCCGCCCTCGGGGTGAGCATCGGGCTCGGCGCCACCACCATCATCTCGCGTGGCACTCTCGCGCAGAAGCAGCGCTGGCTGGCCGACATCGTGACGCTGCGCAAGGTGGCGTCCTGGGCGATCACCGAGCCGGATTCGGGCTCGGACGCGTTCGGCGGCATGAAGACTCGCGTCGAACGCGACGGCGAGGACTACATCCTCAACGGCCAGAAGACCTTCATCACCAACGGACCGTTCGCCGACGTGATGATCGTCTACGCCAAGCTCGACGAGGGCGACGGCGCCGACAAACGTGACCGCAAGGTGCTCACGTTCGTGCTCGACAAGGACATGGACGGCCTCACCCAGGGCAAACCGTTCAAGAAGATGGGCTTGCATTCCTCACCGACCGGCGAGTTGTTCTTCGACAATGTCCGCTTGGGCAAGGATCGCTTGCTCGGCGAGACCGAAGATCACCAGGGCGGCGACGGAAGAGAAAGCGCCAGAGCCAGTTTCACCGCCGAGCGGATCGGTGTCGGATTCATGGCGCTGGGCGTGATCGACGAATGTCACCGGCTCTGTGTCGATTACGCGCGTGACCGCACGCTGTGGGGTCAGGAGATCGGGCGCTTCCAGCTGATCCAGCTCAAACTGGCCAAGATGGAAGTCGCGCGAATCAATGTGCGCAACATGGTGTTCAATGTGCTCGAGCGTGGCCGGGCGGGCAAACCGCCGAGCCTGGCCGAAGCATCGGCGATGAAGCTGTATTGCTCCGAGGCCGCCACCGAGGTGGCGATGGAGGCGGTGCAATTGTTCGGCGGCAACGGTTATATGAGCGAATACCGGGTCGAGCAGCTCGCCCGTGACGCGAAGTCGCTGATGATCTACGCGGGCAGCAACGAGATCCAGGTGACCCACATCGCCAAGGGTCTGCTCGGCAAGTAACGCCGACCCCGGCCGCGAACAGCATTGTCGCGGCCGGGATTTCGCGTATTCACACCGCGCGCAGGTGTCCGCGGCTGGCGTAGATGTGCTCGGCGATCAGCGTGGCGATCCGGTCGGGCGCCTCCAGCATCGGCACATGCCCCACCCCGTGCACCAGGATCCGATCCGCCGACTCGGGCAGCTCGCGCAGGTAGCGGGTGGCGTACACGCTGTTGGGGATGATCCGGTCGTATTCGGCGAGCAGCATCCGCACCGGGGTGCTCAGCTCGCCCAGGTCGTCCATGCCCGGCGCGCGCAGGCTGCCGAGGATGAGCGGGATCATCGCCTCGCAATGCAGCACCGCGGTGAGCGTTGTCGCCAGATCACGGCGGGCGACGGCGCTGGTTCGTTTGGTGACCAGCAACGCGGCCACCTGCTGCACGAGCGCGTTGTTGATGGCCACCCCGCCCAGTAGCTTGCCGATCTCGATGAAGGGGATCATCGACGCGAACTTCACGCCGACCCTGACCTGGCTCAGCGACGGCGACGCCCAGCCGCCCGCCGCGGCGATCGTGGTGAGCGTGCGAGCCCGGCCGCGGCGCGCCAACTCGAGGCCGACCCAGCCACCGAGCGAATTGCCCGCGATATGGCAGGTGCGCCAACCCAGCTCGTCGAGCTGGTCCTCGATCTGATCGGCCAGGGCGTACACATCCAGTGCCCACCCTTCGACCTTCGGGCCACCCCAGTGCCCGGCGAACGCGGGCGCGTACACCTCGCAATGCGCCGACATCCGCTGCGCGACCTGCTCCCAGCAGTGCGGCGACAGCAGGAATCCGTGCAACAACAAGACCGGGTCGCCGGACCCGATGTGCAACGCCGCGACGGGCGTGGAGCGGGCGGCGGACTTGGCGGTGCGTGACGTCATCGTCATCACCCCTTCCTGGACGACGGTGTCCGGGGGAGCATCCCTGCCTGCATTGTACGGTCGTACGGTGCCGATAATCCTCTCGACTGTGAACGTAAACGGTGTCCGAGCCGCATCGACCAAGGGCATGATCGCCTGGTTGGCGGCGACCGAAGCCGACATCGTCTGCCTACAGGAGACCAGAGCCACCGACGCGCAGACCGCGGCGGCGTTGGCCCCCGCGCTCCACGCGGGGTGGGTGCTCTCCCATGCCGAGCCGGAATCCAAGGGCCGCGCCGGCGTGGGGATCCTGTCGCGACGCGCGCCCGATGCCGTGCGCATCGGGTTCGGCAGCACCGAGTTCGCGGACGCCGGCCGCTATATCGAGGCAGATTTCGGCGACGTGACCGCGGCCAGCGTCTACGTGCACTCGGGGGAGGAGAACACCCCCAAGCAGGACGAGAAGTACCGGTTCATGGCCGAGCTCGGTGCCTACCTGAAGTCGCGCACCGGCGAGTTCGTGGTGAGCGGCGACTGGAACATCGCCCCCGCCGAAGTGGACCTGAAGAACTGGAAGGGCAACCAGAAGTCCGCGGGCTTCCTGCCCGAGGAGCGCGCCTGGATCGCCGACCTGCTCGCCGCCGGCTACGTCGACGTGGTGCGCGCCCTGCACCCCGACGTCGCGGGCCCCTACAGCTGGTGGTCCTACCGCGGCCGCGCCTTCGACAACGACTCCGGCTGGCGCATCGATTACCAGCTGGCCCTCGGCGAGCTGACCGATCGCGCCAAGCAGGCCGTCGTCGAACGCGCTGACGCCTACGACCAGCGGTGGTCCGACCACGCGCCCGTTACTGTCCAATATCGATGAAACTCTCACGCAAGACTCTCGGCCTGCTCGGTGGGCTCGTCCTCGTTCTGGCTGCCATCGGGCTCACCGTGTTCGGTGGTCGCGGTAGCGACAGCGCCACCGTCACGTCGACCACGCGTGCCGTCGCCGGGATCACCACCAGCGCGAGCGCGCCGAAACCCGGTCCGCCCGCCGGGAATTCGTCGGCCTCGCCGGTCACCAAGACCGCGGGTGTGCCCGACCGCGCCTATGTCACCCTCGTCGAGATCGACGCGGGGCGCTGGCCGGGTTCGGCCGACGCGCCGGGCACCAAGGGCGGCGAGCAGTTCATGAACCGCGCAACCACATTGCCGCCCAAGGATTCAGCGGGCAAGGCGGTGAAATATCAGGAGTGGGACGTGAATCCCAAGCAGCCCAACCGCGGTCGTGACGCCGAGCGCATCGTCACCGGCAGCGACGGCTCGGCCTGGTACACCGGCGACCACTATGAAACCTTCACGAGGATGCGCTGATGACTTCGCGAATGACGCTGTCGCAGTTCCTTGCTCGCCCTACCGTCGAGGCGCCGGCCGCGACCACGGCGCCGGTGCTCGGCGCGCTGGCGGTGGACGCGAACCAGTTCAGCGGCGTGCGCTACGACTCGCCCGCCGACTACCGCGTCCGCGAACTCCGCGGCGCCAAGATGCGCACCACCGGCGAACTCTTCGACGAATTCGCCGCCGCCTTCCAGTTCCCGTACTACTTCGGCGCCAACAAGGACTCCTTCGACGAATGCCTGCGTGACCTGGACGATTTCGTCGGTGCCGCCCCGGGCTACGTCGCGGTGATCCGCACGGCCGACGACCTGCTCGGCGAGCAACCCACCGAACGCGCCTGGTTCGACGCCGCCATGCGCGACTGCGCTGCCTACTGGGCGCGTCGTGAGGTGGCGTTCCGGGTGGTGCTGCAAGGCGATCCGGAAACCTTCGGCGCGGTGGCCCTGACCGACTGACGCGAATCCGGTTTCACTGTCCCCGGTTTCGATGCCACCTCAATTGGTGTCTGTCGCTGACTGATCAGTCCGCTTACTGTCATCGCCGTGCGGCCACCCGAGGCTGCGGCGAGGAGTATCTGATGAAGCGAATTCTGTTGAGCGCGAGTATTTTCGGCGCAATCTCGGCGACAGCTGTCGGCCCGGCGACGGCCGATGTCGCGGTGCGGCCCGACGCCGAGCCTGCGGCGATCGCCGAAGCCTCGTCGGGGTCGAGCAATCTACTCGGCGCCCTGTTGCTCGCGCTCTCGTCCGGCTCTGCCCAGAAGTGTGACGGCATCATGCTCGACGTCTGCGTGCCGCTCCCGGCTCAGCCCGCGAGCACGCAGCAGGCTGCGCTGATCGGGGAACCGTCCTCGGGGTCGAGCGCGCTCATCGACGGGATTCTCCTCGATATTGTCGAGATCGCCTCGGGCTCCTCGGAGTGCGACGTTCCGCCCGGCTACTGCCTGCCGCGTTAGCCGGATAGGCGTAGCCGATAGCGGCAAAGCAGTGCTCTCAGCGGTAGCGGTCGGCCAGATCGTCGCCGAGGAGCACGAAGACGTCGGTGATCTGGTCGACCAGTTCCTCGCGGGTGAGGTCGAGATCGCCCGCGAGCCAGGTCGTGAGGGCCTGGGTCATGCCGCCGACCAGGTAGATCGCCCGGAAGTCGACCACATTCCGTGGGACGTCGCCGCCGTAGAAGCCGGTGCCCTCGGCGGCGACCAGCCGGGCGAACGCGCGCACCGTCCTGGCGGTGCGGGCGCGAAGTTCCGGCGTCGCCATTCCGGCGATCAGCGCGGTGCGGGCCTTGCGTGGGTCGTCGACGAGCACCGAGATGCCCGCGTCGATCGCGGCGTGGGCCTGCAGGCGGCTGTCCGCGGGCGCGGCGGCCAGTGCGGTCGCGATCGCCGTGGTGAGTTCGTGCGCGATGCGGTCGAGCAGGGCTTCCAGTACGTCGTCGCGCTTGTCGAAACTCTCGTAGTAGTACCGCTCGTTCAGGCCGGCGCGCGCGCAGAGACCGGCGACGGTGAGCTTGGCATCGGTGGAGACCAGGTCGAGTGCCGCGTCCAGCAGTGCGGTCCGTCGCTGGGCCTGTCGCTCCTGTGCCGAAACGCCACCGTATGTCCGTTGTGCTGCCACAGCGTCCATTGTGCGTGCCGCCAATCTCTCATGGTGTTTCGGTGGAGGCTCTTGTCAGAATTACAAATCTGGGGGACTCTATTGCCAGATGCACTCGACGAGGAGGCGCAGCATGTCTACCAGGCACGGCGAACCCGGATATTTCGCCGACGATTCGATGATCCGGCGGGTGATGAGCAAGCGCGCGGTCGGTCTGACCTACGGCGTGCGGGCGTTGGTGATCGGCGCGGTGCACCCGCTGCTGTTCGTCGGCACCAGTGAACACACCACCCATCGGGCAACCCCCTATACCCGGCTGGCCGTCACCGGAGCGCTGTTCGAAGCGGTCTTCCTCGGCAGCAAGGCAGAGGCCGATCGCGCGCTGGCCTTCACCCGGCGCAAGCACGACGCGGTGGTCGGCACCCTGCCCGAAGACGCGGGCGCGCACCATCGCGCGGGCACCGCCTACGCCGCCCACGATCCGCACCTGATGTTCATGACCATGGCCTTCACCTTCGATTCGGCCGAGGTGATGCACGACCGGCTCGTGCGCGAACTCACCGCCACCGAACGCGAAGACCTCTACCAGGACTACGTTCGCTGGGGCGAGCTGTTCGGCATGCCGCGCGACGCCGCGCCCGCCGACTACCCGGCCTTCCGCCGCTACTTCGACACCTACCTGAACTCCACCGAACTGTTCCTCACCGAGGAGGCGGCCCTGGTCGGTTCCTACCTGGCCGGCCATCGCAAGGCCTACCGGCAGCGTCCGCCCGCCGAGCAGGTCGGTACGGCGCTGTATCTGCTCGTGCAGGGCAGCCTCCCGGCCCGGATCCGGCAGATGTACGGCATCGAATGGGGCATCGCCGACGAACTCGCCCACCGCGCGTTGTGCACCGGCATCCGGACCGCCCACCTCGCCCCACCGTTGGCGCCCCGGGTACTCGCGAGCACCCTCGCCGGACCGAGCGCCCCCTCCTACAAGCTGCTGGCCCGTCGCGAGCAACACATGGTGAAGACGGGGCACCCGAGCATGCCCGGCGTCGATCCGCGCAACTGGGCGCAGCGACATTCCGCGGTGCGAACCGGCGGCCCCGGCGCGGCGTAACCACGCGGGGGCCTCGGGAGGGCCGCCGGAAAATACCGCTCGACGCCCATGGAAAGATTGGGGTATGTCCAGTCCTGCCCCGGCCGCGACGGCCGACCGCAAGCAGCGGGTGCTGTCGGGCATCCAGCCCACCAGCGACTCCTTCCACCTCGGCAACTACCTGGGTGCGCTGCAGTACTGGGTGACGATGCAGGACGAGTACGACGCGCTGTACTTCATTCCCGATATGCACGCGATCACCGTCAGCCAGGATCCCAAGGCGTTGCGCGCGCGCACCAAGTCCGCCGCGGCCCAGCTGCTCGCGCTCGGCATCGACCCCGCCAAGTCCACGCTGTTCGTGCAGAGCCAGGTGCCCGAGCACGCGGAGCTGGCGTGGGTGCTGAGCTGCATCACCGGTTTCGGTGAAGCGGGCCGGATGACTCAGTTCAAGGACAAGTCGGTCAAACAGGGCGCCGACAACGCGACCGTCGGCCTGTTCACCTACCCGGTTCTGATGGCCGCCGACATCCTGCTCTACCGCCCGCACCAGGTACCGGTCGGCGAAGATCAGCGTCAGCACCTCGAACTGACCCGAAATCTGGCCCAGCGCTTCAACACTCGCTACAAGAAGACCTTCGTCGTGCCCGAACCGCACATCGTGAAGGGCACCGCGAAGATCTTCGATCTGCAGGATCCGACCTCGAAGATGAGCAAGTCGGCCGCCAGCGACGCCGGGCTGATCAACCTGCTCGACGACCCGAAGATCACCGCCAAGCGGGTCCGCTCGGCGGTCACCGACACCGAACGCGAGATCCGCTACGACCCGGAGAACAAGGCGGGTGTGAGCAACCTGCTGGTGATCCTGAGCTCGCTGCGCGAAACCCCGATCGTCGACCTCGAGGCTAACTTCGAGGGTAAGGGCTACGGTGATCTCAAGGCCGAGGTGGCCGACGCGCTCGTCGAATTCGTGACACCGGTGCAGAAGAGGGTGCAGGACTACCTGTCCGATCAGGCGGAACTGGACCGGGTGCTGGCCGCGGGTGCCGAGCGGGCGCGTGAGATCGCAGGCAACACACTCGCTCAGGTGTACGACCGGGTTGGCTTCCTCGCTCGCTGACCCGTTGCGCACCTGGGATTTTCGCTGAAGGGGCGCGTGTCATGCAGTTGATCGAGAACATCTCGGCGGCGATCGAGAGGCAGATCGGACGCAGGCCCTGGCTGGATCATCTGGTCAGGGCCGGTGGGCGGTTCCAGAGCCAGCGCGGTGACTTCTTCGCCGCCGGCATCACGTATTTCACTGTGCTGTCGCTGTTTCCGCTGCTGATGGTCGCGTTCTCGGTGGCCGGTTTCATTCTGGCCGGACAGCCGGACCTGCTGGCCGAGCTTCAGGACAAGGTCGTCGAGAAGATTCCCAGCTCCTTCGGTACTCAGATCAACGACCTCATCGACCAGGCGATGAACTCCCGGGGCACGGTCGGCGTCATCGGCCTGCTGGTCGGGCTCTACACCGGGCTCGGCTGGATCTCGAATCTGCGGGCCGCGCTCACCGAACAGTGGGCGAGCCAGAGCCCGGAAAAGCCCTGGTGGCTGGCCAAACTGTCCGATCTCGGCGCCCTGGTCGGCCTCGGGCTGGCCTTCGTGGTGTCGCTCGGCCTGTCGGCGGTGTCCGCGAGCGGGCTGGGCAAGGGGCTGCTCGAACTGCTGGGGGCGGATCATCTGCCCGGTTCGTCGCTGGTGTTGCGGCTGATCTCGATCGCGCTCGGGTTGCTCGCGTCGTGGGCGGTGTTCGCCTGGATCATCGCGCGAATGCCCCGCGAACCGGTCTCGTTGCGCAGCGCGGCGCGGGCGGCGATGCTGGCGGCGGTGGCCTTCGAGATCTTCAAGATCATCGGTGCGATCTACCTGCGGGCGGTGCTGTCCAGCCCGGTGGGCGCGACCTTCGGGTCGATCATCGGCCTGATGGTGTTCAGCTACATGTCCTATCGGATCCTGTTGTTCGCGACGGCGTGGGCGGCGACGTCCTCGGACAACGAACGCGCCGCGGCGATCGCGCCGCCGGACGCGGTGGTCATCCGGCCTCGCGCGGTCGACCACGGCATGTCGACCGGAACCGGCGCCGCCTATTTCGGCGCCGGGGCGGTGGCGGCGCTCGCCCTGATGCTCGTCGGCAGGCGGCGGTAGCGCCAGGTGTCAGGGCCTGCGGCGCAATGCCTTACGCGCCAGGAGCAGCAGTACGAGGATCAGCACGGGGCCGCCGATCAGGGTGGCGATGCGGGCGCCCTGGTGTGCCGGTTGTTCGGGCTCGGTTCGGGTGCCGTCGGCGCGCGGTGGGGGCGATGCCAGGGGGACGCTGGGTTGTACTGCCGCGCTGCCTGATTCGGGGAGTTTGCCCACTCGGGCGTCGGTGTCGAGGGTGAAACCGTAGTCCAGTAGCCGGGCGGCCTGCTCCCAGGGGCGGATCGGGCGCACGTCGGCTTTGAGCAGGGTGACGACGAGGCGGTGGCCGTCGCGTTCGGCGGCGGCGACGAAGGTCTGACGGGCGTCGTCGGTGAAACCGGTCTTGCCGCCGATCGCGCCCGCGTAGTTGTAGAGCAGCTGGTTGTCATTGGCGATCGGGAACCCGGGGTGGTCCACGTCGCCGGGGATCTTGGGGTCGGCCGGGAAGCCGGGGAAGTCCACCTGTTCGGTGTGGATCAGTTCGGCGAACAATGGGATGCTCATCGCCTCGCGGAACAGCACCGACAGGTCGTAGGCCGAGGTACTCATGCCGGGGCCGTCGAGGCCGGACGGGGTCGCCGCGCGAGTATCCAACGCGCGCAATGTCTTCGCGACCTCGTTCATCTTCGCCACGGCGGCCTTGTCGCCACCGAGTTGGGTGGCGATGGCGTGGGCGGCGTCGTTGCCCGAGCACATGATCAGGGCCTGCATGAGCTGGCGATTGGTGTAGCGCCCGCCGGGTCCGATGCCCACCCTGGTGCCGTCGACGTCGGCGTCGGCCTGGGTGCCGACCACGACCTTGTTCAGATCCAGACTGCGCAGCGCCACGATGGCGAGAGCGACCTTGATGGTGCTGGCGGGGCGGTAGCGGCCGTGCGGATCCTTGGCGGCGAGTACGCGCCCGGTGTCGAGATCCGACACCATCCAGGACGTCGCGGAGATCTCGGCGGGCGGCGGGGGCGCGCCGGCGGGCAGCAGCACGCCGCACTCGCCCATGCGCTGACCGCCGATGGCGGTGGCGGGAACCGGCAGCGGGCTCGGCGTCGGATCGCCGGGTTCGGGAACCTCCGACTCGTCGATCGGGGCGGGCGGTTGTGTCTTCTGCGGGCAGTCGTCGGTGTTCGGGGTGGTGAACGGGGGTGTGGTCGTCGGGCCGCTGACCGGTGGCCGGTCGGTGGCGGGGACGGCGACCGCGGGAGCGCCTGCGAGAGCGGTGACAGCGACGGCAGCGCCGAGAAAGCATGCGGCGCGCAGGCCGACTTCACGAATTCTCATCGCCTCGCAGCCTAATAGTCGCCGCGGTGGCGCGTTCGCCGGTCCACGCGCCGACAGGCCCGACTATCGACGAGGTATTGACATCAACCATCAAATGAGAGCTACTATCAAAAGGTAGTAACTATCATATCGGAGGAGAAATGCGGACAGAAGACGCCCGCCGCTGGCTCGCGCTCGGCGCGCTCGCCGTGGCGATGCTCACCATCGGACTCGACGTCACCGTGCTCACCGTCGCGCTACCGACCCTGGCGGTCGACCTTCACGCGAATACCGGTGCGCTGCAATGGTTCAGCGGCGCGTACACCCTTGCCCTCGCCGCCTTCATGCTGCCCGCGGGCGCGCTCGGCGACCGATACGGTCGTAAGCGATTCCTGCTCGGCGCTCTCGTGCTGTTCGGTCTCTCGTCGATCGCCTGCGCGTTCGCCGACTCGTCGGCGGTCCTCATCGCCGCGCGCGCTGTCCTCGGCATCGCCGCGGCCGCGACGATGCCGCTGTCGATGGCCGTGCTGCCGGTGCTGTTTCCCGATCCGGCGCAACGGCAGCGCGCGCTGACGATCTGGATCACCTCGACGGCGATCGGACTGCCGCTCGGACCGATCGTCGGCGGCTGGCTGCTCAACCATTTCTGGTGGGGATCGGTGTTCCTGCTCAATGTGCCGATGGTGATCGTCGGGGCGCTGGCCGTTGCGCTGCTCGTCCCGGAGTCGCGCGCCGACAACCGCTTTCCGGTCGATGTTCCCGGTGCGATCGCCTCGGCGGTCGGAATGCTCGGACTGACGTACGGCTTCATTCGAATCGGGGAGAAGGGCTGGAGTGACAGCACGTCCTGGGCGATCATCGCCGCCGCCGTCGCGACATCGGCCGGGTTCCTGTGGTGGCAGCGTCGCGCCCCTCATCCGCTGATCGACCTCGGCCTCTTCCGATCCGCGAGATTCTGTTGGGGAACAGCGTTTCTCATTCTGGTCAACTTCGCGATGTTCGGCATGTTCTTCACCGTGCCGCAGTATTTCCAGGCGGTGCTCGGCGTGGACGCGCTCGGCAGTGGACTGCGGTTGTTGCCGATGATCGGCGGCCTGATCGTGGGCAGCAGAGTGGTCGACCGGCTGTTGCCGCGCCTGGGCGCACGGGTTGTGCTGGTGGCCGGGTTCCTCGTGCTCGCCGCGGGGACCACGCTCGGCGCGCTCACCCGGGTCGACAGTGGCTACGGCCTCACCGCGTTGTGGATCACCGTTCTCGGCGCGGGCATGGGACTGGTGATGCCGACCGCGATGGGCCTGGCGATGGGTGACCTCGCGGCCGAACGGGCGGGTTCGGGCTCGGCGCTGATGCAGGCGCTGCGCCAGGCAGGCGGCACGATCGGGGTGGCGGTGCTCGGCAGTGTGCTCGTCACCGCGTATCGCGGGGATCTCGGGGAGCTGAACCGGGAACCGATCTCCGACGGGATCGCCGCCGGTGTCGCGGTGGCCCGGCACGCGCAGGACGCGGCGATGCTCGCTCAGGTGCAGCAGGCGTTCGTTACCGGGATGGACGTCATGCTGTGGGTGTGCGCGGCGCTGTGCCTGGCGTCGGCGATCGCGGCCGCGTTGTTCGTGCGGCTGCGGGCGGGCGGTGCCGACGACGCACCGCATGCGGCAGAATCGGTGCATGCAGCCTGAGATGTCGCTCCGGGAGCGGAAGAAGGAGCGGACCCGTCGCAGGATCAGGGTCGAGGCGTTCGCGCTGTTTCGCGAACAGGGCTACAACGCGACGACGATCGAACAGATCGCCGCGGCCGCCGACGTCTCGCCGAGTACCTTCTTCCGCTATTTCCCGACCAAGGAACAGTTGGTCGTCGCCGACGACCTGGACGCACTCCTGTACGAGGCCATCGCGGCGCAACCGCGCGGACTGCACCCGTTCGTGGTTCTGCGCGCGGCGACCATCGAGGTGTTCGCGGCGTTGTCGCCCGCCGACGCCGCGTTCGAAGAGGAACGGCAAGCGCTGCTCACTCATGTGCCCGAGCTACGGTCGGCCGTCGGGCTGGAGTTCCAGCGCAATATCGACCTCGGCAGTCAACTGATGGCTGAGTATCTCGGCCGCCCCGCCGACGACTTCGAGGTGCGCGCGGCCGCGGGCGCGATGGTCGGCGCGCTGCTCGCCACCGCGAACCGCACGCCGATCACCAGCGAGAACATCGGCGAGATCTTGGATTTCCTCGCCGCCGGGATGCCCTTCGACGCAACCGCCGAAGGGCGCTGAGTCACCTCAGGAGCGCTGCACCGGGCAGCCGTGGGCCAGCGGGCCGAGCAGCTGGTTGTTGTCGTAGAAGTGCTCCAGCTCGAGGATGCGCAGATCCTCGCTGACCCGCGCGATGGTCACACCGAACATCTCGATCCGCTCACCGGTGGGCTGGTGGCCCTTGTACTCGCCCTCGAACTTGCCCCAGTGCCGCCAGCGGAAGCTCACCGTGGGCGGGCCCGACAGCACTTCCTGAACCTCCCAGAAGAACCCGCCGGGGAAGGCGGTGTGGAAGATGTGGTGCGAGGACTCGAAGGTCTCGTTCGCGGATTCGTAGTAGGGGTTGTCGCCGATCAGGATGTTGTAGCTGCCGATCCGAGCGAACTCCTCGGCGTCCTGCCACGTCCCGCCGTTGACCCGGCCCCGGTAGTGTTCGGCCACCACCGACAGCCAGGTCGCGGGGTCGGCCTTGTGCGAGACCTCCATCTCGAAGACCTTCACCAGGTCCTCGACGATCGCCTCCAGCGAACCGGGCGCGTGCTCGACGCTGCGCTCGCGCGGGATCACCTCGTGGCTCAGGTGATAGTCGGGAACGTCGCCACGCCATTGCTCCGGCGTCGCGGCGGCGATCACGGCTTCCCGGCCCTGTAGCCACAGGGGTGCTTCCGGTTCCGGGTTCTGCTCGGCCTGCGTATCTGTCGCGTCCACAGTCATTTTCGGTCTACCCGACCCTTTCAAAAGCTCGAAGAACGGGTCGAAGGTAACAGCCGAGCAACGGCCGCGCGTGCCGGGTCCCAATAAGTGAGAAACGCGGAATGTCGAACTGTGTTCTGTAGCAACGATTTCGAAAGATAGCTACGAGACGGGCTGGGCGCGAAGGCCGAGCTCGGCCGGTGTCTCGTCGGTCATGGTCGCGAAGAATTCGCCGAGCACGCCGACGATCTGATCCACCGAATCCGCACAGAACAGTACCGGCTGGTAATGAGTGATGTCGTAGGCGATGGTGCCCATCACCGCGACATCGAGCGGATGTAATCGCGCCTGTCGGAATTCGTCGATCTCGCCATAGGAGGACAGCAGTCCGGCTCCGTAGCAGCGGATTTCGCCGTTCTCCCGGACCACGCCGAACTCGAGCGAGAACCAGAAGACATCGGCGAGGAACTTCAGCGCGCTGTCGGTTTCCAGCCGCGCCACCGCGGTGCCGACCGTCTCGTACAGTGCGGCGAAACGCGGGTCGGCGAGCTGGCTGGCGTGGCCGATGATCTCGTGGATCGCGTCGGGTTCCGGGGTGTACAGCGGGGCGCGGTGGTGGCGGATGTACTGGGTGGAGTGGAAGGTGCGCTCGGCGAAGGAACCGAAGAACTCGCGTAGTGGAACGAGGCCGGCGGCGGGCACGTAGCGGAAGCCGGTGAGGGGGGTCAGCAGCCGTGACACCTCGTCGAGTTGCGGAATGTGATCGCTGGGGAGGGCGAGGTTGCCCGCTGCCTGCCTGATCGCGCGGCAGGCGTAGATCTCGTGTTTGCGGGCCAGCTCCGTCGAGGCGATCCGCCATACCCGCTGTTCGTCGTCGGTGTAGTCGATGTGGGGTACGGGGGCGCCGGGGGAGTAGTCGAGCGCGATGGCGGCGATGGCGTTGCGGCGCGCGCGGTAGTGCTCGTCGCGGCTGCCGGGGTGGTCATCGCTCAGGTGCACCGTCACGTCGCCGTCACGCTCGCGCGTCACCGGCGAGTAGAGCTTGGCCTCGGTGAACATGACTCCAGGCAAGCACCGCCGTGCCGTCTCGACAACAACGACGCGCGCAACTACGCAAACTGCGCAGTTGCGGGGATGGCTACCGGTGAATTCCGGCGATGAACAGTGTTTTCTCGGTGCTTGCTGACCGATGTCATCCCCCGGTGTGCGGACTTGCGAACACATGGTTTCGGTAACGACGCGGTGAATTAGCGGACGAGCCGAGCGGCCATCGCGCAAGATTGCGGTCGAAGAAGAGGAGGATGCGTGCGCACCCTGCGAATAGATCTCGATCAGCGTCTGCTGGCCGCCGCCGCCGACATCATGGGCACCGCCGATAGCAACGCCACCGTCAACGAGGCGCTGCGTCGCATCGTGGTGCACGAGCGTCAGCTCCGCAATCTGGAACGTTTGATGGCCGATTCGGTCTTCAGCGCGGAGCCCGCCTGACGGGATGGATTCAGGTTCGGGTTTCGTCACCGACACGGTGACTGAGGGGTAGCCCGGACTTGTCGGTACCCCCTGCGATCATCGACAGCAGTCACCGATCCGCAGGGGGAAACGATGTCGGTTCCGATCGCGAGTTTGCCGCTCGCCCAACGCCCGCGCGAGCGCTTGCTGTCGCTCGGCCCGCACGCGCTCAGCGACGGTGAGCTACTGGCTTTGCTGCTCGGCCAGGGCACTCGTGGTCGCTCCGCATTGGAGGTCGCCGCCCGATTGATCGGCGACTACGGCGGATTGGCCGAACTCGCCTGCGCGCGTCCGGAAGAGCTGGCGGCCCGCGCGGGCATCGGCCCGGCCAAAGCCGCCACCGTCGTCGCCGCTTTCCACCTCGGCACCCGTTCTCGCACGCCGACCGACGCGCTACCTCAGCTCACCACCCCCGAAGACATCGCGGCAGTGGCGATCCCACTCTTCGCGGGTGCTCGCGTGGAGCGACTGCTCGTTCTCGTCTGCGACACCCAGAATCGCCTGCGCCACCGGACTTTCGTCGCCGAGGGCGCCATCGACCATGTCGCCGTTCCCGTTCGGGAAATCCTCAATACCGTCCTGCGCCACGACGGCCGGGCCTTCGCCGTGGTCCACAACCACCCCTCCGGCGACCCGACCCCCAGCCCCGATGACCGCCGAGCCAGCACCCTGCTCCAGCAAGCGGCCCGCACGGTCGGCCTGCGCTACCTCGACCACGTTGTCGTCGCGGGCGAAAGCTGGTCCACCGCGGCACCTTTCCCCTGAACGCGGGGCTCAGCCCGCGAAACCGGTGGTGCGAGCCAGATCCGCGAGCATGGCGTCGAACATGACCTCCGGATCTTCCAGGGGGATCGGATAGTTGCCGAACACCTCGAGGGTGACGTGGCCGAACAGTCGAACCCAGATCTGCACCATCAGATACGTCACCCCCAGGTCCAGCTTCTCGGCGGGGAACTTCTGTCCCGACTCCGACAGCATGGCGAGCAGTTCGGTCTGGAAGCCGATGAGGTCCTCACGCAGCGCGGCCGGGATGGTCTCGCCCGGCGGGGTCGCGATCTCGAAGTTCGCCAGCAGCCTGCCCGCCGCGGCGAGGAAGATCCGCCCGAAGGGTTCGTCGAATCGGTGCATCATCGACCGCTCGGAGGTGGGCGAGGCGAACACCAGGGTGAATTCCCTCGGGTTGGCCAACGCCCAGTGCCGGAAGCCCCGGCAGATGGCGAGGAACTGCGCCGCGCCGTCGTCGGGCAGCGGTTCGATCTCGGTCGAGAGGTACTCGGCCAGATCAGCGCAGAACTCCACCCGCATCCGCTCGATCAACTCCTCGCGTGAGGAATAGTGCCGGTACAGCGCGGGCGCGGTGACGCCGAGTTCGCGCGCGATCGCGCGCAGCGTCACCGAATCGGGGCCGTGCTCGGCCAGCAGCGCCCGCGTGACCCGCCGGATATCGGCCTCGGTCACGACGGGTACCCGGCCACGCGCCTTGCCCGTCACACGGCCACCCCTTCGATCCGGATTCGGTTCAAGCGTATTCGACTTCCCACCGCTTGATGCCGTTGAGCCAGCCGCTGCGCAGCCGGACCGGGTCCGAGACCTGGCGCAGGTTCGGCATCGCGTCGGCAATGGCATTGAACATCAGGTCGATCTCCAGGCGGGCGAGATTCGCGCCGACACAGTAGTGGGTTCCGGTGCCGCCGAAGCCGACGTGCGGATTGGGATCGCGCAGGACGTCGAACCTGAACGGGTCGGCGAACGCGGTCTCGTCGAAATTGGCCGAGCTGTAGAACAATCCGATTCGCTGGCCCTTCCTGATCTGCTGCCCGCCCAGTTCCAGGTCGCGCGTCGCGGTGCGCTGGAACGCGGTCACCGGTGTCGCCCAGCGCACGATCTCGTCCGGCGCGGTGCGCGGGCGCTGCTGCTTGTAGAGCTCCCATTGGTCCGGGTTGTCGACGAAGGCCTTCATGCCGTGGGTGATCGAATTGCGGGTGGTCTCGTTGCCCGCCACCGCGAGCAGGATGACGAAGAACGCGAACTCGTCCGAACCGAGGTGCTCACCGTCGACATCGGCGTTGACCAGCTGGGTGACGATGTCGGAGGCGGGGCAGCCGCGCCGTTGTTCGGCCATGTTCCAGGCGTAGCCCATCACCTCGGCGGTCGCGGTGTGATGATTGCCCTCGAACTCCGGATCGTCGTAGGAGATCATCTGATTGGTCCAGTCGAACAGCTTCATCCGGTCCTGCTGCGGCACGCCGATCAGCTCGGCGATGGCCTGCAGCGGCAGCTCGCACGCAATCTGCTCGACGAAGTCGCCGCGACCGGACTTCTTGGCCTCCCAGACGATCCGCTCGGCCCGCTCGGTGAGCGCGGCCCGCAGGTTCTCCACCGCACGCGGGGTGAAGCCCTTCGACACGATCCGCCGGATCTTGGTGTGCTGCGGCGGATCAAGGTTCAGCATGAGCATATTGCCGAGCATGTCGATCTGCTCGCGCGTGGTCTCCTCGTTGAAGCGGATGATCGCGGTGTTCTCGTGTGAGGAGAAGTCCTCCGGATTCTTCGATATCTCCTTGATGTCGGCCAGCGTGGACACCACCCAGTACCCGCCGTCGTCGAACCCGCTGGCGCGGTCGGGCTGCGCGCACCACCAGACCGGTGCGGTGCGCCGCAACTGCGCGAACTCCTCGATCGGCAATCGGGTGGCGAGCAGATCGGGATCGGTGAAATCGAATCCCGCGGGGATGTTCGTACTGGTCACGGCAGTCTCCTTCGATCCGGTGCGCGGGCTTCGCACCGTGATGTGGAACACGTTCCCCTTGATGAAACCACGCCATCAATATTTATGAACAGTGTTTAGTAATACCTGTTCACTAACTGGTTCCAGCGCTTCGGCGCCGATGGTGTGGCCGGGGATCTCCCGATTCGCTGATCGTTGTCGGCGGTTGTGGGCAAGATGGCGGCGTGGACCTGCCGTATCTGCGCGCGAACCCGCATCTGCTGCCGACCTTTCTCGCGCACCAGCGCCTACGGACGACGCCCGTCGCGGGCGGGTCGATCAGCGTCGCCGAGCGGATCGGACTCGACGACGGGACGCAGCTATTCCTGAAGACCTGGCCCGGCGGGGTATCCGCGGCCCCGACCGCCGAGCCCGCGCCCGCCCCGCCAGGTCTCTTCGCGGCGGAGGCGCACGGGCTTCGCTGGCTGCGAGCGGCCGATGGTGTGGCGGTGCCGCAGCTGTACGCGCAGACCGACGAACTGCTGTTGATGCAGTGGATCGACCATGCCGAGCCGACCGTCGTCGCCGCCGAGCGATTCGGCGCGGGACTGGCACTCACCCATCACGCAGGCGCCCCCGAATTCGGCTCTGTCACAGAAGGTTTCCTCGCGAGCCTGCCCCTCGACAACACCCCCGGTGACGATTGGCCCACCTGGTACCGCGAACGCCGAATCCTGCCGTACCTGAAACTCGCCGTCGACGCGGGCACCCTGGACGCCGCCGACGCCACCCTCATCGAGTCGATCCACATCGAAGCCCCCACCGAACCTCCCGCCCGAATCCACGGCGACCTCTGGCCCGGCAACATCGTCTGGGGCCCGTCCGACACCCCCTGGCTGATCGACCCCGCCGCCCACGGCGGCCACCGCGAAACCGACCTGGCCACCCTCGCCCTCTTCGGCAGCGCCCCCCACTTCGTCCGAATCATCGCGTCCTACAACGAAGTTCAGCCCCTAGCTCCCGACTGGCAGACCCGAATCCCCCTCCACCAACTCCACCTGCTGCTGGCCCACGCCGCCCTCTTCGGCCCCTCCTACCGAACCGCCGTCCTGGATGCCGCGGCCCACTACCGCTAGCTCATCGCGGGGAGAGCTGTTCTACTCGGCCGGTTCGGGTCGGTGATCGTGGATTTTCGGCTGCTGCCATGCGCCGACAAGGGCGGCGGCGAGCCCGCCGACGAGGATCAGCAGACAGGGGTTGAACGCGATGGGAGTGGACGCTGGATAGTCCAGGCTCGCGAAGGCGATCGTGAATCCGGTGCTCAGCGCGATCAGGATTCCGAGGACTTCAGCGACCACGAGGCAGGACAGCAATATTTTCGGTACGTGTCGGCGGTAGGCGACTGAACCCGCAACGACCAGCAGGGCCGCGCCGAAGACCAGCAGAGGTAAGCCGGGGGCGCCGACTTCGCGCAGATCCCACAATGAGTAGCTTCGTCGGCCTCGTCTGCCGTCGATCTCGAAGAGTGGGAGCCAGTGCGCCATGAGAATGGCGATGGACCCGCCGAGCAGCATTCCGCTCGCAGGGGCGACCTTGTTGTTGTAGCCGAATATCGGCATCCACGTCTGCGACACCTGACGATCCTAGTGAACGACAAAGGCCACCCACACCTTTCGGTACGGACGGCCTTGCCGAGCGGTAGTGATTGGCTGGTGCCCTGCAACCGAATGATTGCTCAGCAATGAAAAACGGTGGCGGGAGCCCTTTTATCTGCTCGAATAATCATCGACCGCGACTCTCGACGGTCACGAACTGGCTGGGTAGGAGCCGATCGTGGATGGGATGCAAACGTCGTCTGGATGGTTGCGGCGCGATGGGGACCGGTGCTGCGGCGCCGACGGTCGGGAGTACCGGCTTGCCGGCGGGCCAATCCGACCGCGGTCGCTGATGCGTTGGGGATCACGCAGCAGTTCCTGAGCCAGGTCGACACCCCCGCGGTGGCCACCAGCCGAGGTCGATGGCGAGTTCAACGCAACTGGTTGAATCACCACCGCGACGAACTGGCGAAACTGCGACCGCGTGGTACCCGGACGAATACCGGCTGCCGAGGACATCGCTGATCACTCGCGACGGCTGGATGCTCACCGCCTCAGTGGATTTGGATTCGCTTCGTCTCGAACTCGATGAGGGTCCGCAACTCGCGGAGATCACCGGCCGCATGACGCACCTGCGACAATGGGCTCACTATCCCCACGAAAGGAATCCAAGGTGAGCTCTGCCGGTATTTTGCCGCTGCTCGGACGTGTCGCTGCCGCTGTGTCGGAGGCGATCGTGCGAGTCCGCCCGGAGATGGCGGATGCGGACCCGGTAGTGCGACGATCCGATCGGGCAGATTTCCAATCCAATGCCGCGCTGCCGTTGGCGAAGAAGGTCGGAATGAAGCCGGCTCAACTCGGTGGCGAACTCGCGACTCACCTCGATCTCACCGATGGTGTGATAGCCGATGTGCAGGTGTCGGGCCCTGGATTCTTGAACATCTCCCTCACTGATCGGGCGATCTGGGAAAGCGTCGCCGCACGGCTGGCTGACGACCGGCTCGGTGTACCCGCCACCGAGAACGGGCATCGAGTGGTCATCGACTACTCCGCGCCGAACGTGGCGAAGGAGATGCACGTCGGGCATCTGCGGACCACGATCATCGGTGACAGCCTCGCCCGGGTTTTCGGCTTCCTCGGCGCTGACGTCGTCCGTGCCAACCACCTCGGCGACTGGGGTACCCAGTTCGGGATGCTCATCCAGTACATCGACGAGCATCCCGAATCGCCCTGGCACACAGAAGAACTCGGTGCTGATACGAGCGCGGTATCAGCGCTGGACAGCCTGTACAAGGCTGCCCGCGCCGAATTCGACTCAGACCCGTCGTTCGCTGGCCGGGCGCGGACCCGGGTGGTTGCGTTGCAAGCCGGCGACCCCGACACGGTTGCGCGGTGGCGGGAAATCGTCGCGGAATCCGAGAAGGCGTTCGGCGCGATCTATGACCGGCTCGATGTCCTGCTCACCCCGGATGACTACGTCGGCGAGTCGTTCTACAACGATCAGCTCGCTGACACCGTTGCCGAACTAGTAGACAAGGGTGTCGCCGTCGATAGCGACGGCGACGTTGTCGTGCTGTCCGAGCAGGTTACAGGACCGGACGATCAGCCTGTTGTGTTGATGGCCCGCAAACGCGACGGTGGCTATGGCTACGACAGCACCGACCTGGCCACCATCCGATACCGGATCGCTTCGCTCCACGCGGACCGGTTGTTGTATGTCACCGACTCGCGGCAGGCCCTGCACTTTCAGCTGATTTTCGAAGCGGCGCGGCGGGTGGGTTGGCTCACTGACGCGATCCGCGTCGATCATGTGGCGTACGGCACGATCCTGGGACCCGATGGCAAACCGTTCAAAACCCGTGCGGGTGGGACGGTTCGGTTGATGGGCTTGCTCGACGAGGCGTCTGCCCGTGTTCGCGCGGTTGTCGCCGAGAAGAACCCCGACCTGACTGCCGTTGAACTCGACACCATCGCCGAGCAAGCGGGCATCGGTGCGGTCAAGTACGCGGATCTCTCGACGTCCAGGGTCAAGGACTACACCTTCGATCTGGACCGTATGACGACGCTCAACGGCAATACCGGCGTCTATCTGCAGTATGCCCATGCTCGAGTGCGCTCGATCCTGCGCAAGGCCGATGCCACGACGCTGCCCACAGTCGACACCGCCGGCCCACTCGAACCAGCAGAGCGGGAACTAGCGTTGGTGCTCGATGGCTACGGGACCGTCCTGGCGGAGGTGGCCGACACGCTGGAGCCGCATCGGTTGGCGGGGTACCTCTACGAGCTCGCCCGTGCCTACACCACCTTCTACGACGCGTGCCCGGTCATCGCGGCCGACGAGCCAATTCGATCGAACCGAATTGCCCTGTGCGGGTTGACTGCCCGAATCCTCGAGCTCGGCTTGGGCCAGTTGGGAATTGCGGCGCCGCAGCGGATGTGACCTACTGACCGGCTCCGATGCTTCGAGCTGAATCGGGCATCGGCCCCAGTTTGCTCGCTATGCGCGTGTTCGTGAGTGCGGAGGGCCGCATGGCGGAAAAATCCAGGTGGAGGTTTCCTCGATGACCTAGGTTCTGACCGGCCAACCCGCATCCCCCTTCGCCAACTCCACCTGTTGCTGGCCCACGCCGTCCTCTTCGGCCGCTCCTACCGAAGCGCCGTCCTGGACGCCGCGGCACACAATCGCTAGTTCGTCCAAGGAGGGATGGCCGAGGCCGCCACCGTAGTACGGCGGTGACGGCCTCGGGCGGATCGGTATCAGACCGTCGACGGTTCCCGATGCCGTAGCGCTGGCAGGGTGTGCGGCGCCGAACGGGTCGCCCACACGGCGAATCCGATGCACAGCACCTGCTCCGGGATTCGCTGCCACAGGGGCGATGCGGGTTCCCCCGCGAACGGGATGTCGTTGAGGGCGGCGTAGATGTTGGCGGGCAGTAACAGCAAGAACAGCGGCACCAGCGCCCAGCCCGCGATCCACCTGGTGCGGGTGAGGACCAGACCGAGCGCGGCGAGAAGTTCCAATACGCCGCTGGCCAGGACCATGAATCCGGGGAAGGGGACGAAGGGCGGGATCATGGCGACCATGTCGGCGTAGTTGGGCATCACTGTGACACTCGCGGGCATGAAGTGCGCGGTTCCGGTCATCACCAGCATGACGGCTAGTGCGTGCGCGGCGCTCGCTGACCACGAGGCGAATCGAGTCACGCGCAGCGATCCGAGCGTGCGGAAGACGACGAGCGAGCCCACCAGGGTGACGAGGGTGATCATAAGTACTCCCAGTATGGATACTGACACTATCTACTATGGATAGTAACACTATCCGCCTGCGTGTCATTCCCCGCAAGTGCCCACGAACGACAAAGGCCGCCCACACCTTTCGGTGCGGACGGCCTGTGCGGAGAGAGCAGGTCAGCGGGTGAAGAGCAGGGCCCGCTTGACTTCCTGGATCGCCTTGGTGACCTCGATGCCACGGGGGCATGCGTCGGTGCAGTTGAAGGTGGTGCGGCAGCGCCAGACACCCTCGACGTCGTTGAGGATGTCGAGGCGCTCGCGGGCGCCTTCGTCACGGCTGTCGAAGATGAAGCGGTGGGCGTTCACGATCGCGGCCGGGCCGAAGTAGCTGCCGTCGGTCCAGTAGACGGGGCACGACGTGGTGCAGCAGGCGCACAGGATGCACTTGGTGGTGTCGTCGAAGCGGGCACGGTCGGCCTGGCTCTGGATCTGCTCGCGGGTCGGCTCGTTACCCGAGGTCATCAGGTAGGGCTTCACCGCGCGGAACGCGTCGAAGAACGGCTCCATGTCGACCACAAGGTCCTTCTCCACGGGCAGGCCGCGGATCGGCTCGACGGTCATGGTGAGGGTCTTGTCGCCCTTGGGCAGCATGTCCTTCATCAGCACCTTGCAGGCCAGCCGGTTCACACCGTTGATCCGCATGGCATCGGAGCCACACACACCGTGGGCGCAGGAGCGCCGGAAGGTGAGGGTGCCGTCCAGGTAGGACTTGATGTAGATGAGCACGTTGAGGAAGCGGTCGGTCGGCAGGACCGGTACCTGGAACGAGTCCCAGTGCGCGCCCAAGTCGTCCTCGGTGCTGAACCGGGCGATCTTGACGGTGACCATGACCGAGCCCTCGGGGACTGGCGCCGGCTTCTGCTTGGTGGGTTCGATAACAGCAGTCATCAGTACTTACGCTCCATCGGCTCGTAGCGGGTCTGCACCACCGGCTTGAAGTCGAGGCGGATCTCGGAGATGAGCTCCGGGCCCTCCTTGTACGCCATCGTGTGCCGCATGAAGTTCGTGTCGTCGCGGTCCGGGTAGTCCTCGCGAGCGTGGCCGCCACGCGATTCCTTGCGGTTGAGCGCGCCGACGACGGTGACCTCGGCCAGCTCGAGCAGGAAGCCGAGCTCGACGGCCTCGAGCAGGTCGCTGTTGTAGCGCTTGCCCTTGTCCTGCACCGTGATCCGGGTGTAGCGCTCCTTGAGCGTGTGGATGTCGGTGAGGACCTTCTTGAGGGTTTCCTCGGTGCGGAACACGCCCGCGTTGGCATCCATCGTGGCCTGCAGTTCGGTGCGGATGTCGGCCACGCGCTCGTTGCCGTGATCGGACAGGATCAGGTCGAGCCAGTCCATCACCATCTGCGACGGGTTCTCCGGCATCTCGGTGAACTCGGTGCGGTTGGCGTACTCGGCGGCCGCGATGCCGGCGCGACGGCCGAACACGTTGATGTCGAGCAGCGAGTTGGTGCCGAGTCGGTTGGCGCCGTGCACCGAGACGCACGCGCACTCACCGGCGGCGTACAGGCCGGGGACCACGTCGGTGTTGTTGCGCAGCACCTCGCCACGGATCTTGGTCGGGATACCGCCCATGACGTAGTGGCAGGTCGGCATGACCGGCACCAGCTCGGTCACCGGGTCCACGCCGAGGTAGGTGCGCGCGAACTCGGTGATGTCGGGCAGCTTCTCCTCGAGCACGTCGGCGCCGAGGTGGGTCACGTCGATGTAGACGTAGTCCTTGTTCGGACCGGCGCCGCGGCCCTCGGCCACCTCGAGCACCATCGAGCGGGCGACGATGTCGCGCGGCGCGAGGTCCTTGATGGTGGGGGCGTAGCGCTCCATGAAGCGCTCGCCGGAGGCGTTGCGCAGAATGCCGCCCTCGCCGCGAACCGCCTCGGAGATGAGGATGCCGAGGCCCGCGAGGCCTGTCGGGTGGAACTGGTGGAACTCCATGTCCTCGAGCGGCAGGCCCTTGCGGAACACGATCGCCATGCCGTCACCGGTCAGCGTGTGCGCGTTCGAGGTGGTCTTGTACATCCGGCCCGAGCCGCCGGTGGCGAACACGATCGACTTCGCGTGGAAGATGTGGATCTCGCCGGTCGACAGCTCGTAGGCGACGACGCCGGTGGCGACGGGGCCACGATCGGACTCGGTCATCACCAGGTCGAGCACGTAGAACTCGTTGTAGAACTCGACATCATGCTTGACGCAGTTCTGGTAGAGCGTCTGCAGGATCATGTGACCGGTGCGGTCGGCGGCATAACACGCGCGACGCACGGGCGCCTTGCCGTGGTCACGGGTGTGGCCACCGAAACGACGCTGGTCGATCTTGCCCTCGGGCGTGCGGTTGAACGGCAGGCCCATCTTCTCCAGGTCCATGACCGCGTCGATGGCCTCTTTGGCCATGATCTCCGCGGCGTCCTGGTCGACCAGGTAGTCACCACCCTTGACGGTGTCGAAGGTGTGCCATTCCCAGTTGTCTTCTTCGACGTTGGCCAGCGCGGCGCACATGCCGCCCTGGGCCGCGCCGGTGTGGCTGCGAGTCGGGTACAGCTTGGTCAGGACCGCGGTGCGAGCGCGCGGGCCGGCCTCGATCGCCGCGCGCATGCCCGCGCCACCGGCGCCGACGATGACCACGTCGTAGCGATGCTCCTGAATCGGACGGGATTCACTCATGCGAGGTGGCCTGTTCCTAACCTGTGATGTTGGGGTCGAAGGTGAAGATGACGTACGTGCCGACAGCGACGACCAGGATCATCGACAGCACGAGGATGACCTTCAGCCAGAACCGGGTGGAGTCCTTGCGCGAGTAGTCATCGATGATGACGCGCAGACCGTTGCCGCCGTGCAGCTGAGCCAGCCACAGCATGGACAGATCCCAGAACTGCCAGAACGGGCTGGACCAGCGGCCGGCCACGAACGCGAAGTTCAGGCGATTCACGCCGCCGTCGATCATCAGCATGATGAACATGTGGCCGAGCACGAGGACGATCAGGAACAGGCCCGAGATGCGCATGAACAGCCACGCGTACTTCTCGAAGTTGCCGTTCGACTTGCCACGCGGCGAACGCGGGGAGTCGAGGCTGGCCGGGCGATCGTAGGACTTGCCCAGAACGGGCGCTGCAGATGTCGTCATGATCAGTGCTCCGTCAGCAGGTAGAAGAACTGGCGGCCGACGCCTGCGGCGGAGACCAGAACCCAGATGGCCAGGACGATCCACAGCATCTGCTTCTGGAATCGCGGACCCTGCGACCAGAAGTCGACCAGGATGACCCGGACACCGTTGAGGGCGTGGAACAGGACGGCGACGACGAGGCCCATCTCCATCAACGCCACGACGGGGTTCTTGTAGAGCTCGATCGCGTGGTCGTAGGTATCCGGGTTGACCCGGACCAGTGCCGTGTCCAACACATGCGCGAAGAGGAAGAAGAACAGCGTGACACCGGTGATCCGGTGCAGCGCCCAGGACCACATGCCGGGGTCGCCGCGGTACAGCGTCTTCCGCTTCGGCTGGGCCGGAGCCGGAGCTTCTATCGTGGTCATAGAGTGCGGTGCCTCCAACGTCGTTGATGGACCCGGTCACAGATCCGACGCCGGCATGCGTGGAGAGGCAAATGCCCAGGTGGCTGCGCTGTATGCTGGAGCGCTGGCCCGCCGCCGGGAACCTGAACCGATCTGAGCTGAACTCTAATCCCCTCTGTTTCGCGGAACTAATTCGGCGTGCCGTGCGTTGCGCGTAAAACAGGCTAGTTAGGTTTACCTCATCCGATGCCGGATACTGGTGTTCCGGCCCCTGTTTTCCGGTGTTCGGCGGGATCGGCTGGAGGTTATCGATGCCCGAAATAGACTGGAATACGTTGCGTGACAAGGCAATTCGGACAATGGGGTCGGCGTACGCCCCGTACTCCGGTTTCGCTGTCGGCGCCGCTGCTCTCAGTGCGGATGGCCGAATTGTGAGCGGATGCAATGTGGAAAATGTCTCATATGGGCTAACCCTGTGTGCCGAATGTGTACTCATCGGTAACTTATTTGTGTCGGGTGGCGGCCGTCTCATCGCCGTCTCCGTGACCGATTCCCGCGGCGAAATCCTGATGCCGTGCGGGCGCTGTCGTCAGTTGCTGTTCGAGCACGGCGGGGGCGATCTCCTGGTGGACCACCCCGACGGCCCGAAGCCACTGGCGGAGCTGCTGCCCTACGCTTTCGGACCGGATGATCTGGCCGCCGGTCGAGCTGGCGAAGGCGCCTAACCACTGATTTAGTGTGCACATGGGTAACTCGTCGGGAACGAACGAACGCTCCACCCACCTGCCGCAGGCCGCCGACCCGAGTCGGCCCGTGCCCGAGTCCGGCTCGAAGGCGCGGGGCGGCGGAACAGACGCGGTGTCGATCATTACCGGTAAGCGCGACGGCGGCGAGCTGTCCGACGCGCAGATCGACTGGGTGGTGGACGCGTTCACCCGGGGGATCGTGGCCGACGAGCAGATGTCGGCGCTGGCCATGGCGATCGTGTGGCGGGGGATGACCCGGCGCGAAACCGCGCGGTGGACGGCGGCGATGATCGGATCGGGCAGCCGGATGGACTTCACCGACCTGCCGCGGCCGACCGTCGACAAGCACTCGACCGGCGGGGTGGGCGACAAGATCACCCTGCCGTTGGCTCCGCTGGTGGCCGCGTGCGGTGCCGCGGTGCCGCAGTTGTCCGGGCGAGGGCTCGGACATACCGGTGGGACGCTGGACAAGCTCGAGTCGATCCCCGGGTGGCGGGCCGATGTGACGGTGCCGCGCATGCGGGAGATCCTGGCCGACCCGGCGATCGGCGCGGTGATCTGCGCGGCGGGTGCCGATCTGGCGCCCGCCGACAAGCGGCTCTACGCGCTGCGCGATGTGACGGGGACGGTCGAGTCGATTCCGTTGATCGCGAGTTCGATCATGAGCAAGAAGATCGCCGAGGGGACGGCGGCGCTGGTTCTCGATGTGAAGGTGGGGTCGGGGGCATTCCTGAAGACTCTGGACGGCGCCCGCGAACTGGCAACGGCGATGGTCGAACTCGGGCGCGACGCGGGAGTGAACACGGTCGCCTTGCTCACGGCGATGGACACTCCGCTCGGGCGGACCGCGGGCAACGCGCTGGAAGTGGCCGAGTCGGTGGAGGTTCTCGCTGGTGGGGGGCCCGCGGATGTGGTCGAGCTGACGTTGACGCTGGCCCGGGAGATGGTCGCGCAGGCCGGCTTGACCGTCGATCCCGCTGATGTTCTCGCCGACGGCCGAGCGATGGATCACTGGCGGGCGATGATCCAGGCGCAGGGTGGGGATCCGGATGCCGCGCTGCCCGTCGCTCGGCATACCGAGATCGTGCGGGCGGAATCGAGTGGGGTGCTGACCCGGCTCGATGCGATGGGGGTGGGGGTTGCCGCTTGGCGGTTGGGTGCCGGGCGTGCTCGGCAGGGGCAGAGTGTGCAGGCGGGGGCCGGTATCGAGATGCATGCCAAGCCGGGGGATTCGGTGGTGGCGGGGCAGGCGTTGTTGACGCTGCATACGGATACTCCGGATGCGTTCGGTGGGGCTCTGGCGGCGCTCGCCGGGGCCGTGACGATCGAGTCCGCTCCCGATGGGAAGCCTGGGGGGTTGGTGCTCGGGCGGGTGGGCTGATCGGGAAGGTGGGTGGCTCGCAATAGTCGTGTGCGGGGCGGGGAATCAACGAGATGGTTGCCACGTGGGGACTTCGCTGCCGGGATCGGTGTGGGCGGCTACCGTCTATACATGACTGGACCGGCGCCCCTTGACCTTGCTTCGATCCGACGCGCACCGAAGGCTTTGCTGCACGATCACCTCGATGGTGGTCTGCGGCCCTCGACGGTGCTAGAGCTGGCCGCTGACTGCGGCTATGACGAATTACCCGCTGCCGATGCCGAGAGTCTGGGGGCGTGGTTCCGTGACGCCGCCGACAGTGGATCGCTCGAGCGGTATCTGGAGACGTTCGCGCATACGGTCGCGGTGATGCAGACCCCGGAGGGGTTGCGCAGGGTGGCGCGGGAGTGCGCGATCGACCTCGCCGAGGACGGGGTGGTGTACGCGGAGGTGCGGTTCGCGCCCGAGCAGCACCTCGAGAAGGGCCTCACACTCGACGAGGTTGTCGAGCACACCCTGGCGGGGTTCCGTGAGGGTGAGGCGATCGCGGCGGAGCAGGGCAATGTCATCCGGGTGACCTGTCTGCTCACGGCGATGCGGCACGCGGCGCGCTCGCGCGAGATCGCGGAGTTGACCGTGCGATTCCGGGACGCGGGGGTGGGCGGGTTCGATATCGCGGGCGCCGAGGCGGGATTCCCTCCCACCCGGCACCTGGACGCGTTCGAGTATCTGCGAGCCAACCACGCGCACTTCACGATTCACGCGGGCGAGGCGTTCGGACTGCCGTCGATTCACGAGGCGCTCGCCTTCTGCGGCTGTGATCGGCTCGGCCACGGCGTGCGCATCACCGACGACATCAGCGTCCCGGGCGACATCGCGGACGCGCGGCTCGGGCTGGTCGCCAACTATGTGCGCGATATGCGGGTACCGCTGGAACTGTGCCCCTCGTCGAACGTGCAGACCGGTGCGGTGCCCTCGCTGGACAAGCATCCGTTCGACCTGCTGGCCCGCCTGCGTTTCCGCGTCACCGTCAACACCGACAACCGACTGATGAGCGACACCTCGATGAGCGAGGAGATGCGCAAACTGGTCGACACCTTCGGCTACGGCTGGAGCGACCTGGAACGCTTCACCATCAACGCCATGAAGTCGGCCTTCATCCCGTTCCCGGACCGCCTGAAGATCATCGACGAAGTGATCAAGCCGGGGTACGCCGTCCTGCTCGGCTAGGCTGTCCCGCCTCTCCGAGACTTCTAGCCGGCCTCAGGTGCGTTACCGGTAGCGACGCGGCTACCGGTAACGCTGGAGTCGGGTTCGCTCGTCCTCGACGGGTTACCCATGTCCTCACCGCCGACTGCGGGACCTCTTATTCGCTGACGAGCCGCGCCTCGAACGCACGCTGCAGGTCGCGGAACTGCTGGGCCTCCGTCGCGTACGGCGGGTTCGGCGCCATCCGGTTCGGATCCGGGTTGAGCAGATACGAGACGTACCAGCCGAGCGGGTTCGACTGCGCGAGAGCCGTTTCCACGCTGTCGTCATCGGCGTAGTCGGCAGCGTCGCTGAACAGTTCGACCGCGAGATCGAGCTGCTCGATGTCGACCGCCTCGGGGCCCTCTGCCAGATCGTCGACCAGACCGGTGAGCACGTAGACGTTCTCGTCGGTCACCTCGACCTCGAGCGAACCGTCCACCGCCGCGGTCTGCACCTCGGCATAGGTCGACACCCGTGCCAGCTCGTGCTCGTGATCGTCGGCCAGGTAGCGGGCCAGCGCGCGTTCGGAACCGAAGACGGTGATGGTGCGGCCGTTGCCCAGGAAGATCGGCTCGTCGTCGAGGTAGCAGCGCAGGGTGAACTGCTCGCCCTCGGAGGTGACGATCTTGACGGGGTCGATGCCGACCTCGTCCCAGAAGGACTCCTCCTCGTCGTCTTCGTCGGCGGTGAGGTCGACGTTCTCGAACTCTTCCTCCTCCTCGACGGCATCGTCGGCATCGACCTCGTTCTCCTCGGCCGCCAGCAGCTCCGCCTCGGCGACGGCCACCGCGGCCGCGTCGACCTCGGGTGTGCTGACGACGCCGTCGATCGCGTCGAGCACGTCGTCCCAGCCCTTGACGATCGCGGCGCCGACCTGGTCCCACAGCTCTTCACCGTCGCGGCCGACGAACGTGTTCGCCCCGCTGGCCAGTGCGCCGAGCACCGGGTTGTTCCCGAAGAACTTGGTCACCACGTCGAGCTCACACACCTCGGCGATATTGCGCACCATCGCCAGCGTGTCCTCGAGTTCACCGACGACGTCGACGTCCGGGTCGCCTGCCGCCAGTTCCGGCACGGACACCAGATCGAAGCTGAAATTCTCCTCCGGCTCCAGCTCAGCGGCCGAAAGACCGGCGATGACCGCCCAGGACGGGTGGTCGACGAGGTCGTTGTCGGAGTTGGTGCGAATGAACGCCGCCAGCTCCGCAACGGACTCGAATCCGTAGAGGTCGTCCTCGTGACCGAGGAACGCCTCCCACTCGTCGTCACCGTCGCGCCAGCGCGGTGCCCACAGGGTGACGAGATCGCCATCGGTCAGACCGAGCTCGATCGGGACGATGTCTCCAGAAGCCATGACGCGAAGCCTAGCTAGCTCGAGCGCCGGGCACTATCCGGCCCGGGTGCTAATTGCCCGTCGGGCTGTGTACTGGGTCCGGCGAGCGATTCGTTCAGTGTCGCAATGATGTTGGAACGTGCCTCACCGGCGGTCTCGGTGGCCTGTTTGCAGGCCGACAGGATCAGCGCGGCGGCCTCGGTGGGCGCCAGGGTGGTGATGGCTTCGTCCAGCGTCAGGCCGACCAGGGCGCCGTCGCTGTTCACCTCGGCGGTGACCAGCCCGTCCTCGGTGGTGAACCGCCCGTTGACCTGCTTCAACCCGTACAGCGCGGCCTCCAGCGCCTCGAGCTTTCCGGTGACGCCCGCGACCAGGGCATCCATTTCCGCACTCACAGTGGCCTCATCCAACTCGTCTGACCGGTGTCGGCGTCGTCGATGCGATCGAGCTCGTCGACCGCCTGACGCCGGGTCGGCAGGTTCATCTTGTCGAGCAGCTCATCGGGGATCTGCGCCTGCTCGCTGTAGACCTCGCGCAGGCGCGCAGCGGCGGCGATGGTCGAGCGCCGGGTCAGGCGCAGGATCTCGTCGGCCAGCGCCTGGGCGCCGAACTGGTACTCGCTGCGTTCGAACTTGAGCGCGATCGGCAGCCCCATGCTGGTCGCGCGGACCGAGATCGTGCCGGAGCGGTTACTGCTGACCGCGGATTCCACGTTGGGAACCTCGGGGATCGGCGTGCCGCTCATGAGGTAGGCCTGTAGAAGCCGTAGAACTCCATGCCACTGTTCTCCGTTCGGATGGAACTGATCGAGACCGGATCGCCCGCCTCGACGAGCTGCCCGTTGCCGACGACCATGGCGACATGGCCGTCCCACACGGCCAGATCGCCGGGCATCAGGTCACCGGGGGATACCTGAGGATTGCCGATGTGCTGTTCCTGCGCCAGCCGCGGCAGCTCGACGCCCGCCTCGCCGTAGGCGTACTTGGTGAGCCCACTGCAGTCGATGCCGGACTGGGGGTCGTTGCCGCCCCAGACATACGGGGTACCGACGGCGCCGATGGCCGAGCGCACCGCGGTCGCGGCCTTCTCGTTGGGCGCCTCGACCGTGCTGCCGTCGGGCAGGGTGATCTTGACGCCGGTGCCGGACCCGGTCGACGAACCGGCCGACGACCCCGTCGATCCGCTCGTCGTTCCGCCGGTGCCCGCACCGGTGCCGCCGGTGGTGGTCGACTTCGAGGTGCTGCTGTTGCCGCCGCCCATCGCCGTCGACAGACCGGAGCTCACGGCGCTGAGTACGGTGCTGCCGGTACTCGCCGCGGTCGAGAGCAGTCCGGAGCTCGAGGCCGAGGACACGAGGTTGCTCGCGCCGGACGACACGCTCGCCAGCGACGTGCTCGACGGCGCGGGGGTGAGCTCCTGGATCGCGGCGGTCTGGGTGCCGAGTTCGTCCTGCACCCGGCCCACAACGCCCATACCCTGGCCGATGTGGTCGATCGCCGTGCTCACCACGGCGGTCAGGCCGGCGGGTGTGGCCAGGGTGGGGCTGAGCGCGGACACCTGGGACAGGAACGAGTTGACGATCCCGTCGAGCTCTTTCTGCCCGGTCTCCACATAGGCCGCGGCCTGGTCGACGACGGTCGCCATCTCGGTGCCGTTGTCGCTCAGGGTGGCCGAGGAGGTCTGCACGCGCAGCGCTTTGGAGGTGGCCGCGTCGACGGCCTGGCCGTCCCACGCGGTGTTCACGTTGTTGATGCTGTTGCGACCCTGTTGATAGATCTGGTCGAGGTTGGTCGAGGTCGAGCGCAGACCATCGGACGCGCCGCCGGTGCCGAGTACGCCGGTGCCGAAGCTCGACAGCAGATCGAGGAGGGGCTGGGCCAGCCCGCTGAGGTCGATCATGCGTCGGTACCGAGCTCGCCCGCGGCCGCGGTGAGCGGGGCCGCGTTGTTCAGGTCGGTCTCGACAAGGGTGGTCGCGGCGCTGGCGGTGGCCAGCCCCATGCTCCCCATCACCGCGGACAGCTGGGCGATCGACGCCACGTGCCCCGCGTGCGCGGCGGAGTAGGCGGCGGTGAAATCGCCGCCGATGAGACCCATGATGGGGCCGAGCAGGGTGGGATCGGAGGCCGCCGAACCAGCCGCTGCCGTGGCCAGTTCCGTGGCCATCACCTGAGCAGCCGCGCTGTACGCGACGATGCCTTCGGCATCGGCCGACATTTTTTTCGTCATCGAACTTCCCCCAATCCTCGAGTTCCCGGGCAGAGTACGTCACTCACTACCTTGGACGCACCGACTCCGCATTCGGTTCCCTACTACGACGAAAAATTCCCCGGCGGTCGTAGGCGCGAAGCGCCAAGCGACCCTATCGTCTTTTCATGCGCACCGACACCGTCGACCATCCACTCGCCGCGACTCTGCTCAGCACCATGCGGGACGCCAGGACCGACAACGCAACCTTCCGCAATGCTCTGGCCGATCTCACCGGCATCCTCATGTACGAGGCGCTGCGCGACGCGCCGGTGGTGCGCGAGCCGATCGACACGCCGGTCGCGCCCACCGACGGCATCCGCTTGGCGGCGCCCCCGCTCCTGGTTCCGGTGCTGCGCGCCGGACTCGGCATGGTCTATGCCGCAGCCGAACTCGTCCCGCAGGCTCGTGTCGGCTTCGTCGGCATCGCCCGCGACGAGCAGACCCACGAACCGGTGCCGTACCTGGAGTCGTTGCCCGCCGACCTCACCGGGCTGCCCGTCTTCGTCCTCGACCCGATGCTGGCGACCGGCGGTTCCATGCGCCACACGCTCGAACTTCTCGTCGCCCGCGGCGCGACCGATATCACCGCGGTCTGCGTGGTCTCGGCTCCGGAAGGCGTTGCCGCCCTCGCGGCCTCGGGCCTGCCGGTCCGCCTGATCACCGCCGCCATCGACGACAAGCTCAACGAGAACGCCTACATCGTCCCCGGTCTCGGCGACGCGGGCGACCGCCAGTTCGGCCCGCGCTGACCTATTCCTCGCTCGCGGCCAGCGACCGGCAGAACCTGGCGAGCTGCGAGAGACGCTGGGCGGCGGACTCTTTCACATCGGTCAGGTCGTCTCGATCGGCGACGGGGACGAAGACTTCCACGTAGCACTTGAGTTTGGGTTCAGTGCCGGAAGGCCGGACCACGATGCGGAAGTCGGCGGCGTCGAAGATCAGCGCGTCGGTGCGTAGTCGACCGCGGATCTGCGCCTGGTCGGTGAATTTCACCGGGGTGCCCGCGATGTCGTTGGGCGGGTTCGCGCGCAGGGCGGCGACCAACTCCGTCGCGGCGGCCTGGTCGGGCAGGCGCAACGAGACCTGGTCGCCCGCGTGCAGGCCGAATTCGACAGCGTAGGAGTCGAGTTCGTTCCGCAACGTCGTGCCCTGCGCCTTCAGCAGGGCGACGAGGTCGGCGGCGGCCACCGCGGCCGAGATGCCGTCCTTGTCGCGGACCTTCGCGGGGTCGACGCAGTGTCCGATGGCCTCCTCGTAGGCGTAGACGAGTCCGTCGCCCGCCCTGGCCAGCCATTTGAAGCCGGTGAGGGTTTCGGCGTAGCGCGCCGATCGCGCGGGGGCCAGTTTCGACAGCAGGCGCGAGGACACGATGGTCGTGGCGACCAGCGGGTCGGCGGGGTGTGTGCGCAGCACGTAATCGGCCAGCAGCACACCGGTTTCGTCGCCGCGCAACATCTGCCAACCATCGGGGCCCGGCACGCCGAGTGCGCAGCGATCGGCATCGGGATCCAGCGCGATCGCCACGTCGGCATCGATCCGCTCGGCCAGCGCGAGCAACAGATCGGCCGCACCCGGCTCCTCCGGATTGGGGAAGGAGACAGTGGGGAAGTCGGGGTCGGGGGCGAACTGCTCCTCGACCACGCGCACATCGGTGAACCCCGCCGCGGCCAGCGCGCGAACCGCGAGTTCACCGCCGACGCCGTGCAACGCGGTGAGCGCGATCCGCACACCCGCCCGCTCGCCGGGACCGCCGAGCAGGCGGGGTAGTTCCGCGACGCGTGCGACATAGCGATCGATCAGTTCGGTACCGGAGGGCGAAACAGTTTCCCGCGCAACCGGTTCGACAACAGCTTCGATGCGCTTCTCGATCTCGCTGTCGGCGGGCGCGATCAACTGTGACCCGCCGTCGAGATACACCTTGTATCCGTTGTCGGCGGGCGGATTGTGCGAGGCGGTGATCTGCACCCCCGCCACCGCGCCCAGCTCGCGCACCGCGAACGCCACCACCGGAGTCGGCACCGGATCCGGCAACGCCGTCACCGGAAAGCCCGCGGCAGTGAAGATCTCGGCGGTCGCGGTCGCGAACTCCGCCGACCCGTGCCGCGCGTCCCGCCCGACCACCACCGCTCCACCACCGAGGCACCGCTCGCGCAGCCAGTCGGCCAGCCCGGCCGTAGCCCGCGACACGGTGGTCACGTTCATGCCGTCCGGGCCGTCGCGCAGCGGTCCGCGCAGGCCTGCGGTCCCGAAGCGCAGCATCTACACGCGCTCCAGAATGCCGCGCAGCAGCTTGCCCAGCCGGGGCGCCGCGGCCTGTCCCTCGGCCAGCACCTCCGCGTGCGAAAGATGTTCGCCGGTAACGCCCGCGGCCATATTGGTGACCAAGGAGATCCCCAGCACCCGCGCGCCGAGCGACCGCGCCTCGATCGCCTCGAGCACCGTCGACATGCCGACCAGATCGGCGCCGATCGTCGACAGCATGCGGATCTCGGCGGGCGTCTCGTACTGCGGACCGATGAGACCGGCATAGACGCCCTCGGTCAGGCTTGGGTCGATTTCCCTTGTCAGCGCACGCAATTCGGGATCCCAGGCATCGACCAGGTCGACGAATCGCGCACCGACCAGCGGGGTGCGCGCGGTGAGATTGAGGTGGTCGGCGATCAGCACCGGCTCACCCACGTGCAGGCCCGCCCTGAGCCCGCCGGCGGCATTGGTGAGCAGCACGATCTCGGCGCCCGCCGCGATCGCCGCGGTCACCGGATGCACCACCTGCTGCGGCGTGTAGCCCTCGTACAGGTGCTGACGGCCCATCAGCAGCAGCACGTTGTTGTCGTTCACGGTGACCGAATGCACCATGCCCCCGTGACCCTGCGCACTGGGCTTACCGAAGCCCGGTAGCTCCGTCATGGGAATCGAGGCATGTGGCGCGCCGATCTCGGCCGCTGCCTCCTGCCACCCCGATCCCAGCACCACGGCCACGCGATGACGCGGCACTCCCGTACGTTCGGCAATCGCCGCAGCGGCCTGTTCGGCAGTCATGAGTGGAGTCTAAGCCGCGTCGGCGGTGGGTGTCCCTGGCCCGAGCCGCAGCGGCGCCACGATGCGGTCCGCACGTTTCGTACCCGCGAGTAGGTAAGCCTGCTGTCGCGGTTTACTCTCCCTGTATGCCGTATTTGGAGCGCTCTGGTGATGTCTTCGTCCTGTACCTCGGCAACGAGGGTGAGACGGACAACGAGAATCGTTTCTCGCCGGACTGGATCGAGGCCTTTCACGCCGCACTCGACGAGGTCGAGGCGTCCGAGGGTGCTGCCGCGCTGGTCACCGTCGCGACCGGCAAGTACTACAGCAACGGACTCGACACCGACTTCGTGTTCGGCAACCTGGACAAGATCCACGGCTATCTCGACCGCGTGCACTCCCTCTACACCCGCTTGCTGACCTTCCCGATGCCCACGATCGCCGCGGTCAACGGCCACGCGTTCGGCGCGGGTGCCATGCTGGCCACGTCCCACGATTTCCGCGTGATGCGCGGTGATCGCGGCTTCTGGTCGCTGCCGGAGGTGCACCTCGGCATGCCGTTCACCATCGGCATGAACGGCTTGCTGAAAGGTCGCCTGAGTAACCAGGTGTGCGTTCAGGCGATGACCACCGGTCATCGCTTCGGTGCCGACGAGGCCATCGCCGCGGGCATCGCCGACGCCAAGGCCGACGCCGACGAGGTGTTGCCTGCCGCGATCGCTCGTGCCGCCGCGCTCACCAGCCTGCGCAAGCCCATCACCCCGATCATCAAAACCGCGCTACACGCCGAGAGCCTCGCCGCGCTGGCCACGCCGGTCACTCCGGAGAACCTTCCCTTCGGGAACTGACCACGCTCGCCGGTGCGCCGCTGTCGGGCACTGATGCAAGACTGGGGGTATGGCACCCTCGCGCACCGGCGAACTCACGGCCACCGCCTCCGACGCCGCGATTGTGGCCGCCTCGGACGAGTTGATCGGGCTCTCGCACGCGATCCACGCCGAGCCCGAGCTGGCCTTCGCCGAGACACGTAGCGTCGCCAAGGTCCTCGCGCCTCTGGTCGAGCGCGGATTCGCCGTCACGCGCGACGTTGCCGGGCTGTCGACAGCGTTTCGCGCGGTGTACGGCAGCGGGCCGCTGACCGTCGGCATCTGCGCCGAATACGACGCGCTGCCCGAGATCGGCCACGCCTGCGGGCACAACATCATCGCCGCGTCCGCCGTCGGCGCGGCGATCGGGCTGGCCGCCGTGGCCGACGCGCTCGGCCTGACGGTGGTCGTGCTCGGCACGCCCGCGGAGGAGAGCGGCGGCGGCAAGGTCCTCATGCTGGAAGCGGGCGCCTTCGACGACATCGCGATGGCCATGATGGTCCATCCGGGGCCCACCGACATCGTCGGCGCGCGCTCGCTGGCGCTGGCCGACCTCGCCATCGTCTTCCACGGTCGCGAGGCGCATGCCAGCGCCGCGCCCGAGTTGGGCCGCAACGCGGGCGACGCGGTGACCCTGACCCAGGTTGCTCTCGGATTGCTGCGCCAGCATCTGCGACCCGGTCAGCAGCTGCACGGTATAGTTTCCGACGGTGGCGTGGCCCCCAATATCGTGCCCGGACGCGCGGAGTTGCTGTATTACCTCCGCGCGGCCGATTCCGGCTCCCTCGACGACCTGATGCGCCGAGCGAAGGCGTGCTTCGAAGCGGGCGCCCTGGCGACCGGCTGCACCCACGACATCCGGACGCTGGCGCCCACCTATACCGAGCTCACGCCCGATCCGGTCATCTCCGCTGCCTACCGCGCGCAGATCACCGGACTGGGACGGGTGCCGATCGCGCCCGAGTTCGAGGTATTGCGCCCGCTCGGGAGCACCGACATGGGCAACATCACCAACGTTGTCCCGGGTATCCATCCGGTGATCGGCATCGACGCGGGTGGTGCGGTGACCCACCAGCCGGAGTTCGCCGCCGCCGCGGTGAACGCCTCGGCGGACCGGGCGGTGCTCGACGGCGCGCTGGCGCTGGCGCGTACCGCTGTCGCTATCGCGGGCGATGAAGTACACAGGGACAGGTTGTTGCAACGGCTGATCGAACGACAGGAGGACATTCGGTGACCATTTCCGGCCATCCGGGCACCGCACGCGCAGGCTCCGACGCGCTATCGATGGGTATGGGTACCCACTCGATGGCACGCGAGACCGCCGCGTGTCCGCCTACGCCGGACACCGAACGAACTCTGATGTCGGGAACCGAGATCGTCGACGCATGGCTGGCCGAGCACGCCGATGACCTGGTGCAATGGCGTAGGCATATCCACGCCAACCCCGAGTTGTCGCGGGCGGAGTTCACCACCACGGAGTTCGTCTCCGGCTGGCTCGCCAAGGCCGGGCTGACTTGGTCGGTGCTGCCGGGCGGCACCGGGTTGATCTGCGACTTCGGCCCCGCCGATCGGCCGCGGATCGCCCTGCGCGCCGATATGGACGCGCTGCCGATGCAGGAATTCACCGGTCTCACCTTCGCCTCGACGGTGCCCGGTGTGTCGCATGCCTGCGGGCACGACGCGCACACCACGGTGCTGCTCGGCGCTGGGCTCGCGCTGGCCGAGGCGCAGGACACGCTGCCGGTCGGGGTGCGGTTGGTGTTCCAGCCCGCCGAGGAAGTGATGCCGGGCGGTGCGCTCGATGTGGTCGCGGCCGGCGGGATGACCGGGGTCGACCGGATCTTCGCGCTGCACTGCGACCCGCGGTTGGAGGTCGGCAAGGTCGGTGTGCGGACCGGTGCGATCACCTCGGCGGCCGACACCGTCGAGCTGGTGCTCGATTCGCCCGGTGGGCACACCTCGCGTCCGCACCTGACCGGCGACCTGGTCTACGCGATCGGCACGGTCATCACCGGCTTGCCCGGACTGCTGAGCCGTCGGGTCGATCCTCGAACCAGCACGGTGATGGTCTGGGGTGCGGTCAGCGCTGGCAAAGCGCCCAATGCGATTCCGCAGACGGGCATGCTCACCGGCACCGTGCGCACCGGCGATCACGCCACCTGGTTGCTGCTGGAACCGCTGGTCCGCGAGATCATCGACGGGTTGCTCGCGCCGACGGGCGTGCGCTACCAGCTCAACTACAAGCGTGGTGTGCCGCCGGTCGTCAACGACCCCACGTCGGCGCTGATGTTCGAGAACGCGATCCTGGGGATGGGCGAGGACGCGTTGGCCGACACCCCGCAGTCGGGCGGGGGCGAGGACTTCTCCTGGTATCTGGAGGAAGTGCCCGGCGCCATGGCCAGGCTGGGCGTCTGGTCCGGGGTCGGCGAGCAGCTGGACCTGCACCAGCCGACCTTCGATATCGACGAGCGCGCGCTGGCGGTAGGCGTGCGAACACTGACGAACATCATCCTGCAGGCACGCTGAGCGAACCCGCGCCGGTCACCTGACCGGCGCGGGCCGCGCTCAAGCTCCCGGCCCGACGTTCTTGCTGTTGCGGGTGCGCAGGGCGTGAACGTAATCCTCTGGGGCGCCTGCCTTTTCGGCCGCGTCGGCGATGACGCCGATGTAGCGGGCCGAGGGGAGGCCGCCCTCGTAGGCATCGAGGACATAGAGCCACGCGAGGCGGGACTCGCCCTGGGTGCCGGTGACCCGGATTCGGATCTTCTTGTGAATTCCGAAGTCGGAACCTTCCCAGCGGTCGAGGCTGTCCTCGTCCTCGGGGGACACGTCGTAGAGCACGACGAACACCCGGGAACCGGGATCCTCGACAACGGTGGCCAACGGCCCTTCCCAGCCGATGTCGTCACCGGCGAAGGTCAGGCGCCAACCCTCCAGCCACCCGGTCCCGGACATCGGGGAATGCGGGCAGCGTTCCAGCATCTGCGTCGAGTCCATGTTGGACCCGTAGGCGGCATAGATCGGCACCATGGAACTGTAGCCAATAACCGCGGCGGAATTCCTGTCTCCCACCCAGATCGGCTCACGGTCACATTCGACGGTGGTCCCGCGGCACCCGTCGGTGACGCCGAGGACCCCGCGCGATCAGCCTTCGCCGCCGCCCACGGGTCGGCCGCTCACGCCGGGAACGTGGCATCGAACACGCGCACCGTTGTTCACCGATCCGACCCGGGCATGTCACATCGCACCTGAAATGATGGGTCGACAGCACGGACGAGCCCTCACAAGGGGCAGGGTTCGATCAGGCGAGCACAAGGAGCGTGACTGGTGGCACGAATCGCGATCATCGGCGGTGGACCGGCCGGATACGAGGCGGCGCTGGTCGCCGCTCAGCACGGGGCCACGGTGACCCTGGTGGACGCCGACGGTATCGGTGGTGCCTGTGTGCTGTGGGATTGCGTGCCGTCGAAAACGTTCATCGCCTCGACGGGGCTGCGCACCGATCTGCGCCGCGCGCGCGACCTCGGCATCAATATCGACGCCGACCAGGCGAAGGTGCACCTGCCCGAGGTGAACGCTCGCGTCAAGGCGCTCGCGTTGGCGCAATCGTCCGATATTCGCACCAAGTTGCAGGCCGCGGGTGTGCAGCTGCTCCCCGGTTTCGGCGAATTGGTGGGGCCCGCACCGGGTTTGGCGCATCGCGTGCGCGCGAACCTGGCCGACGGCAGCTCCGAGGAGTTCGAAGCCGAGGTCGTGCTGATCGCGACCGGCGCGAGCCCGCGGGTGCTGCCGGGCGCCGAGCCCGACGGTGTGCGGATCCTGAATTGGCGCCAGCTCTACGACCTGCCGGACCTGCCGGAGACGCTGGTCGTCGTCGGATCCGGTGTCACCGGCGCCGAATTCGTGTCCGCGTACACCGAGATGGGTGTCCGGGTGAAGCTCGTGTCGAGCCGCGACCGCGTGCTGCCGGGCGAGGATGCCGACGCGGCCCTCGTGCTGGAGGAAGCCCTCGCCGAACGTGGCGTAGAACTGGTCAAGCACGCCCGTGCCGATGCCGTGGAACGCACGGCGGAGGGCATCGTGGTGAAACTGTCCGACGGGCGCACCGTCACCGGCTCGCACGCGCTGATGACCGTCGGGTCGACCCCGAATACCCAGAACCTCGGCCTCGACCGGGTCGGTATCGAACTCGATCGCGGCGGATACCTTCGCGTCGACCGGGTTTCGCGCACGTCGGTGCCCGGCATCTACGCCGCGGGCGACTGCACGGGGCTGCTGCCGCTGGCGTCGGTGGCCGCCATGCAGGGCCGGATCGCGATGTACCACGCGCTCGGTGAGGGGGTGAGCCCGATCAGGTTGAAGACGGTGGCCTCTGCGGTGTTCACCCGCCCGGAGATCGCGACCGTCGGGGTGAGCCAGACCGCCATCGACAATGGTGAGGTTCCCGCGCGCACGGTGATGCTGCCGCTCAACACCAACCCGCGCGCGAAGATGTCGGGGCTGCGGCGCGGCTTCGTCAAGATCTTCTGCCGCCCGGCGACCGGCGTGGTGATCGGCGGTGTGGTGGTCGCGCCGATCGCCTCGGAGCTGATCCTGCCGATCGCGCTGGCCGTACAGAACAATCTGACGGTCACCGACCTGGCGCAGACGTTCTCGGTGTATCCCTCCCTCACCGGTTCGCTCACCGAAGCGGGACGTTTGCTGATGCGCCACGACGATCTGGACTGATGCCCGACACCGGAATGTGAAACGAATCACAAGAGCTTTCGGGTTTCGAATTATGTTGTTCACCAACGCCGCTCGTCGCTTCTCGGCAGCCGCCGAGCCAGGTGTTTGCGCAGGCGGAGCCCGGTGAACTCGAAACCCGGTGCTGCGTTGCCTGTCCCGCGCTCTTGTGGTTGACTCACCGCCGAGGCGTGATCAGTTTGTGGTCGCGTGGTGGAGCAGTGGGGGATTCCCTCCGGGAAAGGGATTACGAAAAGTGAAGCATCGTAAGCCGAGTCGGGCGCAGCGAGCGATGGCAAGTACGTCATTGCCCTTGGCCGCCGCAGCGGCCGTGGCAACCCTTCTCGCGGCGCCGGCCGGCGCGGTCCCCAGTGACCAGCCGACCACCCCCGCGACTCCGGCTCCTGCGCAGCCGGGCCAGCCTTCGGGCGAGGTAGAAGTTCCGGAAACCCCGGAGAGCGTCAAGCCGGGTCAGACGAAGCCGGGCGAGACCAAGCCGGGCGAGACCAAGCCGACGCCGGCCCAGCCGGGTGTCACCAGCCCCGCGCCGGGTCAGCCGGAGCAGGGCACCCCCGCGAAGCCGACCCCGAGCCAGCCGGGTGTCACCAGTCCCCGTGTCGCACCGCTGCCGGTGCCGGGACAGACGCAGCCCGCGGTTCAGCCGGAGCGCGCGGGCGCGACGCCCGACCAGCCGGGCACCGAAAAGCCCGAGACGGGCACCACGCCGAGTCAGCCGGGCTCCACGCCGGGCCAGCAAGGCTCCACCCCGGGCCAGCAGGGCACCACGCCGGGCCAGCAGCAGACGCAGCCCACCGTGCCGTCGGGTCAGGGCACCGGGAACAGCGCCGAGGCCGAGTCTCCGGAAACCCTCGTCCAGGAACCGAAGGAACCGGCCTGGCAGGCGCCACGCCTGGCCAACGCACCCGCCGCGCCCGTCGTCGAGATGGAAGGCGCGCGTCAGGAAATCGGCGTCACCATCGACGGTGCCGGAGTGCTGGCCAACACCCATCACTACAACAACGCCTCGGGCTACGTCGGCACCGTCGGCTACCGGACGCCGGGTGGCGGTTTCGGTGACGCCGGTGTCTCGGTCGAGTACGTCGGCGCGAACGAGGTCAAGGTCACCACCTTCAACGGTGGCGACGGTCGTGCGGACAACACCACCGTGACCGTGCTCGACACCACGCAGGCCAACCTGGCCAAGGCGGCGGTGGAGAATTGGATCAAAGCGCAGCCGGGCGGCATCGCCGCGCTCGATGCGGCCGCGAAGGCTACACTTCCCGTGCCGGGGGAGCTGCTTCAGACGGTGAACGTCGCGGGTGTGAACACCCAGTGGGGCGGCTCGATCCAGTACTGACACGCAGTTTGTCGTGTGGGGCGGTCGCCTTCGACCGCCCCACACGTGTGTCCCGGGAAAGGATTTGGACGTGGGCACCGAGGGCGACGACAACGAACGCGGCGATCAACGACCTGCTGCGGAATTCGGGCCTCCCGTAAGCGGATTCGGGCCGCCGGTCGATGATGCCGGTTTCGGTGGGCCTGTTCCGGCCGCGCCGCCGTCCGCGCCGTCCGGGGTTCCGGAGCGGGGTTGGCGACCGGCCGAACCGCCCTCCGGCGCACCGGGCCCCTTCGGTCCGCCTGCCGGCGCGCCGGGTCCGTTCGGTGCCCCGGTAGCCGGCCAGCCACCCGTTACTCCGCCCCCTGGCGGTCCATTCGGCTCGCCGCCAGCACGGCTCTCGGGCCCGTCCGCGACGCCGACGGGTCAGGGCTCGGTGCCGGGGAGCGGTCAAGCGCCGCCTCGGCTGCCCGAAGGCCGCCGCTCCGCGCCGACCTCGGTCTTCGGTGACGCGGTGGCCACGCCACCGCCCGCCCGGCTGGGCCCGCCAACGCCGTTCGGCGGCCCCACTCCCGCTGGTCCGCCCGCCGCGGACCCGACTGTGCGTTTCGGGGGCGACCAGTCGCGCACCGAGAGCTCGGTCTTCGGCGATTCGGTCTTCGGTGATTCCGTGCCGGTGACCTCCGGTCGGGAACTCACCGAGGTGATCCGTCGTGGTCGCCCCGGTCCCAAAGACCCTGCGCCGCAGGCGCCGTCACGTGATGGTAGGCCCGCGGCGGACACGGTGCGGCCGCCCGAGGGCTCGCGCACTCCGCTGATTCCGGACAAGCCGAGGCCCGCCGCGGACAAGGCGTGGTGGGACAACCCGGACGATGATGGTGGGATTCCGAAGCCACCGTCCGAACCCGGCCTGTCGTGGGCCGATGACCCGATCGCGCGCCGCCTCGCGCCGAAGACGCCGGTCACCGCGGCGCCGGTCGAGCCGGAGCCCGACAACAAGCGCCTGCGCTGGATCATCGGCGGCGTGGCCGCGGCGATCCTGCTCGTGGTGGCGCTGGTCTTGACGATCGGGCTGGTCAAGCGTGGCGGTGGCGCTGATCCCGGTATCACGGCCGCGCCGGTGCCCTCGGTGGTGTCGGGCGCCGAGTGCCCGTCCGTCGCCGAACAGTCCGTCACGGTCGGTAATGGACCGGGCGACACCAGCACCGGCGCCAGGGCCATCCTCGGCTTCCAGTACGCCTTCTACACCGACCGCTCGGGGGCGAAGGTGCGCGACTTCGTGGCGCCCGACGCCGAGAACATCTCGCCCGCCGCGACGATCCAGCAGGCGATCGACGGTCAGATCCCCGCCGGCACCACCCACTGCGTGAAGATGCGTGAAACCAGCACGGGTCGCTACGACGTCGAACTGCGCGAAATGCATCCCGATGGCTCGGCTGTGGTCTACAAGCAGGAGATCATCACCACGAACACTGACGGAAAGTGGCAGGTCAAGTCCATCACCGCTCGGTAATGTCTCGCAATGTGAGACAACAATTTCATATTCTGGTGGACGATATGCAATCGTAGGATGATTGCTTCTCTCGGCGTCCCCGGAGGTTCCCATGTCGCTGACAATTCCCGCATTGGCGAACAAGCTCGCCGGTCTGCAGAGCTCGGCGATCCGTGACCTGCTCAAACTCACCACCCGCGACGACGTCATCAGCCTCGCGGGCGGGCTGCCCGACGGTGCCCTGATGCCGCGCGACCGCATCGCCCTCGCCGCCGAGACCGCCCTGCGTGACCCTGCCGTCCTGCAGTACACGGAATCCTCTGGCTGGCCGGCGCTGCGCGAGGTGATCGCGGCCCGCGCATCGGCCGAGATCGGCCGCACGGTCGCGGTCGCCGAGGTCTTCATCACCCATGGCTCGCAGCAGGCGCTCTCGCTCCTGGCCGAGGTTCTCCTCGACCCCGGCGCGCTCGTGATCGTCGAGGATCCCGCGTATATCGGTGCGCTGCAAGTGTTTCGAGCCGCAGGAGCTCGAATCGTCGCCGTTCCCCTCGACAGCGAGGGCATGCGCCTGGACATCCTCGAAGACCTCCTCGCGGCAGGCGAACGCCCCGCCGTCGTCCATACCGTCGCCACCTTCCACAACCCCGGCGGGGTGACCCTCGCCTCCGAACGCCGCAGGCGACTCGCGAAACTGGCCGAGGAGTACGGCTTCTGGGTCATCGAGGACGATCCCTACGGCGAACTCTGGTTCGATCAGCCCGCACCGGCCCCCGTCGCCTCGTACTCACCCCAGGTGATCCGCCTGTCCAGCGTCTCCAAGATCCTGTCGCCGGCCCTGCGCGTCGGCTGGCTGATCGCCCCCGAAAGAGTCTGCCGCGCAGTGGAACTCCTGAAACAGGGTGCCGATCTCTGCGGCTCGTCCCTCACCCAGCAGATCACCGCCGACCTTCTCACCGACACCCCGTGGCTGGCAGCCCATATCGATTCGATCCGCGCCACCTACGGCACCAGGGCCCGGGCCCTGACCACCGCCCTGCGCGCCACCTTCGCCGACCGCCTGCACTGCACCGACCCCACCGGCGGCATGTTCATCTGGGCCGAGTTCACCGACGACACCAACACCTCCACCCTCCTGACCACCGCCCTGAACGCAGGTGTCGCCTATGTCCCCGGTGCGGCCTTCGCCGTCACCAACACCGCGGACAGCTCCCTGCGCCTCTGCTTCACCACCTCCGACGAAGACACCCTGACCGATGCGGTCACTCGCTTGGCCGAGGCGTCGAGGGTCTGAATCGGGGGTGAGTGAGCTGCCCGGCAGGGGCGCTCAAACCCAGTTGTAGGTGCGTTCCACGGCCTTGTTCCAGTCGGCGTAGCGGTGGGTGCGTTCGGCTTCCGGCATGGCGGGGGTCCAGGTGTGGTCGGCTGTCCAGTTGGCTCGGAGGTCCTCGAGGTCGGACCAGTAGCCGACGGCGAGGCCTGCGGCGTAGGCGGCGCCGAGAGCGGTGGTTTCGCGGACTACCGGGCGGACCACGGGGACGTCGAGGATGTCGGCTTGGAATTGCATGAGCAGGTTGTTGCCGGTCATGCCGCCGTCGACTTTGAGGGTGGTGAGTTCCAGGTCGAGGTGCTGGGCGGCGGCATCGGCGCGCATGGCGTCTACCACCTCGCGGGTTTGGAAGGCGGTGGATTCCAGTGCGGCCCTTGCCAAGTGGGCCTTGGTGACGAAGCGGGTGAGGCCGGCGATGACGCCGCGGGCGTCGGGACGCCAACGGGGGGCGAACAGGCCGGAGAAGGCGGGGACGAAATGCGCGCCGCCGTTGTCGTCGACGCTGCGGGCCAATGGTTCCACTTCCTCGGCACAGGAGATGATGCCGAGATTGTCACGCAACCACTGGACCAGGGAACCGGTGACGGCGATCGAGCCCTCGAGGGCGTATACCGCCGGGGTGTCGCCGAGTTGGTAGCAGGCGGTGGTGAGCAGGCCGTGTTTGCTGAATACCGGCGTGGTTCCGGTATTGAGGAGCATGAAATTGCCTGTGCCGTAGGTGTTCTTGGCTTCACCGGGGGACAGGCACGCCTGGCCGAAGGTGGCTGCCTGCTGGTCACCGAGAATTCCCGCGACGGGGATGCCTTCGAACGGCCCGCGCGTGATGTCGGCGTAGACCTCCGACGAACTGCGGATCTGCGGGAGCAGCGACATCGGGATGTCGAAATCGGCGCAGATCTGCGAATCCCATTGCAGGGTGCGCAGATCCATCAGCATCGTGCGCGAGGCATTGGTGACGTCGGTGAGGTGTCGACCGGTCAGCTTCCACAGCACCCAGCTGTCCATGGTGCCGAAACACAGATCCCCTGCTTCGGCGCGTTCGCGAACCCCGTCGACATTGTCGAGGATCCAGCGCAGCTTCGGACCGGCGAAATAGGTCGACAGCGGCAGGCCAGTGCGGTCCGCGTAGCGCTGCGGACCGAACTCGCCCGCGAGCTCGGTGCACAGTCGGTCGGTGCGCGTGTCCTGCCAGACGATCGCGTTGTATACGGGATCGCCGGTGGCCCGATCCCACACCACGGTGGTCTCGCGCTGATTGGTGATGCCGACCGCAGCCAGATCGTCGGCCGAGCACCGGCTGTTGTCCAGCGCCGCGCCGAGCACCGACTCGGTATTGCGCCACACCTCCACCGGATCGTGCTCCACCCAGCCGGGCTCGGGAAAGATCTGCCGATGCTCGCGCTGCGCGGTCCCGACGATCCGGCCCCGCCGATCGAAGATGATGCACCGACTCGAAGTCGTGCCCTGATCGATGGCGGCCACATAGCGACGCATTGATGCAGGCTACCGAAAGCGGGGCCGATGCCCGCGAACTTTGTCGACGAGGATGACCGCCGGTGTGGATCGGCGGTGCGAGGGCTCTGGCCCGAACCAGCCTGTCGGCGGTCTGTTCGGCGAGCACAGAATGTGCGGACCCGCGGCCCGCCGCGCACGTCCCGAGCGATCGGCGGGCACTACGTTTAGCCTGTACGCAGCGGCGCCGCCGAACGCGGCGGTTGCCCCCACTGTCGGCTGGGACCGGCCGAAATCGGTCGGCGGCGAGGAGTCGAGCATGTCGCAGACACCGGAATTCCTGCACTCGGGTGAGTTGGTCGCAGGCGGGAAGAAGGACCGGCTCGGACCCGGTGATCTGGGCCCCGAGCATCGGCGTAGCGCCTGGGAACGACTGGGTAAGGACGAGTTCGACGTGCTGGTTGTCGGCGGCGGCGTCGTCGGTGCGGGGATCGCCCTCGATGCCGCGACGCGCGGGCTGTCGGTCGCGCTGGTCGAGGCCCGTGATCTCGCATCGGGTACGTCGAGCCGCTCGTCCAAGATGTTCCACGGTGGCCTGCGCTATCTCGAACAGCTCGAATTCGGTCTGGTCAGGGAAGCGCTCAAGGAACGCGAGCTGGCGTTGTCCACCCTGGCGCCGCATCTGGTGAAACCACTCCGCTTCCTGTACCCGCTCACCCATCGCGGGTGGGAGCGCCCGTATGTGGCCGCGGGTCTCACGCTGTACGACACCATGGGTGGCGCGAAATCCGTCCCAGGACAGCATCATCTGACCCGACACGGCGCGCTGCGGCTGGCGCCCGGCCTGCGCCGGGATTCGATGATCGGCGGCGTCACCTACTACGACACCGTCGTCGACGACGCCCGGCACACCATGACGGTCGCCCGCACCGCCGCGCACTACGGCGCCGTCATCCGCACCTCCACGCAGGTCGTCGGATTCCTGCGCGAAGCCGACCGGGTCGTCGGTGTGAAACTGCGTGACACCGAGGACGGGCGCACCGGCGAGGCGCGCGCGAGTGTGGTGATCAACGCGACGGGCGTATGGACCGACGAGGTGCAGAGCCTGTCGCGTCAACGCGGCCGATTCCATGTGCGCGCGTCCAAGGGCGTGCACATCGTGGTGCCGCGCGACCGCATCGTCAGCGATGCCGCGATCATCCTGCGCACCACCAGCTCGGTGCTGTTCCTCATCCCGTGGGGCGCGCACTGGATCATCGGAACCACCGACACCGACTGGAACCTCGACCTCGCCCACCCCGCGGCGACCAAGGCCGATATCGACTATCTGCTCGACCGGGTCAACGAAGTGCTGGTCACCCCGCTCACGCACGGCGATATCGATGGCGTGTACGCGGGCCTACGCCCCCTGCTCGCGGGGGAGAACGACGAGACATCCAAGCTCTCGCGCGAGCACGCCGTGGCCAGGGTCGCGCCCGGGCTGGTGAGCATCGCGGGCGGCAAGTACACCACCTACCGGGTGATGGCGGCTGACGCGATGGATGAAGCGGCACAGGACATTCCGGCGCGCGTGTCGCCGTCGATCACCGAGAAGGTGGCGCTGCTGGGCGCCGACGGCTACTTCGCGCTGGTCAACCAGACGGTGCAGCTCGCGCAGCGCTACGGCATCCATCCGTATCGGATGACGCACCTGCTCGACCGCTACGGCTCCCTCGTCGATGAGGTGCTCGCGATGGCCGAGGGCAAACCCGAACTCCTGCAACCGATTACCGACGCGCCGGCGTACCTGCAGGTCGAAGCGGTCTACGCGGTCGCCGCGGAGGGCGCGCTGCACCTCGACGACATCCTGGCCCGCCGGACCAGGATCTCGATCGAATACTCCGATCGCGGCGCGAACAGCGCCGAGCAGGTCGCCCACCTCGTGGCACCGGTCCTCGGGTGGGACGCCGATGACATCGACCGCGAGGTATCGACGTACCAGGCGCGTGTGCGGGCCGAGATCGAATCGCAGACCCAGCCGGACGACACGTCGGCCGACGCGCTGCGGATCGCCGCTCCGGAGCCGCGTCCGCAGCTACTGGAACCGGTGCCGCAGGACCGCTGATCCGGACCGGGCGAACGGGCGGCCAGCGCAGCCGCACGGGTGCCGGGCGGCCTCGGCTTCGGCAACGGCCTGACGCCCTCGGGAGCGGTCCTGCCACGGCACCCGGTGCGGTCACGGGCGGGGCTGACAGCGCGGGCAGAAGTAGATGCCGCGTTCGCGCTGACTGACGCGGTCGCCCGGGTCGTCCTCGCCGAGCGGCTGGGAGGCGATGGCGGTGCCGCAGCGCGGGCATGGTCGACGGGTCCGGGCGTACACCATGGGCCGCCACGGTGGTTGGTGCGCGGCTTTGCCGAGGACGCGATGAGCCTCGTCGACGAGCGCGGGGAGATCGGGAATCTCCCCGATGGGAGTGGTGGGGTGGACGCGACGCAGGAAACAGATCTCACTGCGATAGATATTGCCGATGCCGGCCAGATTGCGCTGGTCGAGCAGGGCCAGACCGACAGCACGGCGTGGGTGGGCGGTCAGTCTGCGTAGCGCCTCGGCCGGATCCCAGTTCGGCCCGAGGAGATCCGGACCGAGATGGTCGATGACGGTGTGTTCGTCGGCGCGCGCCAGCACCTGAACCTTACCGAGCGAGAACCCGACGGCCTCGACCTCGTCATTGGCCAGGACCAGGCGTGCGGTGACCGGCGGCTTGGTCCAGCGCTGACCGCGATGGAACACCCGCCACACGCCCTCCATTTTCAGGTGGGTGTGGACGCTCACGCGATCGGTGCGGATGAACAGGTGCTTGCCGTAGCTGGCGACCTCCTCGACGAGGTCGCCGACCAGATCCACCGTGGCGTAGCGCGGGACCCGGAAATCGCTGCGGGTCAGGGTTTTACCGGCCAGCCCGGTACGCAGGCGCTCGGCGGCGCGGAAGACGGTGTCGCCCTCTGGCATCGGGCTACACCTGCCTGCGCAGTCGCAGACCGCTCGGCGTCATCGAGAAGCCGGCTTCGATCAGGACTTCGGCGAAGAGGTTGCCGTGCACCGTGTCTCCGTTGACCTTGTCGATCACCAGGCTGTCGACCCGGCGATCGCGCACCAGCCCGGCCAGCGCGAACGCCGCCGCCCGGCGCAGGCCGATGTCCTCGGTGAAGCTGAGCAGCGTCTTGCCGCCGCGCTCCGAGTAGAGCACCAGTTCGCCGCCGACCAGAACCACCAACGCGCCCGCCTTGCGGCCCGGCCGATGGCCGCTGTCGCCGTCGCCCTTGGGCCACGGCAGCGCGGCGCCGTAGGGGTTGGCGGGGTCACACGCGGCGAGGGCCAGGGCGACGCCGGCTCTCGTGTTGTCGCGGTCGGTGTCGAACGAACGGAGGCGGTCGACGGTGTCGGTGGTGGAGAACTGGGCGCCGCCCAGCGTGTCGACGAAATAGCCGCGCCTGCACCGGCCGCGATCCTCGAACTCGGTGAGCACCCGGTACATCAGCTGGAAACCGCCGGCGATCCCTTCGTTCTGCACCGAACCGCGAGTCAGCACGCCGTAGCGTTCGAGCAGTTGATCGGCGGTGGCGTGGGCGCGAACGGTGTTGTCCCGCACGCGTTCGGGCAGGATCGACCAGCGTCCGGCCAGCGTCGGCGGCCCCGACCTGGTCGGCATAGACGGTCGCGGCAGGTACGCGCGACCTCGCGGAGCGCGGCGGGGCGTCCGGTGCGCGGTGGTGGCCCTGGCGGTGCCGGACAGGAGAGCACGCACGGGGGCGAAGGTGTCACCGGAGACGTACCCGGCCCAGACCAGCTGCCACAGCGCGTCCCCAGCGGCCTTGTCGTCGAGCAGACCCGCGGAATCGGAGAGCTGGCGGAAGAAATAGGCGCCGCCGCCGGTCACTGTCGGTGGTAGTCGTGTGGCGCCACCGGACTCGGTGGTTGCGTCGTGTGCTGGATCAGGCCGCGGGTCGGAGGGAGGCGATGGCTCCAGATTCGCGCCGAGGGCGCCCAGCAGGCTGAGCTGGATATCGGTGGGGTCGATGTCATCGGCGGGGGGCAGCGTGAAAGGGGCCTGGTCGGCCAGGTGCAGGGCGATCCAGCCGTCGCGGGCGGTAATTGCGCCATGGCCGGACCACACCACCTCGCCGGTGGCCATCAACTCGTCCAGCAGGGCGGGGGAGTAGTCGCGGACGCGGGAGGGCAAAATCAGCGACTCCCACGCCGAGGCCGGAATCGGTACGCCCGCAAGCTGTTCCACCACTGTCGCGACGCCGTCGACGCCGCGCAGTTCGCCGGATCCCACGTGCTGCCAGGCCGGCAGGAAGCGCGCGAAGGCCGCCGTGGAAACCGGCTCCACCTCGTGCCGCGCGGCAGCCAGTGACCGGCGGCGCAACCGGCGCAAGACCTGGGTGTCGCACCATTCGCCGCCGGCGGTCCCCGGCGTGAACTCACCCTCCACAACCCGCTTCTCGGCGAGCAGACGGTGCAGCGAAGTCGCGGCCACGGCGGCGCCCAAGCCGAATCGGGCGGCGACCGAAGCCGTGGTGAACGGTGCGTGCGTGCGCGCGTAGCGACCGACGAGGTCGCCCAGCGGATCGGGCACCGGTTCGATGAACGCCGCGGGCACCCCGATCGGCAACGGGACCCCGAGTGCGTCCCGCAGGCGCGCCGCATCCTCGACCGCCACCCACCAGGTGCTTCCCGCGAACGAAACCTCCAGCGCCCGAGCCGAATCCCGCAGTTGTGCGAACCACGCGGGTGCGTCGGAGTCGTCGAGGAGATCGCGACCGGCAGCGAGTTCGCCTTCCGCCTCTTCACCGGAGCGGGCGGCGATCGCCGCGGGCGTGTGGTCTTCGTCGGGCGCTCGGCCTTCCATGGCTTCGGCGTGGCGGGCGGCGGACGCGGTGCCGGGTCGAGGGACGCAGCGGGCCGCGGCTTCGCCGGGCGTGAGGGGACCGAGCAGTCGGAGCAGGTCGGCCAGACCCTCGGCATCGCGGGCTCGGCGTTCGGGGGTGAGGCGCTGGAGTTCGTGCTCGGTCAGGGTGATGACGTCGGGGTCGAGGAGTTCGCGCAGTTCGACGCGGCCGAGCAGTTCGGCCAGCAGGCCGGAGTCCAGAGCCAGTGCCGCTGCCCGGCGTTCGGCCAGTGGGCTGTCACCGTCGTAGAGGAACTGACCGATGTAGGAGAACAGCAGGGCGCCCGCGAAGGGGGACGGACTCGCGGTCTCGACCTCGATCAAGCGGATCTCGCGGCGGGCGACCTTGGTGAGCAGCTCGCGCAGGGCGGGTAGGTCGTATACGTCGCGCAGACACTCGCGGACGGTTTCCAGCAGGATCGGGAACTGCGGGAATTTGCGTGCCACGTCCAGCAATTGGGCCGAGCGCTGCCGCTGCTGCCACAGCGGCGCGCGCTTGCCGGGGTCACGGCGGGGCAGCAGCAGCGCCCTGGCGGCGCACTCGCGGAAGCGGGACGCGAAAAGGGCTGAGCCACCGACCTGTTCGGTGACGATCTCGTCGATCTCGTCGGGCTCGAAAGCGAACAGCTCGGCCCCGGGTGGCTGATCGGTGGTATCGGGCAGGCGCACCACGATGCCGTCGTCGGAGGCGGTCGGGGCGGCGTCGATGCCGAACTGTTCCTGGAGCCGCGCGCCCACCGCCAGCGCCCACGGCGCGTGTACCGGGGTGCCGTAGGGCGAGTGCAGGACCAGGCGCCAGTCGCCGAGCTCATCGCGGAACCGTTCCACGACCAGTGTCCGGTCGGTCGGCAATTGTCCGGTGGCACTGCGCTGTTCCTCGAGCAAGCTCACCAGATTGGCCGTCGCGTTCTGATCGAGTCCGGCAGTGCGCACCAGTTCCTCGAAGCTCGCCGCCGAGCTGCTGTGCGTGGCCGACGAGGACTTCGCGCGAGACCCCTTCGGCGCGGCGGAGGTTCGCCTACCGGACGCTTTCGCCCGGGCACCGCTCTTCGCGTCGCCTGTCGTTTCCACAACGTCGTCGGGCGGGCCGGAAAGCTCCGACATGGCGGCGACCAGTGGTATCGGCTCCGACGCCGTCGATGACCGTGCGGCGGGCGCGACTCCGATGTCCGCCACGATCCTGCTCAGCTCATCGGCGGGTACTCGACCTGCGGTTCGCACGAATTCGCCCAGTGCGGCGCCCAACTCGGCCGGTCGCCCCAGCCCGTCACCGTGCCAGAACGGCAACCGCCCCGGCAGCCCGAACGCGGGCGAGACCAGCACCCGATCGAAGGTGATCTCCTCGATCCGCCAACTCGTCGCACCCAGCGCGAACACATCGCCCACCCGCGATTCGTAGACCATCTCCTCATCGAGTTCGCCTACCCGCGAGACCTTCTCACCCACCATGAACACCGCGAACATCCCACGGTCGGGGATCGCGCCGCCGGAGGTCACCGCCAGGCGCTGGGCGCCGGGACGGCCGGTGATGGTGCCCGCGTCGCGGTCCCACACCACGCGCGGACGCAGTTCGGCGAACTCGTCGGACGGATAGCGCCCGGCCAGCAGGTCGAGCACCGATTCGTAGGCCGAGCGGGGCAGATTCGCGTAGCTTCCGGTGGAGCGGACGATATCGAACCAGGCGTCGACGTCGACGGGTTCGAGGGCGCAGGCGGCCACCGTCTGCTGGGCGAGGATGTCGAGCGGATGCGCGGGGATCTGCAGCTTCTCGATCTCTCCCGCGAGCATGCGCTGGGCGGCGACGGTGCAGTGGATCACGTCGGTGCGGTGTTTGGGGAACAGCACGCCCCGCGAGATCTCACCCACCTGGTGCCCGGCCCGCCCCACCCGTTGCAGCCCGCTGGCCACCGAGGGCGGCGCCTCCACCTGGACCACCAGGTCCACCGCACCCATATCGATGCCGAGTTCGAGACTGCTGGTGGCCACCACGCAACGCAGGCGACCGGTCTTGAGGTCGTCCTCGATGATGGCGCGCTGTTCCTTGCTGACCGACCCGTGATGGGCGCGCGCCAACAGGTGGTCGGCTCCGTGGATCACCTCGGTGGACGGTCCGAGCTGGGCGGGTGGCTTGTGCTCGGTCTCCACCGGCTCGCCGAGCCGGGCGGAATAGGTCTCGTTGAGCCGCGCGGTCAGCCGTTCGGAGAGCCGTCGGGAGTTGGCGAACACGATCGAGGACCGATGCTCGAGTACCAATTCGACGATGGCCTCGTCGACATGCGGCCAGATCGAACCCGGCTGGTCGGAGTCGCCTCCGGGATCGGTCATATCGGCCACCGGCACCCGCACCGACAGATCGAAGGTCTTCGGCGCGGGCGGACGCACAATGGTGATCGGCGCGTTCCCGACCAGGAACCGCCCCACCTCCTCGGGCGGGCGGACCGTCGCCGACAATCCGATCCGCTGCGCGGGCTTGTCGGTGAGCTGATCCAGCCGCGCCAGCGACAACGCCAGATGCGCGCCACGCTTGGAGCCCGCGATGGCATGCACCTCGTCGACGATCACGGTGTGGACCCGGGCCAGCGTCTCGCGAGCGGCCGAGGTCAACAACAGGAACAGCGACTCGGGGGTCGTGATGAGAATATCCGGCGGGGTACGCAGCATGGCCCGGCGTTGGGCGGGCGGGGTGTCACCGGAGCGCACCCCCACCGAGATGTCCGGCGGGTCGAGCCCCAGCCGTTTCGCCGTCTGCGTCACCCCTACCAGCGGCGCCCGCAGATTGCGTTCCACGTCCACCGCCAGCGCCTTCAACGGTGACACATAGAGCACCGACGTGCTCCGCGCCGCTCCCGGCTCGGGTGGGTCCCGGTGAGCCAGCTGATCGATGGCCCACAGGAACGCCGACAGGGTCTTACCCGACCCGGTCGGCGCGATCACCAGTGTGTTCTCGCCGGCGGCGATGGCATCCCACGCGCCGAGCTGGGCCGACGTCGCGCTGGGGAAGGCGCCGTCGAACCACTGTGCTGTCGCGGGGGAGAACCGATCCATAGCACCAAGTGTGCACCGACCCACCGACAACTTCGCCGCCATCATGCGCCCCGACCAGCGCGAACATCCGATGACCGGGGCGGCGTGGCGCCCGGGTTGTGGCGTGGATCGCATTCGTCGCTACCCTCGACTCTCGTGCAAACGGTGCTGAGAGTCGACCTTGTCGGCCATGGCCTTACCGAGGCGGTACGTAAGGCGCGTTTTCCTGTTGATGAAGCCCTCGACGAGTCGGGGCGGGCCGCGGTGCGGGCCTGCGCGCCGCTGGCGGACGCGTTGGTCCGGACCGGACCGGAACGGCGCGTTCGCGAGACGGCCGAGGAGTTGGGCCTGGCCGGCGAACAGGATGTGCGATTACGGGATCTCGATGCCGGGGCGTGGCGGGGTAGTGCGATGGGCGAACTTGCGCAGGACCAGTTGTTCGCCTGGCTCACCGATCCCGAATTCCGCGGGCACGGTGGGGAATCGATCACCGATCTGGTCGAGCGGGTGCGCTTCTGGCTGGCCGAGATCGCCACCTCGGGTCGCAACACCGTGGCGGTGACGCATCCGGCCGTGGTGCGCGCCGCGCTGCTCGTGGTGCTCGACGCACCGGCGAAGTCGTTCTGGCGCATGGATGTTCCGCCCGCGAGCATCACCCGGCTGCACTACCGGGGGACCTGGACCCTGCGGCTCGGCAACGGATAACGAAGAAGGCCCCGGAGTAAGAACTCCGGGGCCTTCTTCGTAGTAGCGGGAACAGGATTTGAACCTGCGACCTCTGGGTTATGAGCCCAGCGAGCTACCGAGCTGCTCCATCCCGCGTTGCAAATACCACTTTACACGGGGTGGGGTGGAAGGCGAAATCGCTGGCCTGATCAGCCGAAATGGATGCCCTGGGCGAGCGGGAGTTCGGTGGAGTAGTTGACCGTGTTGGTGGCGCGGCGCATGTAGGCCTTCCAGGAATCGGAGCCCGACTCCCGACCGCCACCGGTCTGTTTCTCCCCGCCGAACGCGCCGCCGATCTCCGCGCCCGATGTTCCGATGTTGACATTGGCGATGCCGCAGTCCGAACCGGCGAGGAACTGTTCGGCCTCACGCTGGTCGAGAGTGAAGATCGACGAGGAAAGTCCCTGGGTCACACCGTTGTTGATGGCGATGGCCTCGTCGAGTTCGTCGTAGGTGAGCACATACAGAATCGGCGCGAAGGTTTCCTCACGCACGAGTTCGGTCTGCCCGGGCATGCGAACGAGGGCGGGCCGCACATAGTAGGCGTCGGGTCCGAGCGTCTCGATTCGCTCACCGCCGCAGATGATGTCGCCGCCCTCGGCCACCGAACCGACCAGCGCCTTCTGCATCGCGGCGAAGGCGCGCTCATCGATCAGCGGCCCGACCAGCACACCGTCGTCGAGTGGATTGCCCACGGGGAGTTGGCTGTACGCCGCCGCGAGTCTTTCGACCAGTCGGTCGGCGATCGAACGATGCACGATCAACCGTCGCAGACTCGTGCACCGCTGGCCCGCCGTCCCCGCCGCGGCGAAGACGATGCCGCGCACCGCCAGCTCCAGATCGGCGCTCGGCGCGACGATCGCGGCGTTGTTGCCGCCCAGCTCGAGCAGGCACCGTCCGAAGCGCCCGGCTACCCGTGGGGCGACGGCGGCGCCCATCCGCACCGAGCCCGTCGCGCTCACCAGGGCGACCCGGCCATCATCGACCAACGCCGCCCCGACACTCGCATCGCCCTGGATCAGTTGGTGCACAGCGGGATCCGCGCCCACATCGACCGCCGCGCGCCGCAACAGCGTGTGGCAGGCCAGCGCCGTCAACGGTGTGGTTTCCGAGGGCTTCCACACCACCGTGTCGCCGCACACCAGGGCGATCGCGGTATTCCAAGCCCATACCGCGACAGGGAAATTGAACGCCGAGATCACCCCGACGACGCCGAGCGGGTGCCACGTCTCCATGAGCCGGTGACCGGGGCGCTCGGAAGGCATTGTGGCGCCGTAGAGCTGGCGCGAGAGCCCGATCGCGAACTCGCAGACATCGATCATCTCCTGCACCTCGCCCAGCGCCTCGGGGCCGATCTTGCCCGCCTCCAAGGTCACCAGCTCGGCCAGTTCGTCCCGATGGGCCACCAGCAATTGGGCCAGCCTGCGCACCAAGCCCGCTCGCACCGGTGCCGGGACGGTGCGCCAGGTCTCGAACGCGGTGGCGGCGCGGCCGATCGCGGCATCGACGTCGACGGGGGCGTCGACGGCAAGCGACAACAGGACGCCGCCGGAGATCGGCGTGCGTGCAGGCAACGGGCCGGGCTCCGGTACAGCGGCGCCGAGGCCGTGCAGTAGCGCCCTGGCCCGCAAGGAGAGCTGCTCGGAGAAGTTCACGGTCTGCGTCATCGGTACTCTGCTCACCTTCTGCTGTTTGGTACGACTCACGGAAAAGTTCGGGAGAATTCGGTGGGGAGCGGCAAGAAGTTTTCCCCGCGTGAGCCCCACGCTGCGTTAGCCTTCGCTGATGGCGGATACACCGGCTCGACCCCAGCTCGACGACATCGATCGACTATTGATCAAAGAACTGATGGCAGACGGTCGCGCCACACTGTCGAATCTGGCCGAGAAAGCCAGCCTTTCGGTCTCCGCGGTGCAATCGCGGGTGCGCAGGCTCGAAGCGCGCGGCGTGATCCGCGGGTACGCGGCGCAGGTGGACCCCGAAGCGCTGGGGCACTTGTTGTCGGCGTTCGTCGCTATCACTCCTCTCGATCCGTCCCAGCCCGACGACGCGCCCGCCCTGTTGCAGCACATCCCCGGCATCGAGGGGTGCCACTCGGTGGCGGGCGAGGAGAGCTACGTCCTGCTGGTGCGGGTGGCCTCGCCTCGGCATCTGGAACATCTGCTGCAGGAGATCAGGGCCACGGCCAACGTGCACACCCGCAGCACCATCATCCTGCAGACATTCTATGACAGGTAGAGATTGTCCGTAATTTGATTCGTAATTACGTAGAACTTCCGTAAAAATTTGCGTATCGTCGGTTTCATGACCATCGAACTGGAGCGTCCTGGCGCGGCGGTCATCCCCGCCGACCGGGTCCACGAAATCCTGTCCTCGCACATCCTCGCGGACGGTTTCGAGCTGGTGCTCGACCTACACCGATCGCACGGTCGCACGCTCGTCGACGAGCGCGACGGCACGAGCTACCTCGATATGTTCGGTTTCTTCGCCTCGAACGCACTCGGGATGAACCACCCCGCACTGGCCGGCGACGAAGATTTTCTCGCCGAACTGGCCACCGCCGCGCTGAACAAACCGAGCAACTCCGACATCTACACCGTCGAGATGGCCCGCTTCGTCGATACCTTCGCCCGCGTGCTCGGTGATCCGCGCCTGCCGCACCTGTTCTTCGTCGACGGCGGCGCGCTCGCGGTGGAGAACGCGTTGAAAGTCGCTTTCGACTGGAAGAGTCGGCACAACCAATTGCACAGTCGTGCACCGGAACTCGGTACCAAGGTGCTGCACCTGACGGGCGCATTTCATGGCCGGAGCGGATATACGTTGTCGCTCACCAACACCGACCCCGTCAAGACCGCGCGATTCCCGAAGTTCGAGTGGCCGCGAATCGACACACCGCACACCTTCGCGGGCCCCGATATCGCCGCCCTCGAAGCGCGGGCGCTGGCCCAGGCCGAACAGGCGTTCGCCGACAGCCCGCACGACATCGCCTGTTTCATCGCCGAACCGATCCAGGGCGAAGGCGGCGACCGTCATCTGCGGCCGGAATTCCTCGCCGCGATGCAACGGTTGTGCCACGCCAACGACGCGCTGTTCGTCCTCGATGAGGTGCAGACCGGCGTCGGCCTGACCGGAACCACCTGGGCCTTCCAGCAATTGGGTGTCACGCCCGACGTGGTGGCCTTCGGCAAGAAGACCCAGATCTGCGGGATCATGGCAGGCGGCCGGGTCGACGAGGTGGCCGACAATGTCTTCCGGGTGAGCTCACGACTCAACTCCACCTGGGGCGGCAACCTCACCGACATGGTGCGCACTCGACGCATTCTCGAAGTGCTGGAACAGGATCGGCTGATCGAGGGCGTAGGTCCGCTGGGCGCGTTCCTGCTCGACCGGCTCGGCGAGCTGGTCGCCGCGCACCCCGACACGGTCGGTGAGGCGCGTGGTCGCGGGCTGATGTGCGCGGTGACGCTGGCCTCGCCCGAGCTGCGCGATCGGGTGGTGGCGCAACTGCGCGAGCGTGAGCACGTGCTGCTGCTCGGTACGGGCGAGCGCGGCATCCGTTTCCGTCCGCCGCTGACGGTTACCGAAGACGAATTGAGTGCGGCCGTCGACGCACTCGACGCGGTGCTCACGCGAGAACGCCGGTAACTCAGGCGGGCACGGCGGTCAATCCGAGTGCGCCCGCGACGAAGCGGTGAACGGAGGCCAGACCGGCGGCCAGCGCCTCGTCCTCGCCTGGACGGGCCCACCCGGTGACGGCCGCGGTGTCGTCGGGGCCCGGGGTCACGCCGATCTCGGCGACCATCTCCGCCGTCGTCGGCACGCAGACCGCCCAGGAGAAGTGCGACTCATCCGCCCACTGCGCGGACCGGGTGGCCACGTAGTCGGGATCGGTGACGCCGCCATCGGCCAGCGCGGGTCGGTCGTCGATGCGCTCGTCGGCGCGCAGCGCGCGCAGATACCAGGACCCTGCGTTGATCTCGATCGGTTCCACACGAGCAGCCTAGTGTTCGATTGCCGGGCGGTGCCTGCCGAGGCCGCGGCTCCGGACGGGTGCGGTCGAGCCGAGGTCAGGCTGTGCGGAGGGTGCCGCCGCCGAGCAGGGAATGAACCGCCGTGCGGCCGATGTCGAGGGCGCGCGTGAGCAGGTCGGTGTCGCGGGCCGCGCTGTCGATGGCCGGGGAGCCGGCGGGTGGGTGGACCTGGAGGACTTGCTCGCCCAGGCCGTCGAGGTAGCTGTCCTCCATCGCCTGCTGACCCGGCCGCTTACTCCAGGCCCGGAACGCGCCGGGCGCGATGGCACGCATGTAACCGCCGCCGATCACCCGATGCAGCAGGGGAGCTGGCGGGCGCAGTTCATCGGTCCGGCGGGTGCGCAGGACCAGAGCGTGGGTGGTGCCCGCGGCCACCGCGGTACGGATCGGGATGGTTTCGGTGAGACCGCCGTCGAAGTAGCTGCTGCCCGCGAGCGCGACGGGTGGTCCCGCCAGCAGTGGAAGGCCCGCGGAGGCCCGCAGCGCCGTCATGAGGGTCTGTTTGTCGGTGATGTAGGGCCCGAGGTCCACCGACTGCCCGGTGCGGATATCGGTCGCGATGGGGTGGAAGGTGGTGGGATTGGCCAGGATGGCGGGGAAGTCCATCGGCTCGATACCGTCGTACACGCGATGCACCAGGTAGTGCAGATCGAAGACGGGCCGACCGCGGAAGATCCGCACCGGGTCGACCACACGGCGCATGATCGCCGGATCGGTCCACGATCGCATCCCGGTCGCCGCCCGCCCGCACAGCAACCACGCCCCATTGATCGCTCCGGCCGAGGTGCCGTACACGGCGTCGAAGATCTTCGCCAGACCCAGCTCCTCCAGCGCCTGCACCATGCCGCTGGAGTACACACCGCGGCTGCCACCGCCCTCGATCACCAGCGCGAGGCGATTGCCGTCGGCGCGACTACCGGCTTCCCGGCGAGCCTGGATGACCTCGGCCACCGTTGCCGAACCCGGCGTCGAGAGCGGGTCCAGGTCGGTGTACGCAGTACTGGTCACCCGACCCACCCTACGACAGAATCTTCACCCACTCCCGGTGGATACAGGTGATCTTCGCCGTCCGTTCACCCCCGCGAACGCCAACGGGCGCCGGTCCTCGGAGACCGGCGCCCGTTGGTGAGATTTTCTACTTGATCTCCGCCAGGACAGTGCCCTGGGTGATCGCCGCACCCGTCGCGACGGCCAGCCCGGTGACGACACCGGCCTTGTGCGCGTTGACCGGGTTCTCCATCTTCATGGCCTCGAGCACCACGATCAGGTCGCCCGCTTCGACGGTCTGGCCCTCTTCGACCGCGACCTTCACGACGGTGCCCTGCATCGGCGCGGTCACCGCGTCGCCCGATGCGGCACCCGCGCCCGCGCCGCCACGCTTGCGCGCCTTCGGCTTCTTGCGCACCACACCGTTGCCGGCCGCGGCCGCGCCGCCGCCGAGGGTGAACTGACCGGGCAGCGACACCTCGACGCGACGGCCACCGACCTCGACGACAACCTTCTGCCGGGGCAGATCGTCGTCGTCATCGGCGGACGCGCCACCGGCGGTGTAGGGCTCGACGGTGTTGGTCCACTCGTTCTCGATCCACTTGGTGTAGATATCAAAGGACTTCTGGCCGGTCTTTTCATCGACACTGCCGATGAAGGCCGGGTCCTCGATGACCGCGCGGTGGAACGGGATCACCGTCGCCAGGCCATCGACCTCGAACTCGGCCAGCGCGCGGCGGGCACGCTGCAGCGCCTGCTCACGGTTCTCGCCGGTCACGATCAGCTTGGCCAGCATCGAGTCGAACTGACCACCGATGACGCTGCCCTGGACCACACCGGAGTCGACGCGTACGCCGGGACCAGTGGGCTCGCGGTAGACGTTCACCGGGCCGGGAGCGGGCAGGAAGCCGCGACCGGCGTCCTCGCCGTTGATCCGGAATTCGAACGAGTGGCCGCGCGGGGTCGGGTCTTCCTTGATGCTCAGTTCCTCGCCGTTGGCGATCGCGAACTGCTGACGCACCAGGTCGATGCCCGCGGTCTCCTCGGTGACCGGGTGCTCCACCTGCAGGCGGGTGTTCACCTCGAGGAACGACACGGTCTCGCCCTGCACCAGGTACTCCACCGTGCCCGCGCCGTAGTAGCCCGCCTCGCGGCAGATGCGCTTGGCCGACTCGTGGATGGCGGCGCGAACCTCGTCGGACAGGAACGGCGCGGGCGCCTCCTCGACGAGCTTCTGGAATCGGCGCTGCAGCGAGCAGTCGCGGGTACCGGCGACGACCACGTTGCCGTGCTGGTCGGCGATGACCTGGGCTTCGACGTGGCGGGCCTTGTCGAGGTACTGCTCGACGAAGCACTCGCCGCGCCCGAAGGCGGCGATGGCCTCACGGGTCGCCGACTCGAACAGCTCGGGGATCTCCTCGATGGTGTGGGCGACCTTCATGCCGCGGCCACCGCCACCGAAGGCGGCCTTGATGGCCACCGGGACGCCGTATTCCTTGGCGAACGCGACGACCTCGTCGGCGTTCTTGACCGGGTCCTTGGTACCGGCGGCCATCGGCGCCTTCGCCTTCTCGGCGATGTGGCGCGCGGTGACCTTGTCACCCAGGTCGCGGATGGACTGCGGCGACGGGCCGATCCAGATCAGCCCGGCGTCGATGACGGCCTGGGCGAAGTCGGCGTTCTCGGAAAGGAAACCGTAGCCGGGGTGGATCGCGTCGGCGCCGGACTTGGCCGCGGCGTCGAGGATCTTGTCGAACACGAGGTACGACTCGGCGGAGGTCTGACCGCCGAGGGCGAACGCCTCGTCGGCGAGCTTCACGAAGGGAGCGTCGGCATCGGGCTCGGCGTACACCGCGACGCTGGTGATTCCCGCGTCCTTGGCAGCCCGGATCACGCGAACCGCGATCTCGCCGCGGTTAGCTACGAGTACCTTCGTGATCCGTGCGCTGGCATGGCTGGGCACTGAAGCCTCCTGTGTGCAATCTGTGGTCGCTTCGGGGAACAGGTCGCCGGTTAGGCCCCGTACCCGGTATCGACAACTTTCGTCTCGGGCGAGTGTAGGCAGTGTGCCAACACCGCTCGAACTCGGCTAGCCCTACTGCCGAGTAGGTCGCAGGTCACACTACGCGGGGTCCAGTGATGTGAACATGTTTCAAATGATCTGATTCGCGACACCCGGTTCGGCGCCCGTTACAACAGGCACGCGCACCGAGTTGCCCCATTCGATCCACGAACCGTCGTAATTGCGCACCGACCTGCGACCGAGCAGGAATGTGAGGACGAACCAGGTGTGGCTGGACCGCTCGCCCACCCGGCTGTACACGACCAGATCCTCGGCAGGCAGCGCGCCGTAGATCTCGTCGAGGTCGGCGCGCGAACGGAAGCGGCCGTCGATGGTCGTAGCCTCGGTCCACGCGATGTTGACCGCTGTCGGCACATGTCCCTCGCGCAGGATCGCGTACTCCTGGTCGCCCGGCTTGTCCTGGAGTTCGCCGGTGTACTCCTGTGTCGAGCGCACGTCGACCAGGGGCTTTCCGAGCCTGGCGAGCACGTCCTCGCGGAACGCGCGGGCGGTCGTGTCGTCGCGCACGACCTCGGGGTAGTCGCTGGGCGTGGGGTAGGGCCGATCGAAGGTGGTGTCGCGTTCCTCGGAGATCCAGGCGTCGCGGCCGCCGTCGAGCAGGCGCACGTCCTCGTGGCCGAACAGGGTGAAGATCCACGCGGTGTGCGCGGCCTGGGCATTGCCACGATCGCCGTAGATGACGATGGTGTCGGCGCGCTCGATCCCCTTGGCGCGCATCAGTGCGGTGAAGCGCCGGCCGTCGATATAATCGCGGGTCACCGGGTCGCTCAGATCGCCACGCCAGTCGATCTTGACCGCGCCCGGGACATGGCCGATGTCGTAGAGCAGGATGTCATCGTTGGACTCGATGATTCGTAAACCACGCGCGCCGATGTTTGCGGACAGCCATTCTGTGGTTACCAATCGATGTGGGACTGCGTAGGAACCGAAGGCGGGGTGCGGATCCGGGGCGACGGGCACGGTGTGGTCCTTCACGCGAGTTGGGTGGCTGCGACCACGGTGTGGTCGCAGCCGATGGTAAGTGTGTCGTGGCACATCACGAATAGACACAATGGGCGAATAAAAGGCACGGATGTCCGATAAAGTCTCTGGAGAGGAGGGGTGAGCTATGTCCGATTCTTGGCCGCGACGGCGACTGCTCGCGATCCTACGTGGCGCCACCGAGCCCCTCGATGCCCAGGAACTGGCCCGCATCACCGGACAGCACGTCACCACAGTCCGATTCCACCTCGATGTCCTCACCCGTGAGTCGCTGGTTCGCCAGTTCCAGCAGCCCCCGCGCGGCCGTGGCCGCCCGCGTATCGGCTACCGCGCGGTGCAGCGCTCGGTGGGATATCAGGAGCTCGCGCAGGTACTCGCCGACCAACTCGGTTCCGATCCGGTGACTCGTTCCGCCGCCGCCGTCGCCGCGGGACGCGCGTGGGGAGCCCGCATGGACATCGGCACCCAGGCGGTGGAGACCCTCGCCGATGCCAGGGATATCACGATGTCGCTGATGTCCGAGCTCGGGTTCGCGCCCGAGAAAGAACCCGTCGGCGAGACGCCGGAGCACGTCCGGATCAATCTGACGGCGTGCCCGCTGCGGGAATTGGCCCGCTCACACTCCGAGGTGGTGTGTGGTGTGCACATGGGTCTCATGCGCGAGGTGCTCGAACGGAACGGCGCACGTGGGCGGGTGGACGTGCAGCTGCACCCCTTCGTCGAGCCGGAGCTGTGTACGGCCCGGCTCGACCTGACGATGACCGCGCCCGACCGCACCCCGGCCAAGGATTCGGGGGATCAGCACGTGATCGCGCCGTCAGTCCCGCGAATCCCGCCACAGCTGCGTGACACCGACACCGACGTCTTCGAGGAGTCGGCGCAACAGCGGTAATCCGATCCCGATGACGCTGGACGGATCGCCCTCGATCCGGTCGACGAACCAGCCGCCGAGCCCGTCGAGCGTGAACGCGCCCGCGACCTTCAGCGGCTCGCCCGAAGCGATGTAGGTATCGAGCTCGGCCGGTGTCGGCTTCGCGAAATACACCGTGGTACTGCTGCATTCGGCCGATTCGGCGACGATCGCACCGTCGCGCAACCGCAGCACGCAATGCCCGGTGACCAGATCCGCGTCGCGGCCCGCCATCGCGGCCCAGCGCTCGCGCGCCACCTCGGGGGTGTGTGGTTTGCCCTGCAGCTGCCCGTCGACGAGCAGCATCGAATCGCAGCCGACGACGACACAATCGGCATCGAATTCGGGAATCGACGCGGCGACGTCGGCCGCCTTGGCGCGAGCCAAGGCGACGACGACATCGTGCGAGGAGGTACCGGCGGGCAGTGCCGCCGATACCGCGTCCTCGTCTACGCCCGAGACCCGCACCACGGGATCGATGCCCGCGGTGCGCAGGATCCTGAGCCGGGCAGGCGAGGCCGAGGCCAGCACCAGCCTGGTCACCGTGGGATCAGCGTCGGTCACCTCAGCGCAGGTGCGACAGCATCGGGTACACGTACGGCGAGAACGGGTTCGTGCCCCGATGCATCAACGTCGAGTTGCCCCATGCGTCGGCCGGTCCGTTCGGTCCGCCGACGGGCGCGTCGGCGGACGCCGCGCTCAGAACGGCGACCAGAGCCGCGATGTCCTGATCGGTGGGTGACCCCTTGAGAATGCGGAACAGCGGTTCGCCCGCGACGTCGACGGCGGCCTGTGCCGCCGTGTCCGCAGGCAGTTCAGCCTTGGCGACGTCCGGCTCGACGACGAGCTCGAGCTCGGCGACTGTCAACACGTCTTCTTCTGCCACAGTTGTCACAGTGCCAGATCCTTCCTGCACTTACTTCGCTTCACAGCGCGGTTGACGCGATCATTCCCGGTGCGGCCGCACCGATCAATAGTTGTCTTCCACAACAAGTGTGCGCGGCCTATCCGGGTTATCGCGTTTTCAGAGCGGAATGTTGCCGTGCTTCTTCGGCGGCATGGTCACCATCTTGCGCTCGAGCAGCCGCAGCGCCGACACGATCTGGCCACGGGTGTGCGAGGGCGGGATGACCGCGTCGACGTAGCCACGCTCGGCGGCGACATACGGGTTCACGAGAGTGTCCTCGTACTCGTTCTGCAGCTCGAGGCGCAGCGCATCGACATCGTCGCCGTTCTTGGCGGCATCGACCAGCTGCTTGCGGTAGACGAAACCCACGGCGCCGGAAGCGCCCATCACGGCGATCTGGGCGGTCGGCCACGCCAGGTTCACATCGGCGCCCATGTGCTTGGAGCCCATGACGTCGTAGGCGCCGCCGTAGGCCTTGCGGGTGATGATCGTGATCTTGCCCACAGTGGCCTCACCGTAGGCGTAGAGCAGCTTCGCGCCGCGCCGGATGATGCCGTTGTATTCCTGGCCCGTGCCGGGCAGGAAGCCGGGCACGTCGACCAGGGTGATGATCGGGACGTTGAAGGCGTCGCAGGTGCGCACGAAGCGCGCGGCCTTCTCCGAGGCGTCGATATCGAGGCAGCCGGCGAACTGGGTCGGCTGGTTGGCGACGATGCCGACGCTGCGCCCGTCCACGCGACCGAAGCCGCAGATGATGTTCATCGCGCGCTCGGCCTGGACCTCGAGGAACTCGTCGTCGTCGAGCAGACGGCGGATGACCTCGTGCATGTCGTAGGGCTGGTTCGGCGAGTCCGGGATGATCGTGTCGAGCTCGATGTCCTCGTCGGTGAGGGCATCCTCGATCGCGCCGTTGATCGGGTCGGTCGGCGCGTGCCGAGGGGACTCGGCGCGGTTGTTGCTCGGCAGGTAGCTCAGCAGATCCTTGACGTAGTCGAGGGCGTCCTGCTCGCCGGAGGCCACGTAGTGGGCCACGCCGGACTTGACCATGTGGGTGTGCGCGCCACCGAGGTCCTCCATCGAGACCTCTTCACCGGTGACGGTCTTGATCACGTCGGGACCGGTGACGAACATCTGCGAGGTCTGATCGACCATCACCACGAAGTCGGTGAGCGCGGGGGAGTACACGTGACCGCCCGCGGCGGCGCCCATGATCAGCGAGATCTGCGGGATCACGCCGGAGGCCTGCACGTTGCGGTGGAAGATCTCGCCGTAGAGCCCGAGGGAGACAACGCCCTCCTGGATCCGCGCGCCCGCGCCTTCGTTGATGCCGACCAGCGGACGGCCGGTCTTGATCGCCAGGTCCATCACCTTGACGATCTTCTCGCCGTAGACCTCGCCTAGGGAACCGCCGAACACGGTGACGTCCTGGGAGAATAAGCAGACGTCGCGGCCGTCGATGGTGCCGTAACCGGTGACGACGCCGTCGCCGAGCGGGCGGTTGTGCTCCAGGCCGAAATTCACGCTGCGGTGTTTGGCGAGGGCATCGAGTTCCACGAAGGAGCCTTCGTCGACCAGGGCGAGGATGCGCTCGCGCGCTGTCATCTTGCCCTTGGCGTGCACTTTGTCCACCGCGGCCTCACCCATCGGGTGTTGCGCTTCTTCCAGCCGATTCCGCAGATCAGCCAGCTTCCCGGCGGTGGTGTGGATATCGGGGGCGCCCGCCGATTCCGATGCGGGCTGCTGCTGGACACTCGTCATGGGTTGCGAGTGTAACGAGTGACACCGTCGCGCACCACGGCAGTCTCGCCTACCGGCCAGTAGAGAAACCGCAGCTCTGTGTGGTCATGATCGTTCACAGCGAACTCGAGTAACGTTGCGGAAATGAACAGGGCGCCCATCGATGTACAGGTTCTACGCAGCTCGCCGGGCCTGTCTTTCTACGACGGGATCGATGTGGTCGAGTCGACCGGATCGACCAACGCCGATCTGGTCGCCCGTGCCGCCGACCCGGCCGTCGACCGGGTCGCGCTGCTGGCCGAAGAGCAGGTGAGTGGTCGCGGACGGCATGCCCGCGCGTGGGTGAGTCCGCCCCGCGCGCAGATCTCACTGTCGATCCTGACGCGCCTGCCCGGCATCGACCCCGCCGCGCTCGGCTGGTTGTCGTTGCTCACCGGTATCGCCGTGGTCGACGCGCTGCGCGCCACCGCGGGGGTCTCGCCGGAATTGAAGTGGCCCAACGATGTGCTGCTCGACGGCCGCAAGCTCGCGGGCATCCTGGCCGAGGTCGCCGTGACCGGGATCGCGCCCGCCGTGGTGGTCGGCATCGGGATGAATGTCAGCCTCGAGGAGTCGGAACTGCCTGTCGCCCACGCGACTTCGCTGAACCTGGCCGGCGCGCCCGACGTCGACCGCACCGCGTTGGTCGCGGCGATCCTGGCCGAGTTCTCGCGTCGGTTCACCGAATGGGAGCGGTCGGGCTGGGAGACAGCCGATCTCATCGGCGAGTATCGCCGGCGGTGCGCCACTATCGGCAGGCAAGTGCGTGCCGAACTGCCCGGCGGGACGGTGCTCACCGGGGTGGCGACCGATGTCGACGACACCGGCCGACTGCTCATCGGTGAGCGGGCGGTATCCGCGGGCGACGTTTCCCACCTGCGTGGACAGTACTGACGACGGACCCGGCGCGGGCCCGTCGTCAGTACTGATCAGCGTGCCGCGGCACTCGGGGTCGCGCGCTCGGCCACCTCGAGCTCGCGTGCCAGCAGTCGGTCGCGCTGTTCCTCGAACCGCAGCACGTCTTTCTCCAGCTTGTCGAGGAACAGCGCGAGTTCATCGCGCGCGGCCTCGCCGCGCGCGCCGAAGTCGTTGCGGTCGAAGACATTCCAGTTCTTGAGCACCGGCCGTATCACCTCGTCGAGGTGTTGGCGCAGGTCGTAGATGCCGTGCTTGGCCATCAGGACGCCGTTGCGCCGCCAGTTGGGCATGCCCGCGCCCGGCATCTGGAAATTGACGAGCACCTTGGTGATCGCGGGCATCACCTGGTCGGGGGCCAGGTCGAGGGCCGCCGCGCACAGGTTGCGGTAGAAGATCATGTGCAGGTTCTCGTCGGTGGCGACGCGGGCCAGCAGCTTGTCGGCGATCGGGTCCTCGCACACCCGACCGGTATTGCGGTGGCTCACCCGGGTGGCCAACTCCTGGAACGTCACATACGCGACGTTGACCAGGAACCCGCCCCAGTTCGCCGGCGCGTGCGCGCCCTGGGTCATGTGGACCATCCGCGCCTGCTCCAGCGCCACCGGGTCGACGCCGCGGGTGACGACGAGGTAGTCGCGGATCACGATGCCGTGGCGGTTCTCCTCCGCGGTCCAGCGGCCCACCCAGGTACCCCACGCGCCATCGAGGGAGAAGTTCTGGGCGATCTCGCGGTGGTAGGACGGCAGGTTGTCCTCGGTGAGCAGGTTCGTGATCATCGCAGCCTTGGCGACATCGCTGAGACCCGATTGTGATGGCTCCCAATCGATTCCGCCCATCGCGGCGAAATTGCGGCCTTCCTCCCACGGGACGTAATCGTGCGGATTCCAGTCCTTGGCGATGGAGAGGTGCCGGTTCAGGTTCTGTTCGGCCACAGGTTCGAGGGCAGTGAGGATTTCGAGCTGAGTCAGATCTTCGGTCATGCGTGCCTCCACTGTTGGTGTCGAGCAAGCAGATAAGGGGCAAAACCTGGCAGCTAGCGTGTAATCCACAGTATCGCCTCAGCCGTGGCATCGAGAAATGCGGCGCGACTGTCACCGGACTGGATGTGTCGGCGCGGTACTGTCGCATCATGGGTTATCCGGAGGATGTGCTCGCGCCCGACGAGCAGTTGATCCTGCACCGCCACCCGCACTGGAAAATGTTGGTGTGGCCCATCGTCATTCTCATCGTCGTGACCGCGATCGCCGGTTTCCTCGGCGGTTTGGCCTGGCGCAACACCACCGGCCATGTGCGCACGGTGTTGCTGATCCTGATCGGGCTGGCCTGGCTCGGGCTCGTCGCGTGGCGGGTCGTCGCGCGCGTGATCGCCTGGAAGTCGACGCATTTCATCGTCACCGGTCGACGGGTGCTGGTGCGCCAGGGCGTACTCACCCATACCGGCATCGATATCCCCCTCAGCCGGATCTCGAGTGTGCAGTTCCGGCACGGCCTACTGGACCGGGCGCTCGGCACCGGCACTCTGATCATCGGCTCGTCCTCGGAGGAGCCACTCGAGTACGACGACGTGCCCCAGGTCCAACAGGTCCATGCGCTGCTCTATCACCATGTGTTCGAGGCGGGCCGCTCCGCCAACGAGCAGCACTGGGGCGGCGGCTACCGGTGAGCTGCCCGTCCTCGCTGATCGCGAACACCGATCGGGTGTCGACGCGCGACGTTGCTCCGTTGCGCATGGCCGCAGCGCGGGCGGAGGTTTCGCCTAACCTGTGCAGATGACCGCTGTTCTGCTGGCCGAAGACGATGAGGCGATCGCCGCACCCCTGTCGCGCGCACTGGGACGCGAGGGCTACACCGTCACCGTCGAACGCTTCGGCCCCGCGGTATTGCGCCGTGCCCTCGAGGGCAATCACGACCTGCTGATCCTGGACCTGGGCCTACCGGGGATGGACGGGCTCGAGGTGTGCCGTCAGGTGCGCGCGAGCGGCGCCGACCTCGCCGTGCTGATGCTCACCGCCCGCACCGACGAGGTCGACTTCGTCGTCGGTCTCGACGCGGGCGCCGACGACTACGTGGGCAAACCGTTCCGGCTCGCCGAACTTCTCGCCCGGGTGCGAGCCCTGTTGCGGCGCAGCGGAATCGGTGACGACGCGGTGGAGGTCGGCGCGATCCGGCTCGAACCCGCGGCGCGGCGCGTGCTGGTCAACGGGGCCGAGGTGAACCTGGCCAACAAGGAGTACGAGCTGCTCAAGGTCCTCATCGACAGGGCGGGCCAGGTGGTGGCGCGCGAGACCATCCTGCGCGAGGTCTGGGGCGACGCCGACCTGCGCGGCTCCAAGACACTCGATATGCACATGTCCTGGTTGCGTCGCAAGATCGGCGACGAAGGCCCGATGGCGGAGCGTCGCATCGTCACCGTGCGCGGGGTCGGGTTCCGGCTCAATACCGACGGACCCACCTCGCACCGAGGCTGACCGGCAATGCGCCGTCGCATCCTGCGTTCGATCCTGACCGTGCTGACCATCACCACGGTGGTGCTCGGCGTGCCGCTGATCTACACCGCGTGGCTGTGGGTCGAGGACATCACCCGCAATGATCTGCAGAGCCGCCTCGATCGGATCTCGTCGGAGGTGATCGCCCAGGAGCGCGTCGACGGGACCGTCCACGACGGGCTCGACGTGCGCGCCATGAGCGCGCTGGTGCCGGAGGGCGGCAAACTCACCATCGTCTACCCGACTCCGCTCGACAACGCCGCGCGCACCGATATCGGCGTCGCGCAGGTGACGGATCCGCTGGTCGAATCGCTGTCGATGGGCACCTCCGGGTCGTTGCGGCTCGAGGTGCCCGCCGGACCGATGCATTCCCGGCAGGAGCAGGCGGTGGCCGCGGTAGCGCTGGCCGTGCTCGCTTCGCTGGGCGCGGCGTTCTCGGTCGCGGTGGTGACCGCGCGCCGTGTCGCCGACCCGCTGCGCGATGTGGCCGCCAGGGCGGCCCGGCTGGCGATGGGCGACTTCCGGCCCGATCCGCGCCGCCACGGCATCGCCGAACTGGACCGGGTCTCCGATGTGCTCGATTCGGCGACCGTCGAGATCGCGGGCCGCCTGCAACGCGAGCACGCGCTGGTGGCCGATGTCTCCCACCAGCTACGCAGCCGGCTGACTGCCGTTCGCTTACGTCTGGACGAGCTGTCCACCCATGCCGACCCCGAGGTGGTGCACGAGGCCGAGGAGGCGATGGCACAGGTCGACCGGCTCACCGACGCCATCGACGACCTGGTCCGCACCTCCCGCGACGAAGACGCCACCGACCGTGATCCGGTGCCGGTGATGGCCGAACTGCGCGGTGTCGCCACCGAGTGGACCCACCCCTTCCACGAGACCGGGCGCGAACTACTCCTGCTCGGTGACGAGTCCCTGCAGGCCCCGATCACCGGTTCGCGGCTGCGCGAGGCCGTCGCGGTGCTGGTCGACAATGCCCTGATGCACGGGGGCGGTACCTGCACGATCTCGGTGCGCACGGTCCCGACCATGAGCTCACGGGATCCGCTGATCTGCGTGGAGGTGTCCGACGAGGGTGAGGGTGTGCGCGACGAACTCGCGCCGCACATCTTCGATCGTGGATTCTCCGCGGGCGGGTCGACCGGTGTCGGTCTCGCGCTGGCCCGCGCGCTCGTCGAGGCCGACGGCGGCCGGCTCGAGTTGCAGCGTCGGCGCCCGGCCCTGTTCGCGGTGTTCCTCGGTTCCAAGCTCAACCGCCCCCAGAACGCGACGCTGACCGAGCCGCGCTGACTCAGGACTGGCCGAGGGGCTCCTCTTCGATCAGGTCCTCTAGCTGGGCGACGATGTCGTCGATCTCGTCGGGGAACACCCAGCGCCGCATCGCCCAGAAGCGGAAGGCCATCTGTAGCAGATTGCCGATGATGAACGCGCTGAAGAAATCGGCCACGTTCGCGACCATGAAACTCACATGGGGTTCACGGAGGTCGAGCCCGTAGATCGAGATCCACAGCGGAATATTGGCCAGGATCACCCCGATCCCGCTCACCGCGAAGAACAGCAGTGCTTCGTGGTGCTTGTCCCGACCGCCGCGATTCTTGAACGACCATTCCCGGTTCAGGACGTAGGAGGCGATCACCGCCACCACGCCCGAGATGATCTTCGCGGTCAATGGCTTGTCCGCGAGAATCGTCCATTTCAGGAAGTAGTACAGGCCGCTGTCGATCACGAACGTCGTAGCGCCGACGAGGGCGAATTTGATCAGCTCATTGTGCTTGATCGCGGTTTCGCGCACGCGCGGGGGAAGGACGCTGACCACGTCGTCGACGATTGACACGAGTTCTGAGTGTACCGGTCGCAAACATTCGCATTCGACGTGACAACATTGCACGACGTGAGTGCACGTTCATTCGATCCGTCAGCCATGCCCACCGTCACGATGGTCGGTGGGGGCCAACTCGCGCGCATGACGCACCAGGCCGCGGTGGCCTTGGGCCAGCGTCTACGGGTGCTCGCCGAGCGGCCCGACGACCCCGCCGCTCAGGTCACCCCCGACGTCGTACTCGGCAGCCACGACAATCTGTCCGCGCTGCGCGAGGCCGCGCGCGGTTCGCACGCGCTGACCTTCGACCACGAACACGTGCCGACCGAGCACCTCGAGGTACTGGTCGCCGAGGGCGTGAATGTGGCGCCGCCGCCGCGGGCGCTGATCTTCGCCCAGGACAAACTGGCCATGCGCACGAAGCTGTCCGCGCTCGGCCTGCCGGTTCCGGCGTTCGTCGAGGTGAACGCGGTCGCCGACGCCGTCGCCTTCGGGGACGAGCACGGCTGGCCGTTCGTGCTGAAGGCCGTGCGCGGCGGGTACGACGGTCGCGGGGTGTGGATGCCCGCCGACGCGGCCGAGGCCACCCGGTTGGTCACCGACCAGCTCGCGCACGGTGTGCAGTTGCTGGCCGAGTCGAAGGTCTCGTTGCGGCGCGAGCTGTCGGCGATGGTCGCGCGTTCGCCGTTCGGGCAGGCCGCGACCTGGCCGGTCGTGGAGACCGTGCAGCGCAACGGTCAGTGTGCCGTGGTGATCGCCCCCGCCCAGGACCTGGACGAGGACCTCGCCGCGCGCGCCGAGACCATGGCGCTCGAGCTCGCCGCCGGCCTCGGGGTGGTGGGTGTCATGGCGGTCGAGCTGTTCGAGACCCACGACGGCGAACTCCTGGTGAACGAGCTCGCGATGCGCCCGCACAACTCGGGTCACTGGGGCATGGACGGCGCCCGCACCGGCCAGTTCGAGCAGCACCTGCGCGCGGTCCTGGACTACCCGCTCGGTGATACGACGCCGCTCGCCCCGGTGACGGTGATGGCGAACATCCTCGGTGCCGCGCAGGCCCCGGAGATGGCGATGGACGAACGCCTGCACCACCTGTTCGCCCGCCTGCCCGATGCCAAGGTGCACCTCTACGGCAAAGGCGAACGCCCCGACCGCAAGATCGGGCACATCAACATCCTCGGCGAGGACACCACCGAGGTCAGGGAAAAGGCCGAGCGGGCGGCGCACTGGATGTCGCACGCCGTCTGGACCGACGGCTGGGACCCGCACGGCGCGTGAAACCGCTTCGACCACAACGCTTTCGACCACTTAAGGAACCCACGTGAGCACCAATGGACCCCAGGTCGGCCTGATCATGGGCAGCGACTCCGACTGGCCGACCATGGAAGCGGCCGCCGAGGCGCTCGCCGAATTCGGCATCCGCTTCGAAGTCGGCGTCGTCTCCGCCCACCGCACTCCCCAGCGCATGCTCGACTACGCCCGTGAAGCCGCGGGCCGCGGCCTGAAGGTGATCATCGCTGGCGCGGGCGGCGCCGCCCACCTGCCCGGCATGGTCGCCTCGGCCACCCCCCTGCCCGTCATCGGCGTCCCCGTCCCCCTGAAATACCTCGACGGCATGGACTCCCTGCTCTCCATCGTCCAAATGCCCGCGGGCGTCCCGGTGGCCACCGTCTCCATCGGCGGCGCCCGCAACGCGGGCCTGCTGGCGGCCCGCATCCTCGGTGCCTCCGACGAGTCCCTGCGCACCCGCATGGAACAGTTCCAGGCCGACCTCGAGAAAATGGTCCTCGCCAAGGACGAAGCCCTGCGCGACAAACTGCTCGGCAACTGAATCAGACCGGCCAGAAGGCGCGATAGGTCGCCGCGGGGACTCAGTCCAGGAACTCCCGCAGGATGTCGGCACCCCGGCGCGAAACCCTGCACTTTCATGGGTGCAGGAAATCGACGATGGCGTCGATGACCGCGTCGGGACGGTCGACCTGGACGAAATGGGAGGTTCGGTCGACGCGTGCCATCCGCGCGGACGGCAGGTGGGCGGCGAGTGTATCGGCGACCCGGGGGGACACGATCGGGTCGGGTTCGGTGCCGTAGACGGCGAGCAGCGGCACCGGGAAGCTGTCGAGATCAGCGAGGGTGGCCGCGAGCGCGGTCAGATCGGCGGGGCGAAGACCGTCCCGCAGGTGCCGCACGAAGGCGCGCGAGCCCGCGACGCTCGCCAGCGCGGATCCGTATTCGCCCGCCTCTTCCAGCGATTTCACCGTTTCGTCGAAATAGTGCGTGCGGTGGTGCGCCCATCGGAACGGCCGTCGTCGCACATATGCCGCGAGCCCGGCCGCGACGCCGGGCACCGCCAATGCGGCGGCGAGGGCGCGATGCTTGAATTCCGGCAACAGCGGCGAATGCAGGATCACCACCTTTCGGAACGCATCGGCGTCGGCAAGCGCGCGATGGAGAACGGGTAATCCCCCGAGCGAATTGCCCACCGCCGCACAACCTTCGATGCCGAGCGCGCGCTGGAATTCGCCCAGCCATTCGGCGATCTCGGCGGATCGAAACGTCGCACCATCGGGTGCTTCGCTGCGACCACAACCCGGCAGGTCGACCGCCACCACACGAAAATGCGCGCCGAGTGCGCCCAGCACATATCGCCACGAGTAGGACGCGGTCATCAGGCCGTGGACGAGCAACAGCGGCGGTCCGGTTCCGGTGCTGCGGTATCGAATTCGGACCCGGCCGTACCGGGCCGAGTCCATCGGCAGATCTACCGCCGGAAGCTGGAAGAAAGAATGGGGGCGAGCGGGTTCGGCGGGAAGATCCCGGAATCGCATCTGGCGAAAGGGGGTGGGCTGGACGGCTGTGGCCACCGGGGGCTCCGATCCTTGGTATCGTTCGTTCGAACGAACGAATCAACGATAACGCGGCCCGCGCCGCCGAGGGAAGTGAGACCCATGTCACAAGTGGAGCCCGCTCGGGAACGCATCGTCCAGGCCGTCGTGCGGATCATGGGCGCGGACGGCGCGGCGGCGGTGACCAATCGGCGGATCGCCGCCGAGGCGGGCATCTCGCTGGGAACGCTCACCTACCACTTCGCCACCCAGAGCGACCTGGTCGAAGCGGGCATGGCCGCCTTCGTCGCCGCGGAAACCGTGAAGTTCACCCAGCTCGCCGACCGGGCCGCCAACGGTGAGATCGACCTCGCGCAGGCCGGGGAGATGCTCGGTGCCATCGTCACCGACACCGGTTTCGGGGGTGACCACGTCGCGTGGTTCGAGCTCTTCGTCCAAGCGGCCCGACGCCCGGCCCTGCATTCCGCGACCACGGAATTCTTCGACACCTACGATCGCCTCGCCGTATCGATACTGCGTGCGCTCGGGGTGGGCGACGCCGAGTCGGTGGCGCCACTGGCGGTCGCGACATTGGTCGGCCTGCAACTGCGCCGATTGGCCGGCGGCGGGTCCCCCGACCAGGTCGTCGCGGGGATGACCGGGCTGATCGGGGCCTTCGCCGAGCCGCCGGAATCGCCTGCTTGATTCGTGCCGCGGGTCAGTGACTACGGTATAGCCCCGTGGCACACGATGACGCGGCGCAGTTTCGGCTCACGGTGGTTGATCAGGCGTTGCGATTGTTCGCCGAGCGGGGGTACGAGGCGACGACGGTGGATGAGATCGCGGTGGCGGCGGGGATCTCGCGGCGCACGTTCTTTCGGCAGTTCCGGTCCAAAGAGGATGTGATCTTCGCTGATCACGAGTTCCAGTTGGCCTCGGCGCAGGAATTTCTCGAAGGGGTCGAGGGGGATCCGTGGGAAGCGGTGTGCGAGGCCGTGATCGGGGTGTTCGAGCGGTTCACGCAGTGGCGTGACATCGCGGTGCGGCGGTATCAGGTGGTGCGGCGGGTGCCCGCGTTGCGTGAGCGCGAGATCGTCACGGTGTTCCGGTACGAGCGCCTGTTCACCGAGTTCCTGCGCGGCCGGTTGCCGGAGGTCCCGGACCTGGCCCGGGTGCAGTACACGGCCGCCGTCACCGCCACGCACAACTATCTGCTGCGGCGGATGGTGCGCGGGGAATCGGGCGCGGCCCTGGCCGATCTGCGCACCGAGCTGGCCATGATCCCGCGTGGCAGGCGGGCGCCGACCGAGCAGGAGGAGCTGGTGCTGGCCGTGTTCCCGCGCGACATGCCGCCACGCAAGGTGGCCGATCTACTCACCGCCCGCCTCGGTAACCTGTGAACGCCACCGGAGTCGCAACGCTTCGGTGGTGACACTGAGTGCCACCCGTATATCCGCATGTGGCGATAGAGTGGCGCGCGTATAATCCTCGGTAGGTTGGCACTGCGTGCCGACGCCACACGCGCTGTGAGCATCATCGCAGCGATCACGACCACGACCAGGAGTGTGCCCCCGATGGCTGGTAACCCCGATTTCGATCTGTTCAAGCTCGAGGACTTCCACGACGAGCTGCGTGGCGCCATTCGCGGCCTCGCGGAGAAGGAAATCGCGCCGTATGCCAAGGACGTCGACGGCAACGCTCGCTTCCCGGAGGAGGCGCTCACCGCGCTGAACGCCGCCGGCTTCAACGCCGTGCACGTGCCGGAGGCCTACGGCGGCCAGGGCGCCGACTCGGTCGCCACCTGTATCGTGATCGAGGAAGTCGCCCGCGTCTGTGGCTCGTCCTCGCTGATTCCCGCCGTGAACAAGCTCGGCACCATGGGCCTGATCCTCAACGGCTCCGAAGAGCTCAAGACCAAGGTTCTGGCCGACATCGTCAACGGCGAGATGGCCTCCTACGCGCTGTCCGAGCGTGAGGCCGGTTCCGACGCCGCCGCCATGCGCACCCGCGCCAAGGCCGATGGCGACGACTGGATCCTCAACGGCTCCAAGTGCTGGATCACCAACGGCGGCAAGTCTTCCTGGTACACCGTGATGGCCGTGACCGACGCCGACAAGGGCGCCAACGGCATCTCCTCGTTCCTGGTCCACAAGGACGACGAGGGCTTCGTGGTCGGCCCGCTCGAGCACAAGCTCGGTATCAAGGGTTCGCCCACCGCCGAGCTGTATTTCGAGAACTGCCGCATCCCCGGCGATCGCATCGTCGGCGAGCCCGGCACCGGTTTCAAGACCGCGCTGCAGACCCTCGACCACACCCGCCCGACCATCGGCGCGCAGGCCGTCGGCCTGGCCCAGGGCGCGCTCGACGCCGCGATCGCCTACACCAAGGATCGCAAGCAGTTCGGCAAGACCATCGCCAGCTTCCAGAACACCGAGTTCATGCTGGCCGACATGGCCATGAAGATCGAGGCCGCCCGCCTGATGGTCTACACCTCGGCCGCCCGCGCCGAGCGCGGCGAGAAGAACCTCGGCTTCATCTCCGCCGCCGCCAAGTGCTTCGCCTCGGACGTGGCCATGGAGGTCACCACCAACGCCGTCCAACTCTTCGGCGGCGCCGGCTACACCACCGACTTCCCGGTCGAGCGAATGATGCGCGACGCCAAGATCACCCAGATCTACGAGGGCACCAACCAGATCCAGCGCCTGGTGATGGCCCGCAACCTGCTCAAGGGCTGATTCCCGCACCGACCGGGTGTTCCACATCGCCTACCCAGGCTGTTCCTGGTGGGCGGTCGGAGCGCCCGGTCGATTGCTTTGTGGGGCCCGAGCGACTCGCGCAAACTCGACGAGCGTGCCGAATTACGGGACGAGGTCGGCGTATTCGGGGTTTTCGGCGATGTACTTCTCTACGTACCAGCAGGTGGGGATGATCTGGTAGCCGTGGTCTCGGGAGTCGTCGAGGCCGTATTTCACGACTTCGGCTGCCACGCCGCGGCCTCGGAATTCGGGGAAGGTCATGGTGTGGTGGAAGTCGCGGACCTTGGGGTCTTCGCGTTCGGCGTAGTCGGCGTAGCCCGCGAGGACGTCGTCGTGGTAGATCTCGTAGCGGGTGTCGTCGACGTTGTGCTCGAGCCTGGTGGTCATATCGGATGGTAACTCGGCGGCCGGGCGCGGTGTTCCCCGGCTGGGCCGGGTCGCTACTTCGTTCGCAGCGTCACGATGCTGATCTCGGGCGGTGCGCCGACGCGGACCGGCGGCCCCCACGCGCCGATGCCGCGGGTGGTGTACATCGGCATCTCGCCGACGTGGCTGACTCCGGAGACGGTCCCGTTGATCCACTTCACCGGGTACATCAGTGGCCACATCTGGCCGCCATGGGTGTGGCCGGACAGTTGCAGATCGACGCCACGTTCACTGGCGTCGGCGCCCTGCAAGGGTTGGTGCGCGAGCAGGATCGTGAACCTGCCCGCATCCTGACCGCCAAGGGCCGCTTGCACATCGGGGCTCGGGTCGTCGGCGGCGAAGTCGTACACGCCGGCGATGTCGATGGTCGCGTCACCGATGGTCAGCGGCTGGTGACTGTTGCGCAAAGTGGTCATGCCAAGGCTCTCGTAGTAGTCGAGCCAGTTGTCGGGGCGATTCACATAGCCCTCGTGATTGCCCGCGACCACGAACTTTCCGTACTTCGCGCGCAGGCCGGCGATCGGATCGATATCGGGCCCGACGAATTCGACCGAACCGTCGAGGAGGTCACCCGGCAGCACGATGACATCGGGTTGTTGCTCGTTGACCAGGTCGACCACCCGCTGTGAGAACTCCGCACCGCGTGCTGCCCCCACATGGATATCGGCGACGACCGCCACCCGGAGTCCGTCGAAGGACTGTGGCAGTCCCGCCAGCGTGAGGTCGGTCTCGACGACCCGCAACCGGTCGGCCTCCATTACGCCGTAGGCCACTGTGCCCAGCGCCGCGACCACCAACCCCGCGGACGAGACTTGCAGCAATACGCGCCGCCCCGAGTATTTCGTCAGCCGCGCCACCGCCAGCATCAGCCCGATGACGATGAGCCCGAGCGCCAGATAGAACAGCACCGCGGTCCAGACCTCGCCGATCCACACGACCGGCCGAATCGGGCGCGGCGAGTAGACGTTTCCCGCCCCGACCGCGGTGACGGCGCAAGCCCACAGCGCCACGAGGATACCTCCGGCGATCCGGCGACACGCGAGGTTCAGGCCGGTGGCGACCGCCAGCCGCCGATACAGCAGCCAATGGAACAGCCCGAGTACGGCGCCGACCGACAGCATCTGAAGCATTCGCCCATGATCGCATCACCGTAGGAAGCGGCTCGCGGACGACTAGAGAACGGCGCCGGGGTTCAGGATGCCGGTGGGGTCGAGCGCGTCTTTGATGCGCCGGGTCAGCGCCATCACCTCGGGGCCGACCTGGTCGGGCAGCCAGGCCTTTTTCAAGCGGCCGACGCCGTGTTCGCCGGTGATGGTGCCGCCGAGGGCGATGGCCAGGTCCATGATCTCGCCGAAGGCGCGGTGGGCGCGGGCGACGTTGTCGGGGTCGGTGGGGTCGTGCACGATCAGCGGGTGGGTGTTGCCGTCGCCCGCGTGCGCGATGACCGAGACGAGCACGTCGTTGCGTTCGCCGATCGCGGTGACGCCGGCGATCAGGTCGCCGAGGCGGGGCAGCGGCACGCCGACATCTTCGAGCAGCAGCGGCCCGATCTTTTCCACGGCCGGGATCGCGAATCGTCTCGCGGCGGTGAAGGCTTCACCTTCGGTGGGATCAGCGGTGTGGAAAACCTCTGTCGCCCCGGCTTTCTCGCACAGCCCCACCATCACTTGCGCTTCGTGCCCGGCGAATTCGCCGGGGGCGTCGGAGCGGGCGACCAGCAGGGCGGCGGCGGTGCGGTCCAACCCCATGCGCATCTCGTCCTCGACGGCGTTGATCGCGACGGTGTCCATGAATTCGAGCATGGCGGGACGCAGGGTCGAGGTGATCGCCAGGATCGCGTCGGTCGCGGCGGCGAGCGAGCCGAAACTCGCCACGACGGTCGACTGCGGTGGCTGTGCGGGCAGTAGTCGCAGGGTGAGTTCGGTGATGACGCCGAGCGTGCCCTCGCTGCCCACGAACAGTTTCGTCAGCGACAGCCCGGCCGAGTCCTTGAGGCGTGGTCCGCCGAGTCGCACCACGGTCCCGTCGGCCAGCACCACCTCCATGCCGAGCACATAGTCGGTGGTCACGCCGTACTTCACGCAGCACAGCCCGCCCGCGTTGGTTGCCGCGTTGCCGCCGATCGAGCAGATCTCGAACGAGGACGGATCGGGCGGATACCACAGCCCGACCTCCGCGACGGCCCGCTTCACCTCCGCGTTGAGCAGCCCGGGCTGGGTCACCGCGATCCGGGTCACCGCGTCGACGCTGATCTCTCGCATCAACTCGGTGCTGAGCACGATCGCGCCGTCCACCGCGCTCGCCCCGCCGGACAGGCCCGATCCGGCCCCACGCGGCACGACCGGAACCCTGTTGGCGTGTGCCCAGCGCAGTGTGGCGGCGACATCGGCGGTACCGCGCGCCCGCACCACGGCCAGCGGCGTGCCCGCGTCGGGATCGCGCGCCCAGTCCTGCCGATAGCCCGCCAGCAGATCCGGATCGATGACGACCGCCCCGTCCGACAAGCCCGAAATCAACGAATCGAGGTCAATGCTGCGCTCGTCCACGCGCCCACGCTAACCCGCCCGCCTTACCGGCCGCGGCAAGTTCGTCCCCGTGTGCTGCGAAACAAGTGAGTTTCCGCATGACTGTGATCTGGCGCGCCCCATTGGTGTATACGCCGTCCAATCCGTCAGAATGCTCCTACGGGGTGGATCGAGGGTGAATTACCGCGCTGCCCCGTGCGTTTCGAGTTCCGCTCCACCGGTGCGCTCCGCGCATCAACTACGCGCCGCCGCCCGCGCCGCACCGCTACCGCAAGGAGGACCGGATGATGAGGGAACCGCAGGATCGCCGCGAATTGGTCGTCGCCCTGCTGGCCGCCGAGTTCGCCGACGCGGGCATCGACGCCGACGCGATGGAACGGGTGTACAGCGGCGCGCACGGCGAATGGACACGCGCGCTCGAAGCGACCGGTGTATTCGGGGTGCGCGCGATCGCCGAGATCACCGAACGCTGGGCCGCCGATCCGCGTGTGCTGCGCGACGCGCTCCTCGCCGAAGCCGACGAGTTCACCCGCCGCCGTTGCCTGGCCGCGTGGACCACCTTCGACACGCGTCCGATCGCGGCTGTCGGTCCCTGACGCGCCCGTTTGCCGATTGCTCACCCTGTCTTCATCTGCCGCTGGCAGGCTGGCCGCGTGCAGCATCAGGCGAGCGTCACCGACTCGGTGGCCGACCGATTCACCCGTTGGTGCGAGGCGGTCGTCGCCCGGCTGCCGTGGGGGCTCGAGCGGTACGTACCCGCGACGTTTCTCGGTTTCGCGCTGATCAACAGCTTCACCTTCGGTGTCGACCTGCTGTTGCTCACCCTGCTGCACGGTGGTTTCGGCCTGCCTGTCTGGCTGTCGATCACCCTCGCCTACATCGTCGCGTTCGGGCTCAGCTTCCTGCTCAACCGCACCTTCAATTTCCACTCCCACGCGCCGATGGGCAAGCAGGCCGCGGTGTATGTGGTCGTGGTGGTGGTGAACTACCTGGCGTTCATTCTCGGCGTCGGCTCTGGTCTCACCGCGCTCGGCCTGGAATACCACCTGGCCAGGCTGCTCGCGGGCGGTTGCGAGGCCGTATACATGTACTGCGCGATGCGCTGGATCGTCTTCGGTCGCGCACCCGCGCCGGTCGCTGCCACGGAGTCAGCCCCGTAGGACCTCGGTGCGATCGCCGTCCACCAGGACGACGTCGTTGTCGGTGAGCGCCCAGTGCGGGATGGCGTCGGCGACGCAGTGGGCCAGCATCGCGGCGGAGTCGCCGTCGGGGTCGGTGGGGGAGTCCAGGTGTACCACCAGGCGCCGATCCACCAAACCCAGTCCGTCCCACTGTGGTTCGATGCCCGTGGCGGGCAGCACTTCGGCGGGGTCGTCCATGGTTTCCAGTCCGCGCAGATCGGGTCCGAGCAGACACGCTCCCGCGCTGTAGCCCGCGTAGACCAGCGCGTTCGCCCGCACCAGCGCGGGCAGTACGGAATCGGCTCCGCTGCGGGCGAATTGGGCGCGCAGCACGAAGGTATTGCCGCCGCGTACCCAGACCATCGGGAATCCGCGCAGGTGGCGCTCCAGCCGATCCGGTTGGCCGACGTAGTCGCGCAGATCCAGTACGTCCGGCGAATAACCCTGCCGCTCCAGCGGTTTCACATCGCTCATCACCGCCGATGACCAGGCGTCGGGCCACGCGTCACACGCGTTCGGGATCACCGCCACCCGTCCCGGCGCACCGACGAGCCCTACGAGCCGATCGGCGAAACCACCGAACCTGTACGACGCCAGGAAAAGTCGCATCAGATGGTGAACGCCAGGTTCCGCACGAGCCGCTCACCGAGCGCGGTATCGCCCTCGACCACCACCTCGCCGGGGTGCCGGTCGGCGGTGGTGCGCCCACCGCGCAGCCGCGCGAAGAGCCCGGAGTCCACGCGAATCACCGTGGTCGGCTCGTCGGCGGCCTCGTCGAGAACCGACCCGCGCCCACCGGCGACCGACAGATGCACCTGCCTGGTCACCGGGCCGGTCAGGTCCAGCGTGATCAGCGAACCATCCGGTGCCTTGGCGCCTTTCACCACCGCGCGGCCGAGCCCGAGGGTCAGCTCGGTGAACGCCGTTTCGGCCCGCGCTCCGCCCTCGGACACGCTGCGCCCGATCCCGTCGGCGAGGTCGAGTTCGTGCATCCAGCAATCGAACAACCGCACGCGCATGAACCGACCGTAGGGGACCTGCCCCACCGGCGAGACGGTGGCAGCCTGCCAGGCGTCGTCGTCCATGGCGGCCAGTGCGGCCCGACGACGCTCGGTGGTCTCGTCGAACAGCGCGAGCAGCCGCTTGCCCGACAGCGGGCGCAACCGGTCGACCCAGATCTCGTTGAGCACGGCCACTTCGTTGCGCACGTGCGGCAGGGTTCGCACATCGGTCTTGGGGCGTAGGGGATCGTGTGGCGGCGGCGTCTCGCCGAGCAACCACGACTCGGTGCCGACCACGTGCGCGACCACGTCGAACAGGGTCCAACCGGGCAGCGGAGATGTTCGGCGCCATGCCTTCTCGTCGAGATCGGTGACCAGCAGCGCGATAGCTTCCCACTGCTGCGCGAGTAGGTCGGTGAGTTGTTCGCGCCCCGGCGTCTCGGTCATCCCTGTGCTCCTTCTGCTTCGCTCTGGTCGAGCGCGGTGAGGCCGGCGCGGATCGCCGCTGCGGTCGAATTCGGTTCGTGCGGGCGACGCAAGAGGAAACCCTTGGCGAAGGTGAGTTTGTCACCGTGTTTGCGGGGGACCACGTGCAGGTGGACGTGGCCGACGGTCTGGAACGCGGCGGTGCCGTCGTTGAGGATGAGATTGGCTCCGTCGCTCGCGAGCCCGCTGCGGCGCAGCGCACGGGCCAGGCGGTGGCCGGTGCGGAACACCCTGGCGCCGAGGTCGGGATCGAGATCGTCGAGTTCGGTCGCGTGGACCTTGGGAACGATCAGGGTGTGACCACGGGTGATGGGGCGGATATCGAGGAACGCGCAGACCGCGTCATCGGAGTAGACCATGGTCGCCGGTGCGGCACCCGCCACGATCAGACAGAAGACGCAGTCGTTCACGGCCTCGACCCTACGGTGTGACCTGGGTCGCGCAACAGCCCGAACAGGCCACTACCATGACGCGCATCACGTTGGCCGGATGCGCGGGTGCCGGGCCGGGAGTCCGCCGTCGAGTAGGCGACCGATCCGGATGTGCGCTCTCGTCTTTCTCACCTGCGGCGACGAATCCCGGTGCGGGCGCCGACCGGTGTCCGCCGGGTCGGGACTTCGTTGTCACGGTTGACGAGTGCCGAGGTGTCCGTTTTGTGGTCGTCAGTCCAGTTCTCCGTTGTGACGAGCATCTCGGCTAGGCTCACCGCGAGCCGAGTACAGTTGCCAGGATTTCAGTCGGACTTACTCACAGGTAACTTCGGCTGCCCCGTTGTTCCCAGGCTCGAAGCCAGCACGAAAAGGAAGTCTGACTAGTGGAGACAACGCAAAACGTGGGCGAGGGTTCGCCGCGCGGAGCGCGTGTCGGAGTCGTTCGCGAGTCCGGCCAGGGCGAGCGGCGAGTCGCATTGGTGCCCAAAATCATCCCAACCCTGTCCAAGCAGGGTGTCGAGGTGATCGTGGAAGCCGGTGCAGGCCTCGGCGCTCTCATTCCCGACGCTGCCTATGTAGCGGCCGGCGCGACCATCGGTGACCCATGGTCGGCCGAGGTCGTCGTCAAGGTCGCCCCGCCCAGCGATGCCGAGGTGGGCAAGCTGTCCTCCGGGCAGACCCTGATCGGTTTCCTTGCCCCGCGCAATGCCGAGAACCAGATCGGGGCGCTGCGCTCCGCCGGTGTGCAGGCTTTCGCGGTCGAGGCGATTCCGCGTATCTCGCGCGCCCAGGTGATGGATGCCCTCTCCTCGCAGGCGAACGTGGCCGGTTACAAGGCCGTGCTGCTCGCCGCGTCGGAGTCGACCCGGTTCTTCCCGATGCTGACCACCGCCGCGGGCACCGTGAAGCCGGCCACCGTGCTGGTGCTCGGTGTCGGTGTCGCCGGTCTGCAGGCGCTGGCCACCGCCAAGCGTCTCGGCGGGCGGACCACCGGTTACGACGTGCGTCCCGAGGTCGCCGATCAGGTGCGCTCGGTCGGTGCGCAGTGGCTGGATCTCGGCATCGACGCGGCCGGTGAGGGCGGGTACGCCCGCGAACTCACCGACGAGGAGAAGGCACAGCAGCAGAAGGCGCTCGAAGACGCCATCAAGGGTTTCGATGTCGTGATCACCACCGCGCTGGTGCCGGGTCGCCCCGCACCGCGCCTGGTCACCGCAGGCGCTGTCGAGGGCATGAAGCCCGGCAGCGTGATCGTCGACCTGGCCGGTGAGACCGGCGGCAACTGTGAGCTCACCGAGCCCGGCGAGGTCGTGGTCAAGCACGAGGTGACCATCGCCTCGCCGCTGAACCTGCCTGCCACGATGCCCGAGCACGCTTCCGAGCTGTACTCCAAGAACATCTCGGCCCTGCTGGAACTGATGCTGGTCGACGGCAAGCTCGCCCCGGACTTCGACGATCAGGTCCTGGCGGATTCCTGTGTCACTCGTGAGGTGGAAGCCTGATGTACACCGAACTTCTCGCCAATATCGCGATTCTCGTGCTGTCGGGTTTCGTCGGCTTCGCGGTGATCTCCAAGGTCCCCAACACCCTGCACACCCCGCTGATGTCGGGCACCAACGCCATTCACGGCATCGTCGTGCTCGGCGCGCTGGTGACCCTGGGCAATGTGAAGGACCCCTCGCTGCTGGTGCAGGTGATCCTGTTCGTCGCCGTGGTGTTCGGAACACTGAACGTCATCGGTGGCTTCGTGGTCACCGACCGCATGCTCGGCATGTTCAAGGGTAAGAAGAAGGCGGCCGAGTGATGCACGCAGTCGATAATATGACCTACCTGGTCAACGGCCTCTACATCGTGGCCTTCTCCATGTTCATCTACGGCCTGATGGGTCTCACCGGCCCGAAGACGGCCGTGCGCGGTAACCAGATCGCCGCGGTCGGTATGGCTATCGCGGTGGTCGCCACCTTGATCTCGGTGCGCCACGCCGCCATGCTCAACTGGATTCTCATCGCCGCGGGTCTGATCGTCGGTGTGGCACTGGGTGTTCCGCCCGCCATCCGCACCAAGATGACCGAGATGCCGCAGCTGGTCGCGGCGTTCAACGGTGTCGGTGGTGGCACCGTCGCGTTGATCGCGTGGGCCGAGTTCGTCGACAGCGCGGGCTTTTCGCAGCTGCACGAAGAGCCGACCATCCACATCATCATCGGCTCGCTGTTCGCCGCGGTGATCGGCTCGGTCTCCTTCTGGGGCTCGATCATCGCCTTCGCGAAGCTGCAGGAACTGCTGTCCGGCAAGCCGATCAGCGTCGGTCGTCTGCAGCAGCCGCTGAACCTGATCCTGCTCGTCGGCGCCATCGTGTGCGCCGTGGTGATCGGCCTCGGCGCCGACAACGGTGGCGTCTCGCAGCTGTGGATGATCGGCCTGCTCGTGCTCGCCGGTGTGCTCGGCCTGATGGTCGTGCTGCCCATCGGTGGCGCGGACATGCCGGTCGTCATCTCGCTGCTCAACGCGCTGACCGGCCTGTCGGCCGCGGCCGCGGGTCTGGCGCTGAACAACACCGCGATGATCGTCGCGGGCATGATCGTCGGCGCTTCGGGCACCATCCTCACCAACCTGATGGCCAAGGCCATGAACCGCTCCATCCCCGCGATCGTGGCCGGTGGCTTCGGCGGCGCGGTCGCGGGTTCGGGCGACGGCGAGGCCAAGACCGCGAAGGCGACCTCGGCCGCCGATGCCGCGATCCAGATGGCCTACGCCAACCAGGTGATCGTGGTCCCGGGCTACGGCATGGCCGTGGCGCAGGCTCAGCACGCGGTCAAGGAGATGGCGTTGCTGCTCGAGGGCAAGGGCGTCGAGGTCAAGTACGCGATCCACCCGGTCGCCGGTCGCATGCCCGGTCACATGAACGTGCTGCTGGCCGAGGCCGAGGTGTCCTACGACGCGATGAAGGAAATGGACGACATCAACGGCGAGTTCAACCGTACCGATGTGGTTCTGGTCATCGGCGCCAACGACGTCACCAACCCGGCGGCCCGCGACGACAAATCCAGCCCGATCTACGGCATGCCGGTGCTCAATGTGGACCAGGCCAAGAGCGTCATCGTGCTCAAGCGCTCGATGAACTCCGGTTTCGCCGGTATCGACAACCCGCTGTTCTACGCCGATCACACCTCGATGCTGTTCGGCGACGCGAAGAAGTCCGTCGGTGCGGTCACCGAGGAACTGAAGGCGCTGTAAGACAACCGAATACATCCGCACGAGGCTCCGCTGTCCGTCGAGGACAGCGGAGCCTCGTGTCGTTTCTCCATCAGACGGTCATGTCTGACGGAATCGGGTGTGGGTATGCCGCAGCTGATGTGACCCGACAACGAGAGGAGTTCGATCTCGTGGAGGAGATACTCAGGCCGATCATCGTGCTGCTCGGCACGGCGGCGATCACGGTTTCGGTGGGTGTGCTGGTGGACCGGGTACTGCGCTACGCGGCGCGACGCAGTACCGGCGTGAATCTGGCTTCGCTGCGGCGGCTGCAGCTCCCGCTTCAAGTGCTGGTCGGCGCGGTCACCTTGCACGGGGTCTACCCGCTCGCCGAGCTCGATCTGCGCCAGGATGTGGTGATCCGGAACTTCCTGGCGACGGCGGCCATCATCGCCGCGGTGTGGTTGGTCATCCGGGCCACCGATGTGGTCGCCGAAGGCCTGCTGGGCCGCTATGCCCAACGCGCCAGCGAGATTTCGCGCGTGCGCCAGTTGCGCACCCAGCTCGGACTCGTGCGCCGCATCGTCACCTCGGTGCTGGTGGTCACCACCGCCGCGGTGGCCATCATGCTGCTGTTCCCGAGTCTGCGGACCCTCGGTACCTCGATGCTGGCCTCGGCGGGCGTGATCGGCATCATCGTCGGCGTCGCGGCCCAGTCGACATTGAGCAATCTCATGGCCGGTTTGCAGATCGCCTTCGGCGACTCGGTCAAGATCGGCGATACCGTTGTCGTGGAGGGGGAGTGGGGGACCGTCGAGGAGATCACCCTGACGTTCCTGACCGTGCGGATCTGGGACGACCGCAGGCTCACCATGCCGGTGTCCTACTTCAACAGCAAGCCCTACGAGAACTGGTCACGGGGCGGTTCGCAGGTTACCGGCATCGTGCTGCTGCACCTCGACCACAGCACCCCGGTGCCCGCGTTGCGCGAGCACCTGCACACCTACCTGCGTGAGTGCCGGGAATGGGACGGCCGCAACTGGAACCTGCTGGTCACCGACAGCACGCCGACCGACATCGTCGTGCGTGCGACGATGTCGGCCGCCGATGCCGACGACGCGTGGACGCTGCGCTGCGCGGTCCGCGAGGAGCTGCTGACCTGGATCGGGCGCCACCACGCCCACGCGTTCCCGAAGATCCCGACGTCGATCACCCCCGCCGTCGCGGCGGCCCGTGCCGATGACCGCGATGAGAGCCTGCGGGCCACCGCGACCTAGGACTTGGGCTGCTCGTCGATCGAGTCCGCCGTGTCAGGCTGCTTCCTGCCCAACAGCGGCGCGGCGGCGATCGTTGTCAACGCGACGAGGAGCAGGACCGACAGCCCGTACACCACCAGGGCGGTTCCCGGCGTGAAGAATTGGCCGACCACGCCGGCCACCATGGAACCGACCGCGGTGCCCGCGACCGACTGCACCATGAGCAGACCGGACAGGCGCCCGCGCAGTTCCTCGGGCGATTCCCGCTGCAGGATCGCGTAGCGCAGCACCATGTTCAGTGCCCGGGCCAAGCCGAATCCGGCCAGGCCGAGGAAGGCCAGCGCGGCGTGCGGTGCGAGTCCGGCGGCGATGACCCCGATCGGCATGAGCGCCAACGAGATCAGCAGCGCCAGGCCGGGGCGTCGGCTGCGGCCGATCCACCCGCTGGTGAGCGAACCGAGTACCGCGCCCGCGCCCGGTGCGGCGTAGAGCAGTCCGAGCGTGGTTTCCCCCGCGCCGAGCTCGGCGCCGGCGAACGCGGGCAGCAGGACCAGCGGGCCGCTCACCATCATGGCCACGGCGCCGGTGAGCAGCGCCGCGCGGATGACCCGGTGCCGCGCCGCGAACGAGATGCCGATGGCCAGCTCGCGCAACGGATGGGCGATGTCCCGGACGGGCGGCGGCTGCGGCCCGATGGAGCGGATCAGCCCCACGGTGGCCACGGTCGCGCCCGCACAGAGAAAGAATGGCAGTGCCACGCCGGTTTTCGCGATCAGCAGGCCGGCGATCGCCGGTGTGATCATGGTGCCGAGATCGGTGGTGAGCGAGGTCAGCGCACCGGCGGCGGCCACCTTCTCCCGGCCGACGAGCATGGGGATGAGCGCCATGAGCGCGGAGCCGCTGACCCCGCCCGCCAGACCGTCGACGAGACCGGCGGCGTAGATGACGACCAGCGACGGATGCGGTAGCAGCGCGTTCACGCCGAGTGCGAGGAAGCCGAAACCGGCTGCGGTACGCGCCCATTGGATGACATCGCGCCGGTCGTACCGGTCCGCGACCACCCCGCCCGCCAGACTTCCGGCGAACAGGGCGATCGCGGTGACGGTGGTGACGCCGGCGACATGCAGGGACGATCCGGTGGCTTGATAGATCTGCACGGGCAGAGCCACCATGAGCAATCCGATACCGAGGACCGAGACGAGCCTGGCCGCGAAGGCATTACGGAATTCCCGGCTGGCGCGCAGGGGCGAGGTATCGATCAGCAGGCCGCCGACGGCTATCACTTGAAGCGCTCCGCCAACAGGTCGAGGGTCGCCATGGCCACCCGGTAATCCGGGCGCTTGGTGTCCGCGGGCAGCTCGTAGGCCTGGTTCTTCTGGAACGCGGGCAGCAGGGACAGCGCCGGGTCCTGCTTCAGACCGGCGATGTCACGACCGCCGTCGAGCTTGATCACGAACAGCACCGGAGCATCGGCGACAGTGCTCAGCAGCTCGGGGCTGAAGGTCACGAAGTCGGCCGCCGCGGTACGGGGCGGGTTGCCCGCCTTCTGCTCGATCTTGTCGTCCATGGTGAAGCCGACCGCGGTCAGCAGTCCGCCGAGCGGGGTGTTGGGCAGCAGCATGATCGGCTTGCCGTCCGACTGGGACTGCATCACGGCTGCCGCGCCCTGCGGCAGCTTCAGCTTGGCTTTCACCTTCGCGACTTTGTCGTTGTAGGAGGTGATCATCGGGTCGACCTTGTCGGCGCGGTTCACGATGGTGGCCACCGACTTCAACAGGTCCTGCCAGCTGGTGGCATCCGAGGGCACGAGCGCGGTCGGGGCGATGGCGGTGAGCTTGTCGTAGGCCTTGATCGACTGCAGGCCGGGGAAGCCCGGTCCGCCGCCGATGATCAGGTCCGGTCGCTGGGCGGCGATGAACTCCAGGTTCAGGTCGTCACCGGAGGGCACGGCCTCGGTGCCCTGCTTCTTGGCATCCGCCGACCACGACGGCGAGAACTCGCCGGGCTTCAGCGTGAGGCCGAGAATACGCGGATCCGCGGCCTTGACCTTGGCGTCGAGATCGAAGAGGTATCCGGCGAGAGCGCCGTTGAGAACCACGATGCGCTGGGGGCTGGCCGGCACGGTGACCAGGCCCTTGGCGGTCTCCACCTGGCGGGTGCCGGTGTCGGGCGCCTCGTCGGCGGTCGAGCTGCCGCAGCCCGCTGCCGTCGCGGCCACCGCGACGATCAGGAGTCCGACGGCGGCACGCATACGTGCCGTCATGCTGTGAACTGACATGGAACTTGTTCCTCTTTCTCTTTCTTCTACGGGAGGTTCAGGTGCGGATCGCTGGATCCACATCGAGCAGCGCCGCGACTTCGGTCCAGCCGGTGGGCATCGCGATGTCGTTGTGCGAGTACGGCAGCCGTCGGATCACCAGCTGCGCGCCCGCCGCTTTCCAGCCGGTCAGCTGGGCGTGCACGCGTTCGGGTTCGTCGCCCGCGTCGGCGCAGTACAGGGCCATCGGGCCGCTGTAGCGCGGGGATTCGGACTGGGTGACCATGCGCAGCAGCTCGGTCGCGGCATTGCGGACCACGGCCGCCAATTCCGGCGCGTATTCCGCGATTTCGGGTAGCAGCGCGTCCATGCCGGACGGGTCGGCCAGGGTTGCGGCGGCACGATCGGTCAGGTTCGACAGTGGGTGCGAGTCGAGCAGCCCCACGTAGCCGACCTGTTCGCCCTCGGTTTCCAGGATGGCGGCCATCGCGTGGGCGAGGTTGCCGCCGAGTGAGTAGCCGAGTAGATGGTAGGGGCCGTGCGGCTGGATACGGCGGACGGCGTCGAGGTAGAACCGGGCCAGTTCGTCGAGCGTGCGAGTCTGTTTTCCCGGCTCGGTGAGCTGGGGCATCTGCAGGCCGATGATCGGTCGTTCGGCCCGCAGCAGCCGGGCCAGCGGGGCGTATTTCCATGCGGTGCCACCGATCTGGTGGATGCAGAACAGCGGCGGGACCGACCCCTCGGCACGCAGTTCCAGCACCGGGTCCAGGCGGCTGCCCAAGCTGGCGAGGCCGTCGGTGGGGCGAGGCGCGCTGGGATCGACGGCGCCGATCAGGCCCGCCAGCGCGCGCGGGGTGGGGGCGGCGAACACGTCGTCGAGGACCACCGGCAGTTCGCCGCGGGTCAGACGGCCGACCAGTCGCACCGCGAGCAACGAGTGCCCGCCTCGGTCGAAGAAGTCCTCGTCCGCGCCGATCTCGTCGAGCGAAAGCACCGCTGCCATGGCCTGCCGGACCGTGTCGAGCAGTCCGGAATCCGTGACCCGCGCTTGCTCGCCGGCCGCTGTCGCGGAAGGTGTTCGGACGCGATCAGCGACACTGTCACCCGGCGCGGGCAGCTCTCGGCGGGCGATCTTCTCGGTCGCGGTGCGCGGAATGTGATCGAGCTCGACGAACGCGGCGGGGATCATGTACGCGGGCAACGCCATTCGTAGCTGTTCACGCACCGTGTCGATGTCGAGCACGGTCGCGGACTCGGCGATGAGATAGGCGACCAGGCGCTGATCGCCCGGGGTGTCCTCGCGCAACAGCACCACCGCGTTGCTCACACCGGCGCAGGCGCGCAGGGCGGACTCGATATCGCCCAGCTCGATCCGCTGGCCGCGCAGTTTCACCTGGCTGTCGGTGCGGCCGACGTAGTCGAGTTCGCCGTGCGGATTCAGTTTCACCAGATCACCGGTGCGGTACATCCTTTCGCCCGTGCCGTGTGGGTCGGCGACGAAGGCGGCGGCGCTCAGGTCGGGCCGGGCCAGATAACCACGGGAGAGCCGGACGCCGGTCATGTAGAGCTCGCCGATGGTGCCGTCGGAGACCGGTCGCAGCTGGTCGTCGAGGATGCGGATGGCGTCGGCGGGTGCGCCGACCGGCACCGAGGCGGTGTCGGCGTCGACGGTCTCGTGGAAGGTGAAACCGATGGCGGCCTCGGTGGGACCGTAGAAGTTGTAGACGGCGGTGCCGGTCAGCGCGCGCATGCGGTGGGCCGTCGCGGGCGGCAGCACCTCACCCCCGGTGAGGACCACGCGCAGATCCGCGCACCCGGAAAGGTCGGCCTCCTCGGCGAGCACGGTCAGCATGGACGTCGTCATCCACATCGCGGTCACCCGCTCCGCGCTCATGAGGCGCGCCTGATAGTAGGGGTCGCGGTGACCGCCGGGCCGGGTCAGCACGATCCGAGCGCCCACGTGCAGCGGCAGGAACATCTCCATGAGCGAGGCGTCGAAGATCGGTGGGGTGCGGAAGAGCATCGTGTCGCCGCGGCCGAATCGGGTTTCGCGGTGCAGCCATTCGAACGTGGAGATGATCGCGGCGTGCGACAGGCTCACGCCCTTGGGCACACCTGTGGAGCCCGAGGTGAACAGCAGGCAGGCGGTGTTGGCGGGGCGCAGCGGCGCGAGCCGGTCGGTGTCGGCGAGCGCGCCGTCGTCGAGTCCGGTGGTGTCCACGTCGTCGAGCGAGCGCAGCACCAGGGCGGGAGCGGCGGTGTCGAAGATCTGTTCGACCCGTTGCACGGGTTGCTGCGGGTCCACCGGCAGGTACACGCCACCGGCGCGGCAGATGGCGTGCGCGGTGACGACCGAGTCGATGGTGCGTGGCATGGCGACGGCCACCACGGTTTCGGGTCCGACGCCGCGCGAGACGAGCCACCTGGCCAGGCGATTCACCCTGGAGTCGAACTCCCCGAAATCGATCGTGACGCCCTCGGCGGTGATGGCGGGCGCCGTCGGATCGACGGGCGTGCCCCAGTCGGCCAGGGTCCGTCCCGTCGGGTCCGGCTGTTCGGCGACGGTGAGCCGGGTGCGGGAGATCGCCGATTCGGCGACGAGGGGCTCGAGGAACTGTGCGGGGGTGGGCTCGGTGGCAGTCGTGACGGCGGTCAGGATCGCGCCGATCCGATCGCCGATCCGGGCCAGCGTGGTGTCGTGGACGGCGGCGCGGTCGTACCAGATCACCAGTTCCAGCTGCTCGCCCGGCGGGGCGATCAAGGTCATCGGATAGTGCGTGTTGCCGTGATTGTGGAACTCGCCGCGTCGCAATTCGTGCGAATCAGGCTGTCCTGGGCCGGAATTCGGGAAGTTCTCGAACGCCACCAGTGTGTCGAACAGGGTGCCGAGACCGGCGATCCGCTCGATCTCGGCCAGTCCCGCGTAGTCGAACTCCTGCATCTCGAACTGGTTCTGCTGCAACTGCGCCCACTGCTCGAGCAGCGCTCGCTCCGGCTCGAAGGCACAGCGCACTGGCACGGTATTGGCGAACAAGCCGACGATGCCCGCTACCCCGGGCAGCTCCGCCGGTCGGCCGGAGACGGTCGCGCCGAACACGACGTCGGTGCGTCCGGTGAGCGCGGCGAGCACCAGTGCCCAGGTGCCCTGCACCAGGGTGTTCATCGTCAGGCCGCGCCGACGGCCGAGCTCGGCCAGCGCGGTGGCCAGCGATTCCGGCAGCGGAACCTGCCACTGCCGGAATTCACGGTCGCGCGAGGTCTCGGTGCGGACCAGCGTCGGCGCGTCGAGGCCGTGCAGTCGTCGCGCCCATGCCGCGCGGACGGCCGCGCGGTCACGGGTGCCGATCCACGCCAGATAGTCGCTGTAGGACGCGGCCGAGGGCAGTTCGTCGCCGTGATAGGTGGCGAGCACCTCGCGCAGCACGATCGGCGTCGACCAGCCGTCGATCACCAGGTGATGGGTGTTGAGAACCAGCCGGTGCGCCGCGTCGGGCATGTGAATCAGGGTGGCGCGCAACATCGGCGACCGGTCCACCGCGAACCGGTGCCGGGTCGCTTCGGTTTCCAATCGGTCGGCGGCGGCCCGCGCGGCACGCAGCGGCAATCCGGACAGGTCGATCTCACGCCACGGCATGCCGACCGCCCGGGGAACCGCCTGGACCGGCTGGTCGAGGCCCTCGTAGTGGAAGGCGGCGGCCATGGTGGGGTGCCTGCCCACGACGGTGTCGAAAGCCGCCGACAGGCGTGGACCGTCCACCGGTCCGTGCAGGTCGACGCGGGCGCTCAGGGTGTAGACATCGTCGGCGCCATCGCGAATCGCGTGGAACAGCAGCCCTTCCTGCAGCGGCGACAGCGGCAGTAGCTCGGCCAGCGGGCCGTGCGCGGACTCCAGCGCGTCGATGATCTCCTGCGTGACGGGCAGGCCGGGGGAGTCCGAGGGTGTGAGGCCACCGGGAAACAGCATCGCGTGTGCGGCGAATGCCTCCAGCGCGAGTTCGAAGTGCCGCTGGATCCGCGCGACCTGGTGCGCGTCGAGAATCCGGCTCGCCGCGGTCCACTCCATGGCCAGCCGGGCGGTACCCGGCTGCGCGGGGGTGGGCTCGTGGACGAAGACGTTGAGCGAAAGCACCTCCGTGAGTGCCTTTTCCGGAGGTTCGATCACCGCGAACGCGTCGTGTTCGGGCAGACTCCAGCCGGGGGCGCCACCGCCGCCGAAGCGGCCGAGGTAGTTCAGCAGCACCTCCGGGGCACGGCGTCGCGCGAACCGCGGTGCGGTCTCCGGGTCGAGCCTGCGCAGCACGCCGTAACCGACGCCGTTGCCGGGGACCGCGCGCTTGGCCTCCTTGACCGCGCGCAGCAGCCGGCCGGCCGCCGCGCCGCCCGCCAGCGCCTCGGACAGCCCGGCCTGGTCCTCGATGCCGGTCGCGGGAGTCCAGACCGGGAACTCGCTGGTGAACCAGCCGATGGTGCCGGCGAAATCGGTATCGGCGCGCAGGGCTTCGCGCCCGTGCCCCTCGACGGTGACCGGCCTGCCCGGTTCGAGCGCTTCGCCGCGTTCGAGTCGCCACGCGTTGAGCGCCAGCATGAGTGCCGCGAGCAGCACCTCGTCGGTCTTGGCCCGATAGGCGGCGGGCAAGGTGGTGAGCAGCGCCTCGGAGATCTCCGGTGCTGCGAAAGTTCTTGTCTGTTCGGCACTCTCGACCAAGTCCTCGGCATGGTCGAGAGCCCGTTCGCCCAGTGTGGCGACAGTGTCGTCACCGAGCGCGCGTTCCCAGTGCGCCAGTTCCCGGCGATGATCGCCCGCTGCCCCGGCCTCGGCGAGCAGGGTGGCGTATCGCCGCCAGGAACTGCCTTTCGCGGACAGTCGCACCGGTCGCGCGTCCCGCGCGGCCGCACACGCCTCGTACAGTTCGGGTACCAGGATTCGCCAGGAAACCCCGTCCACCACCACGTGATTGGCCACCAGGACCAAGCGGTCGGGCATCCCCGGCGCGGTCCGCACCAACGCGGCGCGCAGTTCAACACCTGCGGCGGGATCCAGTTCCCCCGCGAGTGTGGCCGCCACCGACTCGATCAGGGCGTCCTCGGGAGACTTCGACGGTGGCGTCGCCGCCCGCTCGGACGTTCCGGTCCTCGACCGCGACTCGTCGAACGGCAGCTCGCGGGTCAGGTCGGCCGCGCGCACCGTGCCGAGTCCCGCGACTTCCAGCCGGTCCGATTCGTCGAGCACCAGACGCAGGACATCGTGGCGGTCGAGCAATGTTTGCAGGCCGGTGGTCAGGTGGTCGAACGCGAGATCCTCGTGCAGGGTCAGTGCCGTCCACTGGGCGTATCCGGCGACGGCGCCGCGACCTGTGTTCGCTTCGAGCAGCGCGGCCACCATGGGTGGGATCGGCACGACGCCGGTCGCCTCGTCCGGGGTCGGGGCGGCCTGCTGGTCCGTCACCTGTGCCGCCGCGGCGATGGCGGCCAGATCACGTTGGGCCAGCAAGGTTTTCGGCTGGACCTCCCAGCCGAGCGCGCGCAGGCGGCTGCTCACGCCGATCGCGGTGATGCTGTCGCCGCCGAGTCCGAAGAAGTCGTCGGTGGCGTTGACCCGCGGCACGCCGAGGACTTCGGCGACCACCCCGCACAGCGCGCGCTCCTGCTCGGTGCGGGGCGGGCGACCGGTCGAGGTCAACTGGGGCGCGGGCAGCGCGGCGCGATCGAGTTTGCCGTTCACCGTGGTCGGCAGGGCCTCGAGCACCACCAGCGCCGAGGGCACCAGATGATCGGGGACCAGTGTGGTCAATCGGTGGCGCAGCTGGTCGGCGTCGAGGGCGCGGCCCGTCTCCGGCACCAGGTAGCCCACCAAGCGGGTGCTGTCGCCGGACTTGCGGATGGTGGCGGCCGCGGCGGCCACGCCGGGCAGCGCGCCGAGCGAGGCCTCGACCTCACCCAGTTCCACGCGGTAGCCGCGCACCTTGATCTGGGAGTCGGCGCGCCCGAGGTAGTCGTAGCCGTGGCCGGGCAGCCAGCGCGCGCGATCGCCGGTGCGGTACATGCGCTCGCCCGCCGCGAACGGATCGGCGACGAACCGGTCCGCCGTCACCGCGACGCGGCCGAGGTACCCGCGCGCCAATTGTGGCCCCGCCAAATACAATTCGCCGATCTCACCGTCGGGAACCCATTGCAGCGCACCGTCGAGCAGATACGCGCGGGTGCCGGGCAGTGGGCCGCCGACGTGTGGGAGCCCACCGGTGACCGGCGCGCTGAGCGCGTCGACGGTGGCTTCCGTCGGGCCGTACATATTGCGCGCGGCCACCTTCGACGCGACGATCACCGACCACAGTGCGGGCGGGGTCGCCTCACCGCCGAGCAGCAGCAGCTGCGGCCGATGTGCGTCGCCGAGCAGTCCGTTGTCGATCAGGGCTGTTGCCATCGATGGAGTGGTGTCGACGACATCGATGGCATCGGCGCGCAATGCTGCGATCTGCGCGGCCGCGTCCTTCTGGATATCGGTGTCGTACAGGTGGACCCGGTGCCCGCACCACAGCCACAGCAGCTGGTCCAGCGCGGCGTCGAAGGCGAACGAATAGGTGTGCGCCACACGCAGCCCTCGCCCGCCCACTCGCGCGGCGGTGTCGGCGTAGACGGTCGATCGGTGGTGGTGCAGCAGCTGGGCCATCGCGCCGCAGGAGATCTGCACGCCCTTGGGCTTGCCGGTGGATCCCGAGGTGTACACGACGTAGGCCAGATGCGCGGGCGAGCGCGGCGCGGCGAGATCGCCCGGAGTCAGCGGCCCGTCGGGGAGCGCGGCGATCGCTTCCCGAATTCCGTTGTCCGAGAGTCGGACCAGCGTGTCCGATCGATCGGTGAACACGGTGTCGTGGGTGAGGATCAGCACCGGTGCGGCGTCGTCGACGATGTCGGCGAGGCGCTGTGCGGGATGCCCGATGTCCAGCATCAGGAAGGCCGCCCCGGCGTGGCGCACCGCGAGCAGGGCGACGACCAGGTCCGTGGTGCGCGGCAGGGCGATGCCGACGATGTCCTCCGGACCCACGCCCCTGCCACGCAGATACCGTGCCAACCGGTGTGCCCGTGCTCCCAGTTCGGCGGCGGTGAGTTCGTCGGCGCCGCTGACGAGTACGACGTCGTCCGGTTGCGCCGCGACCATTCGATCGAAGATCTCGACCGTGTCCTGCGGCGTACCGGCCAGCGCGGTCGCGGCCCGTTCGCCGGTGCTCGCACCGGTCTCGGCCGGGTACATGGCGATCGCGCCGATGGGCTTGTCCGCCGCGCCGACCAGTTCGGTGAGCAACGTGACCAGCGCGTCCATCCGCCGTCGGACCGTGGCCGCGTCCAGCGATCGGGCGTCGACCTCGAAGCCGAGCTGAATCCGATCCTGCGACAGCGGGGTGACCGTCAGGCCCAGATCCTCCGGCGGACCACCGGCGACATTGCGCAGCGTGCCGGTGGCACCGTCGAAGTCGAGGGCGAAGTCGAAGGCCTTGAGGTTGATGCCGATGCCGTGCAGCAGCGCGCCGGTCTGGGCGCCGCCGAATTCGCGGGCCAGGTCCTCGCCGCGGAATCGCTGGTGGGCGCGGACCTCGCGCAGCGCGCCCGCCACTCGTTTACCGAGTTCGTCGAGGCGATCCTGGCTGGACACCGAAATACGAAGGGGCAGTACGTTGACCGCCATGGACGGGGTGGTGAGGGCAGTCTTGCCGACCCGCGCCATCACCGGCAGGGCGATGACCACATCGGTCTCGCCGAGCAACCGGTGCACGAAGCCCACATAGCCGGCGACGAGTACGTCGGCCCAGGTGATGCCCGCCGCCGTGGCCGCCTCCTTGACGCGTGCCATCAGCTCGGCGTCGAGAACGGCACGGATCTCGTGGGTCTGTTCGACCACGCCTTCGGGGGCGCGACCGCGCCCGTCCAGCGGCGGCAGCGGGGTGAGCCGATCGCGCCAGTAGTCGCGGTCGTGCTGATGCGCCTGGCTGGCACGGTATTCCAGGTCCTCGGCGACGAGTGTCTCGATCGAACCCCAGCGCAGGGTGGGCACTTCACCACCGCGGCGCAGCGCGGTGTAGTGGGCCGCGACCCGGCGCGAGACCATCGCCGCGCTGTAGCCGTCGATGATCAGGTGGTGGTAGAGCTGGATGCACCACACTTCGTTGTCGCTGAGGCGCAGCAGTGTGTAGGTGTACAGCTGCCGGTCGACCATGGCCCGGCAATAGGTGGCGGCGCGTTCGCGTTCGGTCGCGACCAGCCGGTGCGCGGCGGCGATCGGGTCGCTTTCGCCGCGGAGATCGACGAGCGGACGGAGCTCCGGTTCCGCGTCGGTGATCCGCTGGCGTGGTCCGTCGGCGGTGTCGGCGAAGCGCAGTCGCATGGTGTCGGTGTCGGCGATGGTGCGCCGGATCGCGGTGTCCATCGACGTCATGTCGAGCGGATCGGGTCCCGAGATCTCGAGTACCTCGCCGACCATGTAGCTGAGCGAGTCGGGGTCGAGGCGCTGGGCGTTCCAAATGCCCAATTGTGCTCCGGTGAGCGGCAATCCGGGATCTTCGGCGCCTACGCTGTCCCGTTCCACCGAACCCACAACAGACTCCTTCACCGTTCAACTCCGACCGACGCTCACCGACCGCTGGGACTGGAGAAGGCCAGCGGAGCGAGGTGAAAACGAAGGTTAGCCTAACTTCAGTTTCAATAGTGGATTGTGTCGTGCGTCACCGTTCCGCCGTCTCCGTAGCCGGAAACGGCGGAATCATCAGTGGCACAGCATGTTCGATGCGGGCACGACGGCGCCCTGCCTCCCGTCGAGACGGCAGGGCACCCCTCGGCCGCACCGATCAGGCGGATCGGCGCTCGGCGGATTCCACTGTCGCGGTGCCGAGTTGGCGGATCAGCTCGTCGGTGCTGGTGACCGCGCCGCAGCGGCGGGCTACGTAGTTCAGCGCCATGATGTGTTCGTCGCGGCTGAAGTCGGCGGTGGCGTCGTGGACGAGGAAGGGCCGCACGTCGCCCATGAAAGCCTCTGCGGCGCTGAGCATGCAGCCCATGTGGGTGTAGACGCCGGTGATGAGCAGTTGGTCGCGGCCGTAGTAGCCGAGTAGTTCGCGCAGGTCGGTCCGCTGGAAAGCGGAGTAGCGCCACTTGGTGACCTGGATGTCCTGCGGTTCAGGGGCGATGGCGGCGATCACCTCGGTGTCGGCGCCCTCTGCCATGCCGGTGCCCCAGAAGTCGGCGAGGATGCCGCGCCGCGACGGATGCTGGTCGCCCGGCTGCATGGTATAGATCACCGGGATGTCGAGCTGGTGGCAGTGGTCGCGCAGTTTCGCGATATTGGCGATCAGGGTGCGGGCGGGATCGCGGTACAGGTCGTAGGCATCGAGGAAGTACTGCTGCATGTCGTGGATCAGCAGCGCGCTGCGGCCTGGCTCGGCGATCCAGTCGACCTGGTCGGCGGTGAACTCGTCCGCGCTCGGCATCGGATAGGGCGCGATCGGGGGGATAGGCATGGCGAAGTCTTTCGTCGGCGAAGTGGTCGGCGGGGTCAGCCGACGGTGACGGGCAGGTCGGAGATACCGAGCGGCCCGAGGATGCGCTGGAATTTGCCGGTGGTCTCGGCCAATTCGGCGGTGGGGTCGGAGGCGGCGACGATCCCGCCACCCGCGTGCGCGAGCAGCGTGATGCCGTCGGCGGACAGCTCGGCGCAGCGGATACTCACCATCCACTCACCGTTGCCGTCGGCATCGCACCAGCCGACCGCGCCGGCGTAGAAGCCGCGCTCGCCTTCCAGTTCGGCGATCACGCGCGCTGCCGCGGCGGTGGGCGTGCCGCAGATCGCCGGGGTGGGGTGCAGGGCTACCGCCAGTTCCAGTGCCGACGGCCCGGCCAGCGGGACGGTCGCCGAGATCGGCGTGCCCAGGTGCCACATCGCCGGGGTGGCGGTGAGTTCCGGTGCGGGAGTGTGCACGTCGGCACAGCGGTCACGGAGTACGGCGGAGACCTGATCGGTCACGAAGCGGTGTTCGGCGTGGTCCTTGGTCGAGGCGAGCAGAGCGTCGGCCGCGGTGCGATCGGCGTCGCTGTCGTCGAGGATGCGCCGGGCCGAGCCCGCCAGTGGGTGGCTCAGGATCTGACTCCCGTTGCGGCGCACCAGGATCTCGGGGCTGGAACCGACGAGATGACGGCCGGGGAAGCGCCCGCCCGCGACGGAGAGATCGACCAGGAAGCCGTTGGACATCGGATCCGACGCGACCATCAGATCCAGAATGTCCATGGCGCGAACCGGTTTCGACGAGCGAGCGCGAACGGAACGGGCCAGCACTACCTTGCGCAACGGATGCGCGGGATCGCCGAGAAGCTCCACGGCGGTGGCGACGCGCTGACGGTGCTCCTCCGGCGCGGGCAGCTCGGCGTCGAGTTCGAAACCGGGCAGCGTGGTGGCCGCGGGCTGGTGCGGCGCCTCGGTGATCGTCACCGAGTCCGGCGCCCACAGCGCGGTCGGCGCACCGGGGGTGAAGGGCAGCGCGCCGACGATGTGGCTGATCCGGCCGCTGCGCAACGCGGTGATGGCGTCGTGTGCCGAGCGGAATACCGTCCCGCCCGCGCTGGCGGACACGGTCCGCTGCGGACGGGACAATAAGAAGGCGGGGTCTGAACTGTCGGTACTGATGGTGATCATTCCTCTCGGTCACATGTCGAGCGTTGCGCCACCGTCGACCCGCAGGTCGTGCATCGTGATGTGGCGGGCGTCCTCGGACGCCAGGAAATGGACTGCGCCCGCGATATCGGCGGGAGTGGCGATGCGCCGCAACGGGATTCCGAGGCGGTAGGCGCTGGGATCGCCGTCGAACAGGGCGTTCTCGGCTGCGTCGTCGAGGGCGGTGCCGCCGAACATGTCGCGCAGCATCGGGGTGTCGGTGGAGCCGGGCGAGACCAGGTTGACCCGTACGCCCAGCGGCGCCACCTGCAGGGCCAGCGATCGGGTGAACGAGGTCGCGGCGGCCTTGGCGGCGCCGTAGGCGGCCATCGCGACGCGGGGGGTCGCGGCCGCGTTCGAGGAGACGACCACGATCGCACCGCGACCGGCGCGGGCCATGTCGGCGGCAGCGCGTTGGCCGATGAGCATCGTGCCGGTGGCGTTGACCCTCAGGCAGCGGGTCCAGTCTTGCGGATCGAGCTCGAGCGCGGAGCCGCCGACCATGAGCCCGGCCGCGTGCACGACGACATCGGGTGTCCCGTGCTCGGCTCCGAGGTGGTCGAAGGCGGCCCGCACCGCGGCCTCGTCGCTCACGTCGAGCTCCACGCCGTACGCGGATCGCGCCGGAAGGTCGGCGGCGATCTTGTGTACGGCGGGGTCGCGGTCCCACAGGGCGAGCACCCCGGCCTCATCGGCGAAACGAGCGGCGATGGCGGCCCCGATACCCCCGGCCGCGCCGGTGATGACGACGATTCGTCCACGGGAATCACCATTTAGCATGAGGTTAGCCTAACCTGATTCTGCCGTCAGATGGTTACCTTCGCTTACATCGACCGGCGAGACTGTTCGAAGATCCGCTGGAAAGAGGTGCTCGACTTGACCGATCCCGTGCTCGCCGGCTTCACCCCGTGGCCCGCTGACCTCGCACAACGATATCGAGACCAGAACTGTTGGACGAGTGAGACATTCGGCGATGTGCTCACCGCGCGCGCCGCCGCGGCGCCGGACCGGATCGCCGTTCTCGACGACGCGAACAGCTGGACCTACGCCGAACTCGACCACCGTTCGAGCTCGCTCGCCACCGGTTTCGCCCGCCTCGGCATCGTGCCCGGCGACCGGGTGCTGGTGCAGCTGCCCAACCGCGCGGAATTCGTCGAGGTGATCTTCGCGCTGTTCAAACTCGGCGCACTGCCGGTGTTCTGCCTGCCCGCCCATCGCAAGGCCGAGTTGGTGCCGATCGCCGGCGCCGCCGCGGCCGAGGCCATGATCACCTGCGGCACACATCAGCGTTTCGACTACGCGGCACTGGCCGCGCAGGTGCGCGACGAGGTCGAGAGCCTGCGTCACCTGCTGCTGGTCGACTGCGAGTCGCTGCCACAGGGCGCGCGCCACCTCGACGAATATCGCGACACCCCTGCCGAATTGGCGGGCCCGTCGGCCGGCGATGTGGCGTTTCTGCAACTGTCGGGCGGCAGTACCGGCATTCCGAAGCTCATCGCCCGCACCCACGACGACTACCTCTACAGCGTGCGCCGCAGTGCCGAGGTTTGCGAGCTCGATCAGGACACGGTCTATCTCGCGACGCTGCCGGTGGCGCACAACTTCCCGATGAGCTCGCCGGGCATCCTGGGTGCGATCTGGGCGGGTGGTGCGGTGGCGATGACGCCGGATCCGACTCCGGCGACGGCCTTTCCGTTGATCGAGTGGTTCGGTGTCACCATCACGGGGCTGGTGCCCCCGCTGGCCCGGCTGTGGACCGAGCGCGCCGAAGCGGGCGACACCGCCGATCTGTCCAGTCTGCGAGTGCTCCAGGTGGGCGGTGCCCGGTGCCAGGACGAGCTGGCCCGCCGGATCGGCCCCGCGCTCGGCGTGACCCTGCAGCAGGTGTTCGGCATGGCCGAGGGCCTGGTCTGCTACACCCGGCTGGACGATCCGATCGACGTGGTGGTGAGCACCCAGGGCCGGCCGATGTCGGAGCACGATCAGCTCGCCGTCGTCGACGACAACGGCGTCGAGGTCGCGCCGGGCGGCACGGGCAACCTGATCACCCAGGGCCCGTACACGATTCGCGGCTACTACAACAATCCCGACGCCGACGCGCGCAGCTTCACCGCACAGGGGTGGTACCGCACCGGCGACATCGTGTCCGTGCGTCCCGACGGCAACCTCGTGGTCGCGGGTCGTGCGGGCGACTGGGTGAATCGGGGCGGGGAGAAGGTCTCGGCCGAAGAGCTGGAGGCGCACCTGCTCGAACACCCGGCTGTTCGCGACGCTGTCATCGTCGGCACCCCGGATCCCGTTCTCGGCCAACGTATCTGTGCCTTCGTCCAGCCTGTCGACCCCGCGCAACGCCCCACGCTGATCTCGGTGCGCTCGTTCGTCCGCTCGCGCGGCGTGGCGGCCTGGAAGATGCCGGACACGGTGGTGGTCGTCGACGAGTTCCCGGAGACCGGAGTGGGCAAGACCAGCCGCAAGGATCTGCGGCAGGCGCTCGCCGACGGCGCGCACGGCAAGTGACCGGGGCGGGGGTGGCGCCGATGACGAGCCACCCCCGGCCGCGATCACGCCGTCAGGCCAGCAGTTCGATCCACGACCCGAGAACGGGGTCACCGGCGAGCGTGGGGAAGTCGATATCCGCATGTCCGGCCGACCGCCATTTCTCCACGAGCGACATGATGCGTACCGAGTCGAGTCCCGCGTCGAGGAGATCGGTGTCGGTGTCCAGTTCCGAGCGGTCCACCCCGAGTACGGCGGCCACGTCCGTGATGATCTGTTCGTCTGTCATCGGTCATTCCTCTCGATCGAAGTCGGCGACGCCGCGCTTCCAATAGCCGGCGATCAGGGAGTCCTTCGGGCCGATACCGAGCTCGTTGCGGACCACCTTGCGGATGCCGCGCAGGCATCCCGCCTCGCCGGCGACCCAGGCGTAAACACGTTCTCCAGCAGCGATTTCCACGCCACGCACCGCCTTCTCCAGTGCGTCACCGGTGCCCGGCTCCAAGTCGCCGCGATGAAGCCACCGCACCTCGATGCCCGCGGGCGCGTCGATCTCGATCTCCTCATCCGGTCCGGCCACCTCGATGAACGCCCAGCCCTGCGCGTCGCGCCTGATCCGTTCCAGCCAGCGCGAGATGGCGGGCAGCGCGGTGATATCGCCGACGAAGAGGAACCGGTCGTAGGACTCCGGGACCACGACGCCACCGGGCGGGCCCGCGATGTGGACCTTGGTGCCCGGGGTCGCCGTGTTCGCCCAATCGGAGGCCAAACCGCCGGGGTGGATCACGAAATCGATATCGAGTTCGTTGTCGGCCACGCTGTGGCGGCGCACCGTGTACTCGCGCGACACCGGGCGCGGGTTGCCCCACTCGAGCGATTGGCCGTCGAGCTTCGGTAGCCGCAGCACGCCGTATTCGTCCGGAAACACCAGGCGCACATGCTCATCCGGCACATAGCTGTGGAAAGACGCGATATCGGGCCCGCCGAAGGTGATCCGGAGCAGTCCGGCGCCGATCGGGGCCGTGCGGATCACCTCCACTTCCCGCAGGCCGATCGGGTAGGGGACCTTGGCGCCGTGCTCACCGGCGAGCACTTCCGCGATGCGCGCGGCATAGCCACTTCGATCTGTCATTGCTGTTCCTTTGTCACTTGAAGCGTTCCACGAGCAGGTCGAGCGTGGTCATGACCGTGCGGTAGTCGGGACGCGAGCTGGTCGCGGGCAGTTCGAAGACGGTGTTCGCCGTGAACGAGGGCAGCGACGCGTGCAGCGGGTCGGCCCGCAGTTCGGCCACGGTGCGGCCGCCGTTGAGCGGGATCATGAACAGCACCGGCGCGTCGACGACGGTGTTGAGCAACTCCGGGCTGAAGCTGATGAAGTCGGCGCTCGGTTCACGAGTGGGGTTGCCCGCCTTGGCTTCCAATTGGGTATCGAGCGTGAACCCGACCTCCGACAGCAGCGTGGGCAGCGCGGCCGAGGGCAGGAACGCGGTCGGCTTCTGGCTCTTGATCGACTGCATGACCACGGTGTTGCCCGCGGGCGCTTTGATGAGCGCCTTGGCCTTGGCCAGTTTGTCCTTGTAGTTGGTGATCAGCTGGTCGACCTTGCCCGGCTTGCCGACCACTTCGGCGATCAGCCGCAGCTGGTCCTGCCAGTAGGTGGTCTCGGTCGGCACCAGCACGGTCGGGGCGATCGCGCTGAGCTGGTCGTAGGCGTTCACCGACTGCTGGCCCGGGTAGCCCTGGCCGCCGCCGATGATCAGGTCGGGGCGCTGGGCGGCGATGAACTCCAGGTTGATGTTGTCGCCGGTCGGCAGAGCCTTGGTGCCCTGTGTCGTCGCGTCCTGCGCCCAGCCGGCCGGGAACTCACCCGGCTTGCCCGCGACACCGAGCAGCCGCGGGTCGGCGGCGGCGACCGGCACATCCAGGTCGTAGAGGTAACCGGCCAGGGTGCCGTTGAGCACGACGATGCGCTGGGGGTCGGCGGGCACGGCGACGGCGCCCTTCGGCGTCTGGACCTCGCGCGGACCGGTCGGTGCGGCGGTCTCGCCCGAAGAGCTGCTACAGCCGGTGAGCGCTGCGATCAGCGCGAGAACCAGCAGGGCCAGGGTGGCGCGGAGCCTGCCCGATGATCGAGTGGTGAACATGGAAGGGGTTGTCCTCATCTTTCTTTCGACGGCAGCTCTAGAGCAGCTCGGCGGCGTTCTCCGCGAGCGGAATCACCAGCGGCGTACCGGTTTCCGGGTCGTCGACGATCCGGCACCGCAGCGAGAAGACCTCGTCGACGAGTTCTGCGGTCACGATGTCGGCGGGCGCTCCGGACGCGACCACCCGTCCGTCGCGCATGGCGATGAGGTGATCGGCGTAGCGGAAGGCGTGGTTGAGGTCGTGCAGTACGGCCACCACGGTCCGCCCGGAATTCCGGTTCAGTGACCGGCACAGGTCCAGAAGCTGGATCTGATAGGCGATATCGAGGTAGGTCGTCGGCTCGTCGAGCAGGATCAGCGGGGTGTCCTGGGCCAGCACCATCGCGATCCACACCCGCTGGCGCTGACCGCCCGACAGTTCGTCGACCATCCGCGCCGACAGTTCGGTGACGCCGGTCGCCGCCATCGCCGACGTGACGGCTTCCTCGTCGGCCTTCGACCACTGCCGCAGCAGCGTTTGGTGCGGATAGCGGCCGCGGGCAACGAGATCGGCGACCCGGATGCCGTCCGGCGCCGTCGAGGTCTGCGGCAGCAGGCCGATCTGCCTGGCCACCTGCTTCGCCGGATAGGAACCGATCGGCTTTCCGTCGAGCAGCACGGTTCCCGACTCGGGGGTGAGCAGCCGGGCCAGCGCGCGCAACAGCGTGGACTTGCCGCACGCGTTCGGGCCGATGATCACCGTGAACTTGCCGTCCGGGATATCCACCGACAGTTGGTCGCTGATCGTGGTGCCCTTGTAGCCGAGGCGGAGTCGGTCGGCGCGCAGCCGTGAAGTGTCGTTCATCGTTTCGCTTTCCTAGTTCCGTCGCGCCTCGGTGACCAGCAGATATGCCAGGTACAGACCGCCGACCGAAACGGTGACCAGTCCGACCGGCACGGTGGTCGGGGCGAACGCGTGCTGGGCGATCCAGTCGCAGGTGATCAGCAACATCGCTCCCATCGCCGCCGAGGGCGCGAGTGCGATCGAGGGTGTGCGGGCCAGCTTGCGCGCCAGATGCGGTGCGGCGAGGGCGACGAACGCGATCGGGCCCGCGACCGCCGTCGCCACCGCGGTGAACGCGACGCTGAGCACGATCAGCCACAGCATCGCGCGGCTCACATTCAGCCCGAACGCACGCGCGGTGTCGTCGCCGAGTTCGAGGATCTGCAACCGGGGAGCCGCGGGAACCAGCGCGATCGCCAGCAGCGCGAGGATCACCACCGCGGGACCGACCTGCGGCCACGAGAGTCCGTTGAGCGTGCCCGCGCCCCAAGCCGCCGCCGACATCGCCGCGTCCAGGTCGGCGCGCAGGATCAGCCAGGTGTTGACCGAGGCCAGCATGGCGCTGACGCCGATGCCGACGATGATCAGCCGGAACCCGGTCACGTTGTGCCGGAACGCTAGTAGATGGATGACCAACGCGGCGCCGAGCCCGCCGATCACCGCACCGGCCGCGGTCTGCACGTGACCACCGCCGAGGGTCAGAATGGCGATCAGCGCGCCGGTGTAGGCGCCGGTGTTGAATCCCACGATGTCCGGGCTGCCCAGCGGATTCCTGGTCACCGATTGCAGGATGGCCCCGCTCACACCCAGTGCCGCGCCGAGGATCAGCGCGAGCAGGATGCGCGGCAGCCGCCAGTCCCACACCACCAGTCGGTCGAACCGCTCGTCGCCGATCACCAGCGCGCGCAGCACCCGCATCGGCGGGATCAGATAGTCGCCGCTGCCCAGCGCGAGCACCGCCGTCACCACCGAGATCGTCAGCAGGACAGCGCACACCACCAGCGTGCGCACGCCGATCCGGGCGGAGAATCGGGTGCCGCGTGGGCGGATCACCAGCATCGCGCGGCCGAAATCGATCGTCGAACTCATGCGGCGGCACCTACTCTTGCGCGACGGGCCAGCCAGATCAGCACCGGCGCTCCGAGGAACGCGGTGACCAGGCCGGCGGGGACTTCATCGGGACGAATGATGATGCGGCCCACGATGTCGGCCGACAGCACCAGGATCGGCGCCAGCACCAGCGAGTAGGCGAAGATCCAGCGCTGATCGGGCCCGATCAACCACCGGGACACGTGCGGTACCGCGAGACCCACGAACGCGATCGGGCCGACCGCGGCGGTCGCGGTGCCGCACAGCAGCACCACCGCCAGCGCGGTGAACAGGCGTGTGCGTCCCACGTGCACGCCGAGCGAGTGCGCCAGATCGTCGCCGAGCGCCACCGCGTTGAGCGAGCGAGCGCACAGCGCCGCGATGATCAGGCCCGCCGCGATGAACGGCGTCGCGCCGACGAGGATGTCGAACCCACGTCCGGCGAGACCGCCGGAGTCCCATTGGCGCATCGCGTCGAAAGCCTTGGGGTGCAGCAGGATCAAGCCCCTGGTCAGTCCGCCCAGCACCGCGGTGGCGGCGACGCCCGCCAGCGTGAGCCGCACCGGATCGGTACCGGATCGTCCGGCGGTGCCCACACGGTAGACGACCACCGACACCAGGGCGGCGCCGAGAAACCCGAACCAGACATACGATGTGATTTCGCTCACGCCGAATATCGCGACGGCGATGGTGATCGCGAAGGCCGCGCCCGCGTTGACGCCGAGTAGGCCGGGGTCTGCCAGTGGGTTGCGGGTCAGGCCCTGCATCAAGCAGCCGGCGACGCCGAGCGCCAGTCCGACGAGCAATCCGAGCAGCGTGCGTGGCACCCGGTATTCGGTGATGGTGACGTGGTCAGGGGTGGTGCTCGCACCGAACAGTGCTTGCCAAACATCGCTGATGGCAATAGCTTTCGTGCCGACCAGCAGACTGAGAGCGCAGACTGCGACCAGCACGAGGACGGCGAGAAGCCAACCGTGCCAACGCGGATTTCTCATCAGGGTTCTCTCTCACGGCGAAACTGGATCTACTGGAGGTTAGCCTAAGCAAGGTATTGATAGGTGAGGCTTACCTAGCTATGGTCACATCTCGTTCGGTCCGCAGTTTGTGCGCCGCGCATCTCACCACGAGGAACACGAAAGGTTCATCCCGTGAAAATCACCAAGTTCGCTCTGCTGGCATCCACCGTCAGCGTTGCCCTCGGCATCGCAGCCGGAACCAGCCACGCAGCACCTGCCGCGGATGAGCCGATCAACTTCACCTCCAGCACCACCGAGAAGTCCACGATCATCGGCACCGACGCGGGGTCGATGGTGGTCGAGGACGGTGTCTTCAAGATCAAGGCCGCCAACGGCACCACCGTCGCGGGCACCGAATTGGCCTTCCGCGTAGACGAATTCGTGTTCCCGATCGCCGCCGACATCTCGGGCCGCACCGCCACCCTGACGCCGCAGCTGGACCTCGAGCACGCCACCTACAAGCCGGTCGCGCTGCCGTACGAGGACAAGGCGCCGTGGAAGAACGAATACGACCGTGAGCAGGCGGCCTGGAGCCGTCTCGGCAGCACCATCTCGTTGGGCGCCGGCGTCGCGGCCATCATCGGCGGCATCGGCGGCGGCGCGGTCGGTTGTGTGCTCGGCGGCATCGCGGGCGCCACCATCGCCTCGGCGACCATCGTCGGTATGTTCGGTCCGTTCATCCCGGCCGCGGCGGTCGGCTGCCTCGCCGGCATCATGGCGATCGGTGCCCTCGGTACCCTCGCGGGCCAGATCCTCGTTACGGCTCCCGTCGCGATCCTGGCCGCGGTGCAGTACTTCACCACCATCAACTCCCCGATGCCGAACAACCCGGCCCCGGCCAAGTAGGCGATAAGACCTCGGCCGGATCGGCCGAACACGAAGCTCGCGGAGGGGACAACTGCGCGAGAGGCGAATCCCGCCCGGTCAGCATCGGGCGGGATTCGTTGTGCCCGCACCACATCCGTCAGTCGATGTCGGCTGCCTTCTCGTTCGGCGCGGGGATGTGCCGGAGCAGCCCGACCACCAGTCCGGCGGCCACAGCGGTGAGCCCGATGCCGACGACCGAGTTCACCTGCAGCGCTTGGGTGTAGGCCTCGCGAGCGACGGTGGTCAACTCGGTGCCGAGTGCTTCGGGCAGTGTCGCCGCGACGTGCAGGGCGCCCGCGAGCGTGTCCTGCGCGACGTGGGCGACCTCCGAGGGGAGTCCGTCGGGCAGCTGCTGCGACATCTGCCCGCGGTAGACGGCGGTGCCGATGCTGCCGATCACCGCGACGCCGAGTGCCGCGGACAACTCCTGACCGGTTTCGGAGATGGCCGAGGCGGCGCCGGCGCGGGCCGGGTCGACCGCGCCGACGATCAGATCGAGGCCGAGGACGAACATCGGGCTCAGGCCGAGCGAGAACACCACCATGCCGGTGACGATCAACGCGAGGTCGTCGGTACCGGAGAGCTGGGTGAACAGCGCGTACCCGGCGATGGCGACGATCAGGCCGCCGGTCATCAGGTAGGCGGGCCGGAACCTGGGCGCGAGCGCGCTCACCACGCCCGCCGCCACCACCATCGCGGCCGCCTGCGGGACGGTCCACAGTCCGGCTTCGAATGCCGAAAGGCCCAGCACCAGCTGCAGATACTGCGAGAGCAGCAGGAACAGTCCGCCCATGGCCAGCATGGCCACCATCAACGCGGCCAGCGAGCCGCTGAACCGGACATTGCCGAACAGTTGTAGATCGATCAGCGGGTTGGTCAGGCGTTTCTGGCGCAGGACGAACACCGTGCCGAGCGCCAGACCGGCTACCAGTACGCCGACCGCCTCGATCGACCAGCCGTCTTTGGCGAGTTCCTTGATGCCGTAGATGACGCTCATCACCGACAGCAGTGAGAGCACCGCGCTGAGGATATCGAGCTTGCCAGGGTTCGGGTCCTTGTACTCGGGCAGCAGGAACGGTCCGGTCGCCAACAGCAACACCATCGCGGGCACCGCCACCAGGAATACCGAACCCCACCAGAAGTTCTCGAGCATCGCGCCGCCGACGAGCGGTCCGATCACCATGCCGACCATGAAACTGGTCATCCACACGCTGATCGCGGTGGTGCGCTGGCGGTCGTCGTGGAACATGTTGCGGATCAGTGCCAGCGTGGACGGCATCAGCGTCGCGCCCGCGATGCCGAGCAGCGCGCGGGTACCGATCAGCATGTTCGCGCTGGTCGAGTAGGCGGCGAGCACGGAGGCTACGCCGAAGGCCAGCGCGCCGATCATCAGCAATTTGCGTCGGCCGATGCGGTCGCCGACGGTGCCCATGGTGATGAGGAACCCGGCGACCAGGAAACCGTAGATATCGAGGATCCACAGCAGTTGGGTACTACTCGGTTCGAGTGCCGCGCTGATGCTGGGGATCGCCAGGTACAGCACGCTCAGGTCCATCGAGATGAGCAGCGTCGGCAGGGTGAGGACGGCCAGTCCGATCCACTCCTTGATCCCGGCCGTCGTGGTGGATTCCGGCGGGGATTGGTCGTGCTGGGTGGACGTCACACTTCGACGGTACCGACGGATTCGCTCGCGGTGCCAGCGATTTTTCGGTGATGTTCGCCGAAAGTCATTGGACATTCCGGGCCGACGACCACGATCATGGGCTCGGTGTCCACACGCAATGAACAGCTCAGGCTCGTCGATTCGCCGCGTCAGCCGCAGGATCAGGGCGAGCCGTTTCCGTGGTCGGCGGCCATCGACTCCACCTATTCCACCCGCGACGCGATCGACGCGCTCGCCCTCGCCCCCTTCCTGCGCGGCGATCAGCCGTTCGCCCGTCAGGCACATCTCGATCGGGTACGACCCGAGGCGGCGCTGCGGCCTGCCGACTCGCGGATCGTGCGCTCGGTCGCCGACGATGACAGCAGCGCGTTGCTCGCCGCCGGTGACGGGTGGGCGTTGCGGGCCGTGCGCTGGGCGAGCGGTTCGGCCACGATCGAGGTGACCGCCGTCAGCGACGAACTCGCCGTCGAAATTCTGGCGCGTTCAACCGAGGGAGCTGAACTGTCACGTGACAGTGCGACTACGGTAGAGATGGGCTTCTGGCATATGGACGTTCGGCGCCCCGCGCGCCGGCGGCGTCACATCGCGGCGCCCGCGTGGGCCGAGATTCGCGGCAACTACACCGGCTCGGTATCGGCGAGCATGCAGCGTTTGATGGGGCTGGGTGTGGCCGATATCAAGGGGCGGCTGGTGCTGCTGCACGGTGAGCCCGGCACCGGCAAGACCACCGCGTTGCGCGCGCTCGCGCGGTCATGGGCACCGTGGTGTCAGGTCGATTGTGTTGTCGACCCGGAAGAACTGTTCAGCAATCCCGGCTATCTGATGGAGGTCGCGGCGGGTGCCGACGGCGACGACGAGGACGGCCGCTGGCGGTTGCTCGTGCTGGAGGACTGCGATGAGCTGATCCGCGGCGAGGCGAAAGAGGCGGCGGGGCAGAAACTTTCGCGTCTGCTCAATCTCACCGACGGGATGCTCGGTCAGGGCCGCAATGTGTTGATCGCGATCACCACCAACGAAGACCTCTCCCGGCTGCACCCCGCGGTGGTTCGGCCCGGACGCTGCCTGGCCCAACTCGAGGTCGGTCGGCTCTCGGCGACGGAAGCCGACGAGTGGCTGGCCCGCCAGGACGGGGTCATCGCCGAGTCGAGTTTTCCTGACGGCGCGACCCTCGCCGAACTGGTCGCCCACCGCGACGGCGGGATCCAGATCCGCACCACCATCGACCACAGCGCCGACGTCGGCATGTACCTCTAGCCGTCGTGCGCGCAACGCGCTGGTCAGGACGTGCCGACCGGGCGGATATGCGCCCTGACCAGCTCGGTGAGGTGGCGGCCGACGCGATCGAGCGGCTCGGTGCTGCGCTTGGCGAGCGACATCACCACCGCGCCCTCGATCGTGGCGATGACGGTTGTCGCCAAGGAGCACGCGGTATCGGGGTCGATGTTCTCCGCGCGTAGCCGGGCCGCCAGTGCCCGCTCCCAGGAGTCGAACGCCTCGCCGGCCGCGTCCGCCGCCGCGGGGGACTCCGAGCGGCCCAGCGCCGCGGCCACGATCGGGCAGCCGGCGAGAAAGTCGCTGGATTCGACGACCTGTTTCCACGCGTCGGCGAACGAGGCCACGGTCTGTTCGGGCTCGGCGTCCTTGGTGAAGGTCTCGATCAGTGTTGTCATCGCCCGGCCCGCGACGCGGGTGGCCTCGGTGATCAATTCGGACTTACCGCCGGGGAAGTTCAGATAGATCGTCCGGCGGGAGAGCCCGCTGTGGTGGAGCAGATTCGCGACACCGGTCCCGGCCACGCCGTTGCGGCGCACCAGATCGATCGTGCTCTGGACGAGTCCGTCACGTGCCGCCATCGACTTCCTTTCGGTCGGTCCATTGAAGTATACCGATCGGTGTACTACCGTCGAGTCGAGTACACCGATCGGTGTACTCGATGCTATCCGCGGAGGAGCCGACGATGACAGCCCTGAGCGATCCGCTCACCCTGCCGTGCGGCCAGGTGTTGCCCAACCGGCTGATGAAGGCCGCGCTGAGTGAGGGCCTCGGCACCTCCGCCGGCGCGCCGGACGAACGGCTCGAGCGGCTCTACAGCCGTTGGGGCAGTGGCGGTTTCGGCCTGATCATCACCGGAAATGTGATGGTCGACCATGACCATCTCGGCGAGCCGGGCAATGTCGTCATCGCCGATGAACGTCACCTCGACGACGTGCGCCGCTGGGCGCGAACCGCCAAGGACGGCGGCACCGATCTCTGGATGCAGATCAATCACCCTGGCAGGCAAGCGAATCCGCTGGTAACGCGGTCGCAGCCGGTGGCGCCATCGGCGATCGGTCTCGGGCTGCCCGGTGTTCCGGCGCCGCGCGCGCTCACCGACGGCGAGATCGTCGATATCGTGGACCGATTCGCGGCCACCGCGCGGATCGCCGAACGCGCGGGCTTCGACGGCGTGCAGATCCACGGCGCGCACGGCTACCTCGTCTCGCAGTTCCTCTCACCGCTGGCCAATCAGCGCGATGATCGCTGGGGCGGTGATCCACAACGGCGAGCGCGCTTTGTGCTGGAGGTGGTGCGCGCGATCAGGGCCGAGGTAGCGCCGTCGTTCGCCGTAGCGATCAAGCTCAACTCCGCGGACTTCCAGCGCGGCGGCTTCACCGAGGACGAGTCACGCGAGGTGGTGCGCCGCCTCGCCGCCGAAAAGCTCGATCTGATCGAGATCAGCGGCGGCAGTTACGAATCGCCCGCGATGACGGGAAGGCCGGTGGCGCGTTCGGCGAGCACCGTCGCGCGTGAGGCGTACTTCCTCGAGTACGCCGAGTCGGTCCGGGCGGTCGCCGGATCGGTGCCGCTGGCCGTCACCGGCGGATTCCGTTCCCGCCCGGCCATGGTCGACGCGGTCGAGTCGGGGCAGTGCGATGTCGTCGGCCTCGGCAGGCCGAGCGCGGTGTCGCCGAACGCCGCGGGCGACATCCTGCACGAGCGCACAGCACGCCTGCACGCTCGACAGATCTCGCTGCGCCTGCCCGCACGAGTGGCTACTCACCCCAACATCAAGATGCTCGAAGGCGCGCTCGACCTGCAGTGGCACACCGATCAGCTGCATCTGCTCGGGGCGGGCGCCGATCCCGACCCCGACCGCACACCGTGGCTCACGGCGGCGGCGATGCTGAGACATCACGGCGTCGACGCGTTTCGCAGCAGAAGGAGTTCGACGATGAACCGCAAGGACCCGGCGCGCCGCAAGTTCGAAATCGAGCGGGCGTTCGGTCGCTATGTCGCCAACCCGGCGGTCCGCGCGCTGGGCCGGATCGGCGTCCGAACCTCCTTCGCGACCGACCTCGAGACGATCGGACGTAAGTCCGGACAGATCCGGGTGGTGCCGGTCTCGGTCTCGTTCGACGACAGCGGCGCGTGGGTGATCAGCCAGCACGGCACCAGGTCGGGGTGGGCCGCCAACATCGTGGCGGAACCGAAAGTGCGGGTCCGTCAGGGGAATCGGTGGCGCACCGGCACCGCGCAACTGCGCCCGGCCGACGATGTCGTCGCGCGGTCGCGGACCTTCGCGCCCAACCCGGTGTTCGCCGGGCTGACCGCGGCGACCTTCCGCGCGTTGCAGAGCGCCCCGGTCTCGGTCCGGATCACCTTCACCGACTGACCACCCTCGCCGTGGCCGCGCAGGCCAGGGTGAGCACCAGCGGAACGGTCAGCGCCGCGGTCAGCGGAACCACGGCGGTGAGCCAGCCGATCATGGCGGGGCCCGCGAGCAGGCCGAGGTAGCCGATGGTGAACACGCGCGACATGTCCGTCGCCGCCGCCGTGCCGCCGAGATTGCCCGCGGTGGAGAAGATCTGGGGGACGCCGCCCGCCAGCCCGAGCCCGCACATCGCCCAGCCGAGGAGCGTGACCGGCAACCAGGGCGATCCGATGACAACTGCGAATCCCACTGCGGCGAGCAGACTTCCGTAGCGGACGATGGCCACCGGGCCCAAGGCGCCACTCACCCGATCGGCGAGGAATCGCCCGAGCGTCATCGTGGCGGAGAAGGCGCCGAAGGCCAGGGCGGCACTGGCTTCGGACGTATCGAGGCGCTCGCGGACCTGGAGCGCACTCCAGTCCGCCGCCACACCCTCCGCGAGGAGGAGAATGAACGCGACGGCCCCGAGCGAGAGCACCTTTCGTGTCCGCCGACGTCGTTGCTCACGCTTCTCGGCGCCGAGCTCAACAGTCGCGGTGGGACCGGAGGTCGCGGGTGGCGAACTTGTCGAGCTGCCCGGGTCGGTGTCGTATCGCGCGCCTGCCGGTTCGGCCGCGTCGGTCGGCCGCTCTCGCGCGCCGGTCGCGGATCGCGCATCCTCGTTGTCGTAATATTCGGGGCGCGAGGGTGATTCGGGCTGTTGACGGCCGAGCAGGTGCGGTACCAGGGCCGCGGTGACGGCCAGTCCGCCGATCCCGGCGCACGTCAACGTCAGCTGCGGCGGCCACCCCGCGTATTGGGTAGCCGCGCCCACCAGCGAACCGGCGAACCCGCCTGCCGAGAACATCGCATGGAAGGCGGACATGATCGGCCGGTGATAGGCCCGTTCGACGTACACCGCCTGGGTGTTCATCGATACGTCGAGGGCGCCCAAGCCGAACCCGAAGCAGGCCACCGCGATCGCCAAGGTGAGCGGGTCGGTCGCCAGTCCCGGGCCGAGAACCGTCACCGAGATCGCCGACGCGGCAGCGGCCACCAGCGCACGGCTGCCGAACCGGTCGGCGGCCGGGCCCGCGAGCCGCATACCGACGAGCGCGGCGCCCGCCATCAGCAGCACGAGCACGCTGAGTCCCGAGGCCGATACCCCCGCTCGGTCGGTGATCGCCGGAATGTGGACCACCCACATCGCCAGCAGCATCCCGTTCAGCGTGAAAGCCGCGAACACCGCGGCCCTGGCCATCCGAAACCCGCGGTCGATCGTCGCTGAACCCACCACTTCGACGGTACCGGTCTCGGCGCGGGACGCCCGGTAATTCAAGATCACCCCGCCCGGGTGGTTCGCTGCCTCGGCGCGAGCCCGGTGATCGAACTGCTCGACTACCGCTGCGGCGTCCAAGCGCCTGCGGCGGCGGTTTCCGTGGCGTAGTCGGTGAAATCGCGGGCCTCGCGGCCCAGGGCGCGCCGGACACCGTCGGCGGTGGGGGTGTTGCGGCCGTCGAGGATGGTGCCGAACAGGTAGTCGAGCAGGCTGACCACGTCATCGGGAACCTGGTATTCCCGAAGAGCCGCAGCGAATTCCGGCCGGGAGACGGCAATGAAGGCGATCTCGCGGCCGGTGGCCGCGGCGATCTCGGCCACCGCGTCGGCGAAGGTCAGCGCGCGCGGACCGGTGAGTTCGTAGAGCTGACCCGCGTGGCGCGAATCGGTGAGCGCGGCCGCCGCCACCTCGGCGATATCGTCGACGTGCACGAACGGTTCCGGCACATCGCCGTTGGGCAGCGCCACGGTACCGGCGAGCACGTCGTCGACGAAGGCGCCCTCGCTGAAGTTGTGCGCGAAGAAGGCACAGCGCACGATGGTCCAGCTCAGACCCGAATCCCGGACGATCTGCTCGCATTCCAGCGCTTCGGGTTCGCCGCGGCCCGACAGCAGTACCACCGAGCGCGCGCCCGCGGCCCGGGCGGCGGCGGTGAAGGCGCGGATGACGTCGGCGGCGCCGGGCACGGCGAGATCGGGCTGGAAGGCGAGATAGACCGAGTCGACGTCGGCGAGCGCGGGCCCCCAGGTCTTGCGGTCGGTCCAGTCGAAGGGGATCGCGGCGGTGCGCGAGCCGTGGCGGACCGGGCGGCCCGCGGCGTCCAGCAGGGCCGCCACGCGGCTTCCGGTCTTGCCGGTAGCGCCGGTGATGAGGGAAAGACGCTGGTGAGAAGTGGTGTTTGTCATGAGATAAGTACACCGCCGCGCGGCGGGCGGCGACATCGTCGTGCCGCTCACGAACATGCGTTGTCGTCTAGGCGTTGTCGTCTACTGTGGAGAGGTGGATGCGTTAGCCGGTCTGCTCGAAGGTCCACGCGCCCGCGGTGCGTTCCTCATGTGTTCGCTGCTGAACCCGCCGTGGTCGCTGCGCGTGCAGGACGAAGCCCCGCTCACGGTGCTCGCGATGATCCGCGGAAAGGCTTGGGTCAGTACCGATTCGCTGCCGCCGCGGCAACTCGGCGCGGGCGATGTCGCGATTTTCCGTGGGCCGCAGCCGTATACGGTGGCCGACGATCCGGCGACCGAACCACAGGTCGTCATCCGGCCGGGGCAGGTCACCACCACGCCCGAGGGTGAGATCCTGTGCGAGACACTGAGTCTGGGTGTTCGTCAGTGGGGTACCGATATCGACGGTGAGACGCTGATGGTCACCGGAACCTACGAATCGGCGGGCGCGGTGAGCCGACGGCTACTGCGTGCGCTGCCGCAGGTGGCGGTGCTGCCGCGCGGCGAGCTCGATACCCGTTTGCTCGACCTGCTCGTCGACGAGGCGACCAAGGACCTGCCCGCGCAAACGGCCGTCCTCGACCGGCTACTCGACCTGCTGCTCATCGCCGCCCTGCGCGCCTGGTTCGCCCGCGACGACGCCCCCGCCTGGTACCACGCCTACGGTGATCCACTGGTCGGCAAGGCCCTGCGTCTGCTCCAACACAATCCTGCCCACCCGTGGACGGTGGTCGCGCTGGCCGACGCGGTCGGCATGTCCCGTGCCGCGCTGGCCCGCCGGTTCAGCGAGCTGGTCGGGGAACCGCCGATGAGTTTTCTGACCGAATGGCGACTCTCGCTCGCGGCCGACCTGCTCGCCGAATCAGACGCGACCGTGGAGTCCATCGCCCACCAGGTCGGATATGGCAGCGCCTTCGCCCTGAGTACCGCCTTCAAACGACACTTCGGCGTGAGCCCGCGCGAGCACCGGCAGGCGAGCGCGGCATGATGGCCCGATGAGCTATCCCGTCCTGTGGCCGATGCCGACCCGGTGGGCCGACAACGACCAGTACGGTCACGTGAACAACGTGACCTACTACTCCTACTTCGATACCGCCGTGAACGCCTGGCTGATGCGCGCCACCGGCACCGACATCACCGCGCTGCCCGCGCTCGGCGTCGTCGCGCAGACCTCGTGCCGATTCCACGGGTCGGTCAGCTTTCCCGACCAGCTCCAGGTGGGTCTGCGGATCGCCCGCCTCGGCAACTCGAGCATCACCTACGATCTGGCGATCTTCCGTGCGGGCGAAACCGGACCCGAGCTCGCCGCGACCGGCGAATTCGTCCACGTCTATGTCGATGCCGAGACTCGCAAACCGGTGGCGATCCCCGAGGTCGTGCGGGCCGCGGCCGCGGAGCTCGTCACCGACCAGCACTGAGGACGGCGTTCAGGAGGCTATGACGCCGACCTCGGGCCAGTCGCTGCCGCGGCGGGCGCGCAGGATGATCTGGCCCGCGGGTGAGTCGGGTGGCCCGGGTAGGGCGGCGAAGGTCGTCTTGTCGATCACCAGGGACGAGTCGAGTTCATCTCGACTCGGCCCCCAGAGGTACTCGACCTCGGTGAGCTCGTCGCGAATCTTCTTGAAATACACCAGGTGCGCCATCGCCGGATCTCCGCGTAGACCTCCGCCGGTCAGCGGATCGTGACCGGCGACACCATCGTGGCAGGAATCGAGCGATCTCGCCGCTACCTCGCCGAAAAATTTCGGGCGGACTGTCGGATGTTCCTGCGCGCAACATGGTCTGAAACCATCGCATACCGGAAATCCACCGGTCGTCGTCCGAACCTTGTTGCGGTACATCCGCGGTACCTCGGGGGAGTGCCGCGCCCGCGTCCATCGGCTCGATCAGGTGGTGGCCACGGCGGGTTTCGGGGTGGTGGGCAGCGGAGTCGGTGGTGGGGTAGTGGTCGTGGAGCGGGCGAGGGTGCCCAGGCGGGTGTGGTTGAAGACCAGATTCAGCAGGAACGCGGTGGCCGCGCCGAGGGTGACGCCGCTGTCGAGCAGGATCTGCGCCGAGGTGGGGAACTTGTCGAACATGCCCTTGGTGAAGACCGGCAGCAGACCGATGCCGATGGCGGTGGCGGCGACGGTGGCGTTGACCCGGTCCGTCAGATCGGCTTTCAACAAGGTGGTGACGCCGACGACGGCGACCGTCGCGAACAGCACCAGCCCGACTCCGCCGACGACCGGCTCGGGAATCACCGCGACCACCTCGCCGATGCGGGGCACCAGACCCAGCACCACCAGGATCGCACCGCTCACCGCGGTCACGTAGCGGCTGAAGACTCTGGTAGTCGAGACCGCGCCGACGTTCTGATTGAAGATCGTGTCGACGAACGCGGTGAAGACGCCGCCGAGCACACCCGACAGGCCGTCGCCCACCAGACCGCGCGCGAGATCGCCTCTGCTGAGCGGTTTTCCGGTGATCTCGCTGATCGCCAGCATGCTCGCGGTCGACTCGGCGAACACCACGGCCATCACGATGCTCATCGCCACCACCGCGGTCACCGGGAACTGCGGCGACCCGAAGTGGAACGGCTGCGGAATGCCGATCCAGTCGGCGGTGCCGACCCCCGCGGTGGTGATCAGGCCCATCGGCAGCGCGATCACGATGCCCACGATCAGCGCGATCAGCACACCGAGTTGCGACCACACGCCCCGACCGAGGCAGACGAAGCCGACCGCGATCAGCACGACCACCGCCGCCAGCCCGATAGCGGACGGCGAGGCGAAACTCGCCGACTTCGGATCGGTCCCGATGATCAGGCCCCCGGCGACCCCGATCAGCGATACCCCGACCACGGTCAGCACGGTCCCGGTGACCAGCGGCGGAAAGAACCGCACCACCCGCGCGAACGGCCACGCCAGCGCCACCCCGACCACGCCGCCGATCAGCATCGACCCGTATACGGCGTCGAGCCCGTATTCCTCGGCGATCAGGATCATCGGATTGAGCCCGACGAAGGTGGCACCACACACGATCGGCAGCCGCGCACCGGCCAACTTGCCGACGCCGAGGCTCTGCACCAGTGTGATGATGCCGGCGACCAGCAGATCAGCGCTGATCAACAGCGCGATCGTCGCCCGGTCCAGCCCCGCCGCCGCGCCGAAGACCAGCGGCACCGTGATGCAGCCGGTGTACATGATCAGGACGTGCTGAATGCCGAAAGCCAGTTGCCGAGCGAACGGCAGCCGGGTGTCGACGGGATGGGCCTCACTCATGTATCAGGTTTGTAGTCCCCGTTCTTTACCGTGAGTGAGCGCCGTGTTTCGTCGGCGTTGCGGGTCGGATATATCACTCGCGGGGGTCAATACCGCTGGTAGTTACCCTGCGGGTAGCCCGGGCGCTGCCGAGCTGCCCGGATCCAGCGGCCGGTCGAGGGCGCGATGGCCAGGGCGAGCAGCACCAGCGAGAGCACGGGCTGGGCCAGGCCGTAGATCCGTCCTTCGAGATTCGCCGGGGAAACAAGGTCTGGCGCGAACGATCCGGCTCCGACGAGCGCGCTCAGCGCCCCGGCGACGATGGAGATCACCCGCCCCGCTGTGGTGCGCATGAACAGCAGAATCGCACCGACGAGAAGCAGCACGCTGACGACGGCGCAGACCACCATGTAGCCGATCGCAGTCGATTGGAAGGTCTCGCTCGTATTGCCGAAGGAGCCGTCGGAGTTCGCGACGAAATCGCCCGCGTCGAGATCGATCGCGGCCGGTGAGTTGTAGACGATCACCGCGCTGACGGCTGAGATCAGCGAAAGCAGCACGGCCACAACGGCTGCGATGATCCCCGTCGTTCCGGTGACCGGCCCGCCGGGCGCGCCGAAGCCGCCGTTCCCCGGTGAGCCGTGGTAGCCGGGGGGAGGCGTTGCGTATCCATGTCCACCGAAGCCATGCGCGGGGACACCGGGAGCGCCCTGGCCGGGAGCACCGAAGGCGGGTGCGCCGGGGTTCGGTGCCGCGTACCCGGGAGCGCCCTGTGGGTGGTAGCCCTGCTGACCCACCGGCGGATAGCCCTGACCTTGTTGCTGCCCATAGGGATACCCCATGACGCCCCCCTTTTTCCTCGGATACACCTGCCGATATTCGTGCGCGCGGTGCGCGGCCCGTTCGGACGCGCACCGGCCCGAACTATACGGCGGGGCCCCGACGCGTGCTCAGATGCGGCTGAGCAGCGTCAACGGATCCTCCAGGAAACCCGCCGTGGTGGCGAGGAAACGGGCACCGAGTTCGCCGTCTACCATGCGGTGGTCGAAGCTGAGGCCGAGGGTGGTGACCCAGCGGACGGCCAGCTCGTCACGGAAGACCCAGGGACGCTTACGGATCGAGCCCAGGCACAGGATCGCGGCCTCGCCCGGATTCACCAGCGGGACTCCGCTGTCGACACCGAAGACACCCACATTGGTGAGGGTGAAGGTGCCACCGCGCAGGTCGGTGGGAGTGGCGTTGCCCGAGCGGGCGGTGTCGGCCGCCCAGTTGATCTCGCGGCACAGCTCGCGCAGGCTCAGCGACTGCGCCTCCTTGAGATTGGGCACCATCAGGCCGCGATCGGAGGCTACCGCGATTCCCAGGTTCACATAGTGCTTGGTGACGATCTCCTGATTCTGTTCGTCCCACGCGGTATTGATCCCCGGGTACTGCGCGATCGCGGCCAGCGCGGCTTTGGCGACCAGCGCCAGCGGGGTGAGCGTGAGGCCCTCGAACGTCGAGGTGGTGCGCAGGTGGTCGAGCAGTTCCATCGAGGCCGTGCAGTCGACGGTGACGAAGGTGCTGGCCTGGGGGATCGTGCGCGAACTGGCCTGCATCGCGGCGGCGGTGCGTTTACGGATGCCCGCGATGGGGGTGCGTTCCTCGCGGGCGGTCGGCTCGATCAGACCGTCGCCGTCGGTGACATGGCCGTTCGACGGTGCGGGCACGACATCGCCGAGGCGGGCGGGGGTACGCGGCCCGGTCACCGGCACGGCCGCGCGCACATCGTCGACGGTGACCGCGCCCTCCGGGCCCGACCCCGCCACGAACCAGAGGTCGATGCCGAGTTCCTTGGCCAGTTTGCGTGCCGCCGGGGTCGCGGCGGCGCGATGGGTACTCGGTGTGCTCGCGGCCATGGACGGCGTGGCTTTCCTTCTCCGCGAAGTTGATTCGGCCTCGGGGCCATACCCGACCAGCACGTTCGTGCGTGGCTGCGCGGCCGGTGGCGCGGACACCTCCAGATCGTTGCGCACCTGGATCAGCGGCGCGCCGACCAGCACGGTGTCGCCCGGCTGGGCCAGCAGTTCGACCACGACCCCGGAGAACGGTGAAGGCAGCGCTACCACCGCCTTCGCGGTCTCCACCTCGGCGATGGTCTGGTTCAGTTCCACTGTGTCGCCGACCGCGACGGCCCAGGACACCAGGTCGCCGTCGGCCAGGCCCTCGCCCAGGTCGGGGAGGCGGAATTCGAGAACATGACCGTCGTCGTCGGCGGCTGGTTCCGGCACGGGGGCACCTTTCGTCACGCGGCTAGACAGCGGTCGACCGCCGCCAGGATACGGTCGGGGTCGGGCAGGTGGTGCTTCTCGAGCTTAGCCGGGGGGTAGGGGATGTCGTAGCCGCCGACGCGCAGCACCGGCGCCTCGAGCTGATAGAAGCAGCGTTCGGTGACGCGTGCGGCGATCTCGGCGCCGAGCCCGGCGAACACGGGCGCCTCGTGCACGATGACCAGCCTGCCGGTCTTGTCCACCGATTCCGCGATCGTGTCGACATCGATCGGCGAGAGACTGCGCAGGTCGATCACTTCGAGCGAATGCCCTTCCTCGGCAGCGATCTTCGCCGCGGTCAACGCGGTGGCGACGGTACCGCCATAGGCGACGACAGTCACGTCGGCGCCACGGGTGCAGACCCGCGCCCTGTGCAGGGGCAGATCCGGTTCGCCTTCGAAATCTACGTCGGCCTTGTCCCAATAGCGACGTTTCGGTTCGAAGAAGATCACCGGGTCGTCCAGCGAGATCGCCTGGCGAATCATCGAATACGCATCGGCGGGGGTACTCGGCGAGACCACACGAAGGCCCGCGGTGTGCGCGAAGTACACCTCGGGTGATTCCGAGTGGTGCTCGACCGCGCCGATGCCGCCGCCGAACGGAATGCGGATCGTCAACGGCGCCTTCACTTTTCCGTCGGTCCGGTTGTGGATCTTGGCCACCTGGGAAACGATCTGATCGAAGGCCGGATAGACGAAACCGTCGAACTGGATCTCCACCACGGGACGGTAACCGCGCAACGCCATCCCGAAAGCCGTTCCGACGATGCCGGATTCGGCCAATGGCGTGTCGATGACGCGATTGCCGCCGAAGTCCTTCTGCAACGTGTCGGTCACCCGGAACACGCCGCCGAGCTGGCCGATGTCCTCGCCGAGCAAGACGACCTTGGCGTCGTCTTCCATCGCGGTGCGCAGGCCGGCGTTGAGGGCGGCGGCGAAGGTGGTGATCATGACTGCGCTCCTTCGGCGAGGTAGGCCGAGAGCTGTCGGCGCTCTTCGGTCATCAGTGGGTGCTCGGTCGCGTAGACGTTGTCGAACATGCGCAGGGGATCGGGGTCGGGCATCTCGATCGTCGCGGTGCGCAGGCGGCGGGCGGCCTCGTCGGCCTCGGCGGTGACCTGTCCGGTGAACTCGCCGGAGAGCTCGCCTTCGCGTTCGAGGAGCAGACGAACGCGGTCGATGGGGTCGCGCTGTGCCCAGTACTCGGTGTCGGCGGCGGTGCGGTAGCGGGTCGGGTCGTCGGCGGTGGTGTGCGGGCCCATCCGGTAGGTCATCGCCTCGATGAAGGTGGGGCCGCCACCGGTGCGGGCGCGTTCCACGGCCTGGCGGGTGACGGCGAGGACGGCGAGCACATCGTTGCCGTCGACCTGCACGCCCGGGATCCCGTAGCCGTCGGCACGGCGCACCAGCGCGATGTTGCTCTGCACGGCCACCGGTTCGCTGATCGCCCACTGATTGTTCTGGCAGAAGAACACGACCGGCGCGCTCCACGTCGCGGCGAACCCGAGTGCCTCGGCGAGATCGCCCTGGCTCGTCGCGCCGTCGCCGAAATAGGCGATGGTGGCGATATCGGCGCCGTCGAGGTGGGCGGCGAAGGCGTAACCGGTCGCGTGCAGCCCCTGGGATCCGACGACGATATTGGCATTGGTCATCTTGACCTCATCGGGGTCCCAGCAGTGGTGGGAGACGCCGCGCCACAGTGCGGTGAGCTGCTCGGGCGCGACACCGCGGCAATAGGCGACGGCGGTCTCGCGGTAGGAGCAGAACACGTAGTCGTCGGGGTGCAGCGCGTGCGCCGAGCCGACCTGTGCGGCCTCCTGGCCGAGCAGCGGCGGCCACAAGCCGAGCTGGCCCTGGCGTTGCAACGCGGTCGCCTCGATGTCGATCCGGCGGGTGATCACCATGTCTCGATACAGCTGCCGCAAACGCTGGGCATCGATGTCGGCGACCAGCGCGCCGTGCTCTCGGTCGAACACCCGGCGGCCGTCGGGCTGAATCAGCTGGACCGGGTAGGTCTGCTTCTGCGACATCGTGATCGCCTCCTCGCTACCGGGCCTTGTGGGCCGATGCAGGTACGTGACTCCGCTGAGTGCGATGTGTATCACTCAGCATCCACGATAATGCGGTATGCGCAAGTGTTACGCGCGAGAATGAGCAGAATGCATGGTACGCGGGGGTAACTTGCTGTCATACTGCGTTGTATGACCAGTCGCGAACCCGACGTGACACTCGACGCCACCGACGCGCGGCTCCTGCGCGAGTTGATCGCGAATCCCCGTGCCACCGGGGTGGAACTCGCGGCGCGCCTCGGCCTGTCGCGCAATACGGTGCAGGCGCGGCTGGCCCGGTGGGACAGCGGCGGGGTGCTCGGCAGCTTCGAACGCAGAGTGGAACCTCGCGCCCTCGGCTACCCGCTGGCAGCATTCGTCGCGGTGGTGGTCGACCAGCACCGACTCGACGGTGTGGTGGACGAGCTGGCCGATGTCCCCGAGGTCACCGAGGTCTGCGGCATGACCGGCGCTACCGATCTCACCGTCCGGATCGTCGCCCGCGACGCCGACGACCTCTACCGCATCGCGGGCGCGATCCTGAAGATCCCCGGCGTGGAGCGCACCAACATGGCCCTGGTCATGCGCGAACTGGTCGGCCCACGCACCGGCCCGCTCCTCGACCGACTCGCCGGTCCGAGCTGACGTCGCGACGACGAGGGTCTGTCCGTCGTTCCGGGGATGTCGATCGCGACCACCGATCCGCGCGTCGCTGACCTCGTGTCCGTTTCGGCGAACGCAGCTCGGTCAGGTGCCGCTGGGGAGGAATCGGCGGACGATCAGGCCCGCTACGAGAGCCCAGAAGGCGCCGCCGATGCCGAACGCAGTGGTGCCGGAGGCGGCGACCAGGAAGGTGACCAGGGCTGCGATGCGGTGGGCGGGATCGCTCAGGGCCCCGGTCAGGGCGGCGGCGAGGGTGGCGAGCAGGGCCAGCCCCGCGACGGTTTCGATGGTGCCCGCGGGAGCGGCGGCGATGAGTGTGACCAGGGCGGCGGAGGCGAGCCCGAGGACGAGATAGGTGGCGCCCGCCGTGGCCGCGGCGATCCATCGGCGTTTGGGCTCCGGACCGGCCGCCGGGCCTGCCGCGAGGGCGGCGCTGATGGCGGCCAGGTTGATCGCGTGGCCCCCTGCAGCCGCACCGAGGACGGTGCCGATGCCGGTGACGAGCATGGCGGGGCGCCACGGGACGTCGAAGTCGAACGAACGCATCACCGTGACGCCCGGAATGTTCTGGGAGGCCATCGTCACGATGTAGAGCGGAACGGCGATGCCGATGATGGCTTGCCAATGCCACTGCGGCGCAGTCCATTCCACGGTCGGTACCATCTCGGCCAGCACGAGATTCTTGTCGTTGACCACGATGTCGATGCCGGTACCGACGGCCGCGGTCGCGAATGCCACGAGCACGGCCCACTTCGGCGCGAACCGCTGCAACACGAGCCAGACGAGCACGACCGGTACTACGACGGCCGGGGACGTGCGCAGCGCCTGTACCGGGGCCAGACACAGGGGCAGCAGCACACCGGCCAGCATTGCCTGCGCGATCGGCACGGGAATCGCCGCGACCAGCGAGCCGAGCCGCTGCCACAGTCCGGTGATCACGAACAACACGCCGGTCAACGCGAAGGCGGCGACCGCACCGGGCCATCCGCCGACGACCAGTCCGGTGCTGGCCAGCAGCGCCGCGCCGGGTGTCGACCAGGCCAGGGTGATCGGGATCCGGTACCGGAAACTCAGCAGCAGGATGCCGACGCCCTGCGTGAAGCACAGCACCAGTAGCCCCGACGCGGCCTGCGCCGGGCTCGCCCCCACCGCGCGCAGGCCACCCAGTACCACCGCGAACGAGCTCGTGAAGCCGACCAGTGCGGTGATAACGCCCGCGCCGAGCGGCTGCGCGATGCCCGCCGGTGTATCGGCGACTTCGGGGGTAGTGGCGGAGACCTGCGACATTGTGTCGATCCTGCCCGACGAAGTGGGGGCCGTCGCCTGCCAGTGTCGGGAAAGTGGCCTGATTCGCGTGGGCGTGGGCCGGTCCAGTTGAGCGAACGGCGGCGATCGGCTCCGCGTCTCGACCGGGTGGGCTGCCGTGCGCCTGCGTTGCGTGCTGTCGTCGGTCTGCGCGGGTTCGCGCGCGGTCAGTCGACCAATGCGTCATGCCTGCATCGGGTGCTCGACGATCTGGGGTGTGCGTTCGGCATGGGGTTGGGTCATACGCCGATAGGTGCCGCGAAGTCGGTTCGATGCGTAGGGTATCGGGAGCGGTTTCGCAGGCGGGGGCTTGGCAGAGGAGTGGAATTGGGCGCGGTGTTGATTTCCTCGGACGTGCTTCGGGAAGAGTTGGCGGACAGGGCGATTCATCTGCTCGACGTGCGGTGGGCGTTGGGCGACCCCAACGGCCCGCAGCACTACCTCGACGGGCATATTCCGGGCGCGGTGTTCGTCGATCTGGAATCCGAACTGGCCGCCGCGCCCGCGCCCCTGCGCGGCAGGCATCCGCTACCCGATCCCGGTACCTTCGAGAAGTGCGCGCGCAGTTGGGGATTGAGCGCGGGCGATCCCGTGGTGGTCTATGACGCGACCGGCGCGATGGCCGCCGCACGGGCGTGGTGGCTGCTGCGCTGGGCCGGCGTGGACAACGTGCGCATCCTCGACGGTGGGCTGCCCGCGTGGATCGCGGCCGGAGGCGACATCGCGACCGGCGCCGAACCGGATCCGGTCGGCGGTGACCTGGTGGTTCGACCCGGCGGACTGCCGGTGATCGACGCCGACGCCGCCGCGAAATGGTCGGGTGTGCTGCTCGATGCGCGCGCGGGCGAACGGTACCGCGGCGAGGTCGAACCGATCGACCCGCGTCCCGGCCACATCCCCGGCGCCGTCAGCGCCCCGACCGCCGAAAACCTGGATGGCACAGGGCATTTCCGCAACGCCGAAGAGCTGCGCGCCCGCTTCGCCGGCTTCGGCGAAGGCCCCGTCGCGGTGTACTGCGGATCCGGCGTCACCGCCGCCCACCAGATCGCCGCCCTCACCATCGCGGGCATCGACGCCGCCCTCTACCCGGGCTCGTATTCGCAGTGGTCGAACGACCCGAAGCGGGCCGTGGCCACCGGCGAGTGAGAGAGGCTAGATCTTCACGACCGCGATCCGCGACCCACACAGCGCCGCGATGTCCTCGGGATCGGAGGTGAGCACCGTGGTGGGCCCGGGCGCGGCGCGGGCGGTCGCGCTGAGCATCGCGTCGATAGCGTATTTGTGGCCGTGGCGTGCTGCCTCGCCCAGCAATGCTGACGCGTTCCGGGCGATCTGCTCGGTGATCGGTTCGATAACCAATCGGGACAGGATCCAGTCCAGGGCCGCGCGATTGATCCGCGGATGAACAACTTCCACGAGCGTCGCCGCGGACGTGATGACTCGCATGTCATCGGCTTTGGCGAGGGCGAGCCATCCGGTGATCGTCCGATCTCGCAGCACCGCCTTGGCCAGCCCTTCGCAGTCCAGTACCAGCGTGCCTCCGGGTCCGGCAGCGCTCATGCCGCGCTGACTCCGCCCTGCGCGGCGCGAATCCGATGGAGTTGTTCTCGCAGCGCCTGGACCTCTTCGTCGGTCACGGGGCCGTGTTCGGCCTCGGCGACCGCGATGATCTCATCGAGGTTGTCCCGCTCGATCTGACGGGCAACCGCCGCGGCTACATAAGAAGACAGTCCGGACGGCCCGCTGCGAGCGCGGGCGGCCTCGGCGATATCGCGGGGCATCGTGATCGAATACTTGCCAGTATTCTCGCTCATGCTATGTATCCTACCTGAAATGCTACCGCGACCCGGAGTGCTCGGTAAACAGCGAGGGCAGTCGAAACTGCGCTGGATCGACTGGACTCACGGGCATCGCCGGGCGATGTCGTGGAGGGTCGCGTTGTCGGCGGCGGTGACGGGGAGGTCGTAGTCGACTGCCACGGTGAGGTACTTGGCGGCGTAGAAGCAGTGGTTGGGGCGTGCGGGTGGGAGCCAGTCGGCGGGGGTGTCGTCGCCCTTGGATTGGTTGGCGGCGGCGCCGGTCGCGAGGAGGTTCACCGCGAGGTCGTTGGCGAAGCGGCGGCGCTTGTCGGGGGTCCAGGTCGCGGCGCCCATGTCCCAGGCGGCGGCCAGTGGGTAGACGTGGTCGATCTGGATCCGGCCCGCGTCGGATTTGGTGAAACGGATATCGGTGGCGGTGTAGGGGTCGGTGAGGATTCCTTCCACCACCACGCAGCGGCCGCGATGCACCACCTCGCGCAGCTGCGTCGCCAGCACGTTGTTGCGGGTGTCGCAGCCGTCGTGACCGCCGGGTGCGTCGGAATCGTCGGTCCAGGCCGGGCCGAAAACGCAGGCTCGGCCCGCCTTGCACCCGCGTTCGTAGCCGCCGGGCCGAGGGCGCGCGGCGATCACGCGCACCGTGTCGAGCAAGGCGGTGAGCTGGGCGCGCGTCGGGCTACCGGGTGCGGGGGTGACCGGCTCATCCGGTCCGATCACCGTGCACCCGGCAACCGTGAGCACTATGACGAGCAACCACGCCGGTTTCCCCATACCCGCATGTTGTAGCCGGTGGTACCGACAACAACCGCGCTTCGGTCGATGGGCACCGGGGTGGGGGCGGGCAGTGTCAGTCGACGGTGCGGCCTACAACCACGCCCGGGCCAGCAGGTCGTCCGCCGCCTGCTCGGCCGGGTTGGGCGGGAATCGGGTGGCCGCTATCGAGGAGACGTGGGCACCGTCGTGGCCGACCAGCCACGAACCCCCACGGTCTTCGCATTCGGCGATCTTGGCGAAGACGGTGAGCAGGAAGGTGATGGATTCGCTCGGGTCGACGGTGTTGGCCAGGCGCTGGGATTCGCCGGGCCGCGAAAGATCCAGCCAGACGCCTGCCTGACCGTCCAGCCGCATACCGAGGATCTTCGTGGTGTCGATGAAGGTGAATTTGCGCCGTTCCCACGGGGTGTTGGGGGTGTAGCTCTGCTCTAGAACCTGGAGCAGAATCGTCATCGCTGCCCTCCGCACGAATTACAAGGGGTCATCGGTCGAACCGGATCCGTCCGGTCCGCCTGGGTCGGTATTGAGTTGTCGCCGGTGGGTGTTCCGGCCCGTGACCAGGGGTTATCTCAGTATGTTCTCGTTGCGGCGAGAAAGCCAGGGCATAGCGGCCGTGATCGGTGTCGGAGTCGCCTGCTTGGATGGAACCCATGCTGCACGGTCTGTGGTCCCCCGAATCGGGCCTGCTGCTGTGGCACGACGGGCAGCCGGTGGCCGTGGGGTCGATACTCGGTGACATCGTGGATCGGGCCAGGTTCCGGCACCGCGCGCAGGTCCTCGTCGTCGATGCCGAGGGACAGCCCGAGACCACCGAGGTTCGCGCGCACGCGCTCGCGCCACCGACGGCGGCCGCCGTGTTGCGCAGTCGGCTGCCGCGCGAGCACATCTCCGGCGATCTGCGGTTTCTCGCGCACGTGACGCGCGGTATCGACCGGTGGGTGCGGGCTGGACGCGTGGTGCCGCAGCTCGAGCGAGCCGACGGTCAGTGGTGGGTGCGCTGGCGGCTCGTCGGCGGACAACGCCAACGGGCGTGGCTGGCCGAGCTGGCCGCCGCGATGCCGCAGGCGCTGCGGGTGGCCGGCCCGCCGTCCGCCGTGCTCGACGACCTGTGCACCCACCTCACCGACCCGATCGCCCGCGAGTATCTCGCGCATCGCACGATGACGCACCCACTGCTGGCCGCGTTGGTCGCCGATACCGCGTTGGACGGCGGCTCCTATCGCCTGTCGGAAACCCTGACGCAGTGGCGCGAAGGCTATGCCGCCGATGAGCCCGAACTGGTGTTGCGCCTGTGCGAACCCGACGGCGAATTCGGCACGGTCGACGAATCGGTGGCACTGTGGCGCCTGCAGGTGTGCCTACGCCCGGTCGACGACGCGCCCAAACCCATTGTCTTCGAAGATGATCCGGTGCTGGTGCGCACAGCGGCGGAGAAACTCGGCCAGGCGCGCAAGGCCTACCCACGCCTGCGTGACCTGCCGACCGATGCGCGCGGCCTTGACCTGCTGCTGCCCACCGAAGTGGTCGTCGATCTGGTGGCCCACGGCGCGCATGCCCTGCGCGAAGCCGGAATTCGCCTGTTGCTGCCGCGCGCGTGGAACATCGCCGAACCGAGCATGCGATTGCGCGTGAGCAGTCCCGCCGCCGCCGAATCCACGGTCGGCCTCAGCGGGCTGCTGTCCTACCGGTGGGAGTTGGCGCTCGGTGATCTCGTACTCACTCCGGCCGAGATGGAACGGCTGATCAGCAGCAAATCCGACCTGGTCCAGTTGCGCGGCGAGTGGGTGCAGGCCGACCATCGAGCACTGGCCGCCGCCGCGCGCTATGTCGCCCAGCACGCCGACGACAGCCCGATCACCCTGGCCGACATGATCGGTGAACTCGCCGCCGAGCGGGTCGACAATGTCCCCGTCACCGAGGTCACCGCCGACGGCTGGGCGGCCGAATTGTTCGCCAGGGAAGGCGAACCCGAGCCGGTTCCGGTTCCGGTCGGTCTGAAAGCCCAGCTGCGGCCCTACCAGGAACGCGGCCTGAGCTGGCTGGCCACGATGAGCAGGCTGAACTGCGGTGCGATCCTGGCCGACGACATGGGCCTCGGCAAGACCGTGCAGGTGTTGGCGCTGCTGGTGCACGAGCGCGAGGTCGCCACGTCGGGTGCGTCGACGCGGCTCCCGACCTGTGACGCCGAGGCGCGGGTCGGACCGACGCTGCTGGTGTGTCCGATGTCGGTGGTCGGCAACTGGCAACGCGAAACACAACGCTTCGCCCCTGACCTGCGCGTGCTCGTGCACCACGGTCCCGGTCGCCGCCAAGGCCCGGAATTCGCCGCGGCGGTGGCGGATTCGGATCTGGTTATCACCACCTACGCACTGCTCGCCCGCGATATCACCCTGCTCAACGAACAGCGGTGGGAGCGGATCGTGCTCGACGAAGCTCAGCACATCAAGAACGCGGTGACCAGACAGGCGCGTGCGGCCAGGGCACTCACCGCGCGACATCGCTTGGCACTCACCGGAACTCCGGTGGAGAACCGGCTCGAGGAACTGCGCGCGCTGTTCGACTTCGCGATGCCGAAACTGCTCGGCAGCCCGCAATCGTTCCGTGCCAGGTTCGCGGTGCCGATCGAACGTGAACGCGACCAGCAGGCCATCGACCGGCTGCGCCTGATCACCGATCCGTTCGTGCTGCGCAGGCTCAAAACCGATCCGACGGTGATCAGCGACCTGCCGGAGAAGCTGGAAATGACGGTGCGGGCCAACCTCACCGTCGAACAGGCCGCGCTCTATCAGGCCGTTGTCGACGACATGCTGGAGAAGCTCAAAGACGCGAAAGGCATGGCGCGCAAGGGCGCTGTGCTCGGCGCGCTGACCCGGCTCAAACAGGTCTGCAATCACCCCGCGCACTACCTGGGCGACGGTTCGCCGATCCTGCGACGGAGCGCGCACCGCTCCGGCAAACTGGCGCTGGTCGAGGACGTGCTCGACGCGGTGCTCGCCGACGGCGAGAAAGCACTGCTGTTCACCCAGTTCCGTGAGTTCGGCGACTTGATCCTGCCCTACCTCACCGAGCGATTCGGCACCCCGATCCCGTTCCTGCACGGCGGTGTCGCCAAGCAGCGTCGCGACGATATGGTGACCGGCTTCCAGGGGGCGGACGGCCCGCCGTTGATGCTGCTCTCGCTCAAGGCCGGCGGTACCGGGCTCAACCTCACCGCTGCCAATCATGTTATCCACCTGGACCGTTGGTGGAACCCGGCCGTCGAGAACCAGGCCACCGACCGCGCGTTCCGGATCGGCCAGCAGCGCGCGGTGCAGGTCCGCAAGCTGGTGTGCGTCGACACCATCGAAGAGCGGATCGACGAAATGATCAACGGGAAGAAGCAATTGGCCGATCTGGCGGTCGGCGCGGGGGAGAACTGGATCACCGAGATGAGCACCGACGAACTGCGCGAGCTGTTCACCCTCGGCGCCGAGGCGGTGGGTGAGTAGATGGCCGACTTCAGCCAGTTCGGTCCCCGCAAACCGGTTCGCGGCGGCGCCCAGGCTCGCGGCGGGTTCGGCCGGACCTGGTGGGGCAAGGCACTGCTCGAGGCGGTGGAGAAGGTGGCCGACGCGGGCAGGCTCTCGCGTGGACGCACCTACGCCAGGGTCGGGCAGGTGGTGAACTACCGGATCGAACGCGGCGCGGTGACCGCGGAGGTGCAGGGCAGCCAACCGAGTCCGTTCACCTCGGTGCTGTCGATCCGGCCGCTGCGCGAGGAGGAGGTGGAACTGCTGCTCGCCGAGATCGGGCAGGCGCCCGGCATGCTCGCCGAGATCGCCTCGGGCGCGCTCCCGCCCGCGCTCGGCCCGCACCTTCTGCCGACCACGGCCGCCGAACTGGACTTCACCTGCAGCTGTCCGGACATGGGCTGGCCGTGCAAGCACGTCGCGGCGGTCTGCTATCTGCTCGCCGAGCGCCTCGACGAGCAGCCCGGGGTGATCCTCACCCTGCGCGGTCTCGACCTCGACACCCTCATCGGCGGTGTCGAGAAGTCCGCGCGCATCGTCGATTCCGCAGACATCTACGGTGACGAACTGGTCCTGCCCGAGCTGCCTCGCGTCGAATTCCATGCCGTCATCGACGACCTCGACGCGATCGCGCTGCGTCGCGCGCTGCGGATGAGCGCCGAGGACGAGCCGACCGCGGCCACCGGCCTACGCGAATTGCGCTCGCTCTATGCCGAATTCGACATCTGATGCGCGCCGGACCGGGCAACACGGCACCGACGCGCTGATCGGCGTGGGTCAGCCCAACTCGTACTCGAACCAGATGTGGTGTCCGCCCTCGGCATCCACGTACAGGGCGCCGGTACCGGTGAGGCCGGTCAACTCCCCGGTGCCGCTGCGGGGGACGATATGGAAGAACTCGTCGGTGCGGTCGGTACCGCCGGTGGTGGCCGAGTGGACGAAGTTGAACGCACCGGCCCTGCCGTTGAGCGCGCCCTCGAACGACTCCATCGCGAGATAGGTGCCCGCGCCGGTGCTCATGTCGAAGGCGGCGGTGAACAGCGTGGCCGAGAGCCCTTCGATCTCGCCCGCGTAGGACTTCGTCATGGTCGAGACACCGACCGGCATTCCGGTGACGACGGGAGGCTGCGGTGTCAGCTCGGTGGGCTCGAACGCGGTGACCTCGAAGGTGCCGATGGCTTTCATGCGCCGATGCTAAACCCGGCCACCGACACAAACCGGCGCGCGCGGCGATTCACGCGGTCGGCTCGATCCGGTAGAACCGGATAGCATTGCCGCCGAACACCTTTCGCAGGTCATCGGTGCTCGCCCGCGCGTCGCTCAGCGCGGTGGCCACGGTCTCGACCGCGCCGGCGATACTGGTGATCGGCTTGTCGACCGGAAAATTCGACCCCCAGATCAGCCGATCGGCGCCGAACACCGCCAGCGCGTGCGCCAGCAGCGGACTCACCCGCGCGAGCAGCGTCGGCACCGGCGTGGGAGTACCGCGTGGCGGCACCGGATGCCCGAGCACCGGCATCATCAGCCCGCTCACCTTGGCCACCACGTTCGGCTGCGCGGCCAGATCGGTGAGGTCCTCGCACCACCGATCGAACAGTGCCTTGCGCTGCGCGGCGGTGTGCCCGGTGTCCTTGCCGACCGGACCGAAGATGCCGGCCGGCGTCCCCAGGTGATCGAGCACGATCGGCACCTCGGGGAACCGTTCGGCCAGCGCCGTCACCTCGGGGAGCTGCCCCGAATACACCCACGCGTCGAACGAGAGCCCGCGCTCGGCGAGCTGGGCGAAGCCGTTCAGGAACGCCGGGGCAGTGAGCGCGCCGTCATCGGCGGCGAAGGACTTCACAGCGGGATCTGGATGGTAGGCGACCATCGTCCGAATGCCACGCAACAGCGGTGACGCGGACTGATGCGCGTCGAGCACCGCGCCGAAGTCCGCGGCGGCGGGGTCGGCGGAGCCGATGATCGTGGACAAGGCGGGTGTGTCGACACCGAAGGGCAGGCTCGCCACCCACCGCGTCTCGTCGGGTTTCCAGCCCGCCCACTGCACCTCGATTTCCACCACCGATTCGACCGGCGTATTCCCCCGGTCCGCGCGGTAGTCGGCGGGCAGATACGGGTGTAGATAGGCGCTGGGGTCGCCGATGAATTCGCGGTCACGCAGCGGGGCCAGTTTCGCGGCGATATCGACCGGTATCGGAAGGTAGCGCATCAATTTCGCGAGTTTGCTGAACTCTCGTGGTGTGGCATGCGGGTCCCACTGGTGAATATGAGCATCGATGATGTCGAAGTCGGTCGGATTCATGCTGTGGGGTCCCATCGCCGCCGCTGCCAGAGCTCACGGCGATTGTCACACGCCCACCACGCGCAGCGGCGGATTACGCTGCTCAAACCGTGCGCCGATATTGTCCTCCCACCGCGAAGAAGGCATCGGTGACCTGCTGCAATGTGCATACGCGCGCTGCGTCCATGAGGACATCGAAGATATTGCCGTCGGTGTGCGCCACCTCGGTGAGCCGGGCCAGCGCGCGATGGGACAGCTCGGCGTGATCAGCCTGGAAACTGTGCAGCCGGTCGAGTTGGGAGCGGCGTTCGGCTTCGGTACCGCGAGCCAATTCCAGCGGTGCGTGCGCGCCGTCGTCGTCGCGGCCGCGAAAGGTGTTCACCCCGACGATCGGCAATGACCCATCGTGTTTGCGCTGCTCGTAGCGCATGGATTCGTCCTGGATGCGACCGCGCTGGTAGCCGGTCTCCATCGCCCCGAGTACGCCGCCGCGTTCGCTGATCCGCTCGAATTCGAGCAGCACGGCCTCTTCGACGAGATCGGTGAGTTCGTCGACGATGAAACTGCCCTGGAGCGGATTCTCGTTGACGGCGAGCCCCCATTCCTTGGCGATGATGAGCTGAATCGCCAGCGCGCGGCGCACCGAGTCCTCGGTCGGGGTGGTCACCGCCTCGTCGAAGGCATTGGTGTGCAGGCTGTTGCAATTGTCGTAGACGGCGATCAGCGCCTGCAGGGTGGTGCGAATATCGTTGAACTGCATTTCCTGCGCGTGCAGCGAACGACCAGAGGTCTGCACGTGGTACTTGAGTTTCTGGGCGCGTTCGCCCGCGCCGTACCGGTCGCGCATCGCGATCGCCCAGATACGTCGGGCCACCCGGCCGATCACCGTGTATTCGGGATCCATGCCATTGGAGAAGAAGAACGACAGATTCGGGGCGAAGTCGTCGATCGCCAGCCCGCGCGCGAGATAGGTCTCCACATAGGTGAATCCGTTGGCGAGAGTGAACGCCAGCTGGCTGATGGGGTTGGCGCCCGCCTCGGCGATGTGATATCCCGAAATCGAGACCGAATAGAAATTTCGGACGTCGTTGCGCACGAACCATTCCTGGACGTCGGCCATCATGCGCAGGCTGAATTCGGTGGAGAACAGGCAGGTGTTCTGGCCCTGATCCTCCTTGAGGATGTCGGCCTGCACGGTGCCGCGCACGGTCGACAGCGTGGTGGCGCGGATATCGGCGGCTTCGGCCGAGGTCGGCTCGCGGCCTTCGACCTCGGCGAAGCGATGCAGCGCTTGGTCGATCGCGGTGTTGAGGAAGAAGGCGAGGATGGTCGGGGCGGGGCCGTTGATCGTCATCGAGACCGAGGTGGTCGGGGCGCCGAGATCGAAACCGTCGAACAGCGTGCGCATGTCCTCGATGGTGGCCACCGAGACGCCCGAGGTGCCCACCTTGCCGTAGATGTCGGGGCGCTGCGCGGGATCGTGGCCGTAGAGGGTGACGGAGTCGAAGGCGGTGGAAAGGCGGGTGGCTTCGGCGTGGGCGCTGAGGACCTTGAAACGGCGATTGGTGCGGGCCGGATCGCCCTCGCCCGCGAACATTCTCGCGGGATCCTCGTTCTCGCGTTTGAAGGGGAAAACGCCTGCGGTGAAAGGGAATCGGCCGGGCAGGTTCTCGGCGCGCAGGAAGCGGAGGAGTTCGCCGTCGTCGGTGTAGCGGGGCAGGGCGACACGGGCGATGCTGGTGCCGGACAGGGATTCGCGGCGTAGCGGCGTGCGCAGTTCGCGGTCACGGATGCGGACCACCTGCTCGTCGCCGCGATAGTTCTCGGCGACCGCGGGCCATTCGGCCAGCGCCGCCGTCGAGGACTCGGAGAGGGTGGGCCGGGCCTGCGCGAGCAGGTCGGTGACCGCCGCGTCGTCGGGGAGTTCGTCGTGCACCAGCGTCAGCCGTTGAATCCGTTGGGCGGCAGTGACTTCACGCTGGGTATCGGCGTGGTAGCCCCGGACCGTGTCGGCGATGTCGGCCAGGTACCGGACTCGTGACGGGGGCACGAGCTGAGCGAAGCGGGTGGAGACCGAGGTGTCCACCCGCGGCAGGGCGCCGGGCTCGAGCGCCAGGCCGTGTTCGGTGAGCAGGCCGGTGAGGTGCTGGTACAGGGCGGTGACGCCGTCGTCGTCGAAAGTCGCCGCGCTGGTGCCGAAAACGGGCATGTCCGAGGGACTCGCGCCGAATTCCGCACGGTTGCGGATCAATTGGCGGGCCACATCGCGCACCGCGTCGGCCGCGCCGCGGCGCTCGTACTTGTTGATCGCGACGACATCGGCGTAGTCGAGCATATCGATCTTCTCCAGCTGCGAGGCGGCGCCGAATTCCGGCGTCATCACATACAGCGCCACATCCACATGGTCGACGATGCCCGCGTCACCCTGGCCGATGCCGGGGGTCTCGAGGATGACCAGGTCGTGACCGGCGGCGCGGCAGGCGGCGATCATGGTGTCGATATCGTCGGGCAGTTCGTGATTGCCGCGGGTGGCCAGTGACCGGAAGTACACATGATCGCCGTCGAGGGCGTTCATCCGGATCCGGTCACCGAGCAGGGCGCCGCCCGCTCGCCGACGGGTCGGATCCACCGCGAGGACGGCGATGCGGAGTTTGTCCTGCTGGTCGGTGCGCAGCCTGCGCACCAATTCATCGGTGAGAGAGGACTTTCCGGACCCGCCGGTGCCGGTGATCCCGAGAACCGGTACGCGTCGCTTGGCGGCGGCCGCGAGGATCGCGCCACGATCGGATTCGGGCAACGAGCCCTGCTGCAGGCAGGTGATGGTGCGCGCCAGGGCATGTCGATCACCGGTGTAGAGCGCGTCCAGATCGGGAGCGGTCCGCGCGGGGTCGACATCGCAGAGCTCGATCAGCTCGTTGATCATGCCGGGCAGGCCGAGACGCTGACCGTCTTCGGGGGAGAAGATCCGCACGCCGCTCGCCGCGAGGCGGTCGATCTCGTCGGCGACGATCACCCCGCCGCCGCCACCGAAGATCCGCACGTCACCGGCGCCCGCCTCACGCAGTGCCAGTGCCAGGTATTCGAAGAACTCGATGTGCCCGCCCTGATAGGAGCTCACCGCGACGCCCTGCACGTCTTCCTCCAGCACCGCGTCGACGATCTCACGCACCGAACGGTTGTGTCCGAGATGGATCACCTCGGCGCCCTGGGCCTGCAGGATCCGACGCATGATGTTGATCGCGGCGTCGTGCCCGTCGAACAGCGCCGCCGAGGTCACGAATCGCACGGGATTCACCGGAACATGCAGGCTCATGACTGCCTCCGCCATTGATAGATCGCCCGATACTAGGACATCAAACTAATTCTACTGTGAACTGTGTCACTGCGTCGCGAAACGCTACCCGCGGCTTGTGGTGGAAACGCCGCCGCAGGTCGACATACTCGACGGATGGTTCGCGAGCACCGGGTGGATGTGGCGTTGGAGCGGCTGGTGGCTTCCGGGGTGATCAGCGGGGAGCAGCGGGCAGCCGTGCTACGGGCGGTCGACACGCAGGATCGCGCCGGGCGCGCCGGTGGGGGACGGGTGGCCGCCGAGATCGTGGCGTACCTGGGTGCCGGGCTGGTGGCCGCTGGGCTCGGGTTGTTCGTCGACACGGCGTGGGCGCAGGTGGCGCAGTCGGGGCGGGTGGTTCTGCTGGTGGCGGTGGCCGGGTGCGCGGTATGGGGAGCGGTGGTGCTGGCCGAGGGACGCGCTGGAGTGTTTCGCAGGGTGCCGATCGCGTCGGCGGGGCGGGTGCGGTTGGCCGCGGTGCTGCTCGTGCTGGCGGCGGTGGCAATGACCGGCGCGGTGGCGACGGCGTTCGACGGGCACCACGGCGACGCGACAGCCATCGCGGCCTCGATCGCGGGACTGCTCATCGCCGTCCTCGGATATCTGCTGGTGCCGAGCGCGCTCGGGATGGTCGCCGTGGCCTGCTTCGGGGTGGCGAGCATTCTGAGTGTCGCCTCGGAGCTGTTCGATGTGGGTTCGCCGTGGGAGGGGATCGCGCTCATGGTGTTCGGTGCGCTCTGGTTCGGACTCGGGTCGGCTCACCTGCTGGTGGTCGACTGGGTCGGATACCTGCTCGGCGGGGTGATCGCGGTGATCGGCGCGCAATCGGTGACGCTCGGTGAATCGCTGTGGCGACCCGCGCTGACCGGGCTGATCGGGGTGCTCTGTTTGGTGCTGTACGCGCGGCGTCGCGAGGGCGTGCTGGTGCTCGGCGGGGCGAGCGCCATCGCGGTCGCGGTCGCGCAGGTGGTGGCCGACTACACCGCGGGTGGGCCGGTCGTCGCGAGTGTGGTGTTGGGGATCGGCGCGCTGGTGCTCACCGCCGGGGTAGTGGTCGTGCTCGGTCGGACCGCTTGACCCGCGTCCTGGCTGGGGACGGGACCGTCGGCGACGGTTCGGATCAGCGGATCAGGGTGGTTTCCTGGGCGCGGATCGTCCGGAAGAAGCGCGGGCCCACATCCGCGCCGTCGTGGTTGTAGCTGTCGATGATCTCGGCTAGTTCGTCGGCGAACCGGCGTAGGTCCTCGGTGGCGGTGATGCGGTCGAATTCGTCGGGTTCCCAGCCCCACGCGGGCGGGATGTCGGTGATCGTGACAACGATCTGGTCGGCGAACGGGGTCGTCACGGCCACGGTGAGCTCGGCGGGGGCCGCCGCGAGAGGGCTGTGCACGGTGACCTCGCCGGGGGCGCCCGCGGCGACGAACGTGCGGGCGAACGCGATGTCCTCGCGGACCGATTCGACGATCGAGGCGGTGCTCGCGTGCCTGCCCGCCCGGTGGTGCCGCGAACCGTAGACGCGGTCCGGCGCGGCACCCGAGGCAGCGTGGTCCGCGGTTTTCCGGAGCAATCGGTCGAGCATGCGCTCGGCGGTGGCGCGCTCGCCCGCACCGGTGTTCTCGTGGTCGATCAGTGCGCGCAGGCGGGTGATCCGCACGAAGTGGTCGCTGCCCATGTCGACGATTGTGCCGCAAATCGGGCGTGGTGGAATGTGTCACAGGCGGCGTGCCACGGTACAGATCCTCGTTACCCGGGGCACGTCGAGGCTCGGTATCGTCTGCATCGTCCGTGACCGTTGATTTGACAAGAGGTTGGCTGTGACCGAATTCGAGACGATTCTGCTGGAGCGCAAAGGCGGCACCGACGGCAAGGGCGTGGTCGGCTGGATCACCCTGAACCGGCCCAAGGCGCTGAACGCGCTCAATGCCCAGGTCCTCGACGACGTCATCGCCGCGCTCGACGAGCTCGACCGTGACGACTCGATCGGCGCCGTCGTGATCACCGGCTCGGCGAAGGCCTTCGCGGCGGGCGCCGACATCAAGGAGATGGCCCCCAAGTCGTACATGGACATGTTCCTGGCCGACTATTTCGCCCGCTGGGATCGCCTGGCCAACTTCCGCAAGCCCACCATCGCCGCCGTCTCCGGTTACGCCCTCGGTGGCGGCTGTGAGCTGGCGATGCTGTGCGACATCCTGATCGCCGGCGACAACGCCAAGTTCGGTCAGCCCGAGATCACGCTCGGCGTCATCCCCGGCATCGGCGGCTCGCAGCGTCTCACCCGGGCGATCGGCAAGGCCAAGGCGATGGATCTGATCCTGACCGGGCGGATGATCGGTGCCGAGGAAGCCGAGCGCTCCGGGCTCGTCTCGCGGGTCGTGCCCGCCGACGACCTGCTCGACGTCGCGCTAGAGGCCGCGCAGACCATCGCGTCGATGTCGCTGCCGGTCGCGATGATCGCCAAGGAGGCGGTGAACCGCTCGTTCGAGACCACGCTCGCCGAGGGCCTGCTGTTCGAACGCCGGGTGTTCCATTCGCTGTTCGCGACCGCGGATCAGAAGGAAGGCATGGCCGCTTTCGTCGAGAAGCGTCCGCCGAACTTCACCAACAGCTAGTTCGGTTTCCAGTGCGGCGCACCGTCGATGAAGTGCGCCGTACTCGGCGCGGTGCCCGGTTCAGGGGACCGCGCCGAAGGGGCGGTATTGCTGAGCAGACCGACAACCGTGCCGCCGAGGGTCGCCGTCACCGCGACCGCGGCGAGAAGCTTTCGGTGGCCCCGCGGCGGCGGTACTCCCACGCTCGCACCGCGACACGGCATCCGTAACCGCGCCGAGGGGCGGGCGCACAGCAGCACCGCACCGCGCGCCGAAACATATTCCGGCTCAGGGTCGTACACGATCGGCAGGTCGATCAGCCGGGCCAGATCGGTGCGCAGACTCGGGTTGCGGGTGCAGCCGCCGAGCAGGACCAGCGCTCCCGGCTTCGCCCCGGTCTCCTCGATCAGCAGGCGCGCGAACGACGCCGAATGACGCAGTCCCGCTTCGCAGAGCGCGGCCAGATCGCTGCGGGTCAGCACCGTGCGGTCGCCGGTGTCGGCATCGGCCGCGGTGACAACTCTCTTGCGGCTCAACGATTCTCGATGTTCGCGACTGGCGTGCGCGTCGGTGCGGACACCACTGCGCGCGAGTCGCGAACGCAGGAGCGCGTCGTAGCCGTCGCCGCTGAGGGCGGTGCTGCGTGTGCCCGCGAGGATGGTTTCGGCTCGGCAATCGGCGTGGGTGATGGTCAAACCGGAACGGCCGGGGTCGTAGAGCAGCACCGAGTCGGTGGCGGGGAGCAGTCCGCTGTAGCGCAGATAGCGCAACTGGGCCAGCGGTTCGTCGACGATCACGAAGTCGGCTCGGCCCGCTGCCGCTCTGATCGCGTCGGCCTGCGACTCGTCGCGGCAGGTGACCGCGGTGCCGGAGATGTATTCGTCGCGTGCGGCGGCGGCGGTGCGCATGCGGTGGATGGCGGTGAGTACCGATTCCGCCACCGATCCGCCCGCCCGGCGCGGGACGTGGATCCGGTCGACGGGCGGCATGTGGGGCTGATCGGAATGGGTCAGCAGCGCGCGGGCTCCACCCGCGCCCGCCGATACCCCGAGGATCAGCACCATGGGCTACATGGTGGACCCTTTCGAGCTAGCTGCCAAGGGGGTCGCCCGAAGATTCTCCGGTCGATTGCCAGGTCGCCTGGAATGCGAGGTTTTCTGCATCGTCGACCTCGAAATCGCCCGCGTCGTGACGGAATTGTGCCAGCAGTCGGAGCAGGTCGCGGCCCTGGTCGGCGGGTAGGCCCGGTTCGGCGAACACTTCGGCATTCAGCGCCGCCGTGGCTTCGGCCACGGATTTCCTTCCCGCATCGGTGATTTCGATGAGTGTTGCCCGCCGGTCACTGGGGTGCGGGACGCGGACGACCAGCCCGGCCGTTTCGAGCCGATCAACGGTATTGGTCACACTCGTGGGGTGCACCTGTAGACGCGCACTCGCCTTCGCCATCGGCAGGGCGCCGGTGCGGCTGAAACTGAGCAATTGCAGGAGTTCGTAGCGGGAGAACGTCAGCCCGGAGGGTTTGAGCGCCTCGTCGACCCTCGCCATGACGATCTGCTGCGCTCGAACCAGTGACGTCACCAGGGCCATGCCATCGGCGACCGACTCCCAACCGTGGGCAACCCACTGCCGGTGAGCCTCGGCGATGGGGTCATGGGTGAGCGGTCTGGGCCGTGACATGAAAACGATCATTCCACGACCCAGCCGCTTTTCCACAGAGCGAGCGGCGGGAATTGAACCCGCGTTAACGGCTTTGCAGTTCGATTGATTGTATAAGTGCAGGACACGGCATCGTTGGCTGTTATTGGGCGCGATAGCCGACCTGGCGAAACGGGTGCATTTACCGTTGGTGCTATTGGTCGTGTGTGGCACTCGTGCGGACGAATTGCGGACGTAGCCCGGCTGGGAGAACCCCGCCGGGCTACACGCATGCCTGGACCCTGATGCCCTGGGGGACTTCACTTCCCCGGCTTCCTCATACTGGCCATCCCTGAACTGAGGGAGGTCGTGTCAAGGGCGCTCTTTCCCTTGACTCGGCTGAGTGAGGTCAGACAATTGGGCCATGAGGAGCCGACTCAACCCACGGGGTTTTCCCACCGACTCACCGCGGCTTCGTTCGTTCAGCAATTCGCCGACCTGGTGACCGGCCAAGGTGATCGGGAATTATGCCGGCCTTTTCGGCTGGGACCGGTGACGGTTCGGTGACCACCTGCACGGGTTCGGCAGGCTGGTCCTATGAGGCAAGCGACGAAGTCGTGCGGCAGTACGTATGCGACTCGGTGCGCTGGTGGCTGTCGATCGGGGCAGGGTGCCGACACGATCGGGCTCGTGAATTCCGTTCAGCAATTCTTGCCGGGCCATTGGTCGGGCCTCGTCAACAGCTCGGGTCGGTGCTGTGTGAGCTGGTTGGAGTCCCGGTTCGCCTGCTCTCGGCGCTCAGCGTCGCCGACGTGCCGACGCGCCGGACGGTGAGGTACGAGCAAGGCCGCTGCGCGTCGAAGCGCGGCGGCGGCGCTGTGCGCCGCCGCAGGCGCTCTTGACTCTATATAGCGAATTTCAGCAACAACTCCGTACAGCGTGGCATCAGCTGGGAGCGACGTAGCACTGTGCTGTGGTCTGTTGGTTATCGCCGAACCGATGCACCGCTGACCCGATGTTCCTCCAGCCGAGCCGCTCATACAGGCGGATCGCGGCTTGGTCCTTCTCCATGACGTCGAGAACCAACGTCTTGCCCTGGGCCTTCGCGTAGGTCATGGCTGTGTGAACGAGAAGCGTTCCAACGCCCTGGTTTCTGCCAGCAGAACCGACGAAGAGGCGTCCGAATACCAAAAGGTCTGCCTCGACGCCACTGCCGTGCTCAATCCACATTGTGGCTGCATCGTCGGAAGGGGTCGGCCTTGTCACAAGCGCATGCCCGACAACCGATCCGGTCAGTTCTGCTGCCCATGCACGGACAAGTGTTGTTGGCGTCAGCCACGAGACGGGATCGGCAACACCTTCCACCGGGTAGCCGTCTCGTTCGTGTACCTCGACAAGAAGGCGTGCGCACTCGTCGAGGTCGAGCTGAGTGCGGGGTCGTACGGTCACGGGCATTAGTCCTCCACAGGCATGTTGTAGTCGAGGCCGTTCAGGTCGGCGCGCATGACGAAATGCGTGACCTCGAACGGCTGTCCGTCTTGATCAATGCCGGTGTGAAACACGTCGACCACCGGTACCCCATCGGGAATCGCTAGGCCGCGCGTCTCGTCGGGAGATGGCATTCGAGCGGAAATCTCCTCACGAACGCGGGTGATTCGATGGCCACGCTCCTCGAAGCGCGCATAGAGGCTTCCCTTGCCCATCTGTGCGGAGGTGCCCAGTGGAGAGTGTTCAGCAATCGCCCAGGGGATGTACGTCACGCCGACCTGGACAGGCTCTTCGTCTGCGAAGTACCAGTTCTCTCGACGGGCGACCGTGTCGGTTTCCGGATTCAGGTTCAGTCGGGCGGCGACATCCTCGGGCGGCTGTACGCGAGTGATCGAGGTGCAGTCGACCCTTGCCGTTCGCCCCTGCTTCGCGACCTCGGATCGGTATGGCGACAGCCCGGTCTCTTCGCGAAGCCGGTTGGAATATCGGTCGCTGCCAAATCGTAAGAGCCGCTGAGGTTTTCGGACAAATACGCCTTTGCCATGGACGGCCGTCACAAGCCCTTCGTCGGCGAGGATGCGTATCGCCTCTCGGGCTGTGTTCCGGGCGACCTGGTGGCGCTCCGCCAGTACCCGCTCGGACGGTAGTTGGTCACCTGGTGCGAGGTCGCCCCCAGTGATGGCACGGCGCAACTCGTCAGCGACTCGCCTGCTTGGAGGCAATTCGCGGGACTTGGACTCTGCGCTGTTCATGCCTCAATGGTACTGGCTCAAGCCACCCCTTGACTCGGTAGCGTTTGCAGTGGTCTACTGGCTTAAGCCAGTACTGGCTCAAGCCAGTTAGACCGCGATCCAGGGGGCACACCATGAACGCTCAGACGGTCGGGACCGAAGACGAAGCGGCGGTGCTCCTGTTCGGGCGTGAGGTTCTGCCGCCGCACGAGCAGGCGTTGTTGGGGTGGCTGCTGGATCAGCCTGGTCGGTCCTCGCTGTGGCTGGCCGATGAGTCCGGCCTGGGTGTCGGATCGGATGCCTTCCGGCAGATGTCGAAGCGGTGGCGCGGTTACGGGTTCCTGGACGCGGTGTGGGTGGAGGAGTACGAGACCCACGCCCCGAGGGCGACCGACTTCGCCGCGATGGTGATGGGCATGGACGCCGTGGAATGGGTCCTCTACACCGTGCACGGAGTCGAGCCGGTCGACCTCGACGCCTACGCCGAGGAGTACGAACTGGCGGCAGGGGAGGGCGTGGCATGACCACGGCTCCGATCATCGGCCTGGCGCCGAACCGTGAAACCGCCGCCGACCGCCGAGCGATGCCCGACCTGACCGACATCGCTCAGTACGCGGCCGACAAGGAAGGGATCTGCGCGCGGGTCGTGCCGATGCGGGCGTTCGACCCGATCACCTCGAGGACCTCCTACGTCGGTGCCCCGTGCAAGGCGACCGTGGCAACGACCTGCCCGGCGTGTGCGAAAGCGAACAAGTACCTGCGCGTCACCCAGCTCCGGGAAGGCTGGTGCGCGGACCACGAACCCGTCGACGCCGAACCGGTTGTCACCGAAGCGCAGCAGGCCGTATTCAGTACTCGCGCAACCCTGTTCACCGAATACCACGAAGCTCGCCGCACCGAGGAACACGAGCTGGCCGAGTCGATCAAAGCTCTGGTGGCCGACCTCGACATCGAGCTGCGTGAACTCGGTGTCCGTGGCCGACTCCCCGCCCTGGATGCCAAGCCACGCCGCAAAACCAAGTCCACCCGCCGTAGTGCCGACCTGCCGGATCTGCCGCGTCTGAAAGTCGATAAGACGCTGACGATCGGGCAGGCATACGCGGACGGCAAACACCGCCCCTCGACGTTCTTCACCCTCACCCTGGACTCGTTCGGCCGGATCAACCAGGTATGGGACCCCAAGGCGGGCAAGGACGGCAAGGGCGCCATGGTCTCCGATGGTTCCCCGCGTGATCCGGAGTCCTACGACTACGCCCGCCAGGCCCGCGACACCATCCACACCTCCAAGCTGTTTTCGACGTGGATCGAGAACCTTCGTCGGGCGGTGGGCTGGAACGTCCAGTACTTCGCCACCGTCGAACCACAGCGCCGGGCCGCTCCACACCTGCATGTGGCGTTGCGTGGCTCGTTCTCCAAGAAACTGCTGACACAGGTCACCGCGGCTACGTACCGCACGATCTGGTGGCCCCACTTCGACAAGCCCGTGTACGGCGAGGGTCGGATGCCGGTCTGGGACTATTCCGCCGGCACTTTCGCCGACCCCCGGACCGGTCGACCGCTGACCTACTGGGATGACGCGCTGGCGGTGATGGATGAGGTAGATGAACTCGATCCCGCGCACACGCTCAAGTTCGGTGCGCAGTCCAAGCCCATCCAGATCCTGGCCAACACCGACAGCATGGACTACAGCGTTCGGTACCTGACCAAGTACCTCACCAAGAGTCTCGGCGAGCTCCTGACCCCCGGATCTCGTCGGGTCGCCGAACACTACGACCGGCTTCACGCCGAGCTGAGTGTGACGCCGTGCTCGGACACCTGCGGGGTGTGGCTGACCTACGGCATCGTTCCTCGCGGCGCGACGGAGAAGACCCAGCCGGGCAAGTGCAACAAGAAGGCCCACCGCCGCGACACCCTCGGGCTGCCCGGTCAACGGTGCTTGGTCTCGAGGAACTGGACCGGCAAAACCCTGCCCGACCACAAGGCCGAACGGCTCGAGTTCGTGCGCCAGTACCTCGCCGCCGTGGGCATCGTCATGGCCGATACCTCACACCTGCGGATCACTCCGGTACGACCAGGCGACAAGGACGCGCCTCCTCGCGCGCAGCTGGTCATGAACCTGGTCACGCGCAAGATCAACGAACGCGCTCAGTACACGATGGCCCGTCTCGCACAGGACGAAGGACCACCAGGTGTTCCACGTGAAACCGTTGTGCCACAACAGATTTCAGATGTTCAGCAATCCGAAGCAGCATAGGGAGGAACCACGATGAATGCCGAAGACTCGTACCTGAGGGCCAAGGACTGCGAAGCCCTGACCGGCATCCCTGAGGGCACCTGGCGTTGGTGGGCGCACGTCGGCAAGGGGCCGGATAGCTTCAAGCTCGGCGCTCGTCGGCGGGTGTGGCGTAAGTCCGTCGTGCTGGCCTGGATCGCTGAGCAGGAACGGGCCACCGGCAGTAACTCGATGGCTGCGTGATGGCTAAGACGAAGCGCAACCCGCGTACTGGTATCGAGGATCGGTGGTTCCCGACTGTCACGGTCATCGACCCTGCGACGGGCGAACCGCACAAGCAGAAAGTCAAGTCTGAGGAGCGGTACGGCAAGGGAAAACGGTGGCGGGCTCGGTACGTCGACCCCAATGGGGCCGAGCGGTCGCAGTCCTTCACGACCAAGAAGGAGGCTCAGTCGTGGCTTGACAAAGAGGTCACGACGAAGGTTGAAACCGGCACCTGGGTTGACCCTGACCGTAGCGGTGTCACGTTCGAGCTTGTCGCTGAAAGGTGGATCGCCACAAAGCAATTCAGGAAGCCGAAGACGGTCGTCGGGTACCGATCGTTGTTGGACAACCTCGTGTTGCCGCAGTGGCGAACGGTGCCGCTACGGGAGATCGATTTCGAGGACGTTCAGGACTGGATCGTGAACCTGTCGGCGTCGGGCAGTGTTCGGTTCAAGGACAAGGGGCTGTCGGCGTCGCGGGTCATCCAGGCGTACCAGGTGTTCGGCCAGGTTCTTCGGTTCGCGGTGAAGTCGAAGCGGCTGGCGGTCAATCCCGCGCTTGGTGTCGAGCTGCCGACATTGAAATCCAGCGAGCGGCAGTACCTCACCCACCTCGAGGTGTTGAGGCTCGGGATAGCTGCCGACCGGTTCCGGCCGATGGTCTTCACCCTGGCTTACACGGGTATCAGGTTCGGGGAGGCCTCCGCACTGCGGGTCAAGGACGTTGATCTGCCCAATCGGCGCATCTACGTGTCTCGTTCAGCAAGTCCCGTTTCCGGCCAGGGGACCGTGATCACCGACACCAAGAACCACACCACGCGGGCCGTTCCTGTGCCGAGGACCCTGAGCAAGGATCTCGAACCGCTCATCGAGGGTCGCCCCGCCGATGAGCCGCTGTTCGCGAGCTCCCGGGGGCCTGGCGCGGTCGTGGACTCCAACGAGTTCCGCAAGTTCTTCGATGAAGCGGTGCAGTCGACCGGGCTCGATGGCGTCATACCCCACGGGCTTCGCCACACTGCGGCTTCGTTGGCTATCAGCGCCGGGGCGAACATCAAGGTTGTTCAGCGGATGCTCGGGCACAAAACGGCCACGCTGACCCTGGACTTGTACGGCCACCTCTTCGCCGACGACCTGGACACGGTCGCGGACGCGATGGATGCCGGAGCTCGATCTGCTGCGGACGAACTGCGGACCGCATGAGGCAAATCGAGCCCCGGCGTCAGAAAAACAGCTTCTGACCTTGGAGCGAGCGGCGGGAATTGAACCCGCGTTAACGGCTTTGCAGACCGTTGCCTCAACCACTCAGCCACGCCCGCCTCGCCATTGATATTGCCGTGCCGCGATGCTCGCGACGAGGGTTGAGATCAGCGTGATCGTAATGTCGGCGGCGGCGGGTGCCGGGTCAGTGTTTGTTGGCCGGTGCCGAACAGATCTTCCAGGTGCCGTCTTCCTTGGTGAGGTGCTCCTCGGTGCTCGACTCGGTGTTGGGCTCCTCGCCCTCCACCGACAGCGTCAGCTGGCCGGTGACCGTCGCCTTCGCGTTGTCGCCGGTGATGACGATGTCTTTGACCTCGTCGATCGACACCTGCACCGTCGCCCGTTCGAACTGCGCCCGCTGTTCGGGGCTGAGATTGTCGATCTCCGTGCGATCCGCCTGGCAGGCCAGCTGCGCGGCGGCGATGAAACCGTCGGAATCGAGCGTGTCGTAGAAGTCGCGTACCGCGACCTCGATCTGCTTGTCGTCCGACGACAGCGGCGTGCGCCCCTGCAATGTCAGCACGACGCCCGTCACCAGCAGGCCGATGATCACCAACGCGATGATCCCCAGCATGACGAACAACCCGGTCCGCTTCTTCTTCGGCGCGGGCGCGGGGATGAATACATCCGGCCCATCCGGATACTGCGGGCCCGATGATCCCGGCGGCCCCCCGAACCCCGCGTGCGGATAGCCCGGCGGCCCGGACGGGATCCCCGGATCCTGTGGCGGCTGTTGACCGAAGGGAGGCTGTTGTCCCTCGGGCGGATTCGTCATGGCAACGCTCCTGATGTCATCGGGGACGTCGGCCCCCAAAACGTATGGAATCGTGCGAGATCAAACCGAAAATCGAACTGTGTTCACGCCGGGAATCGGCACCGCGACCTTCTGCGCTGACGCGAGCCTCGGCCTATTCGTGCGGGTACAACTAGCCCTCGGCGTACCGTAACCTGCCGATCCGGCCCGGCCAAATCTTGCCGATCATCCGCCACGCCCCCGGAGGGGTCAGGCGCAAGCGCCGCAGTCGACTGTCGTGGACGCGGGCACTGGAGCGATCACGACTACTCGTCGCAATCGCTGTGGCTTGCAACTATTCCCCGTCGGCGTTACCGGGCGGGCACATCCACGGCCTTACTGTGTCGTTCAGTTGCAATAAAGGAGCTGTCCGATGCTTGCCTTGCTCACGTCGTTGTGGACGGGTATATCCAGTGCGCTGTTCGATGCTCACCGCGCGAACTTGCGGTCGCGTTCCTACTCGACCGCGGCGTTCGATCCGCCGACTGTCGCCAGCCGGGTCGTCCCCGTGGTCACCCGGGACGGAGCTCGGCTGCGGGTGCGCTCCTATGGGCCCGACGACGCACCGGCCATCGTCCTGGTGCACGGCTGGACCTGCGCGCTCGAATACTGGAATCCCCAGATCAACGCCTTCGCCGGTGCGTACCGCGTCATCGCCTACGACCAGCGTGGGCACGGTGCCAGCGAGTTCGGCCCCAGCAAGCTCAGCATGGAATTGCTCGCCGACGATCTCGCCGATGTGCTCGACGCGACCCTCGCTACCGGGCAACGCGCGGTACTGGTCGGCCACAGCATGGGTGGTATGACGCTGCAGGCGTGGGCCGGCCGCTACCCGGAACAGGTTGTGAAACAGGCACATTCGGTATTGCTCGCCAATACCGCCGCCGCGCGCCTGATTCTCGAGACCACCGTGGTGCCGCTGTTCAATCGTCCATCCCGGCTGCTGAAACGCGAAGTGCCGCTGCCGTTCCTCCTGGGCCGCGTCGGCATCGGCTTCCCGATCGTCTTTCCCCCGATCGCCCCGGTGAAGTGGCTGTTCGCCCGGCAGATCATGAGCACCGCCGCCGAGGGGGACCTGCTCGCCTTCGGTATGAATATCGTCCGGTCCTGTCCGGCCCTGGTTCGAGCTCGTTTCGGGTTGCTGGCAGCCGATATGGATCTGGGCGAATCCGCGCGAAACCTGGTGGTGCCCACCTCGATCGTCGCCAGTGCCTTCGATGACGTGATCCCGATCGCGCACTCCGACCGGATCGCCGAAATGCTCTGTGCAACAGGCAGTCTCGTTCGAATGGCGATCTTGCCTACCGGTCATCTCAGCAGTATCGAAGCCCACCGCGAATTCAACGCGGAGCTGACGCGATTGGTCGAGGCGGCATACCCCCGCCCGAAGGGGGCGGTCGACCAGGCATCGACAACCGGCGGACAAACGGCAACGGCTCCCGTGCCCGCCTGATCGATCTGTCCGCGGCCGATCCGATCAGGTCTGTGCGCCGGTACGCCTGCCGACGCTGTGACAACTCGTGACATCGAGGCCGGCTGACGGTCCGGACGAGAAAGGCCCCCGACCGCTCGAGAGCTGGTCGGGGGCCTTCTTCGTGTGTGCCCTCGGCAGGAATCGAACCTGCGGCCTTCTGCTCCGGAGGCACACTATGCCAGGCCGGGGGTGTACCCAGAGGTCTGGTTGTGAGGCAAAACGTGGTGCTCATGTCTGCCCCTGTCCGTCCGAAACTGCCCCTGTTGTGTCACCGCCGTGTCATTGACCCTGCGCGCGCTGATGCGGGCCCGGTCAGTGTCTCCAACTCGCGCAAGAGGCCAGCGGCCCGTCCCCACGCGACGGTCTGATAGCAAATAATTACCAAGATCGCAATTCGGCACACCGTTGGCGACAGGGGCGACAGGAGCGTCTTTTGGCGACAAGAAAACTCGGCGAAGTCCATAAGGTGTCCCATATGGAACGCTGGCGGACGAAATTACATGCTTTGCATGTAAAAGATGGGTAGAGGCTTAGATTGGCCGTGAGAGTAGTGCCAGGTCAAAGCATGTGAGCGGCATGTGAGCAGGATCACTATATTTTTTTGATAAACCCGTCTAGCTGCAACGATGGTGCTCGGGGCGAAGGCGAAACCACAACATTGTGATTCACAACCGGTTGTGGTGCCCGGAACGGCTCGACACAAGGTGTAGTGTTCCAGGCAGGTCAGGCGAGGGTCGCACAAAAAAGCGACCAGCCTCACTTGGATGAGAATCCGACGTAAGGCTGGTCGCGTACGCAAACTTGGCGGAATGCAAGCGCGACCATAACACCTTGGTGGCTGCTTCGCCATATGCGGAGTAGCCAGTGTCGGATGGCCTGGCCATTCGAAAGGATCAGATCGTGCCACAGCGCAAGACTGTTCGTGTTACCCGCACCACGCGCACTGTTCGCGTTCCCGTCCGTATCACTCGTGTGGTTCGCACGGTGACCGTGAAGCCGACTCGGTAAGGGGCGGGCGATGAGTAAGCCTCCCCAGGTGCCCAAGGAGGGCGGCGGTCAGAAGGATCGTGACCGCAATAACGACGGCCGATGGCGCGAAAAGCGCAGCGACGCCGGCAAGAAGCGGAAGTAGTTCCAGAATCCGAGGCCCTCAGCCGCTATCAGCGCTGGGGGTTTCGGCCTTTTGGCCCTGTTCTGGGTTGGGGTGCACACACCTGGGCTGGCTCACCGCCTGCCCGCTACGGCCTGCCGTTCCCGCGCAGAGGCTCGCAGGTCAAGGGTTGCTCAGCAATCAGCGAAGCTGACGCCATCGGCGCCCTTGAGGTGTGAGGGGCGCGGGATCACAATGCAGGCCAACCCAGAACAGGGCCACGCGGCCACCGGTCGCGATACCACCACTCTCACCGCGGATTCCGTTCAGCAATTCACCGGGCGGGGTTCCTGGCCGAGGGGTCGACGTCGTTGGCGACCCGCTACCGGCTTCGTTGACGGCGGCCAGGAAGTGAAGGGGGCCGAAGCCCCCAGGCGGTCAGTAGGTGTCGGCCATCAGTGCGCGGGTCTCGATGTAGGCGTCGTAGCAGTCCTGGCAGGCGAGGTCGGGAGCCCAGGGGCCGGGGGTGTGCTCGGGCAGGACGGTGGTGGAGGGTGCCGTGCAGGCCGAGCAGGTGGCGGTGGTGATCATGGTCGGGGTTCCTCTCCGGTTGGGGTGGTCTGGCTCTGTGTCGGTGGAATCTGGGCTCGCCCAGACCAGGCCGCACCCGCCCCGGCAAAGGCTCGCCACCCGAGGTGGTCACCCGGCAGAGTGCTCAAGGGGAGAGAGCGTCCCGAAATACCGTCGCCGCTGGTGACCACCTCGGGTGGTGACACGTCTTGGTCTTTGCCGGGGTGGGTGTGGTCTGGTATGCCATCGGCAGATTCCGTCGACACGGAGACAGGCCGCACCAGGCGGAGAGGAACCCTGGTGACCATCGCTGCTATCCGCGGTGGGTATGGCGCAACCACATCCGGTCGACGGACACGATGCCGACCGATGGGCTGGGACTGGATCAGCGAGGACAACCACGCCGGGAGCGCGGCAGGCTGGTCTATGAGGCAAGCGACGAAGTCGTGCGGCAGCACCGTATGGGACTCGGTGGGCTGGTAGCTGTCGATCGGGCAGATGCCGGCCGATTCGTGCCCGGAAATTCCGTTCAGCAATTCCGGCCTGGCCGTGTCCGGGGCCTCGTCAGCAGCTCGGGTCGGTGCTGTGTGAGCTGGTTGGAGTCCCGGTTCGCCTGCTTTCGGCGCAGGGTGCCGCCGACGTGCCGACGCGCCGGACGGTGAGGTACGAGCAAGGCCGCTGCGCGTCGAAGCGCGGCGGCGGCGCTCTGCGCCGCCGCAGGCGCTCTTGACTCTATATAGCGAATTTCAGCAACAACTCCGTGAAGGTGACGGAGCTGTACAGCTCGGTGCGTCGTGAACCTGGCGGTGAACTGATCTACGTAGGTGTCCGTGTGCGCCAGTGACCGAGAGCGGTGGCTACGAACTAGCGAAACGCATGACTGCAATGGTTTTGTCGTCGTGGCGCTTGGCTCGCGGGAGTGCCTGCCCATCGGGATCGGCCTGGGCCTCCCATATGTGCACGTCGCGGAGTAGCTGGGCCAACTGCGGGGTGGACATATGTGCGACTTCGGGCCACCGCATTCCCAGAGTGGGGATGAGGTCGAAAGCACCATCAGTCGCGGCGATGACCCATGCGACCTCTGCGAGTGGATACCGGACATGGAGGGCATGTTTGGCGGCGCCGGGCTCGGCTTCGGCGATCCAGTAGCCGTCTGGTCGGTTGCGCCGTGCGCGTTCGGCGGCTTGGAGCTCCTGCAAGACCTTCCGGTGTCGTCCGCTGTAGCCCTGCCCGTCTGCCAGGAATCGGCGGTACAGGTCTGCCTCCGGCAGTTGAAGCTGCGAAAGACGATCGTCGGTATGTACTTTCACACCCCCGGCGCGCAACCCGACGATCACTGATGAGTCCCCCAAAACCAGGGCGTCGACGGTGTCAGGTTTGATGCGGACGAGTGCCACTGTGCTCGACGGGGCGATCCCCGGTTCGATTCCCAGCGCATCTACCGCCCTCGCTATGGACTGCTCGAGGATGTCGGCCAACGGTGACGACTCATCATCGATCGACTGAACGAGGTCTGACGCGAGAAAGTCGACGTAGGCCCCTGCGGACGGCATCGCGGGATCGTGAGCGGTAGCGCCATCGAGGACGATCATAGCGCCGTCGGTGACGACCAGACGGTCCTCGTCGGTGCTGGCAGGTAGCTGCGCGGTTTCGACGGTGATGCTCATGTTGCTACCGAGTACGGGCCGACGAGAAGCCGACTGCCGGTGACGTGGAAGTCTTCATCGAACTCGCACTCGATGATGCAGTCGGTGAGCTGTGCGGCTGGGTCATAGACCCTGGACAGGTTGGCGCTTAACCAGTGCGCCACTCCCTCAGAACCGACTGCGGTGATGCCCGCGATGTGGACGATCACGCGGTTATCAGTGATCCGGCGTGAGAGATAGCCGATGTCCTTGCGGGTGCCGTCAGTGCGATATGGGGACAAGTGTCGGCCTTCGCCGTGGTTGTCGACAATCGCCCACCCGGCCTCGGTGCGGTCGAATGCCAGCAGCGGATCGTTGTCGAGCAGGTTGCGAGCAATCGGTGCCGACTTCGGACCACAGACGATGATGCAATCGCCAGGTGGAACACGTTCGGTGTCAGGCTTGATGTCGAATTGTGTTGTAGCAAAGGACAATTCACCTAGCTTGCGCAGAAGGTGGTCCCGTGTCGCCTCGTCGTTGCTGTCGATGTATGGGCGTTCCCGCCCCTCTTCGACACCGATGCGCCGGGGCACCCCGATCGCCACGGGGCCAACGCCGAAGAATGCCCGCTCGGGAGGTGGGGCAGACGTACGTATCTGGCTGATCCGCCCCTTAGTCAGACCGAGCCGTTCGCCGATCTCGGAGAAGCTCAGGCCAAGGTCTCGGTTGGCCTGCTCGATCGCAGCCTTGCGTAGGCGGGCGAGCTCGGTTGAGCGCTGCTGATAGACCGCGATGAGTTCGCCAGCGCGTTGCCCGCGCCGGATCGGGTCCGGGTCGCTGCGGATTGCGTCGAACTCATCCTCGATAGCCACGACTCAGAGTTTAGAACCCCTTGACGACTTGCGCGGCGTGCCCTAGCCTTGGTTTATACCCCCTAAACCGCCACGGACTACCGCAGACCCTGATGGTTTAGAGGGGGTAAACCGAAGATCTGTTTATGCCACTCGACAAGGAGATATGACATGGCACTCAAGGACATGTGGATTCCGACCGACTTCGCCGCCGTCTTCCCCCAGGGCTTGATGCTGGTGGGCGCGATCGAGGCGGACGAGGAGTTCAGCAGCGACCGCAACGCCCCGCGGCGCCAGAAGCTCGACATGGATCGCGATGGCAACGGCTCCCGCAAGCGCATGTGGAAGGCCACGGTCATGGACCCGGCCGGTGCGGGCAAGGGTGCGAAGAACACCGGCCTGGACATCACCTTCATCTCCGATGCCATGCCGACGCCTCCGGCAAACGAGGTCGCGCCCGGGTTCTGCCCGATCGCGCTGGAGGGGTTGATGCTCAAGCCGCGTGTGGTCGGCAACGGCGAGTTCAAGTCGATCGGCTTCTACATCCGCGCGACCGGCATCGTCGGCGACAACTCCGGTGCCAAGGTCAACGAGCCCGCCGCCCGCAAGGCCGCGTGACCGCCATGTCGTACCTGACTGTAGATAGCGAGCATTCCGGTGTTGAGGGCGTGCGATACGTGGCCGCGCACACTGCTGATACCGGCATCGGCAAGCCGTTCGAGATGGCGGCGTATGTCCGGGTGAGCTTTGCGGGCAGTGCGAAGTTGATCCTCGATATCGAGGATGTTCGCCTGCTGGCTGAGCGGCTGCCGGACATGCTGATGTCCCACGATGCCGCTGAGCATGCCGCCAAGGAACAGGCTGCCGCGATCGCTGAGGCGGCGTAGCGATGGACACGGCGGATCAGCAGTCCTCGGGTATGCGGTGGGCTCGCTGGTCCGCCGTCCTCATCGTCCTGGCCATCGGAGGGGCCGCGTTCGTCCTGTCGTTCGCGGCCCTGCGTGACCTCGCGGTCATGGCCCACACCCCAACCGGTCTCGCGTGGCTGTTCCCGGTGATCGTGGACGGCACCATCATTCAAGCCACGATCGCTGTGCTGGCCCTGGCCGACAGTGACGAACGAACTTTCTTCACTCGTGTCTTGGTCGCCGGGGCAACAGTGTCCATCGGCGGCAACATCGCTCACGCGCTGGTCTCCGGTCATGGCGTCCTCGCTGCCGTCTTGGCGGTGATCGCCCCGGCCGCTCTGCTGGTCGACACTCACGGCCTGGCCGTGCTGCTACGCACCCGCAACACCACCGCACCCGCACCAACGCCCATCGCCGCTGCGGTGGAACCCGACTCCGCCGACGATCCCGCGCCCGATGTGGTGCCCATCTTTCCGGCGCCCGCTCCGGCCTTCTCGCCGGTGCAGACCTTCCACACATCTCCGCGTTCGGTGGCTCCGTTGCTGCCTGTCGCGGTTCCGATCCCGACAGGGGGCAACTGACATGTTCGACCACATCTCCGTCCGAATGTCTGGCCGATCCGCCGGACGCTACGTCGCGGTGAACTACGACTCGACCTGGAACACCGTCGATGTCACCTTCGACACGCATCAGGTCACTCTGTCGGTGCTCGATGCGGCCGCGTTGTCCGACGCGATCACCACTGCTTTGGACACCTACTCCTCGAACCTTCGGGTGGTGCGGTGATGGTCACGACCATTGTTGCGCTCTCCACGGTGATCGCCGCGGGCGTGTTGTTGTGGTGGCGTCACCTCGACGGCGTCATCTACCCCGGCCAGCAGGGCGATCCCCTCGAAGGAGTGCCGGCGGATTTGCGTACCGCCGCGCTGATCCTCACCGATGCCCGTCACCTGTCGCTGATGTGGCCGGTGCTGGGGCTCGGGTCCGAGGGGAACTGGCCGAACGTGTTGTCGGCGGAACTGATCGAGTCCGGCGCTGCGATCGATGTGCAGATGGTCGGCGGGCAGAAGCTCTCCGATTGGACCAACGACGAGACCACCGATGCTCTCGCGCAGTACCTCGGTGTTCCGAAAGTCCTGGTGTCCCAAACTTCGCCGGGGTTCCTGCGGGTCGAGCTGCGCACGTTCGACACCCTCGCCGCGTCGGTCACCGCGCCGGGTGTGGCCTCGACCGGGGTCGATCTGGAAGCCGTCCCGGTAGGGATTCGTGAGGACGGCCGTACCTGGCTGTTGCGTGTCCTCTACGCCCATATCCTGCTCGCCGGGGCGATGGGTTCGGGCAAGGGTTCAGTGCTGTGGTCGCTGATCAACGGGGTCGGTCCCGCGATCAAGGCCGGGTTCGTGGATGTGTGGATGGCAGACCCGAAGGGCGGCATGGAATTCGGTCGCGGTGAACGGCTGTGGATCAGGTTCGAAACGACCGCTGACGGCATCTTGGCGATGCTCACCGAGGCCGTGTCGGTGATGGACGAACGCGCCGCTCGACTGCGCGCCGCTGGCGTCCGCAAACACGTACCGACGATCGATGAGCCGCTGATCCTGATCGTCATCGATGAGGCTGCCGCGCTGTCGTCGTATGCGACTCGTGAGCAGCAAGAACAGTTCCGCCAGCTCACCGGGCTGTTGCTGTCGAAAGGCCGTGCGGTCGGTGTCTCGGTGATCGCGGCGTTGCAGGACCCGTCGAAAGAGACGATGCCGAACCGGCAACTGTTCCCCGTCCGGGTCGGTTTGCGCCTCGATGAGCCGACTCAGACCGCGATGGTCCATGGCCAAGGGGCGAAAGACCGGGGTGCGTTGTGCCACGAGATCCCCGACACCACACCCGGTGTCGGCTACGTCGGCGAAGACGGGACCACCGAGTTCGTGCGGGTCCGCGCGTTCTGGATCTCCGACGACCAGGCCGACGCGATCGTTGATGCGTACGCCCCGATCCCGATGGCGCCTCCGGCCACTGTGGATGACGATTTCGACCCGTCCACCTTCGACCCCGACCACATCCCTGGCGAGGACGACGGGCAGGGGTGGGCGGCATGAAACGTGGCCTGGTCACCGAATCGCATGTCGTCATCTACTGCGATACCTGCGGCGATGTCCTCACCGACGCCGATGGTGAATCGATCTGCTTCGACTCCACCAACCAAGCCGTGTCCTTCCTCGGCGTGAAGCTCGGCGGCTGGGTCTACGACGGCGACCGGGTCACCTGCGACGCCTGCACCGCGACCGCTGAATGCGAAGCGAACGGGCACCGCTGGCCCCCAACCTGGCAGCAGGCGATCTGGCCCGCCTCCACCGCCGAAGCCGCCTGCAACACGTGCGGCATCACCAAATCCGAACTCACCCAGGAGAACTGACCATGGCCCGCAAGAACACCACCCGCACCGACAACGACCTCGCCGACGTCATCGACTTCGCCGCCCGGAGCCGGTGCCGGTCCGAAGCCCGCGGCCTCGACCCCCTCGCCGTCGCGGTCACGATGCTCGCCGAAACCGGTACCGCGCCGGCATGGAACGACTACGACGATTACGCCGGTTGGGACGACGCGGCATGAACAGCCCCTCTCGCCCCCGCCTGCTGGATCTGTATTGCAAGGCTGGTGGTGCTTCCATGGGCTACCACCGCGCGGGCTTCGACGTGACCGGTGTCGACATCGAACCGCAACCGCGCTACCCGTTCACCTTCCACCAGGGCGACGCGCTCGAATTCCTGACCGCTCACGGTCACGAGTTCGATGCCATCGCCGCGTCCCCACCGTGCCACGACCATTCGACCCTGTCGGCGTTGTGGGGTCCGAAGGGATCCGGATGGCTACTACCCGCCACGCTGGAAGCTCTTGCCGCACAGCCGGTCCCGTGGATAGTCGAGAACGTCATGGGTGCGAATATGCGTGCTGACATCGTGTTGTGCGGCAGCATGTTCGGGCTGCGGACCTACCGGCATCGTCAGTTCACCATCGACCCGCGGATTCCCCTGTTGCCTGCGGTGCCGTGGCATCCCGCCCACACCGTCCGAGCGAGTTCCAAGAAGCGCCGCGTGGACTTCGACGCCGGCATGCACATCACCGTCACTGGCCATGTCGGCGCCTGGCTCGGACCGGCGTGCATGGGCATCGACTGGATGACCGGCCCCGAACTCGCCCAGGCCATCCCACCCGCCTACACCCACCACCTCGGTCTGCACCTGCTCGACCACCTCGACAACACCACCGACTTGGAGGCGGCATGAACACCAGCGACACACCCAAAACCGCTCGCAGACAACCGAACCCGGTAGTGGCCGCTGCTGCCGCCCAGACCCGCACGCGTCGCAAGAAGGTAGTCACCGTGCCGACCGATCCCACGCCAGGACAGCTTCCACTGTTTCCCGTGTCCGACCTCGATCCGGAGGCCCACCGATGAACACCACCACCACGACTACGACCACGCATGACCCGGCGGGCGAAATCCTCGACGCCGTCCTCACCGCGGCCGGTCGACTGCTGCTGTCGGTGTTCACCCTGGCGTGGTGGGCGATCCTGTTCCCGATGGTCTCGGTGCCCGCCGGCATCGCTGTCGCGGCTGGTTGGTTCTTCGGCTGGCCTGCTGGGGTCGGGGTGGCTGGTGTGGCGGTCGCGGGGATGGTGCTGTGGCGAGTGTCGAGCCCGCAGACCTTCGAGCGCTGGTTCACCGGCCGTGTCCGGTCCCGGTTCCTGGCCTGGTTCCGTTACCGGCGTCGCTGGGCCACCATGACCGCCGCGTGCGGGCTGTCCACCCGTGACGGCGACCGGGTGTTCATCCCGCGGCTCGTCTCGGTCGAGATCGGCGAATCCCTCGACATCGTCCGGGCCCGGATGCTGCCCGGTCACTGCCCCGATACCTGGACCAACCGTGCTGACCACCTCGCCCACGGGTTCGGCGCTCAGAAAGCCAAGGTCGGGTTCGTCGGCCCTGGGCTGGTCGAGATCACGTTCCGGCGCTCGGACTCGTTGGCTGACCCGGTCGTGGTGCCGTTCGAATCGATGGCCGGATTCAAGACGATTCCGTCGACCCGCAAAGCCGCATGACCAACCCCACCACCGCGATCGAGGGAGGCCGCACCATGTCTGAACACACCACCGCAACGGCCTCTCTCGGCCGTCCACAGCCATCCACAACCCCGATCATCGGCATGGCACCGCAGCGGGAAACCGCGGCCGATCGTCGCGCGATGCCCGACGTCACCGACATCGCCGAACACATGGCCGACAAAGAAGGCGTCTGCGCGCGAGTCGTGCCGATGCGAGCGTTCGACCCGATCACCTCCCGGACCTCCTACGTCGGTGCCCCGTGCAAGGCGACCGTGGCAACGACCTGCCCGGCCTGCGCGAAGGCGAACAAGTACCTGCGGATCACCCAGCTCCGCGAAGGGTGGTGCGCCGACCACGAACCCGTCGACGCCGATCCCGTCATCACCGAAGCGCAGCAAGACGTACTCGCCACTCGCGCAACACTTTTCACCGAATACCACGAAGCTCGCCGCACCGAGGAACACGAGCTCGCCGAGTCCATCAAGGCTCTGGTAGCCGACCTCGACATCGAGCTGCGTGAACTCGGTGTCCGTGGCCGACTCCCCGCCCTGGATGCCAAACCGCGCCGCAAAACCAAGTCCACCCGCCGCCGTGCCGACCTGCCGGATCTGCCGCGTCTGAAAGTCGATAAGACGCTGACGATCGGGAAGGCGTACGCGGACGGCAAGCACCGGCCTTCGACGTTCTTCACGCTCACCCTGGACTCGTTCGGCGGGATCAATCAGGTGTGGGACCCCCAGGCGGGCAAGGACGGCAAGGGCGCCATGGTCTCCGATGGTTCCCCGCGTGATCCGGAGTCCTACGACTACGCTCGCCAGGCCCGCGACACGATCCACATGTCGAAGCTGTTTTCGACGTGGATCGAGAACCTACGCCGGGCGGTGGGCTGGAACGTCCAGTACTTCGCCACCGTCGAGCCGCAGCGCCGGGCCGCTCCACACCTGCATGTGGCGTTGCGTGGGTCGTTCTCCAAAAAGCTGCTGACACAGGTCACCGCGGCGACCTACCGCACGATCTGGTGGCCCCACTTCGACAAACCCGTCTACGGCGAAGGACGGATGCCGGTGTGGGACTACGACGCCGGCACTTTCGTCGACCCCCGCACCGGTCGGCCACTCACGTACTGGGATGACGCCCTGGCGGTGATGGACGAGGTGGACGAGCTGGACCCCGCGCACACGCTCAAGTTCGGCGCCCAGTCCAAGCCCATCCAGATCCTGGCCAACACCGACAGCATGGACTACAGCGTTCGGTACCTGACCAAGTACCTGACCAAGAGCCTCGGTGAACTCCTGACCCCCGGATCTCGTCGGGTCGCCGAACACTACGACCGGCTTCACGCCGAGCTGAGTGTGACGCCGTGCTCGGACACCTGCGGGGTGTGGCTGACCTACGGCATCGTTCCCCGCGGCGCGACCGAGAAGACCCAGCCGGGCAAGTGCAACAAGAAGGCCCACCGCCGCGACACCCTCGGCCTGCCCGGTCAACGGTGCTTGGTCTCGCGGAACTGGACCGGCAAAACCCTGCCCGACCACAAGGCCGAACGGCTCGAATTCGTGCGCCAGTACCTCGCCGCGGTCGGCATCGTCATGGCCGATACCTCGCACCTGCGGATCACCCCGGTACGCCCCGGCGACAAGGACGCGCCTCCGAAAGCCCAACTGGTCATGAACCTGGTCCTGCGCCGGATCAACCAACGCGCCCAGTACACGATGGCTCGTCTCGCGCAGGACGAAGGACCACCAGGTCTTTCACATGAATTCGTTGTGCCACAACAGATTTCAGTCGTTCAGCAATCCGCAGCAGCATAGGAAGGAACTCGTCATGTCCAAGCTTCTCAATGAGGCCGAAGTCCGCAAGCTGATCCCGATCGGGCACAGCAAGTACTACGAGCTGATCGGCTCCGGTGCGCTGCGCTCGGTCAGGATCGGTCGACGTCGGTTTGTCACCGAACAGGCCATCGCTGACTACATCTCCGGGCTCGATGAGGCGGCAGCGGCGTGACCAGACAGCAACTGCCGCAGCAGATCACGAAGATCACGGTCCTTGAGCGGGGTAGCGGCAAGTCGGTTATCCGGTATGAGGTCCGCGTGGATGCGGGTGTCGACCCCGAGACCGGCAAGCGGCATCAGATCAAACGGCGGTATCGCACCGAGAAGGAAGCGCGGAATGCCCTCGGGAAGTTCCTCGCCGATGCGGTGGCTGGTGAGTTCGTTCCCCGCAAGGACGTGACTGTCGAACAGGTCTGCACCGATTGGTTCGGGAGCCTGCACTGGGGACGCGCCACGACGGTCGCCGGGTATGAGTACAACCTCGCACCGCTGCGGGAGAAGTACGGCGAACTGCCGGTGCAGAAGCTCACCCGCAAGCACATTGACGACCTGGTGTCAGCGCTCAAGGCGGGCGGCACAACTACGGCGAAGGGAAACGTCCGGCGCCCATGGGCTGCGCGCTCGCTCAAGCGGACAGTCGAGACAACCGCGATGGTCATGGAGTATGCCAAGGATCGAAAACTCGTCCCGCACAACGTTGCCCGACTGATCAAGCCGAAGTCGGCGCGAAAGCGCAAGCCTCAGACCTATACCGCCGCTGAGGTGTCTACCTTCTTGACGAGCCTTGAGGGTGACCGCGATGCACACCTGTGGTTCCTGGCTCTGTGCGGCCTGCGTCGGGGTGAGCTGGGCGGGCTGCGATGGTCGGGTGTGGACCTCAAGGCGAAGACGATCACTGTGCACATCGGTCGGTCTGCTGCGGGTGGTAAGGCGGTGGAGGACGACCCGAAGACCGAGGCGGGCGAGCGCACACTACCGATGGATGACGAGATGGTCGACGTGCTTCGGAAGGCTCGTCGCCGGCAGGCAGCTGACAAACTGCAATTGGGGGAGCTCTACCAGGACCGAGGCTATGTGGCGTGCAACGAGGACGGCACTCCGTACCACCCGGACACGATCACTCACCGATGGGCAAAAGCGGTCAAGCGGGCGGGCTTACGCCATATCCGGCTGCATGATGCTCGTCACACCTGCGGTACGACGATGCACCTGCGCAAGGTGCCGATGGCTGTGATCGCGGCATGGCTCGGGCACGCGGATGCCAGTGTCACCGCGCGGATCTACATGCACTCCCAGGACGATGCGCTGCGGGATGCCGCCCGCACTTTGGGCGAAGTTGTGTCATCTCGTGTCATCGACGCCAGCTGATCGCCCCAACGAGAAAGGCCCCCGCCAGCTTGAGCGCTGGTAAGGGGGCCTTTCTTGTGTGTGCCCTCGGCAGGAATCGAACCTGCGGCCTTCTGCTCCGGAGGCAGACGCTCTATCCCCTGAGCTACGAGGGCGGGATAGATGCCGGTCGCGGTGAGACGATCGGGCAGCGACAGCGTATCGCATCGAGTGCGGTGCGCCAAAAACTGTGCCGGACCGGGGGTTGGGCCGGTCCGGCCGGGGTTGTCAGCTGAGGGGCAGGGGGGTGGCGTTGCGGGCGGCGAGCATGCTGGTCATCAGCTGGGATTCGCCCGCTTGGGTTTTCGTCATCGTGGTGGCCAAGGCGCGGACCGCGGAGGTGTCGGCGTGCTCGGCGGCGTAGTCGAGCATCGGGACGCCGCCCTGGTGGTGGCGCAGCATCAGCTGCAGGAACATCGTGTCCAGCGCGGGTCCGGTGGCTTGGCGCAGCGCGGTCATCTCCTCCTGGCTCGCCATCCCCGGCATGGACTGCATCGGGCCCGACATCGCGTGCTCGGCGGTGGAACCACCGTGGTGGCCCGCCTTGCCGTGGTCGTCGGTCATCCAGCCCATGTAGCCGTCGACGTTCTGGTTGGACTCGCCCCACAGCTGCAACCAGGCCTGCATCCGGCCGATCTGGTTCTGCTGGGTGGTCAGGATGTCGTAGGCGAGGCGGCGCACGTCGTTGTCGGTCGAGGCGATCAGCGCCACCCCGGCCATGTCGACGGCCTGCGCGTGATGCGCCGACATGTCCTGGCTGAATCCGATATCGACAGCGCTCGGCTCCGGTTCGGAGTTCTTCTCCAGTGGCATCCGCAACAGCACGCCCGCCACCGCGCCGAGCAGCAGCAGGCCGATCGCGCCGAGGACGAGCACCGCCCCGGCCGGGCGACGGGTGCTCGGCTCGGGTGCGGTGTCGTCGGATTCGACGGCGTTCTCCGTGCTCACTTACTGGCCCTGGGGCAGGCCGCCCGGCATCGGGATGTTCGGCAGGCCGGGGATGCCGGAGCCGGTGCCACCGCCACCGAGTTCGGTCTGGTCCTGGGTCAGGCCCTTACCGTCCATCGGGACCGCTTCGGGGCCGTAGGGCGAGGAGTCGAACGGCGGCGGGTTGTTCGCGTCGAAGATCGGGTTCGAGCAGCTCGCGCCGACCTCGGGGTAGGCGTAGGGGTTCTCGCGCAGGGCGGAGATGAACTGCTTGATCCGCGCGTCGTCGGCGCTGTCCACCTTGAGCTGGTGGCCCCACGACTGCAACGAGATCGCCGAGTCCAGGCCCGGGTACGGCGACATCAGCGAGTACTGACGGCCCTTGACGAAGTTCGACAGCGTCTGGACACCGGCCGCGTCGACCTTGTCGGGGTTGTAGGCGATCCAGACCGCGCCGTGCTCGAGCGAGTGGACCGCGTTCTCCATCCGGATCGGCTTGGCATATACCGTGCCCGTGCAGTTCGCCCAGGCGCCGTCGTGCGGTCCGCCGAAGGCCGGGGTCTTGTCGTAGGCCACGCGCTGGGTGGCGGCCACGTGCAGACCCGCCGGGTACTCCATCTTCACGACGCCGGCGATCTTCGCCGACGGATCCTGGTTCTCCTTGGAGGGCACCCATTCCTTGAGGTCGGTCTGCGCCTCGCGGATCGCGGCCTGGTCCAGGTACTTGGGCACGATGCTGTAGGCCAGCAGCCCGATCAGCGCGACGATGGCGACGCCGGCGCCGATCAGCACCCATGGGGTGTCCCGCTTCTTGCCCGGAAGCTTGCCCTTACCCGTCTTGCGGGACGGAGACGACTTCCCCGCGGCCCGCACGGCCTTGGCTGATGTGGCGCTGGTCCTGCTAGGCATCGCTCGTTGTGCTCTTTCGACGTATGGATCGGTGGGTTCGTGGCGGGCGGTAGTGGTTGCAAGGGGCCCAGCCAATAGGATAGAGACTCGTGACTCCAGCTGACCTTGCAGATCTCCTTCGTACCACCGCGGCGAAGGTGCTTGTCGAACGCGGACTGGACTCGTCGGTCCTGCCCGAGCAGGTCACAGTGGAGCGCCCGCGCAACCCCGAACACGGCGACTATGCCACGAATGTGGCCATGCAGGTGGCCAAGCGGGTCGGAACCAACCCCCGCGAGCTGGCAGGCTGGCTGGCCGAGGCACTGTCGGCCACCGAAGGCATCGACGTGGCCGAGATCGCCGGGCCCGGCTTCTTGAACATCCGTCTGGCCGCCTCGGCGCAGGGTGTGATCGTGAGCCAGATCCTGGCAGCTGGTCAGGGCTACGGCACCGGGTCCGCGCTGGCGGGCACCAAGATCAACCTCGAGTTCGTCTCCGCGAACCCGACCGGTCCGGTGCACCTCGGCGGCACCCGCTGGGCCGCCGTCGGTGACGCGCTGGGTCGCATCCTGGCCGCTCAGGGCGCCGACGTGACCCGGGAGTACTACTTCAACGACCACGGCGCGCAGATCGACCGCTTCGCGAAGTCCCTGGTCGCGTCGGCGCTGGGCGAACCGACCCCGGAGGACGGCTACGCGGGCGAGTACATCGCCGAGATCAGCGCCGGAATCGTCGCCGCGCATCCCGACGTGCTCACCCTGCCCGCCGACGAGCGGCACGAGGTGTTCCGCAGCGAGGGTGTGCAGCAGATGTTCGCCCAGATCCGCGCGGACCTGCACGAGTTCGGCACTGATTTCGACGTGTACTTCAACGAGAGCGAACTGTTCGCCTCCGGTGCCGTCGAACAGGCCGTCGAGCAGCTGAAGAACTCGGGCAACCTGTACGAGAAGGACGGTGCGTGGTGGATCGCCAGCACCGAGTACGGCGACGACAAGGACCGCGTGGTCCTCAAGAGCGACGGCAACGCCGCCTACATCGCCGGTGACATCGCCTACTTCCAGAACAAGCGTGGTCGCGGCTTCGACCTGGCCATCTACATGCTCGGCGCCGACCACCACGGCTACATCGGCCGGTTGAAGGCCGCCGCCGCCGCGTTCGGCGACAACCCCGACACCGTCGAGGTGCTGATCGGTCAGATGGTGAACCTGGTGCGCGACGGCGTCGCCGTGAAGATGAGCAAGCGCGCGGGCACCGTGGTGACTCTCAACGACCTCGTCGAGCAGATCGGTGTCGACGCCTCGCGCTACTCGCTGGTGCGCTCCTCGGTGAACTCGAGCATCGACATCGATCTCGACCTGTGGACCAAGGCGAGCAGCGAGAACCCGGTCTACTACGTCCAGTACGCGCACTCGCGGACCACCAGCATCATCGGCAATGCCGCGAAGTACCCCGAATTCTCTTCTGCCGAACCAGATTTCGCGCTGATGACCTCCGGTCGCGAAGGTGATCTGATCCGCACCCTCGGCGACTTCCCGCGCGTCGTCGCCACCGCCGCCGACGCCCGCGAACCGCATCGCATCGCCCGATACCTCGAAGAACTGGCCGGTGTCTACCACCCGTTCCAGTCCGACGACGACATGCGCGTGCTCCCCAAGGGCGACGACGCCGTCACCCCGCTCAACGCGGCTCGCCTCGAACTGGTCAAGGCGACCCGGCAGGTACTGGCCAACGGCCTTGCCCTGCTCGGCGTGAGCGCACCGGAGCGCATGTGAACACCGGCAAGCTTTTCAGGAAGGACGCACCCCGATGAGTGCACACCCGGCCGGTCCCCGGCACGCAGAGATCCCGCACGCACCGAGTCTGGCCGAGCGCCCGACCGACCCTCGGGAGATGATCGATCTCCCCGAGAACGTCTGGCCGCGCAACGCCTCGCGCGGTGACGACGGTGTGGTCCGGCTGGCCGGCGTGCCCGTCACCGAACTCGCCGAGCAGTACGGCACGCCGCTGTTCGTGATCGACGAGGACGACTTCCGCTCGCGCTGCCGCGACATGGTCGCCGCGTTCGGACCCAACGCCCGCGTGCACTACGCGTCCAAGGCCTTCCTGTGCGGCGAGATCGCGCGCTGGATCCGCGACGAGGGCCTTTCCCTCGACGTGTGCTCCGGCGGCGAGCTCGCGGTCGCGCTGAACGCCGGGTTCCCGGCCGAGCGCATCGCGCTGCACGGCAACAACAAGTCGGTGCCCGAGCTCGAAGCGGCCGTCGCGGCCGGTGTCGGGCACGTTGTCGTCGACTCGCTCTACGAGATCGAGCGGCTCGAAACCGTCGCCGGTGCGGCGGGTGTGGTGCAGGACGTGCTGGTCCGCGTCACCGTCGGCGTCGAGGCGCACACCCACGAGTACATCTCCACCGCGCACGAGGACCAGAAGTTCGGCTTCTCGATCGCGGGCGGCGACGCCATGCAGGCCCTCGCGCGCGTCTTCGAGGCCGACAACCTGCGCCTGGTCGGTCTGCACAGCCACATCGGCTCGCAGATCTTCGAACTCGACGGCTTCGAGATCGCCGCGCGTCGCATGCTCGGCCTGCTGCGCGAGGCCATCGACAAGTTCGGCATCGACCGCACCGCGCAGATCTCGACCCTGGATCTCGGTGGCGGCCTCGGCATTTCGTACCTGCCGAGCGACAATCCGCCGCCGCTGGGCGATTTCGCCACCAATCTGCGCGCGCTCGTCGGCGCCGAAGCCGCCAGGGCGGGGCTGCCGGAGCCGACCATCGCCGTCGAGCCCGGGCGTGCCATCGCCGGTCCCGGCACGGTCACCCTGTACGAGGTCGGCACCATCAAGGATGTCGAACTCGATGGTGGCGCACGCCGTCGCTACGTGAGCGTCGACGGTGGGATGAGCGACAATATCCGCCCCGCGCTGTATCAGGCCGACTACGATTGTCGTCTGGTCTCGCGCTCGTCGGACGCCCATGCGGTCGTCGCGCGCGTGGTCGGAAAGCATTGCGAGAGTGGCGATATCGTCATCCGTGACACGTGGATGCCGGCCGATGCCGCCCCCGGCGACCTGGTGGCCGTCGCGGCGACCGGTGCGTACTGCTACTCGATGTCGAGCCGCTACAACCTGCTCACCCGACCCGCCGTGGTCGCGGTGCGTGACGGTGCGGCGCGACTGATTCTGCGCCGGGAAACGGTGGCGGACCTGCTCAGCCTGGAGGTGGAAGAATGAACGGCACCAAGGACGCGGGACGTCCGCTCGGCGTAGCCGTGCTCGGGATGGGCACTGTCGGCACCGAGGTGGTTCGCGTGCTGCGCGATCACGCCGATGACCTGCGCTCACGCGTCGGCGCGCCACTCGTGCTGCGCGGTGTCGCGGTGCGCGACATCAGCAAGGATCGCGGGCTGCCCGCCGAACTGCTCACCACCGATGCCTCCGCGCTCGTCGCTCGCGATGATGTCGACCTGGTCGTCGAGGTCATGGGCGGCATCGACCCCGCCCGCAAGCTGATCGGTGACGCGCTCAACGCGGGCAAGTCCGTCGTCACCGCCAACAAGGCGCTGCTGGCCGACTACACCGGCGAGCTCGCCGCCGCCGCCGAGGGCAGCCGCGCCGACCTGTACTTCGAGGCCGCCGTCGCCGGTGCGATCCCGGTGGTCCGGCCGTTGATCCAGTCGCTGTCGGGTGACCGGGTGAACAAGGTCGTCGGCATCGTCAACGGCACCACCAACTTCATCCTCTCCGCGATGGACGAGACCGGTGCCGCCTACGACGATGTGCTCGCCGAGGCCACCGCGCTCGGCTATGCCGAGGCCGACCCCACCGCCGATGTCGAGGGCTACGACGCCGCCGCCAAGGCCGCGATCCTGGCCTCGCTGGCGTTCCACACCCGCGTGACCGCCGCCGATGTCTATCGCGAGGGCATCTCCAAGATCACCGCCGAAGACCTCGAGACCGCGTCGGCCGTCGGCTGCACGGTCAAGCTGCTCGCCATCTGCGAGCGCGTCTCGGCCGGTCCGGGCGAGCCGACGCTGGAACAGGGCGGCAAGGATCGCGTCTCGGTGCGCGTCTACCCGGCGCTCATCCCGCGCAAGCACCCGCTGGCCTCGGTCAACGGCGCGTTCAACGCTGTCGTCGTCGAAGCCGACAACGCCGGTCGCCTGATGTTCTACGGGCAGGGCGCCGGTGGCGCCCCCACCGCCTCGGCCGTGCTCGGCGACCTGGTGATGGCCGCGCGCAACAAGTTCTACGGTGGTCGCGCGCCGGGCGAATCGGTGTACGCCGAACTGCCGATCGCGCCGATCGGTGACACCCCCACCCGCTACCACGTGAACCTGCAGGTCGAGGACCGTCCCGGCGTGCTCGCCGCGGTCGCCGACACCTTCGCCCAGCACGGGGTGAGCATCTCGACCGTGCGTCAGCAGGGTCACGGCGACGGCGCCCGACTGGTGGTCGTCACCCACCATGCGGTGGAGTCGTCGCTGGCGGATACTGTCGCGGTACTGGCGGAGATGGAATCGGTCACCGCTGTGACCAGCGTTCTGAGATTGGAAGGCACCGAAGAATGACGCGGAATGTGCGCGGCGTCGCCGACATTCGCACCGCATCGTACGCAGACCACACGTACGCGCGTGGTCGCGTCGTAACGCAGGGAGCGATGGCATGAGCACGACCGGAATTGCCCCGCAGTCGGGCGTGCACTCGCGCTGGCCCGGTCTGATCGCGGCCTACCGCGATCGCTTGGCCGGTGCGGCCGACTGGGAGCCGGTGACCCTGTTCGAGGGCGGTACCCCGCTGGTCCCCGCGCCGCACCTGTCCGCGCTCACCGGGTGCGAGGTGTATCTCAAGGTCGAGGGCGCCAACCCGACCGGTTCGTTCAAGGACCGCGGCATGACCATGGCGATGACCGACGCCAAGTACCGTGGCCAGCAGGCGGTGCTGTGCGCGTCGACCGGCAATACCTCGGCCTCGGCCGCGGCGTACGCCACCCGCGCCGGCATGGAGTGCGCGGTCTTGATCCCGCAGGGCAAGATCGCGATGGGCAAGCTGGCCCAGGCCGTGATGCTCGGCGCCAAGATCATCCAGGTCGAGGGCAACTTCGACGACTGTCTCGAGCTGGCGCGCAAGGTGACCGCGGAGTTCCCGCAGGTCGGCCTCGTGAACTCGGTGAATCCGGCGCGGATCGAAGGCCAGAAGACCGCCTCGTTCGAGATCTGCGACGTGCTCGGCAAGGCGCCCGATGTGCACGTGCTTCCGGTCGGTAACGCGGGCAACATCACCGCCTACTGGCGTGGGTACCGCGAGTACTACGCCGACGGCATCACCTCGGTGCTGCCGCGCATGCTCGGTGTGCAGGCCGCCGGTGCCGCGCCGCTGGTCAACGGCGCGCCGGTGAAGGACCCGGAAACCATCGCGACCGCCATCCGGATCGGCGCTCCCGCGTCGTGGAACGGTGCGATGGAAGCCAAGGAACAGTCCGGTGGCGCGTTCCGCGCGGCCACCGACGACGAGATCCTGGCCGCCTACCGCCTCGTCGCCGCGAAAGAGGGCGTCTTCGTCGAGCCCGCGTCGGCCGCGAGCGTGGCCGGCCTGCTGGCCGCGCGTGCGGAAGGCTGGCTGGATTCGGGCCTGACCGTCGTGTGCACCGTCACCGGCAACGGTTTGAAGGACCCAGACAACGCGCTGGCCGGAATGCCCGAGGTCAAGCCGATCGCCGTCGACCCGGTCGCCATCGCCCGTGAACTCGAGCTGGCCTGAGTTGGCCGCACCCGAGCCCACGCTGATGACAGCGACGCTGCCCGCCGGTCTCGAGGTGACCGTGCGCGTTCCCGCCTCCACGGCCAATCTCGGTCCCGGATTCGATTGCCTGGGAATGGCATTGGGCATCTACGACGAAATCGTGGTGCGTACCACCGAATCGGGACTCGACATTCGTGTCGAGGGTGAAGGCGCCGACGACGTGCCCTGGGGTCCAACGCATCTGGTGGTTCGCGCGATCGAGCGTGGGCTGGAATCGCTGGGTGTGTGGGCCGACGGCCTCGACGTGGTGTGTCGCAATGTGATTCCGCACTCGCGTGGCCTGGGGTCCAGCGCGTCGGCCGTGGTCGGCGGCTTGGCCGCAGGCGCCGGGCTGGCCGCGAAGTTCGACCCCGAGCTGCGCATGGACGATGACCGGTTGGTGCAGCTCGCCTCGGAGTTCGAGGGACATCCCGACAACGCCGCGGCCAGCGTGCTCGGTGCGATCGTGGTGTCGTGGACCGAAACCGATGCCGCGCGGGCCCGCGACTACCGGGCGGTGCGGCTCGCCCCGTCGCCCGCGCTGCGCCCGGTGGTGCTGATCCCCCAGGAACGCTCCTCCACGGCGCACACCCGAGGGCTGCTGCCCGAGCAGGTGCCCCACGGTGACGCGGCGTTCAACGTCAGCCGGGCGGCGCTGGCCGTCGTCGCGCTGACCGAACGCCCCGATCTGCTCATGGCGGCCACCGCCGACCGGTTGCACCAGACCCAGCGTGCCCCCGCGCTACCGCTCACCACGAAGTGGATCGAGCTGTTGCGCGCTGCGGGAATCGCGGCGACCGTCTCGGGCGCCGGCCCGACCGTGCTCGCCCTGACCACCGGAGAATTCCCCGATGACCTGCGCAAACAGGCCGAATCGGACGGTTTGCGCGTGGTCGCACCCGGGATTGCCGACGGGGTATCGATCGACTGACGGCGTGCCTGCCTTGCCGTTGTTCGCAATAGGCAGCTATTCTGAGCAAGTCCGTACATCGTGCGCATCAGACGCCGGTGCATCATCAGGGCAATCGCTCCCCTCACCACTGTCTTCTGGTGGCGAAGGCCTCCGGTCCTCCCGCGGCGGGTAGTACGGCACAGGCGTCGAACATGGACGCATAATCCGAGCTCGGCATATATTGCCGGGTCTACGGAACGGAACCCTCGAATCAGCACACGGCATTCGAGGGAAGGAAAGGACTTCCGTGACAGAAACGGACCTGCTCGCGACACCCGGGGTGGATTCCAACCCTACGAACTCGGGCAGCCGCGAAAGTGAATCCGGACAGATTTCGAAAATGAGCGAACAAACCGACGTCGCACGATCGGGGCTGACTGGAATGCTGTTGCCGCAGTTGCGCGCACTGGCGGGGGAGCTCGGTATCCGAGGTACCTCCGGAATGCGTAAGGGCGATCTCATCGCCGCTATCAAGGAAAATCAATCCGGAGCGCCCGCCAAGGGCGACAAGCCCGCCGCGGCTACGGCCGCCGCGCCTGTCGCGACCGAAGCGCCCGCGAAGGACCGAGCGCCTGCCAAGAGCGAAGCGCCCGTCAAGAGCGAAGCGCCCGCGAAGGTGGAGAAGTCCGCCAAGGCCGACAAGCAGGCCGCGCCCGTCGAGAAGCCGGCTCCCGCCGAGGTCAAGGCCCCCGAGGTCAAGGCCGTCGAGACCAAGGCTGTCGAGACCAAGGCTGTCGAGACCAAGGCTGTCGAGGCTCCGGCCGAGCAGGTCGCGACCGAGCCGGTCAAGACCGACGCCCCCGCCGAAGCAGGCGAGGATTCCGGCCGCGACGGTGGTCAGCGTGGCCGTGGTCGGCAGCGTCGTGGCCGTGACCAGGCCCGTTCGGGTGGCGGCGACAACGCCCCCGCCGAGAACCGTGCCCCGGCCGAGAACCGCGCCGAGGAGACCAAGCAGGCCGACAAGGCCGAGGGCGGCGATCAAGGCGATCGTCGTCGCGATCGCAACGGCGCCGAGCGTGGCGAGCGCACCGGCAACGACCGCAACGGCAACGACCGTGGCGAGCGCACCGGTGGCGACCGTAATCAGAACGAGCGCAACCAGAGCCAGAACGGCAACAGCGGCGGCGGCAATCGCGGACCCCGCGACGACCGCGGTGGTGATGACGAGGAAGGCGGCCGCGGTCGCCGGGGTCGTCGATTCCGCGAGCGTCGTCGTGGTCGTGACCGCGATGGGGGCCCCGCCGTCGGCGGCCAGTCCGAGGCCCGCGACTACGACATTCGCGAAGACGACGTTCTCCAGCCGGTCGCGGGCATCCTCGATGTCCTCGACAACTACGCGTTCGTGCGGACCTCCGGCTACCTCGCCGGTCCCAACGATGTGTACGTGTCGATGAACCTGGTGCGCAAGAACGGCCTGCGCCGTGGTGACGCGATCACCGGTGCGGTGCGCGCCCCGCGCGACGGCGAGCAGAACAACCAGCGCCAGAAGTTCGACCCGCTGGTTCGCCTGGACACCGTGAACGGCGGCGAGCTCGAAGCGGCGCGTCGTCGACCGGACTTCCAGAAGCTCACCCCGCTGTACCCGAACGAGCGACTGCGCCTGGAAACCACGCAGAACAAGCTCACCACGCGCGTGATCGACCTGATCATGCCGATCGGTAAGGGTCAGCGTGCGCTGATCGTGTCCCCGCCCAAGGCGGGTAAGACCACGATCATGCAGGACATCGCCAACGCGATCTCGGTCAACAACCCCGAGTGCTACCTCATGGTCGTCCTGGTCGACGAACGTCCCGAAGAGGTCACCGATATGCAGCGTTCGGTGAAGGGTGAGGTCATCGCCTCCACCTTCGACCGTCCGCCGGGCGACCACACCTCCGTCGCCGAGCTCGCCATCGAGCGCGCCAAGCGTCTGGTGGAAATGGGCAAAGACGTTGTGGTGCTGCTCGATTCGATCACCCGATTGGGCCGTGCGTACAACAACTCCTCGCCTGCCTCGGGCCGCATCCTCTCCGGTGGTGTCGACTCGACCGCGCTGTACCCACCGAAGCGTTTCCTCGGCGCGGCTCGCAATATCGAGAACGGTGGCTCGCTCACCATCATCGCCACGGCGATGGTGGAGACCGGTTCCACCGGCGACACGGTGATCTTCGAAGAGTTCAAGGGCACCGGCAACGCCGAGCTCAAGCTCGACCGCAAGATCGCCGAGCGGCGCGTGTTCCCCGCGGTGGACATCAACCCGTCGAGCACCCGCCACGACGAGCTGCTGCTCTCGCCCGACGAGATGGCCGTTGTGCACAAGCTGCGGCGCGTGCTGTCGGGGCTGGACTCGCACCAGGCGATCGATCTGCTGATGGATCGCCTGCGCAAGTCCAAGAACAACCTCGAGTTCCTGATGACGGTCGCCAAGACCGCACCGGGCGCGATCGACGAGTGATCGTCTAGAACCACGACAAGGGCCCCGCTTCGGCGGGGCCCTTGCTCGTTCTAGGCCAACAGGCCGAGAACACGCGGCGCCAGCCGCCATGTCACCGGGAACAAAGCCGGGGGTGGGGGTGTTCTGGGAGGGTGCGGTCTGTCTGGCATACTGGACAACTGTGTGTCTGCGAGTTCGCAGGCATCCCGCCTAGTCGGTTCCGGTTCACGTACTCCACTCCATGGGGCTACGACCCGGCGACCATTATCGAGAGGACGCCCATGAAGGCAGGAATCCACCCCACGTATGTCGAGACCACCGTTGTGTGTGGTTGCGGCAACACCTTCCAGACTCGCTCCACCAAGGAGTCCGGCCAGATCTCGGTCGAAGTCTGCTCGCAGTGCCACCCGTTCTACACGGGCAAGCAGAAGATCCTCGACACCGGCGGCCGCGTGGCTCGCTTCGAGGCTCGCTACGGCAAGCGCGCGGGTGCCAAGAAGGCCGAAGACGCCTCCTAGTTACCTCTTCCGACGCCCGGTACTGCTCACGCAGGCCGGGCGTTGGTTATTGGCGGCGCGGGCGCCGCGGGTTCTCGGCCTTTCGGCCTCGA
>NZ_BDAX01000003.1 GCF_001612665.1 Nocardia alba NBRC 108234 | reverse complement strand
CCGAGAAACGGCCTTCGGCCTGAGAGATATCCCGTCTCGACCCTTCCAGTAGGAGCTCAACGCATGGCCGATCAGACGGCCCCTTCGGCCATCGACGATGTTCTCGCCGAGTACTCGGGCCTCGAGGCTCAGCTCGCTGATCCGTCGTTGCACAACGACGCGGGGGCGGCGCGGCGGGTGGGGAAGCGGTTCGCGGAGTTGGCGCCGGTGATGAGCACATATCGCAAGCTCGAGACCGTGCGTGACGATCTGGAAGCCGCCCGTGAGCTGGCCTCCGACGATGCCTCGTTCGCCGCGGAGGTGCCGGGGCTGGAGACGCAGCTGGTGGAGCTGGAGCAGGCGCTGGCCGACCTGCTCGCTCCGCGCGACCCGCACGACGGGGACGACGTGGTGCTCGAGGTGAAGTCCGGCGAGGGCGGCGAGGAATCCGCGCTGTTCGCGGCGGATCTGGCGCGCATGTACATCCGCTACGCCGAGCGGCACGGGTGGAAGGTGGAGACGCTCGACGTCACCTATTCCGACCTGGGCGGGTACAAGGACGCGACGTTGTCGATCAAGAGCAAGGACGCCGCGCGCGACGGCGTGTGGTCGCGATTCAAGTTCGAGGGCGGGGTGCACCGGGTGCAGCGCGTGCCGGTGACCGAATCGCAGGGCCGCATCCACACCTCGGCCGCAGGCGTGCTGATCTACCCCGAGCCCGACGAGGTCGAGCAGGTGCAGATCGACGAGACCGACCTGCGCATCGATGTGTACCGGTCCTCGGGCAAGGGCGGCCAGGGCGTCAACACCACCGACTCCGCCGTCCGCATCACCCACCTGCCCTCCGGCATCGTGGTGACCTGCCAGAACGAACGCTCCCAGCTGCAGAACAAGGCGCGGGCCATGCAGGTGCTCGCCGCCCGATTGCAGGCACTGGCCGAGGAGCAGGCCGACCAGGAAGCCGCGGCCGGTCGCGCCAGCCAGATCCGCACGGTCGACCGCTCGGAGCGGATCCGCACCTACAACTTCCCGGAGAACCGGATCGCCGATCACCGCATCGGGTTCAAATCGCACAACCTCGACGCGGTGCTCGACGGTGATCTCGATCCGCTGCTCGACGCGCTCGGCAAGGCGGATCGCGACGCGCGCATGGCCGCCGAGTAGTCGACGTGCGGTGTTCGGCGGCAACCCGCGTGGTCATCGGGCGCGCGATCGTGCCGAATGGCGGCGGCGGCCAGTGCCCGGGCGCCGGGGGGACCCGGTGATCGAACGACTCCCGCTGCGCCCGCTGATCGTCGAAGCGGCCGCCCGGCTGGCCGAAGCGGGCGTCGGCTCGCCGATGCCCGACGCGGAGAGCTTGGCCGCCCACCTGCTCGGCACCGAACGCATGCGGCTGGCGCTGATCCCGATGGTCGAGCCCGAGATCGCTGACCGGTATCGCGCGCTGATCGAGCAGCGCGCCGCGCGAATTCCCTTGCAGCACTTGACCGGAACGGCCGCGATGGGTGAGATCGACCTCGCCGTCGGCCCCGGTGTGTTCGTCCCACGCCCCGAGACCGAACTGCTGTTCGCCTGGGCGCTGGCCTACCTCGCGACCCTGCCGCGCGATCACGCGCCGATCGTCGTCGACCTGTGCACCGGCTCGGGCGCGCTGGCCCTGGCCATCGCCCACGCCCGCCCCGACGCCGAGGTCCACGCCGTCGAGCTCGACGCCGACGCCTTCACCTGGGCTCGCCGCAACGCCGACACCCGCATCGCCGCGGGCGACACCCCGGTCACCCTGCACGCCGCCGACGTCACCGACCCGGCCCTGCTCACCCCGCTGACGGGCCGCGTCGACTTGGTCGTCGCCAACCCGCCCTATATCCCCGAGGCCGCGATCCTCGACCCCGAGGTAGCCGACCACGACCCCCACCGTGCCCTCTTCGGCGGCCCGGACGGCCTCGATGTCATTCGGGCGATGGTCGCCCCGCTCGCCCGTCTGCTGCGTCCCGCTGGCGCGACCGCCATCGAACACGACGACACCAACGGCGGGGGAGTAGCGGCCATCCTCGCGGCAGCCGACTTCGTCGACATCGCCGAACATCCCGACCTCGCGGGCAAACCCCGCTTCGTAGTCGCTCGCCGCCGCGGGCTGTGATCGAATCCGATCGTCGCTGCGTCTGCCGATGGTGAACCAGCTCAGCCGAGGCGCAACCTGGCAAACCGTGGCTACGGACGAATCCTGTGGTCGGCCCGATGCCGACCTTCGCGGCACACTTCGAGCACTCACGGAGCGCCTGATCGCCTACCCATACGGGTAACTCGCCGGGTATGGGCGTGACCGTCGTCCAGCCGCTGACGCGCATCGCCTCGCATCGAGATCCGGCTCGAGTCGCGCGGGGGCGGGAAAGTCCCCCTAGATCCGACCGCGGGTTCGAGAGCTACACTCTTGCCGCACCTAAGACCGGCTAAATATTCGGAGAGGCGGAACAGCGTGAGTACCGTCTATGACTGTGCCGAGAGCGACGCGCGCGCCGCGGGAATTACGGCGGCCACCAGTGCGTTGAAGTCCGGTCGGCTGGTCGTGATGCCGACCGACACGCTCTACGGCCTCGCCGCCGACGCGTTCGACTCCGCCGCGGTGAGCGATCTACTGGCCGCCAAGCGGCGCGGACGGGATATGCCGGTACCGGTGCTCGTCGGGTCGTGGCACACGATCGACGGTCTGGTTTTCTCGGTACGCCCGCAGGCGCGTGACCTGATTCGCGCATTCTGGCCCGGCGCGCTGAGCCTTGTCGTGCAGGCCGCGCCCTCGCTGGCGTGGGATCTCGGGGATACCCGCGGCACGGTGATGTTGCGGATGCCGCTGCATCCGGTGGCGTTGGAATTGCTGCGTGAGGTCGGGCCGTTGGCGGTGTCGAGCGCCAACGTGTCGGGTCAGCCGCCCGCGACCACCGCCGCGCAGGCGCGTGAGCAGCTGGGCTCGCTGGCGAGCGTCTATCTCGACGGTGGCCCGGCCGAACACGCCGTGGCCTCGACAATCGTCGATCTCACCGCGGATCAGCCGCGGGTGTTGCGGGAGGGTGCTGTGTCGGTGGCCGAAATCGCGGAGGTGCTCGGGATGGCGCCGCAAGCCCTGATCAGCTCCGCGCAGCGGTGATCGCACGCCGCTGATGAGTTCAGTCGTTCCCCTGCGCGAGCTACTGCTCGTGCTGCTCGTCTCCGCCACGGTGACCTTCCTGGCCACCGGAGGTGTGCGGGTGCTCGCCATCGCGTTCGGCGCGGTGGCGGTGCCACGTGAGCGCGATGTGCATGTGAAGCCGGTACCGCGGATGGGTGGTGTCGGCATGTATATCGGCGTCGTCGCCGCGGTATTGTTCGCGCACCAATTGCCCGCGCTGCGAAGAGGTTTCGACTACGCCCCGGACATCCCGGCGGTGCTGGTCGCCGCGACGATCATCGTGGCGGTCGGTGTCGTCGACGACCGCTGGGGGCTGGACGCGCTCACCAAATTCGTCGGTCAGATCACCGCGGCGGGCGTCATGGCCGTGATGGGTCTGAGCTGGTACGTGATCTACAACCCGTTCAACGACACCACCGTGGTGCTCGACGCGTTGCAGGGCGGTCTGGTCACCGTCGGCATCACCGTCACCCTGGTGAACGCGATGAACTTCGTCGACGGTTTGGACGGCCTCGCCGCCGGTCTCGGTTTGATCTGCGCGACCGCGGTATTCGTGTTCTCCATCGGTTTGCTCTACGACCAGGGCGGTTCGGTCGATACCTATCCGCCCGCGTTGCTGGCCGCCGCGCTGGCCGGCGCCTGCCTCGGATTTCTGCCGCACAATTTCTCGCCCGCCCGAATATTCATGGGCGATACCGGCTCGATGATGATCGGTTTGATCCTGGCCGCGGTATCCACCGGCGCCTCCGGCCGAATTCCGCTACAGGGTTACGGCCCGCGCGACATTGTCGGTTTGCTCTCGCCGCTGTTGCTGGTCGGCGCGGTGATGTTCATTCCGGTGCTCGACCTGTTGCTGGCGATCGTGCGCCGGGTTCGCGCCGGCGTGAGTTTTTCCACACCGGACAAAATGCATCTGCACCACCGATTGCTCCAGATCGGACATTCGCACCGGCGCGTGGTCTTGCTGATCTATTTATGGGTCGGCGTACTCGCGTTCGGCGCGGTGGGAACTTCCCTGATGGATCGGCGCCTCGTTGTTCTGCTGGTGGCGGGCGGATTGGTGTTCGCGCTGGTAGTGACCGCGATCCCGTCCGTGCGCAGGTCGGAGTCGACGCAGCACTGAGTTCGGCCCGCAAGGTAAAGTTCGGGCCGTGAGCTTTACACCCGAAACCGTGCCAGGCCCCGACGCTCCTCTGCGCGCCGCGTTGCGCTACGGCCTGATCGGCCTCGGCGTGCTCGTCGTCGTCTCGGTGGCGATCGCCTCCGCGGTGGCCGGGACGGCCGGACTGTGGGGCGCGCTGCTCGGCGCGGCGATCGGTGGCGGATTCATCCTCACCACGGTCGTCGCGGTACTGCTCGGCGCGAAGCTGCCGCCGACCATGGCCGGTGCGGTGATGCTGGTCAGCTGGGTCGGCAAGATGCTGGTGGCACTGCTGGTGATCGTCGTGCTCAACCAGTTCGACTTCTACAGCAGGCCCGCGCTGTTCTTTACGGTGGTAGGAGCCCTGCTGATCGTCCTCGGGGCCGAGACGTACGGCGTTGTGAGCCAAAAGGTTCCGTACGTCACGACACGCGCGGGAGACAGCGAAACGGCGTCCGAGCAGGAATAATCCCACCCAGCTACACACTGTCGTAGATAGCTTGGTAAAGTGTTGGTAAGCAAGCACCCAAGCTAGAGGCTCGGCCCGACCAATTCGGGGCAATGCCTCGAGTTACCAGGGGGGATCATAACGATCCCACCCGGTGCCGCTATGCTTACTGCCGATCCGGGTGGAATGTGCCCGGTTGAAGCATGTCGACGATGTCGCCGACGCCCGAACAGAAGCCGATACGGGTTACACCGTACGAGCCGCTGTCGAATTTCGAGCCGACCAGAGTCGACCCCATTGATCGTCAATGTCCGATCGAACCGCGGGAATGACCGTCGTACCCGCGGCCCGAACACGGGAGAGAACGCTGAGCGTCATCACTTTGGCGGCGGGCGAGTTCCACGCGCCATCGCTGTCCGACTTCTTCCCTCCAGCAGTGCTGTTCGAGGGTACGCCGTTCGAACTCGATCGTCTGATGCTGGTCCGCCTGTTGATGACCGCCGTTGTGGTGATCGTGTTCGTGCTGGCTTTCCGCGCACCGAAGATCGTGCCGCGCGGCCTGCAGAACGTGATGGAAGCCGGTGTGGTTTTCGTCAAGGAGCAGATCGCCGACGAAGTACTCGGTAAGGAAAACGGTAAGAAGTTCCTGCCGTTGCTGGCCACGATCTTCTTCACTGTTCTGTTCCTGAACTTCTCCGGTGTGATTCCGGGATTGAACATCTCGTCCAATGCGCGCATCGGCATGCCGCTGGTGCTGGCCGCGATCGTCTACATCACCTACAACTTCGTCGGCATCCGGAAGTACGGGTTCTTCTCCTACATCCGCCACAGCATCGTTGTCCCCGATGTCCCGGTCGCCCTGCACGTGCTGCTGATCCCGATCGAGTTCATCTCGACGTTCATCCTGCGCCCGTTCACGCTCACCGTGCGACTCATGGCCAACATGCTGGCCGGCCACATCATGCTGGTGCTGTTCTTCAGCGCGACCTGGTTCTTCCTGTTCGACGCCACCGCATGGATGAAGGTCTTCTCGCCCTTCTCGCTGCTCGCCGGCATCGGCTTCACGCTCTTCGAGCTGCTGGTCATCGGCCTGCAGGCCTACGTCTTCGCGCTGCTGGCCGCCGTGTACATCGGCGAAGCACAGCACGCTGCCGACCACTGACCTGACTGAAACAACTACCGGAAACCTGCTACACACGCCGACCGGCGGGTGAGCAACAGAAAGGGAAAGATTCATGAGCCTCGCTTACCTGGCCCAGGAAGCCGCGAACACCGAGAGCACCTTCAAGGGCTTCGGCGCCATCGGCTACGGTCTGGCCGCGATCGGCCCCGGCATCGGCGTGGGTATCGTCGTCGGTAAGGCCATCGAGGGCATCGCTCGCCAGCCCGAGCTGTCCGGCCAGATCCGTACCACCATGTTCCTCGGTATCGCGTTCACCGAGGCCCTGGCGCTGATCGGCCTCGTCGCCGGCTTCATCTTCTGATTCCGATGCGCGAACTCATCACGCTCGCAGCTGAGGGTGGAGAGGATGTGAATCCTCTCGTTCCCGAAACGTACGACATCGTCTGGTCGATCGTCTGCGTCCTCGTCATCGGCGTGCTCTTCTGGAAATACGTGATCCCGCGTGTGACCAAGACACTCGAAGAGCGCACGGACAAGATCGAAGGCGGTATCGCCAGGGCCGAAGCAGCCCAGGTCGAGGCACAGCACACGCTGGAGCAGTACCAGCAGCAGCTGGCCGACGCCCGGCTCGAGGCCGCGCGCATCCGTGAGGAAGCACGCACCCAGGGTCAGCAGATCCTCGCGCAGATGCGCACGGATGCCCAGGCCGAAAGCGACCGCATCGTCGCCGCCGGTCACTCCCAGCTGGAAGCCCAGCGCCAGCAGATCCTGACGGAGCTGCGTTCCGAGGTCGGCCGTACGGCCGTCGACCTGGCCGAGAAGATCATCGGTCAGTCTGTTTCGGACGAAGCCAAGCAGGCGGCGTCGATCGACAAGTTCCTCAGTGAACTCGACGCCACCGAGACTGGCGCTGGCATTGGGGCCGGAAGGTAGCGACGCGAAAGTGAGAAGCATGTACGCAGCGAGCCGCGAGGCCAGTACCCGGTCTCGCGAGGCGCTTCGGGTCGCTCTGACCGGAAGCGAAACTGTTGCGGCCACAACGGGGTCGGAACTGTTCGCCGTTGTCGCCGTGCTGGACGACCAGCGTTCGCTGCGTGTGGCGCTCGCGGACGCCTCGGTGCCGGGTTCGGCGCGCGCTGAACTCAGTGAGCGGGTCTTCGGCGGCAAGGTCAGCATTGCCACGCTGGCAGTGCTGACCACCGCGGTGGCGCAGAACTGGTCACGCACCCGCGATCTGGTCGACACCCTGGTGCTGCTCGGGCAGGAGGCTCTGCTGGAGTCGGCTGCCGTCGGTGGCCGACAGGACGCGGTGGAGGACGAGCTGTTCCGGCTCGGACGCATCGTCGACGACAACCCGCAGCTGGAGCAGGCCCTCTCCGATCACGGCAAGCCCGCCGCGGCGCGGCGCGAACTGATCGAGCGGCTGCTCACCGGCAAGGTCGAGCCGGTCACTCTGGCGCTGGCCGAGCAGGCGGTGACCCGCCTGCGGACCAACAACATCGGCGTCGCCCTCGACGCCCTGTCCGATCTGGCGGCGGCCCGTCGTGACCAGATCGTCGCCCACGCGCACTCGGCGGTCGAGCTGACCGGTTCGCAGAAGGAGAAGCTGTCGGCTTCCCTGCAGCGGATCTACGGCAAGGCGGTCACCGTGCACGTGCAGGTCGACCCGACGCTGCTGAGCGGCGTCGTCGTCCGCGTCGGAGACGACGTGATCGACGGCAGCGCCACCGGCCGACTGGAGAAGCTGCGCCGGGCACTGTCCTGAAAAGGGCAGTTCTTCGCAGTATTTTCCGCCCCCCGACATTCGAGACCACAGCGAGAGCAGGAACAACATGGCGGAGCTGACGATCTCCTCCGACGAGATCCGTAGCGCGATCGAGAGCTACACCCAGAGCTACACCCCGGAAACCTCCATCGAAGAAGTCGGCCTCGTGACCGATACCGGCGACGGTATCGCGCACGTCAGCGGTCTGCCTTCGGCGATGGCCAACGAGCTGCTCGAGTTCCCCGGCGGGGTTCTCGGCGTCGCGCTGAACCTCGAGGACACCGAGATCGGTGCCGTCATCCTCGGCGAGTACGCCTCGCTGGAAGAGGGCCAGCAGGTCCGTCGCACCGGCGACGTGCTCTCCGTCCCCGTGGGTGACAAGTTCCTCGGTCGCGTCGTCAACCCGCTCGGCCAGCCGATCGACGGCCTGGGCGAGATCGAGAGCGACGAGCGCCGCGTGCTGGAGCTGCAGGCCGCGACCGTGCTGGAACGTCAGCCGGTCGAAGAGCCGCTCGCCACCGGCATCACCGCGATCGACGCGCTGACCGCCATCGGCCGTGGTCAGCGTCAGCTGATCATCGGCGACCGCAAGACGGGCAAGACCGCCGTCGCGATCGACGCGATCCTGAACCAGAAGGCGAACTGGGAGTCCGGCGACGCCGACAAGCAGGTTCGCTGCATCTACGTCGCGATCGGCCAGAAGGGCTCCACCATCGCGGGCGTCAAGACCGCGCTCGAGGAGCACGGCGCGATGGAGTACACCACGATTGTGGCGGCCCCTGCGTCGGATTCCGCCGGCTTCAAGTGGCTGGCTCCGTACACCGGTTCGGCCATCGGCCAGCACTGGATGTACCAGGGCAAGCACGTCCTCATCGTGTTCGACGACCTGACCAAGCAGGCCGAGGCGTACCGCGCCATCTCGCTGCTGCTGCGTCGTCCGCCGGGCCGCGAGGCGTACCCCGGTGACGTCTTCTACCTGCACTCTCGCCTGCTGGAGCGTTGCGGCAAGCTGTCCGACGCCATGGGCGCGGGCTCGATGACCGGTCTGCCGATCATCGAGACCAAGGCCAACGACGTCTCGGCGTTCATTCCGACCAACGTCATCTCCATCACCGACGGCCAGGTCTTCCTCGAGTCCGACCTGTTCAACAAGGGCGTCCGCCCGGCGATCAACGTCGGTACCTCGGTCTCCCGTGTCGGTGGCGCCGCGCAGACCAAGGCCATGAAGAAGGTCGCCGGTTCGCTGCGTCTGGAAATGGCGCAGTATCGCGAGCTGGAGGCGTTCTCCGCCTTCGCTTCCGACCTCGACGCCGTGTCGCTGGCACAGCTCGAGCGTGGCGCCCGCTGGGTCGAGCTGCTCAAGCAGGACCAGTACGCCCCGGTCTCGGTCGAGGATCAGGTCGTCTCGATCTTCCTGGTCGACGCCGGTTACTACGAGTCGGTGCCGGTCGGCGACGTGCGTCGCTTCACCAACGAGCTGCTGGAGTACCTGCACGGTGCGACCCAGTCCTCGTTCGACGCGCTCGAGGGTGGCAAGAAGCCGCTCGGCGGCGAGGCCGCCGACGCGATCAAGGCCGAAACCGACAAGTTCAAGCAGGGCTTCCTCGATTCGGACGGCAATCGCATCGTGAACGAGGCCGCCGCGGGCGAGCTGGACCACGAAGAGGTCGAGTCGCTGTCGGTCACCCGCAAGCACGTCGACAAGTAAGCCGGGTCATGATGTCGGCAATTTCCGATCTGGCGAATGAAGGGAGTGTGAACCGCTAGTGGCAAGTTTGCGCGAATTGCGCTCCCGCATTCGTGGTGTGAATTCGATCAAGAAGATCACCAAGGCTCAGGAACTGATCGCGACCTCGCGAATTTCCAAGGCCCAGGCCAGGGTGGCGGCTGCCAAGCCGTACGCCGAGGAGATCACCAAGGTCCTCGGTGAACTGGCGAGCGCTTCGAAGAACCTGTCACACCCGCTGCTGACCGAGCGTCCCAACGCTCGTCGGGCCGCTGTCCTGGTGATCACCAGTGACAGCGGTATGTGCGGTGGCTACAACTCGAACGTGCTCAAGCGTGCCGAGGAGCTCATGACCTCGCTGCGTAACGACGGCAAGGAACCCGTTCTGTACGTGATGGGCAGCAAGGGCCTGACGTACTACCGGTTCCGCAACCGTCCGTTCCAGGCGTCGTGGACCGGCTTCTCTCAGCAGCCCAAGTACACCGACGCGTCGGCCGCGTGCCAGCACCTGGTCGAGGCCTTCATGGCCGGCTCCGAGAGCGAGGTCCCCTCGCTGGACGGCACCGGAACCATCGCGGGCGTCGACGAACTGCACATCGTGTACACCAAGTTCGTGTCGATGCTGACCCAGAGCCCGGAGGTACGTCGCCTGGCGCCGATCCAGGTCAGCTTCGTCGACGAGAACTACGAGCTCGGCGACGACATGATGTCGGACTCGCCGAACGCGGTGGCCACGGCACAGTACGAGTTCGAGCCGGACGCAGATGTGTTGCTCGGGGCTCTGCTGCCCAAGTACATCAACACGCGTATCTACGCATCGTTGCTCGAGGCAGCGGCATCCGAGTCCGCGGCTCGGCGCACCGCAATGAAGGCGGCGACCGATAACGCCAACGAGCTGGCCAATGTGCTCCAGCGCGAGGCGAACTCGGTGCGTCAGGCCCAGATCACGCAGGAAATCAGCGAAATCGTCGGCGGCGTCAACGCGCTGGCGTCGAGCTCGGACCGCGACTAAGAAGCGCAGGAAGAGAACCAATCTAATGACCGCAGCTGTCACTCAGGACAACGCGAAGAAGGCGGGCGAAACCGCTGGTCGCGTCGTCCGTGTCATCGGCCCCGTCGTGGACGTCGAGTTCCCGCGTGGCGCCATCCCCGAGCTGTTCAACGCTCTGAACTCCGACATCGAGCTCCCGTCGGTGGCCAAGACCCTCACCCTCGAGGTCGCTCAGCACCTCGGCGACAACATCGTGCGCACCATCTCGATGCAGCCGACCGACGGCCTGGTCCGTGGCGCGACTGTCACCGACACCGGCAAGCCGATCTCGGTGCCCGTCGGCGACGTCGTCAAGGGCCACGTGTTCAACGCCCTCGGTGACTGCCTCGACTCTCCCGGCCTCGGCCGCGACGGCGAGCAGTGGGGCATCCACCGGCAGCCGCCGAGCTTCGATCAGCTCGAGGGCAAGACCGAGATCCTCGAGACCGGCGTCAAGGTCATCGACCTGCTGACCCCGTACGTCAAGGGCGGCAAGATCGGTCTGTTCGGTGGTGCCGGTGTCGGCAAGACCGTGCTGATCCAGGAGATGATCACCCGTATCGCTCGCGAGTTCTCGGGCACCTCGGTGTTCGCGGGCGTCGGTGAGCGTACTCGTGAGGGCACCGACCTCCACCTGGAAATGGAAGAGATGGGCGTCCTGCAGGACACTGCCCTCGTCTTCGGCCAGATGGACGAGCCGCCGGGCACGCGTATGCGCGTCGCCCTGTCCGCGCTGACGATGGCGGAGTACTTCCGCGACGTCAAGGGCCAGGACGTGCTGCTCTTCATCGACAACATCTTCCGTTTCACCCAGGCCGGTTCCGAGGTCTCGACCCTGCTGGGTCGCATGCCTTCGGCCGTGGGTTACCAGCCGACGCTGGCGGACGAGATGGGTCAGCTCCAGGAGCGCATCACCTCGACCAAGGGTCGCTCGATCACCTCGCTGCAGGCGATCTACGTCCCCGCCGACGACTACACCGACCCGGCGCCGGCGACCACCTTCGCCCACCTGGACGCGACGACCGAGCTTTCGCGCCCGATCTCGCAGAAGGGCATCTACCCGGCCGTCGACCCGCTGACCTCGACCTCTCGTATCCTCGAGGCTTCGATCGTCGGCGAGCGCCACTTCCGGGTTGCCAACGAGGTCAAGCGGATCCTGCAGAAGTACAAGGAACTGCAGGACATCATCGCCATCCTCGGCATGGACGAGCTCTCCGAAGAGGACAAGGTCCTCGTCGGTCGCGCCCGTCGCCTGGAGAAGTTCCTCGGTCAGAACTTCATCGTCGCCGAGAAGTTCACCGGTCAGCCGGGCTCGGTGGTTCCGCTGGAGCAGACCATCGACGACTTCGACCGTGTCTGCAAGGGCGAGTTCGACCACTACCCGGAGCAGGCGTTCAACTCCTGCGGTGGTCTCGACGACGTCGAGGCAGCCGCGAAGAAGATCCTCGGGAAGTAGTCCACTATGGCGGAGATGACAGTTGATCTCGTAGCTGTCGAACGCAAGCTCTGGTCCGGCCAGGCTTCGTTCGTCAGTGCGCAGACCACCGAGGGTCAGATCGGCATCATGGCAGGCCACGAGCCGCTGCTCGGTCAGCTCGTCGAGGGCGGCACGGTTTCGATCGTGTCGACCGACGGTGAGCGGATCGTCGCCGCGGTGCACGGCGGCTTCTTCTCGGTCACCGCCGACACCGTGCGGGTGCTGGCCGAGTCCGCGGAACTCGCGGGCGAGGTCGACGTCGACGCGGCACGCAAGGTGCTGGCCGACGCGAGCGCCACCGACGTGGAGCTGCGCGCGGCGCAGGGCCAGGTGCGTGCGGTCGAAGCGACCGTCACCGACTGATCGCAGTAGTACGACGCTCTGCCGGCGAGGAACTTCGGTTTCTCGCCGGCAGAGTTGTTTGTCCCGCTTTTTCGTGGGGATGGACGATCCGGCCGGAGCGCCCCGTTGTGGGCGTGATTGAATATCTGTGCGGGGGTGTCTTGGGCACCGGTAAGAGCGAAAGGGCGTGCGGCATTGCAAACCGGGATGGTTCTCCTGATCATTCTGGTGCTGACGCTCGTGTTCGTGGCCGGTGCTTCGACCTACCGGCTGGTGATGTTGCGCCGTGGGGGCACGGCCGCACTCCTACGCGCACTGCCCGCGCGCGGTGGCCAAGGCTGGCGGCACGGGCTCATTCGCTACGACGAGGATCGCCTCGTCTTCTTCAAATTGACCAGCCTGAAATTCGGACCCGACTCCACGGTGCATCGGCAGGGCCTCGAGATCGTCGAGCGCCGATCACCGCAGGGCGACGAATTCGACATCATGAGCGATGACATCGTGGTGGTAGCCGTCACCGATCCGCACAGCAATTTCGAGCTCGCGCTCGATCGCGGTTCGATGGCGGCTTTTCTGTCCTGGGTGGAGTCGCGACCGTCCGATCGCGCCCGCCGTACTCGTGGAGGAGGGCCCGCGTGAGCGTGCACCTGACCCGGATCTACACCCGCACCGGTGACGACGGTACAACCGGCCTCAGCGATTTCTCGCGCGTCGCGAAGAACGACCCGCGGTTGATCGCCTACGCCGACTGCGACGAAGCGAACGCGGCCCTCGGTGTCGCGGTGGCGCTCGGTGCGCCCGAGCCCGGCGTGCTCGCGGTGCTGCTCCAGATCCAGAACGATCTGTTCGACGCGGGCGCCGATCTGTCCACCCCGGTTGTCGACGAGCCGAAGTACCCGCCGCTGCGCATCACCCAGCCCTATATCGACCGGCTGGAGAAGTGGTGCGACGAGTTCAACGACGGTCTGGCACCGCTGAATTCGTTCATCCTGCCCGGCGGTACACCATTGGCTGCGTTGTTGCACACAGCCCGCACTGTGGTGCGGCGCGCCGAGCGATCCGCGTGGGCGGCCGTCGAAGCGCACCCCGACGACACCGGTGTGTTGCCCGCGAAATATCTGAACCGCCTCTCGGACCTGCTGTTCATCCTCAGCCGGGCCACCAATCCCGCCGGTGATGTCCTGTGGCAGCCCGGCGGCGGGCTGCCACGCTGAAAGCGACTCTCCTACGCGGAGAATCGGTTGGTTTTCCGTTCTTTCGTGGCAGGGGGCGTGTTGTCGCGTGACGGTCGATAAGGTGGCGTGGTGAGCGAACGGTTTCTGGTCTCCGGCGGCAATCGACTCGTCGGTGAGGTCGCGGTCGGCGGCGCGAAGAACAGCGTGCTGAAGCTGATGGCTGCCTCGTTGCTGGCCGAGGGCACGACCACCATCACCAACTGCCCGGACATCCTCGATGTCCCCCTGATGGCGGAGGTGCTGCGCGGCCTCGGCTGCGATGTGACGATCTCCGACGATGTCGGCGGCGACAACTCGGTGGTGACCATCGAGACCCCCGCCGAACCCAAGTACCACGCGGATTTCCCCGCGGTGACCCAGTTCCGCGCGTCGGTCTGTGTGCTCGGTCCGCTGATGGCGCGCTGCAAGCGCGCCGTGGTGGCGCTGCCCGGTGGTGACGCGATCGGTTCGCGTCCCCTCGATATGCACCAAGCGGGGCTGCGTCTACTCGGCGCGACCAGCGAGATCGAGCACGGTTGCGTCGTCGCTCGCGCCGACAAGCTGCAGGGCGCGCGGATCCGCCTCGACTTCCCGTCGGTGGGTGCGACGGAGAACATCCTGATGGCCGCGGTCCTGGCCGAGGGGGAGACGGTTATCGACAACGCGGCGCGCGAACCCGACATCGTCGACCTGTGCACCATGCTCGTCCAGATGGGTGCGCGGATCGAGGGTGCCGGTTCCTCGGTGCTCACCGTGCAGGGCGTCGACAGCCTCTCGCCCACCACGCACCGGGTGATCGGTGACCGTATCGTCGCCGCCACCTGGGGCATCGCCGCCGCGATGACCACCGGTGATGTCCGGGTCACCGGCGTCAACCCCAAGCATCTGGCCTTGGTGCTGGACAAGTTGCGCTCGGCCGGTGCGCGAATCTCCTACGAGCCCAACGGTTTCCGCGTTGTACAAGCCGAGCGTCCCCGCGCGGTGAACTTCGCGACACTGCCGTTTCCCGGTTTCCCGACCGATCTGCAGCCGATGGCCATCGGCCTGGCCGCCATCGCCGACGGCACGTCGATGATCACCGAGAATGTCTTCGAGGCGCGGTTTCGTTTCGTGGAGGAGATGATCCGGCTCGGCTCCGACGCCCGGACCGACGGTCACCACGCGGTGGTCCGCGGGATTCCGCGGTTGTCCAGTGCGCCGGTCTGGTCTTCCGACATCCGGGCGGGCGCGGGTCTGGTGCTCGCCGGCCTGGTCGCTGATGGCGTCACCGAAGTGCACGACGTCTATCACATCGACCGCGGCTACCCGAGGTTCGTCGAGCAGATGCAAGCGCTCGGGGGGCAGGTCGAGCGGGTAGATGTGCCGAAATAGGCCGCTGACCAGCCGATTTGACTTA
>NZ_BDAX01000002.1 GCF_001612665.1 Nocardia alba NBRC 108234 | reverse complement strand
CAGCAGCGGAGGCAGCGGCAGCAGCTCCGGCGGCAGCGGTGGCTCCGGCAGCGGCAGCGGCAGCGGCAGCGGAAGCGGCAGCGGAAGCGGAAGCGGAAGCGGTTCCGGCGGATCAGGTTCCGGCGGAGGCCAAGGATCCGGCGGAGGCCAAGGATCAGGCGGCGGCAGCAAGGACAGCGGCAAGAAAGACGACGACAAGAAGGACGAGAAGAAGAGCGGCGGTACCGGCACGTCGTCCGGCAGCCCGGGACAAGCAAGCGGACCGACCGGTCCGGGGACCGGGGCGAGTGGTTCCACCGGGTCGAGTGGTGGCAGCGGATCGACCGGAACCGATCTACTCAGCCTGTTCTCCGAAGTCCTGCAACTGATCTCGTCCGGCTTGCCGAGTCTGGTCCAGCTGGGCAATCAGCTGATCGCCCAGCTCGGCCCTGGTCTGCAAGCCCTGGCCAAGGCCGTCGAGAACGGCTCGATGACAGTGAAGGACGCGATCGCGGCCGCCGCCGAACAGATCGGCGAGGACATCGGCGAGCTCGAGCTCGCGTTGCTCCCGCCGGGAGCAACCGGCCCGATTCCCGTGCTGGAACCGATGATTCGGGCGTTGCTCCCCGAGGGCGATCGAGGCGCGGGTGAGCCGGTGTTCACCACCGCCCAACTGCGCACCGAGGTCGAGCCGACGCCGAGCGTTCCCCTCGGGCGCCAGGTCACTGTGGAGGAACAGCGTTGATGGACAAGACATGGCACCTCACCGGCCTCGAGTACCGCGTCCTGCGGCAGCGATTGCTCGATCGAAACGGCAACTGGCCCTTCATTTTTCGATCGGAAGTTCGACGCGCCTACGAGTACGAGTTCGTCAAGGCACGAGTGTGGGGCGAGCTGCGGGCCGACTGGGACCCCGCGCTCGCCGAGGTACTGACCAAGGCACTCACCGCCGACGTGCGGATCGCCGTGCTCGGTCGCGACAAGCGGGATCCCACGGACTTCAGTAGGGATATCACGCTGACGGCCAAGCGTTTCGGTGATCGGGCCCTGGTCATGCGAGGGCATCACACCACGACCCGCGACAGTCACGATCAGCTCGTCCTGACCGAATGCGACGCGAGCGCCCTCGCCGCGCTGCTCGTGGCCGAGCTGCCCGACGTGGCGGCAGGCAGCCGGGGTCGCGTCGTGCTGCCGAGCCACGACAGCACAGCCGAGTTCGACCACTGGCACGGGCGAAGCACCCTCTACGACGCGGGCGAGGGCGACCACGAGGTACTCGGTCGTCACTGGCAGCGCGCCCCCAAGGCGACGGTCGGCCGGATTCTGATCACGCACGGCCACTCCGCGTTCGGGCCGCGTGGCCAGGTGCGCAAGACGGTGTTCTGGGAGGACCACGTCGACGACGGTCGATATCTGATCGACATCGGTCCGCCGGTAGCCGCTGTCGCCACCGATGCCGCCGGACTGGCCAAGGCGATAGAACGGCAGATCGGTGAAGTGCTGTTGGTGCGTGGCGATGAGGCGCGCACCGGATTTGTCCGGGGGAGCGTGTATGACGACGGGGAATGAGCGCGGCGCGGCCGGTGATCGGCTACGCGGCGAGGCCACGCAGGTGCTCGACGAGGTGGTCGAGCTGATCAGTGGCATCGCCGCCGCCCAGATCCACCAGCGGCAGTTGACCGCGACGGTGTCGGTCGAGGGCGAGCGGATCACCGTCGTCGCCGACGCGTCGGGCGCGGTCGATCGTATCGAATTCGCCGACGACATCGACGAACTGAGCTACGGGCAGCTGGCGAGGTCCACGGTGCGCGCGGCTCAGCAGGCCGCCGAGCAGGTCCGCGACCGAGCCGATGAGCTGCTCGCGCCACTGCGCTCGCTGCACGCGCGCCTGCCCAAACTCAGTGATCTGGTCGACTGGCTGCCACCGCAGGACGAACTGCCACCGCCGCCGCGGGCCCTGCTCACCCCGCCCGACGAGCGCGATCCGCGCCCGGACCCCGTGCCCGGTCACGACGACCCGGAAACGGTGGAACTCATCGAGCTGCAACAGCAACGCGCTCTGCTCTACGCGGTCGGCGCGGCCGAGGGTGGCCGGGTGACGGTCGCGGTCAACGCAGACGGGGTGATGATCGACCTGCGCCTTTCCGGCAATGTCGGCGATCTCGACTACGACGAGCTCGCCGAGGTGATCGTCGAGTGCTCACGGGTCGCGGTCGCCGCGGTCGCGCGCAAGGTCGCCGCGCTCTACGGCACCGGCCGCGATGACCGGCCGCACTACGAGGGCCCGGCCGCGATGGTGGCCGAGCTGAATCTTCTCCGGGACCAATTGCGCTGAGGCGCGAGGTTTCTCACCAACACGGGAGTGGCAATGGCAGCTGACGAGAACGGTCCCGGCGGGTCGCTGTGGACCGACTTGCCGAAAGCGGCGGGCAACGGCCTGTTGCTGCTGGAACCGGGGGCCGCGCAGCGGGCCGCAGGCCATGTCGAGACCATGCTCGAACTCGTCGTCGGCGCGCAGGATTGGATTCATCAGAACGTCGGCGTCGCGAGTCCGCCGGTGGCGGCGAGTGTTTCGGGTCAGTTGATGTGGACGATCTTCAACGTGAAGTTCGGCACCCAACTGCTCGATCGAGTGAACAGCCACCGCGACATTCTCACCGTGATGGGCGAGACCTTCGTCGCCGCGGGCCAGAAGTATCAGCGCACCGAGCACGATTCGGAGGTCAGCTTCGACGAGATCTCCTTCGATGATCCCAAAGGCACACTGCCAAAAGGTGTTCCGCCCGTGCTGACAGTGCCGACCGCGCCGACCGCGCCGCCGCCCGGCACCGAATACGACGCATTCAGCTTCGGTCCAGAGCTCGGCGCGCAACTGAGCTGGGAGACGCTGTGGGTGGTCTGCAACGGGATCGACGCGCCCGCCGTCGCGGCCGCCGCGAGCGTGTGGTCGTGGCTTGCCACGCATTTGGACACCGGCTTCACGACCTTGCGGACCAGCATCAACTCGGTGTCGAACGAGTGGAAGGGTGCCGGCGCGGAGCGGGCGATCGCCGCGACCAACAATTACGTCACCGTTTCCCAGCAACTGACAACGGACATGAGGCTGATGAGCGACGCGCTGCTCTTCACCTCGGGCTGGCTGCAGCAGACCAAGACCAACGCCATGCCGCCGACCCCCCAGCCGCCGCCGGGGACGAGCATCACCGCGCAGATGCTCAACAGTGTCAACCTGACGCGGTATCAGGAGAACTTCCAGACCTACTACTCCAACAACTACGTGACGACAACGACGCGCATCGTCAAGCTCCCGGTGCCGGCCGCGATCAACCCGCCGCCCATCGAATCCAACGATCCGCCGGAAGACCTGCCGTCGAACGAGACGCACGAGGAGGGCGGGGACGAGACCTCGTCCGGCGGCGGTGGTGGTGGCACATCGTCTGGTTCCGGGGGCGAGGACACCCCGATCAGTCAACCGCGCAGCGGTGACGGCGATGTCCCATCGGGCAATCAGTCGCCGGTGACCGGCGAGACGCCGGGGGAGAGCACAAGCCCGGAAACCACGACACCGGAGTCGACACCGAGCCTGTCGGAGCTGCTGAACCAGGAGATGAATCCACTGAACACCCTGGCGAGCACCGAGACCGAAACACCGCTCGGCACACCATTGTTGACGAATGCGATGCTGCCGCCGAGCGGTGGGGCGCCGATACTGCGCGGTGGTGGCAGCGGGGGACTGCGCGGCGGCGTGGTCTCCAAGCTGGGCACTATCGAGCCCAAGCTCTTTCCCCGGGTAGCCGCCATACCGGAGGAACGATTCGTCGGTCGAGCGGGCCCGTCCGGCGGATTCGGATCGGGCATGCCCTTCGGCGGGGTGCCCGGTCGGGCCGGCAATGGTGACGAACGTGAGAAGAAGCGTGAGGAGTACCTGAACTCGACCGAGCATCTCGATGAGGCGCTCGGCGTGCCCGAGCGCAGTGTGCGGCCGGTGCTCGACCGATGAGCCGCACCTGGCACCTCACCGATGTCGAACTGATCGCCGCGTGGGACTCGTTGTTCAAGGACCGATTGCCGCTCCCGTTGTTCGCGCTCCATCGCGGCGAGGACGCCGATGGGTGGCAGCGCCTGGCGCTCGCCGCGCTCGACGTGCTCGCCGAGACCGGCGACGGTGCGCTGTACGCCGCGCTGAACCGGGTCGCCAACGCCGACGTGGTCGTCACGGCGGAGGCGTTCGATCCACGCGATGCGGGCGACCCGCTGCGGCGGGTGCGCGTCATCGCAGCGAGACAGGGCGAGGGCGCGACCCTGATCCGCCAACTGCCGGGCGAAACTATCTGGCACAGTGGTGGTTTCACGGTCAGCTCGGGGTCGGGCACGCGGCTGGCCGCCGCCGTCGTCGGGGCGCTGCCGTTCTGCGCGGCCGGGCGCGGACCCCGGTTGGTGCTGAGTACCGCCGGGCGGGCGGACGGCACCGACTCGCCCTATCGAGCGTCACGGGTCTACGACAGCGAGCTGGATGGCGAGCGGGCGAGCGCGACCTGGTTGAGCCAACCGGTGGAGTGCCTCGGCATGATCGAAACCCGGCTCGGTGCTTCGATTTTCGGGCCGCGCGGAGTGCGTCCCTATCGGATCGACTGGCGGGATCTGGTCGACGACGGACGCTACGCGATCCTGACCGACGACGAGCAGATCGCCACCCCGGTCGACCGCGCGCACCTGGCCGAGTTGATCGGCGCCGATATCGCGACGGTCGAGCAGACCTTGGAGGACGAACGCTATGTATGACCGCGACATCGAACCGGATGCGTGGGACGCGTGGCTGCCCTTCGACGGATTCGCCACCGATGATCCGGAGCCGCCGGAGACCGGTACGGACTCGGCCGGTCCTGCGGGCGAGACCGACGAAGGCGAGTTCGTCGAAGGTCGGTTCGACGCCTACACCGTCGATGAGGCGGCACTGCGCGGCGGCGCGATCACGGTGCGTACCACAGACTCCGGCCTACCGCTGTCGGTACGGGTGCACGCCGATCAGCTCCGGCGCAGCCCCGCCGACCTCGCCGCCGACCTGCTTGTGCTGTGCAGGCAGGCCGCCGACCGCGCCGGTCTGCGTCGACGGGCCTACCTGGCCGACCTCGGCGTGCCGCCGGACGCGCTCGATCTGCTCGGACTTCCGGTCTTGGCGCAGGTCGAACAAGCCGAACTCGGCTACGAGGCCGACCACGACTATGAGCCGCGCAGCTGGCTGGATCGGGCATAGGACAGATGTCGACTGATTTCGAGACACTGCACGAGACCGCGCGCGCCCGCCTCGATACCCTGCGTCGGCTCGAGGACTCGCTCACCGCGTTGCGTGTCACGCACACCGACGCGAGCGGCGCGATCACCATCACCGTCGACGCGGGCGCGAAACTGCTCGATATCGCACTCACACAGGCGATTTCGGAGATGACCCCGGACGAATTCGGGCGTGCTCTCGTCGAAACCGCCGCGCTCGCCGCGCGGCGAGCGCTCGCCGGACGCGCTGCGTTGGTCACCGAATTCAACGCCGAGATGAACGAATAACGCGCACGTGAACAGCTGGGTTCGCGCGATCCGAGCGGTTGCCGCAGGCGTGTTTCTCACTAGATTTCCTGCTCGAACCCACTGTTTTCGAGTTCGCAGATCATCAGCCCGAGGAGGGTGCCGCGATGAACGTAGTCCATGTGGAGCCGCAGACATTCCGTCAGTACGGCGAGCTGTCCGAAGCGAGCGCGGTGGCGATCGCCGCTGCGGGGGTGGCCGACCAGGTCGCGGTAATCGCGGCCGCGGTACCGGTTTTCGGGCTGATCGGCCAGGAGTTCCTCACCAGTTTCGCCTTCGCCCAGGCCAACCACTTCACCGCCGTCATCGACCTGGCGCAGACCCTCGCCGCCACCGGGCACACCGCGCACGCGGCCGCCGACGCCTACGAGACGAGCGAGCGGCACAGCGCCGAGTCGTTCACCCCGCTCGGTCGAGCGAAGTGACCTCCCCGCAAGCGGTACTCGCGGGGATCGGGTTGCCGCCCCTGCCGCAACTGCCTGCCCTGCCGCCCCTGCCGGGGTTGCCGCCGCTGCCCGTGCTCGACCCCGCCGCGCTGATCAAGCCGGTGACCGATCTGTTCGGCGGCTTCGGTGACGGGAATCTGAACGGGACGGGCGCGGTGAGCCCGCAGGCGGTCTTGCAGACCGTTGTCGACTCGGTGAGCACCGCGATGCAGCTGCTGTCGACGGGGCTGCAGCTGTTGCAGTCGATGGAGTCGGCCGGGGCGAAAGCCGCGGCCGGTGCCGCGACCGAGACCATGGCGACCTCGGCCACGATCTCGGATCAAGCCATGCGCGTCGACCTGACAACGGCAGCCGCCGCAGGCACCGTCGCGACGGGATATGCGCAAATGGCCGTGGTGGCAACACGATTCGCGATGACCTCGGTCGCGCTCGGGCCGACGCTGGTCACCCCGCCCGGACAGGCGGCACTGCTGGCGAGTGCGATCGAGGCGGGGACCGAGGCGATGACGATCACCGCCCAGACCAAAGCGCAACTGGTCGGGCACACGGCCGAGATGACCGAGGCGGGCAAACCGGTACCGGTCAAGAAGCCGAAGGTGCCCAAGGTGGCGAACAGCGCGCGCACGGTGGCGACGACCGCTTCGCCCACGACCGGGACAGTCAGTCGAGCTGCCTCGACCGCTGCGACGGAACCACTGGTGGCGCAAGCAACTTCGACAGCAGGCCAGGTCGACTTGCAGCAGGTGTTCAGCCGGCTGCAGCAGGTGGTCACCCCGCTGCTCTCCCTCGTCGGGCAGGTCGGCACCCAGGTGCTCCCACAGACCACGACCGGCACCGAGAAGCCGACGGCGACGACAACCCCGAAGAGCGATCTGACAACCACTGCGGCACAGCCACTGTCGACCGCCACGTACGGTGCGGGGCCGGTGACGCCCGCCGCGACACCGCTCGGCGCGTGGCAGGTCGACGGGGTGCTCACGGGGCCGACCCTCGGCAGCGCCGGGGGTGCCCCCGGCGCCGCGGTGACCGTAGGTGAAGTGCTGCCGCCGCTGCTGCCCGGATCGGGAGCAGGTGGGCTCGCCGGGCTCGATCGCACCCGATCCGGCGGCTCGCACGAGGAGTTCGTCGACGCACGCCACGTCGACGAACTGGTCGGCGGACTGCCCGCTGACGCCTCGACACCGGTCATCGGCGTCACCCCGACCGGCGACGGCGCCGGGCCGACCAACGACGACGTCAAGTTCAGCCTCTAGGAGGATTTTCCATGAGCCGCATCGAAATCGATCACGAACTGGCCAGGACCGCCGCCGGCCGGCTCGACCAGCTGGCCGACGGACTCGAGGGCAGTCTGCGCCTGCGGACCGCGTCGCTGAGCCCGGTCGCAGCCGCGCTCGACCCGGTCTCGCGGACCACCGCGCAGACCATCGGCACGGTCGGTGACTCGTTCCAGCAGTCCTACGCGGGCGGGATCGAGCAACTGCGTCAGGTCGCGGCCAACCTGCGCGCGCACGCCGTCTTGGTCGAGAGCACCGAGGATGACGGCAGCGATCTCTTCCGATCGCTGATGTAGATGCTCGAGCCGCCGCAAGCCGGGTTCACCGGCACGATGTGGAATGCCGTTGCGCCGCAGCAACTCGCGACCGAGCTGAGTACCGGGCCCGGCCCGGGGCCGATGGCTGAGGCGGGTGTGGCGTATTCCACGCTCGCGCTCGGCCTCGCCGGGGCAGGCACCGAGTACCGTGCGCTGCTGACCATGATCGGCACCGCGTGGGCCTCGGAGTCAAACGCTGACGGGCTCGCCCAATTGGCGCTGCTCGCCGACTGGTTCGACGACATCACCGCGGCGGCGACCGAGAACGCGGCAGTCGCGGCCGAACAGGCGGTGTCGTACGAGATCGCGCACCTCGCGATGCCGCACCTCGGCGAGCTGACCGCCGCGATCGACGCCGCGAAGGAACTGGTCAACGGGACGTTGCTCGGCGCTCCGCTGGCCGGGATGCTCGATCAGGCCGAGCATCAGGTCGACGAGCTCGGCGACCTCGCGGCCAGAGTGATGGCCACCTACGAGTCCGCGAGTACCCAACTCGCCACCCCGTGGGAGCAGGATCCGGCGCCCATGGTCTCAGCGGCGGCTGCGCTGCTCGCCGAGCAGGCATTCGCCCGGCCGTCGGATCTGCCGCAAACGCCCGAACCGATGACCGCGACGGTCGCACCGGAGACCCTGACCGGGTCGGTGCCGACCATCGACCTGTCGAACCTGCACCTGCCCGCCCCGACTCCGACGACCGTGGTCGGGGCCGAAACGCTGGTCATGACCCCGGTCGTTTCCTCGACCGCGCCGATCGCGACAACCGTTGCGCCACAGCTCAGTTCGGCTGTTTCCGGTGCCTCTGCCGCCCCGCCGCTGGTCGCGCCGCCGACCACACCGGCGGGGACCTCGTCGTCGACCCCGTTCGCGAGCGGGCAACGTGCGAGCGCGGCGGAGCCCGAGGAATCGGCGAACTACATCGTGGTCGAAGCCGGTTTCGCCACCGCGCCCGCCGTGCTCGGTGGCGTGCGCGCCGAGGCTGGTCCGTCCGATGGTGCGGGTGCCGCATGACTACGCTCACCGTCGACGGCATACTCACCGTCGCGAATCTCCTCGGCGTGCAGGTTCTTCCGCCAGTGCTCGCCGTTCGCAACACCCACCGGACACCTGACCTGTTCACGGCAGCACGGGCGGCGACGCTGTCGGACCTGCGTGCCGACGGTGTGCTCGATGAGGAACACACCGTCGTCGACGACGGCCTGGCCGCCGCGTTCGCCGTGCTCGCTCGCCCCGAGCGCGCGTTGGTGCTGCGGCTGCGGCGCGGCAACGCGATGACCAGGGTGTGCCTGGCACGGCGCGGGTTCGCCCACGCCATCGCGATCCGCGCGGGCGACGGGCTCGATGTGCGCTCGGTCTGGGGCGACGAGGACCCGGTCGAACTCGCCAAACCCCTGGTCGGCGTGCTCGGTCGGTGCCCGCCCGCCGATGTGCCGACACTGACCGCGCCGACCGACGACCTACGCACCCGCTTCGACGATCCGGCAATCGACCACGCCGAAGCGGCCTACCACCTCGGGCTCTGCGAACGCGACGCCACCACCCTCGGGCTCGCCCTACGGGAACCGACCGCACTCGGCGAACTGGTCTGCTACCACAACGACGAGGGAACTACGGCGTGGGCGAGCCGGGCGCCCGCGACCGCCGCCGTCTACGACACCGCGGCCGGTCGCGTGATCGCCGGTGGCCGGATCGCCGAGGACGGGCGCGTGTGGACCACCCTCGCTCCCGGCAGCGACCGCCGCCTCGTCCAGGTGATCGCGGCGATGATCGAGTCGTTGCCCACCGGTCGGTGGATGCCGTGATTCATCGCTGAATTATCCCCCAATAACGTCCGGAGTTTGTGCTCCGGCAATGTCACATCCCTCGATGAAAGGACCCCTGATGTCCGGTCAAGATGCTGTGCATCTCGATTTCGCGACTTTCCAGAAGCACGCGAATGAATACGCCGCGGTGATAGCCCCGATCGACAAGGCGGTCGATGGTCTTTTCGCCGCGGTGGAGGATGCGAAGCCGAAGTGGAAAGGTAGCGCCCAGAAAGCGTTCGAGGCGGCCGCCAATCGGTTGCAAGATCGGATTCGCGAGATCAACAAGGATCTCGGACTTGTCGCCGAAGCGCTGATCGCGGGTGAGAAGAAGGTCGCCGCCGCCGATGACGAGAGCATGGACGGTTTCACAACGCTGAGCACCAACTACAACTAGAAAGGAACGAGTACATGCTGTATGACCCCGCGGGCGTCCAAGCCCTGATCATCGATCTCGGACGGTACGAAGCCAATATCACCGAGGAGCAGAAGAATGCCACCGACGCCGAAAAGTCCCTGACCGGCATCGCTTGGCAGGGTGGCGCCGACGGCGGCGCTGCCGCGTTCAAGCACACACACGACAAGTTGATGGGGGATATGACCGACCTGTTGATCCAACTCAAATCCCTCAAGGGCGCCGTCGAGAAGGCGCTCGCGCACGCGCTGGCCACCGACGGCTCGGTCGCCGACGACTTCTATCTCTAGCTGTCGATCGGCAGACTATATGGGCCCGTCGCCACTTGGCGACGGGCCCATATCGTTGTTATACGGCGGCCAAGACCGGCTCGCTTTCCGCCGGCGCGCTTTCGGCTTCGGCTCGGGTCTCGGCCGGAGTCAGATAGGCGGCTTCGGCCGCGATCGACACGACCGCGACGGTGAGTTCCTCGCCCTGCGTGCGCACCCGAACCGTGGTCGGGTCGGTCGGGTCCTCGAGCAGGACCACGTCGGCCCCGAGTAGCGCCGACGGTGCCTCGATGGCCGCTCGCACGTGCACGGCGGTCGCGTCGGAGACCTGGCCGGTCGAGGCGACACCGTCGTAGACGATCATCGTCGCCGCCGCGGTGTACTGGGCGCTGCCCGGTGAGGAGACCGCGAGCGCGGTGGGGGTGCCGACGGCGTCGACCAGGCAGGCCCAGTCCGCCGGTCGCGAGCTGTGCACGATCACCTGGGCGCCGACGGCGACCGCGCGCAACACCATGAGCATGGCGAGACGGCGGCCGCCGACGATCTCCACCCGCCGGATGCCGGGGCCGAACAGCGGCACCGCGACACCGAGTCCCTCGCGCGTCGCGCCGATGACCTGACCCGACCCGGCCGCGGCGACCGTGAACTCGGCCAGTTGCTGCGGCGTCGTGCGCAGCAGATCCGCGGCTTCCAGCTGGCCGCCGTCGAGCAGCACCTGACGCTGGCAGCCGCGCAGCGCGCGCAGGCCGAGCTCACGGGGCGTGCCGTCGTCATCGTGATGGCCGGTGCCGGCCAGGTCCCGCCGGATGAGCGCCGACACCGCGACCGAGCTCGCACGCGAGCCGGGTGCGGTCGCCGCCGTCGGCGTGAGCCGAACTCGGGTGAGTACCGATTTGGCAGGCAACCGCCACACCGCGCCGAGGTCCGTGGCGTCGAGATGGTCGGGGGCGAGACCGAAACCAGCGAGCTCGAAGCCGTTTGTCCGCAGCGTCCGCCAGCCCTCGGTCCACTCTTGCGGCGCGATATCGTGGAACATCGCGGACTCGGCCGCCGTGAGTTCGGCGGCGGTCAACGCGGTGACTCGCACCCGCTGACTCGCCAGACGCGCGGCGACCCGGCGGGTCGCGACAAGCGCGGTCCGGACCGTGCCCTCCTGGCCGCTACCGCGAATGTCGATCGCCTCGACATTGTCGAGTGGGTCGAATCGCAGGACGAGCCACACGGTTTGAGTCGCGGCAGCGGGCAGCGGACCGAGCAGGCGTTCGTAGAGCCGGACCACATCGTCGGGCCCCTTGGTGCGCATCCCGAGGGTGACCACGTCGATAGCGGCGAGGCGGATATCGAACTGGGCGAGGCAATCGGCGGCATCGGCGAGTGAGAGCGTGACCCCGTTGCTCGGCCCGTTGGTCGCGAGCAGCGTCGGCGTGACCGTTGTCCGGTCGAGCGCGAGCATGGTGATCAGATGCGTGCCGTCCCACCGCATGCCGCACTGCGCGCCGGGCGAGTCGGGAATGGCGATATCGAACGGCTCGGTCGGGGGTGCCGGTAGCGCACCTCGGCGATTTCGCAACCAGAGTTCGATGCGCATGTGGAGAATTCGCCAAATATTCGTTTGGTGAATTCTTGTCGCACCGAGCGCGGCGATCGCGATACCGAGCGCAATGGCCGACCACAGCGGTGCGCGTAAACTGATTGCCCCGGTCGCGGCCATCGTGCCTGCGCCCATTGCCGGTAGTACAACGGCTAATGGCAGGCGTGGAATCATGGGCGGTATCTCGTTATTCACTCTCGGTCATCTCCAATCGCACGCATCCTTGTGGTGCGGTAGCCTCCCACAGGTCGATCGAATGTGCGGGTTCACGCACACACTGTTCACGCGCGTAGAGGAATCGCTCATGCCCGCACAATTGACAACCCGCGCTCAGGTAAACGGCTATCGCTTTTTGCTGCAGCGTTTCGAGCACGCGCTCGTGCGTCGCGACGTGCGCATGTTGCACGATCCGATGCGCGTGCAATTCCGTTCGCTGATGACCGGGTTCGTGCTCGCGATCCTGGTCACCGCCGGCTGCGCGGTGCTCGCCTTCCTGCGTCCGCAGGGACAGGTCGGCGACGCGAAGATTCTGCTCGGGTCGGGCAGCGGCGCGGTCTACGTCGTTGTCGACAAGACGCTGCATCCGGTGCTGAATCTCGCCTCGGCGCGGCTGATCACCCAGAGTGACGAGGCGCCGACCTCGGTCTCCGACACCAAGCTGACCTCGATGCCACGGGGTCCGCTGCTCGGCATTCCCGGCGCGCCATCGGCGCTGCCGGGTCCCCGCGATCGCGACAGTTCGGCGTGGACGCTGTGTGAGGACTCGATCGACGGCGTGCGGACAACGGTGCTCGACGGCCCACCACGCTTGGGATCTCAGGTCCGTGCCGCGGCGGCCGACGAGGCGTTGCTGGTGACGAGGGACGGCGCGACCTACCTGATCTACGAGGGCAAACGCGCCCGCGTCGACATGAACAGCGATGCGATGGTCGCCACCCTCGGCCTGCGCGGCGTCCGCCAACGCCCGGTCGGGACGAGCCTGCTCAACGCGACGGTCGCCGTGCCCGACCTGGCCGTGCCGATCGTGCCGGGCGCTGGCGGCCCGAGCCGGGTGCGTAACGGGAACTTCGTTGTCGGCACCGTGCTTCGGGTCGAGACGGTGAGCGGGGCGCAGTCCTATGTCGTGCTCGCCGACGGGGTGCAGAAGATCAGCGAGTTCACCGCTGAGCTGCTGCGAAGTTCGGATTCGATGGGGCACACCGTGATTCCGCTCGTCGCGCCCGACGCCATCGGAGGCTTGCCGGTGCTCGATGTGCTGCCGGTCGGGCAGTTTCCCGCCAAGACCCCGACCGTGGTGTCCACCGACACCGACCCGATCGCCTGCGCGGCCTGGTCGCGCACCGGCGAGGCGCAGGCCGCGCGGCTGAATGTGCTCGTCGGACGGGCACTTCCGCTCGACGCGGCCGCCGCGCCGGTGGCCACCGTCTCCGGTGACGGCGCCCGATCGGTCTATTTGCCCACGGGCACCGGCGAATTCGTGCAGGCGACCGGGATCGAGCCAGACAGCACGCGCCGGGATGCGCTGTTCTACGTCACCGATACCGGTGTCCGTTTCGGCATCCCCGACACCGCGACGGCCACCGTGCTCGGGCTCGGCAAACCCAAACTCGTGCCATGGCAGTTCATCGGCCAGCTGCCGGCCGGGCCGATGCTGGAGCGATCTGCCGCGCTCATCGCCCGCGACATCGTGCGTGCCGATGGCAATGTCCCGTGAGCCCGGTGACGGGCAGATGAACGCCAGGTGCGCCGATCCCGGCTCGACTCGCCCGTCCCGGTCGGGATCAGTACGGTCGCCTCACCCGAGATAAGGAGCGGATATGCCACGGCTACTCGGCAAACACGCCGACGGGACCATGGTGGTCGCTATCGGCGGCACCTGTGTGACCATCGCCCCCGGCGCCGTCGACGCGACCGGTAGATGCGCGACCGACACGAACGACCTCCATGTCAGCCTCGGCAGCACGGCGGCGGTCGAACCACGGTTCCTCGCCACCGACGAAGTGCTGCCCGACGGGCTGCTCTCGACCGACCAGATCGCGGCCGCCCTGGCCTGGGAGGTCGGTTTCGTCGCCGAGCTCAGCGCCGCCGAAGCCGAGCTGTACCTGCGGTATCGCCCGAACACCGGCGATCCCTATCCCGACCCGTCGCTCATCGAGGCGCCGGATCGGCCGTTCTCACTCGGTGGGTTGCTCGCGCAGGGGGCCGCACCCACGACGGCCGAGCCCGCCGACGCCGAAGCCGAGCCGACGCTGGTCGTGCAACTGTGCGCGTCGATGATCTACGTCGATGACCTCGCCGACCCGCAGCTGATCGTCGACGCGGCCGACGACCTGATCGACCGGGTCAGCTACGCCGCGACGGTCGAGCAGTTCTATCCCGCGCTGGCGCACGCGGTGGCCGCCGGCGCACTGCCTGCCACGACCGTCGAGCTCGCGGGCGGGTTCACCGAGGAGCCGATCCTCGACTTCCTCGGCCGACTCGTCACCGAACTCGACCGCCGCCGGCCCTGGCCCGACCCGGCGCTCGTCTCGATCGATCCACGGCAGTGGCCGTCGCTGGGCGCGAGCACACCCATCGGCTGGGTCGACATCACCATCACCGACCTGGAATGGGCGGTGAAGGCGCCCTTCGCCGATGTCGCCGAGGACGACCAGCCGCTGCTCGTGCTGCGGATGCGCGATGGTCAGCTGGTCGCGCTCGTCGGTGAGCCCGAGCCGTACCCGACGCGGTTTCTGGTGTTGTTACCCGACCTGGCCGGGCAGCTTCCGGCCGGTGATGTTGTCGACTACCTGGCTCGCTACGCCGGGTTGCGCGTCGAGTCCGACGGGCTCGCGCAGGCGTTGGCCGAGGTGGCCGTGTCATGATCCGGCCGGAGAACAACCGCGCGGCCGCCGAGACGGCCGACCTTTTCGACTCGGTCACCGAGACACTCGGCCGAATGGCGGGAATACGTGGTGCCGTAGCGGCGTTGACCGCGACCGCCTCGGCCGAACACGGCCGAATCACGGTGACGGTCAACGCGTCCGGGTCGATCATCGAGACGGTCTACGCCGACGAACTCCGCGGTGTGAGCTTCGGCCAGATCGCCAGAGCGACGGTGAAGGCCGCGCAGGTAGCGGCCGCCGAGGTCGAAACCGAGAAGGCCCGGTTGCTCGCGCCGCTGACCACGCGCGCGAACAGCCTGCCGCAGATCACCGACCTGTTCCCCGACCTCGCCGCCTTCCGCGCGCAGATGCCACAGCCACTGCGCGCGCCGCTGACCGCACCGTCGACCAACGTCGAACAACCCGACGACCGCCACCGAATTCTGGATCGCTGACCTCGATCTGGGCCGAAAGGAGCCTGCGCGTGGATGATTTCGCCAAGGTGGTCACCGACTTTCAAGCGAAGATGGCCGACCTCAACCGAATTCAGGAAGAACGCACCCAACTCGTCGGCGTCGGCACCGCGAGTCGTCGGCGGGTTCGGGTAACGGTGAACGCCGACGGGATCGCCGTCGACATCAAGTTCGGCGGCGATATCGGCGCGCTCGGTTTCGCCGAGATCGCGGCCGCGGTCACCGAGGCATCGCGTACGGCGGTGCTCGACGTGGCCGCGAAGTCGACCGCGCTGATGGGCGCGGTGATCCCCGAGGAGCAGGCGCCGCCGCCGCTGGACGACCTGCTCGCGACGATCAAGGGTCTGCGAGATCAGTTGGGCTAGTGCGGGATCGGTGCCGAATCATCGGGTGACCCCGGCGAGCGCGAGCTGCCCCCACGCGGTGTCGGTCTCGGCATCGGGGGCGATGTCGAAGGCGGCGCAACCGATCTCGCGGGTCACCGTGCCGGACTCGGCCGCCTCGACCAGCGTCGCCACCGCTGATCGGACCGCCGTCGGGCCGAGGACGGCGCACACGATATCGACGACCGTGCGCGGGGTCCACATACCGGGAATCGCCGGTCCGATGGTCGTGGGGTCCGGCGACTGGCCGCACGCCCACCCGGACCCGTCCCACCAGTAGCAGAACGACATCTCGCCGGTGAGCGCGCGTGGATTGAGCACGCTCAGGTCGAGCCAGTCCGGGGCGCCGGTGAAGAATCGGGGCATGGCACCACCGCTGTGGTAGGCGTCGTCGAGTTCTCGCGCGTTCCACAGCCCGCCCGAGAGCACCGCACGCCCGCGTGGCAGCAGCGACAGCGTCGCGCCCCCGCCGTCGGACGCTTCGAAAACCGCGGATGATCCGAGAATCCGTGGACCCCACATACTTCCGACGGTGACCGCGGCGGCCGCGAGGACGCTCCATCGTGCGAAAAGGGTCGTCGGTGCGAGAAACCGGACCGCCGTCGCGACCGCCGCCGGGTCGGCGCGGGCAGCGGCCAGGGTCGGTCCCACTCGCCACCCGTCGTCGACGGCCAGGTGGGCGGCCAACCAGACCGGCAGCCGTTCACGCGGGTAGACCGCGAGATCGGCGCGGTAGGCCGTGGCGGGAAGTAGACGTTCGGGGGGGAAGGGATGTTCGCCGTAGCCGAAGTCGTAGGTGATCGCGGCCGAGTCGTCGCGTTCGATGGCCGCGTACCACCAGGGATAGTTCCGCAGAGCGATGGTCGCCAGCCGCAGAACCTGAATCAATTCGATTGCCTCGGTAGGGAGTTCGACTTCGAAGGCCCGGTTGTCGGCAGTGGTGAAGACCGCGTCGGCGGTGATCGTGGTGGTGGTGACCGAGGTGCTGATGTGCAGTGAACGCCACTGTGGGGGACCGGCGGTGATCACGATGTCGGTGATCGACGTGGCGAGTCGGGTCGCGGTGCGGTGCGCGTCGGCGAGGGGATCGGACGGGGCCGTCGCGACCGGTTCCGCGCGCAAGGTGAAGGCGAAGTCCGGGTCATCAGTCGGGTTCGGGCGGTTGGTCGGGCTCGGGGTCTGGATGCTCGTCGTCGGTGGGGAGTGGAGTGGGTTGTGCATCGGGGCCCCCTGTCAGCCAGAAGTCGAAACCCGCCGGTGGGAGCGGGGCGCTGAACGGATCCGGCATGGTGTGGTCGAGCGGGAGCTTGCGCGGGCGTGGTTTGCCGCTCATGTAGCCGCCGTCGATCATGCTTCGTTCGGTGCGCGAGCTCGCGTCGAGCGCGGCCAGTTCGGCCTCGATTCGGCGTTGGGCGACACCGGATTCGATGCGCCAATTGTCGTGGGTCGTGGTCAATTCGTCGAGCTCCGCGCGCAGTCGCGCGGCGTGGTTCGTGAACTGTTCACCTTCGCCGCGACTCGGACTCGGCAGGTCGCCGACGGCCTTGCGCGCCGCGGCCATCGCCCGGTCCTGCTCGTCGGCCGCCCGGTCGAGCGGGGCGCGCACAGTGCTCAGCTGCTGCTCGGCGATCGCGACGCGGGCGGCGGTATCGTCGATATGGCGGTCACGGGCGGCGATCTGGCGTTCGAGGTCGGTGATGGCAGCACGCATCGTCGGCCTGAGTTCGTCCGGGGCGGACTCTTCATCACCGCGCCGCCGGACGAGCATCTCGTTGTCGGCGTCGTTGAGGCGCTTGGCGTGCGCCAAGTCCGCACGCGCCAGGTCCCGGCGCGTAGTCGCCTGCTCGAGACCTCGGGCGTTGGCTTGGTCCAGCGCTCGGGCCGAATTGACTTGCGCGGCTTTGAGATCGGCGATGCGGCCGTCGGCGTTGGCGAGTTCTGCCTCGGCTGCGCGCGAGAGCGGCGCGTCGGTGGAGTCGTCGGCAGTGCTCCGACGCGGTGCGGATTCGGCAGTCGAGTCGTCGTCGGTCGAGCGGCGACGATCACCGGTCGAGTCGTGTTCGGCGGAGCCGTCGTCGGTGGAACGGCGTCGAGCGTGCGACTCGTGGTGCGAAGAGCTGGCTCTATCGCGTTGTGGCGGTGTGGTTTCGGATCCGGCGACGTCCGCGCTGTCCTCCGGCATGTCGGTGTCACGTCGCGGTGCGGGAGTGATCGCCTGGTCCTCGCCCGACTCTGCCCGTCGGTGTGGCGGCAGCTCGGTCGATGCGATGGTGTCCGACGCCTCGGCATCGGTTCGGGCGCGCGAGGCGGAGACCGGGGCCGGGGCGGCGGAATCAGACAGGGCACGTTCGACATCGGAGCGAACACGAGCGTCGGCCAGTTGTGCCGCTCCGAGTCGCTCAGTGGCGAAGGTCAATGCGGGGTCGTCGGGCGTTGTCGCTCTACTGCGCGCCCGGACCTGATCGAGCTCGGCGTTGAGCACGGCCCGCTGACTGCGCGACAATTCGCTGATCGTGCTCCGCTGCTCGGCAAGATGGGCATCGCGGTGCGCGCGTGGTTGCGCGGGTGGGGTATCCGATCGCATGGCCGCGTGATCTCGGTCGCGGGCCTCCCGATATCCCGACACGTCGCGGGCGCGAACCTCCTGGATCAACTCCGAGGTCGACTTCGTCGGTGCCTCTGGTGGTTGGGCCAGCGTGGTCGGCCGGCCATTGCCATCGGGCTGGTCGGCCGAGCCCGCGCCGCCGTCCGTCCGGGTTCTGCCGAGGGCGCGGTCGGTCGCGATGATCACCCCGTCATCGCCGCGTGTCGCGGCCGGCTCGAGTCCACGCATGCCGATGTAGCCGCGTTGCAGACCCATGATCGAGTTGGCCGACAATGCGCCGATCAAGCCGACGGTCGGATCGAACGACCCGGTGAAGCCCGCCGCGATCCCACCGCCGACCAGGGTGGATACCACGGTCGGCACGGTGCCGGCCGCCATCCCGAGGCCGGCGCCCCACAGCCCAGCCGTGGGATCCTTGCCGAGCCCGGTGAGGAACTTGGCCCCGAAACGGCCGACATGGGTCGCGACGAGCGCGCCCGCGTACCACCCGCCGACCGAGGCCGCGATCGACATTCCGAGTTCGGTGGTGTTGAACTCGTCGCGGTGACCCTCGGCCAGCTGAATGCCCTGGACCATCACGTCGAGCCCGCCGGAGACGATGACGTTGTTGATGCCCTTCTCCAGCAAGAACTTCACGGTGTCGGCGGGCAGCTCGGCCAACGCGCGCGCGGTGGTGCCGCGTAGTCCGGCGCCGACGAAACCCTCGTAGAGACCAGGAGTCGCTCTGGCGGCCACAGCGGTCGGTCGCTGGGCGAGAATGCGCGCGACGCGTCCCGGCTCATCGGACAACCGTGGTAGATAGCGCAGTACCTTCACCAATTGCTCACCCAGATGCGGGATCTCGCCGATGACCGCGAGCGCGCGATTGCTCACCCGGTACACCGTCGCGCGCGTGGCACCGATCGCCGCGGCCTCGACCGCGGGCGCGGTCGGCGGCCACAACCACGCGCCGGCGATCTGCGCGGCAAGCATCGTGACCGACAAGATGATCATGATCTTGGTCTCTTCGATGGTGGTCGCCGCATGCCGTGTGGACGTACCGATCTGGCGGAAGTTGGCGGCCAGCTGCTCGATCGACTGCTCGCCGACCACCAGTTTGTCGAGTTCGGTGGCGATGAAAGCGCGCCCGCTGCCACTGACATAGCCACGCAGTGCTTGTTGTTCGGCAGCGCGCAGCGCGGGAGCGACGCTCGACTCCATGACAGCGGCGGCGTCGAGCCAGCCCTGGGCCATGGCGAACATCTTGTCCTCGTCGCCGTCGGGCCAGACCTGCCCGATGACGTAGGTGAGCAGCCGTAACTCGGACGGCCAGTGCAGCGACACAGGTGCGCCTCAGAAGCGCGCGGTATTGCCGGTCTCGGTGCGATCGGTTCGGTCGGCCGCACCGATCAAGCCGGTCCCGAACTCGCCGATCGTGGTCGCGAATTCACGGATACCGTCGAGCAGGTTCGTCCGGGAGCTGCGATACCCGGTTTTCCCGTCGGCGAATTGCCGACCATAGGAATCATCACCCCAGGTTTCGGTGCCGTTGGCGGCGACCACCGTTCGCAGGGTGGTCAGAACGGCATCCAAGTCGGCTTTCGCGGCGAGTAGTTCGTTGCCGCCGGCGCGCACTTCACCCGGCGAAATAACAATTGTTTCAGCCATGGTTTCGCCCTCACTTGTCGTCGAGCAACGGAGCTTACCGGCGCGATAATCAACTAGCTGTCGACTTTCCGTTAATTCCTTGTTAGGTGAGTGTGCTTTCCGCGTTGGTGGTGTTCATCCAGATGAACACCTTGTCCACGAGGCTCTCTCGCGACGTCGGCACTGTCGCGCCGATGCTTCACTCTGTCTCGACGTCGTGGCGCCGAGCGCGCTGTCGCCGGCGTCGAAACGACAATCGCAAGGAGTGCTGATGTCGACCGCGCAATCGATGGCCGAGTCCCGACTGGAACATGATTCGATCGGCGCCCTCGCCGTGCCCATGAGCGCCTATTACGGCGTGCACACCGCGCGAGCCTTGGCGAACTTCCACGTCACCGGCGCCACGATCGGCGATTTCCCGCTGCTCATCGCGGCATTGGCGGCGGTGAAGCAGGCCGCGTGCCGAGCCAACCGGGAATTGGGACTGCTCGACCCGCGCCGCGCCGACGCGATCAGCACGGCGTGCGCGGAGATCAGGGCCGGGGCGTTGCTCGACCAGTTCCCCATCGATCCCATCCAGGGCGGCGCGGGCACGTCATCGAACATGAACGCCAACGAGGTAATCGCCAACCGGGCCCTCGAGCTGCTCGGTTTCGCGCGCGGCGACTACGACCGACTGCACCCGCTCACCCACGTCAACCTCGGCCAGTCGACCAACGACGTCTACCCGACCGCGATCAAGCTGTGCCTGGTCGGCTACCTGCGCGAACTCGTCGCCGCGCTCGCCGGCCTCGCCGATGCCTTCGACCGCAAGGCCATCGAATTCGCCGACGTCATCAAGATGGGACGCACCCAGTTGCAGGACGCGGTGCCGATGACCCTCGGCCAGGAATTCGGCACCTACGCCACCATGGTGCGCGAGGACTGCGACCGGCTCGCCGAGGGGACGCTACTGCTGCTCGAGTGCAATATCGGCGGCACCGCCATCGGCACCGGCATCAACGGCCACCCCGACTACGCGGAGCTGGCCTGCCGCCATCTGCGCAAGATCACCGGTGAACTGGTCACCCTCGCCGACAATCCCATCGCGGCGACGCAGGACTGCGGTGACTTCGTGCAGGTTTCGGGAATCCTCAAGCGGGTGGCGGTCAAACTCTCCAAGATCTGCAACGACCTGCGGCTCATCTCCTCCGGCCCGCAGGCCGGGCTGCGTGAGATCAATCTGCCTACCGCTCAAGCTGGTTCGTCGATCATGCCGGGCAAGGTGAACCCGGTCATCCCCGAGCTGGTGAACCAGGTCGCCTTCGAGGTGATCGGCAACGACCTCACCGTCACCCTGGCCGCGGAAGGCGGACAGCTGCAACTGAACGCCTTCGAGCCGGTCATCGTCTACAGCATCATGAAGTCGCTGACCCACCTCACCGCGGCCGTCGATACCCTCGCGACGGCCTGCGTGTCGGGCATCACCGCCAACCGTGAGTATCTGGCCGAGGGCGTGCGCCGATCGGTCGGTGTCGTCACCGCGCTCGCACCCGAGCTCGGCTATGCCGAGTGCGCGAAAGTCGCTGCACAGGCCCTTGCCACCGGGACGAGCGTGGCCGATCTGGTGGTAGCCGAAGGCGTGTTGACCCGCGCCGAGGTCGACGAACTGCTCGCGCCACGTCGATTGGCGGGATTGGCGCCGATGGCCGAAACTGCTCCGCAGGGGAACCGCGCGGCCAGTAAGGGTACAAGTGACAGTTCGGAGCCTCCGCTCGACCAGGTCCGCACCGGCTGAACCCGCGCCGAACCAGGTCGGGCTGCCACGTCGACGCTGGCCGGTCCTGTTGATCGTGTGCGCGACCGGATTCTTGGTGAGCAAGGACATCTCGATGCACGCCATCGCGGTGCCCACGTTGCTCCAGCAGCTCGGTGACCGCGATGTCCTTGCCTTCTCGCTATGGATCCCGAAGTCGTATGTGATCTCCCACGTGGCGTTTCTGATGCTGGGCGGCGTGCTGTGCGACCGTTTCGGCCCGAAACCGCTGCTCACCTACGGCTACCTGGGATATCTGATCGGCCAATTCGCCCATCTGGCCCTCGAGACGACCTCGCTGCCGCTGATGATCGCCCGGATCCTGATGGGCGTGAGCGCCGCCGCGATGGTGCCCGCGGCGTTGGCGACGCTGTTGCGGGCGAGTGCCCCGGGTTTGCAACGGGCGCAAGCGATTCTGCTGTGGGGCGCCGCGATCGCGGCCGGGGTGACGGTGGTGCCGCTGATCAGCGCGTTGCTGCTCGGGCACGTGTGGTGGACGCGGGTGATCGCGGTGGAATCGGTGATCGCGATCGCGTTGTTCGTCGGCATCATCGTGCTCGTTCCCGCCTCGCGGCCGGACCCGGACGCGGTTGTCGACTGGCCCAGCGTCATCGCGACCGTCGCCGGTGCGGCACTGCTCGCCCTCGGCTTCATCACCGCGCCGGACTGGGGTTGGACCTCGCCCGCGGTGCTGGTGACGTTGATCGCCAGCACCGGCTTGCTGGTGGTCGCCACCATGATGCGGCGCGCGGTCGAACTGCCGCACGACTGGCTGTTGCGGGCCGAGCCGCGCGTACGTCCGGCCATGTTCGCACTCGCCACCGCGGTTGTCGCCACGTTCGGCATGGTGTTTCTCGTCGTCCAGTACCTGCAGGCGGTACGCACCGAATACCCGGTCCTCGCCGGCTTCGCGATTTTCGGGCCGACCTGCGCGGCGACGGGTTTCGGCGCGTGGGCCGGCGCGGCGCTCTACCGGCGCACGAATTCGATCGTGCCGCTGATCGTCGGGTTGACGACCGTTCTCGACGGTCTCGCTGTCGGTTTGCTGGCCGATGTCGACGGTGGACTCGTGCCGATCGTGGTGATGGCGACGGTGGTCAACGCCGGGCTCGCCATCGTGATGACCGTCGCGCTCGGCGCCATCAGCGCGGCGCTGCCCGCCACGCGCCACGGCATCCCGTTCGCGGCGCAGTCGGTGGTCGTGCAGCTGGGCAGCATGCTCGGGGTCGCGATGGTGAGTGGCCTCGTCGGTGAGGGGTACAAGGCGAAATTCGTGGTACCGGCCCAGGTCGCCGCCCGTGACGGGCTCACCGTCACCGGTGAACCACTCGGCCGCAGTGTCGCGACCGCGATCTCGGTCGACGACCAACTCGGCTGGCAACTGGCGAGCGCGGTGCGCACCGCGTTTCTCGTCGGCTTCCGGCACGGTGTCGTCGCGCTCCTGCTCCTCGTTGTCGTGATGATGGCGGTGATCCTGATTCTGGCCGCGCGGCTGCCCGCGGCCGAACGCGCGCGCGAGCAGGTCGACAGGTTGAGCTGACCGTGACCGGGATGCGCGATTTCGCGTATCAGTCGTCGTCGTTTACAGAAAGTATCCGGTTGTTTTGTGTCGAGCGGGTTACCGTCCGATTCGGTGTAGGTGATCAGACCGGGTCTCAATTGTGTACGAGGATGCTCCTCAAGGGATTCCAGGGTTTATCAAGGAAATCTAAAGATTCCCAGGGATCCGCAGTGGCATGCAAAGTGAATACTAAATAAATGGCTTGACTATTGACCTTCCGGAAGGGGGAGCGCTTAATTCGATACGGGTTCGAGAAAAGATCGAAAGGTTGGGTGTTGGGATGCGCGACATCGAAAGGGTCGCTTCGGTTCGCCGCCGGAGTGCCGAATTCAGCGCTCGGTCGATGCCGGGACGGACGCCTGCCGAGGAGACGCTCGCCCGCTCGCGGGCCGAGCGCGCACAGCTCGAGCAAGGGCGAATCTTCCAGGCCGACCTGATCGAGGAGGCCGAGCAGTTGCACGAGGAGATCCGCCTGCTGCACGAGGAACTGCGTGAGGTGTTCCGGCAACTGAGTAATCTTCGTCGCCGGTTCACCAGCTTGCCGCCGGCGCCGCGGTTGGTCGGCTTCCAGCCGATCGCCGTCCCGCCTCAGCTCGGCGCCGCCGGCGCGGGGACAGCCGGTCGCGCCACCGCCTGACCTGCCGGATCGCGCTACGATGTGACATTTAATGGCATTGTGTCACTACTCGATAGTTGGCAATTCTGTCAAGGCTGGAAAATCTTGGTGTTGTATCCTCACCCCTTGTTCAGGTAGCTCCTGGACGTGTGTGAAGGGACCAGGGTCGTGCGGGTAGTGGTTGTGGAAGACGACGCCGGTGTGGCGGCCGCGGTCGTCGAAGGGCTTCGCGCGCATGGTTTCGCCGTGGTCGACCACTTCGCCAACGGGCTCGAAGTGCTCACCTCGCACACCGGTTACGACGCGGTCGTGCTCGACCTCGGGCTGCCGGATGTGAACGGGTACCTGGTATTACGCCAGCTGCGCAAGGTCAGTTCCATCCCGGTCATCATTCTCACCGCCGAAGGTGACGAGCTCGCCGTCGTGTCCTGCTTGCGGGCCGGCGCCGACGACTTCATGGTCAAGCCGCCGCGCGTCGGCGAGCTCGCTGCGCGCATCGAGACCATCGTGCGGCGCGTGAGCCCGGTCGACGAGGTCGTGACGGTCGTGCAGACCGGGGATGTCCGCGTCGACCTGGCGGCCCGCCACGTCGAGGTCGCCGGTGCACCGGTCTCGTTGACGCAGAAGGAATTCGCGCTCGCGCGCGTTCTCGCCGACCAGGTCGGGGTCGCGGTCAGTCGCGAAACGATCATGCTCGAGATCTGGGGTGAGAAGACCTCGTCGACCTCGCGGGCGCTCGACGTGCACATGGGCGCGTTGCGCGCCAAGCTCAATCGGCCCGGGTTGATCACCACGATCCACGGCTTCGGCTACCGCTGGTGTCGGTGAGCGGCGATGCGTGTTCGGCTGGTCACCTCGTTCACGTTGCTCGCGGCGATTTGCATGATCTGTTTCGCGACCGGAATCGGTTACGCGATCGCGGGTAGCCGCACCCAGGGTCTGGTCATCGCGCGGATCCAGGATGCCAACCGGTTCGCCGCGATGGCCTCGGCGAGCCCCGGTGTACTCGAGGCCACCGCACAGTCGTACTACGAGCAGACCGGCAATGGGCTGCTCGTGATCGCCAACAGCGGGCGGGTCATGGTGGACCTCGGGGTCGACCGAGGCAACCAACGGGTGGTGGAAGTGACGACTAATGCCCACCAATTCGTGCCGCCCGAGCCGCTGTACCCGTGGACCGAGCGCCCGATGATCGTGGCGCAGCCGATCGGGACCTGGCCGCAGGCGGGTGGGGTGGTGGTGATCGCGATCTCGACCGAGGCGACGCGGCACGGGATCGCCGACAGCTGGATCCAACTCGGCTGCGTGACGTTGACCGCGATACTCGTCTTTCTCGCGCTCGCGCTCGGGGTCGCCGGGTGGATCTTGCGGCCGGTGTCGAAACTGTTGCGCGAGGTCGGTGCGCTGACCTCGACCCTGCCGGTGCGCGCGCACGGGGCACCGACCAGGCGGGCGGCCGGACCGCCCGAGATCGCCGAACTCGCGGTGGGGGTGCAGACGGTGACGAGGGCGGTGGCCGAGTTGGCCGCCGCCGAACGCCAACTTGTTGCCGATACCGCCCATTCGCTGCGAAATCCATTGGCCGCGTTGGCCGTTCGCCTCCAGGCGTTGCGGCCGATGGTTGCCCACGATGAGGCGGCGGCGACCTTCGTCGGGGTGGTGAGCGAGGTCGACCGGTTGTCGCAACTACTCGATGGATTGCTCAGCAATGGCGGAGAAGCCGGGTCGACGGTGCCCGCCGCACCGCGCTGTGACCCGGTCGTGGTCGTGCGCGAGCGGATCGACGCCTGGCTCGACGCGTACGTGCGCGCGGGCATGACATTGACCTCCGACACCGTGGACGAGGGGCTGATCGCGACGGTGCCGGCGAGTGTGCTCAGTCAGGTACTCGATGTGGCGCTGAGCAATTCGGTGCGGTATGCCGGACGGGACGCGCGCACGGTGATCAGTGTCGGCCGCGAGTGCGAATCGGTCGTTGTCTCGGTGTCGGACAACGGTATCGGCGTCTCGGCCGATGAGCTCGACCAGCTCACCACCCGGTTCTTTCGCGGGGCGCAGGCGACATCGGGCGGGTCGGGGCTCGGGATGTCGATCGCGGCGACGCTGGTCACGCAGTACGGCGGGCTCTTCTTCGTCGATATCGCCGAACCGCACGGGCTTGTCGTGACCGCGAGTTTCCCCGTGGTGACGGCCGCCGAGCTTACGGTTGGGTGAACAGCTGAATCGCAGGTGAACTCCGCGTTCGCCACCGGACGCCCTCGCGCGGTCGGGGCAACGATGGCGGGGTGTGTGACGCGGCGGAGAACAAGGGGCGACGGTGACCTCGCCCTTTCCCGACCCCGTGCGCAATCCGTTCCTGCCCCAGCCCACCGGGCCCGGAGGCTGGAACTCTCCTTTCGGTCCCGGTGGTCGTTTCGGTTGGCCCGATGCTGATGGGCGGGTGCGGTGGCCGTGGGAGCCGCGTGACCCTGAGCATCCGCACGACCCGAAGCGTCCGCACGATCCCAACGATCCGAAACATCCGCACGACCCCGACGATTCGAAACATCCGCACGGTCCCCATGATCCGAAGTACCCCGGCGGCGATGAGCCCGGTCAGCGCTCCGGCGGACACTCGGGCGGTTCGCCGACTCCGTCACCGTCACAGCCGAGCCACGAGGACGACCGTGACGACGAGTCGGGTTCGGACCCCGATACGCCGTCTTCGGGAGGATCCGGTGGCGGCCCGTCCGGAGGTGGTAACTCGGGCGGTGGCCCATCCGGTGGTGGGAATTCGGGCGGTGGGAATTCCGGCGGTGGCAACTCCGGCGGTGGGAATTCGGGCGGTTCGTACACCTCGCCGTCGAACACCTCCCGTGCGCCCATCGAGGTCGAGCCCGACAAGCTGATGGAGGGCGGCAAACGCCTTGCCGAGTTTCCGAGCCTCTCGGGTGGGCTCTTCGACATCCTCACGCGCCTCAGCGACAACCTGGACCGGCTCGGTCAGCCCTGGGGCGACGACGAACTCGGCGAACAGTTCGCCGCGGGCGATAAGGGCTACCTCTCGGCGGTCGACGCCTTGGTCGGCAATGCGAGTACCGGGTCGAATGCCGAAGGCGCGATCCCGGTCTTCGGTCAACTGCTGGTGAACTACGGGCGGTCGGTCGAGGCGGCGGGCAAGGCGTTCTCGTTGGGTGAGGACCTGTACGCGCAGTGGATTCTGACCAACTATGTCAACGAGGACGCGCACGGCAATCCTGGCCCGTACAAGGGCCCGCTCAGTTCGGACCCGAACTTCGGCAAGAACTCCGATGCCGACAACCCGCCGAAATCCGGTGGTGGCGGCGGGAATTCTGGTGGCGGCACCTCGGGTGGATCCTCCGGGGCCGGTGGCGGATCAGGGACCCCGACGCCCGGCGGCGCGGGAACCGGTCTGGGTAGCGGGGGCGCGCCGGTCGTCAACTACGCCCAGTCGCCCGCACCCGATGGGTCGACCGTGTCCGGTCTCGCCGATACCGGCAGCGACCTCGGCAGCTCGCTCGGGTCCGTGTCCGGCGCACCCCTGACCGACGCCATCACGACCGGAACCGACGGCCAGCCGGGTGTGGTTGCCCCGCTCGGCTATCGCGCCATCGATCCGACAACCGGTCTGCCGGTGGACAAGAGCGCACCGGGTGGCGGGTCGCCGGGCGGCGGACGTGGTGGTCCGACCGTGCCGGGCACGCTGCAGGGTCGCGTCACCGAGGCCGCCTACGACGGTGAGAAGCTGGCGACCCGGGCGACGGCGGCGACGACCGGGCAGCGCGCCGGCGCATCCGCCACGATGATGCCGCCCGGTATGCCGGGTATGCCAGCGACCGGCGCGTCCCCGCAGGGCGGTGCGGCGGGGGAGAGCAAGAACAAGCGAAAGGAACGGCGCAAGCCGGCGCAGGAGGTCGAACAGGAGACGACGCCGCAGGACGCGTGGCAGCGGGCCGGTTGGCGGAGCGGGCAGTAGATGGCAATTCCCGACGCGATCGCCAAATCCGACCTGAAGATTCCCGAGGATCTGCAATTCCTCAGCTACCTCGCCGGCGGTGCCTGGCCGCAGGGCAGCGAGAACGGCATGTTCGCGCTGGCCGATGTGTGGTCGGGGTCGGCTGCCGAGCTCACCGATCTGGTCGAGAGCCTGAGCGATGTCATCGACGACATCATCGCCAGCTACAGCTCGGCCAAGGGCGGCTCGATGGCGAAGACGTTGGAGAGCCTTATCGACGAATCCGACACCTCGTCGTTGCAGGCGATCGCGGCGTCGATGAAGAATGTCGCGTCGACGTGCGACAAGGTCGGCTGCGCCATCCAAGAGAACAAGATCATGATCATCGCCGGTCTGGTGCAGCTGGTCGTCGAGATCGCGATCGCGTGGTTCTTCCCGCCGACCGCGCCCGCCGTGCAGACCGCGGCGATGACGTTCTGGCAGCTGGTCTTCGCCTGGCTCAAGCGCCTGCTGCTCGAGGTGATCCAGGCGGCGTTGAACGCCATGCTCCAGCAGGTGATTCTCGATCTGCTGATCCAGCTGGGTCAGATGGCCGCCGACCACCGTGACGGGGTCGACTGGAACGCGGTCGGGCATTTCGCGCTCGGTGGCGCGCTCGGTGGCGCGTTCGGTGCCCTGTTCGGCAAGGCGACCGGTGACCTGATCAAGCACGGCGGCGCCAAGATCACCGGGACCGAGTTCAACAAGACCTGGCAGCAGGTGCTGCAGCTGGGCGGCCAGGGCGTCGGTGGTGCTTTCGGCGGTATGGTCGGCGGCGGCGTCGCCAAGCAGATCATCGAAGGTGGACCGTTCACGCTCGACCCACGCATGCTCGGTGCGGGTGCGGGTGGTGCGCTCAGCGGGGGTATTCGCGGACTCCGTTCGGGCGGCGGGAATGTCCACGTCGACGTGAACGTCGGTGTGCACGACGGTGGTTCGACGCCGCCGCCGCGCACCGATGGGGTCGGGCCGAAGCCGGGATCGGTGCCGTCCGGCGACGGTGCGACGCCGTCGAAGTCGTCGGCCGACAGTGATGTGCCGAATCCGAACACCGCGAGCCGGGACGCGACCGACTCCGGCCGGTCGACCGGCGATGACGCGGGTGCGACCGGCGACCGGTCGGACGGCCACGACGGCACCGGTACTACTAGCTCGACCAATCCTCGCGACACGACGCATGATTCGTCCGCGAGCACGCACACCGACGGTTCGCGTGATACGTCCGAGAGTTCGGGCAATCGCGCAGGCGGACATGATAGCGACTCGACCTCGGCCACGACACCCAAGAATGATGCGCCGGTCAGTGATTCGGTCGTGAGCCAGCACCCGCGGCTGACCGGACAGCATGAACAGCTGACTCGACCTACCGGTGACAATTCTGCGCAGAGCTCAGCGAAGCCGCCGTCGACCTCGGAGCGCTCGGTCACCCCGTCGTCGAGTCCGCGCAGCCAGAGTGCCGATTCCCGGATGACACAGCCTGGCCCGGAGTTGACGCGCGCGACCCCGCAGTCGCAAGTCCGCGATTCGGCGAGCACATCGCACGAGTCGAACATCTCGGCTGGTCACCGGTCCGATGAGGTCGCACCTGGCTCTCGGCGCGGCGATGACGACGGCGCGTCCATCACCTCGAGGGTCGAAGTCGAACCGGTCAACAGCCACCGCGAGGGCGCGGAATCGGTGGTGCACAACCGCCCCGAATCGGACACCGGCGACGGGTCGAAGTCTCAGGCCGACAAGTTGAGCGAGTCGAGCAAGCCGAGCGGCGAGGGCGGGCGAGCGGGGTCGAACGCGGGCACCCACGATCCGGTGACCGGCAATCGCTGGCGGCTCGTCGATTCGGCGTTGCTCGGGCCGACCTGGCCCGGGTTCAAGCAGTTCGCCCGTGGCGTCATCGGCTTCCAGCAGATCTGGGAAGCGCTGCACGGCAACAAGTCTCCCCATGAGGGACGTGAACTGTTCCGGCAGTACCGCGACGGCGATCAACCGCTGCGTCCGCTGTACGGACAGGAGAAGCCGTCGACCCCGCCCGTGGAGGGAGCCGGCGAGGTACGCGGTCGTGACAAGCCGTTGTCGCGCGGCGTCTTCCGGTTCAACAGCGACGAAATGTCGGACTACCGCTACAAATTCGACGCAGAGAACAACACCTGGACCAAAGACGGGCCGCAACCCGCCCCCAAGGCCGAGGGTGCGAAGGAGACGAGCAAGGCAAGCGATGCCGAGGGGCGGGCGCGGCCCCGAAGCGAGGACGGCGACGAAGTCATCGCCAAGAACGGCCGCAGCCAGATCGACACCCCGCGTAGCGGACCGCTGCTGCAGCGCTGGGCAGGCGGCACCGCCGACGCGATGCGCACGATCGTGGTCGACCACGACGGGCAGTGGTACGTCAGCAGCACGCTGCAACACGAGGCGTTCCACAACGCGGGTGTGTACGCCGCGTTCCGTGGCCAATTCGTCAAGGGCGAACTGGTCGCGGTGCACGACTGGGCAGGCGCCTATCAGCCGGCCCCGGGCCGAGTGAAGGCGGCGCTCGACGAGCTCGGGATCTACGACCGGGTTCAGCATTTCGATCACCACGGCACCAAGCACACCGACGTCGACTCCTGGCCCGAAGCGGCGCCGCGTCGGCCGAGCCTCGACGAGGAAACGCTCGAATCGCTGCGCGCGCTGCGCGGCGACGAAGCGGTCGAGGACAAACCCGACGGACCGCCGCGCGACCTGATGGCCGAAGCCGAGGACATTCTCGCCGCGTACGACCCGGTCGAGTGGGGCAAGCGGACCCCGCAAGAGCTGGCTGAGGCGTTGGCGGGCAGTGCCAAGTGGGCGGCGCGCGATGCCGAAGGAATGGCCGAGTATCACAGGGCGGTGACCGCGGCGACGGAGGTCATCCGCCGTGGCACGACCAAGTACGACGCCGACGGCGCTGTCATCAAGGACGGCAAGACGATGTACGCGACCCAGGTGATGGGCGCGATGGCCATGCGCAACGGCCCGATCAACATGGCCGCCGGTGAGGGCAAGACGATGGTGTTCCTCGCCGACGCCATGATGAAGGCCGCGGGCGGGAAGAACGTGCACGTCTTCACCACCCGCGACACCCTCGCCAATGACGCGATGCGACTCTACGAGCAGGTTTTCAAGGTGCTCGGCGAGGATTCCTACAACCTGGTGCGGATGTCGCCCAATGGCGTGGTCGGCTCGGGAAACCTGGACCGGGCAACGGTTTTCGTCGGCACACTCAGCGACGCGGGTTTCGGCCATTTGCGCAACAAGAAGATGGCCGGCGATATCGCCGTCATCGACGAGATCGACGAGGCACTGCACTACTCCGACACCACCTGGATCATCGCCGACGGGCCGAGTGACGCGACGCCGCAGGTCAAGGAACGCGTCGAATACGCGCACGAGTTCCTCACCGCGCAGCTGAAATCCGGCGGTCTCACCCCGGAGCACTTCGGTCGGACCGCCGACCAGCCGTCAGGTCCGGCGACGATGACCAAGGACGGCGCCGAGGCTGTCAAGGAACTGATCCAGCAGGACCTCCCGAACGCGACACCCAAGGACGTCGACGACCTGCTTGCTCGGGTGCAGTCGGCGGCGACCGCGCGCTGGGAATTCGTCGAGGGCGACCACTACGTCATCGGTTCGGACGGCAAGGTCTACATCATCGACCAGATGACCCACGCGGTGATGTTCGACCCGAAGACCTCGACCGAGAGCCGCTGGAACGGCGGGCTGGCACAGGCGATCGAGGCGAAGCACGGCATCCACATTCGCGGTGACTCGGCATCGAGCCAGTCGCTGACGGCCAAGGACATGCTCGGCGAGAACTACAAGTCGCTGACGGGCGCTTCGGGCACCGTGGCCGGGCTCTCCGACATCTTGGTCACCAAATACGGGATGTCGGAAGTCATTTCGATTCCGCGTCGTGAGGAATCGAAGCTGGTCACCCACGATGCGAATACGGCGGTCGACCAAGCCGCTAAGCATCGGGCGATCGCGGCCCGCGTGGCGGCGGCCTACGAGGCGGGCAAGACGCCCGATGGCGGCAACAACGCGCTGCCACAACTGATCATCGCCAACCGCAACAGCGAGGTCTCGGCGATCTCGAAACTGTTGGAGTCCATGGGGATCGCGCGCGATCGGTTCGAGTCGATCGACGCGGAGTGGATGGTCGAACACGGTCAGAACTGGGAGCGCGATCTCGCCGATATCCTGGCGACCGCCGGTGAGCGCGGCAAGATCCTGGTGATCAACCGGCAGGGTGGTCGCGGCGTCGATATCGAGATCAGTCCGAAGGTGGCCGAGGACGGCGGTCTGCAGGTCAAGATCTCGGGCAAGTCCGAATTCCGTGATATCGATGTCCAGGCCGAGAGCCGCGCGGCGCGCAATGGGCAGGACGGCAGTGTCGAGTACTTCCTGGCCGCCGACGACGCCCTGTTCGCCAAGTCGCCGCACCACGCCATCACCATCACCCGCTACACCGACGCGGTCACCACGCACGAGGACGCGGTCACCACGGAGAGCGTGACCAAGAAGGCGCTCGACGACGCCACCGAGCAGGACCGGCCGGCCGCCGAGGCTGCCCATGCCCGTGCGGTCGAAGACCTCGCGGACGCGCTCGCCACACGTCGGGCCGCCGAGACAGACATTGTCGCGCTCGCGACATCGTTGCAGTCCGACAATGCGCGCCGAACCCTCCTCTCCAACGGTGTTGTCCCCGCGTTGACCGGCCCGGTCGACGGCCGGATCGAGCCGACCGAGACGGCATCGCGTGACCGGCGGGTGCTGCCCCCGGACTCCGAGCACCAGTCGGACGACACCGCCGACCGCGACGTAGACCGACGCTCGACCGTTGACGATTCCGTCCGGGACGAGCGAGTTGTCCTGCCCTCGATCGACGGCGTCGAAGCACCGGACAGCCTGGTGTGGCAGCGAGCAGCGAAGCCGGGCACCGACGGGCTGCTCGAAATACTCGCGCGTGATCTGCTGCTCACGGAGCCCGAGGCGACGTCGGTCGCCGCGTACGACGTGTTGCGGGCCGAGAGCGCTTCCGTCGCGACGATGTCGGAGCGGCTCGAGGCCGGCGCCTCGGCGCTGAACCTGAACCTGGATGTCCACCATCCCGACGGCAGCGTCACCCGACTGCGCGACGGGAACGACGACGACCCGGTGACCGTGCTGTTCGCCGAGCACGGCGCAGACGGATACCTGTGGTCGGCGGTGTCACCGGGACATGCCACGGCGCAGTCGATGAGCGAGATCGCACCCGGACTGGAGCCGACCGCAACCGATCTCGGCGCGGCCGCGTTCACCACCGTGGAGCTCGCGTCGCACCAGATCGTGATCGACGCGGCGACCGGGCGCTGGGTCACCCCCTTCGGGCTGCCCGCGCAGACCGGGTGGGGACAGCTCAACTCGCCACGCACCAGGCGCGCGAATGTCGCGGTCACCACCGACGGCCGCACCTATCTGCTGCCCGGCGACGCGACCGGTGATCCGAGTCGATGGCAGCCCGCGCTCGATGAGGTCGGGGCGAGCACGCTGCTGCAACTCGAGATCCACGACGGCATCACCTACACGGCTGTCGACGAGTTCTTCGGCAGGGCACAGAACAGGGAGCGGATCGACCAGGCACTCGACCGCTGGGCCGCGCAGGGCCTGCACGTCCACGCCGATTTCCATCAACTGACGATGGACCTGACGTCGTTGAGCACCGAACAGTTCGCCGCGCTCGAGCAGCCGGGCGGCTGGCATGCGGTCGGTCATATCGGGCGACCAGCGGCGGCTGGTCTGCGGCGGCTCGACGCCGACGGCCAGGTACCAGTTGTGCGTTCCTCGCCCGCGCCTTCGGAGCAGGTGACAGACAGCCGGGCGCGCGCGGCGGCCGACCGAACGCGGTCGATCGAGCGGAAGCTGGCGGTCGATGGATCGATACCGTTCGTCGGGATCGGTGCCTTCGCCGTCGACACCGGGATCCTGTTGCCGTCCAACCGCGCTACCTCGCTCGCGCCGCTACTGCGTTCGCGCGAGAACGTCGCCGTGGTCGTCGACGGAGTTCTGACCGTGGCGGCGTCGACGGCCACCGAGTACCTGGTTGTCGGGGCGAACGGCGAGCACTGGGTGACCGGGCAGGCGTTGACCGCGAGCGGGTTCACGTGGGATACGGCGCGCGGGGGATTCGCGCGCACCGTGACGGTCGGTGGCGTGACCTGGTGGGAGTACGAGAGCGTTGTCGTCGATCCACGGATGGACCGACCCGGCGAAGTGCTCGTGCGGTTGCCGAGCGGCGCGCACTGGCTCGGCGAGGCGGACGCGGCGGCGGTCGGACTCCTGCGCCCGAATCGCCTGCCACGCCCGATCTTCGGCGGGCACAAACCGGCCGCGACCGATCTGGACACGCTTCCCGGGTGGCCCGTCGTCGCGCAGTTGCGTGAACACGCGAGGCACCCGGCGGTGATCGGGTCGATGCTGCGGTTTGTGGTTCGCTCCGGAGCCCAGCTTCTGCGCGTTCCGGGGTCGGTGGTGGACGATGAGGGTAACTGGGTCGACGACAATGGAGACATCATCGGTGCCGACGGTGCCGACGGTGCTGTGGTGCTCAAAGACGCCGACGTCATCGCGATCGAGGTCCTGCTCGAAGTCGCCGGTGAGCCGCGTTGGGTAGGTGTCGACCGGTCGAGGACTCTGGTCCCCGGTGCGGACGAGGCGGTAGCCGGTTGGCCCGCTGTGGTACTCGCCGCGAATGCGATCGTCGCCGAACATATTTCGCGGCTCGCGCCGTTCGATGCGCTGCCGGCCTCGGAGTCGATCGCGCCCTTCGATGCGACGTCGACATCGGAGTCGATCGCGTCGACGACGCCACCGCCCGTGCTCACCGCGCCGATGACCGATGCCGATATCGAGTTGTTGGTGGGCGGCTGGACTCCGCCGTCGCGGTCGCAGCCGCGGGCGGTGCCCCCAGGTGCTGTCGCGCCGACTGTCGCGACGGGAAACCCTGGTCGCGCCGTCGCCGCCATGTTCGGGGCCACGGTCGCGTGGCCGTTGGTTGCCACCGCAGCGACGAGTACGACGGTGGTGCGTGCTCCGGCTGGGTCGCGGCCCACGCTCGTCGAGTCGTCGAATCTGCCGGTCCCCGGGCACATCGGCGCGATCCTGCTGCCGGAGGATGGATTCGTCCCGGGAGTCGATGGAGTCGACCGGATCCCGGTTGCCGGACCGAACGGTACGGCGTGGGTCTCGCCGACCGACCTCGCGGTGGCCGGGTACCGCTGGCAGCCGGACAAGCAGTGGTACGCCAGGGCGTTCACCCTCGCCGAAGGCGTCGAGGTGTTCGAGCACGACCTGGTCGTTGTCGCGCCCGGTCCCGACGCGACAACCGTGCTGCTCGCCGTCGGCGACATGACGCACACGGTGTCGGCCGAGGTCGCGGCCGGTGTCGGCCTCGTTCCGGATCGGGATTCGCGCGGGCCCATCTTCGGCGCCGAAGGGCCGAAATCGGTTGACCTCGAGCACTATCGGGGCTTGGCGGGCACGGCGACCTGGCCGATTCTCGACCAACTCGCGGCATTGGCGACCGATCCCGCCACGATCCTATCGATGACCCGCTTCGTCCTCACCGACGGAACCGCCGTCGGGCATGACGACCCACTGCCCGACAGTGACGTCGCCGGACTCGATGTGCTGCTCACGGTGCGTGGCACACCGCAGTGGGTGCGAGTCGATCGGTCGACGAAGCTACCGATCGACTGGTTCGCCGGACCATCGAACAGTGCTGTAGCACAGCCTATTTGGCCGGTGTTGCTGCTCGCGGCCAAGGCGAGCGTGCTGGCGATCGAGCAGGACGCGGCCATCGCCGAGCTTACCGCCTACGCCGATACCCGCGGTCGCCAGGGTCGGCTCATCGCGGGTCTGAACGAAACGACCGCTGACGAGGCACTCGATACCTCGGTCGCGGTCGGTCGACCAGTGCAGCAGCTGGCTGACAACGACGCCTTCATGGGGGGTTTCAGCTTCTCCTTCGACGAGGTCGAGCCGGTCTCCGTCGCGGTCCGCGCGGTCGCCGCCGACGTCGACCAGGTGACCGACTCGGCACCCTCAGCCGAACTGATCGTGCCCGCCGATGGGCTCGTCATCGGGACCGGCAGCGACGCGATCCACCTTGCCTCGGGCGACAAGCTCGCCGCCCGATGGGAACTCGCCGCGCCGGGCGAGCGAGCCGAGCACATCTGGGTGCGAAAACCGGACGGCGGTCAGTGGCGCCAGATCTCGGCGACCGAATTGGCGGGTCGAGGGCTCGTGATGCCTCGACTCGCCGTCATCGACGCCGATATCTTCGGGGCGCAGATCTCGGCCGCCGACGTCGTGCAAGGCGGCCTCGGCACCTGTTACCTGCACGCGGGACTCAGTGCGATGGCCTACGCGCATCCGGGCTGGGTGCGGCAGATGTTCGACGTGAACTCCGAAACCGGCGAAATCGCCGTGCGTTTCGTCCGCGACGGTGTCGAGGAATGGGTACCGGTCGACCGTCGCTTCTACGTCTACGAGACCGGCGGTGGCAGCCGTATGGCCTACGCGCTCGCCGAACCGGGGCAGCCGCTGTGGCCCGCGCTCGTGGAGAAGGCGTGGGCGATTCACCAGGGTGGCGCACTCGGGTACGCGGGTGTCGTCGGCGGAAAGTCCGGCGCGGCCACGACCGCGTTGTGGCCGGTTGTGTCGGTCACGAGCCAGGGACGTGCGCAGCCGAGCCGCGGCGTCGACGACGGCAACTTCGCTCATCCGATGATGCTCGGACCGGACGCGCTCGCCGATCTCATCATCGCCGCGAACGACTCGACCGTCACCGTCACCGTGGCCGCCGCGCTCGCGATAGCGCACACGGTGCTCGATCTCGAGGACGAGTGGCTCGCCTGGACCAAGAGCTGGCTGAGTCCGGCCACCTGGAACGCCGAGAACGCGCTTCGGCAGGCGATGGGGCACCCCACCATCGACCGCGACACGTGGTTGCGTGCCAACGACGCGCGCACCGGCATCGGCTTCCGGAAGTTTCTTGCAGCGAACTTCGGGCAGGACTGGGCCACGGCGCAACCGGTACTCGAGCCGGTCATGGACCTGATGACCACCTGGGAATCGGAGACCGAACTCGACGACACCCACGAGGCGACCCGCGTGCTCACCCGCTGGGCAGGCGACCGCGTCAAGGCGCTGCTGACCCGTGGCGACGCCGTGATGGTGGCGACCAAGTCGACCCCAACCGGCGCCAGGCACCCGGGCACCGGCCTGCAACCCGACCACGCGTACACCGTGGTCGGACTGCGGTCCGACCCGAACGACCCGAGCTATGTGACCCACCTGCTCCTGCGCGACCCGCACGGGACGACAACCGACCTGTCGGTCCGCCACTTCAACCAGCTCATCTACATCTCTTCCGCCGGACCGGCCACCCAGTTCGTTCTCGGCGATGGCGAAATCGCGCGGACGGTGCTGCCGTCGAGCATTCAGACCAGGCAGCCATGGGTGATCGATCCGACGGCATCGCTCGTCGAGCAACCCTCGGGTGCGCGAGCCACCACGACAGCGGTGGCGCACACGGTCGATATCGTCGGCCCGCTCGGCGGTCGGCAGCGCCCGCGACCCGCATACCAACGGCCGCCGAAACTTCCCGCCGACCTCGATGTCAACGGCTCGTTCACCGACGCGACAACCCGCGCGCGCCAGGCCGCGCACTGGTGGGAACGGCACGGGCGCGCCTGGTGGGCCGCGCTGCGCTTCGACGAGCTCGCTGACGCCGACCAGTATCGGCTGGTCACCGAATATCACCGGTTACGCAAATCCGACGGCCTGCCGGTCGGCGTCCGCGACACGATGAACCGCAGCTTCCTGCGGCACGAATTGGCCCGTTCGCGCGCGAGCGCGGGGACCGGAAAGTCCGCTACCGCGAACGCGCTGCGCTTTGCCGTGCTCACCCGATTCGACCGAGCGGTAGCGACCGCGGACGCCCAAGCCGCCGCGCTCCCCGGCCGCGGCGCCACCGCCGCGCCCCGCGCGTTCCTGCTGCGGGTCGAACCGTCGGCGTTCGACGGCGCCGGATCACTGGTGCTCAGCATCGGCAATCCGGTCACCGCGTCGGTCGTTACCTGGCATGTCCCAGGGGCGAGCGTCGCACCGACGACAGCGGCGAACACCGGTGTGGAGCTCTACGCGGCGACCGTGCAGGAGCTGGCGGGTAAGGGGTCGACCGCGACCATCGTCTGGCTCGACCGCGCGTCGACCCCCCGAGCCTCGGTCGCGACCTGGATCAAGTCGGCGGTCGCGGCGGCTCCGCGCGACGGCAAGGCCCGCCTCGAGGCGGCCATGGGCGCACTGCGGACCGGCCGCGTCCAACGCGGCGGGACGGCCCCGCACATCGAAGTGGTCGACGACATGTGGGGCACGCCGTCGGCGCGCTCGTCGCGTGCGCACCCCGCCGACCGACCGATCAATCACCAACTCGCCCAGCCGCGTTCGTGGCCGAGTCAGCTCACGACACTCGGCCGCGATGACCACAAGCTCTTCGGTCCGACCGGTCGACCGGCCGCGAGCGACCTCGCTCCCGACGGTGTCGAACCGCACGCCGCCGCCCTGCGCGCGCTCATCGCGCGCCATCCTGGCTGGGTAGCACAGTTGGTGCGCGAACGCGCCGACGGCAATTTCGAGGTGGTCTTCCACCGTACGGACGGGACTGTCGCACGCGTCGTCGTCGATCGCCAGTTCCCGGTCGTCGACGGCAACGCCGACTATCGCGCCACGACCCGCGGCCAACCGCTGTGGCCCGCTGTCATCGCCAAGGCGCTGGCGGTGTATCAGGACAACGATCCGGCGGCCGATCTGTTCGGCGAGTCGCCTGCAACCGAAACCGGTCCGCTCCCCGGCTATCGCGCCAGCGAGCCGACCACGATTCCGGCCGCCCTCACTCCGCCGTACGGGTGGAATCCGGCCGGTCAGCTGTCCCCGCTCACCGGTACCAACCACCGCGTCCTAGCGCATCCGATGTACCTGAGTCCCGAGCTTCTGCACGCCTGGCTCGGCGCCGATCTCGCGACGGTGCTGACCACCGCGTGGCATCGCGTCGCGCCGGTCGAGCTGTGGCGCGCTGTCGCTTTCCTGCAATCCGAGCACGACGTATGGGAACGGGCACGAGCAGCCTTCGCCGGCGCCCCCGACCCGGTGCTGGCGGTCGGCCTGGTGCGCGCGTGGTTCGGCGAGCACCCGAGTACCGACGACCGCGCCTTCGACCGGTTGTTGCGCGACATCTACGGACCCGGCACGCGTACCGAGATCGTGGCGCTACGGCGACTGCGCGAACTCCTCGCCCGTGCCCCGCACGCGATCCCGCTACTCACGCCGCTGTTCGACGCCATCGCCGCCGCGAACACCGACGCTGATCCGAGCGCCGCGCTGGCCGACGTGCTGCGCCGCACGCACGTGACGACAGCGGACGGTTTCGAGAAGTTCGTCCAACGGCTCGCCGGTGCCGCCGCCCCTGACCTGCGCCCGATGCTCGCGACCATGCGCGCGTGGGAAGAAGGCGTGCCGCAGGGCGAATCGGCGCTGACCTGGTCGGCGGAAACCTTCATCCGGGAGACGTTCGAACGGACATCGATGCTCGTGGCGGCGACCAAGCTTGGATCCACGCATCAGGCGACAGTTCCCGGGCTCCTCGCCGATTCGGCCTATCGGGTCGAGACCGTTGTGGTCGACGGTCGTTCGCGCGCGGTCGTCGAGATCGTGGTTGTCGACGCGACGGGGACCCGGGTCACGGTCCCCGCGCACGCGCTCAACCAGTTCGCGAGTGTCACCAGCTTCGGATACACGCTCGAGCCGCGCCGCGCGGTAACCGTCGCCGCGCCGTCGGCGTTGGCGAGTGACCGGGTCACCCTGCCCGCTATCGGCGCGCGCCCCGACGAGCCTGCGGGCGAGCACCTCCCACCGGTTGGCATTCCACGGCAGGTAATCACGACACATCCGCCGTTCGTCGCCGCTGGTCACCTCGTCGAGCCACATCCCGGCGGCGTGTTGCGTCTGCTGCGCGAGTACACCGACGGCAACGGGAACGACCTGTACGAGGTCGAAGCTGTGAACGGGCGGGTGAATATCTCGCGAGAACAGCTCGGCAATTACCACTTCTACTGGAACGAGACGCTCGGTCACTTCGGCCGTGGCCTCCGATTGGTCAGCGGCGACATACTTTTCGAGACCGACACCGTCTTCGTCGGGCCATGGCAGCCCGACCCCACGCGGGTCGCGGTGCACACCGGTCGCGGGCGGGTATGGACGACCGCCGCCGAGGCACACTGGTTGCGGTTGACACAGGTCAGCGGCACCACAATGACGCTGAGCCGATCCGCGCTCGTCGCGGTGTCCGACGCACCCGTCGAGCCGTTGCCCGACGGGACCCTCACGGTCCCGCCCGGCCACCCGACCCGCAGCCCCGACGGTGTGGTCGAAGTGGCGGTGATCGGAGCCAACGGTCAGCATTGGGTGACCCTGACCGCGCTGACGGCGGCGGGCTACCGCTGGGACCAGTTGACCGGCACGTACGGGCGGATTGTCGAGCTCGGAGCCGACCTCGCGCTCTGGGAGCGCGAGCGCGTCGTCGTCGACGCCGCGGTCGGCGCTGGCGGAAAGGTGTTGCTGCACACCGAAATCGGATCGCACTGGATCGATTCGACGATCGCCGAACAGGTCGGACTGCGGCGGCCGACCCTGCTGGCGGGCCCGATTTTCGGTCCCGGTGGCCCGCGCTCCGCCGATGCCGCGTTCCTGCCGACCTGGCCGGTGGCGCGGCGACTGCGGGCGATGACGCCCCAGCAGGTCATGAACATCATGCGCTATGTCGTCGATGATGGTCGTCAGGTCACGACAGTCCGAGCCGATGTCGTTGCCGCTGTTGGCAATACGGTCGACGAACTGGGCAACGTTGTCGATGGCGGCGGCGCGACCATCGTCAGCGATCGGCAGGTCGTCGGCGTCGATGTGTTGCTCACCATCGACGGGCGCAACCGATGGGTGCGGGTCGATCGTGCTTCGACCATGCCGTTCTCGAACGACCCGAACGCACCGATCTGGGCATCGCTGATCCTCGAGGCGTACGTGGCCGCGGTGATCGCCGCCGACCCGGTGTTGCCCGGGTATCCCGAACCAGTGGCTCCGCCCGCGATGGCGATTCCCGCCGCGCTCGTCGTGCCGTGGGCCGACGGGTCGGGTCGGCGCTGGGTGTTCCAGCGCGGGACGAAGGTCGCGGTGCGGCGCGACACGGTGACCGATCAGCTCATGATGCGCTCGCCCGGCGCCGATGAGCAGTGGCAACCGGCCGCCGAGGAAGCCTTCACCGAAGCGGTCCCGGTCCTGCGCAGGGTCGACACGCCGCTGTTCGGGCCGACCATCGACGCGGCCGACGTGCGCCAGGGCCGGGCTGGCACCTGCTATCTGCTCGCCGATCTGATCAGCCTCGCGAACACCAACCCGCAGTGGATTGCCCAGATGATCACCGAACTGCCCGGCGACGCCGGGTTCGCGGTGCGATTCACCGAACCGGACGGATCGACCACGACAATCGTCGTCGACCGGCAGTTCTACACCTTCGGCGATGCCGATGGCGCCGAGTCGGCCTACGCCGCGACCGATCGCGCGCTGTGGCCGGCGGTCATCGAGAAGGCTTGGGCGGTCTATCGAGGCGGTGGGCGCGGCTACGCGGGCATCTACGGCGGTCAGCCGGGTGCGGCCGCCGCTGCTCTGCGACCGCCACAACCGGTCGGTGAGCGCACCGGCCGGGCGCACGCGATCCGCGCCGTCGACGATCACTACTTCGCCCATCCGATGGCCATGAGCCTCGATGCGCTGACCGACCTGCTCGGCGACCAGGCCGCCGCGCGCGCGATCTTGGATCTGGAATCACACTGGCGGACAATGCTTCCCGACCAGCCGGAGCTGGCGACATCGACAGGATTCGTCGCATTCCTCGGCGACCGGTTGGGTGAGCACGAGGTGCCCGATACCGTGCTCGCCACGCTCACGCAGGCGATGGATGACTGGGAATCGCCTGCTCGCCAGAATGATTCGGCGCTCACCCGATGGGTTGGCGATCGTCTGGCTGCCCTTTTCGCACCTTCGGATACTCGACGCGTCCCCGGCGACACCCGATTCCTCGACGCCGACGCTGTCCTGCGCTCCGGCGACATCCTCACCGTGCAGACCAAGCCGATCCCGGTCGGCCAGGAGCGTCTGCTCGGCTGGTTGCGCGGATCGCACGTGTACGCGGTCGCCGGCGTGACCGTCGAGGACGTCGACGGCACGCCGGTGGTGACCTCTGTGCGGCTGATCGACCCGCACGACGGTGCCGCGATCGAGGTCAGGTCCGCCTACTTCAACCGTTTTCGCGCGATCGGCTCGGTCGGCTCACGGACCGCGTTCGTCCTGGGCACCGACGACGCGCCGATCCCGCCGACCTACCCACCGGCCGCCGGCCTCACCGAGACACACCCCACACCCGGTGCGGCGTTCCCGCGACTCACCGCGGCGCAGCGTGACGCCTACCGAATCGTCGTCGGCACCGACGGATTGCTGCGCCGAGCCGGCGACAACGGACTTTTCGACACCACCTGGGGTGCCCGGCCGGGCGAGGGACGAACCACGACGGGCAACGCGCAGTGGCATCAGGACCCGGCGAACCGGCGGGCGCTGTTCGTGGTCGACGCCAACGGCACGATGTACGCCGTGCCCGAGTCCGCGCAGTCGGGCCCGCACCGGATCACCCACGCCGCGCTGCTCGACGGCGCGGCCGCCATCGCGGCGGCCGAGATCGAGGTGCACGCGGGCACGGTGCGCACGCTGGTCGATCGCGGTGGTGAATACGACGCGGACCCGACGATGAACGCCCGATTCCTCGTCGACGACCTCTCCCGCTCCTTCCGCCGGGCCACCGACCCCGACCGCTTCGCGCACCTGCGACCGCTTGCCGACCTCACGTCGATGGACGAAGCGGTGGGCCTGCCTAAGGTGACCAGCGACGACCAGCTCGCCGTCGCGGCGGCGGCGATCACCGAACCCGCCGTCGTCGACCCGCCAGTCGCACTCGTACCCATCGGGACCGTGACCCACGCGCCGGCGCGCCGGGTCGCACTGCTCGGCCGACGCGTCATCGCACCGGCGACCATCCTGCGCACCGACACCGGCATCGAACTGCGTCCGATCCCCGGCGGCCTGTTCAACCACGTGCCGGGCGAGGCGACGGTCCGCCACGTCGCCGGTCGCACCTGGCGCTGGGTGAGTGGCGCGAACGGTACCGGCTGGGTGGACGAGACAGCGCTGTCCGCCGCCGGTTTCGAATCGCGCGCCGACATAGGCAGATTCGCGCAGCGCGTTGATGTGACCGTAGCAACCGGGGGAGTTACGCGGGTGTACGCGGCCGAACGGTTGCGGGTCAGCTGGCTCGACGCGTCGACGCTATGGGTCGAACGCCCGAACGGGGTGAGTTTCGTGCTCACCCCGGCCGAAGCGGCACGGCACGGCCTCGCTCCGGTCTCGGCGCTGACCGGCATGCTCTTCGCACCGACCGGACCGAGCGTGGCCGACCTGCCGAACCTGCCCGACTCGGCGCCACTGCGTCAGCTGCGCCGACTCATCGCCGATCCGGCGGGCCGGCGAGCCATTGTCGCGATGGTGCGTCACGTGGGCGACGAGATCGATGTGCACCTGATGGTCGACGGCAGCCCGGCCTGGGTCCGGGTGCCCCGCGCGACCGACCTGCCCGCGCCGTCGTGGGCGGCCTCCTGGCACGGTGTCCCCGCATGGGCCGCCGCGATTCTCGAAGCGCACGCGGCGACCAACGGTCAGCGCGAGGACGAGGCACTCGCCTTCTCCGACGCGGAGGTCGCCATCGGCACCAACCGGCCGCTGCCGAGCTACCCCGACGCTGCCCGCTATCGAACTCTTGCCGACCGAATTGCGCAGTGGCAAAGCGATATTCGCGACGCCGATGCCCGTGCCGAGACCACGGCGGATGACGGCGCGCCGACGATTCCTACCCAGCCCGTCAGGGGGCCGAGGGTCTGGGACGCGGAAGACACCCCAGTCGTCAACCACCGCGCTGCCATGGAACCGGCACCGCTCGCCCTGGTCGGCACCCGCCAGTTCGACGCGGGGGAGCAGGTGCTGCTCGGCGACGCGACGCACCACCGCTACACCGTCCGGATCAACGCGACCGGGTCGGCGATCGAGGTCGTCGACCACAACGATGTCGCCGTCGCGATCGGCGCCGAAGGCATCGACGGGTTCATCCGCCTGCGGGGGCTTACCGTCGCCTGGGTCGCCAACCCGCACTACGATTCCGAATCGAGCGCTGACAAGCACCCCTCGCGCGACGAACCCAGCGCCGCGCCCATCGCACCCCCGCCCGTCCCACGCACCACAAGGCCGAACCCGTTCACCGGGTGGACACCGGCTCATATGCTCGACCTCGCCGCCGCGGAGATATCGGTTCACTCGGAGGCGGACTCGCCCTTCGTCGCGGGTGCTATGGCCAGTCGGTTGGCAAGTGCGACAACAGGTATCACCGTCAGCGCGGCAGCAGCCGCGCCGACCACGCATGTGCTGCCAGGGACGAGGACCGAGCCGCCGCCTCAGTTGCCGGTCTCGACGCCGACCGCCGTGGTGAGTGCGCCACGGGGGCGCCTTGTCGTCGGCACCGACTCGAGGGCGCTCGTCACTGTCGACGTCAGCAAGTCCATCCCGGTCAGCCAGACATGGACCGATCTGCAGGGGACCTGGTACGAAATCGAGTCCTTTCCAGGGTATTTCGCCACGATCTCCGCCTCGGTGCTCGCCGCTGCCTTCACCGAACACAACCGAGGCGGCAAACGCGTACTGCGGGCGAAGGTCGAAGGTCTCGTTGTCGCGACAGCCGAGGGCGCCGCGCACCTGGAACCCGGCTCACGAATTCCGTTGCGGCTCACCTCAACCGATCCGGCCCTGTTCGAACTCGACCCCGGCGACGGTCGATGGCTGCGCGCGAGCAACCCGTTCCCGCTCAATATCGGGTCCGCGCGCGCGACGGGACCACTTTTCGGCATCGATGGCCTCGTACTGCCGACCGATGTCAAGCAGGGCGCCGTCGGCGACTGCTATCTCATGTCCACCCTGATCGACCTCGCGACACGCCATCCGGACATGATCACGGACATGGTCACCGAGACAGTCGGTGCAGACGGGGCGCGGACCTTCTCGGTGCGGTTCAACGACCCCGAACAGGGGTGGGTGTGGGTCAAAGTCGACGACACCTTCTACACCGACAACGCGGGCGCGATGAAATACGCCGCGCACACCTCGGGTCAGCCGATGTGGCCCGCGGTGATCGAGAAGGCGTGGGCCGCCTACCACGGCCGCGACCACGGGTATCACGGCGCCGAGGTCGGCCTGCCGGGTGCGGCCGCGGGGAAGTTGCGGCCGAGCACCATCGTCGGCGAGTCCGGCCGTGCCCAACCGACGCGCAGCGTCGACGAGATGGTTTTCGCCTGGCCGTTGCAGTTCGACCAGGACCTGCTCGCCGAGCTGATCGGCGACCACGACGTGGCGCACTGGCTGCTCGCGTCGGCGCAGGCGCCCTCGTCATCGACGAACACGACCATGCCCCTGCTCGACCGGGTGCGTGCGGCGGCCACGGCCGCCGTCGCGACAGTCACCGAAGCAATTGCACGCGAAGGTCTTTCGTCGACATCTACGCTGACCGAGGTCGAGGTGGCCGATCTTTTCGATGCCGCCGGACTCGCTCGCATCGTTACCTCGGCCCAGACCGCATGGCAGGCTGATCCGCACGGCCACACCACCTTCGCGGCATTCATCGCCGACCATCTGAACACCGGGCTGACCGCGTTCGAACACCAGGTTCGCGCGTGGCGTTCGGGGCGGACGATGCGTGACACAACAGTGGCCCGCTGGCTCGCCAAACGCGCCCAATACCTGATCGAGCGCGGCGACACCGTCACCGCGAACACCAAATCCACACTGCCCCGCAACCCGATAGCGAATAGCTTGTTCCCCAAGCACGCGTATTCCGTTGTGCGCGTGGTGTGGTCGGGTGGTGTCGAGCGCAGTGGGTCGCCGACGGGGCTGGTCGTTGTCGACCCCTACTCGCCCGCCTCGCAACTGACCATTCCACTCGCGAACCTCAACATGTTCTCGGCGATGAGCTCGTCGGGGCCGGGCACGCACGGCGCGTTCGGTGCGGCACCACAGGTCCCGGCGCCGACCGCCGAACCGGTCGCGCACTGGGATTCCGACAGCGATTCGAGCTGGCACGCGGGCCCGCTCGGTGGATTCGACAACTACGCCGTCCATTCCGCGATCGGCTCGGTCTATTCCCTCGACGAGGTCACCGAACCCAGCCTGCCACTGCCGATCGGTCCGATCGCGCTCGCGCCGATCGGAACTCCGACGAGCGCCACGCTGACCCCTACGGCGCGCGCAGTCCACCTGTCGGCCCCGCTCGCGGTCACCACGATGCCGAGGCAGGAACCCTTCGGCACCGACACGATCACCGTGACCGAAGTGGTCGAGCTGCCGGTGGGTACGTCGGTGCTCCTCAGCCCCGACCCCGAAGACGCGGGCCAGCTGCTGGTCGCCAGTGATACCCAGGTGTACGTGCTGCCGACAGCGCAGGCGTCGACGGAGCTGCTCCGACAGATCGGCGGCCTCATCACCGCACCCCAGGGCGCGCGGGGTGAGGACCTGGAGCCGTTCCGGCAGAGCGCGGCCCTTCGCGCGCTCGGATTGACCGAGGCTATCGAGCAGCTGGCCGAGTTGGCCGATCAGCCGGCGTACGTACTGAATTCGATGATCCAGTCCTTCGACGACGGCAGGATCTACGTGCTGCTCAAGGTGGCGGACCGGGCCACCTGGGTGCGGGTCGACGGCATGACCGGACTGCCGATCGACCTGCCGCCCGCCGCCCCGATCTGGCCACTGCTCTTCCTGCACGCCCAACAGTTGGCCGACCTGGACTCGGCGAGGTCAGCCGTCTTCGACAACGCCGTCGCCTGGCGGTCACTGCGTGCGGTCACCGACCACGGATCCGACCTCACCCAACTGTTCGCCGAAGTGCCGCAACCAGGTCCGCGGCACACCGTCACCCTCGGAACCACGAACGCGCCGGTCCCGCCCGAGCGAACCGAGGACGTCGACAGGCTCCCCGGCATCTTCCCCGACAATGACCCAGCCGATCTGACGATGTCGGACCACGCCGTAGCCGACCTGCGGGTCGTCATCGGGCCGGATGGACTGCTGTACCGGGCAACCGACGGAACTCTGCTCGATACGACAGCCGATCTCGGCGGACGCGCGCGGATGGTGATGGACCGCCGCGCCAACATCTACGTCTCGGGAATCTCGGCGGCGGCGGTCACGGTGACCCCCGCGACGATCCTGCGCGGTGACGTCGCGGCGGCGGTCGCCGAAATCGAGGTCGTCGCGGGAACGTTGCGTCTGATGGCCGATGATTCGACCGAATACGGCAGGCCGGTCCCGAGGATCAACGACAGGTCGCTGCACTACCTCATCACCGAACTCGGTCTTGCGGTCAGCGACGATTTCGTGCAGATCGGGCGACACTCGACCGTCGTCGCCCATGACACCAACGGCCAGGTGACGACCGTGCCGGCGGGCATGCTCACGATCCCCACAGCAGGTCTGACCTTCGTCTCGGCCGGCCGGTCGGTGTCGTTCGAGGGTGGGACGATCGTCGCGGTTCGACTCGACCAGGCCCGACCGGGCGAGGTAGCGCTCGCCGAGCCGACCGGCGCGTGGCATTGGGTCGGTGCCGACCTGCTCGCGGCCAACCGCCTGCCGGTGCTCGGGCTGGTCGAGGCCGACAACCCGCTGTTCGGGGCGACAGGGCGTCCGCGACCGGACGATGTCGTCCAGGGCGCGGCCGGAACCTGCGCGGTCCTCGCTGTGCTGATCGGTCTCGCGCGGACGCATCCGGAAATGATCGAGGCCATGATCCGTGTCGAAGGCGATGGCTACGCGGTCCGATTCTTCGACGACGGGCACCAGAACCCGACGAGCCGCCGCGAGGTCTGGGTCCCGGTCGATCGGAATTTCTATACCTTCGACGGCACCTCGGCCTATGCCGCGCACCGGCCGGGGCATCCGCTGTGGGCCGCGCTGATCGAGAAGGCGTGGGCGCTCTATCAAGGAAAGGAACGCGGATACGCCGGAATCTACGGCAACGATGAACAGCGGGTAGCGGGGGCGATCTGGCCACGGACCGTGATCGGACGCTGGACGGGGCGTACACAGGGCATCCAATCGGTCGGTGATCCGTTTTTCGCCCACCCCATGACGCTCGGCGTCGACACGCTCACCGAGCTGCTCGGCAACGCTGCCCTCGCCCGCCGGATCGCCGGGTTCGAGAAACAGTGGTCGGATTGGACCGATCTGTGGCGCGACGCCAGTGGCTGGAAACGCGCGACGGACGAACTCGCGCGGTTGCGGGCCGATCCCTCGGTCACCGACCCTGTCCTCGCTCACGAAGAGTGGTTGAAGACGCAGAACGCGTCGACGTGGACCGGGTTCTCCGCGATGCTCGTTTCCGCCCTCGGCGTCGCGGCGACGCGAACCATGGGCCCCGGCATGACCAAGGCCGAACGGGCCGCGTTGATCGAGCAGCTCGGCGCGGCCGAGTTCGCCGCCATCGCGCCGGCACTCGAACCGCTGCGCATCGCGATGGAGCAGTGGGCGTCGACCGACCCGTTGACCGACTCGGTGATCGCGCGCTGGGTCGGCGAGCGGATCGCCCGCTTGCTCAGCCACGGCGATACCGTCACTCTCGGCACCCGCGGGCCCACGCCGGGACAGGACCGCCTGCCGCACACGATGCTTCTCGGCAACCACGCGCACACCGTCGTCGGCGTCGAACGCGACGCGGTCACCGGCGAAGTGGTCACGGTGTCGCTCGCTGATCCACACGGTTCGCGGGCGTTGCACCAGGGCGTGATCGTCGTGCCACTGCGTCATCTCAACCAATTCGCGCGACTCACCTCGGCGGGAACGGGCACGCGCGCCGCCTACGGCAACGACGCGCCACGCGTTCAAGAGATACTGAACTTCGCGCCGGCCGATGGTGCCGCGCCGGCCAAACGCGGCGCCGACGACGAGCCGACGCCGGAGCCGTCGGCGAAACGTCAGCGTGGCGTCGAACTGCCGTCCTGGCGCGAGAGCTCGCGCATCGACCTCGGTCGTACCGCGCGGCTCGCCACGCTCGCTGAGGTGCTGACCGGGCATTTTCCGGCCGGTACCCAGCTCGCGTTCGGCACAGGTCACAGCTATCTGGTTGCCACCGTGCACCCAGAGGGCATTGTGCTGCGGTCGCGGCTCGACCCGGCGCCGGTCACGCTGCCGCTCGCCGAGTTCGTCGCGTTACTCGACATCGACCGCCAGGAATTCGTCGTTGTCGGTGACACCGAACCGGTGGGTTGGGGTCAGACCGGCACCGATATCGGCACCGATATCTGGGGTCCCGACGGGATTCCCGGCGGTCGTGGCGATATCGGCGCCCTCGTCTCGCTCGGCGCGATGACGGTGAATCAGCGCGTGTTCCTGCGCAATCAGCGGTTGCGCGCGATCGAGGTCGAGGCCGACGGTGATTGCTTCTATCGCGCGGTCGTGCGTGCCATGCCCGCGCACCTGCGTCCGGCCGGTGATGAGGCCGCCGCCATCACCGCGTTGCGGCAGCGGCTGGCCGAGGTCGCCCGCACCTCGCTGCAAGCCTTGTCCCAAGGCAATAACTACACCGACGACGACGTCGAGCGGATCGCCGTCGACCTCACCACCGCCGGACGGTGGGCCGTCGAGGCGGGCGATCTCGCGCCGATCCTATTGGCCATCGCCTACGACCTGCGGGTGTTTGTAGTCGCCGAGCAGGGCGTGCCACTGCGGGCCCATCAGCAGAACAGCGCCGCGGTGGCGGGGCTGTGGTTGTTGCGCACCGGCCAGAACCACTACAGCAATCTCGTCCGCGAGAGCCAGGCCTTCATCATCCCGAATATCATTGAGCTGGAAGATAATTCGAGCATAGATGATGTCGAGATGGCGAGCTGGCTCACGCAGCCCGGTGATTCGCCGTCCTCGGTGGCCGATGCCCCCGCCGACACCCAGCCCGCGACCGATGCCCCCACGCCGGTGACCGATGACATCGCGTCGGCGGCGATCGATGACACCGCGTCGGTGACCGATGACTCCGCGTCGACCGTGACCGACGACTCCGCCTCATCGGTCGGCGAGGACATCGGACCCGTCCTTGTTCGACCGGTGTCGACCACGTTCGCACACCTCGCCGACCGGGCCGACGCCCGCGTGCTCGTCGGCGCGGACGGGCTCCTGCGCTACGCGAAGACCGGCGCTGTCGTCGACACGACGGCAACGCCTTCGGGGTGGTTGCCGATCGTCACCGACCGGCTCTCGGTGATCTTCGTGCCGACTCCCGAACAAGCCGGGGACGCCTCACATGCCGCCCTGCTCGACGGCGGCCCGGCGAACGCGGCCGCCGAGATCATGGTCGACCAGGGCGTGCTGGGCGCGCTCTCGGATCGTGGCGGCCAATACCCGATCACGGCCGAGCACAATGACGCGCTGCTCGCCGAATTGCGCAGGGCCGGACTGCGACTGGCCGATGATTTCCAGCAACTCACACCCGACCCGGCAGACCCCTCCTTCGACGCCGACCGCACGCGGCCACCGACCGACTCCGACCTCGTGCGCATCAATGGCGCACGCGCACGAGTCACGTTCTCGCGCTTCGCGCTCGCCACCGTCGACGGCGTCGCCCTTCGCCCACACCCGGACGGCTCTCTCGTCCACGAGCCGGGCCCCACCTCACGACGCCTTGTCGACGGCGCCGAACAGCTGTTCGTGCACGGCGCGCGCGGTTCGGGCTGGGTGTGGCTCACCTCCTTGCGCGCCAACGGATATCACACAGATCCCGAGGGCTCGGCCCTGCACCGCACGGTCGACCTGGCGGTGCACAACACCGAGACCGGGCCGGCCGTGCTCACCCTGCGCGGGTCAGACCTGGTCATGATCGAGGCGACCCCGCATTTCGAAGGCGATGTGGCCCACCTCTGGCTGACACACGCGGGGCGTGAATGGCTCGCTCGGCTCGATCGCTGCGAGATGCTCGGGCTGCGCGCACCCAACTATCTGCGTGGCCGACCCTGGGACGTCGACGGACCGGTCGCCGCCGACCTGGACGACCTGCCCTACTCGCCCGATCTGGCCGCCCTGCTCGCGCTGGTCGAACAGGACCCGGTGGCGATCCGGCGGATGGTTCGACCCGACTACGAGACGATGACCTACGACGTCCACCTGCTCGTCGACGGCGTCGCTCGCTGGCTGCGCGTCGACCGCCTCACCAGTCTGCCCTGGCCCGACCCGGACGCCGTGATCTGGCCCGCCATCGTCCTCGAAGCCATGGCCGCGGCGGCCGCACTCACCCGAGAAGCCGGAAACGGCAATAGTTTCGGGCTCGTCGAGCCGGTGCCGGCCTCGCCGCTACCGGATGTTCCCGTGGTGACGATGCCCATCCGCTCACGAGTCGGGGTCGCGGGCGAGCGCCATCCGCTCACCCTGGCACCCGCGCTACCGGCACCGATCGCCAACGCTGCTGTCTACCCGCAGGGCCGTGGTCCGCTGCCCGACATCCGCGTTCCCTCGATGCCGATCGTGTGGGGAACCAACGCCAGTGTCGCGATGTCGAACGCGCCGGTGGTCACCGACCGCGGCCAGGTGCTGCGACCTACCGACGATGACACCTTCGGCCACAACGAAGGCCAGGATGCCTCGCACACCGGTCCCGATGGAACGTGGCTCTATGTCACCGGGGCGAACGGGTCGGGCTGGGTCCGCGAGGACGACCTCTACGACGCGGGTTTCACCAGCTACTCGCCCGACGATCAGGAATTCCAGCGCCGCTGGCTGCCGGAAGGCGCGCCCGACGGCTTCGATGACGGCGACGCGATCTACGTCGACCCGACCGCGCGCCACCCGACTTTGCCCGACCACCTCCTCGTACACCGCCCCGAGACCCACGATCAGGCACGTCAGGCGGCGTTCTGGGTCGACCCGCACGACGCGGCACGCGCGGGCCTCTACCGACTGCGCCCGCTGACCGGCCCGCTGTGGCACGCGAACGGCCCATCGGTCGAGGACCTGCTCGGATTCCCCGAGACACCGGCGGTCGCCGCGCTGCGCGAGCTGGTCGGCACCGATCCCGCCGCGATCCGCGCGATGATCCGGGTGACCGAAGCGACCGAAGCGACCGCGACCCTTATCGATGTGCTGCTCGCGGTACAGGGTCGGCCGCGTTGGGTGCGGGTCGAACCGTACTATGACGGCGAATTCGAATGGCCCGCCACCCAGGCGAGTTGGCCCCTACTCATCCTGTTGGCCAACCGCGCCGCCGACGAATACACGATCGACCAGGACGACTCGAGCCGCGCCGAGCACGGCGGCACCGAGGTGTTCTGGAACGGCCGCACCGAGATCATCGACGGCGTCGACCACTACGACATCCGCGATCCGGCCGACCCCCGTACCCGACGCCTGGTCAACGACGAGTGGCTCGCCGAGTTCGACGCGCGCTTGGTCGAGGAAACCGCGCTGCCCGATTATGCCGCTACCGGAAACGATCGACTTCAGCTCGCCGGTGCGCCTGTCTACGCATCGGGCGTGATCCCCACCGGACCGCTGCGGCTGACCGCGAGCGACGTCGACCCGGCCGACCCGGTGATCGACCTGTCGACAGTTCCGGTCGATGGCGGGGCGTGGCGGCTCGGCCATCCGCTGTGGGGGTCGAGCGGGCCGCTCCCGCTGGCGCGCACTGGGCAGGAGGGCGCCGCGCTCGCCGAGCACCACGACGCCGCCGCGCAACTCAGCGCGCTCGCGGCCGAGACGCCGGCGATCATCAGGGAGTCGCTGCGGGAAACCCCGGACAACCGGGTGACCGACACCGTCGAGGTCCGTTTGGTAGTCGACGGGCGGGCGCGCTGGGTGCGGGTCAGCCGAGTGAGTGGGCAGTGGCCGATCGCCTTGTTGGCGACCCCGACCACGCCCCCCGTGTGGGCGCACTTCGTCATCGCCGCGCAGGCGGCGGTGTCGCGCATGGAATCACCTGTAGCACAACCGATTCCCAATATCGTATCCCTGGCCGGGTATTCCGGTTCCGCGGTGCTGAGTAACGCGTGGCTCGCCGAACACCACGACCTCGTCGAACCACAGGCCGATGTCGCGCCCCCGAACTATCGCCCCGACCACGTCGGCTCGTCGTCGGCGCACCGCGCGCCGGCTCAGGTCGGTCTCGGCGTCGCGCGCGGTGAGCTGTTCAACGGATCGACGCCGCGACCGACCGATGTCCGTCAAGGCGGGGTCGCCGACTGCTACCTCCTGGCCAACCTCATCGGCCTCGCCGAGGACAACCCGACCCTGATCACCGACATGATCACCGAGCAGCGCACCGACGGCGAGCGCACCTTCACCGTCCGCTTCCACGATCCACGCACGGGCGGCCCGACCTGGGTCACCGTCGACGACACCTTCCCCGTCGACGCCGACGGTCAGATGATCTACGCCGCGCACGACGAGCACACGCCGCTGTGGGCGGCCGTGATCGAGAAGGCGTGGGCCCAGTTGCGCGGCGGCGGGCTCGGTTACGCGGGCATCGCGATGGGCGCGCTCGGCGATGCCGCCGAGTGGTTGCGGCCACCGTTCGCCGCGGGCGCGGGTGGACGGCGTCAGCCGACCAGGGCGATCGACGCGCCCCTCGCGACCACGGCCCTGCACCTCGACCTCGACACCATGACCGACCTCATCGGTAGCGCCGGCGTCGCGCGCATGGTGGTGAACTGGTATTCCGGCACCCTCGCCGAGCTCACGGCGATCCGCGACGCGGCCTCGGTGGGCGCGGTGCTCGACGCGGCGATGGGTGCGGTCGTGGCCGGCGTGACCGAAGCGATGCGCGCGCGGGATCTGACACCCCACGCCATCACCGGGCTCGATCGGACCGCGCTCACCGAACTGTTCGGCGATGAGGCGGTCGCCGAGGTCATCGCCGAGCTCCTGCCGGTGTGGTCGGCGCACCCGCGCGCCGACGACCTCCCGACGTTCGCCGCTCTACTGTCTGAGAGATCGGCCGCGGCGACCGCGAAGCTGGTCGCCGAGCTTGCCGCGTGGGAGTCGACCGAAGCGTTGAGCGCCGATCCGGCCAAGCGCTGGCTCGCCGACCGCATCGACTACCTGCTCGACCGTGGTGACACGGTCAACCTCGGCACCAAAGCTGTTCTGCCCGAACAGCTCGCGAACGAACTCGGGCTACGCCCCGCGCACGGCTACTCGGTCGCGGCGGTGCTGCGCACCGGTGGGCGGCACAGCGAACCGCTGGCCATTGTCCTGCGCGACCCCCTCGGCGGACCCGAGATCCCCGTCGAGATAGCGCACGCGAACCTGTTCAGCGTGCTCGGGACGGCGGGCCCGGGCACCCTCGCCGCCTTCGGGTCCACGCCCCCGCTCGGCGCCTCCGCCCCGATTCAGGTCGGCTCGATCGCCACCCGACTGAGTCGCGCGCTGCGCCGCCTACGCCCGGCCTCTGTCCAGACTTCCGCTGAAACAATTGTGGCCCACAATGATTCGCGACGTTCCGGCTTCCGTCGCTGGTGGCGACGGTTGACGCGCAGCACCCCACCGATAGTGGCCGCGCCGCACACCGGAGCGACGAGCGGCGCTCAACCAGTGGCCGACACCGTCGCGATTCGATCCGCGCCGACAGTGCGGTCGGCAGTCCCGATGGTCATCGACGGTTCGGTCCCACTCGCCGGACACGACCCGGATACCACCGAGGCGCCCGTCGCCGCCGTCGTGGCACCCATCCCGACCACCCCGGCGACCGATTGGATCACCGCCTACGACCTCGACGGCCTCGCCCGTGGCCTCGCCGGGGAATTCCCCGTCGCGGCGGTCGGTATCTGGGCGCTCAACCGGCACCTCGCCGAACGCTGGGGCTGGCTCAGACCAACCGCTGTGCCGACGCCGGTCCCGGGTCTCGGCATGGGCATCGCGGCGGCGATCGGCGGCCAGGAACTCGTCGCTGTGATCAACAGTCCCTATCCGGTCTCGGCCGTGCGTAGGTGGGCCGCCCGACAGGACATCACCGAGCTGAAAATTGCTGTGCGCGAGCTTCTTCAGGCGGTCGAGCGGGGCGAATTCGACCCGGCGACAGCGCACACGGCACCGGCGTCGGCACTGCGCGCACTCGCCGCGCACCCCGTCCCGCAAGCGCTGTTGAGCGACACGATGGTGACCGAGTTGGCCGCGTGGCTGGGTCGACAGACGGCCGGTGAGATCGCCTCCGCCGTGAAGAGCCGAGTGCGCGGCGCGCGGGCACGAGTGCTCGCCCCCGGTGCGAACGCCGCGCCGATGGACGGCGCACTCGCGCATCCGAGCGTCCGGCAAGCCACCCGCACCGAAGCGCTCGTCAACGAGATCGGTATCGCGGTCGCCGACCTAGACCAACTCGTCGGCACACCCGAGTGGCTCGACCGCATTCCCGAACCTCTCGACCTCGACGGGCTCGCGCGCGCGGTGACCGGCAACTACCCCGTCGGTTCCGTCGCGGCGTGGGCTGTGCGCCAGTACCTGTGGGAATGGGCGAGCTGGGCCGCCGACAAGGCACTCGGCCGCCCGCCCGCCGACCCCGGTACCGGCGCGCTCGCTCTCGCGCGGATCGGCGGCCCCGAGCTGTCCGCCGCCGTGCACGGACCGACTCCGGTGAGCTCGGTGCGGGACTGGGCGGCCGCGCAGGACCCCGCGACGCTGCGGCGGAAGGTGTCCGGCTTCCTGGCCGACGTCGAGGCGGGAACCTTCGCCTTCCCGGCGTCCGACCATTCACTCACCGAACGGGCACTGCGTTACGTCTCGGCGCACGACCTGTCGAAAGCGCTACTGAGCGACACGGTCTTCCTGGAATCGGCCGCGTGGGTAACGCGCAGGCTCGCCACGGAATTCGGCGCCGGGCCGACCGTGTTCGGGCGGCGTCCGCGACATGACCGGGTACGGCATGACGGCACGGTCGACCGAACGGTGGTTGCGGCCGCCGTTGTCGCGAACCCGCCGGTCATCGAAACCCCGACGACCCCGATCCTCGCCGAATACGACATCGACGGCCTCGCGAAGGCGCTGTTCAGCGACTACCCGGTGAGTTCGGTCGCGACGTGGGCCCTGTGGCAGTACGGAAAGTATTTGGCGCAGTGGGTTTTTGCCGACAGCGCCGCGCCGGTGGACGAAACGACCTCGTCGAGTGCGGTTCTCGTCGAACTGATCCGTCGCGTCGGCGGCGATGACCTGCTCGCCGCGCTCGCCGGCCAGCAACCGGTGACCGATGTTCGCGACTGGGCGCTGCGCCAGGACGTGGCGACTGTGCGCACCCGCCTGGCCGCCGTCCTGCGTGCGGTGCGCGCCGGCGAATTCGCGCTGCCGACCAGTGTGCCGACCGAACTCGCGGCCGCGGTCGCCGGACACCAGATCACCAAAGCTCTGGTCAGCCCGCTCCCGGTCACTCGCCTCGCGGGCTTCGTCGTCGGGCAGGTCACCAAGGAATTCGGTGGCTCGATCTGGCGCCGAGTCTTCGGCCGCGCCGGCAAGCCGGCCGCCGACGGCAGCAGGCCCCATCCGGCGGTGGTCGTGGCGAACCCCGCGCGAACGAGATCGGGGCACACCGTGCACCGTGAGCAGTGGGGTGAACACGTCACCGTCGAGATCATCGAGCACGACGACCCCACAATGCCGCCCGCGCGCACGATGCCGGGACAATTCCCGGACGCGAGTCAGCGGGTGTTCACCAATCCGGCGTTCGGCGACGCCGTCGGTCCCGCCGATGTACGACCGGGCCCGCTCGGGGAGTCCGCCCTGCTCGGGGCGTTGCGGGACGCGGCAGCCACACGACCCGACCGGATCAGGGAGCTGATCACCGTCCTCGACGACGACACCTTCGAAGTCCGGGTCACCGCCGCCGACGGCACCGTCGAGTACATCACCGTCAACCGCGCCTTTCACACCGACGCCACGACCGGTGCGCCCCGCTACGCCGCCATCGACGACGACCAACCCCTGTGGACCGCCATCATCGAGAAGGCATGGGCGAGCTACCTCGGTGGCTACGCCGCCGCCTACGACGCGGAAACCACCCTCGACCCCGCGACCGCGCTCGGCCTGGCGTGAGCATTCACATCCCACCGGACCTGCGCTGGCTCGGTTGGCTCGTCGGCGTCGACCCGCCCCTCGGCGACGAGGATGTGCTCTTCACCATGGGAAGAGCCTGGCACGGGGCCGCGAAGGAGATTGCCGCGCAAGTAGATCCGTTGACCCAGGTGCGGCGGACCGCGAGCGGCTCCTACCGTAGCGGGGAAGGTGCGCAGACCATCGACGCGTTGTTCACCGCCTTGCTCGACGGCGACAGCTCGCTGACCGACCTGGCCGCGAGTTTCGACGAAGTCGGCAACGCCGCTTTCGATTTCGGCACCACCGTGCAAGCGGCCAAGCTGATGATGATCATCTCCTACGCGCTGCTGCTCGCCGAGATCACCTGGGCGTGGATGTTCCCGCCGACCGCGCCCGCCCTCGAGGCAGCCGCTGTCTCGGGTACGCGGTCGAGTCTGCGCGCGCTCGAGGACGCGGTGGTCAGCCGGATCGAGCAGGCGATCCTGAAGGCGGTCGGCGCGGTCGGGCAACGGGCGTGGACCAAACTCGTGGTCAAGAATCTGGCGACCTACACCGTCAAGGCGAGCGTGTCCGGCGGACAGGCGCTGATCATCGACGGATTGGTGCAGGGCGGGCAGCTCGCGGCGGGCACCCGCCGCCACTTCGACGGCAATCAGGCGGCGCTCTCGCTCGGGTCGTCCATGCTCGGCGGCATTTTCGGGCGCGCCGCCGGACATTGGGGCGGTATCGGTTTCGACGCGTCGATCGGGCGGTTGACCAATGGGCTCGGACCCGTCGCCGGGGTCGCGCGCGGTGTGGCGATCGGCGCGTTCGCCGGTGAGGTGAGCACGCTCGGCGGTGCGATGGCCTCGGCGATGAACACCGGCGACTGGCAGGCCGCGTTCAGCGGGAGCGGATTCGCGGCCTCGCTGGTCGGCGGCGGGGTGCGCGGCGGGGTCGCCGGTGGCGCGCGCGGGCTGTTCCAGCTGAATCGGGTACCGAAGGGATCGGCCGCCACCGGCTTCCTCCGGCATTTTCAGCTCGACGCCGAAGGCAACGTGTACGTGCCGTCTAACAGGTTGGCCGCGGTGGGTGGCGCACCACGCGAACCCATTCCGAAACCTGCCCCGGTCGCTCGCCCGTCGGGCGCCGCCGATGCCGATCCGGCCGTTCGGCAACGCGCGGCGCGCGCCTTCGATCGACAAGATGCCGCCAACCTGCGCGAGCACAACCGGCAGATACGCGAAGCCCAACCCCGGCTGCGCGGCACCGCCGACCCGACGACCCCTGAACAGCAACGCGCCCGCGCGGTCGGTCGCCCCGACACGGACCAGGCGGGCGATCGGCAGCCGCCGTGGGGGCGTCGGATGGGCGACCGCGCGCACACCATGCACGAGCGCGCCGAGTCGACCCAGCAGCGCGCCGACCAGTGGCAGGGCCGCGCCGACAACGCCCAGCAGCGCGCGACCGTGCAACAGACACGGGCCGCGAGCGAGCACGCGAACGTGGCACAGGCGCGAACCGCGAGCGAGAACGCCGGCGCCCGAGTTCGGTCAGCGGAAGCGGAATTCACGAGTGCGCGGGATGCCGCGACGCCGAACCCCCAACGCGTCGCCGCGACCGAGCAGGCTCTGGCCCGAGCCCGCACCGCCCACACCGAAGCGGTGCACGAGCTCGCGACCGCCCGCGAACGGGCGAGCGCGCACCAGACCCGCGCCGACGAACACCAGACCAAAGCCGACGACCTGCAACGCAAGGCCGACGCCGCGCAAACCCGCGCCGACGAGGTCCGGATGGTCCGCGTCGACCGCGACGCGATCGACCGCAAGGCCGACAGCGAGGCCCGCAAGATCACCCAACCCGGCGCCGACGAGAACACCTGGTGGAAGCGCGCGCTGATGCGCAGTGAACGCATCGGCAAGGAATACGGACAGGGTGGCGAGGGCACCGACCGCTACCAGAGCAAAGGCACCGACCTACGCGGCAAGACCCGCTCCAAGATCGACAAACATCACAACGAACCCGTCCCCATCTACCACGCCCCCACCGCCCCACCCCCCGATGCCTGGGGCCGGCCAACCCCCACTCCCACGACCCCGCCCGACCCCGGCGAACCCCGCGAACCTCGCGACCCCGGCGAACCCCGCAGGCCTGGCGACCCACGCGCCCCCGGCGACCCGAGACTGCCCGGCGACCAACGGCTGCCCGGTGATCCGCGCGAGCCGGGCGACCCGAGATTCGCCGGTGACCCGCGCGAACCGGATGATCCGCGGCTACCGGGTGACCCCAGATTCCCCGGTGATCCGCGCGAGCCGCACGACCCGCGGCTGCCGGGTGACCCGCGGCTACCGGGCGATGCACGGCTGCCGGGCGATCCATGGCGGCCAGGCGATCCTGTGTGACCCGGCGACCCCGAGGCCCGGATAACCGTCGGTGCATGCTGGTTCGCGAAGTATCCGAAATATCTTCTGACACAACAGTATTAGCGTTTCGAGACGTGAGTTAACGCAGTGTTTCCGTGGTGTCGGCTCAGGTGTCCGAACCTGGCCGACCGTGCCGACCACAATCGACTCCCCACACACCGTGACGGAGGGGAAACCGATGGCGCAGCGCATCATTGTCGACTCGACAAGCGAGTTGCAGGCGGCAGCGACGGCCATGGATGAGGTGGCGGAGGCGGTCGGCAACGCGGTGAACACCTTGATTCGCACCCTGTCCGTGGCGGGGGACCCGTTCGCGGTCAACGACAGTGGCGCCACGGCGCCAGAGGTGGTGAGTGGGTCGTCGGACAACCCGCCATGGGGCACCGACTCCTACGGCAAGTCCTTCGCCACGGGCGCCAACGGCTATGTGGGGATGCGAACGAATCTGCTGCAGGGCGGTCTCGACGTAGCGCGCACCCTGGCCGAGTTCGCTCACGGTATGCACCGTGCGGCAGGGGGCGTCGAGGCTACCGAGGAGGACTCGCGCGCCGGTTTCCGCTGAGCGCGCTCACATGCTGATCGGTCCCGCCATCGACAACTCGGCGAACGCGCCCGCGACATCGTGCGAGGGGTCGGCGAAGCACTTCTCGACCAGCTCGCGCGTCACCGTGCCCGCTTCGGCCGCCGCGATCAGGTCGAGCATCGCGGCGCGCGGCGGCCGCGCGGCATCGGGATAGGCGACCGCGCACATCACCTCGGCGACATCGGCGACCGTCCACACCCCTGGTACGGCCGAACTCACCGCGGCCGCGCCGGGCGACTGCCCGCGATACCAGCTCCCGCCCTCCCACCAGTAACAGAACGAGAGCAGTCCCGTACTCGCGCGCGGATTGAGGACCTGATCGGTCACCCACGCGGGCGCACCCGCGTAGAGATCGGGATAGGGCGTGCCATCGTTGTAAGCGGCATCGAGCTCGGGCGCGTTCCACACACCGCCCGAGAGCACGGCCCGTCGACCGGGCAGTACGTGCAGTGTCGACCCGCTGCGACCGGCCCCTTCGAAGACTCCGAGCGCGGGCAGGATTCGCGGCCCGTACTCCGACCCCACTGCCACGAACGCGGCCGCGATAGCGGCCCACCGCGTGAAGAACACCCCGAGCGCCGGGAACTCGTCCGGCGCCGGGACAGGTGGTCGCTCAGCAGCATCAGCGGCGGCCCGCGCACTGCGTAGCTGCCACGTGTTGTGGAACACGTAGGCCGACAGCCACACCGGCACGCGCGAGCGCGGATAGGTGTGCAGGTCGAACAGATACGCCTCGGGGGTGAACAGGTGCTCGGGTGGAAACGGCTCGTCACCGTGGTCGTAGTCGACCTCGTACCCGCCGTCGGCCTCGGCCGTCACCGTGACCCGCCACCACGGCCCCCGTTCCGCGCCGACAGACTGCTCCCGCAGTCCCCGCGCCGCCTCCAGCATCGCCGCCGAAGCGTCGATACTGGTGTGCCTTTCCTCGGCGTCGAAGTAGCTCACCGCCCCGACCGCGGCGACAACGGTGATCGCGAAGGACGCGGTAAACCGTTGCCAGCCAACGGGACCCGGCTCACCGATCGCCTCGATCAACGCGCGGGCGGGATCGGTCGGCACGATCGCCGACGCCAGCGCGAACCCGATGTCGGGCGACTCGGCCCCCTGCTCTGCGAACTCGACCATCGACATGTGCCCCTTCTCGCGCTCGACGCCGGTCACACCGGCGGCAATTGACAGACCTGCACGAGCTCGCGCCCGTGGATGCGCGAGACCAGAAGTCCACGCCCAGGCGGATGTTGGGCCGGTCGCACGTCACCGAGAATCACGCCCTCGTCCTTGGGTGTGCTCATCAGGAAGCCGTCGACGGACATGTCCTTCAACGGGCCGAGCACCGGATCGTAGAGCGCGCGCGAGGCGCCACCGGCCCGACGTGCGATGATCAGGTGCAGGCCGATGTCGCGGGCCTGGGGGAGCAGATCGACCAGCGGCAGCAGCGGGTTGTTCGACGCGATCATGTCGTAGTCGTCGACGATCACATACACCTCGGGCCCGGTCCACCAACTGCGATCGCGCAATTGCGCGGGCGTGATGTCGGTACCCGGCATGCGCTGGGAGACGAACCCGGCGACTTCCTTCATAGTCGGCACCGAGGTCTGCGCCGAGGTCGAGTACCCGGCCAGGTGCGGGCCCTCGATCGCCCCGAGCATGGTCCTGCGGTAGTCGACCAGGATCACTCGCGCTTCGTCGGGCTGGGAGTTGGCGACGATGCCCTGTGCGATATTGCGCAGCAGGGTCGTCTTCCCGCAGCCGATATCGCCGAAGATGAGCAGATGCGGCTGTTGCTCGAAGTCGAGCACCACCGGGGCCAGTTCGGACTCACCGAGCCCGATCGCGATCCGCCGATGGTCGAGGCCGATGCCGTGTGCCTCGACCTCGGCGAGGACCTGCGGCCGGTCGAGCTCGAGGGGCAGTTGCCGCACCGCCGGCGCGCGGCGATCACCGTAGAACTCGGTCAACTCGCGTTTGGCGGCCGCGACGCCCTCGGCCAGGCTCGCCGGATCGACCACACTGTCGAGGCGAGGCAGGGCGATGAGCATGTGCAACTTGTCCTTGGTCATACCCCGGCCCGGCCGGTTCATCGGCACCCCGACCGCGGCCCTGCGGTCCATGTCCGAATCCGACGGATCACCGAGGCGCAGTTCGATTCTGGTGCCGATCTGGTCCTTGACCCCGGGCCGGATCTCGGCCCACCGGTTCGCACCGAGCATGAGGTGAATTCCGTAGGAGAGTCCGCGCGCGGCGAGCGCGAGGACCTGCGACTCGATCATGTCGAAGTCCTCGCGGAACGCGGCCCAGCCGTCGATGACAAGGAACACGTCACCGAAGAGGTCGGCGGAGAGGGGATGAGCCTGACGTTCCTCGGCGGGCGATTCGGCCAATTGCGCGGCGAGTCGGCGGAAGTCGCGCATGTTCTCGATGCCGAGGTCGAGGAAGCGACGTTCGCGCTGGCGCAGCAGCGTCGACAGTTCGGCGACGGTGCGCCGTACCCGGTCGCCTTCCAGCCGACCCGCCGCCGACCCGACGTGCGGCAATCCGGCCAGTGCCGACAGGGTGCCGCCACCGAAGTCGAGGCAGTAGAACTGCACCTGTTCGGGTGTGTGCGTCGCCGCGGCGGCCATGATGATGGTGCGCAATGTGGTCGACTTGCCCGACTGGGGTCCGCCGACCACCGCGACGTTGCCCTGCGCACCCGCCAGGTCGACGGTCAGCACATCGCGTTTCTGCTCATAGGGCTTGTCGATGATGCCGATGGGCAGCCACAGATTCCCGAGGCGATTGCCCTCGTCACGCCAATCCTGTTCGGGCAGCATCATGTCCACGCTCGGCGAGATGTCGAGTGGTGGCAACCACACCTCGTGCGCGGGTCGGCCGTGCCCGGTCAGCCGTTCGACGACGACCTGCAACAGTGAGCGTTCCTGCGCCGGGGCATCGGCGGGCTCCGCACCGAGCAATTCGGAGAGATCGGGCAGCTCGACAGGCACCGGGTCGCGGGAGACCGCACGGGCCTGCGCCGGTGCGGCGGTGAACAGGCCGACCTCGCCGGCGGCCGTCGTCGCGCCTCGGCGGCTGCCGTCGCCGGCCACCGGCGGCACATAGGTGCCCGACACGTATGTCGCGTTGAACCGCAACGGATCCGACGCGTCGCTCTTGAGGTAGCCGGCGCCTGGTTGACCGGGCAGGTGGTAGGCGTCGGTGATCCCGAGCACCTGCCGTGACTCGCCGGCCGAGAAGGTCCGCAGGCCGATCCGATAGGACAGGTGCGAGTCGAGCCCACGCAGCCGGTTCTCCTCCAGCCGCTGCGAAGCGAGCAGCAGATGCACCCGCAGCGACCGTCCCAGGCGCCCGATCATCACGAACAGCTCGGCGAAATCGGGTTTCTGCGAGAGCAATTCGGAGAATTCGTCGACGATGATGAACAGTGCGGGCAGTGGGTCGAGCGGGGCGCCGTTGGTCCGGGCCTTCTCGTACTCGGTCACGTTCGCGAAATTGCCTGCCGCCCTGAGCAATTCCTGGCGCCGATTCAGCTCACCGGCCAACGCGTCGCGCATGCGGTCGACCATGGAGAGCTCTTCCTCGAGGTTGGTGATCACCGCCGAGACGTGGGGGAGCGGGTCGAGGCCGAGGAAGGTGGCGCCACCCTTGAAGTCGACGAGAACGAGATTGAGCAGGTCGGGCGAATGGGTTGTCACCATCGAAAGCACCAGTGTGCGAAGGAATTCCGACTTGCCGGAACCGGTCGCGCCGATGCAGAGCCCGTGCGGGCCCATGCCGTTCTCCGCCGACTCCTTGATATCGATATCGACCGGCGTGCCATCCAGGGTGATCCCGATCGGCACCCGCAACCGCTCGCGCGCCGAGCGCGGTCGCCACGCCGCGTCCGGTTCGATCGTCGCCGCGTCGGCGACGCCGAGCAACGCCATCAAGCCGGGGTCGCCGCTGGTCTCCTCGCCGAGGTTGACGATCTGTGCCGTCGTGGCGATCCGGTAACGTGCCATCGTCCGCCCGAAGGTCGCCGCCACCTCGTGGGATACCCGGTCCGGCCCGGCGAAGTTCTCCACCGAGCCGCCGGTGCGCGCGCCGATCCGCTCGGCGCCGACCACCAGTTGCAGGCCGCGGCGCACCGCGAGCCCGGTTTGCGGGGCGGTCAGGTCGAGCACCGTCACCGAGTCGAGTCCGGCGTCGCTGATGGTGCGTTCCGAACTGCTCACGTAACCGTCGTCGATCACCACGATCACATGCAACCGGCCCGGTGTCGACGCGGCGTTGCGCAGGAATCGGCCCCGTTCGAGCAACTCCTCCGACAATGCCGTCTCCAGCTCGGAAAGCGACTGGTACAGCATCCGACTCGTGCCATGGCCGTCGGTGTCGCGTGGATGTTGCAGATGCGGAAGCCATTTCGTCCACCGCCACGCCTGGCCGTCGGGTTCGTCCGTCGCGATCGCGAAGATCATCGAGTCGGGTCCGTGGAAGGTGGCGAGCTCCATCAGGATCGAGCGAACAAGCGCTCTGCCGTGTTCGCGGTCGCCTTCGATATTGATCGCCGGGAACGCGCGCAGGGAGATCGCCGTCGGCAGGTCGTGCACGACCGAATGGGTACGGACGAACCGTCGCAGCGCCACCGTCGCGACGGGCTCCAGATCCTCGAGCGGGCCGGTCTCCGGCCTCGCAAGTTTGGTCGCCACGCGGTGGCTGCCGATGCCGACCCGGACGTGTCCGAAGTCGGGATCGGTCGGTCTGCGCTCCCACATGCGCCGGGTTCCGACCAGCGCGCCCAGGTCGGCCGGATGCGGGTGACTCCACATCAGCGCCTCGCGCTGCGCGACCCCGGTGCCGCGCACATCGCGGCGCAGCTGGTCGAGGTAGCGGAAGTAGTCCTTACGCTCTTCGTTGAGCTCGGCCGCCTTCTTGCCACCGCCGCCGGTACGCCCCGCGAACATGCCGACCATCGACATCAGCATCATCATCGGAAACATCATGGTGAGCGGGTTGGTGAGCATCGCCTTGCCGCTCATCGTGAACATCAACCCCATCATGCCGACCATGGCGACCACCATCACCAGCGGCAGCAGCCGCTGCCACAGGGGTGCCGGGACCGGCGCGGTGATCTCCGGCGGTGCGTTGAGTACCACCTCACCGCCCGGCGGACGCGGTGGGGCGATGCGGGCGAGTCGAATGAAACCTTGTGTACTCATCGCTGTTCCTTAGTCGTCGCCTGGCAGCACCAGCGGCGCGCGCTGTCTGCGCCGGAAGGGAATCGAGAAGGCGAGCACGAGCGCGAGGACCGTCAGGCACGCGGTCGCGCCGCCGATGCCGATCCGGCGCGGCCACGGACTCACCGGGACGGTCGGGGTGGGGCCTGCTATTGCCATGGCCGACAAGGGTTTCGCGGTGGCGGCCGGTAGTACGGCGGTGAGCGCGGCGACCGGGTCGATCATGCCGGCACCGGTGCGCGCGTCATGGCCGTTGCCGGGCGCGTGCGCGGTCGCGACAATGCGTTCCATCACCTGTCCCGCGCTCAGCCAAGGAAAACGCGCACGCACCAGCGCGGCGAGCCCGGCGACGTAGGCGCTGGAGAAACTGGTGCCCGAGACCGGCGCGATCCGGCCGTCGGCCTGCGGTGTGCCGTTGACCAGGCCCGTCCCCCCCGGTGTCGGATCGAGCGACATCAGGTTGCTGCCGGGCGCGGCGACCGAGATCCACGGCCCGTACAGGGTGAAGGGTGACGGCGACCCGTCGAGCTCGACCGAACCGACCGACAACACATACGGCGCGAACCACGCGGGTGTCGCGATCGTGCGCACCGCGCTCCAGCCAGCCGTTCCGTTCTGTTCCTTGCACGCCCCCTGCGATTGCAGATTGCCCGCCGCCGCGACGACGACGACATTGTGGTCGTAGGCGAATTTCAACGCCGCGCCGAGAGCGCCGTCGACCGAGCTGGTCCCGGCCGATTGACACGACACCTCGGAGATATTGATCACCGTCGCGCCGGAATCGACCGCGTGCACGACCGCGTTGGCGAGCGTGGTGACCGTCCCGTACCCGCCGGCCGACATGCCGCCGGGCTGGTCGTTGGCGGCATAGCTGTTCTTGCCCTGAAAGGCGAGGCTGGTCTGGCGGATCGCGAGTACGGTCGCGGCCGGTGCGACGCCGACGAACCCGTCCCCCCCGTCGGGCGCGGGCTGCGCGGCGATGATCCCGGCGACGAGGGTGCCGTGCCCGTCGCAGTCGGCCGTTCCATCGGAGTCGGCGACGTAATCGCCGGCGGGGTCGACCCGAAGACGCGGATGTCGGTTGACCCCGGTGTCGATCACCGCGATGACCTGTCCTTCACCACGACTGAACGCGTGCGCGTCAGCGAGCCCGAGCGCCTTTTGCACCGGCGGCACACCGACCGGCTGATGCCCGGTCCAGTTCGGCTGCGAACACAGCAGTCGCTGCTGGGCCGGTTCGGGCGGCGCGACGGGAGCGCTGAGGATCAACGCGCCCGGGTCGACAACGGGAGGTTCGATCGCCGCCGCCGCGCCCGCCCCGATCATCGTCAGCGCCACCGCGACAACGAGCGCGCGCAGCGCCTCACCCATTGCGGGCCATCGCGTAGATATCGATGATCCAGAAGACGAGCGGCCCGATCAGGCAGATCATCAAGTACTCCAACAACTCGGCGGCCCGCTGCACCACCGGGGAGATCTCCAGATTGGGTCCGGCCACTCCGATGAGCATCGCCAAGGCGGCGACAACGAGCAGCGCGCCCGCCATGAGCAGCGCTGAGTCGTGCAGACCGATGCCGAAGAGCGCAGTGGGCACGATCAGCGCGACACACCCGCCGAGGACCATGACCGCGGCCTGCGTCATATCCGAGAACGCCCGCCCGCGTCTGGCCAGCACGATCCCTACCGCGATCGCCAAAAGCCCTGTCTGCCACAGATGTTCGGTTGCGGAGGTGACGACCATGATCGTCGAGAACACCGTCGCGACGACGATGCCGACCACCATCCCGGTCTGATAGTCATTGGCCAGACGTGACCGCTCACCCAGTCCCGCGGCCGACGGAATCGCCGTCGCGCCGATCGCGCCGATGCCCTCGATGGTCGGTCGCGGTTCGTGATCGCGCGGATCGATCACCCCACCGGCTGTCGGCACCGGCGGCACCGGCAACCGCGCCGCCGCCACCGCCATGCGGGGCACGAGGGTGATCCCGAGCAGCGCGAAGAAGATCACGCCCGCAGCCACTTTCGCCGGTTCGACCGACCACACCGTCGAGATACCGGTCGCCGCGGTGCCGAACGACGCGAGGGTGATGACCGAGGTGAACATGGTCGGCCGCACCGCCAGCAACCGCATCGTGATCACCGACAGCAGCACCACCGCGGCGCAGCCGAGCAGCACGTGCGCCGCCCCGAGCGGGCCGGGGACGAGCGCGACGGCCCCTGTCCCCGCGAGGGCGAGCCCACAGAAGGCGAGCACGGTCGCGGGCAGAGTCGCCGCGTAGAAGCGCGCGACAAGACCGGCGCCGACCAGGGTCAGCAATCCCACGCTCAGCCCGCTCACACCCGCGACGACGCCGAGCCCGTCCCCGGCGGCGACGAGCAGGAGCAGGCACGCACCGAGCACTGCCCCGACCGTGCCGGCGAGCCCGACCCGACCGGCAGTCGCGGCGGTCCAGCTGGCGAAGGCGTTGTCGGTCAGGCGGGCGACCGCGTCGATGACATCGTCGAAAAGCGCGGGCGCCTCGACCGAATCGACCGCGCGCAGCACGAGCAGGTCGCCGTCGAACACCTCGGCCTCGGTCAGCGTGCGGACCGGGTCGATCGCGGTGTGGCCGAGCCGAGACAGCGTCCAGTGCTGCGCGGCGAGTGGCCCGTCTTCCTCGTTCTCCGACAGGTCGGGATTGCGCGAGGCAACCAGATCGACAACGTCGGGAATGAAATTGGCGATCGGGACCGTCGCGGGCAGCACCACATCGACCTGGGTGTTTCCGCCGATGATCGAGACCCGGCACAGCTGCGGCTCGATCGCCGTTGACTCCATCACGTGACGACTCCCGAATTCCCTGGTTGCGACGTTCGGGACCGTAGCAACGCACACCGGGCGCGGCAGGTTGTGCCGGAGGTGTTCGCCTCGTCGTAACCGTCGACCAGAGCGCGACGTGCGGTTATCGCGAAAAGGCCGGTCGCGGTGCGTGAACTGCCGATGAACCCGGGGTGGTCGAGATCAGCGCGGGGGTGCCACCGGCCCCCACCCGGGCTAGGTTCGCGGGCATGTCAGCGATTCGGCAAGCACAACAGATCTTCGACGCGGGCGTCCTCTCGCTCGGTCTGCCGGTCGACGGGCAGCAGGCTGCCAAGAACCTCGACTACGCCAAGGTCGCCTTCCGGCGGGCGACCGAACTCGACCCCGACATGTGCGATGCCTGGCTCGGCCGGGTAGCGGCCGGGGAACTGACCCAGGAAACCCTGCGTCACCTGCACCGCACCTCGACCACCTCCCTCCTGCGCGAGCAGCGTCGCCTCGGCCTCCCGGCGCGCCAGCTCGCGGGCCGGTTCCACCTCGGCCAGTTCATCGACTACCCGGTGGCGGGCCTGACCGAAATCTGGCTCGCGCAGGCCATGCGACTCATCGAGGACAAGGAGTTCGATGAGGCCGAGGAACTGCTCACCGAACTGGACAAGCGCCGCGCCACCCTGGCCGATGATCCCGATCGCGTCGTCGACGACCGGGTCTGCGCCTACGCGCGCGGCGTTCTGTACTTCACCGCCCAACTGTGGCCCGATGTGATGGCGGTGCTCGCCGGTTCGGCCGAATGGCAAGACCAGTACATGGCGGCCGGCGCGCACGTCATGGTCGGCACCGCCTGCGCGCACCTCGGCCTGTTCGGTGAGGCGACGCGCCGCCTGGAACTGGCCGAACGCGGCCCGATCCCGTCCGCCCGCACCGCCGCGATGTACTGCCGCGGGCTGGCGCTGCGCGAACAGGGCAACGAGGACGAGGCGCGCGCCCTGTTCGAGACCGTGTACACCCAGGTCCCCGGCTTCGCTTCCAACGCCCAGGCCATGTCCGACCCCAAATTCCGCATCCTGGTCACCAACCGTGAGCAGATCGAGGCGCGAACCAACCGCTGGGACCCCGCGTCGGCGCCCTCGCTCGAGGAAGCAGCCGAAGAGGAACAGCACCACCGAGCCGAGACGATCCTGGCATCCGCCCGCGCCGAATTGACCGCGCAAATCGGTCTCGCCGCGGTGAAAGTGCAGGTTGCCAAGCTGCAATCGTCGGCGACCATGGCAAAGATCCGCGCCGAGAAGGGCCTCAACAGCATGCCGCGCGGCCAGCACCTGGCCTTCACCGGACCGCCGGGTACCGGCAAGACGACCATCGCCCGCGTCGTCGCCAAGATCTACTGTGGCCTCGGCCTGCTCAAAACCGACAAGGTCGTCGAAGCCAAACGCGCCGACTTCGTCGGTCAGCACCTCGGCTCGACCGCGATCAAAGCCAACGCGCTCATCGACTCGGCGATGGACGGCGTCTTGTTCGTCGACGAGGCATACACCCTGATCCAAAGCGGTCTCTCCGGCGGTGACGCGTTCGGCCGCGAGGCTGTCGACACCTTGCTGGCCCGCATGGAAAACGATCGCGATCGCTTGGTGGTGATCATCGCGGGCTACGACGGCGAGATCGACCGGTTCCTCGCCAGCAACGACGGCCTGGCTTCCCGTTTCGCCAAACGCGTCAAATTCGACTCCTACTCACCGGACGAGCTCTGCGAAATCGGTCGCTTCATCGCCGAGAAACGCGATTCGACGACCTCCGACGAAGCCATCGACCTTCTCCGCGCCGCCTGCGCCGACCTCTACACCGCCGAGGACACCGATCAAAGCGGCCTCCCGCGCCGCGGCATCGACCTCGCGGGCAACGGCCGCTTCATCCGCAACATCATCGAAGCGGCCGAGGAAGAACGTGAATACCGCCTGGCCATGAACGAATCTCTCGACCCGTACGCTCTGGACGAGGCGACCCTCATGCGCATCGAAGCCGACGACATGCGCAAAGCCCTGGAAATAGTCCTCGCCACCCTCAGCCCCACCTGACCGTCCTGCTGGTCCGGCCGGTTTCGCGAGGGAACTGCTCATCATGTCCGCGCGATGATGTTGCGAGGCAGGGTGAGTGGGAGATCGGTGTAGGTCGCGATGCCCGGGGCGGCCGCGACGACCGCGGGGATCGCGTGGATGGGCGGCATCGCGGTCATGATGTGGCCGAGAACCATGAAGTCGGCGATGGTTTCGGCCTGGAAATCGGGCGGGGGGAGGAATCCGACGCTCATGTTCACCGTCGGTCGGCCCGCGACGGTGATCTTCCACCCGTCGCCATCGAGTTTCCAGTCCGGATCCAGCGTTTGACCCTTGCGCCAGCGGACATTGATATCGATGACGACGCGATCGCCGACGCGGCCCTGCCAGCTCGCGGCGACACCGGCCACACACCCCTTGGCGATGGTCCATGAGCCGAGGTCGAGGTCCTCGGTGGTCTGGGCGTATTCGGCCTGGCAGGTGATGTCGTCGAGGGTGATGCTGAGCGAATCCGCAACCAGCCGAACAGCTTCGGCGAACACCGCGGTTCCGCTGGCGGCCATGCCCGCCAGGTTCGGGTCGTCGATCGGGGTACCGAAGCCGACCGGACGTTCGGTGGCCGGGGAATCGTAGAAGGTGGTGTCGGCGGACTCGGCGATGGTGATCTTGTCGACCCGGTCGCAGGCATTGGCCGCGACGATCGCGAGCAGTTGGGCGAAGCCGGGACTGACCCCGGAACCGAACAGGGTCGACCCGCCGAGCCGGCACGCCTGCTCCAGTCGCTCGCGCTCGTCACCGAGGTTGTGGCCGGTGATGAACGAGGCGGTGGTCACCATGTTCGCCCCCGAGGACAGGATCCGCACCGCTTCGTCGACGTCGAACCACATCGGGTTGTACACCACGCAGTCGGGCTTCAATGCCAGCAGGGTTTCGACGTCGTCGGTGGCGGCCACGCCCAGCGGGTCGCCTCCTGCCAGCTCACCGATGTCGCGTCCGACCTTGTCGGGTGACCACGCGAAGCAGCCCACCAGGTCGATGGTGGGGTCGGCGGCGAGCGCTCGCACCGAACTCGTTCCTACATTGCCGGTGGTCCATTGGACGACCCGGTACTCGGTGGGTGACATCGGCGTACCTCTTCCCTGCTGAGAGTGATGCTGGCCGGCGCCTCGGCGGCGACTGTGTGCGATGCCGTCCAGGTCACGGGCCGCACGGGTCTTGTCTACTACCGCGATCGTGCCGGTGGGGCGCTTCGGCCATGATTTTCCCTGTAGCGGGAAAAATAATTCTCACATGCGAAAAAGTACTTCTCATTCTAGATAAGTATGTTCTTGTTGAGGTTTCGGCAGGCCCCGGCACGCGTTGCACCACGGCGGTCGGTGGGAGCGTGCCGAGTGTCTGCGGCGGGAAGAGGGGCACTCACCGCGCGACAAGGCGGAGATCCCGCGGTGGCGGAACTGGCGGCGACGCTGAGTGTGGTTGCGGAAACGGGTTTTCCGAGGCTGCGCGAGGTAGTCGCCGTCAGTCAGGGTGTCGGCCGGAGCGCCGAGGAGGATCGGCTCGCCTTCGATCTCGAGGTGATCATCGCCGGTTTGCAGCAGCGGCTCGCGGCAGGACGCCCGGCGTAGTAGCCGCGACAGTTCGCTAGGTCCAGTCGGCCACCGGCGATGCGCCGTCGGAACGGTCATCCCGCCGGGCGCAACGTCGGCTCGATCTTTTGCAGGTTCCCTGTCCTTCTTGATGCCGACTGTTCGAGGGGCATCGAAAGGAGCTTGGGCCGCAGCGCTATTCGCTTACACGTTCATTAATCGGGCAATTCGGGCGGCCCGTCCTGAATGTGGACTCGGGGCGATGGATTGCGGGTACTTCCCTTTTTTGTCGGGAAATCCAATGTGTATCGAGTTGATTGTCCGGACCTGGTCAGCCGACCTGTCGGTCGACGAAGAATCGTTGTGTCCTGTTGCCCGGCAACCTGTTTCGGCCGAATGTGTTGATGGGCACATCGTTCGGCAATTGAAATCCCTTGGTGTACTTTGAAACCGAGGGGACTCACTTTTATGACACCGTTTCGCAGCTTCGGCGTCGCAGCTACAGCATCGAGAACGTAGGAGTTGTGCATTGCAAAGAACAGTCGACAGTCATCACCACTTCCGGTTCGACTCGGTCGTGGACTTCGAAGAGATCGGCACCGACCGCACGAGCGAATCAGCGCACGCGATCTATGCGGCATTGGTGGCGCAGTGGCAGCCCGCCATGCTCGAGACTGCCAGCAGCCTAGGGCTTTTCGGTGCGCTCAGGGCGGGGCCGCTGCGCGCCGAGGAGATCGCCGCTGTCACCGGCACCAACACGCGCGCAGTCAAGGTGCTGCTGGACGCACTCGTTGCCTATGGCTGGGTCACGAGCATTCCGGACGGGGAGAACTCGCGCTACAGCGCGGACCCCGCGGTGGCCGCGAGCCTGAGCTCGGACTCGATCTTCAGCCTGACCGGAAAGATCGGTTACAACCGCGGGCTGTCGCGTAGCGCGTGGCGCACCCTCGACCAGTCCGTGCGTGACGGGGTCCGCGCAGCTGACGGGATCGGCAACAACGAGATCACCGCCCACGCCTACGAGGACCTGGTCACCGGGATCAACTTCTGGGCACCACCCATCGTCGACAAGCTCATCGATTGGACTACTCGGACCGGATGGCGCCGCGAGCAATCGCGGAAGTTCTTGGACATCGGGTGCGGTTCGGGCATCTACAGCCAGTTGTTGCTGCGCCACTTCTCCCGCGCTGTGGCGGTGGGGCTCGATGTCGAGAGCATCGGTCGTCTCGCGGTCGGTCAAAGTGTGGAACTGGGTGTGGACGACCGGTTCCGGCTCCGCACCGCGAACTTCTGGCGCGACGACTGGGGGACCGGGCACGACGCGGTGCTGTTCGCGAACATCTTTCATCTGGTGAATCCCGCCGGCGCCCTCGAACTACTCGACAAGGCCCGCGACGCCGTCGCCGACGACGGATTCGTCTTCATCGTCGACAACATCGCGGTCGGCGGAACCGAAAGCGATTCACCGCAAGACAGATTCGCGGCACTGTTCGCGGTGTCGATGCTGGTCACCGGTGGGGGAAGCACCTACACCCTGGCCGACTACGACCAGTGGCTGTCCACCACCGGGCTGGAACGAGTGGCGTTGATCGACGCACCCATGCATCGCATCGTCGTTGCCCGTCGCACCGAGGAGGGCCACTCGTGAACTACCGACCGATCATCCTGCGACTCGACGACCCCGACGACGTCCGAGTGCTGAGCGAGCTCGAAGCGAATTCGGCGATCGCCCACCGCCACGATCAACTCACCTCCCAGCTCGAGAACCTCGCCGCCATCCGTACTCCCGAACGGGGCCGCTTCGATGGCCGCCTCGATGTGGTGCAGGAGCTGCTGGGTGGCGTCCCGGAGCGCGAGTACGGAGTGTGGGTCTACTACCCGTGGTCACAGACGCTGGTGCACACCCTCGACGAAGACGAGTTCGTCGAGGTGCGTACCGCGGCCAATCGCAACAAGCTCACCACCCGAGAACAAGATCTGCTCCTGGGTAAGACCGTCGGCATCGTCGGACTGTCGGTGGGGAGTGCGGTGGCGCTCACCCTGGCACTCGAAAGATCCTGTGGTGCGGTGAAACTGGCGGACTTCGATGAGCTGGAGCTGTCGAATCTGAATCGACTCGCCGCCGGGATCGCCGATATCGGGACCAACAAGGCGGTGCTCGCCGCACGCCGGATCGCCGAGCTGGACCCGTATCTGGATGTGCGCGTGTACGAGGACGGCGTCGACGACCTGAACATCAGGGAGTTCCTGCGCGGAGATCTGCACGTCGACGTGGTGGTCGAAGAGTGCGACATGCCGTTCGTGAAGTTGCTGGTGCGCGAACACGCCAGAGAACTGGGCATTGCGGTGGTGATGGAAGCCAGCGACCGTGGCGTGCTCGACATCGAACGGTTCGACCTCGAGCGAGACCGCCCGATCATGCACGGACTCCTGGGGGATCTCACGACCGAGATGCTCGAGGACGCGACAGTAGAGGTGCAACTCGCGGCGATGGCCACCATGATCGGCGTCGACGACATCTCCGACCGGATCGCGGCCTCGGTGATCGAAATGGATCGCACCCTGATCACCTGGCCGCAGCTGGCCTCGGAGGTCACCCACGGTGGCGCGGTGGTCGCGACCGCGGTGCGCGCGATCCTGCTCGGTCAGCCGGTGCCCTCGGGGCGCAGCAACTCCGAGCTGCCCTTCGGTATCAGCGCCGATCTCACCCGACGACCGACCCCGCCCGCGCCGGTGACACCAGCGCCCTCGGCGGTGCGACTGCCCGACGACCTGCGCGAAATCCTCGAGGACGCGATGCGGTCGCCCTCGGGCGGCAATTCCCAGGAATGGCGATTCCTGGTGCACGGCCGCACGATCGAGGTGGCCCACGCTCCCGAATACACCGCGACCCACCCGCTGATGGACAGCCGCGGCAACGCGCATCGACTCGTGATGGGCGTGGTCACCGAGAGCATCGTGATCAGCGCGCGCGCACGTGGGCTGACCGCCACGGTCGAATACGACCCCCACGGTCCCGACAGTGACATCTACACCCGGGTCACGCTGAGCGAATACGCCGACGCCGCAGTCGATCCGGATGATGCGGCGATGGCCGCGGCGCTGCGGAGCCGGTTCGCGCAGCGCAGCCGCGAGACCAGTCGAGAGCTCACCCAGCCCGAGCACGCGAGTCTGACCGACGCGGTGGGGGGATTCTCCGCCGAGCTGTGGCTCAGTGCCGACCCGGAGGTCAAACGTCGATTCGGTGACGGTGTCGCGGTAGGTAACCGGCTGCGGGTGCTGGTGCAGGACATGCACACCGAGGCATTCGACGAATTCTACTTCCACGCCGATCACCCCGACCGGCTCGACGGGGTACCGGTGGAGAACCTCCAACTGAGCTTCCCCGAGAGCACCGCGTTTCGACTGCTGCGGCGTGCGCCCGTGGCCCGATTCCTGCACGAGCGCGAAGAGGGTTCCGCGCTACTGCGATTCAGTCAGGACTGGGCCGAGCAGGCCGCGATGGTCGGAGCGCTGACCTGCGCGGGGGATTCACGCCGTGATGTGGTGGAAGCCGGGCGTGCGTTCCAGCGGCTCTGGGTCGCCGCGACCGCTGCGGGAGTGGGCATCCACCCCACCACCGCGCTGCTGTGCGAGTCCGAACTGCTGTTGACCTCCGCGCAGGTGTTCGACACAGCCGAGCGAGCAGCGATCGAGACCCAGATGGATTCGCTGCGCACAGACTTGCTGCAAGGCTCGAACGCGCTGGTCGCGGTGGTGTTCCGGGTCGTGGCCGGGGTGACCGAACAGGCCGCCGTTCCGAGCCCGCGCCGGTCGCTCGATCAGCACCTGGTGGTCAGGGCCGAGGCCAGGGGCGCGGAGGTCAACGCATGAGTGTGCAGACCGAGGCCGGCGCCACGCAGGCCCCCGGGATCGAGTTCCGGCTCGCGACACCCGCGGACGCGCGGGACATCGCGGAGCTCTACCACGACGTGTACCTGGGTTCGTACCCCATCGCCGAGTGCACCGATCCCGCGCTGATCGAACAGATCCTCGCCGACGACGCGCACATCTGGGTTCTCGCCGTCGCGGGTTCCACGGTGGTCGGCGCCTCGGTCGGGCGGCCGGAGCCGCAGAACCACACCTATGAGCTGTGCCGGGCCGCGGTGCGCCACGACTACACCGGTCGCGGGAACTTCGCGGTGATGTTCGACATGACCGTGCAGGCAGCCCTGGCCGAGCCCGATTGCGAGCTGGTCTACGGGTACGCGCGTTCGGAGCGTGCCCGCCGGCTGTTCTCTCGTGTGCCGCACCGTATCTGCTGGGTCGGGACCGACGGGGGACAGCACTTGTTCCTGGGCGACCGGGAAGAGCACCTGATCGGGGTCTCGATCAACCCGTCGTGCAGCGTTGTGCGGGTGCTGCCACCGAAGACCGTCGTCGCAGCCGGAAGTCCGGTCGATCGCGAGGTGGGCGAACTGGCTGTGCGGACGGTGCCGGGGATCTACCCGTCCCGGATCGCGCCGGGTGGCGCACCACAGTATGTGCACGAATCAGCGGCCGGGTCGGTGGCATTCTCGGTGTTCGCCCCCAGTCGCACCGCGTTCGTCACCGAGGTGTTCGCCGAGAGTCCGGCCGCGGTGCGGGAGCTGGTGTGGCAGGTGCTCGACGGTGCCGTACCGGCAGCGGGCCCGATCGAGCACATGACCTTCTACGTGCTGGCCGACAAGCTCGACGTGGTCACCGAACTGTGCTCGCCCCGCGAACCCGCCCGGCGCTTCACGGTGCGCGGATATCTGCCCGCGTGGTACCGGCAGGACGAATCCCGTTACGACTGCGTAATTCTCACCACCCGCACCGACACTCGTCCGGTTCGTCGCAACGGCCTCGACGACCTGATCGACGGTGTGTACGCGAGTTTTCCCCCCGAACTGCGTTGACCCACAACCGGTTTCGCGCCGTATTCACCAGGAGGTAATTGCACCATGAGCGCTTTCGGAACCTGGCGCCTGAAGATGGAATCGACACTCGGCAACGCCGACGGCATCGTGGAGATCGCGCAGCAGCCCGACGGATCGCTGACCGGCACCGCGCGCAGCTTCGCTACCGGCGAATCGTTTCGGGTGTGGGACGTCGAGTACAGCGGCGACACGTTGGTGTGGCGTCAGCTCATCAAAAAGCCTGTCCGCCTGAACCTCTCGATCACCGTCCGGATCGACGGCGACGAGATGACCGGCACCGCCAAGCCCCGCATGATGCCGGGCATCGCGACGGTCTCGGGCCAGCGCGTGAGCATCCATCCCGGCGCCGAGGTCCCCGGCGCGGCCGTCGCCCGGCCGTTGCCGAGCTGAACACAGCCCCCACACAGAGGAAAGAGCACCACCGTGCGCCGGTTCGCCGAGGTCGTCGTGGCCCTGCCGAAAGTTCTGATCGGAATCTGGTTCGTCGTCCTGCTCGCCGGGGCGGGGCTGGCCCAAACGACCATCGACCGGCTCGCGGTCGACTTCGCCCTGCCCGGACAACCCGGCGACACCGCGGGCAAGGCGGTGGTCTCGACTTTCGGAACGGCGGGAGAGGCGAGTTCGCCGCTGATCGTGACCCTCACGGTGCCCGAGGGACAGTCCGTCGCCGAGCACCGTCCCCAGATCGCGGCCATGTTCGAGGCGCTCTCGACCGCGCGGATGTTCGACACCCCACTGCAGGTGTATCACGCGGGCAACAGCACCGACCCCTCGGCGTTCGTCACCGGTGACGGGCGAACGGCGCTCGCGTACGTGTTCTATCCGCCACCGCGCACGGCGGTTCCCGTTCCTCCGGCCCAGCAGCTCGAACCGTTGCGTGAATCCCTGCCTGCGGGCTGGGAACTGGGGTTGACCGGGCGTGACGCGCTCGCGGTCGGAGAAGGCAGCGACATCGGCGTCGGCGTGATGCTGGAACTGGTGATCGCTAGCGTGGGCGCGTTGCTGGTGCTGGCGTACGTGTTCGGTTCCTTCCTGGCGGTATTGCCGCTGCTGACAGCGATGGTGTCGATCCCGGCGGCACTGCTGCTGTTGCTGCCGATGACCTACGCCGCCGACATCTCCTTCGTCGTGCAGTACCTGATCTCGCTGGTCGGGCTCGGGCTCGGGATCGACTACTCGCTGCTGCTGGTCACCCGATGGCGGGAGGAACGCCAACGCGGACGCGACAATCGCGGCGCGGTCGTGGCCGCGATGGAGACCGCGGGACACGCGGTGGTGATGAGCGGGATCACCGTCGCCATCGGTCTGCTGGCGTTGTTGCTGTTGCCGGTGCCGTGGATCCGCACGGTCGGGGTGGGCGGGGCCCTGATTCCCCTGGTGACGGTTCTGGCCACGCTCACCTTGACTCCGGCGATCCTGATCGTTGTCGGACCGAAGCTCGACTGGCCGCGACGGCGCGATGATCGTGAGATCGGGCCGGGCTGGCGCGGCTGGACCACCCTGGTGGTCCGACGCCGATGGCTCGCCGCCGCGCTGGGGGTTCTGCTCCTGGCTGGGGCGACCGTGCCGTTCCTGCGCGCGGAGTTCGGGGTCGCATCGGCTGAGTCGCTGGCCCGTAGTGGGCCCGAGCAGACCACCTACGAGCGGCTGAAAGCCGACGGAATCCCCACCGGCGCCCTGACCCCGATCGAAGTACTCGTTCACTCGGATGCCGCGGCGCGGACGAGTGCGGTCCTGGCCGGGGTCGACGGGATCTGGAAGGTGGTGACCGCCAACGGCGCCGATCCACTGCTCAACCGTCCGCTGCGTGGCGCCGGGCCGCAGGTGACCATGGTGCTGGCGTTTCCGTACGAGCAGACCATCAGCGGCCCCAGCACCACGGTGGTGGATCGGGCCACCGACGCTGTCGCGGGCGAGGACGCGGTGATCGGTCTGACCGGTCTCGGTCCCGCGCGGGCGGATTTCCAGCGGGCGGTCTACGACAACTTCGGCTGGGTCATCGCGGCGCTGTCGATCCTGATCTTCCTGGTCCTGGCGCGGGCGTTCCGGTCGCCGGTACTGGCACTCAAAGCGGTGCTGATGAACATCGTGTCGCTGAGCGCGGCGATGGGCGCCATGGTGCTGTGCTGGCAGTGGGGCATCGGATCGGACCTGCTCTACGGCCTACCCGCGACCGGCGCGATCACGGTCTGGGTACCGATCCTGGTGTTCGCGTTCCTGTTCGGGCTCTCGATGGACTACGAGGTGTTCATCCTGGCCCGCATCCGCGAGGCGTATCTGCGCACGGGAGACACCGACACCGCGATCGTCGAGGGGATCGGGCGCACCGGTCGACTGGTGACCTGTGCGGCGTTGATTCTGTTCCTGTCCTTCGCCGCGATGTCGACGGGTCCCGGCACCGATCTGAAGATCATGGCGACCGGATTGGGGTTGGGTATCCTGCTCGATGCCACCATCATTCGGTCGCTGTTGCTGCCGGCGACGGTGTCGTTGTTCGGTCGCTGGAACTGGTACATCCCGACCCGTGGACACGGGCGTGTGCCCGAGCGAACCGATCGAGAGGCCACCCTGTCGACCTCATGATCGTGCCTGCGCCGGTCTGGACACCTGTTACAGCGGGTCCTTCGTCGCCTGTGCGCTGCCAGCGCGCGCTGGCAGCCCACAGGCGTTTCCCGACGTGGATATGCCTACAGGTCGGAGGTGAGCGGGTTTCCCGGGGCGATGGCATCGCAGTTCGACCCCGCGGGGACGCCGGCGAAGCGGTCGTTGATCCATGCGGTCATCCCCAGTCCCCACACGCCCAGGGTGGGGATGTGGCTCAGGTCGCTGTACTCGTGGTACTCGACCTGCCGGTTGCCGGTGGCGCAGTACTGGCGGGCCAGGCTGCGGACGTCACCGGCGATCATGACGCCGTCGCCGCGCCCGACGGTCGGGTTGCTGCCGTTGGAACCCTCGAGATCGCCGTGTGCGCCCTGCGCGAGGTAGAGCGGAATGGTCGGTGTCGGAGCGTAACCCAGGTTCACCTGGTCGACTTTCTCTACCAGCGGCGCGACGCTGTTGGGATCGGCGTACTCAGGGCGGACGAGTTGTTGCCAGGTCAGGCCCGGGTACTGGAACAGCACATCGGCGATCGAGGCCGCGTGCAGTTTCGATACCAGCGCGGCGCCGTAGGGGCTGAGGTAGGACGTGAAGTCGATGTCGTAGGAGCGGGAGATGCCCAGGATCGCCATCGCCGCCACGCCCGACCAGCCGAGGCTGCCGCTCACATAGCGGAGGTTGTGTGCCGGGTTTACCAGCAACCCGCCGGAGGTGGCGCCGACGAGTCTCGCGTTCACATCCGGGGCGTACTCCGGCGCCAGTGCCGCGGCCCAGTAGGTGGCGATCGCGCCACCGGAGTACCCGACCATTCCGATGCGCGTGTCCGCGTCGAGCCCGGTGGTCGCCGACGAGGTGGCAGCGCGCAGCGAGTCCAAGGTGTTCATGCCGTACTCGGGGCCCGCGGCGAAGTTGGCCTGCTGACCTTCGGTGTCGGCGACGACGACGGTGTATCCGTTGACGAGCAGGTCGGCCACGAACGGTGACTCCGAACTCATCACGCTAGAGCCGAGGCTGAGGTCACCGGCGATCGCGCGCGACGGACTGTGCTCGGGCGAGAGCGAGTCGTAGTACGACTGGTAGGCAACAGCTTTCGATGGATCGGCGCCCGGCGGGATGAGGATGGAGGTCACGTTGGCGACGGGATTCATCTGCGCGTCGGTGGTGCGATAGAGCAGTTGAACGGCGGTCACCGGGGTGGGGATACCGACGACGTGATAAGCGAGCGTCCGGGTGTCCAGGACGGTGCCGGGCGCGAGCGTGCCCAGTGGGGTGGCGCCGCGATAGGTGTAGAAGGCGTCTGTCGCCGCCTGCGCTGCGGGCGCGAATGCCGTTGTCGCCGAGAAGGCGATCGACATGGCCGCAATCGCCGACATCATCGTCGTGGCGGTGCGTGTTTTCCTCAAGTTCGTTCCCCTCGAATCGTTCCTACCGGAGCTGCGCGGATGCTGTGATAGCGATCCACTCTCACCAACTCCCCGCTGCGAGCCGAACGACGCGCCGTTCAGCCCGCTGGATCGTAACCGGACAGTGCTGTCCTGTTACTGGGTAGTAGTGTGAATGCGGTCACGGGAGGAAGTCAAGAGCATTCAGTCGCGACTCGTGTCTGCTCCGACGAAGATCGAGGCCGAGGGAAGCCCCGTAAGGTATTGAGCTGCAACAGGTATCGGGTCGCCGCTGGTGATCTCGGCGGCTGACCCGTCAGCTGTCACGCACTGCATGGGCCCCGTATCAGACTGGCTTGCCATCGGTGAAGGCGGCGAGCACGGTGAAACTGTCGTGCGCCACGACGCCGGCGACAGCGCGCTCGACGCCGACTCGGGAGACGTCGAGCGGTTGCATCCGCGCACCGGCCTCCGCTGTGCACACCGCGGCGAGGAAGAACTCCGTAATGGCCGCGCGATACTGCGACCACAGGTCATCACCATCTACCGCGATACCCGCCGCATCGAGCCGGCCGGCGTAGCGCTCGACCAGATCTCGTTCGATCGTGCGGAGTAGATCGGGTTCGACCGACGCGCTCGCGAAGTAGGCGACATCGCGGATACCGGCGCCCGCTTTCGCGACCTGCCAGTCCAGGAAGCCGGGGTTCGCGCCTTCGAAGAACAGGTTACCGAGATGCGGGTCGCCGTGAATCAGAGTTTGTGGCCGGCTTTCCCAGAACGCGTCGATAGCGGTGCTGTTCTCGAACAGCATGCGGCACTGTCTTTTTATCGGTTCGGGTATCAGGTCGGCCGTGTGACCGGTGATCTCGCCGAGGAACCGGCGGCGGATGATGTCGCCGATGCGGATCTCGGCAGCCGAACGCACGGCGAGTGGTGCCAAGTCCTGGGTGAACCGGTCGGTGCGCCAGAACGTCGCGTGGAGGTCGGCCAAGGCATCGACGACCGCACTGGCCTCGGTTCGAGTCACCGAGTCGATGACCGTGCGGAATTCGGCTGTTTCGGAGAGGTCTTCCAGCGCGAGGAAAGTGCGTTGCGTGGCCAGGTCGACCTGGACGGCATGGCATCGCGGTATGCGAACCGGCGGATTGCTGCCCAAGGCCTGATAGGCGAGACATTCGTGGATGCCGAGCGCGAACACGTTCATCAGCACATGCTGTAAGTAGTTGCGCGGCGCCAACTTCAAGAACAGGTGATCGGGAATATCGGCATCGGACTTCACCGCGATACGGGCGCGGGCCGCCGTCCCGGAATCCTGTTGTACGACACGGACCGATTCGATGGCCCCCGGCGTGAGCTCGAGCGCGTCGCCCAGCCACTGCGCGGTCACCTGTTCGACGCGCAACGGAATCCCTTTGCGGCCGGCGATGGTTCGGTCGAAGCCGACGCGAATCGCCTCCTTGGCGACCATACCTATGCCGAGCGCGGTAGCCGACGATCGTGACGTCACCGATGACTCCTGTTCTGTACTCGCTACGGGCTTCAGCCCGAAACTCGGGGTTCTATCCGATGGTGGTCTTGTCGACGCTGAGCCACCGACGATCAGATTTCGACCGATACGGCCGGTTGTACGGCGTTCACGTCAGAGATTGCGGATTCCATCGAGTACCGCTCGCAATACGTTGAGTTCCTTGGATGCGTTGCCTGTATCGGCGGGGGGCCGGAAGATCAGGTTTCCCTCGGCGATGAGATCCCCGATAAGTATTCTGGTCACCGCCAGCGGCAGTTTCAAGGTGGCGGAAACCTCCGCGACGGTGACCGGTGTGTTGCAGAGCTCGATGATCGCGAGGTATTCGGGTTCGGTACGGCGCAGTCGCCTGCTGGGCCGGGCGATCGCGACAGTGGTCAGCATGTCCACGTCTCGGTCGGCCCCGGAGGTCCGGCCTCGGGTCACCGCGTAGGGACGGACCAGTGGGGAATCGTCCACGAACCAGTGGTCATCATCGCCGCTCATGACAGTGGGAACGGGCCTGTCTCAGCACCAGTTCGGCGTGGTGCGGTGGAGAGGTAGCTACCGACGCGTTGCACGGTGAGGTTCATCTCGTAGGCGACCATGCCGAAGTTTGCGCTGTCCTCGGCCTGTAGGGCCAGGCAGGAATTGCTGCCGGCCGCGGTGACGAACAGGACAGCACGGTCGAGTTCGATGACCGCCTGCCGGACACCGCCGCCGTCGAAGCGGGCGCCCGCGCTACGGGCAAGCCCGTAGAGGGTGGACGAGATCGCCGCGAAGTGTTCGGCGTCTTCCCGTGACATGGACTTGGACCGGCCGAGCAGCAGGCCGTCGGTGGAGTGCACGACAGAGCGCCGGACACCGACCACACGTTCGACGAGGTCGTCGAGGAGCCAATCGAGATTACTTGCGGTAGAAGATGTCACCGTCGCCGTCCTGTCGATCCGGAGGTGGGGTGGTAGGCAGCCGCGATGAGGAGGGGTATGGATCGGGAGTGGCCCGCCGGCCCTGTCGCGTTCCGTTCTCGATCGCGGAGAACAGGTCCCGCGCCTGGGCTGCTGATTGGCTGCGCGGTGGTTCGGAAGAAACGTCCGGTTGTGGTTCCGGAGCGACGCTCGCCTGGCGTGTGCGACGTGTCAACGCGGGCCGGTCGTCCTCGGTAGCGAGCGAAGGCGCGTGCTGCACGTGCGGTCGGGGGCTGTCCAGTGCGGTTGCCGTGGAGCTGTTCTCGGTGTTCGCGGCAATATTGCTCATGCCCGTACCCGGAACTTCGGTGCGCGCGCCGGCGAGGTCGGGCGCAGACGACAGATAGTGCGGTGCGTGGTCGACGCCCCCGGCTTCGGAGGTGATGACCGCCGACGGGATCAGCACAACCGCCCTGATGCCGCCGTAGTCGGACTCGCCGAGCCGCACCGAAATACCGTGCCGGACACCGAGTTGCGCGACCACGAAGAGCCCGAGTCTGGAGTCCACCGACAGCGCCGCGACACCGAAGTGCGGTGGGTTGGCGAGCATTTCGTTGGCGCGTGCCACATCTTCGGGCGCCATACCGATGCCCTGATCGCTGATCTCGACCACCACGCCCTTGCCGACCATGTTGCCGGTGATTTCGACGCGCGCCTGTGGTGGTGAGAAGGAGGTGGCGTTGTCGACGAGTTCGGCGAGAAGGTGGATGAGGTCGGCGACCGCGGAACCGATGACGAAGATCTGCGGCAATTTGCCCGTGTGTACCCGGGCATAGTCGACGGTCTCCGCCGCAGCGCTGCGTGCGAGATCGACCAACGGGACGGGCCGGCGCCACCGCCGCCCTGGCTGCCCGCCGCCGAGGATGACCAGATTCTCGGCATTGCGGCGCTCACGGGTGGCCAGATGATCGAGGCGGAACAAGATCTCGAGCATCTCCGGGTTCTCCTGTTTCGACTCGGCTTCGTCGAGGACTTCGAGTTGCCGATGCGCGACGACCTGGCTGCGGTGGGCGATGTTGAGGAACACCGCCCGTACACCCTCGCGGGTGCGGGCCTCGGTGATCGCGGCCGAGACGGCGGCGGTGTGCGCGCCGTTGAACGCCTTGGCCACCGAGCCGATCTCGTCGTCGCCGAAATCCAGGTGCGCGGCCTCGGTTTCCGGGTCGATGGGTTCACCGGCGCCGAGTCGGCGCATGGTCTCGGGCAATTGAACCTCGGCCAGCGCGATGGTTTCGGTGCGCAATCGCTTCAACCGGCCGATCAACCGTCCGGCCAGCAGCAGTGACAACGCGAAAGTGAGCACGACGAGAACGACTACCGCGCTGCCGGCCAGCAACGAATTTCTCGCGGTGCGGTCGCCGTATTCCGCGGCCTGCCGCTGCGAGCGCAGGTTCTGGTCGACCCAGAACGCCATCAGCTGATCCGAGACCTCGGTCGCGGCATCTCGCCACTGTTCGATACTCATCGGAAGTACCGGCGTCGTAGCGGATTTGGTGAATACCGGACGGATGATCGCGTCTTCCATCGCGGTCACCTGCTGCCAGGCCGGTGTCGTGGTGATCTCTTTGATGCGCTGTGCGCTCTCGCCGTCGATTTCGGCTTGCAGGAACGTGATTTGAGAGTGGTAGTAGCCGACGAGGTTGTGATAGTCGGTCGACAACGCGGGCGGCAAACCCTCGGGTTTCACGGCCGCTCCGGTCAGCGAACTAGCCCTCGACATCGATTCGACCACATGGAGTATTTCGATATTGCGGGTCAGTCCGATGGCCGAATTCGCATCCGGTGCGTTTCGTTGCACCACCGCCATACCCAGGTTGGAGAACCCGTCGAGCATTTTGCCGAAGAAGGTGTAGACGTCGACGATGGGCACCGCGCCGACGTCTACACCGGCCCGTAGCAACGGTAGTGCGGTTTTTACCTGGTTATAGGCGTCGGCGGTGCTGTCCAAGCTGGTGCCGCCGAGGTCCTGAAATCGCTTGGCGTCGGGTACGAGGGCCGCGAGCACGTTGTCGAATCGCGTTCTCGCTGCCGCGAGCGCGGATGGATCCACGTCCTCGCCTGCCAGTCGCCGCAGCGAGAGCATCCGTTCCTGCTGGATCGCGGCGACCATCTCCCTGGTCGGGCCGAGATTCGTTTCCTGTCTCTGCGCATACTCTTTGGCGTGTTGTCCCACATCCACCAGGTATGTCGTCGCGCCGACACCGATGATCAGGAGAACCAGGCTGGGTACGAGCGCGATAGCGAGAACCTTGGTACGGATTCCCCCGGATCTCGCCGACCACCTCGCGAACCGTCGCTGCCGGTCGGGGTGTGCCGAACGGCGCTTCATGGTCGGTGCGTGCCTGTCGTTTTCGTCGAGGTCAGTCAATCGAGGCGCCGAACTGCGTGGCGACGTTGTTCACATCGACCGACGGGCGCAGGTATCTGCTGTCCGTGCGCTGCTTCCAGTGTGGGAAACGCTGCCGACACAGCTGCGGGAGGTGCTCCGGTGTCGGGTCGCTCGAAGACGGGTGGTGGTCGGTGGTGATCGGCTTCTGCATCGTGCTTTCCGCGTCGTGCCCAGTGATATCACTGTCGCAGTGAGGGTTTCGATGATCGATGAGGTCGGCGCGCCGGACTCCGTGGCACACCCCGAGCACATCGATGCGCTGGGTATGTGCGCGATACGTCGCTGCCGCAAGGCATTCCGGTCGGTCTGGGGATGCATCGAGCGGTCTATGCTTCGACGCTTGGGTCATGTTACTTGTCTTCTCGGTTTCTGCAAGTGATGTTCCAGGTGAACTGGGCGTACTTCTGGGTGGATCGCACATGTTCGGCGACACGATGATGGACGTATCCCGGCCTCCGCGCTCGAAATTGGAGAATATTACTCTCGAGTAGGAGAACTAACGTCTTCGTAGCCCTGTTCCGCTCTGGCTGGGCCCACCGCCGTAGCGTCGCCTCTGCGGGCCAACTAGCGGTCGTACCAGGCGGCTTCCGGAGCTGGTGGGTGCTCGGGCGCGCGGACCTGGCGCGGTGCGAAACGGCCACCCCGCGCTGTGAGGTGGCCATCGACGGTGTTGTTCGTTTCGCCGCCCCGAACCTGGCGCTCGGTAATACGGTGCTGATCAAACATGCCAGCAATTGCCAACAATCGGCGTCGGCCCTGGAGCGGCTGTTCACCGAACCTCTATGACCGTTTTGTCGAGGACTGGTCCACGGTTCCGCGGGGTTTTGTCCGTTTTGGCACAGGCAATGTCGGTCGAATGGCGTACAGCGCAGAGCGATCGTGGTCCGTAGGCTGCCCAATTGTGTGGATGGCGTTCGGCGATAAGTGACTGTGCGAGAAGGTAAATGGTGACAGCGACGGTGAATCTGGCGGCGACGGCTGTCGCGACGGATTCCCTCGGTCCCGGTCGCCGCGCCGTGGTCTGGGTCCAGGGATGCCCGCTCAACTGCCGTGGTTGCGTCGCGCCCGACTGGATTCCACTCGAGACGAATCGGATTGTTACGCCCGAGGCGCTCGCTGCCCAGATCCTGGCCATGCCGCGGATCGGTGGGCTGACCCTCAGCGGCGGGGAACCCATGCTCCAGGCCGCGGCTCTGGCCGACGTCGTGCGACGCGTGCGTGCGGTGCGTGACCTCGACGTCATCTGCTTCAGCGGATTCACCCTCGCCCGCCTGCGTGACAATCCGCCGACGCCTGCGGTCGCGGAGCTACTGGCCGTAATCGACGTCCTGATCGACGGACCGTACGTGGCCGCGCGCGACAACGGACGCGGTCTGCGGGGCAGCGACAACCAAGCGATCAACCACCTCACCGACCGGCTGCGCGGCAGCGAATACGACTTCGCGGACCGTCCGAGAACAGCCGAACTGCACGTCGACGCGCGCTCGGTGACCCTGGTCGGGGTGCCGCCACCCGGACTGCTCACCGCCCTCGACGCCGCCCGTGCTCGGCACACGAGCCACGCGCCGCGCACACCGTTGGCCCTCGAATCAGCGGGGCCCGAGATCGTCAGTGAGGTACTGGGATGAGTGGCCGCAAACAGATCTATGTCGAGGAGACCGAATGGAATCGGCTGCAAGCCCAGGCGCGCGATCTGGCCCAGGTCAATCGTGACCTGCCCGGGCTGCTCACCCGAATTCAAGAGCAGACGGAGCAGAGCGCGCAGCGCGCGGTGGCCGAGATGTCGCGGCGGCAAGCTGGTTTCGAGAGCGCCGTCGCGGATCTGAGCGAGCACGTGCGGATGAGCGAACAGCGGTCGGATCAGCGGCTGCGCGCGAGTACGCACGAGATCATGACGAGGCTGCGCGACCAGGGCGCGACCTTGCGTGCCGAGAACGCCACGGCGTTGCGTGCGCAGCGCGAGGTATTCGAGCGCGCGCTCGCCGACGAACGCACCGAGCGCCAGGCGCAGTTCGCCGCGATCGATACCAGAGTCGCTGGTCTACAGACCGACAGTGCGCGCGCGGCGGAACTGACCGTGACCTACCTCGCCGACGCGCGAATTCTGCGCGACCAGGCCGCCGACTACCCGCACGAGCGCCTGTGTCCCGGCCGATTGGCCGGCCTCGACGCCGAGCGAGCCGATCTGATCGGCACGCTCAACGGCGGTGTCGCGGCAGGTTTTCTGCTCGGCCCGGCGCGCGCGCTCACCCGGCAACTGAGCGAATTGCGGTCGGAGCTGGCCATTCTGGACGCGCAGTGGCGGTCATATCGATTGGCCGCCGAGGGTGGTCTTGTGCGATTGCGCGAGCTGATCCGCGGGAACGCGACCATCGATTCGGCCGCCACGTTCGGCGTCGACACCGCCGAGGCGCCCGATGTCGACCACTGGTCGAACGGCATGCTCGCCCATCTCGACACCGAGGTCGCCGAGTTGCTCACCAGAGTTCGTGACGACGCGGAGCCCATGTCGACCGAGGCGTTGCAAGCGCTGGTGGAGAACGTGATTCCTGGACTCGATCGTCGACTCGACGACACCGTCGAAGCGGCGGTCGTCGCGGTGCGAGCCTCGCAGTTGCGTGCGAACCTGGCTGAGTTGATCGCCGAGGCACTCGATGACGAACATCAATACCAGGTGCTCGGGGCCGAGGACACCGGATACGTCGAGGCGGATCAGCGCCGTGCCTTCCTCGCCCGCACCGTCAACCAGGTCACCGGCGGCGAGGTGATCATCGAGATCATTCCCCATGACGACATCGCGCGCGCACCGGTGGTCGAGATCCACAGCTTCGATGGCGAGGCCGCCGAGGAGGAACGACAAGCACGTATCACCTCGATCCATGACAGCGTGCACGACCGCACCGGCATCGACTTGCGGTCGACGACGGTGGCAGCAGTTCCGGACCGGACGCGACGCGATGTCGCGAATCTTGTCAAGACGCCGGGGACCAAGTCGCTTGGCTGAGCGGACATCAACGCCGACGGCGTCCGACCTCGCCTTCCCCGAACGATTCCGTGGCGCGCGGGTACCTCGGGTCGGCGAGGTGTTCTGGATCGTGCACGGACCAGGGGCCACCGATGTCTTTGTCGGTGCCGATCTGTGCCCGCGCGAATTCGCCGAGGCGATCTGGGAGGTCCTGCGCGACAGCGGCTTCGAACGGGTGGTTTTCACCGACTACCGTCGGGCCGTCTACTTCCATGACGCGCGGTCGCGCGCACTGACCAGAGGTGAGCCACTTCCCGAACGGGTGTCGAAGCCGAGAGCACGCACCGGTTTCGCCGGTCCGATGGGCACGATGCTGCTGGACCGGCCACCGACGGTGCCGAATCCGTCGCCGGTGTCGGCGCCGCGGGCCAATGACGCGCATCAGCTCACGATGCTCGACGGGTTGATGACCAAGCGGGATGTCCGTACCGCGCTGGTCATTCCGGGTGCCGAAACCTGGTTGGCCGAGATTCCCGGGTCGTCACGACGGTCCGCCTCACAGATGCTGTTGCGCTGGGTCTCCGGCCAGGCCGCGCCCCGCAATCTGTGTGTATTGCTCTTCGCCCGTGCGGAATTCGCGGACGCGGTCGAGGCGATCGCGAGCTACGGCTATCCCGAGTTCGCCGCCGGGCTCGCGGACCTGGCGCCGACGCGGACCGCGGTGGTCGGCTACGCCGACGAACGCGAGATCGGTCGGCTCGTGCACCACCTGCGGTTGACCAGCGGCCTGCGCGTCGCCGACTGGACCACCCTCGACCACACGATCAGGACCATGGCCCAGCAGCGATTCGCGCTGCGCTCCTGGCGCGAACAGTTACTCGTGCTCGCCGAACAACGCATCGCGCTCAGCATCGAGGCGCTCGGCCTCACCGCGTCCGCGCCGCCCGACAGCCGCGATATCTGGCAGCGTCTCGACGACATGGTCGGCATGTCCACGATCAAGGAGTTCCTGCGCGGGCACAGCAAAGCGGTGCGCGCTGATCGAGTTCTGTGGGGCGAGGACCGCCCCGAAGGTGAGCCGATGTCGCTGCACCTGGCGCTGAGCGGTTCGCCGGGCACAGGTAAAACAGTGGTGGCCAATATGATCGGCGAACTGTATCGGGATATGGGCCTGCTGAGTTCAGGGCATCTCATCCCCGCGACCGTGGAAGACCTTGTCTCGCAATATGTCAGCGAGACCGCGGCACGCACCGGCGCACTCGTGCAGCGAGCACTCGGCGGTGTCCTGTTCATCGATGAGGCATACCAGTTGATGAACGGGCACGGTCAGGAAGCCATCGACCGGCTGGTCGCGGAGATGGAGAACCACCGCGACGACCTCGCCGTCATCATCGCCGGCTACCAGGCGCCGATCAACGAACTCATCGAAACCAACCCCGGGCTCGCCAGCCGCTTCCCGCACGACAATCGCATCGTCTTCCCCGATTTCACACCGGCGGAGCTGCTGTCGATCCTGCTCGGGCGCCTGGACAAGGAACGACTACCCATCACCGACGAGCTGCGGCAGAGCTTGGGCGTGCTCATCGAGAATATTCATCGCACCCGCGGCGCGGACTTCGGCAACGGCCGCGACATGCGCAATCTCGCGCAGGCGATCAAGCGGCGCTGGGCCGAACGCGTCGAACTCACCGACGCGACTGCTGTTCCACCGGCGACAACCGACGACATTCCAGCGAACCTCCGCAGCTTCCTCGCCACGACAGCGCCGGTGAAAGAGGTACTCGCCGAACTCGCGCCGTTGATCGGCCTCGCTGACGCCAAAGCCACGATCACGGGTCTGGTCGAGGTGCTCGAGCTGCGGCAGCGGGGCGGCCGCAAACCGCCGGTCGCACCGCACATGCTGTTCACCGGCGCGCCCGGGACCGGTAAGACCACGGTCGCGCGGCTGATGGGCCGCGTGTTCGTCGCCCTCGGTCTCCTGGTGAAAGGCCACGTCGTCAGCACAACCTCGGCCGACTTGATCGCCGGCTATGTCGGCCAAACCGCGCAGGCGACCAGGGCCAAGGTCGAACAAGCCCTTGATGGTGTCCTCTTCATCGACGAGGCGTACGGGCTGGAGGCCACCGGCCAGAACAGTTTCGCGAGGGAGGCGGTCAACGAGTTGGTGGCGATGATGGACACCCATCGCGGTCGCCTGGTGGTGATCGCCGCGGGCTATCCGGATGAGATGGCCGAGTGGGTCAGGCAGAACGCGGGACTGACCTCACGATTCTCCAGAACACTTGTCTTCGACGACTACGAGCGACCCGAACTGGAACAGATTTTCGCGAAGGTCGCCGAGGACGAAGGCTACGACCTCGCCGAAGGTGTCCTCGCCGCCGCCGGACGCACTCTGGACGGTCTGCGTGCACGGCAGGGCAAACACTTCGGCAACGCGCGCGCGGTCCGCAATCTGTTCGACGAGGTCGAACTGCGCTGCGCGACCCGCCTCGCCGCGAACAACGACGGCGCGGTGCTGATCACCGCCGCGGACGTGCCGACCACGCGGGAACTGCGATGACACTGTGCGCGTGCCCGGTCTGTATGACCGCGTCGAACGACCCGAGCTGCCCGGCCTGCGGCTGGGTTCTCGAGGCCGGGCCGTGGCTCGGCGCGATCACCCCGGATCGCGAGCAGGCCTTTGCCGACGAACTCACGCGAGCGTGCCGCCTCGTCGATCTCACCGCGGCCGCTCGCGCGGCCGCGGTGATCGAGCCACAGCGCCGCGCGATGCTTCTCGGTCTCGTCCGCGGTGCACCCGCGACCGAGGATGAACTCACCCCTGTGCACCGGCGCCCGACCGAATCCGATGTCGCGGCCTTGACGTCGGTGCTCGGGTGGCTTGTCGAGGCAGGGGAGCGAACCCTGACCGTTATCGATATCGACAGCTCAGGCATCGAGGTGCTGGAGCTCGCCGCCGATGCGGTCGGTGCGGTGCGGCAAGTCGGTGTACCGCGCGCTGTCGCGTGGACGGACCTGGTATCCGGGCTGTCCTCGGTCTCGGAGGAGGCGATGTTCCAGCTCGCTGGAGGCGTCGGAGTGCTCGCGCGCAGCTGCCTGCTCGATCCGGCGCGAGCCGATCGAGAGCTGTCAACCAGTGTCCAATCGGATAGAACTGTTGTTCTGCACCGACTTTCGGGCTGGCGTGTGCCGGACGGGCTCGCCGCTCGCTTGCCCGACACCCACCACGTCAGCGGCTCGCGCGACAGCAGGCAGCTCATCCGCGCCCTCGCGGCTCACACGCCCTTGCGCAGCGGCTATCACCTACTCGCGGTTGCGATCGACGGTGACGGATGGACACGGCCGCACGACGTGCCGCTGTTTCCCGCCGGCGCCGTGGCCATCGAAACGCCGCCGGTCACGGTGACGATCGAGCTCCCCGCCGGGGCCGCGGACGTGTTGGTCGTGATCACCACTCACCGGGCAGGTGCTGCCCGGCGGGATTTCGACGCGGTTCGCGCATTGCGCTGGAATGTGCCCGACACCGACGCCGCGGCGGTGGAATTCACTCTCAACGGGCCCGGCGACGTCGCGGTGCGCGGGCCGGGTGCGATGACCCTCGACGCCGAGGCCGCCGCGAACCTGGCGTCGCTGATCGAGGCGATTCCCGAACGCTACCGCCCGCCGACGGGCGCGGTCGACATCGCTTTCGCCGTCGAACTGTGTGGTACCGACGACGAGGTCGGACAGCGTAGGCGGCTGCTCGCGGACTGGCTCGCCGAGATCGCCGACCGAACCGCCCATCGAACCGGGCTGCGCGTGGCGATCATCGGCTACCACGACCATCACGGACCGCTACCGCGCGGCGTCGTCCGCGTGCACGAATTCGACTCGACGACACAGCGAATGGCGACCATCGCGGACCTGACGGCGAGTCAGGTGCACGGCGCGGATTACCTCGCTCCGCTCGAAGATGCCCTCGAACTGGCCACCACCCTGTCGTGGCGAACGCCGGCGGTGCCGAGGCGGCTGTTGATCGTTGGCCGCCGCGCACCCTATGGCGACGACACCGCATGCCCGAACCGGTTGCGCTGGCAGGACTCGCTCGATCGATTGCGCGACAGCGGGATCGATGTGCTCGCGGTGTGGGACACCCCGCCGGGGCTGAACCCGGTCGCGCGGCGCGGTCGGCAGATGGCGACAGTGTGGCGAGCGCTGAGTCTGCCGGGCGAGAGTCGCGAACTCGGGAAGGTGACACCGACCTGGCTCACCGACCGGATGCGCCTGCCGAAACCGGCTAAAAGCACTGTGGTCCTTCAGTTTCCGATCATCGAATCGATCAAGCAGGAGTTCAGCACATGACAGGTCCAGGGCAGGCAACGCCGCGACCGCCGGCTCAGGTCCGGATCGGGCTCTGGGGCCCTCCAGGCAGCGGCAAGACCACGTACCTCGCGGCGCTGAAACTCGCCGCGCTGCAGACGGACTTGGCGGGAAACTGGAAGATGTCCGGCACTGATGAAGCATCGAGTGATTTTCTGCGTGACTCGACCGAACTGTTGACCAAGAAGGGTGAGTTCCCGCCCTCCACCATTCTCGGGCAGAACTTTCTCTTTCAGTTCATCGGGGAACGCACCGTGATTCCGGAAAAGACGAATCGGCGGTTCCTGGGCAGACAGGCTCCGCCCGAAGAACCAATCATCGAACGCGATGCCTTCGACTTGGATGTCCTCGACGTTCCGGGGTCCAGCTACGGGACGGCGACGACGGGCCGAACGAACGAGGACAGCCGCCCCATAGCGGCTGAGTTGAGTATGGATGACGATGAGCCGCGTCCGAGCGGCGGTGACGACGCTTTTCGAGGTGCGCAATCGGCGGCTACCAGTGAAGACCAATTGCTCGATCACTTGCAGGACTGCCAGGGCATCGTCTTCCTCTTCGATCCGGTTCGCGATGCCACCGATGGCGACGCGTTCGACTACTTCCATCCGATCATGGAGAAGCTGACTGCGCGAATGATGCAGTACGACAACGCGGGTCCGCGGCTACCACACCGGGTTGCCGTGTGCGTCACCAAATTTGACGACGAGGAGATCTTTCGAGTCGCACGTAATCGCGGCTACACGGTGAGTGGTGTCGAGCGGCCGTACTTCCCGTCCGTCGACAACGGGCGCGCCAAGGATTTCTTCATGCGGCTGTGCCAGGACAACTTCACCTACTCGGATCTGGTCTATCGAGGCCTCACACAATACTTCTACGAGAGCCGCATCGAGTTCTTCGTCACCTCGTCGATCGGGTTCTACGCGCCTACAGGAAGGTTCGTGCTCGGCGACTTCGCCAACACAGTTCGCGCCGAATCCGGTGAGTTGCGAATCAGAGGCAGGGTGCAGCCGATCAATGTGCTCGAGCCGCTGGTGTGGATGCATCAGAACCTGCGCGGTATGCCATGAGCCGCACCATCCCCGTTGGCTGGGCGGTGGTCAGTAAGCCCGCCGGCACCAAGAGCGACTATTCGGTGCGCGCCATGAGCCGCGAACTGTGCTCGGATGCGGTCATTCGCGAACTCGTGCTCGCGCGCAGTCCGGGCAACCCGCCGGTGGTACACGAGCAAGGGCCGTCGGCGTTGCCGTGGGCCTGGTTCGTCCAGCCACTGATTCGCGACAAGCGCTATCTGTCCATCGTGATCCGTGAATGGACCGATCGGATCGACGGCACCAACCGTCCGATCGCCAACAATCTGTTCGTCTGCGTCGAGCTCGATGAATTCATCGATAGCGGCTGTGGTTTCGCTGATCTCTACGCTGCTGCGCAACGGCTCACGCTCGCGATCGATCCGGTGAATCCCAGCGCGAGTGAGCCGGCCGACCTCGAGCTGACCGGCACGGCACCGGCCATCGGCAGCTGGAGGACCTCGCAGGCAATACTCGACGCGGCTGCCGCGCTGCCCGAGACACCGGTAACGCTGATCAACGGCCCCACCGAACTGATCGACCGACTCGCCGTCTTCGACGCGATCGCGCAATTGCTCCCCGGCGGCGCGCGCCGATGGATTTCGGCGAGCTCGTGGGCCGACGTGGCGGTCAACCGCCTGCCACTGCTCATTTTCGCGCAACGCGGACGTGGTGGCGACACCGTGATCGATCTGGAAAGTGCTCGGCCAACGCCACTTTCGCCCGCGGCGCGGTCATATCGCGACCTGTTCGACACATTGCGTGCCGAGCACACAGAACCCACCGTGCTCGACCATCTGCGCCGGCAGTCCGGGATGCGCGACCGCGATCCGGTGACTGTGGCGATGGCCCTGGCCGACCTCGACCTGGTGAGCATCGTCGCCGCGAAGGCCGAGCGCGGGCACGTCGATGTCAGCGAAGTTCGCAGGCTCGGGCAACAGGACCGCTTCGGTGATCTCTCCGACGACCAATTGACCAGCGTGGTGACGGGCTACCTCAAGGTCGCGCTCGCCGAGGACCTCGTCGCGGATCGCGAACTGATCGGCGCGTACCTCTACCGCGACCAGGACGGATTCGCTGACGCGCTCTTGCGGTTGCTCGAGGAGAAGCCGACCGCCCGATCGCTCAGCGAACTCGCCGCGGTCACTCGCTCGGTCGACCTGGCGCACATGCTCGGTGACGCGCTGCGCCGCGCGCACAACACCGACCAGCGACTCTTCGATTCGACTGAGCTCGGTCAGGCGGTGGTGGCGCTGATCGAGCAGGAGTATTGGACGACCGCGCTGGCGCCGCTCGTCGCCGCGATTCCCGGTTTCGCGCGTGTCGCCGCCCGACCGGCGTTCTTCACACGCGGTCAGGGCGGCCAGTGGGTGGCACAGGTCAACGCTGTAGCCGGGCCCGAGTCGCCGTGGTCGAAGTTGAGAGCGTCGCTGGATGCCGGTGCCGGCGTGACGCCGACTGGTCCCGCTCTCCAGGACCTGTGGCAGATCGATCCAGAACTGGTGCGAGAACTGCTTGCTCGCGCCACCCTTCACGACTCGGCGATCGTCGAACCGTTGCTCGACCGCGTTGTGTCGATATTGCTGAACAGCAAGACCGAGGTTCCCTCGGCACTGCTCGAGCAACTCAGTGACGCTCTCGTCACCGATCCGGACCGACAGGCGCGGATCGACTTCATCCTCTACCGCAAGCAAGCCAGGCCGAAACAGGGTTTCAGTGAACCCAGCGACACCTACCGGACGCGGTTGATCGATCTGGTGGTGACAACGCCGATGACGCCGTCGGAGCGGGCGGGGGTGATCGTCGCGATCGCGGCACGACTGTGTCTGCGCTGGTCAGCGCGCAACGCGCAATCGACCCTTGACGGGCTGTGGACGCTGAGCCATCTGACCAAGACCGACGCGAGTGCGAAATCGGCGGTGACTCGGGCCATCGAGGTCGAGAACCAAGCGACCAACGGCCAGTTGTCCGGTTTGCTCCAGCCGAGTCCATGGCAGCGCGAACTGAGCGCTGCCGGCACCATGTCGCCGGAGATCGCCACTCAACGAATTCGCTCGCTCGGGCCCAAGGCGTCAGTGCCCGACCTCGCCGTCGCCATCGCGCAGGCAAGCAACGCAGGGGTTTCCTCGAAAGACCTTGTCGCGGTGTTGCGTAGCACCTCGTGGCAGGGACCCGATGTGCTCGGCTGGTTCGAGTTGGCCAACTTCGTCACCGCTGAGCTCGTCGGTCGGAAGTTCGCGCGGCCATACGAACCGGGGGCTTTCCTGATCACGGCCTGGGTTGACGGCGAATTCGGTCAACCGAGCGAGCACAACCTTCGCGGGCTCGCTGACCATGTGAAAGCGCAGACCGAGCTGTCGAAACGAATGGCGGAAGCGCTGAGCAGCAACGATTCCCGGTGGGGAAAGCTCATCAGCGAGACCGTCAAAGGTCCTTTCGGTCGCAACAAGGCCGACAAGAAGCATCGAGGGGAGCGCGATGACTTCATCGAACAGTGATGACCTCCTAGCCGCGGTTGCGGCGACGACTGTCGAGGACGGGTACACCCTCGTGTGCCAGGTCGGCCGACATGCGGTCGTGGCCGCGGCCGTGCTCAGGTCGCACGGTGCGCTTCGCGTACTCGACACCCGATCCGCTCCGCTCGGCGATGCCGAACCGAGCGCGCGCATGCTCAGCGCGAGCGGGATCACGCCGACCCCCGATCGCGTCGCGGCGCTCGATACCGAACGCGCGCACCGCGCCGGGCGCGCCGATCTGCTTCTCGCGCGGGCCCAGACGCACCGTCAGTATCTGGCGACTCCGGTGTATCTCGCAGGCGCGCACGGCGGTTCCATCGACGCGGCGACTGTCCTGGCCGCATTGGGTCCGGTGGCCGAGGTCGTCGCCGATGTCATCGCCGCGCTCGTAGCCCGCGCGAGCCCCTCGACGCGTCTCGACCTCACCCTCACCGGCATCAGCGCCCTCGGTCCCGTGGTGGAGTCGGCCCGGATCGCTGTCGGCGAACGGCTCGCCCAGGCGCGAGTGATCGAAGCGACCGGAGTCGAGACCGGCAGAACCCGGATTGCCGCCGGCGCTGTGCGCGTGGTCACCGAGTATCCGCATGTGGTCGGCGTGCTCACCCATCGCATCTGTGGCGGTCTGCTCACCCAGGTCATCGAATCAGTCCCGGTCGTGCCGGTTACGCAACTGGTCATCGAGTGCAAGCAGCCGCAACGGATCGCACAGACAATGCGAATTCGAGTGGACGGTGACGGCGGCTGGCTGGCCGTGGACACGTCGGCCGCCCGGCAGTTCCCCGCGGGCCGCTACCGGCTTTCGGTCGACCCGAGTCGCACCGAATGGGGCCGCTTGCGGGTCATGGCCGACTCCGGCGACAGCACCGAAATACCCATCGAGCCGGAACGGGGGATCGCCGCGTGAACGACGAGCAAATGCGTATCGGCCTCAGAGATACGTTGGCCGACAACACAATTCAATTCCCGGCAGTTCGCGCACTAGGGCAGGCGATCGACTGGTCGGCGGCAACCATCGCCGACGCGCTGGCGCGCCGAACCCCGCACCGCGACAGTGCCGACCAGTCGGCCCTCGACCTACTGATAGCCCTCGATGACGTCCTCGACCGGGTGAGTGACCTGACCGACCGCCTACCAGCCCTCGCCTCCGCCGCCATGAGCGGCGGCGAGGTGGCAGAAATACTGGCCCGACGCACCGACGCGCTCAGTGCCCGCACCGCCGAACTCGCCACGGCCCGCGCTGATTTCGCGCGCGTAGCCGACACCGAGGCCGAATTGGCGGCTGCCGGCGCGGAGTACGAACAGATCGAAGTTCGGATCACCGAGCTCAACCGCTTGCGCGCGCTTGCCGCTGAACTACCGGCGCTGCGCGAGCAGCAGCGAGCCCTGCTCGGTAAGGAAGCCGACCTGATTGTCGCGACCGACGAGCTCGAGCGGGACATGGCGAGTACGAGCACGCGTGTGCTCACTCTCGCGCAGGACCAGCAGACGCGACTGTCCTCGCACCTGACTGCGCTTTTGGCCCAGATCCAGGCAGTCGAGATCGGTAACGCCGCCACGGCGAACCACTGCGCACAGGCGCGCGCTCGAGCTCAGACCCTGCGCGACGACCACGCCGCGCGGGTCGCCGAACTATCCATCCACGCCGATATCAGCAAGCAGCTACTCGACCAGCTCAGCGGAGTCGCCGATACGTCGGCCCTCGAGCGAGTCGAAACACTCGTCACCGAAGCCGCCGACCTGCTGCGCCGTGTCGACAGCGGTCTCGGCACGGCGTTGCGCCGCTACGACGAACTCCGCACTCGCGACCACCAGGTGTTGACCTGGGGTGGCCGGGATTGAGATGGCGAAACCGAGAGGACTCACAATGTTCAGCCGTTTCCTACTGTCGCTGGTCGGCATTCGAGAAGACATCCTCGAACAGGCGCCGTCAGATCGGGCACGCTACCTGTCCCTCGGTGCGATCTTGCTCGGCACCGCCACGATCGCCGCGGTCTCGATGACCTTCGCCATCCGGATGGCAGCGCGGGCACCGCTACCCCTTGCTGTGCTCCTCGGAATCGGCTGGGGTGCTTTTATTCTCGTTTTGGACCGCGCGATGGTCATCGGGATGAGCAAGCAAAGAGGTTGGGTTCGTACGACAGTGATGGTGGTGCCGCGCGTCGGGCTCGCCTTCCTGCTCGGCGTCGTCGTTTCGACCCCGATCGTGCTGCAGATCTTCGACCGCGAGATCCAGACTCAGATCAAGGTGGAGCAGTCACGGAGCGAGTCCGACTATCAGCGCGATTTGGCGGCCGACCCTGCCTACCTGACGATCCCCGATTTGGAGAAGAAGGTCGCCGAGTTGAGCGCGACCGCCTCGCGTGACCCCGCGGTGATCGACCGGAATCCGGCTGTGCAACAGGCGCAGGCCGCCTATGACCAGGCGAGCGTGGAGTTGAGTCAGGCGGTCAAGGATGAAACGTGTGAGCGTGCCGGCTGGAACTGCCCGAACAGCACCGGCGTCGAGGGCATCGGCGAGGCAGCGCGCGCGGCGATGGACGCACGACAGGAGAAGCAGCGGGTCGTCGACCAGAAGCTGGCGATTCTGAACAAGGCGAAAGCCGACGCGAAAGCCGCCGAGGACATCAACGCGGTATCCGCACAGGCCGAATTGCAAAGGGTGCAACCTGAACTCAACCGCCTTCGTGCGGCCCGCGATGGCAAAACCGACGCGTACCGGGTCAAGTCAGCAGACAGCGACGGCCTCGCGGCCCGCCTGGACGCTCTCGACACGCTCAGTGACACAAGCCCGTCGGTCAACCGCATGCGCTGGGTGCTGTGGGCGACGTTCCTCGCCATCGAACTCCTGCCGGTGCTGTTGAAGCTGCTGCAAACGATCGGTGGGGAAACCTCCTACGAACGGTTGAGCAGACTGTCGGACGAGTCCGACGAGCGCGCCGCGCAGGCCCGCATCGCGCAGGAGGAGAACCGCGTCGCGCTCGCGCGGGAAATGGACGCCGACCGCGAGTACCTCGACGCCCGCGACCAACTCAACCGTCGCCGTACCGAAGGGTGGCCGGACCGGCAGCCAGAAGATGATGACGACCGCGCGGCGCGTGCGCGTGTCGATTCCACATCGCGCACTGGTTTGTGACCGTGCGTTCCGTAATCGGTTGTCGGACAGGATAATGAGATGGGAATGCTCACTCGGCAGATAATCGGTGCCGTGGGGTCGGTCGCGGTCGCCGGCACCGTGAATGTGGCGACGACGCTGCTCACCGAGAGCCGGACCGTCGGGTGGATCGCGTTCGTAGTCGCGTTGTTCGCGGCCTGCGTCGCGGTCCAGTTCGGGCTCGGACTGCTCGGTCGGTCGGCGTCTAGCGCGATGGTGGTCGAGGATGTGATCGTCGATGGCTCGATCAACGCGCGAATGACACACTCCGGAGTCCAGCGGGTGCGTGGCGCCACTGTCGGTCGAGATATCAATCTCGAGCAGAACGGCAACTGAGGCATGTGCGCGTTCCGTCAACAGCCCGGCGTCCGGGCCGAGATCCGCGGTAGCACTGTCGGCGGCGACGTCACTATCAACCAGTATCGCAACGACGTTCACCTATACGGCGCCTCAGCCGCGACCCGGCCCGCGATTGTCACCGGGTCGTCGCGCTGGCGCACTCTCGCGTGGACCGTTCTCGGCTGCTGTGTCGGTGCGGTCCCGCTGCAGGCCTGGCTGTTGGCGACATCCGCGCCGGGGACCCTGGGCTACGCGTTGACCCATGTGGTCAACGGTCCGGTCCAGTTGGGGTTCCTCGTCCTGTGCGCGGGCGCCCTGATCGCTGATGCGTTGCTCACCAGTAGGTTTCACCGGTTCCACGGCTGGACCCGTGCCGCGCACATCGCGGCGATCATCGCCGGCCTGGTCGCGCTCGCGCCCTTCCTCGGGGTCGTCCTCGTCGCCGCGGTGGTCGTCGCGATGGTGCAGGTGATGCGCTTGCTGATGCGTACCGGTGATCGCGTCACCGAATCGCTGACTCGGTTCTCCGGCTGAGACGACGTCGACCGGGTGCTACTCGGCGTCGTGGTACACCGCGTCCACCAGCACCGGACGCACCACCTTCCCTGAATACGTGTAGCCGCGACGGACCAGAACGTCCACATGGAGCGGCCCACCGGGTTCCCCATTGATCGACCGGATTTCGTGGGTGTCGGGATCGACCGGTTCCCCGGGCTGTCCGAAGGACTGAACGCCGCAGGTCTCCAGGATGGCGTGGAGCTCCTCGATCAAGGAGGTGACGAAGGGATCGGCGGAGTTGTGTTCGGCTCGGTCGATCAGGCGGGCGAGCTGGAGTACGACCGGAAGGAGGTACTCCGCGCCGAGGCCCGCTTCGGCGGTGGCGGCGCGGAGTTGAAGGGATTCGACGAGTTGGCGGTAGCCGCGGTCGTCGAGGAGGCGGCGTTTGAACAGGTCGGACAGACCGGCCAATTCCGTTCGGATGCTGTCGAGTTGGTCGGCGACGGAGTTGTCGGTCATATGACCTTCGCCCAGATCAGTTCGGAACGGCTGGCTTCGACGTCGGTCGCCGTGAGGTTGGCGTCACGGTCGATCTCCATTTCGCCCAGGTTGGTTCCGTCGACCAGATCGACCACCTCGATATGCAGGGTGCCGTCGAGGTCGCAGGAGAAGACGACGCGGATGGGGGATCCGGCCGGGCGTTGGGCGAGGGTGAGGTGCGCGGTGCCGAGAATACGCACGTACTTGGGGTCGACACCGTCCTCGTCGCCCTCGGTGACCTGGAGAAACAACGACTTCTGGCGATCGACGACCGTCGAGAACCAATCCGCGGTGACCTGACACGGAACGGTCAGGTTCGGCCGCACGACCATCGCGTTGGACGCCACGCCGTGCTCGTTGTCGGCCACCACCCCCAGGCCGTGCGACACCACATCGCGAATTTCCACATTCCGACGACCGGCCAACGACGGCGCTCGACCGGCCGCCTGTGCGTGCCGGAGTTCGCCGATGATCGCGGCGCCGAGCGCGACGGCCTCGTCAGGGTGGACCGAGACATCGACGGGCATCCCCGTCACTCGTTCGACGAGGTCGCGCACCATCGGCATCCGGGTCGACCCACCGACCAGCAGCACCTTGTCGAGATCGCGGTAGGTGAGCCCGGCCGACTCCACGGCCTCCTCGACGAGGTACTCACACCGGGTGAGCAGATGTCGTGACAGTTCGACGAATTCGGTCCGGGTCAGCCGGAGCTTGGCGGAGTGCTCCTGATGGGTGATGAAGATCGTGGTCGACTCGGCGGTCGACAGGCGCCGTTTGGCGTCCTCGGCGCGTTCGCGCAGTTGCGCCCCGGCAGTGGAATCCTCCTCGAACCGGGCACCGCCCGCGCGCTCGAATTCCGCCAGCGCCCAGGTGATGATCGCGTTGTCGAAATCGTAGCCGCCGAGCTGCGGGTCTCCGCCGACGGCGAGAACGTCGAAAGTGTCTTTGCCGCAGCGCATTACCGTCACATCGAGGGTGCCGCCGCCCAAGTCGACGACCAAGAGCGTGCCGGTGTAGTCGCGACCGAGTCCGAAACTCACCGCCGCCGCCGTCGGCTCGTTCACGATGCCGATGACATTGATGCCGGCGATCTCGCCCGCCTGGCGTGTCGCGGTGCGTTGTGCCTCGTCGAAATAGGCGGGCACGGTGATCACCGCGTCGGCGACGTACTCGGTGAGTTCGCGTCCCGCATTGGAGACAAGGGATTTCAGAATCAAGGCCGAGATCTCCTCGGGCCGATAGGAGCAGTCGGTCGATTCGGGATAGAAACGATAGTCGGGATTTCCCATCTGCCGCTTGATGAACTGCACGGTGTCCAATGGGAAAGCGCTCGACTGTCGCTTCGCCGAGGTGCCGACGACGATGTCGGAACCGTCGAACAGGACTACCGACGGTGTCAGGCTCCCACCGTCGCGGTTCGGGATTATCTCGGGAATCCTCGCCTGATTGATCGCGGCGACGGCCGAATAGGTGGTGCCGAGATCGATGCCGATAACGCGTGCGCTCATCGTGCCAACTGACTTGCCGCTTTCCAACGGGGCACCCAGCACGTCTTGTAGACGAGGAAGCCGATGCCGCCGGCCGCCAGGATCAGCAGAAAGCCGACACCGACCGCACCCGAGCTGAACAGAATGAATGCCAGAACCACCGCGGCCGCGGGAATTCCGACCGCGCGCAGACTCGAGAAACCGAACAGGCCGGGCACCTGCCAGGTCATCTCCTCCATGCGGTCGAGGTATTCCAGGATGTCTCGTGCGCGATTGGCGATGTCGAAATCGTCGCTCGGCAGGCTCGTCGCACGATCGACGAGTTGACGCATGGTGGCGATCTCGGCTTCGGAGGTCGCCGCGTAGGAGTCGCTGTTCTGCACGCGTGGGGTCTGCTCGGCCTTGTCGAGCAGCGCGCTGGCCAGGTAGAACGCGACCAGCGCCACGTCGGGATGGGCGGCGTGGACCGGCTCGAGCACCTCGAGCGCCTTGTCGGCCAGGCCGTGTTGCAGGTAGACCCCACCGATCGCGATCTGGTAGATGTACTCGTTCGGCGCCAGCCGCGCGGCGGCCTGATAGCTGGTCAGCGCGTCGGACCACTGCTCCATCTGCTCCTGGATGAGCGCCGTCTGGAAGAGGAAATCAGGGTTGTTCGGCGCGATCGTCGTAGCTTGTCTCGCCTCGTAGATCGCGTCCTGCAATTGTCCGAGACCGGCATTGGCGCGGGCGCGGATGATCCACGCCTCGGGTGAGTTCCCGGCGGTGTGGGTGGCTTCCCTGGCAGCGTAGGAGGCACTGCGATAGTCGCCGCGACCGAGGGCCGCGCGGGCCTGGGCGAGCCAGTCGCCGCCACCCTGGACCGCCGCCGGTGCGGCGACGCCACCGGCGGTGAGGTCGCGGTCATAGGCTTGCCGCTTCGAAGGCTCCAGCAGGATATCGAACGCCTGGCGCAGCAGACTCGTCTTCGTCTCGGCTTCCTGGCGGGTGCTCTGATCCGCGCTCGCGGTCCGTTTCGTCCAAATACGGGTCTGGCGTTTGTGGGCGTCGCGGATGGTGTCCTCGGCAGCATCGCGCGCGACGCCGAGAAGATCGTAATAGTCGACCTGCACGGTCACTGGCTTACTCCAAATCGGTCGCTGAAAGCACCTACTGCCGCGAATCGATCGCCTCGGTAGGAAGAACATCGCACTGGTCGCGATACTCCCACTGTGACAGTCCGGATGCGGCTCCGCTATCGGTTGTTCGGTGGACAAGTCGACCGTTTTCTGTCGGTCATCGAACGGACAGACCGGCGACGGCGAGCCCGATACTGTTGCCCCATCAGCGAATCGATATCCGAAGGAGAAATGCTGTGGCCGGGCTGAAATGCAAATGTCATCGTCCGCTGGTGGATTGTCAGGGGTGCAAAGGAAAGGGTGGGATATCCGATTTCGGTAATCGTGTGAATTGCGGCCAGTGCAGTCAAGGTCTGGTGTGCCCGGACCACGGCAAGCACTGGAAATAGCGGCCCGTCGACGTTGCTCGTCGCGCGCTACCAGGTGCGCACCTCGTTGGCGGGATCGGTGAGCCCGTAACGATGGGTCGCCGCGGCGAAGTACGGCGCGAGGGCGAGTCGACCGTCGGGCATGCGCAGTCGCGGTGGCGGCGCCATCGGCAGGGCCGCCCCGGCCACGAGCGTGGCCGCGCCGCCGTGTATTCGGGCCGCACCGGAGGGGTGGGGCGGACCGGAGATGTCGAGCATGGCCGCGGTGAGGGTCGTGGTTCGCAGGAGGTCCCTGGACGTCGCGGTGGTGTGGGTGCCGGAGTTCAGGGATACCTCGATGAGGTCGCCGAGCAGCGTCGGGTCGGGGTGGCGCACCGCGAGGGTGAACAGGTGGGCTTGCAGTTGCGTATAGAGCGCCGACCAGGAGACACGGTCGGTGGCGCTGTCGAATTGCAAGCGGATGCTGTTGATATAGAGGACGGCGGGCAGGGCGAGGTCGATCGCGGTCGACACCGCCGAGTCGTCCCGGTCGAAGAGGGTGATGGCGACGAAGAAGTCACTCTTGGCCACTTCGATCAGGGTGCCCAGTTCCAGGGCGAGGGCGCGGCCCGCGGCGAACTCGGCCAGCGCGGTGTCGTGATCGCGGCGCATCGTCGCCAGAAGTCCGCGTCCCCGGTGCACGAGGGCGAGGTTGGCGCGGTGGTCGGGATCCGCGGCGAAGTAGCGGGCCGCCTGATCGAAGGCCGCCGCGCTGGCGTCGAGTTCGCCGATCATGATCAGCGCCATGCCCTCGTTCTGTGTGCAGACCGCCGCCTGGCTGTGGAATTCGCGGGTACGCAACCTGTCGGCAGAGCTGTGGTAGATCTTCGCGGCGTCGGCGTATCGGCCCTGCTTGAGATACAGGCCCGCGATATTGCCGTCGGCGGCGATGACGCGGTCGGGTAGCTCGGCCGCGATCATGACCGCGCGCGCACCGCGCAGCAGCTGTTCGGCCTCGGCGAATCGGCCCGTCTCGGTGAAGACCACGCCGAGGTGCATATCGGTGATCGCGCGCTGGAGGTCCATGCTGTAGGTGATCGCGCCCCGGCGTGCGGCGAGCAGTGAATCGGTCGCGTCGGAGTACTCGCCGAGTGCGGACCAGCAGATCCCCTCACTGTGGTGGCAGAGCATCTCCTTCTGATCGGAACCCGTGCGCGAGAACGATTCTCGGGCGTGCGACAGTTTCTCGAGCCCGAGCCGATATCTGCCCGTGAGGGTGGCTACGAGGCCGAGGCCATAGTGGCAGTCGGCGATGAACTCCTCGTCCTCGACGGAGGTGCCGATGTCGAGCGCTTCCTCGTAGTGCCCGACGGCGAGCTCGAAGCGGGATTGTTCGGTGCGCAGCGCGCCGAGAAAGCGCAAGGTCTGCGCGTACCGCGCGGTGCCGACGTCGGTGCCCGAGTTGCGATAGCGGTCGGCTGCCTTGGTCAAAGTGGCTTCGGCGGTGAGATGGTCGCCGGTATTCATGGCGACGGTCGCGAGATTGACGTCGTACCAGAGCGCGTCGTCCGGGTCGCCGTGCGTGGCACACAGGTCGCCACCCTCGCGGTAATTGGCTGCCGCCTCGGCGAATCGGCCGAGATCGTCCATGACCATCCCGAGTTTCAGAGCGACCTCGGCGGCCTCGAGCGGTTCCTCGGCGCGCAGGAAATCGAATTTGGCTGATTCGAGGACACGTATTCCCTCCTCGATGCGCAACGCAGGCAGCAGTAGTTTTCCCAGCCGCCAATTCGCGTCGGCGGCACCCGCGAAGTCGGAATGCTCGGTGAGAATGCCGGCCAGCCGGGTGAGGTGGGGGATGGCCTCCGCGGCGCGATCCAGTTCGGTGAGCAACAGGGCGAGCATATCCAGTGCCGCCGCGATTCCGCCGGCGTCGTCGATAGCCTCGAATTCGGTGGCAGCCGAATATAATTGGGCTTCCGCACGGGTGAACTCGTCGACGCCGAGGTCGGCCGTTGCCATGCCGAGCAGGCAGTGTGCCGCGGTCTCCGCGTCGATGTCGCTGAGCAGGGCGCGGGCCGTGCCGAAGTGAAAGTGCGCGCCGGTGGCATCCTCGCGCTCCATGGCGAGATCAGCCAGCGATTCGTGGCAGCGGCCACGGAGTTCGGCGGCATCGGTGTCGGCGATGAGTTCGAGAGCGGCCTCCAGCGTGATGGTCGATGCGTCGAGGTCGCCGTTATCGTGTTGTGCGGTGGCGAGCCAGTAGTAGCAATCGGCGAGCTCGAATTCGTTGCCGGCCGACATGATCGCTGTCTCGAACTCGGCGATGGCCGCAATCGGGGCGTCGGCTTGTAGAGCCTCGATGCCACGCACCAGATATCCATGTAGCTCACTCATGGTCGGAATTCGCTGTCGGATGAATAGCGGATACTCCGAAATATCCGCGCCCGTTACCGTCGAGTTCGCGAGACACTCTGTCGCTCCCGGTGATTCGCGAATCGCTCGAGCATTCTTCGGTGGGGCGTGTGCGTAGAAAGTCGACAACATTCATGCAAATATTCGTGTCTCTCATCGTGGTCACGCTGCTCGGTGGCCTCATCGCCTCGTCCGGCGGGTTCGGAGCGGTGCTCGTGTACGGCCTCGGCGTTGTCGTCGCATTGCTCGTCCTTTCCCTGGTGCTCAGTGCCGTGGCGAGACGTCAGGTGTCCTACAGTGTTTCGGCGCCGCGCAGCGAGGTTGTCGGGTGGGTATACGCCGAATTCAAGAAGGTGGGGTGGAAGGAAGTCGACGGCCGGGGCGAATTGAACTACCAGTCTCGGGGTCTCGGCGTCGGGGTGCAGGGGCGTAAGCATCCGGTGTTGAGTGTGGATTTCGAGGATCTGCCCGGTGGTGCCACCGAGGTGAACCTGTGGATGTCGGAATGGGAGTCGGTGCTGGGCATGGTCCCGGCGTGGGACCGGGTGCTGTCCAAGCGTTGGATGCTCGGCCGACGCCTGTCGGGAATCTCGACGGTTTCGAAGATCGCGGGCTGAGTCGGTCACCGCACCTCTCGAACCTGCCCGCGGCGCTGCCCGCCAGATCGGACGTGATCGTGCGTCCGTCGGTGGTGGGCAGCTCCACCGTGACATCGGCCGGTTTCAACCGGACCAGAGTGCCCTGCGCGGTGGTGGAGTAGATCGGTCTGCCACCGCTCGTCTTCGGCTTCGATTTCCCGGCTGGCGCAGTCCATATAGCGTGCGGTGAATTGGAAGGCCGACTCGCGCAGCGAGGTTACCGCCTCGTGCCACCACGACATCGTCGTCGGCAGGAGCACGAGCATCGTCACGCCGCACACGCCGCGCTCGAGGCCCGGACGTCGCGTGCCGGATCGGTACCAATGGTGACAACGAATTCGGCGGCACCGGCACACACGCATTGCTGCTCGTGTACCCGTGCCCGCGCGATCAGTCGTCGCCGGCGCGACTGCGCCGCATCCAGTTCGGCCCGCTCGCGCGCGGCCTGCGCCGCCGACTCGGCCGCGCCGTCGATCGCAGCCCCCACGAGGTCGAAGGCGATGAAATTCGAACTCATCGTGCTCCCCGCTCCTGTTGCCGATGTCGGTACAGCCCGTAGCCGAGGTGGCCGAGGACCGCGAACAGCGGCGGCCACCGCCAGTTGGCCACCGACCCCGGCCCGGCGATCGCCCAGCGCGCGCTCTGCCCGCTCGGCCGGTTCGGCGAGTGCAGGCTGCCATCGGGTCTCGGCCTCGGCAGCGAGTACCAGTACGCGCGTCGCACCGACCTCGAGCACCACGATTCTGGCGAGATAGTCGTTGGTTCGCATGGATTTTCACCGCCGATGCAGCTCATGGACAGGCGAGTCGCCGCCACGACCCGCGTTCGTCGACCCTGCCACAGGCCCGAATCCCTGTCTGTCGGGTGAACAGCCGACACCGACGCCGACCCGGCGAGATCCGGGGGATCGGTGTCGATTTCGCGAGAGGCAGCACGGCCGCTCGCGAAATCGACGAGGAGTCGCGATGATTTCCACTCTGACCCGGCCAGGATTCGCTCAGGCTCTGCGAGTGTTCCAGCAGGCGGCCCGCACGGTGCCCGCGTACGCGAAGTTCCTGTGTGACAACGGCATCGACGCCGACGCGGTGCGCACTCCCGCCGACTTCGCCGAGGTGCCCCCGGTCACCAAGGACAACTACATCCGCGCCTACCCGCCGCACGAACTCATCAGCGGCGGGGCGATCACCGGCGCGGGCACGTGGTCATCGAGTTCGGGTTCCTCCGGCACGCCCACATTCTGGGCGCGCGACGAACTCTCCCACGAGCACGGCGTCGACCTGCACGCCCGAATCCTGCGCGGGTTCCGGGCCGAGACCGCGTCCACGCTGGTCGTGGTCGGCTTCTCGATGGGCGACTGGATCGGCGGCACCTACACCTTCCGTTCGGTCGCCGACCTGCATCGCCGCGACCTGCGGGTTTCGGTGGCGACCCCCGGCATGGACATCGATCTGATCCGCGCCGACATCGCCGCACTCGGCCCCTATTACCGCCAGATCGTCCTCGCCGGCTACCCGCCCTTCGTGCGCGACGTCCTCGATCGTGCCCCCGCCGCCGTGCTCGACCAGGACATCAAGGTCCTGATGGCCGGGGAGGCCATCAGCGAGCCGTGGCGTGACAACCTGCTGTCGCTGCTCGGCAAACCGGACCGCCCGCAAGACTCCTGCCTGATCTACGGCGCCGCCGACGCGGGCATGTTCGGCCACGAGACGGCGAGTTCGATCACGATCCGCCGACTCGCCCAGCGCGACAGCACCTTTCGTGACGCAATGTTCGGTGCCGACCCGGTGCTGCCGACCTTCGTCGAATACGATCCGACCTACCGTTACGTCGAGACCGACGACCGTGGCGCTCTGCTGTGCACCGTCGCCAACGCGATGCCGCTGGTGCGCTACCGGATCAACGACATCGGTTCGGTCCACACGGCGGCCGAAGTGGGCCAGGCGCTGCTCGCGGCCGGACACGACCAGCGGGTCCGAACCAATACGCCCACAGCGGGTTTCATCGCCTTGCGGGGGCGCCCCGATGTGGCCGTGAGCTTCTACTCGGTGAAGTTCGCGCCCGAGACCGTGCGCGCCGCGCTCACCGATCCGCGGCTCAGCGGCGAACTCACTGGCAAATTCGTCCTCGACAAGGACCTCGACCCCGCGGGCGGCGACCGGCTCCGGTTGCTGGTCGAACTGCGCCCCGACCGCGCCCTCGACGAAGCCTTCGCTGTGGCCGTCGGCTCGGTGTTCGTGCACACCGTCACCGAGGCGAGCCGCGAATACCGCGACCTGCGCACCCGCATCGGCACGCGCGCCGAACCCCTGGTCGAGCTGCGGCCCTTCGGCAGCCCCGAATTCCGGTACGCGATCAAGCACGACGGGCGGGTCAGCGAGGCGTAGGCGAGTCCCGGAGCAGACCGTGCAGCAGTAGGTCGACGATGAACGCGGTGTTCTCCTCGGGCGGGTTGCCCCGACGGGTGAAGCACCGGTGCAGTTGGATATTGGTGATCGTCGCGGCCAGCTCGTCGGGTGGGGCGAGCTCGGCCAGCACGCCCTTGGCCTGGGCCGTGGCGATCACCGGCGCGATGACGGCGGGTAGATCGACCTTCTCGCGCAGCGAGAGCAGCCCGTCGGGTTCCCCCCGCGCGTCGTGGGCCAGCGCCACCAGCAGTGCGTCCATGAACGCGGTCTCGCTCGCGGTCAACTGGGCAAGTCGTAGCAGATGGTTGCCGAGGATCGTGAGTTCGTCTCGACCGAGCTTGACGTCGTCGGCAACCGCCTCGGCCAGTTCGGTGACGTGCTTGCTCAGAGCGCCGATGATCAGATGCGGCTTGTTCGGGAACAGGGTGCGCACCGTGCCGATCGGCACGCCCGCCCGCTCGCCGATCGCCTGCATCGACGCTGCGAAATATCCACGGGCACTGAACTCTTCGCGCGCGGCACCGAGTATCGCCGCACGCAGATCGCGTGGCAGCACCGCAGTGTCGGCGGTGGGGTAGTAGGCGGTGAGTACGTCGTCGATGTGCTCGTGGCGATCCGGCTTCGCGATCGCGCCGTTGAGCAGCGCGACGATCGTGTCGGTGACCAGGTTCGTGGTGACGGTGCTCGGATCGCCATCGGTGCGCAACCGAAATCCGTCCACCAGCGCGGTGAGCGCGACGGCGAGGGACCTGGTTGTGAAGGGTGCGCGCAGGGAGGCACCCGACCGGGCGAAGGCGACATCGACGCTGGCGACGGCGAGTTCGTCGCGCCGGCGAAAGTGCGAGGCGACCGCGCGCGCGGTGCGCGGATCGCCGGTCGCGAACAGATGGGTCAACAGGTTCTTGGTCAGGGTGGTGCGATCGGTGAGGACGTCGAAATACTGTTCGGCGAGCGCGCGCACCACCGCACGACCGGCATTGGCGTGCTCGGCCACCTGCTCGGCGACCGTGTGGCGAACGGCCTCGACGGTGCAGTCGGCGGGGGCCTGTATTTCGTCGAGCACCGCGAGCAGAAACGCGTTCTTGGTCGCGAATCGGCGATAGAACGTGGCCTGCGAGACACCGGCGGCGTTGATCACCTCCTCGCTGCGGAAGCCACGCAGAAGGATCTGCTCCGGGTGCTCGACCAGCGCGCGCACGCCCTCGCGGACGAGCTGCGCGGAAATTGGGTCCTCGACGGAAATGGTTATCTCTCCTGCGATCTCGTCCCCCCGCGTGATAGTCCGTCGAGGAGAGCCGCCCGTTACATCGTGTGAGAGTAGTTGCCCTCAGCTGAGAGCGTGCACGTTCACCGACGGGAGTGATCTCGCTGAGAAGTTGCTCTTTGATGGACTGCAGGCGCCCGAGCAATCGACGGGCGTCCGCAGCGAACGAGTGTCGGAGGGTAGCAATAATGTCTGTTGGACCCGTTGTCGCGACAACACCCAGCGAGTTGGGGCTGATCGCACCGCAATTGAGCCCCCGCGAGGTGGAGGTGCTCCTCACCTGGATCCGCGTCGACACCAAATCCGATGTCGGCAAGTCGCTACATATCGCGATCGGCACGGTGAATACCCACCTGGCCAGGATTCGCGACAAGTTCGCGGCCGTCGATCGCGCCGCACCCACCAAGGCGTCGCTGCTCGCTCGAGCATTGCAGGACGGGTTGATTCGGCTCGACGAGCTCTGAGTCGAACTACCGGTCGGCGATGGGGTCGGCCGTGGCGGGGATGCCGCGAGCGGTGAGTGCGGCGGCGGTCGTGCTCACCAAGCCGCGCAGGCGGACGAGATCGGGGGATTTCGCGTCATGACCGGACCGACAGAGGAATTCCGCGTAGGCCACCGCCTCGGTGATCGCGAAGACGACATCGACGGTCGGGCAGTTCCGCTGGGTCAGCGCGATCGCGGCGACGGCGTGGCCGCATCGATCCGTCGCGGGCACCGGCCGGTCACGCACGCACGGCCGACCGAGATAGGTCACGTTGCCGGTGCGCCAGGTCGGTGCGGGCGGGCCGACCGCGAGTTCGTGTACAGCATCGATCAGCTCACCGAGCGCGCCTGTAGGCACGGTGATCTGGTAGCCCGCCCGGTGTTTCATCTGCCTCCGTTCTATCGCATCGCGACCGCCCAAGTCTGCTGTCCGCGTGGGGTCGTCGTGTAGTCGGCGATTCGCAGGACATCACAGTTCGTCGAGACCGATGATGCCGTCTTGCAGCGCTCTGGCCAACAGCGCCGATTTCGTGGTCGCGGCCCGGCCGACCGCGGCGTACTTGGTTCTGGTGCGGCCCAGATGGGTGTTGACGGTCCCCAAGGTGATGAACAGTTCCCGGGTCACCTGCTGTTTCGTCTCCGACAACAGCCAGGTGCGCAGCACTTGGCGTTCGCGCGCCGACAGCGGCGCGGGGGTGAAGCGGGCCATCCCACAGTTGGGGCACTCGCGCAGTTCGGGCGTATTCGCGATATCCATACCGCCTGCACCGATCCCCCGGACGGCTGTCATTCAGCCGACCGATAGCGGGGTGCGCCGATGGCTGCCATGCTCGGCGGGGTGAGGCCTCCACTGACCGGGCAGCGATATCCCGAGCCGGATTGGATCCGTGAATTGTGGTGGGTCCGAACGGGTTCCCGGGCCGAGGTGTCGCGCACCGGGTTGGCTCGGCTGTGGTTCGACGCGGCGGCGGCGCCCAAGCCACGCAAGAAGGAGTTCGTCGACGAACTCAAGGGCTGGTCCGGGGTGCTCGGCGGAACCCGCGAGTGGGTGCGCGAACGATACGGCGCGCTGGCGGTGTTTCTCGCCGGGACCGACAGCGGTATCGACGAACCGGCTGGGTGGCTGGCCGTTTCGCGCCTCTACGGCGACTACGCCGATCCGCTGGCCCGCTTCAGCGCCCAGTTCGCCCTGCTCGCCCACGAGCACCGTCCGCGCGGGATACCGAACAAGATCTCCGATCGGGTGAAGAGCTACGAGCTGGTGGTCCCGCCCACGGTGCGCGCGGCGATGGCGGGCGAACGCCTTGATCCGGGGATCGGCGGTGTGATCGACACCGCGGCCGACGCGGACACCTTCATCGCCCGTCCCCACGACCACCGGGACCGGTACGTGTCGATCGCCCTGCGCCGCTACGCGTCCCACCTGCTGGACAAGCGCCCTGATTTCCAGGCCGATCAGCGGGTGCTCGCCGCATTCGACGCCGCGGTCGCCGCGCTGGCCGTCCACGGCGACCCCGACCGACCCGCGCGCGAGCCGACCGCGGCCGAACTGCGCCACGTGGACGGTCTGCTGACGGCCCGGATCGCCGCCGACCCGACCGTGCGCGAGGACCCCCGCTTTGCGGACGCCTACCTGCGCGCCAGGAAGACCATGCTGCGGTGGGCCGTCGAAGGCCGCGAACTGACCGACGCGACGATCCTCTACACCAAACTGCGCTCGGTGGGACTCGACGACGCCCGCGCCGACTACCGCACCGCACGGCACGAGGTGTCGGTGGCCGACCCGGCCGTGCTGGACTCGGCCACCGAGCCGACCGGGTTCGGCCGACTACTCGACACCGACATCTTGTCCAGGGCCGCGGACGAATTGGACACTGTCGCCCCACCGTCGTGGGAGCGCGCGCTCGCCGCCGAACTGCTGCGCGGCGGGGCGGGTCGCGTCCCGTTCGACGATCTGCGCGCGATGGTGCGTGCCGACTGGAACGCTGTCGGGGGTGACGGTCCGCCCACCGCGCGGGCGCGCAACCCGGTTGTCGCGGCGCGTCTGGTCGACGCCATCCTGTTCATGGCGGTGGCCTCGGTGATCGACACCGATGACGTCGCCGAACTCCTCGACGCCACGGTCGCCCGCGACATCGGCGCGCGATTCGACGGCGCCGCGACGGTTCTCTACGCCTTGGGCGCGGACGAAGGAGAGGACGGGAGATGGTGAACGTCCGAACGGGTCACCTCGTCGTCGACGATCTCGGCGGGGTGAGCTGGTTGGCGCTGCGCACCCCGGCACTGCCCGCGGCGGAATTGCGGGTGGACGCGGGAATCTCGCTCGCGGTCGACCCCGTGTCGCCCGCGGATCCGCTCGGCTGGTCGATCGACCCGGGCGCCGATCCCGCCGCGCTCGGCGAGGTTTTCGCCGAGGCCGCGCTCGTGTCGCTCGTGGCGGCGTCGCGCGCCGACGGGCCCTCGATCGCGCGCTGGGACTGCCCCACGCTGCCCGCGATCTGGGCACATCGAGCCCACGTCGCCGCGACGGCCCGGTGGACCCTGCGCCCGCTCGACAACGGCGCACTGCTGCTCGATGAGGCGATGGCCGAATATCGTTGTGGGCGTCTCGCTCTCGCGCATCGACTGTTCGGCTATGGGGAGTACGCGCTACTCGCTCTCGGTGAGCAGGCGATAGATGGTGAATTGTCCGCGGCGGCAACAGAACTGGTACGTGTCGCGATGTCGGCCGCGGTGGCGACGGGGCTGGGTGGCGAGATCGCCGACCTCGCCGAACAACTCACCGGCGTCGAGGAGGCGCACCTGTCCGCGGCGCTCACCGATTGGCGCTCCGTCGACGAATCGGCCCTGGTCGGCGCGGGCACCTACGCCCACGACCGCGCGGCCCCCGAGAACGACACCGCCTACGCGATGGCCGATCCCACCGTGTTGCCCCCGCGAATCCTGGCCTGGCCGGGCGCGGCCAGACCCGACATCAGGGTCGACTACCGTGCGGGCGCGTACGAACTGCGGTCCCGGCTCGCGGCGGGCGTCGACCCGTGGTGCGCCGAAGCCACCGAACTGCTCGCCTACACAGTCGACGAGACCACCGGTCGGCTCCTCGGCGTCGCCCCCGTCGAAGCCGGTCCGAACGGCGACCTCTTCGCCGAACTCCCCGACCGCGGCGAGCCCGGCGCCCGTGCCTTCGGCTTGTTCTCCGCCGAGATCGACCCGGAACAGTTGCGCGGCACCGCGTTCGGACGAACCGGGATCGAGGTGGATCGCGAACTCCTCGAAGGCTGGAACTTCGACCGCGCCGCCGCGACCCGACGCCACCTCACCGGAGACTCACCCGAACTCACCGAACTGGTGATGGCGGCCGAAACCGCCGTCGGCAACGCGCGCGCCCTGGTGGACGACCTGCTGCTCGATGACCACCCCGACGCGGTGGCGCGCGCCCTGCGAGCCCGCCTCGACGCCATCGACGCCTATCTCGCCGTGCTCGTCGGCACCGAGCCGCGCCAGGGTGCGGTGCTGCTGTGTGAACTGATCGAACCGTCGGAGGATCGGTGAGCGCACCGGTCGAGGTGCTGGTGCGCGCCGTCGACGCGGGCGACACCTACCTGTCGTGGCGCTGGCTGGACCGACCCGACCACTGCGAATACGCCGTCGTCGCGGCTGACACGGTGGAGCGGGTGCTGGCACAACTGAGCGCCGCGCTGCCGGCGCTGCGGACGGGGGAGACCGGCAACGACGGTGTCGAACGCGCGCTGACCGGTGCGTACACCGACCGAGACGCCGAACTGAAGCTCACCGAAGCGCTGACCGCCGCGGTGTTGCCCGTCGCGTTCGCCGCCCAACTGTCGCGCCGCGCCGCGCGCGGCGAACAGGTCAGGGTACGACTGACACCGAGCGCTCGGCTCGCGAGTCTGCCGTGGGAGCTGCTGATCGTCGACAGCGTGCACCGGATGCTCGAGATCGCCGACATCGTCTACGAGCCACCGGCGGCTGTACACGCGGGCCGAGACAACCTGCCACCGGAATGGTCGGTGAGCGCGCACCGTCCCGCCCTGCTGCTCATCGACCCGCGAACGCCCGCCGGCGCCGAGGCCCACCACCTCGGCCCGGTCCTCGACCGCGCCGACCACACCGACTTCACCGACCGAGTGGACTACTACGTGACGGCGGGCCGAGTACCCGCCGCCGAACGCGCCCGTTGTGTCGCCGCGCGCGTGAGTCGCCGCGACCTCGCGACCGCCCTGCGCACCGAACGCTCCCGCCTGTTCTACTTCGGACATATCTCCTCCGCTGTCGACGAGCCGGGTTCGGCCGCCCTGCACCTGCACGACACCCGCAGGAACTGGGGCATGGCCGAGCCGCTGACCCGCCCCGACCCGAACGGCAACCCGATCGTCGCGAGTGGCGATCATCGCCCGCTGGCGGCCATCGACCTGCTGTTGGGCACCCTCGCCGGTGACGCCGCCGCGCACCGCGTCTACGGACACACCGAACCGCAACCGGGCGCCCGGCTGTGGCCGATGCCGCCCCGCGTCGCACTGATCGCCTGTGAGGGTGGCGTCGACTACCGCTCCGCCGAGACCTTCGGCCTGGTCGTGGCGATGGTGAATGCCGGCGCGGCCCTGGTCACCACCACCCGATGGACCCTGCCGACCAATCGTGCCTTCGCCGACTTCGGCCCCGGCACCACCGCCAAACCCACCACCGAACTCGGCCTGCGCGTCGACCGCGCCCACGAGGGCCCCGACCCCATCGCCGAACTCCGCGACTGGCAGCGCCACCGTCTCCAGCAGTGGCAGGCCACCGGCGATATCGCCGAAAGCCCCCTGACCTGGGCATCCCTGAGTCACACGATCGCCCCCCATCGACGCTGATCAACGTCTGGTCCGCGTGCTTGCCCCGATCGCACTCGCCCCGGCGAACGTCGCCACGAACACCAGCACCATGACGAACCCGTTGGCGTTCGCGCTGTTCCCACACTGTGGCGCGAACGCCGCGATCAGTATCGCCACGGCCGCCAGCGCGCTGGTTCCCCCGTCGAGCACTGCCTTCGTCCGGTGGGCCGCGAACCAGCCCAGCGGCATGGCGATCAGGATCATCACACTCACCGGCACCGGGTTCGGCAACGCGTCGATCCCGAACGGTGATGTCGCCGCCGCCAACAACTCCACGGCGGCGAACCACCGCAACCCGAACTTCGGCGCGATTCCACCGGTCACTACCGCCGCGAAGAACCCCAGCCCCGCGAGCACCAGGAGCAATGCGAATACCGAATACCGCAGTGCCGCGGGCGCGGCGTCACACGGTGTGCCACGCAGGAATTCGGCAGCGACCGGAATACACGCCATCACCCCGACCGCCGAATAGAAGAATTCACCCACCGGCATGAGATAACTCGCCCGTGCGAAAACCGCCGCCGCGATCCCGACGAATACCGCGAACACCGCGATCGAGCTCGAATCGACCTCGGACGACGAACCGGCCAACTCGCCGAAAGCCGCGGCGGCGACCATTCCGTCGGCGAACGGCACCAACGAACGCGATGATGCTGAGCTTCCCATCGCTACCCTCGGAGCCGAATTCGACTCAGCCGCGCAGAATCCCGCAACCGCACCGCATCACCCTTCGTCGATCCTCACCCAATTCTCTGCCGCACCACTGGACAGCAACAGTCGATCGTTCGACCCACACGGGTCACTCAGGATGCCGACTCGGTGGGGGATGGGGGACCGCTATGCAGGTGCCGGCTGCCAGGGCGGAAATGGTCAGCAGATTCGGCGGCCTTCGACATGCCATGGGCGACACTGTGGGGCGTGATCTGCGCAGTGTGGGTAATCCGCTAGATCGCGGGTAGCTGCTCGCCCTGTACGACTTCGATGTCGAGTTCGATTTTGACGGTGGTGCCGACCGCGGCCACTCCCGTGCGCACGATCGCGTTGTAGTCGATCGCGAAGTCGTTGCGGCGCAGGAGTGTTTCGGCGTGGAAGGCGGCGCGTACGCCACCCCATGGATCTGGGCCGAACCCGCCGAACGACACTTCGAGATCGACTGTGCGGTGTTGCCCGTGCATGGCCAGCTCGCCCGGCATCACCCAGGTGTCACCCCCGGTGCGACGCAACCCGTGACCGGTGAAAGTGATCATCGGATATCTGTCGACGTCCAAGAACTCCGGCGAGCGTAAGTGATTGTCCCGCATCGAGATGCCGGTATCGATGCCCGCCGCCGCGATCTCGGCGTGCCCGGTGGACCGCTCGAACGACTCGGCGATCTCGAGTCGCCCGTTCACCTCGGCGAATCGCGCTTTGATGCTCGCGATTCCCAGATGACGCGCGGTGGCGATCACCGTCGAATGCGCCGGATCGATCGTCCACGGACCCGGCGGTGGCAACGCCACCGCCCCTGTCGTCGGCGTCAACACCACCTCGCCGAGCATGCCCGTTCCCGCCGGGGAGATCTGCGCGACCCGTGCCACCGGCCCGAAGCCGACGGCGGTGAGGACCGCGGTATGAACACCGGCGGGCAATGGGTCGGTGCTCACCACTCCGGTTTCGTCGACAACCGCACGGGCGAGCTGGCGGCCAGTCATGTCGGTCACCGTCAACACCGCGTCCGGCACCGGCCACCCTTCCGTGGTGCGAACACGGGCGGTCAGCCCGCTCATCCGCGATCGCCGAGCTCGAAACCGAGTCGCACGTCGTAGGCGGCCTCGGTACCGGTCACGGTGACCTGCCCGGTCACCGGGGGATAGCCACGAGCGACCACGGTGTATTGCCCCTCGGCGAGATCGGTCACGACGTAGCGGCCGTTCTCGTCGGTGCGCACCGACGCGGTCACTTCACCCGCACCGTCGAGCACGGTGACGAGCACGTCCGGCACCGCACGCCCGCCGTCAGCCTGCGCCGATCCGGCGAGCACCGCCATCGCGGTCAACTCGATGTCCTGACGCGACACGCCACTGTCGGGCACGGTCAAGGTGATCGCGCTGGGGCGCATGTGCTCGGCGGCCGCGACCAGCGTGTAGACGCCCGACACGACGCCGTGGCACACGTAGGTGCCGTCGACGCCCGTGACCGCGGCTCCGACCACCTCACCACGCATGTCGGTCAAGGTGACGGTGGCGCTCGTGAGCGGCGACCCGTTGCCCGCGCTACGGACCACACCGGACAGCTCGCCGGATCCCACCAGCGCCACATCCATCCGCTGGGTCCGCTGACCGACCGACACGTTGAGCGCGGTCGGCTGGTGGCCCGTCGCCGACACGATCAACACATGACCACCCGACCGCGGTGCGCTGATGGTGTAGCCACCATCTGCGGCACTGGATGCCCGCGCGACCTGTCGACCATCCTGATCGATCAACGTCAACACCGCGCCCGGCAGCGGATGACCGTCCTCGCGGCGGACGTGGCCCGCCACCGTCGCACCGTTGATGCCGGCCTCGGACGAGGTGCCGGTGGACGGAACGGACGGCGACGACATATCGACCCGGTGCGCTCGATGACCGTTCTGATCTGCCGATGCGTGACGTCCGGCCGAAGCGGCCGGCACCAGCGCGGACTCGGTCAACACTCGCTCAGCGTCTTCCCAGACCGGGTCTTGGTCCCAGCTCGACTCCGCGAGTACGGCGAGTTCGGCGTCGAGCGGTGACATTTTGTCCGAATCAGCCGGATTATTCTGCGCCGCAGACTCTTTCGTGGTCGGGTCTTGGGCAGGATCGATATCGATGGTGCTGCGCAGTGGACGGTTCGGAAGGAACGCGGTCGCGATCAGGGCGAGGACCGCAGCCCCCGTGGCGATGAGGAAGATCCGACCGGTCGCGTCACCGTAGGAGGAGCGCACGATCGTCGCCACCGGGGCGGGCAGGCTGTGGAGGTTCAGATTGCCGCCGCCGGAGGAACTGGTCGTTACCCCGATCTTCGCGAAACCCGCTGTCGACAGCTCGCTCACCCGGGTGGCCAGCACCGATCCCAGCACCGAGACGCCGATCGCGCCACCGAATGTGCGGAAGAACGCGACGCTGCTCGATGCCGCGCCGATGTTGTGCACGCTCACGGTGTTCTGCACGGCCAGCACCAGGTTCTGCATCATCATGCCGACGCCGAGTCCGACAAGGGCGATGTAGGTGCCGACCAGCCACAGTTCGGTGGCGTGATCGATCGTCGAGAGCAGCCCGAATCCGACCACCAACAGCGCGCCGCCGGTGACGACGAACCCCTTCCATTTCCCGAACCGGGTGATCAGCTGTCCCGAACCGGTCGATCCGACGAGCATGCCCGCGACCATCGGGATGGTGAGCACACCGGCCACTGTCGGCGAGTATCCGCGCGCGGTCTGGAAGTACTGGCCGAGGAATGTGGTCGCTCCAAACATGCCGATGCCGACCGCGATCGAGGCGATGATCGCCAGACCGGTGGTGCGCTCGGTGACGATCGAGAGCGGGATGATCGGCGACTTGGCTCGGGATTCGACCAGCACGGTCGCGAGCAGCAGCACGACGCCCACGCCGACATACAGCGCCGATTCCTTGGAGAACCACGCGTAGTAGTTCGCCTTGCCCGCGAACGACACCCAGATGAGGAGCACCGACACACCGGCCGTCATCAGGGCGGCGCCGAGCCAGTCGATCGACACCCCGTCCTTGCGTTCGGTCGGCAGTCGCAGGGTCCGCTGCAGCAGCGCCAAGGCGATCACGGCCAGTGGCACGCAGACGAAGAAGCACCAGCGCCAGCCGAGCGGGCTGTCGACGATGACGCCGCCGAGGATGGGCCCACCCGACATCGACACCGCCATCACGGCACCCATGTAGCCGGAATAGCGTCCGCGTTCACGCGGCGAGACGATGGAACCGATGATCGCGACGACGAGCGCGGTCAGTCCGCCCATGCCGATGCCCTGGATGACGCGTGCCGCCAACAGCATCGGCACATTGCCCGCGAAGCCCGCGATCACCGAACCGATGACGAAGATGATGATGGCCGACTGGACCAACAGCTTCTTGTTGAACAGATCGGCGAACTTGCCCCAGATCGGGGTGGACGCGGCGTTGGCCAGCAGTGCGGTGGTGATAACCCAGGCGTACGCGGTCTGCGACCCATTCAGGTCGCCGATGATCGTGGGCAGCGCGGTGGAAACGATCGTGGTGCTGAGCAGTGCGGTGAACAGCGCCGCCAGCAGCCCGGTCATAGCCTCGAGGACTTGACGGTGGGTCATCACGGCCGGGGCGCTCCGCGTCCCCGCCTCGACTGAATTAGACATCCACTTCCTGACTTTCTGTCGAATCCGGCCGGTGCGCGCCCACCGCGGTGTGGGGCGCCACTGTGGCCAGTGAATTCCTGAGTTTCAGCACCACCGAGGTGGCCTGTTCGGCTTCGTCCTCGGTCCAATCGGCGAGCGCGGTTTGCAATCCCCGTGCCCGCGATATGCGGACGCGCCGCAGCAGATCGCGCCCTTCCTCGGTGATCTGGATGAGGGTGGCCCGGCCGTCGCTGGGATCGGCGTGGCGGGCGATGTTGCCCGAGCGCACCAGCTCGGCGACATGCCTGCTCAGTGTCGATGGGCTGATGCACAAGTCCGCGGCGAGATCCACCTGCCGACACGGACCACCGGCCTCGAGCGAGCCCAGCACGCCGATGCCGCCCGGAAGCAGGTCGCCTTCGTCCGGATGGGAGAGGGCGGCACGGATGGCCCGGCCCATGAAATAGAGCTCTCTGATCAGGCTCTGAGCCGTATCGGGTGACACTGCCATGACTACTCCCGGACAAGGTATTTATTTGCAGAATGCAACTATATATCAGATTGCTTGTAGTAAGCAACTAACTGCCGACCATTCTCGCGGAGGTCTTGTCGCCCCGGCTTCCGCGCACCCGGCTTTCGGTCGCCGCGGCCAACCACCGTGAGCACCCGTGGAATCTGGCTCGCGCCGTCGCCAGCCTGCAAACGGTGGCGCCACGTGGCGGCGGCCTGGTGCTCGGCGCCCGCGATCACACCGTCGCGGAGGGGGCCGGGGGCGCGAGCGTGGGAGGTGCGCGGCCTCTCGCGGCCGGTCGACATCGGTATCGCCGCGACGCTGGATGCCGGGGTGATCGCGCGGAATCTGTGGCAGGACTACGCTTTCGACGCCGTTGTCGCCGACCGGGCTACCAGCGTGTACATCGACACCGCACGGGTCCGCGCCACTCGCCACCACGGCGTCTACGATGTGGCGGGCCCGCTACCGGTGCCGACTCGCGGCCGACCCGTACTGTCGCTGTTCGCTCCCGACGCCTTCGCGCGGTGCTGACAACCACACCGAGTGGTTGTCAGCTCGGCGGTGGGGTGAAACCCGCCGGGGTGGCGGCCGTCGATTCGGCATCGGCGAGACGAGTGAGGAAATCCGCGATCACCGTGAGCTGTGCGTCGTCGAATTCGGTGAGAACCCCTGCCAGCCGTTGCTCACGGATGGCGTCGTCGGATTCGAATCGCTCGTCCCGCAGCGACACGATCACCTTGCGGCGATCCGTGGTGGAGCGCGTGCGTTCGACATAGCCCGCGTTCTCCAGACGATCGATGACGCCCGTTGTCGTGGCCGACGAGGTGCCTTCGGTCAACTGTCCGAGCAGACCCGCGGTCAGCGGTCCGTGCAGCTGCAACAGATGCACGAAGTTCGCTTCGCAGGTGCTCAACGTCAGGCCGGCCTCATCGGCGGCCACCTGTTCGAGCCTGGCCGAAGCCGCTCCGTACCTGCGCATACCGGCTGCGATGGTGCGAGCGGTCTCGGACCGCCCGGCGGACGCGGTTGCCATACTCAGCCTCCCGGCATAGTATCTCGGTCAAGCGAGATACTCGCATAGTCGATATACTTACCTTTCTGACTATATCGCTGTGCGGCGATACTCGGAAGACAGGAGCGACCGCGATGGCGGCACCGACTACCGCACTCGAAGGCATCAGCGACCAACCGTATTCGCGGCGGTGGGCGGCGATGGTCATCCTGGTGCTCGGCTTCATGCTCGACCTGCTCAACGTCACGATCGTCAACGTCGCCATCCCCTCGATCCAGGGTGACCTCGGTGCGAGCGCCTCGCAAGCGGGCTGGATCGTCACGGCCTACCTGCTCGCGTTCGCGGTCACCCTCATCACCGCCGCTCGTCTGGGCGATCTCTGGGGGCGCAAGCGGGTGTTCCTGCTCGGTCTGGCCGCGTTCGCCCTCACCGCCGCGTGGTCGGGCGTGGCGCAGACCGCGGGGGAGCTGATCACCGCGCGCGCTGCCCAGGGTGTCGCCGCCGCGTTGCTGGCGCCGCAGGTCATGAGCAGCCTGTACACGTTGTTCCAGGGCCGTGAACGAGCCACCGTGCTCGGTCTCTTCGGTGTGGTCGCCGGTCTCGCGCAGGCCGGTGGTCTGCTCCTCGGCGGTCTGCTCGTCACCGCCGACATCGCGGATCTGGGCTGGCGCTCGGTCTTCTGGATCAGCTTCCCGGCCGCCATCGCGCTGTTGGTTCTCGGTCTGTGGCTCATTCCGGAGAACCACGCACCCGACGCCACGAAGCCGCGCTGGCTGCCCGCGGCGGTTCTGACCTTCGGGCTCATCGCGATCGTGTTCCCGCTTCTGGAAGGGCGAGCACACGACTGGGCGCCCTGGATCTGGCTGGTACTCGTCGCGGGCCTGGCCGCCGTCGGCCTGGTCGCCTACGGCGAACACCGCGACCCCGACCGCCGCGCCGGCGCACTACTGCCCATCGGTCTGCTGCGCGAGCGCACCAGCAGTGTCGCGCTCCTCGTGCAACTCGTCGCCTTCGCCGCCTTCAGTGGGTTCCTGCTCGTCTTCGTACTCTGGCTCCAGGACGGCCAGGGCTATACCGCGCTGCGGGCCGGCGTCGTTACCATCGCGTTCTCCGCAGGTGGTCTGGCGATGGCCGCTTTCGTCGGGCGCCTCACCGTCCGATTCGGCCGCTTCACGGTTCTTGTGGGATGCGTCGTCGGTGCCGTCGGGACGCTGGGAGTTCTCGCCGCCGCGAACTCCGCGAACACCGACATCGATCCATGGCTGCTGGCGCCGGGATTGTTCGCGATCGGCTGTGGCATGAACCTTGTCATGCCACCCTTGACCACCCTGTTCCTGTCCAACGTCTCCCCACGCTACGCGGGCTCGGCCTCGGGAATCTGGACAACCAGCCAGCAGTTCGGCGCGGCGATCGGCGTCGCCTCGCTCAGTGCCGTCTTCTTCGGCATCGCCGCCGACGGCGACTACGGTTCCGCTTTCCGCGTGAGCGCCTTCGCCATCGTGGCAGCACTGGTTTTCAGCGCGGTGGGTTGCCTGGCGTTTCCCTCGCGATCGCCGTCGCCCTGACCGGTCCCGTGCCATGCCATCGTCGCCGGGCGGGACCACCCGCCTCTTATCGACACCGAAACCGCACTCGCGGTGGCGAGGTCATACAGGCCCCCGCGTTCAATGCTGATCTTTGCCCGTCTGCATGGTGCCGATAGCTTGATGCGGAGAGGAGCATGACCTGGTGCTCACTCGGCTCGCGCAAGGAGTTATATGTCGCACACCTCAGAAACGCTGTACGGGCAGCTGGTCGACCAGTTCGCCGAGCAGGTTGTCCACAGTGATTCCGCCGCAGGGGAACTCGCCTTCCGGAACGGAGTCGCGTTGAGGTTGTGGGTCGAGAACGACGTTGTCCATGCCGAACTCGACTCGTTGCAGGGTGGGCCGGAGTTGTGGATTCTCCATCCCGGCGGCGATGACATCGACGACTTCGTCGATGTGGTCGCAGACGCCGTTGACTGCTGAACAACGGTGTGCGGTCACCTGTCCTCGGTGACGAGTTTCTCCAGGATCGCGGGCAGGCGCTTGAGGACAGTCCGCTCCTCCTCGGTCAGCTCTCGCAGCGCGGCCTGAGCGAGCCATGTCGCTCGGCTCGTTCGCTCATCGTCGATTCGCGCGCCGCCCGTGGTCGACAGTGTCACGATGACGCGTCGCTTGTCGCTGGTATCGGCCGCGACATCCACCAATCCCTGGTCCGCCAGTAGTCGCACCGTTCGGGCCATCGACTGGTGGCGGACGCGTTCCCGATCCGCCAGCGTGACGATCGCCAAGGGTCCATCTCTGCGCAGGTGGCCGAGTACCGCGGCTTGCCCCGCGGGCACCGTGTCCACGCTTCTGGCGCGGCGCACGAATCTTCCGACGGCGAGGCGAAGTTGCTCGGCGTCGGCCAGGGAGTAATCGGCATCGTCCACTGGACAAACTATACAGCTTCGCTGTACGTTCAGATACACAGCAAGGCTGTATAAATTGACTTCCTAGGAGAACCTGGCAGTGAGCTACCACCCCTACGCGCTCGCCTTCCCCGCCGTCGAATTCGACTTGCGCAGTGATGATTTCGACAATGGAGGCCCGCTCCCGACGGCGTGCTACAACACCGACGCCGGTGCGAATCAATCTCCCTCACTGATCTGGTCGGGCTTGCCCGATGGAACCCGCAGCCTGGTCATCACCGCCTTCGACGCCGATGCGCCGATCCCGGGTGGACTCTGGCACTGGGTGGTCAAGGACGTGCCCGCCGTGACGGGGACGATAAAACGTGATGCCGGAGCCGATGGCGGGACCGGTCTGCCCGCCGGTGCCGTCACGCTGGTCAACGATCTGGGGCAGGCGGCGTACTCCGGGGTGCAGCCGCCTCCCGGAACCGGCACCCATCGCCTGTTCGTCTGCGCGACAGCGCTTTCGGTGGATCGCTTGGAGGTGCCGGAAGGAGCGAGTCTCGCGATGCTCAACATCTTGATGATTCCGCACACCGTCGGTCGCGCGGTCATCGTCGGAACGAGCGACGCTCCCGCCTGACAGGCTCGACGGCAGACGAACCGAGCTGCCGAAACAGAGCCACGGACGACTCCTGTCGAATCATCGACAGGAGTCGTCCGTGCCACGCTCACCGCACGTGAGGTTCGTCGGCGAGATAGGGCGGAGCGGGTTCGTATTGCATGTGCTCGCGCACGCGTCGGGCGTGGTCGCGGCCGTGCAGCGACCCGATCAGCCACAGCGCCATATCGATTCCCGCCGAGATCCCCTGCGAGGTGATCAGATCGCCGTCGACGACGTAGCGGGCATCGGTCACCACGGTGACCTCTCCGCGTGCCTGCAATGTTTCGTGGAACAGGCGGTGCGTGGTAACCCTTCGCCCGCTCGCGATGCCGGCCTTGTGCAGCAGGAATGTCCCGGTGCACACGCCCGCTGTCCAGCTCACCTGTTTCGAGGTACGCGCGATCCAATCGATCAGCACCGTGTTCGCGACCTGTGCCCGGCTACCGCTTCCGCCGGGAATCAGCAGGACGTCGAGGTCGGGGTGATCGTCGAACGTGCAGTCCGGCAGCACCCGCATCGCGTTGATGCAGCGCACCGGATCGGGGCGCTCGGCGATCAACACCGCCTGGTCGGCGTCCTTGCGCAAGAGCGAGGACACGGCGAACACCTCCCAGGGGCCGACGAAGTCCAGTTCCTCGACTCCCTCGTACAGCAGTACTCCATAGCTCGTCATATCGACTGCCTTTCTACGGTGGGATCGATCCGGCCACTTGCCGTGTCGGGTGTCGGGTCATCGGTCCACTGGTGCCGTTCGTGCCAGCGGGCCAGCCCCTTCGGCGCCCACCAATTGGCGCGACCCATCACGCGCATGAACGCAGGCACCAGCAGAACGCGAACGAGGAAGGCGTCCATCAGCACCGCCAGGGTCAGGCCGAATCCGAGGCCGCGCGCGAACGACACCTGCGACACCATCATCGCGGCGAAAGCGATGGCCATCACCGTCGCCGCGGCGGTGACGATACGTCCGCTGCGCGCCAGACCGAGCGCGACGGCGCGATCACTGTCTGCCTTGGTGCGACCCGAGCGAGCCCATTCCTCCCGCACCCGCGACAGCACGAACACCTCGTAGTCCATGGCGAGCCCGAATGCCATGCAGCCCAGCAGGATCGGCATCGTCACTACGGTGCGGCCGATCGGTGTCGTGCCGAGCCCGTCGAGGTGGAAGTCCTGGAACACCCACACCATGACCCCGATCGCGGCGGTCAACGACAGCACGTTCATGACAATCGCCTTGATCGGCAGGATCACGCTGCCGGTCATCATGAACAGCAGCACGAAGGTGGCCACGACCAGCAGCGTCAAAGCCAGCGGCAGCTTGTCGGTAATGCCGTGCACCGCGTCCAGATCGCGTTGGACCAGCCCACCGAACAGGGTGTCCTGCGGTGCGGCAACAGCTTTCAACTGCGCGAGTTGCGCGCGTCCCGCCTCGGAGAACGGGTCCTCGGTGGTCTGCACCGTGAGGTAGGCCGAGTCGGCGTGTGCCGCCGCGTCCACGACGCGCGGTGAAACCACCTGTCCGCGCGCGATGATCCCCGTCGGTGTCTGGACCGAGGTGACCCCGTCGATCATCGAGAGGCGTTGCGCGTAGTCGGTGAGTGCCGACGCCTGCGGTGCGGCGTCGGGGAAGACGACCGGCACGCGCCCCTGGCTGTCGACGGAGAATTGGGCGCGCAGCACATCTCCGGTTTGGCGTGCCTGGGTGGAGGTCGGCAGCGCCCGATCGTCGGGGTAGCCGAACTTGGCGCCCAGTAACGGCAGACTCAACACCGCGAGCAGACCCGACACCACGATGATCACCGGGACAGCGCGCCGCATGGCGAACAGGGCGATCCGGTACCACGCGGTGTCCTCGGCAGCGGTGCGCACGGGAACCGCGGGGCGACGGAACAGCCGCCGCACCGGCGGGCGCAGATCGTATCTGTCCAATCGGTCCCCGAGCACGATGATCGCCGCGGGCGCCACTACGAGCGCGCCGACCAGGCAGAACGCGATAGCTCCCAGGGCGCCGAAGGCCAGTGAGCGCATGAAGTACATCGGGAACACCAGCATGACCGACATCGCCACCGCGACGGTCAGCGCCGAATACGCCACGGTGCGCCCGGCGGTGTTCATGGTCCTGATCAAAGCCTGCTCGGGCGTGCTCCCGGCGGCCTTCTCTTCGCGAAACCGGCTGATGATGAACAGCGTGTAGTCGATCGCCAGCGCCAGCCCGAGCGCCTGGGCGATGTTGACCGCGAAGACCGCGACATCGGTGAACGAGAACAGGATTCGCAGCCACGCCAGCGTGCCGACGATCGCGAACATCGAGACCGCCATCGGTACGGCCGCGGCCAGCGCGCTGCCGAAGATCCACACCATCACCAGGAAGGTCAACGGGATCGCGATCATGTCCATCTTCACCGCGTCCACCTGCGACTGGTGGTTGAGCTCGTACAACGACATCGCCTGTCCGCCCGCCGTGACGGTGACGCCGTCACGCTCCCCGATCAGGGGCTCGGACAGATCGTGCGCGCGTTGCATGGCGTCCTTGTCGTTGCCGGCGACCAGCCCGGCCACGAGTGCCGAACGCCGGTCCGTACCCGCCAGCGCCGCGCCCTCCTCCGCGGGCGAAGTCCAGTAGGAGACAACCTGATTGACGTATCCCGACTGGGTCAGCGCATCGGAGATGGACTGCGCGCGCGCACGCGCGGCCGGGGTGTCGATGCCCTCGGGCGCAGTCACGGCGAACACCAGGGAGAATCCGCCGGCGCCGAAGCGCTCGGTCAATATCCGTTCAGCACGGGAGGATTCGGCGTTCGGGGGGTCGTAGCCGCCGGCGGGCAGCTGCGAGATGACGGATGCGCCGAAGCCGCCCGCGACGACCAAGAACAGCAGCGCCGCGATGAGGATGACGCGCGGCGCTCGAAGTACGAGCGCCGCCAGACGCGTAAACATAAGGCTCCCAACAGATCTACCGGTTCGACGGTGGTGAGGGCGGCCGGCGTGACGAGGGTGTCGAACGCGAACAGGCGGGTTGCGCGGCTACCGCGACGACAGTAACATTTCGACAGTCGGTTCCACATATAACTTATTTGTTAGGTCAAACCCACCTTGGAGGTACTGATGGTTGAAGTGGTCACGGCGGAAAAGGTCGATGCCTACGACCTGGGATACATCGCCGGCAATCGGCTCGAAACCGAAGAGGGGGTACACATCTACTACGAGCGCTACGGAATCGACTCGCCCACCACCGTGGTGCTCATCCCCAATCTCTTCCTGATCGCGCCGCTGTGGCGCAACTTCACCACCGAACTGGCGACCAAGTATTCGATCGTCAGCTACGACCTGCGCAACAAGGGCGCGTCCACACAGGTGGACGGCGTCGTGGACTTCCAGCAACACATCCATGACCTGCGGGCGGTCCTGACCCATCTCGGCGTCGAGCGGCCGTACCTGGTCGCGTCGTCGGATTCCACGCTGCTGGCGCGCGAATACGCCCTGGCCTACCCCGACGAGGTGGGCGGACTCGGACTGTACGGACCGGTGTTCAACGCGATCGGCGGACGTCGGCGCAAGCGCCTGATCCAATCGTGGCTCTCGACCGTGACCAACGTTGGCCCCACCGCGTTGTTCAACGAGATGTACCCGCTGATCTACTCCCACCACACAGTCGAATATGGCGGCAGCCCGGCCTATCTCGCGCTCAAGGAACGTTTCATCGCCCTGAGCTCGCAACAGCAGCTGACCACCAACCTGCAGACCTCGCTCACGGTCGACGACGACCCGGACAAGCTGCGTCGGCTCACCGCGCCGGTCCTGCTCTCCGCCGGCGAGAACGACTTCCAGACCTCCGAGGGTATGTTGCGCGAGATCGCGGCCATCATGCCCGATGCCCGGGTCGAGACCATCCCGCATTCCGGCCATGCCCCCTACTTCGAGGCGACCGCCGAATTCGAGGCGTCCATCGATCGATTCGTCCAGTCCACGCTCGCCCCGTGATCCGCGCGAAAGCATCCCGGTCATGAACGCGCTCGGCGATCTGCTGACGCGCTACGCCCAGCGATATGGCGACCGCACCGCGGTGTCGGCGGGCGCCGACGCCGCGTACAGCTACGCGGAGCTCGAGCCGGCCAGCCGCCACGCCGAAGCCTGGCTGCACGAGGTCGTGCCCCATTCTCCGTTCCTGCTGCTGCCCGGCAACACACCCGGCGACGTGGCCCTGCTCCTCGGTGCCCTGCGCTCGGGACTGGTGCCGCTGGTCGGTGATCCGGCGTGGAGCGAACACGAGATCGCCGAAACCCTCAAACGTACAGGCGCTTCCAGCGTGGTGCGCGCACAGCGGCCCGAGTCCGTAGCGGCGAGCATCACACTGGGCGACGGGGGAGTGCGCTACCTGGAGCTCGCTGCCGAACCCGGCGCACCGCTGCGCCACGATCTCGACGGCATCGACTTCGGGCGCTTCACCTCCGGCAGTTCCGGCGCGCCCCGATGCCTGGGATTCGGCATCGAGGCGATGATCAACGCCGCGTCCGCCTGGGGAGCTGCCACCCAGCTCACCAGCGCGGATACGGTGATGTGTCTGGCGGCGCTGAACAACGGCTTGGCCTTCAACACCTCGCTGCTCGCGGTGTTCGAGGTGGGCGCCACCCTGGTCCTTCCGGGTGTCCGCCCGATTCCGTCCTCGATGCTCGCGGCGCTGCGCACCTGGAGTCCCACGGTTCTGGTGGCGTTTCCGTTCGTCTACGAGGCGCTCGCCGAACGCGACCTCGGCGGGCTCACCTCGCTGCGGTTGCTCGTCAGCTCCGCGGCGCCGTTGCGCCCTGACACCGACCGACGCTGGTCGGCCGAGCTCGGCACCCACATCTGCAACTACTACGGACTCGCGGAAGTGGGTCCGGTGACGTTCAACGACGGACGAGTCGCGGGGTCACTGGGCCGGGCCTTGGCAGGAGTCGAACTGCTCGAAATCCCCACCCCTGAGACTGAAAATGGCTCGCGCGCTGTGGATCCCACTCCGGCGCGTATCGCGGTGCGTACCGCCGCGATGGCCACCCGCTACCTGGACCCACGCCCTCCGGACTTCGCCGATCACCTCGATTCGAACGGCCGCTACCTCACCCAGGATCTCGGCTTCCTACGGGACGGCGACCTTTTCATCACCGGTCGCGCGGACCGCATCGTCAATATCGCCGGCCGCAAAATCGATCCCGGCGAGATCGCCGATGTCCTGCTACGGCATCACGACGTGAGTGGTGCCCTGGTGCGCGCGGAGCCGACCACCACCGAGCCGGTCCTGTGCGCCTATGTCGAATCCGCGACCGCGGGCAGAAGCGACCTGATCGACCACTGTCGAAAGTACTTGTCCCAGTACAAGATTCCGCAGCGCTGGACGATCGTTCCCGCGTTGCCACGATCCTCCGCGGGCAAGATCATGTCCGCGCAACTCGCAGGAATAGGAGGAGCTTCGCAATGAACCGCGCGCAGATCCTGACCGATGTCAAAGCCCTTATCGTCAAAGAGTCGGACGGCCAGATCCAGGAGTCCGATATCGGAGTCGGCCCCGACTCGCTGCGCCACCTCGGACTCAACTCGCTCGCGACCCTGCGCGTGCTGGTCGCGGTCGAAGACGAATTCGGCATCGAGTGGGACGACGACGTCGACGAAGCCGTCATGAGTGATCTGCAGGTCATGTGCGATCACATCGCCGACAAGCTGGGCGTCCCCGCCTAGTGCCCCGGACAGCCAGGAACAGGAAACACCCATGACACCCAGCGGTTCCGTCGCCGAACACCGGCTGGCGGTCAATCTCGCGCTCGGCAGTCTGCAACTGTCGGGCACCGGCCACGACGATTTCAACCAGGGCCAGATCTCGGCGCGTCTACCGAGATCCGAGAGCTTCCTGATCAAGAGCGCCCTGCGGGGGTTCAGTGAAGCCACCCCGGCGGACATGGTCGTCGCCAGCATCGACGCGGACCAACCGCCGGATCGCCTCGCGCCGCCGGAACTGCCTCTGCACCAGGCGATCTACGCCGCCAGGCCCGATGTCAACGCCATCGTGCACAGTCACGCGCCGAACACTCTGGTGTTCGGCGCGCTCGATACCGAACTGGTGGCGCTCTCCCACGACGCGGCGCCGTTCGTGGATCGCTGCCCTCGATTCACCTTGACCAGCAACACGATTCTCGACATCGAAACCGGTCGCGCGGTGGCCGATGTGCTGGCGTACAACCCCGCGGTGTTCCTGCGCAACCACGGCGGCGTGATCGTCGGACGTACCCTGCGGCACGCTGTCGTCGCGGCGCAACTGCTCGAACGAGCGTGTGAACTGCAGATCAAGGCGCTCGCCACCGGGGTGAAGTTCTTTCACTCCAGCAGTGCTGATATCGAGGCCAAGAACGACTACATCTACAGCGATCTCGCGGTGAAGAGCTACTGGGACTACCGCGTGCGCGATATCAAGGAACGTAGTCCCCACGTGCGTGAGTGGCTCTCGACGGTGACAGCGTGATCCACCTGGGGCGAGTACTCGAGCGACAGCAATTGCACAGTGCGGCATCGAAAGTCCGGCCGGTGTTCGGACGAGTCCGATCGCACTCCCTGCGCGGGCCCGCCCTCAACCGGCCCGGTGGCGATCGGCTGCGCACGCTGCAGCGGATTATCGAGAGCGCCTTCGGCTACACCCGGGTGGAGGGGACCAAGCTCTATCGGCGTGCCCCCTCGGCCGGCGGCCTGTATCCCACCGAGGTGGTGTGCGTCGTCCAGATCGCCGAGCGCTGGACCGCGTTGACCTACGATTTTCACCGACGAGTCTTTCGTGAACTCACCGACATCGACCCCGACGCCGCCGCGGGCACCGCCACCGCCGACCAAGCGGTGGTCGTGGTGACCAGCACACTGTGGCGCACCCTGCAGCGTTACGGCTTTCGCGGCTACCGCTATTGCCTGATCGACGCGGGGATCGTCATGGGCACCATCGCGCAGGTCTGCCGTGCCGAACACCGTGAGCTCACCCATCTCGACAACCGGACTCTCACCCGGATCGACGATGCGCTCGCGTTGCCGTCGAGCGAGATCACCGCCTGCGCCGCGATCATCGACTGTGCTGGTGCGAGCGGCGCCGAGGTGACACACCAGGATCAGCTGCTCGTACCACGTGCCGTCGATACCGCGTGGCAGCAATCCCCGATGCTGGCAGCGGAATTGGAGCGCACCATCCGGCTCGATCGGGCGATGCGAGTCGCCGAGGCGCCGAACCGGGCCCTCGTGAGTACCGGCGTGGCCACCGGCGACCGGGCAGAACTCCAGCACCTGATCGATACGCGCCGCTCCGCCCGTGGACTTCGCCGCGGCGAACTCGACGCCCAGGCGTGCGCGTGGTTGCCGCAGGCCCTGCACGCCATGGTCTCGCAGTGGCCCGCACGACATCGCGACAGTATCGCGCTCACACTGGCGGTTCGCGGCGATCAGGCGCTGCTGCACGCGATGCGCAGCCACGCGGGCCGGATCGATGTCACCGCCATCGACGACCTGCCCGATCACGCGCTCACCGCGCTGTTCGGTGGACAGGCGCTGATGGCAGAGGCCGACCTGTTCCTCATCGCCGGACTTCGCGGCGACGTCGCCGAGGACGCGATCGCGGTCTTTCGCAACAGCCTGCTGCAGATCGGCATGCTCACCTCGACAGTGCAACTGCTCGCGGTCAAGTCCGGGATCGCGCACACGATCGTCGGCGGATTCGACGACGCCGCGCTGGCGGCGATATCAGGCCACACGATCACCCCACTCGTCGCGATCGCCTTCGGCACCGCGGCAACACATTCCACGAAGAACGACACCCAGAGGAGACAATCGTGACCGGATACCTGGTGAGCGGCGCCACCGAATTGGCAGGCGCGGCACTGGTACTGGAATTGCTCGACCGCACCGAGGACGCCGTCTACGCGACAGTGCCGGCCGCACAGGTCGAGGAAGTCCTGCGCAATGCCGCGATCGCCTACGGTCACGGCAGCGATTTCCTGGACCGGCACGCGCACCGACTCCATCTGCGCGACGACTCCCCGGAGGCGGTCCTCGCCGACGCCGCGAACGCGATCACCGAGGTCTGGCACTGCCCAGGGCAGACGCGCACCGAGGACACCCTGCCCGGGGGCGACAACCCGGTGGACATCGCCGCGGCCGCGCGGCTGCTCGCGGCCGCCGAGAACGCACAGGTGCGGCGTTTCAATCTCCTGAGTACCGCGTATGTGTCGGGTTCGCGTGGCGGCGCCATCGAGGAGTCCGACCCCCTGGACGCGCAGTTCGCCCTCAACGCGTTCGAACGCAGCAGTATCGAGCTCGAGCAGCTCGTGGCACAGGCGAGCGCCCTCGCGCCGCGCGTCTGGCGCACGGGGATCGTGGTCGGTCACAGCCGAACCTACGCCGCGGTCGGCACCTCACCGTTCTACGGGTTGCTCGACGCGCTCGCCCGGACGAAGGGCGCGGTGGAGGCGCTGGTCGGGGATCTCATGGCCATGCGCGCGATGGCGATCGCCCTCGACGCGGATGTCACGGTGGATCTGGTCCCGGTCGATCTGCTCGTGCGCCAGGCGGTGACCCTGTCGCGGATTCCGGCCCTCGACGCACCGACAGTGCATGTGACCAACCAGAGCGCGACCGCGCTCGGGCAGGTGTTGACCGCGGCATTCACCGCGTTGGGCATGGCCCAGCCGGACTATGTGTCCTCCACCGGGTCGTGCCTGGGAATCGAGGAACAGTTCGATGCCGAGATCCGTTCCTATGGAGCTGCTTTCGTCGCCGGATCGCGATTCCAGCAGTCCACCGCGGCCCGCGTGCTCACCCCGCTGGACTTCGCGGCGACCTCCGAGTTCCTCGGCGCGCTCGTCCGGTCCAGCGCCCCCTTGGCCGCGCAGAAGGGCTGAGAGTGTCGTTCGATCACACTGCTTTCAATGCCGTGCTCTCGACCCTGGACGCCGACGAGGTCGCCAGGCAGGAAGCCGCTGGGGCACATCCGACCAAGCTCTTTCGTGAACTGCTCGGTACCGGGCTCGCCGAACTCGCGGTATCGGGTGCGCCCGGCTCCGGCGATCGATGGCTCTTCTGCTCCTCGATCGCCGACATCGCCCAACGCTGGGTCGGGCTCGCCGAATCGTTGCACTATCAGGTGCTGTCGATCTGCGCGTTCGCGCGGTCGGGCTCACCCGAACAGCACGCGCGCTATCTCGCGGCTCTGCGCGCCGGTGAGCTGATCGCCTCCAACTGCTTCAACGAAGAGCGGGCCGGCTCGGACCTGGCCGCGATCGCGACATCCGCGCACCGCGATCCCGACGGTGGCTACGTCATCGACGGCACCAAGCAGTGGATCGGGCACGCGCAGATCGCCGACGTCCTCTTCGTCTACGCCAAGACCGCCGATCGAGGTCTGGCCGGCATCACCTGCTTCCTGGTGGACGCGCACGCGCCCGGCATCACCATCACCCACCGACCCAAAACCGCCGGTGCGGGGAGCCTGCCGTCCGGCGACATCGGTTTCGATTCGGTTCGTGTGCCCGCCGAGAACGTGGTCGGGCGGGTCAATCGCGGCATGCTCGCCGGTGACAGTCTCTTCACGCAGGGCCGTCTCGGCGTGGCGTCCTGTTCGTTGGGACTGGCCCGCGCCGCGTTGCGGCGGGCGAGCGACTACGCGGGTGAGCATCAGCAGTTCGGTCATCCGATCATCGAATTCCAGGGGGTGGCGTTTCCCCTGGCGCAGGTCAGCACCGATATCGCCGCCACGGCGGCCCTGCTGCGCGAAGCCTGCGTCGCGGCCGAGGACGGTCGCCGCGACGCGCAATTGCTCGCCGCGCAGGCGAAACTGCAAGCCACCACCACGGTCCGGCGAGCCACCGATGCCGCGATCGCCACGCTCGCGTCCCGCGCGTTCGACGTCACCGAACCGGTGTTGCGCTGGGCTTCGGAGGCCCACCTGCTCGAGATCGTGCAGGGCACTCCGGAAATCCAGAAGATCGCCATCGCGGCACAACTACGTTAGGACCTGTTTCGATGCTCCCCACTTCCTTCGGATGCTTCACACTGCCTTTTCATCCGCCGCGCCGCGACCCGTTCCACGCTCTGCACGAGGACATCGACCTGGTTCTGCTGGCCGAGGATCTCGGCTTCGACGAGATCTGGATCGGTGAGCACCACTCGGGCGGGTGGGGCACCCTCGCCGCACCCGACATGCTGATCGCCGCCGTGGCCCGCGAAACCCACCGTATCCGCCTCGGCACCGGTGTCATCCCGCTCACCTACCACCACCCGTTGCATGTGGCCGAGCGAATTCTGCTGTTGGACAACCTGACCCGCGGGCGGGCCATCCTCGGCTGCGGGCCCGGCGCGTTCGTGCAGGACATGGAGATGATCGGCGTCGACCCCACGACGATCCGAGAGCACTTCAGCGCGGCACTCGATACGGTGACCGCCCTGGTCCGCGGCGAGACCGTCGACATCGAGACCCCCTGGTTCACCGCGCGCCAGGCCCAGCTTCAGCAGCGGCCCTACCGCGACCCGGTGGAGGTCGTCGTCGCCGGCTCGCTGGGACCCGAGGCGATCACCCAGCTGAGCAAGACCGGCACCTCAGCACTGGTGAACCTCACCCCACCCTGGGGCGCGATGCGCCCCGGGATGATCGGCGACCCGATAGGTGACCTGGCACAACGGCTTTCGAACCTTCGCGGGCAAGGCGATGCCACGGTGCGGGTCAATGCCTTCGTGCACGTGTGCGAATCGCGCGAGGCCGGGATCGAGGAGATCATGGGCGGCTGGATGGAACAGCGCCTCGGCCTGTATCGCGCGAGCTTGGGGATGCCGCTGCCGGGATCGGAGACGAGCGGTCGCGCGGTGTTGAACGCCCTGATCGACGCGGGTGTGTTCATCGTCGGCCCACCCGAGAGTTGCGCCGAACAGATCACCGATCTGGCAACCCGGCTGGGCGGTATCGACACGCTGATCCTGTACGTTCCGGGCTGGCTGGAGACCTCGGCCCTGCACACGGGTTTGCGTCGGTTCGCGCACGAGGTCGCGCCACGGCTGCGCCGTTGGCACGAGGGAACCCGGCGGTCCCTCGACGCCGCGGTCGCGGAGGCAGGCCGCCGCGCGTCGGTACGCGCGGCGATGGCTTCCGCGCCGACCGGTTCGCCGACGTCCTGAGTGGGAAGCAGCGGCCGGCCGGGGTCCGCGACGGACCCCGGCCGAACACCGAATCGGTCTACTCGCGCGTCAGCACACCGCGTCGCGACCACCGTGGCCGAGCAGACTTCGCAGGACATCCCAGCCGGCGCCGACCTCGCCGAGCCGGTATTCCTCGGGCAGACCGACACGATCGAGCCGAACCTCGGTGAGGTCCGCGCGGGCGCCGCGGCGCACCGTCGTGACCATGACCCGCGCTGCGGTCATATCGCACACGAAGCAACTGAGTCCACGAGATCCGACCGAGAAGGGATCGGTACGCGCGAGCAGCAACCCCCAGCGCGCGGTACGAGCGGCGGTAGCCGACAGCTTGGTCCCGATGACCGCCCAATACCCTCCCATCCAGCACGCGCGAGTCTGCACGTCGGCCGGGCGCGAGTCGGCACCGAACTCCTCCAACAGCGAGCACCATTCGTCGCCGCCGCGCACCGGCACGGGGGAGGGCGTGGGCTGGTCGCGTAAGTAGGCGCGGATCCGGTCCGCGGTGTCGCTGAGGTCGGCGCCGTGCATGCGATAGTCGTTCGGAGCTTCTGTCAGTAGACGCTGCCCGGACATGTGTTCCCCTTGTGGTGAGCCGATCACGACTTCGATTGTCCGGTGCTCGGTCACCATCTCGCTCGTGCCTTCCGCCCGAACCGGCAGCGGGTCAGCTGGACGAACCATCCAGTACGCCGGTGCCCTCACCCCCGGCAACGGGGCTCTAAGGTGAAGTCCCCGGCGCTGACCGAGCGGGCTCGAACAGCCGAGCCGAACAGGCTCGCCGCGCTCGGGCAGGAACGAGAGGAGAGTTCACGTGGCGACAACACCGGAAGAAGGTTCGAACGGGCGACCTCGCCGCCGACGTTCGCAACTGTCCGACGATGTCGCACGTGACCTGCGTGCGTGGATCATGTCCGGCAAACTGCGCCCCGGTGCCGCTGTGCACCTCGAGGAGACGGCCACCGAACTGGATGTGAGCATCACCCCGGTGCGCGACGCGCTCCTCACCCTGTGCGGGGAAGGATTCGTCGAGCCCGGCCATCGGCGCGGATTCGTCGTCACTCAACTCAGCCGTGAGGATGTCCTGGATATCTTCTGGTTACAGAGTCGCGTCGCGGTCGAGCTGGCGCAACGGGCCGCCGGCCACCTGACTCCGCCGGGAATCGATGCGCTCCAGCGGCACATCGATCGATTACGTACCGCGGTAACCGCACGTGATGTGGACGCGATCGCCAACGCGGAGTTCGCCTTTCATCGCGAACTCAATCACCTCGCCCGCGCGAGCAAATTGGCGTGGTTCTCGCTGAAGATGAGCTGGTACGCCCCACAACGGATGTACTCCACCGACCACACGTGGGGCGAATTCGCGGTGGCGAGCCACGAAAGACTGCTCGCGGCGCTGCGGGAAGCGGACATGACCCAGATCGCCGTGGAGACCCAGGTGCTGTTCGCGGACGCGGCCCAACGACTGCTCGCTCATCTGGAACACGTCGGGGTGTGGGACGAGTCCGAGGAGTCGGCCGCCGACACTCTCGCGGACTCGAGCAGCTGACCAGCCCGTATCGGGAGCCGCCGCTCACCGGGCGAGCTGATCGTGATCGGCCAGTTGTCCGTACAGATCGTCCGCGGTGTACCGGCCCGCGGGCAGTGTGGTCGCTTGCGCGGCGAGACGCAGCGCGCCTTGCGCGGCGGCACGCAGATCACGCACCGAATGATGGATGTCGAGGGATTCATACGGGGCGCCGAACAACACATGGTGGTCGTTGACCGGCGCGCCGTATCGCTCGGAGATGATGCGCCCCGTGCCGCCCGCACACTCGTGCAGCACCCGCGCGGTCGCCGACGGGGCGTCACGCTTGGTCTCCGGATGGCGATCGAGCACCACGGTCTCGAGGTCGCAACCGATCGCGACCCCGAGCCGAGCGGCCAGTCGCACGGTGTGCGCGTGGATCCAATGCAGCGCGGACAGATTGGCCGCGACCGTCACCGCCACGTGGCGGCTCAGCGTGTCCAACTGGTCCAGCTGATCCGGGTGGGGATTCGACACGCAGTACAACAGGGGGCTGCGGGTACGCGCGCAGAATTCGACCGTGTCGCTCAGCGCGTCGGGATGACTGGCATCGATCACCACATCGGGTCGCTGCTCGCCCTCGCGCCACCCGGCCGTCGAGGCCACCGTCAGCACCGGCACGGAGTTCTCCGCGCACGCGCGCACGATCGCCGCACCGAGCCGCCCGGTGGCACCCACCACCGCGACACCCTGGGTGATCATCGCATTTCCCTTCCCGCCGCGTTGTTCGTACAGAACTATCAGTTGTGCAGTGCCGCAGCCAATCTGAGCGCGACCTCCAACTTGAGTCGTCGGCTGCCGACCTGGTGCCCGAGCAGTTGCTCGATACGTTCGAGCCGGTATCGCACGGTGTTTCGATGCACGCCGAGCTCTCGCGCGGTCGCCTCGACACTGCACATCGAGTCCAGATAGCAGGCCAGGGTGGTGCGCAGCCGCACCGCGTTCGCATCCGCGCCGAGCAGGCCGTTGAGCTCTCGCTCGATGAACGAGTCCATCGACTCCTGGTCCTGGCTGATCAGGTGCTCGAGCTCGATCGAGTCGTAGAGCACGAGTCGGCCGGGGTTGGCGATTCTGCGTGACATCTTCTGTGTGGCAAGCGATTCCAAATGGCTACGCCGAAAGCCCGCCGCCCCGTGCGCGGGCAGCCCGAAGGCCGCGTGGATCGAGCTGCCCGCCAGGCAGGCCGTGAGCTCCGCGGTGGGACTGCGATGAGTACGTGCCCAGCCCCACAGGGCTCGATGACCGCACGCCAAGGTGAAGCTGCCGCGGGCCTCGAGCTGGGAAACGATGCGCTGCGCGGCCCGCTCGAGGTCGGGTAGGCCACCACTGGCGTTGTCCTCTAGGCGCAGCACGAATGCCAGATGCGAGTCGTCGAGTACGTAGCCCAACCGCATCTGCGCGATGGCCGGATCGACCGGTGAACCGGCGATGATCGAACGCACCGTCTCGCGCCGCCGGGAGAAGCGGCCCGCCGGATCGGGGTCTCGATCGAAAGCGAAAGTGCCACTGAGAATCTCGACCGCCGTACCCGACCAGTCCGCGACACAGGCGGCCGAATGCATCACCAGCTCACGCGTCTGGCCCACCTCTGATGCCGAAAGCTCGATCTGCTCGGACAGGGTCCGGATCATCGCCTGCTGCCCGGAACGGTAGATCCGCAACAGCACCTTCAGATCCAGACCCGCGTACGCGATCGACTCCGCCAACACGTGCGCCTCGTCCGGCAGCTCGCTCGGCGTGACGCCGGTGACCAGCGACGGCAGCATGACCCGCCCCAACGCCGCGGAACTGGCGTGCAGGTTGGTACGGAGAACGTGGGTGTCGATCTCTGGCACGTCCCGAAGAATCTGGGTATCGGTGTAGCTGACGATCGACTCGAGTTGGTTGCTGTCGAGGAGATCGGGCACCAGACGATGAAGCCAGGCTTCGGCTTCGGATCCCACGGTCAACGTCGTCATTTCCCCCCCGAGGGTATGTCGGATTGTGGTGTCGGCAGCCGCGGTGGTGCTCATCGGTAGTGGACACCGGATCTTGTCGACCCGGTGCTGTAAGTTACTGAACTTTAGTGACGGGCAACACCGCGACGCCATGGACCTCATGTCGAATCTGTGACCCATGATTTGTGACCACCTCCAAATGGAGATCGAAGGCCTGTTGTTCATGACCGAATTTCCAGCATCCCCGGCGTCGATCTCCGCTCGCCACGGCGTCGTCTCGCGCATCAGGGCCCGCATCCCCGATGTGACCGGCCAGGTCGTCAGTGAGGCCAGAGCTCAGATGCCCTCCTATGCGGCAATGGGCCATGCGGCCGTGACGACGTACGCGGCCACTCTTATCGGCCGGATGCTCGCCGCGCTGTCGGAAGAACGTGACCTGAACAGCGATGACTGTCGTGAACTGCGTGAATACGGGGAAGCTCGTGCGCAGCAGGGTGTCTCGCTGGTCGATGTGCAACACGGCTGGAGAATCGCGCTGCGCAGCTTTCGTGCCGCACTGGTAGCCGATGGCCGAGCACATCTGGTCGCCGACGACGTTCTGCTGGAACTGAGCCACGCGATGCTGGATCTGGTCGATCAGGCCGCGCTCGTCTACGGCCAGGGCCATCGCGAAGTCGAACTCGAGATCGCGCGACTGGACCACCAGGTACGGGCGGAGTTCGTGCGGCGGGTACTGCACGGCACGCTCGGCCCCGCCGGAATCCGGGTGCAAGCCCACCAATACGGGCTCGACATCGACGGAAGTTATCAGGCGTTCCGCGCCCGTTCGGAATCGCGTGATTCCGATACCGAGCTACTGCAGCTGCTGCGGTCGGACAGGCACAAGGTCGTCTTCACCACCACGATCGACGATGACATCGCCGGGTTCACTTCCGCGCCCGCGACGCTGCGCACCGAGGCCCCGCTCGGCCTCGGGCCCGCGTGCCGACTCGAAGATCTCGGACGCTCGTTTCGGCTGGCGAGCAGACTCCTGCTGACCGCGGACGTCTTCGACCTGCAAGGACCGACCGAGCTGACCAGGGTGGGGCTGCTGGCGGCCGTCGTCGGTGACGCCGATATAGGCTCTGAACTGGTGAAACAATATTTGGAGCCGGTGGGTACCGGTTCGGCGGCACGCACCATCATCGGCACGGTCGAACGCCATCTCGACACCGGCATGCATATCGAGACCACCGCCGAGATGCTCGTGGTCCATCCCAATACGATTCGCTATCGGATCAGCCGTTTCGAGGAGCTCACCGACGCCGACCTGCGTTCTCCGGTGACGGCCGCCCGGGTCTGGTGGGCGATCAAACATCAACGGGCCACCAGCTGAGTGATTGGACTGATCGACCAGATCCATCGGTCGCATTTCGGATCGAACGTCCAAGCCGAAACGGCCGCGTTGTGTCACGATCCGACCGGCGGGGAGGTGAATCTCTTCGGGCCGATCGCCCGAGACGCCGCGAATAGGAGTTAACGTGACCAATACCGGAACCACGACGAAGGCGACCACGGGGGCAGAGGGCAGCGCCACCGCTGGCTCTCCGAATACCCCTGTCGAGGTACGGAATCCAGCCTCCGGCGAACTGGCGGGAACAGTGGTGTTCGCCTCACGCGAGGAAGTGGCCGCCGACGTAGCGGCCTTGCGCGCGGCGCAGCCCGCGTGGGAGGCGATCGGCCCGCGCGGGCGTAAGGAGTGGCTGCTCAAACTGCAGGACTGGGTCGTCGACAACGCCGAGGAACTGGCGGACACGATTCAGGCCGAATCGGGCAAGACCCGCATCGACGCGCGAGTGGAAGTGGCGTTCACGGTCGACCAGCTCGGATACTGGGCCCGCAACGCCGCGAAGTTCCTCGCCGAGCAGCACCCCGCCCCGCACACCCCACTCATGCGGGTCAAGCGACTGGCAACGGTGTACAAGCCGTACGCGGTCGTCGGGATCATCACGCCGTGGAACTTCCCGTTGGGCATGGGCATCGCGGATGTGGTTCCCGCGCTCGCCGCCGGTGCCGCGGTGATGCACAAGCCGTCGGAGGTGACCCCGCTGACCCCGCTGGTGCTCGCGCGCGGCTGGGCCGAGATCGGCGCGCCGCCGGTATTGTCCGTGGTCTCCGGCGCCGGCGAGACCGGCGCCGCGGTGATCGAGAACGTGGACTATGTGCAGTTCACCGGTTCGGTACCGACCGGTCGCAGGATCGGCGTCAAATGCGCCGAACAGATGACTCCCTACAGCCTCGAGCTGGGTGGCAAGGACCCCGCCATCGTGTTGTCGGACGCCGACCTCGATCGGGCGGCCTACGGCATCGCCTACGGCGCGCTGGTCAACACCGGGCAGCTGTGCATCTCGATCGAACGGGTGTACGTCGAGGCGCCGGTGTACGACGAATTCCTCGCCAAGCTCGTCGCCCACGTGAAGGAACTGCGGCAGGGTCGGGATGACCGCAGCAACTCCTTCGACCTCGGCCCCCTCGCGAACCAGGCCCAGCTCGATATCGTCACCCGCCATGTCGAGGAGGCAGTCGCCGCCGGAGCCAAGGTGCTGACGGGCGGAAAAGCCTTCGGACCTGGAACGTTCTTCGAACCGACGGTTCTCGTCGATGTCGATCACACGATGTCGTGCATCGTCGAGGAGACCTTCGGCCCCACCATCCCGGTGATGAAAGTCGCCGACGAGGCCGAAGCGATCCGGTTGGCCAACGACTCCATCTTCGGCCTGTCGGCCTCGGTGTGGACGGGCAACCGTTCGCGGGGTCAGCGCGTGGCTCGGTTGATCAACGCGGGCGCGGTGAACATCAACGACTCGGTGATCAACCTGTTCAATCCGTCCATCCCGCACGGTGGTTGGGGACAGTCGGGCACCGGCTATCGCTGGGGCGGTGCCAGTGGCCTGCGCAAGTACTGCCGGGTGCAGGCGATCACCGCGCCCTCGATGCCCACCCAGAAGAAGGAACTGCTGTGGTTCCCGTACTCGCCGTCGAAGTTCGGCTTCATGGAGTCGGCGATGCGCGCGGTCTCGGCACGGGGACGACGTCGTCTGGGCTCCAACAGTAAGCACTGAGCCGGGCCCGATCTCGACGGTGGCGGCCCTTTCGGCTACTCGCGGCAAGCCGCGGGTAGCCGGAGGGCCGCCACCGTCTGTTCGACAGCGCGCAGTACTCACTGCCCGCCGTGGCTGTTACCGAACGGTGGATGGCGCCGAGTCGGACGGGCCGCTCGGGCCGAAGGTCGCGACCGGGATCGAAGGTGGCGTCGGAACCGCCACGGGGACCGGCGGAACGGGTCCCGGTGGCAGGGCGTGCCGAGCGGATACCTCCGCGTTGTTCGGCTCGTTCGTGAGATACCTCGACGGAATCAACACCAGTGCGTGGATGCCACCGTAGGCCGATTCCCTCAACTGCACGGAAATCTGATGCCGCGCGGCGAGCGAGGCGATGACGAACAGCCCCAGACGACCGTTCTCAGCGAGCGTTTCCAGGCTGAAGCTCGCAGGCTCGGCCAAGAGCGCGTTGCGCGCCGCCAGTTCGTCGTCGTTCATTCCCGAACCTTGATCGATGATCTCGAGCACCGCGCCGTTGCCGACGATGCGACCTGTGACCTCCACCTGGGTCTGTCGGCGCGAGAACGCGGTCGCGTTGTCCATGAGTTCGGCCAGCACGTGGATGAGATCGGCCACCACCGCGCCCACGACGAAGACCTGTGGCAGGCGATGCACCGCGATCCGCCGGTAGTCCAGACTCTCCGCGACCGAACCGCGAGCTATGTCATTGAGCGGCACCGGGTTTCGCCACCGTCGTCCCGGCTGTCCGCCGCCGAGGATGATGAGGTTCTCCGCGTTGCGGCGCCCACGGGTGGCGAGGTGGTCGAGTTTGAACAGCAGATCGAGCCGGGCGGGATCGCGCTCGTTCTGCTCGGCCGGATCGAGCAATTCCAGCTGGTGCTGCACGATGCTCTGGCTGCGCTGCGCCATATTGACGAACACGGTGTTGACCCCCGCGCGCAATTTCGCCTCGGCGACCGCGGCGGTCACCGCAGCACCGTGTGCCCGGTTGAAAGCGTCTGCCACCTGCCCGATCTCGTCGGTTCCGAACTGCAGTCGCTCCAGCTCGGCATCGATATCGAGATCCTCCCCGGCATCGAGGCGTCGCATCGCCTCGGGAAGGTGCTCATCCGAGAGCGCCAAGGTTTGCGCACGCAACTGACGCATACGGCCGATGAGCCGGTTGGCCACCAGCACGACGGCGAGGAAGCCGAGGACCGCGGCGGCCAGAACCGCCAGCCCGCCCAGCAACGAGTCTCGCGCCGTTCGGTCCGCGTCGCGCACCGCGATCGCCTGTGCTCGGCGGGTTTGGGCTTCCCACAACACCGCCAGTTCCGATCCGGCCTGCACCGCCGCGGCCTGCACCTCCGCGCGGACCGTCGCCGCGGTGGAGCGGGCACCGGACCTGCCGGGAGCGGACTCCGCCGGTCCGGCGAGCAGAGTTTCCTGCTGGTGCCGACTCAAGAGCGCCCAGGCTGATCCGGCGACGATCGCCTGCAATTCACCGAGTTGTCGATCTTGCAAGATCGCTGTCGCGAACGCTGTTTCCGAACGCTGTTCGCCCACCGCGGCGGCGAACGCGATGAACTGCTCTCCGGTGATGGTGTCGGCCACGGTCGCAAGAGCATTGGCCCGCGACAACGCCTCCGAGGCTCGCAGTACCGCGATGCCCTTGAACAGCTCGATGGACACATCCGACGACGGCGCCGCCCGCGCGGCCAACACCGACGCGGCCACGATGACATCGATGATCGACCCGAAGGTCGCGACCACTATCTCGACCGGCAGTTTGCGGGAGTCGATCTGTGCGCGGAGATCCGGCAGCAAGGCGTACAGCTTGTCGTAGCCGGCGATGTCGGTGGCGAAGTCCGCGCGCATGCGACTGGCTTCCTGACCCTTTGTCTTGACATCCCCCAGCGCACCGTTGGACCGCTGACGGGCCGCGATCAGCGATCCGCCACCGGTGGGCTCCCCGGCGATGTGCAGCACCGACAAGCGCCGCTCTTCCTGGAATGCCTGCACCATCTGCACCGCGGGGCCGGTGGTTCCGGCGGCCAGTTCGGCCCACTGCCGGGCATCTCGTCCTGCCGCGACCAGATACGCCGCCGCGCCGACCCCCACGGCGAGCAGCGCGAGGCTGGGCACCAGAACGATCGCTATCAAACTGGCGCGAACGCCGAATTTCCCCGTCGCGGCGGCGCTTTCGGGCCGCCATGCGAGCAGACCCCTGAGGGCCCTTCTAGTAATCACCATCAATATCCGATCGCCGGCGTGTGAATCCGGACCGAGTGCCGATAATCCTCGCGCAGTCTTACCGCCAGCCGACCTGGGCCGATAGGACGTTTCGTCCAAACCGCCACGCAACGATCCGGTCAATTCGCCCAATTCGCGAAGTAGCCTCGGTCACACCGGGTACCGATTCGTATGGGGCAGAGCGGCACCAGACCCGCTGTCATGCCGTTGCCTGGACGGTCTATCTCGCCACGGACGCCGGTGCTTGACCCTCACGTGGCGTCAGGCCGCATAGTCGATGCCATGGAGGAGCATCTGACCGTGGGACGCGTGGCCGAGTTGGCGGGCGTGAGCGTTCGTACACTGCATCATTACGACGAGATCGGGCTCGTCCGTCCGTCGGCGCGCACGTCAGGCGGGTATCGAGCGTACTCGGCTGACGAGGTCGAGCAGCTCCGCGAGGTCCTGGTCTACCGGCGCTTGGGCTTCGGGCTACGGGAGATCGCGGATCTGATCACCGACCCGTCGACCGACGCGATCGCGCATCTGCATCGACTACGTGGCCTGCTGCTGGAAAAGCGTGATCGGACCCAGGCCATGGTCGCTGCCATCGACACAGAACTCGAAGCGCGGGCGAGGGGAGCCACGGTGGGGACAGCGGAGCGACTGGGGATGTTCGGTGCGCGCCTGTACGACACGATCGGCGGCGCGTACACCACAACGCGGCGCACGGACCCTCGGATCGCCGCGCAGATCTGGGAGGGGCTCGGTGACGCGCGGACAGTGCTGAACGTCGGGGCCGGAACCGGGTCCTATGAGCCCTACGATCGGGAGGTGACCGCGGTCGAACCCTCGGCGGTCATGCGCGCGCAGCGTCCCGCCGGCTCGGCGCGCTGCGTAGCCGGCGCGGCCGAGAGTCTGCCGTTCCCTGACCAGTCGTTCGATGCGGCCATGGCCGTGTCCACGGTCCATCATTGGCGCGACCCGATCGGTGGGCTGCGCGAGATGCGGCGCGTGGCCCGGCGCGTGGTCGTGCTCACTTTCGATGCGGGCGAGCCGGGCTGGCAGGACCGGTTCTGGCTGACTCGCGACTATCTGCCCGAGTTCGGGGACCTCCTCGCGGACTTTCCCGCGCCGGCCGATATGGCCGAGCCGATCGGCGCTGTCGCGGAGCCGGTGCCCATTCCGTTCGACTGCGCGGACGGGCTTTTCGAGGCGTACTGGCGCCGGCCGAAGGCGTATCTGGAGGAACACGTGCGCCGTGCCGTATCGACCTGGACGCGAGTGGGGCAGGACGCCGAGCTGCGGGCGGTGCGACGCCTCCGCGACGACCTGGCTTCGGGGGAGTGGGCCGAGCGCAATGGTGATCTCATCGGGCTCGACGCGGCAGATCTCGGTCTCCGCCTGCTGATTGCCTGAAACTGTTGTCTCAGCGCATGATCGGTATGGCCCTCGATTCGAGATCAGGTATCCGAAGCGGCGAGGATTTCGCCGATGGTGTGGCGGGCGTTGGCGGAGATGATCGGATTGGTGGTCCGGTAGTACGGGAGCTGGATGACGGCCATGGACAGCGCCCAACCGCGGCCGCGCAGCCAGGTGGCGTCGTCGACGTCGACGGCGTCGCGGAAAACCTCTCTGGCAGAGGTGGACAGCAGGTTCCACGCGGGAATGAGGTCGCAGGCGGGGTCGCCGACTCCGACGGTGGCGAAGTCGAGTACTCCGGTCAGCCTGCCTGCGGTGAGGAGCAGGTTGCTCGGCATCAGGTCGGCATGCACCCAGCGGGGAGCCGCGGTCCAGGCCGGTGCGGCCAGCGCTTCGTTCCATGCGATGGTGGCCGCGTTCGCGTCGAACGACTCGTCGGTGTGGCTCAGGTCCACGATCGCGGCTCGCGTATGACGGTCGACGGTGGCCAGCGGGGCACCCCGGTAGGCGGTCGGTCCGGCGTCGAGGCCGACCTCGCGCATCGCTGTCACGAACTCGGCCACGTCGTGGGCGAGATGCTCCGGTCGGGTGAGGCGACCTTCGACCGGAGGTTCACCGTCGATCCACTCGTGCACCGTCCAGGACCAGGGGTATCCCTCGGCGGGCTCACCCATGGCGACCACGGTGGGGATGGTGACCGGCAGCACGGACGCGAGCTTCGGGAGCCATCGACGCTCCCGATCCAGATCGCGAGCGCCTGCTCGTGTGAGTGGAAGCCGGACCGTCAATGTGTCGCCGAGCCGGTAGACGGCGTTGACGGTCCCGCCCGAAACGAGGCGATCGACCGGTAGGTCCGCCCAGTGCGGGAACTGAGCGCGCAACAGCCGCCGGACGAGGCCCGCATCGGTATCCGGCTCGTCCGCGTGCATCTCGACCATCTACTCAGACGAACACCGAATGATCCGCACCGTCAATCGAATTTCTTCGACTTCCGCGGTTCTTCGCTCGTCCGAAGGCACTCGGCTGCCATCGCTTTCTCGGTCACGACGACTACGTGATCGGCGCCTGCTCGATGCGTCGAGTCGGACGCACACGGTGGTTGCCGGAGCATCGGTATCGTCGGCGCATGCGGGGCTGCGTGATCTGCGACAAACACAACGGGACCGGACCACTGGTGAGTCCGGTGGTCTATCTCGACGACCTGGTGATGGTGACCCACCGTCCTGCCCGTGACGAGTGGGTCCGGCCCGGCTACCTGTTCGTCGAACCTCGCCGTCATGTCGCGAGCCTCGATCTGCTCGAAGACGCTGAGACAGTGGCATTCGCTCGTGCTGTCCGCGCGTCGATGGGTGCGCTGCGCCGAGTGCTCGAACCTGCCCACGTCTTCACGTTCGTGGCCGGGCTCAGTGCGGCCGGTGTCCACCTCCACCAGCATGTCTTCACCCGACCAGCCGACACCGCGCCAGATGTAGCGTGGCACAACGCAGATTCTGCGGCCGCGCCACAGATCCCCGCGACCGGATTGGATGCGCTCTGCACCGAGCTGGCCGCTGCGTTCCCGAATCCGACGCACCTCGCGATACCGAACTGATCGGAGCCTGTATTGCGTTGTGCGCGTGAAGATTCGAACTGTGGACCGCGTTCGATGCCTTCCCTATCGTGAACCGATGGCAGTGGTCAAAACGATCCAGGTCACCTTCGACTGCGCGGAACCCGAACGTCTCGCGCGCTTCTGGTCGCAGGTATTGGGGTACGAGTTCCGGGGCTCATCGTGTGTCGATCCGTCAGGTGTGGGCCCGCGCTTGTTATTCCTGCGGGTGCCCGAAGGCAAGGTCGTGAAGAATCGGCTGCACCTGGATGTGCGGGTCGGTACCGGGCTGGTGGGTGACGAGCGCGTGGCCGCGCTCGAGTCCGAATGCGCGCGACTTATCCCACTCGGCGCGGTACGCGTACGACTACTGCGCGCCGATGGTGTCAACGAGTCGTGCCTGGTGATGCAGGACGTCGAGGGCAACGAGTTCTGTCTCGACTGAACCGCCCGGACAACGCAGCGCACGTTCAGCTATGAACGTGCTGAGCGGACTGTGTGCGCGTCGCCGAACGCGGCCGGGCGCTATCCTCGCTTCGTGGCAGTTGCGGACGATCTGGAACCACGGTGCGCGGAGGTGATCAGAGGTGCGGTCGGCGCTGTGACACTCCTTCGTGCGTTGTCGGTAGTGGTCGGCCTACTCTTCGTCGCGAGTTGTGGACCGTCGGCGGCTGCGTCGGAATCGTCGGTCCGCACGATCGACGTCGGGGGTGTCTCGCGGACTTTCCGGCTGTATGTGCCCGAGAATCTGAGCGGTCCCGCTCCACTGGTCGTGGTGTTGCACGGTGGCTTCGGGTCGGGTGCGCAGGCCGAGCGCGCGTACGGCTGGGACGACGAGGCCGACGCGGGTGGTTTCGTCGTCGCGTACCCGGATGGGCTCAACCGCGCTTGGAACACCGGCGGCGGCTGTTGCGGCGTACCCGAACGCACGAACGTCGATGACATCGGTTTCCTTTCGCAGGTCGTGGCGGCCGTGGAGCACGAGGTGCCCATCGATGCGCGGCGCAGATACGTGACCGGGATGAGCAACGGTGCGGTGATGGCCTACACCTTGGCGTGTCGGACGAGCCTGTTCGCGGGGATCGGCCCGGTGGCGGGCACCCAGCTCGGCGAATGTTCTTCACCGCAGCCACTTTCGGTGATTCATCACCACGGCACCGCCGATGCGAACATCACCTACGACGGCACGCCGGGCCGCGGCGTCGCGCGGATCGACGGGCCATCCGTCCCTGATCTCAACGCCACCTGGAGAAGTATCGACGGGTGCGCGCCGCCGGTGGTGACTTCGGTCGGTGCGGCCACCACTTCGGTCGCCGAGTGCCCCGGGGGCCGCTCTGTCGAACTGGTGACGATCGCCGGCGGTGGTCATGCCTGGCCACCCGGCGCCACGCACACCATCTGGCAGTTCTTCGCCGCGCACCCGCGCTAGCCGACCTCTCGGCGTTGTCGCACGCATCAGTCTTTGGTATGGTATCGCTTACTGTAAGTAATCCAGTAGTTCGGATCGAAATATCGTTTGTCGCTTCGCTGTCGTCCGGCGGTGATCGTCCGGCGTCACGTACTGCGGCGTCCGCGTCCACCGATCGGCTGCGGCAATGTGGACCCCGTCAATGGGTGCGTTGCTCGAGCGCGACGGAATTTCTCTTCGGCACCTATCGTTTGGTCGATCTCATGTCCGAGGGCTTCATCCTGCGCACAACAGAGCCTGATGTTGTGATCCAAATACATTGGACCGACGTCGGTGGTGAGTGTCTGGATCTGTTCTATGAGGCCTGTGCCAGTGCCGCACGCAGGTTCATCATCGCGTTCAATGCTGAGCACGCCAACGGCAACGCCACTGTGCGCGGCAGAACCGACGCGCTCTTGCTGCCGCGACTCCCTTGTGAACGAAATTGGGTGATCCCCTGATGCCACGGCTTGGGCTTCGAGGCGACGAGCTTGCCAGTGGGAAGAATGTCGCCACCACGGTGTTCTTGTTCTCCCCGCCGGTACTTCCCGTACACGACCAGGAACGGTTGACGGCAGCGTGTCGAGCCGGGTGGAACCAGTCTGCATGCCTGCGGCGTCAATCCAGGAAAGCCCTCAACGCGGTACCGGCGGTCTGTCAGGCGCCACCCGGTTTTGCGTCGCCCGCCACCCTGCCGCTCATCAGGAGCCATACCGGGTTCGCCCGGTAGTCACGTCGAAAGGACAGTGAATCAGTGAGTGAACGAGTACTGAACGAACTCGGGTATTACCTGTTGGCGGGCGCGGGAGGTCAGGGTCCCGCCACCTTGATGGACGAGGCTCGGCAGGGTGAGGAACTCGGGTTCGGCACTGCGTTCATCTCGGAGCGATGGAATGTCAAGGAGGCATCCTCGCTCGTCGGCGCGGCCTGCGCGGTCACCAGCCGCATGCAGATCGCCACCGCCGCGACGAATCACAACACACGCCATCCGTTGATCACCGCATCGTGGGCCACCACGATGCACCGGTTGTCCGGCGGTAGATTCACTCTCGGACTGGGGCGCGGTGTCGCGGCCATGTATTCCGCCTTCGGAGTGCCGGCGGTGACGACCGCTCAGATGGAGGATTTCGCGCAGGTGATGCGCAGACTCTGGCACGGCGAGATCGTCTTGAACCACGACGGACCGATCGGAAAGTACCCGGTCCTGTTCCTGGATCCAGACTTCGACGAAGATATCAGGCTGGGCCTGGTGGCATTCGGACCACAGACACTCGCCCTGGGCGGTCGGGAGTTCGACGATGTCATCCTGCACACCTACTTCACCCCGGAGACATTGCGGCGCAGCGTCGATATCGTGAAGAACGCCGCCGAGAAGGCGGGCCGAGATCCTGACAGCGTGAAGGTATGGTCGTGCTTTGCCACCGTCGGTGACCACCTGCCAGAGGCACTACGACTGAAGAAGACGGTCGCGAGACTGGCCACTTACCTACAGGGCTATGGTGACCTGCTGGTCGATACCAACGGTTGGGATCGTGCTGTACTACAGCGCTTTCGCGAGGATCCGGTGGTCAATTCGATACCCGGCGGCATAGACCACAAGGCTACCGCCGATCAGATCGAGCACATCGCGACCTTGATCCCGGACGAGTGGCTGGAACCTTCTGCCAGGGGGTCCGCTCAACAATGTGTGGATCGTATCCGCGAGGAATTCGAATACGGGGCCGACGCGGTGATCCTGCACGGTGCGACTCCCGCCGAACTCGAGCCCATCATCGGTCGATATCGCCGCGGTGAAAGCTGATTCGGTACCCACGCATGTCGGAAAATATGGACACCGCCGCCGTCGACGGTCCGAAGATCTCACGGTTGAACGGCTCACCGAAATAATCGGTGTAGTGACCGAGCACGAATGAACGCTGTCGACCCGGTAGGTGCCCGGAGCTACTTCGCGCGCCACATCAGCCCATTCATGATCGCGGCCTGAGGTATGTCCTCGACGGCGATGATGCCGTTCGGGGCGTTGCACACCCACTCGATCGCGTTGACCACGCGGGCCGCGGTCGAAATGCAGGCGGCGTCGGTCGGGTCCAGCAGAGGGTGGGAGACGTGGGTGTTGATCTCCACCCGGGGGTCGCCCTCGATGACGACACGGTGGACGCCGACGTGCCCGTCGGGCGGGAAGATCCAGCCGGGTGCGGCGGCAGCGGTGAGCCGATTGACATGCTCGACTGTGATGACCGGTTCGCCGTCCAGCACACCCTCGGCGGCGAATCGGACCGCTGCCATTTGTCCGGGAAGCACAGTCATCATCGTGCAGTCGATACGTTCGGGCGTGAACCAGCGTTCGGTGCGTTGCCGGACCTCGTCGAGCACGATGCCGAGGCCGTCGGCCAGGGCTCGCACCGGTCCGCCCCACATGGACTCCACGACGCCCGGCAGGAACAGTGGCGGTAGTTCCTCGTCCTCGGCGACACCGAACCCCATGGCGGCACCGGTGTACTCGGCGTCATCGTAGTTGGCGTAGTCGAAGATCTCCTGGACGGTGATCGAGTCGACCCGGGTTGCCAGGCTCAGCGCGGTGTGTACCAGGGTGTCTCCGGAGTAGCCCGGGTCGACTCCGTTGATATAGAGCGAGGAACCTCCTGCGGCGCAAGCCTTCTCCAAGGGTTCGCGCACCCAGTCTCCGGCGTATCGCGGTGCGGCGAGCCACACGAACGAGGTACCGACCACGTTGATGCCCGCTGCCAGGATCTGCGTCAACTGTTCGAGGGCTTCCATCGGTCGCGTCTCCGCGAGCGCGGTGTAGACCACACAATCCGGCCGGAGCCCGATCAGCGCGTCGATGTCGTCGGTCGCGATCACACCCGTCGGTTCGCTCCAATCGCACAACTCGGCAGCGTCACGCCCGATTTTGGCGGGGCTGGATGCGTGCACCCCGACAAGTTCCAGGTCGGGTCGGCCGATGACGGCCCGCAGTGAATGCCGTCCGACGTTTCCCGTGGAGAACTGGACTATTCTGCGCACTGGCCACACCTATCTCGATATTGGAAGTTTTCCGGGCCGCTCGCGTTTCTCGATCCCGGATCGCATGTCTTCACGCCCCGCCGATCATGTGATCGATTCGAGGCGCCGGGCGCTGCCACAGGTCCGCTATGCGGATCATGGCATCACGATCTGTAACCTTCTGGCGAGGCCGACCACGGGAAAGTCCGAGTTCCAGCTCGTGCTCGTCGAGTCGCTGCCAGTGTTGACGATCGAAGCGGTGCGGTTGTCGCTCCCGCACGAGTGCGCGGAAATCGCTCGGGGTCACCGTTGGCTTGCTCAGCTTCGCGTTTCGGTGATCCTCGAGTAGCGCGGACACGGTTTCGGCGGCGTCGGCACGGTTGGTGCCTATTGCTCCCGATGCTCCCCGCTTGATCCAGCCGGAGGTGTATACGCCTATCACCGCTTCGCCAGTAGCGGGATCCACGACCCTGCCTTGATGGTTGGGAATAGTGCCGCTGCGTTCATCGAACGGCAAGCCAGGTAACCGTTGGCCTCGATAGCCGATCGCGCGCACAACCAGAGTCGTTTCGATTGTCTCGGTTCGGCCGGTCTGCTCCACGACCGCTGTGCCGTCGGCGACAACTATACGATTGCGACCAACCCGCAGACCACGAACTCTGTCGGTGCCGGTGATCTCCAAGGGAGAAGTCAGGAAGCGCAGTACGAGCCGCTTACTGCCGTTCGTGCGGGAGATCAGCTGGTCGAGTTCGTCTGTCTCGAGGCTGTTCGGCTCGAGATGTTCGTTCCGGTCGCGGGGGTCGACAACGACGTCGACATCGTCGAGTGAATCGAGTCCGAGAAGTTCCGGGGTGGTGTAGGCGGCGCCGGTGAGATCGCGGCGTCCGAGCAGCACCACCTCCTGAATACTGCTTTCGGCCAGCGCGGCGAGAGCGTGATCGGCGATGTCGGTCTCGACTAGGTCGTCGACGTTTCGTAGGAGAATTCGCGCGATGTCGAGTGCGACGTTGCCGTTTCCGATAATGACCGCTCGCGTGCCACTCAGCTCGACAGGGAGGTCGGCATGGTCCGGGTGGCCGTTGTACCAGGCGACGAAGTCGGTGGCGGAGTAACTCCCGGGTAGGTTCTCGCCGGGAATGTCCAGATTGCGCGCTGTCGCGGCGCCGACCGTATACACGACGGCATGATGACGGGTCCGTAACTCGTCGTGGCTGATGTGCGTACCGATTTCGACGTTGTAGAAACTGTGTACATCGGGGTGGGCGGCGACCCAGCGGAACAGGTCGGTCACCTTTTTCGTGTTCGGGTGGTCGGGTGCGACGCCGGATCGGACGAGTCCGAACGGAGTGGGCAGCTTGTCGAACATCGATATTTCGACCGGGCCGGGTGCTGAGGCGAGCAGGGCCTGTGCCACGTAGAACCCACTCGGCCCCGCGCCGACGATAGCCACCCGAAAGGGTTCGACAGCGGCGTTCACCGTAGGTCTCTCGGCCAGTCGCACCGGACGGTGCCGCACCGGATTCGCTTGGTAGTACTGGGCGTTCATCTCCGCGAAGCGAAGCAGCGAGCCGGTCAACTGATCCGCGGGGACCACCGCGTCGACCGGGCAGACATCCACGCAGGCGCCGCAATCGATACAGGCGGCCGGGTCGATGTACAGCATCTCCGCGGTCGCGTAGCCCTTCTCGTCGGGTGTCGGGTGGATACAACCGACAGGGCACGCGGCAACACAACTCGCGTCGTTGCAACAGTTCTGGGCAATCACATAGGTCATCGCTCGTCCGATCGAGTGACGGTGACCGGAATTCCGTTGAGGAACGCGTTGCCGGAGGGCCGGTCGATCTGGTTCGTGTCGTTGGGAGTCAGAACGTTGTAGTTGGCACCGCCGGCCGCGATCGCGGTGCGCCAACCGCCCTCGTGTCCCCACCCGTGGGTCAGGCCGACCGACCCATCGGCGATCTCATCGGTGACCACCATCGGGACCCGTACCTCGCCCCACGCGGAGACGATCGTGACGTCGTCGCGGTCGTGTAAACCGGCCGCCGCGGCATCGGTGGGCGACATCAGCGCGCGGCAACGGCGATCTCCGGACATCAATCTGGGGATGTTGTGCAGCCACGAGTTGTGCGACCGTAATTCCCTGACGCTGAACAGTCGCAGCGGATACCGGGGGTCATCGATTCCGTCGATCAGCCGGTCGATCTCCGACCCGATCTCGGCGTGGAGAAGGTGAACGCGTCGATCGGTATGTTGGATCTTCGCGTCGAATACCCCGACCGGGCAGTCATCGGCCAGTTTCACCGCGCCTTCGGTCGCCATCAACTTACGCCGACTGAGTCCCTTCCTGCGCAGGCCGAACAGATCGCCGTGGGGACCCAGACGAACGGCAAGATCGATGAGTTGCGCAGGGCTGAATCGAATTCCGATTCTCGCCAGCAGCTTCGCGCCGGGTATGCCGAGTGTCGTCTCACCTATCCGATGAGCGATCTGCTCGAGAATCCACGCGTCGTCGCGTGCTTCGCCGGGCGCCGGTACCAGCGGAGCGACCCACTGGGCATTGGGAACCGTGGACTGTGTCTGGGTGAAGATCGGCAGGTGTTCGCGTTCCAGCCAGACGGTGGGTGGAAGAACCCAATGCGCACGGCTGCTCGTCTCGGTGAGGTAGGGATCCAGCGACACCATCAGCTCGAGTTCGTCTAGCGCGGCAATCGTCTGACTGCTACCGGGTGCACTACTCACGAAGTTGGTCGAGAGCGCGATCAGCGCGCGCAATCGCCCCTTGCCCGGCGTGGTGATCTCCTCGGCCATGCAGGCCATCGGTGCGGTCCCGTTCACCTCGCCGACCCCGCGCACGCGCGTTTTCCAGCGGTTGCGTCCCGAGCCACCCAGATCGCCGGTGCCCTTTGCCTCGATCATGGAGTGACCGAACACCATACCTCCACGTCTGTCCAGGTTTCCGGTGACGATCGCCAACGCGTCGAGCAGGAATTTGGTCAGCGTCGAATACCGGCCGAGCGAGGCGCCGCAGCGGCCGTACACGCACGCGGTTCGCGCCGTCGCGAGTGCCCGCGCCAGCTCGGCGATCACTGCGGCGTCGATGCCGGTCTCCACCGCGGCACGGTCGAGGTCGAAGCGCGCGACCATGTCTCGCAGTCCCGCGATTCCCGAGGTCTGCGCGCGAACAACCGAGACGTCGATGAGGTCTTCATCGAAGATCACCCGCAGCATCGCGGCCAACAACCACGGATCGGCACCCGCTCGGATCGGGAGATGCTCGAACAGTTGTGCTGTTTCGGAACGGCGCGGGTCGACGACCACCACCCGGCCTCCGCGCTCGGGTATTCCGACGAGTACATCGCGGATACGTCCGGTGGTGACCATACTGCCGTGGGAGACAACAGGATTGGCCCCAATGATCAACGCGAAGTCGGTCGCGACGAAATCCGGCAGCGGATAGATCAGCGTGTTGCCGTAGAGCAGGTCGGCTGCCGCGAAGTAGTTGTTGACGTCAACGGAGGCCGACGAGTAAAGATGTCGGGTTCCGAGGCTCGTAGCCAAACCGCTCGCTGTCACGGCCGCGGCGAAACTCCATGCGACCGGGTTGCCGTAGGCGATACCGATCGATTCATTTCCATGTGCCCGTTGGATCGACTCGAGTCGGCGGCCGACATCGTCGAGTGCCTCTTCCCATGTCGCTCGCGCGAAGGACCCATCGGTCTTTCTGCGCATCGGGTGCAATACCCGGTCCGGGTCGGCCGCCACGTGATGGAACATCACGCCCTTCGAACAGGCGAAGCCGCGCGATGTCGGGTGATCCGGATCGGGGCGCAGTTCGGTCACTCTGTCGTTGTCGATCGTGGCGATCAGGCCGCACGATGCCTCGCAGATGCCACAGAAGGTCTTCGCCTCGACTACCGGCAGGGGGGCCGTGCCACTGGTCATCGATGCTCTCGACGTGACCTCGGAATCGGATCTGGTAGTCACGAACGCTCCGTCCACGTGAGATTCATGAGCGACTTCGACGCCTCCGGCGCAAGATTCGGTGAGTCCCGAACCGGCCGTGGTCACCATTGCGCGTAGCTGCGAACCCTAGCATCGAGTCGTTGCGTCGACAATAGTACAGTTGGAATTACAGTTGATGCGACAACTTTGGTCGATATGGTTGTCGCGCAGGCGTTTCGGTTCCGGCTGTCCGCGCCGCGTCACCCGGGCCTCTCGGGCATCTCGACCGGGGTCCTGTCCGCTTGCCGGGCGTGGTGCATTCGAGTGCTGAGTAGAGCTGTGGCGATGTGCTCGGGGCCGAAGATCCGTGGTCCGCACATGGGCCGGTTCGTGCAGGTCCGGGCCCGGTGATCGGATCATTCGAGGTGTCGGCAACCGACAGATGCTACGGTTACTGGAACTATTACAGTAATAGCTTCAACAGTGTGTTTGTGGAGGGTCGGATGGCAGGGAATCACGATTCGGCCGGGCTCGGAGCCGCCCGTGTCTGGGCGCTGATCGTGGCGTGCCTCGCGGTCGGGCTCGTGATCGCGGGCATGGTCGCGCTCTATGGGGCCCTGCCGAGCATCGCGACCGCGACCGGCGCGTCGCAGCAGCAATTGACCTGGATCACCGATTCCTACACCCTCGCGCTGGCGTGCCTGGTGCTGCCGGGTGGCGCGCTCGGGGATCGGTACGGGCGCCGCCGGATGATGGTGGCGGGTTTGCTCGTTCTCGCCGCCGGTTCGCTGATCCCGCTGGTGGTGTCGGGGCCGGTCTGGCTCATCGCCGCGCGTGCGGTCACCGGTGTCGGCGCCGCGCTGGTCATGCCGTCGACCTTGTCGTTGCTGACCGCGGGATTTCCCGCATCGCGTCGTGGGCTGGCGGTCGGAGTCTGGGCGGCGGCAGTGGCCAGTGGTGGTGCGATCGGTCTGCTGGGTGCGGGTGTCCTGCTCATGTGGTGGTCGTGGACGGCCATTCTCATCGCGATGGCGGGTGCCGGGCTGGTCCTGGCGGTCGCCGCGTGCACGGTGGCCGAATCCGTCGAGGAGTCGCGGGTCCGGTTCGATACGGCAGGCGCGGTGGTCGGGGCGGTGGCCGTCGGCTCGGTGGTCGTCGCGGCGTCGGAGGTGCCGTTGGTCGGGTGGGGCGATCCGCTCGTGCTCGTTCTCCTCGCGGTCGGTCTGGGTTCGAGTGCGCTGTTCGTCGCGGTGGAATTGCGGGCCGATGCGCCGATGCTGGATGTGCGGCTCTTCGCCGACCGGAAGTTCGGCTCGGGCGCGTTCACCATCACCGCGCAGTTTCTGGTGGTGTTCGGCGTTTTCATGCTGGTCGTGCAGTATTTGCAGCTGGTACTCGGATACGGTCCGCTGGGCGCGGCGCTGGCGGTGTCGCCGATCATGGTGCCGCTCGTGTTGGTCTCGCCGGTCGCCCCCTGGCTGTCGGAACGCATCGGGTTGCGCGCGATGATGGCGTCGGGACTGGCCGTCACCGCGGTGGGCATGTACGGCTTGGCCCGTCTGTCGGTACACGGTGGGTACTCCGAGCTGGTGTGGGCGTTGGTCGTGATCGGCCTCGGTATCGCCTTGTCCGCGACACCGGCCACGGCGGCCATTGTCGGGGCGGTGCCTGCGCACAAACACGGCGTCGCCGCGGCTGTCAACGACGCGACTCGTGAGGTGGGCGCCGCGATCGGGATCGCGGTTGTCGGGAGTCTGCTCGCCGCCGGGTATCGGGAGCGGATCGAGCCGGTGGTGGCCGCCTTGCCGCTCGAGCTACGCGCCCCCGTGGTGGCCTCGCCCGCCGCGGCGCTGGCGGCAGCGGAGGCTATCGGGCCCGCGGCGCGTCCGCTCGTCGAGCGGATCGAGGAGGCCTTCGTGCACGGGTCGGGCGCGGCGGCGATGGTGCTGGCGGCTGGAGTGCTCGCCGCGGCCGCGGTCGTCGTCTTCTGGGCGCCCGGTCGGGTGCGCCTCGCCGCAGCCGACGTCGAGGCGGGCCCGCAGACGTCCGAGCTCGCCTCGGACGTCGCGCCGGTCCACGTCACCGGGAAAGCGATCGAGATCAACCCCTAGCCGGGGTCGTTGCTGTAATCGAGTCACGCGCCTCGCGGCTCCAGCAGCTGTAGTGGAGACCACGTTCCGTTCCCACGCGATCCACTGGTGCAGTCGGCCGGGCAGTTCGCGCTCGCCGACGTCTCGGCGGACACCAGCAGGCCGGAGCCGACCCTTCTGCGTGACTAACTGTAAGCTATACAGTATGCTTGCACACGTTGGTATCGGGCAGCTGCGAACAGCGTACGCCGCCCGTGGGTCCGAGGCTGACCGGGTAGCCGATCTCGAGTGGCAACCGCGAGGGTTGGTGGGCGAATGGTGGTCGTAGCGTGAAGGTCGGAGGGAGCGGGATGGTTCGCCGGAGCTGGTATCGACGGTGGACTCCGTCCGCGCGCTGCTGGACGCGACCCGGAAATTCCTGCGACGCCGCGATAGGAGGGGTGCCCGACTGATCGGGCAGTCCAATAGACCTGAATTTTCTACATATTATTTGTCGATCGGAAATACGCGCCGACGCGACGATGAAGCTCGCCTATTTTGTAGGCGGGCATATTGTCGTGCATTTCAATTATGCCCATAAAATGGCCTGAAAATTTATTTCGGAATTTCATTGACTAGACCCTGTGACGTCCCGCACACTCGGGATGGCAAATAGGTGGTGTTACCCGAATGGAGACGCGCGAACCGATGGTAAACGGATTCGATCCGGCAGCAGGCAAGGGCCGTGAAAGGCGAGCGGTGAGCTCCGAGCGGTCTGCCATGCCGGCGAGCAGGGAGGTCGCCGCATGGTTTCGTGGATATCTCGGTCGGCATCCCGGTGTCGCCATCGATACGGTCGGTGGCCAATTCGTCCTCGGTGTTCGTACGGTGCAATATCTGCTGATCGACCTCTTCACCGGAAAGCTGGCTGTGCGGGAAACCCTGGCGCAGGGAGCTTTCATGGCTTCCGCGGCGGTGCTGCCGACAATCTTTGTCGCTTTGCCGATCGGGGTCACACTCTCCATTCAGTTCGGGCTGCTGGCAGGCCAAGTCGGTGCGACCTCGCTGGCGGGGGCCGCCAGCGGGTTGGCCGTCATCCGGCAGGGCGCCCCGATGGTGGCGGCGCTGCTGATGGCCGCGGCAGTCGGGTCTGCCATCTGCGCTGACCTGGGATCGCGCAAGATTCGGGAGGAACTGGACGCCATGGAGATCATGGGCGTCTCGGTGATCCGGCGCATGGTGGTTCCCCGGTTCCTGGCCGCGATCGTCATCGGCGTTTCGCTCACCGGGGTCGTATGCTTCGTCGGTTTCGTGGCGGGCTATGCCTTCAATGTCTTCGCTCAGGGCGGTGCGCCCGGAAGTTTCGTCGCGACGTTCGCCTCGTTCGCCACGGTCGGGGATCTGGTCTTGACTCTCGTGAAGGCGGTGGTCTACGGCGCGATCGTCGCGGTGGTCGCCTGTCATAAGGGTCTGACTACCAAGGGGGGATCCGCCGGGGTCGCGAATTCGGTGAATTCAACGGTGGTCTCCTCGATTCTGTTGCTCATGATCGTCAATGTTTTGTTCACGCAGCTGTTCATGATGTTGTTTCCCAGGCAGGGCTTGTAATGGCATCCACCTATCATCCGTTCGGCACCAGGTTGGTGACGACATATGCGAAGAAGTTCGGCGTCGTATTCATGCGGCTCGGGCATATGTTCACCTTCTTCGTACGTGCCGCCGCATCGATTCCGGTGATGCTCCGAAATTACCGTATCGAGTTCATGCGGACCCTGTCCGATATCGCGTGGGGAAACGGATCGATCGTCGTCGGCGGTGGAACCGCGGGAGTCATCATCATCCTGGGCGCCGCCGGTGGCGCGATTATCGGGCTGGAAGGCTATAACGCCCTGCACCTGCTCGGCATGGAGCCCGCGATCGGTTTGGTCGCCTCGACGGCCTCGACGCGCGAGTTGGCGCCGATCATGGCCTCACTGGCCTTCGCGGCCCAGGCGGGTTGCCGGTTCACCGCACAGCTCGGCGCGATGGGTATCTCCGAGGAGATCGACGCCATGGAATCGATGGCGATCCGATCCATCCCCTACCTGGTCAGCACCAAGCTCTTGGCCTCCGTGGTAGCGATCGTGCCGCTGTATCTGCTCTGTTTGGCGGCCAACTACGTGGCCGTCGAAATGGTGGTCGGTATGTCGGGTGGGCTGTCGATCGGGACGTATCGTCACTACTTCCAGCTCGTCTTGAACGGGCCCGACATCATCTACTCGCTCGGCAAAGCGATCGTCTTCGTACTGATCACCACCACGATCCAGTGCTACTACGGGTACTACGCGGCGGGTGGGCCACAGGGTGTCGGCATCGCGGCGGGCCGGGCCATGCGCTCGGCGATCTCGGTGATGATCGTCGTCAATCTCATGCTGACCATCGCCGTGTGGGGCATCGGGGCCAGCGCACGGCTGGGAGGGTGAGATGTCGGTCTTGTTCGACAAGGACGGACGCGGTCCGTCGAAATTGTCCCTGCTGTTGCGTGGATTGGTTGCATTCGCGCTGATCGTCGGTGGGCTCACCCTCGTGTACATGAAATCGACCGGGTCCTTCGAAGAGAAGGCCGAGATCACTGCCCTGCTCGAGCAGGTGGGCGATGGGCTCCCGCCCAACTCGGACGTGAAGTTCCGCGGTGTGTTGGTGGGGACTGTCGCCGAAGTGACGCCATCGATCAACGGTGGCCGCAATCGAGCCAAACTGGAGCTCGAACCTCATCTGCTGGTGAGCATTCCGGACTCGGTGACCGCACGGGTTGTCCCCAGCAACATCTTCGCGGTGTCCTCGGTGCAGCTGGTCGACAACGGTCCCGGACGACCGCTGCGGGCCGGCGCGCAGATCCAGCAGGATACGAGTCTGTCGACGGTGCAATTGCAGACGGCGCTGACCAAGCTGCGGACCATCGTGGCGGCGACGGCGCGGATCAGCACGAGTGACACGGTGGGAGTGCTCGCCGCGGTCGCCAAGGCCACCGACCGGCGCGGCGCCGACCTCGTGCGCGCCGGTGCCCAGCTCGACCGCATCACCACCGAACTCGCCGCCCAGATCGCGCCGCCGGGGGAGCCGTCGACGATGACCGCGCTGACCGAATCGGTGCAGGGATTGGCCTCGGCGGCACCGGATCTCCTCGATGTCCTGCATTCCGCGGTCGTCCCGATGCGTGCTGTCGTCGAGCAGGAGGCCGAGCTGCGCAACCTGCTCTCGGCGGGCACCGCCACGTTGTCGACCGTCGGCGGCGGATTGGACCGTCACGTCGAGGAGATGGTGACAGTCACCGACCAGCTCACTCCGGTCCTGGATGTCTTCGCCGCGGGTAGTTCGAACTTCGGTCCCATCGTGGGCAGCATCAAGCACCTCTCCGACGTGTGGTTCGCCGAATTCTGGAACGAGGAGACCAAGAACGGGACCGGAAAGTTCCAGATCAGGCTGACCCCCGACACCGCGTACACACGGGCGGACTGCCCCCGCTACGGCGACCTCGCGGGCCCGAGCTGCGCGACAGCGCCGCTGACGACCTCGGCCGAGCCGCTGCCCGCGTCGCTCGATCCTCGCTCCATACCGAAACCCGTGCTGACTCCGCAGATGCAAGACCTCATCGGCCGGGTGCTCGCGGGCGGCGCCAACAGCGCGGAACAGGTGCTGGCCCAACTACTCACCACCGGTGTCCCCGGAACAGGAGGTGCTCCACGATGAACCAGCATCGTCGTTCGGTGGCCGGACTCAGTGTTTTTCTCGTCGTGGCGTTCGCCCTCATCTCCATGACCTTCGTGACCCTGAATCGCGGCATCGACGGCTCGACGAAGCCGTATTCGGCGATCTTCACCGATGCCACCGGGTTGCGGGTCGGCGACGACGTGCGAATGGCGGGGGTACGCGTCGGACGTGTCGACGCGGTGGAACTCGCCGGCACTCGAGCCCGGGTTCGGTTTCGGGTTCAAGATGCCCAGCACCTCTACGGCGACACCGTGGCCGCCATCACCTATCAGAACGTCATCGGACAGCGCTATCTCGGTTTGTCCCGTGGCGAGAACCGCGTGGACTCCGTACTCGCGAGCGACGGGGAGATCCCGGTGGAGCGCACCGAGCCGTCCTTCGACCTCTCGGCGCTGCTCAACGGATTCGAACCACTGTTCAGTGGTCTCGACCCCCAGCAGGTCGACAATGTCACCGCCGCACTCGTGCAAGCGTTGCAGGGCGACGTCGGCTCGCTGACCCGGCTGATCGAGCAGATGTCCACGCTGGCACAGTCTTTGGCCGGTCCGGATCAGGTGCTCGGCGCGGTCATCACCAATCTCAACCAGGTCGTGCAGAACCTGGCGGGTCGACGGGCCGAACTCAGCACATTGCTGAGCCGAACCCGGACCATCGTCGAAGGGCTGGCGCGTCACCGTGACGAACTGATGACGACGTTGACCGAGGTCTCGGGAGTCGCGGACCGGATGGCGACCGTCGTCGCCGAGGACCGGCCCGCGCTCGAGCGACTGATGAACCGGGAACCTGGGTTCACCCGGCATTTCGAGCAGAACAAGGATCAGTTCGCCTACCTGGGTTTCAACCTGCCCGCGCTGTTGAAGGGCATCGCCCGCGTCAGCCAGGAAGGCGCGAACCTCAATGTCTATCTCTGCAATCTCGGCTTCACCGCGATCCCAGCGCTCTCGGAATTGATCCCGGCGATCGTCAGAATGGCCACCCCGGCCGGAACCGTTCAGCAATCGCCGATCTGTAGGTGAGGCAATTCATGACACTATCGACTCGAATTCGGCGGCTCAGCGTCTCGTACGCCCGGCCGATCGAAGAACAGAGCCCGCGCGCGCTCGGGCTCGTGGCGCTGGCCGTACTGGTCGTGTTGCTGGCGTGCGCGCTGGGCTGGAACAGCCTCGGTGTCGGCGAGCGCAGCTACGAGGCCGAGTTCGCCCAGGCGGCCGGGCTGCGCGTCGGTGACAGCGTCACGGTCGCCGGCGTCCAGGTCGGTGCGGTGACCGGCCAGACGCTGGTGGGTGACCGCGTCGTGGTGCGGATACGGATCGCCGACGACGTACCGCTCGGCGCCGAGACCACCGCCGCGATCAAACTGACCACACTGCTCGGCGCCCGCTATGTCGAGGTGCGCCCGGCCGGTCCCGGCGAGCTGCGCGATCGCCGGATCATGCTGTCGCACACCGCTGTTCCCTATGACCTTCAGCAGTCGCTGGAGAACGCCACCACCACCTTCGAACAGGTCGACGCCGCGCAGATCAGCCGCTCCCTCGACACCCTGGCCACGCAGCTCGACGGCGTGCCCGCGGTCCTTCCCGGCGTGCTGACCAACATCAGGACGTTGTCGAGCATTCTGGGTAGCCGCCGCGGCGAATTGGGTTCACTGCTGACCGGCGTGCGTGAGCTGACCGCCATGGTCAATGATCAGCGGTCCGATGTCGGGGTGATCGTCGGTATGGGTCGAGACCTGTTGACCGACATAGCTTCCCGGCGACAGGCGATCGAGCTGCTGATGTCGGCGACGACGCGGCTGGTCGAGCAGGTCCGCGGCATCGTCGTCGACGATCGGGCGAATGTCGACCAGCTACTCACCGGACTCAACGGGCTGCTCGGCAGCCTCGCCCGTCACGACGACCTGCTGCGCAATACCTTGCAGATCCTGCCCGTCGCGGTCCGCAACCTGACCAATGCCTCCGGCAACGGAAACTCGGTGGACTTCAACGCGCCCGGCGGCGTTCTCGTCGACTCGTGGATGTGCGCCCTGAGCGGACACGCCGAGTTGGCCCAGTTGCCACAGTATTTCGGAGATTGTCGATGAGAACAGTGTTGAAGCTGGCGCGGGTCACCACGGTGCTCGCGGTCCTGGGGTTCGTCGGTTGCGCGAGCGCGCCGATGCGGAGCGGACCCGACGACATCACGGTGGTGGCCCATTTCGACAGCGCCGCGGGACTCTACGTCGACAACACGGTCGCGATACTCGGGATGCCGGTCGGTGAGGTCACCACGATCGTGCCGCGGGGAGCCTACGTAGAGGTGACCATGCGGGTCGACGGCGAAGCGAAGATTCCCGCGGACGCGATGGCGGTGACGGTGTCGACCTCGGTCCTGACCGACCGGCACGTGGAGTTCACCCCCGTGTACCGGGGCGGGGAAACGCTGCGCGACGGTACGACACTCGGTGTGGAGCGCACCAGAACACCGGTCGGCGTGGATCGGTTGCTGGCCATGGCCGACGGCCTGTCCGGTGAGCTGGGCGGCGAGAAACCCGGTGACGGACCGATCGCACGGATGCTCGCCGTCGCCTCGTCGGCGACCGGCGGCAACGGGCAGCAGCTGCGCGCGACTATGGACGAGTTGTCGCGGGCGCTGCGCCTGGGCGATGACGCGGGAGCGGGGACCCGAGACGCGGTCACCCAGATCACGCAGGAGCTGTCGGTGCTGGTCGCGGCGGCCGCCGACGGTGATCAGACAATCCGTGAATTCGGGGCTGCCTCGGGGCAATTGGGTGAGATGTTGACCCAGCTCGAGATCGGATCGGGCGCTACCGGCGCGCAGATCACCACGGTGATGCGCCAAGCCGACGATCTGCTGATGGCCAACCGGGAGCCGTTGCGCACCGCGGTCGCCGACACGGGAACCGTCGTCAAGGCGCTCGCCGACTACCGCGACCAGTTGGCCGAATTCCTCGACCTGACGCCGATGTTGCTGGCCAACGGCTACAACGCGGTCGACCAGGAGACAGGCGGTGCGCGCATTCACGCGCTCCTGGACCGGGTCGCCTTCGACGGGCAGATGGTCAAGGAGGTGTGCAACATCCTCGGGTTGCGCCAACTCGGTTGCAGCACAGGAACTCTGCAGGATTTCGGACCGGATTTCGGTATCACCGACATGTTGGAAGCGATGAGTAGGTTGCCTCGATGAGAACCAGGAATTCCGTGTTGACGATGGCGGCGCTGGCGCTCGCCGTGGTCACGGTGACCACCGGATGCGGCGTCGGGCTCGACGACCTGCCGCTGTCGGCACCCGGGGCGGGCGAGTCCGGCTACACGATCAACGCGACGTTCGCGAACGCGCTGAATCTGCCCGCGAAGGCGAAGGTCCGGCTGGCGGGCGCCGATGTCGGCGAGGTGGCCGAGATGTCGGTCGCCGACTATCGGGCCAAGGTGGCGCTGCGCATTCGGGCCGAGGTCGAGCTGCCGGTCGGCACTCGGGCGCAGCTGCGCACCGCGACCCCGCTCGGCGATGTCTATGTGGCGCTCGACGCGCCGCTCGATGCCACACCCTCGACCGCCGCCCTGCGCGACGGAGATACCATCGCGCTGGCGGAGACCTCGGCGGCGGCGACTGTCGAGGAATTGCTCACCACAGCCTCGCTGCTGGTCAACGGCGGCGCGATCCGCAATCTGACCAGCGTCGTGAACGGACTCGGGCGCGCGGTCGGTGATCGAGGCGACAACCTCGGTGGGCTGCTGGATCAGTCCACCCAGCTGGTCACGGCCCTGGCCGCCCGATCCGACGACATCCGGCTCGCGCTGACCGAAACCGATCGGCTGGTCAGTGAACTGGCCGCGAACCGCACCGTGATCGACGAGTTCGTCAGCGCGGCCGGCCCCGCGTCCACGGTCATCGAGGCGAACGCGCAGCAGGCGCTCGCACTCGTTCGGCAGGTCGACGATGTGAGCACCGCACTGGCGAAGTTCCCGGTTCTTCGCGGTGGTGAGATCGGCGGGCTGATCGCGAATCTCGACCGGATCTCCGCGGGGCTCAACGACGCCATCCTGAATCCGAACGCGAGCCTGGCCGCGATGAACGCCATGCTGCCGACCATCATCAGGCTCTCCAGCGGTACGTCGGCGCACGGCAATGTCGACCTGCAGGACTTCGCGATCGGGGCGCTCGCCGACCCCGGCCATCAGGCCGATCCCGGCAACCGGATACCCGACGCGAGCGATTGGCAGGCACTGGTCGGTTCGCTCACCTACACCCTGCTCGCACTGCGCGAGCGCGTCCTCGGACCCGGCCGATGAGCGCCGTCGGCGGGCTCGCCGCATTCGGCTCGGCGGTAGCGGATCTGCCCGCGCGACTGCTGGTCGGTGGGGTGCGCGGGGGGCATCCCTATCGACTCGCGCTCTCCGCGGTGGCGTTGGCGCTGGTCGCGGTCGTCGGTGCGACCTATCTGGTGTTCGGTGCGCTCGGCTTCGATCCCTCGGCCTCGACGATCGCGGTGCGGGTGCATCTGACCCAGTCCGGTGGGCTGTTGCCCGGCCAGGACGTCACCTTGCGGGGTGTGCCGATCGGTGAAGTCCGCTCGGTCGAGTTCGAGCCGGGCGGCGTGGTCGCGGTGGCCGGCATCGACGCCGATATCCGGGTGCCCGCCGACGGTACGGTCGACGTGACGAGTTTGTCCACGGCCGGCGAGCAGTTCCTCGACTTCCGGCCCACGCGCTCGACCGGACCGTATCTGAGCGACGGCGCGGAGATCTCCGCGGACAAGACCTCGACACCTACACCGCTGTGGCAAATGCTCGGCACGCTCGATTCGAGCTTGGCGCAGGTGGATCCGGCCCAGCTCGCCTCCGTGGTCGCGGAGCTCGGCGTCGGGCCGGAGGGGCCGCGCAAGCTCACCGACATCCTCGACGGCGGGATCTTTCTGGTATCGACGCTGGATGCTGTGCTCCCACAGACCGTCGCACTGATACACGACAGCAAGACCGTGCTCTCGACCCTGGGCGGTGGATCGACAGGGCTGCGACGGTTCTCCGCCGACGCCGCGCACTTCATGCGTGGCGTCGAGGTTAAGACCGGCGGTTTCGCGGAGTTCCTCGACGCGGCACCGGGGACGCTCACCGCCCTGGACACCGTGCTGGCGGACAATTCCGCCGCGATGGTCGGGTTGTTGACCAACCTCTCGACAGTGGCCCAGGTGACGAACACCCGGGTACCGGCGATGCGGGAGTTCTTCTTCCCGACCCAGCGCGCCGGATCGGCCCTCGACGCGTTGGCGACGGTGATGCACGACGGCGGATTCTGGGGGCTGGTCAGCCTTTACCCGCGCTACACCTGCGTCTACGACCTACCGCGCAAGCCGCCGTCGGTGGGCGACTATTCCGAACCGTATCTCTATACGTACTGCCCGGACGACAATCCGGGGATCCTGGTCCGCGGCGCGGACAATGCGCCGCGCCCGCCGGGAGAACGCCTGCCCGGCCGTCCGCCCGCGGGCGAGCCGGCCGATCGCACCGCCGACCCCACGCCGATCGGCCCCCGGTCGTTGCCCCTGCCGTTGCCGCTGGCCGAGTCCGGCCAGACGGTTCCCGCTCCACCCCGATGAGGAATCCGAGATGAACCAGAAGACCGACTCCGCCGATAGCCCGACCGCTGACGAGCCGACCACCGAGGTCCCCATGGAGACGAGCCAGGTGCAGTCCGCCGACAAGGCCGCGGAGCCCGCCGCGGACGCGACGACCCCGGCCGCCGAACCCGAATTCGTGATGCCGTCCAAGTGGGCGATCCGTCGGATGATCGTGGCATTGATCTGGAAGAAGATCCGCATCCCACTGCTCGTGCTGGTGGCGGTGGTGGCCGTGATCACCGCGGCGATTCTCGGCTGGAAGCTGAAGCAGGACAACGACACCGATGCCGCGGCCGCGGCCGGACTCGACGCCGCGCGGGCGTACGCGGTCACCTTGACCAGCGTCGACTCCGGCAACCTCGACCGCGATTTCACCGCGGTGCTCAATGGATCGACGGGGGAGTTCAAGGACACCTATACGCGGTCGAGCGGGCAGTTGCGTCAGCTGCTGCTGGAGAACAAGGCGACCGGCAAGGGGACGGTGCTCGACGCGGCGGTGAAGTCGGCGACCCCGACGAAGGTCGAGGCGATCCTGTTCGTCGACCAGACGGTGACCAACACGGCCTCGCCCGATCCTCGGGTGGACCGCAGCCGGGTGATGATGACGATGGAGCTCGTCGATGGTCGCTGGCTCGCGAGCCGGGTGGCGCTGCCCTGACCTGCCCGCTGGTCACGCCCAGCCCGCGCAAACACTACGCGGGCAGGAGTGACACTGTTACAGTTGGTATTACTGGAACGATATCTGTTGTACGTGTAACTGTGTGAGCGGCAGCGGGTTCGATGTGAGTGCGGAGGCGCGGATGTCACAGGTTGTCGGGTTGGACAAGGCCGATCGAACCGGTGAAACGACAGACCCGGATGAGCTGGTCGCGATCCTGGAGCGGCAACGCCAGGCATTCCTGCGTGAGGGCCCGGCATCGGCGGCCGTGCGGCGCGACCGGATCGACCGGCTGCTGGCCATGGTCCTGGACAATATCGACGACTTCGTCGAGGCGATGTCCCGCGATTTCGGGACGCGATCGCGGACCGGGATGCTGTTCGCCGAGATCATGGGGATGCTCACCGCGTTCGAGCACACCCGCTCACATACCGAGCGTTGGATGCGTCCGATCCGGCCGAACCGCCTCGCGCGGCTGTACGGCATCCGCACCGAAATCCATCCCTCGCCCCTCGGGGTGGTCGGCATCATCGGCCCGTGGAACTTCCCGCTGCAACTGGTCGTGGTGCCCGCCGCTTCGGCGTTCGCCGCGGGCAATCGCGTGATGATCAAGATGTCGGAGATCACCGCGCACACCGCCGAACTGACCCGTTCACTGGCCGGGCGCTATTTCCACCAGGACGAACTCGCGGTGGTGACCGGCGGACCCGACATCGGCGCGGCGTTCACCCGACTGCCGCTGGACCACCTGTTCTTCACCGGTTCGACTGGCGTCGGTCGGCTGGTGCAGCGCGCCGCCGCCGAGAATCTGGTTCCGGTCACCCTCGAACTCGGCGGCAAGAATCCCATCGTGGTCGGGCCGGACGCTGATTTCGACCGGGCCGCGAATCGGATCGCGCGCGCCAGAATGGTCAATGGTGGCCAGGTCTGTGTGTGTCCCGACTATGTTTTCGTTCCGGCGAGCCGGATCGAGCAATTCACCGACAGCCTGCGCACCGAATTGCGCGGCATGTTCCCGTCGATCCTGGCCAACGACGACTACACGACCTCGGTCGACACCGCCAACTACGAGCGGGTTGTCGCACTCATCGAGGATGCCCGCGCTCGCGGGGCCAGCGTGGAATCACTCGCACCGGCGGGGGAGGAGTTGCCCGATCCGGTCGCGCGGAAGATCGCGCCGACGCTGATCCGTGACGTCACCGACGACATGCGCATCGCTGACGAAGAGGTCTTCGGTCCAGTTCTGTTGATCAAGCCCTACACCGACCTCGCCGATGTCATCGACTACATCAACGCGCGGCCTTCGCCCTTGGTCGCCTACTGGTTCGGTCCCGACCGCAAGGACTTCCGCAAGTTCGTCGACGGCACCCGCAGTGGCGGGATCGCGCGCAACGAATTCGCGATCCACATGTTCTCCGAGAACGCGCCCTTCGGCGGTGTCGGGAACAGCGGGATGGGCGCCTATCACGGGAAGACCGGTTTCGATACGTTCAGCCACCTGCGCACGGTGGCGGGGACCGATCTCCCCTTCGCCATCACCGGGATCGCGGCGCCGCCCTTTGATCGTCGAACGGTGCAATTCATCGATCTGGCGCTGCGGGCCGCGCGCTGGCGGACGGGACGTCGAGTGCGTGGACGCCTGCCGCGACGTGAGCCGACCAGCTGAGACGCCCGTCTCCACCTTCTTCCACCACAACTTACGGGCGTGCGTGAGCGCGCCACCGATTATCGAGGAGTTACGTTGTCCCCTTCCGCGACCGGGTCCGACTCGACGCAATTGACTCTTGTCGGCGCCGCCGACGCCGCCGCCGCGGCGCTCCCGGATCGCGACATCATCATCCAGGGCGACCACCGGCACACCTACGCGCAAGTGGCCGAACGGTCTCGTCGGCTCGCGGCCTACCTGCATGCTCAGGGGCTGGGGTGTCACACCGAGCGTTCCGAGCTCGAACCCCACGAGGTCGGCCAGGACCTGCTCGGCATCTACGCCTACAACGGCAACGAGTACGTCGAGAGTTTGATCGGGGCGTTTCGCGCGCGCGTGGCGCCTTTCAATGTGAACTACCGCTACGTCAAGAGCGAACTCCAGCACCTGCTGGCCGACGCAGGCGCCACCGCGCTGGTCTATCACGCGACCTTCGCGCCGCGCGTGGCCGAGATCCGGTCCGATCTGCCGCACCTGCGCGTCCTCATCCAGATCGCCGACGAATCCGGCAACGAATTGCTCGACGGGGCCGTCGATTACGAAACGATCATCGCCGCGACGGAACCGGTGGACCTGCCGGTGACACCCTCGCCGGATGATCTCTACGTGCTCTACACCGGTGGCACCACAGGGATGCCGAAGGGCGTGCTGTGGCGCCAGCACGACATCTACATGGCGGCCTGCGGCGGGCGCGACATCAACACCGGTACGCAGGTGAGTTCCTACGAGGAGATCGGCGCGCGCGCGGCGGCGAATCCCGGCGTCAAACTCATGCTGTTGCCGCCGCTGATCCACGGTGCGGCGCAGTGGGCGGTGCTCACCGCCATGACGACCGGTCAATCCATTGTGTTCTCCCCGGTGGTGGATCGGATCGATGGCGCGGAGATCGTGCGGACGATCGAACGCGAACGCGTCGCGATCGCCATCGTGGTGGGTGATGCCATGGCCAGGCCGCTGCTCGCCGCGGTGGAATCGAAGACCGCCGATGTCTCCTCGCTGGCGGCAATCGCCAACGGTGGCGCGGTGCTCACTCCGCAGCTCAAGCAGCAGTGGATCGAGGCGGTGCCGGGTTTGGTGGTGCTCGACGGCGTCGGGTCGTCGGAAACCGGAACCCAGTTGCATCATGTCTCGGCGGCGGGCTTCGTCTCGACCGGAACATTCTCGGCGGGCCTGGACACCAGGGTCGTCGCCGAGGATTTCAGCACCGTTCTGGAAGCCGGCCATGACGGTCTCGGCTGGCTCGCGAAGCGTCAGTTCACCCCGCTCGGCTACAAGGACGACGCGGCCAAGACCGCGGCGACGTTCCCTGTCATCGACGGCGTGCGTTTCGTGCTGCCCGGTGATCGTGCGCGCCACCTCGAGAACGGCACGATCGAACTGCTCGGTCGCGATGCCGTCACCATCAACTCCGGCGGTGAGAAGATCTTCGCCGAGGAAGTCGAGTCGGCGATCGTCTCCCATCCCGCGGTCGCCGACGTGCTGGTGGTCGGGCGTCCGAACGAGCGATGGGGTCAAGAGGTTGTCGCGGTCGTGGAACTCGTGCCCGACGCGACCGCCGATTTCGCCGAGCTGGTAGGTCACGCCGCGCAGTCGCTCGCCCGCTACAAACTGCCCAAGGCCGTGGTCTTCCGTTCCGCGATCAGCCGTAGCCCGGCCGGGAAAGCGGACTATCGCTGGGCGCGTGAACAGGTCACCGAACTCTGATCGAACGACCTCGGACGGCACCGATCTCGTTGTGGCGTCCGAGGTTTCGGCACGATATTCGGGCTCCACCGCCTGTGCGGCACCACGACGCGTGGTGCCGCACAGGTGCGACGGGTCAGAGTTCGATGGCCGGACCGACGGTCAGCGGGGCAACGAATCCACCGTCGACGTGAATGTCTTGGGCGTTGACCCAACGGGATTCAGGACTGGCGAGGAACGCGATCACGGGAACGATGTCGGCCACGCCGGCGTGCCTGCCGATGGTGGCCTTGACCGAGTCGAGCACTTCCTTGCCCATCGACGCTTCGAAGTCGGTGAGAATCGGGGTCTCGGTGGGGCCGGGGCTGACGGAGTTGACCCGGACGCCGAACTTCTGCCAGGCGGCGGGGGCCAGGCGCTTGGTGAAGATGATCGATGCCTGCTTCGACGTGCTGTAGACGGGGTAGGCGGGGTCCTGCGTCGCCTGCCACTGCGCCACGGTATCGGCATCGCCGGCCGCCAGCAGGCCCGCGAGATCGTTGATTCGCTGCTCCCAGCCGAGGGCGGCGACCGAGGCCACGGTGACGATCGCGCCGCCCTGGCGCAACAGCGGCAGCATGCCGATGGTGAACAACCGCATACCGAGATAGTTCACCCCGAGGACATCGGCCACGGGCGCGGTGCCGGGCACGCCCGCGACGTAGGCCAGCGCGTCCCAGTCCGCCCCGATGCGCCCCAGCAGGGCCGCGATCTCGCCCGCATCGCGCAGATCGCACTGTTCGTGCTGACTGGCGGGCGTGTCGTTCGCGTTCAGGTCGACCGCGAGGACGTGGTCTCCCCGCTCGTGGAAGTGCGTCGCGGTCGCCGCTCCGATGCCGGACCCTGCTCCGACGACGACGATCCTGCGCTGCTGGGCGACCATGGGTTCCACCGTTCTGATGCCCGATACGGCATCTGTTACAGAAAGCTTGACAGTAAGGGTAACTATAAATCAGTCTTGTGGGCGAGACAACGTCCTCGGCACGCTCTGTGTGTGGGCTGGGGCGAGTGCCGGGATGCCGGCCGAGGAACGGAAAAGGTGCTGATAGGAATGCCGATCGTTGATGAGGCCGCGAACGTTCTGGCCGAACCTGCCGCCTACGCCGACGAGCCGCGCTTGCATGCCGCATTGGCCGCGTTGCGGGCGGACAAGCCGGTCGCGCGCGTGGAAGTGGCGGGATACAAACCGTTCTGGGCGATCACCAAGCACGCGGATGTGATGGCGGTGGAGCGGGCGAATCGTCGGTTCACGAACTGGCCGCGTCCGGTGTTGATGACGGCGGAGTCCGATGAGATGCAAGCCGCCGTGGGGATTCGGACGCTGATCCATATGGACGACCCGCAGCACCGTGTGGTGCGGGCGATCGCGGCGGAGTGGTTCGCGCCCAAGGCGATGAAGGCGATGGGTGAGCGGATCGAGGAGCTCGCGAAGCGATATGTGGATCGGATGCGAGACACCGGGGGTGAGTGTGATTTCGTGTCCGAGATCGCGGTGAATTTCCCGCTGTATGTGATCATGTCGTTGCTCGGGGTGCCGGAGTCGGATTTTCCGTTGATGTTGAAGTTGACTCAGGAATTGGTCGGTAGTGACGACGACGAGTTGAAGCGGTCGACGCCGCCGGACGAGGCGATGAACGCGTTGGTCGAGATGTTCACCTTCTTCCAGGCGCTGACCGAATCGCGGCGGGCGAACCCGACCGATGATCTGGCGTCGATGATCGCGAACGCGAAGATCGACGGCGAACCTTTGTCGGATGTGGACATTGTGTCGTATTACGCGATTATCGCGACGGCGGGCCACGATACGACGAGTAGCAGTATTTCGGGTGGTGTGCGGGCGCTGATCGAGCATCCTGATCAGTTGGATCGTTTGCGGGCTGATCCGGGGCTGATGCCGGGTGCTGTCGAAGAGATCATTCGGTGGGTGACGCCGGTGAAGGCGTTCATGCGAACCGCTGCTGAGGACTCGGTCGTCAACGGGGTCGCAATCCCGGCGGGGGATTCGTTGTTGCTGTCCTACGCTTCGGCGAATCGTGATGAGGATGTTTTCGAAGATCCGTTCCGGTTCGATATCGGGCGTGAGCCGAACAAGCACGTGGCGTTCGGTTATGGTGTGCATTTTTGTTTGGGTGCGGGGTTGGCGCGGATGGAGATCAGTAAGTTCTTGGGGGAGTTGTTGCCGCGTTTGCGGTCGATCGAGTTGGCGGGGGAGCCGGAGTTGACGGCGACGACGTTCGTGGGTGGGTTGAAGCATTTGCCGATCCGTTTCACCATCGACTGACCGAATACCTGTGCTGCGCGTAGCCGCCGATACCGGCGCCGTGCGCACAGAACACGACTCGAAATTCATCGGAATACACACGAGGCCGCACCGAAGGGTGCGACCGGAACGCAGAGGTTGAGAAATATGCCCAAACCAGTCATCGTCAGTGCGGTCCGCACCGCGATCGCGCGATCGTTCAAGGGCGCGCTCGTGAACGTGGCCTCGGAGACGCTCGCCATCGAGATCCTCACCGAGGCCGTTCGGCGCTCGGGCATCGACCCGACCCACGTCGACGACGTGATCCTCGCCGAACTGAACTACGGCGGCGGCGACCTCGCGCGGCACGCGGCCGTGGCCTCGGGGATGCTGAATGTGCCAGGCCAAGCGGTCAATCGGCACTGCGCGGGCAGTCTCACCGCGATCGCGAACGCGGCCGCCCACGTCGGCGTCGGGATGGAACGGGTGATCGTGGCCGGCGGCGTGCAATCGCTGTCGACGGCTCCCCTGATGAAGTGGCGGGTGCCGGGGTCGGGGCCTGAGCTCGAATTCAAGGAGCCGTGGATTCCCCCGTCGCACCCGGAGACCCCGGACGCGCCCACCATGGACATGTCGATCACCGTCGGTTGGAACACCGCGAAGAAGGTCGGGATCAGCCGTCAGGAAATGGACGACTGGGCGCTGCGGTCGCATCAGCGCGCCATCGCCGCGATCGACGAGGGCAGGTTCACCGACGAGATCCTGCCGTTGAAGGTCGCCCGAGCCGACGGCTCGGTCCTCGATTTCGCCGTGGACGAGCACCCGCGCCGGGAGACAACCGCCGAGCGATTGGCGGCGCTGCCCGTGCTGCATCCCGAGATCGAGGGGTTCTCGGTCACAGCGGGCAACAGCAGCGGCATCAACGACGCCGCCGCCGCGGTCACAGTGACCGCTGACGACTACGCCGCGAGCGCGGGCCTGGAAGTTCTCGCGACAGTGCGTGCCTGGGCGAACGTGGGCGTGACCCCGGCCGACAACGGCATCGCCGCGGTGAATGTGATCGGCAAGGTGCTCGACCGTGCCGGGCTGTCCGTCGGTGACGTGGCGCTGTGGGAGATCAACGAAGCGTTCGCCTCGGTGCCGATCGCCGCGTGCCGCGCGCACAACATCGACGAGGAGCTGGTCAACTTCTCCGGCAGCGGATGCAGTCTCGGCCATCCCATTTCGGCTTCGGGCGCCCGGCAGGTGGCGACCCTGATCTACGAGCTCCGCCGTCGTGGCGGCGGCATCGGCGTCAGTGCGATGTGCGCGGGTGGCGGCATGGGCGGCGCCCTCGTCATCGAAGTCTGAGTGCTTTCACCGAGAGAATGGAGATATCTGTGTCGGACGCAGTGCTAGTGGAACGGCGCGGGCGAACGCTGGTGATCACGATCAACCGGCCGGACGCGCGCAACGCGGTCAATCTCGCCGTCAGTCAGGGGCTCGCCGACGCCGTCGACGAGCTCGACGAAAGTCCGGAGCTGTCCGTCGCGGTCCTGACCGGCAGCGGCGGAAACTTCAGCGCCGGAATGGATCTGAAGGCATTCGCGGCGGGGGAGTACCCCTATGTCGCCGGTCGGGGCCTCGGCTTCACCGAGAAGCCACCGGTCAAGCCGATCATCGCCGCCGTGGAAGGCTACGCGCTGGCCGGCGGTACCGAACTGGTGCTGGCCACGGATCTGGTCGTCGCGTCCAAGACCGCGCGGTTCGGGGTCCCCGAGGTCAAGCGCGGTCTGGTCGCGGGCGGCGGTGCGCTGTTGCGACTGCCACAGCGCATTCCTTACCAGAAGGCGCTCGAATTGGCCCTCACCGGTGACACCTTCACGGCCGAGGATGCCGCCGCGTGGGGCTTGGTCAACGAGGTGGCCGAGTCGGGGGAGGCGCTGGACCGGGCGCTGGCTCTGGCCGACCGGATCACCGCCAACGGGCCGATCGCGGTCGCGGTGACCAAGGAGGTCATCGTCAAGGCGGCCGAGTGGAGCACCGCCGAGATGTGGCAGAAGCAGCTCGAACTCATCGCCCCGGTCTTCGGGACGAAGGACGCGCAGGAAGGCGCGCAGGCGTTCGCCGAGAAGCGCACCCCCAACTGGACGGGCACCTAGGCCGACGAGCCGCCCACCCATCAACAACCCATGAAGTGAAGGAGACGCAGTGTCATTCGAAGGTGAAGTAGTTCTGGTGACCGGTGGTGCCGGTGGTCTCGGTGACGCGACGGTGCGCAAGTTGCACGCCGAAGGCGCGGCCGTTGTCATCGCCGATGTCAACGACGACAAGGGCAAGGCGCTGGCCGAGGAGCTGGGCAACAAGGCCGTCTATGTACGCACCGACGTGCTCGACGACTCGACCATCGAGGAAGCGTTCGCCGCGGCCGACAAGCTGGGCACGCTGCGCTACGCGGTGATCGCGCACGGTGGTTTCGGGGTGCTCGAGAAGGTCGTCAACCGGGACGGCACGCCGCACACGTTGAAGGGCTTCACCGACACGATCGGGCTGTACCTCACCGGTACCTACAACGTGCTCCGGCTCACCGCGGCGAAGATCGCCAAGCTGGAGCCGAAGGACAGTGGCGAGCGCGGCGCGATCGTCATGACCAGCTCCATCGCCGGCTACGAGGGCCAGATCGGCCAGTCGGCCTACGCGGCGGCCAAGGGCGGCGTGATCGCGCTGACCCTGACCGGCGCTCGCGATCTCAGTGCGGTCGGCATCCGGGTGAACAGTATCGCTCCGGGCACGATGCACACCCCGATCATGGATTTCCTGGGCGAGGAGAAGCTCTCGAAATTCGCTGCGGCGGTACCGTTCCCGAAGCGACTGGGCCAGCCGGCCGAATACGCGTTCCTTGCTCAGCACCTGCTCGAGAATCCGTATATCAATGGCGAGGTCGTGCGTATCGACGGTGGGCAGCGTTTCCAGCCGAAGTAGATCCGCCACCGTTACTTCCGGTGGATAACCCATGACCGCCGTTCCGACACGGAGCGGCGGTCATGGGCTGTTCGGGTCGTGGGACCGCACGAACAGGCCGTCAGCGTAGGAGCGGATCGCGCGGCATTCCGAGAATGCGTTCGGCGATCTGATTCCGGGTCACCTCGGAGGTGCCGCCCGCGATGCTCATCGCTCGGGCACCGAGCACCATGAGTCCCGCCATGGCGGCGTCACCGTCGGCCAGCGCGATATCGGGGCCGAGCAGCATCGCTGTGATGGCTGCGTATTCGCTGAGGTTTTGCGCCACTTTGAGTTTGGTGATGTTGCCCTCGGGGCCCGCGCCCGTTCCTTCGATGCTACGGACCGCTCGGCGCAGGTTGAGCAGGCGCAGGGCGTGGGCTTGCGCCAGATATCGGCCGACGCGGGCATCGGTGTCGGCCGAGCGGGATCGGTGTCGCTCGACCAGGCGCAACAGCGTGCCGGAGTCGGCGTTGCCGGTGCCCGAACCGCCGCCGATGCTGACCCGCTCGTTGCCCAGCGTCGCCCGCGCGACTGCCCAGCCGTCGTTCACGGCACCGACCACGTCGGCGTCCGGCACGAAGACCTCGTCGAAGAACACCTCGTTGAATTCCGAACTGCCCAGAAGCATGCGTAGTGGTCGCACCTGTACGCCGGGGGCCGCCATGTCGATGATCATCGTCGTGATGCCCGCGTGTTTGGCGACACCGGGGTCGGTGCGAACGGTCGCCAGACCGCGTCGGCTGTAGTGTGCGCCGCTGGTCCACACTTTCTGACCAGTGATTCGCCAGCCTCCGTCGACCCGCATCGCCGTGGTCTTCACGGCGGCCGCGTCGGAACCGGCGTCCGGCTCGGAGAACAACTGACACCACACCTCCTCCTGGCGCAGCGCCCGTTCGACGAACCTGTCGATCTGCCCTGGCGTTCCGTGCTGGATCAGGGTCAGGACGACCCATCCGGTGATCGAATAGTCGGGGCGCGTGAGTCGGGCCCGGGTGAACTCCTCGTCGATCACCACCTGTTCGACCGCGGTGGCCGAGCGGCCCCATGGCTTCGGCCAGTGCGGCATGACGTAGCCGGTGGTGATCAATTCCGGCAGGCGGATCGATTCGTCCATCGCGGCGATGCGCTCGACGTCCGCGCGGATCCCGGCGCGCACCTGGTCGGCTGCCGCGGGCAGGTCGACGGTGCTGGTGCGGCCGACCCCGGCCGACGTCAGGGTGAAGACATCGGTGGCGGGCGCGTCACCGCCGATGAGGGCTCGCAGCGTCACTGCCCGCCGCAGATGCAGGTGAGCGTCGTGGGCCCAGGTGAACCCGACGCCACCGTGCACCTGGATGTTCAGTTCGGCGTTGTGGACATAGGCGGGCAGCGCGATCGTCGCGGCGGCCGCGGCCATCAGCTGGAACTGACGCTCGTCATCGGTTGCCGCGCGTGCGGCGTCCCAGACGGTCGCGACCGCGGACTCCGCCTCCACCAGCATGTTCGCGCAATGGTGCTTCACCGCCTGGAACGTCGCGATGGGTCGCCCGAACTGAGTGCGGATCGCGGCGTAGCCGACAGCGGCATCGACACAATCGCCTGCCCCGCCGGCCGCCTCGGCGGCGAACAGCAGCCGCGCCCGCGCCACAGCGGCGGCGCGTGCTCCGACCAGAACCTGGTGCGGTGCGACGGTAACGTCGCGGAGGGTGACGCGTCCGCTCCGGCGGGTCGGGTCCATATTCGACGGCGTCTGTATCGAGATGCCCGCGGCGGTGCGTTCCAGGATCACTACGTCGTCTCCGGCACAGATCAGCAGCAGATCCGCCGAACCGGCACCGAGCACGACTCCCGCCCGACCGTGCGCGCGCCCCCGGTTGTCGATGGTGACCTCATCCCCGAAGCCCACTGCGGCGGTGACTGTTCCGTCGACGAGTCCGGGCAGGAAACGTTCGCGCTGTTCGGCACTGCCGACGGCCGCCACCACCGCCGAGGTGATCACGGTCGAGACGAACAATCCTGGTGCGATCGCACGGCCCAACTCCTCGACGACCACCACCGATTCGGGCAACCCGTATCCGGAACCGCCGTACGCCGGGTCCACATGCAGACCGAGCAAGCCCAGCTCGGCCAGTTGTGCCCAGAACGCGGGCGGGTCCTCTGTCGCGGCGTCGAGCAGTTCGCGCGCCGCCTGTCTCACCGCGCGGTCGGTGGCGAACCTCCGAGTGACCTCGGCCAGCGCGCGGTGTTCTTCGGTCAGTGCGATACCCATGCATACGTCCTCTGGGGCTGAGTCGATCGAGCGTTCGCGGGCAGGGAGGCTGTGATCGTGACGCGAACGAAGAGGTATTTACAGTATATCTTTCGGTATCTCTGACGTGGGGAAATGCTGATCGGCGCCTTCGAGCGCCGGGGCAACGTGGATCACGGTTCGCGAATTCGTTGACGTGGTTCAATGACATATGTCAGTATTACCGACATGGTCACTGGCAGGATGATCAGCGACCTACTCTCCTGAATTGATAAGGGGGAGAGGGGATTCGGTGAACACCCCACGAGCTCTGTGCGCGCCTGATTGACGCGAGTCAATGACGGGAGTTAGCTCGCCGCATGAGCGAAATCCAGGACAAGCCTCAGGGGCGACAGGCCCAACGTCTCCACACACGGAAGCGAGTGCTCGATGCGGCGGTTGCGGAATTCGGTAGAGCGGGCGCGGCCGAGGCCGACATCGCCACGATCGTCGAGGACGCGGGCGTGGCGCGCGGAACCTTCTACTTCCACTTCCCGACCAAAGAGCACGTGCTGCTCGAACTCGAACAGCGCGAGGAGGCGCGCATCGCCGGAGAGCTCGAACGGTACCTCCGGACACCGCACGATCTCGCGGGAGTGCTGGCGAAGGTCGTCCGGCTGATCGCGGCGTTGGAGCGGCGATTGGGTAGCAAGTTGTTCAAAGACCTACTCGCCGTGCACTTCTCACCGACCAGACCGTTGGACGACACCTGGCGAGAGCATTCCGTGATCGCTCTGGTCGCCCAGGAGATCGAACAGGCCGCCGAGCGCGGTGAAGCGCAACTCGTCGTCGAGTCGTATCACAGCGCCGTGTTCTTTCTCATCGGCTTGTACGCCCTGCTCACCACTACGAGCGGCTCGAAAGCGCTGCGCACCGCGGTGCTCGCCGACTACGTGACGACGACGCTGCGCAGCCTGGAGCCCCGATGATGCTGCCGCACAACACGATCCGCCGACAGATAGGGAAACCCGATCATGCTTCTCGATATCGTCCGACTTCTCCTGGCCTGGGGCGCGGTGGTTCTCATCATCGCCTTCTGGTACTGGATCATGAGCAACATCGGGACATTCTGATCATGTGTACGGTTCGTGAACCAGCGTGCACCCGCGGAGATCCTCCATGACCGCCGCCCAGCCCGCCGCGTCGGTCGAACGCAGCTGTGCGGTGACGGCGGTCGCGCTATCGGGTCGCCGCCGCGAAGGTGTCCGCCTGGTGACCGGCGAGCGGCGCGGCTTCGGCTTGAGCCCTGGACTCGGCGTCGTCCATGTGCCTTATCCACCACCGGTTCCCGACTGGAACCGCACCACCGTGACCTGCGGCATCGCCCTACAGTGCTCGCCTTCCAAGGACCGGATCGCGCGGTATCCGCTCCACGAGTTGTCACCGCGGGAGCGCGGTGCGCTCTCGATCGTGGAGGGTGACGTCGCCGCGACGTGGGCCGGTGAGCGATATCCCGGACTGCTACCCGAGTTGCGCCGATGGCTGCGCCCCCTCGAGTCCACTGATCCCGATCTGTCGGGCGAGGACATGATCGAGCGCGCCGTCGCGCTCGCCCGGTCACCGGGTTCGGTGGGGCAGTACCCGCTGCTCGGGAGTTTGCCGCTGGCCACCGCGCCGCGTAGTCGCGTGTCGATCGCGGCACGGCGGATCTACGGCCGGATGCCCTGGACTTCCACCCGCACCGACAGCTACCGCGTCTGGTCGGTACCGGTCGGCGGTGAAGGCGGCAGCCGGGCCTCGAATCTGCCGCCACCGAGCCGACCCGAGAACGAGGACATCGAGATCCGCGCCGACCAGCGCGCGGGGATCCCCTATCCGGAGTGGAACCAGTGGACATCGAGTTTCCTGCCCGACCACGTCGCGGTCCTGGAGCGCCGCCAACCCACCTCGTCGAGCCCGATCGCGCCCGCCGCACCCGAGGTGCGGCGCTGGTTCGAAGAACTCACCCATCGGTCCATGCGCGGTGGCCTCGTCGACGGGTCCGACATCGACATCGACCGCTACATCAGTCACTACGTCGACACTCAGGTCGGCGCGACTCCGCAACCACGGGTGTTCCGTGAACTGCTGCCCAGTGCCCGCGATGTCACGACCGCGGTCCTGCTCGACGGCAGTTCCTCGCTCGGCATCAACGGGGGCGCGACCTTCCGGTTGGAGTTGGACTGCGCGGACGCTCTCTCGCGGGCCATGACGGTCGCCAGGGAACGGCACGCGATCTTCGTGTTCACCGGCAATACGCGCCATCGCGTGGAAGTCCGGTGCCTGAAGGACTTCGACGACCGGACCTTCGTCGATGTCGGTGGGCTCGGGCTGGCGGCCGGTGGCTACACCCGCCTCGGCGCGCCACTGCGGCACCTGACCAGTCGGCTGCTCGACCAACCCGCGCAACGTCGCCAGCTCATCATCATCGGCGACGGCCTCATCTCCGACGAAGGGTACGAGGGCCGCTACGCGTGGGCCGATGTGGCACACGCCGTAGAGGAGGCCGTCACCGCCGGGATCGCTGTCTACTACATCGGCATCGGACCCGTCCGTGTCGATCCATTGCCCGAAGTCTTCGGACCCACCCGCTCGCAACGGATTCGGCGGGTGGAGGAACTTCCCCGCGTTCTCGCACATATTCACCGAGAGTTGGTCGATCTATGACATCTGATTCCTATTTCGCCGGGGGCGGCGAGGTCGAACTGTTCGAACGAGCGTTCCAGCAACACCTTCCGGTCATGCTCACCGGACCGACCGGCTGCGGCAAGACCCGATTCGTCGAGCACATGGGCTCGCTGCTGGGTCGCCCGGTGGTCACCGTCAGCTGCCACGACGACATCACCAGCTCGGATCTGGTCGGGCGATTGCTCGTCACCGGCGGTGATGTGGTCTGGAACGACGGCCCGCTCACCAGGGCCGTGAAGGGCGGGGCCATCTGCTATCTGGACGAGGTGATCGAGGCACGCCACGATTCGCTGGCCGTGCTGCATTCGCTCGCCGACCACCGGCGCGCGCTCTACCTCGACCGCGCCGATGAGGTAGTGCAAGCCCCGGAATCGTTCATGCTCGTCTGTTCCTACAACCCGGCCTACCGCAGTTCGCTCAAGGTTCTGAAACCGTCGTTCCGGCAGCGCTTCGTCACCATCGCCATGGACTACCTGGCACCCGAGCGCGAAGCCGACGTGGTGGTAACGGAATCCGGCGTCGATCGAGCCGTGGCGACGCGATTGGTGCACTGCGCGAACACTATTCGTGGCGCGGACGAGATATTCCACTTCGAGCCACCGTCGACGCGCGTACTGGTGGCCGCGGCCAGGCTCATCGCTGCGGGCGCGCGCGAGATCGACGCGGTGCAGGCCTGTGTGCTGGCGCCGCTGAGCACCGATACCGCCATCGGTGACGGCCTGCGCCAGATCGCCACCGCCGGTCTGCTCGCCGGCGAAGAACCCGTGTGACCACCTCGAGGAGAACGCTGCCATGAACGAGCAAGACCGTAGACGCAAGCATGCGCTGATCGTCTTCCAATTCACCATCTATGGGTTTCTGCTGCTGATGTTCCTCATCCAGTTGCGGATGCTGATGACCAATGACTGGTAGGAGAAAATCATGAATCTGCCGACATTCGTCAGGCGCGGTGCCGGATCAGGAAAACCGCCCAGCGCCGAGATCCGGACCGCCGGAAGCTATGACGAGCACGAAGCGGAAAGCCGGGCGAGTCAACGCCGCGCCGACATCTGGCTTACCGCGGGCACGGCCCTGATGGGCACCTACATCCTTGGCCCGTTCGGACTACCCATCTTTCTGCGCGGCGTCTGGTTGCAGCGCCGAGCGCAGCAAGAGGGATTGTCCGTGCGACCGCTCATCGTCACGCTGATCGGGTATCTCGTCATTCTCGATGCCTTCCTCAACAGTGTCGGCTGGGTGCTCGATGTTTTCGCCAGCCACACCTTGGTCACGCGGGTCTTCTTCACCGCATGGGGCAATTTCTTCGACGCGGGCTACTGGTGGCACTACAACGAGCTGTGGGTCGGCGGGGCGGGCGCGCCCGGTGAGAAGGGCTGGGAGTTCGCCGGTGTGCTCATCGTCTTCCCGATGCGGATCGCCGCCGCGATCGCCTTCCTGCAGATGAAGCGGTGGGGTCATCAGTGGCTGATCGTCACCTGCTGGTTCGGTGTGGTCATCTGGGTCGGTTACATCGTGAACATGACCGTGTACGCCGATATCCGCTTCGACGGTGTCGTGCTGCCGGTGTTCGGTTGGTGGTTGTACGACATCTTCTACATCACGCCATTCCTGGCAATTCCCTACCTGCACACGGTCAATCGCGAGATATTCGCCGACTGACCGCGGTTCGACTCGATTTATCTGCTGAAGGAGAGTTTTCGCGATGAGCACACCATCGTCCGAATCGGGATCGGCTCCACCGGAGGAACTTCCGCTGGGAACCACGCCACCGTTCGCGCGCATGCATCGATGGCTCAAACGGGGCATCATGATCTGCCTGGTCGCGCTGGTGGTCGAAGGGGCTTTCACCGTACCCGCGCTCGCGCTCTGGTACGGCTGGCCGACCCTGTCGCTGCAGGAGATCTGCGACGAGATGATCAAGGTCCGCTACGACGACGACACCTTGGAATGCCAGTATCCCGCCGATTTCAACGCACCGCCGCTCGGTGGGCAGGCCGAAGCGGCCGGGCAGACCACCGCACGTGACGAATGGGGCGTCCAGCCCAAACCCGGTTGGGACCATATCGGATTCCGGGAACTCGTCCATCGCCACAACGAGCGGATCGCTCGAGAAGGCGGGGGCGGATAGTGCGCGATCGGTTACTCTCTGTCCGCGCCGTCGGGTCGGCGGTCGGACAGGCGTTGCGGGTCGCGATGGACCGCGCCGTGCCGGGAGGCGCGGCGCGCGTGCCGCTGCGTGTGGAGGACGTCACCCCGGCCTGGCTCGGCGAGATCTTCGGGGTGGCACCGGAAGACATCCATGCGATACGTGTAGTGGAATCCCACTCCGGGACCGCGGCCCGAGCACGCATCGAGGTGAGCGCGGACGCCGATATTCCCGAGTTCCTGTTCCTGAAACTACCGCCGCGCAATTATCTCCAGCACGTGCTGATGAACCTGTTCAGTCTCGGGTCGCGTGAGGTCAGCGCCTATCGCGTCCTGGGCGACGCGCCGCCGATCCGGGTGCCGCGCTGCTATGCGACCCGTTCCGACCGGGTGCGGGGTCGCGATGTTCTGGTCTTGGAGGATCTGTCGCCGACCGCGCGTTTTCGTACGGTCGTCGAGCCACTCGGCCGCGACGAAGCGGAGGCCGTCGTCGACGCCATGGCGGATCTGCATGCCACCTTCTGGCGCGACCCGACGGGGGAGACGGACACCTCGACGGGCCCACGGTCGGACGTGGAAACCCAACTGGGGCTGCTGATCCGGCGCCGTTTGCTCGGTGAGCTCACCGGACCCGCCGCGGACCTGGTCCCGGCGACGATCCGGGAACAGATCCGGATCTTCTACCAGCGCGGCAGGGAGATCGATGCCTTCTGGGCGCGCCAACCGCAGACCTTGATCCATGGGGACCCGCATCTGGGCAACCTGTTCTTCGAGGGCGCGAGACCCGGCTTCCTGGACTGGCAGATCTCGACAACAGGTTGTGGCATCCGCGATGTCGCCTACTTCGCGAACGCGTCGGTGGAGCCGGAGCTGTTGCGCGAGATCGAACGCGGACTCGTCGAGCGCTACGCCGCCCGACTCGCCGCGGCCGGCATCACGGCCGATCCCGAGCGGTTGTGGACGCTGTACCAGGTCGGCATCACCGAGTTGCTGCTCGCCATCGTCTGTACCGCGGAGGCGGGCGAAAGAATGCAGTCGAGCGCGGTGACCCGCTGCGGCGTCGCGCGGGCCGTCGCGGGCGTCGAGGCGCACAACAGCCTGGCACTTCTCGCCGCGTTCCTCGATGGCAGCCGCGTCTGAGGCCGAGCGCGCCGGAAGGCTGCTGCCGCCGAATCCGATTCGGCGGCAGCACAAGTCGCTGGGTCAGCGGGTGGTCGTGGTAGCGGCGCTCGGGTCGGGGTTGGCGATGGGCAGCCCGAGGAAGCGGCGGGCGTTGTCGCCCATGAAGTCGTAGGTGCGCCGCACGTCCATGCCCTCCGCGTATTTCCAGAAGCCCTTCGGCTCGGCCAGACCCTCCGGATGCGGGTAGTCCGAGCCGAAGAGGACTTTGTCCCAGCCGACGGTGTCGACGACGTCGGCCACGCACCCTTCCCAGAACGGGCTGACCCAGATATTGCGGCGGAACACCTCGTGCGGGTGCTCGGGAAAGTTCTGCGGCATCTTCTTGTACAGGTCTTCGAAGTCGTGGAACAGCGGATGGATCCACGAACTGCCGTTCTCGACGCTGGCGACGCGCAGCTTCGGGAAACGCGTCAGGGTGCCGTGGCAGATGAGGCTCGTGATCATGTCGGTGATCTCGCGGTGTCCCAGCGCCATCCAGCGGAACGGGCTCTGCGCCATGAAGTTCGCTGTGTGCGGCGGTTCCCAGGACGCGATGTAGCCGTCGAGCGGTGGGTAGCTGGCGTGCAGCACGATCGGCAGACCCGCGGCTTCGACATCACGCCAGAACGGATCGAATTCGGGCAGCGCGGGCGAACGCCAGCCGTGCAGGCCGTTCACCGGACCCGGCTTGATCAGGGCGACCTTCGCGCCGTTGTCGAGGATGTATTCCAGTTCGCGCTGGGCCGCGTCCACCTCGGAGAGGTTGATGATCGGCGTCGAGTAGATCCGGTCGGCGTAGTTGTAGGACCAGTGCTCGGCCATCCACTGGTTGAGCGCGTGGATGATCGCGAGGGTGAGCTGCGGATCGTCGGCGGCCGAATGCTCGACCAGACTGGCCAGTGTCGGATAGTTGAGGGCCTCGACGACTCCCTGGCGGTCGAGTTCGGTGATGCGGTCCACCGGATTGCGGGTGGCCGCGGGTGCCTCGATCGCGGGCCCCTGCATCTCGCGCAGCGTGAGCCCGTCGGAGTTCTCGCCCGCGAAGAACTTCTCGTGCGCGCCGGGCGCGGCGACCCGCTCGAAGGTCGGGTTGGGGATGAAGTCGGTGACCTTGTTGTTGATCACGATCCGGGTCTGCCGCCCGATCTGCGCGAACTGCACCGCACGCGCGTACCGCTCCGGCAGGTACTTCGTCAGCGAGTCCGGGGTCTCGTACATGTGCTGGTCGGCGTCGAAGATCGGCGCATCGCGGAATTGTTCCTCGGTCCGGCTCGCGGTCGGGTCGGCGGTGTTCGTCATCTGGTTCCCTTCCATCACTGCAGTCTTAATTACTGTAATGCATACAGTATAAGTTGTGGTTCAACTGGTCGGGACGGCGTCGACATGGAACCTGAGGAGGGCCTCCTGGGCGAATGAGGCGACCAGCGTGCCGTCCGCTGTGAAGACGTCCCCGCGTCCGAAGCAGCGCCCGTGTGCGACCGTCGCGCCGTAGTGGCGCAGCAGCAGCCAGTCGTCGGTGACGAACGGGCGGTGGAACCAGATCGTGTGTGAGGTCGTCGCCGAGGTGAACGCGGTGCCGTTTCCGCGTTGGTCGATGCCGTCGAACGGGCGCAGCGCCGTGCCGATCACGTTCAGGTCGGTGGAATAGGCCAGCAGCGCCGCGGCCGGGCCTTCGTTGAGGACGGGCATCCGCATCCACAGGTCGTAGTCGGTCGATCCGTGGTCGGGGGCGTCGAGATCGGTGACCGACCTGGTGTCCCAGGGGAGTAGTTCGAACCGGACACGGTGCTCGGGGCCCGGCGGCGTGGTGGCGAGGTGGAGCGGCTGGAAGGACGGGCCCGATTCGGCGGCGTGGAGCGAGACGGCGCAGGTGGCGATGGGGCGACGTCCTTGCGTCGCGGTCACTGTCAGTGCGCCGAACGAGCGTCCGTCGTGCAGCGAATCGGCGAGATAGTGAACGGGGGTGTCGGAGGTGCCCTCCCGGAGGAACGACGCATGGAGGGATTTGACCGCTTTGTTCGGGTTCACCGCGTTCGCCGTGCGCACGAACTGGCCCAGCAGCTGGCCGCCGAAAAGACGCCGATGGGGCAGGTGCTGGTTCGACCCCTCGAAGATGTGTGGCGGACCGGTCGGGCTCGATCCCTGGCCATCGGTGGGCGCAGTGGGTATCGAGCGGAGATCGAGGCAGGCCGCGAGGTTGTTCCAGGTGTCTTCCACGGGAGGATTGTACGTCATACGGTAATAGTTACAGTATATCTCTGATCTGCACTCGGGATCGAATTGTCTCACCTATGGTTGTGGCAACAGTATGATTTTCAGGTTCTTGCGGATGTCGAGGTGCTGGTCGATGACGAACTACAAGGGTGTTCGGCGCAGGTCGCTGACGATCGCCGACCGGCGATCGGCGGCACCTTCCGCCGCCGAGGGGCGAGATGGGTCGATTCCCGGCGAAGTGGTTCGCACCATGAGCCACGACCTGCTCGACTACTTCGCGAAATGCCCACAGTGCGGTTACGCGGCGCAGGCATCGGAAACGGTCCGGGCCTTCTCCAGCGGGTTGGTCGAGCGCAGGCTGTATCGCACGTGTGGGATGCCGTGCGGTTGGCACGATTCGTCTGCGCAGGTCGCCGATGCGGTCGCGGCGGTCGCGCTCCCCACTCGGTAGCGCCGATCACCGCGCTCGCGCGAACAGCGTGCGATCGACGGCATCGGCCGACGGTTCGCGTAGTACCTGTTCCAGCGGCGCTCGCAGGATCACGAGATCCGCGGGCGAGCCCCGCCGGATCCGGCGCGGGCGCCCACCCGGGTCGTCGGCGGGGGTGAGGTAGCCCGCGAGTGCCTGTGCGGGCGTGAGGCATTCGCCCGCATTGAGGGTCGTGCCCGTTTCGGTGGCCCGGCGACTGGCCGCGGCGATCACCGCCCACGGGTCGAGCGGACCATAGGGCGAATCGCTGGACATGGCGAGGGGGACACCGTCCGCGAGCAGGCTTCGGCAGCGATACAGATCGTCGAGGTCGTCGGGTTCGACGTGGTCGAGGTAGTAGTCACCGCGCTGGGACAGAAAACCCGGTTGGGTGATCACCCGTAGGCCGTGGCGGCGCAGATCGGCGATGCTGTCGGCGGGCACCAGGGCCGCGTGCTCGACGCGGTCGCCCGGGAAATCCCCTGCCACATCCAGGGCCGCGAGCAGCAGGAGCAGCGCCGCACGGCTGACGCAGTGGACGGCCACGGCCCGCCCGTCGCGGTGGGCCGCGCGAATCCGATCCACCAGCGCGTCGAACGGCGGGAGTCCGGAGTCGGCGATGACGATCTTGTACGGTCCGACACTGACCTGTTCGGGCAGTGGCGCGCTGTTGTGCGCAGACGCGCCGCGCAGGGGGACCCCGAGCAGGTGCAACCGCTGAGGCAGGTCGCCTTCGAGCGCAGCGGTGACCAGCGCGGCTTGCGAACCGGTCGACAGATCGGGGGTCGCGTCGGTGACGCCGGTGATGCCGTAGCCGGTGAGGGTGGCGCCGAGCGAACCGAGAGGTGGCGGCGTCGTGAGTGGTAGCCGGCTGCGTAACCAGGTGTCCGCGCGCCAGATCCGGCCTGTCGGAACACCATCGGCACTACATTCGACGCCGGGATGGGCCGCGTCGGTGATGTGCGCGGCGACGAGCGCGGCGGTGTTGAGAATCCACATCGCGCCACTGCGGTGCTGTACCCGTACCGGTCGGCTCGCATGCAGGGCGTCGAGGGCGACCGCGTCGAGATCGCCGGCGACGGTGTCGACGTAGCCGACGCCGCGAACCCAGCCGTGCTCGTCGGCCGACGCCTCGGCCAGGGCTGTGCTCAGCGCGCGGCGGTTCAGGACGGCCGGCGGGCCGCAGCGCACCGATGCCGCGTCGGCGGCCGTGGCGTGCAAGTGCAGATGATGGTCGTGCAGACCGGGAATGACGGCACCACCGCGCGCGTCGATCACCTCCGTCGCCCCGTCTGCGGACAGCGACAGTCCGATGTCGTCGATCCTGCCGTCGCTGATACGGAGAGCGAGACCGGGGACGCCGTCGATCTCCGCGTCGAGCACGATGACGACCCGGCCACGCGCGGGTCGGCGAGTCCGGCTGGAATCGTCGGTCACGGCACCGGAATCCTCAGCGACTCGAGTACGCGCGCTGTATCGGCACCGGAGTCCGCGGCGGGGCCGATCGGCTTGCGGGACACTGGTTTCGCGACCGGAATCGGTCCGTCCGCGGACTCGACGAACCAGGTATCGCCGCGCCGCGACGTAGGCGGGACCGGATCGGCGGTCAGTGTGCTCGCGACGACATCGGTCATCGAGATGTCCCACAGCACGCCGCGCCCATCGGCCGGTGCCGACACCGCGAGTACGGCGGCGGTCAGGCCGGTGAGTGGATCGGCGATGGCGTCGCCGACGAAAGCCGGTGTGCCCGAATGGGTATCGAAGGCGACCAGTCCGGCGGCCGCGGCGATGTCGTCCCCGAAACCGATACGGTTCGACGCTCGACCCGCGGCGGTGATCGACACCCAGCACGCCCCGCGCCCGACCGCCGCCTCGGCGTCGATCCCGAAACCGGCGAGCGCACGGGGCCGCGACGCCTCGATGACGATGTCGGCGGCGTCGACCAGAGCCCGCAGCGCCGACCGTCCGGTGCTGTCGGTGGGATCGAGAACCACCGATTCGTGTCCGTGATGCAGGAGCGCGTAGAACTGCGGGCTGCCGCGTCGGGCGCCGTCGGGCCGTGCCGGGGTCTCGACCTTGACCACGCGCGCGCCTGCCAGCCCGAGCAGGTGGGCGCACAGCGGGCCCGCCCACAGGGCGCTGAAGTCGACGACGAGCAGCCCTTCGACCGACCGCGGTGTCAGCGGTGCCGGACAGCGCGCAGGCGCGGCGGGCCGCACCGGACCCGCCGCCACGCCGAGGAGTTCGGCGCGTTCGAGGAGATCGTCGCCGCGATGCGCGCGTACCCAGTCGGCGAGTGCGGGCCACGGATCCGCCGCGTCGAGATCGTCGCCGATCAGCGCGCCGAGCAGGAGTGGATCATCGGGCCGGGCGCAGGAGACCGCTGCCCACCCGTCCGCGCTGGGCAGCAGTCGGCAGTGGCCGCCCGCCGACACCGTTCCCCGACGGCGCAAATCCATGAGTGCGGCGCGTTCGCCCAATAGCTGAGCGCCGTCGACAGCGATCGCCTGCGCCGAGACCGCGGCCAGCGTCGAGGACAGCTCTCTGGCCCTGGTGGCCGCGTGCCCCGGCGGCACCAGAGCTGGTCCGTCCGGGCGGCCGGACAGGGCGACCACGCCGCTCGCCGCCCAGTCCGCCGCGGGCGGACCGGGCACCGACGCTGTCGTTGCCTGCACCGTTCGATAGTAGGTCGCGGGGCCTACCCGGTCTCCGTCACCACCGTGTCACTATTGCGCGGTGAGCCGTGAAGCGACTGATCTGGCCTCGGATGCCATGGAACTCGACATCAGCCCGCAGGGGACGCCGCGAAATCCGGTGCTGGTCGTTGCGCTCGACGGGTGGGCAGGGGAATCGCCCGAGCGGATCGCCCGGGTCGCCGAAGCCTTGGCGGGCTCGCTGCGTCTGTCTGTCGGGGTGTTGCGTGGAGCGGTCTCCCCGCGTCTGGAGCCGCTGCTGCGCGCGCTCACCCTGACGCTGGCCGAGGACGGCGCGAACTCGCCGATGATCGTCGACCATCCCGACCCCGAGGCGGCGGTGCGGCACCTGACGGACGCTGTGCGGCGCAATCCGCAAGCGAGCGTGGCGCTGGGGCGACTGCTGCGCCAGACCGCGGTGCCCGATACGACCGCGGCCCTCGGCGCGGAAGCGGCGGTCTACTCGATGCTGCTGGCGGGCAGTGAGTTTCGGCGGTGGCTCACCGAACGCGGTGGGCCGAAACCGGTGAACTTCCCCGATCGTCCCCTGGTACGGCTGGACCGCGAAGCCGACCTGCTGTCGGTGACCCTCGACTACCCTGAGCGCCGCAACGCACTGAGCGCCCCACTGCGTGAACAACTTCTGGAGGCGCTGCGGCTCGCCGAACTCGACGACAGCATCGACCGGGTGCTCCTGCGCGGTGCGGGTCCGGTGTTCTGCAGCGGCGGCGATCTCGATGAATTCGGCACCGCCGTCGATGTGGTCGCCGCGTATCAGGTGCGGCTCGAGCGGGGGCCGTGGCGGGTCATCGACCGGCTGGGCGAGCGGGTCTCGGCTCAGGTCCACGGCGCCTGCATCGGGGCGGGCATCGAGCTGTCGGCTTTCGCGCACCGGCTGGTCGCGGCGCCGGACACGTACTTCCGGCTGCCCGAGATCGCGATGGGGCTGGTTCCCGGAGCGGGCGGCACCGTCAGCGTCCCGCGGCGAATCGGACGTTGGCGGGCGGCCTGGATGATGCTGACCGGCGATCCCATCGATACCGGTACCGCGTTGCGGTGGGGGCTTGTCGACGCCATCGAATGATCTGGTGGATCGCCGTCCACAACCACTCCCGTCAGTCATACTGAATGCATTACAGTAATGCTTCGTAGGATCGTGTCGCGGTGTCGGCTGTCAACAGTCCGCAGCGGGGTCCCACTGGAAACGGCGGTTCTCTCGAGTGAGGTGGTTGCGGAATGGATTTGGGATTGCGTGGCGCGGCGACGGTCGTTGTCGGCGGTAGCCGTGGAATGGGGCTGGCCACAGCACGCTGCCTGGCGGAAGAAGGGGCCAGGGTCGCGGTGGTCGGCCGCTCGGCCGACGATGTCGAGCGGGCGAGCGCCGACCTGGCGCAGCGAGGCAGTGCCGACGCGATCGGTCTCGTCGCCGACGTGCGCGATACCGGCCAGGTGGCCTCGGTCTTCGCCGAACTGGGGAAACGATGGGGTGGCGAACTCAACTCGCTGATCACCACCGTCGGGCCGAACGTCCAGGGCACGGTCGAGGAACTGTCCGACGATCAGTGGCACGAGGCGGTCGACCACGGTGCCCTCGGCATCGTGCACTGCGTCAACGCGGCGCTGCCGCTGCTACGCAAGGCTGAATGGGGACGGATCGTGAACTTCTCCGCGCATTCGACCCAGCGCCAGACCACATCCCTGGTCGCCTACACCGCGGCGAAGGCGATGGTGACCAGCATTTCGAAGAATCTCTCGCTGTTGCTGGCCGAGGAGGAGATCCTGGTCAACGTGGTGTCGCCGGGTACTTTCGTCACGCCCGCGCTCACCGGCTGGGCACGTTCGGTCGGCATCGACGACGATGATCCCTACCGGCTCATGGAGGCGATCGGCACGCACTTCGGCCACCCCGCGCAGATGCCGAGAGCCGGGTTGCCCGAGGAGATCGGCCCGGTCGCCGCGTTCCTGGCCTCGCGCCGCAATTCGTACATGACCGGTGCCAACGTGAACGTCGACGGCGGCTCCGACTTCGTCTGAGCCACTGCTGGTTTCGGCCGGACCCTTGAGGGGTCCGGCCGTCGGGTCCTCGGCGACCTCAGATCCGATAGTCGCGCAGCACACCCTTGCTGATGATCCGCTTCTGGATCTCGCTGGTTCCCTCGCCGATCAGCATGAACGGCGCCTCCCGCATCAGACGTTCGATCTCGTACTCGGTGGAGTATCCGTAGCCGCCATGGATGCGGAAGCTGGCCTGGGTGACCTCGTTGCAGAACTCACTGGCCAGATACTTGGCCATGCCCGCCGCGACATCGTTGCGCAACCCGGAATCCTTCAGACGTGCCGCGTTGACCATCATGAGATGAGCCGCCTCGACCTTGGTGGCCATTTCGGCCAGCGAGAATCCGATCGCCTGATGTTCGACGATGGGCTTGCCGAAAGTCGAGCGCTGCTGGGCGTAGCGCGCGCCGAGTTCGAACGCGCGCAGCGCGATTCCGCAGGCGCGGGCCGCCACATTGACCCGCCCGACCTCGATGCCGTCCATCATCTGCTTGAAACCCTGACCGGGTTCGCCGCCGAGGACCGCTTCCGCCGGGACGACGTGATCGTCGAGCAGCATCTCGGTGGTGTCGATGCCCTTGTAACCCATTTTGTGGATCTTGCCGGGAATGTTCAGTCCGGGAACGACCTCGCCGAATCCGGCGGGTTTCTCGAGCAGGAAGGTGGTGAGATTGTCGTGCGGGCGTTCGTGGCCCTCGTCGGTGCGGACCAGGGTGGCGACGACCGTGGCCGTGGAACCGTTGGTCAGCCACATCTTGCGACCGTTGAGCGTGTACTCGCCCGATTCCCCGCGAACCGCCTTGGTACGGATGGCGGCCACGTCCGAACCGAGTTCGGGTTCGGACATGGAGAACGCACCGCGCACCTCGCCGGCCGCCATACGCGGCAGGAAATGTTGCCGCTGGGCCGCCGTGCCGTGCTGGGCGAGCAGATAGGCCATGATGAAGTGGGTGTTGATGACACCGGAGATGCTCATCCAGCCGCGCGCCAGTTCCTCGACGCACAGGGCGTAGGTCAGCAGTGATTCGCCGAGGCCGCCGTACTCCTCGGGAATCATCAACCCGAACAGCCCCATCTCGGCCATCCGGTCGACGATCTCGCCCGGATAGGCATCGGCGTGTTCGAGCTCCTGTGCGACGGGAATGATCTCCTTGTCCACGAATGTGCGCACAGTGGCCAGTATTTCGGTCTGCACCTCGGTGAGGCCGTGAGTTTGTCCGAGTTTCATCGGGAAATCCGTTCGGTGGAATCGGTACCTGCGTGGCGGGGATCGGCGGCTGCGGCGGGCTCGGCGCGGGTCACAACACCACCGCCGTGAGGGTTTCGGCCACCAGCACCGGTTTGTCCTGCTGCTCGTCCTCGATGACCCATCGAACAGTGAGCAGGCACCGCGATGTGTCGACGGACAGGTCGACCGGGGTTGCCGAAGCTCGCACTCGGGTGCCGACGCGCACGGCAGCGGGGAATCGAACCTTGTTGCTGCCGTAGTTGATTCGTGCAGTGCCGAAGTCGATGGCGTAGAGGTCGCGGCCCAGGAAGGGCAGCATCGACAATGTCAGGTAGCCGTGCGCGATGGTGGTGCCGTAGGGGCCGTCGACGGCGCGGGCGGGGTCCACGTGGATCCACTGATCGTCGCCGGTACATTCGGCGAACGCGTCGACACGGCTCTGGTCGATGGTGCACCACGGCCCGGGGCCGACGGTTTCACCGATCGCGGCCGTCAGCTCATCGAGTGAGGTGAAGCAGCGCTCGACCACGATCACACCACCCGCTCGAAGACAGCGGCCAGGCCCTGGCCACCGCCGATGCACATCGTTTCCAGTCCGTAGCGCAGCTCACGCCGGTGCAGTTCCCTGGCCAGGGTTGCCAGCATCCGTCCGCCGGTGGCGCCCACCGGATGTCCGAGGGAGATGCCGGAACCGTGCACATTGGTGCGGTCGAGATCGCGCTCGCCGAACTTCCAGTCCCGCATGACGGCGAGCGCCTGCGCCGCGAACGCTTCGTTGAGTTCGATCAGGTCGATGTCGGCGAGGGACAGTCCCGCTTGCCGGAGGGCGGCCTCGGTCGCGGGGACCGGTCCGATCCCCATGACATCGGGTCGCACGCCGGCCACTGCCCACGACTTCAAGGTGACCAACGGGGTGAGGCCGAGTTGCTCGGCGTTCTCCCTGGTGGTCACCAGACACATCGACGCCGCGTCGTTCTGCCCGCTGGCGTTGCCCGCGGTGACCGTCGACTCCGGATCGATCTTCGCGCGAACCGCTTTCAGCTGGGCGAGTGATTCCAGAGTGGTATCGGCGCGGGGGTGCTCGTCGGTGTCGATCACCGAGTCCCCCCGACGGGATGTCACCGTGACCGGAATGATCTGCTCGGCGCTGGCACCGCTGCGCGCGGCCTCGACCGCGCGCTGATGCGAGGTCACGGCCAGCTGATCCTGTTCCTCCCTGGGAATCGAATAGGTCCGGCGCAGGTTCTCGGCGGTCTCGAGCATGCCGCCGGGCACCGGGTAGTCCCTGCCGCCTGCGGTCTCGCGTCCGCGCGCCAGTGCGTCGTGGACCCGAACGCCACCGCGTGCGCCGCCCCAGCGCATGTCGAGCGAGTAGAACGGGACGTTGGTCATGCTCTCCACGCCGCCGGCCACCACCACGTCGCTGGCGCCGGCGGCGACCTGCATCACGGCCTGGATGACCGCCTGCAACCCGGACCCGCAGCGCCGGTCGATCTGCATTCCGCCGACGGTCACGGGCAATCCGGCGTCGAGGGCGACGACCCGGCCGATAGCGGGGGCCTCGCTGTTGGGGTAGCAATGGCCGAGGACCACGTCGTCCACGACGCCGGGGTCGATCCCGGTGCGCTCGAGCAGTCCGCGCAGCGCGGTGACGCCGAGGTCGACCGCGGTGAGCGAGGCGAACACCCCGCCGTAGCGTCCGATGGGCGTACGGACAGGTTCGCAGATCACAGCTTCACGCATGGGTTCGGTCTCCGTCATGGTCGAAAGAGGCGGTCAGAACGGTGTGTTCGACAGTTCGGTCGGTGCCGTCACCGGTGCGGACGGCGAGTTCGATACCGGTGGTGTCGCGACGCTGGATGCGGGCCGGTTCGGCGCAGAACAACGGCGCGAGGTTGCGGTGGCGTAGCCGGGTCGGCATCGATTCCGGCCGCTCCCGCCGCAGGGTCTCCGCCATCGCCAGGGTCATGAGCGGTCCGTGCACCACCAGTCCGGGGTACCCCTCGACGCCGGTCGCGTAGGGCCAGTCGTAGTGGATACGGTGGGAATTGGCCGTGGCGGCGCTGAACCGCATCAAGACGGTGGGATCGGTGCGCAATTCCCAGTCCCACTCGGCCACGCGGCGCAGGGGAGTGCCCGCGGCCTCGGGTGCGGGCGGTGTCGCGACGTCGGCACCGCGCTGCGCGGCCTCTCGATAGATCAGGTTCTGGCGTTCCACCACGGCGAGCGTGTCTGCCGCGGTGTAGAGCCGGATCTCGACATCGACCACCACCAGCGGCCCTGTCCTCCCGTTCTTGGGCGTCACCGCGACGACGCGCGCTTCGCGCCGCACCGTCGACCCGATCGCCACTGCCTCGTGCAGCACCACGTCACCGCCGGCGAACATGCGTCGCGGTAGATCGACGGGAGGCAGGAAGGTGCCACGGGCCGGGTGTCCGTCGGCCCCGATCGAGGACGACACGGGCCAGCGGGCCAGCGCCGCCCAATGCCACAGCGGTGGTAGCGGATCGCCCACCCCGAGCGGGGGCGCGCCGGAATCGAGAACCGCGCTCAGCGCCGCGACGGGTGCCGGATCGACGTATTCCTCGGTGACGACGGTATGGGCCTGCCAGCCGGTCACATGAACCGCCCGCCGGTCACTTCCATGGTGGTACCCGTCATGTACGAGGACAGGTCCGAGGCGAGGAACAGCGCGACGCCGGCGACCTCTTCCGGCTCCCCCGCTCGCGACATCGGGATCTCCGCCATCTTCTGGTCCCAGACGTGGGCGGGCATCGCCGTGGTCATTGGGGATCGGATCAGGCCGGGCTGGATCGCGTTGACCCGCACCCCGAATCGGGCCGTCTCCTTGGCCGCCGCCTTCGTGAGACCGATGATGCCCGCCTTCGCGGCCGAATAGTTGGTCTGCCCGGCCATGCCCACCTTGCCCGAGAGCGAGGAGATGTTGATGATGCTGCCCCGCTCCTGCTCGCGCATGATCGCGGACGCGAGTCGGGTCCCGTGCCAGCTGCCTTTCAGGTGCACCGCGATGACCTGGTCGAAGTCCTCCTCGCTCATCTTTCGCATCGAGGCGTCGCGGGTGATGCCCGCGTTGTTGACCATGACGTCGACCGAACCGAACTCGGCGCCCGCGGTGGCGAGCAGCGCCGAGACATCGGCGGCGCTCGTCACATCGCAGCGCACCGCGCGGACGTCGTCCGAGTCCAGCGCCTCCAGCGCCGCATCGGGATTCAGGTCGCCGACGACCACCCGCGCGCCCTCGCGCAGGAAGGTCGACGCGATAGCCAGGCCGATGCCCTGCGCCCCGCCGGTGACGACCGCGACGCGGCCCTCGAGTAGTGACATTGGTGTTGATCCTTTCGGCATGGCGGGCATTCAGTACTGGGTCGAACCCAGGTCTACCGCGATCTGGGCGGCGGTGATGTAGCGGGAGTCGTCGTCGGCGAGCCAGCTGACCGTGGCGGCGACATCCTCGGGTTGGGCCACCCAGTCCGGCAGGAACGGTGTCGTCATGTGTCCGAGCTGGGGATTGGACTCGAGGGAGCGGCCGAGCGCGGCGACCATGTCCCCGCTGCCCATCGGGGTCAGCACGGCGCCCGGATGCACGCTGTTGACCCGGATCCGGTGTTTGCCCAGTTCGGCGGCCAACGCCCTGGCCATGCCCGTCACCGCGTGCTTGCTGGCGGTGTAGTGGACCATGAAGGGCTGCATCTTGATCCCGGCGGCGGAGCTGATCAGGATGATCGAGCCGCCGCGTCCGCCGTCGATGATGTGGTCGGCGCCGGCGATCGCGGTATTCCAGGTGCCGGTGACGTTGACGTCGATGACGTCGCGGAACGACTCGGGGGTGATCTCGTTCCACCGCTGCGGGATGCAGATGCCGGCGTTGGCGACGATGATGTCGAGTCGTCCCAGGGTGGCGACACCCTCGTCGACCGCTGTGCGCAGCCCGTCCAGGTCCCGGGTGTCGACGGTCGCGGCGACGATCCGGCGGCCGGTCGCCTCGACCAGGCGCACCGTTTCCTCGAAGTCCTGCGGCGTGGCCGAATCGTAGGGAACCGCCTCGGGCAGCGGGCCCGCGAGGTCGACAGCGATGATGTCGGCGCCCTCACGCGCCAGTCGCACGGCGTGCGCGCGGCCCTGTCCGCGCGCTGCGCCGGTGATGAAGGCGACTTTGTCGCTGTGTCGGCCGGTCACGTTGTCTCCTCGAGCTGTCGGGCGATCGCTGGAGTGTGGGACAGCGGTCGCGATCCCATGTCCGTGTACCAGCGCGCCGGAAGCTTATTATCGTATGTTTTATCGTAAAGGCAACAGTACTGTGTCGCGTTACCCTGTTGTCGGGGTGTCCACGGCACAAGAAGCGGCTGCGCCGTGCTGGTAGACGCTGTTACAGTTGTCATTACTGGATGGCTGTCTATCAGTGGCTCGTCGCATCGTTCTCGGTAGCGAACGGGTTCAACGCGAGTGAGGAGCGGCGCGGATGTCGAAGGTTGTCGGGTTCATCGGAGCGGGCCAGATGGGCGAGCCGATGGTGGTTCGGCTTGTGGCGGCGGGTCATCGGACCGTGGTCTACGCGCGCCAGGACGCGGTGCGCGACCGCCTGCGGGCCGCGGGGGCCGAGGTCGTCGACTCGGTGCGGGAAGCCGCGGCATCCAGCGAGGTGATCATCGCCTGCCTGTTCTCGGATCAGCAGTTGCGTGAGGTGCTCTCGGGCCCGGACGGGGTGTTGGCGTCGGCGCGAGGCGACGCGGTGATGGTCTCGCACACGACCGGCACGGTCTCGACGATCACCGAGCTCGCCGCCGTGCGACCCGACGGTCCGGTCCTGCTCGATGGGCCGGTCAGTGGGTCGGCCGAGGACATCGCCGCCGGGCGGCTCACGGTATTGCTCGGTGGACCGTCGGCGGCCGTCGAAGCCGTCCGGCCGGTACTGTCCGCCTACTCGAGTTCGGTGCTGGCCACGGGTGCGCTCGGCAGTGCGCTCGGCGTGAAACTGGTCAACAACGCCCTGTTCGCCGCGAACGCGCAACTGGTGGCCGTGGCGGCCGAGGTCGGCCGCAAGCTGGGCATCGAGGAGGACCAGCTGCTGCAGGCGCTGTCGGTGGCCAGCGGCAACAGCTACGCGGCCGATTCCATCCGGCGTACCGGTGGTCTGGCGAAGTTCGAGAAACGCGCCGCGCCGTTCCTGCGTAAGGACGTCGCGGCCTGCGTGAGCGCGACCGCCGAGCTGGGTATCGACCTCGGCGGCTTGGGAGCCGTGATCGCCGACGGTCCGTTCGACTTGAACTGACATCGGCGACCGGGTCGGCCACCACCCAGGTGGTGGCCGACCCGCCTGTTACCTCGCGGCCCGCTCGGCATTGCGGATCAGCCCGCCGCCGATGATCAGGCGCTGGATCTCGCTGGTGCCCTCGTACAACCGCAGCAGCCGGACATCACGGTAGATCCGTTCCACGGCCACATCGCGCATATACCCGGTACCGCCGTGCACCTGCACGGCCGAATCGGCTACCCGCCCTGCCATTTCGGTGCAGAACAGCTTGGCCACCGAGGGCGCGACCCGCCGGTCCTCGCCCGCCACCCACGCCCGCGCGGCGTCGCGGACCAGCGCGCGGCCCGCCATCACCCCGGTCTGCATATCCGCCAGGTGCGCCTGGACCAACTGGAATCGTCCGATGGGGGTACCGCCCTGCGTGGCGGTCGCGGCGTAGGTGACGGATTCATCGAGCGCCCGCTGCGCGGTGCCCACCGCGAGTGCGGCGATGTGGACACGACCCCGAGCCAGCGAGGTCATGGCCGCGCGGTAGCCGATGTCCTCGTTGCCACCGACGAGCGCGTCGGCGCCGACGCGGACATCGCGGAAATACACCTCGGCGGTCCAGGCGCCTTCCTGGCCCATCTTGCGGTCCTTCGGGCCGACTTCCACGCCGGGGGTGTCGGCGGGGACCAAGAACACCGAGATGCCCGCGCCGTCCTCGTCGGCGGGGCGGGTGCGGGCGAACACGACGAACAGATCGGCGACCGGCGCGTTGGTGATGAAGCGCTTCTCGCCGTTGATGATCCAGTCCTCGCCCGACCTGGCCGCGGTGGTGCGCAGCGCCGCGGGATCGGAGCCCGCGCCGGACTCGGTGAGCGCGAACGACGCGACGACGGCGCCGGAGGCGATGTGTTCGAGCCATCGGGATTTCTGGTCTTCGGTGCCGAACCCGACCAGTACCTGACCGGCGATACCGTTGTTGGTGCCGAACAGCGAGCGCAGCGCGAGCGTGGTGTAGCCGAGTTCCATGGCCAGTTCGACGTCCTGGGCGAGGTCGAGACCGAGGCCGCCCCACTCCTGGGGAATCGCGTAGCCGAACAGTCCCATGGCCTTGGCCTGACGCACGATCTCGTCGGGCATCTTGTTCTGTTCGGCGATCTCGCGCTCTCGCGGCACGACCGCGTCGCGGACGAAAGCCTTGGTCTGGGCGAGTATTTCGCGGAAGTCCTCCGCGGTGACCGCGCTGGTGGCGGTGGATGCGCTCGTCATGACAGGGCCTCCTCGTTCACGGCGTGGTGTCGCCGTCGTGTTCGATATGTCTCGTGGGCATGGCCCGATGCGCCGGATTGACCGGACGCGCGTTATGTCTAACATTACTGTAATGCCAGCGGTAAGTAATACGGGAGATGTGTCGAGGGTCGTGCTCACGGCGCGGAACTCGATGGACAGGGCGGTAAAACGATGACTGCGTACGACACGGGTGTGCTGATCCTGCGGGTGTGCCTCGGCCTCACCATGGCCGCGCACGGCTACCAGAAATTCTTCGGGGGTGGTCGGATACCGGGCACGGCCCGCTGGTTCGACAGCATCGGGATGCGGCCGGGCATCCTGCACGCGCGCTTGGCCGCGAGCAGTGAGGTCGGCGTCGGCCTCGCGCTGGCCTTCGGGTTCCTCACCCCGCTCGCGGCCGCGGGTTTCGTCGCGCTCATGCTGGTCGCCGCGTGGACGGTGCACAGGTCCAAGGGCTTCTTCATCGTGGGTGAGGGCTGGGAGTACAACCTGGTGCTGGCGGTGGGCGCGGTGAGTGTGGCCACCCTCGGTCCTGGCCGGATCAGCCTCGACCAGCTGATCTTCGGCACCGATCGGGTGGACGGCTGGTGGGGATTCGGCCTCGCCGTGGGCGTCGGACTCGCGGCCGGTATCGGCCAGCTCGCGCTGTTCTACCGGCCGCCGGCTCCGGCCGGGTCCTGAGCGAAGCGGAGGGCAGACGAATGTCGGTACAGGACCACGCCGCGACCGAGCTCGTGACGACACTCGCCGACGGCCTCGCCGGCTTCGGCGACCGGCCGTGCATCGAGTTCGAGCGGCGCTGGTATTCCGGCGACGACGTGGAGGGATACGTCCGCCGGATCACCGCGGAGCTGGACCGTGCCGGCGTGCGCGCCGAGGAGTCGATCGGCATCGTTGTCCGCAATCGGGTGCCGCACGCGGCCGCGATCCTCGGATTCATCACTCAGCGTCGCCCGGTCACGATGATCAACTCGTATCAGTCGGCCGCCGGTATCGCCCGCGACATCGAACAGACACGCCCGGTCGCGGTGATCGCCGATCGGGGGGACTGGACGGCGCCGGTTCTGGCCGCCTGCGAGCGGGTCGGCGCTGCCGGGATCGCGGTGTCACTGGACGACCCCTCGGTCGAGACCATCGTGCGCGGTGACCGGTCGATCGGCCGAGTCGCCGATCGGGTGACAACCGTGCCCGGACTGCACATCCTGACCAGCGGAACGACCGGCCCACCCAAGCGGGTGCCGATTCCCCTGTCGGCGTTGGGGCATACGGTCCGCACCATGACCGGCGGGGCGACCGTCGCCGATCCGGACGATCCGCCGGAACTGGTGTACTGGCCGTTCGGCAGCATCGGTATCTGCCAACTGCTCGCGGCCCCCTTCCTCGGTAAGCGCATGGTGTTGCTGGAGAAATTCACGGTCGAGGAATGGGTGCGGGCGGTCAAGACCTACCGGGTCACTCGGACCGGCGTGCAGCCGACGATCCTTCGCATGCTGCTGGAAGCCGATGTGCCACGCGAGGACCTGTCGACCCTGAAGTATCTGCCGGGTGGTTCCGGCCCGCTCGAGCCGGAACTGCGCGCGGAATTCGAACGCCGCTACGGCATTCCACTGCTGTGGGCCTATGGTGCCACCGAGTTCGCCGGTTCGGTGTGCGCGTGGACGCCGCAGTTGTACGAGCGATTCGGCGCGACCAAGGCCGGCAGCGTCGGTGTGCCGCTGCCCGGGGTAAGGGTGCGCATCGTCGACGCGGTGACCGGTGCGCAGATGGGCGTCGGCGAGACGGGACTGCTCGAGGCCGAGGTGGCCGCGCTCGGCGCCACCTGGGTCCGGACCACCGATCTCGCCTCTGTGGATGCCGACGGTTTCGTGACGGTACACGGGCGAGCCGATGGCGCGATCAATCGTGGCGGTTTCAAGATCCTGCCCGAAACCGTGCGTGCCGCCCCGCTCGCCCATCCCGCGGTTCGGGACGCGTGTGTTGTCGGCGTCCCGGACAGCCGACTGGGTCAGGTTCCTTTCGCCGCCGTGCAGCCGCGTCGCGAAATGCCGAAACCCACGGAAGCGGAGCTGATCGCACACCTGCGGGATCAGCTGCCGAGCCACCATGTGCCCGTCGCGATCGCCGTCGTCGACGATCTTCCGCGTAATGCCGCGCTGAAGGCCAGGACGGACGCGGTGGCCGCCCTGTACACCGGGCGTTGATTTCGGGGGTCTCCGCGCGACTGGTGATCGCGCGGGGACCCCCGCGGGCGTAGTGCCCGTTCGGGGCTAGCCGCCCGTGGTCGCCGATCCGTCCGTCGCGAAGCTCACCGTCGCGAAGTTCACGGTCGCCAGCGCCGCCAGCGCTCCGTCCTCGCCGTCGAATACCTCGACCTGGACCACGATCGACCGTTTGCCTGCGTGCACGATCTTGCTCACCGCGCGCGCGGTGCCCTCGGTGATCGGGCGGAAGTACCGCACGCTCAGATCCGAGGTGACGATACCGGCGTTCGGCGGCCGGGACTCCAGGGCGAGGGTGCCCGCCGCGATGTCGGCCAGTGTCGCGATCAAGCCGCCCTGCAGCCCGCCGGAGGTGTTGACGACGTGCGGCGCGACGGGCAGCTCCCAGATGAGCGAGCCGTCGAGGTCGGTCGCCTTGCGGAAGCCGATGTGGTCGAGTAATCCAGTGATCTCTCGGATGGTCGACATCATGTCGGATCACCACTTTCGGAATGTGGCCGTGGGCCGATGGGGGTTGCGGTGAAGTGCGCGCGGACCGCGGACAGGTCCGCCTTGCCCGACGGGGTACGCGGAATCGCCTCTACGACAGCGATTTCGGTGGGGATCTCGTAGCGGGCCAATCGAGTGCTCAGGTAGTCGACCAGCTCGTCGACCTCGGTGTGGCGACCCGCGCGCAGCTCGACCATGGCGACCGGGGTCTCGCCGAGCCGGTCGTCGGTCCTGGCGACGACCGCGGCGCCACCGACCGCGGGATGTCCCTCCAGCGCGGCGCGCACATCATCGGGCATGATCTTGAATCCACCGCGGATGATGGCCTGATCGGCACGTCCGAGAATCCAGAGGAACCCGTCGGCGTCGATGCGGGCGATATCGGTGGTCCGTACCCAGCTCGCGGTGGGACCGAGCTGGCCGGGTGCGACCTCGAGCAGGCCGGGCACGTCCGGCCCGAGCGCGGTGCCGTCCTCGTCGACCACCCGCAGGCGGGCGCCGCCACTGGCCCGGCCGACGCTGCCGCGCTTGGTGTTCCAGAATTGCTGGTGGTCGGGAAGCGTCCAGCCGGCGACGCCGCCGCCGAACTCGGTGGCGGCATACGACGTCAGGACCGGGATGCCGAACTTGTCCTGGAAGGCGTCGGCATCGGCGGCCGACAGCGGCGCGGTGCCCGAGGTGACCACCCGCACGCCGTCGAGATCCGCGGGGCCGAGGTCGGAGTGCAGCACCATCCGCAGGGCGGCGGGGACCAGCGACACCGCGCCCGGCCGGTGCGCCCGCACCGCCGCCGCCCAGCGTTCGAGGTCGAAGCGCGGCAGGAAGACGAACGGCCTGGCAGCGACGACACACTGCAGAATGCGGAAGATGCCGCCGATGTGCACCAGCGGGGCATTCACGATCGCGACGCCACCGCGCGGTGCGGTCGGTGTGGCGGCCTGCTCGAAGTCGGTGCCGATGACACTGCGCGCCAGCATGTCGTAGGTGATCTCGACACGCTTGGGCGGCCCGGTGGTCCCGCTGGTGAGCATGCGGACGGCGATCCCCGGCAACGGGGTGCCCGCGTCGTGCTCGCCGATCGGCTCGCTGGGGATCGGTGCGGTGTCGAGGTCGGCGATGGTCACGGTCGCGGTCCCCGGCCCGACGAGCCCGGCCAGGTCCGCCTGCCCGCCGATCACCAGTGGCAATTCGAGCGCGGCGATATCGGAGCGGGTGCGGTCGTCGCCACGGGAGGGGTTGATCACCACGACGGTGCCGCCGCTGAGCAGCACGCCGAGGAACGCGGCCACGTGTTCGGGGCGGTTGCGCAACAGGATGCCGACCTGGCACGGCGTTGTGATCAGCGCGCTGACGCGTCGTGCGGTCTCGGCGAGTTCGCCCCAGCTGTGCCAGGTTCCGTCGAATTCGATGGCCCGTGAACTCGGCGCCAGGTCGAGGACTCCGGCGATGCGCCCGCTCAGTGGATGGTCGTGGGTGTCGGTCATCAACGAATCCTCGGTTCGGTCGAAATGCCGCGGCGTTGTGCATCCCCCGCGGCCGCGGCGAGTTCCGCCTTGGCGATCGGGTTGCCCAGGCGGGTGTAGATCAGGCCCTGATCGAGTGCGGCCCGGTAGGGCTTGTCCAGCGATTCCCAAATCGCCTTCACCGTGCCCTGGGTCGCCGTCGGCGGCTTGGCCGCGATGCCGGCGGCGATGGCGTGCGCGCGTTCCCAGAGTTGTTCGCGGGTCACGATTTCGGTCACCAGGCCGATGCGCAGCGCGGTCTCGGCGCAGACCCGTTCGTCGTTACCCATCAACGCGATGCGCAGGGTCTCCCCGAGCCCGACTCGGCGCATGAGTCCGATCGGCTCCAGCGCGCAGACCAACCCCGCCGACACATGGGAGTCGAAGAAGGTGGCATCGTCGGAACAGATCACCACGTCGGACTCGTTGACGAAGTAGAACGCACCGGCGGTGCACAGGCCGTTGACCGCGCACACCACCGGTTTCCACATCTTCTGCCACTTGGGGCTCAACAGCTCGCCGGGGTCCTCGTGGTGCCAGATCCCGTCGGGTTGGCCGTAGGCGGACTTGATGTCGAGTCCCGCGCTGAAGGCGCGAGTGCCCGCCGCGCGCAGGACGACCGCGTTGACCGAGTCGTCGAGCCTGATCCGGCGCCACGCGTCGCGCACCTCCTCGCACATGGTGCGGTTGAAGGCGTTGAGCCGCTCGGGGCGGTTCAGGGTGAGGGTGGCGACCCGGTCGTCGGCGTCGATGTCGAGCGTGATCGTGCTGTAGTCGGCGCTCATCGGCACTGCCATTCCGGGGCGCGCTTCTCCACGAACGCACGTGGTCCCTCGAGCGCGTCCTCGGTGCGGGTGACCCGTTCGCGGAACGACTCGGCCAGCATCTCGGCCTCGTGCATCGGCACGTCCAGGCCCTTGACGATCGCCAGCCGGGTGCCGCGAACCGCCAGCGGCGCATTGGAATTGAGGATGTCGGCGATCTCGCGAGCCCGCTCGAGCAGGCGGTCGTGCTCGACGACCTCGGTGATCATGCCCAGTTCGTAGGCGCGCTGGGCGCTCATCCGCTCGTGCTTGCCCATCATCGCCATCCGCAGGGCCACGGTGCGCGGGAGCACCCGCGCGAGACGGACCACCTCTCGGCCCGCGACGAGCCCGATGCTCACATGGGGATCGAAGAAGGTGGCTCGATCCGAGGCGATGATGATGTCGCCGGTGGTCACCCAGTCCAGGCCCGCTCCGCAACAGATTCCGTTGATCGCGACGAGGATCGGTTTGGTCATGGTCCGGAAGGGCGGGGTGCCCTCCTGCGGAGCCTCCCACTGCTCGTAGGTCGACAGGTACGGCTTCTCGTTGAGGACCTTGCCGTCGCCGGGGATGGCCTTGACGTCGGCGCCGGTGCAGAAGGCACGACCGTTCGCGGTCACGATGAGCAGCCAGACCTTGTCGTCGTTCTCGGCCTCGTCGTAGGCGGCGCGCAATTCGGTGATCATGTGCGGGCTCAGCGCATTGAGGGCCTCGGGCCGGTTCAGCGTGATGGTGGCCGTGTGCCCGTCTACCTCGTAGCCGATGGTGTCGAACGGCATGCATTCCTCCTGGGGGACAGGGCGTGGCCCATACTGTTAGATATACAGTAGACAATACCGTTATGGTTCTGCCAAGGTGACGTGAAGTACCGACGAGGAAAGAGTGGCGATGGCCGAGAACGGGACCACACCTTCGGGCGGCACGGGAGCCGACCGGCCCGCCGGGGGGAGTACGAGCAAGGGCGTCCTCGACGGTGTGCGGGTGCTCGACTACGGCCGGTTCATCGCCGCCCCGTGGTGCACCGCGATCCTGGCCGACATGGGCGCCGATGTCGTCCGCGTCGAGAAGCGCGAGGGCGGCGAGGACCGCTGGGTGCAGGCGGTGACCGAGGGTGGCGAAGGCGGCACGTTCCTGCAGTGCAATCGCAACAAGCGGTCGCTGACCCTGGACTCGACCACGCCGGACGGCGCCGAGATCACCCGTCGCCTCGTGGCAGGCGCCGACATCGTCGTCGCCAACATGCCGTTGGCCGGAATGCGGGCCAGCGGACTCGACTACGACACCTTGCGCGCGGTCAAGGCCGACATCATCCTGGCCAGCGCCACGGCCTACGGCGAGGGCGGTCCCTACAGTGACCGGATCGGTTTCGACGGTGCGGGCCAGGTCATGTCGGGCGCCACCCACCGTCAGGGCCTGCCCGAGCAACCGATCCGCACCACGGTTCCCTACACCGACTTCGGCACCGCGATGACGCTGGCCATCGGGGTCATGATGGCCCTGTTCCACCACCGCGCCACCGGCGAGGGCCAGCACGTCGAAGGCGCCTTGCTGCCGACCGCGCTGATGATGAGCAACGCGTTCCTGATCGAGCGCGACCTGCTCGGCGTCGACAAGCCGCGCATGGGCAATCGGGGAACCTCGGTCGCGCCGTGCGACCTCTACGAGGTCACCGACGGCTGGGTGCTGCTCCAGGTGGCCGGGCAGCCGATGTTCCGTCGCTGGTGCCGGTTGATCGGCCGGGAGGACCTCATGGACGATCCGCGCTTCGCCGATGACGACGTGCGCTGGCAGCACGGCGACTTCCTCAACGACCTCATGCAGGACTGGTGCCGGGGTCGGACGAAGGCCGAGGTGCTCGCTGCGCTCGAACAGTTCAAACTGCCCGCGGCGCCGATGCACAGCACCAAGGACGTGCTCGAGGACCCGCACGTCGAGAAGCTGGGCTACCTCGAGCGGATCGACTATCCGGGCGCGTCGAAGCCGGTGCCGATCATCGCGACGCCGTTCCGGTTGTCGCGCACGCCGGGGCGGATTCGTCGGCGCGCGCCGCTGCTCGGCGAGCACACCGGGCAGATCCTGGCCGATCTCGGGTACAGCCCCGATGAGGTGGCCGACCTGCGCGAGCGACAGGTCGTCTGATGACCACGCCCATCCCCTTCGAACAAGGAAGAGACATTCGATGACCAGTTCCAGTACCGCCGAGGGCCGCGTGCTCTACGAGGTCGATCCCGATCGCCGGATCGCCACCATCACGCTGAACAACCCGTCGCAGCGCAACTCCTACAACGCCGAGATGCGGGACGGGATCGCGCGCTATCTGGACGAGGTCGCCGAGGATGACGACATCACCGTCGTGCTGCTGCGCGGCGCCGAAGGGGTGTTCAGCACCGGCGCCGACATGAACAACGCCTACGGCTGGTACGGGGAGCGCCCCGCGACCAACGGTGATCGGCCCGCCAAGAGCCGGCCGAGTCAGCGCCGCCGACTCACGGTGGACCGCAAGTCCTTCGGCTTCTACCACAATTTCATGGGCTTCCCGAAGGTCACCGTCGGCGAGATCAGCGGCTACGCGCTGGGCGGCGGATTCGAGATGGCCCTGATGACCGACATCTCGGTCATCGCCCGCGACGCGAAGATCGGCATGCCCGCCGCGCGGTTCCTCGGCCCGGCGCTGGGCAGCCTGCACATGTTCTTCCATCGGCTCGGCCCGGTGCTCGCGCGCCGGATGCTGCTCACCGGCGACATCATCGAGGCGGGCACGCTCGAGCACCTCGGTGTCTTCACCGAGACCTGCGATTCGGCGGCGGTCACCGCGCGGGCGCGCTACTGGGCCGAGAAGGCGGCGAAGATGCCGGCCGACGGTGTGGTGATCGCGAAGGAGGCGTTCCGGATGGTCGAGCAGAGTCAGGCCTATCAGGGCGAGGAGGTGGCGAGCTATCTGTTCCACGCCTACGGCACCAACCTGCAGTTCTCACCGGGAGAATTCAATTTTGTGAAGACCAGGGCCGAGCACGGCACCAAGGAGGCGTTCCGGCTGCGCGACGCCCACTTCCACGTGCCCGAGCCGGAACTGGACTAGCGAGAACCTGACAATTGAGGCCCGGGTCCCTGCGGGGGCCCGGGCCTCAATTGTGTTGCGGTGTCGCGTTACATCACCAGGCCGCCGTCGACCGGCAGCACCTGGCCGGTGACGAACGACGCCGCGTCGGAGGCGAGGAAGACGAACGCGCCCGCCACCTCGGCCGGCTCGGCCCAGCGCCGCAGCGGAATGCGATTGAGCATCTGCTCGGCGAACTTCGGATCGGTGCGGATCGTGGCGGTCATCGGGGTGGCCGCGGCCGGGGCGAGCGCGTTGACGGTGATCTGCTTGCGGGCGAGTTCGCGGGCCAGCGATTTCGTCATGCCGACGATGCCGGATTTAGCCGCCGAGTAATTGACCTGGCCGAGCGTGCCGACCAGTCCCGCCGACGAGGTCACATTGATGACGCGGCCGGTGCCGTCGGTCGGCAGGTACGCCAGCGCGGCCTGCGTCACGCGGAACGCGCCGAGCAGGTGGATGTCGAGCATCCGCAGCACCGATTCCTCGGTGGTGGCGGCGAACATCGCGGGGTCGGTGGCACCGGCGTTGTTCACCACGATATGCAGTGTCCCGTCGGCCAACTCCGCGGCGGCACTCGCGGCCGCATCGGCGGCGGCCCGGTCGCGAACATCGAGCGCCGCGGCGGCGGCTCGGCCACCGTCGGCGACGATCTTCTCGGCGGTGACCGCCGCGGCGGCGCCGTCGATATCGGTGACGAGGACCGCCGCGCCCTGGGCGGCCAGCGCCGCGGCGACGGCCGCGCCGATGCCGCCGGCCGCACCGGTGACCAGCGCCGATCGGCCGATGAGATCGAAGATGTTACGGGTGGTCACAGGGCTCCTCGGAGTCGAAAAAAGCTGGGGCGGTGGACTTGCCGCGCGTCAGCGAACATCGAAGGTCACCGGCAGCGAGGTCGGCGATCGGAACGGCTGGCCGAAGATATGGGGGTCACCGTCGGACAGCAGGGTGATATCGGTCAGTCGCGCCAGCAGCGCCTCCATGGCGACGCGCGTCTCCAGGCGGGCCAGGTGCAACCCGAGGCAGGTGTGCGCGCCCGCGGTGAAGCTGATGTGCGGGATGTGCGGTCGGAAGATGTCGAATTCCTCGGAACGCTCCCACCGGGTCTCGTCACGGTTCGCCGAGCCGAGGCAGACGTCGACGACCGCCCCCGCGGGGATGGCGACGCCCTCCAACTCGGTGTCCTCGGTGACGTAGCGCTGCACCAGCGTCAACGGGGTCTCGAACCGCAAGCCCTCTTCGATCGCTTGCGGGAGCAGGCCGTGATCCTGTTGGACCGCGGCGAATTGCTCGGGGTGGTTGAGCAATTGGAACAGCAGGTTCCCCGACGAGCGGTAGGTCGTTTCCAGGCCCGCGGGCAACAGCAGCCGGAGGAAGGAGTAGATCGCGCGATCGCTGAGCTTCTCGCCGTCGATATCGGCGGTGACCAGGTCGCTGATGATGTCGTCACTCGGAGCGGATCGCCGCTGCTCGATATGACCGAGGAAGTACTCCTTCAGTTCCTTGGACGCTCGCAGCGCCCTCGGGACGTTGCCCGCGTAGCTGATGATCGCCACGGCGGCGTCCCGGAAGAAGGGCAGATCCTCGGCCGGCAGCCCGAGCAGGCGGGCGATGACCCGGGTGGGGAACTCGAAGGTGAAGTCGCGGACCAGGTCCGCGCGTCCTTCGTCGATGAATTCGTCGATGAGTTCGTCGCAGATCGGGCGGACCACCTCGGGTTCCCACACGGCCAGCGACTGCGGCTTGAAGGCCGCCGACACCAGATTGCGGTGGGCGCGGTGCGGTGCGCCGTTCATCGCCAGGATGGTGGGGCCCATGAACACGCCGATCGTCGCGTCGTAGAGCTGGGTGCTGAACACCGTGTTGTTGCGCAAGACCTTGTTCACCGCGGACCACGACATCACGGCGTAGGTATCGGTGGGGCGCAGTTCCTTCGGGGTTCTGGAGTAGTCCATCACCGTCCCATGGAATACGCCGCCCGCGCGCCGCCGCGCGGCGAAGAAGGGGTAGGGATCGTGGGGATCGGGAACGTCCCCCATCGTCTCTGCTCGGTCCTCAACTGGGCTGTTCACAGCTCACCTCTGGCTTCGTCACACCGTACGAGTATTGGGAGTAATACTTACTGTAAGGCATACAGTATCTGACCGACATCCGGGTCGGCAATGCGACTGTCGAGGTGGGAGCCTCGAGCGCGGGGTGGCGGGCGGTGAGAGTACCGCATCGATCGAGCGCTCCACGGCAGTTACAGAAAGCTTGACAGTAAGGGTAACTATAAATCAGTCTTGTGGGCGAGACAACGCCGTCGGCGCGGGTGCGCGCGAGGTGGTGGATTGCTGGGTTGCCAGCTCGGAACGGGAAAAGGTGCTGATAGTGATGCCGATCGTTGATGAGGCCGCGAACGTTCTCGCCGAGCCTGCCGCCTACGCCGACGAGGCGAGGCTGCACGCTGCGTTGGCCGCGTTGCGGGCGGACAAGCCGGTGGCGCGGGTGGAAGTGGCGGGGTACAAACCGTTCTGGGCGATCACCAAGCACGCCGACGTGATGGCGATCGAGCGGGCGAATCGCCGGTTCACGAACTGGCCGCGTCCGGTGTTGATGACCGCGGAGTCCGACGAGATGCAGGCCGCGATCGGGATCCGGACATTGATTCACATGGATGATCCGCAGCATCGGGTGGTGCGGGCGATCGCGGCGGACTGGTTCGCGCCCAAGGCGATGAAGGCGATGGGTGAGCGGATCGAGGAGCTCGCGAAACAATACGTGGATCGCATGCGCGATACCGGCGGTGAGTGTGATTTCGTGTCCGAGATCGCGGTGAATTTCCCGCTGTATGTGATCATGTCGTTGCTCGGGGTACCCGAGTCCGATTTCCCGTTGATGCTGAAGCTGACCCAGGAGCTGATGGGCTCCGATGACGAGGAGCTGAAGCGATCGACGCCGCCGGATGAGGCGATGAACGCGTTGGTGGAGATGTTCACCTTCTTCACCGCGTTGACCAACTCTCGACGAGAGCATCCGACCGATGATCTGGCGTCGGCGATCGCGAACGCGAAGGTCGACGGTGAGTTGTTGTCGGATGTGGATGTGGTGTCGTATTACGCGATTATCGCGACGGCGGGTCATGACACGACGAGTAGCAGTATCTCGGGTGGTATGCGTGCGTTGATCGAGCATCCTGAGCAGTTGGATCGGTTGCGGCAACATCCGGAGTTGATGGCGGGTGCGGTGGAGGAGATCATCCGGTGGGTGACGCCGGTGAAGGCGTTCATGCGCACGGCGGCTGAGGATTCGGTGGTGAACGGGGTGTCGATTCCGGCGGGGGATTCGTTGTTGTTGTCGTACGCGTCGGCGAATCGGGATGAGGATGTTTTCGATGATCCGTTCCGGTTCGATATCGAGCGTGAGCCGAACAAGCATGTGGCGTTCGGTTATGGTGTGCATTTTTGTTTGGGTGCGGGGTTGGCGCGGATGGAGATCAGTAAGTTCTTGGGGGAGTTGTTGCCGCGTTTGCGGTCGATCGAGTTGGCGGGGGAGCCGGAGTTGACGGCGACGACGTTCGTGGGTGGGTTGAAGCATTTGCCGATCCGTTTCACCATCGACTGACCTGAGAATCCCGCCCCTCCCGAATTCCCGCGCTGTCCGCGCGACCGATCACAGAAGACAGGCCACGACATGACAACTGCCAACACCTGGGACGAGACCCTCGACGATCTCGGCCGTCGCCGCGCGCGCGTGCTGGAGATGGGCGGTCCGGACCGGGTCGCCAAACACCGGGGGAAGGGCAAGCTGGACGCCAGGGCGCGCATCGAACGGCTGCTCGATCCCGGCACGTTCCAGGAGTTCGGCACACTCGTCGGCGGCGACATCGCCGCCGCCGACGCGATCGTGACCGGGTCCGGGCTGATCAACGGTGTCCCCGTCATGGTCGGCGCCGAGGACTTCACCACCCTGGCCGGCTCGATCGCTCCCGGCAGCAATTCCAAGCGCTACCGGCTGGCCGAACTGGCGGTGCGCGACAAGGTGCCGCTGGTGATGCTCTTGGAAGGAGCGGGGTTCCGCCCGACCGGCGATCACTACGGTCGCACCCCCACCGATCTGCTGGCCCAGGCGCAGTGCTCGGGCAAGGTGCCGATGGTCACCGCCGTGCTCGGGCCATCGGCGGGCCACGGCGCGCTGGTCGCCCCGGTCGCCGACTTCTCCATCATGAGCAGGCAGGGCTGCATCTTCACCGCGGGACCGCCGGTCGTGAAAGTCTCGACCGGCGAGGACATCTCGAAGGAAGACCTGGGTGGGCCCGACGTCGCGCTGCCCAGCGGTGTCGTCCACAACGTGGCCGAGACCGACGAGGACGTCCTCGACGAGATCCGCCGCTACCTGTCCTATTTCCCGCCGAGCGCGTGGTCCTATCCGCCGGTGTACCTCGCCGACGAGACCACGGGTCCGCGCGCGACGCCGGAGTTGCTCGACATCGTCTCCCGGGACAACGTGCAGAGCTACGACATGCGGGCCGTGCTCGATGTCGTGTTCGACGGCACCGACTGGTTCGAGGTACAGCCCGAACGCGGCACGCCGATCATCTGTGCGCTGGCGCATCTGGGTGGGCACCCGGTCGCGGTGGTGGCCAATCAGCCGCAGGTCCTCGCGGGTTCGATCGACACCGAGGCCGCGGACAAGGCGGCCCACTTCATCATGGTCGCCGATTCCTTCCACCTGCCGATCATCTTCCTCGCCGACAACCCGGGGATGCTGCCCGGTAGCGAGTCCGAGCGGGAGGGCGTATTGCGCAGCGGCGCGCGGATGTTCGTCGCGCAGACCGCGGCGACCACGCTGAAACTGCATGTGACACTGCGCAAGGCCTACGGATTCGGTTCGATGGTGATGTCGCTGATCGGATTCGACGGTCAGGCGGGCACCTTCGCCTACCCGGGCGCCACGATGGGCGCGATGGGCGCTGCCGCGTTGAGCAACGCCTCCAACGCCGAAGCGGATCTGGCCGCCGAACTGCGCGAGATGGAGCTGAAGGCGTCCTACCATTCAGCCGAACACATGGGATTCGACGAACTGATCCGGCCCGAGGAAACCCGCGACGTTCTGCTGCGCTCGCTGCAGCGCGGCCTCTACGGGCGGCAGACTCCCGCCCAGCCCGTGCAGCGCACCGTCATCATTCCCTGAACCGCCGACAGCTTGGGGGGGCGAACGACATCGTTCGGCCCCCCTTGCTTCGTGCGTGCTACCGATCGGCGTCGGTGAAGCGAATGATGCCGCGCAGACCGGGGGTGCGGTGGATCTCCTCGTAGCCCTCGTTGATCTGGTCGAGCCGGTACTCCCTGGTGAGCGTGCCGTCCAGATCGAGGTCGCCGAGTTTGTAGAGGGCCAGCACCTCGAGGATGTCCTCGTGCGGATTCCCGCCGCCGAACAGGCTGCCCTGCAGGTTCTTCTGCAACAACGTCCGCATCGACAGCGTGAGCGGCACCTGGGCGGCCACTGTGGAGCCCATGGCGGTGAGCACACAGGTGCCCGCTCGCGCCGTGAGGTCCATCCACGCCTCGAGGTCGTCGCCGTCTCGTCGCCCCATCGACGCGATCACCTTGTGGCACATCCGTCCGCCCGTCGCGGCGGTGATGCCGGCGGCGGCGGTCGCGAGATCGGGATAGACATCGGTGGCACCGAGTTTCTCGGCCTGCGTGCGCTTCCACTCGACCGGGTCGACGACGAAGATCCGCGACGCCCCGGACAGCACCGCGCCCTGCAGTGTGGACGCGCCGACGCCGCCGAGCCCGATGATCGCGACATCCTCACCCGGCTGGATCCGTGCGGTGTGGACAGCCGAGCCGTAGCCGGTGGTGATGTCGCAACCGACGAGGCAGGCGATCTCGAACGGGATCGACGGGTCGATCTTGACCACCGAGGCCCGATGGACCACGGCGTACGGCGCGAACGCGCCGACCAGTGCCATCGGGTGCACTCCGCGCCCCCGTGCGGTAGCCCGGAAGGTTCCGTCGGAGACGGCCGCGCCACCGAGCAGGCCTGCGCCCAGATCGCACAGATTGCACAGTCCCGCACGGCACGGCCCGCAGGTGCCGCAGGACGGAACGAACGACATCACCACATGGTCGCCCACGGTGAGATCGTGCACGCCCGCCCCGACTTCGACCACCACCCCAGCGCCCTCGTGACCGCCGAGGACCGGGAAGCCGGCCATGGCGATGTCGCCGGTGACGAGATGGCGGTCGGCATCGCACAGCCCGGCCGTCTCCATCCTGACCGTGACCTCACCCGCGCGCGGCTCGCCGATCTCGATGTCTTCGATCGACCATGGCTGATTGCGGTCCCAGATCAACGCGCCTCTGGTCTTCATCGGTACCTCTTCAATAGTGTCGGACGGTGGGAAGAGTCGGCTGCGGCGTCAACGGCCGCGGAACTCGGGATCACGGCGCTGTCGGAAGGCGGTCAGGCCCTCTTTGAAATCGGCGGTACGGCAGGCGAGTTCGAGGGCGTAGAGCTCGTTGTCCATGGCCTCGGTCAACCCGGTGACCAGATTGCGATGGATGGACTGTTTGGCCAGGCCCAAGGCGATGGTCGGTGCGGCGGCCAACCGGGCGAGCAGCTCCTCGGTGGCCCGATCGAGGTCATCGGGCGCCGCGACCGCGTGGATCAGGCCCCAGTCGGCGGCCTCGCTCGCCCCGACCTTCTCGCCGAGCAGCAGCATTCGCTTGGCCCTGGCCAGCCCGATCAGGCGGGGGAGCAGCCAGGTGGAACCGGAGTCGGGGCTGAATCCGCGCGGCAGGAACGGCTCCCAGAAGACAGCGTCGGTGTCGGCGAGGGTGAAATCGGCGGCGATCGCGAGATTGCACCCGAGCCCCGCGGCCCAGCCGCGGACGGTGCACACCACCGGCAGATGGACAGCCTGGAGCAGTTCGATGACACGGTGGGCGGTGTGCGGGATGCGTCGCACCAGATCTCCGGTCGGCGGACGCTCGCCCGCGCTGTTGGTCGCGACCCAGTCGACACCGGAGCAGAAGTCCGCTCCGGCGCCGGTGATGTGCACGACCCGCAGCTCGGCGTCGGTCGCGGCGGCGGTGAGCGTCGCGACAAGAGTGTCGATCATGCTGGGCGAGAGTGCGTTGCGCCGGTTCGCGCGATCGATGGTGAGGCGCAGAATCGGTCCGTCGTGCTCGACGCCCACTGTCCCGGCGTTGTTGTCGGGCGTGTTGTCGGTGGTCACTGTTGTCCCCGATTCTTCCTGGTCGAGCGGTATGGTCGCGTCATACTGTCTTATATACAGTAAAGACTACCGTTTGAGTTCGCGGGAGGTGGCGGATCGGCCGTGCTCGCTGTTGGCGCGGTATTCGGCGCTCCGGGAGCGATCCCGGGGCGAAATCTTGCGCAGCGCTCTACTGTTACGTATACAGTAGTCATATCTATTCAGCTTGCGGCAAGCTTTTCCGTCAGGCGGCGCCCGACACCCGCCGCGTCGTTGCGCCAGGACAATCGAGGACCGAACCATGCACACAGAACAATCGCATCCCCGCGCAGGCAGCGGAGCGCTCTGTTGACCGAATGGACGATCAGCGCGGTGTTCGACGAGGTCGCGGCGGCAGTTCCGGATCGGACGCTGACGGTGTGCGGCGAGCGCCGCCGCACCTTCGGCGACACCGCGCTACGCACCAGGAAGTTCGCGAACTTCCTGGCCGAGCGGGGATTCGGTGTGCACACCCCGCGCGCGGAGCTGGACCGATGGGAATGCGGGCAGGATCGGATCGCGCTGCTCATGCGCAACGATCAGTACCTGGACGTGATGATCGCCGGCATGAAGGCGCGGGTCGTACCGGTCAACATCAACCACCACTACACCGCCCACGAGATCCGGGATCTGCTCGCCTACATCAAGCCGCGCGGCATCGTCTACCACCGATCCTTCGGTGAGGTCGTCGAGCAGTCGGTGCCCGAGGGCGTCGAACTGCTGGTCTCGGTGGACGATGGCAGTGACGTCCCCGAGCTCGCGGGTGCGATCGGCTACGAGGACGCGGTGGCGCTCGGCGCCGACGAACCGGTGATCGAGACCTCGCCCGACGACCTGGTGATGCTGTGCACCGGCGGCACGACGGGCAGGCCGAAGGGTGTGCTCTGGCGCCAGAGCGATATGTACGTCTCCTCGATGAACGGCGCCGACCACGAGTCGGGCGAGCCGCTGCGCCAGCTCGCGCTGATGACCGGTCACGTCTGGTTCGCGGTCTCGCCGCTGTCGCACGCGGCCGGGATCTGGACCTCGTTCGCCGGCCTGCTCGCCGGGCAGACGATCGTGCTCTACGACGACCAGCGCAAGTTCGACGCGCACCGTGCGCTGCGCGTGGCCGAACAGGAAAAGGCCGCGCTCATGACGATCGTCGGCGACGCCTACGCCGGACCGTTGGTCCGCGCGATGCGCGAGCAGACCTACGATCTGTCCGCGCTGATGGCGATCGGCACCGGCGGCGCGGCGACCAATCCGGTGCACCGGCGCGACCTGCTCGAGCTACTTCCGCACGCGTTCGTCGTCGAGGGTTACGGGTCGTCGGAAACCGGCGGCATGGGCTTCGGTCGCAGCACCAAGGGCAACGAAGTCGACAGCTTCGCGCCGATGCCGGGCGGAACGGCTGTCAGCGACGACCGCACCCGGTTCCTGACGCCGGGCGAGGGTGAGGTCGGCTGGGCGGCGCGGTCCGGGCGTGTCCCACTGGGATACCTCGACGACCGCGACGCTACCGAGCGCACCTTTCCCGTCATCGGCGACATCCGGATGGCGATCCCCGGTGACCGCGCGACCGTCGACGCCGACGGCTCGTTGCGGTTGCTCGGGCGTGACGCCCTCGTGGTGAACACCGGCGGCGAGAAGGTGTTCGTCGAAGAGGTCGAGGAGGTGCTGCGCTCGAACCCCCGGATCAGTGACGCGCTCGTGGTCGGCAGACCGAGTGCGAAATGGGGCAACGAGGTGGTCGCACTGGTCTGCGTCGACCCCGGCGACCGTGTCTACGCCGCGAATCAGGTCGGCCCGACGGCATTGCGGAAGCTGTGCCGATCTCGGCTGGCCGGCTTCAAGGTGCCCAAAGCCGTGATCTATGTCGACGAGATCCGTCGGCTCGGTAATGGCAAACCGGACTACCGCTGGGCCATGCAGCGCGCCGCCACGGAAGCCGAAGGATCGGAGAACGACGATGCGTAAGGTCAACGACTGCCTGGTCAATGTCCACTTCGGTGAGCTCGAGCAACCCACATGGATGCTCAAGGTCCGCGACGACTACTTCAAGGGCGGGGCGTCGATGTACGCCCAGGTCGAACTCGGTGCCTTGCTCGAAGAGATGGACGAACAGGGCGTCGAGAAAGCCGTCCTGATGTACTCGATGGTGAGACCGTCCAAGACCGCGCTCGCCTTCGTCGAGGCACAGCCGGATCGGTTCTCCTTGGCGGTCAACGGCGTCGATCTCCTGCGCCCGGTCGCCTCGCTGCGTGAACTCACCGCGCTGGTGCGCGACCTGCCCGTCACCTACACCACCACCGGGGCGAGCTTCTGGGGCGACGGCCGGTACGCGCCGACCGACGCGGTCTACTACCCGCTGTACTACAAATGCGCCGAGCTCGGGCTTCCGCTGTGCATGAACACCGGCATTCCCGGTCCGCCGATCCCGGGTGAGGTCCAGAATCCGATCTATCTGGACCGGGTGTGCTACCAGTTCCCCGAACTGAAGCTATGCATGATCCATGGCGCGGATCCGTGGTGGGACACCGCGATCCGGCTGCTCATCAAGTACGAGAACCTGCGCCTGATGACCTCGGCCTGGTCACCGAAACGGTTGCCGGACAGCCTGATCCACTTCATGCGTACCCGCGGGAAGAACAAGGTCATCTTCGGTTCGGACTGGCCGGTGCTCGCTATGCGCAGGCTGGTGCCCGAGGCCGAGGCATTGGATCTCCCCGCGGACGTGCTCGACAACTACCTCTACAACAACGCGCAGGAGTTCTTCTTCGGCGACCGATCCGTCGTCGACTGACGCGCCACAATCAGGAGAAATACGATGTTGGACCGATACGAATTGCGTCGACAGGACTACAGCCTGTCGGCGGATCAAACCGAAATCCAGGCCGTCTACGCGAAGTTCTTTCGTTCGCGGTGTTCCCTCGACACCGTCCGCGCGGCGGAGGGGACCGGCTTCGACAAGGATCTGTGGGAGCAGCTGTGCGCGACCGGCGCGACCTCGATGGCGTTGCCGGAGGCGGTCGGCGGCGACGGCGCGACGCTGGTCGAATTGTCCCTGGTAGCCGAGGAATTGGGACGGGTGATCGCTCCACTGCCGTGGATCGATCACATCTGCGCGGCACGGTTGCTCGGCAGGCTCGGCGCGCTGACCGCGGGCGAGAGTGACAGCACCGAGGTGGTCGAGGGCACTCGGCTGCTCGGCCTCGATACCCGCGTCGACCCCGCGACCGGTGTGCGGCTGATCGCCGCGGGCTCGGTCGCCGACGACATCATCGTCCGTGACGGCGACGACATCGTGCGGGTGAGCTTCGATACCCGCCCCGCGAAGGTCGACAACATCGGCCGGCTGCCGATGGCCTGGGTGGACCCGGCCGCCGCCGACCGTCGGACCGTGCTGGCCAGTGGTGCGCAGGCGCTCACCGAGTACAACCGAGCGCTCGACGAATGGCGCGTGCTGACCGCCGCGGCGCTGGTCGGGCTGATCGACGAGACCCTGCGGATCGCCGCGGAATTCGCTACCACCCGCTACACGATGGGTGTCCCGATCTCGACCCTGCAGGGCATTTCCCATCCACTGGCCAATGTCGCGATCACGGTCAACGCCGCGCGCAATCTGACCCGGCGCGCCGCGTGGTTCCTCGAACACGAGCCCGACACGCAGCCGGGCCTGTCCGCCGCGGCGTTCGTCTACATCGCCGAGGAGGCACCGCGGGCGGCGACGATCTGCGTCCAGGTGCAGGGCGGACTCGGGGTCGCGACGGAAGCGGCCGCGTCGGCCTACCTCGTGCGGGCCCGAGGCTGGCCGTTGGCCGCCGGTGATCTGGGCGCCAGCGCAGTGCAGGTCGCTGAACTCTTCGCCGCAGCGTCGGCCTAGGACGGAGTAGAACATGGATTTCTCACGAGTTGAACTCTCTGCCGATGACCAGGAATTCCTGGACGGCGCTCGAGCCTTTCTCACCACCCACGTCACCGACGAGGTGCGTCGCCGCGATCGCGAGACCGGTGACAACTTCGACGCAGGCGTGCACGAGGCGCTCGGCGCGGCCGGGTGGCTGAAGGCGGAGCTCGCCGAGGAAGCGGATGGCGGGCTCAATCGCCTGCGGCGCCGGATGTGGGACCTGGAGAAGCGGCGGGTCCACATTCCCTGGGTCACCTGGGGTACGACGGCGATCGTCTCCAAGTCCGTGCGCAAACATGGTTCGGTCGAATTGCAGGAAGAGGTACTGCCCGGCCTCGAGCGCGGTGAGATCCGGTTGTGCCTGGGATACACCGAGCCCGACGGCGGGTCCGACGTCGCGATGTGCAAGACGCGGGCGGTGCGTGACGGCGACCAGTGGGTGATCAACGGCTCGAAGATGTTCACCACCGGCGCGCACAACTGCCAGTACGTCTTCCTGATCACCAATACCGATCCCGAGGCGTCGAAACACAAGAGCCTCACCATGTTCCTGGTGCCGCTGAACAGCCCCGGCATCGAGATCCAGGGCATCCGCACCGTCGACGGTGACCGGACCAACATCGTCTACTACAGCGATGTCCGGGTGGACGACAAGTACCGCCTCGGCGAGGTGAACGGCGGGTGGGCCGTGCTGATGGGCCCACTCAACGAGGAACACGGTGTGGTCGGCGCCGATGACGACGGCCTGCAGGATGTCTCCATCCTCATCCACCAGGGCACGATGATGGCCACCTCGGTCGAAAAGGTCGCCGCCATCGCGGCCCGTCCCGGCCCCGACGGGCGTCGTCTGCTCGACGACCGGTCGGTCGGCTATCGCCTCGGCCGCAGTATCGCGCGGATGGAAGCCGCACTCGCGGCGCCGCACATGTTCGGCCGCGTCGCCATCGCGCAGGCCATGCGCGACATCTCACCCGAGCTGATGGACATCCTCGGCCCCGCCGCCGCGCTGCCGATCGACACCGAGGGCGCCGCCGACAACGGCGGGATGGAATACATCTACCGCTGGGCGCCGCTGTGCGGCATCTACGGCGGCACGCTCGAGGTGTTCCGCAACATGATCGCCCAGCACATCCTCGGGCTCGGACGGGCCAACTACTCGCTGCCGGCCAAACCCAAGGCACAGGCGAGCTGATCGCGCTCGGAAGGAGCATCCGTGGCCGAGACCACGCAACGGCCGCCGCCGCCGATCACGCCGGAGACCGCTTTCTACTGGGCCTCCGGCGCTGACGGTCGCTTGCGGATCACCCAGTGCCGCTCCTGCGCGGCGCTGATCCATCCGCCGCAACCGGCGTGCCGGTACTGCCGTGGCGATCAGCTCGAGATCAGTGTGGTCTCGGGATTCGCCACGCTGATCGGTTTCACGGTCAACGAGCGATTCGCGGTGCCCGGGCTGCCCGCGCCCTATGTCGTCGCGCAAGTCGCGCTCGAGGAGGACTCGCGAGTCCGGTTGACCACCAATGTGATCGACTGCGATCCCGCCGATCTTGTGCTCGGCCAACGGATGGAGGTGGTGTTCCAGCAGGCGGGTACGGCCTGGCTTCCGCTGTTCCGCCCGGCGGATCCGGCATCGCCGCTCGCGGCGATGCCGGAGGACCCGATCGACCCGGCCGCCGTGCGCGAGCACGTCCGGCCGATGGCCTCGCGCGAGAAGTTCGAGGACAAAGTCGCCTTCACCGGGATCGGCCGGTCCGAGATCGGGCGGCGGCTCATGGCCGACCCGCTGTCGCTGACCCTGGCGGCGTGCCGGGCGGCGGTCGCCGATGCCGGACTCGACCTCGACGACATCGACGGTCTGTCGACCTATCCGGGGTCGGGGAACTTCGGGCCCTTCTCCGAAGGCGGCGTCACGGCGGTGGAATCGGCGCTGGGCATCCGCCCGACCTGGTACAACGGCAGCGCGGAGACCTTCGGCCCCGGTGGCTCAGTGATCGCGGCGATGCTCGCGGTGGCCAGTGGTCTGGCGCGTCATGTGCTGTGCTTTCGCACGGTGTGGGAATCCACCTATGCCGAACATGTGCGCGCCGGTGCGATCGCGCCGTCCGGCGGGATCACCGACCCGTGGCTCACCCCGTTCGGCGCGGTCTCGGCGGCGCACCTGCTCGCCCAGACCGCGCAGCGGCATTTCCACCGCTACGGCACCGATCGGGAGACGCTGGGCTGGATCGCGCTCAATCAGCGAGCCAACGCGGCCCTCGACCCCTCCGCGATCTACCGGGACCCACTGACCATGGACGAGTATCTGTCCGCCCGCACCATCACCACACCGTTCGGTCTCTACGACTGCGACGTGCCGTGTGACGGTGCGGTGGCCGTGATCGTCTCGGCCAGGGAAACCGTGGCCGATCTGGCTCAACCGCCGGTCTTCGTCGAAGCGGTCGGCACCCAGATCATCGAACGGCTCGAATGGGATCAGAGCACGCTCACCCACGAACCGCAGGTGCTCGGCCAGGCGGCGCATCTGTGGTCGCGCACCACTCTCGGTCCGGACGATGTGGATGTCGCCGAGCTCTACGACGGCTTCACCTTCAACTGCCTGTCCTGGATCGAGGCGCTCGGTTTCTGCGGTATCGGCGAGGCCAAGGACTTCCTCCAGGGCGGCAAGAACATCGCGCGCGACGGAGTGCTGCCGCTGAACACCCACGGTGGGCAGCTCTCGCACGGGCGCACCCACGGCATGGGTTTGATCCACGAGGCGATCACACAGTTGCGTGGCGGGGCCGGGCAGCGACAGATTCCAGCGGCCCGGGTCGCGGTCGTCAGCAGCGGTGGACTGACTCCCAGCGGTGTGATGTTGCTGCGGGCGGACTCGTGAGCGCCGAGGGCACCGGCCTGCTGCCGGAGCACAGCGCCGTCGACACCGTCGTCACCAGGGAAGTCGAGGTCGCGGGAATCCGGATGTCGGCGCTGTGCGCCGAGGTCGCCGATCCTCGCGCCGTGCTGGTCGCCGTGCACGGCGGCGCGACGACGGCGCGCTATTTCGATCTACCGGACCGGCCGTCGCTGTCGCTGCTACGGATCGGCGCCCGACTGGGTTTCACCGTTCTCGCGCTCGACAGACCGGGATACGGCGCTTCGGAACCGTGGGGTGAGTTGTTCGACGAGCCGCAGCGCCGCGTCGACGCGACCTATGCCGCGATCGACGCGCTGCTGGGAACGAGCGAACGCGGCGCCGGGGTCTTCCTCGCCGGACATTCGGCGGGCTGTGACCTGGCCGCGCGGATGGCCGCCGACGATCGGGGCGCCGAACTGCTCGGCCTCGAACTGGCGGGCACCGGTGTCGACAAGCGTCCCGAGGCCATCCGGGTCATCGAAAAGATCCGAAAGACGGGCAGGGCAGGCGGAATTCGCGAACTGCTGTGGTTCCCGCAGGACAGCTACCCGCCGGAGGTCCTCGGCGGGCGTTCGCTGACCTCGGGCACGCCGGGCTACGAGGTCAGCGTCGTGCACGACTGGCCGACCGACTTCCCGACGCTCGCCGCCCGGATGCGTGTCCCGGTCCGGGTGACCGACGCCGAGTACGAGCAGGTGTGGCGAACCGACCCGGCTGCCCGCGCCGGGATCGCCGAACTATTCACCGCTACATCACGTTTCGTGAACAACGTGCAATACGGGTGTGGGCACAACCTGAGCGTCGGCTACGGCGCCGCGGCCTATCACCTGGGCCTGTTGTCGTTCGTGGAGGAATGCGCGCTGCGATCGACCCCCGCCCGCTACCGATCAGAAGTCGAGGAACCATAGATGCAACGAATGATCGCTCCGGAAATCTCCAACTGGCCCGCCGAGGAGTTCCACCTCGTCGGCGGATCGTGCACCGACTGCGGTGCGGCGGTGTTCCCGATCCAGGACCTGTGCCCGCGGTGCAGCCGCCCGTCGATCGAACAGATCACCCTGCCGCGCACCGGAACCCTGGTGGCCTGGACCACCCAGGGATTCCTGCCGGGCGCGCCCTATCTCGGGGACGAGACGGCCCGGACCTTCGTGCCCTTCGGCGTCGGGCTGGTGCAGCTCGGTGACGTGATCCGGGTCGAGGCCAGACTCACCGAGAACGACCCGGACAAGCTCGAATTCGGGATGGACGTCGTGCTCACGACCGTCCCGCTCGGCACCGACCCCGAAGGCGCCGAGGTTCTCACCTTCGCCTTCCAACCCGCCTGAGGGACAGGAGTTCTGACATGACCAACGAGGTAGCGATCATCGGCGTGGGGATGCACCCCTTCGGCCGATTCGAGGGCAAGACCGCCATGCAGATGGGCACCGACGCGATCCGGGCCGCGCTCACCGACGCCGGGCTGGAATGGCGCGATGTGCAATTCGCGGTCGGCGGCAGTTGGGAGGTCGCCAATCCCGACGCGATCGTGGGCATGATGGGACTGACCGGTATTCCGTTCACGAATGTCTTCAACGCCTGCGCCACCTCCGCCAGCGCCACCGAAGCGTGCGCCGACGCGATCCGGCTCGGCAAGTACGACATCGGCATCGCGATCGGGATGGACAAGCATCCGCGTGGGGCCTTCACCGTCGACCCGACCCTGGTCGGCATGCCCAAGTGGTACGGCGAGAACGGCCAATACCTGACCACGAAGTTCTTCGGGATGAAGGCCAATCGCTACCTCCACGACCACGGCATCTCCCAGGAGACCCTGGCCAAGGTGGCCGCCAAGAACTACCGCAACGGCGGCTTGAACCCGAATGCCTTCCGGCGCAAGCCGATCAGCGAGCAGGAAATTCTCGACTCGCCGATGTTCAACTACCCCCTGACCCACTACATGTTCTGCGCGCCCGATGAGGGCGCGGCCGCGGTGATCATGTGCCGGGCCGACATCGCGCACCGGTACACGAGCAAGCCGATCTTCGTGCGAGCTGTCGAGGTACGGACGCGGACCTACGGCGCCTACGAGGTCAATACGACCTACGCCCCGGTGCAGGAGGATGTCTCGCCCTCGGTCTATGCCGCGCGCAGCGCGTTCGAGTCGGCGGGGGTCTCGCCCGGCGACATCGATGTGGTCCAGTTGCAGGACACCGACGCCGGCGCCGAGATCATCCATATGGCCGAAGCGGGCTTCTGTGCCGACGGCGAGCAGGAACGGCTGATCGCCGAGGGGGCGACCGAGATCTCCGGATCTCTGCCGGTGAACACCGACGGCGGACTCATCGCCAACGGCGAACCGATCGGTGCCTCCGGCATGCGCCAGTTGCACGAGCTCGTCCTGCAACTGCGCGGCACCGCGGGCGATCGGCAGGTCGGCGGTACACCCACAGCCGGGTTCGCCCTGCTCTACGGCGCTCCCGGCACCGCGGGCGCCACCATCGTCACCACATGAACGCGCCGGGCTCGGCCGACCGAGACCGAAATCCTGGAAAGTTGCCCAGCACTGGAGGTTTGCTGTGAAGGTTCCGTTCACCTGGAAGGTCACCGGCTGGTTCATGGTCGGCTGGTCGGCCGAGTTCCCGATCGGGCAGACACGCCCGTTGAAGTACTTCGGCGAGGATCTGGTCGGCTACCGCGACGAGGCGGGCGAGGTACACATCCTGACCGGCCACTGCAAGCATCTCGGCGCCCATCTCGGCCACGGCGGCAAGGTCGTCGGCGACTGCGTGGAATGCCCGTTCCATGGCTGGCGCTGGGGACCGGACGGCCGGAACAAGAACATCCCCGGCGAGGACCGCGTCAATCGTGGTCTGCGTCTGCAGGTGTATCCGGTCAACGAGCAGAACGGGTGTGTGTTCATGTGGCACCACCCGGAGGGAAAGCCGCCGCAGTGGGAGATGCCCGACATCCTCACGATGTTCCCCGACCTCGGTTCCGATCCGGACGCCTACTACCGCCCGTACCCGGAGTTCTCGAGCAAGACCGAACGTGAGCCCGTGCACCCACAGGTGGTGCTCGAGAACGGTCCGGACAGTTTGCATTTCGAGTATGTGCACGGCGCGACGGTCACCCCGCAGATGCTGGACTACAGCGCGGTCGACCACACGTGGAACTTCCTGACCGGATGGCCGGACGCGCGCAGTGACGACCCGAACAAGATGGCGTTGAAGATCCACGCCCAGATGTTCGGTCTCGGCGGTTCGATCAGCGCGTTCGAGGGGTCATCGAAGCACCGGCTGATCTTCGCGACCACTCCGGTCGACGACGAGTGCTCGGATCTGTTCTATTCGATCTGGTGGCCGAAGAACCCGGGTGACGACGGCGATGTGCCGCCGCCGGAAGTTCGTGCGCGGGTGGAGAAGCAATTCCTGGTGACGGTCTGGGAAGACCTCGACATCTGGCGCTACCAGAAATACGTGGAGAAGCCCCCGCTCTCGCCCAAGGACGCCAAACCGTATCTGTCGCTGCGCCAGTGGGCTGCCCAGTTCTACGACGTGCCACCGGCCGACGCCGCGGCAGTATCGTCCGCGCGGTGAGCGGATGAGCGTGCGGTCACTGGCTGATCTGGTGGCCCCGGCCCATACCGCCGTGATCACCCAGGAATGCCAAGGCGCGGTGGTCGGCCCCGCCGCCGGGTTGCCCGCGCTCGCGCGCGAGGCCCGGCGGGCCGCGCTGCCCAATATCGCGACCCTGCTCCCGGCGGCCCGCGTCGCCGGGGTGCGGGTCGTGCACTGTCTGGTGTGGCGGCGTGCGGACGGTCTCGGCTCCAATCACAACGCGAAGTTGTTCGCCCTCGGGCGCCGCGGCGTCGCGGTGACCCCGGGCAGCGAGGGTGCGACCCTGCTGCCCGAACTGGGCCCGGAACCCACCGATCTGGTACTCGGCCGACAGCACGGTCTCGGGCCGATGGGCGGCACCGACCTCGACGCCGTGCTCCGCAACCTCGGTGTCAAGACCATTGTGGTGGTGGGTGTTTCGCTGAACGTGGCGATTCCGAACCTGGTGATGGACGCGGTCAACGCCGCCTACGATGTCGTGTTGCCCCGCGATGCGGTCGCGGGCGTACCCAGCGAATACGGCGAGGCGATCATCGACAACACCTTGTCGTTGATCGCCACCGTCACCACGACCGCCGAGCTGATGGCCGCTTGGCGCTGAGGCAGGCAACCTCGTCGACGACAACAAAACGGCGCTCCAGCCTTCTCGAGGCTGGAGCGCCGTTTGCGTAGGTTGTCCGATCAGTCGCTGGACGGCAGTTGCTTGGCCTCCTTGAGACCGAGCGGGATCTCGTTCACATCGAGGGTGCCTCTGCCCGCTCGCGTGACGAGCAGTTCGGCGCCGGTGTCGTGGACGTAGCGTTTACCGACCGCGGTGCCGCCGGCGAACGCGGGATCGAGGACCGCCCCGGTGCCGGTCTCGCTGCCCAACGGCACCATCGGGGCACCGCCACAACGCAAGTCGTCGATGGCGTCGGTGGATTTGATGACGATGACCTGTGTTTCACAGACCTGGCTCGTCAGCCGGGTGCCGCTCTTGATCACGATGACTCCTAGAGGATGGACGGGGCGGAGGAGATCTCCTGGATGAGGTTGCGCCGCAGGATCTTGCCGGTCGGCGTGGTGGGAAGGTCGTCGCGGAAGACGACCCGGTCCGGCGTGCGCGACCCACGCAGATTGGCCCGCACGTGGGCGCGCAGCAGTTCCGGATCAGGCGTGGCGCCGGGGGAGGCGACGATGACGGCGACGATGATCTGCCCCCACTGTTCGTCGGGCACGCCGATCACGGCGACTTCGCGAACATCGGGATGTTCGACGAGCACGTCCTCGATCTCGGCGGGAGCGATGTTCTCCCCGCCGCGGATGATGGTGTCGTCGGAGCGGCCACCGATGAACAGATAGCCGTCGGCATCGAGCTCGGCGAGGTCCTTGGTGGGGAACCAGCCCTCGGCATCGAGGACGGAACCGAGCTCGGCGTAGACCCCCGAAACCTGCGGTCCCCGGACGAACAACTCGCCGACCGCGCCGGGCGCGAGCACCGCACCGGCGGCGTCGCGGATCTGCAATTCGACACCGGGCACCGCCCGCCCGACCGAGCCGAGTCGCCTGGCGACCGCGGGGTCGTTGGACCCGTGGGCGAGTCGGTGATCCTCGGGGGTCGACACCGCGATGGTCGAACTGGTCTCGGTGAGACCGTAGGCGTTGACCAGGCCGACCTCGGGCAGCAGCTCGAGCACCGCGCGAACCAGCGGCAGCGGCGCCTTGGCGCCGCCGTAGGCCAGGGTGCGCAGCGTCGGAAGTTCGACGCCGGGCCCGGCACGGAGCACGGTGACGATGCGATCGAGCATGGTGGGTACGACCGTGGCGTTGGTGATCTGTTCCTCGCGGACGAGGTCGATCCAGCGGACCGGGTCGAACTGGCGCAGGTACACGGTGCGTCGGCCCGCGTACAGATTCGACAGCGCCGCGCTGACGCCCGCGATGTGATAAGGCGGCACACAGATCAGCGCCGCGTCGCCGGGTTCGGCGGAGGCGAACTCCACGGTGCCCATCACGTAGCCGGTGAGATTGGCGTGTGTCAGTTCGACGGCCTTGGGTCGCGCGGTCGTGCCGGAGGTGAACAACAGCACGGCGACGTCGTCGGGCGAGGCGTCCTGAACTGTGTGCTCCCCGTCGGCGGTCCGGAGGGCGGCGAGGAACAACGCGGAATCGATGACCTGTTTGCCGCAGCCCGCCACCATCTCGAGGTATTCGGAGTCGACAACGATCAGCGGGTTCGGCAGCCGGTCGATCAGGTCGCGCAGGCCGGTAGCGCTGAGGCGGTAGTTCAGCGGTGTGAACGCCACCGCGGCGCGCGCGGATCCGAACAGCAACAGCGGCAGCATGATGCCGCCGGTTCCCACGTACGCGACATGCTCGGCACCGGAGGAACCGATCAGTCCGGCCGCCCGGTCGGCCAGTTCGCTCAATTGCGCCGCGCTCGTTCGCGTTCCGTCGGAGACGACCGCGGCCCGCTCCGGTTCACTGGCCGCGACCATCTCGAGCATTACCGAAATGCTCAATTCATCACCTCATCGATTTCGGAGAAGGATGCGGCCACCCTGGTCTGCAGACCGAGGGTGGCCGCGTCGTCGTGCGGTCAGCCCGCGTTCTGGGCGGTAGCCGCTTTGATCTGCGCCGCGAACGCCTCGAGCTTGTCCTCGGATGTGGAGTTCTTGTGCTTGCGGGCCTGCACGCTGACGTCGTGATCGGCCGCGGCCGCCCGCAGCGCGCCGACAGTGGCCTGCTCGCGCGGAATGTGCTGAAACGGGTCGAAGGAGTACCAGCGCATCGCGTTGAGGTGGGTCATCTTGTCGATCTCGTCGTCGGGCACCTGCTCGCGCCCGAGTACCTGCTCGAGTACCTCGGGAGCGTCGGGCCACATGGAATCGCTGTGTGGGTAGTCCATTTCCCACATGATGTTGTCGATGCCGATTTCGTGGCGCAGCCGGACACCGATCGGATCGCTGATGAAGCAGGTCATGAAGTGGTCGCGGAATACCTCCGAGGGGACTTTGCCGCCGAAGTCCTGCATCGTCCAGGTGGAGTGCATCTCGAAGGTGCGGTCGACGCGCTCGAGGAAGTACGGAATCCAGCCGGTGCCGCCCTCGGACAGTGCGATCTTGAGGTCCGGGTAGTCCTTGACCGGGCGCGACCAGAGCAGGTCCGCCGCGGCCTGCACGATGTTCATCGGCTGCAAGGTGATCATCACATCCGGCGGCGAGTCGACCGCGGGGATGGACAGCCGTCCCGAGGAGCCGATATGAACGTTGAGCACGGTATCGGTATCGACCAGGGCTTTCCACAGCGGATTCCAGAACGGATCGTGGAAGCTCGGGTAGCCGAGCGCGGCGGGATTCTCGCTGAAGGTCAGCGAGTGCACGCCCTTGTCCGCCACTCGGCGGACTTCGGCGGCGCACAACTCGGCGTCCCAGATCACCGGCAGTGCCATCGGGATGAACCGGCCCGGGTAGGCGCCGCACCATTCGTCGATGTGCCAGTCGTTGTAGGCCCGGACCAAGGCGAGGGAGAAATCGGAGTCCTCGGTCGCGAACAGTCGTCCCGCGAAACCGGGGAACGACGGGAAGTTCATCGACGCCAGTACCCCACCCGCGTTCATGTCCTTGATGCGTTCGTGGACATCGAAACATCCGGGGCGGATCTCGTCGAGACCGTCGGGCTCGAGACCGTATTCCTCTTTCGGGCGCCCGGCCACGGCATTGAGCGCCACATTGGGGATGACGGTGTCGCGGAACTTCCAGACATCGGCGCCGTTGTCGGTGCGCACCAATCGAGGTGCCTCGGCGGCGTACTTCGCGGGCAGGTGGTTGGTGAACATGTCCGGCGGCTCGATGATGTGATCATCGACGCTGATCAGGATCATGTCGTTCTTATCCACGATCACACTCCTTAAATGATTACAGTAAGGGTTACAATATAGCCCATGGTCGGTTCAGTAGGCCATGAACAGGATTTGCTCGCGGCTGTATCGGTGGTCGGGGTGCTGCTCGGTGAGATGGCGCTGAGCGGCGGCGACCAGGTCGTCTTCATCGGTTCCGATCAGGAATTCACCGCACGGGCAGCTCAAATGCCGCTTCATGATTCGGCCCCGATCGGCGGCACGGCGCGTTCGGCACTCACAGGATCGCCCCGCTCTCTTTCGCCGCGATGATGTCGTCCCATTCCAGGCCGAGCTCGAGCAGGATCGTCTCGGTGTGCTCGCCGTACTCGGGGGCCCGGCTCGCCGGTGCGGGCTGCTCGTCGAATTGCACGGGAGCGGCGACGGTTCGGTAGTCGTTGCCCGCGCTGTCGGTGACCGTCATCAGGTAGCCGTTGGCCGCGACCTGGGGGTCGTCGAGAACCTCGCGCGGACTCGCGATCGTCGCCCAGACGCCGGGCTCGTCGGCGAGCGCCTTCTGCCAGTCGGCGAGATCGCGCTCGGCGAAGGTCTTGCGCAGTTCGGCGGTGGCGGCCTCCTGATTGACGACCAGGTTCGCCAGCGGCACGAACCGCTCGTCGACACCGAGATCGGGCCTGCCGACGCGCTCGCAGAATCCGCGCCAATACCGGTCGGCTTGCAGGAGTACGAGCTGGACCCATCGGTTGTCCCGCGTTCGATAGCGGTTCACCGCGGGATTGAGTGCGGTACCGGCCTCGCCGGCCGGAATGCGGTCGATGTCGTAGTAATCGGCTGCGGCGATATCCGGTGCGACGGCCCACATGCCCTGTGCCAGTAGGGAACTGTCGACCAGCGGAGCGTGCCCGGTGCGTTCGCGGTGGAACAGGGCGGCGGTGACGCCCCCGGCCAGCGTGATGCCGCCCTGAAGGTCGCCGAAGGCGGGTCCCTGGGCCATCGGGAATTCGGAATTCGTCGGCGTCAGCGCGTACGCGACGCCGGCGCGCGCGAGATAGCTCGCCGCGTCGAAGCCGCCGCGGTCCTTCTCCGGGCCACGGCTGCCGTGGCCACTGCCTCGGACGATGATGACGTTCGGGTTGAACTCGCGGATCTGCTCGACGGTCAAGCCGGCTCGCTCGAGTGGCGCGGGGAGCCAATTGGTCAGGAAGACATCGGCTCCGGCGATCAATCGGCCGAGGATCTGCCTGCCCTGGGTGGACTTGATATCGACGCCGATGCTGCGTTTGCCGTGGTTGCCGAGCTCCATCATGAAGTTGGCCCGCACCTCGGTGCCGGTGCCGTCGAGGCCGCCGATGGTCAGGTTACGGCACGGATCGCCGCCGTTGGTGTCCTCGATCTTGATGACATCGGCGCCCCAGTCGGCCAGCGCGGCTCCCGCGCTGGGCACGTAGGTCCACGATGCCAATTCGACCACTGTGACGCCACTGAGCAAACCGGACATCGGTGCTCCTCTCCCGCAATTGATACGTGTCGTGAAGTACTATACGGTAATCATTACAGTTACTCATCCAGGATGGCCATCGGGAGGCAATGTGAGCGACATCGTCGAAGAGCGGACGACGCTGAGTCCGGAGTGGGGCCGTCAGGCAGCCGCCGAGGCCGAATTCCGCATGCTCATCGACGGTGAGCTGACGGCAGCGGCGTCGGGCGCATCGTTCGACAATCGCAGTCCGGCCACCGGGGAAGTGCTCGGCACCACCGCGGCGGCCGACGAACAGGACATGCTGCGCGCCATCGCCGCCGCTCGCCGGGCGTTCGACGACACCACATGGTCGACCGACCGGGATCTGCGCCGCCGCTGCCTCGAACAGCTGCAGCGCGCGTTGGAGTCGGAGCTCGAGCTGTTCCGCACCGAACTCGTCGCCGAGGTGGGTTGCCCGGTGATGACCACGCAGACAGCGCAACTGGAGTGGCCGCTGGCGGAAGCGCTGCGGTATCCGGCGGGCCTGATCGACGAGTTCGAGTGGGAGCGGACTCTCGCGGGCGGCGGCGTCTTCGGCGATCGCAACCGGCGCATCGTCGTACAGGAACCGGTGGGTGTGGTCGCCGCGATCTGCCCGTCGAACTTCCCGCTCGAGGTGATCCTCAACAAGCTGGGACCCGCGCTGGCCGCTGGAAACACCGTCGTGCTCAAACCCGACCCGAACACCCCGTGGAACGCGACCAGGCTCGGTCGGTTGATCGCCGAGCACACCGACTTCCCGCCGGGCGTTGTGAATGTCGTGACGACACCGTCCAACGAGGTGGCCGGACTCCTGGCGAGCGACCCCCGCGTCGACCTCATCTCGTTCACCGGTTCGACCGGCGTCGGGCGCACGCTGATGCGCCAGAGCGCGGGCACGATGAAGCGGACCTTCCTCGAACTCGGCGGAAAGTCCGCGCTCGTCGTGCTCGACGACGCGAAGCCCGAACACGCGCTGCGCAGCGCGGTGGGGGTCTGTGTGCACGCGGGCCAGGCGTGCGCGGCGACGAGCCGGATGCTGGTGCACCGCTCGATGTTCGACGACATGGTCGCGGCGGTGGGCGCGATGTTCGCGGCGGTGCCGGTGGGCGATCCGGTGCTGCCGCAGACGCTGGTCGGCCCGGTCATCAGCGCGGCCCAGCAGACCCGGGTACTCGATATGTGCGAGCGGGCGATTCGCGACGGCGCGCGACTGGTCACCGGTGGTGGCTTGCCCGCCGATCTGCCCGCCCACCTCGCCGGTGGCCACTTCGTCGCTCCGACGGTGTTCGTGACCGATGATCCGAACTCGGCGATCGCCCAGGAGGAGATCTTCGGTCCGGTCCTGGTGATGCTCGCGTTCGACGACGACGACGAGGCGGTGCGGATCGCCAACAACAGCGCCTTCGGCCTCGCGGGCGCGGTGCTGTCACAGTCCGACGAACGCGGTATGGGCATCGCCCGTCGACTCAGGACCGGTGCGGTCGGCGTCAACGGCGGCATGTTCTACGGCGCCGACGCGCCGTTCGGCGGCTACAAGAACAGCGGCGTCGGTCGCCAGTGCGGCATCGAGGGTTTCCAGCAATACCTGGAGACCAAGACCATCGGCGCCCGGACGCCGCGACAGCGCTGAGTCGCTGTCCGGCACAGCAATTCACCATCGAAGTACTGAAAGGTTGTCACCAGTGGGAAAATTGGACGGCAAGGTCGCGGTCATCTCGGGCGCGGCGCGAGGGCAGGGACGTTCGCACGCGGTGAACCTCGCCGCCGAGGGCGCGAGCATCATCGCCTTGGACATCTGTGCCGACCTCGAAGGCAACACCTACCCGCTCGCGCGGCCCGAGGACCTCGAGGAGACGGGCAGACTGGTCGAGAAGGAAGGTGCGCGTTTCCATCCGGTGGTCGTCGATGTGCGTGAGCGTGGCGCCGTCTGGCAGGCGGTCGCGCAGGGGGTCGAGGCGCTGGGACGGCTCGATATCGTGGTCGCCAACGCGGGCATCGCCCCGCTGGGCAGCGGCCAGACCATGCAGTCCTGGTCGGACACCATCGATACCGACCTCGTCGGTGTGTTCAACGTGGTGCAGGCGAGCCTGCCGCATCTCGGTGCCGGGGCGTCGATCATCGCCACCGGTTCCCTCGCCGCGCAGCTGGGGAGCTCGACCAAGCAGGGACCGGGCGGCTCCGCCTACAGCCTCGCGAAACAGGTTGTCGCGCACTACGTGAACGACCTGGCGGTCCAGCTCGCGAAGAAGTCCATTCGGGTCAACGCGGTGCATCCCACCAATGTCAATACCGACATGCTGCACAACGAGGGTATGTACAAGATCTTCCGTCCCGATCTCGAGGCGCCGACTCGCGCCGATGCCGAGGTGGCGTTCCCGGCGATGCAAGCGATGCGCGTGCCGTACATCGAGCCGCAGGACGTCTCCAACCTCGTGGTCTTCCTCGCCTCCGAGGATTCGCGCTACATCACCGGCAGCCAATTACGGGTGGATGCGGGTGGTTTCGTCAAAGCCGTGCCCTGGGGGAAGTGAGCGATGAGCGACACGACGACGGTGTACAAGCTCTACCGCTGTGTCATCTGCGGATGGGAGTACGACGAGGAACTCGGCTGGCCGGACGACGGCATCGAACCCGGCACCCGCTGGGACGACATCCCCGAGGACTGGACCTGCCCCGATTGCGGCGCCGAGAAGGCCGAGTTCGACATGGTCGAGGTCGATCGGTGACGATCGCGCGACACGGCCGGGCGGTGATCGTCGGCACCGGTGTCGCCGGCGCCAGCGCGGCCGAGACGCTGCGCAAGGAAGGGTTCGCCGGATCGATCGTGCTGGTCGGCGACGATCCGGCGGCGCCGTATCGTCGCCCGATGGTCTCCAAGGAACTGCTGTCCGGCTCGGTCGGCGAGGAGAAAGCACGGCTCAAGCCCGCTGCGTTCTGGACGGACAAGTCGATCGAGCTGCGCACGGGTGTGACCGTGCTTTCCTTCGACACCGCCTCGGCCTGTGTCGAGCTCGACGACGGCGACCAGCTCGGCTATGACGCGCTGATTCTCGCGACCGGGGGCAGGCCGCGACGGCTGGATCTGCTGCCCGAGGCCGAGACGCTCCGGCACCTGCGTGACGCGGCCCGATTGCGGCAGATTCTCGATCGCGTCGGTGCTACCGGCGCCGTACCGAGTGTTCTCGTCGTCGGCGGTGGACTGGTCGGTTTGGAGGCGGCGGCCGCGGTGCGTACTTTCGGCGCCGACGTCGTGGTGTTGGAGACGGCGGACCGGGTGCTCGGACGGGTGGTGCCCGCCGAGGTCTCGGCGAGCTATGCGCGTCTGCACCGGGATCGAGGGGTCCGCGTGCATACGGGAACACGGCTCGCGGCCGCGCACAACGAGAACGGCCGGACCCGCGTGTTCGCCGAGGATGGTCGGGAATGGGTCGCCGACGTGGTGATCGGCGCGGTCGGCATGACCCCGGATACCGAACTGGCGGTCCGCGCGGGCCTCACGGTCGATGACGGCGTCGTCGTCGACGAGTTCGGGGCGACCTCCGCGCCCGGGGTGTACGCGGCCGGTGACGTCGCGCGGCTGCCGAACCGGATTCTGGGTGGGTCCGACCGGATCGAGCACTGGAATCACGCCCAGGCCCACGGCGCGGCCGTCGCGCATACCATCTTGGGCGCGCGGGTGCCGTATGAGGAAGTTCCGTGGTGTTGGACCAACCAGTTCGGTCGCAACCTCCAGATCGCGGGCTGGCCGGGCTACGGCACGGAGACGATCGTCTACGGCGACGTCGATGCCGGACCGTTCCTCGCGCTGACCCTGGTCGAGGATCGCCTGGTCGGCGTGCTCGGCGTCGGTAGGCCCAAGGATGTCCGAGCAGCTCAGAACCTGATCAAGAACGGCCCGTATCTGCCGCGAGCCGCGCTCGCGGCCGACGATCTCGATTTGGTCGAGTTGGCCTCGGCGCCAGAGCAATTCGCCGCATCAGCACGGGAATAGGCGCTCGTACAGCTCGCCTGGATCTGGTGCGCGCAACTCGGACCGACCGCCGCTTCGACACCGAAGCGGCGGTCGAGTCGTTTCAGGAGCGCGCCATCGCTGTCCGTGCCGCGTCGAGCAGATCGGCGTGATCGGTGAACTTGACCCGTGGTCGGCCGGTCGCCGCACCGGCGGACCGCTCGGCCTGGTCGATGGCTTTCCATCCCGCGCGATCGACGACATCGGGTTGCCGCTCGTTGACCAGCGCGGTGAGGGCGGCCCGATCGCCGGCGGGCGCGGTGAGTCTGCCCGCGACGAAATCGGCGACGAGGTGCTCGACGGTCTCCGCAGAGTCGACGCGGTTGGAGCCGATGACACCGCGCGGCCCACGCTTGATCCAGCCGCTGACATACACACCCTCGATCGGGCATCCGTCCGCGCCGATGACGCGACCGTGCTCGTTGGGCACCACGCCCAGTGCTTCGTCGAAGGGCAGATCCGCCACGGCGACTCCGCGATAGCCGATCGAACGCAACACCAGGCCGGTCTCCACCCGCTCGGTCTGATCGGTGGCCCGTGCCACCCGTTGTCCGTCCCGGTCGATCAGTTCGTTGCGGGCGAACTCGAGGGATTCGACCCGCTCGCCGCCGTGGATCTCGATCGGAGAAGTCAGATAGCGGAACACGATCCGCTTGTTCTCGGGGGTGGCCGGGTCACGCGAGTATTCCTCGGCCAGTGCGTACTTCAACCGCGGTGACGGCCCGGCGTCCGGGTGGTCCAGGGCAGCGTGGTCGACCGGGTCGAGCTCGAGGTCGGCCTCATCGATGATCACGTCCACACCGTCGAGATGCCGCAGCGCCATGAACTCCGGACTCGTGTAGGCGGCCTGCAACGGGCCGCGCCGCCCGAGCAGCACGACCTCACGGATGTTGCTCTCGCGCAGCGCGGCCAGGGCATGGTCGGCGATATCGGTGCCGGCCAGCTCGTCCGGTGACACCGTGAGCACGCGGGCCACGTCGAGGGCGACGTTGCCGTTGCCGACGATCACCGCGCGCGGCCCCGAGAGGTCGAAGACGCGATCGGCGTAGTCGGGGTGGCCGTTGTACCAGGCGACGAATTCCGTGGCCGAATGCGAACCGGGCAGGTCCTCGCCGGGCACGCCCATCCGGCGGTCGCTCGACGCACCGACGGCGTAGAGCACCGCGTGATGGTGGTCCATGAGCTCCGCGTGTGAGATATGTTCGCCCACTTCCACATTGAGGTGAAAGCCGACGCTGTCGCCACGGAACGCGGAGTCGAACAACTGCGTGACGGTCTTGGTGCCCGGATGGTCGGGAGCGACCCCGGCGCGCACGAGTCCCCATGGTGTCGGCAGCTTGTCGAAGATCTCGACCTCGGCCGAGCAGCGCCGCCGTAGCTCATCGGCGGCGTAGCACGCGGCGGGGCCCGCGCCGACGATCGCGACCCGGAGCGTGTCGAGACCCGTCGGTAGCCGGGGCGTCGGCGCGATCGAATCGAACGTCGAGCCCAACGGATGATGCTGGAAATAGGTGGCGTTGATATCGCGGAACCGGGCCAGCGACGCGGTCAGGCTGTCCTCGGGGAAGATGGCCTCGACCGGGCACGCGTCCGCGCACGCACCGCAGTCGATGCAGGTGTCGGGGTCGATGTAGAGCATTTCGGCCGTCGCGAATTCGGGGTGGTCCGGCCGAGGGCGGATGCAATCGACCGGGCACTCGGCGACGCAGGTGGCGTCGTTGCAACAACGCTGGGTGATGACATAGGCCATGTGTGCTGCTCCTTCGGGAGGGTGGAAATGCCAAGTCGCTCGGCGGATCGGGTCCGCATCCGCTGGCGCCCGACCTCGACTGGTGATATTACTGTAATGGCAACTGGAAGGGTTTCATCAGAGTCTCGCCCTTCGGCGGAATTCGAGTCGGGGTCGAACAGATTGGAGCCGGTGATGCCGGACAGTGACAGGCCACTCGCGGGCAAGACCCTGATCATGTCGGGCGGCAGCCGCGGCATCGGGCTCGAGATCGCCAAGCGGGTGGCCGCGGATGGGGCGAACATCACCCTGATCGCCAAGACCGATCAGCCACACCCCAAGCTGCCGGGCACCGTGCATACCGCGGCCGCGGAGATCGAACAGGCCGGCGGCTCGGTTCTCGCGGTCGTCGGTGATGTGCGCGACGACGCGGTGGTCGCGGCGGCGATAGATCGAACGGTCGAACGCTTCGGCGGGATCGACATCGTGATCAACAACGCATCGGCGATCGACCTCGCCACCACCGAGGCCCTGTCGATGAAGGCCTACGACCTGATGCTCGACATCAATTGCCGGGGCAGCTTCCTGCTGTCCAAGCTCGCTATCGGCGCGCTGCGGAAATCGGCACTGGCCGGGCGCAACCCGCACATCCTCACTTTGTCGCCACCGTTGAATCTCGAGCCGCGTTGGGCCGGAGCCCATCTCGGCTACACCATCGCCAAATACGGTATGTCGCTGACCACGCTGGGACTGGCCGAGGAACTGCGCGCCGACGGTATCGGCGTGAACTCGCTGTGGCCGCGTACCACGATCGCCACGGCGGCGATCCGGAACCGGGCCGGTGGCGAGGAGCGGATGGCCAGGTCACGCACACCGGCGATCTGCGCCGATGCCGCCTATCTGGTGCTCACCTCACCCGCCGAACGCATGACGGGCAACTTCCTGATCGATGAGGAAGTCCTGGCCGAGCACGGGATCACCGACCTGGACAGGTATCGGGCGGTTCCGGGGAACGCGCCGCTGACCGTCGATCTCTTCCTCTAGTACAGGAGTCGACCAGATGACCGAAGAGCTTGTGCTGCATCAACTCCGGCGCGACGGGGTGTGCACCCTGACGCTGCATCGCCCCCATCGCAAGAACGCGATCACCATCGGGCTGTGGACCGCCCTGCGCGAAGCTCTGGACACGATCGCGCACGACCCCGCGGTGCGGGCGGTGGTTCTGACGGGGGCGGGTGGATCGTTCTGTTCCGGCGCCGACGTCACCGACAGTGATCCCTATGCCGCGCCGTTCGCCAAGCTGCAGGCGATCTCGGACGTCGCCCAGCGCCTGCACGATCTGCCGATCCCGACCGTCGCCAAAGTACGCGGTGTCGCGGTCGGCGCCGGATGGAATCTGGCACTGGGGTGTGACCTGGTCGTCGCGACGCCGGACGCGACGTTCTCCCAGGTCTTCGCCCGCCGTGGGCTCTCGCTGGACTGCGGCGGTTCGTGGCTGTTGCCCAAGCTCGTGGGGGTGCAGCAGGCCAAGCGACTGGCGCTGCTGGCCGAGACGATCGACGCCGCGGCCGCGCTCGAACTCGGACTGCTCACCTGGGTCGTCACCGAGGCCGAGATCGACGACTTCGTCGACAGCATCGCCGACCGGCTGGCGGCGGCCCCGCCGATCGCCGTCGCGCAGACGAAGGCCCTGCTCAACGAAGGCGCTGATCGGACGATGCACCAGGCGCTGGCCAGCGAATCGCGCGCGCAAGCGGTCAACTTCGCGACAACCGATGTGCCCGAGGCGTATTCGGCGTTCGCACAGAAACGAGAAGCGGCCTTCACCGGGGCGTGGAACGTTCGTCGGCCGCCGACCTGATGGCGATCGAACCAGCCGCGACTAGGCCATCGTTATTCGGCTCGGGCGGCGGACCTGCTCCGCCGCGGGGCGGCGGCCTTCTTGGCCGCGACGACTTTCTCGGCCGCCGCGGGTTTCTTGGCCGCTACGGTCTTCTTGGCCGCTACGGTCTTCGCGGCCGCCGCGGGCTTCCTCGTGGGCGCGGCCTTCGTCGCCGATCCGGCTGCTGTCTTCTTGGCGGGGGCGGCCTTCTTGCGCGGGGTCGACGGCGGTCCTGCCTCGATCAATCGGCTAGCGCGCTCGAGAATGGACTCGAGTCCGTACTCGAAATTGGCGTCGTCGGGAGCACCGCTGTGATGGCCTCGCGTTCTCGCCTCGGCCAGCAGGGGAGTGGTTTCCGGGGAAATGGTCAGGTGCTCGTAGTAGGCGCCGCGTTCGATACCGGATTCCTTGTTCTTGTCGTAGAGCCGCTGCAAAACAATGGATCCGCGAGTGTGCAACTGGATCGCCGAGTACGTGTCGACGGCATCGTCGAGCGTCAGGCCGGCTTCCATGAGACTCGCGATCACCTGCTCGGTCAGCTGTGCGCCGAGTTGGGCGGCCAAGGGGCTGAGCGCCGATCGAATCAGGATCAGATCGCAGAGAATGGGGTTGCCCAGGAACGTCGCTCGCATGGTCCTGGCGTGGTCGCGCATCGTGACTTGCCAGTCGCTCGCCTGAATGAACGGGGCTTCGTTGGCATACTGCTCCAACGCGCGATCGGTCATCGCGTTGAGCAGGTCGTCCTTCTTGCGGAAATACCAGTAGATGCTGGTCACGCCGACATCGAGATGCTTGCCGAGCATCGGCATACTGAGATTGTCGAGGGACACATCTTCCGCGAGTTCGAATGCGCCGTCGAGGATATCCTCCGGATTCAGTGACCCTCGCTCGCGTCGCTGCCGCTTATCCGTAGTCGCTTGCTGTTTGGCCATGCCGTAACCCGCCTTTGTGAGTCCCTGAGTTTACCGACGTTAACTGTTGTCGACGCTGCGCCGCCAGTACTGGTGTTGTGCACCACAGTAAATGCTACCGCGAGGCATTCTATCGACTCGTCGAGTCGATCACCGGGAGGAGTCGATCTGATGTCGGCTACGCGCGAATATTGAGATAGCCTCTATTACTGTAGTGAATACAGTAATAGTTACAGGACAAAGGGCTGTGCGGCGGCGGTGAACGCACCCGCCGGCCTCATCCATCGAAGGGACCGTTCATGAGCACTCTCGGACACAGCGGATTCGCCAGGTCCTGGCTGTTCGCTCCTGGCGACAGCGCGCGGAAAATGGCGAAAGCGGCCGCTGGGGCCGCCGATATCGTGCTCATCGATCTCGAGGACTCCGTCGCGGACGCGGAAAAGCCCGCAGCCAGGAAACAGACCGCGGATTTCCTCGCCGCACACGCGGAATCGGACCGCCGCCGACTGTGGGTCCGGGTCAATCCCCTCGACGGCCCACACACACTGGCGGATCTGGCCGCGATCGTGCCCGCGCGACCGGGCGGAATCATGCTGCCCAAATCCCGTGGTGGTCAGGACGTGCGGACACTGGACCACTATCTGTCCGCGTTGGAGGTCGCCGCCGATGCCGAGCCCGGCCGGATCGGGGTGATCGTGCTGGCCCCGGAGTCCGCCGAAGCCGTCTTCACCACCGGAACCTACCGGGACGCGCCGAGGTTGGCCGCCCTCAGCTGGGGTGTGGAAGACCTGGCCGCGTCGCTGGGGGCCGGTACACATCGCGGCCCCGACGGCGGCTACGGCTTCACCTACGAGTTGGCGCGAAGTCTCTGTCTGGTCGGCGCGGCGAGTGCCGGGGTGGCCGCCATCGACACCATCCACGGCGACTATCGCGATCTCGACGGTCTGCGAGCTCGTGCGGAAAAGGCTCGCCGCGAGGGCTTTCGCGGGATGTTGGCCATTCATCCGGATCAGGTGGACATCATCAACGCGGCGTTCGCGCCCAGCGTCGAGGAACTGGCCGCTGCCCAGGAGATCGTGGATTTGTTCGCCGCCGATCCCGCGGCCGGAGCGATCGGTTACCGAGGCGGTCTACTCGATCGACCGCACCTGGCCAGAGCGCGGGCGCTCCTCGCCACTCGCAGGCAACCCTGATCCTCGGGCTCGCTGGGGATCTACGATGGTGAGGTGGAGCTGGCGCGGATTTCGTGATTCGGTGAGGGCGGCACGCGATGGTCAGGAAGCGAATCACGACCGAGTCGGGTGTCGAGCTCGCGGTCGAAGTCGCCGGCGTCGGCTCGTCGCTGGTTCTGATCGCCGGGGCAGGGGGAAACTGTTCGACGTGGGATCCGGTGTGGCCACACCTACACTCGGTTCGCCGATCTGTCCGGTATGACCTCCGTGGCTGCGGCGCATCCGAGGACCGCACCACCGAGGCGTTCCGTCATGCCGACGACCTCGCAGTGATACTCGATCATCTCGGGATCGCGCGAACCACTGTCGTCGGCGTCTCGATGGGCGGGCGCATCGCACTCGATTTCGCACTCGATCATCCCGGCCGGGCCGACCAGTTGATCTTGATCAGCCCGAATCTGGCCGGCTGGGACTGGTCGACCGACTGGCAGCGACGCTGGCAGCAACTCACCACGGCGGCCCGCGATGGCCTGCTCGACCGGGTCCGCGATCTGTGGTGGCGCCACCCGCTGTTCGCCACGGCCCGGCGCGACCCGGCGATCTCGGCGCGCCTACGCGCCGAGATCGCCGTGGACGACTGCCGGGCCTGGCTCGATGCGGATCGGGAGACGTCACCGCGGCAGCCGCACGTGGAGCGGCTGACCGAGCTGACTATGCCGTTACTGCTGATAACCGGTCGCGACGACCTCGACGATTTCCGGGTCATGGCCGACATCATCGAAGCGATGGTCGCGGACATGCGGCGCGTCGATCTGCCCGGAACCGGTCACCTCGCACATCTGGAGCGCCCCGCCGAAACGGTCCGCGCGATCACCGCTTTCCTGACCGAAAGCTAGCCGCACCCCCGGTCCGCTGTGACCGAGCCGGGGCTGCCGGATCGACGCCCTGCGCCACGCTGCTCACAGGTACTCGCACGGTGTAGCCAGAAATTCCCTATTGCCATTACAGTATGTATTACCGTAGCGTGTCTCGCGTCACATGGTTGAGCTGACGACCTGGCCGATGGGCATGGCCGCCAGCTGTGTTGGAACAGTTCGGGCCCGCAGTGCTGCCGCCCGAATCGCGAGTGAGGCGCTCAATGCTTTCTGTCACGTCGGATCCGCCGCGATTGCGCGTCGACGATCAGCTCGTCACCACAGGGGATTTCGAGCTCGCCGAGGGGCTCGGAGCATGAGTCAGCATCTTCAGTTCCTGATCCTCGGGATCGGTAGCGGCGGCGTGTTCGGTGCCCTCGCGATCGCGTTGGTCCTGATCTATCGCAGCTCCGGCGTCCTCAATTTCGCCACCGGCGCGATCGCGCTCAACTGTGCCTATATCTACGCCTTCTTGCGGCGCGGCGAGTTCTTGATCCTGATCCCCGGCCTGCCCAAATCGGTTGGTATCGGGGGTGATCCGGGGTTCGCGGTGTCGGCGCTCGTAGCGGTCCTGCTGTCGGCACTGTTCGGCCTTCTGCTCTACATCGTCGTATTCCGTCCGCTGCGCAACGCTGCGCCGATCGCCCGCGCCGTCGCCTCGATCGCGCTGATGATCGTCTTGGTGGCGATAGCGACCAAACAGGTCGGTACCAACACCATCGGCGTCAAGGCGATCTTCCCGGTCGGCATCTGGAGCGTCGGGGGTATTCGGATCCCGCAGGATCGCGTGTACTTCGGGATCGCCATCGTGGTGATCGCTCTGGTCCTGGCCGCGCTCTACCGCTTCACCAGATTCGGCTTGCTCACCCGCGCCACCGCGGAGAGCGAGCAAGGCGCCTACGTGAGTGGTCTGTCGCCAGATCGGTGCGCGGCCTACAACTGGATGATCGGCTGCGCGGTAGCAGGCACGGCGGGCATTCTCATCTGCCCGATCGTGCCACTGACACCGACGGGCTATTCGTTGTTCATCGTTCCGGCGCTGGCCGCGGCCATCATCGGGCGGTTTTCGTCGATCGTCGCCGCTGTCCTGGCGGGCCTGGCGATCGGCATGCTGCAGTCGGAAGCCACCTATCTCTCACGGGTGTACGAGTGGCTACCCTCCAGCGGGTTGGTCGAGCTGGTTCCGCTGCTCGTGCTGCTCGTCGTGCTGGTCGCGCGGGCCAGGCCGTTGCCCTCCCGCGGCGCGGTGATCGTCGCCGAACTGGGCAACGCGCCTTTCCCCCGCCGGTTGTGGTCGGGCGCCGGGGTCGGCGTGGTGGTCGTCGGACTGGCGCTGACATTCGCTGGAAACGACCTGCGCACCGCGTTGATCACCTCGGTCATCCTGGCCGTCATCGGTCTGTCCCAGGTGGTGGTCACCGGATACGCGGGTCAGGTGTCGCTCGCTCAACTCGCCCTCGCCGGTGCCGCCGCCTACATACTGGGACCGATTGCCGAGAACTGGGGCATACCGTTCCCGTTCGCTCCGCTGCTCGCGGCGCTCGTGGCGACCGTCCTCGGTGTGGTCGTGGGACTACCCGCCCTGCGGATTCGCGGGCTGACTGTCGCGGTGGTCACCCTGGCGCTGGCCTATGCCATCGAAGCGCTGTGGTTCCGCAATCTGGATTTCGTCGGTTCGGGCGGAATCAATATTCCGGACCCGACCGTATTCGGGTACAGCCTCGGAATCGGGCGCGGCGAGAACTATCCCAGGCTGGAATTCGGGCTGTTCTGTCTGCTGGTGCTGACGGTGGTCGGACTCGGGGTCGGGTATCTCCGGAGAAGCCGACTCGGTACGCGCATGCTGGCGGTTCGGGCGAATGAGCGTTCGGCCGCCGCCTCGGGTGTCGACGTGGTGCGGACGAAGTTGTCCGCGTTCGCGATCGGCGCATTCATCGCCGGACTCGGCGGCAGCCTGCTCGCCTATCAGCAGACGAACGTGTCGTTCCAATCGTTCACCGCGCTGGCCGGTGTGACCTTGTTCGCGACCGTCTACCTCGCGGGTGTCACGTCGATCTCCGGAGGTGTGCTCAGCGGCGTAATCGGCGCGGGCGGTGTGGCTTTTCTGCTGCTGGAGCAGATCAGTGACCAGGCGGGTAGCTGGTATCAGGTGATCGTGGGTATCGGGCTTCTCCAGACCGTGCTGACGAATCCGGAGGGAATTGTCGCCCCTGTCCAGCGGGCCCTCGCCCGCACCGGCCCCAACTCGTCGGACCGTACGGGGTCGCTGGTCGCCACCGCGGTTACCGCACCGAAGCCGACCGTGGTGTCAACAGGTGAGCCGCTGCTCGGACTGCGCGACGTGACAGTGCGCTACGGAGGTGTCGTCGCTGTCGACAACGTGACCTTCGATGTGCCCGACGGCGCGATAGTCGGTCTCATCGGCCCGAACGGCGCGGGCAAGACCACCTTGATCGACGCGATCAGCGGGTCGGTGAGCGCCGAGGGCGCCATCACCATCGGCAACGAGTCGCTCGCGAACAAGAAGACCCACGAACGCATTCACGCGGGTCTGGGCCGTACGTTCCAAGCGATCGAACTCTACGAGGATCTGAGTGTTCGTGAGAACGTCGTGGTCGGACTGTCGGGCCGAGGCAGGGCGGGAGCAGCCTTCGACGAGGCGGAGTTCGACGAGATCTTCGACTTGCTCGGGTTGGCGCACGCACGCGAGAGACCCGCAGGCGAACTGTCGCAGGGACAACGTCAGTTGGTGTCGATAGCGCGCGCGATGGCGGGTAAGCCCCGGGTCCTGCTGCTCGATGAACCGGCCGCCGGCCTCGATACCACCGAGAGTCATTGGCTCGGTGATCGATTGCTCGCGATCCGGGACAGCGGGGTGACCATCGTGTTGATCGAGCACGATATGAGTCTGGTGCTGCGGATCTGTGACCACGTTCAGGTGTTGGACTTCGGGCGGATCCTCGCCTCGGGTACGCCCGAGGAGATCCGCGACGATCCCAAAGTCGCCGAGGCCTATCTCGGCAGCATGTTCGCCGAGGAGGTCGCAGAATGACTCTTCGACTGCAGAACCTGACCGCCGGGTACGGCAAACTGCCCATCGTTCGTGAGCTCGACCTCGAGGTCGCATCCGGATCGGTGCTGGCCATCCTGGGACCGAACGGCGCGGGAAAGACGACCCTGATGTCGACACTGGCCGGTCTGCTTCCCGCGCTCGGCGGCGAGGTGACGGTGGCCGGGCAGCGCCTACCGAATGGCAAGCCCGCCAAGGCCAATCGGGCCGGCGTGGTTCTCGTCCCGGACAATCGCGCGCTGTTCAACAGTTTGACCGTCTCCGAGAATCTGGAAATCGCCCGCGTGCGCAATGGTCCGTCGCTGGAGGAGATCCTCGATCTGCTACCCGCACTGCGATCGCGGTGGAAGGTCGCGGCGGGTTCTCTCTCCGGCGGCGAACAGCAGATGCTGGCTGTGGGACGGGCGCTGGTTCAGAAGCCGACAGCGCTGCTCATCGACGAGATGAGCATGGGACTGGCCCCGGTCGTCGTGGAGGCGCTACTTCCGGCCGTGCGGCATATCGCCGATACCACCGGCGCCGCGGTCGTCCTCGTCGAACAACACGTCCGGCTCGCGCTCGAGATCGCCGACGAAGCGATCGTTCTCGTGCACGGCGAGGTGACTCTGCGCGGCAGCGCAACCGAGCTGAAGGCCTCCCCGGAGCGTCTGCGAGCCGCGTATCTCGGTGGGGAGACCGGCACCGCTGCGGATTGACGCGCGCACGTTCCACCAGGGCGGACATCACGTTCGTCTCGATCGATTCAACACCCAGGAGATAAGCATGTCCTTTTCCCTTCGGAAGCGGTGGGCTGCCCTGCCGTGTGCCGCGCTCGCGGTAGCGTTGCTGGCCTCCGGCTGTTCGAGTGGCGACAGCGGTTCATCGGCTCCCATCGACAAATCGGTGCTCGGTCCGGAGAACAAGGCAACCGGTGCGCCGATCAAGCTCGGGTTCGTCACCACCGGGCCCCGGGCGCCTGTCCACACCGAGGAACTCGAAGTGGCGAAAGCGACCGTCGCCTACGTCAATACCCATCTCGGTGGGATCAACGGTCGGCCGATCGAGCTCATCACCTGTGAGGACGAGATCCAGGTGAGCCTGGCTCGAAACTGCGCGAACAAGTTCGTGCAGTCCGACGCTGTCGCCGTGGTCACCGGTGACTACGGCAATTCCGACACCATCGCCACGATCACCTCGCCCTCCGCCATGCCCTATTTCGCACTCGCCGGCGGCGGGCAAGCGATGGTGCTGCCGAACACCTACGTGATGGGCAACCCGCTGAACGGGCTCATCGGCGTACCGGCGGCGTATGCGAAACAGAAGGGCTACAAGAAGATCGCGGTCCTGACCGTCGATTCGCCCGTCGCGGTGGAGCCGCTCACCAAGCTCGGCCCCCTCGCGTTCGGAAACGCCGGTGCGCAGGCCGACGTGGTCGCGATCCCACTCGGCACCGCCGATATGACGCCGCAGATCCAGGCCGCACTCGAGAAGAAGCCGGATATGTTCCACCTGCTCGGCGATGTCTCGTTCTGCGCGGCGGCGATCAAGGCCATGCGGACGCTGAACGCGACCCAGCCGGTGATGACGGTCAACCAATGTGTCGGCGATTCCGACATCGCGTCGCAGATCCCCGGCGGCTACCAGGATCTGCTCGTCGTCGCCAACAGTGTCGTCGACCCTGCCTCGAAAGAGACGAAGCTCTTCGAAGCGGTGGTCGACGGATCAGGTGCCAAGATGCCGGACACGGCCGCCGCGCCCTATATGGCGATTCTGGGGCTCCGGTCCGCGTTGGAGGGGATGACGGGCGAGGTCACTCGTGCGACGGTCGCGGCCCGACTCGGTTCGATGGCGAAACCCGAACCGCTCCCGCTCACCCCCGCCTCGACGTTCCAATGCGGAACCAAACCGATCTCCTTCGGTCCGAACATCTGCAGCGGCAATGCCCTGCTCGGTAAAGCGGAGGAAGACGGCTCGGTGGTCGATGTGAAGACCATCGATACCGCCGCGGTGTTCGCGACACCTGGTCGTTAGGCCGAGTATCCGCCGCGTCGACGGCTGCGGACCCAGTCGCCTGGGCTCCGTCCGAGACCGCGAGGCGAACAAGATGGACAACGTCGAGTTCGCCTCGCGGGCAGAGCAACTGCGCGGTTCGGGGAAACTGCGCGGTTCCGGCCGCGAGCTCAATCTCCGGTCGCGATGACGGCCGCCTCGCGCAACTGCGCGAGGTCGGTCGACGACAGGTGGAGCTGCTCGCGCAGGACCTCTTCGGTGTGTTCGCCCAGTCGCGGGGCCGCTTGCGGCGAAGCGTGGGCGCCGTCGACCGACGCGGGTGCGCTGGGGGCGAGGTAGGTGCCGATGCCGGGTTGCGGCAACGGCGCGAACAGGGGATTGGCGGTGACCCGTGGGTCGGCCACGACCTCGTGAAAGGTCCGGTAGCGCTCCCACAGAATCGAGGTCTGTTCGAGCGCGGCGGTGATCTCGACACCGGTGCGGTCCCGGAACCACGGCGTGAACAGGCCGGTGAGGACATCACGATGGTGGTAGCGGGCGCCCTCGTCGGTGAAGTCGGCGTCGAGGGCCGTGGCCAGCGCGTCGACGGCGGCGCGAGTTCCGGTGAGTTCGGTGAGCGCGTGAAAGTGGCGGGACGTGAGGGCGACGATCATGAACGTGGCGCCGTCGGCCGCACTGAAATGCTGACCGTACTGGCCGTAGATAGCGTTGCCGAGGCGCGGCCGAGGCGTCGGGGACAGCATCGCCTCGGTGAGGAAACCGAGGTTTCCCGCCGTCGCCAGTGCGACATCCTCGAGCGGCAACGTGATCCGGCTGCCTTCTCCGGTCGCCTCGCGGTGCCGCACGGCCCCGGTGATCGCCAGCGCGGCGTACAGACCGCAGAGTAGATCCCAGGCGGGCAGAACCTGATTGATCGGCCCCGCGTGTTCGGCCGGGCCGGTGACCAGCGGGAAGCCGATGGCGGCGTTGACCGTGTAGTCCACGGCGGTCGAACCGTCCGCGCGCCCGAGGATCTCGAGGCGGATCAGATCGGGCCGCCGCGCGGCGAGAGTGTCGTAATCGAGCCACTCCCGGCCCACCGTGTTGGTGAGCAAGATGCCACCACCCGGTCCACTGTCGGTGATCAGGTTCGAGATCAGTTGCTGTCCGGCGTCGCCGCGCAGGTCTGCCGCGACGGAGCGCTTGCCCTTGTTGAGACCGGTCCAATAGATGCTCGTGCCGTCGTCGGTGAGCGGCCATCGACGATAGTCGGCCGCCCCGCCGAGGGGATCGACCCGGATCACGTCGGCACCGAGTTGGCTCAATGTCATTCCCGCCAGCGGCGCGGCGACGAAACTGGAGATCTCCACCACCCGAATCCCGGCCAACGGCTGTGCCGCCGATCGTGCCGTCTCGTTCATCGGGGCGCGCTCGCGGGCCGCGCGGGTGGTACATCGGTGACGAAGGCCTCGCTCATGGAATCTCGCACTCCCAGTTCCGCTCTATACTGTATTTCATACGGTATGTATTACTGTATGACGGTACCGAACAAGGTATCAAGCATCGTCCGCCGGGGGAAGCGGAGCGGGATTCACCGGCCTACGCGGAGTCCGCTCCGCCGTTGAGGGCGTCGTCGAGGGCATCCAGCCGGGCTCGCAGAAAAGCGCGCGCGACCGGCGTCCGCCGCTCGACCAGGTCGAAGCCGTGGTAGGCGCCGGGCACCACCCGCAGAGTGCACCGAATGCCCGCGTGGCGCAGACGTTCGGCATAGGCGAGGTCTTCGGCGTAGAACAGGTCGTTGGTCCCCACCCCGATCCAGGCCGGCGCGAGCCCGGACAGGTCGTCGCAGCGAGCCGGGGCCGCGAGTGGCGACAGGGTATCGGCGTCGGCACGGCCGAGATAGGAACGCCAGCCGAGCCGGTTGCTGTGTTCGTTCCACATGCGCAATCGGCCGGGATCGGAATAGCCACGGGCGGTGGTCCGGTCGTCGAGCATCGGATAGGACAGCACCTGGAGAACGGGGCTGACCTCCGCGCTCCACGCGCAGAGGTGGGCCAGGGCGGCGACCAACCCGCCGCCCGCGCTCTCACCGACGAGGGCGATTCGTCGAGGGTCCACCTCGGGGCGAGCCGCCAGCCAGCGTAGCGCCGCGTAACAATCCTCGAGGGGGAGGGGGAAGGGGTTTTCAGGTGCCAGCCGGTACTCGACCGAGGCGGCGACCGCGCCGAGGTCGTCGGCGACCCGCCGACAGAATCCGTCGCCCATCGCGGCATTGCCGATGAGGTACCCGCCGCCGTGAACGAACAGCACCGCCGGCGCTTTCGGTCGTGCGTTGTCGGGGCGGAACAGCCGGACCGTGACATTCTCGTCGACCCGTTCCAGCGTGCCCGCGGACGGTGGTCGTCTGCCGCTTCGAGCTGTCAGCTGCCGGATGAGACCCACCGACCGCGATCCGACGACCCTGCGTGGCAGGTATCGGGCGAAACGCAGGTCGGGATGAAAGTCGGTAGGTTCGTCCACGGACGCTCAGGCCACCATTTCGTCGTAGTCGAACGGCGCGAAGAACACACCCGTACCGCCCGCCGCCAAGGCATGGCCGAGGGCATCGAAATCATAGAAGCCGAACACCGGTCGCGGGCTGTGTGGGAGATCGGCACGGACTCTGTCGGCCAGGATGGCACCCGCGGCACCGAGGGCGTCGGTGATCGCGGATGTCAGCGCTGGATCTTTCGGCTGCCTCAGTGGTTGTTTCCCTCGATCGCTCGCTTCGCCTGATCCAGGATGCACGCCAGCCCCCACTCGAAATTCTGGTCGTCCGGAGCTCCGGTCCGCCTGCCCTTGGCCATCGCGGCCGCCAGCAACGGGGTCGTCTCGGCATCGACGTGGATGACGTCGTAGTAGGCGGTCGCGTCGCTGCCGAGCTCCTGGTTCCTGTCGTGGAGTCGTTGCAGGACCACCGAGCCCTGGACATGGAGGTTGACCGCCGAGTAGACGGTGAAGGCCTCGTCGACCGAGAGCCCGGACTGGACCAGGTTGGCGACCGTGCGCTCCACCTGCTCGGCGCCCAACCTCGCGGCGTGCTGACTCAGCGCCGAACGGATCAGCACGAGATCGCACAGGATCGGATTGCTCAGGAAGGCGCGGCGCATGGTGCGCGCGTGGCGCGACAGCGACTCCCGCCAGTCCTGCGCGTCGACGGAGGGGTAGGGCACGGCGTAGATGAACTGGCGCAGTGCGCGATCGGTCATGGCGTTGAGCAGGTCGTCCTTCTTGCGGAAATACCAGTAGATGCTCGTGACGCCGACATCGAGGTGCTTGCCGAGGAGCGGCATGCTGAGCCCCTCGACCGACACCTGCTCGGCGAGTTCGAACGCGCCGTCGATGATGTCGGACGGATTGAGCGAACCGCGTTCGCGTCGCCGACGTGGCTGCCCGAGTTTGCGACCGGTCATGGCGCGACTTGCTGGTCGAGCACGGCGTACACCGGTGCACGCTTCTCGGCGTAGGCGGCGAAGGCCTCGAGCACGTCCGCCCCTGTGAGGTTGACGCCCGCGGCCTGCGCTTCCGCGTCCAAAGCCTCGGACAGTGTTCGATCGGATCCGGCATTGAGCAGATTCTTGGTCTGCCGCAACGCCAGGGGCGGACCCGCCGCCAGCGTGGCCGCTGTTTCGTCGACGAACTCATCGATCGTCTCGACGGGCCGCAGCCACGTGACAAGTCCGAGTTCCTCGGCCTGCTCACCGCTGATCATCTCGGTCAGCAGGGCCAGGCGCTTGGCCTGTTGCAAGCCGACGAGGCGGGGAAGCAACCATGACCCGCCGGTGTCCACCGACAGCGCGCGCCGGGCGAAGATCTGGCAGAACCGCGTCTGCGGGGTCGAGACAACGAGATCGCACGCCAACGCGAGGTTCCACCCCGCGCCGACCGCGACACCGCGCACCTTCGCCACCGTCGGCACCGGCAGCTCGTGCAACAGTCGCACGGTCTCGTTGATGGTGTGCAATTCTTCAGCCGGATCAGGGAATTCGTCCATTCCCTCGGTGGCGGCGATATCGGCTCCCGCCGAGAATGATTCGCCCGCGCCGGTGAGGACAACGGCACGCACCGTCGGGTCGCTCGCGATGTCGAGCAGTGCCGCCCGCAGCGCGTGCCACAACGGCGTGCTGATCGCGTTCTTGCGGTGCGGGCGGTTGAGGGTCAGCGTGCGCACGCCACCGGTGTTACCGATGAGCAGCACTGGCTCGTCTGTCACTGGGTCATCCTTTCGTCGCCGTCACCGAGGACGGGGCGGGAGTAGTAGTGCCGATCGCACCGCGATCGCGGAGCTCCGCGATGTCGGAAGGTGCGAATCCGGCTGCTGCCAAGACTGTTTCGGTGTGCTCGCCGAGGCCGGGTACTGCCCCCATCGGCGGCGCGAAACCCGCGATGATCGGCGGCGGCAACAGGGCGGTCACCGAACCCGACGGAGTATCGATCTCCTGCCATCGGTCGCGATCGGCGAGATGCGGGTGCGCGACGACCTCGCTCGGCGTCCGGAAACGCGAATTCCCGATGCCCGCGGCGTCTGCCCGCGTTTGGACGGTGGCCGCGTCGTGACGGGCGCACCACCGGGCGATCTCGGTGTCCAGCTCGGCGCGCAGTCGGACCCGGTCGAGGTTGCCCGCGTAGCGGGGGTCGTCGGCGAGGTCGGGCCGGTCGAGCAGTTCCCGGGCGAGCCGTTGCCATTCACGGTCGTTGGTGGTGCCGAGAACCACGGTCTCGCCGTCTGAGGTCCGGTAGGCCCCGTACGGTGCGACCGCGGGGGAGCTCATCCCGAGCGGTTGCTGATCGACACCGGTATGGCGGGTGTAGGTGAGCTGGTAGCCCATCAGTTCGGCGGCGGTGTCGAACAGGCTCACCGAGGCCTGGGTGAGCCCGGCGGTACCGCCGGGTGCTCGTTTTCCGCAGATCATCGCCAGGATCGTCAGCGCGGCATACAGGCCCGAGCTCACATCCGCGATGGGCGGGCCCGGCTTGGCCGGGGCCCCCGGCGAGCCGGTGACAGCGCAGACTCCGGATTCGGCCTGGATCAACAGGTCGTAGGCGCGCTTGTGTGACAGCGGTCCGCCCGCACCGTATCCGTCGATCTCCATCACGATCAGGTCGGGGTGTCGCTGCGCGAGGTGGGCCGGTGAGATACCCAGTGCCGCGGTCGCCCCCGGTGCCAGATTGGCGACGAAGGCATCCGCGGTCTCGAGCAGCCGGTGCAAGACCGTTAGCCCGTCCGGATGCTTGAGGTCGAGCGTGATCGACTCCTTGCCCCGGTTGGCCCAGACGAAATGCGCGGCGAGGCCGTGGACCACATCGTCGTAATGCCGGGCGAAGTCGCCGCCGTCGGGGTTCTCGATCTTGATCACCCGGGCACCCAGATCAGCCAGCGTACGGGTGCACATCGGTGCCGACACCGCTTGTTCGAGGGTGACGACCGTGATCCCGGCCAGCGGACCTCCCGACTCTTCCTGAACAGGGATGTGCACAGCTCACCTCATCACTCGTCACCGCGCGCGCCACGCTGGCGCACCATATTACTGTAAGCTATACAGTAGTAAAGACCGATTTGGCCACTGTTGCACTGGGTGTGGTTCGTCGGCGACTGGCACGCTGTCGTGCATACGAAAGTGCGCGGTGATCTGGACAGAGGAATTCGCGCGATGAAGTACGTTCTCGAGTATCCCGCCGAGCTGCCGACGGCACCCGATGACTTCTTGGAGCCCGCGGTCATCCGTGACGTGGTGAGCCAGGCCGAGGAGTCCGGCTTCACCGCGGTGGCGCTCAGCGAACACCCGGCGCCGTCGGTGAAGTGGCGACGCAACGGCGGTCACAACACCCTCGACCCGATCGCGGCGCTGAGCTACATGGCCGGGTTCACCACGCGCATCCGATTGCTCACCAATCTGTATGTCCTGCCGTTTCGTAACCCCTACCTCGCCGCGAAGGCGCTGGGAAGTCTGGACATCGTCTCGGGTGGTCGGCTGATCGCCGGTGTCGGGGCCGGCTACCTGCGTGCCGAGTTCGCCGCTGTCGGGGTCGATCACGACCGGCGCGGCGAACTCCTCGACGAAGCACTCGGCGCGCTCCGGCGTATCTGGACCGAGCCTGAAACACCTATCGCGGGGCAGGGTTTCGGCGCACCGGGGCCGCTGTGGCTGCAGTCGCCGACGCAGCGCCCGCACCCGCCGCTGTGGATCGGCGGCAACGGAACGGCGGCCCGGCGTCGCGTCGTCCAGCACGGCAACGGGTGGATGCCCATCATCGCCGATGCCGGTATGGCCGCTGCCATGCGAACGACCGCGATCGAGAGCGCCGAGGCGTTCGGTGCCGCCGTGGCCGACCTGCGCCGTGGTCTGTCGGCAGCGGGCCGAGATGTCGACGCGGTCGACATTCAGGTCGTGTGCCCGCACCTGGACTTCGGTGACGCCGATACCGTCCGGGCGGCCTCGGTCTACCTGGACGACCTCGAGCGGCGTGGCGCCACGTGGGCTGTCGTGCACGTCGACGGCTCGAGCCCGGCCGCCGCTACGCAGTTCGTGAAGAGATTCGGGGAAACGGTCATCGCCGGACAGTGACCTGCGCTGCGCCCGGAGGGGCGGAGTGGGCGACACCGGATGTCGACGAGCGCTGTCGTCAGTAGCACTGTCATGCTATACAGTGAATATTACTGTAACCATAACGGTATGCGGGATTCGCGCCGGGACGAAGAGCAGCGCACTGGTGCGGAATCGTGTATCGCACTGCGAATCGATGGTGGAGACTCTCATGACCTCTAGAGTGCCTGCGGAATACGAAGACCTGCTTCGGCGGCCGATCGTCGGTGTTCTCGGAACTGTGACCCCGCAGGGTTCCCCCGAATTGTCGCCGATGCGGTTCGCCTGGGATGGCGCGCATCTGCGGATGAGCCATACGATCCCACGGCGCAAGTTCACCAGCTTGCAGGCGAACCCGAATTACTCCTTTCTCATCACCGACCCGGATGTGCCGACCCGATCACTGGAGACCCGGGGATGGCTGGTCACCGTGCTCGGCGACGACAAGGGGTCCTTCTATCGTGAGCTGAGCGAGTTGTACGGTGAGGTCGAGGCCGTGCTGCCCGATGATGTCGACGACCGTGTCGTGCTGATTCTCGACGTAACCAAGTTCACCGTGAAGTGACTGTTCGCCGATAGTTCTACCCGAATCGTGCCTCACCCCGAATGACAAATGTGGCTCCCCCGTCGTCGACGGGGGAGCCACATCCGGGTCAGGCTATCGGCCTGCCGATTCCTGTGCGACATTCGAGCCGATCAGCTCGAGGGCATTGTCACGCATCACTTTTCGTGTGTCCTCATGCGAGAATTCCGGAAACTGCGGAATATCGGCGGTGAAGGTCGTCGGATCGGCGAGTCCCTCGCCGTGTGGCCAATCGGAGCCGAACAAGACCTTGTCCACGCCGATCGTCGCGGCCAGCAGCTTGACGTCGTCCTCGTAGTAGGGCGCGATCCAGACGTTGTTCTTCAGCTGCTCCACCGGATCCTCGGTGAAGTGGTAAGGAGCGGTGTTGGCGGCCTTCTTCAAGCGCTTGATCAACCGGTAGACGAAATACGAGCCGTTCTCGATGCTGGCCACGCGCAGCTTCGGGTGGCGGGTGAACACCTGGTGCACGATCATCGAGGCGATCGTGTCGTGGATGGCGCGATCGTCGAGCAGGATCTGATCGAGTGGATCCTTCTTGCCGAATCCCTCGAACGTCGCCTTGCCGCCCCACAGTGCGTTGATGGCGAGGTATCCGCTGTCGGACAGGTGGAAGCCGACGGGTACGCCCGCTTCGGCCAAGCGCGCCCAGACCGGATCGTGAAGCGGGTCGCCGAGTGAACGCGGACGATTCACCCCGGGGACGGGCGCGGGGCGCACGAGCACCATCTTGGCACCGCGGCTCAGCGCGAACTCGACCTCCTCGACAGCCCCCGCCGGATCGGCGAGGGAGATGATCGGGGCCGAGATGATGCGGTGGTCGGGGCGGTCGAATCCCCAGTCCTCATCGAGCCACAGGTTGAACGCGTGGATCGAGGCCATCGTCGCGGGAATATCGTGCTTGAGTGCCTCCTCGACCCCGCAGGCGAAGGTCGGGAGCATGAACACGGTCTCCAGATTCTGCCGATCCAGGACCGTCACGCGGGCGTCGCGGTTCTGGTACTCGGGGTGCTCCGAGAGTCTGTCCACCTTCATCAGTGAGGCCGGGTCCACGCCTTCGGGAATCTCGCCGCGAAACAGCAGGTCGAGGCAACCCGGCTCGATGATCGGGTCGAAGGTGGGGTTGGGGACGAATTGGTTGACCTTTCCGCCCATGACCGCCTGCGTGCGCTTGCCGTCGTTCAGCATCTGCACGCCGCGCTGCCGGAATTCCTTGGGCAGATGGCGAGTGAACGCGTCCAGCGGTTCGTAATAGTGGTTGTCGACGTCGACAGCCATGTAGTCCAGTTTTGTCATTCTGTGTCCTTTCGTGACCGGTTGTCTCGTCGGGGCGGCCATCGTCGAAACCTAACGATCGGCATCCGACGCGGACACCGCCGTCGAGACCTCCGGGAAGACCGTCGTCGGCGCAAACGTTTGACTTACTGTACCCCTTACGGTACGACCCGGCGCAAGTCCCACTTCCCGGCGGTCCGTAGACCTCGGTCCCAGCGTCAGGCCGCGGCGTCGATCAGGGCGAGTGTCCCCAGCTCCCGAATCGCCCGGCAGCTACGTTCCAACATGACCAGGAAGATCTCTTCGCCACGCGCTGTCGGCGTCGCGAAGGCGGCACCGAGCGCGACGATCAACGGAGCCTGGACCATTCCGAATCTGTAATCCTGCCAGCATGTTTCGGGTGTGTATCCGGTGACGCCGAAGTCGAGCAGTGTCCGGTGGTACGCGTCTACGAGCCCGTGCTCGGCTGCCGCTCGGGTGTCGGGGTCCAGGCTGGTGGCGGTGAAGTAGGCGAGGTCACGCGCGGGTAGCCCGATGCCGAGTGTTTGCCAGTCGACCACGCTGACGCGGTCGGTCGCGCTGTCGAACATGAGGTTGTCGAGCCGGTAGTCCCCGTGCAGCAAGGCGAAGCGGCCTGTGTCGGCTTCGGCCCGCAGCCATGGTGTCACCAGGTTCAGTGCGTCGCGGAAGGTGTCACGGTCGCGACGATCCATGCGCGTGCCGAGCTTGTCGAGGGTGATGCCGGCGGCCATCCGTGCCACGTCCCCGAGCCCGCCCGCTGCGGCTGTGTCGCCCGGTTTGGGCATCGCGACAGCGAGGTCGAGCCAGCGCGGATCGCACCAACTCGGACCGTGCAGACCGGCCAACGCTGTGACGGCCTGACGTGCCGCCACGGTATCGCAGCCGGCGACCTGGTCGCCGGGAATCGCGGGGGACAGGTCGGACAGCAGCAGTGCGAACTCCGCGCCGTCCTCGGTGATGTCGCTGTAGAAGCAGCGCGGCGTCGGCACGCTGGTCTGCTCGGCGGCGTTCCGATAGAAGGCGACCTCGCTGAGATAGCCGAGCGTGACACCGGCACGCACGCCGTCATCGCCGGCGGGTAATTTGATGACGAAGGTCGAGGGGAAGTCGTGCTCCGCGTCCGCGTAGCGAGGGGTGATTCGGAAGGTCGCACCTGTCTGGCCGGTGCCGATCGGGGCGACCTCCACATCCTCGACCACGACAGTGACGCCGTTCGATCCCAGCGCGGCCTGCAGCCAGTGGTGGGTGACGTCCGCGGCGCCGCGCGGAATCGGTAGGGTAGTGCTCATCTCAGCGGTCTCTTCTTCTCGGTGTCGCGGTATGCGCCGACGATGGGGGCGAATCTTCGGGCGCGCCATGCGTGATCAGGCGGTCGGCGCCGTGGCCGAATTCCTCGCGGAGGCGGTCGGCGCATTGCCGGGGCGCCCCCCGGTGGCGGCGGGTGTCAGCCACTCCCGTGCCGGTTCCGCTCCGCGGAGGTCCGGCGTTCGTCGAGCGCGGTGAGGTTCGGAAAGCCTCTCGCAGAGGTTATCAATAGCGCAACGGTAGTGTTATCGGTTCTGGAAACAGTAGTGCGCGGCGCGACCCGGTTCATGCTCGGCCGGACGTTCGCGGCGTCGTCGCGACCGGGCGACTGCGATGCCGTGAAGTCCGAGCCGCTTCGAGGCCTCGGAGCGTGCCCGGCGGGAGCTATTCGGCCGGTCCGTAGAGCTCGACCTGCCACATCTTCGCGATCACTCGCTCGATGCCCTGGGTGAGTTGGCGTCGGTAGGTCGAGAACGGCAGACCGAGTAGCTCAGCGGCCCGTTCCTGGGTCGGCGCCGGATGGAGGAAGGTGCGGTCGAGGACGCGGTAGAGCTTCTCGCCCCGGTTGTCTTCTCGCACCGACTCGATCATGGCGACGAGCAGCTCACGCAGCGCGGAGCCGGTCGCCGGACCGGTCGCGCCGCACACGACTTTCGATCGCAGCAACGGATTCTGCTCGAGAACGCCGCCGCGGACGAGTCCACGCAAGCCCGACCGGACAGCGTCGGCGAATTCGGGCTGGGACAGGACCAGTTCGGGCGCGGGAGCCTCAGGTCGCGCGACCAGCGCACCGACGACACGATCACTGGTCAGATCCAGCCACTGCGCGATCCCCACTCGCCGCCAATCGTGCGCGTACACCGCGTACCGCCGGCCACCCACCTCGTAGTCCGCGTCACGGGCGCGATGGAAGTCGATGTGGCTCATGAACGGCTCCCACGCATCGGAGTCCTCGAAGGCGCCGATGAAATCCCATGTCAGATCGGGCTGGGACAACCAGAAATGGGTCGAGCACGCGGTGACCACATTGATGGTGGAGGACGGCTGTTGGTGGTGCTCGGCGTCGACGAGGAAGCGGCCCGCGTACACCGGCTCGCCGGGCCGTGGTGTGCCGTATCTGGTCGCGTAGTCCCACATCGCGCGTGCGCCCGGATCGGTCGACAGATCGTCCTCGGTGGCCAGGTGCAGCGCCAAGCGGGCGAAGTAGCCGATCGGTGTGCGGCCGGAGCCCAAGACCATGACGAACTGTTCGGGCTGTCGAGTCAGCCAGAACTCGACCAGCTCCGCCTGCTCGGGGCCCTGGTGTCGTTTCGTCATCGCCAGCACGGCCTCCCGATGTTGCGGACGGTACTGGTCGGGGAACGCCCGGCCGAATGTCGACCAGTCCCAGTAGGCCGAGATGGTCGGGTTGTGGCGATGCAGGAACACGAGGTCGGCGACCGATCGCCGCCCGTGCCGCGCCGCGACGTCGAGGACCTCGAGCAGGTGCCCTCGAACCCGGCGATGCACCACGAGGTAGGACTCGGGGTCGCGCCAGCGCAGGTCCACGTCGAGGACGTCGCGGGCGAGCTCGTGCGGCGCGAGCCCGAGTGGGCCCGGTTCGATGATCGCGAGACCGCGCAACCACTCGAATATCTCAGCGCAGTCCGGTTCGTCGAGCGCTGCCCGCAGCAGGGCTTCGGTGGTGAACCTGACGTGCGCGCACACCTCCAGTGCGGCACGGTGGCGCTTGCTCGGTACGGAATCGACGAAACGGGCGAGCAGCGCGCGCACCGTGTCGGGGGTATCGACCAGACTGGTCGGCAGGGCGCCCGCGGTCTGGGCCATGACGTCGACCAGCAGCGACAATGCCAGCGGATGGCCATGGGTGAGGGTCAGCAGCCGGTCGTGTCGGTCGACCGGCACTTCGGCGATTCTGAGGTAGGCCCTGGCGTCTTCGGGCGCGAGGTTGCGCAGGGAGACCACACGCAGCAGATCCCGCCAGCCCGGGTCGTCCGACCATTGGCTCGTGGGTGGCAGACGGGAAGCGATCACTACCAGGACATCGGTGGTCATTGTTGGGAGGAAGGTCTGCCGCAGCCAGTCATCCAGCGGGGCAAGGTGTTCGAACGTATCGATGAAGACTACCGACCGCTGCGTCGTCGGCGACAGTTGCGCGAGGGCGGTTTCGAACGCCGCGGGCGATGATTCGACGGCACGACCGTCCACCCGGGCGGTGCTCGCACCCGCGGCCTCGGCCAACTCGACGAGTTCGGCCAGCAGCGTGGTCTTGCCGACCCCGCCGGGGCCGTAGAGATACAGCACCGCGAAGGGCAGTTCTGTCGCCGCGAGCGCCGACAGGAACAGCTCGACTTCGGCGGCGCGTCCCACGAATCGCCGCCGTCGTGCTGAACGCAGCCGTGCGGCCACGGTTGTGCTGGAGTCGGTCATCGCCAGTGGTCCATCAGTCGTCGATCCCTCGTGTTCGGCGCGTGCCGAGCATCACCCGCGCGATGGTAGTCGGCATCAGCAGTCGGCTCGGATGATCCAGCAGGGCCGAAACCCGCAGGAACCGAGCGGCCACTATCGGGTCGTGTCTGCCGACTTCGAGCAGCCGACGGACGTAACCGTTGACAAGTCGAATGCGGGCCGTTCGCCGCCCCAGCACCAGTGGCTGAGTCAGGTCCGCGCCGACGGCCAGACCCCACGCCACGCCCACCGGTTGCGCGGCGGCACGGAAGAAGCGACGCTCCAGGTCCTCGCCCGCGGTGCGCAGACACTCGCGCAGCGCCACGGCCTGCAACGCGGCGACCGACATTCCCTGTGCGTAGATGGGATTGAATCCACACATCGCGTCGCCCATCACGATCAGTCCCCGCGGGAATCGACCGACCAGGTCGTAGCGCCGACGGCGATTGGCGTCGTAGCGGTACGTCACCGCACTCGACAACGGCTCCGCGCGGCGCAGCGCGTCGAGGACGTGGGGTGGGGCGAACGGCGTGACGAACTCGACGAGTTCGTCGAAGGTCGTGCCCGGATGATGGTCGCGATAGCCGGTGGCGGTGAACAGCCAGGTGTCGTCCTCGGTGGCGAGCAACGCCATGCCGATCGGCCGATCCGGAGCGGGTCCGATCAGCACCAGTGTCTCCGGCTCCGTGCCGGGGGCAGGCCGCAGCGACAGGCTCGAGTAGCCGATGTGGACCGAAACCGCTTCCTCGGGCGGTGTTTCGTAGCCGAGGCCGGTCAGCCAGGCCGGTGTCCGGGAGCTGCGGCCCGTCGCGTCCACGACGAGGTCGCAAGCAAGGACCTCGGCCGCGCTGCCCGGCGCGCGCGAGATGACCCGGACACCGGTGATCCGGTCGCCGATCTCCGCCGGGATCAGCCCGACCACGTCGTGGCCGTCGACGATCCGCACCGACGGTAGCGATCGAACACGTTCTCGGACATGGCCTTCCAGATGCGGCCTCGTCGGCAGGTAGGTCGGCACTCGCGGCTGTACGGCGGCCGAGAGGCGATTGCCCGCGATGGAGAAGTAGAAATCGGTGTAGTCCTCGACCACCTTGGTTCCCGCGGCGACGAGTTCGTCGAGCAGTCCGGGGAACAGGCTCTCCAACGCCTCGGAACCGCTGGGCAGCAACGCGTGAATGTGTTTGCCCTGCGGCACGCCGCGGCGCGGGCCGGGTCCGGCGTCGAGGCGGTCTCGCTCCACCACGGTGACCCGGTCGTAGGAATCGGACAACACTCGGGCGGCGAGCAGACCTGCCATGCTCGCGCCGAGCACCACCGCGTGTTCACCTCTGCGAACCATCGCGAACCTCCTGAAGTCTTGGCGATGGTGCGAGCTTGCGGCAGATGATTGTTCGGTTACCAGTCCGATTCGTTGTTCGATCGAGCGCACGGCCGTACCGACATGTCGTGTCGGTACGGCCGCAGCGGTCCAGGGCTACCCGGTACTAGTCGGTGGAGAGGATCTCGTTGACGATCCAGGCGCCCAGTTCCTCGGTCATCGCGGTGTGGCCCTGATTGGTGCTCGCGCAGAGGAAGGCGTCGAGTTCGCTGTCATCGGGGCGGATCGGGCTGTAGAGGGCTGTGCGGTCGTCGATCTCCTTCGCGGCGACGGCGCTGATGGTGGGGATGAAACACGAAGTGTTCACGGGCAGTTCGGTTTCGCAGCCCAGCGCGAACATGAGCATGGAGGCCATGCCGAAGTTGCCCGGATTGCCCGGCAGCACGGTGCTTTCGGGGAACAGGCCGCCGGGGGCACCGTCGAGGTCGGGCAGTCCGGCGGTGCGAATGTGGACGGCGGGCTGGTCGGCGCTGTCCAGGGTCGCTACGATCTGCTCGCCTCGTGCCTGGGTGAACAGCGTGGCTTCGGGCAGCGCCTGGCCGCGTCCGACAGCGGCGACGACACCGGGTTCGATGCCGTTGCCTCGGCCGTTGTCGACGCCGTTGGCGACGCCGACCTTGCGGACGCCGCGCGGCCAGCCACCGACCTCGTCGAGCTTGCGCAGGAATGCGGTGCGTTCGGCATCCTGCTCGGGAGTTTCGCTGATCTTGCTGATGTGCCAGCGAGCCATCTGACGTGCGGCGGCGCTGTTGATCAGGTCGGAGAACTGGCCGAAGATGGGCATGTTCGAGCCCCAGTTGTCCTTGGTGAAGTGCGCGAACGCCTGCACCGAGATCGGCAGCCACGCACCGCGATGCGGGGTGTCATAGGAGAAGTAGGTGCTCGTCTCCGCATCGGGCAGCGACGGGTCGTTCTCCATCTTGGCCAGCGCGTAGCGGGTGACCAGCCCGCCCATGCTGAAGCCGCCCACCGCGAGCTTCGCGCGACCGACCCGCTCGGACAGGGTCCGGCGGATGCACTCGATGGCGGTGTCGGCGTTGTCGAGGATCGATGCCGCGCGGTTGTGGTAGCCCAGGATGATCACGTCACGACCGGTCGCGTGCAGCTCGCTGATGAAACGGTAGTCGCCGTTCTCTTCGAGACCGGCCCACAATTCCGCGAGATCGCTTGCGCCGGTGGAGAATCCGTCCGCGAGGATAACCGGTCGGACGAGCTGTCGGCGGTTGAGCGGGCTGTAGTAGACCCACGCGGTACCTCCGGCGAGCGACCACTCGTCGTGGGGCTCCGGCGGTTCGGGATGTGCGGTACGGGTGGTAGGACTGATCGAACCCCAAACGTTGACAACAGGCATGTACCTGCTCCTCGACTCGTCGATGGACGGATGGATTCATCGCGTGAAAACACGGCTGGGCGCCGCTGTCGATAGGCAATCCCGAGCCGAGTGATAGCCTAAAGCTATATTTTCCGAGCGTGATGCATTTGCTCGAACTGCCTGTCTACGTGCGTGTTCCGGTCGGGTAGTGCGATCGTGTCGATTCCGTTGGTTGACGGGGTCGGCTATCGGTGTTCGACGCGTAGTGTCCGCCGCCAGATCGTCGAGAGTGTGTCGATGGTGGCGTCCACGTCGGCCTCGCTCGTATCGGGTCGGAGGCCGAGCAGGACATGCACGTTCATCGTGACCAGCGCCGAGGCTGTCCCGGTGGGGTCGGGTAGGTCGGGGGCGAGGTGTCGCACGACGCGGTTGGCGACCGCGACCACCGGATCGACGAGCGCCGCGCGCAGCGCCACGAGGTCGGGTTCGGTACTGCTCGAGTAGAAGATGGCGCGCAGGACGGGGCCGTGGCGTCGGTAGGTGTGCGCGGCGGCGGTGAGGGCGGCGAGTCCGGCCGCTACCGGGTCGTCGGCGTGGGACCACTGCTCCAGGGTGGTGTCGGCTTCTACGCGCAGGGGTCGCACCAGTGCTTCGAGCAATTCGACCCGATCGTGGAAGTAGACGTAGAACGACTTGCGCGAGAGCGTCGTATGCGCCATCAGGGTGGCGACGGTGAGTTCCTCGATCGGTCGACGGGTGAGCAGATCGGCCGCGGCGGACAGTATTTCCTGCCGGGCCGCTTCCGGTGTGCGACGGCGTCGTGGCTGTGATTCGGAACTTCCCGTGGCGGTTACTGCCATGGTGGCACTATAGTCGGAGCTGTTAATGCCACCGTGGCAGTAACGGTCGGTGAGGAGAGATTCATGGTGTCTGGTCGGTCCGCGGCGTGGTGGTACTGCGCGGCTCTGGCGCTGGTGCTCGGCGTGCGCGCCACGTCCACACTGGTGATGGGCGCGGATTTCGCGGTGCCCGGCACCGGCTGGCGTTCGGTGTGGCAGCTGATCATGGTGGCGCTGTTGGTATTCGGTGTGGCCTGTCCGCACTGGACCGACCGGGTCGCGCTGACGGTGGGGGCGATCTATCTACTGGCGACGGTGTCGGAGGCATTCGACGGGAACACCCTGGTGGCCGCCGTTCCGGTGGACATGCGGGATCGCTACCTGCATCCACTCTTCGCGATCGCGGCGGTGGTGTGCGTGCTGCTGGGCCGGCGTCGGGCCCGCGTCGCGGTGTGATCGGCGTCGTGCGGACCCGCCGGTCCATGAAATGCGATCGACGGGGCCGCGAATCTCGGTCAGGATGCTGTGATGTCAGGTGTGCGGTTCGTGCGGCGGGTGGACGGGTTGACCTACGAGTTCGTTCGCGAGACGACAGCGCCGGGGTACCCGTCCTATCGGCGGGTCGACCTCGATCTCTGGTGTCGTCGGCTGCCGGATTTCGGCTGGGTGGTGTGCGACGCGAACGGCACGGTGTCGAGCCGCCCGTTCGACGATGCGGGCCCGGGAGATCTCCCGCCCGAAGGTGTGTGGGTGAGCCGAAAGGGTGACCGTTCCTATGTCTACGACCTCGTCCGGACCTAGACGCGCGCCGCGAGTCGTCGCGTCGCGTCGTAGTCGTGGGTCGGGACGATCGTGACGGTGTGGCGAGCCAGGTGCAGCCGGTGCAGGGTTTCGAAGGTGAGGGCGCGGTCGTCGTCGGCGAAATTGCCGGGGAAGCTGGACTTTTGACGAAGTTCGTCGATCTGGAGCGAATGCCAGGCGGCGTCGCCGGCCAACAGGACCCAACCGCTTCCGGTGTGGGCGAGGATGCCGATGCTGCCGGGGGTGTGGCCGGCGAGGTCGACCAGGACCACGCTGCCGTCGCCGAACAGGTCGTGGCTGCGACCGAAGGTGAGGACGGGTGGTCCGTCGAGGTCGTATTCGACGAGACGACGGTCGGTCAGCGCGTCGCGCACCCCGCCGACGGGAGCGACCGCGCCGGTGGCGATCCAGCGGTGCTCGACACTGTGTAGGTGTAGCGGCAGGCCCGGCAGGTCGAGCAAGCCGCACACATGATCCCAGTGCGCGTGGGTCGGCAGGGCGAAATCGAGTGCGGGCAGCGAGGATTCGGCGCGCAGCGCGGTGATCGTCGGGATGGTGTCCGACGGCGGACGCACGGCCATCCGCAATATTCTCGGCAGCTGCGCGATGGCGCGGCGATCGGCGTCGACGCAATAGCCCGGATCGACGACGAAGGTGGCTTCGGGGTGCCGGATCACGAACGAGCTCAACGAGTTGGCGATCCGGCGGGGTGCGAAACGCCCTTCCACGACTGCCATCGTCGGCACCGATCGGGATACCTGAGCCAACGGGGTCACGGTGACGATGCGTCGAGCGGTGGGCAGTCCCGCGTCGGTGAGCGAACGCAGCAACCGCTCGTCGGCGGGGCGCGGTCGCACCGCACCGCGCACCGTTCCGACCGCCGCAGAGCAGCATTCGAGCAGGCCGGGGGTGGGTACTGGATCAGACATGACGGCACGGTAATACTTGATGTCGACATGAAGTAAAGGGGAAATCGTGTCCGTGACGCCGGCGATGAAGATCGGTGATGCCGCAGCCGCCCTCGGGGTCGAGACGCATGTGCTCCGACACTGGGAATCGGTCGGGCTGCTCGCGCCACCGCGCAGTCCTTCGGGGCACCGCATCTACGACGAACACATTCTCGACTACGCCCGGCTGATCCAGACCCTGCAACGAGCCGGGCTGTCGCTCGAGCAGATGCGCCGACTCGGCCTGTCCGCCCACCCCGGTCGACTGGAGTTGATCGCCGAGCACCGCGCCGCGGTACGCGCCCGGATCGCGCTGCTGCGGGCGACGGATCAGTTCCTCGAACACCTCGCCGCCTGCACTCATCCGATCGTCGCCGAGTGCCCGCGATGCTCGGAATTCGCCGCCAACGCCGACACTCGCCCACCGGGTGACTTCAAGGGGATCTGATGCGCGCCGAGCTGCTCGCCTGGCTCACCGAGGTCTGGCCCGACCACGACTGGCGCCGAGCTGTCCTGCACAAGGGGTGCTTCCACCACGTCGCGCTCACCGCGACGGCGGTGGCTCGCGTGTCGTGCCACGGACCGCAGCCGCGACGACTGGCCCGCGAACACGCCAACCTGACCGCAGCGACCGCGCTCGGGCTGCCCGTCGAACATCCACGTCCGCTGTCGGGCGTGGTCGAGGACAGTGCCCGTTCGGCGATGCTGGTGACCCCGGCGCCCGGTGAGCATCGACCTGATCTCGGCTGGCCCTCGGTCGCCGCCGAGTTCGCGCGGCTGTTGGACGGGCTCCGCGCGGTCGACCCGGCGGACGTGCCGCGCGGCATCGCCGCGCCCCGCGCGTGGTGCGGTGGGCAACGGTGGCCCGACATCGTCGACGATCATATCGTCGCGATACTCGACCCGCTCGAGGCCGCCCTCGCGCGCCGGATCGTGCAGGAGTTGCTCGCGGCCGAAGCCGAAGCATCGACCGGTCTCGTCCACGGAGATTTCGGACCGCACAATGTGCTGTGGGACGGCGAGCGGATCCGCTCGCTGATCGACTTCGACCACATGTGCCTGGGCGATCCCGCGATCGACCTCGCGTCGCTGATCAGCTTCTACGGGGCTCGAGCGGTCGAGGCTGTCGCCGAGAACGGAGCTTCCATAGAGCGCGCACTGCGCCATCGTGCGTGTTTCCCGCTGCAGCTGGGGGCGGCGGCAGTCCTGGTCGGCGACCGTAGGCTGTTCGAGCACGCCCTGACGAACTTCACGTCCCGACTGCGCGCCGGAACCCTGCACGACCCGCACGGCAGAAGTCCACTCGGGTGGCGCCACCGCTGATTTGTGATGTTCGGCAGCCGCTGGTGTCGGGAGTCGGATACGAGCGTTCCTCTCGTGTCCGAGAGTGGGTTTCGCGACTGGCGTCACGTGGATCACGACCACGAGGAAGCGCATCATCGGCGCGTCGTCCGCCGGGGTGCTCCCGAACTCGAGTTCGGGAAGTGGAGTGCGGCAATGGATCTGCGCTACGGCATAGATCCTCGTCAGCGAGCCTCCGTTGTGGATGTCGGCGCCGACGTCTGTCGTGGGCACCGCATCGGACTCGTTCGGACGCGACTGCGCCTGTTCCATCACTGATCCGGGTGTTCGGTTCATTCGGACGGGTGGGCGGTCCGGTCAGACGGCGTCGATCGGGGTGAGTCGTACGTCGCTCGGCGGACGTAACCGACGCAGGGTGCCGTCGAAGGAGGTGACATACAGCGCCGACCGGTCGCCGTCGGGTCCGATGCGGACCGAAGTCGGGCCCGCCCAGCCCTTCGCCAGGTCGGCGGCGATGACGCAGCTCGCGCCCGACTCGAGGTGGACGCGATGGACCGTGCCGGAGACGTGGCCCGCGACGTAGAGGTCGCCCTCGGCGCTCGCGGTCACGTCGTCGGGGCCGGGTAGCAGTCCGGGGATCCTTGTCACCACTGTCCAGCGGTCGGGCGCGTCCAGCGGGATCCGGTAGATCTGGCCGGTGAACAGGTCGTCGGTGTAGACCGCGCGGTGGTCCGGGCTCAGGGACAGTCCTTCCGCTCGCGGCGTCGGCGACCAGTTCGCGACGACCTCGCCGGTGGTGTGGTCGTAGCGGGAGACCCCTCGTGACGGTCCGTCCTCGGTACCGATCCAGGTCGTCAGGAAGTCGCCGTCCGGCAAGCGGAGCAGGCCGTTGCCGGGAAAGTCGACCATGTGCGAAAGCTGCTCGGTGACAGTGTCATAGCGCCACAGCTCGCCGTCGGAGCGGGTGAGTAGATAGAGGGTGGTTCCGTCCAGTTGCAAGCCGCCGGGGGCAGCGACATCGTCCAGCACCGTGCGCACCGATCCGGAACCGTCGACGTGATAGATCTTGCGGTACCCCGAAACATAGAAGCCGCCCCGACCGTCGGGTTCGAGGTTCTCCAACTGGCCGAGGCCGGCGGCCACGGTATCGCTGTGCCATCCGGTGCAATTCGTCGTCGTCGTCGGCGCGGCGGTGGTCGGTGCGGCGTCGGCGACGCTGATCGCGGCCACCATCGCCACACACAGCGCTCCCGCGCGCACACCCGAAATTCTCATTCGGGAAGCCTACGGTGACACGTCCGAACCACCGACGGGCGACCTTTTCCTCTGTGCGACAACCGAATCTCTGGTGTGATGTTGGCGGGGGTGGAGCTACATGGCGTGGATGATCGGTCGACAGGGGCTCGTGGTTTCGGCGGAGTCGACACAGGGTGTAGGTCGCCCGGGTGTGCGACCGAGGGTGCCGATCCGAGGGTGGTGGCGGCGCTGCTGGGTGGTGGCCGTGGGTGGTCTCGGGGTGGTGGCGGGTCTGGCCTGGCTCCGGTGTGTGGTGACGGTGTTCGAATCGCGGCTGATCGCCGATCCCGCGTTCGATCCGCACGGCTACGGACTGATCTTCGGCACGGTGTCGGCGGTGCCCACCTCGATGGTCACCGTGTGCGCGCTGCCATGGGCTTTTCCGCAGCGGTATCGGGCGACGGTCGGCAAGGTGGTGGGCCTGCTCTTGCCGACCGTCACCTCGCTGGCCTTCGTCGCGCTGTTCACCGCGTAGTCGCGGGGCGCGTCAGCGGGCTGTTCCTGGCCGCAGCGCGCCCGGCGATCGCCCGGTGTGGCGTTTGACGAGCCGGTGCAGCGTCGCCGGGTCGGCCGCGCCGACGGCCGCCGCGATCTCCCCGAGGGGGAGATGGGTGGTGCGCAGCAGGTGCAGCGCGTGCTCGAGTCGGACTCGCTGCACGAGTTGCATCGGGCTGAGGCCGACGGCGCGATCGGTGCGTCGCGCCAAGGTCCGTGGGCTCACGCGGCACCACCGAGCTAGCGAGTCCAGTGTGTGCGGCTGGTCCAGATGGGTCCGCACGAAGGATTCGAGCGCCGCGACGGTCTCGTCGCGGGCTGCCAGATGCGACGGAATGAGGAACGCGGCCTGCGAGGTGCGTTCGTCGACGACGAGCCGACGGGCCAGTTCGTCGGTCAGCGCGGCACCGCCGAGGAACCGCGTCAGCGCCAGCATCAGGTCGATGTGCGCGAACGCGCTGCCCGCCGTCCAGATCGGCCCGTCGCGCACCACCATTTCCTCGATCACCACGTGCGCGGCGGGCGCGATCCGGGTGAGTTCGCCGCCGAGCCACCAGGTCGTGACACAGCGGCGTCGCGCGAGCAGACCGCAGGCGGCGAGGACGAACACGGCGGTACAGGAGGCGGCGATCGTCGTACCGTGCGCGTGGGCGCCGGTGAGCCAGCGTCCGGCGGGGTCGATATCGGGCGCGGCGAGCCGGTCGGCGAGCTCCTCGGGGTCGGCGGCGCCGAGACCGGGCACCACGACGACCTCGCGTGGCGCTGCTCGGGTGAGTGGCTGCGCGGTCGCGGTCAGTCCGCCGCGCAGGACCACCTGGCTGCCGGGGGAGATGAGACGCAGGTCGAACGTGGGTGTGCCGAGGATTCGGTTCGCCGCGGACACCACGTCGACGGTCGTGCCCACCGCGCTGGCGCTGGCACCATCAAGAACGAGTGCGTCGATGCCGATCATGTGGCGAATTGTGCAAGAAAATTGTCATTCCTGCCACTGGTCGCCCCCGGGGCGCGCGGGGCATCGTTGTCACCGAAGACCGGACACACGGAAGGCACGACATGCCACTGATGCGAGTGACGTTGACCCCCAGAGCATTCGACGACGAGCAGAAAGCGCGGTTGGCTACCGCGCTCACCGAGGCGGCGTGTCGCGCCGAATCGATTCCCGACGACCCCCGTAGCCGGATGGGCGCGCTGGTGCTGTTCACCGAACTCGCCCCCGGCAGCTTCTACTCGGCCGGACAGCGGGTCGAGGACGCGGTCGCCGGCGTGTTCATCGACTGGCAGGTCAGCGCCGGCGTCCTCGACGCGGCGCGCAAGGCGCGGTTCGCGCGCGAACTCCAGGACGCGGCGCGCGCGACCAGAGCCGACGACGATTCTCGGATGGTGGTCACCTCCTGCGTCATCCACGAGGTTCCCGAGGGACAGTGGGCGCAGAACGGCGGAATCCGCCGACTACCCGAGATGGCGTCATCGGCCGGGTTCGAACACCTGACCGCGATCGGCTGACACCGACCCCAGCTCAGCGGGACCGGATTCGGGAGCCGTCGAGCTCGCCGTCGGACACTCCGTGCGCAGCACCCATCGATTGCTGCCGAGGGCCTTGGCCTCGTACAGGCACGCGTCGGCTCGGGCGAGCAAATCGTGAACTGTCAGATCGGTCAGTGGCGTCACGATCGCGCCGATGCTGACCGAGACGGACAACGGGGTGTCGACCATGGTGAACGGTTCGTTGACCGCGCCGCGCAGCAGGCAGATGGTCTCGCGAATGTGGTGGACCGAGGGCGGTGGGAGCACGACGATGAACTCGTCCCCGCCCAGGCGGGTCAGCAGCTTCCCGTCGGAACCGAGGCTCTGCTGCAATCGCTCGGCCAACTCGACGAGGATCTGGTCGCCGACGAGGTGGCCGTAGGTGTCGTTGACCGCTTTGAAACCGTCCACGTCGAGCGCGCAGATCGCGGCCCGCTCGGCGGGTTCGGCGGCGGTGATCAGGGCGCGCAGTTCGGCGTGGAGATGGCGCCGGTTGGACAGGCCGGTGAGCGGGTCGTGGTCGGCCTGCCACTGCAGCTGTTCGGCGGCGGCGTGGTGTTCGGTGAGATCCTGGCCGAAGCCGAGGAGGTAGGTTCGCTCGCCGTTGGCCGAGCGGCATTGGGTGACCGTCCACGCGACCCACATCATGGTGCCGTCGGGGCCGGGCTGACTTATCTCGAAGCGCACGGTGCCCGACTCGGTCGAGGCCAGTTCGGCGATCACGCGTCGCCGCTGGAGGTCGGCCTCCTCGCCGGCCAGGTCGAAGCCGTCGAGTCCGCGCAGCAGGTCGAGCGGGTGGCCCATCAGCCGCTCGAAGGCCGGGTTGGCGTCGATGATGCGGCCCTCCGCGTCGCCGATGGACATCGCCACCGAGGCGTGCCGGAACGCGACCTCGAACCCGTCGGCCGCCGACGGCGTCACCGGGGACGACACGCTGCGGCGACCGACGCCGAATCCGAAGCGGGACGCGAAACGGTCGAACAGATCGGGGTCGGCATCGAGGTGTCGATACACCGCACGCAGGGTCGGTAGCGAAGCCTCGACCGCGTCGGGTGAGTTGAACCCCAGCTCGGCCAGGTCGCTCCCGAGGGTCTCGGCGACGTCGAGATCCCAGCACGGGCCGGTCATCGAGATCATCAGCCGGTCGAGGAGGCTCTCCAGTGCCTCGACGAGTCGCTCCTGTTCGAGCGTCGTCAGCGTGACTGCGGACAGGTGAGCAGCCCATTGCTGAGCGAATCGTCGTGCGGGCACCGTGGGTGACACCTCCTGTACACACCCTGCGTCACATCCAACCAGAAGAAAGCTGAGAATTTGCGGGAATAGCGGGGAATGGACTCCGTCCTTGCCCGTTCTCGGGGTCGATAGTCGACGCGGTTGTCTCCTCGGGGCGGCAGACGGTCGTGGGAACCACGCCGATCCGTGGGTCATCTCGCATTCGCCGTGAATTCGCCGATCGGCGGACGGGCCGCGCGAATACCGAGCGCGGACCGACGATCCCGGTGTCGGATTCGCGACGAGCGCTGATCTCCAGCATCCTCTGCTCGGTGTCGAAGTGCTACGACTCCCACTGGGCGCAGGCACGGCCGTTCGGCGCGCTCGGTAGTAGGCCTTCGCTGTTCGTCCGGAATTTCTATCAGCTCGGTAACCATGTTACTGTTCGGTTCGCAGACTTCGTGACCTGGATCATGAACGATTACGGCTGCGACTCAGGGCACACCCGCGACGATGCGGGCGTGGCATCGATGGAGACTTGAATGCAAAAGGCACGATCCCGGGCCCGCAACGCCGCGATGACGGCGTTGGTGTGTGTGGCAGCGGTGGCCGGTCAGGGAATCGGCGTCCAGCAGGCGACCGCGGACCCGGCCGGCGCGTTCTACACCCCGCCCACGCTGATCCCCCAGGCTCCGGGCGCGATCATCAAGACCGCCCCGATGACCATCCTGGCGACCCTGCCGACCGCGACCGGCTGGCCGACGAAGGCCGAGCACGTGATGTACACGAGCCGCCTCCAGGACGGCTCCCCCGTCGCCGTCTCCGGCACCTACATCGAAGCGACCAACCCGTGGCAGGGCCCCGGCCCGCGACCGACCGTCGTGATCGCGCCCGGCACCTCCGGCCAGGGTGACCAGTGCGCGATGTCGGTGGCGTTCTCCACGGGCATCTCCGTGACCTCCGCTCCGGAGCTCGGCCTCTCGGCGAACCAGGAACTGCCTTCCTCGGCGGTGTGGAGCGCCCTCGGCGCCCGCGTGCTGGTCACCGACTACATCGGTCTGGGCACTCCGGGAATCCACACCTACGCCAACCGGTTCGAGAGCGCCTACGCGGTCCTCGACGGCGCGCGGGCGGCCAATGCCATCGCGGGCGTCGGTTCCGACACCCCTGTGGTGTTCTGGGGTTACTCGCAGGGCGGCGGCGCCACCGCGGCGGCGGCCGAGCTGCTGCCGGAGTACGCACCGGAACTGAACCTCAAGGGCACCTGGGCCGGCGGCCCGGTCGCCGACCTGACCGAGATCCTGAACCGGATCGACGGCGCACTGATCGGCGGCGCCATCGCCTACGGCATCAACGGGATGCTCGCCCGGTACCCGGACCTGCAGCGGGCCGTCGACCGGGTGACCACGCCCGAAGGTCGCGCCATGATGGCGACGCTGAGCAACACCTGTGTCGCCGACCTGATCCTGCGCTACCCGTTCCAGCGGACCAATGCGTGGACGATCGACGGCCGCTCGCTCTCGGAGCACCTGATCAACATGCCCGAGGCGGCCCCGGTGCTGGCCGAGCTGCGTCTGGGCAGCCGCAAACCGACGACGCCGGTCCTGATCACCAGCGGTCGCAACGATGACACCGTTCCGTACGGCCAGGCGCACCGCCTCGCCGAGGAGTGGTGTGGCCAGGGCGCGACGGTCACCTTCCGCACCAACGAGCTGCCCCCGATCCTGTCGGGCGCGACGATCCCCAACCACTTCGGTCCGGAGATCATCGACGGCTTCGGCCCGGACAACGCGTTCATCTATCTGCTCGACCGGATCGCCGACAAGCCGGTCGGCGGCTGCTCGATCGACTGATGAGGACTGAGCAGTCCGTGTGACTGCGAACGTGGCGGGTGCGATTCGGTTCGCACCCGCCACGAGTCGTTTTCGCGGGTCGCGCGATATGGCGGTTCCGGTCCGAACGCGACGTCGTCGCGGACGGGTACCGGCGGCGTTGTCAGAGCTTCGCGTCGTGAGTGCGCAGGCGTGCGGTCAATCGCTCGTTCACATCCGGCCAGTCCTCGGCCGTGATCGAGAACAGAGCGGTGTCGCGGACGGTGCCGTCCGTGCGCCGGAACTCTCGGCGCAGCGTTCCCTCGTAGTGAGCGCCGAGGCGCGCGATGGCTTGCTGGGAGCGATGGTTTCTGACATCGGTCTTGATCTGGACCCGGCCGGTGCGCAGGGTGTCGAACGCGTAACCGAGCAGCAGATGTTTGGCCGCCGGGTTCACCGCGCTACCCCAGACCGCGGGCGAGTACACGGTGGCCCCGATCTCGAGCCGCGCGTCCCGCACGCTCACATTGAGGTAGGACGTCATGCCGATGATCGAACCCGCGGGGATGCCGCGAACGTCGCGAACCAGGCGCACCGTCCACGGGTGCCATTCGGGATCGGCGCGCCAGCGCGCGAGTTGATCCGCCAATCGGTCGGCGTCCTCGGTACGCAGGGGGATGTGGGTCCACGCTTGCTCGTGATCGAGGGCGCGGAACAGTTCGGCGGCGTCGGCTTCCGGATCGGCTGTCGTCAGCCGCACGACGTCACCGGTCAGCACGACCTCGTCGGGGATCGGCCACACCAGTGGCGGCCATGGGCTGTCGACCGGTCGCGGATCCGACACGGGCTCGAAGCGATGCAGGTCGTCGATCGTGGACACGGTGCACCAATATAGGCGAACCCCGGCGACCCACACGTGATCGAGGCGTGCGGCTCGTGATCGGCAGACGGTTCCCGCATGAGCGGATCTTCAGCGGACTCTTCGCGAAACCGATTCGGCCACAGGCGATATCGGAGAGCGGGCGCTTGCGCCGGGCGCGCGATTCGATTCCGGCGGCCGGCGAGATCGGAGCGGATCCGTTCGGTAGGCTGCGATTTCGTGAACGCGTTGTTTATCGATGGGCATCCGGTGCTCGGCACGATTCCGGGTCCGCTGGCGCTGGCGAGTCGCGACGGCACGATCTGGGCGGCCGGTGGCGGTCGCGGTGCGAGCGCGGTCCTGCGGTTCGATGCCGACGGCTGGCGGTCGCGCCCGATCGACGCGCACGGTCTGCGCGCGGTGCTGCCGATCGGCGACGAGAAGATCGTCGTGGCGGGCGAATCCGGCTACCTCGCGATCGTGAGCGCGGAGCGGGTCGAGCGGATCGCGACCGATCAGCAGGGCTGCCTGTACGCGTTGGTCGACGTCGACGCGTCGATCTGGGTCACCGGAGACGACGGATTCGTCGCCACCCTGGACCCGAGAACCAGCGAGCTGACCGTGCGTCCACGGTTCACCGAGAACCACATCGTCGGCGTGGTCGTGACCCCCGAGAACGACCTGATGTTCGTCGCGGGACACGAGCTGATCCAGCTGTCGGCCGACGGCTCCGTGCGGCAGGTGTTCTCCGGACACGCGCCGTTGACCGCCGCCGCCTTCGCACCCGACGGCACTCTGGCCGTCGCCGGTGACGAGGGCCAGCTGTCGCTGGCCGCCCCCGGTGGCTCGCCGATTCCGTGCGACAACGTTCCCGCGCTCGACCTGGAGCGGGTGCTCCACGATCCGGACCGCGACGGCTTCCTCGTCGTCGGTCGCGACGGATTCGTCGGCTTCCTCGGGTGCGACGGTGCGCTGCGGGAATTCCCGGCCGTGGAGCCGCCCTACCGGCTCACCAGCATCCTGCGCTGGGGCGACGGTCACCTCTACGGTGGCTGGACCCAGCAGGGACCGCCGTACCGGTTCAGCGGCGCGTTGTATTTCGACGGCACCGCCGCGCCGGACACGGTGTACCTGGCGCCCCGGCAGGAGTTCGGTCCGCCCCGCCGCCGCACTGTCGGTCGCGGTGGCCGACCCGTGCTCGACGTCGGGAGCGGGAAGACGATGCCGCTCGCGGAGGCCGCGCTGCTGATGCCCGAGGTGTCGTGGCCGGACTGCGCCCTCGACGAGGTCGTCTTCTACGACGGCGACGTCCACGTGGTCGACACCACGGCGCTGCTCGACGCGCACGCGGAGGACGGCTACGCGGTGGCGATTCGCGGTGACCTGATCGTCGAGGGAGCCCTCGACGCGACCGCGGGTGCGGACGGCTACGGCAGTCTGCTGGTGGTGCAGGGCGATGTGTGGGCCGAGTCGGCGATGTTCCGCTACGGCATCGGCGCGTCGATCAGCGGTGTGCTCGAGGTCGCCACCGTGGTGCTGTGCGACCACGGTGACGACGGCGGGACGCTCTGGGCCGGCGAGATCCGCGCCCAGGTGCTGTCCTACTCCCTGTACTTCCCGATTCCCGACGCCGAGTTCGACGCGTTCCTCATCGGTGACGTCTACGGCGACGAGAACTTCCCGCCGGAACGGGCCGACGAGGTGTTCGTCTCCGGTGTGCTCGCCGGCGGTTACCTCGACGAGACCACTGCCGCGACCTGGCTGCGCGAAGGACGTCAGATCCTGCGCGACGCGTGAGACGTTCCGGTGCCCGACGCGCCGGCCCGGCGGCCCAGTACCGCTTGGCCCACCGTGAGCGCGCCCAGGACGAGCACCGTGCACCCGATGACGCGAAACGCCCCGTCCGCCGCCCCGATGAAGGCCGTGGCGATCTCGTGGGCGTGCTCGGGTCCCGCCGCGACCGCCGCTTCCTCCACGGTGTGCGGTGCCGGGCCGCCCGTGCCGGGGTCTGGCAGGGCGGCGCTGAAGCGCGCGGTCAGGATGGTGCCCGCCACGGCGACGCCGAGGGCACTGCCGAATTCGCGGGTGGTGGCCTGCAATCCGGTGGCGGCCCCGGCCTGTTCGGGCGGCAGCGATCCCGCGATAACGCCCGACAGGGTCGGCAGGGCAAGCGTCACCCCGGCGCCGGTGACCACCAGCCACGCCGCGTACGCGAGGTAGGGGGTGTCGGGGTCCGTCGTGGACAGGCCTAGCAGTCCGATACCGACACCGACGAAGGCCAGCGCGATGGTCGCGTCGAGACCGATCCGCCGGGTGAGCAGCGCCACGCGTGACGCGCCGAGAATGATCGGCGCCGTCAGCGGCACGATCGCCAGTCCGGTGCGCAGGGTGCCGAATCCCATACCGTATTGCAGGAACGAGGCGTTGAGGTAGAACAGCGCGAACATGCCGAAGAAGACGGCGATCATACCGAGGCAGGCGCTGCGCAGAGCGGGGATGCGGAACAGCCGAGGGTCGAGCAGCGGATGTTCGACCAGTAGTTCCGTCACCACCCACGCCGCGAACAATCCTGCCGCGCAGCCGAATCCGACGAGCACCGGCGGCCCGGTCCAGCCGGCGGTCGGACCCTCGACGATCGCGAACAGCAGCGCGGTGGACGCGCCGACCAGCAGAAGGGTGCCGAGCGGATCGAATCGGCGGTCGTGGCGGGGCGAGACCGGCACCACGCTCGCGGTCGCCGCGATCAGGGCAACGGCGATCGGCGCGGCGGCGGCGAAGAGCCACCGCCATGACCCGGTGGTGAGAATCGCGCCGCCGCCGAGGTTTCCGACGACGCCGCCGATCCCGGTCATCGACGCCCAGGTCGCGATCGTCGCGGCGCGGCGACCGGCGGGGACGGCGTGCAGGAGCACAGCCAGGGTGTTGGGCAGTACGGCGGCGGCGCCGAGGCCCGTGATCGCGCGCCCGGCCAGCAGCACGGGAACCGTGGGCGCGATCGCCGAGAGCAGCGCGCCGCCCGCGAACAGTGCCAGCCCGGCCAGCAGAACTCCCTTGCGTCCGAAGCGATCACCCGCGGCGCCGCCGGGGATGACCAGGCACGCGAACACCACGAGATAGCTGTCGACGATCCACAGCAGACCGGGCGCGGACGGCCGTACGCTGCTCGCCGCCAACAGCGGCACCGCCAGATTGACCGCGGCGACCATGCCGATGACGAGGACGACACAGGAACACATGACCGTCAGCAGCACACGCTGCCGGATCGGACCGCCGCTGTCGGTCGGGACCTGTGGTGAAGAGCGGTATTCCAAGGACATGCGTCGACGGTAGAAATTTTCAGCCCTATCGTGCGACGCAACTTTGATAAAGATGAATTGCGTAGGATGCAACTATGGCGGACCAGTTCGATCTGAATCTGTTGCGCGTCTTCGATGTTGTGGTCGAGGAGCGCAGCGTGACCGCGGCGTCGGAACGCCTGCGGCTGTCGATTCCGGCGACCAGCCGCGCGCTGAACAGACTGCGCCGGGCCGTGCGGGACCCGGTCCTGGTCCGCGCCGGGCGGGCCATGGTGCCCACGCCGTTCGCCCTGCGCATCGCCCCTCGGGTGCGCTCGCTGCTGGAGGAGGCGTCGGTGCTGGTGAACGCCGAACGTGCGGTACGGGTCGCGGATCTGGAACGTGTCTTCACCCTCCGGATCAACGACGGCATCGCCTCGACCCTGGCCGCCGTCGTGGTCGAGGCCACCTCGGCCCTCGCGCCCGGCGTCGTGTTGAGTTTCGTGGCCGAGGGCGCCGAGAGCGCCGACGCGCTGCGGGACGGGTCGGTGGATCTCGACATCGGCGTCGGTGGCGCGACCGCGCCCGATATCCGCGGCGAGGTGCTCTATCGGGAACGGATGGTCGGGATCGCCGGTGCGCGTTGCGAGCTCGGGCCGAACCCCGGCCTGGCCGAGCTGTGCCGGTATCCGCACGTGTCCGCGTCGCGGCGCGGTCGCGCGCGCGGCCCGCTCGACGACGCGCTGGAGGCCGCCGGTCTGCGTCGGCGGGTGGCCGCGTTGGTGCCGACCCATGTCGCCGCGGCGCTGCTGGTCGGCTCCACCGACTACATCGGGCTGGTCCCGCAGCGGTTCGCCCGACAACACGCTCAGGCGTTCGGGATTCGCTGGTTCCCGGTCCCGGCTCCGCTGCCGGAAGTGGAGGTGTGCCAGTACTGGCATGTCCGCCTCGATACCGATCCGGCCCAGCGGTGGCTTCGCGAGACGATCGTGGGCGCGCTGGCCGGTCGGTGATCCCCGTTCGAGCGCGAAGACCTGCGCGATGCGGCGAGCGCGTGTCAGAATGATCGGGGTACGGTGGCGTTCGCGATGGGCGAGCCGCCGTCGCCACAGTGGTTGAGCTACAACACATTCCGATCGAGCGGGTCTCGACCGCACTGTGTCGGAGACGACGCGCACGGTATCGCGAACCGCACCAACTACACCCTCGGGATCGGTGCACTTGACGCGTTCCACAGACGGCACCCACGGCAACGTCGCCGACCGCTTCCCGCTGCCGACGGGCAAGTACTGGGGTCCTCTCGAAGGGCCGCGCAACTCGTGGTCGAACAGATTCGGCACCGAGCCGCCCTCGTCGAAAGACGGTCTGCGGCGCTGGCAGAGCACCCTCGGCATCGCCAGGACCGGGGTGTACGACGCGGCGACCCGCACGGCCGCGATCGCCTTGCAGCGGGCCGAGGGCTGGCCGGTCTCGGGGCACATCCACGCGCGCGAGTGGTACGCCGTCATCACCGGCGGCTGGCGGCTTCCGGTGCCGCCGAGGCCCGCCACCCCCGGTGCTCGCAAGATCACCGATGCGACCGGGCCCGGTCGCACCGACCGGTTCGGGATGGCCGCCACCGATCTCGGCGTGATGACCCGTACGCCGTCGGGCCGGATCCTCGCGGTCTTCGGCGACACCTTCCGCGACCCGGTGGTCGGCGGCGGCGACTGGCGCTCGCCGGTCGCGTTGTATTCGGACACAACGGATCTGGACGAGGGCATCGTCTGGCACGAAGCCGCCGGTCCGGACCCCGACCACGCCCGGCAGCTGTGGGCCTACGACCACGGCGCGAACACGACGATGTTGCCCTCCGATGTCATCACCCTCGGCGACGACATCTACCTGCACGTGATGGTCAACGAAGGTCTCGGCAACGTGGTCCGTACCCAGATCTGGCGTTCGGCCGACGACGGAAGGACCTGGCATCCCACTGAAGCGATCTTCGAGGCCGACCTCCACGACGGTTTCGCGCAACTGTGGACCTGGGCCCGCGACGACGACGGATGGGTCTACATCTACTCCACCGGATTCCAGCGCGACAGGGGCATCATCCTGCGCCGGGTCCGCGAGGAGCGGATCACCGATCCCGACGCCTACATCGGCTGGGGCTGGCGCGACGGCCGATGGGCCTGGGGCAACCCGCCCACCCCGGTCCTCGAACGCGAACCCTCCGCCGAGAGGTTCGGCGAGATGTGTCTGCGCAAGATCCAGAACACCTGGGTACTGGTCAGTTTCGACGCCTCGACCGCCGGGGGATACGACATCGATGTGCGCCTGTTCGCCGCACCCACCGACAATCTCTACCTCGTCCCCAAGACCACGCCGCTGCGGGGCTCGGCGTGGGGAGCGGAGGGCAACGACAGGATCGCGCAGCTCTACGGCCCGAGCATCATCCCGGGGTCCACGCTCCACGGCGGCCTGCATCTGCTGGTCTCGCAGTGGAACACCGCCGTCGGCTGGCCGTATCGGGCGATGCACTTCAAGGTGCCGGCCCGCTAGGCGTGGGCGGCTCCCGGAGACCGCCGCTGGACCGACGAGATGTCGTGGCGCCGAGCGGAGTTCGAGGGTGGCCTTCGTCAGCCCTGGGGTGGGTTCTGTGACGATGCGGAGTGCGGGATCGTTGGCACTACATCGATAACGGCTCCGAAACCGAAGGACCACATCATGATCAACCGAATCCGGCCCCGTGCCTTCGCCCTCGCCTGCGCGTTGACCCTCACGGCACTCGGCGGCGCCGCGGTGGGCGGTGCCACCGCGACCGCGGGCGTCAGCCCCGGAGAGGCTTCGTTCCTCGACGAGATCGCACTGAACGGCGCGACCCTGCCCGGTAGAACGGCGGGCGAGACGATCGCCGCCGGCTACACGAGCTGTGACCACCTGCGCGCGGGTGGATCGGTTCTCGATGAGGTATCGGCGGTCGAGCGGACCTACCAGTTCGAACAGGGCGTGCTCTTCGTCAGCGCGGCGTCGACGAATCTGTGCCCTGACTTCGCCTCCTGAATCGGCGACGCTTCGTGGAATAGATCCAGCGCGGTGCCTCGTTGCCTTCGTTATGACCCCAGTTATCAAGAAATTCGGTGTGTGGCGCGGGTACAAGGGATTCACCCCGGAAGCCGCGCGGGAGATCGAGGAGTTGGGATTCGGGGCGCTGTGGCTGGGTGGTTCACCGCCCGCGGATCTACCCGTGGTCGAATCGCTGTTGGCGGCGACGGAGTCGTTGACCGTCGCGACCAGCATCGTCAATATCTGGACGGCGCCCGCCGACGCGGTGGCGGAGTCCTTTCACCGGATCGAACAGCGGTTCCCCGGACGTTTTCTGCTCGGCATCGGTGTCGGTCACCCCGAGGCCGACGGTGCGTCCGCGATCAAGCCGTATGACGCGCTGGTGGCCTATCTCGACGACCTCGACGCGGCGGGGGTGCCGAAGCAGAGCCGGGCACTGGCGGCGCTCGGGCCGCGCGTACTGCGACTGGCGCGCGACCGGACCGCGGGCGCGCTGCCCTACCTCGCCCCGCCGGCGCACACCCGCATCGCCCGCGAGACCCTCGGCGCGGACGCCCTTCTCGTCGCCGAACAGAAAGTCGTCCTCGACGACGACGCCGACCGCGCACGGGCCGTGGCACGGCAGATGGTCCCGATGTACCTGGGGCTGGTGAACTATGTGGCCAACCTGCGCCGACTCGGCTTCTCCGACGAGGACCTGGCCACGCCGGGCAGCGATCGCCTGATCGATGTCCTCGCGGTCAACGGCACCCCCGAGCAGGTCGCGGCCGGGTTGGTCGCGCATCTCGAGGCGGGGGCGGATCACGTGGCGGTCCAGGCTTTGAACAAGGACTACCTCGAGGCGCTGCGCGCGGTGGCCACGGCGTTGCCGCTCGCACCGTGAGCTGACATCCCGACCTGTTGCGCCGCCCGCCGAGCCGGTCCCTTCCTGGGACCGCCCCGGCGGGCCGTGCTCGCCACCGAAAGCTGTTCCGGCACAGGTGCTCTACTTACTCCGAAGAAGACCGTCGTACCCCGGAGAACGGGGTCTGCCAGGCGCCCGGGTCGGCGACAGCGAACCGGCGACCCGTCACCGCGGTGGGTACGAGTCGGATGAAGAAATTCTTCGCCCCGGCCTGCCACGGAAAGAGGGGCAGATCCACGGTGTCGGTCAACTCGCCGATCTCACGGATCCCTTCGGCACGTCCCTTGACCACCACGCTCCATGCTTCGTGCGATCGAGCGAGATAGCCATCCACTTCCAGCGCGACGGGCGTATCCGACAGCGAGGCGGACATCTTGGTGCCCGGCGCGGATCGGAACACAATGGTTCCGTGATCGACCGCGAAGTTGAGCGGGAAGATATCCGGATGGTCGTCCACCCACACCGCGAGTCGGCCCACCTCCTCGGTCCGCAGTAGCGCCCAGCATTCGTTGACGGCGAGTTCCTGGACACTCATGTCGTCGCTGACCATCATCGTCGCCTTCCTGTCGTGACATTCAGGGCGGAGCCGGAGCGGATGCCGGGTTCCAGCGAGCATTCCATATCCGCTCCGGTGTGATGCTCAACGGCTCGCGCGCAGTATGCGAAACCCTGGAGTGAGTCCGGCAGCGCAGTGGATCACGACGCGCCGCACACCGGCGGCGACGGCCACAGTCCAGGGCATACTGACGCCTGTATCGTGTGGAGCAATTTTCGCCTGGAGTGCAGGTCCGGTGCATCGCGTCCACCGCACCGTGCGCCGACCAGCAGCGATGACGGCGCCCTCCGTCGCTCGGAGGTGGATGAGGTCCTGGCCGGAGTCGCGGTCGTGGGAGCGAAGTGCGATGGCTTCGCGGCATCGCAGTGTTCACGATGACGCGTCTGTAGGGCACCCGCCACGACGAGATCAGGGAGCTGACATGCTGTCGATAGATCGACTTCAGTCCACCGGGAACCATGGCCTCTTCGGAGGTCGGGTCGCCGAGGGGTTGTCGGCGCCGTCGAAGTGGCTCCCGGCGCGGCTCCTGTTCGACGCTCGGGGAGTTCAGCTACACGACGACATCGTCCGGCTCCCACAGTTCTACGCCGCGCGCAGCGAACTCGCCATCCTGGCCGCCAATACGGGTGCGATCGCCGGCGCGACCGGGGCGTGCACGCTGCTCGAGTTGGGTGCCCGCAGACCGAACGCGGCGCGGCTGTTGATCGACGGGCTCGCGGCGACCCTGCAGACCTATATCCCCGTCGACTTCGGCGATGACGCGCTCGCCGCCGCCGCCGTGGTGATCGCGCGTGCCTATCCTCGGCTCTCCGTCCGGGCGATGGTGGCCGACTTCGTGTGTGAACCACATCGGCTGCCGGCTCGCGGCGGCAGGCTGATCACCCTGCTGGGCGGGGTATTCGGCGGTTGCCTGCCCGGCGAACGCGCCGGGATGCTGCGCCGGATTCGGACGAGTATGGAGTGGGACGACACCCTACTGATCGGCATCGACCTGACGACCGCATCGCACCGACTGATCGCGGCGCGCACCGATCAGTTCGGGGTGAACGCGACATTCAACCGGAACGTGCTGTGCGTGCTCAATCGCGAACTGGGTGCGCAGTTCGTGACCGAGCAATTCGAGCACCGAGTGGTCTGGGACGAGAACGCCTCGCGGGTGGAGTTGCGCTTGCTCGCGCGGTGCGACCAGCGAGTGCGGATCCCGGCACTCGAGTTCGAGGTCGCGCTGGAGCGCGGTACTCAGATCCGCACCGAGACTGTCGCCGTATTTCAGCGTGAGCAGCTCGAATCCGAGCTGGCGGCAGTCGACCTCACGATCGATCGATGGTGGGCCGATATCCGGGGCAATTACGCACTGGTGCTGGCCAAGCCGTCGATGGGGTAACAGCGCTGCGCTGCGCGTGGATCGGTCGACGATCGCTGGGTGGGCACAACCGCGACCGCGGTCAGCTCCGGTGTCGCCGCCGCACCATGGCCTGGACGAACACCGTGGCGAGCACCAGCGACCAGACCACCGCGATCGCCGCGAGCAATCCTGCGTGGTAGTCACGGTCGAGAACGGTCGGGTTGCCCGCGACGGCGAGTTCGCGCCCATAGACCGGTACGGCGATCAGTGCCAAGGTCACCGAGCACACCGCGCCGATGGTCACCGGCGCCCACCATGACGGCGGCAGGATTCGTGTGCCACCGAGACCCGCGGCGGCACACAGGGGTGCGAATACGCCATCGTGGAGCACGATCGCACCGGCGAACCACAGGGCGATCGACAGCAGATCGGTGGGACTCTGCTCGAAGATGAGATGTACCCCGAACCACGCGAGCCAGATACCGCCGAGGCCGAGGATCACCCGAATGGCCGTCATCGCAGTACCGCGACGGTCGAGAGCCACTTGGTCTGGAGTACGCCCGGCCGATTCGGTGCGATCAAGCGGCACGGATACCCGTGCTCGATGTCGAGTTCCTCGCCGCCGATCCGGAGCGCTACCAACGAATCGGCGGCCTCGATGTGGGGCTGCGGCAACACCGACCGGTTGTACAGACCGCCGCGCTCGAGCGATTGGAACACCACATCCTCGCCGCGGTAGGTGCCCACGGCGTCCAACAGGTCCCTGACCGCGACACCTGACCACTCGGCACCGACACTCCAACCCTCGACACACGCGATCGGCAGAGTGGCCGTGGTCTGCGGCAATGCGGTCAGGTCGGCCAGAGAGAACTCGCGAGTCCGCTCGCCGACCGTGACGACGAGACGATAGGAGGGGGCCCGGGCCGCTTCGGTGACTCCGGCCTGGGCCGCTGTCCGGTTCACCGGAACCCCCTGCGGCCCTGTACCGCTGCGGGGCGCGAGCACCGAGACCCGGCGCAGCAGCGGCACCGTCTGGCCCGCCACCGCGATCGCGGCGACTGCCGCGGCGGCGATCGCGGATCCGACCACGACGCGACGTGAGATCCCGGCAACCTCCGTCGACGACTCACCGACGGGCACAGTCACTTCCGGGCGCGCGAGCGCGTCGCGCACGACCGGCAGCTTGATCGCCAGATGGACCGCGAGCGCACCGGCGGCAATAAAGGCGAACGCATAGTGCGTGGTGGTGAAGAAGAATCGCCACGGGTAGTACTGCGCGGTATTGAACAACCCGGTGACCAGCTGGAAGATCGTCGATCCGACGAGCACGGCGATGGATCCGCGTTCGAGCATGCGCAGCGGGTTGCCGAGCAGCGGTCGTGCGAACAGCCGGGGATACACCGACCACAACTTGACGATCACCAGCGGTATGGCGATCACGCCGGAGATCACGTGCGCGCCCTGGGTCACCCGGTACAGCCACACCGGATGGGCCGGCCACCAGAACCAGGCGGGCGGGCGCTGGATCCCATGGCTGATCAGGCCGGTGAGGAAACAGATCGTGATCGCGATGCCGAGCAGAATGCCCACTCTGGCCGCGACGGCAGTGGATCGTGCGGGGGAGATCTGTGTGCTGAGCGCATCGGGGAGCAAGAGTTCGCTGGTGGTCGATGTCGGGTGTTCGTCGTTCATCTTCGGGTTCCGGCCAACAGCGGGTCGAGTCGGGCGGCCGTGGCGGCGAAGCGTCCGTTCGATGCCGCTGCGACAGCGGCGATGTCGGCGACGTGGTCGACGTCGGTCAGCTCCTGTAGCCGAGTGACCTGACAACCGTAGCGGCACAATGCTGTTCGCGTCAGCTCGCCGGTTCGCTCGGTCGACATCGGGACCTCGGTGAGTACGCGTGCGGCACGAGGGTCGGTCAAACCCAGTGCCCACCAGCCGCCGTCGGTGGCGGGTCCGAGCACCGTATCGGCCCCGGCTATCATCTCGGCCGCCGCCGCGGCGAGCAGGTCGGGACCGGCCTGCGGGGTGTCCATGCCGATCTGCAGGACGGGTAGGCCGGGATGCGCCGCATCGGCGTGGGCGGCTGCGAGCCGCTCACCGAAGGTGTGACCGCGCTGCTCGACGACGACGAAATCGGCCAGCATCGAGGCGATCTCGTTCGCACACCGGGCTTGCGACAGATCGCCGGTCCATGCCACAACGGCACGTCGGACGCCGCTCTCGCGGACCGCTGTCAGCGTGTCGAGCAGGGCGGCGGCGGCCAGGTCGGCGGCGTCGACCGAACTCAGCGGTGGGGTCAGCCGGGTCTTGGCGAAACCAGGGATCGGCGCCTTGGCGACCACGAGCAACGTGGCATCGATCTCGTTCATCGCACACTCCAGAAATCACGTGCGGCACCGATAGTCCCGCGCACTGATCCCGAAACCTTGGATACTCCATGGCTTCTCGGGTGATAGGTGACGTCGTGCTCGACGACCTGCCAACCGGATGTCGCGGCACGCGCGAGCAGCGCGAGGGGATATCCCGAGCGCGGGTGCAGCGGACCCAGCGCGAGAAGTTCGGTGCGGCGGATGACCCGCATGGCGGCGAGGTCGTGGACAGCCAGGCCGTAGCGTCGGCGCAGCCACGAGGCCAGCAGCCAATTGCCCAGCCGCGCATGCCATGGCCACGCACCGGGCACCGGCCTGCGACGTCCCGCGACCATCGTTACCCCGGGCACGAGAATTTCCACCAGATCGGGCAGCTGCGCCGGGTCCATGGACCCGTCACCGTCGAGCACCGCGATCAGCTCTGTTTTCGCGGCCTCGACCCCGGCCTGCACGGCGGAGCCGTATCCCGGCCGGTGCTCCTCGACGACCCGGGCTCCCGACTGTCGCGCGACGGCCGAGGTGCGATCGGTGGAGCCGTTGTCCACCACGATCACGGCGTACTCGGCGGGGATCGCGGCCAGCACGCCGGGCAGGGCTCCCGCCTCGTTGCGGCACGGGATCACCACGGTCACCCGCTGGATGTCATCGTCAATGCTCACACCATCGACCGTAGGGTCGGCTCGCGGGAAAAAGCCTGATGGAACCGCTTACGAAAGTGTGACGGCACGACCGTGCCGGTATCGGTCGGTCGGTGCGCGATCCTACGGTGAGCGAGTGCGGAATACGTCTGTCTCCACTGTGCGCCGGGCCCGAACCCGCCGCGCCGATCTGTACTGCGCGGCGGCGGCCGCGGCGCTGCTCGGGCTCGCCGTCGCGGTGCCGCCGCTCGTCGGCGGGCAGTGGCGCCAGAATGTGTTCGCCGGTGCGGCTCCGCTGTTCGGCAGCTGGCTGCCACACGTCGGGTGGGGGAGCGGCCCGTCGGTAGTGATCGCGGTCGCGGTGGTCGTCTACGGTCCGCCGCTCGCCGCTCGCCTGCCGTGGCGGCGGCTGCTGCTGGTGACCTGGCTGACGGCGCTCGCCTGGGCGTTCGCGCTGGCGATGGTCGACGGCTGGCAGCGTGGGTTCGCCGGCCGCCTCACCACCTATCACGAATACCTGTACGAGGTCGGCGGCGTGGACGATATCGCGGCGATGGTGCGGGGGTTCGCCGGCCGGATCCTGGACTTCCAGCCCGACTCCTGGACGACGCACGTTTCCGGTCACCCGCCGGGCGCGCTGCTGGTCTTCGTGCTGGCGGATCGGGTGGGCCTCGGCGGCGGCGTCTGGGCGAGTGTGCTGTGTACAACGGTCGGCTGCAGTGCCGCGGTGGCGGTCGTGGTGACATTGCGCGCGCTCGGGTCAGAGCAGCGAGCACGTGCTGCCGCACCATTTCTCGCGCTGGCGCCCGCCGCGATCTGGCTGGCGGTCTCGGCTGACGCCCTGTTCGCCGGCGTGACCGCCTGGGCGGTGGCGCTGCTCGCGCTCGCGCTCGCACCGGACGGGCGTAATCCGCTGCTCGCCTTCGGGTCCGGTGTGCTGTTCGGGTTCGGCTTGTTCCTCAACTACGGGTTGGTGTTGATGGCCGTTGTCGCGGGCGCGGTGGTCGCTGTGCGTGGAGTGCGCGGGGTGTGGCCCGCCGTCGTGGGTGTCGTGCTGGTTGTCGTGGCCTTCGCGGCTGCCGGATTCTGGTGGTGGGATGGCTATCAACTCGTGGTGCAGCGCTACTACCAGGGAATCGCCACCGATCGACCGGTGTCGTATTGGGTCTGGGCGAATCTGGCGGCGACAGTGTGTGCTGTCGGCTTGGCGTCCGCTGCGGCGTCGAGCCGGATTCCGGCGGGCCTCGCGCTGCCGTCGCCCACCGAGGTCCGCGCGAATCTCTCTGGTGCACTGAAGAACTGGCGCACAGATGTCGACCCCGCCGCTCTGCTCGCTGTCGCGGGGCTCGCCGCGATCCTGCTCGCCGACGCCAGTCTGCTGAGCAAGGCCGAGACCGAGCGGATCTGGCTTCCGTTCGAGATCTGGATCCTGGCGGCGACCGCCCTGCTGCCCAGATCGACGGCCCGGGTATGGCTCGCGGTGCAGGCACTGGGCACACTGCTCGTAGCACATCTCATCCTGACGAGTTGGTGAAGCGAAACCCTATGACGCGCATTTTGATTGCCGATGACGACCCGGTGGTCCGCGAGGTGGTCCGGCGCTACCTCGAACGCGACGGGCTGGAGGTCGCGGAGGCCGCCGATGGTGCGTGCGCTGCCGCCGCGCTGCGCGATTCGGCGATCGACCTGGCGATCCTCGATGTGATGATGCCGCCGCCGGACGGGATCGCGCTGTGTCGCGGGGTCCGCGAGGGTCCGCGACCCGAGATCCCGATCATCATGTTGACGGCCCTCGGTGAGGAGGACGACCGGGTGGTCGGCTTGCGCGCGGGCGCCGACGACTACCTGACCAAGCCGTTCAGCCCTCGCGAATTGGCCTTGCGGGTGGCTTCGGTGCTGCGAAGGGCCAGGATTCACGAGCCGGTCGGCGACCCTGTACTGCGCAGCGGCACAGTCGAATTGCGTTCTGCCTCGCGGACCGTCGCGGTCGCGGGAGCGCCGGTCGAGCTGACCGCCCGGGAATTCGATCTGCTCGCCTTCCTGCTGTCCAACCAGCAGCGGGTCTTCACCCGCACCGAACTGCTGGCCGACGTGTGGGGCTGGACCTTCGGTGATCAGTCGACGGTCACCGTCCACATCAAACGGCTCCGCGCCAAACTCGGTGCGGCGCATCGCATCGACACCGTGTGGGGGCGTGGCTACGCGTGGGGCCGCGGTGGAGACGGCGGCGCCCCCGATGCCGACTGATTTCCCGGGCCTGATCGGACTGGCGCTGATCGGAACCATTCCGGTGGTCGTGGTCGGTGCCCTGGCGTTGCGCGTGGTTCGTGACCGCCTGCTCGGTGCGAGCATGCTGATTCTGGTCCTGATCCCCACGGTGGCGACGCTGACCGGCTTCGTCGCGGTGAGCCGGATGATGTTCACCGACGAGCTGGAACGGGTCGCGGTGGTGCTCGCGGTCGTCACGGCGGTGACCGTGCCCGCCGCGGTGCTGCTCGGCCGAGCCCAGGCCCGGCAGTTGGTGTGGGAGAAACAGATGCTCGATCAGGAAAGGAAGGCCGAGCGCTCGCGCCGTGAACTCGTCGCCTGGGTCAGCCACGACCTCCGGACTCCGCTGGCGGGCATTTGCGCGATGGGCGAGGCGCTGGCGGACGGTGTGGTGCGCGCCGACGACGACGTCGCGCGGTACGGCCGACAGATCATGCGCGACACCTCGCGGCTGTCGACCATGGTCGACGACCTGTTCGAGATGTCGAAGATCGCCGCGGGCGCACTGCGGCTGTCGCTGGAACCGGTGGACCTGCGCGAGCTGATCGACGAGGTGCTCGCCGCCGCACAACCGGCCGCGCACCGAGCCCAGATCGACGTCGCCGCCCGCCAGCCGCCGACCCGGATCATGGTGGCGGCCAGCGATCAGGCACTGACCAGGGTGCTGACCAATCTGGTCGCCAACGCGATCGCCCATACCCCGACGGGTGGGCTGGTCGAGATGACAGCGGGCACGGACGGCGGACAGGCATGGGCGCGCATCCGCGATACCGGCCCCGGCATCGACGATGCCGATCTGCCACGCATCTTCGAGGCCGGATATCGTGGCAAAGCGGCCCGATCGCCGAGCGACAACGGCGGCAGCGGAATGGGATTGGCTATCGCCGCCGGTCTGATGTCGGTACACAACGGCGTCGTCACCGCGCGAAACCTGGAGCAGGGCACAGTTTTCGAGATTCGGCTACCGCTGCTGTCCGGCACCACTGCCCACGAGTAGTCCTTCCCCTCCGAGTCCGACAGCGATTCACCAGGTCGGAGCTCCGGCGCTCGCTACCGCGCGCAGTGGGGACACGGCGAATTCGGCCAATCCCTGCTCAGGTGTGATCGCGGCGGTGAAATCGAGCAGCAGGCGGGCGCGATCAGGGCTGGCGACGATGTGGCGGACGTCGCCGGGGCGGTACTGCCCGGTGACGACGGGCGCGCTGCCGTGGTGTGCGGCAGCGAGGACCTGCGCGACCTCGCCGATCGTGATCGGCTGTCCGGAGGCGACATTGAGCGCGACGAACCCACCCAGCGGTGTTTCGACGGCGGCCAGGTTCGCCGCGGCGATGTCGTGCACGTGCACGAAATCCCTGACCTGTTTTCCGTCTTCGAAGACCCGCGGTGCCGCACCCGCTTCCAGCGCCGACCGGAAGATCGCCGCGACACCGGAATACGGGGTGTCCCGGGGCATATCAGGGCCGTACACATTGTGGTAGCGAAGCGCCGTGACCGTCGAATCGGTCGCCGTCGCCCACGCCGCGGCGTAATGTTCCTGGGCCACCTTGCTCGCCGCGTACAGACTGCGCGGGCGCAGCGGGGTGTTCTCGCCGACCGGCAGCCACTCGAGCGGATCACCGGAGCCGGGATCCCGGTGATCGAACTCGCCCCGCTCGAGGTCGTCGATCGCGCGCGGTGGCGGGACGAACAGCTCGGCGTCGGCGGTGCGGTAGCGGCCCTCGCCGTAGACCACCATCGACGACGCCAGCACGAGCCGTCGGCATCCTGCGCGGTCCATCGCGGCCAGCAGCACCGCGGTGCCGAAATCGTTGTGACTGGCGTAGGCGGGCGCGTCCTGCGCACTGACGCCCGCCCCGACCACGGCGGCCTGATGGCACACCACGTCGACCCCGCGCAGGTGGGAGTCGAGCGCCGCGGGATCGCGCACGTCGAGACGGTCGATCCCCGCAGGCGTCGGCGCGTCCGGCCCATGGGCCGCGGCGAGCATGAGATCGACGGCGATCACCTCGTGCCCGAAATTCTCGAGGGTACGGCGAATATGGGACCCGATGAAACCGGCGGCACCGGTGAGTAGGACGCGCATGCCGTCGATTCTGGTGGTGATTCCACCGCATTCTCGCGGCGCTCGGCAATTGGTCAGGGTTCCGTCATATTTACCCGGGTCCGTCGAGCTCGCCGGTGCGCGATGCTGAGTCGGTATGGGACATCGAGGAGAGTTCACCGGAAGGACCGCCGTGACCGCAAGCGTCGCCGAGCGCATTCGGTCGCGAGTCGAGCACGTCAACCGTGCGCGTCTGCGGGAATGGGGCGGCCACCACCCGTTGGTCGGCCGACAGCCCGCACTCGGCGATATCCCGCTGAACAGCAACGACTATCTGGCAATCGGTGCTGATCCGCGCATCGCGTCGGCACTACACGCCGCGCCCACCTCCGCCGATCACGGCGCCACGGCGGCCCTGGAAGCCGAGTTCGCCGCGTATCTCGGCGCGCCGGCGGCGGTGTTGTGTCAGTCCGGCTGGGAAGCCAATGTCGGTTTGCTGCAAACGATCGTGGACTGCGACACCCCGGTCTATGTGGACGGCAGCGCGCACATGTCACTGGCCTTCGGTGCTCGCGCGGCCGGCGCGACGGTGGTCGCCTTTCCCCACAATGATGTGGATGCCCTGCGCTGCCGGATCGCGGCGTGCGGCCCGGGCATCGTCGCGGTCGATGCGATCGACAGCACGGCGGGCAGCCGTGCCCAGATCGAGCGACTGTGCGAACTCGCCGAGCACACCGGGAGTGTGCTCGTCGTCGACGAATCCCACACGCTCGGCGTCGACGGGCCGCGCGGTGCGGGCATGGTGGCCGCGCTCGATCTCGCCGATCGGGTGGCCTTTCGCACGGCGAGTCTGGCGAAGGCATTCGCCGGGCGGGCCGGCGTTGTCGCCTGCGATCCGGACATCGCCGACTGCTTTCGCCTCGCGTCCTATCCGGCGGTGTTCTCGTCCGCGGTGCCCGCCCGGGATATCGCCGCGCTGCGGGCCGCGCTCGCGGTGATCGGATCCGCGGAATCGCGTCGTGCCCGGCTGCGTGTGGTCGGCTCGCGGATTCGCCTGGCGATGTCCGCGTCGGGATTCGAGCTCGCCGGCGACGCCGGCCACATCGTTCCGCTGCCGACCGGCCCCGCTCGGCACGCGATCGCGGTGCGTGAGTTCCTCGAGCAGCGAGGAGTTCTCGGCTCGGTGTTCTTCCCGCCGGCGGTACCCGGCGCAGGCACCTTGATTCGCCTCTCGTTGCACGCCGCGCTCACCGACCCACAGGTCGACCGGATCGTCGCCGCCTGCACCGGCGTGGCGAACACCTTCGGGCCGATTCCGCCTGCCCAGCACCCATCGCAGCTCATCAGCTCATAGCGCGAACAATTCGGTCTCCGTGTTCGGCGCGGGACTTGACAGGGTGCCGGACACGGCTTTGACTGACTGGGAAACCGGTTCTACCTCCTACGACAGCGCTCTGAGAGGTCGACGATGGGCACCACGTGGCTAGTTGGTCCGGGGCATCGGCGCAGATCGATCGTCCGTCGCGGAGCCCTCTCGGTATCGGCGCTGATCGGTGCGTGCCTGCTGTCTGTGACGGCCACTCAGACCGTGTCCGGGCAACCCATGGCGAACCCCTCCGACACCGGGTTCGCAGTTCCTTTCTCCGGTGCGCCCGCCTACGAGTACGTGGCGCCGAAACAGCTGACCAGTCCGGAGCAGCTCAACCAGCCGCTCGGTCAGGCATTGGCCGATACGATCGCCGGTCAGGTGGGTCTGGACCGGGCCGACGCGCTGACCGAACAGCAGTATCGCGACCTCAGCACCGGTGGCGGCGTCGGCGGCAGCCCGGCGGCCGGTGAGGTGATCGTCGCCTGCGTCGAGATTCTCACCAATACGGTCGGCCGTCCCGTCTATTCCGAGGTCAACGGGCAGAACACGCCCTCGGTGCTGGCGAGCTACGGTCTGTACGTGAACCCCGGTGGGCTCTTGGAGAGCCCGGCCAACGCGGACGCGCCGACCAGACAGGTGAACACCTTGCTCGCGCCCGGCGGGTACATCGGCACCTGGTTGCGCGACAACGGTGCGGAGAGAACGCTGGCCGCGCTCTACCGGTCGGCCTATACGGTGCAGGCCGCCTACGGCTTCGCGGCACAACAGATTTCGGGCGCGGCTCAGCTGGTGACCAACACCAAGGGCGGCGTGAATTCTGTGGTCGGCATGTCGATGGCCCCGCCGCTGTGGATTGTGAACTTCGCGCTGATCTACATTCTCAACCCGGCCCTGGCGGCCGCGATGCCGGCCCACTGGGCTCCCATCCCGCCGCAGGTCGCCGACGCCATCACCGCGAGCCCCACCGGTCAGGTTCCCTTCGGCGACTACGCGGCCTACTTCGAGTGACGGGCAGCGGACTCAGGCGGTGCCGGGATCCGCTGTCAGGCCGGGCAGGATATAGCGGCGCACGTGGCTCAGCACCGCTACCCGGTCGTCAGGGTCGATGGTGTCGCCATGGATCGTGCCCAGGCTGATCAGCACCCGCGCCACCCACTCCGAGACCTGGGCGAGATCGTGACCGGGGTGCACCTCGCCGCGCGCTACCGCGGTCTCGACGTAGGGACGCCAGAAGGACGCGAGGTCGGGGATCAGACCGGCGACGGCCGCGTCGGTGCACAGGGCGAATTCCTCGGGTTCTTCGGTCCGTAGCCGAATGACCAGCGCTCCGGGATCGTCATAGGCGCCTCGGCCGATGCGCACGCCCGCCGCGAGCTGCTCGCCGAAGGTATCGATCGCATCCAGTTCTGCGCGCGCATAGGTCCAGAACGTGTCGGTCAGCCGGATGATCGCGGCGCCGAGCAGGGTCGTCTTGTCGGGGAAATGCCGGTAGAGCCACGCGCGTGAGACCCCGGCCTCCTCGGCGACCTCGCTGACCGTGGTGGCCCGGATTCCCTTGGTCGCCAACAACTTCTGTGCGGCGTGGAGTAACCGATCGACAACCGTCGCAGTCGGAGCTTCGGTCACGCTGCTCACTTTCGGGGTCGGTGTGCACGCGGGGACGGCATCGGTTTTCCCGAAACCCTAGCAAGCGGTGGACAGATCTGAGAATGTGACAACTACGAGTAGACACTCTTTCGAATCTGTCTACAGGTCCGCTCGAAGGGATCAGAATGACGTACCAACCGCGCACCGCCGTCATCGGCGCTGGTATCAGCGGCCTCACCGCGGGAAAGATGCTCAACGACTACGGCGTGCCCTACACCTGCTTCGAGTCCTCGGACCGGGTGGGCGGTAACTGGGCCTTCGGCAACCCGAACGGGCACAGCAGCGCCTACCGGTCGCTGCACATCGACACCTCGAAACATCAGCTGTCGTTCCGGGATTTCCCCATGCCGGAGCACTATCCGGATTTCCCGCACCACACCCAGATCAAGGAGTACCTCGACGACTACAGCGCCGCCTTCGGGCTGACCGAGCACATCGAATTCGAGAACGGCGTCGAACACGCGCGCCGCCTCCCCGACGGCGGGTGGGAACTGACAACCCAGCGCACCGGGACGCGCTCCTTCGATCTGCTCGTTGTCGCGAACGGACACCACTGGGACCCGCGCTACCCCGATTTTCCCGGCGAGTTCGCAGGAACCACGCTGCACTCGCATCACTATGTCGACCTGCGCACACCACTGGATTTCTCGAATCAGCGGATTCTCGTGGTCGGTATCGGCAACAGTGCCGCCGATATCGCCGTGGAACTGTCGTCGAAGGCGCTGGGCAACACCCTGAGTCTGTCGACCCGTTCCGGCGGGTGGATCGTGCCCAAGTACGTCGCGGGCCGACCGGCGGACAAGTACTACCGGACCAGTCCGCACATTCCGTACGCGTGGCAGCGCAAGTTCTTGCAGTGGGGCCAGCCGCTTCTTTCGGGACGCCCGGAAAACTATGGCCTGCCGACGCCCAATCACAAGTTCTTCGAGGCGCATCCGACCCAATCGGTCGAGCTCCCGCTGCGGCTGGGATCCGGTGACGTGATCCCCAAACCCGATGTCGCGCGGTTGGACGGCCACACGGTTTATTTCACCGACGGCACCAGCGACGATTTCGATATCGTCATCTACGCCACCGGCTACAACATCACCTTCCCGTTCTTCGATCCGGAATTCCTCAGCGCCCCCGACAATCGGATTGATCTGTACAAGCGGATGTTCGTGCCGGGCATCGACGACCTGGTCTTCGCCGGATTCGCCCAGGCGACGCCGACCCTGTTCCCCTTCGTGGAATCCCAGGCGCGGCTGGTCGGCGCGTACGCGGTCGGCCGGTACCGATTGCCGGAACCGGAGCGGATGCGCGAGGTGATCGTCGCCGACCATCAGCGCTATATCGGGCATGTGCTCGCTACCCCCCGCCACACCCAGCAGGTCGACTATTTCCTCTACGAACACGATATGCGGACCCGGGAAATACCGGCGGGAGCGCAGCGGGCCCTGGTCCATGGCCCGCCGTCGTGGGCCCGAGTGGCCGAGACCGACGCGACGACCGTGGGAGCGCACCGATGACCGACGACTACCGCCAGATCTCCTTCCTTTCGCAGGGAACCACCTGCGACGGCTGGTTCTTCCCCGCGACACCGGATGGTTCGCACACAGGCGCACCCGTGGTGGTCATGGCGCACGGATTCGGTGGCACCAAGGACTCCGGTCTCGCGCCGTTCGCCCGGCGCCTCGCCGATGCGGGCCTGGCCGTGCTGGCCTTCGACTACCGTGGCTTCGGCGCCTCCGATGGGCAACCGCGCCAACGGATTTCGATGGCTGATCAGGTGCGGGACTACCACGCCGCGATCGTCGCGGCCCGCGCGCAGCCCGGCGTCGATCCGGCGCGGATCGCGCTGTGGGGCATTTCCCAGTCCGGCGGACACGCGCTGACGGTGGCCGCGGACCGGACCGACATCAGCGCGGTGATCGCGATGGTGCCGATGATCGACAGCCTCTCCGCGGGGCGCCACGCGCTGGCCCAGCTGGGCGTCGGTGCCCTCACCCGCTCCACGATGACCGGGGTGCGCAGCGCGATCGCGGGGCGTTTCGGCCGCGCGCCGATCATGATGGCGCTGGCAGGTAAACCCGGCGAGCGGGCCGCGTTGACCGCCGAGGGCTACTACGAGTCCTATACCGCGTTGGCCGGGCCGACCTGGCGCAACGAAATCGACGCCGCCGTCGTCCTCGAGCTCGGTGGCTACCGGGCCGATCGGCACGCCGACCGCATCACCGCCGCGGTTCTCGTGCAGATCGCCGACTTCGACCGCGCCGCACCACCCCACGCCGCGGCCAAGGCGGCGTTCAAGGCCCGCGCGGAGGTCAGGCACTACCCGTGTGACCATTTCGATCTCTTCGCGGGCAACCCGTGGTTCGAGACCGCCGTCGCCCATCAGGCGCAGTTCCTACGACGACATCTGCTCGCCGGTGCGCGCGATCAGGTTCGCGACACCACGGAGGGGGCGGCATGACCGGCGATCAACGCTCGGCGCTGGTGATCGGCGGAGCGTCCGGCATCGGCCTGGCGACCGCGCGCACCCTGGCGGCCGAGGGGTATCGGGTGACCATCGCCGACATCGACGGCGACGCGGCCCGTGCCGCGGCGGCACGGCTCGGCGGCGATGTCACGGCGATCCGCATGGATGTCACCGACGAGGACTCGGTCGCGTCGGGGTTCGAGTCCGTGCCCGGTGTGCACACCGTGGTGAACTGTGCCGGGCTCTCGATTCCGGGCGCGATCACCGAACTGGAACTGGCGCACTGGCAGACCACTGTCGACGTCTGCCTGACCGGAACCTTCCTGGTTCTCAAACACGCGGGTCGCCACGCCGCCGAGGGCGCCGGCATCGTCTGCATCGCCTCACTCAACGGTCGACAACCGGGAACCGGGTTGGCCTCCTACTGCGCGGCCAAGGCCGGTGTGCTCATGCTCGTCGAGGTCGCCGCCTTGGAATTGGCCGAGCGTGGCATTCGGGTCAACGCGATATCGCCCGGCCTGGTCGATACCCCGCTGGTCGCGGGAATCTCGATGGTGCCGGGGCTGACCGAGGAGTATCTGGACAACGCCCCGCTCGGGCGCAGCGGACGACCGGAGGAGATCGCCGACGCTGTCGCCTTCCTCGCCTCCGATCGCGCGAGCTGGATGACCGGATCGGCGATCGATCTCAACGGCGGCGCGCATCTGCGTCGCTACCCGGATGTACTCGGCCGGGTGCGGGCGATGGCGGCGAACCCGCGACATCCGTAAGTTGCTGCCGCGTAGGGCGATCGCACCGAGTGCCGGGTTCAGCGCAACGCACCCGGTAGGAGGTCGTCGATCGCGGCGGCGCTACGCGTGAGCATGGTGTGGAACATCCGGTCGCCGCGTGGCGTGGGAGCGGCTGCGCCGCAACCGAACACGACGATGAGCGGGGCGTGGATCAGCGACGAGACGTAGTCGGCCCAGCACTGCTCCACGCGGTAGTCGGTGACACCGTGCCGGGTGAGCTCCCGGTGATAGTCGGCGACGATGGACCGCTCGTGTCGGCGACGATCCTCGATCGTCAGGCTCGTCGAGAGCAAGAAGGCGATGTCGCGCAGTGGTTGTCCCGGGGTGATCGTCTGCCAGTCGAGCAGCGTCACCGTGCCGTCGGGCGCGAACATCACATTGTCGACGCGCAGATCGCCGTGCAGCAGCGCGAAATGGCGCAGCGGGGCGACCAGCCAGTCACCGGCGGACGCGACGAGCCATGCGACGGCGGCCCGCTCCAGGTCGGTGAGCTGATCATCGAAACGTGCGACGAAGGCGTCGGCCATCGGCGCCAGCACCGAGTCCATCAGGTCCCGATCCTCGTCGGTGGGTAGCGACAAGCCCGGCACCTGGAACAACGTGTCGTCACACCAGCGCGGTCCGTGCAGCCCGGCGGCGGCGACGGCGACGGCGCGCGCCTGTTCGACGGTGCACCCGGCGATCTGGTCTCCCTGCACCGCGGGCGCGAGATCGTCCAGGAGCAGCACGAATTCGCTGCCGGATGCCGAGACGACGGCGGCATAGCAGCCCGGCACCGGCGCACGCAGCGTCGCGGCCAGGTCGCGGTAGAAGCGCACCTCGTTGCGGAAGGCGCCCGCTCCGAATCGGCGATGCTCCTCGGATCCGATCGCGAGTTTGGCGATCATGCTGTCCGGCAGGGTGGTGCTGTCGCGATAGCGCAGCAGCAGCCGGTACGAGCCTGCCATCTGACCCGAACCCACCGGCGCCACGGCTACCCGATCGACATCCACCGCGTGTCCGTGCGCCCGCAGGGTCGCGGTGAGCCAGGCGGGGGTGAGCGCGTCCGGATCGGTCGGGATACCCTCCGAAACCGCTTCGGGAGAAGCGTATTCGGCGTTCACGCGACACTTCCCGCGGACGCGGGCAACGCGACCGAGCCCGGGTTGGCAGGCAACACGCGCCGGTTCGAGCGGATGGCCCGGTAAGCGTCCAGGACCGGTACCAGTTCGGTGGGGGTGGCGCCGTGCAGGATCACCGAGTCGACGCCGAGTTCGAACTGCCGCTCGACCGCCGCGGCGCGGGCGCTCGGGGAACCGGTCGCGCAGTCGCGCACCCATTCCCGCGGAATCACCGCGGCGAGTTCGGCGAGCTCGGCGGCATCGGCCGTCGCGTCGATCGCGCCACGCGCCGAGGCGAACGCGGTGCTCGCCCGCACCCGCTCCAGATCGTCGTCGCGCCAGCCGTTGGCTCGCATCAGGATCTCGGGATAGCCCTGCAGGTAGGTGGCCAGGCGGCCGTAGAGGCGGCGCAGTTGATCGAGTTCGTCGAGCTCGTCACCGACGGTGGCCACGACCGACCAGATCCGCACCGAGGCGGGATCGCGCCCGGCGCGTTCGGCGGCCTCGCGCACCGTCGCCACCGCGGTCGTGGTGGCTTCGGCGCTGAGAAAGGTGTGCAGGACGACCGCGTCGGCGATCCGGCCCGCCAGCTGCAGGGTTCGCGGGCTCATCGTGACCAGCAGTACCGGCGGCGGTGCATCGAGTGTCACCCCCAGATGCAGCACCGGGTAGGAGCCGATCGCGCCGTCGTGGCCGACGACCGTTTCCCCGCGCCACAACCTGCGCACGATGTCGGTGATCTCGGCCAGTTGCGCACTGGTCACGTTCGCCAGTCCGAGAACCTGCCACAGTGGCGCGATGCCACGCCCGAGACCGAGCGCGAAGCGTCCACCACTGAGTTCGGCGAGGGTCGCGCCCATGTTCGCGGTGACGATCGGATGCCGGGTGTTGTGGTTGGTCGCCGCGGTGGCGATACCGAGCCGGGTCGTTACCGCCGCGAGCGCGCCGGACAGGACCGCGGCGTCCTTGATGTTGAATCGCTCGGAAACGAAGGCCGTGCCGAGGCCGATCCGGTCGGCCAGCACGGCCTCGGCCGCGAGCTCGGCCGGGGTGACGGGGTGACGCGACAGCGCGTAATAGCCGAGTTCGGTCAGTTGCGGCGGGAGTTGTTCACCCGATGACATCGACGGTCACCTCCGATGTGACGATTTCGTAGGTGGTCGAGCGTGATTCGCGTCGCCACAGGGTGCCGCCGCCCACCGTGGCGCCCTGCGCGACGAGTGTGCGTTTGAGGATCTTGTTGGTGGCGGTGGTCGGCAGATCGGCGGTCAGGCGCACGAATCGCGGCCAGGCTTTGGGTGAGAGGTCGAGTTGCTCGCCGAGGAACGCGGTGAGCTCGCCCGGATCGAGAGTGGCGTTGTCGCGCAGCACGATCGCCGCCATCACGGCGTCACCGACCTGATCGTCGGGGACCGCGTAGACAGCGACCCGGCTGACCGCGTCGAGCCGTTGCAGGATTCGCTCGATCGGACCCGCGGCGAGGTTCTCACCGTCGACGCGCATCCAGTCGGCCGTACGACCGGCGAGATAGAGGTAGCCCTGCGCGTCCTTGTAGGCCAGATCCCCGGACCAGTACAGGCCGCCGCGGGTCCGCTCGGCGGTGGCCTCCTCGTCGCCGTAGTAGCCCATGAACAGGCCGGTTCCGTCAGCGTTGACGAGCTCGCCGATGGCCTCGCCGGGATTGGCCAGTGCGCCGTGTTCGTCGAAGACGGCGCACGGGCATTCGGTGACAGTCGCCGAGTCGTACACAGCCACACCGGGATAGCCCTTACCGATGGAACCCGGCGGGGTACCCGGTTCCCTGGTGATGATGATCGCCAGTTCGGTAGAGCCGAATCCGTCCCACACCGTGCACCCGAAGCGCCGGGTGAACTCGTCGATATCGCGGTCGGTCGCCTCGTTGCCGAAGGCGACGCGCAGCGGGTTGTCGGCATCGTCGGGCTGCTGCTCGGTGGCGAGGATGTAGGCCAGCGGTTTGCCGACGTAGTTCATGTATGTCGCGCCGCTGCGCCGGATATCGGCCAGGAAGGTCGAGGCCGAGAATTTGGCCGGCGCCATGGCCGCCCCGCTGGCGAGGGCGACGCAGTAGCCGCCGAGGATCGCGGCCGAATGGAACAGCGGCATCGACAGGTAGCAGATGTCGTCGGAGCCGAGGCCGAACCGCTCGACCAGCGGCGGCCCCGCGAACGGCACCATCATGTGCGCGAGCCGCACGGGTTTGGGGTTGCCGCTCGTGCCGGAGGTGAAGATGAGCATGAAGGTATCCATCGCGCCCGGCACCGTGTGCGGCGTCAATTCGCCTGCGCTGTTCAGCAATTCGGCCCAGCGCGGCAGCGAGACGTCGATGACCGTGACGCCGTCGAGGTCGAGTCCGTCGAGCAGTGCTCGGTGCTCGGCGTCGGTGAGCAGGATCTGGACGTCGCCGCGCCGGATGTCGTCGGCGAGGGCGCCGCCGCGCCGGGTGTTGTTGATGCCGACGGTGACGTATCCGCCGAGCGCGCCGGCGGCGAGGCTGGTGAGCATCTCGGCGGAGTTGGCGAGCAGTGTTCCCACGTGCATCGGACGGGCGGAGTCGGCGAGAGACAGTATCGCCGCGGCCTGGCGTCGCGCCGCGGCGATGTGCTCGCGCCACGTCCAGGCCCGATCGGGGCAGATGATCGCGAGGGAGTCGTCCTCGGCTCGCGCGAGCAAAAGTTCGGTGACTGTTGCAGCCATGGGCCAAACTTAGAACACGTTCTTTGCGGATGTATACAGATTTCAGAAATTGTCTACTCGGCGGATCGGCGTGGTGCGGATCGGCTCGTGGCCGCTGAACGGGTGGTGGGTGATTGCCAGGAAGCCGGCTACCTGCTAGCGTCCAGACAAGTGTCCAGGTGAGTGTCCAACCGTCGCCTTCTCGCCTGTTGTGTCGAGGATTCCGGTCGCGTCGGGTGCTCGGCGCCGACACCTCGAAGACCTAGCTGAGGAGATCGACATGGCGATTGTGCAATCGTTGCCGCCGGCGTCGGATGGTCGACGTCGTCTCGGGTTGAGCAGTCCGGTGGACGGGGGAGCCGTCGGCGACATCGTCGTGAGCACGCCCGAGCAGGTCGGGCAAGCGGTGGCCCGTGCCCGCCTCGCCCAACCGGCGTGGGCGGCACGCCCGGTGCGCGAACGCGCCGCCATCATCCGGGCGGCCGTCGAGGTCTTGATCGCCCGCCAGGACGAGGTCGTCGACACTCTTCGGGCCGAATCCGGCAAGCCGCGCATCGAAGCCATGACGATCGAGATCTTGGCCTCGTGCGATTTCCTGAACTACTGGAGCCGCCGAGCCAAGCGTGATCTCGCTGATCGCCGCGAACGCCTGCACGGCTATATCCGGCCGTTCAAGAAGCTCACCGTGCACTACCGCCCGCTCGGCGTCGTCGGCGTGATCACGCCGTGGAACGCGCCTTTCGTGCTGTCGATGAATCCGGTGGCGCAGGCGCTGTTGGCAGGCAACGCCGTCGTGCTCAAACCCTCGGAAGTCACGCCGCATTCGGGTGGTTGGGTGGTGCGGATCCTGCACGAAGCCGGTGTTCCGGCGGATGTGCTGCAGGTGATCCACGGCGACGGCGAGACGGGCGCCGCCCTCGTCGACGCCGAGGTGGACAAGATCGCCTTCACCGGCAGTGTCGCCACCGGCCAGAAGGTGGCGCAAGCGTGCGCGGGTCGGCTGATCGAGTGCACCTTGGAACTGGGCGGCAAGGACGCCATGATCGTCTGCGACGACGCCGACATCGAACGGGCCGCGGAGGGCGCGGTGTACCTGTCGATGTTCAATGCCGGCCAGGTGTGCCTGAGTGTGGAGCGCATCTACGTCGTGGACAGCGTCGCCGACGAATTCATTCGGCTGGTCGAGCAGAAGGCGCGATCGTTGACCTACGGTGCCGGTGACGGCAAGGATATGGGTCCGATGTGCTGGGATCGTCAGGTGGCGATCGTCGCCCGCCACCTCGAAGACGCGAAACGCCGCGGCGCCGTGCTGCTGGTCGGGGGTGAAGCCGACACCGCCGATGGCTTGTTCGTCGCGCCGACGGTCGCGGTCGGGGTCACCCATGACATGGAATTGATGCGGGAGGAGACTTTCGGTCCTGTCGCGGCGATCATGCGGGTCGCCGACGAGGAGGAAGCGATCCGACTGGCCAACGATTGTCAGTACGGGCTCAGCGGCAGTGTCTTCACCAAGGACACGGCGAAAGCGATGCGCATCGCCAAGCGTCTGGACACCGGATCGGTTGTCCACAACGACGCCGCCGTGATCTACGGAGTGCCGGAGGCGCCGTTCGGCGGTCGCAAACGCAGTGGCCTCGGCCAGACGAACGGCCGCCACAGCCTGCGCGGATTCACCCACGCCCAGCCGATTCTGCTCGATCGCTGGCAGTTGAAGCGCGAGCGGATCTGGTACCCGTACACCGAGGATTCGGTCGCGGCCATCGCGGGCACGCTGAAGTACGGGTTCGGCAGCGCGATAGCGCGCCGCCTGATGTCCTGACCGCGATTCGCCGATCGCAGCAGAAATTCAAGGGGTCCACACCGTGATTCGACGCGGTGTGGACTCGGTCGAGGTGAGTGGAGAACAGCATGAACGACGAGCGATCGTTGCGGGGGCGCGGGGCGGTCGTGGTCGGCGGAAGCCGGGGGATCGGCTTCGCGGTCGCCGCGCTACTGGCCAAGAACGGTGCGGGAGTGGTGATCAACGGTCGTGACGAGGCGGCCGTCGGCCGGGCGGTCAAAGCCATCACGCTGTCGGGAAACTCGGCCGTGGGCGTGACGGGATCCGCGGCCGACGCGGCGATCGCGACCCAGGCGATCGACCGCTGTGTCGAAGAATTCGGCGCCGTGGACATTCTCGTCAACTGTGCCGGAATCGCCGAACCGCCCGCCTCGTCGATTCTGGACGCGAAGCCATGGGATTGGCGGGCCCTGCTGGATTCGCATCTCACCACGGTGTTCAATACCTGTCGCGCCGCCGCGCCTCGAATGGTCGAGCAGGGGCGCGGTTCGATCATCAATACCAGCTCCTTCGCCTACCTCGGAGACTATGGCGGAACGGGATATCCCGCGGGCAAGGGCGCGGTCACGAGTCTGACGTTGGCGATCGCGGCGGAGTTGAAAGAACACGGCGTGCGGGCGAATGTCGTCTGCCCCGGCGCGAAGACGCGCCTTTCCTCCGGATTCGCCTACGAGGCCAAGATTCTCGAACTCTACCGGCGGCAGATGCTCGACGAGGCGACGATGCGCGGTTCGCTCGACGCGCCGCCGGCGGACTACGTGGCGCCGCTCTATCAGTTCCTGGCCGACGATCTCTCGGCCGATATCACCGGTGAGATCTACATCGCGGCAGGCGGATTCGTCGGCCGCTTCGAACGCCCGACCCCCACGCTCGTCGGCTACCGGGATCATCGGGACGCGCCGCCGTGGACGATGGCGGAGTTGCGCCAGATGATCCCCGAGCGCGGTGCGGATCGCTCCACGCGCTGAGAATTCGCCGGTTTTCGCCCCGGTGTGGGGACGACCCTGTCCGATCTACTGTCCATGAAAGGTGTTCTCATGGCCTTTGTCATCACCCAGCGCTGCTGCAACGACGCGAGTTGCGTCGCGGAGTGCCCGGTCGACTGCATCCGGCCGCGACCCGGAGATCCGGATTTCGCGAAGGCCGAGATGCTGCACATCGATCCCGATACCTGCATCGACTGCGGCGCCTGCATGGATGCCTGTCCGGTCGACTCGATCTACGACGCGGACGACCTGCCGGTGAACCTGCTGCGATACGCCGAGATCAACGCCGCGTACTTCCAGCACCATCCGCTCGACACCGCGATCACCGTGGGCGCCGCGCCCCCGCGACTTCCGCGTGCGGCGGGCCGGTTGCGCGTGGCGATCGTCGGCACCGGGCCCGCGGCCTGCTACGCCGCCGAGTTCCTGCTCGGCCGCGGCGATGTGGAGGTCGAGATGTTCGATCGCCTACCGACCCCGTGGGGGTTGGCTCGGTACGGAGTCGCGCCCGACCATCCCGAGACGCGCGGCGTCACCACCATGTTCGCGTCGGCGTTCAAACGCGACTCGGTGCGATTCCACCTCAATGTCGAAGTGGGACGCGATATTTCGCACGCGGAGTTGCTGACGTACTGCCACGCGGTGATCTACGCGGTCGGCGCCTCCGCCGATGGCCGACTGGACATACCCGGTGAGGACCTGCCGGGCAGTCACTCGGCCACCGAGTTCGTCGCCTGGTACAACGGGCACCCCGATTACGCCGATCACCACTTCGACCTGTCCGGCGAGCAAGCGGTCATCGTGGGCAACGGCAATGTGGCGCTCGATATCGCGCGAGTGCTGACCACGGATCCGGATCAGCTGGCGGGCACCGATATCGCCGATCACGCGGTGGAGGCATTGCGCCACAGCAATATCCGCCGAGTACTGCTGCTGGGCAGACGCGGACTTCGGCAGGCGGCCTACACCGGCCCGGAATTCCTCGCGCTCGGACAATTGTCCGGTACCGACGTCGTGATCGATCCCGCCGATATCGATGACGAGGTGCTCGCCGCACTGTCGGATCCGGCCACCGACCCGACGACCCGCCTCAAGCTGACCCTGGCCCGCGAGTACAGCGCGCGAGGTACCACCGGCGCGTCTCGGCTCGTCGACTTCCGGTTCCGGGTCACCCCGGTGGCACTGACGGGCGAGGCAGGAGTCGAATCACTCCGGCTGGTACACAACGAGATTCACAGCGGCCCGCAGGGGCCGGTGGCCGTGGCGACCGAGCGCGCGGAAACCATCGACACCTCCCTGGTGCTGCGGGCCGTCGGCTACCGCGGCAGGCAGGTTGCCGATGTACCGTTCGACCCAGGCAAGGGCATCATCCCCAACGACGGCGGTCGCGTGCTCGACAGCGCGGGCGAGGTGCTGGCCGGCGTCTATGTCGCCGGGTGGATCAAGCGGGGGGCGCGCGGGGTGATCGGCACCAACCGCGGCGACGCGGAGCAGACCGTCACCGGGATCGTCGAGGACTTCACCGCCGGGCGCTTGGCCGTGCCGGGTGGCGACCGGGAAGACCTGCTCACCCTGCTGTCACAGCGCTGCCCGGATCTCGTCGACCGGGACGGATGGGCGCTGATCGACGCCGCGGAACGGGCCAACGGCGCCGCCGCGGGTCGTCCTCGCGTCAAGTTCACCCGGGTCGAGGACATGGTCGAGACCGCACGCGGACGATAACGAAAGGCGGGCCGGGCCTGTAGTGGCCCGGCCCGCATCTCGGAAATCTGTTCTCGGTTCAGAGCTCGGTCAGGTCGGCGAGTTTCGCCGAAAGCCGGTCGAGGTAGTGCAGCACCTCGGTTTCGGTGCGGTCGGGCAGTCCGTACAGCACATCGGTGACCCCGGCGCCCGCCCACTGCGCCAGCTTGGCCGGGTCGGGTTTGAAGTCGAGTGCCACCACGCGTGGACGGTCGGCGCGCCCGGCGTCGGCCCAGATCTTGTGCAGCAGAGCGAGTCGCGCGGTGATATCGGTTTCGGTCGGTGTGGTGATCCAGCCGTCCGCGTTGCGCGCGATCCACTCGAAGGTGCGCTCGGTGCCCGCCGCGCCGATGAGTACCGGGACATGGCGCTGGACGGGTTTGGGCCACGCCCAACTCGGTCCGAACGACACATAGTCACCCTGGTAGGCGGCTTCCTCCTCGGTCCACAGCGCCCGCATCGCCTCGAGGTATTCGCGCAGCACAGTGCGCCGCTTGTTCGGCGGCACCCCGTGGTCGGTGAGTTCGTCGGTATTCCAGCCGAATCCGGCTCCGAGCGTCACTCGCCCGTCGGAGAGGTGATCCAGGGTCGCGACCGTTTTGGCGAGGGTGATCGGGTCGTGTTCGACGGGCAGCGCCACGGCGGTGGACAGTTCGATCCGCTCGGTGACCGCCGCCGCCATGGCCAGCGACACCCAGGGATCGAGGGTTCGGGTGTAGCGGTCGTCGGGCAGCGACGCGTCGCCGGTCGAGGGGTGGGCCGCCTCGCGTTTGATGGGAATGTGGGTGTGCTCGGGGACGAAGAACGACGCGAAGCCGCGATCCTCGGCCGCCCGGGCCGCCACCGCGGGCCGAATGCCGCGGTCGCTGGTGAACAGGACGATCCCGAATTTCATCAGTGTCAACTCTTTCGTGGTGTTCGATTGTCGGGCGCCGACATCACCGGTGCAGGAGGCGAAGAACGACGAGTCCGGGATCAGCCCCGCCATCGACGTGCGACGCGTAGTCGACCCCGGCGTCGATCAGCGCGCCCGCGTACAACTGTTCGAGGGTTCGCGTCGTTGTGGGGTCGGCATCGGGACCCAGCGCCGCGTGCACACGGCGGCGTATCTCGTCGGTGAGGTAGCTGCGCAATCGCGCGATGCCGGAATCGTCGTACTCAGGCGAAGGCGTTGGCCGCCGAGCTGTTTCGGCCACAGGGTGCTCCTTGGAATAGTGGTCGGTGTATTCCGGTGGTCACCACGTCACCACGGAGCGCAGCACGCGCCCGGATTTCATGGTCTCGAAGGCCTTTTCGACGTCGGCCAGGCCGATGCGTTCGGTGACGAACAGGTCGAGGGGCAGGCGCTGCTGGCGATACAGTTCGATCAGCGTCGGGAAATCGCGTTCGGGCAGACAGTCGCCGTACCAGGACGATTTCAGCGCGCCGCCGTGGGAGAAGAAGTCCAGCAGCGGCATCTCCAGCCGCATCTGCGGCGTCGGCACCCCGACGAGGACGACGGTTCCGGCCAGATCGCGGGCGTAGAACGCCTGCTTCCACGTCTCGGGACGACCCACCGCGTCGATCACGACGTCGGCACCGAAACCGTTCGTGAGCTCGCGGATTCGCTCGATGGGATCCTCGGTCGCGGCATCGACGGTGTGGGTCGCGCCCAGTGCGGTCGCGCCGGTCAGTTTGGCCGGATCCCGGTCGACGGCGACGATGGTGCTCGCGCCCGCCAGGCGCGCCCCGGCGATCGCGGCGGCCCCGACGCCACCACAGCCGATGACGGCGACCGAGTCGCCGCGGCCGACGTTGCCGGTGTTGAGAGCGGCGCCCAAGCCGGCCATGACTCCGCAGCCGAGCAGGCCCGCCACGGCCGGATCGGTGGTGGAATCGATGATGGTGCACTGCTTTTCGTGCACCAGGGTCTTGTCCGCGAAGGCCCCGATGCCGAGGGCCGGGGTCAGTGGTGACCCGTCCTCGAGCGTCATCTTCTGCTCGGAGTTGAAGGTATCGAAGCAGTACCACGGCCGGCCGCGACGGCATGCGCGGCAACTGCCGCACACCGCACGCCAGTTCAGAACCACGAAATCGCCTACGGCGACATGGGTTACGGCGGTGCCGACCCGATCGACGACTCCGGCTGCTTCGTGACCGAGCAGGAACGGGAATTCGTCATTGATCCCGCCCTCACGGTAGGTGAGGTCGGTGTGGCATACCCCGCAGGCCGCCACCCTGACCACGACATCATGGGGGCCGGGGTCCGGGATGATGATGTCGACCAGCTCCACCTCGGCGCCGGCTCGGCGCGCAACGACGCCCCGCACTGTTTCGGTCACTTCCCCGCTCCTTGTGTCTTCTCGTGCTCTCAGGATGTTTTGTGTGGCACCGCGACCACCAGGCCGCCGTCCATGACGAATTCCGATCCGGTCGCGTACGAGGACTCGTCGCTGGCCAGGAACAGGACGAAGGTCGAGACCTCGTGTGACTCGGCCGGGCGGCCGAGGGGGATGGTGACCAGATCCTCGGGCAGCCCGGCGGTCATCGGCGTCCGGATCAGTCCGGGATGGATCGAGTTGACGCGAATATTGTGCGGCGCCAACTCCAGCGCGGTCGATTTCGCGAGGCCGCGCACGGCCCACTTCGACGCCACATAGCCGTGCGCCCACGGTGCACCGCGCAGGCCCTCGATCGAGGAGACATTGATGATCGACCCGCCGCCGCCGGTCGCGATCATCGCCGCCACCGAGGCGCGGATGCCCAGAAATGTTCCGGTCAGGTTGACGTCGATGATCTGACGCCACTTGTCCAGATCGAACTTGCCGATGGCGCCTCCGTTGACGATGCCCGCGTTGTTCACCAAGACGTTCAGCCCGCCGAATTCGTCGACCGCGCGCGACACCGCGGCCGCCCAGTGGTCGGGCTCTGTCACATCGAGATGTACGAAAACCGCTGCACTACCGAGTGATTCGGCCAGCGCTCTGCCTTCGTCGTCGAGGATGTCGCCGATAACGACCTTGGCGCCCTCCGAAACCAGCAGCCGGGCGTGCTCGGCGCCCATTCCGCGCGAGCCGCCACTGATCAGCGCGATTTTTCCCTCTACACGTCCCATGCCGGTCACGCTAGCATCTGTCTGTACTGAAATCCAGACATGTGTCTGGATAGCTGACCAGAGGAGAAACCATGCCAATCCGCGTTGCCCACGTTGGCACCGGAAACGTCGGTCGCCTTGCCCTGTCCGGCCTGATCGAGAGCCCGAACTTCGAGTTGACCGGAGTGTGTGTCAGTACGCCGGACAAGGTGGGCAGGGATGCGGGCGACCTCGCCGGTCTCGACGTGGTCACCGGGATCGCCGCTGTCGCCGACCTCGACGCGCTGCTGGCGACCCGACCGGACTGTGTCGTCTACTGCGCGATGGGCGATACGCGGCTGCGTGGCGCGATGGATGATTGCCGACGTCTGCTCGCCGCCGGGGTCGATGTGGTGGGTTCGGCGCCGGGAATGTTGCAGTTTCCCTGGGGTGCGCTGCCCGAGGCATACATCACACCGGTGGAAGATGCTGCTCGGCAGGGCAATTCGAGCCTGTTCATCACTGGAGTCGACCCGGGATTCGCCAACGATCTCGTGCCGCTGGCCCTGACGGGAACCTGTCAGACCGTCGAGCAGGTGCGCTGTATGGAGATCGCCGACTACGCCACCTATGACGGGGCGATCGTCATGTTCGACGTCATGGGTTTCGGGAAGTCGCTCGACGAAGTGCCGATGCTCCTACAGCCGGGCATTCTGGGCGCCGCGTGGGGCCCGGCGATCCGGCAGCTGGCCGCCGGGCTCGGCGTGACCGTCGACGCGATCACCGAGAGCTACGAGCGGGTTCCCGCGCCGGAGGCCTTCGATATCGCGGCGGGGCATATCCCGGCCGGTGGCCTGGCCGCCCTGCGTTTCGAGGTGCGCGGTGTCGTCGCGGGCGAGCCGCTGATCGTGATCGAGCATGTCACCCGGTTGCGCGAGGATTTGTGCCCCGACTGGCCGCGGCCCGCGCAGGGTGGCGGGTCGTATCGGGTCGAGATCGTCGGCGAGCCGTCGTATCACGTCGATGTGTGCCCGACGAGTCGCAACGGCGACCACAACTACGCGGCGATCCTGGCCGCGGCCGGACGCATCGTGAACTCGATCCCGGCCGTCGTCGCCGCGGCCCCGGGAATTCGCACGACTCTCGACCTACCGTTGATCACCGAACCCGGACGGGTCGTGGTCTCGGTCTGAGCGCCGCGCGCAGAGCTGTCGGCTGCTGTTCCACCGGGGACAGCAGCCGACAGGTGTTGTGAGAGTGCGCTACCCGACCGCTGCCAGGGGATGCGACGTGGTCGGTGCGCCGTGGGTGGTCGTCACCACAGGGGGACCGGGGAGGTGCCGAGGGGGTACCAGCCCGGCAGTTTGCCACGGGAGTTCACTACCCGCTCGATGCGCTTGTTCACCCCGGCAGGCAGGTCGTTGTTCGTCATCATCTCAGTGAACAGCACGGTGAGGTTGCCGTAGTCGAAGAAGTCGCGCTGCCACTTCCACTGGAAGTCGCCGCCGTATTTGAACCAGCTGCCCTGGATGCCGTCGAGGGAGTAGTTCGTGCCGTCGGCGCGCTTGACCTCGCAGACCTGCTTCCACAGGCCGAGCATGTCGCCGGTCTTCTCGTCGGTGACCCAGGCCTGATAGGGGTAGGTCCAGCCCTCGAGGCCGTCCATTTCCAGGCCGATCGCGTAGTCGCGGATCTCGGTGCGACCGATCGCCATGAAGTCGTGCTTGGGCCCGTAGTTCCAGCCGTAGGTGGCGTCCTCGGTGTAGAACTCCGCCAGCGGCCGCCAGTCACCTGCTTTTTCGCACTCGACGTTCGCCTGCAACCACCGTTGGATCATTTCGTCGAGTTCGGCGCGGGGAAATGACATGAACATTGCTCCGATCTGTACAGCCGACTCTGTGCCGTCTGGCATCGAGCCGCAGTGATAGCTCGTACGGTACACAGTGTGTGAACATGTGTATAGACACATGTCCAACTAAATGTCCAAGCGTGCGCGGGGAACGTCGGTGGATCAGGGGCGGCCGCTGACGGCGGCGGTGACCGCGTCGAGGAAGGGCTGGCCGCCCATGGCGTAGCCGCCGGCGATCGCGCCGAGGACCAGGCCGACGGGGCCGGTGATGATGCTGAGGAAACCGAAACCGAGGACCGTGCCGATGAGACCACCGAGCAGGCCGCCCGCGACGACGCCGACCACGTTGCGGTTGATCTCGTTCGTCAGTTGCGACATCGGGCTGATGGCCTGCATCTCGCCGACGGCGGTGGCGTTCGGCTGCGGGGCCAGGACGAGGTGGTGCCCATGGTCGGAGATCGTCTGCGCCACCCGCATCTGCCTGCCCGAGATCTGGTAGACGAGCGGGATGCGGGTGACGACCTCGCCCGAGTCGGCGACGAGGGTCACGGCGTCGTCGGTGGTGGTGAAGGTGCCCCCGACAACGGTGGTGGTCAGCACCCGGGAGAACTCGGTGAGCGTGGCCTCGTAGTGCACGGATCGGTCGACGCCGGAGGTGGTGGCCGCGGGGGACGGCGACGGAGTGGCCGGCTGCGCGGCGGCGGTCCCGGCGGTGATCCAGACGGCGGCGCCGACCAGGAGCGTGGCAGCAGGGAAGTAGCCGAGTTTCATGGGGAATTCCTTTACGCATCACGAAGATTACGCGGTCGAACGGCATGCCCGGCTCGGGCATGAACCATGTTGTCCGCCAGTGAGATCGGGCAGACCCTAGCACCCTTTTCCGGTTGTCGGTGAACCCGCGCCGAATTCGGTTGATGGATCCGTAATTTCATTGTTAAAAGATTCAGATTCACAATTCGACACTGTCGTGTGTGCCGTGTAAGAACTGTCAGGCGAGTGGGATGTCGGTCGGGGACGTCTCTCGGATGAATAGGGACAAAGCGGATGGCGCGTCGGAGAAACCTGGTCTTGCTCGGCGTCTCGATCGGGGCGGTGTTGTCCCTGGCAGGTGCGTTCTACCTGGTGCTTTCCGTCGCGATCGGGTTCGCGGCCGAAGCGCCCGGCGGGACCGGCGAGGTCGCTGCCGAAAAAACTTCGCCGACCGAGGTTTCAACAACTCAACCGCTGGGAACTAATACCGATATTTACGGCGGTGTCGCCTCCACATTGGCCAAGTCCGCGACGCAGATTCCCTGGGTCGACCTGACTGTCGGCGATTGTGTGGATATGAATGCGAATCCGGCCGATATTCGGCAGGTCGCGTGTGGCGACGTCAGCTCCCGCTACAGAGTGGCGCGATTGGAGCCGATGGGTGGTCAGTGCCCGGGCGACGTCGACAGGGCGCAACCTCGGACGCTGCCGGGCGGTGTGGACCAGACTCTCTGCCTGGATATCGACTGGACCGTCGGCGAATGCCTCGACATGGCGGGTGACTCGGCCCGGCACGTGGACTGCGCCGCCGACGCCCCCGGTCGGGTCCGCGTCCTCGAGATCCGGCACGACACCACGGATGTGAACGTGTGCACGACCGGAGACCGTGGTGTCGTCTACGGCCAGCGCCGCTTCGTGGTCTGCGTCAGCACCCGCTGAACCGCCGCGATCGACGGGTGTGGCGGTTGCGCGGCACTCGATCTCGCCTCGATCCGGCCGACGGTCCCCTCGGTGTCGGATACGTGTGAGATCCTCGGTGTAACACCGTGACCGGTGATTTCTAGGAGGAATCATGACCAACGCAGTCGGCATCACTCCCGCGGGAATCGGACGTCGGGCAGGAGCCAGGTTCATCGACTGGATCATCGCGGGCATCGTCGGCGGCGTGCTGTTCTGGCTACTCGAGCGAGCCACCGATCTGCCCAGCTGGATCGCGATCCTGCCCGGTGCCGGATTCGGGTTCCTGTACTTCGTCGTCTTCGAAGTGGTCACCGGATCGACCCCGGGCAAGAAGCTGCTCGGTCTGCACGTGAACGGCGCGGGCGGCGCGACCAAGCCCGATCTCCTCGAATCGGCCAAGCGCAACGCCTACATGCTGCTGAACCTGATTCCGTGGTTCGGCGGGCTGCTGTGGTTCATCGCGGCCATCGGCATCGCGGTGACGGTGAGTTCGAGCTCGAGCAAGCAGGGCTGGCACGACACGTTCGCCGGCGGCACCCAGGTGGTCAAGGACTGATACGGCCCCGCGCGATCGTGTTGCGTTCTTCGTCGCCCCCGCGATAAGGGATCGGCGAACGCCGAAAATTCCCGTGCCGGAAGAGGAACCGAACACACATGGCCGCACCGGTGGTCTTCACCAGCAACTATTCCGACCAGTCCAACGACAACGGTTTCCAATGGGAGTTCCGCTGCGAACGCTGCACCACCGTCCATCGGTCGGCGTTCCAGCAGAACTACCTGTCTCGCGGGCGCGGTGTGCTGCGCTCGATGCGTGATCTGCTCGGCGACCGAGTCCCTTTCCTGTACAAGGCGTCCGCCGCCGCGGACAGCTACTCCAACAGCTGGGGTGGCGCCGCGTCCAGCACCAAGGACGCGGCGTTCGCCCAGGCTGTCGACGAGGTGGCGCGCGAGTTCCGCCTGTGCGCGGGCTGCGGTTCGTGGACCTGCGCGCGGATCTGCTGGAACGACCATGTCGGACAATGCACCCATTGTTCGCCGCAGGTGGGGCACCAGATCGCTCGCGCGCAGGCCGCCGCGCGCGGCGCGCAGATCCACGAGGCGGCCCAGCGTCAGGAGTGGGCCGGGCAGCACGACCTCGCGACTCCGGCGCGCGTCGCCTGCCCCACCTGCGCGGCCGCGACCGATGGCGGCCGGTTCTGCTCATCCTGTGGCGCCGCGCTCGACGTTCGCGTCGACTGTCAAGGCTGTAGCTCGCCGATCGGTGCGGGCGCGATGTTCTGCTCGAACTGCGGTCGGGCCCGATAGGCACGTTCGAGCGGGCCGGAGGGCGTTATCGGGGCGGTGCCATCAGCGCCTCGCTGACCAGCGGTTTGCCGTCTGCGCTGTTCTCATCGCGCAGGCTGCGCACCAACAGCGTCGCACCCGCGACTGCGCCGGGCATCAGCAGCACGGCCACGAACGGGATCAGGAAGACCAGGGCGAGCGGAACGCCGAATCCCCAGGCGAGCATGCGTCGTCCGCGCAGGACGGCCAGTTGTTCGCGCAGTTCGACGCCGCGCCGCTGCCACGCCACCGCGGTGAGTTCCTGGGCGAGGAAGAAGCCGGTCACGCCGATCCCGATCACCGGAACGACGGTTTGGCCGAGGACAGGAACGAACCCGAGAACGAACAACAGCACTGCCCAGGCCACGACCCTGATCAGCAGCCGAACACTGTCGCGGATCGATATCCACACATCCCGGGCGAATCCGTTGCCCGACTCCGGTGCGGTGCCGTCCGCCGACTCGGACCTGTCGACCTGCTCGGACAGCCGCTCGTAGAACGGCTGTCCGAGCACCAACGTGATCGCGGTGAACGCCACCACCGCGACCAGGGCGCCGAACCCGAACAACACCACCACCAGCAACCCGCGAAACAGCCCGCGCCACGGTGAGTCCCAGTCATCGGCGAACGGAGACAGCCACGCGGTGAAGTCGCCGACGCCGAACGCCGCACCGATGAACACCGCGACATAGAGAGCCATCGTGAGCAGGCCGGGTATCAGCCCGAAGCCGAACCAGCGACCGTGGCCGACCACCCACCGCTGCCGCTCCACAAGTAACCGAACCCTGTCCCCAGATCATGCATGGCCGCAGCCTATCCGCGTTCGGGCGACGCCTCAGCGGTGTTGTGGGCGTTCGAGTTTGCGCACCTGTCAGGTGCGGTCGTGGTGTGACAACGACGGCGCCTGACGCGGCTCGCTCTATGCTGTCGGGCGTGGCACGCACCGAAGGAAATCGAGCGCCCGGCCGCCCGGCCGCGGCCAGTCGTGATGACGTGCTCGACGCTGCCGTGCAAGTCTTCCTGTCGGGTAAGCGGGTCGACGCGAACGCTATCGCCGCTCAGCTCGGACTGGGTCGTACCAGTATCTACCGGTGGTTCGGTTCCCGGCACGGGTTGCTCGGCGCCGCCTTGGCACGCCAGCTCGAGCGGATGGTCGCCTACGCCGAACGGCGCAGCACCGCCACCGGCGGGGAACGGCTCGTGGAGATCCTCGACCGCGCCATTCACTGGCTGGTCGAGGACGGTTCGCTGCGCACCTACTTCGATCAGGAATCCACATCGGCACTGCGCGTGATCACCCGTAGCGATGGAGTGGTGCATCCGGCGGCGGTCTCGATCGTCGAAGGCCTTCTCGAACGTGCCGAGGAGCAGGGCTATCAGCCGCCCATCGACCGCGCCACCCTCGCGTACGCCCTGGTCCGATTGTGGGAAGCGTTCCTGTACAACGACGCGGTGGCGGGCTTTCAGGGTGACGTGGAGCGGCTGAGCCGCGTCCAGGCCGCCCTGCTGCGCGCGTAGGCGCCACTGTCGCGCAGGCCCCATGTGGTCGGAAAGCGCCGGATCATGACCTCCATTTGATACACAGGCAACTCTATGTAACATACTGGACCATGCAACTGGCCTTCACCGAGGACGAGCTCGCCTTCCGCGACGAGCTGCGCGCCTTCTTCCGCCGTGAGATCCCCGCGGACATCCGCGAGCGGCACCGACACCTGCACGAGCTGAGCAAGACCGACTACGTCACCGTCCAGCGCATCCTCAACGGAGCCGGGCTGGCCGTGCCCCACTGGCCCGCCGAGTGGGGTGGCCGGGACTGGTCGGCAGTGCGCCACCACATCTGGCATCACGAAATGCAACTCGCCTCGGTGCCGGAGCCGCTCACCTTCAACGCGAACATGATCGGCCCGGTCCTCGCCGAGTTCGGCTCGCCGGAGCTGAAAGCGCGCTTCCTGCCCGCGACGGCGAACCTCGACATCTGGTGGTGCCAGGGCTTTTCCGAGCCCGACGCCGGATCCGACCTGGCCTCGCTGCGCACCGTCGCGGTGCGCGACGGTGACCACTATGTGGTCAACGGGCAGAAGACCTGGACCACCGCCGCTCAGAGCGCGGACTGGATGTTCTGCCTGGTCCGCACCGATCCCACCGCCGCCAAGAAGCAGGCAGGCATCTCCATGCTGCTGTTTCCCATGGACAGCCCCGGCGTGACGATACGGCCGATCGAACTGATCGACGGCGGCTTCGAGGTCAACGAGGTGTTCCTGGAGAACGTGCGCGTTCCGGCCGACCAGCTGGTCGGCCAGGAGAACCACGGCTGGTCCTACGCCAAATTCCTGCTGGGCAACGAACGCACCGGCATCGCCGCGATCGGGCAGACCAAGGTCCGCCTGGAGCTGGCGAAGGAATACGCCGCCCAGACCGGGCTCGGTACCGGCACCCTGCTCGATGACCCGGCCTTCGCCGCCCGGATCGCCGATCTCGACAACGAGCTGCTGGCGCTGGAGCTGGTGCAGCTGCGGGTCGCGGCGAGCTCGAGTGACGGCGCCCCCAACCCCGTTTCGTCGATCCTCAAACTGCGTGGCACCGAACTGCAGCAGGCCGTCACCGAGCTGCTGGTCGACATCGCGGGCCCCGCCGCCGTCGCCCGAGTGGGCGAGACCGACGACTGGGCGCGCCGCACCATCGCCGGATACCTGAACTACCGCAAGACATCCATCTACGGAGGTTCGAACGAAGTGCAGCGCACCATCATCGCCTCGACGATCCTCGGACTGTGAGTTACCGCCATGGATTTCACTTTTACTGCTGAACAGATCCTGCTGCGCGACACCGTGCGCAGCGTGCTGACCCGCCACTACACCACTGGGCGCCGCGCGGAGGTCATCGCCGGCGATCCCGGCTGGGATCCGACGGTGTGGGCGAACTTCGCCGAGATCGGTCTGCTCGGGCTGACCGTGTCCGTCGAGGACGGCGGCGTCGGCGCGGGCCCCATCGAAACGATGCTCGTCCTGGAGGAACTCGGCCGCACCCTGGCGCCGGAACCGGTCTTCGACTGCGCCCTGCTGCCCGCGCTCGTGATCGGCCGGGCGGGTACTGCCGCCCAGCGCGCCGCGCTGCTGGCCGGCATCGTCGACGGCGAGCGGCTGTTCGCCTTCGCCCACGCCGAGCCCGGCGTCCGTTGGCCGGAGCTCCGTCCGCAAACCCTGGCCATTGCCGACGGCGACCGGTGGACGCTGACCGGCCACAAAAGCCCTGTGCCCGCTGGGGATCGGGCCGACACGCTGATCGTCTCGGCCGTGGTACCCACCGGCGAAACCGCGTTGTTCCTGGTCGATGCTCGTGCGGCAGCGGTCGCGCGCACCGCGTATCGCAGCTACGACGGTGGCCGTGGCGCGGAGATCGAATTCCGCGGCGCGCCCGCCGAATTGCTCGGCGTCGACCTCGATGCCGCAGCGATCATCGACGAAGCCGTGATCACGACACAGGCCGCACTCGGCGCCGAAGCCGTCGGCGCGATGGCCGAGGCGCTGCGCCTCACCACCGAGTATCTGAAGACCCGCAAGCAGTTCGGTGTCGTCCTGCGTACTTTCCAGGCCCTCACGCACCGAGCGGCGGACATGTACGTCTCGCTGGAACTGGCCCGCAGTATGAGTCTGTACGCGGCGATGTCCTTGGCGGACGGAGTCGTCGATCCGACAGTGGCCTCCCGGGCGAAACGGCGAATCGACCTGTCCGGCAAGCACATCGGCCAGGAAGCGATCCAGCTGCACGGCGGCATCGGCATGACCGCCGAATACCCGGTCGGGCACTACACCGCCCGGCTCACCACCATCGAGCACACCATGGGCGACGCGAACGATCACCTGCGCGCGCTATCGGGCCCGCTCAGCGAGTGCCGGAAAGGGGAGATCTGATGCGTATCCGTGGCGCGGTCCTCGACCACCCCGACCGGCCGAGGCCGTTCGCGTCGTCGCGCCCGATCGGGGTGTACGACCTCGAACTCGCCGAGCCGGGCCCGACCGAGGTACTGGTCAGGATCGAAGCGGCCGGTGTGTGCCACTCCGATCTCAGTGTGGTCGACGGCAATCGGGCGCGGCCGCTGCCGATGTTGCTCGGCCACGAAGCGGCGGGCATCGTGGTGGGGTTCGGGGACCGGGTCGATGATCTGACAGTCGGGGACCGGGTGGTCATGTCGTTCCTGCCGCGGTGCGAGCGCTGCGCGGCGTGCGCGCGCGGCGGAGCGCTGCCCTGCACCGAGGGGACCCGGGCGAACACGGCGGGCGAACTCCTGCACCATCCCGGCAAGCTGACCAGGGACGGCCGGCCCGTACGCCATCACCTCGGCGTTTCCGGATTCGCCACGCACGCGGTGATCGACCAGGCTTCGGTCGTCGCGGTGGGCCACGATGTGCCCGCGGAGGTGGCGGCGCTGTTGGGGTGCGCCGTGCTGACCGGCGGCGGCGCGGTCCTCAATGTCGCCGACCCCGGCCCCGAGGACGACCTGATGGTGGTGGGGCTGGGTGGGGTCGGCATGGCCGCGTTGCTCACCGCCTCCGCGATCGGGGTGCGGCGCATCGTGGCGGTCGACCGCCTGCCCGCCAAGCTCGCGGCCGCCCGCGACCTCGGCGCGAGCGAGACCTACACACCCGAACAGGTAGTGGCGCAAGGAATTCGGGCACGCTATGTGATCGAGTGCGCCGGTCATCCCGACGCGTTCGAAACCGCCTTTCTGGCTACCGATCCCGGCGGAACCACGATCACCGTCGGTCTGCCCGCCCCGTCGGCCACCGTGACACTGTCACCGTTGCTGTTCACCGCGCAGGCCCGCACCGTGGTCGGTAGCTATCTCGGCTCGGCGGTACCCGCGCGTGACATCCCTCGCTACGAGCAGATGTGGCGGGCAGGCAGGCTGCCGGTCGAGAAGCTGATCTCGGCTCGCATCGCACTCGATGACCTCAACGAGGCGATGGATCAACTCGCCGACGGCGCGGCCGTGCGTCAGGTGATCGTGTTCGAACCGGACAGGGAGCCTCGATGACATCGATCCTTTCCGACCTCCCGATCGCCCAGTTCATCGGCGGCAACTGGGTGGACGCCACGACGACGATGCCCGTGCGCAACCCCGCCACCGATGCCGAGATCGCGACCGTCGCCGACGGCGACGACAGCACAGCCATGGCCGCGTTGGACGCTGCGGTGGCCGCGCAGCGAGACTGGGCGGACACCGATCCGCGCTACCGCAGCGACATCCTCGCGCGCGCGTTCCACCTGCTGCACGCCGACACCGAGCGGATCGCCCACACCATCACCCTGGAGATGGGCAAACCGCTCGCCGAGGCCCGCGCCGAAGTCGCCTACGGCGCCGAATTCCTGCGCTGGTTCGCCGAAGAAGCCGCCCGTGGCCGCGGAGCGTTCTTCCGCGCACCGAGCGGTGGCCGACGCATCGTGGTCCGCGAACAACCGGTCGGCCCGGTCTTCGCGATCACACCCTGGAATTTCCCCCTCGCGATGGTCACCCGCAAGCTGGCCCCAGCACTCGCCGCGGGCTGCACCGTCGTTCTCAAGCCGGCACCCCAAACCCCGCTCACCGCAGTGGCGTTCATGCGGATACTGGCGGAGGCGGGCGTGCCGCCCGGCGTCGTCAACTGTGTGACCACCTCGCGCGCGCCACTGGTGTCGGCGCGCATTCTCACCGACCGGCGGCTACGCAAACTCACCTTCACCGGCTCCACCGCTGTCGGGCGGACCCTGCTGACGCAGGCGGCACAGGGGGTTCTGCGGGTCTCGATGGAACTCGGCGGCAACGCCGCCTTCGTCGTTCTGGGGTCCGCAGACCTGGACAAGGCCGTCGGCGGTGCGGTGCTCGCCAAGCTGCGCAACGCTGGGCAGACCTGCGTCGCCGCCGACCGCTTCCTGGTCCACCGATCGCGGGCGGCCGAGTTCACCGAACGGTTCCTCACCGCTGTTTCCGCTCTGCCGGTGGGTGACGGACTCGACAGCGCCACTCGGATCGGACCCATGATCGACGGCGCGGCGGTACAGCGGGTCACCACGCTCATCGACGAAGCGGTCGACCAAGGCGCACGCCTGTACACCGACGAAACCGCGACCGCGAGTCCCGGTCACTTCCTACGACCCGCGATTCTGACAGACGTCGACACCCGAACCCGCCTCTGGAATTCGGAGGTTTTCGGCCCCGTCGCCGCGATCCGCACGTTCACCGACCCGGCCGCGGCGCTCGAACTGGCCAACGCCACCGATTCGGGCCTGGCCGGTTACGTGTTCGGTGAAAATCTCGGTGACACACTCGAATTCGCCGAAAACCTGCAGACCGGCATGGTCGGGGTGAACACCGGCGTGATCTCGGATCCGGCGGCGCCCTTCGGCGGGATGAAGTCCTCCGGGCTCGGCAGAGAAGGCGGCAGCACCGGCTTGGCGGAATACCAGGAACAGCAGTACCTGGCTATCGACCGATGACGTGCCGATCCGCGCCCGGACAGCACCGGGCGCGGATCGGGCTGTCAGCCGTGGACGAGGTTGCGGTAGGTCTCGAGGATAGCGCGGATCGACGAGGTCACGGGCAGCTCACCATCGAGTGGTGCCCAGATGTAGCGGGCGTGCGCGGTGAGGTGGATCGGGTGTGCCGCCGCCACATCGACGGCGAAATGCAAACGGCGAACCGGCTGCGCGTCGGGGGACAGGTAGTCGAAATCCCCGACGTGGTGGCGGATCCCGGTGACAACCAGCCCCGTTTCCTCGAGCACACCACGGGTCACCGCCGCCGCGAGGGATTCCCCCGGCAGCACGGTCGCGCCGGGCAGCTTCAACGGCACCTTGATCGGGCCGGTGTCGTGGCGTTCCAAGAGTAGTATCTGCCCGCCACGATCGATGATCGCGCCGACTCTCGGTGCGGTGCCATCGATCTCGGCCTGGCGAGACAGATCCTGAAACTCCGACTCAGATACCGTAGGACTCACCGACTCTTCACTCCTACACCCATTCGACACAACCGCCGGATTCGACGAACACAGTTGATGACAACCGTACGTGTCGGACGCCGCTGATGTAAGCGAACCGGAGGGTAGCTTGTGATAGCGGCTGCTGCAGCAGAACTGGACAATTGACTGTTGATCCGGTCGATGGCGGGAACAGTCGAACAGGCGCCTCCTAGCAGGTGGCCTCAGAGCAGGTGGCCTCGCGACATCGGGGTGCCATCGTCAGCACTCGGCCATCGCGTCCTTTCGCCGTGCGGCACGGTAGGCGGCGGGGGTGAGGCCGTACTTGGTGCGGAAGGCGCGCGAGAGCTGGTCGACACTGCGAAATCCGCAGCTGTCCGCGATGTCGCGCAGGGCACGGGTGTCATCGCTGAGCGCGCTCGCCGCGGCGGCCAATCTGCGGGTCCGGATGAGCCGCCCCACCGACAGGCCCTGGAGTTCGAACGCCCGGAACAGGGTCCGCCTGCTCACGTGCAGCCGGACCGCGACCGCGTCGGGGTTCACCGTCGGGTCCGCGAAATTGCGGTCGATGAATTCGGCCGCGCGGCGACGCAGCACGTCCTCGGTTGTCAGCTCCGTTGTCGCGTCCGTGAGATCGCGTTCGAGCAGGGCGACGATCGCGGCCCGGAACAGGATCTCGTCGATGCGCGCCACGATGCGCAGATGGTCAGGACTTGTTGCGCCACAAGCGATATCGCGGCCGAACAGCAGCGCCGACACCGCCGCCCGTGACAGCGGCCACGCCCGCCCGCCCGCCGCGACGGCATCCAGGCCCCACGCGGTGAGTGAATCCACCGGCAGGTAGAGGTACAGCACATCGGTGGCCGCGGCCTCGCACCGCTCGAGTGTCGATCGGAAGGTGCTGTCGAGGCATACCGCGAATGCCTCACCGGCCACCGCGGTCGACCGGTGGCCTCGCTGCTCGACTGTGGCCCGCCCGGCCAGCACCAAACCCAGTTGCAGGTACCGGCTGTAGTGATCGTCGCCGATGTCGGTGCCGCGCTCGGCGGTGATGTCGGTGGACCGTAACCGGGCGATGAGCACCGTGCCGGTGCTGGAGGTCCACAGTGTCGCGGTGAAATCCTCCGTGGCGCGTAGGTGGCAGCCGAACGCCACCCGCTGGAGATCGCGCGATCCACGGAGCGTCACGCCCTGGCTGTGCGCGGGTCCCGGTCGCTCCAGCGGGCAGAAGGCTGCGGGCCCGGCCGATTCGCTCATCGATTGCCCCAAATCGAACATAACGGACTTCTCCCGCGTCGAGACCCGCGGATCGGCCTCTGTCCGGTCGCGGCGCTGCCCGCCCCGCCCGGGTCGCGCGCCGGTCTCGACCCTGTTCGCCTCCGCCTCGCTGTGCATATTTCCGCCTTCGCGCAGGGGTGCGCCATCGCCGGAAACGGATAGGACGCGGATCCGTTACCGGCTGCCTGCACCTGTCGACAATGGGGGGTATCTCGAAAGAGCAAGGATAACAGCGTGATTCGACGGCGGTTCCCGGTCGCTGGGATATCGGTGTCGCTCTGTGGACGACACTCGCATTCCGTGCCAGGTTCGCCGGAATGTCGTGCCAGGACGGTCTGCGTGGGTGGGGTGGGTGACTACCTCGAAGGCGGGTCCCGCCTGCCGATTTCGGGTACCCGGCGGGCATCGCGAGCGCTCGCCGTCGGTTTGCTCGGATATTGCGGCACCTCGGCCTTCGGCCTAGCCTCGACACCGTTGGCCCCCTTGCGATTCCGCGATTTCTCGCCCACCTCGACGACAAAGGACGACTCAGACATGCTGTGGGAAGCACTGCTGTGGGTGATCGTCGCCGCCGGCCTGGCCGGGACCGCGGCCTACCTGCTGCGCAGGCGTGGCAAGGGGCACGACGGCGAGGCCGTCAACGAGTCGGTGGGGCAGGTGTTCACGCTCGTCGGTGGACTGCAGGTGGTACTCGCGTCGTTCCTGCTCATCGGTGTGCTCGACACCAACGCGGGCGCGGCGAAGGCGGCGTCCGACGAAGCGGACCGGCTGCTCGCCCTGCAATGGGCGGGCGACGCGTTGTCGGAGCCGGCCCGCGGCACCGTCACCAGGGCCGTTCATGCCTATACCGGCCAGGTGATCGAAGTCGAGTGGCCCGCGATGAGTTCCGGTGGGACCGTGGACGACCGCGCGTGGAACCAATTGTCGGCGGTACGTTCCAGCATCGCGACCAGCCCCGCCACAGACGAATGGCAGCGGTCGCGCCAGATCGCGGCAGCCGATCGGCTGTGGGAGGTCTACGAGGCGAGGCAGACCAGGATCGAGGCCGCGGGTAGCGCGTTGTCGCCGATGATGTGGCTGGCGTTGGCACTCGGCGCGATTCTGTCGGTGGGTTTGTCACTGCTGTTCGCCGGCACCAGCGCGCGCATCCATGTTGTCGTGGTGGCCAGCTTCGCGGCGGTGGTGACGTTCATGATCTTCACCATCTTCGAGCTACAGAATCCCTACGGCCGAGCCGCTGCGGTCGCACCGACGGCCTTCGACGCCGTGCTGGTGCAGCTGAGGTGAAAAAGACTGTGCGCAGGGGACTCTGGGTTGTGGCGCTGGCCGGAGTGGGCTTGGCTCCGGCCGTGCCGGTCGGCGCGGTTCCGGCGCCGGCGCTACCCTCGGTCGGACCACCGAGCGTCGGCACGCCCCGAACCACGCCGCGCATCGAGAACTCGCCCACGGCCTCGCCGCAACCCGTTGACACGCCGCACGGAGCGCCCCTCGTCACCGCCGGACAGGCGCCTGTGGGCGAGCTTCCTCGATCGGTGCCGGGGTTCGACGAGCCGGACGGCACGCGGCGACCGTTCGTCGAACCCCGACTCCCTGGGCAGGGTGAACGGTCCGATCGGCCGGAGACGGCAACGCCGAGAGGGGCATTCGAGCAGCCGGTTGTTCCTCCGTTCGGGCGGCCCACGGTGCCTGCGCCGCCCCTCGGAGGTCTGGAATTGCCCGCGCCCGCCCGCCCGTTCGATGGACCGGCAGTGCCGCTACCGGAGGCCCCGCGTCCGTTCCTGTTGCCTCTCCCCGCGCCCGCGCCCGCGCCCTCGCTCCGATTGCCCGTTCCCGTGCCGCCCATACCGCTGCCCGCGCCAACGCCCCGGTCCTCGGACCCGGCTCCGCAGCCGACACCGCTGCCCGCTCCCGAGCCATCACCCGCGCGAGAACCCCCGCTGTCGCCGCCGAGGGTATCGGTGAGTCCGATACCCGCCCCGCCTCTGCCACCCGAGGAACCACCGCCGAGTCCGCCCGCCCCGGACCCCACACCCGCGCGGTTCGTCGCAGCGCCCGAGCGGAAGCCGGAGGCGGTGGTCGCCCAGCCGGTGGCGGTCGAGCAGCGGCGGTGGGCGCTTACCGTCCTGCTACTGGTGATCGGAAGCATGGGTGCGGCCAGGGCGGCAATGAGGCGCTCGTGAGCCGTCGAGGCAATCATCCGGCGTCCTCTGAAAGGAGTGTGATGACCGGTCGAACCTGGCTGCGCACCTCGTTGCGAATAGCCGTCTGTCTGGGAATCAGTTTCTGGCACAACAGAATTCGGATCGATTCGGTCCGAAGACCACACGCTCTCCGCTACAGTCGTTTGCACCACAGTAGATAGCCGGTGGGTAACTAATTCGTTCGCTCCCCGTGGTGTGTCATCCCGTTTCTCCCATGTCTCTCGAAGCAGGAAGAACTCATGACTGAACTGGCTGAACCATTCTCCGGAACCATCGCCGCCGCGCAGCTGAGCCTCAGCACGGTGGCCGCCCGAAACCTCGCGACCACCACCAAGTCCGCGCCGCAGATGCAGGGCATCACCTCGCGGTGGCTGCTGAAACTGCTGCCCTGGGTGCAGGCCGATGGTGGCGTGTACCGAGTCAACCGCCGCCTCACCTACACCGTCGGCGACGGCTTGATCACCTGCTACGACACCGCAGGCCAGGCACGCGTCCTGGCACCCGATCTGCGTGAACTGCGCTACCTGCGTGAGTACGCCGATGACGGTGCCCTGCAGGCGGTGGCGGACTCCTTCGTCGAACGGCAGTACGCGCCCGGCGACATCATCGCCGAAGCCGGTCGACCGGCCGAAGAGCTGGTGGTGCTCGCCCACGGCAAGGCCGACAAACTCGGCACCGGCGCCTACGGCGAATCGACCGTTCTCGAGATCATGACCAACGGCCGGTTCATCGGTGAACGGATCCTCGGCACCGAGGCGCAGCCGTGGGAATTCACCGTCAAGGCGGTGACGGCGTGTACCTGCCTGGTCCTCACCGACCGCGCGCTGGCCGAAGTCAGCGCACGGATCGAAGGCCTGCGCGAGCACGTGCGGGTGGCGCAGCTCGAGGACGCCGTCGCCGGTGAGCGGGCCAACCCCCACGGCGAGAGTTCGATCGAGCTCGCCTCTGGTCACGAGGGCGAACCGCAGTTGCCGGGCACCTTCGTCGACTACGACCTGTCCCCGCGGGAATACGAGTTGAGCATCGCGCAAACCGTGCTGCGGGTCCACAGCCGGGTCGCCGACCTCTACAACAAGCCGATGGACCAGATCGAACAGCAGTTGCGGCTGACCATCGAAGCCCTGCGCGAACGCCAGGAAGACGAGATGGTCAACAACCGCGACTTCGGCCTGCTGCACAACGCCGCACCGCAGCAGCGCATCAGTACCCGCACCGGTGCGCCCACGCCGGACGACATGGACGAACTGCTCGCCCTGGTCTGGAAGGAGCCCGCGTTCTTCCTGGCCAATCCGAAGGCCATCGCCGCCTTCGGCGCCGAATGCAGCCGCCGTGGCATCTACCCGACGAGTACCGAGCTGAACGGGCATCGGGTGCCCTCCTGGCGCGGAGTTCCGATCCTGCCGTGCAACAAGATCGGCACCTCGGTCGGCCGCACCACCTCGATCATGTTGATGCGTACCGGCGAATCGGCGCAGGGCGTGATCGGCCTGCGCCAGACCGGGATTCCCGACGAGTACGAGCCCGGACTGAACGTGCGCTTCATGGGCATCGACGACAAGGCGATCATCTCCTACCTGGTGAGCACCTACTACTCGGGTGCCGTACTGGTGCCCGATGCCCTCGCGATCCTCGAGAACGTGCAGCTCGGCGCCGAGGGCTGACACCGTGCAGCCCTTCGAGCTGCCCGAGTTCTACGTGGCTCATCCCGCGCGGCTGAACGCGCACGTGGAACAAGCACGGGCACATACCAAACAGTGGGCCTTCGAGATGGGAATGCTCGGCGACACCGTCGGTGGCGACGTGGTGTGGGACGAGGCGAGTTTCGACGGCATGGACTATGCCGGCCTGTGCGCCTACACCCACCCGGAAGCGGGCGTGCCGGTGCTCGACACCGTCACCGACTGGTACACCTGGGTCTTCTATTTCGACGACCATTTCCTCGACGCGTTCAAACGCACCGGCGATATGGACGGTGCCCGGCGATACCTCGACCGCCTGGCCACGTTCATGCCGCCCGACGGTGCCGCGATGCCCGAACCGACCAATCCCGACGAACGTGGCCTCGCCGACCTCTGGACGCGGACGGTGCCGTCGATGTCGCGGTGCTGGCGTGAACGGTTTCGCGAAAGCACCCGGAACCTGCTGCTCGACTGTGTCTGGGAGATCGGCAACATCACTACCGCCCGGATTCCCAATCCCATCGACTACATCGAGATGCGGCGCCGGGTCGGCGGGGCACCGTGGTCGGCCGATCTGGTGGAGTACGCCCGCGGCATCGAGATCCCCGAAGCCATCGTCGGTACCCGGCCGATGCGCGTGCTCAAGGACACGTTCTCCGACGCGGTGCACCTGCGCAACGACATCTTCTCGTACCAGCGCGAGACCGAGGAGGAAGGCGAGGTGAACAACGGAGTCCTGGTGGTGGAGAGGTTCTTCGACTGTTCGCCGCAGCAGGCCGCCGACATCGTCAACGACCAGCTCACGTCGCGAATACACCAGTTCGAGAACACCGTGCTCACCGAGCTGCCCGCGCTGTTCGAGGAGCACGGGCTGGACGCGGCGCAGTGCGCGGCGGCGCTGTCGTACGCGCACGGTCTGCAGGACTGGCAGTCGGGTGGCCACGAATGGCACCTGCGGTCCAACCGGTACATGAACGGCTCCGCCGCGACCGGACCGATGTCGTTCGGTCCCTCGGGGATCGGCACCGAACTGGCCAGACCCGGATTCTGGAAGGGCCTCGCCGGGCCCGGCGGAGTGCGCAGTCACACCCGAACCGCGGTGCGCCGCACCGGGCCGTTGGCGCTGCCGGACTTCGATGTGCCGTTCGAACTGAGTCTGTCACCGCATCTGCCCTCGGCACGCTCGGCCAGTATCGACTGGGCGCAACAGATCGGATTCCACGACCCGCTGCCCGAACTCGGTGGGCGGGCGCTGTGGACTCGGGAGGATACGGCCGGGTTCGATTTCGCCCTGTGCTCAGCCGGTTTGGATCCCGACGCCGATGTCGACACGCTGACGCTGTCGGCCGAATGGCTCACCTGGGGAACGTGGGGCGACGACTACTTTCCCACCGTCTTCGCGCCCACCCGGGGTGGCGCCGCGATGGCCGGGGCGAAAGCGTGCAACGCCAGATTGTCGGCCTTCATGCCGCTGGATCTGAAACCCGTTGGCACGCCGATCAATCCGCTGGAACGGTCGCTGGCCGACCTGTGGTCGCGCACCGCGCGGCCGATGTCGCCCGCGGCTCGGCGCACCTTCCGGCACGCGGTGGAATCGATGACCGAGAGCTGGTTGTGGGAGCTGGCCAACCACATCCAGCATCGAGTCCCCGACCCGATCGACTACCTGGAGATGCGTCGGCGCACCTTCGGCTCGGATCTCACGATCGCTCTGTCGAAGATCGCCCGCGGCGGCCTGATACCCGACGCGGTGTTCGAGTCCACCACCCTGCGCGGCATCGAACACGCCGCGCAGGACTACGGCTGTCTGATCAACGATTTCTACTCCTATCAGAAGGAAATCGAGTACGAAGCCGAGCTGCACAACGCGATCCTGGTGGTCGAGTCGTTCTTCGATTGCGACCGCGACGTGGCAGCCACCATCGTCGACGATCTGATGCGGGCCAGAATGCGACAGTTCCAGCGACTCGTCGCCGACGAACTGCCCGTCCTGTTCGACCACCACCGGCTCGACGACACCGCTCGCGCGGCGCTCACCAGCTACATCGACGAACTGCGTGATTGGATCGCGGGCATCCTGCACTGGCATCGCGGCACCAGCCGCTATCGCCCCGAGTGCCTGCGCTATCCGGTCGGCAGTCCATCACTGACCGCCGCCCGCCCGATTCGCGCGTGGGGACCCTCGGGTATCGGCACCGCCGCCGCCCGCGTGCGTCCTCGCGTCGGACTCGTCGCCACCCATGCCACCTCGCCGGGAAGGACATCCTCGTGACCAGCACCGCCCCGCATCCACCGACCGCGCTCGGTGTCGCCGCCGCCCGCACACTGTCGACCACCACCAAATCCGTTCCGCAGATGCAAGGGATCACGCCCCGCTGGCTGCTGCGCATGCTGCCCTGGGTCGAGGTCGACGGCGGAACCTATCGGGTCAACCGGCGTCTGACCTACACCGTCGGAGACGGGTACATCACCTGCACGCAGGCCGACGGCCGCTACCAGGTGGTCCCGGCCGAACTGCGCGAATTGCGCGCGCTGCGCGATGTCGACGACGACGAGACATTGCGCGAGCTCGCCCACCTGTTCTGTCAGCAGGAGTTCGCGGCGGGGGAGACGATCTGCGAGTTCGGCAACGAAATCGACGCGGCGTATGTGCTGGCCCACGGCCGGGTCGTCCTCACCGGGCCCGGTGAGTACGGACAGCAGGTCCAGCTCGACGTGCTCGACGACGGCAGCCACCTCGGCGCCTCCACTCTCCTCGGCGGGCAGGCGATCTGGGAGTACACCGCTACCGCGAATACCGCCTGTACGGTACTGGCGTTGCCGCGTGCGGTATTCGATGCCCTGTGTGCTCGTGACTCTCGCCTCGCCGCCCATGTCGCAGGCCTCGGGGCTGCGGTCGCCGCCGAACGGACGGGCGCCGACAAGTACGGTCAGGCGACGATCGGAATGCTGTCGGGCCAGCAGGGTGAGCCGACGCTGCCCGGAACCTACGTCGACTACGACCCGCGCCCACGCGAACTCGAGCTCGGCATCGCGCAGCTGCTGCTGCGCGTGCACACCCGGGTCACCGACCTCTACAACAAGCCGATGAACCAGCTCGACCAGCAGTTGCGCCTCTCGATCGCGGCGCTGCGGGAACGCCAGGAACGCGACCTGCTGACCCATCACGACTACGGTCTGCTGCACAACATCGACCCGAGTCAGCGCCTGTGTTCGGCCACCGGCCGCCCGACGCCCGAGGACCTCGATCGGTTGCTGGCCCGCCGCCGCAAGACCGCGTTCTTCCTCGCCCACCCCCGCGTCATCGCCCAGTTCGGCCACGAGTGCACGGCGCGGGGCATCTACCCGGACCACACCGAAATCGAGGGAAAACGGGTGCACGCGTGGCGCAATGTGCCACTGCTGCCCTCGGACAAGATCCCGATCTCAGCGAACGGAACCAGCACGATCCTGGCGATGCGGGTCGGTGAATCCGACGACGGCGTGATCGGCCTGCGCCAGACCGGGCTGCCCGACGAAGTCGAGCCGGGCGTGAACGTCCGGTTCACCGGCATCGATGACCGCGCGATCGCGTCCTATCTCGTCAGCGCGAATCATGCTGCGGCAGTGCTTGTTCCGGACGCGCTCGGGGCGCTGACCGAAGTGCAGGTGAATCGATGAGCACGCCGGATCTCGTGACCACACCGATTCTCGCACCGCCGCCGACGGTTTCGCGCACCGCCGCCGACGTACTCGATCAATGCCGGGAGACCTGTGCCGCCACCCTGCGTGCCACCGTGCAGATGATGCCGGCCACGGTGCGCACCATCGTGGGTTACCACTTCGGCTGGTGGGACAAGACCGGGCGACCGGAACAGCACGACGGCGGCAAGGCCATTCGCCCGGCACTCGTTCTCTCGGCCGCCCGGTTGACCGGCGGGGACGTGGCAGCAGCCGTGCGCGCCGCCGTCGCGGTCGAACTGGTGCACAATTTTTCGTTGCTGCACGACGACGTGATGGACCGAGACACCACCCGACGGCACCGGCCGACCGCGTGGACCGCGTTCGGGATCGGGCCCGCCATTCTCGCCGGCGACGCGCTGGTGGCCCAGGCGTATGCGCTGCTCGCCGCGGAGCCGGACGCGCCGATCGTCGAAGCGACGAATCTGATGAGTCGCTCGGTGCTGCACCTCGTCGAGGGGCAGTGCGCGGACCTGGGATTCGAGCGGCGCACCGACGTCGAGCTCGACGAATGCTGCACCATGGTCGATCAGAAGACCGGCGCGCTGTTCGGATGTTCGGCGGCTCTCGGCGGCCTGTTCGGCAACGCGAACTCCGGTGAGCTGCTGCGGCTGCAAGAATTCGGCAGACGCCTCGGTCGCGCGTTCCAGCACACCGACGACCTGCTCGGCATCTGGGGCGACCCCCACGTCACCGGCAAATCGGTGTTCTCCGACCTGCGCAGCCGCAAGAAGTCGTTGCCGGTGGTCTTCGCACTGCGCTCGGACACCCCGGAAGCGGGGGCGCTCGCCGACCTCTATCTCCGCGAAAAACCACTCGACGACAGCGAATTGGTTCATGCGGCTGAGCTGGTCGAAGCCGCGGGTGGGCGGGAATGGAGTCGGCTCCAGGCCAGGCGACTGTCCGAGGAAGCCATGTCGACGATCAGCACGGTCGGGGTGAACGCCGAGGCACTGGCCGACCTGGACCTGCTCGCGGCGCTGGCCGCGGACCGCGACTGCTGACGCCGCGCGACCGTGTCGCACACCACCGCCCGATCGAGGCGTCGGCCCGATCGGGCGGTGGCGTGAAGATTGGTTCCGGGTACGCCGATCAGGCCGCCACGACATCGGCGGCGTCGTTGAGCCGGGCGTAGCGTCCGCCGTCGTCGACGAGGGTCTGGTGGTCGCCGAGCTCGGCGACCCGGCCATGGTGCAGGACCGCGATCTGGTCGGCATCGCGGATGGTACTCAGCCGGTGCGCGATCGTGATGACCGTACGGCCCTGGGCGACCACGTCGATGGCGGCCTGCACCGCGCGCTCGGTCTCGTTGTCGAGGGCGCTGGTCGCCTCGTCGAGCACCAGCACACGCGGGTCGCGTAACAGGGTGCGGGCCAAGGCTATGCGTTGCTTCTCACCGCCGGAGAACCGATGACCGCGCGATCCGACCACGGTGTCGTAGCCCTGGGGGAGTGCGGCGATCAGCTCGTGGATCTGGGCGGCGCGGGCCGCGCGCTCGATCTCGGCGTCGGTCGCACCGGGTTCGGCATAGCGAAGGTTCTCGCGAATGGTCGTGTGCAGGAGATAGGACTCCTGCGACACCACGCCGACGATGCGGGCGAGGGTGCCCAGTTCCAGGTCACGGACGTCGACGCCGTCGATGGTTACCCGACCGCCGGTCGCGTCGTGCAGTCGCGCGACGAGCGAGGCGAGAGTGGTCTTGCCGGAACCGGTCTCGCCGACCAGCGCCAGCGTCGACCCGGGAGGTACGGCGAGACATACCCCGTCGAGCACATCGGGTCCTGCGGCGTCGTAGCGGAAGCTGACGTCCTCGAACCGGACCTCGCCCACCACATCGCGGGGGTCGATATCGACCGGCCGGGCCGGCTCGTCGATATCGACCGGAAGGTCGAGGTAGCCGAAGATCCGGCTGAACAACGCCATCGAACTGGTGACTTCGACACCCACGTTGAGCAACGCCATCAGCGGCCGGAAGAGTCCGGCCTGCAGCGTGGTGAAGGCGACCAGTGTGCCGATCGTCATGCCGCTGCTGGTCGCCGGAAGACCGGCGGCGAGGTAGAGCAGGGCGGGGATGGCGGCGAAGAGCATGCTCATGGTGGCCATCCGCCAGCGGCCCGCGAGCTGTGAGCGCACTTCCAGGCCGACCAGGTCGTGCGAGGTCCGCTCGAAGTGGGCGGACGCGAGCGGGCCGGTGCCCAGGGTCTTGCCGAGTTGCACGCCGCTCACTGAGAGTCCCTCCTCGACCTGCCCGTGCAGATCGGCGAGGTGGCGCTGCCGCTGGGCGGTGATGTCGCGGCGCAGCAGGGCCACACGCCGGGTCAGCCAGATCGCCGGCGGCAGCACCACCAGCGACAGCAGCGACAACCGCCACGACAGCACGGCCATCGCGACAGCGGTGCCGACGACGGTGGTCACATTGCCGGCGATGGAGGTCGCGGTACTGGTGACCACGGACTGCATGCCACCGACATCGTTGATCAGGCGCGACTGGACCTCGCCGCCGCGGGTGCGGGTGAAGAACGCCAGCGACTGCCGCTGCAGGTGGCGGAACACATCGGTCCGCAGAACATGCATGACCTGCTGTCCGACGGTGGTGGAAATGAGTGTCTGGCCGACGCCGAGCACCGCGGTGAGCACGGTGACGGCGAGCATGCCGCCCACGGCCCAGAGCAGCAGCGCGACATCGCGCTGCGGGAGCGCGTCATCGATCACCAGGCGCAGCAGGAAGGGCGAGGCGAGGCCGATCGTCGAACCCGCCACGATCAGGACGGTCAGCAGGGTGAGCTGAAGCCGGTACGGCGCGAAGAGCGCGGCGACGCGGCGAAGGGACACGGGGGACTCGCGCAGTTGGGCGCGGTCGGCCGGGTCGGTGCGGCGGGCGCGCCCGCCGCCGGAGTTCTTCACTGCCATATGCAACCCCCTCGGGTTGTGTTTATGCTGAGGTTACCTCACTATCTGGTAGGGGAAACACACCGAGAGGCGAGTTTATGCCCGACAACGAGAGCGACCTCCTGATGCAGGTGGCCAGGACGCTCCGTCGGCGCTGGTCGGCGGTGTACGCGCCGATGGGGCTGACGCCACACCAGGCCCGCGCGCTTCGCGTGACCGGCGAACACGACGGCCTACGGCTGTCTGCCATCGCGGACGCGTTGCGGATCAGTGCCCGGTCGGCGACCGAGGTGGTGGACGCGCTCGAGAACGCTGATCTGGTCACCCGACGACCCGACCCGACCGATCGCCGCGCGATTCTCGTGGCGGTGACCGCGCTGGGTGAACAGACACTCGCGTCGCTGACCGCCGCCCGGACGAAGGACGCGGACGACTTCTTCGGTCGACTCACCGACAACGAGCGTGCTTCGCTACGTGACATTCTCGGCAAGCTGGTCCGCTGAAAAGGCCGCGGGCCGCTTGTGCGCCGGTTCGGCGAGGGGCACCGCGCCTATAGTCGTGGGTAGCGACTCTCGACGAGGTGCACCGTTCGAGTTCTTCCTGTGTGTCCGCACCTCCCCGCTTCGCAAGAGCTGTCTTGTAGGGGTGCGACTACCGGGTGAGGATCGATGGAACGCCATAAGAACGAGCTCTTACACGGACCTTTGTTCTCCCGGAGCGCGCCGCTGGACCGTCGGAACGCGGCCCGCCGGATCAGCGCCTACATCTACGGGAACGTGCTGATCCTGTCGGCGTTGATCCCGATCGCGCCGTCGGCCGAGGATGTCGGCATCGCGGTCGTGCTCGGGACCGCCCTGTCGACCTTCATCGCCCACGTCTTCGCCGAGGGCGTCGGGGCATCGGTGCGCCACAGCGGGCAGGCCCCGACTCCCCATCGATTGGCCGACCTGCGAGATTCGCTGCCCATCCTCAGTTCGGCGGTGCTGCCCTGTGCGATCCTCGTGGCGGCGGCGATCGGGTGGCTCGAACCACGCACCGCCCAGGTGCTGGCGGAGATCGCCATGCTGGTGCGGATCGGCGGGATCACCTTCGTGATCCGCAGGCTCGAGGGCGCGCGTCCGGATCGGTCGACCCTGATCGGGGCGATTCTGCTCGGCTGCGCGGCCACCGCGGTCGTGGCGGCGAAGGTGGTACTCACCCACTGATCCGAGGCGGAATGACGTGAGACCTGATGGTCAGTCCGTTGTGAAATCGCGTCGGGAAAGCCGCATCGTCCCGAGGACGAAGAACACCGTCGCGATGAGCGCGAAGTAGGCGAGCGAGCCATTGGCGCCGCCGAAGATCGGCCGCATCGTCGGGTACTGGCCTGCGCCCAGCTCGCCGTTCTTGAACGGCATCCACTGCGCGACAACATTGCCGATCTTCACCGGCAGCATGGCGGAGAAGGTTTCGATACCGAACTTCCACAGCAGCACCACCCCGACCACCACACCCGGCCGCGGAATCAACCCGGCGATCCCGATCCCCAGCGCGGAGACGAAGAACGCGAATACCGGAAGCGCCCACAGCAATCGCAGGCCCGCCGACGAGGTCAGCTCGACTCGCCCCCATACCTCCGGGAACACCGAGGGAAAGACCGCGAGCAGGATGATCATGGTGACCAGTGTCGCCGTGGCGGCGATCAGCCCGAAGACGATCAGTTTCGCCATCGGGAGCAGCCAGCGACGGGTCTGCGCGCAGTAGACCAATTCCGCTGTCGCGTAGGTGAACTCGTTGCTGAGCGAGGAGACGCCCGCTGACATCAGCACGATCGTCGAGAAGATCATCACCCAGTAGCCGGCGTTGTTGGTGTCCATGCCGCCGGTGCCGTTGACCTTGTTCATCCTGGTGGCGATCGCCAAGCTCGCGTTCAGCGCGATCGGCAGCAACACCGCGATCGGCACGATCGCGAACCACACCGGACTGCGCCAGGACAGTTTCGCCAGTTCACTACGGACCGCACGGCCCAGATCGACTGTCGTGCGCACTATCGCACCTCATCCGGCGTGCTCGGGTCGCCGCCGTACTCGACGCTGCCGCGGGTGACCGTGAGATAGGCCGATTCGAGTCTGCGCGGGCCCGAGCCGAGTGCGACGGTCTCGTCTCGGCTCGCGTCGGAGAGGATCCGTCCGCGGCCCATGATCACGATCCGGTCGGCGATGATGTCGACCTCGGTCAGGTTGTGCGAGGCGATCAGCAGTGTCCGGCCCTGACGGGCCAGGCCGGTCAGCAGGTCGCGCAGCCAGAGGATGCCGTCCACATCGAGGCCGTTGTCCGGCTCGTCGAGCACGATGGTCCGTGGGTCGCCGAGCAGTGCGGTCGCGATGCCGAGGCGCCCGAGCATGCCGAGCGAGAACTGGCCCACCAGACGCGTTCCGGCATCGGCGAGTCCGACTCGCGCGAGCACCTGCCCGACCTCACTCGAGGGAATGCCGCCGAGGCGCGCCTGCCAGGTCAGATGCTGTCCGGCCGTGTGCTTCGGGTTCCTGGCGAACGTATCGAGGTTGAAGCGGACTTCGCGCATGGTGGAGGTGAACCCGCGCAGTGACTGCTCGTTGATCCGCACCGTGCCGGCGTCCGGCTTGGTCAACCCGGCGATAACGCGCATGGTCGTGGATTTGCCCGCACCGTTGGGTCCGAGTAGATAGGTGATGGATCCCCGGGCCGCCTCGAAACTGACATCGTCGACGGCGACCCGATCGCCGAATCGCTTGGATACTCCGGAAACTGTGATCATCGGCGATCGCGTCGTCGAGCGAGATCGCGGGTCAGTAGCCGAAGTCCGGGTTGCCCGAGCAGCCGCCCATGGCCGCACAGGTGGCCTTCCAGTCGACCTTCCACAGTCCGTCTTCGCGGACATAGCTGTAGGTTCCGCTCGTGGCCGGGAAGCCCGCCATCACGCCGGACAGGGTGGCGGTCATGGTGTTGCCGGTGATGGTCTTCGAGGTCGCGCGTTCCTGGATGGACAGGAAGTCGTAGACCCCGCCCTGGGACAGAATGCCCTGCAGCGCCGGACCGGCGGTCGAGCCGTGGAAGCTGACCTCTTGCTTCGCGCTGATCGGCAGGTTCGGATTCCACAGTGCCGCGAACTGCCCGGCGATCGCGTCCAGTGAGGGGTCGGCGTCGCGGAGGTAGAGGTCCGCGACCGTCGCGTCCCGCACCGAGCGGTCCGCCAGCGCGGGGGACGCGGTGCCCACCGTCAGCAGACCGGCGAGACCGAGGACGGCGAGCAAGCCGGCGATCTTCTTCATGGCATTTCCTCCGCGAACACTCGAAACAGTGCTCGGCGGCTGTCGATGCCGCCGATAATGCTCAGCACGGTACTCAAGCGAGTAAGGTTAGTCAAACCTAATTTGCGTGGTGCCCTTCTGTTCGCGGATCCACTTTTCCCGCGCTGAATCTAGAACACGTTCTACACTCCCGTCATGGACCTGGTTGCGATCGAGGAGATCAAACGTCTCAAGCACCGCTACTTCCGCACGCTCGACCTGAAGCTGTGGGGCGAGTTCGCGGACTGCCTCGCCGAGGACATCAGCGCGCGGTACGGCACCCAGGCCATGGGCGAGCCACTGCGGTACGACAATCGAGCCGACGTCGTGGCCTTCATGCGGAACAACCTCGGACCGGGGGTCGTCACGGTCCACATCGCCGATCACCCCGAGATCGAGGTCGACGCAGACACCGCGACGGGGTCGTGGGCGTTCGAGGACACCGTCCTCGTGCCGGGCGCGAAGGTTCAGATCCGTGGTGCCGGATACTATTCCGATACGTATCGTCGCGATTCGGACGGAGTGTGGCGTATCGCGTCCACGCGATACGAGCGCATCTACGAGGCATTGACCTCGTTGGAGGACCTCCCGAGCTTCACCCTGCTCGCCAATCGCTGGGACCCTTCGCTGAAGCACTGACCGGATACGGTGACGCGCTGTGCGGAAAGGCCGACTGGGTTCGGTCGACGCGTAGATTCGACTTCGCTGCTGATCGTGAGTGTTCCTCGACGAAGGGATCTCTGTCATGAGCGACTTTCCGAGGCATCGCGGATGCCGTAGAGCATGCGTGGTGCTCGCGGTCGTGCTCGCCGCGGCCGCGGGCGGTTGCGCGACGCAGGAGAAATCCGGCGGCTCCCCGTCTTCCACGGTCGACAGCGCCGACGCGGCGAGGATCGCCGACATCGTGCGCGCGAAGATGACCGAGCTCGATCTCAGCTCCGTGGTCTACGGCGCATGGCGTGGTGAGGAACAGATCGTGCTGGGTGCGCAGGGCGGATCACCGCTCGGGGTGCCGGCGACCACTGATATGCGACTGCGCGTCGGCCAGCCCATGGAACCCATGCTGTCGACAGTCCTGTGGCGACTCGACGGACGGGGCGTGCTGAAAATCGACGAACCCATCGCCCGCTGGCTGCCCGACTTTCCGCGCGCCGACAAGATCACCGCGCGGATGCTCGCCGACAGCACCTCCGGAATCGCCGACTATGTGACCGAACCGGAGTTCCTGAAGATCTTCGGCGAGAACCCGATTCGAGAATGGACCGCGCCGCAGCTACTGGAACGTGCCGACGCGCGCCCGCCGCTGTTCGAGCCGGGCACCAGCTTCGCCTACGCCCACAGCGATCTGGTCGTCCTCGGCGAGGTCCTGCAGCGGGCAGCGGGCAAGCCCCTCGGGGAACTGATCGCCGAGCACATCACCGTCCCGCTGGGCATGCACGACAGCGAGGTGGTGCTGACCCCGCAGGTCGACGAGCCGATCCTGCACGGCTACACCAACGAACGAGGCTTCTTCGAGGACTCCACCTTCTGGAACCCCACCGCCTTCCTGCACAGCGGCAACATGAACTCCACCGTCGGCGACGTCGGGCGCTGGGTGCATGCACTCGGCACCGGCGAACGACTCACCCCCGACCAGTTCCAGCAGATGATGGGCCCGTCGACCGCGGGTCTGGGCCCGTTCACCACCGAGAAATACTTCGCCTTCGGGGTGGTTCACCTCGCCGACTGGCTGTACATGAACCCGTCCTACGGCGGCTACGACGGCGTCGCCTTCTACGATACGAAAACCGAGACGACCGTCGTCGTCTACGACACCCTGGGGCCCACCTCCGACTCCGACCGGAACAACGCCGTCGGCATCGGCGCGGAAATCGCCGGCCTCCTCGTTCCCGACCGCCCACCGGCGATCCCCTGAGCAGCGATCACCGGTTTCGCAGGACCACGAGGCGGCCGTCGGTCGATGTCAGGCGACGCCCCACCGCGCCGGTGGCCAGTGCGAGATTGGCGACTTGGAGCAATCGGACGAGATGAGGCTTGCCTGCCACGGACCGGCGCGGCCATTCGTGCCAGTAGCGCGGTGGGTCGAGGCGGGTGCTCGGCCCGGTGGGCAGCCGCAGGCGATCGCCGGGTGCGAGGACGGTGATATGGAGGTCGGCGAGCGCGCTGGTGGCGTCGTCGGACACGGGTGCGGTTCGGGTGAGCATCGCCCAGCGATGCAGCGGAACATAGGGCGGTGCGGTGGCGAGGGTCGGTACCGCCAACGCGGTGTGGTCGTAGGTGGCGGCGGCCAGTCCGGCGGGAACGAGGAGCGCGGTGACCGTGTCGTCGCAGACCAGGTCCACGCCTGTCGCGTCGGCGGTGAATTCGGTCGGCAGTCCGCGGTGCCGATAGGCCGTCAGCCAGTCCCGCGGGGTGTTCGGATGGGGCGTGTCGGACCAGGGGCGACCCCGGGACCCGGCCAGGACCTCCCACGCGGCAGCGCCGAGCTCACAATCGTGGTGCCGGTGGTCGGACCAGTACCGGCGGGCCTCGGTGGGCGAAATCGCCAATGGTGGGTCGGCGCAATCGAACTCCTCGTTCTCGAGTCCCACGGGTGTTCCTCCGGCGTCGGATGGCAGCCGATCGACCGCGCTTTCTCTGACAGGCGGCTATGCCGGAGACAGCGTACTGCGCCGCACCACACACGGGCCGGCCCGGCAACCGGATCCGCACTGACTGGTCGGTAACCAGGACCGCCGCGACGTGGGGCGAGTTCTGCGATGTCTCGTACTCCGCGCAGGCACGTACTCTGTTGGGTGCCTGCATATTTGGTGACCATAGCCCGTAGGATGGAGCCTGATGGACCACACGGACCCTTTCCCCCGCCCTATCCCTGTTACGGTACCGAAGCTACTTGTGGGCTTAGGGTCGATCTTGGTCGTCGCCGCGGCAATCGCCTCCTTCACCTTCACCTCCACCCTCGCGCGGGTAGCGGGCGTACCCGAGCACCTGACCTGGCTGTGGCCGGTGGTGGTCGGTCTCACCGTCGCGCTGGTCGCCTGCACCTTCATCACGCTGGTGGGCATCCGCGACGACAAGGCCACCTCGCTGGTCCGGGTGTACGAGTTGTTGCTCGTCGCCGCCGTGCTGGCCAGCATCTGCGGGAACCTACTGGCCATCTCCCGTGATCCGATCCAGATGGGCACCCTCGGGACGGCGATCGTGGTGTCGGTTCCGCCGATCTGCCTGATGATCTGCGTGGGCAACTACCTGCTGCTCACCGCGGTTGTGCCCGTCCGGATCGTGGCCGCGATCCCTGAGGACGACTGGCGACTGCGGGTCCTCGGGATTCCGACCGAATCGGCGCCGTCGAAGGAGTCGAGCTCTTCCCGTCATGACAACGACTGGTGGGACCAGCACCGCAGCGAGGCGAGGACGCCACCGACGACACCGAGAACCCGCACGTAGGAAGTGCGGGTCGCTCGGTCACCGGGTGCACGCGGCGAAGGCCGCGCTATCGGCCGAGCTGTTCCCCGACGAATACCGCGGCTCGGTCACGATTGTCATTGACGAAGTACGCGAAATGGCCGTAGCTGAGGGCATTTCCGAACCCTGCGGCCGGGTCGCCGCCCTGACAGACCCGGTCACCGGCGTTGCAGTAGTCACGCAGGCGATCGCCGAATTCGGTGAGCGCGCCGGTGCGCAGGGCACCGGTACCGGACAGGCCCGGATCGAAGCTGCCGCGATCGTAGGGTTCCGTTCCGTTGAACAGCGGGCTGCCGAACAGGGCGATGGCGCTGATTCGCGCGGCTGCCCGGTCGGTCAACGCGGTACGCGCGGCGAGAGTGTTGCCGATCACGCGCGCGCCCTGCGAGTAGCCGAGCAGGACCAGTTGCTGGTCAGGGCATGCGGCGGCAGCCTCGTTGAGCAGCGCGGTCAGATTCTCCACCCCGCGCACGGCGCCGTCGGTGGCCATCGAGGCTGGATACTCGAGCTCTGTCACCGTGGCGCGGCGCCCGGATTCCTGGGCGATCCGTCCGCCCAGCGGAGTGAGCAGCAGACTCCCGGACTGCGGTTCTAGGGTGCCTCGAACAGTGACAACCCGGACCTGCGCGCAGTTGTCGGAGTGGGGGATCGGGTCGGCGGCCGCGGTCGGCACCGCGGGCAGCGCCAGTACCGCCGCGGCAGCCGCGGTCGAGTGCAGCACTGTTCGAAATCGTCCACGCATGCGGCCACTGTATTGCGCCCGACGAGAATCGGTAGGGGTTCGCTGCTCGTGATGGTCTGCCTCAACCGATGATCAGGGCGGCGTCAGCTTGGTGACGGTCCCCAGGAAACTGGTGACGTACAACGACTTCGGGTCCCAGCCGGGTCCGGATCCGAACCGTGCCGACGAGGACAGGGGCAGGTCCTGCGCGATCGCGCAGGTTCGGCCGGTGTCCACGTCGACCTGGTGGATACTGCCCGCCACGTTGAGGGTCACATAGGCCGTGCCGTCCGGCCCGACGGTCAGATCGTCGGCCGAGTTCACCGGCCCGATGCCGGGGATCACGGCCTGACGCGGTGGGCTGTCGGGATCGGCGTAGTCGACGGCGGCGATGACCGATGTCGGGTTGAACGTCGTCGAGACGATGAGCCGGTTGCGGGGCCGGTCGAACGCGAGGCCGTTGGTGGAGCTCAGCGACGGCGCGTACGGCGTCGCGACGTTGTCGGGGGTGACCCGGGTCAGGGTCGCGACACCGACGTCTCTGCTGACGACGAAGTCGCCGTTGGGCAACTGCGCCAATCCGTTGGGCATCGTCAGACCGGTGGCCACCGTCGTCACGGCGCCGCTCGGCAGGTGCAGGGCGTGAATCGTCCCGTCGGCACGGTCGGCCAGTGCGGCGGTGACGGTGTTGCCCGTCGTGAAATACGCGGTATCGCCGACGACCAGCACGGCTCCGGGCCCCTCGACGTCCGCGACCGCGACAGATCTCGCGCCGTCGGCACCGAGTCGTTGCAGAGAACCGGCTGATCCAGTGGCGGATTGCTCTGCCAACAGCAGGTTTCCACGACCGTCGAACCCGAGATTCTCCAGTACGCCATAGCCCGTCGCGACGGTCTGCCGAGTCCATTGCGGGCAGGAGACCGGTTCGGCCGAAGCGGTCTGCGCGCAGGGGAGGACAGCGGCTGCCGCGGTGACCGCGCATACGGTGAGCGCGCGAGACATGGTGGGGGACAAGGTCATCGGAATCCTCGGGGGTGGGCCGGTGGCCCTGGGTGGCGCTGCGGCGTTGTCGACTGGATCGAGCCAAGCTTAGACGTGCGCCGCGTTATAGGCAGCCCGCTGCCAGGACGGTCAGGAACTCGTCGGTCGCGTGGCGCGCTCGGCGGGTGATCTGCTCGGCGTCGGGTCGCGCTCCGCCGAGCAATGCCTGGTCGAAGAGCCCGGCTTTCAGTAGCCCGCCGAACACCGCGGCCGCCTCGTACTCGTCCGTGATTCGCCAGTTCGAGCGCTCACGCCAACGGTCCAGGTACGCCACGAAGAGCAGGCCGGCGCGGACGAGGACCTCGCGTCGATAGATTCGTCCGAGTTCGGGAAACCGATGTACGTCGTGGGCCACGATCCGATAGAGCGCGAGCTGCTCGCCGGACAGGACATGGCGCAGATACTCCTCGCCCGCGCGGACCAACCCGATCTCGGGCGGATCGTTGTACCAGGCGGGGTTTCGGGGACTTTGTCCCTCGGGTGCGCAGAGTCCCGCGATGACGGCGGTGAAGAGCTCGTCCTTCGTCTCGAAGTGGCGATAGAGGGTCTTGATCGAGACGCCGGCATCGTCAGCGATCTTGTTGACCGAGCTCGCGGCGTAGCCCTCGCCGAGGAACGCGGTTCGCGCGGCCGCGACGATCTGGGCTCGTTTGCGCGCCATGAGCGCGGCCTTCGGGTCGTCTGTCGCCCAGGTTCTGACCATGTGTCCGCCTTCCGTCTTGACCAACCATACGACAGTAGTTACTGTCGTAATAAACAACAGTAACTACTGTCGTGAGAGGAGCCGCCCGGATGGGCGATCGCGACCTCTAACGACCACACAGGGCGGGGTTCGGAACATGAAATTGGTGGTCTTCGGTTCGACCGGGATGGGCGGCAGCGCCGCCGTTGCCGCAGGGCTGGAACGTGGACACGACGTCACCGTTCTCGCTCGGTCCCAGGCGAGCGCCGACAAGGCGCCGCCCGGCGTTCGCGTGGTCCGCGGCGACGCGTTGGATCCGGCAGCCGTCGCGCGCACGCTGGACGGCGCCGATGCCGTGATCCAGTACCTGGGCGTCGGCGGTCTCGGCGACGGCAAACCCAATGACTTCGTACCCGACGCCACCCGCGTGATCATCGAGGAAATGCGCGCGCACCGCATCGAACGACTCGTGTGCGCGAGCAACATGGGGCTACCCGGTTCCGGTGCGTTCCTCTTTCGGCGTGTCCTGGTGCCGCTGTTCGCGCGCCGACTGCCGCCCATTCTCGACGCCAAGGTGGTGATGGAAGCGCGGCTCGCGGACAGTGAACTGGCGTGGACAGCCGTGCGTTTACCCGCCCTGAAGGCGGGTGCCGCCAAGGGGACGGTCAAGGTCGACCCGACCGGACGGGCCACGGGCTACGCCATCACCTGTGCGGATGCCGCCGACTTCATGCTCGACAGCATCGAGCAGCGCCGGCACCTGCGCACCGCGGTTGGCGTCTCGAACTGAGGTCACACCACCCCGAACAGTCAAACGATGCGCTAACGATGCATTTTTCCTCGATCGGTGTCACAATCGAGTGGTGGACGCCGAACGAGTAGCAATCGCGCTTCGACCCAGCCAATCCGCGACCGGCGGTGAGGATGCCGCGCGGTTCGCCGACTGGCTCGCACGCACTCAGAGCTCGGTCCGCGATCATGTCGACGAGTTCGTCCGCGCGCGCTGCGCGGCAGAACTCGACCCGGCGGGATTCTCGCTGCCGGGCCGATTGATGGTGGATTTCGCGTCGGGCGGCAAATGCGTCCGGTCGGTATTCGGCTACCTCGGCTGGCTCTGCGGCGGCGCCGGGGAATCCGAAGCCGCGCTGCGGGCGGCCGCGGCCGCGGAGCTGCTCCACGCGTTCGCGCTGGTGCAAGACGACGTGATGGACGAGTCGACGGTCCGGCGAGGGCGACAGTCGACGCATCTGCGGCTGGCCGCGTGGCACCGCGATCAGGGGCTGTCGGGCTCGTCGGCCCGATTCGGTGAGTCCGCGGCGATCCTGGTGGCCGACCTGTTCCTGGTGTGGGCCGAGCGGATGGTGCGCGAGAGCGGCCTGCCCGCCGCCGCGCTGGACCGGGCCTGGCCGCGCTACGACGCGATGCGCAGCGAGCTGGCGGTCGGCCAGCTCGCGGACCTGACCAACGACGCGAAGCGGCTACCGAGCTTGGACGCGGTGATGGACATCGCGCGGCGGAAATCCGGCAACTACACCGTGCGCCGCCCGCTCGAATTGGGTGCGGCGATGGCCGGCTGCGACGAGCCGGTGATGCGCGTGCTCGGTGAATACGGCGACCTGATCGGCGAAGCGTTCCAGCTCCGCGACGACCTTCTCGGCATCTTCGGCGACCCGGCGACCACCGGAAAACCCACGGGCGACGATGTCAGGGAACGCAAGGCGACCACGGTGATCGCGCTGGCCGATCAGCTCGCCGAGCCGTCGGATCGTGCCCGGCTCCGAGAGCTCTGGCGAGCCGGGACCATCGACGAGCAGAGCGTGGCGCTCGCGCAAGCCGTGATCACCGACAGCGGCGCCCGCCGCCGTGCCGAGCAGATGATCGGCGAGCGCGTCGAGCGCGCACGTCGGCTGCTCGAGGTCGCCGACCTCGAACCCTCGGTGGCCGACGCGCTGCATCGAATGTCGCTGTTGTGCACGCACCGCTCGCACTGACCGGCGAACCCGCCGCTCCCACTGAAAGGAAGCAATGCGCACGATATCGGGAACGACCGATGAAGTGGTCATCGTCGGGGCCGGGCTGGCAGGCCTGGCCGCCGCTCTACACCTGGCGGGCCGCGGACGCGCCGTGACAGTGGTGGAGCGCGACGCGGTCCCCGGTGGCAGGGCGGGACGGCGCGACGTCGACGGCTATCTGCTCGACACCGGGCCGTCGGTGCTCACCATGCCCGACATCGTCGCCGACACGCTCGCCGCCGTCGGTGACAGTCTCGAATCCCGGTTGACGTTGCTGCCCGTCGCCCCCGCCTACCGCGCGCACTTCGCCGACGGCACCGGGCTCGACGTCCACAGCGACGCATCGGCGATGGAGGAATCGGTCCTGGCGTTCGCCGGACCGAAGGAGGTGGAGGGGTATCGCCGCCTGCGCGCCTGGTTGAGCGAGCTGTACCAGGTGGAATATCAACGGTTCATCGCGTCGAACGTCGACTCGCCGCTCGCACTGCTGACGCCTGCCTTCGCGCGGTTGATCGCGTTGGGGGGATTCCGGCGCCTCGACGCGGCGATCGGATCGTTCCTGACCGATGAACGACTGCGCCGCGTCTTCACCTTCCAGTCGCTCTACGCGGGCGTCTCGCCACAACGCGCGCTGGCGCTGTACGCGGTGATTTCCTACATGGACACCGTGGGCGGGGTCTACTTTCCGCGCGGCGGAATGCGCGCACTGCCCGATGCCCTGGCCGCCGCCGCTGTCGATGCGGGTGTGACGTTCTGTTACGGCGAGACAGTCGACTCGCTGGAGCGGCGCGGATCCCAGGTCACCGCGGTGCTCACCGAGGGCGGCCGCCGAATTCCTTGCGACGCCGTCGTGCTGGCGACCGAACTGCCCACCGCCTACGAGTTGCTCGACCGCTTGCCCCGTCGCCCGATCAGTTGGCGCCCGGCCCCGTCGGCCGTCGTCATGCACGTCGGCCTCCCCGAATCGGTGCCGACCGCTCATCACAATCTCGTCTTCGGCGGCGCGTGGGAGCAGACCTTCGACGAACTGATCGGTGCGGGAAAACTGATGACGGACCCGTCGTTGCTGGTGACCCGACCCACCGCGACCGACCCCACCCTCGCGCCACCCGGGCACGACCTGTTCACAGTGCTCGCCCCGGTGCCCAACCTGTACCGCAGCGGCGACCTCGACTGGGACGGCCGCGCCACCGCTTACGGCGAGGAGCTGGCCTCGATCGTCGAGAACCGGATGGTCCCGGGCTTCGTCAAAGACTCCCGGGTCGTGCATCTGGATACGCCCGCCGACTGGCAGCGCCAGGGCATGCTGGCCGGAACCCCGTTCTCACTGGCGCACACGTTCGCGCAGACCGGCCCGTTTCGTCCCGCGAACCTGCCGCGCGGTGCGAGCAACGCGGTGCTCGCTGGTTGCGGGACGGTACCCGGTGTCGGCGTGCCCACAGCGTTGCTGTCGGGCCGCCTCGCCGCCGACCGCGTCACCGGCCCGGTGTCGGTGTCGCGGACCTCGACCTCGACCTCGATCGGAGGCGATCGACGATGATGCGCACGGAACTCGACGCGGCCGGGATCCGCGATGCTCGGTTGCGTGCGGCGTACCAGCGATGCCGGGAACTCAACGCGCGTCACGGGCGCACCTTCTATCTCGCCACCCGGCTGCTCGCCCCGGCCCAACGACCGGCGATCCACGCCCTCTACGGCTTCGCCCGGTGGGCAGACGACATCGTCGACGAGCCACTGCCCGATGACCCGGCGGGTACTCCGGCGCAGCGCTTGGACGCGGTGACCAAGGACCTGCACGACAGCCTTTCCGGTGTCGCGGTGAACGACCCGATCTTCGCCGCGCTGGCCGATACCGCCGCCAGATACGAGATAGACCAGGTGCTGTTCGACGAATTCCTCGACTCGATGCGCATGGATCTGACCGTCACCGACTATCCGGACCGGGCCGCGCTCGACCGCTATGTGCACGGTTCGGCGGCGGTGATCGGCCTGCAAGTGCTGCCGGTGCTCGGCACCGTCGGCGAACGTGCCGAGGCGGCCCCGTACGCGGCGGCGCTGGGAAAAGCGTTCCAGCTCACCAACTTCCTGCGCGATGTCGCCGAGGATCTCGACCGCGGCCGGGTGTACCTGCCCGCCGATGAACTGGCTGCCCACGGCGTGGACCGCGCCCGGTTGCAGTGGTGCCGTTCGCGTCGACGTATCGACGCCGAGGTCCGATCCGCGCTGGCCGCGCAACACGAGATCGCGCGCGAGTGGTATCGCCGCGCCGACAGCGGAATCGCGCAGCTGCACCCGGTGTCGCGCCCCTGCGTGGCCACCGCGGCAGTGCTGTACTCGGAGATTCTCGATCGAATCGAGGAGACCGACTTCGCGGTGTTCTCCGCGCGAGCCACCGTGGGCAACGCGCGGCGTACTCGCGTGGCGGGTTCGGCGCTGGCTCGCGCGTGGTGGGCGCGACGTGGCAGCCGCGCGCACACGCTGACGAAAGCCGCCGGATGATCCTCAGCCGGTCGACACCGTGCCGTCGGCGTCGGTGCGTTCGGCGGTGCCGGTGATATTGCGGACCATGCCGCCGAACACGGCGTTGTGAAACGGCGTGATCGCCTTCCAATAGAGGTGTCCGGCCAAACCGTGTGGCTGGAAGATCGCCCGCTGCCGATAGTGGGAGCCGCCGTTCGGGTCCGGCTCGACACCCAGCTCGAGCCAGGCCAGTCCCGGCAGCTGCATTTCGGCGCGAAGCCGCAGCAGATGGGGCCGGTCGATGTATTCGACGCGCCACCAGTCCAGGGCTTCACCCGAGCTCAGGCGCCGGGGGTGTTTGCGGCCGCGGCGCAGCCCGACACCACCGGTGGCGCGGTCGATCCAGCCCCGCAGTGACCAGGCGAGCGGGAACGAGTACCAGCCGTTCTCGCCGCCGATGGCTTCGATCACAGCCCAGACGGTGTCGGGGTCGGCGTCGGTGTGCTGCTCGCGCAGGTCCTCATAGAGCGATCCGCCCGACCACGCGGGGTCGGTGGGCAGCGGATCCGAGGGCGCGCCGAAGGTGCTGGCATCGGACCAGCGGGTGGGGACGTCGGCACGGCGGATCCGCGTCAGCGCCAGCTCCACGGCACGCTCGTAGTGGGTGAGACCCTCGGCGGGATCGGGGATGTAGGTGGCGATGTCGTGCTCGCCGCACACGACCTCGTGGACGAGCGACTCGATGAGCGGCACGGCCAGCGCGCGCGGCACGGGCGTCACGAGGTTGACCCATTGCGCCGACAGCCACGGCGTGAGCACCGGGACCGGGAGCACCACTCGACGAGTGAGCCCGGCGACGGCAGCGTATTTGCGCATCATGATCAAGTAGGTCATGACGTCGGGGCCGCCGATATCGAACGCGCGGTTGACGTCGGCGGGCAATTCGGCGGCGTGCACGAGGTAGTAGAGGACATCGCGTACGGCGATGGGTTGGATCCGGTTGCGCACCCAGCGCGGGGTGATCATCGCGGGCAGGCGTTCGGAGAGATATCGCAGCATCTCGAAACTGGCCGAACCGGATCCGATGATCACCGCGGCGCGCAGTTCCGCGGTGGGGACACCGGATTCGCGGAGAATCTCGCCGACCTCGGCGCGGGAGGCGAGGTGGCGCGAAAGCTCCGCGTGCTCCGGGACGATGCCGCCGAGGTAGACGATGCGGCGGATTCCGGCCGAGTACGACGCGGTCGCGACGAGCCGCGCCGCCTCGCGGTCGACGTCGGAGAAGTCGTCGCGGGCCAGCGAGTGCACCAGGTAGTAGACGACCTCCTGGTCGGCGACGGCGGCGCGCACCTGATCACGGTCGGTGACGTCGCCACGGATGATCTCGACTCGATCCCGCCAGGGCACCTCGGCCAGTTTCTCCGGGGTTCGGGCCACCACCCGGACCTGATGGCCTGCCTGGATCAGTTCGGGCACCAACCGTCCACCGATGTAGCCGGTCGCGCCGAAAACCACACACCGCATGCTCATCACCGTTCCCTGTGCTCGTCAGGTTCGCCATATTCGATGCATAAATGATTCATCATATCGGGCCGGTGATCGTTGTGCGAGCGCTGAGGTGGGGGCTATCCCCAGTCGCGCCGTGTCGCGGGCATCTCGGCGTTGCCGGTCGCTTCGGGCACCACCCCGAGCACCTGGTGGATCCCGAGTCCGCCGTCCTCGAAGCCCAGTGCGGAGGCGGCCATGTACAGCCGCCAGATGCGTGCGCGCCCTTCGCCGACGAGCGAAACCGCCTGTTCCCAGGAGTTCTCCAGATTCGCGACCCACTGGCGCAGGGTGAGCGCGTAGTGCTCGCGCAAGGCTTCGACATCGCGGACCTCGAAACCGGCGCGCTGCATGGCCAGGACGACCTCGCCCACATCGACCAGCTCGCCGTCGGGGAACACATAGCGGCCGATGAACGAGCGATTGCGCATGATGGAGCCGCCCGGCGAGGAGATGGCGTGGTTGAGCAGCCGTCCACGCGGGTGCAGCAGTGCGCGCAGGGTGTCGAAGTACTCGGCGGCGCGCCCGGAGCCGACGTGTTCGAACATCCCGATCGAGGAGATGACGTCGAATTCCTCACCCCGCAGGTCCCGATAGTCGGCGAGCCTGATCTCCACCCTGTCCGACAATCCCGCGTCGCTGACGCGTCGCCGTGCGAGCTCGACCTGGGCACTGCTGATGGTGACGCCGACGACCCGCGCGCCATAGGTCGAGGCCGCGTGGATGGCCATGGAACCCCAGCCACAGCCCACGTCGAGCAGCCGCATGTCCGACCGCTCGGCCAATCCCAGTTTGCGGCAGATCAGGTCGTGCTTGGCGCGCTGCGCGGCCTCCAACGAGCCGTCGTCGTCCGGCACGAACCGCGCACAGGAGTAGGTCATGCTCCGTCCGAGCACCAGCCGGTAGAAGTCGTTGCTGACGTCGTAGTGATGACTGATCGCCGCCGCGTCGCGCCGTTTGGTGTGCAGCGGTCCGCGCTGCGGCCGGGCTTCCTCCGGCGGCGGTTCCAGCCGGCGACCGAGCGCCCCGAGCTGGCGCGCCGCGCCGATGGCCTGCCATGTCGCGCCGAGACCGAGTCGGGCATCGTTCGGCGCGGTCGACTGCAGCGCCCGCAACATCGTGAAGATATCGCCGTCCAGATCCACCGCGCCGGAGACGAAAGCGCGCGCCAAGCCGAGTTCGCCCGGCGCCCAGACCAGGTGGCGCAGCGCGTCCTCGGAGCGCACCCGCATCGTGCCGGGGCTCGCACCCTCGGGCCGGATCGTGCTGCCGTCCCAGAATTCGAACCCCACGGCGGGCCGCGGCCCCAACGTGGCCCGAAGCAGCGGTCGGAACGTGGTCGCGATCGTGGACTGGTTACCCATTCGACCACTATGGCCCTGGCCGCGCCGCCGCCGCGGCAACGACGCGGCTCCATCGCTGCCCGGATCGGAACTCCCCCGCTGCCTGGGTGACGGAACTATCCGGCGGAGGAGGGCGTGAATTGGATCGACCGCAACCCTGCCCAGCGGTGCGTAGCATCTGCCCATGAGTTCCGGTAAGTCCTCGATCGTCCTGTTCCATGGCGTCACTATGTCGTCGGCGGCGTGGGAGGACGTCGTTCCGTTTCTGAGTGACCATCACGACGTGGTCGCGCTGACCGCGCTGGGGCATCGGGGAGGGCCGGTGGCGAGGCAGCGCCCGGTAGAAGTGCGCGACCTCGTCGACGAGGCGGAGCGGATGCTGGACGATCGGGGGATCGCGCAGGCCCATCTCGCGGGGAACTCGCTCGGCGGGTGGATGGCGATCGAACTCGCGTTGCGCGGTCGGGCATTGAGCGTCTGCGCGCTGTCACCCGCGGGATTCTGGGATGGGGGTGGACACGGGCAGACAGCGGCGGTCAGGAAGCTGCGCCGTATCGGTACCCTGGTTCGGGCGACGCGCCGAGTCCACCCGCTGGCCCTGCGATCGGCGGTGGTCCGACGACTCTCGATGCGCGATGTCGCTTGTCGCGCAGACCGTTTGACACCGACGCAAGCGCTGACAGCGACCGCCGATCTCATCGGATGCACCGTGACCGAAGACCTGCTCGGCACCGCAGAGCAGATAGCGCCGGTGTCGGAGTTACCGTGCCCGATCACCCTGGCCTGGTCGGCGAAGGACGCGATTCTGCCACCGAAGGTCAATGGCCGCATCGCCCAGGAGCGCTTCCCGCGGGCCCGCTTCGAGATCTTGCCCGGTGTCGGGCACGTGCCGATGATCGACGATCCGAAACTGGTCGCCACGACGATTCTGGCGACTACGGGCGCTGTGCCCGCCACGACGGGCGTCCGCTCGGCGAGCCCCGACGCCGACCGATAGTCGTTCGGCGGCGGGGGATCGCTCGCGTTCAGTCCGTCGACTCGAGTTGCCGCTTGAGGTTGCGTAGCGTGCGGTGGATGTTCTTGCGCTGGAATTCGACGAAAGTGTCACCGCCGGTGACGATCCGGTCGAAGACCTGAACGGCCGCGTTCGGCCATGACTTGCGATCGTCGTGCCAGGTCTCGGTGACCCGGGTGCCGCCGTCGGCCGGCTCGAATCGGTATTCCCACGTCGCGATACCCGCGCGTATCGATGGCTTCCGGACACCGATCGACTCGACGCGGAACGCGAACCGCTCACCCGGCTCGGCCGCGATCACCACGCAGCGGGTCACCCAGCGAGCACGGCCACGCTTGTTCAACCCTTCGAATTCCATTCCCACATAGGTGGACTCGCGTGGCTGGGCAACTTTCGCGCCGCGGTTCTCCGGGCTCCACCGACCCATCAGGGTCGGGTCGCTGACCTGCTGGTAGACGAAAACCGGATCGGCGGCGATGTCGATGCTGTCGAAGACGGTTGTGGTGCGACTCATGACGTGAACCTATCCGGATACGGTGCTGTCGAAACGTCGGCGTTGCTATTGACCCTGATGTGCCGCATCGAGCAGCGGCTGCCCGATGACGCCCATCGCCTGCGACGCGCCGCCGAGGACCCACCCGCCGTCGGCCGCGAGCACGACGCCGGAGACGAAGTCGGCCAGCGGAGAGGCGAGGAACCGGCAGACATTGGCCACATCGCGGGGCGTGCCGTAGCGGCGCAACGGCACGCTGCCGGTGACCAGGGCCCGGTCCTGCTCGGTCGGGGCCAGCCGGGCCATCCCCTCGGTCCCGTCGATCGGGCCGGGGATCACCCCGTTGACGCGGACGCCGAACGGGCCCCACTCCAGCGCCAGGACCTTGGTGAGCATGTCGACGCCGGCTTTGGCGGCGCAGACGTGCGCCTGGGTGATCGTCGGCAACTCCGACTGCGGCGCCGAGATATTGATGACGGAGGCGCCGGGCTTGCGCAGGAACTCGTAGCTCGCGCGCAGGACGTTGTACGTGCCGAGCAGGTCGATGTCGACGACGGACTTGAACCCGTTGGCGGACATGCCGACGGCGGCGGCGGGGAAGTTGCCCGCCGCGCCGGAGATCAGCACGTCGAAGTCGCCGAACTCCTGGTGCACCGATCGCAGGACCGACTCGGTCGCACTGTAGTCGCGCACATCGGCGCTCGCGCCGAACGCTTCGGCGCCGAGCGCGCGCAGGCGGTTGACCGCCGCGTCGACCTTGTCCGCGGAGCGGCTCAGCACCGCGACGCGAGCACCGGCTCGGGCGAAGTCCTCGGCCACACCGAGATTGATGCCGCTGGTGCCGCCCGCGACGACGACAACCTTGCCGGCAAGGTCGATCTGCTGGATGAACTCTGACTCCATGCCGGGCAGACTATCAGTAGTACGAACGATTACCGGTCAGGATTATCGGTGCCAACGGTTGCCAGTGATGGGCGCGAGTACGGCGGCGACTAGGATCGCCACTGCTGTCCAGCCCAGAAATCGAGGTTTCCACCAGTGACCGAACCGTTGCTCCCGGACATGGTCGCCGAGCACACCAGCTGCCTGCTGAGCAAGCTCGGGCAGGCGATGTTCCGCGTGAGCGAGGACCGGCTGGCCACCCTCGGCCTGCGGACGAGGCACTTCATGATCTTGAAGGTGCTGGCGGGCGACCAGGCCAGCTCCCAGCTCGAACTGGGCACCCGGCTGCGCATCGACTCGACCACGATGGTCGCCGCGATCGACCACCTGGAATCAGCGGGCCTGGCCGCCCGGATTCGCGATCACCGCGACCGCAGGCGGTTTCTCGTCGAGATCACCGAACAGGGGACGCGCGCGGTGGCCGAGGCCGAGGAGCTCGTCCGCACGCTGAACGACGAGCTCTTCGAAGGTCTGGACCAGGATCAGCGCGCCAACCTGCATCGAGCGCTGCTGACGATGAACTCCGGTGTGGCGTTGCCGCGGGCTTACGACGCCGCGCGGCAACGCTGACCGGCGGCTACCCGGCCTTGATGACCTCGGCGGGCGGGTTCTCGGCGTAGAGCTCGTCGATCTGGGTGGTGTACTTCTCGGCGATGACCTTGCGCTTGAGCTTCAAGGTGAGTGTGACCTCGTCACCGCCCGCCTCCCAGAACGTGGGCAGGATGCGGAAGCGCTTGATCTGCTCCACTCGCGAGAGCCTGCTGTTGCCCCGTGCCACACCGGCTTCGATCGCGGCGCGCACCGTGGCGTCGACGGCCAGCGCGGTGGCGGAGGCGTCGGACAGCCCGTGCTCGCGGGCGTAGGGCTCGACGGATTCGGCGTCGAGCACGATCAGCGCGGTGTTGTAGGAGCGACCGTCGCCGAGCACTGCCATCGCGCCGATCAGCGGGGTGGCCGCCTTGATCGCGTTCTCGATGTTGGTGGGGGACATGTTCTTGCCCGCCGCGTTGATGATCATCTCCTTCTTGCGGTCGACGACCCGCAGGAATCCCTGGTCGTCGATGCTCACGATGTCACCGGTGCGCAGCCAGCCGTCGGCGTCGATCGCCTCGGCGGTCTGGTCGGGCCGGCCCCGGTAGCCCTTCATCACCAGCGGCCCGCGCACCTGCAGTTCGCCGTCGTCGCCGATCCGTGATTCCATGCCGGGCAACAACTTCCCGACCGCCCCGAGCTTCGCGTCGCGCGGATGGCTGACGCTGCAGATGCACGACAGCTCCGACATGCCCCAGATCTCGGCGATCGGGATGCCGAGGCCGGCGAAGAAGGCCAGCGTCTGCGGCGGGATCGGGGCCGCGCCGGACATGGCCCACCGCACCCGGTCCAGCCCGAGGGCCGCGCGCAACTTGCTCAGCACCAGTTCGTCGGCGCGCGCCCATTCGGCCTCGACGTCGGCGGGTACCGGTTCGTCGGCGAGCTGATGGGCGCTGCGGGTCGCGGCGACCGACATCGCCCACATCATCGCCTGGCGGCGGGTCTCGTCGGGTTCGGCCGCGACCTTGAATTCGATGGCGGCTTTGAGCTTTTCCCACACCCGCGGCACGGCGCCCCAGATGGTCGGATGCAGTTCGGCGAGCGCACCGGCGATCAGCTTGGGGTCGTTGACGCTGGTCACCTGGGTGCCGAGGACCTCCTGCACGTAGAGCGCGGTCAGCCGGTCGGCGATGTGGGCGGTCGGCATGAACGAGGTGATGGTGTCACCGAATTCGATGCCGAGAATGTCGGCGATGCCGTACACCTGGAACAGCAGGGCGGCATGGGTGGTCTCGACGCCCTTGGGCGCACCGGTGGTGCCCGAGGTGTAGATGAGCGTCGCGACATCGGTGCCACGCACCGCGCGCCAGGCCGCGTCGAAGTCGAAATCCTCACTGCCCGCCGCGAGCAGCTCGCTCACCGACAGGGTGCCCTCGGGCGCCTCGTCGACGCAGACGATGTGGTCGACGTCGACCCCGCACGAGAGAATCAGCTTCGCGTACTGCGGTTCGCAGATCACCACGCGCGCTCCGGCATTGCCGAGCACGTAGGCGAGCTGTTCGGGGGACAGGGTGTTGTACACCGAGAACGACGTGGCGCCCAGATGCTGCGCACCCACCTCGAGGGGATAGAAATCCACCCGGTTGCTCATCATCAACGCGACGGTGTCGCCGCGGCGCACCCCGAGACCGGCCAGTCCGGCGGCGACCGCGCGGACGCGGGTCGCGTACTCACCCCAGGTGAGGGTCTGCGCGTCGCCCGGCGAGCGCAGGGCGACCGCCGCGGGCGCGATCGAGGCGGTGTGCTGGAACGCTGCGGGCAGGGTGTCGAAACGAGAAATGCTCACGAGGCGGGAACTTTCTGAGTGATGACCGCGGGGGCCGTGTCGAGATGGGTGGCGACGAAGCGGGCTGCCGCGCGATAGGCCGTCCGTGACTCGGGCACGACCATCGGCAGCGTTTGGAAGGCATGCATCTGATCCGGCCACACCCGCAGTTCGCAGTGTGTTCCGGTGTCACGCCAGCGGCGCGCCAAAGCGGCCGCGTCGGCGCCGAAGTACTCGGTGTCGCTGGCATGGATCAGGGTGGGCGGCAACCGCATTCCGTGGACGGGCCGCAGATCGAACGGTTCGTCGGTGAAGGCGGCGATCGCCTGCCGGGCGATCTGGGTGGACAGCAGCCCGTCGCGATGCTCGTTCTCGTGACCGACGGCGAGGCCCAGACTCAGATCGGCCATCGGGGAGAACAGCACCAGCGCGGCCGGTTCCGGCTGCCCGCCGCGGGCGTTCTCGATCACCAGGTGCGCCGCCAGGAAGGCGCCGGCCGAATCACCGGCGACGACGATCCGGTGCGCCGGATAGCGCCGTAGCAGCCACTCGAAGGCGGCGGCCACATCGGTGGGAGCGGCGGGGAACGGGTGCTCGGGGGCGAGCCGGTAGTCGAGCGTGAAGACCGGAAGCCTTGTCGCGGTGGACAACCGGGAGGCGACGCCGCGGTACCCGAGGGCCGAGCCCGCGACGAACCCGCCGCCGTGGATGTAGAGCACGACCGCGTCGCGGCGGTCGGCGCGCGGCCCGCGTACCCACTCGCCGCGGATCCCGTCCTCGTCCACAGGGTCGGTGGTCGTGGCGCGCAACGGCGGGGCGCCCGCGCGCATGGCCTGCTCGATCAGCAGCCGCGACGGCGGCAGGGTGTAGGCGTTCACCGGCGCGAGCGCGGCCAGCTGGCCGACGGTGAGCGCCGATACCTGCCGGACGGTGCGAGCCCGCAGCGACCCACGTTCGGCGCTCACCGGCGCTGCTCGATCGCCCGGATCAGGGCGTGCACCGTGGAGTCGGCGGCGAGCTGGTGATCGAGCACGACGTTGATCGCCCCGCGCAACAGCGCGTAGGGCTCCCATCCGCTCGGCGCGATCGTGCGCGGTGCGCGGCGGGCGATGCCGTCGGCGATGGTGCGGGCGGCGTACTCGGCGGTGATCCGCACATTGAGCGGCCACGGCAGCATCGCGTCGAGCTGGGTGCCCAGGTCGTCGGAGTCGAGCATGTCGTGGGTCATCGCGGTGTCGACGATGCCGAAGTACGCCACACCCGCGCTGGCCCCGCTCGCGGCGAGTTCCACGCGCAGTGCCCGCCCGAGCTGTTCGACCGCGGCCTTGCTCACCATGTACGGCGAACCGCCCATGCCCGGTGCGAACGCCGCACACGACGACACCACCACCACATGTCCGCGCGCGGACACGATGTGGTCCAGCGCCGGGTGCACGGTGTTGAACACACCGGTGAGGTTGATCCCGATCACCCGGTCGAAGTCCGCCGGGTCCATCGTGCGCACGGTGGCGGGTACGGGCGTCACGCCGGCGTTGGCGACCACCACGTCGAGCCTGCCGTATCGCCGCACCACCTCGTCGATCGCCGCCGCCATCTGCGCGCGGTCGGCGACGTCGGCGCCGATGCCGTGGGCGTCCGAGCCCAATTCGTCGCCGGTTCGGCGGGCCGCGGCCTCTTCGATATCGATCACGACGACCCGCGCGCCACGGTGGGACAGGATCCCGGCGAGTTCGCGACCGATGCCCTGGGCGGCGCCGGTGACCACCACGACCTTGCCCGCGACATCGTAGGGCTGCGAGAACCAGGTGGTCGGCGAGAGATCTGGCAGGCGAATCATGCCGACACCTCGTAGGACTCGATGTCGAATCGTCTGGTGCGGCGGCGGTATTCGAAACTCCAGTTCGGATACAGCCCGGCGTTGCCACCCTCGGCGGTGGTGTAGTAGCTCTCGCAGCCGCCGGTGAGCCACACGGTCTCGGCGCTGCGCTTGCCCATCTCCTCGACGAAGTCGCGCTGTACCTGTGCGCGGACCTCGATGCGGGTCTCACCGCGGGCGCGCAGCGTGCTCAGCGCGTCGACGATGTAGGCGATCTGCGACTCGATCATGAAGACCGCCGACTGGTTGCCCGCCGCACCGAACGGGCCGAGGGTGCAGAAGAAGTTCGGGAACCCGGACACCGCGGCACCGAGGTAGGTCTGTGGCCGCTCACGGAAGAGCTGGGCGATCGAGCGCCCGTCATGGCCGACGATGCGATCGAACACGCTCGGTGTGGAGGTGAATCCGGTGCCGTAGATGATGGTGTCCACGGGAATCTCGACTCCGGCGCGGGTGACGATGGAGCGTGCGCGCACCTCGGCGACGCCGTCGGTGACGACGTCGACATTGTCCTGGTCGAGGGCGGGCAGGTAGGCATCGGAGAAGATGGCGCGCTTGCAGCCGATCATGTAGTCCGGCGTCACCTTGGCCCGCAGTTTCGGGTCGCGGATCTGGCGGCGCAACTGGATTCGGCCCAGCAGCTCGAAGGGATGACGGAACCGGTTGTCGACGAACCCGACCAGCCCGAAGCCCTCGATCAACGAATACCAGGTGCCACGAACGGCCTTCTGCGCCAACGGGATCTGCCGGAGCAGCAGACGCTCGAGCCCGAGCGTCTGCCGGTCCATCCGTGGCACGATCCACGGCGCCGACCGCTGGAACACCGTCAGCGCGGCGACCTTCGGCTGGATCTCCGGCACGAACTGGACCGCGGAGGCTCCGGTGCCGATCACCGCGACGCGCTTGCCGGTCAGGTCGTGGTCGTGGTCCCAGTGCAGGGAATGGAAGGCCGTGCCCTCGAAGGTCTCCAGCCCGGGCAAGGAGGGGTACTTCGCCTCGGCGAAGATGCCGGCGGCGGAGAGGAAATAGTCCGCGGTGAGCTCACCGCGCGAGGTCTCGATCCGCCACAGTGACGCCTCGTCGTCCCAGTGCGCGGCGAGCATCTCGGTGTCGAGCCGGATGTGGCGGGTGACATCGCTGGACTCGGCCACAGTGCGCAGGTACTCGAGGATCTCGGGCTGCTTGCCGTAGGTGCGCGACCACTCCGGATTGGGCGCGAAGGAGTAGCTGTAGAGCTGGGAGGGGACATCGCAGGCGCAGCCGGGGTAGGTGTTGGCCTGCCAGGTACCGCCCACGTCACCGGCGCGTTCCAGCACGACGATGTCGTCGAAGCCGGCTTCGCGGAGTTTGATCGTCAGCCCGATCCCACCGAATCCGGCGCCGAGCACGACGATGTGCGTATGTTCTGCGGGCATGGTCAGCCGATCCTTCCGTGCAGCACCGATACCAGGCGATCGACTACGGTGTCGATCCCCGCGCTGCGGGTGAATGTCGTGAGCGCCAGCGGCGAGGAGAAGCGTTGCCGCGTAGTCGCTTTGGCGTAGGTGAATTCGCGCAGACCATCGGGTCCGTGCACGCGGCCGAAGCCGGAGGCGCCGACCCCGCCCAGCGGCAGCGCGGGAATGGTGGCGTGCGCGACGAACGCGTTGATCGAGGTGGCGCCCGACTCGATCCGGTCGGCGATGGCGTCGCCGTCGCGGCGGGCGAACACGGTGGCGCCGAGGCCGTACTCGGAGTCGTTGACCCGCTCGATCGCCTCGTCCATGGAGGCGACCCTGGTGACGACCAGGGTCGGACCGAAGGTCTCCTCGACGACGGCCGCGGCGTCGTGTGGGACGTCGACCAGGATTGTCGGCTGCACGAACTGGCCGTCGATGGCCTCGGGCCCGCCCAGCAGGGCCCGGCCGCCGCGCGCGATGGCGTCCTCGATGTGGCGGTGGATCACGGCCAACTGCTTCGGCATGGTGATCGGCCCGATCTTCGCCGTGCCCGTCCCGGCCCGCAGGTCGCGGGCCTGGTCGAGCAGTTCGGTGAGGAACTTGTCGTAGACGTCGGTGTGGACGTATACCCGTTCCACCCCGAGGCAGGTCTGTCCGGCATTGGCCATGCCGCCCCACAGCGCGGCGTCGGCCGCGGCGGCGAGGTCGGCGTCGGCGTCGACGATGAGCGCGTCCTTGCCGCCGCATTCCATGAGCACCGGCGTGAGCCGCTGCGCGCACGCCGCCATCACGCGCTTGCCGGTCTCGGTGGAACCGGTGAACCCGATCTTGCCGACCCGGCTGCGGCACAGCGCCGCGCCGGTCTCGCCGCCGCCGGTGATCACCTGCAACACCGGCTGTTCGGGGACCGCGCGGGCGAACGCCTCGGCGAGCCAGACCCCCACCCCCGGGGTGTACTCGCTGGGTTTGAACACCACGGTATTGCCCGCGGCCAGGGCGAACGAGATCGAGCCGAGGGGAGTGAACACCGGGTAGTTCCACGGGCCGATCACACCGACCACACCGAAGGGGCGGTATTCGACCCGGCAGGCCTGGTTCACCGTCAACAGGCTGGGGGTGACCGATCGCGGGCCGAGCACGTCTTTCGCATTGCGCGCGGCCCATTTCAGGTGTTCGAGCGCCATCACGATCTCGAGGGCGGCGTCCGAACGCGGCTTGCCCATCTCCTCGCTCATGATGCGAGCGAGTTCGTCACGGCCTCGGGTGATCTCGGCGCGCCAGCGATCGAGACGACGAGCGCGTTCGTCGAAACCCACCGTGCGCCACCAGGTCGCGGCACCGTGGGCCCGGTCGACGGCGGCCTCGACGGCGCTCTCGTCGTGGCTGGGATAGGAACCGACCAGAGCGCCGGTCGCGGGGCTGTGGACGTCGAAGCTGAGTGAGGTGGTCAAGGGGACCGTGCCTTTCGAGGTCAGAGGTCCAGCGTGAGTGCGCCACCGGCGGAGCGGGACACGCAGGTGAGGAGGTGATCGGCGCGCTCGCCGGGGGGAAGCAGCCGATCGCGATGATCGATGGCGCCCGCCAGGACTGTGGTCTTGCAGCTGCCGCAGAACCCCTGTCGGCAGGAGTAGACGACATCGGGTCGCACCCGGCGGATCGCGTCGAGCGCGGTCTCGGTGCTGTCGACGCGCACGGTTTCCCCGCTGCGCGCGAGAATGATGTCGAATTCCTCGCCGTCGGTCACCGGCCGCGCCGAGAACCGCTCGGTGTGCAGCGAGGCGGTGGGATCGATCGCGAACAGGGTGCGCTGGGCCGCGTCGAGCACCGGGGACGGACCGCACACGTAGACCGCGGCGCCGGGAGCGGCGGTGGCGAGCAGCGCGGGCAGGTCGGGGGTACCGAACTCGTCGTCGGGACGCACCTCGGCACCCGGGGGGAGCTCGGTGAGGAACGGCATGGTGTCACGCGATCGACCCAGGTAGACAAGTCGTCCGCGCGAACCGGCCGCGCGCGCCATCGGCAGGATCGGGGTGATCCCGATGCCCGCGGCGATGAACAGATACGACGGCGCGGTCTCGACGAAGGTGAAGGCGTTGCGTGGTCCGCGGATGCGCAGCACATCACCCGCGCGCAGCGTGTGCATCTCCTGGGATCCGCCGCCGCCGTCGGCTATGCGGCGCACCGCGATCCGGTAGCGGTGCCGGTCGCGCGGATCGCCGCACAGCGAGTACTGGCGCTGGCGACCCGAGGCGAGGAATACGTCGATGTGGCATCCGGGCCGCCACGACGGCAGATATCCGCCTTCGGTGCCGGCCAGGGTCAGGCTCACCACGTCGGTGGCCTCGGCGTGCACCGACTCCACCCGGACGTCGAAGTCGAAGCCGTTGTGCCGCAGCGGATGTGGCGGCGACAACGCGGGCTGGGTGAAGACCTTCTTGTAGATGTCGACGGCGGCACCGATGGCCCGCAGACTCGGTGTCGCGACACCCGCGGGATGGTTCACGCGCGAGCCGCCGGCGAATGCGCCAGGTACCGCAGGGCGTTGTCCATCGAACCCAGCTGGGAGGGATGGAAACCCGGGCGCAGGTAGCGCGGCATCTCGGTGACGAAAGTGGTGAAACTCGGGATCACCCCGCGCACGGTCGCGCTGACGAACTGTCTGGCCCAGGAGCGACCCTTGTCCTTGCTCGGATCCTGGCGATACAGGTACGCGGTCGAGATGATGAACAGCGGCAGCAGGGTGCCGCTGGCGAGCAGCCCGGTGCGCAGCCGTCGGGCGTACCCGCCGTCGACGTGCATGTAGGCGTCGAACACCACGCTGCGGTGCTCGACCTCCTCGGCGCCGTGCCAGCGCACCAGGTCGAGCATGGTCGGGTCCATCCCGAGCTCGGCCAGCACATCGGATTCCAGCAGCCATTCGCCGATGACGGCGGTGAAGTGTTCCATCCCGGCGAACAGGCCGAGACGTTCCTTGAGCCACTCTTCCTTGGCCCGCCCGGTGAGTCCCTGGTCGCCGAGGAGCCGGTCGACCATCCAGGCGATCTTGTCGACATAGGACTCGACATCGAGTCCGATCGACTGCAGGTGCCGCCGTGCGCCTTCGTGGCTGGCGGCATGCATCGATTCCTGGCCGATGAACCCGGTGACCTCCTCCCGCAGCCGCTCGTCCTCGATGTAGGGCAGAGCCTCGGCGAGGCAGGTGGCCATCGCCCGTTCGCCCTCGGGAAGCACGAGATGCATCACATTGGTGACATGTGTCGCGAGTACTTCGTCCGGGATGTAGTGCATGGGCACCGACGAGAAGTCGAAGTGCACGTCCCGTGCGTGAATTGCGTGCGCTTGTTCCTGATAGGAGCGCGCCGTTGCACCGTTATCAGCCATGTGACCGACCGTACAGTGCGACAAATAACATCGCAATGTTGCAGCCGAATTCGATCGACGATTGTGCTCGGCACCCGCCGCGCCTGCTACCGTCGAGGCGTGCTCTCTGCCGCCGCGACCTCGGAAAATCCGCCCACCGCCGACTCCGTCGAAGAACGAATTCTCGACGCCGCCCTGGTGCAGTTCGAACGGGTGGGTGTGCGAAAGACGACCATCGAGGACATCGCGAGGGCGGCGGACGTCGACCGCGCCACCGTCTACCGGCGGATCGGCTCGCGCGACGATGTGGTGAGCGCGGCCTTCGAGCGGGAAGTGCGCAGGCTGCTCGTCGACCTGAGCGAGATCCCGGCGCGGCACGACGTTTTCGACGACATCGTGGTCGACGTGTTCACCACCGTGATCACCCGGTGGCGGGCGCACCCGCTGGTCGAGCGGTTGCTCACTCTGGAGGCCGACCGCCTGCTGCCGCAGTTGACCGTCGACGGCGCGTCGTTCTTCCTGCTCTCTGTCACGGCGTCCACCGAGATCCTGCGAAAGGTGCTCGAGGACGGCCGGTTTCCCGACATTCCCGATCTGGGCGCCCGGGTCGAGGTGGTCTGCCGGGTGGTGCACTCGCTGATCCTGCAGCCGGTCGGCACCATCGACACCGATTCGGAGCAGGCCTTGGCGTCGTTCGCCCGCACCTACGTGGTGCCGATTCTGGTCGCCGGGGTGTAGGTGCGGGCAACCGCGTAGCCGTCTTCATGGTCTGTTGACGTCCTGTTGGCGTTTTGTCAATAGATTCGGTCCGGCATTGACAAATACCCGCCGAGCTGTGAAGGTACCAATTACTTGGACATCCAACTATTGGATACCCTCTAACCGCGCGCACCGCGCGACCGACATCAACGGAGTAGGACTGGCATGGTTCGCGAACTCACGCACTTCATCGGCGGCAAGCACGTCACCGGCACTTCCGGCGCCTTCGGCGACGTCTTCGATCCGAACCTGGGGCAGGTGCAGGCGCGAGTTCCGCTGGCGAACACCGCCGAGGTCACCGCGGTGATCGACAACGCGGCCGCGGCGCAGCCGGTCTGGGCGGCGTTCAACCCGCAGAAGCGCGCCCGCGTGCTGATGAAGTTCGTGAACCTGGTGAACGACGAGATGGACAGCCTCGCGGCGCTGCTCTCGTCCGAGCACGGCAAGACCATCGCCGACGCCAGGGGCGACATCCAGCGCGGCCTCGAGGTCATCGAGTTCGCCATCGGCATTCCGCACCTGCTCAAGGGCGAGTACAGCGACAGCGCGGGCACCGGCATCGACGTGTACTCGATGCGTCAGCCGCTGGGCGTCGTCGCGGGCATCACCCCGTTCAACTTCCCGGCGATGATCCCGCTGTGGAAGGCCGGACCGGCGCTGGCCTGCGGTAACGCCTTCGTGCTCAAGCCCTCCGAACGCGATCCGTCGGTGCCGCTGCGCCTGGCCGAGCTGTTCCTCGAGGCCGGCCTGCCGCCGGGTGTGTTCAATGTGGTCAACGGCGGCAAGGAAGCCGTCGACACGATCCTGACCGCCAAGCGGATCAAGGCCGTCGGCTTCGTCGGCTCGACCCCGATCGCCCAGTACATCTACGAGACCGCGACCGCCAACGGCAAGCGCGCTCAGTGCTTCGGCGGGGCGAAGAACCACGCGGTCGTGATGCCCGACGCCGACCTCGACGACGTCGCCGATCAGCTCATCGGCGCGGCCTACGGGTCCGCGGGCGAGCGTTGTATGGCGCTGTCGGTGGCCGTGCCGGTGGGCGCCGAGACCGCCGATCGGCTGGTCGAGAAGCTCACCGAGCGGGTGCACAAGCTCAATGTCGGCCGCTCCGACGACGCGGGCGCCGACTTCGGGCCGCTGGTCGGGCTCGACGGGGTGAACCGGGTCAACGACTACGTCCAGATCGGCGTGGACGAGGGCGCGCAGCTGGTGGTCGACGGGCGCGGGCTGACCGTCGACGGCGCCGAGAACGGTTTCTTCGTCGGCGCGAGCCTGTTCGACAATGTCACCGCCGATATGCGGATCTACCAAGAGGAAATCTTCGGCCCCGTGCTGACGGTGGTGCGCGCGGGCGACTTCGAGGAGGCGCTGCGGCTGGTCGACGAGCACGAATACGGCAACGGTGTCGCGATCTTCACCCGCGACGGTGACACCGCCCGTGACTTCTCCGCGCGCGTGCAGGTCGGCATGGTCGGGGTCAATGTGCCGATCCCGGTGCCGATCGCCTACTTCACCTTCGGTGGCTGGAAGGGCTCCGGCTTCGGCGATCTCAACCAGCACGGCCCGGATTCGATCCGGTTCTACACCAAGACCAAGACGGTGACCCAGCGTTGGCCCTCCGGGCTCAAGGAGTCCAACGCGTTCGTCATCCCGACGATGGACTGAGGCGGCGATGTTCACCCTCGATGCGGACGAGCGCGCGATCGGCGAGACCGCGCGCCAGTTCGCCGACGAGTTCTTGGCGCCCAACGCGCTGGATTGGGATGAGCGCAAACACTTTCCGGTCGACGTGCTACACAAGGCGGGCCCACTGGGGCTCGGCGGCATCTCGGTGCGCGCCGATGTCGGCGGCTCCGAACTGCGCAGGCTCGACGCGGTGCGGATCTTCGAACAGCTCTCGACCGGGTGCCCCTCGGTGGCGGCCTACATCTCGATCCACAACATGGCGACCTGGATGATCGATGCCTACGGCACCGAGGCCCAGCGTCAGCACTGGGTGCCGGGGATGGCCGCGATGGAGCTGCTCGGCAGTTACGCGCTCACCGAACCGGGTGTGGGGTCCGACGCGGCGGCCTTGAGTACCAAGGCCGTTCGCGACGGCGAGGACTACGTCCTGTCCGGCGCCAAGCAGTTCATCTCCGGCGCCGGCGCCAACGACGTGTACGTGATGATGGTGCGGACCGGCGGTGCCGGACCGCGCGGCATCTCGGCGCTGATCGTCCCGGCCGACACACCGGGTCTGACGGTGGGACCGAACGAACGGAAGATGGGCTGGAACGCACAGCCCACCCGGCAGGTGATCCTCGACGGTGCGCGAGTGCCGGTGGCCAATCGCCTCGGTGCGGAAGGCGACGGCTTCTCGATCGCGATGAACGGCCTCAACGGCGGTCGTCTCAATATCGCCGCCTGTTCGATCGGCGGGGCGCAGACCGCGCTCGACCGGACGGTTCGCTACCTCACCGAACGCTCCGCCTTCGGAAAACCCTTGGCGCGCAACGAGGCGTTGCAGTTCGAGCTGGCCGATATGGGCACCGAACTGGAGGCGGCGCGGACGCTGCTGTGGCGGGCCGCCGCCGCGCTCGACGCGGACGCGCCGGACAAGGTGTCGCTGTGCGCGATGGCGAAGCGATTCGCCACCGACACCGGCTTCGAGGTGGCCAACAAGGCACTTCAACTGCACGGCGGCTACGGCTACCTGCACGAATACGGTCTCGAGAAGATCGTGCGCGACCTGCGGGTGCACCAGATTCTCGAGGGCACCAACGAAATCATGCGGGTGGTTGTCGCCCGCTCGCTGATCGGAGCAGCATGACCGACGAACCCGAGGTAGTGATCGCCGTCCGTGACGGTCTCGGCCTGATCACCCTGAACCGGCCCAAGGCCATCAACGCGCTCAATCACGCGATGACACTGGCCATCACCGACGCGCTGCGCTCCTGGGCCGACGACGACGCGGTGCGTGCCGTCGTGGTCACCGGCGCGGGCGAGCGTGGGCTCTGCGCGGGCGGCGACATCGTCGCCATCCACGCCGACGCGAAAGGCGGTACGGCGGGCGCCGATTCGCCGACCGGGCGATTCTGGCGCGACGAGTACCACCTCAACGCGCTGATCGGCAGCTATCCCAAGCCGTACGTGGTGGTCATGGACGGCATCGTGATGGGCGGCGGGGTAGGCCTGGCCGGGCACGGCAGCCACCGCATCGTCACCGAACGGTCCAAGATCGGAATGCCCGAGGTCGGAATCGGTTTCGTCCCCGATGTCGGTGGCACCTACCTGCTCTCGCGGGCACCGGGCGAGCTCGGCACCCACGTGGCACTGACCACCGCGCGGATGAACGCGGGCGACGCGATCGCGGCCGGCTTCGCCGACTACTACGTGCCCTCCGACGCGCTGGCGGAGCTGCTCGACGCGGTGGGCGCCGTCGGCGTGGACGCGGCGATCGAGAAGTTCGCCGAGACCGCGCCGCCCTCGGACCTGCTGGCGCAGCGGCACTGGATCGACGCCTGCTACAGCGCCGACACCGTCGAGGAGATCGCGACGCGGCTGCAGGCCGACGACGCGCCCCAGGCGGCCGAGGCGGCAGCCGCGTTGCTCGCGAAATCGCCTGTCGCGCTGAAGGTCACGCTGCGCGCGCTGCGGGCCGCGCGGGGCTTACCGAGCCTCGAGGCCGTGCTGGACCAGGAATATCGGGTCTCGGTCGCGGCGCTCGGTTCCCATGACCTGGTCGAGGGTATCCGCGCCCAGGTGATCGACAAGGACCGTACTCCCCAGTGGCGTCCGGCGACGCTCGCCGAGGTGACCGACGCACAGGTGGCGGCGTACTTCGCCGAGCTGGGCGCGGCGGAACTGGGTTCGACGACAGCGGAGGCACAGCGATGACGAAGACGATCGGTTTCCTCGGGCTCGGCCACATGGGCGGTCCGATGGCGGCGAACCTGGTGCGGGCGGGCTATGACGTGCTCGCCTACGACCCGGTCCCCGCCTCGCAGGAACAGGCGCGCAGTGACGGTGCGACGGTGGTGGACACCGCCGCCGCGGCCGCCGCGAACCGCGATGTGGTGATCACCATGCTGCCCAACGGCAAACTCGTCCTCGACGTGTACGCCGAGCTACTGCCCGCCGCCGCACCGGGCACCCTGTTCCTCGACTGTTCCACCATCGACGTCGCCGACGCGAAAGCCGCTGCGGCGCTGGCGGTGACGGCGGGACATCGACCGCTGGACGCACCGGTGTCCGGTGGTGTCGCCGGTGCCACCGCGGGCACCCTCACCTTCATGGTGGGCGGCACGGCCGCCGACTTCGCCGACGCGGGCGATGTGCTCGCGGTGATGGGCGCCAAGGTGGTGCACTGTGGTGAATCGGGCGTCGGTCAGGCCGCCAAGATCTGCAACAACATGCTGCTCGGGATCTCCATGATCGGGCTCTCGGAGGCGCTCGTGCTCGGTGAGCGCCTCGGCCTGAGCCACCAGTCGTTCTTCGACGTGGTCTCCACGGCCTCCGGCCAGAGCTGGGCGCTCACCAGCTACTGCCCGGTGCCGGGCCCGGTCCCCACCAGCCCGGCCAACAACGACTACCAGCCCGGCTTCGCCACCGCGCTGATGTCGAAGGACCTCACCCTGGCCGCGAACGCGTTGCAGGCCAACGGGATCGACGGTCAGCTCGGCGCACTCGCCGCCGCGATCTACGCCCGGTTCAACCAGACCGACGCCGGGCGGGATTTCTCCGCCATCGTCACCGACATCCGGGATCGCTCCGCGGAGACCGACCGGTGACCGCGGCAGCGGTCTGAGATGCGCACCGACACTTCGCCGCCCGGTCTGCGGGGGCCCGCCGCGCGGGCCCGCCGCAGGCAGGCGGTGTTGGTCGCCGCGCAGGACGTGTTCGTCGCGCACGGATACCACGGCGCCCGGATGGACGAGATCAGCGCGCGGTCCGGGGCGAGCAAACCGGTGATCTACGACCACTTCGCGGGCAAACTCGATCTGTATCTGGCTGTGCTGCAACACAATCTGGACCGGATGGTCGACGGTGTGCGGACCGCCGTCGCGCGCGACACCGACCCCCGGTGCCGGGTGCGACGTGCGGTGCTGTCCTACTTCGACTTCGTCGAACACGACGTCGGTGGGTACGTGCTGGTGTTCGAGTCACCGGTACCCAGCGAACCCTCCGTCGAATGGCGGGTGCGCACCGCGATGCGCGACTGCGCCGCCCTGGTGAGCGTCGAACTGCGCGCGGCCGGCGTGGACGAGGCCAGGGCCGAGATGCACGCCTGGGCCCTGGTCGGCATCAGTCGGCTCGCGGCCGGGCACTGGCTGGAGGCCGGACGGCCGGTCTCCAAGCGCGACGCGGTCGACACCGCGGCCGCCCTGTGCTGGAACGGACTGTCGAACGTCGATTCGGCACCGGCGTCGGCGCGCGCCGCGTCACCCTGGGGCGCGGCACCTGCTCCAGTGCCGAGGGGATCGTGAACGGCGTCGGACGGCATAGCGTGCGCGATTCAACCCTCGAGCCGAAGAACCGGTTGGCCTGATCGCCCGCGTCCGTGTAGGAATGCGGCGCAACCACATTCGCGGGCGGAGGAGGGCACCATGGGCCAGGATGTCGAGTTCCCAGGGCTGGGGGAGGGGATCAGGTCCCGTTTCGTCGACGATGTCAACGGGTTGCGCGTGCACATCCTCGAATCCGGCTACCGCGGGTCCCGTCGTCCGCTGGTGCTGCTCCTGCACGGTTTCCCCGAATTGGCGTACTCGTGGCGCAAGGTCCTGGCGCCGCTGGCCGACGCCGGATTTCACGTGGTCGCGCCCGATCAACGTGGCTACGGCCGAACGACGGGCAGCGATGTCAGCGACCTGATGTCCTTCCGGACGGACAACCTGGCCAGGGACGCGCTCGGCCTCGTTCGCGCGCTCGGCTACGACCGGGCGCATCTGGTCGGGCACGACTTCGGATCCGTCGTCGCGGGCTGGACCACGCTCGCCGACCCCCGTGTCGTCGGATCGCTGACGATGATGAGCGCGCCGTTCGCCGGTGTCGGACTCGCCAAATCCTCGGCCGACCTGAACGATGCGCTGCGCGCCCTGTCACCGCCGCGCAGGCACTACCAGCATTACTTCGCGGGAACCTCGAGCGGCGCGGATCTCATAGGCGCGCCACAGGGAATCGCCGATTTTCTGCGCGCGTATTTCCACATGAAGAGCGCGGACTGGCCGGGTAACGCGGACGCGCGAGAACTCCCCGGCGCGACCGCGCACGACTTGGCTCTGCTGCCGCGGTACTACGTCATGGACGCGGGTGTCACCATGCCGGAAACCGTAGCGCCGCACCTACCTTCACCGCGGGAGCGGGCCGACTGTGCCTGGCTGACCGACGAGGAACTGGGTTTCTACGCCCGCGAATTCGGTCGCACGCAATTCCAGGGCCCACTCAATTGGTACCGCGCCCTCACATTGCCGCGCGCGGACGCGCCGACCGACCCCCGGATCGAAGTACCCACGCAATTCATTGCTGGACAGTGCGATTGGGGTATCTGGCAAACACCCGGCGGGCTACGCACGATGGCGGAAGTCGTGTGCACGCGATTCGGCGGTTCCCTGCTGATACCCGATGCCGGTCATTGGGTCCAGCAGGAACAGCCACTCGCCGTCCTCGCACAGCTCTCAAGATTCCTCGACGAGACCTGAGCACCGCAAAGGCAGCGCGAGCGCGTTGTTGATCGCCCCGGTGGCCGCGCACCCGCTGGGTCTTCGGTCAGTGTCGTCGCAGACTGCCGACGGTGAGTGATCCGGTCGCCGCGGGCACCTGCTTCTCCACGGCGTCGATGTAGCCGTCCGGATCCTTGTCGACCGGCCGCACGCCCGCGTAGTGACGCGCTTCGTAAGCGGCGAAGGTGACAGCCAAGCGATGGCGTCGCGGTACCGCGGCCAACCGGCGGAATTCGGTGAGCCCTTCGCGTTCTTCCTCGGCCATGTGGTCGCTGTTGGCGAGGTTGGCCGCGGCGACCGCGGCGTACCAGTCGTCGGTGCCGACTCGATGCCGCGCGACATCGGCCACCGCGTCTCTGATCTCGTTATGGTCGCGGATGGCATCGAGCGTCTCGTCCTCCACCGCGCTCGTGCGACGGGCCGCGATGCCCCGCTCGAGCAGCGCCGGGTAGAAGATCTCCTCCTCGGCCTGCGCGTGGAGCTCGAGGAAGGCCGCGAGCCTGTTCCAGATCGACGACAGCGCATCGGTGTCGGTGCGATCGACCTGCTCCAAGATCGCGAACAGTCGACGCTGCTCGTGGTGGTCATCAAGAATCAGCTCGGTAATGTCCACGATTCTCCCTGGTCGTCAGGTCAGCATGGATCGACGGGGCAGCTGGGGTTTCGTTCCGCCCGACGATAGCGCACCGCCGCTCCGGTCATGGTGCGCCCAGGTGCTACCTCGACCGCCGCGATCCCGGACTCGGCCTGCTCGGCGGTGTTCTCGACCCGGGCCAGTCCAGCGGAATTCCGAGGATGGAACCGACACCGCGGACCGCCGAGATCACCGCCCGCACCTCGTCGATCCCCTGTCCGAAGGCTTCGGTGCGATCATCGATCCGAAAGGGGCAGAGATAGGTGTGCGGGCGTTCCGGGTCCTGGCGGGGTCGTCCGAGCGTGATCACCACCGGACCCTCGGTGGTCTGAACGGCCTTTGCCCCCAGCGGCGGGCCGAACTCGCGGGCCTTGACCGCGGAGACGGGGCGGTCGTCGACCGGCAGGCGAGGGTCCTCCGGAATTCGCGCATGGTGTGGGTCCGTCGGGTTGCCGGTTGCGCTCGCGAGCGTCGCGGCGTCGGAAATATCGACCAACGCGGCGTAGATGGCGGCCAATCGATCCGGGCCGTGCGCTGTGTGCGCCGGGCCGCCGACGACCCGGTAAACGCATCGCCAACCCGGCGTCCCCGGGTCCTGCCGAGGGTCGGCGATCTCTACCCGCAGGGCACGGCGTCCAGCTTTCACCGTACTTACGATGGCTATCTCGTCGAGGTCGCTGTTCACAGGTCCTCCCAATGGTTGTGCGCGATCCGACGGACTTCGGCGTGCGCGGGCACAGGGATGGGTGTGCTGGGCGATAGGCTGGACCGATGACCGTGATCGGGTTGATCTTCACCGGAGTTGCTGTACTGCTGCACGGCTACATCTTCGTGATGGAGTCACTGCAGTGGACAGCGGCGAGAACGCGAGCGACCTTCGGAATATCGGCCGCCCAGGCGGAGGCCACCAAGGAAATGGCCTTCAATCAGGGGTTCTACAACCTCTTCCTGGCCGTCGTCGCGGCGATCGGGATGGGGTTCACCGCGTTCGGTGACAAGGGAATCGGGCTCGCGCTCGTGCTGGCCGGAGCCGGTTCCATGGTGGCCGCGGGCGTGGTGCTGCTCGTCTCCTCGCCCGACAAGGCACGTCCGGCCCTGATCCAATTGGTTCCGCCGCTGATCGGTTGTGCCGCCCTGGTGCTCGCCCGGCTCTGATCCGCGTCGTGTGCGACCCGGCATCGGCGACGGCTGTTTGAGTCGCCGATTTCGAGGTAACACGAGGATGCGGCCGTCGGCCGCGCGAAGCGGATCATCACATCGTCGGAGGAGGAGAAGTTCATGGATTCCCGGGACATCATCGCTCAGTGGCGCCGAGACATCGCGCTCGCCGATAACGGCGGTGAGGAAGCCGCGATACAGCGGTTGCGCGGCGAGTGGTTCGCGGCGGCAGGCATCGACGTGCACGATGGGCTGCCCCTGAACTACGCGAACGGTGAATCCAGTCGGCGTACCGCGTTCACCGACGACGATCGACACTGATCAGCTCCCGCCGGGTCGGCGTGCACCGAACGAGCGCGGGGCGTCGAGTCCCAGCTCGGCGAACTACGCGGCTTTGACGGTCACCATCGTCTCTTCGCTGGGGAAGTCGAGCACCCGCAAGCGTCCGGTCACCAGGTCGACGGTGTCGGCGACTACCCGGCCGGCGCGCCGCGCGTCGTCGGCGAAGCTCGTGCTGACCACCCGGTAGCTGCGCTTGGCGGTGAGCACGATGTCGCCCGGCCGCAGCGCTCCCGCCGCGGTCGGGGGCTCGATCGGGACTGTCGACGGTGCCGGTCTCCGGACGAGCGCGATCAATTTCAGCAACCTGTTCTCCACCCTGTGAACGTCCGCCAGGACGTCCCGTTCGCCGAATCAGCGAACGGTGTCGACCCTTCTTTACCCCGTCGCGTCCGGTGTGAACCCTCGGCTTCGAGTATCCGCCCGGCCGGGTTCGCCGACGATCGGTCGGGCGTCTCGGCCTGCGGTCGCTGTCCGAATACCACCCCGTAGTCGGATTCCCTCTCATACCTTGGGATTACGGCCGACGAGAAATCGGCCGATAGCTTCGGGATATGACGACACCTGCCCTGGTCCCCGGGTCATCTCCACCGTCGCGGCGGCGCGGCGCCGACGGCGATTACGCCCGCCTGTTGCGCAGAATCTCCGATGCGGGACTGATGCGCCGACGCCCCGTCTACTACGCGGTGCGGCTCAGCCTCGTCGCAATCGCGTTCGCGGGCGGCTGGGCCGCGTTCGTGCTGGTCGGCGACTCGTGGTGGACCCTGCTGGTCGCGGCGGTCATGGCCGTGACGTTCGCACAGGTCGCCCTGGTGATGCACGACGTCGCCCACCGCCAAGTCTGGCGACTGCGACAGCCAACGGAGCTGGTGGGAAGAATCGTGGGCAACGCGGGCATCGGCCTCGGCTACGGCTGGTGGCAGGACAAGCACACCCGCCACCACGCCAACCCGAACCACGAGGACCTCGACCCCGATGTCGCGCCCGACGTCCTGATCTGGTCACAACAGCAGGCACGTTCCAGCCGCGGTCTGTCGCGTCTCATCGGGCGGGCGCAGGCGTTCCTGTTCTTTCCGCTACTGCTGTTGTTGGGTCTCAACCTGCACCTGTCCAGCGTTCGTGGGCTCGGGAATCGCGCGGTCAAACACCGCGGCTGGGAGGGCGCGCTGCTGTTCGGCCACTTCGTTCTCTACCTGACGGCACTGTTCGCGGTGCTCCCCACCGACAAAGCTCTGGTGTTCCTCGCCGTCCACCAGGGCCTGTTCGGCCTGTACATGGGCTGCATCTTCGCCCCCAACCACAAGGGCATGCCGACCCTGACCGGTGACGATCGCCCCGACTACCTGCGTCGTCAGGTGCTGACCTCCCGCAATGTGCGCGGCGGTGCGGTGACCGACCTCGCCCTCGGTGGCCTCAACTATCAGATCGAGCATCACCTTTTCCCGAGCATGCCGACGCCGAACCTGCGCCATGCCAGGGTGATCGTCCGCGACTTCTGCGCCGAGATCGGCGTGCCATACCACGAGACCGGGCTGATCGCCTCGTATCGGGAGGCGCTGACCCACCTGCACCACGTCGGCGCGCCCCTTCGCGCCGCCGAGCACCCGGTCGCGGAAGTGGCGTCATCCGATCGCTGAACACGGCCACACCGCGGCGGTCCGGGCTCGGCCCGGCCGCCGTCAGCGATGAATGATGCAGGTGGTGGTGGCGTGGGCGACGAGCCTGCCCGCCTCGTCGTGCACCTTGCCCTCGGCGGTCGCCGTGGTGCGGCCGACATGCAGCGTCGTGCCGGTGGCGACGAGGCGGCGGCCGTCGATCGGCACGGATCGGATGTAGTTGACCTTCAATTCCAGCGTGCCGTATCCGACTCCCGCGTCCAGCGCGGAATGAATCGCGCACCCCATCACCGAGTCGAGCAGGGTCGCGCAGATACCGCCGTGGGTGGTGCCGAGCGGGTTCGCGAAGTCGGGGCGCGTGACGAGGCTGAACGACACCCGGCCGAACTCGAGTTCCTCGACGGTCATGCCGAGTAGCGTGCCGATCCCGGCTCGGTCGGGCATCGCACTAGCCGCGCGCAGCAGTTCGAGCCCGCTCATGGTGGCGAAATCCGGCGTTTCAGGGTGGTGCGTTGCGGTTGTCATCGTGCACTTTCCGTGGATAGACCGATCGTTCTATCGCCGATGACGATACCGTACGATGAACTGATCGGTCTATTGCGGAAGGGTTGTCGATGAACACAGTGGCGGGTCCACGCGAACGCCTCATCCGCAGCGCGATACTCCTGATGCGCGAACACGGAGTCGCGGCGACCGGGCTGGCCGACCTGCTCGCCCACAGCAAGACCGCCCGCGGCTCGATCTATCTGCACTTTCCCGGCGGCAAAAACGAACTCATGGAACAGGCGACGCTGCGGGCCGGGCAGCAGATCAGTGCGACGATCGACGCGCTGATCGCCGAATCGTCGTCACCGGCGCAGGTTGTCGCCGGCTTGGTGGAGGTCTGGAAACGGATTCTCGACACGTCATCGTTCACCGCCGGGTGCCCGATCGTGGCCGCCGCGCAGAGCGGCGCCGACTCGCCGAGCGTCCAAGCGGCGGCGGCCACTGTCTTCGCCGACTGGACCCGTCGCCTGGCCGACTTCTTGGTATCGACGGGCATGGACTCCACCGCGGCATCGTCGATCGGTAGCGTGATCGTCAGCACGATCGAAGGCGCGATCATTCGATGCCGCAGCGAGAAATCCCTGCGGCCGCTCGATGACGCGGGGACCAATCTCATCAGGCTCCTCGAGCCCCCGAGGCCTAGCCCGTCGGAGTGAGCAGCGCACGCACGAGAGGTGTCGCCGGGTTCGGCGGCAGCAGATCCTCGACATTGGCCACTATCGCGTCCAGCGGGAGTGTGCGGTCCGCGTGATGTGATGGATTCTCGATCGCCGCAGCGGCATCGGCGATGCCCTGCTCGATGGCGAGGGGGAGTTCGGCAGGCAGTCGGGCGGTCTTGTCCGGGTTCAGTGGTTGGTCGAACCGCCATGGCGTGGGTGTCGAGTAGTCCATGCGGTCGTATCCCGTTTCGATCAGTACCCGCAGCGTCGGCTCCAACAGGGCGGCAGCGGGTTCTGTCACCGCCGAGTTGTTCGTGTGCTTCCCGAGTGCGCGCAATGGATACAGCAGTGGCAGTGTTCCTTTCGGGTTGGGCAGGGAAAAGTAGATCGTGTCGCCGTGGTGCTGGCAGTTCTCGGGATGCGTGGCGCAGTTCTGTTGCGCGAGGAAGTCCGAGAGGTTCGGGTATCCGTAGATGGTCGCGCCCGTCTTGGGTTGGCTGCCCGCGCCGTCGCCTTTGGGCTGTAGGTATGACGGGTGGATCAGCAGAGTGCCCAGCACGGCATTCGTGGTGGCGAGCACATTGAGTGGATACGCCGGAAAGTCCGCGATGCCGTCGTACTGCATCGCGACATCCGTGGTCCGGATGCCGGTATCGGTGGGGGTGGGCGGGCCGAAACCGATATCGGCGATCGGGAGGTGACCGAAACGCACCGGCCGTTCGATGATCCCCCCGTTGGGCCGGTTCGGGTTCGCGATGAGCACGAACGACAGACGGTCCTTGTCCGCCTGTGCGAGCCCGGACGCGGCGGCCTTCTCCGTACTGGACACGGTCGCGCCCTGTGAGTATCCGAAGATGACGATCGCGCCGTCCGGATCCGAATCCAGGACGCGCGTTGTGACGGTGTCGAGGTTCCTCACCCCGTCGAGCACCGAGGCGTCCCACTTCGCGGACGACGCGTCCGGACCTTTCGACGAGATGACCGGCCACAGCGCCGCGTCGTAGGGGACGGGAACGAAAGTCACGCCGGGGCAGTCGTTGTCCGTGCAACCTCGCGCGCCGGGATCGATGAAGTTCTGGTACGCGTTGCTTTCGAAGTTGTGCGCCACCGCGGGATCGCTGGTACCGGTTCCCGGAACGATCAGCGCTGTCGTCGCCAACGCCACCGTGCCGAAAGCCTGTGCCTTGAACCAACTCAGGCCCAGCGTCGTCAGTACCGCAACGGACACGCCATCGCGGACCGCCGTACGCCAGCGATGGTGGCCGCCGAATCCGGCCGCGACGGCGGGTGAATCGGCAATGTATTTCTTCGACGCCTGCGTCATTGACTACCCCTTCGATGGGAGGAAGTGCGCGGTCAGGGCAATTCTGGCGGACTGTGCTCTAGAACGGAGAGTGTCACGGAAGGTCGTCGAAACGCACGTTGTGGGCGACGGCGGTGGCGTGCAGACCATCGGCGCCCGGCGTGATGGCGGTCAGACGTGCACCGAGCGGCAGCGCTTGGAGCGGCACGACGAAGGTCAGTGACTGGCGCAGCAAGGCCAGCGAGAGCGTCGGTCCGCCCGCTGCGGCCTGGACCGAGACCGGGACGACCTCGATGCCCGCGTCGGTCGGTGCGACGGTGACGAAAACCGTCGCGGGCACCGACATCCCCGCCACCGCGAACTTCCCGGTGACGCGCAGCCCCTGCGGGCTGTCGGAGATCGACTCCACGTTCTCCGGCGCGAAACCCAGCACAACGTCGTAGGGGACCACAGCCGTCGCGGTCGCCGTAGCCGCGACAAGATTCGACGTGCGGTTCTCGATCAGGTCGTTCAGCGGCGCGGAGACATCGGTCAGCGCGACATCGAGATCATGGACCGAAATGTTCTGCCCACTCCAGTCGCCGATCCGGATGTCGATGTCGTGATAGGTACCGCCGACGACCTGGGTCAGGAACGGAAACCCGGCGATCTCGACCCCCGGTCGCTGCGCGAGGTCATACTCGGCGGCAACCGCGCGCCCGATCTCGTTCTGCGCCAACACCACCGCGACCCGATCGCCCACCACCAACCCGATCGCCAGCACCACAACCAGAATCAGCAGGGCACGCATACATTCACCATCTCGGCCATCCCCCCATCATGCTTGAGACCCGTCATCAGAATGGGTTCTGACACCGGAAGCGTGAAATCCATATCAGCGGACGAGTTCGGCGGGCACTCGCAATTCGTGGTGGTCGTACAGTTCGGCGATCGCGGCCAGTACTCGGTGATCCAGTGGTCGAGGCTCTGCCCCTGCTGAAAATAGGGCGCGGGTGGGTGTGGTGGCATGCTGTCTGCGTCAGACCTTCGTCGAGCAGGTCGCGGGATCGAGCGGGCGCCGTCGAAGGCGCAGTGCCGGGCTGCTGGAAATGTCGACCGAGAACCGCTCGGCGACCCTGACCACCGATGAGGCGGCCAGGGCGCTGCTCGAGTACCGGCGAGGGTGAGTCCGGACCGAGTTGGATTACGGCCCTGCCAAACGGTTGCCGGCCGCACGGATTGCGACTGTCGCCCACGTCCGCCATGGTCGCCAGGATTCGGCAAGGGCTGCCAACTCCCGCTGGTCTACCGGTCCGGGCCGACCGAGGACGCGCCCGAGGGTCGCCAGTGATCGGGGCTCTCCCTCGGCCAGAACATCGGTGTGGCCGAGTGCTCGCACCACGACGAGCATGCTGTAGAAAGGGCCGATCCCCTTGATTTCCTGGATACCTCGTTGAGCTTCGACCGGATCGACTGTGCGCAGCCATTCTGTGTCCAGCTTGCCCTCCAGCGCCCAGCGCGCCACGCCGTGCAATCGTTGCAGTTTCTCCTCGGGCAGCCCTGGGAAGGAGTTGACTCGCACCAATTGTTCGGGGGTGGGAAACGCGTGCAGAGTCTCACCGGCGATGTCGAAGCTCGCGCCGTGCGCTTCGGAAAGACGATCACGCAGCGCGGCCATCGCCGCCGCCGGCCGGCGGGCGGACAACACCGCCCAGGCGGTGGCCTCGTACGCGGAGTGAAACAGTGGCGGGCGCAGGCCCGGCCGGGCAGCCTGCAATGCACCGATGAGCTGATCGTCGCGTCCCAGCTCATCCCACCCGGTGCCGTCGATATCGATCGAGAGCATACGGGCGACCTGCTGAAGGGCCCGGCCTGGATCGGAAGCGGCGACGACCTCGACATGGATGCTATCGGCCGCGGGTTGCGACACCAGCACGGCAGTGTGATCGTCGTAGCTGTCGGTGACGAACGCCAACCGCATCACCTGCTTGCCCGCCTCGGCCTGGCGGGCACCGAAACCGAAGTTGATCGACTCGGCAAGGGAGAACCGGCCCGAGACCGAGATATTCCCCTGCCGAACGTCGATTCGCGACGAGGGCGGAAGATCTTTCGCGCGAGTGTTGTTCATGTCACCTGCTCGACTGGGAGCCCGCGGCGATCTCGAACAGTGACTGCATAGCCGTCGGGAAGTCTTCGCTGATCTGCGGGCCGAGCTCTGGCCCGACCTCGTCCGCGGCCGACCCCTCGATGATCAGTTCGTGGCTGACCGTGAGCTTACCGTCGCCGGCCTGGAAGCTGTGCCGGAAGGTGAGGTGAAGGCCGTTGTATTCGGTGCGGTCCGCGTAGACCCTGTCCTCGTCGAGTTCGATGATCGTCGACCGGAAAGTGTCCTGGCCCTGCGGTGTCACCGACAGCTCCGTACCCACCTCGTACGGGCCGTGGATCTCGAACTGGTCACCCCCGCCGTTGGGTACAGCGCCGGTGTGGATGTCGCGCAACGCCTCCCACACGGCACGCACGGGCAGATCGGTGGTGGCGCTGTATTCGGTCCTCCACATGATTCTCTCCTTGTTTCAGCTACGGAATGCGTTGTCAGAGTGCGACGTAGAGAAGATCCCCGTCGAGAACGTACTCGATGGGTACGACAGGTTTCGCGGTCTCAGGCCCGGCATGTGACACGCCCGCTCTAGCCCGCCGCCTCGCCTCTGCGGCGTCCACCACGGCTGGAGAACAGTGCGAATCCCGGCCGAACGCCGCCCTCAACCCGCCGGGCATTGCGACCACCTCGGCAACGTCGGATGCTCGCCACCCTTTCCGCGTGCACTCGACTGCGTGGACACCGTTTGATCGCCGTCGACCTCTACGCAGAAGTGGTAATTGCGGGTCGTGTCGGTTCCTCCTGCTGAAATGGTTGTATGACAACAACTTCCGTCATCGAGTTCAGCGCTGTCGCCGACACCGGCAGTGGGTGGGTGGCGCTATGGGACGCCGCTTCTTTCGCGCATGTGACCGATCAGGCGATCTGGGAGAGTTCCGCCGTGACGAGGTCACCTTCGACGGCATCTGATCGAGCGTGTAACGATCCCGCCCCCGGTCTCGCCGTGTCAGGTGTACCGATGCACCTGCTCGGCGCGTACGAGCTGTCGGCCCTGCCCGATCACGCCGGCCGCGCTCGTGGGCGCCGAGCGAGATCACCGTGCTGGTGCTGCGTCCACAGCGGTGAGTGCTTGTGGGACCGTCGATTTCGTCGGCGTCGTTCAGTTGTCGAGTTCGAGGCGGACGATGCGGTCGTCGCCGGCGGCAGGGTCGCCGCGGCCGTCGGTGTTGTTCGACAGCAGCCACAGCGACCCGTCCGGTGCGACGGCGACATCGCGCAGACGCCCGTACGCGCCGTTGAGGAGCTCGGTGGAGCTGGCGGGGTCGTCGAGCGGGATTCGACGCAGTCGTTCACCGCGCAGATTCGTGAGATAGACGAACCCGTCGATATTCGTCATCCCGCTGGGGCTGGCCTCGGACGGTTTCCACTGTTGAACGGGGTCGATGAAACCCGGCCGCCCGGCGATGCCTTCGACCTCGGGCCATCCGTAATTGCCGCCGGGCTCGATGAGATTGAGCTCGTCCCAGGTGTTCTGGCCGAATTCGCTCGCGAACATCCGACCGTCCGGGGCCCAGGTGATGCCCTGCGGGTTCCGGTGGCCGTAGCTGTAGACGAGTGATCCCGGGATGGGGTTGTCGGCGGGTGCTCGTCCGTCCGGTGTCATGCGCAGGATCTTTCCGCCGAGGGACGCGCGATCCTGGGCCGTCGGTCGGTTGCCCGCATCGCCGACCGTGGCGTACAGCATCGCGTCGGGTCCGAAGGCGATTCGGCCGCCGTTGTGGGTGGCGGCCGCGGGCAGGCCGGTGAGAATCGTTGTGCCGCTGCCGAGAACGAGAGCGCCGGGCGCTCCGGTGAGGTCGAATCTGTCGATGCGATTGTCGCGCCCGGTGGTGTAGTAGGCGAACAGTTGCTCCTCGCGCACCGCTATGCCGAGCAGACCGCCCTCGCCGGACGCCTCGACATCGTCGACGACTCCCACCTCGTAGTGTGTTCCGTCGGCGCCGATCTCGAGGATGCGGGCGCTGTCTCGTTCGCTCACCAGCGCGGAAGAGCCGTGGAAGGCAATCGACCACGGGGCTTCGAGGTTCTCGGTGACGGTGGAGTCGCCGCCGGACACGCCGGTGCGAATGGGTGCCTGCTCGGACCGTTCGTCGGGCGCACAACCGCACAGCAAAGCGCAGGCCAAGCCGGACGTCACAAGAAGCACCCCGGTGCCGAACTCCATGCCTTCGAGACTAAGCCCGCTGTTCGATCGCCTGCCAGTGTCGGCGCGCCTCCGAAACCGCGCAGCTACGTCTCAGCCGCGATTCGGACCACTAGGTAGGTACCACTCCGCGATCAGCTGTGGCGTTCGCTGCTGCGCGCGAACAGGGTGTCCCACAGTCGCTTCGGGGTGCGCTCGGGGTCCATCAGGTCGTTCTCCGCGAGGGGGCTGTCCTCGTTTTCGACGGTCTCCGGTTCGAAGCGTCGCAGGGAGCGGCCGTCGCCGCGCAGCGTCTCGATGGTGCGCACCAGCGAGGACGTTTCGGCGAGCGTGGCGTCGAACTTCGCGGGTTCGGCGTCGAGATGTTCGCAGATCAACGTGCGCCGGATGTCGAGGATGGTCTCGCGCAGACGCGCGCCGTCGGCGGTGGCGGCGGTGACCTCGACGGCCAGATCGCACTCGGTGTCGAATCCCATCGAACGGTTGTTGAGATTCGACGACCCCACCCGCAGCAGGCGGTCGTCCATCACCAGCACCTTGGCATGGACGTAGATGGGCGCACCGCCGGTGGTGACCGGATAGTAGACGCCCAGCCGGTTCTCGGTGTCCGCCTTCCACAGCAGGTGCAGCAGTCGGCGGCGGGCGCCGTCCATGGCCTGCTGCTCGAGCCAGCCGTCGGCGTTGCGAGGGAGCACCAGCACGATCTCGGGGCCGTTCGGCTCGCGCAGGCGGGCCGCGATCGCCTCCGCGAGCGTGCGCGAGGCGAGGTATTGGCTCTCGATGTAGAGCGACGCGGTGGCGCCCGCGATCGCCGCCAGATACAGCGCCTCGATCTCGCGAACCTCGGCCCGGTCGGCGAGTTCGGGCAGCGTCCGCGCGATACCGACGTCGACGGATCGCATCGTCGGCTCCAGACCTTCCGGCCACGGTGCGTCGCCGGCGATCTCACCGACCGCGTCCAGTTCCCGCCCGGTGGCCGACTTCCACCGGGCGCGAGCCAACTCGCCGATGGCTTTCGCCGCGGCCCCGTCGACGGCGGTGGTCGCATCGTGCCAGGGGCCGTAGCTGTTGCCGTTGGGTTCGGTTCGGAAATGGTTGTCGTCGCGGTGGTCGCCGGTGTCCCAGCGATCGACCGTCATGTCGATGCCGCCACAGAACGCGAGTCGGTCATCGATCACCACGATCTTCTGATGATGTGCCGAGCCGATCGGGTGCGCGGCGTCCATCTCGAAGTGCAGGCGGCGATCGGTCATCCAGTTGACCACGAAGATCGGTGTCATCCCGCGGCCCATCGCGGTGAACGCGCCGACGTTCCACTTCAGGAGATAGATCTCGAGGTCCGGCCGGTGCCGCGGCAGCCAGGACAGGAATTTGCCCAGCCGATCGGGTCCTTCGAGAGTTCGCCCGTGCGGTTCGAACTTGATCCGGGTGTCGAAATCCCAGCCGATCAGCACGATGCGCTTGCGGGCTTGCAACATCGCCGACTTGGCGTGGCGGAAGTAGTCCGCCGCGTCGACGATGCAGGCCAGTCGGTCCGCCTCGGCGATCTGCCAGCAGGTTTCGCCGGGAGTGAGGATCGGTTGCTCGTCACGCATAGGTAGTCAGTTCTTTCGTCCGTCCGTCCATCCGTCCCCGCAGATGAACGATTCACAGTACTGTGTCGCCCCCCGGTTGGCCGGACGGCGGCCCACCCGCCGAGATCGGATCACGCCGAGTCCGTGCGCTGTGCCCACGCGAACTCTCTGCGACGATGTGCCCATGAGCACCACCACCCGACCGGGTGTGATCACGGTAGGCACGCTGGCGCTGTTGTCGTCGTTGTACTTCGCCCAGGGGCTGCCGTTCGGCTTCTTCACCCAGGCCCTGCCGGTGGTGTTGCGCGAATCGGGCTATTCACTGGTGGCGATCAGTGCTTCGGGGGTGCTGTTCGCGCCCTGGGCGCTGAAATTCCTCTGGGCGCCCGCCGTGGATCGCTACGGCACTCGCCGCACCTGGCTGCTGGTGCTGCAACTGCTCGCGGCCGCGGTCGCGATGGTGCTGGCGTGCCTGGATCTGTCGTCCTCGCTGCGCTGGTTGTTCGCGGGCATTGTGGTGGTGAACCTGCTGTCGGCGACCCAGGACGTGGCCACCGACGGTCTGGCCGTGCGGCTGCTCGGGGCCCGCGAGCGCGGGCTGGGCAACGGGATCCAGGTCGGCGCCTATCGCGTCGGAATGATCGTCGGCGGCGGCGCGCTGCTGTGGTTGTACGCGCTGGCGGGTTGGCGGGCGCTGTTCCTGGCGATGGCGGCGTTGATCGTGCTCACCACGGTGCCGGTGTGGCTGATGCGCGAGCCGGTCGCGGACCGGATGCCGCCGCCGAAGCCCGCGCAGCTGCTCGGCGCCTGGTTGACCCGGTTGCGCCGCCCCGGCATTCTCGCTTTCATCGCCCTGATCGGCGCCTTCAAATTCGGTGACTCGATGGCCGCGGCGCTCACCGGGCCCTTCCTGTCCGACGCCGGGCTCGACCTCGGCGAGATCGCCCTGATCAAGGGCGTGCTCGCCTCGGCGGGCGCGCTGGCGGGCGCGGCCGTGGGCGGCTGGCTGGCCTTCCGTTACGGGCGTCGGCGAGCGCTGCTGATCGGCGGTGTCACCCAGACCGCGAGTATCGCGCTGTATCTGGTGGCCGCCCTGGGCTTCGGTGGCTTCGAACTGCTGGTCGCCGCGAGCCTGGCCGAGCACGTCTTCGGCGGTGCCGCCACCGTCGCCGTTTTCGCGCTCATGATGGACGCGTCCGAATCCGATTACGCGGGCAGCGACTACACCCTGTTCGCCTGCGCGATCGTCATCGTGCAGGGCGTGGCCGGGATGGCCGCCGGTCTCGTCGGTGACCTGGCCGGATATCCCGCGCTGTTCGCCACCGGACTGCTGCTGTCCGGACTCGGTTGCGCCACGATGATGCTCGGTCTGTCGCGGGGGCTCGGTCCCGCCGACCTGCGCCGGGTTCTCGCCCACACGGACGATCCGCGACCCGTCGGTGACCGTAGCGACCTCCGGTAGCCCGCGCATCGACCTCGCCGGGCTCTCACCAGTCCGGTCTGCCGATCGAAAGTCGGTGCTGGAAGACATTTCCCGGATCCGCGGCCGCCTTGACCCGAAGCAATCGCCGATAGTTGTCGCCGTAGTAGAACGCGTGCCATGGCAGACCGGAGGTGTTCCATCGCGCATCGGCCAGGTCCGCGTCCGGATAGTTGATGTAGCTACCGCCGTAGGCCGCACTCGGCGCCGGAACGCCACCGGTCTCGGCGTGGACGTCGCGGTACATCTCGCGCGCCCAGCGCAGATACCGGTCGTCGTCGGACGGCAGTCGCCATGACGCGTGGATCAGCATTTTCATGAACGAATCGCGGGCAGGCATGGCCGTCGCGTCGGCGGCGACGGCATTGATCGCGCCGCCGAACGGCAGGAACTCGAGCTGGGACTCACCGAGGAAACGAGGGTCGGTGAGGTAGCGGTAGAAGATTCGGAGTTGGTCGGGGGAGTACGGCGTGCGCAGATAGGCGGCCTTCACCTTGACCCGGGTGGTGTTCACGCCCTTCGCGTAGTACACCTGGTTCACGGTGTCGGCGTACGACAGTCGGGCGACCGGGGTGAGCAGGGGCGGGGGGAACACGCCGTCGCTCACCGTGGCGACGAATTCGTCGAAACGCGTTCGCGCGTGCGGTGTTCCGGCATCGAACAGGATCAGCATCTCGGCCGCGGCGGTGCCGGTGGTCCGGATCATCAGCGGTGCGTAGAGACCGGCGAATTCGTTGCCGGGCGCGCTGTGGCGTACGAAGAACCCGAGATAGTTAGTGAGTAACCGGACGAACGAATCCTCGGTCGTGATCGGCAGGATCAGTCGCGCGCTCAGCATGGCGCCCGGCGGACTCGGCAGCGCGTGTGCCGGGTCCGCGCCGTCGGATCCGGGCGAACGGAGCAGGTACCGGGTCACCACCCCGAAATTGCCGCCACCGCCGCCGGTATGCGCCCACCACAGCTCGCGGTCGGGACCGTCGGCGGTCGCGACCACGACTTTCGCGGTCCCCTCGGCATCGACCGTGACCACCTCCACGCCGACCAGGTGATCGGCGACGAGCCCGAACCGTCGCGACAACGGACCGTAGCCACCACCGCAGACATGACCGCCCATCCCGACGCCGAGACAGATCCCGCCGGGCACCGTGACGCCCCAGCGGTGCAGGGCGTTGTAGACGGTGCCGATATCGGCGCCCGCGTCGACGGAGAACGCCCGATATCGCTCATCCCAGGACACCGCGTTCATCCGACCGAGGTCGATGATCGACCGGATGCGGTCGTTGTCGACGAAATCGTCGAAGCAATGCCCACCCGAGCGCGCCGCGATCGGCGAGTTCTCGGCCACCGCCCCGGCCACCGCGCGACGAACCTCCTCGGCGCCGGTAGGCACGAAGATCTTCGCGGGTCGAGCCAGGAATCGCCGGTTGTAGCCGCGCGCGGCCAGCGATCGGAACTCGTCCGCGCTCAGCTCCCGCGCGCGGCTCATCGGCATGCCGAGCGCGGCCGCTGAGCCACCGACCGCCGCCGCGGCGATCAACTGTCGACGTGAGAGCACCACCGGGTTCCTTTCACGCCACGCTGCTGGATGACTGCTCGGACAGTAGCGGAAGCCTCGGCCCGGACGGCGCAACTGCGGTGCGAACGCGGTGGTTGTCGCGCGGGAGCGGGCGTCAGGTCGGCGGATCGGTGGGGCGGAGGTAGACCGGGTGGCCGCCGGTCAGGCTGTTGTACAGCACACTGAGGTCGAGTGAGTCCGCGGCCGGCTTGGGTTTCGGTTGCACGCCGCGGTCGACCTGGCGGTGCAGGGCTTCCATCTGCTCGTCGAGCTGGGTGGCGACCTCGGCGGCCTGGGCCAGGTCGGTGCGCAGATTCGGGGGGACCTCGCCGCGATACTTGTAGTAGATCTTGTGTTCGAGGCTGGCCCAGAAGTCCATCGCGATGGTGCGGATCTGGATCTCGACCGGAATCAGTTCGGTGCGGTCGGAGCGGAACACGGGGATGGACACGATCAGGTGCATGCTCTGGTAGCCGTTGGGCTTGCGATGGGTGATGTAGTCGCGTTCCTCGAGAACCGTGATGTCCTCCTGACCGGCCAGCATGTCGCGGATCGTGCCGATATCGGAGATGAAACTGCACACCACCCTGACCCCGGCGATATCGAGCACGTTCTCGCGGATGGCAGCCAGGTTCATCGCGTAGTTCTTGCGGCGGACCTTCTCGAGGACGCTTTCGGGCGACTTGAGTCGCGAGCCCACGTGCTCGATGGGGTTGTACTCGTGGGTGTTGTTGAAGTCCTCACGCAAGATGTTGATCTTGGTGGTCACCTCGTCGATCGCGAACTTGTAACCGAGCATGAAGTCGACGAACTGCTCCCGCAGGATTCGCAGGTCATCGATGCCGACGTGGCTTCCGTCGCCGAGCGGGTCGTCATCGGAGCTGGGGTCGCGCTGCCACTGTTTCATCACTACCCATTGTGCCGTCCTTGTGGCGGACCCCTCGGCCAGTGCGTGCGGCATCACGTTTGGCACCTGTCACAGCTTCCGGGTTTTTGGTTAGTTCAGTTGCCAGAATCCGTAGATCTTTCGTTTGCCCACGGGCCGATGGGCCGAAGATGACTTCTGGTGCAGTGCCTCCAGACGGGCACCGTCACGGCACGGGGGCCGAGGCGAGCGGGCACTACCCGGCAACGTGGCCGGGCAGAGGAAAGCGCGCAGCAATGCCCAGTGATGTCGTCGATGTGTCCGTGGAGTTCTCCATCCCACGCCGGGCCCTGTGGGATGTGTTGCTCGAACCACAGAGTTATCCGCGGTTGTGGGCCGGGATCGGGGGGTGTGACCGCCTGATCGGCCCGGACGGGAGCACCGTATGGGAGATCAGAATCGGGGACAGGGCCGCGGGCATACGGCGCACCGGGCTGGCGCTGACCATCGGTCGCTGGTACGAGAGTTTCGAACTGCACAATCCCGAATCGGGCAGTTTCGCCCTGGTCCGGCTCACCGGGGACGAGCAGCGCACCCGCGTGAGCGTGACCGTGTTCGCGGCGCCGCGGTTGCACCCGACGTTGGCGGGCGTGACGAACGCGGTGATCATCGGGTGGGTCAAGGACGGGTTGCGGCGCGCCGCCGATGTCGTCGGTGGCGCACGCACCTCGGTGGTGGCCAACGGCAACCGGGCGCCGATCCGGCGCAAGTCCGAGATCGTGCGCTGGTGGGTGCACTCGGGCCAGGTGTCGCCGCCGCTGACCTCGGCCAGGCAGTTGCGGTCGCTGTACCGGTGGGGATTCAACTTGGCGGGTGGATACGCCGCAGGCGCCGCGCACAGCCCGGACCAGGTCGCGCTCATCGACAACGGCAGCACCGCCACCTTCGCCGAAACCGACAAGCGGACCACCGCGCTGGCGGGCGCGATGTACGAGGTCGGGTTGCGGGCGGGGGACGCGATCGGGCTGCTGGCCGGAAATCATTGCGGCATGGTCGAATCCATGGTGGCGGCGGGCAAGCTCGGCGTCGACGTCGCATTGCTGAACTCGGGCCTGTCGGGGCGGCGGATCGAGGACATCGTGCAGCGACACCGGCTCTCGGCGCTGTTCGTCGATACGGACCTGGCCCATCTCGTGCAGTACCTGCACACCGATCTGCCGCGCTTCTACACCGACGACGGGCCCGTCGACCCGACCCGGATCACCATCGAAGACCTCATCGCGATCCGCCACACCAAGTTTCCCGTCCCGACGGTGCCGGGGCGCCAGATCGTGCTCACCTCGGGCACCAGCGGCACCCCGAAGGGCGCGCGACGACCCCACCCGAAGGGCTTCGACACCCTGGTGGCGCTGCTGTCGCTGATTCCGATCCACGCGGGCAGCACCATGATGATCCCGGCGCCGCTGTTCCACACCTGGGGCCTGTCGGCGCTGCAACTGAGCACCGCGGTGCGGGCCACGGTGGTGCTGTCGCAGGGCTTCGACGCCGAGGAATGTCTGCGCCGCGTCGCCGAACACGGGGTACACACGCTCATCGCGGTGCCCACGATGGTGCAACGGCTGGTCGATCTGCCCGAGCAGGTGCGCCAGCGGTACGACCTGAGCAGCCTGCGGCAGGTGATCAGCTGCGGCGCACCGCTCGCGGCGGTCACCGTCGACCGTTTCCTCGATGACTACGGCGACGTCCTCTACAACCTCTACGGGTCGACGGAGGTCTCCTGGGCCAGCGTGGCCGGGCCCGACGACCTGCGCGCCGCACCCACCACGGCCGGACGCCCGCCGCTCGGTACCAAGATCGCGATCCTCGACGCCGAGCACCGAGCGGTGCCGATCGGCGTGGTGGGACGGATCTTCGTCCGCAATCACATGCTGTTCGACGGGTATGTCAGCGATTCACCGCCTGAGGAAGCCGACGGCATGATGGACACCGGCGACCTCGGCTATCTCGACGCCGAGGGCAGACTGTTCGTGGCGGGCCGCGACGACGAGATGATCATCTCGGGCGGCGAGAACGTCTTCCCGCGCCCGGTGGAGGAAGCGCTGGCACACCTGCCGCAGGTCACCGATGTCGCGGTGGTCGGTGTGCCGGATCGCGAATTCGGACAGCGGCTGGCCGCGTTCCTCGTCAAGCACGAGGGCTCCGGGCTCGACCCGGACATGGTGCGCACCTATGTGCGAAACCGCCTGAGCCGCTTCTCCGTTCCGCGCGACGTCACCTTCCTCAACGCGTTGCCACGCGGTGAGACCGGCAAGGTGCTCAAGCGTTTGCTGATCGATCCGGAGGGGCTGGCCGGCTGAGCCGGAGCGCGGCGGCCAGTCCCTCCGGTCGGGGGTTCACGGGCGTGGGTTGGCCTGGAACAACTGCCACATCCGGTTCATCATCTCGGTGCGCCGCGCTCCCGTCGGCCAGGTATGGCTGCCGCCGTTGTAGACCCGCCACAGCACCTCGGTGCCGGACGCGCAGTCCCAGTGCCTCGAGTCCTTGACGTCGGAGCCGCCGCCGGGCTGCTCGTTCTGGCACGGGCGGTTCTCCCAGCTCCAGTACATGACGTGGCCGTAGGCGATGGGCTCGAGCACGATGGGATCGCTCGCCGAGGCGAACACGCCCCAGGAGACCGCGCGGGCGGGATCGCAGCCGGTCGGCGGGGGCGCGGGTGCGTACACGGCGCCCGAAGCGAACACCTCCGGTGCGGTGCAGGCCGCGCGCGAGGCCATCTGGCCACCGTTGGAGTGGCCGGTGAGATGGACCCGCTTGCGGTTCACCCCGTATTGCGTGGCGACCGCGTCGACGACATTCTTGATATGCGTGACGTCGGCCGCATCGGCGTTCCAGCCCCAACCGGGGCTGCCGTCCGTCTGGCACTCCTTCTTGGTACCCCGGGGGTACACGACGATGAACTTGTGCTGATCGGCGAGGGCGTTCCAGCCCCACTCCGCCTCGACGCCCTCGGGTGAGTCGTAGCCACCATGGATGGCGACCACCAGCGGTGCCCCGGTGGGTACACCGGCCGGGACGTGAACGCGGTAGTGCCTGCCGTCGAACCCGATGTTGCCGGGGTAGTTCGGGTCGGTCGGGCATTGGTCGGCCGGACTTTCGAGAACTGCTCGGTCAGCATGGCCGGGCGCGGCTGCCGGTACCGCGAGTAGTAGGGCTGCGCAGGACGCGCCGAACAGCGCGGCTAGGCGCTTCATCAGAGAGGACGCCACGGAAACTCCTTGTGTGCGAACGGTATTGCAAGTCGCACACTACGCGTACAGCAGTGTTCTTCGATGCCGATTGACCCGTGGGGATGAGGCGGCAAGAACTACGTTCTGGCTCAGAGGTCGAGAACCAGGCGCTTTCCCGCGCAGCGGGAGACGCAGGCCAGCGTCACTCCGGCGGCGTGTTCTGCGGGGGTCAGCGCGCCGTCGCGATGGTCGGGGGTGCCGTCGGTGACGCGCACGACGCAGGTGCGGCAGAACCCCTGGCGACACGAGTAGGGCTGGTCGGGGCGCACCGCCAGCAGTGCGTCGAGCATCGTCTGGTCGGCGCCGACGGCGATGACCTCGCCGGTGCTCGTCAACTCCACCTCGAAGGCGGTACCGTCGACAACCGGTGCGGGAGAAAACCTTTCGGAGTGGAACTCGATGCCGGGCATCGTGCGCACGGCAGCGACGAGAGCGGACGTCATCGGGGCAGGTCCACAGCAGTAGATCGCCGTGTCGTGGTCGGCACCATCGAGAAGATCTGTGGCACGGGGTGTTCCGTGCTCGTCATCGGTGCGCACGAGCACGTGTCCGCGGAGTTCGGCGAGCTGGTCGAGGAACGGCAGGGTCTCGCGGCTTCGGCCGCAATAGACCAGGGTCCAGTCGATGCCGAGCCGGTCGGCGGCGCGCGCCATCGCCAGGATCGGGGTGATGCCGATGCCGCCGGCGACGAAGTGCAGGCGTTTCGCCGAGGAACCACGCCCCGGCGGCGCGAACGGGAACGCGTTGCGCGGACCACGGATCATGACCTCGGAGCCGACCGGCAGCTCGTCGTGGACCTCGATCGAGCCCCCGCTGCCCTGCGGAATGCGGCGCACCGCGATGCGATACTCCTCGGTTTCGGCCGGATCGCCGCACAGCGAGTACTGCCGCAGACGCCCGGACGGGAGTTCGATGTCGATGTGCGCGCCCGGCGCCCACCGGGGCAGCGCGGCGCCGTCGGGTGCGCGCAGGCCCAGGTCGACGACGGCCTGATCCTGCGCCACCAGCACCCGGTCGGTGACGATCACCGGGAAGCGGGCATCGTCAGCCCTGGTGCGGATGGGGCGGCGGTTGATCAGCGTCGACCAGCGAACGCGCAGGGCGGCCACGGTGTCGATCACCTTGGTGGTCGGATCGTGGTCGTGCTTGCCGTACAGGTCCGGCGGGATCACCCGGGGCGCGGGATACACGGTCACTGTGCCGCCGCCCTGGCTGCCGGGGACTTGGCGAGATAGGCGATCGCCTGCTCGGTGGAGCCGACATTCGCGGGGTCGTAGCGCGGATCGAAGGTGGACCCGGCGCTGATCAGCAGCGCCGGAATGCCCGGCAGCGCACCGCGCCACATCGCCCCGAGGATCTTGCGGATCAGCGTGGGATAACCCATGTTCGGCAGTTCCGGATCCTGGTTGACCAGGAATTTGGTGCCGCGCACGAGCAAGCTCAGCAGGATCGGGATGACGATCAGCATCATCGCCGCACGGCGCAGGTAGCCCGCGCCGAAGTAGATCGCGACATCATGGGCGACACTGCGGTGTTCGACTTCCTCGGCCCCGTGCCAGCGGAACAGGTCGAGCACACGCGGTTCGGCGCCGTGCTTTTCGAGGTCAGCGTTGAGAATCCAGTCGCCGAGCCACGCGAAGAAATGCTCGAGGCTGGCGATGAACGCCAACCGTTCGACCAGGCGGGTCTGCGCCTGTCGCGGGCCGTCCTCGCGCGCGCCGAGGGAATTGCGGAAGACGTACTCCATCTGGCGGGTGTAGGGGGCGGTGTCGATGTGGTGGGCGGCGAAAACCTGATCCAGGACCTTGGCATGGGTTTCGGCGTGCATCGATTCCTGGCCGATGAATCCGAGCATGGCCTCGCGCACCGTGGCATCGCGCACGTAGGGCAGCGCGTCGCGGTAGGTGGCGCAGAACATCCGCTCGCCCTCGGGCAGCAGCAGGTTCAGCGAGTTCACCACGTGTGAGGCGATCGGCTCGGACGGCATCCAGTGCAGTGGTGCCGAGGTCCAGTCGAACTTCACATTGCGTGCCGCCAGCGCGACATCGGGTGCGCGCACGGTCCTGGCCGCGCGGCGGAACGGGACTCTCATCGGGCCTCCTGTGCCAGGGGAGCGGAGTTGTCGTGGCCGGCGCGCAGGAACCGTCCGGTTCCCCAGTCCGCGCCGATGCCGGGTACTACTTCGCCCGCGCCGAAAACCCGGCGGCCGTTGACGACGGTGGCGACGACGGCGCGGTCGTTGCGGTTGACCATCCGGTCGAGGCCGAATTCGGGCAGCGCCGCTTCATGCAGCTGATGGACCGCGTCGTCGAGTCCGGCGGGATCGATGACGACCAGGTCGGCTCGGCTGCCTTCGCGCAGGTGACCGGCATCGATGCGATACCAGTCGGCGAGCTCGCCGGTGAGGCGGTGAACGGCGCGTTCGATGCTCAGGAACGGCTTGCCGGATTCCTGTGCGCGCAGCACCCTTTCGAGCAATCGCAGCGGGAAGTTGTAGAACGACATGTTGCGCAGGTGCGCGCCCGCGTCGCCGAAGCCCATCTGCACGCCGGGACTGGCGGCGAGCTTGTCGAGGTACCGGGGGCGATCGTTGGCGATCGTGGTGCGCCAGCGCAGCGCGGGCCCGTACTCCACCACCATGTCGAGGTAGGCGTCGACCGGATGCAGGCCGCGGTCGGCACCGACCTGCCCGATGGACTTGCCGACCACCGATTCGTCGGGGCAGGCGACGATCTCGGCGTCGAAGAAGTTCCGGTGCCAGATGCGCGGGGTGAACTTGTTGTCGTACTGCTTGCGGAACCAGCGACGGTAGGGCTCGCTCCGCAGCAGCTCGTTGCGTTCGACGTGGTCCTTCAGATGCAGGGCCGCGGCGCCGGCGCCGAACTCCTCGAACACCACCAGATCGATGCCGTCTGCGTAGACGGTGAACGGAACGGGCAGGTGCTGCCACCGGAAGTCGGTGCGGGCGAAGCGGTTCAGCAGCGGCGCGGCGTAGAGCATGAACCACACCAGCGGCGGGTAGGCCTTGGAGTCGGCGGCCGACAGCAGCGAGGTGCGTAGCCTGGCCCGGCCGATGCCGGCGCTGGCGAGGAAGAACTTGGCGATGTTGGGTTTCAGGCTCACCGTCGGCGCGCTCTGCAGGACTCGGCCGCGCTTGCGCAGCACCTTGTTGAGCGCGCGCACTTCTCTGCCGCGGGTATAGGTCGACGGCAGCGACCGCGACCGGTACCGCTGCCCGTCGATCTTGTCGAGCTTGTTCGTCATCGACGACAACCCGAGAAAACCCGCGTCGATCGCCGCGTCGAGCAGCGCGGTCATCTGCTCGATTTCGGCCGTGGTGGGTTCGGTGTCGCGGGTGACCGCGCGGCCGAGTCCCAGCACGTGCGTGCGCAGGTCGGAGTGCCCGAGAAACGCGGCGACGTTGGGTCCGAGGGGAAGTTCGTCGAGCGCCTTGACGTACTCGGTCGGGTCCGACCAGGTGCGGTGCTTGTCGAGCGCGTCGCGCACGGCATCGCGCGGTACGGCTTCGACCCGGCTGAACAGGTCGGCGCAGTCGGCGTTGGAGGCCAGCACGGTCGACAGTGAGCAGTTGCCGACCACGACGGTGGTGACGCCGTGGCGCAGCGATTCCGACAGGGCGGGTTTGATGAGCATCTCGGCGTCGTAATGCGTGTGTACGTCGACGAAGCCGGGCAGTACCCACTTGCCCGCGGCGTCGATCACCTCGGTGTCGGGGCCGATGGGCAGCGGGCCCGCGGAAACGGCCGCGACGATGCCGTCACGGATGCCGATGGTGCGCCGCGCCGACGCGGCTCCGGTGCCGTCGAACCAGCGGCCGTCGGTCACGACGATGTCGAAGTCGAGCATGGGTTCTGCCTCTTTCGTCGCTACTCGGACTTGGCCTGGATGAACGCGTCGGCGTATCCGGCGATCGCGGCGGGATCGGAATAGGGCAGCCAATGCCCGCGCAGCAGGTCGTGCCGAACGACCTGATCGGCCCATTCGGCGGTGTCGTCGTAGCCCGCGGGACGCACGGCGATGTCGCGGGTATTGACCAGCAACTGCACGGGCACGGTGGTGCGTCGCTCCCGTGGCGCGACCATGCGGGCGATGATGTTGGCCCGATAGAAGCGCAGCCCCGAGATCATGTCCTGTTTCAGGGTCGGCGCCAGCGAGATCTGATCGGGGGAGGTGCCCTCGACGACGCGCAGGAACAGCTTCCACATCTTCTCGGTGCCGACGAGACGGAAGAACAGTCCCGGCAGGACCGGGAGCATGAAGAAAGTGGTGTAGGCCGAGGACAGGCACTGGCTGAGCGCACCCCGGATGCCGCGCGGGGTGCCCGACCGCACGCCACGACGCATCCAGATGGCGAGGTGGTCGAGGTTGGGGCCCGAAATCGAGGTGAACGACGCCACGTACTGGTCCGCGCCGGGCTCGCACACCGCTTCCCAGACCTGGACCGAGCCCCAGTCGTGAGCCACGACGTGCACGGGTTCGGTGGGGCTCACGGCCTCCACCACGGCGAAGAAGTCGGTCGCGAGTCGGTTCAGCTCGTAGGCCGATACCTGGGTCGGCGCGCTGGACTGTCCGTACCCGCGCGTGTCGTAGGAGATCACGCGGTATCTGTCCGAGAGCAGCGGAACCACGCCGTCCCACAGATGGTGGGTATCGGGCCAACCGTGGACGAGAACCACCGGAATGCCGTCCGCCGGGCCGAATTCGTAGACAGCGAGCGAGATGTCGCCGTTGCGCACCAGACGTGTTCTGGCCGACGCTGCCACGGGGTGGCGGTTGCCGACTTCGCGCCTCATCCGAGACTCCTTTCGGCACGGGGCTCCGTTGCTCCGCGCGCCATCGATAGTACCGCCGGTACCAGAAAATGGTACCGGCAGTACCTGGATTGTCTCGAGGAGTGGAACTGCCGCTGTCGACACCCACTCGGTGTCCGCCTGCGATACGGCGGCCGATCCCCCGCGCCGCGCCGCTATCCTGGCCGTACGCGAAAGGCGGATCAGGGAGAACAGTGACTACCTCGTCTAGACCGGCTCGCCGGTCGCCCGTACGGTTGCTCACCCGCGAACAGGTCATCGCGGGCGCGGTCCGGTGCATCGACCGCGACGGACCCCACCTGAGCATGGAGGCGCTGGCCCGCGAGATGGGCGTCGCCAAACCACGCCTGTACCGCATGTTCGCCGACAAATCCGAGCTCGACGGCGCCGTCTCGGACTGGCTCGTCGCGCAGATCTACGCGGCCGTCGCGCCGGACCTGTCGCTGATCATGCAGCCGCCCAGGGCCACGATCCATCGGTTCCTCACCGCCTATACCGGGGTCATCGCCGAACATCCCGATGTGTTCCGGTTCCTCGTTCTCACCCAGAGCGTCTCGAGCGCCGACCCGTCGGCTCGGCCGTTGGACATCGGCCGGCGCCTCTCGCACGACCTGGCCGAGCGCAGCCGCAGCGTGCTGTCCTCGGTCGCACTCGATACCGACGGTATCGATCATCTGCTGCGTGGCATCGTCGGTTTCGTCATGGCCGTCACCGACCTGTGGCTCGACACCGATCCCGTCCCGCTGCCGGAACCGACGGCACTGTTCGTCGATCGCACGACCAATGCCGTCGTGCAGCTGTTCGACGGCTTCCTGCGCGAGCAGGGCGTCGTCATCGAGCCCGACATGTCGGTGGCGGCGACCCTGGCCACCATCACCGAGAACGCGCCGCCGCTCGACTGACCCCGGCGGTGTTCGCGGGTCAGGCTTTCATCTCGTAGGCCCCGGCCAGCGCGCGCGCCTTGCCGAGGACCCGCTCGAAGCGGGCGTCGTCGAAGACCGGCCGACGAACCAGGTCGAGTGCCCGGTGCTGCTGGGTGGGGGTGGCGGTCGGCTTGTTGTGCAGGGTGAGCGCGTTCGCGGAGAAGGCGCGCACGAAGCCGTCGAAGATCTGGTCGATCACCGCCGGGTCGGTGCCGTCGATGCGCGCCTGTTCCAGCACCAGTTGCGCGTAGGGCACCGCGGTGAAGAGCTCGCCGAACGCGAACAGGAAGTCCACGTCCTGCTGCTGCGACGAGGTCGGTGCGGCGACCGCGAGCAGTGCCTGCAGGGCCAGCACCTGCTCGAGGAACACCGCGACGTTCGCGATGTCGCGGAAGCTCTCGAACACGGGGCGCCAGTCCGCGAAGCGAATACGGCCCAGGCCACTGCTCGGTCCCTGCCGGAACAGGAACTCGTCGTCGGCGGTGTCGTGGCGTGTGGGCACCGGAGCGTAAGCGGCACTGGCGAATTCGGCACGCAGTGGCTTCACGACCGCGCCCAGCCGCGGGGTGACCTTGCGGCTCGACCACGTGAGAGCGCCGGCGACCGCGCGGGTGGCTGCCTTGGGTGCCACCGAGGCGCCCGGCAACGACCGCATTGCCGCCAGGCCGGCGTCGGCGGGGTGGAACATGTAGTTGGCCATGAACTTCAGCGATAGCGCCATGTTCACGTGGACGGTGCCCTCGAGTCGTGGCAGGCCGAACATGGCCGTCATCGCGACCGGGAAGTACATGTCGTTCTCGAATCCACGCGCGGCGATCACATCGGCGAGGTCCTCGATCACGCGCTGGCCCTGGCGTGTCACCGACATCTTCTCGATGGCGTTGAACAGCAGATAGCGGCGATCGTCCGGGGAGGCCGAGCGCATGTAGTCCACCGCGCGGGCGCTGTAGAGCTTCATCGCGGCGATGCGCGCGTAGGAATCGGCGATCAGCGCGCGGACCTGAGGGAACTCGGTGACCCTGTGCCCGAACAGAATCCGGTTCTCGGCGTGGTCGATCGCCTCGTAGAAGGAATGCTCACAGGCGCCGATCGCGCCGAAACCGAGGTTGAACTTACCCACGTTGACCGTGTTCATCGCAGCGTGGAACGCGTCCTCGCCGCGATGCAGGATGTCGTTCTCGGCGACGGGATAGTTCTCCAGATCGAAAGCCGCGACGTAGATCTGGCTGTTCACGACGTTGTTCTTCAGCTTGTACGCGTCGTGCTGGGAGTCGGCGACGAAGAAGAGATACCCCTCGTAATCCTGCTGCGTCGGCTTGTCCCGCAAGGCCGCGGCGCTGTCGATGATCGGCTTGTCCGAGCGGCGACCGAACACCGAGACCATCGAGGCCAGGTTGCCGTTGCCGATGTAGTGCTTGCCGCCGGTGGCGGTGTATCCGCCGTCGGGCTGTGGGTCGACGATCATGTCGGTCGAGTACACGTCGGCGCCGTGTTCCTTCTCCGACAGGCCGAACGCGAAGATCGCACCGGAGTCCAGCTGGGCCGCGGCTTTCTTCTTGGCCACGGCGTTGTCGCTCTGCCAGATCGGGCCGAGGCCGAGGATGGTGACCTGCCAGATGTACCAGTAGGTCATGCCGTAGAAGCCGAAAATCTGGCTCAGCATGGCGTTGCGCGAGGTGTCCCAGCGCTTGTCCGGGTCACCGCCCGCCTCGGCCGCGGGGGTGAGGAAGGTGGCGAACAGTCGTTCCCGCTTGACGAAGTCGAGGAACTCCGACGGCCAGACGCGGGACCGATCGTCGTCGAGCAGTCGATTCTTGCCGCGGGTCTCGAACCAGTCGACTGTCGCCCGCAGCAGCCTGCGCGTCTGCGGATCGAACTGCGCGAAGTCGGCGGTGTTCGGGTTGAAGAAGTCCTGGGGCATCGTCGCTCCTCGGGCGGGCATCCAGCGGGTCGGACGGTTCATTCGTCACTGTAGCATTTTCATACACCTATGTAGGAATGCGGGGGTGGTTGCTATGGTGGGCGCATGGGTAGCGAGACGGCCACGCAGCGGCGAGGGCGGGCCGCGCACCTCGGCCCCGAGCGGCGCAGACCGCAGGTGCTCGACGCGGCACTCGCCATCGCCGCCGACGACGGCATCGCCGCGGTCACGATGGGCGCGGTGGCCGACTACATGAAGGTCACCCGCCCGGTGATCTACGCCTGCTTCCCGGACCGGGTCGAACTGATCGACGCGCTGATCCAGCGCGAGGAGGATTTTCTGATCTCCGGTGTGCTCGATGTGCTGCCGCCGCGCACGACCGACGCCGACGAGACGGTCTTCGTCGAGGGTTTCCGCACCCTGCTCGACAAGGCGTCCGAGCGCCCCGATGCCTGGCGGCTGATCTACGGCAACCCCGACCCCGCGGTGGCCGGATCCTTCGGACGCGGTCGACAGCTGGCGATCGAGCGCTGCACGACGTTGCTCCGTCCGACGTTGCAGGCCTGGGGGGTCGACGACGCCGAACGCAAATTGCCCGCGCTGGTGGAGCTGTGGGTCTCGGCCGCCGAGAGCGCGGTCCGCACCCTGTTCGCTCACCGCGACGAATGGAATCCCGATGACCTCGGCGCGTTCGTCGGCTCGGCGGTCTACCGCGCCATGCGCAGCGCGTGACGCCCGAACTCACGGGCCGCGGCTACACATGACCGCGCCCCACCCGAGCCGGGCTCGGATGGGGCGTGTCGAGGATGGTCGGCGGCTGCGCCGTGGGTCAGGGTTTGCGGGCGACCGCGCCGTACGCCGAGATCGGCAGGGCCTGGCCCACCTCGGTGGTCTCCGAGCGCCACTGGGTGATCGAGACGACGCCGGGTTCGACTACTTCCAGGTCGTCGAAGATGCCGCGGATCTGGGCCTGCGTGCGCGGAACGTACGGTGTGCCGCCGGTGCCGGTGTAGTTCTCGCACAGGGTGACGTAGGCCTGGCTGTCGTCGGTCCCGTCCCAGTAGATCAGGTGGCTACCGGAGGGGACCGCGCCGATGACAGTGCGTACGATGCGCAGCAGGTCGTCGTAGGTTTTGGCGTGTCCGAGAACACCCATGAACATCACCGCGATCGGCTCGTTGAAGTTCAGCACGTTGCGCGCGTCGGCGATGATCTGTTCGGGGTCGTGGAAGTCGGCGTCGATGTAGGTGGTGACGCCTTCATCGGTGGTGCTGGTCAGCAGCGCGCGCGCGTGCGCGAGCACCAGCGGGTCGTTGTCCACGTAGACCACCTTGGCCTCCGGGGTGACGCCCTGGGCGACCTCGTGGGTGTTCTGCATCGTGGGCAGCCCGGTGCCGATGTCGAGGAACTGCTTGATGCCCCGTTCCTTCGCCACGAAACGGACGGCCCTGATCAGGTACTGCCGGGACTGCACGGCCATCGTCGCGATCTCGGGGTCGACCGCCAGCCCGGCGTCGCCGGCGATCTTGTCGATCTCGTAGTGGTCCTTGCCGCCCATCCAGTAGTTCCAGATCCGGGCGGAATGGGGGATATCGGTCCTGATCACCGGGGTCTGCACGTCGGCCATGAGCCTTGCTCCTCTGCAACTTTGACAGTGGCGCGCCCGTCCATGGGAGAACCACCAGCGACATAGCATCTGATCTGGCTGCGACAGTACAAGATTCACCCGGAAACGGGCGGGTCAATCCCGCGAACTTTCAGCACTGCGTGTGATGGCCGGAATCGGGTAAAGCCGACACATGATGACACTGCGCAAGAACGCTGTATCCGCCGTCCTCGCCGCGGCCGCGCTCGCGTCGCTCGCCACGGGCTGCGACCAGGTGGAGAAGGCGGTCAACAGAGGAGGCGACACGCCCTGTAGCGAGTACACCACCCAGACGCCGAAGGACCGGCGCACGACGGTGACGAAGTTTCTCGAGCAGGAGCGCGGCGAGGATGCGACCTCGAACCCGAACACCGTCGACCTGTCCGTCGCGGCCATCGATCTGATGTGTGGCGCGCAGGCCAACCCGGACACTCCCATTCGGCAGGCCGATCTGACAGGTGTGTTCGTGCCCAAGTGACCTCGAATTCTGCCGTGGGCAGAGCTTTTCGTCGGCACCGATAGTTCGATTTCACTGTGCGATCCCATTCCAAGTGTTCACTGCGACAAAGCCGTTCGGCCGGTAGCATCGCTAACGGCCCGGAAGGGCCAGTCCAGCAAGATGTTTCGCTCTGACCTCGGAAGACCGGGGTCCGCGAGGCGCCGGGTGATCGAGAGGTTTCGCATGGAAACGGTGACGAATCGGGTCGTATTGGACCCGACTGGGCAAGACATTCAGGGTGAGATCCGCGAGATCAGGGCGCACGGTCCCGCCACCAGGGTCGAGCTGCCGGGCGGGGTGCAGGCATGGTCGATCACCGATGCCGCGCTGTTGGAGAAACTGCTCGTCGATCCTCGGGTCTCCAAGGACGCGAGCCGGCACTGGCCCGCCTTCGTCGCCGGTGAGATCGCCCCGGATTGGCCGCTGTACCTGTGGGTTTCGGCGCCGAACATGTTCACCGCCTACGGCAGCGACCATCGCAGGCTGCGCAAGCTGGTCGCGCCCGCCTTCACCGCACGGCGCACCGAGGCCATGCGCGCGCAGGTCGAGCGCATCACCACCGAGTTGCTCGACGAGCTGGCCCGCACGCCCGCCGGTCAGACCGTGGACCTGCGCGAGCAGTTCGCCTACCCGCTGCCGATCCAGGTGATCTCGGAACTGATGGGCGTGCCGGAATCACTGAACCCCGGCCTGCGCACCTGCGTCGACGGCATCTTCGACACCACGCTCACCCCGGAGCAGTCGCAGGCCAACTACATGGAGATGTACCGGATCCTCGGCGAACTGGTGGCGTTGCGGCGCGAACAGCCCGGCGACGACATCACCAGCCTGCTGATCGTCCAGCGCGACGAGGACGAGGGTCAGCTCACCGAGGAAGAGCTCGTCGCCACCCTGCTGCTGGTCATCTCGGCGGGCCATGAGACCACCGTGAACCTGCTCGATCAGGCCATCACCGCGCTGCTCACCCGTCCCGATACGCTCACGAGTCTGCGCGAAGGCGCGATCACCTGGGCCGATCTGGTCGAGGAGACGCTGCGATTCGAAGCTCCGGTCGCGCATCTGCCGTTGCGTTTCGCGGTGGAGGACATCGACATCGACGGCGTCCAGTTCGCCGAGGGCGACCCGATTCTGGCGAGCTACGCCGGTGCCGCGCGTGACCCGAAGCTGCACGGCGACACCGCGAGCGAGTTCGATCCCACGCGAGAGAAGCAGTCGCACATGGCATTCGGCTACGGCGCGCATCACTGCCTCGGCGCGCCGCTGGCCCGGATGGAGGCGCTGGTGTCGCTGCCGGCGCTGTTCGAACGGTTCACCGAGCTGAAACTGGCTGTTCCCGTCGCCGAACTCGGCACCGTGCCCAGCTTCATCTCCAACGGCCACCGCCACCTGCCCGCCTACATCCACGGCGCGTAGCGACCTCCTCTGCTCGGCCGGCCCTCGGCCGAGCAGGGGAGAGTCAGTTGCCCGGCACCACCAGCGGTGCGGTGCTCGGGAACAGCACCGGCAGGCCCGCCAGCGCCCGGTGGAAAGGCCCGGGGCGCCAGACCAGTTCGTCCGCCGGGACCGCCAGCGTGATCTCGGGCAAGGCGTCGAGCAGTTGGTCGATGGCCTCCTGTGCGATCAGGTAGGCCGGAGACTTCGCCGGGCAGCCGTGCGGGCCGGTGCTCCACGCCAGGTGCGCGCGGTTGTCGAGGAAATCGCCGGTCCCGATCGCGGGATCGTTGTTGCACGCGGCCATGCTGATGACAACCGGCTGATGCGCGGGCAGCCACACATCGTCGACCAGGATCGGTTGCCGCGGATAGGTGGTGCAGAAGTTGGCCATGGGCGGGTCGGTGTAGAGCACCTCGTCGAGTGCGTCGCGGGTGGACAGGCTGCCGCCGAGCAAGCTGCCCGCGAACCGCTGATCGGTGAGCATCAGCCGCACCGTGTTGAGGATCAGATTGAGCATCGGCTCGATCCCCGCGCCGTACATCGTGAGTACCTGGTTCATCAACTCCTCGTCGGTGAGCCGCTGCGGATGCTGCACCAACCGGGTCGTCACATCGTCGCCGGGTTCGCGCTGCTTGAGCCGCACCAGGTCGTAGAGCGCGTCCTCCATCAGCTTGGTGCCCGCGGCCGCGGTGTCGCCACCCTCGAACATCTGTCCCATGCCGGTCGCGATGTCGCCGCCGATATCGGCGGGCACACCCAGCATCGCGTTGATGGTGGCGAAGATGACGGGAAAGGCGTACTGGCTCAGCAGATCCGCGCTGCCGTCCGCGCAGAAGGAATTGATCACCGGCATCGCGATCTGCTCGACGGTGCGGTGCAGCTGGTACAGGTCCACACCGGCCAGGCCGGCGACGGTGACCTGGCGGTGGCGCGTGTGCTCCGCGCCCGCGGTGCGAATCGCGTTGGGGCGGTAGCGCATCATCGGAAGCACCGGGCAGTCGGTGGGGATGTCACGCTCCCACATCTTCGGATCGGCGGGAAAATGGTCGGGATCGTTGAGGATCGCTACCGCGGTGCGGTAGCCGATCACGAGAGTGGCGGGCACGCCGGGCACCAGATCGACCGGCACCAGTGAGCCGAAACGGTGCCGCATCTCGCGGTAGGTGCGTTGGGGGTCGGCGGCGAATTCCGGCGAGTACAGCGGCACCCGGTCCTGGCCACTGCGCGAGTCCGGCGAAATGTCCAGTGTCACAGCGAGTACTCCTGAGTCGAGGATCGGTGCCTCGGCGACGCGCCGAGTTCGTGGCCGACCCTGGCGGCCAGCTCGTTCATGCGATGGGCGACTAGCGCGAGGTCCACATCGCCGGTCGTGGCGACGCCCAGCAGGGTGCCCGCGCCCGCCGCGGTGATCAACACCATGCCCTCGTCGTATTCGGTCATGTTCTGGCGCACGGTGTTCGCGTGCCCGCCGCAGAACTCGCCGAGCACCTTGCCCAGCGAGCGCAGCCCGCACGCGGCCGCCGCGAAACGCTCCGCGTCGTCGATGCCGATGGCGCCGGAGTGCGCCACGCGTAGACCGTCCTCGGATAACAACACCGCGAAGCGGACGCCGTCGAGCGCCAGGTCGTCGAGCAGCCACGCGAGGCGGTTGGTGGTGGTCGCGAGGGGAGTGCTCATCAGCTGTCGTGCCCTTTCGTCGAACGCGCGGCCGCGGCGCGGCCGTGTCGGGAGCCGCTGTGCCAGGCCGCGGCGAGCTCGGGGCGGGCGAGCCCCTCGGTGGTGTCGACACGCACGTCGGCCGGTGCGACGGTGCGGCGGGTGCGCTTGGGCAGCCCGCCGGTGGTCCGGTCGTGCTCGACCATCTCGGGCTCGATCACCTCCGGTTCGGGCGCCGCCCTGGAGATCTCGGGAACCGGTGGTGGTGCGGGTTCCGGAGCCTCGGCATGCTTGGGCCGGTGCACCTCGGTGGCCGTGACGAGCAGTGCCGCGGGAACGAACACCATCGCCCTGGTGCCGCCGTAGATATTGGGTCCGTCGACATAGGCGGCGAAGCCGTAGCGGCGCGCGAGCGCCGCGACGCCCGGAAACCCGACCCGCGGCGACGGGCCGAGCACGTTGATATCGACGACGCGCTCGCCCGAGAGCACCTGGCGCGCCTCCTCCATCTGCTCGTGGCTCATCCGCACGCCCGCGTCGTCGATGATCACGGTGACGCCGTGATGGCCCTGCTGGTAGGAGATATCGACGAACGACGACGGCGGCGAGTAGCGCAGCGCGTTGTCGAGCAGGGTCGCCACGGTGTGTACGAGCGGCTCGACCGCCCGGCTCATGACGACCAGTTCGCAGTTGCCCGCGCGCACGCGCAGATAGTCGCGCACCCGGCCGGTGGCGCCGCCGACCACGTCGCCGACGGTCTGCTGCGGCCAGCGCCGGCCCGGCAGCCCGCCGGAGACGATGACGTAGGCCTGGGCTTGGCGGATCATCTGCTGGACCGTGTGGTCGATCCTGGTGAGGGTCGCGTAGACCTCGTCGTTGCGGTTCTCCCGCAGCGCGTTGCTCACGACCTGGCCCACGTCGGCGCCGAGGCTGACCACGGTGGTGCCGAACGCGCGCACGGCGTTGCTGGTGGCGGCGCGAGCGTCGGCGCCGACCTGGGCGCGTGTGGCTTCCCGTGCCGCCTCGACCTGCGCCGCGATGCGTTCTTCGGCGGCCCGGTCGGCGCGGGCCGCCTCGTGTTCGAGCATCCGCAGCTCTTCGGCGTGGGCGAGCGACATCTGCTCCATCGCCGTGTCCTTGGTGTGGAGGTCGCGCTCGGCCACCGCCAGGCGGCCGCGGATCTGACGTTCGTTGCGCAGGGCCTGTAGCGCGACAGCGACCGCGCCGAGCAGGACCAGGGTGGCGATGGAGAACAAGAAGACCGCGAGCGTCGGAGTCATCGGTTCCTTTGTCGTCTGTACCGACCGAAGAGCCGTGGTGGCCGGGTCCTCGCCGGTCTCTCCGACGAGACTTCTCACCGCGTTCGCTCCCACACCGTGTGCGTCGCAACACAATTCGACACCGCGCAGGTGAGGTCGATCGAGACCGGACTCACTGCCCGGGGTTTCGGCGATGTCGGACACGTTAGCAAAGCGAACCTGCGGGTGCACGAAACGGGTTGCTGCAGAACGTAACTCGCATTGTGTTCGAGGGTGGTGAATCGATACCGGCGGCCGACCCCCGCCGTGTACGGTTGAACGCATCCAGGTCAGCCGTAGACCAGCGGCGACCAACGCGTCGTCGCCGCACTCGGTTTCGAGTTCCGGCTCCTGTTCCTCTCGTCTCCCCGCCGCGGCGCCGTCGATCGATTCGAGGAAGAGCCTCCCATGACCAGCGATCTCGACGACGACCCGTCCGACATGCCACCCGCCGACCCGGGGGATGAGGACCCCACTGTCCACTGGCCCGAGCCGAGCCCGCTGCAATCGTGGTGGACCGACATCATGGGCGCGAAGAAACCCCGCCGGTTCGGTCAGCAGAGCTGATCCCGCCGGCATGACCCACCAGGGCCGCACCGTTCACGGTGCGGCCCTTGTCGTGTTCGGGTCGTCTTCGCCGGGGTATTGACCTGGACGTGGTGTCCAACCTAAATTACATGGACACCGTGTCTCAGGTATTCGGGACACACGGCACACGGGAGTGCGTTCATGACACAGAAGGTGTTCGTCGTCGGCGTCGGCATGACGAAATTCGAGAAGCCGGGTGCGCGGGAGTGGGACTACCCGGACATGGCCCGTGAGGCGGGGACCAAGGCCCTCGCCGATGCCGGAATCGACTACGACCAGGTCCAACAGGCCTATGTCGGCTACGTGTACGGCGAGTCCACCTCGGGTCAGCGCGCGGTCTACGAGCTCGGGCTGACCGGCATTCCGGTGGTCAATGTGAACAACAACTGTTCGACCGGTTCGACCGCGCTCTACCTGGCGGCGCAAGCGGTGCGCGGTGGGCTCGCCGAGTGCACCCTCGCCCTGGGTTTCGAGAAGATGCAGCCCGGCTCGCTCGGTTCGACCTACGACGACCGTGAGCAGCCGATGATGAAGCACCTGCTGGCGCTGGCCGAACTGCAGGAGTTCGCGATGCCGCCCGCGCCGTACATGTTCGGCGCCGCGGGCAAGGAGCACATGGAGCTCTACGGCACCACGGCCGAGCAGTTCGCCAGGATCGGCGTGAAGAACCACAAGCACTCGGTGAACAATCCGTACGCGCAGTTCCAGAAGGAATACAGCCTCGCCGAAGTGCTCGAGGCCAAACAGATCTACGGCCCGCTGACCAAGCTGCAGTGCTCGCCGACCTCGGACGGTTCGGGCGCGGTGATCCTGGCGAGCGAGGACTTCGTCGATCGGCACAACCTGGCCGACCGCGCGGTCGAGATCGTCGGGCAGTCGATGGTCACCGACCTCGCCTCGACGTTCACCGACCCGACCGCGATCGACCTGGTCGGCTCGTCGATGTCGCGGACCGCCGCCGAAGCCGTGTACGCCGAGGCCGGAATCGGACCCGAGGACGTCGATGTCATCGAACTGCACGACTGCTTCTCCACCAACGAACTCCTCACCTATGAGGCCCTCGGCCTGTGCGCGCCGGGCGAGGGCGGTCGACTCGTCGACGACAACGCCACCACCTACGGCGGCACGTGGGTCGTCAACCCCTCGGGCGGTCTGATCTCCAAGGGCCACCCCCTCGGGGCGACCGGTCTGGCCCAGTGCAGCGAGCTCACCTGGCAGCTGCGTGGCACCGCCGACGCCCGCCAGGTCGCCGACGCGCGAATCGCCCTGCAGCACAACATCGGTCTCGGTGGCGCGGTCGTGGTGACCGCCTACCGCCTCGCCAACCGCTGACTCGCTCACCCACCCGATCACACCAGGAGTAACCCATGGCATCTGTATCCGTCTCCACCGCACTTCCCGTCGCACCCGAGCTGGCCTGGGCCCGGCTGAGCGATCTCGCCAACTGGGAGCAATGGCTGACCATCCACCAGGGCTGGCGCGGCGATCTGCCCGCCGAGCTCGCCGCGGGCTCGCGCTTCACCGAGGTCGTGTCGGTGATGAACATGGCCAACAAGATCGAGTGGACCGTCGCCGAGGTCGTGCCGAACTCGTACCTGCGCATCACCGGCGCGGGCATGGCCGGTGTCACCATCGAATTCGTCCTGAAGGTGGACGCCACCGACGCCGGCTCCTCCGCCGCGTTCGATGCGAGCTTCAAGGGCGCGATGATCGTCGGCCCGATCGGCAAGGCCGTCGCCAAGCACGCCGAAGCCGATCTGAAGGAGTCGATGGCCAAGTTCACCGAACTCGTCGGTTCGGCCGCATGACCACGTCGGAATCGGCCGCGGTCGTCTTCGACGGCTCCGCGCTGGGGGAGTGGACCGACGAAGAGCGGTTCACGGTCACCGCCGAGCGGATCGCCGAATACGCCGCGGCGACCAATGATCCGGTCCCCGCGCACCGCGCGGGCGAGATCGCGCCGCCGGTGTTCGCGGTGGTGCCGGTGTTCACTTCGATGGCGCCTGCCGCGCTGTCGGTCGCGCCGGTGGAACTGTTGATGAAGCTGGTCCACGGCGAGCAGGACTTCCTGTTCCACCGTCCGATCCGGGCCGGTGACGAACTGGTGGTGCGGGCCAAGCCGATCGGTTACGTCGGCCGCCCGAACGGCTCGACTGTGGTCATCTACGCCGAAACTCGTGACGCGGCGGGCGAACTCGTCAACGAGCAGTGGATGACCGCGTTCTTCCGCAAGGTCGACGCCGGTCCCGGTGCGGGGGAACCAGCCCCCGCCCACCGGATCACCGACGAGGACCGGGCGGGAGATCCGGCGGCGCGGGTCACCGCCCATATCGACGACGACCAGACCTTCCGCTACTCACCGGCCTCGGGCGACCCGATGCCGATCCACCTCGACGACGAGATCGCCCGCATGGCAGGGCTTCCCGGCATCATCAACCACGGTCTGTGCACCATGGCGTTCACCTCGTGGGCCGCGCTGACCGAACTCGCCGACGGCGACACCGCGCGCCTGCGCAGGCTCGCCGTGCGTTTCGCCAAGCCGGTGCTGCCCGGCCAGGACGTGACCACCACCTTCTGGCCCACCGTATCCGCTGACCCCGGTGTGCGGGCCTACGCCTTCGAGACCGAAGCCGCGGGTGCGCTCGCGATCACCGACGGTCGCGTCGAAATCAACTAGGAGATAAGACTCATGGGAAAACTCGACGGTCGGGTCGCGGTCATCACCGGCGCCGGTCGCGGCATCGGCCGTGAACACGCGCTGCTGTTCGCCCGCGAAGGCGCCCGGGTCGTGGTCAACGACCTCGGCGGCGCCAACGACGGCACCGGCACCGACGCGGGCCCGGCCCAGCAAGTGGTGGACGAGATCGTCGCCGCGGGCGGTACCGCGGTCGCCAACACCGACGACATCGCCACCTGGGACGGCGCGAAAGCGCTGGTCGACCAAGCGATCAGCGAATACGGCAGCCTGGACATCGTGGTGAACAACGCGGGCATCCTGCGCGACGCGTTCATCGCGAGCATGGACGAATCGCAGTGGGATTCGGTCATCGCGGTGCACCTCAAGGGCCACGCCGCCACGTTGCATCACGCCGCCGCGTACTGGAAGGCGCAGTCCAAGGCCGGTACTCCGGTGTCGGCGTCGGTGATCAACACCGCCTCGGCCTCCGGCACGTTCATGCCCAACGCCGGTCAGGGCAACTACGGTGCCGCCAAGGCGGGCATCGCCGCGCTCACGCTGGTCGCCGCCGACGAACTCGAACGCTACGGCGTGCGAGTGAACGCGATCGCCCCGATCGCGCGCACCCGCCTCACCTTGGCGACGCCCGGTATGGGCGCGCTGTTCGCCGCCGAGGTGCCGGAGGGTGAGTTCGACGCGTTCTCCCCGGCCAACATCTCCCCGCTGGTCGCCCACCTCGCCGAGGCCGACTGCGCGATCACCGGCAAGGTGTTCGCCGTCCAGGGCGGGGCGATCGTCGAACTGGCCGGTTGGCACGACGTGCGCACCGTCGAGACCGACGGTCCGTGGACCATCGACGAGGTGGCCGCCCAGCTGAAAGAGACGAACTAGCCATGGCGCGCAACAGTTACGAGCTCGGAGTCGGCGTCAGCGAGGACCACCGGGCACTGGCCGACGCGGTCGCCGGTTTCGTCGAGCGGACCATCACCGCCGAGGTCGTCCGGGCCGCGGTCGAGTCCACCGATGAGGGCAAAGTCCTGCCGTTCTGGGACGCCCTCGTCGCCCAGGATCTGCTGGGCCTGCACATCGCCGAGGAACTCGGCGGTCAGGGCGCGGGGCTGCTGACACTGGCCGTCGCGCTCGAACCGCTCGGGCGTGGCGCGCATACGGGCCCGTTCGTGCCGACCGTGCTCGCCGGTGCGGTGCTGGCCGCCGCCTATGGCGCTCGGGCCGAGGACAATTCGGCCCTGGCTCGGCTCGCCGGACTGACGGACGGGTCGCGCACCGGTGCGGTGGCGCTGACCTCGGATCTGACCGGGACGCTGACCGATGGCACGTTGACCGTCAGCGGAACGGCCGACGGTGTGGCGGGGGCGGTATCGGCCGATGTCGTCATCGCGCCCGTCGCGGTGGCGGGCGAACAGCGCTGGGTCGTCTTCGAGAACATCGAACTGGCGATCAGCGCCCAGGACAGCATCGACGTGCTGCGCGGTGCCGGCCGGTTGCAGGCCGATGCGGTCGAGATCTCGTTCGATCGGGTGCTCGACGTGGGTTCGGCGCGCGTGCGTTCGGTGGCCGCGGTGGTGCTCGGCGCCGAAGCGGTCGGGGTGATGTCGTGGTGTGTGTCCACCGCGTCGGAATACGCCAAGACCCGGGTGCAGTTCGGTCGGCCCATCGGGCAGTTCCAAGGTGTCAAACACAAGTGCGCCCAGATGGGCATCGCGCTGGAGAAGGCGCGGGCCGTGCTGTGGGACGCCGCTTCCGCTCTCGATCGCGCCGACGACACCGCCGAGTACGCGGCGGCCGTCGCGGCGCTGATCATCCCCGATGCCGCGGTGCAGGTCGCCCAGGAGTGCATCCAGGTGCACGGCGGTATCGGCTTCACCTGGGAGCACGACGCGCACCTGTACTACCGGCGGGCGCTCGCGCTGCGCGGGCAGCTCGGCGCGCGCGACGAACGGGCCGACGCGGTGGCCGGTTACGCGCTGTCGGGGCTCACCCTGTCGAGCGAGCTGGAACTGCCCGCCGAGGCCGAGCGGATCCGGACGGCGGTGCGGGCCGAGCTGGCCGAGATCGCGGCGATCGACGACGAGGACGACCAGCTCGTCGCGCTCGGTGACGGTGGCTGGAACCTGCCCCATCTGCCGCGTCCCTACGGCCGCTCGGCCTCGCCGCTCGAACAGGTGGTGATCGCACAGGAGATCAAGACCTCCGGAATCCAGATGCCGCAGTTACTGATGGGCACCTGGGCGGTCGGGGCGCTCGTTCCGCACGGTGACGAACGGCAGAAGCGGGAACTCGTCGTGCCGACACTGCGCGGCGAGCTGGTGTGGTGTCAGCTGTTCAGCGAACCGGGCGCGGGTTCGGATCTGGCGAGCCTGACCACCAAAGCCACCAGGGTCGATGGTGGCTGGCGGGTGAGCGGACAGAAGATCTGGACCACGGTCGCGCAGTTCTCCGACTGGGCGATGCTGATCGCGCGCACCAGCCCCGACAAGCCCAAGCACGAGGGGATCACCTACTTCGTGCTCGACATGTCCAGCCCCGGGATCACGGTGCGCCCGCTGCGGGAGATGACCGGATCGGCGCTGTTCAACGAGGTGTTCCTCGACGACGTGTTCATCCCCGACGAGAACGTGGTCGGCGGGGTCGACGACGGCTGGCACGTGGCCCGCACGACCCTCGCGGGTGAGCGGGTGGCGCTGAGCCAGAAGATGGAGGCCTACGCCACCGACACCGACCTGCTGCGCTTCGCGATCGGCCGCGATCTGTCGCCGGTGGCGCGATACCGGCTCGGTGAGCTCATGGCCGAGAGTCGAGCGGTGGACGTGATCGGTTCGCGGGTGGTGCTCCAGCAGCTGTCCGGAATCGACGTGTCCACCACGTCCAGCGTCGGAAAACTGTTGGGAATGGCGCTGGGTCAAGCGATTTCGGAGTACGTCGTCGCCGAACTCGGCGTCGCCGGGGTGGTGTCGGTGCCCGGTGAGCGCAGTGATCACGCGATGGAGCAGCTGATCGCGGGCCGTGCCACCACCATCTACGGCGGCACCACCGAGGTTCAGCTCAATGTCATCGGTGAACGGATGCTCGGCCTGCCGCGCGACGCGGCCCACGGATGAGCACCCCGGGCGTCGGGTGATCCCCGGCGCCCGGGCGTGGCCGGGTCGGTGGCGCGGCTGGACTACAGTTCGTCGTTGTATTCCGCGGAGCGCCGATCCGGTCGCTGTGCTCGCCCCGGGTCCGGTGAAGGAGATGATGACGTGACCGCACAGCGCACCGACGGCAGGGCCAGCCGCTGGGACCGTCACCGCGCCGACCGCCGCGAGCTCATTCTCGCCGCCGCCCTGGATGCCGTGCAGTCGCAGGGCGCCTCGGTCGGTGTCCAGGAGATCGCCGACCTCGCCGGTGTTCCCCGATCGGTGCTGTACCGCCTGTTCAAAGACCGCCACGATCTCGACGAACAGCTGCGCACCCGCATCATCGACGACCTGATGGCGGTACTCGCCCCCACCCTGAACCCCGAGGGCACCGTCGCCGAGGCGATCGCGCGCTCCGTCGACGCCTATGTGGGCTGGATCGCGACCAATCCGCGTCTGCACTATTTCCTCGGCGCCGGATCCGGCGCCAGCAAGGATCACAACTCGCCGATCGTGTCCGGTACCAAGATCGCCATCGCGGGTACTGTTCGCGAGGTGTTCGAGAGCGCGCTGCGGGCACAGTCCGCGCCGGTGGCGGTCGCCGAACCGATGTCGTTCGGCCTGGTCAGCTTTGTCGACGGCAGTGTGAACCGGTGGTTGAGCCGGTCGATGCAGCCGATGGACGCCGCGGAATTGTCGTCCTACCTGCAGATCGCCATCTGGGCGATCATCGACGCCAGCCTGCGCGAGGTCGGCGTCACGCTCGATCCGCGCACGTCGATCGCCGAGCTGACGGCGCAAAGTTAGATGTAACACGCGGTAGCGTCAACCCTTGTATGGTACTGCCGGTACCACTAAACTGGGCAGTGGAACCGCACCGAGGAGACACCGATGACGCTGTCCAGCTACCACGAGGTCCTGCAGAGCCTGTCCGAAGGCTCGGTGACCAAACGCTTCGATCCCTATGTCGACATCGACTGGGACTCGCCCGAGTTCGCCGTGCACTCCGACGACCCACGCTGGATCATGCCCGACGAGGACCCGCTCGGCCGCCACCCCTGGTACAAGGCGCAGCCGGTCGAACGGCAGATCGCGATGGGCATGTGGCGCCAGGCCGGTATCGCCAAGGTCGGCATCGACTTCGAGCAGCTGCTGATCCGCGGGCTGATGCAGTACCTGATCTCGGTGCCCAACGGTGACCCGGAGTTCCGCTACGTCACCCACGAGGCCGCCGAAGAGTGCAACCACACGATGATGTTCCAGGAGATGATCAATCGCATCGGCTATCGCGATGTGATCGGCATGGGCAGCATCGATCGCACGCTGACGATGATCATCTGGCCCGCGGTGAAATACTTCCCCGAACTGTTCTTCACCCTGATCCTCGGTGGCGAGGAGCCGATCGACCACCTGCAGAAGTCGCTGCTGCGCGGTGGTGCCGACCTGCATCCTATGGTGGCACGGGTGATGCAGATCCATGTGGCCGAGGAAGCCCGCCACATCTCCTTCGCGCACGAATACCTCCACCGCGCCGTGCCGTCGATGCATCCGATCTCGAAATCGGTGCTGTCGGTGGCGTTCCCGATCGCGATGCGGGTGATGTTGTCGATGATCGCGACACCGCCCCGGCAATTCGTCGACAAGTTCGACATCCCGGCCGAGGTGATGCGGGAGGCGTACTGGGCGAGTCCCGGTTCGCGGCACATCAAGCGGGACGTCTTCACCGATGTCCGCGCGCTGGTGACCGATATCGGTCTGATGAATCCGGTCGCCCACCGCGTGTGGCAGCTGCTCGGCATCGACGGACCCGCCTCGCGCTACCGCAGCGAACCCGCGCGCAGGGTCGCATGAGGGCCGAAAGCTGGTCCGCTCCCACGCGAGCACTGCTCCCGGACGAAGATCCGTTCTTCGTGCCGCGACCCGGGTTCGAGCGTCTCACCGAGGGCACGATCCTGCGTTGGCGGCCGGTGGAACTGGCCGCGTTCGGCGTGATCGGGATGAAGGTGCGGGCCTGGCAGTTGCTGTATCGCACCACCGATCTCAACGGTGTGCCCGAGGCGTCCGTCACCACCGTGGTGGCGCCGATGGGCGGTGTCGCGCCCGGCGCCCCCCTGCTGTCGTTCCAGTGCGCGATCGACGCCATCGCGCCGCGGGCATTCCCGTCCTACGCGTTGCGCCGCGGCTCCCGCGCGGTCGGCACCTTCGTCCACGTCGAGTTGCTGTGCTTCGCCGATGCGCTGGCCAGGGGCTGGGCGATCTCGATCCCGGATCACGAAGGCATGCTCGGCGCGTGGGGCGCACCGCGTGAACCGGGCTACCGCGCACTCGACGGCATTCGCGCGGCACTGGCGTTCGAGCCCGGCGGGCTCGATCCGTCGGCGCAAGTCGGGCTGTGGGGGTACTCCGGCGGCGGCTTGGCCACGGCGTGGGCCGCGGAGATGGCGCCCACCTACGCGCCCGAACTCGACATCGTCGGCGCCGTGCTCGGCTCCCCGGTGGGCGATCTGGTCTCGACCTTCCATCGACTCAACGGCGGCCTGCACGCGGGCCTGCCGACGCTCGTCGTCGCCGCGCTGCGCCGGGTGTATCCGGCGTTCGAAGAACTGGTCGTGACCCATTTCAGCGACGAGGGTCGTGCGTTGCTCGACAAAGCCGCGGAGTCGACGACCGGCGCCGCGGTCCTGCGGCTGGCCCGCTACAACGTCGACCGGCACAGTGGCACCCCCATCGCCGAGTTGCTCGCGATGGAGGCGATGCTGGCCGTCTTCGCCGACCTCACGCTGGGGGACCGCGCGCCCGCGGTGCCGCTGTTGGTGGTGCAAGCCGTGCACGATCAGATCATCGCGGTGGCCGATATCGACGCGCTCGTGCGGCGCTACCGCGAGCAGGGCGCGCACGTGACCTACCTGCGTGATCGGGCGAGCGAGCACCTTTCGCTGCTGCCGCTGTCCACGCCGCTGAGCCTGAACTGGCTCGCCGACCGATTCGCGGGCGTGGCGGTGACACCGTCGGACACGCGCACGGTGCGCAGCGTGCTCGCGCTGCCCGCGGGGTGCCGGGGGCTCGGTGCCCTTGTGTCGGCTGTACTCCGGGTCCTGTTCGGGCGACCGATCAGGGCCTCGGTGACCGGTCACAGCAGCGAACGTCCGGCGCGCACGACACATCGCGCAGCCTGAAACAACAAAGTGGGTCTGCCGACCGGCAGGAACAGGTGAGATGAGGGGTTTACCGATGGGGATCGTTGCCGAGCTGCCGCGCGCGCTGCGCAATGTGTGGTCGGTGTCGTTCGGCGGTGGACTCGAGTCCTACTGCCCCGCACCGTCGTCGACGGTGTACGACGGCGCGCACCGGCACTTGAAACGCTACGACCGCACCACGTCCGCGAAGGGCAATCCGGTGCTGTTGGTGCCGCCCCTCGCGGTGACCATCGCGTGCTTCGACCTGCGGCCGGGGCAGAGCCTGGTTCGCTATCTGCTCGACCGGGGCAGGCAGCCCTACGTCATCGACTACGGCGAATTCGGTTACGCCGATCGTGCTCTCGGCCTCGAGGACTGGATCGACGACATCCTGCCCGAGGCGATCTCGCGGGTATCGGAGGAACACGACGGCCGTGGCGTCGATATCATCGGCTGGTCGCTGGGCGGCGTGCTCGCTCTGCTGACAGCGGCGGCCCACGCCGACCTGCCGATCGCCTCCATCACCTGCCTGGCCGCCCCGATCGACCAGGCCCAGACCGCGTTCCTGCTGCCGCTGCGCCTGGTCGCCAAGGTCACCGGTGGTCGCGAGATGGCCGTGGCGACCAAGGCGATGGGCGGCATCCCGCGGGAATTCGTACGTCTGGGTTTCCGGATCCAGGCCTTCGATCGCGAGCTCGCCAAGCCGATGTTCTTGGCGCGCAACGCCTTCGACACCGAGGCGCTGGCCAGAATGGAGGCCACCGACCGCTTCATGGCCACCATGCCCGGCTATCCGGGCCGCTCGTACTGGCAGATCTACCGCAGTCTGGTGCTGCGCAACGAATTGGCGAGCGGGTCGATCCGATTGCGGTCGGACCTGGTGATCGAGTTGTCGAAGGTCACCTGCCGGGTGCTGCTGGCGGGCAGCCCCAGCGACGTGGTGGTGCCCGCGGCCTCGGTGCGTCGCGGTCTCGACGTCCTGCCCAACGCCGCCGAGGTGGCGTTCGTCGAGGTCAGCGGCGGACACCTCGGACTGGTCAGCGCCGCCGACACCACCTGGCCCGCGATCGAGGAGTTCCTCGGCCACTGACCACCGCGGCAGAATTTCTGTCGCGCGACCAAACCGCGGGCTGACGCGGTCCGAACCTCTCTTCATGCCCCACGTTCACCGTGGGGTGACCCCGCACTCGAGCGAGTGCATACGGTAGACGAGAGGTTCGCGCTGGTGAGAAGAACACGTCGATCGATCCGTACGGCAGCGGTAGGCGCTGCGCTGGTGAGCACGCTGGCCTGCACCGCGCTGGCGTTGCCGGCCGGTGTCGCTGTCGCCGAGACGGCCGGGGTGGTCTCGGCCGTCGACATCGACAGCAGACGTCAACTGGTGACCGTCTTCTCGCCCGCGATGGACAAGCCGATCCCGGTGCAGGTGATCCGAGCGGCCGATACCGAGCACCCGCGGCCGACGATGTATCTGCTCAACGGTTCGCAGGGCGGCCCGAACGAGAGCGGCTGGGACGCGCAGACCGACGCGGTGAGCTTCTTGCGCGACAAGGACGTCAACGTCGTGACCCCGGTCGGCGGCGCCAGCTCCTACTACACCGACTGGGTGCGCGACGACGCGGCGCTCGGCCGCAACAAATGGCAGACATTCCTCAACGAGGAACTGCCGTCGGTGATCGAGGGATACCTGCGCGCCGATGGCAACCGCACCGTGGTCGGTGTGTCGATGAGCGGCACCTCGGTGCTGAACCTGGCGATCGCCAAGCCCGGTTTCTGGAACAGCGTGGCGTCCTACAGCGGTTGTGCGCAGACCTCGGACCCCATAGGCCAGGAATTCGTGCGGATCACGGTCGAGAACTGGGGTGGTGGGCAGAGCATCGAGAACATGTGGGGACCGCGCAACGGCCCCCTGTGGCGCGCCAATGACCCGCTCGTCAACGCGGAAGGACTGCGCGGCACCGAGGTCTATCTGAGCACCGGTACCGGAATCCCCGGCGCGCCCCACGACACACCGGCCGACAAGCGTGTCCAGGAGGGCCGGATCCCGCTTCCGGTCCAGATCGCCTTCGGCGGCCCCATCGAGGCGGCCGTGCATTTCTGCACCGTGAACCTCGCGAATCGGCTGCGCGAGTTGAACATTCCGGTCACCCTGGACGAACGTCCGGTCGGTACGCACTCCTGGGGATACTGGGAGGACGACCTTCGCTCGTCGTGGCCTTTCCTGGCGCGCTCGGTGGGCAGCCGGACCAACTGACTCGGCCGAGCCGGAGCCCGATGACCTGATCCGAGGCCATCGGGCTCCCGGCGTGCCGGTTCTCAGGACTTCGTGGCCACTACCAGCACATTCTTGCCGAACAGCTTGCCGGTGACAGCTTGCAGGAGCTTGCTGAGCGGGAACACGACTCGGTCGTAGAGCTTCAGCGCTCGGGTGTTGATCGTGCCGTCGTCGCTACCGGCGAACTTGTAGGCCAAGGTGGCGAAGAAGCCGATCGGGTCGCAGTAGCGCGACTCCACGATCTCCAGACCCGCGTTGCGGAGAATGCGATTGAGTTGAGTCCGGCGATAACGCCGGTAGTGTCCGACTTTCGTATCCATCGAGGTGAACAGCAGCTCGAGCGCGGGCACATAGATCACCAGCGTCCCGCCGGGCCGCAGCAGCGAGGCCAGGTGTTCGGAGGCCTCCTGATCGTTCTTGATGTGTTCGAACACGTTGAAAGAATAAATAAGGCTGTACATGTCGGATTCGGATGGCTCGGCGTCGTAATCGACGACCTTGTAGCCTTTCGACAGCAGCAACTTCTGCAGTTCGGTGTCGGGTTCGAGACAATCCGGAATTATCCGGCGCTCGGCCAGCATATCGGCGTAGGTACCTCTACCGGCACCGAAGTCGAGTATGCGTAGGTCCGGTGACGTGACGTATTCGTCTACACAGTCGATCAGAAATCTGTTGTAGTTGACCGCTTCGGTCATCGCCTCCAGGTTGTCACACCCCGTGTATGCGAATTCGCTGCTGGTCACGCGTAGTCCCCTCAATTCATCGATGGACGGCATCGCGGCCAGCGTAGTCCGACCGCATTGCGGTGCTACGACATCGACGAATTCGCCTCCCGTCCGGGGGCCGGATCAGGGGCCGGTTCAGCTACCGAACCGGGCGACGGCGGTGATCGAAAGTACTGGTAGAGCGTTCGGCGCACCGGGTGCGATGCTCGCATCCGGTGCGCTGAAACCGAGAATATGTCCGTCGAGCTGCCGTCAATCCGGCTGATCGAACGGGCGGCGAGCGGTCATGGTGGTGAGTTTCACCGGTCCCGACCAACCGCAGGGTGACTCGCACATGCCCGTCACCATCGCGGATGTCGATCCGTCGCTGTAATAGACGGTGTGCGTGCTGGCCCGCGATGGATACCCGCACGAGGGGCATTTCCCGAAGTAATTGAGTACCTCGTGAACCCCGGACGCCGAGACCGGTTTCGGCGTCCACGGCGCTGCGTCTGCCTGGGTGGCTGCACTGTCGCGCATTTCCGTACTTCCCGATCGTCGCGACGGCAGCAGGTCCGCCGCCGCGTCAATTCGAGACAACAGCCTTTCAGTAGTGCTTGGGTCCCGGCGTGCACGGGCTCGCCGAACCGACGGCGGGGGCCAGTTCGCAGAGGGTGTCCGTCACGATGAAAATCGGAGTGACGACGAGCAGGACGAGCGTTCCGATGATGTCACCGCGTCCGGCCAGTTCCACGGCCGAGCTGGCGGCGGCCGAGCCGGAGTCCACTGCCGACGAGCCGGTCGCGGCTGCCGCCGTCCCCGCCGCGGTTCCGACGAGACCGGCTACCGCGACCGAGGCCGCGGCGATACGAAGGGTGTTACGCATTTTGTGCTCCTTGCTGGGGGAGTGCGAACTCCCCGGAAAAAAATGGGTTCGTGCCGAACTTCGCCGAGCGTCAGCGCGGTGGCTGGCTCATGTCGCGGTTCATCGTCGGGATCTCGATGCTGATCGGCATGCGCAGTTCGGCCAGGTAGATCAGCGCGGCCTTGCGCAGGAATTCGTCGAGGAGCCAGTAGGGATCCTCGAGCGGCGGGACGATGCTGAGCGCGCCCTCGCGCACGGCGATGAACGGACCCCACGCGAACTGGAGCAGCGGATCCCAGACCGGTTCCCGCGGAATCGAGAGCCCGTCGGCGGTCTTGTCGCCGAGCAGGAACCGAGTGAACGCGCCGAGAATCGGCTTGCTCAGAATCGACAGATCGATATTCGCGCCCAGGCTCAGGAGCCGGTCGGCCAGCTTGGCGCCTTCCGGGGTCGCCGCGATGATGGGATCGAGTACCTGCGCCGCCTGGGAATTGGCGTCGGGCCAGGACTTGGGGATGTATTCGTCACGGACGCCGAGCAGGTGACCGGCGACCTGCCAGGAATGCAGGAAGGCTTCCGATTCGTGTGTCGGGATCGGCACCTTCCAGTTGTTGAGGTGCTTCATCACCGTCGTCGGCAGGCTGTGCCAGGTGACCATGATGTCGTTCTGGCTGATCGGGATGTCCTCCTCGGCGGAGTGCACCCAGTGCGGGGATTGCGGCAGCAGATGGCGCACCGCCGCGTGCACCAGTCGAGTCTTGACGCAGGTGACGATCATTTCCCCGTCCGCGGCATAGGCATTCGAGCTGCCGATGTCGTAGCCGAGCTTCGCGGTTTTGGTAATACGGTCCTTGAGGTCGTGGCCGCCCTTGGAGTAATAGACGGCCTTCGCCTCCTTCGGGATGACGGTGCTCATCATGCCGCTGGCGAATCCGTACAGGACTCCGAGATACAGGCCGCGCTTCTTGTTGAACGAGATCGCGGTATCCAACTTGCCCGGGTCGGTCCACTGCGGCAGTCGGCGGGCGTATTCCATGAAGTCGCGCAACTCCGCGGGCAGGCCGGCGGGCAGTGCCTGACCGTTCCTGGTCCAGGTCCGCAACAGTTCGTTGACCTTGGGGACCTCGCCGCGATCGATCAGTCCGGCGACCAGCTGGTCGGCTTCGGGATCCCATACCGTCATCGGGTCGAGACCGGAGCCGGAGCCGGCCACCGATCCTTCGGGTGACCAGGTCCACGGTTCAGCCCGCGCCGTCGCAGCCAACCCGAGGGTGCCGGCAACGCCGAGCATTCCGCCGGCCTTCAGCGCATTGCGCCTGTTGAGTCTATCCATGACTTTACTCCTCATTGAGCACGATCAGACTCCTAGGCCGTGGCGAGAGCACTCACTTCGCTTCACCGGATCGGCCTAGAATAGTGAGTAACTTAACAGGGGGAGGGGCGCCGTGTCCACGTAACGCGGATGGACACCACCCGGTAGGGTGGGCTCGGGTGGTGTGACGCTGTACGGAGGTCTCATCAGGTGGCTATGACCTGCATGGACATCACATCTGACCGGACGTGCGCGGAGCTCGCGGGTGGTTGAACAGGCCACCAGCTCCTGAGGTGCGGTTTTGATGGGGTGATTGGTAACTTAGCTGCATGCCGCGCCGCGGAATCGGGTCGTCGGCGCCGAGTGCCCGGCGGTGACTGCCGTCGTCTCCGGCCGATGCCGGAGGGCGACGCTACCGTATAGGGGCGTGTACTCGCCGGGATTCGAGCCCGGACGTTCCTGCCGCACGGCCGATCTGTCGGAGGGCTGTGATCGAACCTCGGGCGCAATGCCGGAATGAGAGAATTGTCCTTAACATAGAGCTCGATGCGTGACAATCCGCCTCGCCGCGAGGGTTCTGAGCTGCCCTTACCGAAATTGCGAGAATCATGGTTAACTTATCTGATCTGTCGCCGACCGTCGGCGAGAGGGCGTGAGGAGAACCAAAGATGTCCGCAGTCATCGTCGACGTGCTTCGACCATCGTTTGGCCGGAGAGGGTCCGGCGGGGGACCGTCGCGGGTGCGTCCGGCTACCGTGTTCTCCGGCGTGCTCGGTGAGTCGGCTGATCGTCGCCGCGCGCTGATCGTGGTGCCGGCCGGCGCGGGATCGGCGCGGCGATGACGGATCGACGTTGTGCCCTGATCACCGGCGGCTCGCGCGGGATCGGCGCGGAGGTCGCGCGCCGCCTCGCCGAACTCGGTTACGACCTCACGCTCGCCGCCCGTGACAAGGCGGTCCTCGACGATGCCGCCGGCGAGCTGCGCGACGACCACGGCGTCGACGTGGTGCCCGTGGTCGCGAACATGAACGATCCTGAACAGTTGCAGCAGCTCGCCGACACCCACGCCGACCGGTTCGGTCGCCTCGACGTCCTGGTGCACTGCGCCGGTACCGGCACCGCCGGTCCGGTGGCGACGATGAGCTCGTCGAGTTACCACCGCATGTTCGATATCAACGTTCGTGGCCCCCTCACTCTCGTGCAGCACTGTCTGCCGTTGCTGCGTGAGACGGCGAAGGGCAACCCCGGCGTCGGCGCGAAGATCGTCGCGCTGGCATCGATCACCGGTGTCGCGGGAGAGCCGGGGCTGGCCGCCTACGGGGCGTCGAAAGCCGCGCTGGTGTCGCTCTGCGAAACCATTTCGCTGGAGGAATCCGCGAACGGCGTCAGCGCGACAGCTATCTCGCCCGGCTACGTCGATACCGATATGACGGCGTGGAAACGCGACGAGCTCGACCGCGCGGCGATGCTCACCACCGGTGACATCGCGGAACTGGTGCTGGCCATCACGCGTCTGTCCGCGAACGCGGTCGTCCCCAATATCGTCGTATCCCGGGCGGGGGGTCAGTTGTGGCGAGCGTGATCGGCTGCTCATCGCCTACCGGGTCCGAGGCCGCGAGCGCGGCGCGATGACCGTGACGCGCGGCGAGGCGGGAAACGCGCACTTCGTCACCCGCGCGGATCGCGGCGCCGCCCGTGCGCGGCGCCGCGAGGTCGTCATCGGCGCCGCGCGTGACGTCTTCGTCGATCACGGTTTCCACGGCGCCAGCATGGAAGAGATCAGCATCAGGGCCCAGGTGAGCAAACCGGTGCTCTACAACCACTTCACGGGCAAGGTGGACCTGTATTCCACTGTGCTGCAACGCTATCTGGACCGCATGGTGGGCGGTATCCGGGACGCGCTCCGGACGACTACCGGGTCCGAGAACACGGTGCGGCGCATGGTGGCGGCCTATTTCGACTTCGTCGACGAAGACAACGGTGCCGGATACACGCTCGTCTTCGACACTCCGGTTCCGAGTGAGCCGAGCGTCGAGGCCCGGGTACGGCGGGCGATGACCGAATGCGCCGCACTGGTCGGTGCCGAACTCGACGCGGCGGGGATGGACCCCTATCACGCCCGGGCCTGCGCATTCGGTCTCGTCGGTGCCAGCCACCTGGCGGCTCGCTACTGGTTCGACGCCGGTCGTCCGATTCCCAAGATCGACGCGGTCGACACCACCGTGGCCCTGTTCTGGACAGGGCTGTCCGGAATCGGCTAGCGCACCGGTGGGCCGCGCGGTTGCTAAGTGTCGGTGCCGCGCAAAGAAGTCCGACGCCGGTGCCTGGCGCGTTCCAACGCGGTCATTCCGCCCCAGATGCCGTGTGTCTCACCGGCCTCGATCGCATAGGCGCGGCAATGGGTGAGTACCGGGCAGGCTCGGCAGATCGTCTTGGCGTGCAGAACCTGGGTGCGGACCGATCCGAGATGTTCCTCGGCGCTCGGAAAGAACAGTTCCTGCTCCATCTGCCTGCATCGGGCGGTCAACTGCCAGTCCCACGCCGCGGCGGTCGGCTCGGGGAGAACGACACGCGCGCTGCGATCAGGTCGTCGAATATCAGCAGCCATCGGGTTCTCCTGGTGATCGTTCGTTGTCGACGAAGGCCGAACGCGGTACATCCGGTGTGCCTCATCGATATCTAGAATGGACGTTAACTTAACAGTTGGAGGGGTAGATTGCCAGGGCTGGTGGATGGTGCCGGATGAACGAATGCGCGGTCGGCATTCTCCTTTTGTGCCCAGCCCGCAATGGCGGCAAATTGTCGAGAATCGACGGTGACGCCCGAACGGCCCGGGGTCAGTGCGGAATTTCGTCGATCAATCGACGTGCGCCCTGGCGCAGCAGGTTCGACCCGATGAAGAATCCCAAGGCCTCGGGATCGTCGTCGACGCCCCAGTCCTGGGCGTCGAGCCATCGTGATCCGTCCGGGGAGAAGACGCTGCCCCGCAGCATGATCCGACTGCCGGGGGCGTCGGTCGCCAGGCCCGCGATCGGTGAGTTGCAGTGTCCTTGCAGGGCGTGCAGCATCGCTCGTTCGGCGGTGGCCTGGCGGCGGGTGCCCGGATCGTCCAACTGGGCGGTGAGCCGGCGCACCTCGTCGTCGTCCTCGCGACACTGCAGCACGATGATGCCGGCGCCGATCGGTGGGCACATGTGCTCGATCGTGAGGGTCTCGGTGATCCGGTGCTGCAGGCCGACCCGTCGAAGGCCCGATACCGCGGCGACGATCGCGTCGAAATGCCCCTCGTCGAGGCGAGCCAGTCTGGTGTTGACGTTGCCGCGCAACGGCTGAATGTCGAGGTGCGGGTGACGGATTCGCAGTTGCGCCGTTCGGCGGACGGAACTCGTGCCGACGGTCGCGCCGACAGGAAGATCGGACAGTGCGGCACCGCTGCGGCTGATCACGGCATCACGCACATCTTCGCGGGCCATATAGGCGGCGAAGGTCAAACCCGGTGGAATGGGGACATCGCCGGGAATATCCTTCAAGCAGTGCACCGCCAGATCGGCTTCGCCGGCGAGCAACGCACCGTCGATTTCCTTGACGAACGCGCCCTTGCCACCGAGCGCGGCCAGGTCGCCCATCCACCGGTCACCAGCCGTCGTGAGTTTGATCAGCTCGGTGGCGGCGCCGAGCCGACCGAGTCCCGCGGCCACCTGCTCGGCCTGATGAACTGCCATCGGGCTCGAGCGTGTCGATATCCGAATCCTGCGTGAACTGGGCATTGTGACCCTTGCTCTTCGTCGCCGTATCGCACAGGCGAGATGGATAGTATTTTTTCGTTACAGTCCGCGTGACGGCCAGTGGGCCGAATACGGCTCGGTGCGCGAGTTCTTCTGGGTGTGGAATGCGGGCTTCGGTGGTGCCGGCGTAATGGTCACGTCAATGGCGTTGATCGGTGGCGAGGAATGGTAGAGCGAATCGATCTGCGCGGCGTAGTTCTGCTCGATCGACCGGCGCCGAAGGCTGGATTTGGGAGTAACTTCTGCGCTGCCGAGTCGCCAGACATGGTCGAGCAATATGAATCGCCGGACCTGTTCGGGTCCCGATACCGTGGAATTCACGGCGCGAACCGCCTCGGACACCGCTTCGCGAACCCCGGGTCGCTGACAGAGGACCTCGAGCGCCGCCGGCTCGACCTGCGCCAGGCGGGCATCGGCGGCGATGGCCTCCTCGTCCAGCGTGATCAGCGCGGTCAGGTAGGGCCGCTGCTCGCCGACAACGATCACATGGCCGATCAGGAAGGACGCGGCGGCGATGGCGTTCTCGATGATGGCGGGCGAGATGTTGTCACCCTCATCGGTGATGATCATCTCGCTCTTGCGCCCCACGATGCGCAATCCGCCTTCGGTATCGATCTCGCCCAGGTCCCCGGTCCGCAACCAGCCCTCGGCATCGATGGCCCGGTAGGTGGCCGACGGGTCCCGGTGGTAGCCGCGCATGACGGCCGGTCCGCGCACGAAGATCTCGCCATCGATACCGAGTCGCATGTCGATGCCGGCTACCGGCGTTCCGACCGAACTCGTCGAGACCGTGGCCGACGAGGTGGTGGTGCAGACGCCGGTGGCCTCGGTGAGCCCCCAGACCTGGGTCAGCGCAATGCCGAACGCCGGAAAGAACTGTGCCGCGTCCTCGGACAGTGGTGCGGCACCCGACACCGCGAAACGCACGGCGTCCAGGCCCGCTGCCCGCAGCACCCGCCGCAGCACCAACCGATCGGCCAACCGGTACCGAAGCCGCAGCCACGGCCCGGGCGTGGCGCCTTCGCTGCGCATGTTCGCGCAGCGCTGTCCGACGGCCAGCGCCCACCGGCCGACCCTGCGGACCCGGGCGCTCGGCGCAGTCTCGATGCCACGCTCGATCGCGGATCGGGTCTTCTGCCACACCTGCGGAACCCCGAACACGATCGTCGGGCGCGTGTCCGACATCGCCTCCGCCAACCTCGTGGGATCGTGCAGTGTCGTGACCGCGACGCCGCGGACCATCGCGCCGTAGTGGGCGGTGACCCGGTCCGCGATATGGGCGGCGGGCAGGTACGACAGAATCCGATCTCGCGGACCCACGGGGAGATGGTCGGCTAGCCCGACCAATTGGGCCAGGATGTTGGCATGCGACAACTCCACCCCCTTCGGTGAGCCGGTCGTCCCCGAGGTGTAGCTGATGGTCGCGAGATCGTCGGGCCGGACATCGCGCCACACCGACTCGAAAAGGTGTGCCTGCGTTCTCATTCCGGCGAGCCGGTCCAGCGAGAGCGTTCCGCGGATCGGATCGTCGATACAGATGACGACCTCGAACGTCACCCCGGCTTGCCGGAGAACGGGCAGGAACCGGCTCTCGGTGACGATGATCCGGTTCTGGGCGTTGGCACACACCTCGGCGATCTGCTGGGGAGCCATCGTGTTGTAGATCGAGAAGGGCGTGGCGCCGACATGCAGGGCGGCGGTATCGACCAGGTGGAATTCCGGTCTGTTCGCCAACATCAGGCCGATCGTCTCACCCTTTTCGACCGACAACTCGAGCAGACCGCACGCGATGTCACGCACCGCGTCGCCGTATCGACGCCAGGAGAGCCGCGTCGTTCGGTCGTGGCTGCGCAACGCTGTCGCGTCCCCACCCAGCGCCACCGTCGCCTGGAATGCCTCGGGCAGGGTGACGACGAATTCGCCGCAGCGATGGGGGAAAGCGACGGAGGATCCGGCCCGATGCAACTCTCGCCTCATCACAGGTGGCTCAGATGAGGCTCTTGCCCTGTGATCGACGCTCACGCATGTCGTCGAGGTAGCGCTCGAAGGGCTTTGCTCGCCAAGCGTCCGGCAACACCTCGAGCAGTCGGCCCGTCGTGCGCATCACGATCTCGAACACGCGCTGCCTGCGCGGACTCCACCGCAGGCCCATCTCGTCGCGGAACCGCTGGGGCAGAAACCCGGTGGTGAAGAAGCGATTCACCGGGCCGAACGCCACGCGTACGCCTCGACTCCATGCCGCCAGCCCGACCACGTAGGTGAGCAGGTAGGTGCGGACTTCGTCGTCGAAGGACAGTTCACCGACCATCGAGTCCCAGTACCGCTCGAAGGCCGCGCGGTCGGCGGGCCACAGCTCGGCCGGCATCTGCAGCGTTGTCCCGAACCTGGCGGCATCGCGATACATCTGTTCGGCATCCTGCTCGTTCATGCCGCCGTAGAGCAGGTCCATCGTGTCGACGACACCTCGGTACAGGCAGCCGGCCACCCACAGTTGCAGCTGAGGGTCGAAGGCGTTGTACCGAACAGGGCTCTGCGGTCCCGAGCGCACCTGCCGGTGCGCGGTGCCCACCGCGGCACGGTAGGCGGCCTGGTCCTCGTCGGTTCCGATCATCGCCACCGCGAGGTAGGTGAGCGTGGTTCGGCCGCGCTTGGCCGGACGCGTGGCGTAGCTGCCCGATTCGACGACGCTCTCCACCACGCCGCGACCCACCGGCGGCAGGCTCAGCTGCATGATCACGTTCGCCGGGCCGCCGAGCAGGGCGCCGACGCCGTTGAGGTAGCGGTGCCTGCGCGCGATGTCGTCCGAGACGTCCTGCGGCCGACCAGCCCTCGCTGCACGGGTCATGACCGACCTCCGGTTCGAAAGGATGAGAGATTCACGGACTCATGTTCTCATTCGGGCCCGGGCTTCCACAATGCTTTCCCGGTACTTTCGACCGCAATAAGTTACTAATGGTTCCGACTAGGGATACGATCGCCATCGGCTGTCGGTGCGTAGGTTCCGATCGGCTGTCCCGAGTACTCGAATCCTTCGGAGGTGTCCATGTCGGCGATCCCGAGCATGCCTGCAGCCCTGGTCAGAACGGTGGCTGACGGCCTGTCCGCCGTCGGCGTGCTGCGTAGAAGCGGCGCGATCGAACTCCAGCACCCGGCGGAGTTGGTGCGCACGGCAAGGGACGCGGCGGTGCTCGGTCCGGTGGTCACCGCGTTCGCGCACGCTGCGCGCAGTGACGGCGCTGCCACCGCCATCGTCGACGAGCAGGGGTCGTTGACCTTCGCGGAGCTCGACAGCCTGTCGAACGCGGTGGCCAACGGCCTTGTCGCGCGGGGGATCGCGAGTGACACCGTGCTGGCCGCGCTGTGTCGCGACCATCGGGGGATGGTGTTGTCGCTTCTCGCGGCGGGCAAGCTGGGTGCGCGTATCGTGCTGCTCAATACGGGAATGGCTGGCCCGCAGCTCGTTTCGGTGGCGGAACGCGAAAACGTGGGTGCGGTCCTGCTCGACGCCGAGTTCGTCGACCGCTTCGGCGAATTGGCCGATAAGTTACCAATGATTCTGACCTCGAACGACGGCTGGGTGAACCACGGACGACCCACTCTGGACGATGTTCGAGCGGGTCGAACCACTCGCCCGCCGAAGGCTCCTACCCGGCCCGGCGGGATCGTGGTACTCACCAGCGGCACTACCGGCACACCCAAGGGTGCGCCGCGAGGCAAGGTTTCGCCCCTGCAATCGGCGCAGTTCCTCGACCGGATCCCCTTGCCGAAGGCGAGTGCGACCGTGCTCGCGGCGCCGGCGTTTCACGGCACCGGTCTGTCACAGCTGATTCTGGGCTGGGCGCTGGGCAACGCGATCGTCTTGCAGCAGCGCAAGTTCGACCCGCGTCGCACGCTGGCCGATATCGAACACCATCGCGCGGGCACGCTGGTGCTGGTGCCGACGATGCTGCAGCGCATCGTCGATCTGGGGGAACCCGTGCTGGCCGAATACGACACGTCCTCGCTGAAGGTGATCTTCGCGGCCGGATCCTCTATTTCGCCCGACCTGAGCAGGCGTACCGCGCGGGCGTTCGGTGAGGTGCTCTACAACCTGTACGCCTCGACGGAGGTGGCGGTGGCGGCCGTCGCCACGCCGTCCGATATGCGGGAAGCGCCGGGCACCGTCGGTCGCCCACCCGTGGGCTGCCGGGTCGCGATCTATGACGACCAGCGCCGTCGGGTCACCGAGCCGGGTGTTGTCGGCACCATCTTCGTCGCCAGCGCACTGAGTTTCGGCGGTTACACCGACGGTACGGGTAAGGAGACTGTCGACGGCATGCAGTCCAGCGGCGATATCGGCCATTTCGACGCGGCGGGAAGGCTGTTCATCGACGGTCGAGACGACGACATGATCATCTCCGGCGGGGAGAACGTCTTTCCGCTCGAGGTCGAGAACCTGCTCGTGGAGCGACCCGACATCCTCGAGGCGGCGGTCGTGGGGGTGGAAGATCCCGACTTCGGCAAACGCCTGCGCGCGTTCGTTGTGCTCGCACCGGATGCGTCCTGCGACGCGCAACAGATCAAGGACTATGTCAAAGCGACCCTCGCGCGCCACAAAGTTCCACGGGATGTGGTGTTCGTCGACGAGTTGCCGCGCAATGCCACGGGCAAACTGCTGCGTCGCAAGCTCGGGAGCGCCGATCCGCGGTGAGGTCAGGTCGCGGGCGCGGTGGTGGCCGGTCACGGCGGGGTCGGTGACTCCCGAGCCGTGGCGATGTCGCCGGCCAGTGAGGCGACCGCGCCGATCACCTGGTCGGTCAGTTCTCGATCGAGCCCCGCTGCGGTGAGTGCGTCGGTGAGATGGCCTGCGACCAGGCCGAAATGGCCCGCGGTGATGCCGCGTCCTCGGTGAACGGTTCGCATCGAGGCGCCGACGTATGGCGTGGGTCCGCCGAGCAGCGCGGCGAAGAACTCGACCTGTCGGCCCTTCATGCGGGTGAGGTCGGTGCCGGCGAAGAACGGTGACAGCCGCTCATCGGCGAGGATGCGCAGGTACAGGTCGTCGACGACTGTCTCCAGGGCAGCGTGACCGCCGATCCGCTGATAGAGCGGCGGGACTTCGCGCGATGCGTCGCCATCGTCGTCGGACGCAGGCGCGCTGCGTCGATTCGATCCGTCCATGGTGGTCGTCCTCGTTTCGCGCGACGTCACCGACGGTGGAGTCGACGACGACTGCCGGAATGCCCGGCGGCAATGAATTGTCAGTAACTTAACTCCAGCGCCGCCTCCTGTCTCGGGATTGAAGTAGTCCGCTCGAAGGGTCTCGTACTGCGGCCGGTTTGCTGGTGGCCGGTCGATCCTCAGCTCAGCGGGTCTGATCGATGCCGCTACCAGCGCGGGGATCGCGCTGCGGTGTTGCGAAGCGACCGACTTTCGATGCCGAACGATCCCACGCCTGCTGGAATAGGCATTAACATAAACTTGTGCTGGCACCTCCCGCGTGGGAGACTGCTTGCCAGCTATCGCCGCCTAGAGGCGACGTTGAACGCAGTGAGGAAGTCAAAGATGACTACCGACTATTCAACCGGAATCGACTCCGCGCGGCCCCGTGTGGCCACGGCGGAGGCTGCCATCAGAGTCCGGGCGCTCGCCGACGAGCTGGTCTCCCGAATGCTCGAGAGCATGGCGACGCACGATCGTGGCGCCATGGCCGCCGTTGACGTGCTACCGAGCTCCGCGCTGGTGCCCCGTTCGCCCCGTGGGCGCGGCGAGGCCGTTCGGCATCGCACCGCCGGGTCGCCGCGGGCGCGAACCGAGGTGCCGAGTGAACTGATCAATCGTGCGATAGATGAGGGCTTCACCACGAGTTTGGAACTGATCGCCTCGAGTGTGGTCGGTACCGAAGACCAGAAGCTTACAGTCGTGCGCCAACTGGCCACCGAAATGCTGGACAGCGTGACGGCGGCGATCTCGCTCGCGTACACCGACCATTTCGAGGCCGAGGTCGTCGAGGATCAGCGGACCAGGAACGCCTTGGCGGTGGCGCTGCTCGGCGGGCAGGACACGTCGACGGTGACGCGGTGCAGCGGCATCGAGGTCGCCGAGAGTTACGCCGTGCTGGCACTACATTTTCCGCCCCGCGACGACGGCATGTCCGACACCTTTGTCACCCAGATGGATGTCCGTCGGATGATTCGGACTATCCGGGCAACCCTGGATTCGCATTGGTCGGTACGTTCGTTGTCGCGACTCGATGCGCGCGGTGGTGTCGTACTCATCCCGTCGGCGGAGGCGAGGGACCTCGACGGGATGTTGGCTGCGCTCTCCGCGGTAGCCGGCGTGGCCATGACCGCGGTCTGCGCGGAGGCGCCGCCGGCGAAAATTCCGGAAACCGTTGATCAGCTGTGCGAACTCCTGGATCTCGCGCAAAGAATGCGGCGCCCACCCGGCCTGTTCCGTTTCGCGGATCTGGCAGTGGAATATCAGCTGACCAGGCCGTCGCCGGTGCGCCGTCACCTCGACGCGATTCTGAATCCACTCGATGAGCATCCGATTCTGATGGAAACTCTGTGCACGCACCTCGAGAACAACCTGAACCGTCGCCGAACCGCACGCCAGCTCAACGTTCACATGAACACCATCGACTACCGTCTGAAAGGCATCCGAAAATTGACGGGATTCGACCCTTCGTCGGCCGATGGACTCTGGTATCTGCAGTCGGCACTGGTCGTGCGTAAAGCGAACTACCAGGAGAATTAGCGACGTCCGCGCCGCTGTGAGCGCTGTGTCGATACCGAAGTGAGCGAGTGCTCACTTCGGTATTTCGCTGCCGTGACGTAGTCGCTCGAAGTGGCGGCTACATGGGCTCTCTCAGTACTCGGGGTCGTCGTCGCGGCAGTCCCGAGCGACCATCGCCGACCGCAACTGCCACAGGTCCGACGCTCGCGCCGGATTGAGCCCGGTGAGCCTGGCGATTCGGCGAAGTCGATAGTCGACGGTGTTGGTATGGATATTCATGACCCGAGCGGTCTGCGCCCGGTTCAAGTTGTTGGAGATGTGTACCCGCAGTGTTCTGCGCAATTCCGGATGCTCGTCCAGCGGCGCCAACAACTCGCCGAGTCGGGACAGTCCGTGTCCCGGCCGTGAAAGCTGGTATTCCAGTGCCAGTTGACCGAATCGATAGAGACCGGGTGCGCATTCGAGTCGCTCCACGACATCGAGAATCTCGTGGGCGGTTTTCGCCGCTGACGCGACATCGGCGGCGGATGCGGACACCACCGCCGCGACGAGCTCGACCTGCGCGGCCGCCGCCAGCGCGGCGACCAGTGCATCGAGGTCGTGCTCGGCCACCGCCTCGGCCGGGATGAGCACGGTCCCGCCGTCGACGGACAGCCGTGCCAAGGCCTTGCCGTCGCTGCGCTGGCTGAGGGCTTTCCGCAACCTGCGCAGGTAGTGCAGGGCGATCCCCGCGTCCGGGTGCACGCGTATCGCGATGGCGAGCACCGAGTACGTGTCCGCGACAGGGATGCCGCATTTGCGGGCCGGCGAGGATGTCCACTGGCCGGCCAGGAGGGCGGAGGTGAGCGTTCGCTCGGCGTCCTGTCCCGATGTCACACCGCCGTGCTCGCCGATGTAGGCGTGAGCGACTGTGGTGCAGAGCTGATCGTTGATCGTCATGGCGATCCGGAATCCGTCGATCAGAGTTTCGCGAGTGCAATCCTGATATTGGTCGAACAATTGGCCGACAATGATCCGTACGCCTTCATGGAAGCCGTGCAGCACCGGATCGATGGGCACGCCTTCGCGCGCCCATTCCACGGCGATATTCGCGAGTTCGCCGAGTTCGTGTGCGATGTCGCGTCCCTCGAGCATTGCCTGCGCTATCTCGAGGGATGTTCGGGTGATCGCTGCGAGGTTCGTCGCCATCGGTGTGCCGGGCGAAATATCGCAGGTCGCTACCTCGTCGATGAAATGGCTGACGAGTTGATCGGTCAACGCTGCCACGTCGTGCAACGTCGGCCGCCATTCGCCATTATCGGATGGGATTGTCACTGTGGTGCCCCTTTCCACGCCGACCAGACGTCGGGGCGGGGAGCTGCTCTGCTCGTCGCAGCACCGTTCGACTCAGCGGGGTGTTATCGGTCGGTATGGCCCGATGCCATTGTCATTGTGGCGTTGACGCTTTCCCGGGTCCGCACGAGCGAACCGGCTTCGTCGACGGCCGCTCGTGCGGTGCATCATGTTCCGAACCAATGATGCGGAAGGAACAGTAACATGGGGCGCCAATGATGCTCTATTGTGTTGATACACAGTCGAATTGTGTCATTTGGGTGCCAAAGTAGTTGCTGAATTACTGGGACCGCGCATACCGCTGCCGAAATGGCCGACGTATTCGATCCTGGTCGACAACGAGACCGGCGGTGGTCTTCTCGGCTCGGCTGCCGAGGAGACCACCGCCGGAATTCGGAGCGGAATCGACGTGACTCAGCTGGTGAGCGTCAAGCCCGTCGAGCCGTACAGTTTGCGCAGTTCGGGCTTGACCACCTTGCCACCCGCGTTACGCGGCAGCGCGTCGACCACCACGAGGTCCTTCGGGTGCTTGTAGCGGGCGAGATGGGTGTTGAGGTGCGGTTCGAGGTCGGCGAGACTGATGTCGTCGGCGTCCTCCACGGCGACGACCGCGACCGGGACCTCGCCCCATTTCTCGTCGACGCGGCCGATCACCGCGGCCTCTCTGATTCGCGGGTGCGCGAACAGCACGTTCTCCACCTCGGCGCAGTAGATGTTCTCACCGCCGGAGATGATCATGTCCTTCTTGCGGTCGACGACGTAGACGAAGCCCTCCTCGTCGACGCGGACGAGGTCACCGGAGTGGAACCAGCCGCCCGCGAACGAGTCCGCGGTCGCGCGTGGGTTGTTCCAGTACTCGCGCATCAAAGTCGGTCCACGATAGACGATTTCGCCGATCTCGCCCTGGGCGACGTCGTTCATCTCGTCATCGACCACGCGGGTGGCGATGGTCGGGATCGGCTTGCCGACGGAACCGAGCTTGCGGATCGCGTCCTCGCCGTCGAGCACGCAGGTGATCGGCGACATCTCGGTCTGCCCGAAGACCGCCACATTGAGCGCGTTCGGGAAGGTCTCGGCCATGGCCCGCAGCACGGTGTCGGAAGCCGGAGCCGCGCCCCAGCTGATCACCCGCAGTCGCAGATCACGCTGTGCGACAGTCGGATCGGCGCACACCACCTGCCACTGGGCGGGCACGAGGAACACCGAGGTCGCGCGCTCTGCCTCCCAGGCATCGAGCACTTCGCCCGCGTCGAAGGCCTTGAGCGGATGGATCACCGTCAACGCCCCGAGGACGAAACACGAAGCAACGCTGCCCAATCCGGCGATGTGGAACAGCGGTGACGCGCAGAAGGCGATGTCGTCGGCGCTGTAGCGCATCGCGCGGATGCAGGTGAGGGCCTGCGAACTCATGTTCAGGTGGGTCAGGACAGCGCCCTTGGGGTTTCCGGTCGTGCCGGAGGTGTACATGATCAGCGCGGCGGTGTCCTCGGCGATATCGCGCGGCGTGTGCGGTTCGCCGTTCTCCGCGATGAGGTCCTCGTAACCGAGAACACCGTCGTCGGTCGGTGCGCCGACCACGATACGGGTACGCAGGTCGGGGGACTGGGCGGCGACGGCCGCGGCGAGCGGGGCCAGCACCGCGTCGGTGATGATCACCGCGGAGCCGCTGTCGGCGACCAGGAAGGCGAGTTCGGTCGGCGTGAGCCGGAAGTTCACCGGCACCGCGATAGCACCGAGTGTGTTGATCGCGAACACCGACTCGAGGTACTCGGTGTTGTTGAGCATCAGGATCATCACGCGGTCGCCCGGCTGGACACCGCGGCGTTCGAGTGCGTCGGCCAACCGCCCTACCCGCCAGTGCAGTTCGCCCCAGGTGGTGGTCTTGCCGAGGTAACGCACGGCGGGCGAGTCCGGGATGGTGGTGGCATGGATCGCCACCTGGTTCATCCAGTGATTGCGGCGCGAGCGCAGGGGTTCTGTGGACATCGTCGTCTCCTAGAAGGCGCGGAAGGGGTTAGGCGGGTTCGGCGATCGGATGCGCGGCGCCGGTGAAGTTCGGCGCGCGACGGGTCAGCATCGCGGTCATTCCTTCGAGGAAATCCGCGGAGGTGAGCAGTTCGATCTGTCCGTCCTTCTCCCGCGCGAGCGCGGCGTCGAGTTCGGTCAGCGTCGCTGCGTTGATGGCGGCCTTCGTCAGCTCCAGTGCGCGGCGGGGCCCCACCGCGAGCTGAGCGGCGACGGCGTCGATCTGATCGTCGAGTTCGGCGGCGGGGACGCAGCGAGTGATCAAGCCCGCCGCGGCGGCGTCGGCGGCGGGCAGGCGGGCGCCGAGCAGCGCCATTTCCGCGGCCTTGGCGCGACCCATGGCGGCGGCGACGACCGCCGTCGCACCGCCGTCGGGCATCAGGCCGATGGAGGTGAACGGGAGCAGCAGGTAGGCGCTGTCGGCCGCGTAGATGAGGTCGGCGGCCAGCGCGATCGACGCGCCGACACCGGCGGCCGGCCCGTTGACCCGGGCGATCACCGGAAGCGGTGAGGCGATGATCGCGCGGATCATCGCGTTGGCGTTGTCCATGACGACTTCCGGCGAGGCTTCGTTGCCACCCGCGGCAGCGGCGGCCGCCAAGTCGGCGCCGGTGCAGAACGCTTTGCCCGCGCCGGTCAGCACGATCACCCGAACGGACGGCGTATCCGCGGCGGCGCTGATGAGGTCGCCCAGTTCGTTCATGGCGGCGAGGTCGATCGCGTTCAGCCGTGCTTGACGATCGATCGTCAAGCGCAGGACGCCGTTCTCCTCCTTGGCCAGGATGCTGTCGCTCATCGGGCCACCGTCTCGACGATCGCGTTGGACAGGCGCCCCGCGATGAGCGCCTCGGCCTCGCGCACGATCCGTGCCACCAGGTCCGCGCAGGTGGGAATGTCGTGGATCAAGCCCTGGCACTGGCCGACGCTCCAGATTCCGGCGTCGAGGTCGCCTTCCTCGTAGACCTTGCGGCCGCGAGCGCCCGCGACGAGTTCGCGGACGTCGTCGAAGGTGCCTCCACCGCGTTCGATCTCGACGACCTGGCGACTGACGGCGTTGTCGGCGACACGGGCCGTGTTGTTCAAGGTCCGGAAGATCAGCTTGGTGTCGAGCTCGGTGTTGGCGACGATCTGTTCCTTGACCACGTGCGCGATGGGCGACTCGACAGTACACAGGAACCTGGTGCCCATGTTGACGCCGTCCGCGCCGAGCGCCATCGCGGCGACCAGCCCGCGAGCATCGGCGATGCCGCCGGAGGCGATCATCGGGATCTCGATCTCGCGAGCGGCGGCGGGAATCAGGACCAGCCCGGGGGTGTCGTTCTCGCCGGGATGACCGGCGCATTCGAAGCCGTCGATGCTCACCCCGTCGACACCGACCTGCTGGGCCTTGAGCGCGTGCTTGACGCTGGTGCACTTGTGCAGCACCTTGATGCCCGCGTCCTTGAGGAAGGGCAGGTGGGTCGCGGGGTTGCCGCCGGCGATCTCGACGATCTGGACGCCGCCGTCGATGATGGCCTGGCGGTACTCCGCGTACGGCGGCGGCGTGATCGAAGGCAGGATCGTCAGGTTCACGCCGAACGGTTTGTCGGTGAGGTCCCTGGTCCGGGCGATTTCCTCGCGCAGTGCCTGCGGGGTCGGCTGGGTCAGCCCGGTGATGATGCCGAGACCACCCGCCTCCGAGACCGCGGCCGCGAGTTCGGCACGGCCGACCCACATCATCCCGCCCTGCACGATGGGGTGCTCGACACCGAAGGCCTCGGTGAATCGGGTGCGCAGCATGGAGCCTCTCTCCGCTCGAGAGTTCTGCGCCGGTGGCTGGAAACCCAGGGGCTCTTTGCATCCGGCGAGAATCATGATTAACTTATTGAGAATGGGTGTTAACTTAACCGAGCTGGAGCGTTCCTGTCAACGAACTCGGGCCGAGCACGGGAATTGCTGGGCCGACCCTGGTCGATCCGACGTTCCGGTCTGCGCCGCCGGGCCCACTCCGGATCCTTTCGAAAGAAGTCACCGATGACTGAATTTCCGGCCATAGAGGCTGCTGAACAGCAGTTTCTCGAGACCCGCCATCCTGTGGCCGGTGCGGTCGCGCGACGTCGGCGCAACGATGACGAGGCTGCCGATGCCGTCGCACGCGCTCGGGTGGTTGCACCGGGCTCGGCGGGCAGTCGCGCCGAGGGCAGGAAGGCCGCGCCGCGGCGACGGGCGAGACATCTCGCCGTCAACATCGACGAATTCCGCGCCGGGATCCACCGGTAGTAAATCCTCGATCCAACGAAGAGCAAGGGAGACAATCACTATGGGCGTCGAATTCAGCCCGGAACAGCAGGATTTCGCGGCCGCGGTCGCCGCGTTCGCCAAGCGGGAGGCGGGCACCAGGGAGAAGCGTGACGCGCTCACCGACCACGATGCCGAGCAGCACCACGCGGGTGTCTACGGCAAGATGGCCGAACTGGGCTGGCTCGGCCTGACCGTGCCGGAGGAGTACGGCGGCTCCGACGCCACGATGGTCGACATGTGCATCCTGCTCGAGGAGAGCCTGCGCGGCATGCTGCCGATCGGCGCGATCGGACCGACTCTCATCACCGGTGGCGCCTATGCCAAGTTCGGTACCGAGGCGCAGAAGGACACGGTGCTGCGCGGCATCGTTCGTGGTGCGTCGCAGTCGATTTCGATGTCGGAACCGGAGGCGGGCTCCGACGTCGGCAACATCACCGCCAAGGCGGAGAAGACCAACGACGGCTGGCTGATCAACGGTCAGAAGACCTGGTGCTCCAACGCGCACATCTCGGAGAACATCCTGCTGGTCGTGCGTACCGATCGCAGCGGCGGCAAGCACGAGGGACTCACCATGTTCCACGTGCCCGCCAACACGCCGGGGCTCAAGATCAGCCCGATCGAGCTGATGGGCAACCAGAAGGAAACCAACGACCTGTACTTCACCGACTGTCTGCTCCCCGAGGACGCGGTGGTCGGCGAGGTCGGCAACGGCTGGCGTCAGCTGATGACCGGGTTGAACTTCGAACGGCTCATCCTGGCCGCGATGAGCCTCGGCGCCGCCGAGCGCGCCTTCGAGGACACGCTCCAGTTCATCAGTGAGCGCAAGCAGTTCGGGCGGCCGATCGGTTCCTTCCAGGCGCTGCGGCACCGGGTGGCCGACCTCGCGACCGAGATCGAGTGCACCAAACTGCTGGTCTACAGTGTGGCCGCCGCCGTCGATGCCAACCCCACCAAGACCTTCGCGCGCGAAGCGTCGATGGCCAAGCTCAAGGCCACCGAGACGTCCAAGCAGGTCGCACTGGCCGGGATGCAGATGATGGGCGGCTACGGCTACGCCCGTGAGTTCGACATGGAAAAGCATGTCCGCGGTGCCCTGGTCTCCACGATCTTCGGTGGCACGAGCGAGATCCAGCGCGACATCATCGGCAAGACGTTCGGTCTCTGACACGAAAGGGGCGCCCGACCGGTCACGGTCGGACGCCCCCTTCGCTGGACGGGCGCGAGTCGCGCACTGCCTACCGAGGCACAGACGGTTCGAGCAGAATCGCTTCCAGCAAGCCGATCACGGTCTCCTGCGGACTGATTCCATGGTCGCCGAAGGTGCGTCCGAGGTCGACCACGAGGCTGAAGGCCGCGTGCACGAGAATTCGGGCCTCGCCGATGGACAATTCCGGTTTGGTCTCCACCACCAGCTTCGCCCATTCGGTGATGATCAACTGCTGCAGATGGCGCAGCGTCACCTGGTCCGGTTGGTCGACATGGCTGAACTCGGCGTAGTAGACGAAGGTCAGTGCGCGATCGGCGAACGAACCGGCGACATAGAGTTCGATCAGGGTGCCCAGCGCCTCGGCGGGAGTGTCCGCGGCGGCCACCGCGGGCGCGATCGCTCCCGAGACCCGGTCTGCGGCGCGCCGGAACGCGGCGACCAACAGGTCGCTCTTGCTCCGGTAGTAGCGATACACCGCCGATGCCGCCGACAGATCCGCGGCGGCGGCGATGTCCTCCATACTGACATTCGGATAGCCGCGCTCATGGAACAGGTCGACGGCCTTGCCCAGCAGCAGATCGTGCTTGAACGGCTGCGGCTGCTCGCCCTGGCCGGCGGTGCTCTTCGTGCTGTCGAGCCCGCGCAGATCAGCCTCGATCAATGCCCAGCTGGTCGAATGGAGCAGCCGGGTGAGAGCCTTCGCCGGAATGGTGGCATGGTGGTCGCCGATGCTGCTCACCACAGCGAAGATCGAGACCGCGCGAACCGCCCGGTCCCGACCGTCCAGCTCGGGTCGTACCTCGCCGATCAGCCTGCGTAGCGTGGCGATGGCCGTGGTGAATTGATCGGTGAGTTCCTGCAGATCCGACGGCTCGAGGTAGCGGCGCTCCCAGCGTGCCAGCGCCACGGTCGGCCGATTGGCGATGGTCAAGGCGATGATGGCGTCGAGCACGTGATCGACGCGCTGGCGTGGTGTCCAGTCGGCGGCTTCGGCGGGCAGCTCGACCGCGCCCAGCGCTATCCCGGACAAGCGCAGCAGTTCCTCCCGGAACAGCGCGTATTTGCTCGGGAAATGCCGATACAGCGCGGTCGAACTGATATCGAGGCGCCGCGCGATGTCGTCCATGCTGACGCCGTGGTAGCCGTGCGCGCCGAAGGCGGCGGCCGACTCCGCCGCGATCTGGGCACGACGATTCTTCGGCCTGCGCCTGACCTGGCGAGTCGGCGCGTCCGCGGGGGAGTCGTCTGTCTGCTTGCTCGTCGTCTTCGCCTTCGTTCTACGCGGGGACAGTGAGTTCCCGATGATCTTGCCTGTCATGCTATCGCCTCGGGGCGCGCGGTCGATCCGACGGATCGAGTCATGGGGTGGGTGGTGAGGTCAACGGGGAATTCACCTTCTCGACGAGCCAGCGGCCGTCGTCATTGCGGAGGTTGAACACCATCGACAGCTGGCTCGGCTTGGCCTTGTGGTCGGTGCCGAGGCTGGAGATGGTGGTACCGATCACCACGATCGCCTCGGCGGAGTTCTCGTCGCCGACGCGCAGCGCGCACTGCGTATCGGTGACCTTGGAGACGACCTCACCCTGGGTGAGCGCGTCGCGCAACTCGGTGCTGGTGGATTCGAACTGCTTCTTCCAGTCACCCGTCGCGCCCGCGAGGACAGCCTTGAAGTAGGTGTCGAGGTTCTTGCTGTCGTAGTCGGCCAAGGCGGGCGCGTAGTGGCACGCGGCCTCGCGGGCCTGCTTCTGGGCGTCGAGGAGATCGGTGCTGTTCTTGTTCTCCACGAACAGGAACACCGAGGTCGCCACCGAGGCGCCGAGGACGATCGCGGCGGCGCCGCGCAGGCCGAGGGTCTTGCGGTCCATCGCCCACCACGTGGCTTTGGTCGCCGTCGTCGAAACGGCCGTGTCCGCCTGCCCTTCCGATGGTGCGGTGCTGGTGGATGTTTCGTCGTTGGTCATCGTTTTTCGTTCTCCTTATCTGGGTGCGGGCACCGAGGGCTGGGACAGTTCGTCACCGGTGACACCGGGCGGCGGTCCCGCTCCGTTGTCGGGGCCGGCGGGTCGTGGTGCGTTCGCCGACCCACGGATCTGCAGCGCGGGGTTGTCGGTGACGCAGTAGTTGTAGAGGCGCACCCTGGTATCGGTGGTGGCCTTGGTGGGCAGGATCGGGACAGTGTCGTAGTCGCAGGTCGGTCGCGGCCACGGGTCCACCAGCGTGAAGAAGGCGTTGTCGTGGGCCGGGATGCCGACCGCCTCGGCGAAGCGGCTCAACGTCGGGAACAACAGCTCGATCGCGGGCTGACGCAATTTCGCGGCCCGGGTGATCGCGACGAAGTTCGTCACCAGGTCCGTGATCGGGTTGTGGGTATCGGAGATGAAACCCCCGAGCGTGGCCAGCTGTCCCGGGCCCTCCTGGAGCAGATGCCGCAGTTCGGCATCGGCCGCGGAGAACTGCTGGAAGAGGGCACTACCCGAGTTGGTGAGAGTGCCGAGGTCGGGTTGCGCGTGCGAGGTGGTCTCGGCGATGACCTCGAGATTGCGCAGCAGGTGCTCGGTCTGTGGCAGCAGATCGTTGAGACCCGCCATCGCGCGACTGATCCCGGAGATCATGTTGCGCAGGCCGTCCGGTCCGCCCGCGAGCGCTTTGTCGAGTTCGTTGACGATGACATTGAGCCGATCGGGATTCAATCCGCTGACCAGGCCCGACATATTCGCCAGCACCGACTGCACCTGCACCGGAACGGCGGTGTCCGCGCGGGCGACGACAGAGCCGTCGCGCAGATACGGTCCGCTGTCGGTGACGGGGCGGAAGTCCAGGTACTGCTCGCCGGCAGCCGACAAGCGGGCGACGGCGACGGTGCCGCCGACCGGAATCCGGGTGCCCTCCTCGATCTCGGCCACGGCCGCGACCCCGTCTCCGGCGACCCGCACATCATCGACCCGCCCGACCCGAACGCCACGGAAGGTCACGTCGCCGCCCTTGGCGAGTCCACCCGAGAGGGCCAGCTCGACGGTGACGACGTAGTTCTTGCTCGTCGGGTCGATCCGCAGGACCGCGCCGCCCAGATACAGGCTGCCCAACAGCAGGACGACGACCAGGCCGGCATTGGCGACCGCGATGCGACGGCGAACCAGCCACTCCCACAACGGTGAATTCATCGGGGCCCCTCTTGGGTCGGCGGCTTCGGTGTGCTGTTGAGACGCCCGGTCACCTTGGCGATCACGTCGGTGATGCTGCCGATGAACGCGGGCACGTCGGTACCGTCGGGCCAGCGGCTGCCGGCCGGATCGGTGATCGCACCGACATCGAGGTAGGACAGGATCGCTCCGACGGCCAGGGTCGGTCCCTGCATGGTGTTCATGACCGGGGGGTAGATGGTGTGCAGGCCATCGAGCGTGCCGGTGAGGTCATCGCCCATCTGGGCGAAGCCCGACATCAGATTCTGGATGCTCTGGAACAGGCTGACGAACTGCGGCCCGTTGGTCGCGCTGAAGTCGCCGAGGGCGTCCATGGTCACCGCGACCTTGTTGATCAGGTCGACGATGGCCTGGTTGTTCTCGGCGAACAGCCCGATCAGTTGCGGGAAGCTGTCGGCCGCGGCGCCGAGTTCGGCTTTGCGCCGGGCCAATTCGCCGGTCAGCACCGACAAGCCGGACAGCGTCGCGTCGAGGTCGCCGGTGCGGGCGTTGAGCGCGGCGATGACCGAGGTCATCTCCCCGACCAGGTGCTGCAGTTGGGGTGCCTTGCCCGCGAAGATGGAATTGAGCTCGGAGGTGACCTTGGCCGCCTGATTGAGTCCGCCGCCGTTGATCAGCATCGACACCGACATCATCAGCTGCTCGACCGAGGCGGCGGATGCGGTGAGTTCGGTGCCGATGGTCGCGCCCTCGCGCAGCGGCGGTCCGGCCTCCGCGGCGCTGGGCAGGGTCATCGCCACGAAGATGTCACCGAGCGGAGTCGCCTGGCGCAGCTCCACGGTGGTGCCCTGCGGCAACTGGATATCGGTGCGGATCAGCATCTCGACATCGGCGAGGAACGCCGTCGTCGAAATCCCGGTGACGATCCCGATATCGGTGCCGCCGATCTTGACGTGGGCGCGATCGGGCAGGTTGAGCGCGTCCCGGAAGGTGGCGTGCAGGGTATAGCCGGGCCCACCGATGCCCGGTTCGGGCAGCGGCAGCTGGGCCACCGTCATCGAGCAGCCGCTGCTCGATGCGGCCACGGCGGCGGCACAGAAGGCCGCGGCCAACGTGGTGCGCAAAGTCATTTCGTCAGTCCCAACAGCGCGGCGGTCAGCCCGAAGTCCGGGCCCATATCGGAAATTTTGCCGGTGCGGCAGCCGTCCAGACGCATCTGCACACGCTCACAGAACGTCGAGACCACCTCGCTGTCGAGCACGATCTTGTCGAGCAGACCGTGCAGGCGCAGCGCCTGGTGCTCCCGGCTGATCGCGTTGTCGAAGTTCTGGAACATCAGCGGCCCGACATCGATGATCTCGGTGAGATTGCGGGCATTGGCCCGCATCTGGGCGGCGATCCCGACGAACTTGGTGAGCGCGCCCGCGAGCTGGTCCTGATTCTGGCCGACCACCGAGGAGGTATTGGTGATGAAGTCGTCGAGCTGGGCGAGCACCGCCTGCAGACCGGGGGACTGCTGCCCGAACAGCGCGACCAACTCGGTGATGCGACCGCTGAAATCGCGGACGGTCTGATCGTTGTCGGCGATGATCTGGGTGATCTCACCGAGTTCGATGATGGTGTTGGCGATCTGATCCTTGTTGGCGAAGGTGAGCTCGAAGGCCGCTGACAGTTGGTCGAGCGTCTCCTTCAATCGGTCGCCGTTGCCGTCGAGCAGCGGGAAGAGCACCCGGCTCGCCATGGGGCCGGTCTGGCTGTCGCCCTTGAGCGCCTCGCCCAGCTGATCGAAGTTGGACAGGATCCGGTCCAGCTCGACCGGTGTCCTGGTGCGCGCCAGCGGAAGATGCGCGCCATCGGCGAGCTCGGGCCCTGAGCCGGTATAGGCCGGGGCGAGCTCGACGTGGCGGTTGGTGATCAGCTGCGGCGACACCAGCGCCGCCATCGCTTCGGCGGGAATGCGCACGTCGCGGTCGACCGACATCACCACCTCGACGTAGCTGCCGCGCGGTGTCACCGAATCGACGACACCGACCGGCACACCGAGCACCGAGACCTCGTTGCCCGCGTACAGCCCGGCCACGTTCTCGAAGTCGGCGCTGATGCGCTTCTGCTCGCCCAGCACCTGGTTACCGAATCCGGTCAGGCTGTCGGGCAGCAGCGAGCAGCCCGAGGCGAGCGTTGCGGCCAGGCAGACGGCCGCGAGCTTGCTCGTGCGTGTCGTCCTCATCAGTTGCACCCCTGAATGGCCTGCGCGAAGCACAGCCAGTTGTCCGGAAGAATCCACGGTGCCCAGATCTCGCCGTAGGGACCGTTGCCGAGCAGATTGTTGAACTGGCGCAACGTGACCGGGGCGAACTCGTAGATCCGGTCCAGGTTCTCCTTGTTCTTGGTCAGGCCGTCCGACATCGTGTTGAGGTTCGCGATCAGCGGTCCGAGCTCACCGTTGTTCTCGATGCCCATGTCCTGCAGCAGCCGCGACATGTCGGCGACGTTGTTCAGCAGTTGGGTGAGCAGGGTCTGGCGCTTCTGCACCGCCGCCCCGATCGCTTCACCCCTGGTGAGCAGCACCAACACGCTGTTGCGGTTGTCCGAGACCAGTTGCGAGACCTGATCCATGCTCTTGAGCAGGGTGTCGACCTCGTCGCGCCTGCTGTTGATCACCTGGGCGAGCGAGCCGATGCTGTCGAGAGCCTGCACCGCCATGGCGGGTGAATCACCCAGCTGGGCACTGAACACATCGAGCGCGGTGCGCAGTTTCGCCGGGTCGATCCGTTCGATCCGTTCGAACGAGGAGGTGTACTGCGGGTCCTGGATGACCTTGCTCAGGTTGTACGGCACCTCGGTGTTCTCGAGCCGGATCCGGTTGTCGGGCAGCTCTTTTCCGTCACCGGGCTTCAGCACGATGTGCAGCCTGCCGAGGATGGTCGACATCTTGATCGCCGCGTGGGCGGTGGCGCCGAGCCGGATGTCCTTGCGGACCCGCAGCGCCACCTCCACCCGGTCGTTGACCAGCTTCACCGACTGGACCTCACCGACCTCGATGCCGGAGACATCGACTGTCGCGCCCGCCCGAAGGCCGGCGGCCTGAGCGAATTCGGCGGTCACGGTCTTGTCGCCGAGCTGGACCTGGTTGATCAGGCTCGAACCGCCGAGCAGTACCAGCACCGAGAAGGCCGCGATCAGGCCGAGTCGCAGGTTCCGGTTGTGCCGCAGAAATGTTGGAACGCGTGGTTTGCTCATCGGCACACTTCCGATTGTGAGGTGCCGCCGACCTGCGAGAACAAGCCCTCGGGCAGGAGAACGCCCCACAGGGAGACGTCGAGGCGGCAGATGTAGGCATTGCCATAGGTGCCGTATTGGGTGAACCGGGCGACGCCGTTGAGGAAATCCGGGAATTCGACCGCGGCGCGATCGAGGGCCGCGCCGTTGTAGAGCAACATCATCACGCCGGTGGTGGCGTTGCGTTGCGCGTCGGCCAACCCGGGCTTGACCTGCTCGATGAGCGAGACGAGCCCGTTCGTCGCGCCCGCCACCCGTTCGACCGAACTCTTCAGCGATTCGCCCTGGGTGTAGAGCCCGTCCATCAGACTTCGAGTCTGGGTGATCAGGGTTTCGAGCTCGTCGCTGCGGTTGGCCAGACCGGCCATCACCGAGCTGAGATTGCTCAGCACATCGCCGATGATCTGATCACGTTCACCGAAGGTGCTCGCCAGCTGAGCGGCCTGGGTGATCAGCGCGGCCAGCGACACCTCGTTGCCCTGCAGTGCCTGGATGAGGGTTTCCGACAGCGAGTTGATCTGGTCGGGTTGCAGGACACTGAACAGCGGCTCGAATCCCGACAACAGCGCCGAGACATCGAACGACGGCTCGGTCCGATCGAGCGGGATCTGCGAGCCCGCGGGGACAGTGGTGCCCACGCCGGCACCCGGCGCCAGCGCCAGGTAGCGCTGACCGATCAGGTTCTGGTAGCGAACCAGGGCTTTGGTGGTGTCGGTGAGGTGCTGGCGCGACTCGATCTGGAAGTCGACCTTGGCGATGTAGTTGTCCGTGAAATCGATCTTGTCGACGCGGCCGACGCGCACGCCCGCCATCCGGACGTCATCGCCGATGCGCAATCCGAGAACATCGGTGAACACGGCCGAATAGCTCGTGGTGTTGCCGGGGACACTGCGTTGCAGGGTCGACCAGATCGTGTAGGTGAGCAAGGTCGCCAGGACGGCGAAGAAGCTGAACCCGATCAGTGCTTTGCTGGATTTCACTGTTGGACACCACCTTCGGTGTCGGGGACGATGGCGATGTTGCCCAGGATCGACCCGAGCAGCAGCAGCTGGCTGAACGTCGGTTTACCGCCGACCAGTGCCGATACCGCGGAGACGCCCTTGAGCTGTGGCCGTGCCGCCGGGGTCGCGGCAGGTGCGGGGTCGACCGACGAGGCGGGTGCCGTGATTCCCGGAATGGCGGGCAGGCCGGGGATGACGGGCAGGCCGGGGATCGTCGGCAACGTGGGAACAGCCGGCACGGTGACGCTCGGCAGTACGGGCAGGCCGGGAACCGCCAGGACCGGCGCCGGTCCGGCGGACTCGAGCCGCTTCGGCAGCATCTGCGCCGGATACTCCTGCGGCGGAGCGACTTCGGGCACGGTAGGTCCGCCGCAGCGGGGTCCGGCCATATCGCCGTAATGCGGGCAGTCCTTGGCGGTGTACTGCTGGAACGGCGTGAACGACACGTCCATGCGCCAGGTCATCTGCTTGCTCGGGCCGAAGTTGAACGTCTGCTGCAGCCTGCGCAGCGAGTTGTTGAGGTTGGCCGCCGTCGCCTGCAGCATGCTGGGATCCTTGGCGATGCCACCGAGCAGCTGATCCAGGCCGGAAACCAATTCCTTACCCGAATCGGGGTTCGCGGCGAACAAGGCATTGACCGAGTCGATGGTGGAGTTGCCCTGGGTGAGCAGCTCCACCAGTTGGGTGCGGTGCTCGTTGAGCGTGCGCGCGGAGGTCACCGAATCGGCCAGCACCCCGACCAGTTCCGGTGCCGACTGGCTCAATGCTGTCGCCGCCTGACCGAAGTTGCCCAGCAGATGACCGATCTCGGGGATCTGGTGGATGGTGGTCAGCCAGGTGTCGAGACGCTCCACCGTGGAACCCGGGACGCGGCTGCTCGGATCGAGCGCCGCGGACAGGGTGGCCAGCACTCGGCCGAGCTTCTCGGGCTGGATGGTGTCGAGCACATCGCGCAGGGTGTTGAGCGTGGTCTGCAGCTGGATCGTGGCCTCGCTGGTGTCCTCGCGGATGGTCGCGCCCTCGCGCAGCCCGTTGGCGGTCCCGCCGTTGTCGACGAGCTGGAGCGAGGAGACGCCGAAGATGTTGTCGGGGATGACGCGCACGGTGACCGTGTCGGGAATCGTCTGCGCCATGCCCGGCTTCAGTTCCAGGGTGGCGTGCTGGCGTTCGCCCTTGGCGACCATCTCGACCGAGCCGACCGAGCCGACGAGCATGCCGCGGTACTTCACGTCGGCGCGCTGGGGTAGCCCGTCGCCGGTGCTGGTGAGGTCGGCCCCGACCACCACCTTGTCCTCGAACTCGCCGTTGTAGCGCAGTGCGAGCAGAAACAGAGCGACCGCGAACGCGGTGATCACCGCCAGGCCCGCGAGCGTGAGCTGCAGGGGTTTGGGGCCGCGGCCGCTGAGATCGAGAATCATTCGATCGACCTATCCCGAGATCCGGAATCCGGGGTCGATGCCCCAGATCGCAAGCGTGAGAAACAGATTGGTGAAGACCATGACGACGATGACCATCTTGATGGCCTTGCCCGCCGCGACGCCGACGCCTTCGGGTCCGCCGGAGGCGACGAAGCCGTAGTAGCACTGGATGAACGCCGCGATGAGGACGAACACCACCACTTTGAAGATCGAGAAGAACACGTCCCCGCCGATCAGGAACTGGAAGAAGTAGTGGTCATAGGTGCCCGCGGTCGTACCACCGAGGAACAGCACCGACAGCTTGGTCGCGATATAGGCGACCGCGAGGCCGAGCGTGTACAGGGGAATGATGGTGATCGTGGCCGCGATCATCCGGGTGGTCACCAGGTAGGGCAGCGGCCGGATCGCGATGGATTCCAGCGCGTCGATCTCCTCGGAGATCCGCATCGAGCCGAGTTGCGCGGTGAATCGGCAACCGGACTGGATGGCGAAGGCGAGCGTGCCCAGAATCGGCGCGATCTCACGGGTGGTGGCGAAGCCGGAGATGGCACCGGTCAGCGGCCCCATCGTGAGTAGGTTCAACGCGGTGTAGGACTCGACACCCACGGTGATGCCGCCGAACGCGCACAGTGCGATGACCACACCCACTGTGCCGCCGCCGACGATGAGCGAGCCGTTGCCCCAGCCGACATCGGCGACCAGCCGCGCGACTTCCTTGCGGTAGTGGCGCAGCGTGAACGGGATGGCGAGCAGGGCCTGGAAGAACACGATGGCCTGGTGGCCCAGGCGCTGATTGGCCTGGACGGGGATCTTGGCGGTTGCGCTGATCGCGCGGACCGGACGCAGGGCCGGGGGGATGTACTCGGCGGCCATCTCACACGACCTTCGCGGGGAAGAAGATGTTGTACAGCTGGGTGACGATGATGTTGGTGGCGAACAGCATCAGGATCGAGGTGACCACCGCCGAGTTCACCGAGTTCGCGACACCGCCCGGACCGCCTTTGGTGTGCAGGCCGATGTCGCAGGCGATGATCGCGGTGAGCGCACCGAAAATCGCGGCCTTGAACAGCGCGGCCAGCAGGTCGTTCGCGACCGCGAACGAGGCGAACGAGCTGATGAACGATCCCGGCGTGCCCTGCTGGGCGTAGACGTTGAACATGTAGGCCGTGGCGAAGCCGACGAATACGATGAACCCACACAACAGCACGCTCACCAGTACGGCGGCGACCAGTCGCGGGGCGACCAGCCTGCGCACCGGGTCGACGCCCATCACCTTCATCGCGTCGATCTCCTCCCTGATCGTGCGCGAGCCCAGATCGGCGCATATGGCCGAGCCGACCGCGCCCGCGATCATCAGCGAGGTGACCAGTGGCGCGCCCTGACGGATGATGCCGAGCCCGGCGACCGCGCCGATGAAGGTGGTGGCACCGACCTGGTTGACCAGCGCGCCGACCTGGATCGAGACGACCACCGCGACCGGGATCGCGACGAACACGGTCGGCAACGCCGAGACGTTGGCCATGAACGCGCACTGTTTGATGAACTCCTGGAACGGAAAGCGCCGTTGCACGAGTGACAGGAACAACTGCGCGATCGTGGCCCTACCGAGCAGGACCTGCCTGCCGAGGGTCTCGATCGACTGCTGGGGATGCCGTCGCCAGAGCCCGGTGGCGCTGTCGATGAGCCGTCCGAGCTCGGACGGTTCGGTGGCCGGTTGCGGCGTCACGCTGCACCGATCCTTTCTTGCTGCGGGGAAATGTGTTCTCGGCTGCTCAGAGCGAGCTCAGCCAGTGTTCGAGCAGGACGACGAGTGCGCCGACAACAGCCAGGCCCAGCGCGATAACGCAGAGCAGCGCGATCCAGATGCCCACTCGGAGAACAGGATTGACCTGTGTCCGCCCGCCGAGGATCTTGACGATGATCACGACGATGTCGATGACCCATACCAGCGCCATCATCAGGTCATCGTCACATTCGCGAAGATGAGTACGGGCCAGCACACGATCGATCCGAGGAACGAGATGATCAGGTCGGCTCCGTGGAGATCACGCAGGTGACCGGTGTGGGTGAAACTCCAGATGACCCCCACCAGTCCGTAGGGGATGCCGATGATGATGAGTGTGCCGAGGAATTCGGACACCTTCATCTCATAGCTGAGAAACCTGTCCAGCCGTCGCAACATGGTGGTTCCGGTGTCCTTCCTCGGGACCTAGGACGACGTCGGGCCTGCCGGTCGCCGTCGTTGGCGGTGCGATGTTGTTGTCGAGCGTTCTTCGGGGTGGACTCGAAGTACGCTCGCCTTCTCTCGAATCGGGCGGGAAGCTCCGGCCGTTCGGGAGGTCGACCATCGAAGATCAAGTTACTACCCATTCTCGTCGTTGTGACGAGAATTACCGGTAACATATCTCATAGATTCGGGATTGCCTATAGGGCCCCCGATTCGGTGCCGTCGCAGGTCGCGCCCGCGGCGCCCTTCTCGACGGTCGTCCGCATTCGGGGCGGGCGAGCGGTCGGAGCGAAGGGTCATCGCATCGGCGCCGGACGCCGTTGAGGGGTGCGTTCCGGTGCCGATGCGGCTTCGCTGCATCACGCCCCCAACTCGTGATGCAGCGGAATGGATAGTAACATATACCGGGCCAATTGCCAGAGTGGTGACCATATTATTGGTTATCAGCCATCGGTAAGTGATAAGAATGGTAGTTAACTTACTTGATGGATGTCGCCGTGTGGTCGGCGACTGTGCAGGAGGTTCATGATGTCAGCTGTCATCGTCGATGTGGTTCGTACGCCGTCGGGTCGAGGTAAGGAGGGCGGCGGGCTGTCGTCCGTGCATCCGGCCACCCTGCTGGCCGGGGTGCTGGCGGAGCTGGTCGCGCGCACCGGGATCGATCCGGTCCTCGTCGACGACGTGATCGGCGGCTGCGTCACCCAGAGCGGTGAACAGGCCAACAACATCACTAGGACCGCGGTGCTGGCGGCGGGATTCCCGGAGTCGGTGCCCGCCACCACGGTGGATCGCCAGTGTGGTTCGAGCCAGCAGGCCGTGCATTTCGCCGCACAGGGTGTGCTCGCCGGCGCGTACGACGTGGCGATAGCCTGCGGCGTCGAATCGATGAGCCGCACGCCGATGTTCTCCAACACCCAGGGCAAGGACTCGCTGCGTGGTCCGCTCGCCGCGCGCTATCCGGCGGGTCTGATCGGGCAGGGGATCGCGGCCGAGATCATCGCCGCCCGCTGGAAACTGGACCGCGCGGTCCTCGACGAGTTCGCGGCCCGCTCGCATCGGCTGGCCGCCGCCACCGCGGCCGCCGGCGGCTTCGATGCCGAGCTCGTCGCCGCGGGCGCCCTTGTCGCCGACGAGACGATCCGCACCGGCACGACTGTCGAAGGTCTGGCCGGCCTGCGCCCTGCCTTCACCGATCCTGCTTTCCTCGAACGGTTTCCGGAGATCAACTGGTCGGTGACCGCGGGCAACTCCTCGCCGCTCACCGACGGTGCGTCGGCGGCGCTCATCATGAGCGAGGCGATGGCGGCGAAACTGGGGTTGACCCCGCGCGCCCGCTTCCACTCCTTCGCCGTGGTCGGCGACGATCCGACCCTCATGCTCACCGCCGTCGTCCCCGCGACGCGCAAGGCGCTCGACCGGGTCTCGCTCACCGTGGACGACATCGACACCTTCGAGGTGAACGAGGCGTTCGCCCCGGTCCCGCTCGTCTGGCAACACGAGCTCGGCGCGGATCCGGCCAAGGTCAATCCGCGTGGCGGTGCGATCGCGCTCGGGCACCCGCTCGGGGCCTCCGGGACCCGCCTGCTCGCGACGATGGTCAATCATCTCGAGCAGACCGGTGGTCGCTACGGTCTCCAAACCATGTGTGAGGCAGGCGGTTTGGCCAACGCTACGATCATCGAACGGCTCTGACGACGCACCGTGCGACCCCGCTCGCCGGCCGCCATCCGCGGTCGGCGAGCGGGGTTCACGCCCGGTACGCGGGATCGAGCGTCAGAGCCCGGCCTGGCTGACGTAGCGGACTCGCGGTGGCGCCGTCGCGAAACCCACCCGGGTCATCGCGGCAACGGTGCGCAGGGCGGCAGCGTCGGAATCGCGGTGCCGCACGCCGAGCAGGGGCGCGGCACGCTCGTGCTGCATCGCCCGTACCGCCGCGGTGGGCAGCCGTCGCACGATCCAGGCGTCGGGGCGCAGCACCTGGTCGACGAGTTGTGTTGCCGCAGGGCTACTTCGGAGGCTCCGCGCGCACGCGTCATCGAAGTACTCGGTGAACTCGGGCCAGGTGGAGGGTAGATTCCGAGCGCTGATTCCGTAGCCCCGGTACCACTCACAAGATTGCTGATAGAGCAGCGCGCGGGTCGACTCCGACAGCGGTGGGCCGAACACGTCAGCCGCCGTCATGAGGGTCTCGACGTAGGTGGCGTGCTGGAACAGGAAGACGTCGGGGTTGAGCGCGTGATAGCGGCGGCCGAGATCGTCGTTTCCCTTGACGTGCTCGTGGGCGAAACGTATCGCCGAGGCTGTGTCGCGCCCGGCGCACGCCAGGTAGATCATCTGCAGAACGGCCCGCTTCTTGTGTTCCCACAGGCGAGTCGACGCGTGTTCGACCAGCGCGGGTGCGATCGAGGGGTGCAGGATCTGCAGCCCGACCGCCCGGGGCAGCATCAGGAGAAAGCGCCGATCACCGAGGTGTCTGCGCAGCAGCGGACCCGCCGCCGGTCGGGTCCGCGATATCTCGGATCTCATCGCGGGCGGATTCCTTCCAGCCTGGCGCGGTCGCCGCGCTCGGTCCGATCTCGTCTCAGTGGCGGTGGGTGACCGGCGGGCACACAAGACTCGCGGCAGCAGGGGCAAAGGGCCTGGACGTCCCACGCCGCGAGCCTTGTGCTCCGGGAGTGAACCCCCGGAGGGCCGCCTGTCGGCGGCGGTCCTGTCCACCCGGCGCCGCAGGCATGCCCGCTCCGCGACGACTGGTGAATGGTCATCAACTTAATGAACCCGATCGAGGCTGTCAACAACCGATAAACCCGATATCAGGGTTCTCGATATACCCCTCCACATGTCGATGAATGGGCGGTAACATACCGAGGGTGTCGGGGTAATCTCGGCACCCAACCGCGTTCGCGAGGTGGGTCGGGCTACTGTGCATCGCCTCGGCTGCTCTGTCGCGCGGCACATCTGGGAAAGGATGACGATGAGCACGGCAATCAGGCCTGGCGAACCCAATTACGTCGACCCACACAGTGATTCCTACGTCGACGAGGGTGCCGGACCCGCGTGGCGTCGGTCGGCGACCCCGGCGGCGGAACCCGCCGCGACGGAGCGCGAGCTGACCCTCGATCGGGTACGCCTGCACATTCCCGATACCTACCGTTCCCCCCGTAAGCGGCCCGCGCAGTTGGCCGATGCCTTGGACTTCTGGATGTTCGCCGGCGCGGCCGCGAACGTGGCGATGCAGTTCGCGCACCAGGGCGTCGCGGCGGGTGTGATGGAGAGTCCGGTCGAATCCGGTGCGCTCATGGTGCACCCATGGAAGCGGTTGCGGACCACCTCCGCCTACCTCGCGGTGGCCGTGCTCGGCACCGACGAGGACAAGTCGGCCATGCGTGAGGCGGTCAATGTCGCACACCGCCAGGTCAGGTCGCGGCCGGATTCGAAGGTGAAATACAACGCCTTCGACCGGAACCTGCAGATGTATGTCGCCGCGGCGATCTACATCGGTTTCGAGGACACCCATCAACTGCTGTGCGGCAAGATGACCGCCGACGAACTCGAGGCGTTCTACCAGGGCTCCGACACGTTCGGCACCACCCTCCAGGTACACCCCGATATGTGGCCGAAGACGCGCGCCGAATTCGACGAGTACTGGCTCGAGGCGTGCAAGGGGGTCGTGTGCGACGACGAGTTCCGCGCCTACATCGACGATCTGCTGCACCTGCGGATGGTCCACTGGGCCGTGCGGCTGCCGTTCGGTAGTCTCCTGCAATTCCTGACCGCGGGCTTTCTGCCGCCGCATTTCCGTGAGCAGATGGCGATCGATTGGAGCGCCGCGGATCAGCGCCGATTCGAGAACCTGTTCCTGTTCGTCGGTTTCGTCAACCGCTTCATCCCGAAGTTCATCCGGTTCTGGGGTACCAACGCGATGATGCGCGATGTGCGCACCCGCATCAAGAAGCACCGGGCCCTCATCTGATCGAACGGGACAGATGACTCCGACGAGCGCGGGGGCGAGGTGAATATCTCGCCCCCGCGCTCGTAGCGCTACGGTGACGCGGACAGGCCGACGTCGATGGCCCGCAGCTGCTCGGGGTCGACGGCGCGCAGCACCGCGAGCGACGCTGTGACAGCCAGATCGCAGGCCGCGCCGATATCGGCGCCCGCGAGGATCACGGCCCGATACGCGACGTCGAGGCTGATGCCGAGCAGCATGGTGGCGAGGGTGTCCGCGCCGGCGTTGATGGGTGTTCCGCGTTCGGCGTAGTTGGCGCGCAAGCGTTCTGCGATACGCGGTTCGAGCGCGGCGGACAATTGTCGTCCGGGGTGGCTGTCGTCGTATCTGTTGTCGAGCAGGACGCGGAATCCCTCGGGATGGCGGCGGGCGTAGTCGAAGAGTGATTCCACCGAGTACTGGGCCCGCTGCCCATATCTCATCGTCTCGCCGTTGTCGTAGATCTCGAACATCCAGGCGGTCAGCGCGGCGAGCTCGCGTTCGATCACGGCGTCGATGAGCGCGTCGCGGGAGCCGAAGTGGGCGTACAGGGTCACTCTGGAGGTATCGGCGCGTTGCGCGATGCTGTCCATGGTGGCGCGATCGACGCCGACCTCGGCGATCACCGCGCATGCCGCGTCGAGGAGTCCGTCGTCGGTCGGGCGATTGCGGGTGCTGCGGCGCGCAGGCGCTTTTCCGCGGCGAACAGGGGTGCCGGGTTCGACCAACCTTCCTCCTCGATGCTGTCCCACGTACCGCTCGTGGCGCTGTGAACGTGTCTCGAACACGCCTACCCGGCGGGCAGTGTGGCTCCGGTCCGGTCACCGGAGGGCGCCTCGACATTTCCGAAGTACGCCGCTTCGACCATATCTCGGCGCCCACGCAGCTCGGTCGCCGCGCCGGACAAGACGGCTCGGCCGTGATGGAGCACGACCGCCGAATCAGCGATCGACAAAGCGAGTTCGATGTGTTGCTCGACCAGCACCACGGCCATCTGCTGATCGTCGGCAATCTGGCGCAGCCGGGGGAGCAGGCCCTCCACCGCGATCGGCGACAACCCGAGACTGAGTTCGTCGACGAGCAGGATCTTCGGTGCGCACAGCAGTGCCTTCGCCAGCGCGAGCATCTGCTGTTCGCCACCGGAGAGGGTGCCGCAGCGGCGCGCGCGCATCGACCGGAGCGCGGGGAAGTAGTCGAAGACGTCATCGAGTGTGGGGCCGTGTTTGCGGCGGGCCAGGCGCAGGTTGTCGTCGACCGACAAGCGGTGGAAGACCCCACGGCTGTCGGGGACCAGGATGATGCCGCGGCGCGCGTTGGCCTCCACCCGTCGGTCGAGCGGTTCGCCGAGCGCGGTGATCGAACCGGAGAGCGTGGGCAGCGCCCCGACCGCGGCGAGCAGAGTGGTGGTCTTGCCCGCCCCGTTCGGGCCGAGGAGCGCGAGGATCTCGCCCGCTCGCACCTGGGCATTCAGCTCCCGCACGGCGGGCACGCCGCCGTATCCGACGGTGAGCCCGTCGAGGTGCAGGGCGGGCTGCACCTCGACACGCGGTGTTTCCGAAGTCGCCGATGTGCTCATGCGCTCTCTCCTGCGGGTCGGGCCGCGTCGTCGACGTCGGTGCGGGTGGTGCCGAGGTACGCGGCGATCACCCGTGGGTCTTCGCGGATTCGGGCAGGCTCGCCCGCGGCGATGACGACACCGAAGTCCAGCACGTAGAGGCGCGCACAGGTGTCGAGGACCAGCGACATGTCGTGGTCGATGAGCAGCACGCCGATACCCGCGGCCGCGATGCGCCGCAGATGCCGACCGAAGTCCTGGCTCTCGTGCGTGTCGAGTCCGGCGGCGGGTTCGTCGAGCAGTACCACCGTCGAGCCGCCGACCAGCGCACGCGCCACGCCGACCAGTTTCTGCTGGCCGAGGGTCAACTCATCGGGGCGCTGCGCCGCGACCCCGGGCACGCCCACCAAGTCCAGGGCCGCGTCGATCGTCTGCCTCGGCGGTACGGAACGGCCGATGATGTCGGCGAACAGCGTTCGCAGACCGGTCGGCTGAATCGCGACGGCGAGATTCTGCGCCACCGTGAGGTCGCCGAAAAGCTCACCCGCCTGCCAGGTTCGGGCCAATCCGGCGCGGCGGCGTCGATGCGTGCCGAGTCGGTCGAGCGCGGCGCCCGCCAGGGTGACGCTGCCGGTGTACGGGGTGAACCCGGTGACCGCGTCGACGAACGTCGTCTTTCCCGCGCCGTTGGGCCCGATCAGGCCCACGATCTCGCCGGAGTCGACGGTGAGATCGATATCGCTGTTGGCCACGACGCCGCCGTAGCGAACCGACAATCCGTGGGTCCGCAACAGGGGTTGCACGCTATCGGACATGCGCTGGCGCCTTCTTTCCCGACTCGGCGGCCGCGGGGCCGGTGATCGCACGGCCGCCTCGGCGTGGGATCACCGTGGTGAGCCATTCGATCGCCGAGGTCATCGCCCCCGCCACGCCGACCGGGTTGAGCACGGCCATCAGCAACAGCACGCTCGCGGCGATGATCTCGTAGTACTCGCCGAGTTCGAGTGTCTGGTTGAGGAATACGTAGCCCACGCCCAGCGGACCGATGGTGCCGGCGATGAACGCGCCCGATACGGAGGTGATGCCACCGACGTAGGTCATGGCCATCAGCGTCAGACCGATCATCACGGTGAACGAACCCGCCGAGAGCTGCCCTCTGCTGTAGCCGATCAGACAACCGCCGACGCCGGCCAGGAAGGCCGAGACGGCGAAGCCGAGCAATTTCGTCGCGGCGACGTCGATGCCGACCGACGCTGCCGCTCGCTCGTTGGAGCGCACCGCCAACATCGCCCGACCGGTCGCGCCCGCCATGATGCGCATCACCGCCAGCGTGCAGATCGCGACGACCACCAGGACCATCAGCGCGAAGTTCAGTGTGACAAGGGTGGTGCCGTCACGAACGCCCAGATCGACACCGAACAGCGTCGGGTCGGCGATGATGTTGCCCTGTGCGGGAGTGAGCGAGGGATTGTTGAACACGAAACTCTGAATCGCCAGTGCCGCAGCCAAAGTCACCACCGCCAACTGGGCGCCACGGATGCGCAACGCGGGTATCGCGACCAGAATCCCCAGCGCGGTGGCAGCCGCAGCGGCCGCGACGATGCCCAGGGGGAACGGAACGTGCCACGCGGTGGACAGTTTCGACAACGCGAAGCCCGCCGTGCCGGCGAAAGCCATACTGGCCAGCGAGATCTGACCGAGGTATCCGGTCAGCAACACCAGCGACAGCGCGATCAACGACAGAATGATCGAGGTGACGACGCCGTAGCGCCACGTCCCGGTGGTCGAGACGATCGCGAGAACCGCGACGGCCAGCACCGCCGCGGTCGGCACGATCGCGACCTTGGGGATGCGCACGGCGGGCATCTTCACCGCCCCGAGTGAGCCGCGGGCCGGAATCCGGCCGCCGAGCAGGAACAACGCGACGACGACGATGACGAACGGCACCGCGTCGCCGAGCCCGGCCTGCGCCCAATTCGGCCAGATGTCCTTGGTATCGATCCACAGGATCACCGCCTGGAACGAACCCAACAGCAAGCCGGCCGCGCAGGCGACGCCGAACGATGACAGCCGGCCCACCAGCGCCGCCGCCAGCGCCGGGATCACATAGAACGTGTAGCTCGTCTCGTTCAAGCCGATGGTGAACGCGGCGAGCACGCCGATCAGCCCGCAGGCGGCACCGGTGAGTGCCCAGACGATCGCGGCCAGCCGGTCGGGGGAGTATCCGGTCAGGCGCGCGGCGAGTTCGTCTTCCGAGCCGGCGCGCGTCGCGATGCCGACGGTGGTGAACGTGAAATAGGCCCGCAGTCCGATGGCGATCACGATCGCGATCGCGGCCAGGATCAGGTCGGACACGTTGACCAGCGCCCCGGCCACGGTCACCGTGTTCTCGGGCAGGACCGGTGTGGCGAAGAGGTTCTCGGTATCGAACCGCAGACCCACCAGGGCCTGGATGAACAACATCAGTCCGACCGAGGCGACCACCTGCGCCAACACCGGCGCGTGACGCAGGGGCCGGAACACCACCAGGTGCGCCAGCAACGCCCAGACCGTCGCCGAGGCTATTCCCAGTGCGATCGCCGCCGCCATGGGCGTCGGGTGATCCTCACTGCCGAGCGCGATACTGCCGAGCGGCAGGACGAAGGTCCCGTCGGTCCGCAGCGCGGCCACGACATAGACCGCCCACAGGGCGAACGCGCCCTGCGCGAAATTGATGATTCCCGTCGCGGCGTGCACGCCGACCAGCGACGTGGCCAAGACCGCGTAGACCGCGCCGGTCGACAGACCTAGGAAGACGAACTGCAAGAACTGGCCCATGTGCCCTGTTTTCTGTGGATAGCCCGGGCCTCGGTGAACAGGACGCCGACACTGCGCGCGTCCTGTTCACCGAGGTCGTCCAGATCGGTTACGCCGCACCCGGAATCAGCTTGAGGACCTCGGGGCTCGGCGTGATGTACCCGCCCGTGACGGGTGCTGTCTTCTTGTCCCCGGTCACCTCGAACAACAGCATGTCGGTGGTGCAGTTGGGCGTGGTCGCCTTGCCGCAGTTCAGTTTCGGGCCGAGGAAGCTCTGGTAGTCGGTGAGCCCCTTGAGCGCGGTGAGGATCGCCGGTCCGGTGAATTCGGCCGGCGGCGTGGCGGTGAGCGCCTTGGCGAGATCGACGAAAGTGGCGAACGTGCCGTACGCGTAGAACCCCGCCGTGCCACCGGCATTGTCGATGAACTGCTCGGCGGTCTTCAGATTCGTTTTCGCCGGTTCGGGAGCCGCGTCGATGGCGGGCGGCAGCCACACCGGCGAATAGGACTGCGCGCCGACCGCCTGTGCGCCCATGACCTCGACGTATTCGGTGCACGCGGCCAAGAACACTGTGCCCGTGTACTTCACGGACTTCAGCGCCTGGGCCAGCTTGTTGCAGGTGTTGTCATTCGGCGCGGTCATCAGACCGCCGGCCGCGGGGGAACCGTCGGCGATCGTGGAGGCGAGCGCGGTGAAGTTCGGCCCCGCCGGCGGATAGTAGGCGCTCTTGACGTCGATTCCCAACTGCTTGCCCAGGGGGGTCAGGAGAGCGTCGAAGACCTGATGTGCCTGGGGCAGATCGGAGTTGACCAGGGTCAACGAGTTCTTTCCCGACTGCTTGAGCGATTGCAGGAATCCGACCAGGAACGCCGCCGGGGGCGGCCCGAAGAACACGCGGTTCTCGGGCGTAGCGCCGGTCGCGGTGTTGAAGGGAATCTGGCCGATCAGCGGAATCGCCGCGGAGGTCAGAATCGGCATCGCCGCCGCCGATTCAGCGTTGTAGCCGTCGACGGCCGCCACCACGCCGGCCTGCACGAACTGGTTGGCGCAGGAGATGGTGGATTCGGGCGAGGTGTTGTCGATGCCGCAGTCGAGGATCTCGAGCGGGCGGCCGTTGATCCCGCCGATGTGGTTGTTGATGTACTCGAGCGCCGCGTTCTTGCCAGTGGTCACACCGGCCTGGGTGGCGGGGCCTTTCGAAGGATTGAACAAGCCGACCTTGATCGGCGCGCCGGCCGCCTTGACGCCCGGCGCGATGGCGGTCGTGGCGCCGCCCGCCCCGGAACTGCTGTCGTCACTACACGAAGCGACGGAGAACACGCACGCTGCGGCCACCGCGGCGGCGGCGATCCGGCGAGATTTATTGGCCATTCTGAATGCCTTTCCAGGCCGGTTGCCCTGGCGAACAGCGCCGGTCAACCCGTCGATCTCATGTCCCGACGCCTGATCGCCCATGCGGCGAATCCGACGACCCGACCACCGCTTGTGACCTGGGCCACTAGAAGCTAACTCAGCCTTACACGAGTGTCAAGCTGAATTTTGATCAACTTCGCGAGTGTGAAAGGCGAGGTGAGACGCTATATCTCGGAGGATGAGCGGTCGGCGATGGCTCGCGAATCAGGCCGAGAAGCCGATGTTCGGGCCGGATGGGTCGCTGTGAATGTTCATGCCGACCAGGTCATCTCCTTCGGTGCTGATCACGGAATCGACTGTGGCACAGAGGAATGCCAGAGGGGACGCGCCTGCGACCTTTAAGTGTCTAATGATTCTCGGATAGCCTGGTTGACACTTCGGGCTAGGGCACGGCGGGCGGGGGCTGCGTCGATGTCGATGACATGCATGGATAAGACCTGTTCGGCGCATACTTAGTGGGGATCTTCTCTGTATGCGAGACCCCTTCATGGGGATTTACACGTAACCGAGCGTTGTGCTTGCAGCCGTCGCCCCGCGGCTATAAGTTATTGACGATTCTGATGGTGTGTCAATATTCGCTGGACGCGGATCAGTCTTCTCCCGCCATCTCATGCCGACAAGCTTCTCTGCTTTGGAGGATTTGTGAACTCCCGATCGACGTATCGGCGGCGGCTCTTCGCCGCCGCGACAGCATTTCTGGCAATCACCGCGATGGCCGTCGCGCCGGCCGGTGCCGCGCCCTCGACAACCCCGACAGTCGTGCTCGTGCACGGCGCGTTCGCTGATTCCAGCAGCTGGGCGAAGGTCTCCGAAGAGCTCAGCGCACAGGGAATCCCGGTCCGCACCTTCGACAACCCCCTGCGTAGCGTGTCCGGGGACGCGGCCTCGCTCACCGCGTTCCTCGCGACCATCGACGGCCCGATCGTGCTGGTCGGCCACTCCTATGGTGGGTCGGTCATCAGCAACGTCCACGACCCCGACGTGACGGCGAATGTCTTCGTCTCGGCGTTCGCGCCCGCCGAGGGTGAGATCCTGCAGCTGCTGCTGAATCCGATCATGTACCCGGGCAGTCTGTTGTTGCCGCCCGCCGTCCTGGTCACTCCGGTGCAGGACCCGACCAGCCCGATCGGCATCGGCATCGACGGGTTCATTCCCGAGGTCTTCTTCCATCAGGTCTTCGCCCAGGATGTCTCGCCCGCGGTCGCCGCCGACATGTACACCCATCAGAAGACGGCTGCGCTGCAGGCCAACCTCGAACCGAGCGGCCCGCCGTCGTGGACCCGGACGCCGAGCTGGTATCTCGTCTCGACCCAGGATCGAGTGATCCCGCCCGCGCTGCAGCGAATGATGGCAGGGCGCGCCGCGCCCGGACGTACCGTGGAGGTCGCCTCCTCGCACGCCTCCCCGGTCTCGCGGCCCGACAGTGTAGTCGCGGTGGTCCGCGAGGCGATCGCCGCAACGTCGTGACCCGCTGCTCGCCGCGGTCAGATCGGGCAGCCCCCACTGCGCTGCGCCGGGGGTGAGAAGGTGTCGAGCGCATACTTTCGATGCACATGCACGAGCTTCTCGTACTGGAGTCGGTTGTACGCGAGCGGCGCCAGCAGTAGCCGGTCCGGCAGAACTCGCCATGCGGTGCGCAACAGCGCGGTATAGAAGGCGAATTCCAGGTCGTGGTGCGGGCGCAGCCGAAAACCGGTGAGTGCCTGCACTTTCGGAACCATCGCCTTGGACGAGCAGACCTGGATGACGTGACCGACGATCGGCCGGATGAGCCACCACGGCGCTGACAGCGCCGCTCGGGCGGGCGCTGACATGCCGATCGTCGGCAACGGCAGCCGGGTGAGCGCGGCGAACTGCTCCACCAGGAACGGATTGGACCGCAATTGCGTGTCGGCCATCCGGTCGTAGTAGGCATCGGCCTGCGCCAGCGTGGCGGGAAGCTTCCCGGATTCGGCGCGAAGTTCTAGGTCGGAGAACGACTCCCGCAACATTTGATAGGCCGCTTCGCGCTCCGCGGGACGCAGCACGGTGCCGGTGCAGAAGGTGAAGGTTCGCAACGTCAAGTAGACGCCACTGAGGCCGACCCATTTCCAGGCGTCCGGAGACAGTGCGCTGTAACGGATTTCGCGGAAATCGCCGGCGCCGTGACCGTGCACGTCGCGGTGGTGCGTCTTGAGCCGATCCGCCTCGGCGGCTCGATCGACAGGATCGCCCCAGATTGCCAGCAGAGTCGAGAATCCGCTGCGCACACCACGATCGGTGAAGTTGTCCGCGAACCGCCCGGTGCGGTCGACCGCGGCCGCGACGGGTACCAGGGCAACCTGATCGAATGCCGCGCCGGCGAAGACGGCCGACAGGGTGCTGGCGGTGTGTTTGCGGAACTCGGTCATCACCTCGGAACGGATCGGGTGCTGTGTGGCTGGGGATTGATGAGTGTCCGCAACCTCTCGAATCTTCGCGTCCCGAGTCACTTGCCACCTCTGTGTGATAGTAGTACCGACTTTAGACTATCATCGGTGCTCGGGAATCGGCACTGCGCCTTTCGGGTGTCCAGTCGCTCGCGGGCGGCCCAGCGCGGCGAGAGAAGGCCCGATCGGCCGGTAGGGTGTAAGCGGTGGATGTCAACGGGATCGTGGGTCTGCGCACGGTGAGCGGGACCGTGTCCTGGATGCCGGGTGCGTGGTGCCGGTGAACGACCATCCCGCCCCGCTGCCCGAATCGTGGGCCGAGCTGAATACGCTCGATGCCAAATCCCGGCGCATAGTCGATGCGGCCCGTGAGAGTTTCGTGCAGGTCGGCTTCGAGGAAACGACGATGGTGAACATCGCCGACGGCGCCGAAGTGGGGGTCGCGACGGTGTATCGCCGGTTCGGGACCAAGTCGGCGATTGTCCGATACGCGCTGATGGCCGAGGCCGAACGGGTCGGCGACATCATCTACGAGGCAATGCAGAAATCGGCGGGGCCGGTCGGTGCGCTCGCGGAGATGTTCTCGGCGTTCGTCAGCGAAGCATCCGCGCCACGGTTGCTGACTCGAAACCTGCGCACGTCGGGCGCGGCCGACCAGATGGCCGATTTCGTGACCGGCGACGAATTCATCGAGCACGGGCGCGTCGGAGTGGCCCGGTTCATCGCCTATTGGCAGCAGCGCGGCGAGCTCGGCCAATTCGACCCTGACGTCGTCGCCGAGCTGTTCGTCCGACTGACCATGTCGTTCATCGCCAATCCCGGCGGGGTGCTGCCGCTGCACGACGCCGACGCCGCACGCGATTTCGCCCGGCAGTATCTCGCGCCACTGCTGTTTCCGCACGCGATCCGGTAGCGCGCGACCAGGGGCGGACTACTGCTTCGGGCGCACCTTGTACGCGGCTGATTTCAGCTCCCGCTTCTTCATCCGCTCGATGGACTGGTGGTGCTTTCGCGCATGGTAGGCGATCGGGAAGTAGGTCAACCGGTCCGGAAGCACCCGGTACGCGAACCGGATCACGGTGTAGGCCCGCTCCAGGCTGCGTTGCTCGGCGCGGCTCCAGTCGACGCCGATCATGGCGCGCAGTCGCGGGTCGAGAAGCCCGACGATGGACAGATAGTTGAAGCGCAGTAGAGGCAGCATCGCCCGGCGCGCTATCAGGTTCAGCGGAAACGGCGCCTTCGTCAACTGTTCGATCTCGCCGTCACGCAGCTGCCGGTACTCCTCGCGCACATCGTCGGTGGCGCACAGCACGTCGCGGACCATATGCTCGTAATAAGTGTCGAACTCGGCTCTGGTCTGCGGGTAACCCTTCATCGGTACCTGAAGTATCCGGGCGATGCGGATATTGTCGGCCAGCAACTCGTCCAGCTCGGCGGCGGTGAACTCGCGCCCGATCAGCAGCGGCCCCGCCTTGGCGGTGGTGACGTACGCGGTGGCGATAACCCATTGGTAGGCATCGGGATTCAGGGCGCTGATGGCTTTTCCGTCCGCGTTCTTCATTCGCAGCGGTTCGTGCAGCGAGCGCAGACGTTGGCCTTCTTTGATCGCCTCGGCGCCGCCATAGGTCCAGCGCAGCACCGAGTCGACCGACCGAATGGCGCGCCCCGCCGGATCGGTGCGCGAGACCGAGTACTTGTCGACGACATCACGGATGGTGGGGTGCAGACCCTGCATGGCGAAGGCGGCGCCTTCGACCATGAGATAGGTCCAGTGTCCGACCATCTCGGCGGTCAGCGAGTCGATGGCGACCAGTTCGATCGGGTCGGCGGGATCGATCGCGACTGTCGCGCCGCGCTGTTCGGATTCATTGCCGGAGTCGGCATTTCGGTGAGTGGTCGTGGCCATCGTCTTCCTTCTGTCTCCGCCACATCGGCGTCGTCATGGCTGCTCGGCGGCTCGGATGCGGATCGGGCCGCGGCGCGGCGAACCGGAGCGGAAGCGACCCCATCGACCATCGCGCTGGATCAGCGCCGAACCGGAAGGGTCACGAACCATTGTGATAGATGGTCTGGTGCGAAACTATCAAAGCGCCGCGATTGGCGGACCCATAATTCAGATTTTGATTGCCGAAGAAGTGGGAGGCACTCGTCGACGCTGTGCGGCCCTGTCGGTGCGCTACCGCCTCGCGCCGATCGGCAGCGCCGATTCGGCTACGTAGCAGCGGAATCCGACGCCGTCGCGACTGTCGCGCGGTCTGCGACCCGCAGGATCATCAGCGCGAGCAACGCGGTCACACCGACACCGATGAGAACGCCGAGTGGTAGGAACACGCGGGTACCGATGCCGGCGCTCGCTGCCTCGGTGAGGCCGGTACTCGCGTATCCGCTGGGGAGCAACCGGCGCGCCAGGCCGCTCGCGCCGTCATCGCTGTCGATGCCGCCGTCGAATATCACCGCCGCGCCGATCACGAGCATCCAGATCGCGACGCCCCATCGCAGCGAGCAGAGCCGCAGCAGCGCGACCGCCGCGGCGGCCAGGGTCAGCGACATCAGGACCAGGAACACGAAAGCCGCGTCGGCACGCGACACCGCGTGCAGCACCGTCGCGGCCAGCGCGGCCGATGCGACTGCGGCGCCGAGAGCGGCGCCGAGAGCGAGTACGCGTCGACGAGCGCCTTCGGCGAGCCGGGCGAACAACAGTGCGATGAACAGTGCGCCGGCCAGGGTGACCACGATCGCGCGCCCCACCGCCGGATCCGACGACGCAGCGGCGGGATCGGTCACGCTCACCCGGGCGCCCTCGGGGTCGACGCCGGCCGGCAACGCCTTGGACGAGGCATCGATCGACACCACCAGCGCGGAGGTGACCTGCTTGAAAGTGGTCAGCAGCGTGCGGATTTCGGCCTGCATGACGGTGACCTGATCGATGGTCGAATCGACGCCGGTGAGCAACTGCTCGCTCTGGCCGAGGATCGAACCCAGCCAGCGCAGCCGGTTGGCGGCGAGGATGAGCACATCGCTCACGCGGGTGGTGTCGTCGACGGTGGCATCCAGCAGCGTGGACAGTCCGTCGAGCAATGGCGACACCGCATCGGCGCCGATGCCGATGACCTGCGCACCTGCCGTGGCCGCGGCGTCGGACGCGCCGCCGAGCAGGTGAATCAGGCCCGTCAACTGGTCTGCCAGGTATTCGGCCTGCGGCAGGCCGGAACTGCGCAGGATCGTCGCCAGCGGCTCCACAGCTTCGCGGACGCGGTCGCGGGCCGCGGCGGATTCCCGGATCGCGTTCGCGGCGGAGTCGGCGTGCGCGCGTGCCGAGGTCGCGCCGGTTCGGATATCGCCCAGGCTCAGGTCCGAGTCCCGCAGCGCAGTCGCCACGCGGGTCAACAGGTCGACGGTCTGGTTCACGCTGTCGGGCAGTTGGCGCAGGGCGGGCAGAATCGAGTCGACGTCGGCCAGCAGCGGTCCGGCCTGCGCTTGGATGGCCTCCACTGACGCGAACGCCCCGGCGAGCATGTCACCGGCCTGTCCGGCCGCGGCATCGACCAGGGCAGCGCTGAATTGGGCAGAGTTGAGATTCTTCCGCGCCGCCGAGACACCGACCAGAAGTTGCTGGACGCCGACGGTCGCCGCGGCGGCTGAGACCTCCTGCACCAGGTTCGCGTAGGTGGTCGCGTCGAGGTCGTGATTGCCGGGCGCGATCGTCACCTGGCGGTCGATCTCGCCTGCCCGCATGCCCCAATCGAACGGCACGACCACGGCGGCTGCCACGGATCCGGCGGCGAGTTCGGTTCCGGCCGAATCCGGATCGCGTGTCTGCCACCGGAAGGTCGGCGACGAGCTCAGCGCGGCGATCAGTGCCGCCGCGGCGGAATCCGGTTTCGGCTCGGGTGTGGAGACGATCGCGACAGCCGGGGCCGGTCCCCGGCTCGGCGACGCTACCGGGAAGAAGGTGGTGAGGACCGCCCCGGCGAGCAGCGGAACGACAAGGACGAGCGCGGCGACTGCGCGGGTGATCATCTCGGGGTTCCTGATGATCGGCTCAGCAGCCCGCCAGCGTGAGGGCTTGGTCCTGGTCGACGTCGCCACCGGTGGCGATCTGGCCGGATCCCTGGATGATCAGGCTGCACACGGTGGACTTCTCGATCTTCCATGTGTTGTTGTCGTAGACGATCGGGACGGTCAGGGGAATACCCGGTTGGTTGTTGACCGCCAGGTTTCCCTCGGCCGACGCGGTGCCACAGTTGTCGACGATCTTGTCGACCTTCCACGCCATTCCGAGATCGGCAATACTCGCGCTGTTGCGCCGGCGCGCCTGCTCGATCGGACCCGGATCGACGTTCTCCATGCCTTGAACCATCGCGAGCAGCTCCGCGACCGGAGTGTTCGGGTTCACCGCCTTGCTCACCAGCGCGTCGATATCCGCGGTGGAGGGCACCGCCGGGCAGTTCGTGGCGGCCTTCGTGGTCGGGATCGGCGACGCCGCTCGGTCGTCGCCGGAGGCGCATGCGGTGAGGGTGGCCGCCGCGATGATCGAGATTCCCAGCGTGCGGGCGCGGACAGCGGAACGGCGGATCATGGGAGTGCCTTTCGAGGAGTCTGAGTCTCAGGCAGGTGCTTCGGAGACCGTTGGGGGAGTAGGGGATTCGTCGCTGTGGATGCGGCCGTCGCGCAGGGTGATGATGCGATCGGTGCTGTGCGCGGCCTGCTGGTCGTGGGTGACCATCACCACGGCGCGTTCCCCGGAGGCGTCATGGGCGATCTCGGCGAGCAGGTTCATGATGTCGGCGCCGGTGCGGGAATCGAGGTTGCCGGTGGGTTCGTCGGCCAGAACGAGGGGTGGATCCATCATCAGGGCGCGGGCGATTGCCACCCGCTGCATCTGACCGCCGGACAATTCGGCGGGACGGTGTTCGGCGCGGTCCGCCAACCCGACCAGTTCCAGCAGTTCGGTGGCACGCCGGCGGGCACCGCGATGAGCGCCGGTGGCCAGCAGGCGTGGCACCGCGACGTTCTCCCACGCCGACATCGTGGGGAGCAGATTGAAGAACTGGAAGATGAATCCGACCTGCCGCAAACGGAATTCGGACCGACTGTCGTCGGTCAGGTCGCCGATCTCCCCGCCGCGGAAGGTGATCGAGCCCGAAGTGGGTGAATCCAGTGCGCCGAGCAAGTGCAGCAGGGTGCTCTTCCCCGCGCCGGATGGCCCGACGATGGAGACGAAACGTCCGGGCTCGATCGTCATGGCGACGCCGTCGAGCGCTCGGACGGTCTCCCCGCCGAGTCGGTACTCACGGACGACATCTGTCAAGGTCAACATAGTGCTTCCTTTCGGCCCCGCTGGTCGCGCGTCACTCGCTCCAGATCGCGGTGACGATATTCATGCGTGCGGCCCGCACAGCCGGTACCGCGGCGCCGAGCAGGCAGATGAGCACACCGATGGCCGCGAAGCCGAGAACGCTGGGCGCGACGGTGAAACGCACGGCGACGCCCAGGGTTTCGGCGCTCACCAGGGTGGCGAGGTACTGCACCATGATGCCGAGCGCGAGGCCGAGGACGCCACCGATCACCCCCACGGAAAACGCCTCGACCAGGATGAACCGTGATATGAGCCGCCGCGTGGCTCCCATCGCGCGCAGCACGCCGAGTTCGCGCCGGCGTTGCAGCACGGCCAAGGTGAAGGTGTTCAGGAGCGCGACCGCCGCCACCAGCGCGACGGTCCACTGCAATCCGCCCGCGAGGACACCCGCCTGGCGGATGTTGTGGGTGGCGGCGTTGTAGGACTCTTCGCCCGAGTACACATAGGCGGAGTTCCGCGCGATTCGCTCGATCGCGGTCATGACAGCCGGTCGATCGGCGCCGGCGGCCACGCTCACCGACAGGTAGGTCGCGCCCGGGCGGTCGAACCAGTCGCGCATGTCCTCGACGCTCATGGCGATCGTTCCGGAATCGATGGACAGAATGTCCATGATCGCGATGATCGTGGTCGATCGCAGGCCGGTGGGTGTGCCGATATCGATCCGCGAGCCCACCTCCCATTCCTCTCGGTTCGCCATTTGACGCGATACCGCGATACCGGTCCCCGTGCGAACCTGATGCAGCGTCTCGGAGTCCATGAGCGCGCCGGTGGTCCCGGAGTTGTCCGTGCCGAGTCCTTCCACCGCCACCCGCTGTTCGCCGATCGTGACGTAGGCCCATTGCCCGGCGCCGACCGTGCCGATCCCGGGCACCGCGCGGACGCGATCGGCGAGATCGTCGGGCAGCGTCGCCCCCGTAGGCAGCGCGCTGCTGGGCGAACTCGAGATGAAGACGTCTGTGGCACGAAGTCCGACAAAGGAATGAGACCCGGAGTCGATGACATCGGCGAGCGCGCCGTGCACGCCGATGCCGAGGGCGACCGCGATGCCCGCGGTGACCGCGGTAGCCCAGGATCGACGCGGTGCCCGTTCTATCGCCGCCGCCGCGAGCCGTCCCGGCGCCCCGAATCGTCGCGCGAGGATCGAGGCCCACGTCGAGATCCTGGACATGCCCGCGATACCGAGCAGGATGCCGCCGACTGTGTACACCGCCACCGACAGGAACACAGCCGGTCCACGCACCAGCACCGCCAGCCCGAACGCGGTGGCGATCAACCCCACGCCCGCCACCGCCGCGAGGACGGTCCAGCGACTGCGCAATGTCTCGGTGGAGGCCAGTTCGGCGCTCTGTAGGGCCTCCAGCGGGGAGATGCGGCGCACTTGCCGTGCCGCGCCGACGGTCGCGGCCACCGATGCGAGCACGCAGGCCACGACCACGATCGGATAGGTGAGCGGTGGTACGGAGTGGACCAGGTGCGCGGAGACGGACTGCACCAGGAATGCCGGTACCTGCTCGATCGCCGCGCGACTGAGCAACCAGCCCAGCGGGATTCCGATCGCCGCGGCGACCAGCCCGGTGGCCACCGACTCGAGCACCAGGTCGGCCACGACCGTCGAGCGCCTGGCGCCCATCGCGCGCAGGGTGGCCACCTTCTGGCGTCGTTGCATGACGAGCATGGTCATCGAGTTGTAGACCAGGAACGCCGCGACCACGAGGGAGATCGCGGCGACCAGCAGCGTGGAGTCGCGACTGATCGCCACCGCGTTCTCGGCTTGGGTGCTGCGAATGTCGCTGTCGGAGACCACGGCTCGGTTGTCGACCACGCCGACGATCGCGGTCCGCAACGCCGCCGGATCGGTGTCCGGCTTCGTCGCGATGGCCACGGTGTCGACCCGATTCTCGTGGTCGGTGATTCGCTGCGCCAGCGGTAGCGGCGCCACGATGAACCGGCCGCCGTTCATCCTGGCACTGTCGGCTTGTTCGGCGACGACGGCGACGGTGACGGTGTGCTCGCCGATCCGCAGCCGTTCGCCTTGCGCCACACCGAGTCCAGCGCCTGCCACCACGCCGTCGCGCAGCTTCAACAGGGGCGAGCTCGGTGCGAGTCCGGTCTCGGCCAGCCTGCCGAGGTCGGAGCCGAGCCCCAACACGCTCACATCGACCCCGAGGATGGTGACCGGCAGGCCGTTGATCTCGCGCTGTTGTTGCACGATCGGCGCCGCGACGCCGACGCCGGGTAGTCCCGCGATGCGCGGTACGACAGCCATGTCGAACCCGGTGTCGGTGTAGCCGCTCACGACTATCCGCGCGTCACCGGCGATGCTGTCGGTCAGCTGTCGCACCGAGTTGGTGAGCGAGCCATAGATCGCCAGCACCGCCACCAGCAGCGCCGCCGACACCGCGATGACGAGAACCACAGCCGCCGAGCGGCCGGGACCGGCGCCGATCTCGCGCAGGGTCAGCACGCGAAACCGATTGACACCCGATCGGATCATTGTCCATCACGCTCCCCCGTGGGGCCGAGCTCGGTACGGTTCGCCTGCCCAGCGCCATCGAAAACGGTAGCACTCGGACCATCGGCTCGCGGCGCCCGCGAGTACTCCTGTGCTACACAATCTCTGAGGCGCGTCGCCACGCGGCCCAGCGCGATGGTGGCCAACGATTCCAGTTTGGCGGCCACTGCCCGTTCGGCCGCGCCCTCCGGTCTCGGATAACCGACAACGATGTCGACCGCAGTCTCGGTCGCGGTCACAGCGGTGAACCCGAACTCGATCCGCAGCTCGCGTCCGCTCGTCGACCGCATGACGATCAGCTCGTTGTCGATCCACTCGGTACATCGCATCGGAACGCGTCGCTTCACCGGCCCGAACGCGATCCGCATCTGCCATTGCGATCCCACCCCCTGGTTCGGTCCGCCGGCGTGAGTGAAGGCGGAAACGCCGATCACCCATGCTGGAAGTCGCTCGACGTCGTCGACGAAGGCGAAGGTGATCGCCAGTGAAGCCGGGCACACACAGCGCTGTACGAATTCGTCCATCGGTCAGTCCAGACTCGCCACGATGAAATCCTTGTCCACCAGCGGATCCGGGCACAGCAGATCGAGTTCGGTGAGGCCGGTCACGTCGTATTCGCGGCTGATGGTGGCCCAGCTGAGGTACGCCGCGAAGTCGTCCATCAGCCCGAACTCGGACATCATCGCGCGCTCCTGCTCGGAGAAGATCTCCATGCCCTGTTCGGCCAGATACAGCGAGATCCCGAAGTACTCGGAGAAGGCCTCAGCGACCGTGGTGAGCGCGACGTCGACCTGATTGACGATGTGATAGAACGACAATGCCCGCGGTGGCCGTCGACGCACGACCTCCAGCATCGCGAAGGCCGCGTGGTCGACCGGAATGAGGTTGGTCTTGCTCTCCTTGGTCACCAGCGGAATCGGCACCGCCTCGCCGCTTTCGCCCAACACCATCTGGGCTACGTCGAACAGTGACTTTCCAACCCTGGCCGCCGCCTGGAGCGGATGGGGCGGGCACCCCCGGTAGCGCGGTGAGCGCGCGATCAACCCGCTGGGACGGAAGATGACGGCGGGCCGGCCGGTGTCTCGCGACCAGTCGCAGACGATTCGTTCGGCCTCGAACTTGGAGCGTTCGTACAGGGAGTTGAATTCGGTCGGTTCCGCGCGCACCTCCTCTTCCCGGACGATGCCCCGCTGCTGGGACCCGACCACGGAGACCGTGCTGGTGTGGCACAGCGTCGGTTGGCGGATACCGGCCGATGCCAGTGCCGTCACGGCCTGCGCACCAGCGACATTGGTGCGCAACACCTGTTCGTCGTCCCGGAACGAGGTGCTGCCGCCGCAGTGCCAGATGATGTCGATCGAGTCTGCCAGCTTCTGGAAGACCCTCTCAGACAGCCCCATTCGGGGTCGTTCCAGATCGATGTCGACCACCCGCAACCCGCGCAACAGCCGGGTGCGCTCGGCTTCGCCGACGCCGGAGTGGAGCAGGAATTCGGCGATCCGGTCCACCGCCGGACGCTGCCCGGCCCGCCCCAGCGCGATCACCTGCTCATCGCGCTCGAGCAGCAGCCGGACCAGTCGCAGCCCGAGGAAACCGGTACCGCCGGTCACCGCGGCGGTCATCGGGTCACCGCCGATTCGGGGCGGGCGAGCAGCACGTGATTGGCCCCGGTCCATCCAAGGTGGCAGCCGGCCGAGCCGGTAGCGAGGAAAAGCTGCCAGGCACGGGTCTTCTCGACGCCGACCGCCCGGACCGCGGCGTCCCAGTTGGCCTCCAGATTGGCCAGCCATGCGTCGTAGGTCGGGGCATAGTGCCGACGCAGGCTCTCGACCTCGACTACCTCCAGTCCCGCTCGTTCGAACGAGATCACCGATTCGCCGAGCGAACGCAGGTTCAGCTCGGGAAAGATGTAGCGGCGCAGGAAGGGCGAATCCTGGTATTTGCGCCCGGTCTCGGAGACACAGACATCGTGGCTCAGCGCCCGGCCACCGGGTCTGAGCAGATCGTGCAACATCTGCGCGTAGCGACGCTGCTGGCGTCGGTTCAGATGTTGGCTGACCGCGATCCCGGCGATGGCGTCGAATTGCCCGTCGGTCACGTCGACGGCGTTGCCGAGCCGGATCGAGATGCGATCGCCCAGCCCCGCGGCTTCGACACGGCGGCGGGTGTACTCGGCCTCGTCGCAGGACAAGGTGACGCCCACCGATCTGGTGCCGTAGTGCTCGGCCGCGTGGACGAGCAAACTGCCCCATCCGCACCCGATATCGAGCAGGGTGGTGCCGGGACCCAATCGCAATTTCCGACAGATCTGATCGAGTTTGGCGGCCTGGGCCGCCTCCAGATCGTCCGGCTGCGCGAGATCGGGCCAGTACGCGCTCGAGTAGACCATGGACGGGCCGAGGATCAGGCGGTAGAAATCGTCACCGAGATCGTAGTGGTGGCGTACCGCCTGCGCGCCGCTGCGCAGTCGCCACCGCGCCAGCTCCACCGCCGGATGTGGGAGAGGGCGCCACGCCCGTCCGGCCCGCAACGCCCATGCCGCGAGCGACAGCACGCCACGGACCCGGACCGGCAGGTCCCGCCACAGGCCCTGGGCCCAATCGGCGTCGTCGGCAGTGAGCGCGCCGGCCTGCAGGAATTCCGTCACCGATCCCTCCACCCGCAGTTCACCCGTCACGAACGCGCGGGCCAGGCCCAGGTCATCGGGCCGCAATATCATTCGGCGCAGCGCATTCGGTGAACCCAGCAGCGCCGTCGGCGCATCGGTCCGTCCGGCGCGGCTACCGTCCCACAGGCGCAACCCGAACCTGGCTCTGGTACCGGTGAGGCGTTCGAATCCGTCCAGCAGGATCGAGGCCGATCCCGTCGACTCCTCGCTGTTCGCGGGCGCTGTGCTCGGAACCATCGGTGTCCTCCTTCGTCCGTGGCGGCTGCCGTGTCGTTACTGGTCGTCGCCGTCGAGCATCGCGATGATCGCGTCGTCGTCGGCAGTGTCCAGATCGGTGGTGCTGAGCGTGCGCGACGCCGCTTCTGCGGGGACCGTGTGCAATCCGCGCACGCCGGCCAGGATCCGGTCCACCGCCGCCGAGGGGACGGTCCGGTTCGGGTGCACTTCGGCCAGACGCGCGAGCAACAGGTCGATCTCGGTCAGGATGGGCTCGGTGAGTTCGTCGTCCTCGGGCGTGATCTGACCGCGAATGAACTCCGCCAGCGCGGCAGGCGTCGGATAGTCGAAGATGACCGTGGTCGACATCTTCGCGCCGCCGGCCGTCGCCTTGAGCCGGTTGCGCAGCTCGACCGCGCTGAGTGAGTCGAAACCCATGTCCAGGAATTTCTGGTCCGCGTCGACCACGTCGGGGCCGCTGTGCCCGAGTACGGCGGCGATGTGTCCCTTGATCAGGTCCAGTACCACGGTGTACTGCTCCTTCTCGGACAACCCGACCAATTTCTTGGCCAGCGCACCCGCGTCGAAGCCACGGGTGTCCACGCGCCTGCGGGTGGTGAGCAGTCCCCGCAGCAACGGCGGCAGTTCCGCCAGACCCGACGCGGTCCGTAGGGCTCCGATATCGATCTTCGTGGTGAGGGTGTGCGGCTTGCCGAGCAGCCGGGCCGCGTCGTACACCGACAGGGCCAGCGGCGTCGGCATGGCCTGGAAGCCGCCACGGTTGATTCGGGACAGATCGGCCGCGTTGAGTGTGCCGGTCAGGCCGGTGGCTTGCTCCCACAGGCCCCACGCCATCGAGGTCGCCGGCAGACCGCGGTGCCGGCGGTGTTGGGCCAGCGAGTCGAGGAAGGTGTTGGCCGCCGCGTAGTTGGCCTGGGCCGGCGCGCCCAATGCCCCTGCCGCGGAGGAGAACACGATGAAGTCCGTCAGATCCAGATCGCTGGTGTGCCGGTGCAGGTTCCAGGCGCCGTCGACCTTGGCGGGCAGCACCGACTCCAGCTGCCCGGCGTTCATCGTGGTGAACAACGCGTCGTCGAGCGTGCCCGCGGCGTGCACCACCGTGCCGAGGGGATGCTCGGCCGGGATCGCCGCGAGCAGGCTCCGTACAGCTGCACTGTCGGCGGTGTCGCAGGCCGCGACCGTGACCTGCGCGCCGAGCTCGCTCAGCTCCCGTACCAGGTCCGCGGTGCCGGGCGCGGAGGATCCACTGCGGCTGGTCAACAGCAGGTGGCGCAGGCCGTGTTCGGTCACCAGGTGCTTGGCGAGCAGACCGCCGATGGTGCCGGTGCCGCCGGTGATCAGGACCGTGCTCGCCGGGTCGCGTGGCGCGGGCCAGGTCATGATCACCTTGCCGATGTGGCGCGCCTGGCTCAGGAAGCGCAGCCCCTCGCGGGCGTTGCGAACGTCCCAGGTGGTGACGGGCGGCGGGGTGAGGACACCGGAGGCGAACAGCGTGGCGAGTTCGGCGAGAATCTCCTGGAGCCGATCCAGGCCGGCCTCGATCAGGACGAAGGATCGGTATTCGACGCCAGGATGCGCGGCCGCGACGGCATCGGGCTGTCGGACATCCACCAGACCCATTTCGACGAATCGTCCACCATGGGGCAGCAGCCGCAAGGAGGCGTCCACGAATTCGCCTGCCAGACAGTCGAGTACGACGTCCATACCGGCGCCGTCGGTCTGCGCCAGGAATTTCGATTCGAACTCGACCGTGCGCGAGTTCCCGATGTGCTGATCATCGAATCCGTTGTCGCGCAAGGTATCCCACTTGGGCGTGCTGGCGGTGGCGTAGATCTCGGCACCGAAGTGGCGCGCCAGCTGTACCGCGGCCGTACCGACCCCGCCGGTGGCGGCGTGGATCAGCAGCTTCTCCCCGGCGCGCAGACCGGCGAGGTCGTGCAGGGCGTAGTACGCGGTGAGATACACCGCGGGCACCGCGGCGGCCTGGGCGAAACTCCAGCCCAGCGGGATGCGCGTCACCAACCGCTGATCGGTGACGACGGTGCTGGCCATCGCCGCGAACATGCCCATCACTCGATCCCCGGGTGCGAAATCGGTGACGTCGGCGGCGACTTCGACGACGACACCGGCGCCCTCACCGCCCAGCGCGGCGCTCTCGTCCGGATACATGCCGAGGCAGATGAGCACATCACGAAAGTTCACGCCCGCCGCGCGCAGCGCCACCCTGATCTGCCCGTCGGCCAGCGGCGCCGCCGCCAGTTCGGGTGCCAGTGCGACGATCTCGACATTGTCGAGGGTGCCGCGCTCGGTGATGGCGAGTTGCCATTGTTCCTCGGTGATATCGATGGGGTTCGGCGACGCCTCCACCCGCGCCAGCCGTCGTCCGTACAGGACACCGCGTCGCAGGACCGCTTCCGGCTCGTCGCAGGCCAGGACCGCGGCGACGGTTTCCACCGTGCACGGTTCGGTTCCCACGTCGAGTTGGGTGATACGTCCCGGGTTCTCGGTCTGCGCGCTGCGCATCATGCCCCAGGCCGTGGCCGCGACCAGATCGGTGATGTCCTCGCTGCTCTCGACCGCCACCACCGAGCGCGTGGTGACGATCAGCGTCGCCCCGCTCAGCGTGCTCTCGGCGAGCACGGCCTGTCCCTGCCCGAGTACCCAGGCCAGTTCGTCGCGGATCGCGCGCGGCAGGTCGCCACCGGCCGCTGACCCTCCGACGGGCAGGAGGATCGCCTCCGGCGCCCGCACGTCGTCGCCGAGGGCCGCTACCAGCGCGGCGACATCCGGATACGCCGGAATCCGCACTCCGTCCGCGGATTCGAGAAGGCCGCGCACCGGGCTCTCGTCACCGCTGCCGAGCACCACCCACGCACCCGAGCGGGCCGGAACCTTGAGCGTGCGCGCGCTCACCGGGACCCATTCGATGCCGAACAGCGAATCCTGGGGTCGCGTCCCGTCCTGTTCGCCGCGCAACTTGTCGGCCGATACCTCGAGCAGGACCAGCGAATCGACAGTGGCGACGGTCATCCCGGCGACATCGGCGAGCGTGACCGACACCCGATCAGGCCCGGCCAGGCTCAGGCGCACCCGCAGCGCGGTCGCGCCGACCGCGTGCAGGGTGACGCCCTCCCACGCGAACGGAAGTCGCAAAGTACCGGAATCGTCGGTGGGAAGAAAAGCCTCCAGCCCACCGCACGCCTGGATGGCGGCGTCGAGCAGGGCCGGATGCAATCCGAATTGCGCGACCTCCGCGTCGCGCTCCTGGGGCAGCGCCACCTCGGCGAACACGTCGTCGCCGCGACGCCACACCGCGTCGAGGCCGCGGAACAGCGGGCCGTATTGGTAGCCGAGCTCAGCGAGGCGCTCGTAGGAGCCGGTCAGGTCGACCGGCGTGGCGCCGACCGGGGGCCAGACCGAAAGACCTTGGGCCGCACTGGCTCGGCCGATATCGACGGGCGTGACCGTGCCTTCGGCGTGGGTCGTCCACGGTCTGGTCTCATCCAGCGCGTCGGCGTCGGTGTCGAGCCGGGAATGGATGGAGATGCCCCGGTCGCCGGACTCGCGCGAGTCGGTGACCACGATCTGTATCTGCACCCCGCCCTGCTCGGGCAGCATCAGCGGGGCCATCATCGTGAGTTCCTCGACCTTGGCGCAGCCGAGCCGCTCACCCGCGTACAGCGCCAGCTCCACCAGCGCGGCTCCGGGCACGAGGACGGTGCCAAGTACCGCGTGGTCGGCGAGCCAAGGGTGTGTTCGCAGCGAAAGACGCGAGGTGAACACCGTGCGGTCACCGTCGGGTAGAGCCAAGACCGCGGCCAGCAGCGGATGGCCCACTTCGCCGACGCCGAGACTGCCCGCGTCGCCCGTGGGTGCGGACATCTCGACCCAGTAGCGTTCCCGCTGGAAGGCGTAGGTGGGCAGTTCGACCCGTTGCCGAGGCGTGGGGTAGAGCTGAGTCCAGTCCACCGGCACGCCACGGACGAACGCCTCGGCCAGCGAGGTGAACAACCGGGCGGGCCCGCCTTCTTCACGGCGCAGCGAACCGGTGACGACGAACCCGTCAGGATCGGCCTCCGCGATCTCGAGGGTGTCCGCGATGGCGGGCACGAGGACCGGGTGCGGGCTCATCTCCAGGAACGCCCGGTATCCGCGCTGGTACATCTCGCGGGTGGTGCGTTCGAATTTCACCGGCAGTCGCAGGTTGCGATACCAGTAGTCGGCATCGAGGCCGTCGGTGTCGATCGGTTCGGCGCTCACCGTTGAGCAGAACTCGACACCGGTGTTGTGCGCGGCGATGTCGGCCAGATCGGACACGATGCGGTCGCGCAGGGCCTCCACCTGCTGTGAGTGCGAGGCGTAGTCGACGGGAATCCGATGGGTGCGGATCTCGAGCGGCACACAGGCGGCCGTGAACTCGTCCAGCGCGGTGGGCTCACCGGAGATCACCGTGGCGGTCGGGCCGTTGAGGGCGGCCACCCCGATGCGCTCGGCCCACGGCGCCAGCAGTTCCCTGGTGCGGTCGGCGTCCGCGCCCACCGAGACCATGCCGCCGGTGCCCGCGAGCGCGACGATCGCCTTGCTGCGCAGGGTGACGATGCGCGCGGCGTCTTCCAGCGAGATAGCGCCGGCCACGTAGGCCGCCGCTATCTCGCCCTGGGAATGTCCGATGACACCGTCGGGCTCGACCCCGAACGAACGCCAGACGGCCGCGAGCGAGACCATCATCGCGAACAGCGCGGGCTGCACCACGTCGACGCGGTCCAGGCTTGGCGCGTCCGCGCCGCCGGTCAGTACCTTGCGCAGTGACCAGTCGACGAAGGGCGCGAACGCGCGCTCGCACGCGTCGATGTGCTCGGCGAATACCGCCGAGCCGGACAGCAACTCGGTCGCCATACCCACCCACTGGGCGCCCTGTCCGGGGAACACGAACGCGATTTTTCCCTTGGCCGAGGCACGGCCGTGAACCACGCGATCGTGTATCGCGTCGGCGGCCCTGGCTTCGAGACCGGCCAGCAACTCCGACCGGTCCCGCCCGATCACCACGGCGCGCTGTTCGAACAGCGCCCTGGTGGTCAGCAGCGAGTAGGCGACATCGTCGACATCGGTGTCGGCGGCAGCGGCACCGAGCCGCTTCGCCTGCGCGGACAGCGCTTCGGGCGAACGGCCCGACACCACCCAGGCGCGGTGTGTCGGCACGGTCGCGAGCGGGTCGATGTCGGTGGAAATGTCGTGCTCCGGAGCCTGTTCCAGGATGACATGGGCGTTGGTGCCGCTGACGCCGAAGGCCGATACCGCGGCACGGCGTGGGTGGTCGGCATCAGGCCACGGCCCGGTCGCGGTGGCCAGCGCCAGGTGTCCTGTGCTCCAGTCCACGTGCGGCGTCGGCTCGTCCACGTGCAGCGACGCGGGCAGCACGCCGTGGCGGAAGCTCTCGATCATCTTGATCACGCCGGCGACTCCGGCGGCGGCCTGGGTGTGCCCGATATTGGATTTCACCGAACCGACCCAGGCCGGATCACCGTCGCCACGTTGGCCATAGGTGTCGAGCAGCGCTTCGGCCTCGATCGGGTCGCCGAGGGAGGTTCCGGTGCCGTGTGCCTCGATGACCTCCACCTCGGCGGGGCTCAGCCGGGCATCCTCGAGCGCCTGCCGGATGACCTTGCGCTGTGCCAGTCCGTTGGGCGCGGCCAGTCCGTTGCTGGCGCCGTCCTGATTGACCGCGCTGCCCCGGACCACAGCGAGCACCGGGTGGCCGTTGCGCTGGGCGTCGGACAGGCGCTCCAGGATCAGGGTGCCCGCGCCCTCGCCGACGCCGAATCCGTCAGCTGCCTTGCCGAACGGCTTGCACCGTCCGTCCGGTGCGAGCGCGCCCTGCTGGCAGAACCCAGCGAAGATGCCGGGCGTCGCCATGACGGTCACGCCACCGGCGACGGCAAGGCTCGATTCGCCGCGGCGCAACGACTGGCAGGCCAGATGGATCGCGACCAGCGACGAGGAGCAGGCGGTGTCGACGGACAGCGCGGGGCCTTCGAGTCCCAGCGCGTAGGCGACTCGTCCGGAGGTCACGCTGCCGGTGACCCCGAGCATCAGGTACCCGGGATCGAGATCGGCGTCGGTGCCGGCTCGCGCGGCGTAGTCCCCGGAGACCACGCCCGCGAAAACACCGGTGCGACTGCCGCGCAAATCGGAGGGATCGATGCCCGCGCGCTCGAGCGCCTCCCAGGTGGTCTCGAGCAGCAGTCGCTGCTGAGGGTCGAGGGCCGGTGCCTCACGCGGACTGATCCCGAAGAACGCCGCGTCGAAATCGCCTGCGCTGTGCACGAATCCGCCGTCGCGCACGTAGGATTTGCCGGGCGAATCAGGGTTGGGATCATAGAGATCCTCCACGTCCCAGCCGCGATCGGTAGGGAACGGCTCGATCGCGTCGCGCTCATCGATCACCAGCTGCCAGAGATCCTCGGGCGTGGAGATGCCGCCCGGATACCGGCACGCTGTTCCGATGATGGCGATCGGCTCGTGGTCCTTGGATTCGAACTCCTTGAGCTGGCGGCGCGCGTTGGTCAGATCGACAGCGGCTCGCTTGAGATGGGTACGCAGTTCTTCTTCCGTGGCCATTGTTTGTTCCCTTCTGGACCGGAACGCGGCCTGGTGCTGTCGATGTCGGGCGAACCGAACGCTGGTCGAGCACTGCCGCTGCGGAGTCAGGCGAACTGTCCCAGCGTCGGATAGGAGTGGAAAACCCCTAGCTGTCCCCTAACCGGCAGGTAGGGGAAGCGACTAGGGGTTTGCGGGGCGAGCGTGGATCACCACAATCGGCGAGGGCACGGTTTCGACTGCCGGTCGGCTTCTTCCGGCTGAGAGGGGTATCCCTATGCGCCAGCATCCATCACCATCTGTACGCGGACCGCTGTTGTCGGCGGTGTGCGCGCTGCTGCTCGCGACAGTCGGTCACAGCGTCGCCGCCGCGGCTCCGGCTTCCGCCGATCCGCCGCGGTGCGGTCCGCAAGCCCGCACCGCGTCGCTGGAAAACGATCGCGATCTGGTGCGCAATCGGCTCGGACCGCTGCGGACTCTGCGCGGCCCAGCGGATCTGGCCGCGGTGTCGCTGGCGGGTTGGACGCCGCTGTCGCACGGTGTCGTCAGCTACGCGGGGATGGGCATGGTCTTGGCGGATCCGGTGCTGTCGGTCGAGCTGATGGCGAATTCGATCGAAGGCCTCGCCGCCGATCTCCCCGCGCCGCGCACGGTCACGGCGGGTAAGCCCGCGACGCTGTTCTATCGGTCGCTGGCAACCGGTGCCGATCTCGGTGATCCGGTCGAGGCCGACTACCCGTACGAACTGGCCGGGTGGGGCCATCTGGCCGAATACACCCCGGGTGTCTATCCCGTGTCGACGTCGCTGTGTCTCGACCCCACCGACTGGTTCATTCACGAGCGTGGCGTCCACGCGCTCCCGTCCTTCGACATGATCTGCCTGCCGCCTCCGGAGACGATCCGGGGCGGCGCCACCGGCGCGCTCCAACCGATCACTCCCGCCCCGTTCGGCATTCCCCATCCCAGGCTGTGGGATACCCACATCTGGCTGCATCCGGACGGCGGCGTGCCGACCACCGCCATCCTCGACGACGTCGAGGAGGTGGCCGGTGCGGCTTGGAAGCCCCACGACGGCTTCTATTTTCCCGGGCAGGCGCCCGGAACCGGAGGGCACCACTGATGACGAATCTCGATGTCGCGGTACTGATCGTGGGCGGCGGTGGCTGTGGTCTGTCGGCCTCGATCTTCCTGGCGAACCTCGGCGTGGACCATCTGCTGGTCGAACGACGTTCGGACACCTCGCAGTTGCCGAAAGCGCACTACCTGAGTCAGCGCACGATGGAGCTGTACCGCCAGCACGGGGTCGCCGAGCCCATCGTGGGCCAGGGAGCTCCGCTCGACAAGTTCGGCAAGGTCTGCTGGCAGACCTCGCTCGGTGGTGGCGGGCCGCTGGACGGCAGGATCATCCACGAACTGGACGCCTTCGGCGCGGGGGCGCTGGAACAAATCTATCGCGCCGACAGCCCGAGTACGGCGACGAACCTGCCGCAGGTCCGCCTCGAGCCGGTGCTGCGCCGCGAAGCCGAACAGCGGTCACCGGGTCGGGTGCGATTCGGCTGCGAGATGACCGGCTGGACCTCCGACGCCGACGGCGTCACCGCACAGTTGCGCGACAACGACAGCGGCCGTGAGTATTCGGTGCGGGCCAGGTATCTGATCGCGGCCGACGGTGGCCGCACCGCCGCGGCCCGGGCCCGCATCCACATGGATGGGCTTCGCCAGGTCCACAACGTCTCGACCGTGCACTTCTCCGCCGACCTGTCGCCGTGGCAGCGCGACGGCGCGCTGCTCACCTACTTCATCAGCCCCGACAATCCCGCGCACACCGGCTCTGTCCTGGTGCAGATGGGCCCGACCTGGGGCAGGTTCTCCGAGGAATGGGGCATGCACTTCACGGCCGACCGTAGCGATGCCGCGCTCCAGGATCCGGCCGCTGTCGCCGATCGGATCCGGGAGATTCTCGGGTTGCCGGATCTGGATCTGCTCGTGCACCGCACGAGCAACTGGGCGATCGACGCGGTGCTGGCCTACCGCTACCGGGCCGGGCGGGTCTTCCTCGCCGGTGACGCGGCGCACCGCATGCCGCCCGCGGCGGGACTCGGACTCAACACCGCGATCCAGGACGCGCACAACCTCGCCTGGAAGCTGGCCGCGGTGGAGTCGGGCTGGGCCGGCGAGGACCTGCTGGATACCTACGAGTCCGAGCGCAGGCCGGTGGGTCGGCGAAACCTGGACTGGGCGCTCGGCATTCTCACCAACTCGCAGGTCATCTTGGACGCGGCGCTGGGGCTCGGACCACATGTGCCACGCATCGCGCGAAAATTGTTCTTCCACAACTACTTCGAGGACAGCGATCGCGGCGCGACCCAGCGGGCCCGCGCGGCCGACATACTCGGAACCCACCGGACCGACTGCCAGGCACACGATCTGGAGCTCGGCGTGGCCTACACCGAGGGCGCGTTGTGCCCCGACGGCACCGCCGCGTGGCCGCCTTCCCCGATGGGCGATATCTACCGGCCGACCACTCGTCCCGGCCATCGATTGCCGCACGCCTGGCTGCATCGGGACGGACTGCGCCATTCAACATTGGATCTGGCGGGTACGGGCGCCTTCGGCGTGATCACCGACGAGGCCGGTGACGCGTGGGTGCGCGCCGCCGAGCAGGTCGGCGGCGAGCTCGGAGTGCCGGTCGTGTCTGCCCGGATCAGTGAGCTCGCCGAGGGGGACTGGCACGATCGGGACCGAATCTGGGCCTCGCTCAGTGGGCTCCAGACCGGGGGCGCGATCCTGGTGCGTCCGGATCATCATGTCGCGTGGCGCTCGCGTGGCGCGGTCGCCGATCCCGTCGGCGAACTCGCGGCGGTTCTGCGCGCGGTTCTGCGACGCTGAGTCAATCGCCCAACCGCGCACCCTGCGCGAGCAGCAGGCCTTGGACGGCGACGGCGGACAGTTCGGCGGGGCTCGCGGCGACCAGCGCCGCCGCGACTCCCGCTGCCTGCCCGGTCGCGAAAGCCGTACCCATGACCCGCAGCGACGCACCGGCCTGCCGGTCGCCGTCGACGACCCGGCCGGCGCCGAAGAGGTTCACGGTGTCGGCGCTGCGCAGGGTGCGCAACGGAATGTCGTAGTGTCCGTCGTCGGCGATGAACTGCCACTCGGCGGGCTCGCCCGCGACCGCGTGGTACTCTGCGGGCCACGCGCCCAACCCGATGACGTCGTGGAATCTGGCGCCGGACAGTATCTCTCGTCCCGACAGCGCGTAGCGGCCGACCAGATGCCGCGATTCGCGGGTGCCGATCTCCGGCCCGGTGCTGACGATATGTGCCCCGGCCCAGCCGGGTACCGCGCGCAGGGCCTCCAGATACGTTCTGGCCCGCCTACGTGAGCGGACCTGCGCCCGCGCGGTATCCAGCGCGTCCCTCGCGTCGTAGCCCTCATCGATCAGGTAGGCGATGACATCGCCGGAGACCGGCAGACGTGCGATCAGGCCGCAGGCCGCGTCTATCTCCGCGCGGTGCGCTCGTGCCAGCGTCGCGGCGATGGTGCCACGGGACAGATCCGCGTCCGCGCCCACGCCGCCGAATCGGACGCCGAGTGTTCCGTTCTGGACTCGGCCGTTGTTGCCGTAGCGGATCGCGGCACCGGCGAAGACGGCCAGATCCGCTTCACCGGTCGCATCGACGAAGGCCGCCGCGCCGATGGTGTGGATACCCTGATGGTCGGCCAACCGGACCGAGCGGATCGTCGCGCCCACCCTCTGCGCGCCGATCACCTGGCTGTGCAGCCGCACGTCCACGCCGGCCCGCGCGCACAACTCGTCGAGGACACATTTGACCGCCTCGGGATCGAAAACCACAGCGACGGAAGTGAATCGAGTGGGCTCGGTAACCGCCTCCATGGCGCGCAGCCCGTGCAGCACCTCATCAGCGATGCCGAAGACCGCCTGCTCGGGTGGATCGGCTCGGGTGTACAGACCGCAGTAGGTCAACACGTTGCGCAGTGTGGCCGCGCCACCCAGACACGGCCCGCGTTCGATCAACAACACGCGTGCTCCGGTCCGCGCCGCCCCGACTGCCGCGGCGACACCCGCCGACCCGCCGCCGGCGACGACGACGTCATAACGCTGCACTATCCCTCCTGTGCCTGTTCCAGCACCAGATGCGCGTTGGTTCCGCTGATGCCGAACGAGGAGACAGCCGCGGATCTCGGCCGCCCGGTGACCGGCCACGCGGTCGGCCGGGTGGTGAGTCTGATGCCCGAGCTGGACCAATCCAGATGTGGCGTAGGCGGTTCCGCGTGCAGGGTGGCCGGTACGGTGCCACGCCGCATCGCCTCGATCATCTTGATCGCACCGGCGACCCCGGCCGCGGCCTGGGTGTGCCCGATATTGGACTTGACCGAGCCGAGCAGGAGCGGTCGCTCGGATGGCCGCGACCGGCCGTAGGTCGCCGACAGCGCCTGTACCTCGATCGGGTCGCCGAGCGTGGTGCCGGTGCCGTGTGCCTCGACCACGTCGATGTCGGCGGCCGTCAGACCGGCGTCGGCCAGAGCTCGCTGGATCACCCGCCGCTGGGCCGAGCCGTTCGGCGCGCTCAGGCCGTTGGAGGCGCCGTCCTGGTTCACCGCTGTACCGCGGATCACCGCCAGCACGGTGCGGCCCTGGCGCCGTGCCTCGGAGAGGCGTTGTAGCACAAGGACTCCCGATCCCTCGGCGAACGCGGTGCCGTCCGCGGCTGCCGAGAAGGCCTTGCATCGCCCGTCGGCGGCCAGCCCGCGCTGGCGGGAGAACTCGACGAAGACCTCGGGGGTCGACATCACCGTCGCCCCACCCGCCAACGCGAGCGAGCATTCACCGCGGCGCAGTGACTGGACGGCGAGATGGACCGCGACCAGTGACGACGAACAGGCTGTGTCAACAGTCAGCGCGGGACCGTGCAGCCCCAGGCTGTAGGCGATGCGGCCCGAGGCGACGCTCGCGGCCCGGCCGGTGGCGAGGTAGGACTGGGCCGCGCGTGGTGAGCCCGAGCCGGCGGCGCGATAGTCGTGGTACATGACGCCCGCGAATACGCCGGTGTCGGATCCGCGCAGTGTGGTCGGATCGATGCCCGCGTGTTCGATCGCCTCCCACGAGGTTTCCAGCAGCAGGCGTTGTTGTGGATCCATCACCAGTGCCTCGTTCGGCGCGATGCCGAAGAAGTGCGCGTCGAAATCCGCCGCGGTGTCGAGGAATCCGCCCGCGCAGACATAGGTGGTGCCGGGATGGTCCGGGTCCGGGTCGAACAGGACGCGCGGATCCCACCCGCGTTCGGGCGGGAACGCCGAGATGGCGTCCCCGCCGCGCGCCAGCAGCTCCCAGAATTGACGGGGTGACTCGACGCCGCCGGGGAAGCGGCAGCCGATGCCGACCACGGCGATCGGTTCGCCCGGCGCCGGCTCGATCGGGCCTGCGCCGCCGACCGCGACCGTCGTGCCTGCGCGCTGGTCGAGTATGTGCTCGACAACGCGGGTGATGGAGCTGAATTCGTAGAGGGCGGTCGTGGCGAGCTCGCAGTCGAGTGCGGTGTTGAGCCGTCTGATCAGTTCGACCGCCGCCAGCGAGCCGACACCGAGGTCGGCGAAATTCTCGTCGACCTCGGTGGGCCGTGGTGTCCGTCCGATCAGGTCGGCGACCAGCGCGGTGACCGTGGCGGTGACCTGACCGATCGCCGGTTCGCCTGCCGCGGCCGGCGTCTCGGCGACCGATGGCGTGCGAGGGACTGTTCCGTTCGTCATGGCTGTCCGCAAGGCGACCTTGTCGATCTTGCCGGTGCTGGTTCTCGGCAGCTCGGCGACCGTGACCACCTGTGCCGGAAGCTTGTACTGCGCGAGTTCGCCCGCGCAGAAGCCGCGCAACCGGCTCAGCTCGGGCGCTGTGTGCTCGGCGCTGATCACTACGGCGACGACGCGTTCGCCTGCGTGCGGGTCCGGCATGCCGATCACAGCCACTTCCGCGATGCCGGGGAATCGGGAGATCACCTGCTCCACTTCGGCCGAATAGACGTTGTCCCCGCCGACCAGGATCATGTCCTTGATCCGGTCCACCAGGCGCACCTGCGTGCGACCGTCCAGGAATCCGATATCGCCGGTGTGGAACCAGCCGTCGGCGTCGAACGGGGACCCGGTGTTGCTGGGCGGGAGCCAGTAGCCGCTGGTAACCGTCGGGCCGCGCAGGCAGATCTCGCCGAGGGCACCCACGTCGGTGAGCTCGGCGCCGGTGTCGAGGTCGACCAGGCGCAACTGGGTATAGGGCAGGACCGGCCCCACCGAATCGCCGCAGTCGCGCTGATCGGGGAGCGGCACACAGGTAGCGAAGAGGGTCTCGGTGAGTCCGTAGGCCTGCTGGAGCACCAGGCCGCGCGCACGGTAGGCATCGGAGAGCCCACCATGAGCGGGAGCGCCCGCGGTGACGGCCACCCGCACCCCGGTGAAGTCGGCCGCGCCGAACCCCGGCAGCGTGGTGGCTGCCTGATACATGGCGGGGACGGCGAAGACGGTCGTCACGCGGCCCGAGGTGAGATCGGCCAGGAACTGTTCGGGGACGAAGGCGCGCCGCACGAGCGCGGTCGCTCCGCGCAGCAACCCGCGCAGCAGGAAGCAACCGAACGTCGCGGTGTGGAACATGGGTGCCACCACGAGTGTCACATCCTGGGAGGTGACGGGCGCCGCCAGATCCATGTTGACGCCGTTCCACCAGAGCGCGCCGTGGGTGATCCGCACGCCCTTGGGTCGACCGGTGGTACCGGAGGTGTAGGCCAGCATGGCGAGATCGTCCTCGCCGAGGACGATCGGCTCCGTGGACTCGGCGCCGGACACACGCTCGATCGTGTCCGGGTCGATGAGAACGGGGCGGGGGACGAGCTCCGCGATCGCCTCGTGTGCGTGTGCGTGCCGGTCGTGTTCGGCGACAAGCGCTTCGGGTCGGCAGTCCGCCAGTACGCCCGCCACCTCGGTCACCTCGAGCCGGGAGTTCACCGGAACGAAAACCGCTCCCAGCCGGGCACAGGCCAGATAGGTGGCGACGAAGGAAGCGCAGTTGCCACCGAGAAAACCGACCCGGTCGCCTGGCCCGATGCCCGATTCGGCGAGGTGGGCGGCGAACGCGCCGACGCGACTCGACAGTTCGCGATAGGTGACATCGTCGGCGCCGTCCACCGACAGCGCGATCCGCTCACCCGCGAGGGCGGCCAGCGCCGAGACGCGCCGGGCCGGACTCAGATCGACCATGACAGATCCCGTGGCACACGAGCGTCGAGAGTCCTCGGCAAACCGGCGCGGCGCGCGAATTCGGCGATGCCCGCGTACTGCCGGTCGCCGAGATCGTAGTTCAGCGCGTGGGTGTAGTACCGCCGGAGCAACTCGGCGTCGAAGTCCTCCCAGCGCGCGATCCGTTGGCTGACCTCGTCGATCTCGGTCAGTGCCAGGTCGCGGGCTTCGACCAGCGCGGCATGCACCTCCGAGACCAGTTCGGGTGCCCGGGCGGCGAATTCGCGTCGGGCAGCGATCACGGCGAAGACGAAGGGATGTCCGGTCCACTCCCGCCACATCTGGCCGAGATCGTGCACCGTGAGCGAGGATCGCGTCGACCCGAGGGTGGCTACCCGCAGGGCCGCGTCGCCGATCAGCACCGCCGCCGAGGCCGCGTCCAGCATGGATTCGAGATCGGGTTTACAGCTGAAGTATTCGGCGTGTACGCCGACCATTTCACCGAGCACCAACTGGGCCAGCCGAATTGAGGTCCGGCTTTCCGAGCCGAGTGCGACGCGCGCACCGCCCAGTTCTTCCAACGGCACCTGGCTCACGATGACGCACGACATCACCGGGCCGTCGCTGCCGATAGCAATTTCGGACAATGGAACCAGCAATTCTTGGTGCTGTAAAAAATCGGCCAGGCTTACCGGGCCGATATCCAGGCGGCCTTCGAGAATTTCTTTTCCGAGGACATCGGGTGTGCCCTTCACCAAATCTATATCGATTAATTTCCCGGTGCGCGCCAATCCCCAGAGCAGTGGCGCGCAATTCAAGTAGCTGATGTGGCCTACGCGCGGTCGTGCCTGCCGGACACGTAGGGGTGTCAGGATGCTCTCAGTCATGATTCCTCCACGTTCACCATGGACTGTGAGGTGCGGCTGTCATAACCCCTAGTCGGGTCCCGGATATCCCCTATCGCAATAGAGAACGAACCAGTTGGTTCACTTTTGTGCCATGGACTTCCACGGCCGGTCGCTGTCAAGGGATCCGACTGGTCGATCGCACCGTCTTTTATTGACGCATCAGTAAGGAGGCTGATAGTAACGTGCACAGGTAGGCTCCGTTGCAGGGCTGCGAGTTTGGGGGAGTCATGGTGCAATGGACATCCGGTTGGCACGCGGAGAAATCGTCCATTCGACATATGCTGAATTACCAGCGGTCGGATGCTTCGGCGAATCGTCGGCTACTGGGTGGCCTATTCAACAGCGATAGTAGAGAATCGCTATTGGTATGCCAGGCGATAGCCATTCTGGATGATTTGGCGACCCCTGAGCTCATCAATCAGGTGGTCGACGAAGATGATCACATCGTCGCGCGCGTCATCGGCCGACTACGCGATTCGGGGTTGCTCTCCGGGCTCAGGTTCCCCGACCCCGGACTGCGCCGCAGCGTGCTGGATCGGATCTCCCCCGACGTCAACGCGTGGCTGCATCACCGGATCGCTGAGGTGCTGCACCGTCAGGGCGCGGCGCCGAGCAGCGTCGCGCAGTTTCTCGTCAAGGCCGGATACGCGCGCTTCCCCGGCGCGGTGGCGGTGTTGCGTGCTGCCGCCGACTCCGCGCTGCTGCACAACCAGACGGGGTCGGCGGTCAAGTTCTTGGAGCTCGCGTATCGCGCCAGCGTCCATGTCGAGGATCGGACCGCCATCGCGGCGATGCTGGTGTCAGTGGAATGGCGCAGCAATCCCTCGGTCGCCACGCGGAACTTCGGCCGACTGCGGGCCGCTGCCCGCAACGAACGACTGGCGCCCGGGTACCTGGTGAATCTGGTCATCCACCTGCTGTGGCAGGGTAACGAGGAGGACGCGCACGAGGTCCTGCTGACGCTGTGCGTACAGACCCACGATCCCGATCGGACCATCGAGTTCCTCTGGTCCTGGCTCGAATTCACGCATCCGCGGGCAATTCCCGGCAACGTCGGCGAACGCTCCATCGTTGATCGGACCGACCCGGCGACCTTGCCCTACGAGTACGCCGTCGATGTTCTGCACGGGATGATGTCGGGTGCCGATCACAAGAGTTCGGTGTTCGCCGCGCAGTCGATCCTGAACCACCACCGGCTCGGCGCGGCCACGATCGACGCGCTGGTCGTGGCGGTGGAGGGCTTGATTCATTTCGGCAATCTCCATGACGCCGCCGCGTGGTGCGATACCTTGCTCGCCGAGGCGGTAGCTCGGCGAGCACCCACCTGGCAGGCGCTGTTCGCCGCGTTGCGCGCGGAGATCTCACTGCGGCAGGGGGATATGCCGGACACGGTGAAGTATGGCCTCGACGCGCTGAATCTCGTGCCGGCGAAAGGACTCGGAACCAGAATCGGACGCCCCCTCGCCTGCCTCATCCGAGGGTTGACCGCGACGATGCAGTACGACGAGGCGCGCAGGCAACTCGACCGGCCGGTGCCGGAGGCGATGTTCCGATCTCGATACGGGCTGCTGTATCTGCACGCGCGCGGTCACTACCACCTCGCGGTCGGCGATCCTGATCGCGCGCTGCTCGATTTCGAGCGATGCGGAGCGCTGATGCGGGAGTGGGGCCTCGACCTACCCCACCTGGTCCCCTGGCGCAACGATCTCGCCGAGACCTACTTGGCGATGGGGCGGCCCGAAGCCGCGGGCGACTACACGAACGAACATCTGCGGCACCTGGAGCGCACCGCGAAACTGCATCGCACGAGGGGGGTCTCACTGCGTTTGCTGGCTTTGACCACCACGGGGGAGAACCGGGTGCGGATCTTGCGATCGGCCGCCGCCATCGCCCGCGACAACGACGACAAATACGAACTCGCGCGAGCTCTGGGCGAACTCGGTGGCGCCTACGACACCCTCGGGCAACCTCGGCGCGCACAATCGCTGCGCCGTACCGCGACCCGTTTGATCAAGGAGGCTACCGCGGGTGCGACCCGTGCGCCGGAGCCGACGGACGTCGCGATCGACGACGATGTCCGCGCGAGCGCGGACCAGCTCAGTACCGCCGAGCGCCGCGTCGCGGAACTGGCGGCGGCCGGGATGCGCAACAAGGACGTAGCGGTGGAACTCGGGATCACGAGCAGCACCGTCGAGCAGCACCTGACGCAGGTCTACCGGAAGTTGCGCGTCAAACGGCGCACCGAACTGCGGTTCCTGGTTCAGCCGCCGGATCCGGATCGTCGCGGCGAATAGTCGGCCGACTGCCTGGGCTGGTTCGCCGGTGCGATGTCGAGCGGCCGATCGGCGGCGCGGAACTCACCGGCCTTCGATCACGGGTGTAGCCACAGCGCCTCGCAGGGCATGCGCCGATTCGGCAGGAAGCCGTCGGCGACTTCGACGGCGACGATCGAGGGATGCGGGTGGGATAGCCTGTCGTGCAGGAAATTTCGTACGGCGGTGCGGCAACCGCAGAAGTCCACCACCAGGTCGGCACTGGTCACTCGCAGGTGAGTATCGGGTTCTTCGGGGCGCGGTGATCGAGGCAGCGGCATCGGTGGCTCTCACTTGCTCGGGCTGTACTGACGACAGTCAGGTCGGCGGAGGGTCGGTCTCGGCGGCCGACGATGCCGAGCCTCCCCGCTCTGTCTGAATATTGCTGAAATGATCCATGACTTATTCCGTTTCCATCGCCGTGTCGGTTCGGCATATGCGGTGATGTAGCACTTGGAGTGCGATAATTCTGGATGAACTCAGTCTAGAATAGACATTAACTTAGCGGCTATAGGGAGGGTTCGGAAATTTGACCGGATTCCCCGTGTGACATACGCCGACCCTCACGACGCCCGCTCATCGGCCATTCGTAGCGCTCGACGTGCGATCGCCCAGCGTTGAGTCTCCAACGGCCCGTCGTCGATGCGGAACAAGCGAACCTCGCGATACAGCCACGACAGCGGCGCGTCCTCCGAATATCCTGGCGCACTGCAGATCTGCAGCGACCGGTCGACTACTCGCCCCACCGCCTCGGCCACGAAGGTCTTCGCGATCGAGGTCGCCTGCGCCGACGGCTCGCCGGCGTCGAGTAGCAGGCAGGCCCGCTCCACCAATCCCCGTGACGCCGCGATGTCGATCTCGTTGTCGGCGATCAACTGCTGGACCATGCCGAGATCGCCCAGTCTGCGCCCGGCGGAGGACTGGCTCGCGGCCCGCGTCACCGCGATGTCCGCGGCGCGCCGCGCCGATCCGAGCCAGCGCATGCAGTTGGTCAGCCTGGTGTTCCACAGTCTGGTCTGGGCGTAGTCGAAGCCCCGATCCACCTCGCCCAGGACCATGTCGTCGCTCACCTCGAGATTCTCGAAGATCAACTCCGACTCCCGCGCGAACACTGTCGCCCGGTGCGTTTCCCGGTCGGGTCGAATCCGTAGACCGGGTGAGTCCGCGTCGACGAGGAACATCGTCGCACCACTGCGGGAATCCGGCTCGCCACTCGTGCGCGCCACCACGATGGCGAACGCGGAACCGTCGGCCCCGGTGACAAACCATTTGCGGCCGTTGATCACCCAACCGCCGCTGGTCCTTTCGGCCGTCGTGTTCAGGACGGAGGGGTCGAACCCCTCGCCGGGTACCGGCTCGGTCATCGCGAAGCACGAGCGGATTCGGCCCGCGGCCAGCGGGCGCAGGTATCGACGCTGTTGATCCGGCGAGGCCAGACGCTCCATCAGGTGCATATTGCCTTCGTCGGGCGCCGCGCAGTTCTGCGCGACAGGGCCGAACAGTGAGTATCCGGAGGCCTCGAAGATGGGCGCGCGGTCATGCATGTTCAGTCCGAGACCGCCGAACGCGGCTCCCACCTGTGGGGCGAAGACCCCGGCCGTCCGCGCCGCGGTCTGCAACGCGCGCCGCACGTCATCGGGCAGATCGTGCGCGTTTCCGCCGTGTTGTTCCTCGACCGGCAAGATCAGTTGCCGCACCAGGTACTCGGTCTTCTTGGTCAGGCCGACGACCGTTGCCGTGCTGTCGGGAGTCATCTCAGCCATTCGGTGATCGTGGCGTCCGCGCCCGAGCAGGCGGGGTGTCGCGGGACCTGGAAGGTGGCGCTTCGGCCACTATCGACGATGGCTGTGGACATCATGGCCCTCCTCGGCGTACGCCGACCCTTCGACGTACCTGTTATAAGTTAACAGAGATTCTGTCTTGTGATGGTTCGATCATCCGTAGCGAGCAGGCGATTCATGCAAAATATGTGTTGTATGTTACTGGTTGTTGTGCGCAATGAATGACCTGATCCGCCTAGGGCTCACCGGGGGCGGGCGCCGACCGCGCCGAGTACGGCGGCGGTGAGGCAGGCGAATGCGGCGGCGATCCAGAGGGGTGTGTAGGAGCCGTTGAGGTCGCGGATCAGGCCGCCGGTGAGGGCCATCGCGCCCGCGCCGAGTTGGTGGAAGACGCTGATCCAGCCGAACGTGAGGGCGCTGTCGACGCCGAAGTAGCGTCGGCACAGGGTCAGTGTCGGCGGCACGGTCGCGACATCGAGAACGCCGAACACCACGGCGAAGGCGACGAGATCGGGAGACCGTCCGCTGGTGAACAGGATCGGGAGCAGGGCCAGGGACACGCCGCGGCCGAGGAAGAACACGGCGAGGAGCAGTCGCGGATCGATGCGGTCGGAGAGCCAGCCCGCGGAGACGGTGCCGAGAATATTGGCGACACCGATGATCGCCAGCAGGCCCGACGCGGCCGTGGCGGCCATGCCGTGATCGTGCGCGGCGGGGGTGAAGTGGCTCCACATCAGACCGTTCGTGGTCGCCCCGCACAGGGCGAACATCGAGGCCAGCACCCAGAATCTTCTGTCGCGCACAGCGCGGAGCAGAGCGGTGGTCGTGCGGGCGAACGCGTTCACCTGGCGATCGGTGACGGCTTGTTCGGTATCGACATCCGCGCCGTAGCGGACGATGCCGATGGTGGCCGGGCTCTCGCGCAGCCAGAGCAGCACGCCGAACAGGGCCGCCGCCGCCAAGGCTCCGCACGTGAGCACGGGCGCTCGCCAGTCGGCTCGTCCGAGCAGCACCGACAGCAGCGGCAGCATCGCGAACTGACCGAATACGCTCGCCGCGGTGAGTAATCCGGTGGCAAGGCCGATCCTGCGGTAGAACCACCGATTCGCGACGGTCGCGGCGAACACCGTGGTGATCGACCCGGTCCCGACCCCGATGGCGAAGCCGAACCACAGCACGAACCAGAAGACCGACGGGGTGCAGATCGCGGTGAGCACCGAACTCGCGATCAGCGCTGTCAGTGCGTACGCCGTCACCCGGCGGATGCCATAACGGTCCATCATGGCCGCGGCGAACGGCCCCACCGCCCCGTAGAGCACCATGTTCACCGCCACCGCGGCGCCGATTCCGGTGCGACTCCACCCTTTCGTCTCGACCAGCGGTTCGGTGATCAGCCCCGCGATGGTGGCGAAACTGCCCGCCGCGGCGAGCGCGAGGGCCGCCGCGGCCACGATCGTCCACGCGGGATGGAAACGAGGCGCTCGGCTGATCGCGCGCTGGTCGATATCGACTGCGGAAATACCCACCGGAATCCTTCGCGTTACTCGACGTCCTTACTCTCGTTTCTATCAACCAGCGACCGAAATCGGCAGTATGCACAATCTCGTCCATATGGCTGAGATGGATACCATCGAGGTCATGGCCACTACGGATGAAGTTCGAGCGCCGATCCTGCGAGCGATCCGGAGCTGCCCCGTCGAAGTGAGCATCGCCGTACTCGGCGGCGCCTGGAAGATGACCATCGTCAAGTACCTCCTCGACGAGCGACTGCGCTACGGCGAACTACGCCGCAAAGTCGGCGAGGTAACCCCGCGCGTACTCACCCGTCAACTCCGCGAGCTGGAACAAGACGGCATCGTCCACCGACACGCCTACGCCGAAGTTCCACCACGCGTGGAATATTCGCTCACCGCGACCGGGCGGGAGCTGCGAGGTTTCGTCTCCGAGCTGAACCGCTGGGGTGCGGAATACGTCGAAGGTCTGCGCGCCACGTCGGCCGTCGACCAGGAGGTCGTCACAGGTGGTGGGCCTGACAGGCTGACGCTGGGGCCGGGTCGTGAGGCAGAATATGGACGTGCGCGGAATAAATAAGACGAAGTTCGGGACGGGTGTCGCGGCGCCTGCCTGCGGTTAGTTCGATGTCGGACCAGGAATCAGGGCAGGGATCCGGGCGGGGACCCGGCGACAGGCGATTCGAGGCGGTGGAACGGCTGCGTCGGAAGTTGGCGGAGACCAGGGCCGCCGAGACGGCTCAGCGCCCGGGCGGGGACGGGCCGTCGAACGTCGTGCGCCTGCCGAGACAGCCGCGGCGACACCCTGGGGAGATCGGTGCGGCCTCGCGCTGGTCCCCGGTTCCCGACGGCGCCTACGACCCGGCGGCGACCCGGCCGGTGACGCGGGCGGAATTGGAGCGCGAATCAGGATCGTTGCCGATCGATGAGGCGGCGCAGGCCGGGACGGAGCCGGGCGGCAACGCCGAACACCAGGCGAGTCTGCTCGACTTCGACGCGTCGCGCCGCAGACGCGTCGGCGGGGAAGGCCGCCCCGGCGGCGGTCGGCGGATGGCGAGGCCACGCAGGATCGGCCCGGCGTCGGGCGATGGTGGTAACGCCGGTTCGTCGCATCCGGACGAACCCGGCCGCTGAGCCCCGATCATCCCGGCCCCGACACCATGGAGGGCCGTGAAGCGGCCGCGCCATGCGGTGTGGCCGGAGGGCGCCGTGCGAGGTCGTCCCCTGCCTGGAGTATCGGATGGCTCGGTGGTGTGGATGCGCGCGGACGTCATCGAGGCGCGTCCGTGGGCTCGCCGAACCAGCGGGTGAGGTGACTGTTCAGGTCTTGCTGGTGCTCACCGATCCAGGCGACGTGGCCGTCGGGGCGCAGGAGCAGCGCTGGAACATCCAGTGCCGCACCAGGATCGGTGATGATGTCGACCCGGTCGGACCATCCGTCGACGCTCAGGCGTCGGGTGCGGTCCACCACCACGCCGCGACCGTGACGCAAGCGGTCGTAGAGGCGCCCCGATTCCAGGTCGAGATCGGGCAGGCGGCGGCCGAGAAGGTCGGGGCCGGGGCCGAAGTCGTAACGGATGGCGGTCGCGATGATCTTCTCGATCAGGTGGCGGTTCACCGCGTCGAAGTCCATCAGTTCGGTGAGTAGCCTGCGCACGGCCTGTGGCCCCGGTTCGGTCGACGCGAGTTCGACCTGGGCGCGAGTGTTGTCCAGCACGTCCGCGGCGACCGGATGACGCTCGCAGTGGTAGGTGTCCAGCAGCGTTTCCGGCGCCCAGCCGTGGATCCGCCCGGCCAGTTTCCAGCCGAGGTTGACGGCATCCTGAACACCCAGATTCAGCCCCTGACCACCGGCGGGCGGGTGAATGTGCGCCGCATCGCCCGCCAGGAGCACCCGACCGACCCGATAGCGCTCGACCAACCGGGTGGCATCGCCGAAGCGAGACAGCCAGCGGGGGGAGTGCACACCGAAATCGGTTCCGGCGATCGCGCGCAGCTGCTGTCGGAAATCCTCGAGCGTCGGCGGTTGCGTGCGGTCCTCGCGGACTGCCGCGCCGGGAACGACGACGGCGTAGACACCCTCGCCGAAGGGCCTGAGACTGAATGCCGGAGTGGTCGCGCGGACCTTCGTCACCGTGGCGGCGATCTCTTCCCGCGACGCGCCCACTGCCATCTCGCCCATCAACGTCTCGGTCCGCGCCGGTTCACCGGGGAAGCCGACACCGAGCCGTGTGCGTACCGTACTGCGCGCGCCGTCACAGCCGACGAGATACCGCGACCGGAGCCGCTCCCCATCGGCCAGCTCGACGGTCACCCCCTCGTCGTCCTGCTCGAAACCGGCCACCGCGCAACCACTCTGGACCTGCGCACCCAGCTCGATCGCGTGTTCTTCGAGCAGTCGATTGATGAAGGGCTGCGGTATTCCCAGCTGATAGGCGTACGCGGAATCCAGCCCCACCGGCGCGGGTTTGGCGATGGCGGCGAAAACCCCGTCGACCGGACGCTGTCGTCCGTGCGCCAGCAATCGATCCAGCAGTCCGCGCATCGCCATCAGTTCGAGGCTGCGCACATGCAGACTGACGATCCGGACGCGCGAGGAGACCTGCTCCGGCTCCTTCTCCACCACCAGCACTCGCACATCATGCAACCGCAATTCGGCGGCCAGCATCGCCCCGGTCGGCCCACAGCCCGCAATGATCACATCGAACATGAACCACCCATTCGCCGAATTCTCGCCTACCGGGCACCACATACGAATCACGCCGATTTCCGCAGGTCCTGGCCTCGGCCGCCAATTGTGCGGTACCGCCTACACTCGCCGCAAGCGATATATGCCGAGAATGAGGGCAGGCGCGATCGAGCTCCGACGGTGGGAAGGACGACTCTCGCCTCGACGACGGCGGGCAAGAGCAGCGGGCACGCAGACGGGCTACTTTCACACGGCGGCCGACAGCGCGAGCCTGCGGCTGATCGCACTGTCACGACCATCAGTCGAGGTGTCGTTCGCCGGATCTGTCCAATCCGGTGATCTCCGTGCGCCTACTGATGCACGGTGTCGAGAAGTCGCTTGGTCAGGACGGGGCGCATGGTGACGCCTACCGACGGAAGCTGGTTCAGGTCCGGATTCGAGCGGTCGATCGCGCAGATGACGGTGTCGACGATGGCCCCCCGCGATCGCAACTGCTCGGCAGCGGCGACCACCGCTCCACCGGTGGTGATGACATCCTCGACCAACACGACGCGACGGCCTCGTGCATCGCCACCTTCGGCAAGCTGTTGCGTGCCATAGTCTTTCGCTGCCTTTCGGATGAACAACGAGGGCAGTCCGGTCAACTGGCTCAGCATCGTCACAAGCGGGATGCCACCGAGTTCGAGGCCGCCGAGCAGCTCGGTGTCTTCCGGGATCAGCGCGACCATCCGTTCGGTGATCCGACGCAGGAGCTGAGGATCGGCCTCGAACAAGTACTTGTCGAAGTACTCATCGGCGACAATTCCCGATCGCAACTGGAAGGACCCACGCAGCCGACAACGCTGGTCGATGTCACGGGCTAGTTCGATAAGGACCGGGTCGTTGCGATCGTCCAGCACGACATCATGTTCGCAGACTGCCCGCGACACGTGCGCACAGCCTCGCAACGGCCACCCTTCGCGCTGCTTCGATCATCCGATGACGAAGCCGTCGGCGAGGTCGGCGCAGGTAAGCGGCGGTACCCGCATGTTCGCGGTGCGAGTCCGTCGGCTGCCCGATCACTGATTCGGGCGGCGGGTCCTGTCGAATGCGTTACGCTCGCCAGCAAAACTAGAACAGGTTCTCAGGGGTGGGGTGTTCGATGCGGGCGGTGGAGATCGCGACAGTGCGGGCGACGGCGATCGGTGCGGTTTGCGCGCTGGTAGCGGCGTGTGCTGGGTGGGCTGCGGCAGTGCCACTGCCGGAACAGGATTCGTTCTACGCAGAGCCCGGAAGTCTCTTCGGTACGGCCGATGGGACCGTGCTCGCGTCCCGGGTGATCGAGGCGGAGTCGTTCGGGCAGCCCCTGCCCGCTGCCGCGTGGCAGGTGAAGTACAAGACAATCGACAATCATGGGGCGCCCCGTGCCTACATCGCGACAGTCCTTGTGCCGCACCAGGAATGGACTGGCGATGGGCCGCGTCCGCTGCTATCGTACCAGGTTGCCGAAGACGGTGTCGGCTCGAAATGCGCACCATCGTACGCGCTGCGTGGGGGGATCGAAGGAGGTCCGAGCGGCGCGTACGCGGAGACCGGGATGATTCGGTTCGCACTGCAACAGGGTTGGGCGCTGGTCGTACCGGACTATCAGGGGCCGGACTCCGACCTGTTCGGTGCCGACGGCTACGTCCACGGCGTGCTCGACGGTATTCGCGCCGCCAGAGCGTTCGCGCCCGCGGCCGTCGACCCCGCCGCGCCGATCGGCATGTGGGGATACTCCGGCGGGGCACAGGCCACCGCCATCGCCGCGCAAGCACACAGCACCTACGCCCCGGAACTGCCATTGAGCGGTGTCGTCCTGGGCGGGGTCGTCGCTGACCTGGAAGCCACCATGGCCGGCTTCAGCGGTGGGATCGCCGGTGGTGCGGTCGTAGTCGGTCTGGTCGGCTTGGACCGGTCCTATCCCGACGCCGATGTGGCGCAGTATCTCAATGAAACCGGCCGCGCGATGCTGGCCGCGAGCCGCGCCGATTGTGTGCCCAACGCCGCCTTCGCGTATCCGTTCCTCGACGCGGCCGCGCTGGAAGCGTGGCCCGGGTCGATCACGAACAACCCCGAATTGAGCCAGGTGGTGCGCAGAGCCAGCCCCCTGTTCCGCCCCGGTGTACCCGGCGTGCCGGTCCTGCTCCATCACGCTGTCGCCGACGAGTTCGCTCCGATCGACTCGGCACGGGCGCTGGCCGGGAAGTATTGCGCCGCCGGTAATCCGGTGCAGTTGGTGGAGAACCCGATCGGCGAACACGGCACCGAGGCGATGCTGGGAATGCCGACGGCCCTGACCTATCTGGCCGACCGATTCGCCGCCGCGCCCGCGGCGAACACCTGCTGAGCGGCACCAGGCCTCGACCGCCCGGGGACGCCGGCCCGTATCTACCGCGCGGACCCATGAACGTGCGCCCGGCCTGCGCCCTGCCGATCATCGCGACGCGTATTCTGACCCCCGTGCCTACTGGCGGTAGCAAACAGGTTCGCGCCGCACGCAAGCGCAGGAAGCGGATGGCGGCGGTCGCCCACGACCTCACCGACGCTCAGTGGGACGCGCTCAAGATGTCCTGGGGCGGGTGCGCGTACTGCCGATCTCCCGCCACCTCGTTGCAGAAGGACTGCGTACAGGCCCTCTCCCGTGGCGGCCGCTACACGCTCGGCAACGTCGTGCCCGCGTGTGCGTCGTGCAATGCCAGCAAAAGTAATGCGGAGGTAACCGGCTGGCTGCGACGCAAGAAGCTCGACGAACGCTCATTCCTCGTGCGCCAGTACGAGATCGCGACCGAACTCGTCGCCAGGTTCGGATAGAGCGGGGTCGGATCATGGCGGAGGACCTGACCGTGACTCGGGAGCTGGTGATACCCGGGTCCGAGCTGCACGAGCGTTTCTCGCGTTCCTCCGGTCCGGGCGGGCAGCATGTCAACACCACCGACAGCCGGGTAGAGCTGTCGTTCGACCTCGCCAACTCACCCTCGCTGCCGGAGTGGCTACGCACCCGCATGCTCGACCGCCTGGCCACCCGCCTGGTCAACGGCGTGCTCACGATCGCCGCCTCGGAGCAACGCGCACAACTACAGAACCGCGCGGCGGCCCGCGACCGCCTTGCCGCGCTCCTCCGCGCCGCCGCTGCCGCCCCGCCACCCGTTCGCCGCGCCACCAAACCCTCGCGCGGAGCGAAGGAACGCCGTATCGCCGCGAAGAAGCGGCGCGGCGTCACCAAACGCAACCGTCGCGCTTCCCCCGAGGACTAGCTCGGATGAGCCAGTACTACGAGCTGAACGGGATCACGCTGTGGAATCCCTCGAACGGCGCTTCACGGCTGTTCTCGAGCCACGTGCGTTTCTTCGAGGGGGAACTAGGTATTTCCTCCGGGATCGGCCGGATGGAATCGGACGTGTGCGAGGTCGATCCTGTTGTGCTGGAGATGTTCTTGTCGACCGTTCTAGCCTGGCGTCGCCGTACCGGTCACGCAGTTGTGCAGGCGCTGTCGGACGGGTTTCTCGCCACACTGTTGGTTATCGCGCGGCGGGCCGGCATCACAATGTCTCTGTCTGCAGTGGTCGACCACGGAGCGGCCGGGATGCAGGATGCGCAGGCCGGCCCGAATCCATTGCCCGGTCACGGCGGCGAGTTCGAGTGGATAGCCACCATTCGCGAGCACGCCCGTCAACTCGACAGGTTCATGCCCTAGTCGATCGCAACCCCCGGGTACCTGCGGCATGAGCCGCTATCCGGCACTCGTCGTCGGACACAAGATCTTGGTAGACCTGACTTGTGGACATTCGAGATCTTCAAGCACGTGCGATCGAAGTGCACGACCTCTACGACGACTTGAACCTCGTCGAACGAGGAAGTACATGGACTCGACAAGACTTCATGCTCGGTTTCGTGGGCGATGTCGGAGATCTCGCGAAACTCGTGATGGCAGCGGAGGGTACGCGATCCATGCCAGGTGGTCGTGAAGCACTCGAGCATGAACTCGCTGATTGCCTCTGGTCCGTTCTGATCTTGGCCCACCGGTACGAGGTGGATCTCGAAGCCGCCTTCTCCAAAACGATGGATGAACTGAAAGCGATCATCGCTGCGCGGCTGGTCGAGCGCTCTACCCAGCGGTGACTCGAGCTATTCGGCGGTTGGGCCGGCTTGTGCGTCGCCGGCGGCAACGGCACGGTTGATTTCGGCCATATGATCCTCGGCCCAGGTGCGCAGTGCCGCCAATGGGACCTCCAGGGATAAGCCTAGCTCGGTGAGCCGGTAGTGCACCCGTGGTGGCACCGTCGGTTCCACTCGCCGGGCGACGAGACCGTCCCGGGTCAGGTTGTGCAGGGTCACCGACAGCATTTTCTGGGATACACCAGGCATTCGTCGGCGCAGCTCGGCGAAGCGTACTTCATCCGGGTCGGCCTGTGCGAGGACCTTGACCGCCATCGATGTCCATTTTGTGCCGATGCGGTCCAGCAATTGTCGGGTAGGGCATTGGGAATTGAACAGATCGCCGCGACCCGCTGCCTTCGCGTGCGCTGATCGAGTAGTCACCTGGACCTCACCACCTGTAGTCAACGTGCCGTCTTGGCAGCCTAACTGAGGTTACCTACTGTTCCCTGGTAACTATTGGTTACTACTCGGAGGTCTCATGTCCCACCCGCGGCCACTCCATTGCGCGCCTGTCGAGCTGCGGCAGATCGAGACCAACGGCATTTGCGCCAATGTCGCCGTCGCCGGCTCCGGCCCCGCGGTCGTTCTGCTGCACGGCTTTCCGCACACCTGGCGATTGTGGAGCGAGATCATCGGCCCGCTGTCCGCGCGGTACCGGGTGATAGCCCCGGACCTACGCGGGTTCGGAGCCACCAGCCGTGCGTCGGACGGCTATGACGCAGGCACGCTGGCCGCCGATATCGCGGGAATCCTCGATGCCCTAGGCGAACCCACCGCGGCCGTGGTAGCGATCGATGCAGGCACTCCGGTCGCGGTCCTGCTCGCCCTTCGGTATCCAGACCTGGTACGGCGGTTGGTGGTGATGGAAGCACTGGTGGGCACGCTGCCCGGCGCCGAGGACTTTCTCGTCGCGGGCCCACCGTGGTGGTTCGGATTCCATTCCGTCCCCGGTCTCGCCGAAACGGTCCTGCTCGGACACGAAGCGCGCTACATAGCGTGGTTTCTCGCCACCGGCACCCGTGGCCGCGGCGTGCGAGAAGATATCCACGATGCGTTCATCGACGCCTACACCGGAGCCGATGCCCTTCGCTGCGCTTTCTCCTACTACCGCGCACTGCCGACCAGCGCCCACCAGATCGATCAGGCCGTGGCAACCCACCGGCTCACCACCCCCACCTTGGCGATCGGCGCCCACCCGGTCGGGAACGCACTGGAACGGCAACTACGCCCCATCGCCGATGACCTCACCGGACATGTCATTCCGGATTGCGGTCACATCATCCCGTTGGACCGGCCGCAGGAACTGCTCAGCCTCGTGATGCCCTTCCTCGCCGGCGAGCAGACCGCCTGACAGGCTGTTCGGTCTGGCCGAGCGAAATCAACCCGTGCGGTCCGCGCTCGGCGCTGTCACCGATGTCCGGGGACTGCGCTGCGTGTATCGCGGCTGCGACGGACGCGGCATGGAGGTCGACCACCACGTCTTCGCCGTCGCGGCGGCCACGTTCGGAGACTGCCAACCCGATCAGGGCCAACTCCGCAGCGCGGTCTCGTAGGGCGAATTGGTCGGGGGTTTCCTCCCCGACCTCACCGGTCTCGTCGCGATTCCAGGCAGCCACGGCTGCCTCGGCCAACTCGAGAGGCAAGCGAACGGAGACCGGCTCAACCCGAGTGGCGATCCATTCTCCGATAGCGGCAAGCACTTTCGAATCGTCGAGGTACCTGGCGTTCGGCTCGTTCGCGGTCATGAGTGGGAGCGTAGGCAGCTGATCCGCAGCGTGTCCAAACATATCCGCCACCACCTCGGGCGGTGTGGACCACGCTGATCGGCACATGCGGATACCTGACACTCGCGGATCCCAACCGCCGGCCACGCGATCTGCGCCGGAAATTCACGTGTGATATCACGGGCAAGGTCAGTGCTCGGTCCTCGCGACTGCCAATAGGTGTGCGCTCGCGTTGATCAGCAGCGGGTCTCGCTCTAGTAGCCGTGCACAGTGCAGTGCCGCTGTCACAAGGGATCGGAAGCTGTGTTGTCCGGCGTGATCGAGTGTGGGCCAGGCCGGACCTTCTATTCCGTAGGTAATGACATCGACGAGTCCGGCTGCTTCGATCTCGGCACCGAATTCGTCTGCCGTATGCCAGTGAGTTCGAACGAAACCGACGTGGCCGTCGTAGTCACCCGTGGTGATCACCTCGCCCACCGCGGTTGTCAGTGTGTCGTCGAGGGTGCCGTTGGTACCGGTCTCCAGGGCCGACAGGTAGCGACTGATCGCGGCCGCGATAAGAACGCCTCCGGGACGAAGCACGCGTACGGCCTCGTGCAAAGCTGTTGTCCGGTCGACGGATTCGGTGAGGTGGTACAGGGGTCCGAGCAGTAGGACAGCGTCGAAGCTGTTGTCGGGGGCGGGCAGCCGCCGCGCATCGCCCAGCTCGGCGGTTACCCCGGGTAGTGTCGCAGCTGTCTCGACGTGTAAGGGCACGGGATCGACGAGGTGCACGATGTGACCGTCGTGCGCCAACCATTCGGCGTGGACCCCGGTCCCGCCGCCGACATCGAGCACTCTCATCGGAGCCGTGAGGGCGCGACGGATCAGTTCTTGTGTGCGAAGGAACTCCAGACGGCCGTGAGGGGACCTGGAGAGACGATCGTTCTCCGAAGCACCGGAGTAATGCTGTGCGAGATCAGAAGTCATGCCCAATGCTCGACCAGCGCAGCACGCGGCGGCAAAGGATTATCGGTACACCTTGCTTTGGGTGGAGGCCTGGGCCGGACCCACGCCACTGTCGCGACACAACAGGGAGTTGGCCTAACGCTCAGCTGTCCCAACGCATCTGGCCGCGAGAGCTAGCATCCGAGCATGCGGGCCGACATCGACCGGGGCCTCCATATCGCTTGCCTGGCAGCAGGTGTCGACTGGTCCTGGACGATCGGCAACCTGGAAGACGGGAAACGGATATTGCCGCAGAGGCAGCCGCCATGCAAGGTCTGTGGCACGACGCGAATCCTAGCCATCCACAACGACAATCGGTCCGACGCCGAGATCAGTGTTCGGGAACACGCACCGTGATTTCCCCGCCGAGGTGATACCCCTCGGCCAATCGCAGGTTGTCGCCACTCCAGAATCTGCCCGGGTCATACCAATTCGGACGTCTTTTCGGCAACAGGGCCATGGCCTCATACGTCATGGCGACGATCTCCGCGCAGTAGGCGTTCTCCAGACCGGCTTGATCGGATTCGCGCTTTTTCGACCGCTTCGGAACCGGTACCCGGCCCAGCAACCAGCGCCCCGCCAGCGCGCCGGTGGAGGGGAAGGGCATGCCGTCCAGCCTCGCCACCACCCGCAGCGCCGCATCCTCCATCTCGCGGGTCACCGGCCGATCCAGCTGACGCAACCACGCCTGTTGCCCGTATTCCTGGCTCCATCGGATGACCGCGGCCCGCAAATCGTGCAGCTGGGCTCCGCGATGATGGTTACCCGACCAGATATCGGGCAGTGCCCGACCGAGCTCGGCATGCCATATCAGTGCCGGTAGATCATCGATGACCACGGCCATGCCGACGTGGTTCACCGGACTGTTGGTCAACCCCCGGATCGCGCGGTCGGCGCCGGAATGCCCACGGAACAACCATAGATCTCCCGTTCGCGTCTGCTCTACTGCTTCGTCCAAGCTGATACTCATCGGTGTTTCGCGTGGCACAGCGACTAGCCTAGGCGCATGCGCTGGTGGAAGATATTGGGTCTGGCCGGGACCGCGGGTGTCGCGGCGACCGGGGTGGTCATCGTCCGGGCCGAACGCAAACGTCGGGCATACACCCCGGACCAGGTCCGCGAACGGCTGCACGCGCGCCTCGGCGATGATTCCAACCGAACGAGTCCCACCACGCCGGAGTAGGTAGTCGCGATCCCACGGCACTGAGGGCTCAGCTCGGCAGGCATTTCCTGGAATCGCGTATTCAGGCCAGCGGTGTTCCCTGGTGAAAATAGAGGGTCCATCTGCCGTCGCGAAGCAGCCAGATCGAGCTGCGCACGGCCGTTCTCTCCGGGCTACGCGTCCGGTAGGTCACGTGAATGACAGTGGTTCCCAAGCGAACCGCGGTCATCTCGTCGACTGTGGGGGTCGCCGAGGTGTCGCGGCTCATCATATCGAGGATCGACTCCTTGTCCCACACCCTGCCGGACGCGCCGAACTCGTGAAACTCCGGGTCCAGCAGCGCAGATGTTGTCTCTCGGGAGTTGCGGATATCGCGATCCGTCAGCCGCAGCTCAGCCGCCACCACACACTCGATCTCGGGATCTTCGCTCGTGAAACGCACGGGCACAGTTTTCGCACTCGAACAGCGACCGGCAATGGAATTTCCGGACGCCGCATCGAAGTCGAATACGCCGGAACGGCCACTCCGCGTTACCGGACGGTGGGATTCTGGTCAGGTGTTGTGGCCGCGGTGAGGCGCTGGCCCAGGGCGCGCACGGCGTCGGTGAGGGCGTCGGGGTGTTCGATGACGAAGGGGCGGTCCAGGGTCGCGAGGACGGGAGGGATCCAGTCGAGGTGTTCGGCGCGGATCAGGACTCGGATCCACGGGGTGGGGTCGGTGGGTGGGGAGTCGATTTCGTGCAGTATCGCGATGGTTTCGGGCAGATGTGGACGGACTTGGGCGAGTGTGCCCTGGACCCGAATCGACACGTCGTGTCGGTAGGGGGCGGTGGCGAGAGCGATGAGGAGATCGGTGGTCGGGTCGAATTCGACAGGTGGAGTGAAGGTTTCGGGGAGTGTGGTCGTATCGGCGATGCGGTCCAGTCGAAACCGGCGTAGGGCGTCGCTGGTGATGTCCAGCGCTGTGAGGTACCAGCGGCCGGAGTGGGCGACGAGTCCGTAGGGGTGCACGGTCCGTCGAGTGGGTTGTCCGTTCCGGTCGGTGTATCCGATCGCGACCGATCGATGTTCGTGGATAGCCTCGGCGATGCCGAGGAGGACGGCGGTCTCCGCCGGGATTTCGGGGTCTGTGCCGGTGGTGAATTCGGCGGTGGTCATCAAGGCGTCGAGGCGGGCACCCAGGCGGGTGGGCAGGACACGGCGGAGTTTGGCTGTCGCGCTGGCGGCGGCGTGGGGTGAAGTCGTGGAATGGCCGGTGAGGAGTCCGAGTAACACGGCCACCGCCTCGTCGTCGGTCAGCATCAGCGGAGGCATCCGATAGCCGGGCGCGAGGCGGTACCCGCCGTAGCGGCCGCGGACCGAGTGGACCGGGATATCGAGGTCGGTGAGATGGGTGACATATCGCCGGACAGTGCGTTCGTCCACGCCCAACTGTGCGGCGAGTTCGCCGACGGTATGGGTGCCGCCCGCCTGCAGCAGCTCGAGTAGGGCCAGGACTCGGGCAGTGGGGCGCGTCATCCGGCAATTCTCCCATCGATACCGGGCGGAAACTGTCCGGTATCGCCTCTACCGTGGGATTCGGCGGTGGAACTCACCGCCCTGCCGACATCAGGAGTGCGCAATGAACCTTGTCTCGATCCGCCTGATCACCGACGACATCGAACAGCTGGTCGACTTCTATCAGCGGGTGACCGGCATCGAAGCGCGTTGGGCTACAACAGACTTCGCTGAGATTGTCACGCCGGTCGGCACGCTCGCGATCGGAAGCGTCCGTACTGTGGCATTGTTCGGCGCGGGCAGTGCGCGCCCGGCTGACAACCACACCGCGATCATCGAGTTCATGGTCCCCGACGTCGACGCCGACTACCGCAGGTTGCGCGACACCGTCGAGGACTTCGTCAACGAGCCGACGACGATGCCGTGGGGCAACCGGTCACTCCTGCTTCGAGACCCCGACGGCAACCTGGTCAACCTGTTCACCCCGGCTACCGTGCGAGCAGTCGGGTAGGGCATCGGCAGCGCCCGCCTGGAATGTCTCGCCGCAGGTGAGAAGCCATACGGGAGAAGATATTCGGCGGACGCCGCCGACGGCGGGTCAGCCGGGGACTTGTGCGGCTGTCGCCACGGGTGTGTCCGGGGTGGGTCGGGCGCGCGGCACGGTGAAGGTGGCCACCACCGAGGCGATCGCTACCGCGAAGCAGGCCGCTGTGTACCAGAGGTTTCCGGTGGGGTCGCCGTTGGTCGTCTCGCCGTCGACGGCGGCGAAGAAGTCGGGCAGGGAGGCGATCCAGAGGCCGGCGAAGACGACGAGGTAGAGGGTGGCGAATCGTTGGACGAAGGGGTCTTCGTACTGCGGGGGCGTGGCGGTTCCCCGACGGAGCTCGGTCCACTGGCGGACCATCACCACCCCGGCGACCACCGCGAGGACGGCCAGTTCCAATGCGTAGACGATGCCGCGCACGGTGGTGCTGCTCATGCCGATGACGGTGGCGGGAAGGGGGAGCAGGAACGTGCCGAGCGAGGCCAGCAGGCCGATGACGATGGTGCGCCAGGTCAATTCGACGCCGGAGAAGTGTCTGCCGTCGTCGACGTGGCGGCCGACGAAGAACTGCACGCAGAACGCCAGCGACATCGGCCACAGGAAGGCGAAGACGACGACGCTGCCCATCGGCACCGAATCGAACATCGGCTGGTTGATCGGGTTGTCGATCGTCCATTCCCACCAGCGCAATTGGGGGCCGAGGTGATCGAAGATCTCATAGAAGGCGTGGTGGACGAAGCCGACGCAGGTGGCCCCGATCAGGGTGCCGTAGCGGCGGAAGATGCCGAGTATCCGGACGATGCCGAAGGCCATCGTCGCCATCAGTGGGTAGATCGCGATGATGTAGATGGGGAGGCGGCCCCAGAGGAAGTCCACGGTGAAGACGTTGTGCGCGAACATCGTATCGATGTGTTCTTCGATGCCGAACGCGGCGGGGAAGTACAGCGGCGGTTCGATGATGAACAGGTAGGCGCATGCGCCGAACCACAACACGAGATTGGTCGGGTCGCCGTGGCGGCGCAGGCGGACGATCGCGAACCAGAGCGCGAGAATCGCGCCGACGACGATGGTGAGTTCGAGGACCGGCAGGGTCCAGTTCTCGAGGGCGAACGGATTGCGGAACTCGACGAGTCCGCCCGCCTCCTCGCAGGAGAAACCGAGCTCGTGCGCGAGCTCGGCGAAGGTGGTGGAACAGTGTTCGGCCATTGGGGCTACCTTCTACGAGCTGACGGAATCGGCGGTGTACCAACGGGTTACGTCGTAACCCTGCTCGTAGCGCTGAAACCACTCGTCGGCGAGTGCGGGCAGGTTCTCGTGCTCGGGATTGTGTCCGGGCGTCTGGCTGCGGATGATGCCGCCCAGTGCGACGAGCTGTTCACGCAGGCCGAGGTCGTCGAACGCGCGCGGCATCGTCCCGTTGTCGGCGGGCCGCAGGAACGGCAGCCACCGGCGCAGGGTCTGGCCCCGGCGGTAGTTGGCGAACATCGACAGCGCGTCGACCTGCCGTTCTTCCAGTGGTACATGCTCGTTGAAGCCCACGCACGCCACCCGGATCACCTGCAGGACATGGCGGAAGATCGATGCCGCCACCCGCATGCGGTAGAGCTCGCTGTCGACCACCGAATTGAAGATGATCAGCGCCGAGCTCCGATGCTCGACTTCCTCGACGAAATGCCAGATGAACAGTGAGGCGACGCGGTCATCGCCGGGGGCGAACAGATTCTTGTCGTTGTCGAGCATCAACTTGAACACCGGCGTGAATGTCGCCTCGAGGTCGGCGACGTAGGCGAGGCGGTACTTCACCGAGGTCTCGGCGGTGAGCTTGTCGAACTCGGCGATCACCGCGTCGAGGGTCTGCTGCAAGCCGGGATAGCGGCGGATCAGCGCCTTGACGTGCTGGCGATGCGCGGTCGAATGCTGGCCCTCCTGGCGCATGAACGCATCGGCCTCCGCGGCCACCTCGGGGTCGGTGATCTGCGGTTTCGCCTGCGTGATCAGCTGCACGATCATTTTCTCGAAGCCGATCGCCAGGAACGAGACGGCATTGGCCATCGACGAGAACGCCGGGTTCTGCGGATTCCACAGGAACGGCACGTCGTAGTCGGAGAACGCGAAATCCATTTTGCGGACTTGAAGGTCGGTCACGGTGAGTTACCTCGTTGTTCGGCTACGGCTGACCCAAGTAATCATACGACTAGTCCGTTCTGTGTATGATAACTTTTCGGGAATTCGCTCTGACCTGGGGTTGTGCTACCGTCCACCTGGTGGCGCGTAGACGTGGGTGGGGCGGCAGTCCGCCGGGTGACGATGCGGAGGCGACGCGCCGGATCGTCGCTGCCGCAGTCGAATTGATCGGCCGGACCGGTGCGGAGATCAGCATCGCCGACGTGGCGGAATCACTCGGCGTCATCCGTCAGACGGTCTACCGATATTTCCCCAGCGCCGACGCGCTCATGACCGCCTCGGCCATCGCCTCGGTCGACGGTTTCCTCGATCGACTGACCCACCAGGTCGGCGGTCTCGGCGACCCCGTCGAAGCGATGACGGAGGCCGTCGTCTTCACCCTCGCCGACATCCGCAGAACTCCCCACATGGGAATTCTGCTGTCGAGCTCGTATTCCAACGCCCACCCGGAAGACATGACCTCCGATGCGGCCCAAGCCTTCGGCATGACCATGATCGGCCGCTTCGATGTCGACTGGGCCGCTTACGGATACGACGAGCCCGCGCTGCGCGAGCTCGTCGAATACGTCCTGCGCACGATGCAGTCGTTCATTCTGTCGCCGGGCAACCCGGCGCGCTCCGACGAAGAATTGCGCCGTTACCTGCATCGATGGATGGGATCGGCGATCGGAGCGCAGCAGCGGGACTGAACGTCAGCGCGCCTGCCAATTCGGCTTGCGCTTCTGCGCGAAAGCCACGGCGCCTTCGCGCATGTCCGCGGTCTGGGCGACGGCCACGATCTCACGGTTGGTCTGGTCCCAGGCGGCGTCGTCGGCGAGCTTGCCGTCGAGCAGGCCCAGCGCCACCCGCTTACTCGCCTGCACCGCCAGCGGCGCGTTCTCGGTGATCCGACCGGCCAGCGCCAGCGCCGCGTCGAGGACCTCGGCGGCGGGCACGACACGGTTGATCAGTCCCAGTTCCAGCGCGCGGGCCGCGGTGATCGGCTCGCCGGTGAGGATCATCTCCATCGCGACCTTGCGGGGCAGCTGCTCCGGTAGCCGGAACGCGCCACCGGCCGCGGCGAACAGGCCGCGAGCGACCTCGGGCAGGCCGAAGGTGGCGGTGTCGGCGGCGACCGCGAGATCGCTGGCCAGCACGAGTTCGGTGCCGCCGCCGAGCGCGAAACCGTTCACCGCGGCGATGGTCGGCTTGCTGATCGGGTGCCGGACGTACCCGGCCAGGTTCCAATCCTCATGTCCCGGTGCGAGAATCGACTCGCCGCGGCTCAGCGCTTTCAGATCCGCGCCCGCGCAGAATGCTCGCTCGCCCGCGCCGGTGAGCACCACCGCGCGGATCTCCGGGTCGGCCTCGGCTCGCTCGAGGGCCTCGCCGACTCCCGCGCTCACCTCGGCGTTGACCGAGTTCATCGCCTCGGGCCGATTCAGCACGATAACGAGCACGTGCTCGCGTTGCTCGACGAGAACTGCGCTCATGGGTGACTCCTTCGTTGGATGGCTGTCGGCATGACAAACCTGTTCGATCTGTATCACGCCGGATGATCTCGAATACCCGAATCGGGGATTCGAGATCGTCGTCGGCGCGCGCATCCGGTAACCGTCGTAGGCTGCCGAACGCTCGCGAAAAAAGAATTTTCGGCCGGGTGTCGATCCGCAGCGGTGCCCGTTCGACCTAGGGATGAACGCAGGGCCCGGCAGGCGGGTCCACACCGATCCGAGGAGACGAAACCATGAAGTTCATGCTGATCATGCGCGCCACCGACGAAGCCTGGGCCGCGGCGGCCGATATCGACTTCAACGAGATGCTCGAGACCATGGGCAAGTTCAACGACGAGTTGATCAGCGCCGGGGTGCTGGTCGCCGCCGAGGGGCTCGACGACGCGGCCCAGGGCGTGGTCGTGGACTACTCGTCGGAGACCCCGGTGGTCACCGACGGGCCGTACGGGGAGACGAAGGAACTGTTCGGCGGGTTCTACATTCTCAACGTGGCCTCCAAGGAGGAGGCGATCGAGTGGGCCAAGCGGATGCCGGTCGTGGTGCCGGGCACGAAGACCGAGATCCGTCGGGTGCCGAGTATCGATGAGTTCCCGCAGGACAATGTCTGGGTCGTGAAGGAGCGCGCGTGGCGTGAAGCCACCGGCCAGGTCTGAACCACGATGAGCGACCACTCCGGCCGTGAGGCCGTCGCCGCGGTCTGGCGGATCGAATCGGCCCGGATCGTCGGCGCGCTCGCGCGCTACACCCGCGACTTCGCGATGGCCGAGGATCTCGCCCAGGAGGCCTTCGCCGAGGCGCTGGTGACCTGGCCGCGCGAAGGCGTGCCACGGCAGCCGGCCGGATGGTTGCTCACCGTCGGCAGGCGCCGGGCCATCGACGCGTTCCGGCGTCGCGCCGCCCTCGATGACCGCTACACCGCCCTCGCCGCCGATCTCGGCGAGGGCGACGCGCTCACCGGCGGCGACCCGGTGCGGGCCGGGCAGGATGTGCTGTGGGATCCCGATCAGATCGATGACGACGTGCTCGCGCTGATGTTCATCTCGTGTCACCCGGTGCTCTCCCGGGAGGCGCGATTGGCACTGACCCTGCGCGTCGTCGGCGGTCTGACCAGCGACGAGATCGCGAAGGCGTGCCTGGTGCCGACCGCGACCGTGCAGGCGAGAATCACCAGGGCGAAGAAGACCCTCGGCGCCGCCGAGGTCCGCTTCGAGGTGCCGACCGCCGCCGAGCGCCGGGCCCGGCTGGGATCGGTACTCGGTGTCATCTACCTGATCTTCACCGAAGGATCCTCGGCCAGTACCGGCGACGACCTCATCCGGTTCGACCTGGCGGGGGAGGCGCAGCGGTTGGCCCGCGTGCTGTCTCGGTTGATGCCCGACGAGCCCGAGGTCTTCGGACTGCTGGCGCTGCTGGAACTGACCGCGGCGCGGTTCCCCGCCCGCACCGGTCCCGGTGGGGAGCCGGTCCTGCTCGAACAACAGGACCGGCGCCGCTGGGACCGCTCGGCGAGCCGGCGCGGCCGTGCCGCGCTGGTGCGAGCCGGCGCGGTCGGTCGTGGTCTGGGCGCCTATGGACTCCAGGCCGCGATCGCCGAATGTCACGCCGTCGCACCGTCGGTCGAGCGGACCGAGTGGGAACGGGTGGTCGTGCTGTACGAGGCGCTGAGCAGGCTCGCGCCCTCACCGGTGGTCGACCTCAACCGGGCCGTCGCGGTGTCGATGGCCGACGGGCCGGCCGCGGCGTTGCCGATCGTCGACGAGATCACCGCATCCGGTGCTCTGTCCACCTCGCACCTGCTGCCCAGCGTGCGCGGTGAACTGCTCACCCGGCTCGGCCGCACCACCGAAGCCCGTGCGGAGCTCACCGAGGCCATCCGCCGGTGCGGCAACGAACGGGAGAAGACCGTCCTCGCGACAAAGCTCGCTGCCCTCACCTGCGCCGAGTAGCTCGACAGCGGCCACAAATCCTTTCTTCGCGCGCTCGTAACGTTTGCTCGAACAGTGGCCGGGTATTCGTGAAAGGCGACGACGAGAGGGTGCTGTAGATGTCAAAGGAATCGAAATCGGTGCTGCACCGAGCAATCGGTGCGTCCGCGATCGGTAATGCGGTCGAATGGTTCGACTATGGTGTCTACGCCTATCTGGCGACCTATATCGCCAGGTCGTTGTTCCCCGGTGACGGCGAGTCCGGGGTGGTCTACACACTTCTCGGTTTCGCCGTATCGTTCCTGATCCGGCCGGTCGGCGGCATGATCTGGGGTCCGCTCGGTGACCGCATCGGGCGCAAACGGGTGCTCGCCACAACGATTATTCTGATGGCCGGATCGACCCTCGCCGTCGGCCTTATTCCGAGCTTCGACATGATCGGTATCGGCGCCCCGATTCTGCTGTACGCGCTGCGCATGATCCAGGGACTTTCCGCCGGTGGTGAATACGGCGGCGCCGCGACATTCATGGCCGAATACGCGCCGGATCGCAAGCGCGGATTCTATGGCAGTTTCCTCGAAGTCGGCACACTCGCGGGCTTCACCCTCGGCAACCTGGTCGCACTGCTGCTGGTGAATGTGCTCGACGACGCGTCGATGGATTCGTGGGGTTGGCGCATCCCGTTCATGATCGCCGGTCCGCTCGGCCTGATCGGCATGTACCTGCGCAGCCGGGTGGAGGACACCCCGGTGTTCCGCGAAGTCGAGAGCAAGGACGAGATCGAGCAGGTCTCCGGCGTCTACCGCGATCTGGCGACGAAGTACCTGCGTCCGGTGCTGACCCTGTTCGGCCTGGTGATCGCGCTCAATGTGGTCAACTACTCGCTGCTCAGCTACACCCCGACCTACCTGGGCACCACGCTGGGAATGGAGGAATCCGATGCCCTGCTGGTGCCGCTGATCGGCCAGCTCGCGATGCTGTGCGTTCTGCCGTTCCTCGGCGCGCTGTCGGACCGGATCGGGCGCAAACCGATGTGGATGTTCTCGTGCGCGGCGATGATGATCGCGGTCGTCCCGGTCTACCACCTGATCGGGTCCTCGCTGACCGGCGCCATCGTCGGCTTCGCGATCCTCGGCCTGCTCTACGCGCCCCAGCTGGCGACCATCTCGGCCACGTTCCCCGCGATGTTCCCCACGATCGTGCGATTCGCCGGCGTGGCGATCGGCTACAACGTCGCCACCTCGATGTTCGGTGGTACCGCCCCGGTGATCAACGAGGCGCTCATCAGCGCGACCGGCAACAACATGGTGCCCGCGTACTACATGTTCGGTGCGTGCGCGGTCGGCCTCGTCTCGTCCTTCTTCCTCATCGAGACCAAGGGCGTCTCGTTGCGCGGTACCCAGGTGCCGGGCACTCCCGAGGCGATCGAGGAACAGCGTGAGCTGGGTGAGCCAGTCGAGGTTGTCCCGGTGAAATAGACCGGGCACCGAGGGCGCGGCGTCGATCCGGCGCCGCGCCCTCGGTGTCTTCGGGCTAGTTCTTCGCGGCCGCGCGGAATACGGCGAGCGCTTCCTCGCCGAGGTGTGGTCCGCTGACCTCGACCGCTATGTTCGAGCTGGCGACGACCTCGGCGCAGGTGAGTCCGAAGCTGGTGCCCGCGGGCATGATCGGCCCGAATTCGGCCGCGGCCGCGGCGAAGACGATACGGCCGACCCCGGCCCACACCATCGCTGCGGCACACATCGGGCACGGCTCGCCGCTGGCGTAGACCGTGGCGCCACCCAGTTCGGCCGCGTGGCCCGCGGCGGTCGCGAGGGTGATCGCGACCAGTTCGGCGTGGGTGGTGACATCGCCGGTGGTGTTCACCGCGTTCACACCCTCGGCCAGGACCGCGCCGTCGTGGCCTACCGCGACCGCGCCGAAAGGACGATCGCCGAGCGCGGTGGCGTGCCCGGCCAGGTCGATGGCACGGCGCAGATGGGTGATGTCGAGATCGGTCAGCTCGCTCATGAGGTGAGATCCACTTCCGTTCCGATGCCGTTGGCGCGGGCCTTGTCGATGAGCAGGCGGGCGGCGGCCAGATCCTGCAGGCCGATGCCCACCGAATTGAACAATGTGATGTCGTGGTCGTCGCGACGGCCGGATGCCCGGCCCGCGATCACCTCGCCCAGTTCGGTGCTCACCGCGTCCTGCGTGATCGCGCCTTCGGCGATGGCCAGCAGGGTGTCGCCGGACTTGGTGAGCGTGGTGCCGATCGAGTCTACGACGACCCTGGACCGGCGCATGGCCTCGCCGTCCACCTCGCGGTGATCCGCCCTCGGCGGTGCGCCGACGGCGTTGACGTGCAGACCGGCGCCGAACCAGGCACCGTGGACGATCGGTTCGCGTGACGGAGTGAGGGTGCACAGCACGTCGGCGGCCCGGGTGATCGCCTCCGGGCTGTCGAGGGCGCGCACCTCGAGGCCGAGATCGGCTATCGCACTGCGGAATCGGTCGACCGTGGCCGCGCTGCGCGACCAGACCAGCACAGTCTCGAGCGTCCGCACGGTCGCTATCGCGCGCGTGTGCTCGACGGCCAGATTGCCCGCGCCGATCACACCGAGTACCGAACTCGATTGTCGGGAAAGGTGTTTCGTCGCCACCGCACTTGCGGCGGCGGTGCGGACGGCGGTGACGAGGCGTCCGTCGATCAGTGCCTCGCAGCTACCGTCGGCCGCCGAGGTCACCACGATCACCGACCGCTGCACGGGCAGGCCGCGCTCGCGATTGGCGGGCAGGTCGGCGAGCAGCTTCACCGCGGCGGCACCGGCGGATTCGGCGGCGGCGACCATCGGTACGAAAGCCGCCTCGCCGAGGGTCATCGCCGGTGGGGCGGGGACGAACGCGGTGCCCAGCGCCAGATCGGCGTGCGCGCGCTCGACGGCGGCGAGCACCTCACCGCGGTCGAGGACGGCGGTCACATCGGAGTGCGACAGGATCAGAGTCAACGGTGGCTCCTACGAAAAGAGTGGCAGGTCAGGAAGTTCGGGCGAAGGCGACAGTGAGGTCGCGCGGCGAGCGGCTGCTGCCGACCAAGCCGCTGACGGCGATGATCGCGATCAGATAGGGCAGCATCACCAGCAACGCGAACGGCACATCGACACCGAGCGCGGGCAACGCGAACTGCAGCGCCTGGGCGAGACCGAAGAACACCGACGCCCAGATCACCCCGAGCGCGCGCCACCGGCCCGCGATCACCGCGACCACGGCGAGATAGCCGATGCCCCCGGTCATGTTGTCGCTGAACGAATGCACCTCCGACAGCGCCAGTTGCGCACCGCCCAGACCCGCGGCGAACGCGGCGAGCAGCACACAGCCGTAGCGAACCGCTTTCACCGGCAAACCGGTGCGGTCGGCCGCGACGGCGTCCTCACCGATCGCGTCGATCATCAGACCCAGCTTGGTGCGACGGGAGAACACGAACGCCGAGACGGCGACGACCACGATGCACAGATAGCCGAGCGCGGTCTGCCCGAACAGGGCCGGACCGAGGACCGGGATGCGGTGCAGCACCGGAATTCGCAGCGCGTCGAAACCGGGAACGGTGTGGCCCTTGCCGTCGGCGAGCAGCAGGCGCGCACCGTAGGTGGTAGCGCCCAGCGCCAGCGCGTTGCTCGCGATCCCGACGACGATCTGGTCGGCACGCAAGCCGATACTCCAGATCGCCTGCAGCGCACCGAAGATCAGCGCGGCAATCACCCCGGTGGCCACCCCGAGCACCGGCGAACCGGTGGTGACGGCGCCCAGCACGCCGGCGAACGCGCCCGTGAGCATCATCGCCTCCAGGCTGAGATTGAGCACGCCCGCGCGCTCGCTGACCAGCTCACCACTCGCGGCCACGAGAATGGGCAGGGTGAAACCGACTCCGCTGGTGGCGATATCGGTGACGGTATCGAGGCTCATCGTGGCGCTCCCGCCGGCTCGGCGGTAACCATCGAGGAAACCGGTGGTGGTGCGGTGGGTTCGGCCTTGCGGCGGCGATAGGTCCAGATCGCGGCGCCCGCGATGAACACGATCATCAGCGACTCCACGACCGAGATGGTCGACGCGGGCACATTCGCGGCCAGCTGCAGATTGATCCCGCCGGAGACCAGGAAGCCCAGCAGCAGCGACACCGCGACGACGGCGGCCAAGGAGCCACGGGCCAGCAGTCCGACGACCAGACCGGAGAATCCGTATCCGGAGGAGAACCCTTCGGCCAGGACGAACGGCGCGGTCGCCACGAGCAGCCCGCCCGCGACACCGGAGAACGCGCCCGCTGCCGACAGACTCAGGAAACGCAGCCGCCGCACCGGCAGTCCGAGCCGGGCCGCCGCGTCGGGATTGAGCCCGACCGCACGCAATCGGGTACCGAGTGCGGTGCGGCGCACGAGGATCGCGGTGCCGAACGCGGCCACCACAGCGATCCACAGCGCGATGGTGGCGGGTGAGCGTTCGATGCCCAGCAGCGGCAGCTGCGCCGCCGCCGTGAGCGGCTCGGACTGTGGCAGCGTCTCCGAGGAGGTCACCGGCTGGCGCAGCAGCGCGGGCTCGTGCACGACGAGCAGCACCAGCGCCAGGCCGACGAAGTTGAGCAGCAGGGTGGTGATGATCTCGCTGGTGCCGCGGGCGACCCGCAGATAGGCCGCGATGGCCGCCCACAGCCAGCCCGCGGTCGCCGCCCCGATCAGCACCGCGGGCAGGGTGATCGCGGCGGGTGCCCCGGTGAGCGTGGTGCCGATCGCGGTGGCGGCGATACCACCGGCACAGATCTGGCCCTCGCCACCGACATTGACCAGCCCGGCACGGTGGGCGATGGTGAAGCCGACGGCCACCAGCATCAGCGTGGCCGCGACATTGAGTGAGGCGCCGATCGCGTAGTCGCTGCCGAACATGCCCTCCCACAGGGCGGCCATCGTCGCGCCGGGGGCCGCGCCGGCGCCGGCGGCCAGGGCCAGCCCGATCGACCCCGCGGCGATCATCGCAGCGACGGCGACGACGATCGGATGGTGTACCCACTGGCGCAGGCCGGTCGTCGCGGGCCCACCCGCCGCGCGCAGCAGGGCCTGCGCGGTGCGTCGAGGTGGCGGCGCGGGTTGCGCCGTGGTGACCCGACTCGGTGCGCTCATGCCGCGACTCCCATCATCAATTCGCTGATCTGTTGTGCCGCAGTGGGATCGGTGGTCTCCACCGGTCCGGCGAGGGCCCCGCGATACGCGACGAACACCCGGTCGCACAACGCCAGCAGTTCGGGTACTTCGCTCGAGACCACCAGCACCCCGCAGCCGTCGGCGGCCGCGCGACGCAGTTGGGTGAGCACGAAATCGACTGCGCCGATGTCCAATCCGCGCGTCGGCTGGGCGGCGACCAGGCAGCGCAGGTTCGCCGTGGACAGTTCGCGGGCCAGCACCACCTTCTGCTGATTGCCGCCCGAGAGCGAGCCCATCGGCACCCACGGTCCGGCCGCGCGCACATCGAAGCGGTCGAGTTCGGCCTTGGCGGCGCGGCCCATCGCCTGCTTGTCGAGCAGGCCGAAGCGTCGGAAGCGGCCGAGTCGGCCGAGGAACAGGTTCTCCGCCAGGGTCATCTCGGCGACCATCGCGTCGCGGTGGCGATCCTCGGGCACGACGCCGAGACCGAGCCGGGTTCGGGTCGCGGGGCTCGCGGTGGTGATATCGGTATCGGCGAGCGTGACGGTGCCGTTGCTGACCGGGGTGCCGCCCGCGAGGACCGCGACCAGTTCGCTCTGCCCGTTGCCTTCGACGCCGGCGATTCCGACGATCTCCCCGGGCCGCACGACCAGCCGCGCGTCCGCCAGCGCGGCGCTGCCGTCGGCGCGATGCACGGTGACCCGGTCGATAGTGAGAACCGTTGTGGGGGAGCCGGACTCGGCCCCGCGCTGAGTTCGAGATGGAATCAATTCGGCGTCGCGCTCGGTGACCTGGTCGTCGGCGAGATCCGGTGCCGGTGAGCCCGATGCGGCGAACGTGGCGGGGACGGCGGCTGTCTGCGCCGCGTCGGCGGAATGCGCGCCGATCGTCGCGGCGACTGTCGGATCGAGGTTCGCGGCCGTGCGTCCCACCATCGCGGTGAGCAGTTCGGCGATGGTGGTATTCGACATCCGCCCGCCACCGGCGACCGTGCCCCGGCGCAGCACCGTCGCGGCATCGGCGACCCTGGCCACTTCACCGAGCTTGTGCGTGACCAGCACCACCGCTTTGCCATCGGCGGCGATGGCGCGGCAGGTGTCGATCAAGGCATCGATCTCGGCCGGATCGAGCACTCCCGTCGGTTCGTCGAGCAGGATCAGCGACGGATCGCGCAGCAACGCCTTCACGATCTCGACCTTCTGTCGTGCGCCGACCGGCATCGTCGCGACCTGCTGGTCGAGGTCGACGCGCAGGCGGTAACGCTGCGCGATCTCGCCGAGCCGGTCGGTCAGATCCTTGCGACGCACGCGCAGCCCGTGCTGGGTGAGCAGCAGGTTCTCCGCGACGGTCATGGTGGTGACCAGACTGAAGTGCTGGTGCACCATCGCGACCCCCGCTCTCATCGCGGCGGCGGGGGAGTCGGGCCGGAAGTCGGCACCGCCCAGCAGCATTCGGCCCGCGTCGGGGCGATAGCCACCGAAGACGAGGTTGCACAGCGTGGATTTGCCCGCGCCGTTCTCGCCGAGAACGCAATGGACAGTGCCGGATTCGACAGTGACGTCCACCTCGTGCAGCGCCTGCACGGCACCGAACTGCTTACCGACCCGGTGCAGGGTCAATGCGGGAGTGCTCATCGTGGATCAGTACGGCTTGACCGCGCCGGTGGACAGGGCCGTTTTCGCCTTCGCGAGGGCGTCGGCGACCCCGGAATCCTTGCTGCACAACACGAAATCGGTGCCGTCGTTGGGTGAGGTCAGCCCGAAGCGCACGTTCTCGGCCTTCCACGAGTTGTCCAGTACGGCCCGCACCGCGAACTCGACCTCGGTGCCGATATCGGTGTGTACGTAACCCAGGTAGGCGGGGTTGGCGCAGTCGCCGGGAATCGGACCGCCCACCATCGTGGCGCCGGCCTGGGTCGCGGCCTGTTCCATACCCGCCTTGCCCAGGTTCACGATCTGACCGAGCGTGCCCGCGCCCGCGCCGTAGTCGGCCAGTGCGGCCTGCTTGGCCTTGGCGGGGTCGTTGAAGTCGCCCAGGTACTGCGGCGTGAGCACCTTCGCGTCCGGCTTCGCGAATCGTGCGCCGTTGCCGAAGGCGTTGGCGGCGTTGACGATCGCGGGCAGTTCGACACCGCCGACGAAGGCCACCGCGCCAGTTTTGGACCCCGCGGCCGACACCGCGCCGCTGAGGAATTCGGCCTCGGCCTGCTGCGGGTCGTAGTAGGCGAGGTTGGCGAGCGGCTTGGCGTCGGCCGGTCCGCCGATCTCGACGAACTTCACGTTCGGGAACTGCGGTGCCACTTTGCGCACGTCGGCGTCGGTCTGGCCGCCGAGCGAGATCACCAGATCGTTGGTCGAGGCGAAACGGACCAGGGCCTGCTGATAGTCGCTGGCCGCGACCTGTTCGACCTTGCTGAGTTCTACCTTGTCGCCGAGCGCGTCGGCGACGCGCTGGTAGCCGAGGTATCCGGACTGCATGAAGCCGGTGTCGGAGAGCGAGCCGGGGAAGAACACGCCGACCTTCAGCTTGCCGCCCGACGCCGTGGTATCCGCGGAACCGCAGGCCGACAGGAGGGCAGCGGCGGCGAGGGCGGCCGAGCCGACGGCGACAGCGCGCCGAGTGGACTTGTGCACGGGGTACTCCTTGATCGAACGTACCGCTCACTTAGCGGTATACCGTTAAGTGTCAGCCTGCGGCTCGGAGATGACGGGCGGATTACCGAAAAGTAAGAAACGGTCGCATGCGCCGAGCGGGCTACCGTAGGGACGTGCGGGAGCAGAAGGATGGTGCGGTGGCAGCGGAACCGGCGAAGAAGTCGCTGCGCGATCATGCCTACGAGCAGTTGCGCGATCGGATCATCGACCTGCGCTTGAGTCCTGGGCAGCGGCTGGTGGAACGCGACCTCGCCACCGAGCTGGCCATCTCGCGGATCCCGCTGCGCGAGGCGTTGCAGCTGCTCGAACGTGAGGGCCTCGTCGTGATCGTGCCGAGGCAGGGCGCGATCGTCGCCCCGTTCACCGTGACCGACGTCCGCGACCTCTTCGATGTTCGCGAGAGTCTGGAGGTGCTGGCGGCGCGCCTGGCCGCCGACCGCGCCGAACCGGGCGACCTCGCCGCTCTGCGAGAACAGCTCACCGCGGCCCGCCAGGCGACCGCGCGGGGCGACCAAGCCGCGATCGCCGCCGCGAACGCGGGCTTTCACGCTGTCATCGTCGAGGTCTCGGGCAACCCACTGTTGCAATCGCTGTTGCGCCCCTTGGAATCCCGAGTCCGGTGGCTGTTCCATCTGACCAAGGAGCGCGACCCCGGTACCCAGTGCGACGAACACGAAGCCCTCTATGCCGCCATCGCCGCCAACGACCCCGACGCGGCCGCCGAAATCGCCTACCGCCACGTGGCTTCCGGTCGTGAACCCAGCCTCGCCCTGTCCGCCCAGTGGGCCATGCCCGACATCGACCCCGTCTCGGCCACCCGTACCAGGCAGCGCGGCGCTCACCGCGACAGAACCGCGTAGATCGCGGTGTTTCGGGTCCCGGTCGGCGAGCGGTTCGGCGCCGCGGTGCGGGCCTTGGTCACCAGGTCGGTGGCAGTTTCCTTCCTGGCCGCCACCGACCTCGCCGCAGTGTCACAACCGGCGGATTCCGCGTGCGACCGCGGCGAACGATGACCCGGTTCGCAGGCCCGTGCGCAGTTTCGGGTGGCATGCGCCGAGGTCGACCATCACGGCGTAGGTCAGGCCGTGGTCGTGTCGTTCGGCGAACTGGTCGATCACCTCTGCCGGTGTGCCGACCTGGAAGATCTCGCTGATCAACGACCGGGGTGCGCGACGACCGTAGTCCAGCGCGGTGGCTTCGTCGATGGTCTGCGGAAGAATGTCCTGTGCACCGGAGAACGTGGGACCCAACGGATGCTCCACACCGTGGCGTGCCCAGGCCCGCGCGGACGCGGCGAGCGCGTAGGCGCGGATCACGGCCGAGTCGAGAATCTCGTCGACGATCGTTCGCGTCTTCGCGGTCACGATCCAATGCCAGCCGGCCGCTCGGATCGCGGCCGGGTCGCGTCCCGCGTCCGAGGCCGCGGCCCGGATGGTATCGAGCCTGTCGCGATATTCGGCCGGGCTACTCGGAAAGGCGGGCAGCCACGCATCGGCGAATCGACCGGTCGCCCTGAGCATGCGCGGCCCGTGTGCCCCTATCCAGAGCTCCGGTCGGGTGCCGCGGTGCGGAGGCAGGGCGAAGACCGCGTCGCGCAGCGGGAAGAATTCCGAATCCCGGGAGATCGGCTCACCGTTGGATTCCCACAACGCCCGAATCGTCGCCACCGCTTCCTCGAAGCGCGCCACCGGGCGTTGCCAATCGACACCGTAGGGCTCATTGTTCTCGCGTTCCCCCGGACCGATTCCGAGAATAGCTCGTCCGCCACTGAGTAGATGCAAGCTCGCGGCGGCCTGTGCGGTCACCGCAGGATGCCGGCGAGCGGTGTCGGTGACTCCCACCCCGAGTCGTAGCCGGCTCCACCGATTCCGTGCCGACGCTCGCCCGAGCAGGGTCCACGGCTCGTAGAACGCGTCCGCGGCGGGAGCGATCCGCGCGCCGCCGACATGGTTCGGTTTCCAGACCGAGGAGGGAAACAGCCCGATCAAATGGTCGATGACCCACACCGAGTCGGCACCGCTCGTCGCGGCGACGAATTTCGCCGTGCGCTGGGTCAAGTCCGGCGCACAGCGGGAATACAGGCCTGGATCGACAATTCCGGTCTTGACACGTGCCATGGGTTTCTCCCACTACTCGATGTCGCTCGTCCGGTCTCCACACGACCACCTCGATTGTCTCACCGGTCGGCGAAGCCGGGTATCGCTAGGCCGCGGCGTGCAGGGCGACGCGGGCGGCGTGGATGGCGGGATGTAGACCGGTGCCGTTCCGATAAACGAGCTGGGTGTGGCGGCGGATCGGCAGGGGGGTGAGGGTGATGTGTTCAGGGGGTGCGTAGAGGGCTAGGGCCGGGACTATCGCGGTGCCCGCGCCCGCGGCGACGAGGGTGAGGACGGTGTCGAAGTCGTCGGCGTGGTGGCGGATATGGGGGGTGAATCCTGTTGCCTGGCAGGCTCGGATCGTCAAGGTGTGGCACAGGGTTCCCGGAGTTCCCGCGATCCAGGCGGATCGGCGGTGCGCGACCAGTGCGTCCTCGGTGGCCACGGGGGTCAGCGTGGCGAGGTAGACGGTTTCGGTGTGCAGGGGTTCGGTCTGCAAGGACGCGTCGGCGTCGGCGGGGACCAGGTCGTAGTCATGGGTGAGCGCGATATCCAGGGTGCCCGCGCGCAGTGCGTTCGGGATGTCGGCGGGGTCGATCTCGGTGACGGTGAGTTCCAGGCGAGGGTGGTCGGTGCTCAACGTGACCAGTGCGGGGGACAGCAGGGTACGGGCCGCCGTCGGGAAAGTGCCGATGCGCAGGGTTCCCGCCAGTTCGTCCCGGGTGCGGGACAAGTCGGCTTCGGCGTGTTCGAGGGCGGCCAGGATCGTCTCGGTGTGTCCGACGAGGAGCTCGGCGGCGGGGGTGAGGGTAACGCCGCGGCCCGAGCGTTCGAGCAGCGCGACGCCCGCTTCGCGTTCGAGGGCGGTGAGCTGTTGGGACACCGCCGAGGGCGTATAGCTGAGTGCCTCGGCGACCGCGGCGATGGTGCCGCGGTGGGCGAGTTCGCGGAGCAGGCGAAGTTTGCGGACATCGAGCATCAGTTCACCTTACGGTCGGCATCATGAATGTGAACTGGACCTGATGGTAGTCCTGGCTCGACGATGGAGTGATGACATCACTGCACGGGCTCTTCGTTCCCCTGATCACGCCGTTCACCGCCGACGGGACACTGGAGCCCGCCGCGTTGGAACGCCACGCGCACTCGGTCCTCGACGCGGGGGCGACCGGGCTCGTCGCGCTCGGCACCACGGCGGAGCCGTCCGCGCTCACCGCCGAAGAGCGCGTGCGAGTCCTGGATATCTGCGCGCGCGTGTGCGCCGACCGCGACGCACCGCTGATCGCCTGCGCGGGGGGCAACGCCACCGGGGAATCGGTCAGGGCGATCGCCGAACTCGCGCGGCCCGTCGCGGCGGTACTGGCGGTCGTGCCGTACTACGTGCGACCGAGCGAGGAGGGCGTGATCGCGCACTTCACGCAGCTGGCGGCGGTCAGTCCGGCGCCGGTGCTCGTCTACGACGTGCCGCACCGCACGGGCCGCCCGCTCAGCGGCAGCACGCTGATTCGGCTCGCGAACACCCCGAATATCGCCGGCTTCAAACACGCCGTCGGCGGAATCGACGCGGCCAGTGTCGAATTGATGGCCGCGCACACCCCGGCGACGGTGCTCAGTGGCGACGATCGATTCGCCTCCGCGCTGCTCGCCCTCGGCGCGCACGGGGCGATCCTGGCCGCGGCCAATATCGCGCCCCGCGAGTACGGCGATCTCATCGAGGCCTGGCAGGTCGGCGACGTGATCAGGGCCCGCGCCCTCGGCAACAGCCTCGACGCGCTCGGTGCGGCCCTGTTCGCCGAACCCAACCCGACGGTCATCAAGGCGGTACTCGCCGAGCGTGGCCAGATTCCCAGCGCGGCCGTTCGGCTGCCGATGCTGCCCGCCTCCAGCGTCGCGACCCGGGCGGCGCTCATGGCGAGCGAGGCGGCGACGATCGCGCGGGTGTGACACGGACGAGATCACGAACAGGGGTGTCACTGGTCATCGGAAGCGAAAAGTGCTTGGGTTAAGCGGTGACGAAACCTCCGGATATCGGCGCCGCGGCGCCCGACCCCACTACTGACAAGTTGGATGCCGCCGTACTGAAGGTGGCAGGCGTCGTCGTCCTCGGTGCGGTGATGTCGATTCTCGACATCACCGTCGTCACCGTGGCGATCCCGACGTTCATGCAGGATTTCAACGCCTCTGTCGAGGTCGTCGCCTGGACCATGACCGGCTACACCTTGGCGCTGGCCTCGGTCATCCCGATGACCGGCTGGGCCGCCGACCGCTTCGGCACCAAACGCCTCTATATGACGGCACTGACCTTCTTCATCATCGGGTCGGTGTTGTGTTCGATGGCGTGGAGTATCGAGTCGCTGGTGGCGTTCCGCGTCATCCAGGGTATCGGCGGCGGCATGCTCATGCCGCTGGGTATGACGATCATGACCCACGCCGCGGGCCCACAGCGGATCGGGCGCGTGATGGCGGTGCTCGGCGTGCCCATGCTGCTCGGCCCGATCTGCGGCCCCATCCTCGGCGGTTGGCTCATCGACTCCTTCAGCTGGCACTGGATCTTCCTGATCAACCTGCCGTTGGGCATCGTCGCGTTGATCCTGGCCTGGATCGTGCTCGCACCCGACAAGCCGAAGCCGTCGGAATCGTTCGACTTCCTCGGCATGCTGCTGGCTTCACCGGGTCTGGCGCTGTTCCTGTTCGGTGTCTCCTCCATTCCGGAGAAGGGCACCGTGATGGACGCGCGCGTGCTGGTTCCGGCGATCGTCGGCGCGGCACTGCTGGTGGCGTTCGTGTTCCACGCGCTGCGTACCGAGCACCCGCTGATCGACCTGCGGTTGTTCGCCAATCCGTCGCTGCGCTTCTCCGTGCTCACCATGTCGCTGTTCGCGACGGCGTTCTTCGGCGCCGGGTTCCTGCTGCCCAACTACCTGCAACAGGTGCGCGGCGAGACGGCGTTCGATTCCGGCCTGCTCATGGCGCCACAGGGTATCGGCGCGATGCTGACGATGCCGGTCGCGGGATTCCTGGTCGACAAGATCGGTCCCGGCAAGATCGTCATGTTCGGCATCACGTTCATCACCGTCGGCCTCACGGGGTTCACCCAGTTGGGCGCCGACACCTCGTATCTGCTGATCGGCGGCGCGCTGTTCGTGATGGGTCTCGGCATGGGCTGCACCATGATGCCGGTGATGACCGCCGCGATCCAGACGCTCTCGCACGCGCAGGTCGCGCGCGGCTCGACGTTGATGAACATCATCAACCAGACCGCGGCGTCGATCGGCACGGCGACGATGTCGGTGGTTCTCGCTGCCCAGCTCAACGATCACCCGGAGGCGAAGCTCGCGATCGGCGCCAACGCCAGGCCCGATCTCGCCGCGCAGGTTCCACCGTCGGTCCTCGAACAGGGACTCGACCTGGCGGCGACGGCGTTCAGTAACACCTACTGGGTCACCGTGGTGCTCGCGGCGCTGACCTTGATCCCGGCGTTCTTCCTGCCGCGGACCAAGCCGAAGGCGCCGATCGACGCCGAAGCTGTGGCGCTGGCCTGATCGGTCGTACACGAAAGCCCGGACCGAACAAGCGGTCCGGGCTTTCGTGCCGGATTCAGCCGTAGAGCTTGACGAACATTTCCAGCGAGCGCTCGATATCGCCGCGCAGTGCCTTGGCCACGGCGGACCCGATCGGGCCGAACAGCGGCGCGCCGCCCAGGTCGATGTCGACGCTCACCTTCGACCCGCTGCCGCTCGGCTCGACGAGTAGCCCGAGTCCGAATTTGGTGCCGCCGATGCCGGCGCCGGTGAGAGCGAGTTCGCGCGGCGGTCGCGCGGTGCGTACGGTCCAGGTGACCTTGTTACGGAAGCCTTTCACGCGGGCGATGCCGACGAGTACGGTGCCCGGCGTGAGCTCCTCGGGCAACGTGCCGCGCCACGCCTCGTGGATGGTCAGCCAATCGCCGAGATGCGGAAGATCGGATGCGTGTGCCCAGGCCTGGTCCGGCGGGACGGGGACATCGACGGAAAGCTTCAGTTTCGCCACGCTGAAACAATATCCGGTACCCGGGGTTCCGTGACGGTCGGCTCGAGGCATAGCGAACTAGAATAGATCAATCGTCCAGTAGTGTGGGAAGTTTCGAGCGGGAAACATGATGCCGGACAGTAAGATCCGTGTCGCGATCGTTACGTATCCTGCTAATGTGTGCGGATCGCTGAAAACGGAGCGTGTGAATCGAGTATTCGAAATCACTCCGCGATGAAAAGTGAATGCCTCGGCGGGCGCGCCGCCGAGGGCCGCCGGCAACAATGCCGTGTGGTCGAGAACGACGAAAGATCTGATGAACTCAGGAATTGCGGTGCTGTTGCTCGTCATCGGTGCGCCGCTGTTACTGCTCGCGATCGCGGTCAGTGTATTGGCCATGCGCAACGAGCGTCGGCACCGGCAGCGGGCCGACGCCGCTATCCGGGAACGCCTCGCCTGCGAGAACGCCTTGATACACCTGGCGCAGAACACCCTGCCCGCCATCACCGACGCGGTGCGCCGCCACGAGATTCCCTCGGTCGCGGTGGAACTGCCGGTGGAACTGGGTGATTCGCAGTTCGGCCAGGCATTGCAGTGGATCGCCACCGGTCATGCCGAGGACCTGCGCGTGGTGACCGAGGAAACCAGGGCGATGGTCGAACGCTACGGCGAACAGCGTCGCCTGGGTGAGATACAGGCCGCCCAGGACCAGACCCGCGGTGAGCTCTCGGCGTCCTCGCGGGCGGCCACGAGCGCCGCGGTGCGCTCCTTCGGCACCTCGGTGGTGAGCCTGGGCACCGACCTCGGACAGGTCGTCAGTGCCGCGCTGCGCGAACACCGCGACGACGCCATCTACGAAACCCTCACCCGGATCGACCACACCGTGCAGCAGATGATCCGGCAGGCGCAGTCCTATGTGATCGTCTCCGGCGGTCTGCCCGGGCGCCGGTGGCCACAGCAGTCGCTCACCGATGTGGCGGGCGGCGCGACCGGGCGCGTTCGGGAATTCCTGCGCGTGCGGGCGGCGCAGTCGGACCGGATCGTGATCAGCCGCGCGGTCGAACCGCTCGTGCACACCATGGCGACCCTGCTCGACAACGCGTTGCGCTACTCGCCGCCGTCGTCGTTCGTCGAGATCGGTTTCCAGGAGGGCCATCACGGCGTCACCGTGATCATCGACGACGCGGGCATGCGGATGAGTCCCGAGCAGCTGGAGGACGCGCGCCTGGTGCTCAGCGGTGAACGCCCGGTCGACATCCACGATCTCGGTCCCGCGCCGAAGGTCGGTTTCCCCGGCATCGCGGCGCTGGCCCGGCGCTACGGATTCTCCGTGCACGTCGACGGGCCCAACATCTTCGGTGGCATGCGAGCCATGGTGTATGTACCGTCGGCGCTGCTGGTGAGCGGGGACGCGCCGCGGTTGCCCGAGCCCGAACTCGCCGCACCCGCCCACATTCCGGTGCCGGTCGCCGAACTCGAATCGCCCGGCGCCGACGTCCACGAGATCACCAGCGGCGGGCTGCCAAAACGCCGCCGTAGACCGGTTGCCCCGGATTCGGCGGGGGTAACAATCGAGTCGGGGCAGGCGCGCCCCGACCTCGCCGCTGCCTGGCGCAGCGGATCCCGCAGCGGTCGTGCCGCTGCGGCCGAGCGAACCACGGAAGGAACAGCCGATGAGCACACCGGTAGCCGATAGCACCAACCGATTGGCGTGGCTGCTCGAGGATCTCGAGATCCCCGGCGTCCGCTTCACGGTCCTGCTCTCCGATGACGGACTGCGCATCGCCCACTCTCGTGGCGTGCTGAAAGACGATGCCGAACGGTTCGCCGCGGCCGCGTCCGGCCTGCGTTCGCTCGGCAAGGCGCTCGGCGAGTTCTGCGGTGGTCCGTCGAACACGGTGCGCCAGAACATGACCGAGTACGACGAGGGCATGATCATGATCACCGCCGCCGGGGCGGGCGCGCTGCTCGGTGTCGCCACCACCACCGATGTCGACGTCGCGTTGGTGGCGCATCGGATGAACGAACTGGCCTCGCGCGTCGGTCACGAGATCGGCAGCGCGCCCCGCCTAGGCGGGAGGAATTGAGCCGCGGCAGGCGTGATCCCGACCTGGTGCGCTCCTATGTGCGCACCGGCGGGCGGGTGCGGGCCGGCCACGATCTGGATCTGGTGACCCTGGTCCGTGCCGTCGACGACGCGCGCCCCGATCACCGCCCCGAACAACGTCGCCTGCTGGCTCTCACCAGCCGCCGCGGCGCGCTGTCGGTCGCCGAGCTGTCGGCCTATCTCGACCTGCCCGCCTCCGTCGTGAAGATCATCGTCTCCGATCTGCTCGACAGCGGCCACCTGCACTGCCCCACTCCGGCACAGGTGAAGCCCGAACTCGCACTGATCAAGGAGGTGTTGCATGGCCTCCGCGCCATCGCGGGATGAGGTCGACTACGTCGCGGAAACCGTGACGCGGTCGGTGAAGATCCTGGTCGCAGGTAATTTCGGCGTCGGCAAGACGACCTTCGTGTGCGGGGTGTCCGAGATCAGGCCCCTGCGGACGGAAGAGACGATCACCGAGGCCAGCATCGGTGTCGACGACATGGCGGGCCTGGGCACCAAGGTGTCGACCACTGTCGCACTGGATTTCGGCCGCATCACCCTGAATCCGCAACTGGCGCTGTATCTGTTCGGCACGCCGGGGCAGGAACGGTTCGCCCCGCTGTGGGAGGAACTGGCTCGTGGCGCCCTCGGCGCGCTGGTGCTGGTCGATACTCGGCGGATCGAGAAGGCCGACGACGTGCTCTCGGCGCTGGAACAGCGTGGCGTGCCGTACGCGGTGGCGGTGAACGAATTCGAAGGATTCCGGCGCTACCCGCTCGAGGAAGTGCGTGAGGCGCTCGACCTCGCCCCCGATACCCCGGTGATAGCGCTCGACGCACGTCGTCGTGATCAAGGCCTGCGGGCGCTGATCACCTTGGCGGAGTACCTTTTTCGCAGACAGGAAGCAACAGCGTCATGACGGTCGATATCGCCGCCGACGAACGGGTGGCGATGTGGGCACCCGAGTTCGCCGCCGATCCGCAGGCTGCCTACCAGCAGATGCGCCGCCGGTTCGGTTCGGTGGTGCCGGTGGAGTTGTCGCCGGGCATCCGGGCCACGCTGGTGATCGGCTATCACACCGCCGTGCGCATCCTCAACGATCCGGAGCACTTCCCGGCCGACCCCCGGATGTGGCAACGTGACATCCCGCTGGACTGCCCGGTGCTGCCGATGCTGCAGTTCCGCCCGGCCGCGCTGCGCACGACCGGCGCCGAGCATGCCCGATACCGGCAGGCCAATGTCGCCGGGATCGCCGGGGTGGATCTGTACGCGATGCACAGCACTGTCGAACAGTTCGCCATCCCGCTGATCAACAGCTTCTGCGCGGTCGGGTCGGCGGACCTGTTGAGTCAGTACGCGTTTCCGCTGGTGTTCCAGGCGCTGAACTCGATGCTCGGGTGCACACCCGAGATCGGACAGCAGGTCGCCACCGGAATGGCGCAGATCTTCGAAGGCGACGACGCCGAGGCGGGAAACAACCTGCTGGCCTCCGCGTTGGCCGATCTGGTGGGGCTGCGTCAACGCGAACCCGGTGACGATGTCGCCACCCGTCTACTCCAGCACCAGGCGGCGCTGACCGACGAGGAGATGGTGCACCAGTTGCTGGTGCTCTACGGCGCGGGCATCGAGCCCATGCTGAACCTGGTGGTCAACACGTTGCGGCTGATGCTCACCGACGACCGATTCGCGGGCGATGTGCTCGGCGGCAGCCTGTCCACCCGTGACGCGCTCGACGAAGTGCTGTTCACCGACCCGCCACTGGCCAATTTCTGCATGACCTACCCGCGACAGCCGACCCTGGTCGACGACACCTGGCTGCCCGCGCACGAACCGGTGGTCATCAGCATGTCGGCCTGCAACAACGATCCGGCCATCGCCGGGCGCGATGTCGTCGACAACCGGGCGCACCTGGCCTGGAGTGCGGGCCCACACGGCTGCCCGGCCAAGCCGGTCGCGTACCTGATCGTGCAGGACGCGATCGACCAATTGCTCGACGCGCTCCCGGAATTGACCCTCGCCGTTCCTGTCGAGGAACTGGTGTGGCGGCCCGGCCCGTTCCATCGGTCGCTCGCGGCGCTGCCCGTGAAATTCCCGCAGACACCACCGTTGCCGATGCCATGAGCGGCGATTGATACGCCTCGTCCCGGCTCAACTGTGACGCCACTAATAGTTATTGCACTAACAGTTGGTGGCGTAATAGTGTGTGGGCGAAGGAAGGTGGTGGACGATGCAGGAGCTCGACGACCCGTTGCGCCTCGACCGGCAGGTGTGCTTCGCCCTCGCGGTGGCACATCGATCGGTGCTGGCGGTCTACCGCCCGCTGCTCGAACCGCTGGGCCTGACGCATCCGCAGTATCTGGTGATGCTGGCTCTCTGGGGTGAGGCGCCGATGTCGGTGAAGGCGGTCGCCGAGGCGATCCAGCTCGACTCCGCGACCCTGTCACCGCTGCTCAAGCGGCTCGAATCCGCCGGACTCATCACCCGCCGCCGCGATCCGCACGACGAACGCACACTGCACATCGACCTCACCGAGATGGGCCGTGACCTGCGCGAACAGGCCGAGCAGATCCCGCCCGCCGTCGTCGCGCGCCTCGGCGTGAGCTTGGCGGATCTGGAAGAATTGCGCGATGTCCTCGGCCGGGTGAACGCGGCCGCGCGACGCGCAGGCGACGTGAGAGAGCGGTCATGAGCAACTCCTCCCCGAATCTGTGGCAGCGCGTTCGCTACACCACCGGCGGCACTCTGCCGCCCTCGATGGCGGACTGGGTGCTGGCCGACCTCACCGGCCCCGGTGCGACCCGCCGATACCTGATGCGGTTCCTGCTGCCCGTGCTCCCGGTGCTGTGCCTGTTCTTGCTGGTGCCGGGCCCGTTGTGGATCGGGCTGTCGATGATGGCGTTGCTGTACCTGCCGCTGGTCTACTTCACCGTGGCGCTGGTCTACGTGTATCGGCGCCACCGCCTGGTCAGCCACGGGTTCGATCCCGCGTTGGCGAACGAGGCCGAACGTCGTCGGTCCGAAGCCGAACGCGTCGCCTACGAGAGTCGTCACCACCGCGGCTGAGCTGGCGACAACAGCGCGGACCGGGTTCAGCCCGCGCGCAGCGTGGGACCGACGAATCGTTCGACCAGGTGACGTTCCGCCGCGGCGTCGGACAGTGGCCAGGTGAGCAGCGACAAGACCACGCGCACGACCCAGCCCGCTGCTTCGTCGTCGGGGGCGATCCTGGTCAGCGCTGTCGCGATGTGGCCGAGTTCCGGTGCGCCGGCGAGAAATTCATCGGTATCGGGGGAGCGGTGCCGGATCAGCCACTGGCGCAGCACCGGATCGGCGCGGATCGCGGCGACGGCGGCCAGGATCGCCTCGACGGGTCGGCTGCGGGGCGCGACGGTGTCGACGACCGCCTCGACGCGCGCGACAACGGAGCCGGCGGCCCTGACCATCACGGCGCGCACCAGTCGTGGTTTGCCGCCGACGTAGCGGTACAGGGTCGCGCGCGAGCACCCCGCGGCCGCGGCGATGTCGTCGGCGGTGACGTTGTCGATGCCGTGCTCGAGGAACAGCGCGAGCGCGGCGCGTTCGATGCGGTCGACGGCGATGGTGCGTCGGTCACCGCCGGTCAGCCAGTCCACACGGTCGGTCACGGGCAACCCTCCAGGCTCGTCTTTCTCAGGGTGAGACGTTCGATGGAATCTGTCTAGCCGAATTAGACCAGGCCGAGAGCATTTTCGCCGAAATACTCGCCGGGCCGGTGTCTGCGAGCTTTCCCGGCAATCTCATGCTGAGACAGCCGTTGACCGCCCGCCTCTCCTCGATGCACGGTGAGCGCCGACAGCCCGACCAGGAAAGGCGGCGGCCATGACCACGGACCTCGAAGCGATCGACCTGTTCGACGCGGCGGTACTCGACGACCCCTACCCGATGTATCGCGCGCTGCGCGAACAAGCCCCCGTCCACCGAGTCCCCGGCACCGATTTCTACCTCGTCGCCTCCTGGGCCGCGGTCACCGAGGCGACCCAACGCCCGGCGGAGTTCTCCTCGCATCTGACCGGTGTGCTCGTCGCCCAGCCGGGGGGCGCGCCGACCACCTTCGACCTCGACGCGACCGGACAGGGGGTCCATGTGCTCGCCACCGCCGACGGTGACATCCACGCCGCCCACCGTGGCATCGTCGGGCCGGCGCTGGCCAAACGCGTGCGCACGCTCGGCCCGTTCGTCACCGCGCTGACCGAACGGCTGTGGGCGGAGGAACTCGACGGCGATCGGATCGACTGGGCCACCGGGGTCGCGGATCGACTGCCGCTGGCGGTGATCGCCGAACTCGTCGGCGTGCCGGGGGGTGACGCGCCGACATTGCTGCCGCTGGCGTACGACTCCACCGAGATGCTGGGCGGTGTCGTGGCCGACGGTCGGATGCCCGCCCTGATCACCTCGGCGGCCGAGCTCGCCCACTACGCGTACCTCGCGATCAACCATGCGAAAACGCGAGTAGTCCAGACGAATTCGCCGCGAACGCTGCTCGAGATACTCGTCGCGTCGATAGCGGCGGGCGCCATCGACGAGCAGCAGGCGGTACTGATCGTGGTGCAACTGATCGGTGCGGGCGGGGAGTCGACCGCGGGTCTGATCGCGTCGGCGGCGCGGTTGCTCGCCACCGACCCCGCACTACAGACGGGCCTGCGGGAACAACCCGAACTCGTGCCCGCGTTCCTCGATGAGGTGTTGCGCCTGGAGTCGCCCTTCCGCGGCCACCACCGCCACGTAGTGGCCGACACTCGGCTCGGCGGCGTCGATCTGCCCGCGGGAAGCCACCTGCTGTTGCTGTGGGGTGCCGCCAATCGCGACCCCGCCGCCTACCCGGATCCCGACGTCGTCGACCTGCACCGGCCGCGCGGCCGTGCCCATGCGGCATTCGGCGCGGGAGCCCACTTCTGTATCGGGTCCGCACTGGCCCGGCTGGAAGCGACCACCGCGATCACCCTGCTCCTGGAACGCACCGAGCGGTTCGGCCTCATCGACGCCGAGTCACCACGGTGGGTACCCAGCCTCTTCGTCCGCCGCCACGCGACTCTTCCGCTTCGCATCACGCGCGCCTGAGTTCGGTCACTTGCCGGTTCTCGTCGCGTGGCGGTGGCTCGGAGTCATCCGGGAGCGATGGCAGACCCACCCGATGGCCCGGGGGCGGAGTCGGCGCTGCTCGTCATCGGTGTCGGATCGCTGACTCGGCACGGGCGCGGTTGCTCGATTCGCGGAATGTGGCACGGTGTCAGGGTGCGATCCCGTCTGTTCCTGTCCGCCTGCCTGATCGCGATGACGGCGCTGTTCGCCGGATGCGCGTCCACCATCCCGGATGCGAACCCGGCACCGTCGACCGTGATGGCCGTTGCCTCGGAGAGTGCCGTGCCGCCGACTTCGCCCACCGTGAACCGCACCGTTGTCCTCGATCCCGGCCACAACGGTGGCAATGCCGCGCATCCCGATCAGATCAACGCGCCGGTGCCGGACGGGCGCGGCGCGACCAAGGCCTGCAACACCACGGGGACCTCGGCGGCGAGTGGCTATACCGAGCACGAGTTCACGTGGGACGTCACCCTGCGCGTGCGCGATCTGCTCGCCGCCCGAGGCGTTCGAGTGCTGCTCACCCGCACCGACGACGCGGGCGTCGGACCGTGTGTCGATGAGCGGGCCGCCATCGCGAATCGGGCGGGCGCCGACGCGGTGGTCTCGATCCACGCCGACGGCAACACCGGCGCGGGCGCGCACGGATTCCACATCGCCTACGCAGAACCCGCGCTGAACCCGGTACAGGCCGAGGCGGGAACGCGATTGGCGACCGCGCTGCGCGACGCGATGGTCTCCGGCGGTGCCGTGCCGTCGACGTATGTGGGCTCGGCGGGACTGAATCCGAGGGCGGATCTGGCCGGACTCAACCTGGCCGAACGGCCGAGCGCGCTTGTCGAATGCGGCAACATGCGTTCGGCGACCGACGCCGCGTTGATCGAGACGCCGCAGGGCCGGGCTCGCTACGCCGAACTCATCACCGCCGGAATCCTCGCGTTCCTCGGCTGATCCGAGGCCGAGTCCGCCGACCACTCCCGCGCGCCGGTGGCGGGTGTAGTCGGCGAAACAGTTCGTGTGTTCTCCCACCATCGGTCTCGCGATGGGGTGAGGATGAGACCGACTCGCCGGCCTCGCGTTCGGTCGGCCCCGCAGCACAAGGACGTGAGAAACATGAGTGACAGGAAATTCGCCGCCACCCTCGCTGCCCTCGGGACGGCGATACTGGCCACGACCCTCGGCGCACCCACCGCCTCGGCCGGTGTTTCGCAATTGACGGTGAAACCCAACCTCAGCGTCGGCTCGGCAACCAACTACGGCACCGGATGCACCCACCAGTTGCTGGCCAGGCTCAGTGTCGGCATCATTCCTGTCGCCTTCTACGACAACGGCGAGCTGCTGGCCGTGGTCGCACCGACCGATGGTGTCGCCATGTTCAACTGGGTGCCGTCCTACACCGGCCCCCACACGATGACCGCGGTCCAGGACGGCATCGCAGGCAGCGCGAACGTGAGTGTGGGCAGGGGCTTCCGTCTCGGGGAATCCTGCGTGGTCACCGGCGGCTGACCCTTCGCCGGGTCCCGGAAGGCGCGCGAGGGGTTGGACAGTTTCACATCGGCGATGTCGAAAGGTATGGCTCACCAACCAAAATTCGGCCGAAATGCTTCCGAACTACCGGTTTTGTCCGATTCTTGATGACGGGGCGCCGCCGCCGGGTAGCGTGGCGACCCGCGAGGTGGTAACGGCCGCAGCGCCCATTTTCGCCCGCCGACCAATTGGGTCGAACAGGCCGACGGGAAGTAGAGCACGGAGTATTGGTCACCGACGTCATCGATGTCAGCGCGGATTTCACCATCGCGCGTCAAGCGTTGTGGAATGTACTGCTCGATCCCCAGACCTACCCCCGCATGTTCACCGGGATCGGCAGTTGCGAACCGGTGGAACGCCCCGACGGTGCCGTCCACTGGCAGGTGCGGGTCGGATCGGCGAGCGGTGGCATCCACACGCACGAGTTCGTCCTCGCCATCGGCCGCTGGTACGAGAGTTTCGAACTGCGCAGCCCGGTCCTTGGCAGTTTCGCCGCGATCCGCCTGCGTGGCGATCAGCAGCGAACGCGGCTCGACATCACCCTCTTCGCGACCGCGCGGGTCCATCCCGTGGTGGAGCAGGGCGGGAACGCGCAGGTCACCGACTGGGTGAAGGCCGGGCTGCGCCGGACCTCCGACTCGATCGCGGGCACCCGTTCCTCGGTGGTGGTCAACGCCGAACGCTCGTCGGTGCGCCGCAATGCCGGGGTGGCGCGCAACATCGCGGCTACCGGGCTGATGCGGCCCGAGCCGGTGTCGATCGTGAAACAGCTTCGCTCCCTGTCGAAGTGGGGATTCAACCTGGCAGGTGGCTACGCGGCGGGCGCGGCGTACGAACCCGATCGGCTCGCGTTGATCGACGCGGGCGGGCACCGCACCTTCGCCGAGGTCGACGCCAGATCCACCGCGCTGGCCGCGGCGATGCACTCGATCGGTCTGCGCAAGGGCGACGCCATCGGTCTGCTGGCGCGCAACCACTCGGGCATGGTCGAAACCATGGTCGCCGCGGGCAAACTGGGCGTCGACGTGGCGCTGCTCAACGCGGGGTTGTCGGGACGGCGGATCGAGGAGATCGTGCAGCGGCACCGGCTCAGTGCGGTCTTCGTCGACGGCGCGCTGGAGACACTGATCCGCTACCTGCACAACGAGGTACCGCGCTACACCACCGACGACTGTCCGCCCAGCCCTGACCGTACGACGATCGACGACCTGATCGCCCAGGCGCCCGACGACTTCCCGGTGCCCGCCCATCCCGGCAGGCTGATCGTGCTCACCTCCGGCACCAGCGGTTCGCCGAAGGGCGCACGCCGCCCGCACGCCAAGGGATTCGGCACCATCGCCGCGCTGCTCTCGCGGATCCCGCTGCGCGTGGAGGAGGTCATGCTCATTCCCGCGCCGCTGTTCCACACCTGGGGGCTGGCCGGGTTGCAGCTGAGCACCGCGTTGCGCGCCACCGTGGTGTTGACGGACGGTTTCGATGCGATGGACTGCCTGCGCGCGGTCGCGCAACACCGGATCACCACGGTGATCGTGGTTCCGACCATGGTGGAACGCCTGCTCGAGGTCCCCGACGAGGTGCGCGCGAGCCTGGATCTGTCGAGTCTGCGGTTCGTGGTCAGCTGTGGTGCGCCGCTGGCCGGAGCCACGGTGCTGCGATTCCTGGACAGCTATGGCGATGTGCTCTACAACGTGTACGGCTCGACCGAGGTCTCCTGGGCCAGCGTCGCCACCCCCGACGACCTGCGGGCGTCCCCGACGACCGCGGGTCGTCCGCCGCTGGGCACCCGGGTCGCGGTGCTCGGTCCCGACCTGCGCCCGGTGCCGGTCGGCTCCACCGGACACATCTTCGTCGCCAATCACATGCTGTTCGACGGTTATGTGAACTCCGCGCCGCCGGAGGAGGCCGACGGCATGCTCGACACCGGTGACCTCGGGTATCTCGACGCCGCCGGACGGTTGTTCGTGGTGGGCCGTGACGACGAGATGATCATCTCCGGTGGGGAGAACGTCTTCCCGCGCCCGGTCGAGGAGGCGCTCGCCCACCTGCCGCAGATCAGCGAAGTCGCCGTTGTCGGCGTTCCCGACCGGGAATTCGGTCAGCGGCTGGCCGCGTTCGTGGTGAAACGCGAAGGGGCGGGACTGGATTCGGACATGGTCCGGACCTACATCCGCAACCGCCTGAGTCGGTTCTCGGTCCCACGCGATGTCACGTTCCTGCCCGCGCTGCCACGCGGGGAGACCGGCAAGATCCTCAAGCGGGTGCTCGTGCCCGGATCAGTGCTGAGCGAGTAGCAACCGCACCGCGCGCTCGATCGTCGCCGACGCCTGCTCGCCCGAGAGCCCACGCCGGTCCTGCAGATGGTGGCGCGAGGGCCAGGCGAGGACCCCGTCGATCAGGTCGAGCAGCCCGTCGTCGATTCCACCGTCGGCCCGCGACAGTTCGGGTGCGAACAGCGCGGCCAGCACGGCGCGGATGTGATCGTCGGTGCGCCGCATCCGTTCGTCGATCGCGTCGATCGTTCGGGATTCCTGCAGCCCGGGCAGCCGAGGCACGCGCTGCAGGTCGAAGATCGCCGCGCTCTGCCGGACCGCGATCGTGATCCGCTCGGTCAGGGCAAGACCGGAATCCGGGACGACAAGGCATGCTTCGACCATCTCGGACTGGCGTTGCGTCGCGGCCACCAGTAACGCTTCCCGATCGGGAAAGTGCACGAAGACACTGCGTTCGGAGGTCCCCGCTCTGGCGGCGATCGCGCGCGCGGTCGGCGCGAAATCACCCGCGGTGACGGCGGCGAGCAGCCCGTCGATGATCGCTTCGCGCGTCTTCGCCGGATCGCGCCGCCGCGGCACGCGCGCCTGCCTCGCGCCCGCCGCGTCGACGTCTCGCTCCGATCTCACCGACCCATCACAGCACAGTTCGCCGCCGACCTACCCGCTCGGCTCCGACACGGTCCGGTTCAGCACCGACCGCGCGCGAGACCGCGGCGCCGAGTGCGCGGGCAAACGCGGTCAGTTCCCGACCAGCGCGCGCAGAAAGAACCCGAGGTTGGCGGGCCGTTCGGCGAGCCTGCGCACGAAATACCCGTACCACTGGTCACCGAAGGGGACATACACGCGAACATGGTTGCCCGCGACGGCGAGTCGGCGCTGCTCGTCGGCGCGAATGCCGTACAGCATCTGGTACTCGTACTCCTCGGTCTTGCGCTGCGCCGCCTGCACGCCCACCCCGGCCGCGGCGATCACCGCCGGGTCGTGCGAGGCGATCATCGGATAGCCCGCGCCCGCGGTGAGCACGCCGAGGCACCGCAGATAGGACGCGTCGACCTCCGCCTTGTCGCGGAAGGCGACCGACTCCGGCTCGTCGTAGGCGCCCTTGCACAGGCGAATGCGCGAACCGGGGCCCGCCATCGCGCGGCAGTCGTCCTCGGTACGGCGAAGATAGGCCTGCAACACCGCGCCCAGCCACGGGTAGTCCGCGCGGAGTTCGCGCACGATCGACAGGGTCGAATCGGTGGTGGTGTGGTCTTCGGCATCGACGGTGACCCAGATCCCCGCGGCCTCGGCGGCGGCGCAGATCTGTCGGGCGTGCTCGCGGGCGATGGCGTGGCCCGCGCCCGGCATCGCCTGGCCGAGTGCGGACAGTTTCACCGAAACCTCCAGTGGCCGAACAGCTCCCGCCGCTACCTCCGCCTGGGGGAGTGCGCCGAGCGCGGCGATCAACGCCAGATACTGCGCGACGGTCGCGTCGGCGCCCGCCGGGTCGGTGGTGTCCTCACCCAGATAGTCGATGCTGACGAAACACTGTGAGCGCAACAGTGATTCGCAGGCTCGCAGCACCTGCGTGGTGCTGGTCCCCGCGACGAAGCGGGCCACCACCGCGCGGCTGACCGGCAGTCGGGTGATGGCGCGCTCGAGCCGGGGCGAGCGGGCGGCGGCGAGCACGGTCGAACGCAGCAGCGCCGACATCAGTCGACCTCCGGCGCCTGGTGCGGGTAGCGGTGGTCGGTGGGCGGAACGAAGGTCTCCTTGATCGTGCGCGCGGAGGTCCAGCGCAGCAGATTCTGCGCCGAGCCCGCCTTGTCGTTGGTGCCCGAGGCGCGTCCGCCGCCGAACGGCTGCTGGCCCACGACCGCCCCGGACGGTTTGTCGTTGATGTAGAAGTTGCCCGCGGCGAAGGTGAGCCGATCGGTCGCCTCGGTGATCGCGGTGCGGTCCTGCGCGATCACCGACCCGGTGAGCCCGTAGGGGCTGCCGCTGTCGACGAGGTCCATCGCGTCGGCGAAGGCGGTGGGGGTGCTGTCGTCGTAGACGTGCACCGCCAGGATCGGGCCGAAGTACTCGGTGCGAAAGACCTCGTCGGTCGGATCGTCACCGACCACGATGGTGGGGTCGACGAACCAGCCGACACTGTCATCGCTGTGTCCGCCCGCCACCACGGTCAGGCCCGGTGTGGCCTTGGCGCGCTCGAGCGCGGTGGTATTGCGGTCGAAGGCGTGCCGATCGATCAGCGCGCCACCGAAATTGGTGAAATCGGCGACATCGCCGTAGCGCAGGTTCGAGGTCGCCTCGATCAGGTCCTCCGACATCGTCGCCCAGACCGAACGCGGAATGAAGGCGCGCGAGGCGGCCGAACACTTCTGGCCCTGATAGTCGAACGCTCCGCGCACCAGCGCGGTGGTGAGCACCGCCGGATCGGCCGACGGGTGCGCGAGCACGAAGTCCTTGCCACCGGTCTCGCCGACCAGCCGGGGATAGGTGCGGTAGCTGTCCACCCGCTGCGCCACCTCACGCCAGAGGTGCTGGAAGGTGGCCGTCGACCCGGTGAAGTGCACGCCCGCCAGTCGTGAATCGGCGAGCACGACGTCGGAGATCACCGGACCGGGCCCGTTGACCAGGTTGATCACTCCGGGTGGCAGTCCTGCCGCTTCGAGCAGTCGCATCGTCAGATAGGCCGCCACGGCCTGACTTCTGGCCGGCTTCCACACCACGGTGTTGCCCATCAGCGCGGGTGCGGTGGGGAGATTGCCCGCGATCGCGCTGAAGTTGAACGGGGTCACCGCGTAGACGAAGCCCTCGAGCGAGCGGTACTGCATCCGATTCCACACCCCCGGCGCGGAGATCGGCTGCCCGGCCAGGATTTCGCGGGCGAAGCTGACATTGAATCGCCAGAAGTCGATCAGCTCGCAGGGTGCGTCGATCTCGGCCTGATAGGCGGACTTGGATTGCCCGAGCATCGTCGCGGCGGCGATCCGCTCCCGCCACGGCCCGGAGAGCAGGTCGGCGGCACGCAGGAAGATCGCGGCTCGATCGTCGAACGGCATCGCCTGCCAGGCGGGCGCCGCGGCGCAGGCGGCCTCGACCGCCGCGGCGGCTTCGGTGGTGCTCGCCTCCCGCAGGGTGCCGAGGACGGCGGCGTGACGATGCGGTGGGACCACGTCGACGGCGGGACCCGCACCGGGCAGGTGGCGGCCGCCGATCACGTGGGTGATCTCGGTGGGGGAGGCAGACAACTCGGCGAGCGCGGTCTGGAGTCGTCGGCGTTCCGGGCTGCCCGGAGCGAAGGTGCCGACCGGTTCGTTGACCGGCGGCGGAGTGTTCACGATGGCATCCATGAGTGCGTCTCCTGCGTTGTGGCGGCTAGCGGGATGTGACGTAGTCAACACCGGTCGGCCGGGGTCATAATCATCTGATCGGCTGAATATTCGGTCAGTTGTTTGTCCGATCGACCAAACCGGAGGTGTTCGATGTCCGACGGGTCCATCACGTTGCGCGCGCTGCTCGCCGCCGTCGACCACACCGTCGCCACCCTCGTCGACGCCCCCGCGGGCGACGGGATCGCGGTGCGAACCGTCGCGGTGGTCGAACCCGCCGACCTGCCCGAACACCTTTCCGAGGGCGCGCTGCCCGAGGTGTACCTGCTGGTCGGTGTCGACCCCGACGCGACAACGCGCTGGCTGCGCGACGTCGGCGACCGCGACCCCGCCCAGCGACCACGTGTGCTCATGACCAAGGGCGCCAACGATTCGCCCGCGGTGCGCGTCGCCGCCCACGACGCGGGTGTCGCGCTGGTGCACGTCCACCGGCAGGCGCGGTGGGATCGGGTGTTCTCGGTGATCCGGCGGACGCTGGCCCGTTCACCCGGTCAGCGCGCCGCCTCCGATGACAACGATCTGCTCGCCCCCGATACCGACCTGTTCGGGCTGGCGCAGGTACTGGCCAGGGAAACCGGCGGCATGGTCTCGATCGAAGATCCCCAGTCCCACGTCCTGGCGTATTCGGCCTCGGACGCCTCGGCCGACCGGTTGCGCATCCAGTCCATTCTCGGCAGGGAGGGCCCGAGTGACTACCTGCGAATCCTGCGGGACTGGGGAGTGTTCGACCGGGTCCGGCGCGGCGACGAGGTCGTCGATGTGCCCGAACATCCCGAGCTCGATATCCGCCGCAGACTCGTCGTCGGCATCCGGCGCGGCGCCGACGGCGCGTCATCGAGAATGCTCGGAACCATCTGGCTGCAGCAGGGCGCGGCGCCGCTGCGCCCCGACGCGGCGCAGGTGTTGCGCGGCGCGTCGGCGGTGGCCGCCAGGATCATCGCGCGGCGGCTGGACGCGCCGTCGACCGAGGCATTGCTCGTGCGCAGGCTCTTCGGGGCACACGGCGACGGCGTGGACGTGCCCTCGGTGGCCGCCGCGCTGAACCTGCCGACCGCCGGTCCCGCCGCGGTGATCGGCTTCGCGCCGATCGGCCCCGCCGCGGGCCTGACCGAATCGAGTGGACTGATCCGGTTGCACGCGAGCGCTTTTCGCGACGATTCGGTGACCGAGTCGATCGGCGAGCGGGTCTACGTTCTGCTACCCGCCTACCAGTCCGAGCACAGCGTCGGTTCCTGGGTCCGCGAGCTGGTCACCCAGCTCGAGCAGACGCGCGAACTGGTGGTGCGGGCCGCGATCGCCGCACCGGTCGCGGGTCTCACCGCGGTCGCGGGCGCTCGTGCCGAGGTCGATCGGGTCATGGACAGTCCGGTCGCTGACCCCATGGGCAGCCGGGTCACCACACTGGCCGATGCCAGGACCGCGGTGCTGCTGGCCGAGATCATGGAGCTGATCCGTGAACGCCCGCGCCTGCACGATCCGCGCCTGGCCGAACTCGACACCTACGACCGCGCTCATGCCGCTGACCTGCGGGTATCGGTTCACACCTATCTGCGCGCACACGGTGAGGTGCGTGCCGCCGCGGCCGCGTTGCGGGTGCATCCGAACACGCTGCGGTATCGGCTTCGGCGGGTGGAGGCGATTCTCGGCATCGACCTGACCGACCCCGAGGACCGGTTGCTGCTCGCTGTTCAGCTCGCCGCGCTGCCGATCGCTCAGAAATAGCACATATATTGCAGTTAGTCTGCAATAGTTGTCCGGGTCGGACGGCCGTGGAGCGAAGGAGTATCGGTGAGCAGTGCACACAGGGGTCGTGGCGAGCTGTCGCGGCGCGGGATGCTGGGTGTCGGGGTCGGCGCGGCCGCCGCGGTGGCTGTCGGCGCGACCGTCACCGGCTGCGGCGACCAACCGGCGGGCGTCACCCCGTCGAGCACGCAGACCGAGCCGACCCAGGCCATCCTCGACGCCAACCGCGCGCTGGCCGACACGCTGCCCTTCGGCGATACCGCCGATTTCGCCGACGCCGACCGCGGCTGGATCGCCTCCCTCGAACCGGGGACAGTGACCGATCCGTCGGGAAAAGTGGTGTGGGACAACGACTCCTACGACTTCCTCGCCGGTTCCTGCCCGCAGTCGGTGAACCCGAGCCTGTGGCGGCAGTCCCAGCTCACGGTCAAACAGGGCCTCTACGAGATCGCGCCGGGTTTCTACCAGATCCGCGGCTTCGACCTGTCGAACATGACGTTGATCGAAGGCAGCACCGGCGTTGTAGTCATCGATCCGCTGATCTCGGCCGAGACCGCGGCCGCCGGACTCGCGCTCTATCGCAAGCATCGCGGTGATCGGCCGGTCACCGGACTGATCTACTCCCACTCCCATGTCGACCACTTCGGCGGCAGCTACGGCGTCATCACCCCGCAGGACGTCGCCGCCGGGCGCTGCCCGGTGATCGCGCCGTCGGGATTCGTCGAGCACGCCGTCGCCGAGAACGTCTACACCGGAACGGCGATGGCCCGCCGCGCCGCCTACATGTACGGCGCCGCCCTGCCTCGCGGCCCGAAAGGCCAGGTGGGAGCCGGTCTCGGACAGACAACGTCGATCGGCACGGTGACCCTGATCCCGCCCACCGTGCTCGTCACCCGCACCGATCAGGAAGAGATCGTCGACGGCGTGCGGATGGTCTTCCAGCTGACGCCGGGCACCGAGGCGCCCTCGGAGATGAACGTCTACTTCCCCGACCGCCGCATCCTGTGCATGGCCGAGAACGCCACCCACACCATGCACAACATCGTCACCCTGCGCGGCGCGCTCGTGCGCGACCCGCATGTCTGGGCCCAGTACCTCACCGATTCGATCAACCGCTACGGTCGCCGATCCGATCTGGTGTTCTCGTCGCACCACTGGCCGGTCTGGGGCACCGAGCGGATCGTGGAGTTCCTGTCGCTGCAGCGCGACATGTACGGCTACCTCAACGATCAGACGCTGCGCCTGCTGAACCAGGGCTATGTGGGCGCCGAGATCGCCGAAATGCTGCGGATGCCACCGGCGCTGACCGCGTCCTGGTCCACGCACGGCTACTACGGCTCGGTCAGTCACAACGTCAAGGCCGTGTATCAGCGGTACATGGGTTGGTTCGACGGCAACCCCGCGCACCTATGGGAGCACCCGCCCGTGGAGAGCGCGCGCCGCCACGTCGACGCGATGGGCGGCGCCGACGCGGCCCTGCGCACCGCGCAGAAGGCCTACGACGCCGCCGACTACCGCTGGGTCGTCCAGGTCGTGAACTACGTGATCTTCGCCGACCCCACCAACAAGACGGCGAAAGACTTGCAGGCGTGCGCCTTCGAACAGTTGGCCTACGGCGCGGAGAACGCCACCTGGCGCAACTTCTATCTCAGCGGCGCCTACGAACTGCGCAACGGTTCCTTCGGCACGCCCACAACGGCCAACTCCTCGGGGATGGCGGCGGCGCTGAGCGTGGAGCAGGTGTTCGACGCGGTGGCGTTGCGCATCGACGGTCCGAAGGCCTGGGATGTCCGGATGAGCACGGACTGGCGGATCAGCAACGAGGACAACCGCGTGCACCGCGTCGAACTGCGCAACGGCGTGCTCGTGCACTACGACCGATTCCCCGGTGACGCGCTGCCCGCGCCCGACGCTACGGTCACCCTCACCCGTCAGACGCTGATCGCCACCCTGGTCGGCGGCGCCGATCTACGCAAGGGCGTCGCGAGCGGTGACATCGCCCTGGACGGTGATGTCACCGCGCTGGCGAAGCTGCCCGGCCTGATCGACAAGCCGGACCCGAATTTCGCCATCGTCACGCCCTGACGAGCTCAGGAACCGGTGGGTACCTCGCCGACCGCCTTGGCCGGATCGATCACGGCGAACACCTCGCCCTGGGGCGCCTGCAGGATGCCGCTGCGGCCGAACGGGCCGTCGTCGGGGCCCATGATCACCGATGCTCCCAGCTCGGTGGCCTTGGCCAGCGCGCCGTCGGTGTCGTCGACCTGGATCCAGGTGAGCCAGTACGGCGGGGTGCTCAGTGCTGAGGCATCCATGACGCCGCCGAGCTCGTGGCCGTCTCCGGGCAGCGCGAACGTGGAGTAGGTGAAGTTCTCACCGTCGCCGATCTCGGTGTACTGCCAGCCGAACACCGAGTGGTAGAACTCGTGCGCCCGGTCGTAGGCGGGGGTGTGCAATTCGTTCCAGCAGTAGGCGCCGTGCTGGTTGTAGACGCCGGAGCCATTGTGCGCCTTGGCTTCCCATACGCCGAACACTCCGCCCGCCGGGTCGGCCGCGACGAACATCCGGCCCACGTCGAGCACGTCGAACGGTGGCATGAGCACCTGCCCGCCGGACTCGCTCACCCGGTGGGCGATCTCGTCGGCGCGCTCGGCGGCGAAGTAGGTCGTCCATACCGACGGCATCTCGCCCATGCCTTCCGGTTTCGGGCCGACGCCCGCTGCCGGGCGGCCGTCGAGCGTGGCCATGAGATAGCCGCCGGCTTCGGGCGGACCGTCCTGGAACTCCCAACCGAACAGCGCGCTGTAGAAATCACGGGCGGCGGCGGTGTCGTTCACCTGACAGTCGATCCAGCAGGGAGTTCCCTGCGGCCAAGCTTCGTCGCGTGTCGGCATGTCGAACGTCCTCCTCGGCGATGGAATGATGACCGGTCCCAACCGCACCGGCACGAGACCCAGTCAACCACCAGCCACCGACAGAAACGCGAAGCCCGCGACCATGCTGAACTGGAACAATGGGTCTTCACAGCGACAGTCCGGGCGGGCCGACGCTCACTCGGCAAACTCTTTACCCCTGTTATGGTTTCGGCGCCGATCGTGCGGTGGCTCGGTCGATGTCGGCGACGAACCGGTCGGGAGCGATGACATGGTGGGTAGAGGTTCCGAACACGGGTTCGTGCGCATTCTGGTGACGATTCTCGCGGTGGTCGTCGTACTCGGCTGCGGCGGCGGTCCCGCTGGTGCGCAGCCGTCGGCCGCGCGGTGGACCGCCCAGCACGACGGACCGGGCGCCTACCCCGAGGTTCGGGTGGAGCGTGGCGTCCGGATCACGATGAGCGACGGTGTGGAGCTCGTGGCCGACGTCTACCGCCCGGCCGACGCCGCGGGGGTGATCGAGCAGCGGCCGCTTCCGGTGATCGTCAGCCTGACGCCCTATTCGAAACTCGTGACAGGGCTGATCGAATCGGCCGCCGCGATCCCGGGCCTGCAGTCCACGGCCGTCGACATCGTGCGCAGGCTGAACCTGTCCACCACCCTGATCAGCGGTTTCGGCGACCTCGTGCAGGCGCTGGACGGCGGCATGGTTCAGACCATGCTCGGCGTCGATCGCAAACTCGTCGGCGCCGGCTATGCCGTGGTCGTGGCCGATGTGCGCGGAACCGGCCTGTCGCAGGGCACATGGAACACCCTCGGCGCGCGCGAACAGCTCGATACCCGCGAGGTGATCGAGTGGGCGGCCACCCAGCCCTGGTCGAACGGGCGCATCGGGATGAGTGGCGGCTCCTACGCCGGGATCAACCAGTTGCGGGCCGCCGAGCACGCCCCACCCGCGTTGCAAGCCATCTTCCCGGTCGAGCCCGGCAGCGACCTCATGCGCGACGTGGTCGCCCCCGGCGGCGGTGTCGGCACCACCTTCCTTCCGCTGTGGCTGAACTCGGTCAACCAGCTCAAACTCGTCCCCGACGTGGGCTCGATGGTCGACGGCAGCTTCGACTGGACCTGGTTCCACGACCGTCTCGCCGACCCGACCACCAACTTCGACCTGCTCGCTCAGTCGCTGCTCACCCCGTCGCTGTCGAATATGCCGCCCGCGCTCGACGGTGCGCTCGACGACACCTCGGCGTTCCGCGAGGCGCTGATGGGTCACCCCGAGAACATCACGGTGCCCACCTTCGTCTACGGCGGCTGGCACGATATCTTCGCCAACAGCGCGACCAAACTCTACGAGCAGATCCCGCTGCCTCCGGGGCGCAAGCAGCTCGTGGTCGGCGATACCTATCACGCCAATCCCGGTGCGGGCACCGGTGTTCCCGGTGCACCCCCGCGCCTGGACGTGCTGCAGCGGGCCTGGTTCGACACCTGGCTCAAGGACATCGACAGCGGCGTCGAAGGATTCGGGCCCGTCACGGTGAAACAACAGGGTGGCGGCTGGGTGACGCTGCGCGAGTTCCCACAGCCCGGTGTGACGCATCGCCGCGTCTACCTCTCCGCCGCGCCCAGCGGCAGCACCGAGGACAGCTTGCACGACGGATCCCTCAGCGCCACCGGTCCGACTGCCTCTGAAACACTCACTGTCGCACCGGGTTTGAATCAGATCTGCTCCCGCGACGCGGCGCAGGGCTCAGCGGGGATGGCGGCCGCGTTCGATACCTGCGCGAAGGACTCCCGCATCGCCGAACGCAACGGCCTCACCTTCACCAGTGCCCCGCTGACCGAACAGACGGTGATCTCGGGACCGATCAATGTGCGGCTGAACACGGTGCACGATGCCACCGACGGATTCTGGAACGTCACCGTCAACGACGTGGCGCCCGATGGGACCTCGACCGTGCTCACCACCGGCCAGCTCACCTCGTCGATGCGGGCGGTCGACGAACGCCGTAGCGCGCGCTCGATCAACGGCGACTTCACCGCCCCGTTCAACCCGCTCACCGTCGACCGGTTGCTCCCGGTATCGCCCGGCGCGCCCACCGAGCTCGACGTGGCCGTCATCCCGACCCAGGCGGTCCTGGCGCCGGGGCACCGGCTGCGCGTCGACGTCTTCGCCGGCAACGCGCCCAAGGCGCTGCCGTTCCGGCCGATGCTGAACGCCAGCGGTCTCGAGCCCCAGCACGTGCGGCTCGACCCCGCGGCGCCGAGCTTCGTCAACCTGCCCACCGACCGCCCGATTCCCTGATCGTCGCCGGGAAGTCGCTACCCTCGGTCTGGCAGGACGCGTAGGCGTCGCTGTGGGGTCTTTTCGACGAGGAGGTCGCCGTGGCCGAACCTGTCATCGTGGTGATGGGGGTATCGGGGTGTGGGAAGACGACCGTCGGCGCGCTGACCGCCGACCGGCTCGAAGTCCCGTACGCCGAGGGTGACGACTTCCATCCGCAGGCCAATATCGACAAGATGGCCGCGGGCATCCCGCTCACCGACGAGGACCGGCTGCCCTGGCTCGACACCGTCGCGGACTGGCTCGTCGACCATCAGACGACGGGCGGGGTCGCGAGCTGCTCGGCCCTGCGATGGGCCTACCGCGACCGGCTGCGCGCGAAGGCGCCGAACGCCTACTTCGTTCATCTGGCCGCCACTCGCGAGGAGTTGCTGCGCCGGATGACTGGCAGGCTCGGTCACTTCATGCCGACGATCCTGCTGGATTCCCAGCTCGACACGCTCGAGCCGCTGCGGGTCGACGAGGCGGGCGTCACCCTCAACGCGCTCCAACCGCCGAGTTCGCTCGTCACCGAGTCCGTTGACTATTGGATCGCCGATCACCGCTGAAGCAGGGGATGAAGCTCTTGGACCGGAGCCAGCATCAGCATCGCGCCCAGGGCCAGAGCCGCCAGACAGACCGCGGTGAAGAACAGCACCCACAGCACCGCGGGAAGATGGGTCAATCGGGCCAGCTGGTCCGCGTCGGAGTCCGCGCGCCCGGGTTGCCCGCGCCGACTGCGCTGCAATTCGAAAACCGGCCGGACCCCGGCGGCCAGCAGGAACCACGCCGCGAGATACGCGAACGCGGCCTGCAACAGATCACTGCCGAACCACGACACCCCGAACACCAGTGCGCCGAGCACGAACACGGTGAGCAGCCCGTACACATTGCGCACCTTGATCAGCACCGCGGCCAGCATCACCAGCGTCGCCCACAGCATCACCGTGACCCGGCCCGTCCCGAGCAGCGCCGCGTAGCCGAGACCGAGCAGTGCCGGCGCCGGATACCCGGCGGCCGCGGTGAGGATCATGCCGGGACCACTCGGTTTGCCGCTCGACACGGTCAACCCCGAGGTGTCGGTATGCAGCGTGATCGCGTGCAGCCTGCGCCCGGTGAGGAGCGCGACCAGCGCGTGCCCGCCCTCGTGCGCCACGGTTACCACGGCGCGGGTCAGCCGCCACAGCGGTCGGTAACCGACCAGAATCACTGCCGCCGCGGCGGTGGCGAGCACCAACCACCAGGCGGGCGCGGGCTGGGGTTCGAGGAGGTGGTCGAGAAGCGTGCTGGCGGATCCGGTGTTCACCGTCGCACTTTAGCGGTGGGTGGGTGCTCGCGGAGGCCGCGAGTCGAAACCTGCGACGGCGCCACGCCCGGCGAGCGAACCGTGCGTGGCCGGACCCGGTTCGGTGACGGCCGACTCGATCGACAGCGCACAGACTCATTGTGTGAGTCGCTGTTCGACACCGAATCGCGCGATCGCGCACCGACCCCGCGACGATCCCTGTCGTGGTAGCAATAGGGCATGCACATGAGCCCGCACCGCTGGACTCCGCCGCGCCTCACCGCTCGTGCGCGCCGGACCCGGAGCGATCCGCCGATGCCCCCGACCCGGCTGTTGCCGCTGCCCGGTCACGGCCCGGAGGATGTCGTGGTGCTGCCCGACGGCCGGATCGCGACCGGGACCGAGGACGGCGCGATCTGGCGCGTCGATCCGGCGACCGGTGCGGTCGAGCGGATCGCCGACGCCGGTGGCAGGCCACTGGGCATGCACGCCGAGCCAGACGGCGCGCTGCTGATCTGCGTCGCGGGTCGCGGCATCCTCCGGCTGGCCGAAGCCGGAGCGGACCTGGAGGTCGTCGTCGCCGAGCTCGACGGTGCGCCGATCGCGTTCCCCAGCAACGTGATCCGTGACGACGACGGCACGATCTACTTCTCGATCTCGTCGCGGCGGTGGCCGTTCGAGCAGTGGATGACCGACATCCTGGAACATTCCGGCAGCGGACAGTTGGTTCGTCGCGATCCGGACGGGCATCTGGAGGTGCTCGTCGACGGTCTCCAATTCGCCAACGGTGTGGTGCTCGCCCCCGACCGCTCCTGTCTGCTCGTCGCCGAGACCGGCGCCTACCGGATCACGCGCTACTGGCTGACCGGTCCGCGCGCGGGCACCACCGACTACGTCGTCGAGAACCTGCCCGGTTCCCCCGACAACATGCTGATCGGCAGTGACGGGCTGGTCTGGGTCGGCATCGTCTCCCCGCGCAACCCGTTGCTGGACAGGCTCTTTCCGCTCCCTGGCATCCTGCGACGACTCGTCGACGCGCTACCCGATCGCCTGACGCCCGCGCCCGTGCGCTCGGTGTGGGCGCTCGCGTTCGACATCGACGGCACCCTCGTGCACGATCTGCAGCGCGACGGCGCCGATTACGCGTTGGTCACCGCGGTCGCCGAACACAACGGCACCCTCTACCTCGGCAGTCTGTCCGAACCGGCGATCGCGGTGACCTCGGTCCCGGCGTCCTGACCGGCGCGCCACACCGTGGAGGGCACCGGATGGTCCGGCTCCAGCGCGGGCAGACCGTCGATGCTGGTGGCGTTGTCGCCGGCGATGCGACGGGCGAAATCGGCGTCGGTGCGGCGGGTATGGGCCTCGTCGAGGACGGAGCGCTCCTCGACGAGGTCGAGTTTGGGCACCGACCAGCCGCACGAGTCGGCGATCCGGTCGACCGAGATCGTCACCACCGATCGGATGCCGGTGTGGCCGGTACCGAAATGCCCACGTAGCGTGTCGAATTCGTGGGAATCGGGGCGCACCACCCGGCCCGCGCCGAAGAGTCGCAGAATGCGGGTGGTGCGGGTGAACGAGCAGAACATCACCGTGATCCTGCCGTTGTCGCGCAGGTGGGCGATCGTCTCCGAGCCGCTGCCGAACAGATCGAGGTAGGCGACGGTGTGGTCGTCGAGCACCGCGAAGGTGTCGCGATAACCCTTGGGAGAGACGTTCACGTGGCCGCCGACGGACGGCGCGGTGCCGACGAAGAACATCGGCTGTTCGGTGATGAATGCCCGCAACTTGTCGTCGATCCGATCGAACACCTTGCCCATGGCGCACCCTTTTCGTCCCACCCGTCGGAGGGCTCCCCACATCCCACTGTATCGACCTGGTGAGCGCGGCCCACCGTTTCGGTTCACGGTGAGGGTTACCGACGACGGACGCGGCGCGTTGGTCGACGATATCCCTATGACGCAGACCGCACCGAGCCCCGCCCACCCCGTACAGCAACGCTACGCGGACCCGGCCACCGAGATCCCGGGCGAGTGGAATCCGGTGCTCGAGGTTCTGCACGCGCATAAATCGGTCCGGCGCTATCTCCCTGATCCCGTGTCGCCGGCCACGATCCGGTTGCTGGTCTCGGCCGCGCAGTCGGCAGCGACCTCGTCGAATCTGCAGGTGTGGAGCGTCATCGAGGTTCGTGATCCCGCGCGCCGGGCCAGGCTCGCCGCGATCGCGGGCGGCCAGGCGCATATCGAGCAGGCGCCCGTGCTGCTGGTCTGGACGGCCGACTTCGCCCGGTTGCGCCAGCTCGCCGACGATCACGGCGCACCGCTCGAGGGCGCCGACTACCTCGAATCCAGCTATGTCGGTTTCGTCGACGCCGCGCTCGCCGCGCAGAACGCGGTGGTCGCCGCCGAATCACTCGGCCTCGGCACCGTCTACATCGGTGCCCTGCGCAACGACCCGGAAGCGGTCGCGGCCGAACTGAATCTGCCCGAGCACGTCTTCGCGGTCTTCGGCCTGGTCGTCGGCCACCCCGACCCGGCGGAAGGCACCAGGGTCAAGCCGCGGCTACCCCAGGCGGCGGTGCTGCATCACGAGACCTACGACCTGCCCGTTCAGCGCGAGCCGATCGCCGAGTACGAACAGCGGATCGGCGAGATCTACACCGATCAGGGCCTGCCGTTCTCGTGGACCGAGCGCACGCTGGCCCGCCTGGCTTCGGCGGCCTCTCTCAACGGCCGCCACCGGCTGCGGGAGTCCTTGGCCGCCAGGGGATTCCGGCTGCACTGACCCCAGCGGTCCGCTCAGCCCTCGATCGCCTTCTTGGTCAGGTCGAGCGAGCGGATGCGGGCGTCGAGGTCGTAGACGAGGGTGTTGAGCATGAGCTCGTCGGGAGCGGTGGCATCGAGCAGTTGGGCCGCCTGGGCGCGGACCGTCTCCGGCGAGCCCTGCAATTGCGCGGCCCGGCGCTGGGCGGCGAAGTGGCGTTCGGCATCGGTCCCGGGGAAGCCCGCGGCCTGCTCCGGGGTGGCCAGCGCCTGCGGGCGACCGGAGCGCAGGTTGGCGAAGGCGAGATCGCGGGGTGCGGCGAGGCGGTCGGCCTCGGCGTCGGTGTCGGCGCAGATCGCCGACGCCGCCACGATCGTGTACGGCTCGCTCAGGGTCTGTGACGGCCGGAAATTGTCGCGGTAGAGCGTGAGGGCGGCGACGGTGTTGTCCGGCGCGATGTGATGGGCGAACGCGAACGGCAGACCCAGCACCGCGGCGACCTGCGCGCTGTAGCCACTCGAGCCGAGCAGCCACACCTGCGGTTCCGCGCCGTGACCGGGGCTCGCCACGATCCCGTTCGGATCGGCGCCACGAAAGAAATTGATCAGCGCGGTGAGTTCCTGGGGAAACTCGTCACCACCGAGCCCGTCGGCACTGCGGCGCAGTGCGCGCGCTGTCACCGGATCGGTGCCGGGCGCCCGGCCGATCCCGAGATCGATCCGTCCGGGGTGCAGTGACTCGAGGGTACCGAATTGTTCGGCGACCACCAGCGGCGGATGATTGGGCAACATCACCCCGCCGGAACCGACCGTGATCCGTGCGGTCGACGCGGCCAGATGCGCCAGCACCACCGCGGGCGCCGCACTCGCGATGCCGGGCATGTTGTGGTGCTCGGCGACCCAGAATCGGCGAAAGCCCTGCTCCTCGGCGTGCTGCGCGAATCGGGTCGTCGCGTGCAACGCCGCGCCCGCCGTCGCGTCGGATTGCACCGGTGCCAGATCCAGAACCGACAGCGTGACGGCGCTCATGAGCCTCCTCGAGTGTGTAGTGCCCCTGGAAGGGCCAACCCGCGCCGGGCCGCCGATATTTCCACCCACCCTCGGAGACGATCGCCCCGTTTGCTGAAAAGCCGCTGGCAGAGACTCCTTTTCTGTCATACCCCGTCGGTATCGTTGCCAGTGTCACACAACCAGCCCGGACACGACGGTGGCCGGGCGGTGCGAGAACGGGGGCACACGAGATGAGTGACGAGAACCGCGGCGATCTACGGCCGCCACGCCAGCACGGGACCACCTGGCGGGAATCGGAATACCGGATACTGGCCGACGATCTGCGCGCGGGCGCCGATCTGGCTCGCACGGCGATCACGGTCGGGCGCACCGAAAGTGCGGTGCGCACCGCACTGCGCAATTTCGTGCCGCCCGAGGATCGGGTACCGACCGCCGAACGAGAACGCTGGATCCGCACACGCCTCGTCGCCGAACCGGAATGGGACTGGTGGGCGGTGGTCGTCGAACATCACCGCCGCTCCCGCAGCGGCCTGTGGTTCACCCGCCACGAGCACTGCGCCCGCATCGGCTGGCGCCGCCGCACGCCCATGCCCGCACTGGCCCAGGAACTGGCCACCTCGGAACTGTCGGTCGCCGAGTTGCTGCGCGCGCTGGGATTGGTCGAGAGCATCGAGGAAGCCGCCGACCGACTCGGCGCCACCCCGGGCCTCGCCCTGGCCAAACGCGTCACCGCCCGGCGTGACGAAGCCGTCGGCGCCCGCTGGATCCTCGTCGTCGACGGTGCCGCGGGCACCACCCGCCCGCGCAACGCCCCGGTCCGCCGCCAGCTGTCGCTGCACGTGACCCGCGCCGAAGCCGAAGCCGAGCGCGACCGAATCCTGTCCTGGCACAACAGAATCGGCCCGGACGAAACGGATGCGACCGTATGGTGGACCATCGCCGAACGCGGTCTGGGCGCGACAGTCGGCCACACCCGCTGCGGCACCTACGACGCCACCGGCACCGGCGGCCGGATCCGCGCCGAAGCGCTGACCGTCGGCGACGTCATTCGTGTCCCCGTGCCCGACGGCGGCTTTCTCCAAGATCGCATCACCGCGATCACCCGATCCGCGGCGAGCGCGTCCATCGTCGTCGATCTGGCGCCGGTGGCCAATTCCCGCGTTCGTCGAGTGGTCGAATTCGCCGCCGACGAGGTCGTCGATGTGGTGCGTAGAGAGGAGCAACATTCGGCTCCACGGGCGGTCGCCGAACCCGGATGAGGTGGCGCGCACGGGTGAATCTCGCGGTCCGGAGCGGGATTCACCCGTGCGCGTGATCCTCGCTCACCGGGGGTGTATTCGCGAGCCGGACCGCGCGGATCACCTCGGTGCGCAGTGGTAGATCGAATTCACCATCGGCGGTCTCCGGCGTTGTCCGCAGGTAGTCGAGGATCCGGGCGAGCACCTGGGCTCGTTCGCGCGCGGAGATCACCACCGTGTGTGAATTGGTGCCGATGGACGCGGTGAGTGATTCGGCGGTCCGTCGTTGGCTGTGGGCGAACTCGGCGGACTCGAACGGCGCGAACAACGGATGCGCGGGCAGCGTGTCATCGGGTGAGGACACGGGAAACGACGCGGACGAGCGAGAGACTTTGCCCAGCCCCGCGACCCACTCGACGGTGTGGTCGTTGTCGTTCCAGAATGCGGCGAACACCCCGTCGGCGCGCAGCACCCGCGCGATCTCGGGGAAGGCTCGTGCTCGATCGAACCAGTGGAAGGCTTGCCCGGCGAAGACGGCGTCCACGGACCCATCGGGCAGCGGAATTTCCTCCGCCGCACCGGGAAGCGCTCGCACATCGGGAAACAGGCGGACGAGTTCCGCCCGCATCCCCGGGTCGGGTTCCACCGCGATCACCTCGACCTTCGCGGCGAGCAAACCCTCGGTGAGCTTCCCGGTCCCCGCCCCGAGATCCAGAACGACGAGCCCCTCCCTGTCGCCGAGCGTCTCCAGCGCCCACCGAATCCCCGCCGCCGGATAGTCCGGCCGATGTTCGGCGTAGACGGCCGCCTGCGTTCCGAACGAGCCTGCCCTGCGCTTGCGCCGCGCGACCTCGTCCTCGGTCCGATCCTCAGAATTCCCGATTCCCACCATGACTACGAAGCTATCGACGGTCGTCGGTCTGCGGAATAACCGCGCCGGTAGTGAATTTTATTGCGGTGCAGAGAGAATGGACACCATGGATTGGACCAATGTGGCGGTTGCCTCGATCACGGTTGTCGGCACGCTCGGGGGCGGCATCGTGACCCAGGTGTTCGCGATTCGCAGCAAGCGAATCGACACGAAGGCGCAACGTGACAATCGAGCGGAGGAATTGCGGGAGCTCACCCGCAAAGAGGCCACCGATGAGAAGCGGACGGTCTACGCGAGCCTGAACACCACGGCGCATTCCTGTCGTACGGCGATCCGGCACCATCTCGACGACAAGTGCGGCGGGCACACTCCTGACCTCGCGAAGCTCGAGGCGGCCCGAGAGGCCTTGCGCGACAGCTATTCCCGTGCGCAGATGGTGGTGTCTGACCGGGCGCTCGACTTCGCGTCCGAGGTGAATCGCAGCCTCGACGTGGGCTATCGAGCCGCGATCGATATCGACGCCAACGACGCCGTGGCGGTGGCGGCGCTCTACGGTTTCGTGGACGACTCGCTGGGCTTCGGTGTCCGCGTCCTGCGTCGAGCGATCCGGGAGGATCTCGGGATCGAACCCGGGGCCGATGCCGATCTCGACGGCCACCTCGTCGTGCTCAGGTCGAATCGCCACGAGTTCGTCCGCAAGGACACCTCCGACACGGCCACTCACCAGCTCGACGCCCTCGGCTGAGCTACTCAGGTCGGCGGATACCGCCCGGCATCGTCGCGGCGGCGACGAGCATGACGACAGCCATGGCGAGCACCGCGATGAAGACCAGGTGGATGCCATGGGCGAGTTCGCCGGGTGCCGGGTGGTCGGGGTCGTGGATGCCCGCGTTGACGATGGCACCGAACACCGCGACACCCACCGCGCTGCCCAGGGAGCGAGCGAACATGTTGGCAGAGGTGACGACGCCGCGTTCGTGCCATTCGGCGCTGGCCTGGGCGGCGATGAGAGTAGGCGAGGCGACCAGGCCCATGCCCGCGCCGATCAAGAAGCAGGAGGCCGCGATCTGCCACGGGCTCGTCTGCGGGCCGACGAGCAGCGTGGTCGCGCAGCCGAGCACGGCGATCGTGCTGCCGATGACGCCGCTGGTCCGGAAGCCCCAGCGCAGGTACAGCCGTCCGGACAGGGTCGCGGCGAGCGGCCAGCCCAGTGTGAGCCCACCGACGGCGAGCCCGGCGACCAGGGCGGTGGTCCCGAGCACACCCTGAGCGAAAGTCGGTACGTAGGAGGTCAATCCGAGCACGACGGCGCCGACGACCAGCGAGACCGTGCTACTCGCGACCACCACGCGTCGAGTGAAGATCCACAACGGCAGAATCGGATTCGGCGTCCGCATTTCGACGATCGTGAACAGTGCCAGCACCGCCACGCTGCCGGCGAACAGCGTGACCGAGATCGGCGAGGTCCACTGCCAGGCCTGACCACCTTCGAGCAGAGCGAGGATCAACGCACCTGCGCCGACGGTGAGCAGGACCGCGCCGAGATAGTCGATGCGCTGGGTGCGGCGCACCGCCGATTCGGTGAAGTTGCGCACCAACATCGCGGCCGCGACCGCGCACAGCGGCAGATTGATCAGAAAGATCCACCGCCAGCTCAGATGGTCGGCGAACAGGCCGCCGAGCAGTGGACCGAGCACGGCCGAACTCGCCCACACTCCGGCCAGATAGCCCTGGACCTTGGCGCGTTCGGCCAGGGTGTACAGATCACCGGCGATCACCATCGTCATCGGCTGGATGGCGCCCGCCCCGATGCCCTGGATCGCCCTAAAAGCGATGAGTGCCACCATGCTCGTGGCCAGGCCGCACAGAAGCGATCCCGCCGCGAACGCCGCGATGCCGAACAGGATCACCGGCTTGCGCCCGACCGTGTCGGCGAGCTTGCCGTAGATCGGCACCGTAACAGCTTGCGCGAGAAGGTAGATGGAGAACAACCACGGGAACATCGCGAACCCGCCGAGGGTGTCGGTGATGGTGAGGACCGCAGTCGCGATGATGGTGGAGTCGAGCGCGACCAGCCCGGTGGACAGCATCAGCGAGGCGAGGATCGCGCCCCGTTCGGAGCGCAGGCCCACTGCCGGGCTCGCGGTATCGGTAGCCACCGAGGTCCTTTCGTTGCTCCGACTCAGTACGCGATCGAAGGTATCGGCCGCACGACTGTTCCCGCGCGCCCTTTTCCCAGCATGTGGCGCGATCGGTTCGGCGCGGCTCAGTCCTGCGCGAACCGCGCGGCGATCTCGGCCGCGGTGACCCTGGCCAGTTCGACGAAGAACGGCACCCGTTCGTCGATCATCAAGGTGACAGGTCCGCGCAGGCCGAGCGCGAAACGGCAGCCGCCCTGTGGGTCGAGGATCGGCAGGCCGATGGTGCGAAACCCTGGATCGAGCTCGCGGTCGTTGAACGCGTAGCCACGGTCGCGGGTCGCGATCAGTTCGGCGCGAAGCTCCTCCGGTCCCGAGACCGATCGCTCCGTGCCCTCTTCGTAGGGCAGCGAACGCAATTCGTCGTCCCCGGCATCGGTCCAGGCGAGCAGCGCCTTGCCGAGTGCGCTGGCGTGCAGGGGAAGTCGGACGCCTTGCAGTTCGTGGCCGTCGCTTTCGCGCCACCGGCTGGTACCGAGCAGCACGGCGTGAATGCCGTGGCGGGTGGCCACCGAGCAGGTCGCGCCGGTCGTGGCGGCCAACTGTTCCAGGTAGGGCTCGGCGAGGTAGATCCGATGCTGGCGGTAGGCGATCTGGCCGTATTCGGCGAGGGCGCCGCCCATGCGGTAGCGGCTGGACTCGGCGTCCTTCTCCAGGAACCCGGCCTGCACGAGTGCGGCGAGGAGTCGATGGGTGGTGCTGACGGCCAACCCTTGGGCGCGAGCGACTTCCGAGACCCCGCGCTCCTCGCCGCCGCGGAAGCAGTCGAGTACCGACAGGGCCCTGGTCACGGTCTGCACGCCGGAGGTCTCCACAGCACCGACGGTAACACAGGCGTTCGATCAGTAGCCGGTCAGAACTTCCGATATATGGAAAGAATGACCGCTGTGGTGGGGGATTAACGCCATAGAACGACAACTGCTGCCGTGTCAAGCTTTCCGATCCGTGGAAAGCCATACCTCGTTCGGCCCGCCGCCCGCTCCTACGCTGCGAAGGCATCAACCCCCAGCCCCGAACAGGAGCCCCGATGTCCCGCAGGCTGCCGGCCTTCTCGCGGATCGCCCTCGCGATCCTCCCCGTAGCCCTTATTGCGGCGTGTGGCTCCACGCCGGAACAGGGGGAACAACCCACGTTCGTGCTCAAGGTCACCGACCCTGGCAACAGCGGCCCGCTCGCGGTCGCCAAGCGCGACGGCAGCTTCGACGCCGCCCTGGCCCCACTGGGCGCCAAGGTCCAATGGGTCAGCACCACACCGGGTTTCAGCTCCATGCTCAAGCTGTTCAACACCGGCGAACTCGATGTCTCCGGCGCCGCCTTCAGTCCCGTGGTCGGTGCGCTGTCCAAGGACGTGGGCGTGAAGATCGTCGCCGTCGCCGACCCTGCGGGCCAGGATCAGAGCGGCATCATCGTCACCCCGGAGTCGGGGGCGACCACCGTGGCCGGTCTCGTCGGCAAGCGGATCGCGGTGAATCCGGCGGGTAAGGGCGAGTACATCACGCTCAAAGCGCTGGCTCAGGCCGGCATTCCGGCCGACAAGGTCACTCGGGTGCCGTTGCAGCAGAAGGACGCCGCCTCGGCGTTCGCGACCGGCAAGGTCGACGCGTGGGCGTCGTTCCTGGTGCCATACCAGGAGGCCAAGGCCGCGGGTGCGAAGGAGATCGCCACCGAGAAGTCGATCGGTTCCAAGGACAACACCGTCGTGGTGTTCCGGACCGAGGTCCTCGACAAGCGTCCCGATATCGCCGCGAAGTATCTGGAAGTCCTGCAGGGCCTGACCGCGAAGCAGAAGGCCACCCCCGCCGACTTCGAGAACGTGTTCGAGAAGACCGGCCCGCGCGCGCTGACCGGTGACCGGCTCGCCGACGCGGTCCGGGTCGGTGGGGAGGCCACGGTGCCCCGGCTGCCCGCCGCCGCCGATGCCACCGACCTGGCCGATGTGGTGAACACCTTCGCCGACAACGGGGTCATCACCCGCCGCATCACCGCCGCCGACATCTTCTACGACCTGAAAGCCAAACTCACCCCCGAACAGCTCGCGGCACTGAAGGAAAAGTGAGATGAGCACCCTCGCATTGGCTCCACCCCGGGCGCGCGTCGCCCGGCAGCGGCCCCGCTGGCTGTCGCTGAGCCTGCGCGCCGTCCTGCCCGCCGCGATCGTGCTGTTCTGGTGGGCGGGCTCGGCCGGCGGTGCCATCTCGCCGCGGGTCATCGCGGGCCCCGGCGCGGTCTGGTCGGCCTTCGTGGAACTGTTCGACAGCGGCCAGCTGGTCGACTTCGCGCTCGCCTCGTTCTGGCGCGCGGCCGTGGGCGTGGCGATCGGCGTGGGGGTCGGGCTGCTGCTCGGCCTGCTGTCGGGCCTGTCGAGCCTGGGCGAGGAGCTGGTCGACTCGACCATGCAGATCGTGCGCGCGGTGCCGTTCCTCGCGCTGGTGCCGTTGTTCATCGCCTGGTTCGGCATCGACGAGCTGTACAAGGTGGCGCTCATCGCGGTGGCGACCACCGCGCCGATGTACGCCTACACCTACCTCGGCGTGCGCAATGTCGATCGCAAGATGGTCGAGGCGGCACGCAGTTTCGGGCTCACCGGGACCAGGCTCGTCGTCGAGGTGATCGTGCCCGCCGCGCTGCCCGGCATCCTGATGGCGCTGCGGGTGTGCCTGTCGATCAGCATCACCGCGCTCATCGCGGCCGAGCAGGTCGGTACCCAGGAGGGCGTCGGCTACCTGGTGACCCTCGCCCAGGAATACAACCGCACCGACTACATGGTGCTGTGCGTGGTGCTCTACGCGCTGCTCGGTCTGGTGTTCGACGCACTCGTGCGGCTGGCGGAACGCTACGCGATGCCGTGGCGCAAACAGGTGGCGATCCGATGACGACAACAGCGGCCGCACCGATCCAGGCGGCGAAACAAGCACCGGTCGCGGTATCGATCACCGGACTGCGCAAGGCGTTCGGCGAGAAGACGGTGCTCGACGGCGTCGATCTGACCATCCGTCGCGGCGAGTTCGTGGTGCTGCTCGGCCCCAGCGGCACCGGCAAGACCACGCTGCTGCGCCTGCTCACCGGGCTCGAAACACCGGATGCCGGTGAGGTATTGGTGCCCTCGCGGCGAACGACGGTGTATCAGGAACCACGATTGATCCCGTCGAAGCGAGTGCTGGCCAACGTGATCGTCGGGCTGCGGCGCGGCAAGCCGCAGCGCGAAGCCGGGCTGCGCGCACTCGACGAGGTGCAGCTCGAGGGCAAGGCCGGACAGTGGCCCGCCACGCTGTCCGGTGGCGAGGCGCAGCGCGCCGCACTGGCCAGGGCCCTGGTGCGCGAACCGGAACTGCTGCTGCTCGATGAGCCCTTCGCGGCGCTGGACGCCCTCACCAGACTCCGGATGCAGGACCTGGTCGGCGATCTCGTCGCCCGGCACCGCCCCGCTGTCCTCATGGTCACCCACGACGTCGACGAGGCGATCCGGCTCGCCGACCGGGTGATCATCCTCGACCGCGGCGCTTTCGCCGTCGACGAGGTGATCGACCTACCCCGTCCGCGCGATCACGCGGCACCCGAAACCCTCGGTTACCGCACGCGATTCCTCGCCCAGCTCGGCGTCGGACCACACCCAAGGAGCCTGTCATGACCGAAACCCTGTGGTACACCCGCTGCCCCGTGCCGACCGCCAGCGGTCTCGCGCACAGCCTGGGCTGGCTCGGCGAGACCGCGACCGACGCGGGCCTCGAATTCGGTGTCCTCCAGGACGCGGGTCCCGAACTCGCGGGCCACCACTTCTCCCACGATCTGTCCGGGCTGATCCGCGAGGGTGGCAATGTGCCCGCGCTGGCCGCCCGCGCGCAGGGCTCGCCGACCCGGTTGATCGGTCTCACCTGGATCGACGAGTCCCAGGCGATCCTGGTCGGGCCGGATTCGCCGGTCACCGACGCGGCGGGACTGGCCGGTCTGCGCATCGGTGTTCCCGCCTGGGCGCAGGACCAGGCCCGCAGCTTCCCGCGCGCGATGGCGCTGCACGGTTTCGCCAACGCCCTGCGCCCGGCCGGGCTGACCCTGTCCGATGTTCGTGTCGTCGAACTCGCCGTCGAGCGAGATCCGCAGGTACGCACCGAGATCCAGAGCGCGCGTCGCTCGACGACCTGGGGTGTGGCGGAACTGCTCGATGGCAAGGTCGACGCGATCTACGTGAAGGGCGCCAGGGCCAAGGAGGTGGCGACGGAGAACGGCCTGCGGGTCGCGTTGGATCTGGATGCCTCGGCCACCAAGCACCTGCGGGTCAACAACGGCACCCCGCGCCCGATCACGGTGCATGCCGATCTCCTGGAATCCCGGCCCGAGGTGGTCATCGGCTTCCTCGCCCAGAGCTTGCGCGCCGCCGACTGGGCGGCGGGTGACCTCGACGGCGTGCGTGCGGTCTTGCAGCGCGAAACGCTGTCCGGGCCCGACGGCGTCGTCGCCGCTTATGGCAACGAGTTCCATCGCGGCCTGCATCCCTCGCTCACCGCCGAACGCGTCGAACTGCTGGGCGTGCAGAAGCAGTTCCTCTATACCCATGGGTTCCTGGCCGCCGACTTCGATCTCGAATCCTGGGTCGCCCCTGAGCCGTTGGCGCGCGCACGCGAGCTCGTCGCGGCCGAGCGGGTGCCCGCATGACTGAGTTCCTGTGGCGGCTACCCAGCCGCGGCGACGGTCGCCGCGCCGACCGAGGGCAGCGCGGTCGAGGTGGTTTCGGCCCGTCGACGCCTGCCCTCGAGACCACCGACGTGCGGCCCGGCCGCTTCGGTCCGTTCGACGATCTCGCCCAGATCGTCGACGCCGCCGAACTGACCGGATTCGACGGAGTGCTCGCGCCCTACGATCCACTCGGCGAGGAATCCTGGATCGTGGCGGCCGCCGCCCTGCGCGCCACCCGCTACACGCGGGTCACCGTCGAATTCCAGCCCGCTTTCGGCACACCGGTCTACGCGGCCAAGGTGTCGGCGACACTGCAGCGCCACTCGGCGGGCCGACTGAACTGGCGGCTCGCCGTCGACACCGACGATGCCGAGGCCCGCACGCGCGGCGATCGCGTCACCGGCGACGAGCGCTACGACCGCGCCGCGGAATTCCTCACCGTCGCGCGTGGCGTCTGGAACGAGAACGACATCGGCGCGGCGGGATTCGCGGGTACCGGCTTCGACTACGCGGGCCGATACTACGACGTCATCGACGGGGGCTTCCGCGGCATCCTGTCCGGTCTGCCGTTCCCGACCGTCCACCTGAGTGGCACTTCGCCCGCCGCGCTGGCCTTGTCCGCCGCGCACGGTGACGTCCATCTGTTCGTCGAGCAGCCCGACGGAATCTCCTCCGCCGTCACCGAATTGGAGCAGCGAGCCGCCTCGGCGGGGCGCCGGGTGCGGGCCGGTCTCGAGTTGCCGATCATCGCCAGGGAGACCGAGGACGAAGCGTGGGCCAGGGTCCACCGCCAGTGGGACGAGCTCGGGCGCCCCGATACCGCCGCCGAACACGCGCTCGGTGACGGACGCTGGGCGGGCTTCGACGCATTCGGCCACGCCCAGCGAATCGGCCTGGTCGGCAGTTACGAGCAAGTGGCCCAACAGCTCTCGGCATACCGGGCAACAGGGGTGCGGACCTTCGTGCTGTCGGGCCACCCCAATATCGAGGAAATCCATCGCGCGGGCGAACACCTGCTGTTCCTCGCCGACCCGGATGGCCGCACACTCACCACCGCGCAGGAGCTCACCGCATGACCATCGACGTCTACTGGCGCATCGGCATGGAAGGCGACCACGCCTCCCTGCGCACCCCGCGCCGCTACAACCGGGGCAACGCGGGCGGCTACGGGCCCGGAAATATCGCACCTGCCATTCGCGGTGGCGCACTCGATCACTACAGCTACCTCGATCACGTCGCCGCGGTCGCCAAGGCCTCGGAATCGGCGGGCTTCCTCGGCGGGCTGCTGCCCTCGTTTCCGGTGACCGACGACCCGTGGGCCGTGGCCGCCGCGCTCGCCGCCGAAACCACCACCTACCGCTTCATGGTCGCCTTCCAGCCCGGCTTCCTCCATCCCGTGCAGGCGGCCAGGATGTCGGCGAGCCTGCAGCGCGCCACCGGCGGGCGACTCGTCTACAACATCATCAGCGGTGGCGGCGGACCGGCCCAATTATGGTGGGGCGACAAGGTTTCCCATGACGACCGCTACGCGCGAACGAGCGAATTCCTCGACGTGCTGCGCGGGGTGTGGGACGGCGAGCCCTTCGACCACGACGGTCGCTTCTTCGGCACCGAGGGCGCCGCCCTCCCGCCCGGCCTGGCCGGACAGCCGTTCCCCGAGGTGTATTTCTCCGGTTCCTCGGGCGCCGCCGTCGCCGCCGCGGGCCGCCACGCCGACTACTACCTGTCCTGGCTCGAGCCCTACGCCGACCTGCGCGCCAAGTTTGACGGCGTCCGCCGCAACGCCGAAACAACCGGCCGCACCCCGAAGTTCGCGGTCCGCATCGACATCGTCGCCCGCCACACCGAGGAAGCGGCCTGGGCCGAGATCGAGAAGGGCTGGGCCTTCGTCGACCGTGACGCCGCCAACCGTGCCGCCAAGGGCGACTCCGTCGGGGCCGCCCGCATCACCGGCTGGGTGCCCGAGACCATCACCGGCTACCGCGATCTGGAAGTCCAGCCCAATGTCTGGTGCGGCTTCAGCCTGATCCGCGGCGGCCCGGCCTTCGGCCTGGTCGGCAGCTACGAGCAAGTCGCCGAGCGGCTCGACGAACTGATCGAACTCGGCGTCGACGCCTTCATCCTCGCGGGCAACCCGCATCTGGAGGAGGCCTACCGAATCGGCGAGGAAGTCCTTCCCCTCCTCGGCCGTTCCCGCCTCACCACCCCGTCCACCGACACCGTCCTCGCGACGGCCCGATAAACGCAGGAGTAACTGTGACCACCACCGAAACCCGTCTGCCGGAGGCGGTCGCCGCCTTCGTCGACGCGGTCACCCGCGAGGCCGATACCGCGATCCGGGTGTTCCGTGAGACCGGGACCGTCAGCGGCAACGGCACCGTCAATTTCGTCGAGCGAGTGCCCGGCGAGGAGATCGCCGTCGCCCTCAACGCACCGGGACCGTGGGCCGCTGACCGGACCGTCGAACCCGTCGTCGCCACCTTCGACGGAGAAGTGCTGTCCGGCAGGGGATCCGCAGGGTTCGTGACCGGGTACGCGAAGGTGTTCCGCGCGCACCCCGAGATCACCTCCGTCGTCCACATCCACACGCCGTGGCTCGGCGGCTGGGCCCAGACCCATCGCACGCTGCCGATCCGCTATGCCGCCTCGCAGCGACTCACCCTGTCGCGCGAGATCCCGCCGCACATCGACCGCACGGTCGGCGCGGGCGATTTCATTCTCGGCCGCCTCGCGGTCGACCCGCACCTGGTCGCGATCTTCGAGGCCAACGGTGGCGCGAATGTGCTCGGTCGCGCGGGTCTGCTGGAGCTGGCGAAGTTCGTCGTGCTGCTCGAGGAGGGCGCGCAGTATCAGGCGATCGCCGAAACTCTCGGCGGCTCGGTCGAATTCGATCCGTCGAACCTCGCCGTGCAGTGGCAGCGCAGTGGGCTGGCCGACGAGGCCCGTCGTCTCGGCCTGATCGGGGACGCGCGATGAGCATTCGGGTCGGCTACTTCCCACACAACAACTCGCTGTTCGTCCTGCGTCATCGCGGGATCCTGGAACGCCTGCTGCCCGAGGTCGAATGGGTCGATCTGCGCGCGCTGCCGCACCCCGACCGGGTCGACCCGAAAACCGCACTGCCGAGCGAACATTCGGACTGGCTGTTCACCGAGGGCGGCTACGACATCATCGGTACCGGCTTCACGCCGCCGCTCACCGCCCTCGCCAACCAGCGCGACATCGTCTACCTCGGGATCTCGGGCCCGCGAGTGGAGAACGGCAGGCTGGTCGCGACCGCGGCGAGCGGCATCACCTCCGCCGCGGACCTGAAAGGCAAGCGGGTCGGGATCGCCCACGGTTCGTGGCAGACCACACTGCTGCTGTTCGCCCTCGACCAGGCGAGTCTCACCTGGGCCGATGTCGAACCGGTCGACGTCGACGTGCGCGGCGGCGGCGCCGCGCTGCTGGCCGGTGAACTCGACGCCTGGGTCGGCACCTACCCCGGGCTCGGGGAGGTGGAGGCCGCCACCGAGCTCACCACGCTGGTCGACACCGCCTCGGTGTTCAGCCATCCGTCGCTGTGGTTCACCCGCCGTGATCTGGCCGAGGACAACCGCGCCGCGGTGGAAGCGGTGCTGGCCGCGCTGCAGGAATCCGATGCCTGGATCGCCGCGAACCCACGCGCGGCCGCCCAGTACTTCGTCGACGACGCCGAAGCGCGTGGCATCCCCGCCGATCTGGACGCCTGGGAGGCGGCGCTGCGCGGCCGCCCGTTCGGCGTGCGACCGGTGAGTGAGGACTTCCTCGACGAACAGCAACGCGCCGCCGATCTCCTCGCCGCGAACGGGCTGCTCCCGCACACGGTCGATGTGCGGTCCGCCGTGCTGGGATGGGTCGGTTCGGTCGTCACCGCTCAGGCGGCTGCCGCCGTCTGAGCCCGACACGACGATGCCCCGGGTGCTCGACGCGATCACCCGGGGCATCGTCGGATATCAGCCCTGTCAGCGGACTTGCTGGTCGGTCCGCGCCGAGATCGCGGCGAACACCGGTCGTTCCGCGTGCTCAACCGCGTCGCGAACCCGTCACCCACACCGGCCCGGTGAGCAACCAGATCACGGTGATCACCCCGAGGCTGCCGAACACTCCCATCAACTGCTCGCGCTGCGTGGCATCGGCGACGGTGTAGCTCAACACCAGGGTGAGGGCGCCGGCGATGGCCGCCGCACCGAGCCAGCGGGAGAAATCGGCCCATTCCTTGCGGGAGCGTTGCGGCCCGTACTTCGGGACCTTCACCGGGGCCGGACCGCCCGCGAATCGGTGGGCGAATCGCTCGTCGGCCCATCGGATCATCCGCCCGCCGAACATCACTGTGACACCCAGATAGATCCCGGCGACGCGATGGGCGAAGCTCACCTCGCCGCCACGGTGCAGGTCGATCGCCACCGCCGCGACCAGCACCACATCGAGTACCGGCACCGCGGCCAGCGCCACGGCGCTCGCCCGCGGCGATCGGAGCACATAGCGCAGCAGCAAGCCGACGACCACCAGCACCCAGAAACCGACTTCGCAGGCGGCGATCGTCAGCAGTACCGGGTTGCTCAGTTCGTTCATCGCTTCACTGTGGCGGGCACGCCGGTCCGCCGTCGTCCCGCTTGTGGTCCATCGGCCGTCCGCCTTTCGGGGGACTCGGCCCCGGTGGACGATGTGCTCCAATGGGGCATGCTCACGTCCCGCACGCTGCTGAGCCGGCTCGCGGATGTCTTCGACAGCTCGACGGCGGCCGCCGTCGGGGTGTTCCTGGTGGGTGTGCTGTTGTGGGCGGCAGGCGGCTGGGCAGTCGCGGCCGACCGCGATCTGTATCCACCACCGGCGAAATTGGCGCTGTTGTGCGCGGCGTTCGCGATCCAGCTCACCGCCCAACGCAGACCCGCGCTCGCCTTCGGCCTGATGATCGCGCTGCTCGCCGGTGACTTCGTGCTCGGTCCATCGCTGCCGCTGTGGATCGCGCTGACCGACGTGATCTTCCTGGCGGTCAGCGCCGGATCCGACCGGCTGGGCACGGTGGTCGGTTGGTTCTCGGTGACCGTGACCCTGGGCGGGTCGTTGCTGGCACTCACCGTGTTCGGGGTCAGAGCGGCCTTCTACACCGGTTTGATCGGGGTCGCGCTCACCTGGTCGCCGCTCGGGTACGCCCGCGCGGTGCGGGCTTCGCGGCGCACGGTCGAGGCCGAACGGGCCGCGGCCCGCGCCGAACTCACCGCCCGCGACGCCGAGCGGTCCGCCGCGATCGGCGAGGAGCGCCGACGATTGGCCCGTGACCTGCACGACGCGGTGGCCGGCCACGTCAGCGCCGTCGCGATCCTCGCCGAAGTCGCCATGAAGGATCCCGGCAACACCGCGGTGCTGGCGACGATCCGCTCGGGCAGCCTGGCCGCGGTCGAGGAGATGCGCACGACCATCGAGCTGCTCACCGCGCCCGACGACACCGTGGTCACCACTCGACTGGCATCCCTGGACGGCCTGATCGACGCGGCCGAGGCCGCGGGCGGCTCGGTGACCTTGCGCCGACCCGCCGACCTCGCGCTACCCACCGCCGTGGAAGCCGTCGTGACCCGGATCCTGAGCGAGACGCTCGTCAACGCGACCAAACACGCCCCCGGTGCGCCCCTCGACATCGCCTTGCGCCGCGACGCGACACGATTGGTGGTGACCGCCACGAATCCGATACCACCCGGCAGCGTGGAAGGTCGAGGAAATGGCCTGCGCAACATGATGTTTCGCGCGGAATCGGTAGAGGGCACCATCACCGCGGGCGCGCGGGACGGTACCTGGCGGGTGTGCGCGCGAATTCCCCTGGGAGACAAGTGACAGTCACAGTGCTGGTGGCCGACGACCACGCCACTATCCGTGCGGGCCTGCGAATGCTGCTCGAGGTGTCCGGCGCGGTGCGGGTGATCGGTGAGGCGGCCGACGGCGCCGCCGCGATCCGGCAAGCCAGGGCCCTGAGCCCCGATGTGGTGCTGATGGACGTGCGGATGCCGCGCGTCGACGGCTTGGCCGCTACCGCCGCTGTCGTCGCGCAGACCAGCGCGAAAGTGCTGGTCCTCACCACCTTCGCGCTCGACGAGTATGTCCTCGGCGCGCTCTCGGCCGGTGCGAGCGGATTCCTGCTCAAGTCCGTCGGTGGCGACGACCTGGTCAGCGCCGTGCTGGCGGTGGCCGACGGCGACGCGGTCCTCGACCCGAAGGTGACGCGCGCGGTGATCGCCGCGTTGCCCCGTGCGGCCGACATCGCGCCCCCGCCCGATCTGTCCGCGCTCACCGACCGCGAGCGACAGGTGCTCGCCGGTCTCGGCGCCGGCCTGTCCAATAGCCAGATCGGCACGCGCCTGCGCATCGGCGAGGCGACGGTGAAAACGCATGTTTCCCGGGTGCTGAGCAAACTCGGCGTGCAGTCGCGGGTGCAGGCGGCGGTGATCGCATCGCAGTCCGGTCTCGATCTGCACTGAGCGCGAAACCGACGATGTCCCGGTACCGCGTCGGGTACCGGGACATCGGGTCGGAACAGGGCTCAGCGTGCGGGGTGCGGGTCGGACTTGTTCGGACTATTGCGGCGTGATTCATACCAATAGGTCAGGGAGACGGTGGCGTAGGAAGCCACCACCACTGCCGCGGTGACCAGAAGGAACGCGACGAACAGGGGAATCAGGAAAGCCATGGTGCCCTCCTCGCGGTACGGTAGTCGTGCGATGAAGGTGGTGGTCAGCGCCTCGTCGCGCCGAATGTGAACGAGCCCCGCACGTTCGATACTAGGGGCACGGCGCGACGCGGGCACGCATCCGCGACTGTGACTGCGGTCATGGTTTGCGCGGAGTGTCACCCACGTCACCGATCCGCTCATCAGGTTGAATGTTCAACATCTCTGGGTTCTACCGCGTCACGAGTTCTCGACATCGGCTTCACCACGAACAACCGACGAAGGAGCACCGATCGTGAGCATGATCCTGGCCGCTGTGCACGACACCTACGGCATCGTTGTCGCCCAGGTGGGCAATCCCACGCCGGAGGCACCGCCGATGGCCGAGAAGGTAATGCAGCTGGGCCGGTATTTCACCTGGATGATCTTGCTTTCCGGGGTCACCGCCATTACCTACGGGGGCGGCCGCTTCGCCTGGGAGAAGTGGAACGGCGGCGGCCTGCAATCGCCGAAGATGATCGCCAGCGCCATGGCGGGCGGCGCGGTCGCCACCAGTGCGGGCACGATCATGAACGCGGTCATCGGAGCCTGATCGTCGGCCCCGCTAGGCTCGGGGCGTGCGTATCTTCCTCGCGGGCGCCACGGGCGTCATCGGATCACGGTTGCTGCCGCTGCTGGTCGGCGCGGGTCACGCGGTCGCCGGCCTGACCCGATCCCCCGAGAAAGCGGCGGCGGTCCGCGCGAGCGGAGCCACCGCGGTGGTCCACGACGTCTACGACGGCGAGGGCCTGACCACCGCGGTGGTCGACTTCGCCCCCGACCTGGTCATGCACCAGCTCACCGACCTCCCCGACGAGGTGGCGCGCTTGGCCACCGCCGGTGCGGCGAACTCCCGCATCCGCACCGAGGGCACCGCCAACCTGCTCGCGGCAGCCGCAGCCGCGGGGGCGAAACGCTTTCTCGCCCAGAGCATTGCGTGGTCGCCGCCCGCCGGCCGTGGTGACGCGATCGCGACCCATGAATCGGCTGTCCTCGCCGCGGGTGGTGTGGTCCTGCGCTACGGCCAGTTCTATGGTCCCGGAACGTACTACGAGTCGGCACCACCGGCGCCTCCGCGTATCCACGTCGACACCGCCGCCGCGCGGACGATCGACCTGCTCGAAGCGCCGAGCGGCGTCGTGGTCGTCGTCGACCCGCAGTAGCGGCGCCGCGTGGTGGCCTTCCTGGCCGCCGCGATCAGGGACGAAAGAGCCGGCCGGCCGGGGGCAGCGGGCGCAGGGTATCGGAGATCTGGGCGACCAGCTGCCACGGTCGACCGAGATCGGTGGTCGCCTTGCCGTTGGTCAAAATGGCCCCCGACAGGCCGCGATCGGGATCGGCCCAGCCGTACTGGGTGGTGAGACCGCTGCGGCCGAAATGCGAGCCGGTGTCGCGGCCGAACTTGGACCGGCGCGCGCCGAGCTCGAACCCGGCGCGACTGACGCGGCCCGCCACCCCGAGCATGCGATCGGCGGGGGCGATCGCCTCGCGCAGGGTGCCGGTTTCTATGATTCTCGTGCCGTCCAATTCACCACCGCGCGCCAGGATCTCGTAGAAGCGGGAGAGTTCGTAGGCGGTGGTGACGAGGTTGCCGGAGGGGAGTTCGGCGGCCAGGAACGCGTCGTTGGTCGCCTTCGACGCCTTGTCCAGATGGCCGCCGAGCGCCTTGTTCGCCAGGAATCGGGCGAGACGGGGTTGCGGTGGCCCGGTTTTCACGCTCGGCACGACCTTGTCGACATCGGCGGGATCGACGCCGAAGTTGTTCCAGCGGAAGCCGAGTGGCGTCAGTACCTGCTCGGCGAGGTGTTCGCGCATGCGCTTGCCGGTCGCGCGCTGGACGAGTAGGCGCTGGATCAATCCGCTGGTCAACGCGTGGTAGACGCGAAAACGTCCGGGCGCCCAGCTCGGCACCAGGTCGGTGAGCGCGGCGAGGGCCAGTTCCTCGTCCAGGACCGCCGCGGTTCCGCTGTGTGGCGCGGTGATGAACGGGATACCCGCCGAATGCGACAGCACATCGCCGACCGTGATCACGCCCTTGCGGTGGGACGCGAACTCGGGGATATAGTCCGACACACGGTCTTCCAGCCCGAACGCGCCCTGTTCGATGAGCATGAACATCAGGGTGGCGGCGACACCCTTCGCGGTGGAGAACCCACAGAACAGTGTCTCCGGTGTCGCCAGGATCTTCTCGGCGTCGGGTGCGTCGCTCGGCGCGTTGCCCCAACCGTGACCGATCGTCCGGTTCAGCACGATCCCGCCGTTGCGGCGCAGGCACACCTGGATGGCGGGGGTGGTGCCCATCGCGTACCAGGTGCGCACCGACGCCCAGATCGCCTCGACATCGGTACGGCTCGACCCGACGTCGGCCGGATGGTCCTCGTGGCCGAACGTCGTCACCGCGTCCAGGTCGTCGGAGACCGTCACCAGCGTGGCAGGAAGTGCGCTCATCGGCCCAGCCTACCGACGGTGAGCTGTGATTATCCTGAGCGCGCTACCCGGTGAACGGTGGCATAGCGCCGTCGCACGGTCCGTGAACTCCGGCCCGTGAGGACCGAGATCGTGGATCTCACCCGAGTGCTCGTCGGTGACCGATCGCCGCTGTCCGACATCGACGGCACTCGACCGGAGCAACGTCGATCGTGTCGCACCCGCGCTGCGACAACGCCGCCACGGCGGTGTGCCGATCACGCCCTGGCCTCGGTCAGTTCGGCGTCGGCGCGAACAGGGTCGACCGGGGTGCGACCGGCGGCGGTCACCGCGCGGCGCGCGTAGGCGCGGACGTCGGCGTCGGGATCGGTGATCGCCGACTCCAGCGCGTCGAGGGCGGCGGCGCTACCCGGCCAGGTGGACAGGGCGAGTACGGCCGCCTTGCGCACATCGAGGTGACGGTCGGTGAGTGCCTCGCTCAGGGGCGCCACGCCCACCTCCGGTGTCGAACCGGCCAGCCCGCGCGCGGCGCCGACCCGCACCTGCCACGCGGAATCACGCAGTGCCGCACCGAGTCCGGCGACATCGGCGTCGGCGGTGCCGAGCGCCGCGTACGCGGTGAGCGCGGCGGCGCGGACCAGGGGATCGGGGTCGCCCGCGAGCCCGCGGATCACCTCGACACCACCGCCGCCGATCGAGGCGAGTCCGTGCGCGACCGCGATACGCGCCTCGCGGTTGACATCGCCCGCGATCGAGGAGACCGCGTCGGCGTCGTCGAGCGAGACCAGTGCGCGCACCGCCTCGATCCTGACGCGATGGTCGGAATCACCCAGTGCCGCACGGAAGTCCGACCCGGACCCCGCCCGCAGCGCGCGCAGCAGATCGACGACGGTCGCGCGGACGAGCGGGTCGGGGGAGTTCAGATGCTCGCTCAGCGCCCCGGCGCCGGCGAGCACCTCCACCAGTTCCCGCAGGCTCTCGGTGGCCGCGCGGCGCACCGAGGCGGCCTCGTCGCCCAGCGCCCGGATGAGCTCATCGGCGAATCCGTCGGGGGTGTTCTCGGTGAGCACCGACAGCGCCGCCACTCGCACGACCGGATCGGGGTCGGTGAGATAGCTCGAAAGATCCTCGACCGCAGGAGAATCCAGTGCCAGCAGGGTGACAAGCCGAGGTGAAGACGGCGACACCCGCGCCGCCTCGGTGCGCGCGGGGGCTTCGCGCTGCGGCGCGCGCGTTCCCACCAATGCGGGCTGGGCGATCACCTCGACGATCGCCTCAGCGGAGGGCACATCATCGAGGCCGGGCACCGGCACGAGGTACGGCGCCACCGATCGTTTGACGAATTCCATCTCGCCGTCGACGGTCTTGCGTAGGTTCAAATGGAAGTTCCACGACTCGTCGTCGCGATCGGGCAGGTCCGCGCGGTCGTGATAGAGGCCCCAGCGCGACTCGGTCCGGGTCAGCGAACTCCGCGACGCCATCTCGGCGCAATCGCGAATGAACTGCACCTCGACGGCCCGCATGAGTTCGTGGGGTGTCTGCGCGCCGATCCCGTCGACCTCGGCGCGCATCCGCTCGAAGGTCTCGACGGCGATCGACAGCTTGGCCGCCGTCTTCGGCGGCGCCACATAGTCGTTCACGAACCGGCGCAGCTTGTACTCGACCTGTGGCTGTGGCGGGCCCTCGGGCTGACGCAACGGCCGGTAGATCAGTTCGTGCGCTTGCGCGAGCTGATCCTGGGGCAGATCGGCGGGCATCGCGAGTTCGGTCGAGGTGGCGGCCGCGTGCGCACCGGCCAGATCGCCGTAGACGAACGCCCCGATCATGTAGTTGTGTGGCACGCACGCCAGATCGCCCGCCGCGTACAGGCCGGGCACGGTGGTCCGCGCGTTCTCGTCCACCCAGACCCCGGAGGCGGAATGTCCACCGCACAGGCCGATTTCGGAGATGTGCATCTCGATATCGTGGGTGCGGTAGTCGTGGCCACGGTTGGCGTGGAAAGTCCCGCGTGTCGGCCGCTCGGTGGTGTGCAGAATCGATTCGAGCGTCGACAACGTCTCATCGGGCAGGTGCGACACCTTGAGATAGATGGGCCCGCGCGCGGATTCGATCTCCTGCTTCACCTCGGCCATCATCTGCCCCGACCAGTAGTCGGAATCGACGAAACGTTCGCCCTCGGCGTTGACCTGGTAGCCGCCGAACGGATTGGCCACATACGCGCAGGCCGGACCGTTGTAGTCCTTGATCAGCGGGTTGATCTGGAAGCACTCGATCCCGGAGAGTTCGGCGCCGGCGTGATAGGCCATCGAGTAGCCGTCACCGGCGTTGGTGGGGTTCTCGTAGGTGCCGTAGAGATAGCCCGAGGCGGGCAGACCGAGTCGACCGCAGGGACCCGTAGCGAGAATCACCGCTTTCGCGGCTACCTCCACGAATTCGCCGGTGCGCGTGTTCAACGCGGCCGCGCCCACCGCGCGTCCGCCCGCGGTGAGCACCCGCACCGGCATCAGCCGGTTCTCGATCCGGATCTTCTCCCGCATCTTCCGTTGTCGCAGTACGCGATAGAGCGCCTTCTTGACGTCCTTGCCCTCGGGCATCGGCAGCACGTACGACCCCGACCGGTGCACCCGGCGCACCGCGTACTCGCCGTACTCGTCCTTCTCGAACTTCACCCCGTACCGCTCGAGACGTTGCACCATCGCGAAACCCCGTGTCGCCGTTTGATACACGGTGCGCTGGTCCACGATGCCGTCGTTGGCGCGGGTGATCTCGGCGACGTAGTCCTCCGGCTCGGCCTTGCCGGGGATGACGGCATTGTTCACGCCGTCCATGCCCATGGCCAGCGCACCGGAATGGCGCACATGCGCCTTCTCGAGGAGCAGTACGTTCGCGCCGGACTCGGCGGCGGTGAGCGCGGCCATGGTGCCCGCGGTTCCGCCGCCGATGACGAGTACATCGCAGTCGAGGCGAACGCGGTCGGACAGTTCGGGAATGTTCACAGGGACTCCAGGATTCGGGCCCGCAGGGCGCTCCGGTCGACCGGTTCGCGCGGGTCGGGTACCTCGACGATCGCGCGCAGCGAACCCGCGCCGAGTACGGCGATCCGGTCGCCGAGCAGCAGGGCTTCGTCGAGGTCGTGGGTGACGAAGACGATCGTGGTCGGGTGCGCGCGCCAGGTGTCGACCAGCAGACGCTGCATTTCGGCCCGGGTCTGGCTGTCGAGCGCGCCGAACGGCTCGTCCATGAGCACCGCGCGGGGCGAACCCGCCAGGCTGCGCGCGAGCTGAACTCGCTGGCGCATCCCGCCGGACAGATCGCGCGGCAGATAGTCGGCGTAGGCACCGAGGCCGACCTCGTCGAGCCAACGCCGCGACCGTGCCGCCCGGTCACCGCGCGAGACGCCGCGAAGACGCAGCGCCAGATCGATATTGGCGCGCGCGGTGCGCCACGGCAGCAGCGCGTCGTCCTGGAACACCAGCGCGCGATCGGCCGACGGACCGGTGACGGTGTCGGCATCGGCGCGGATCACCCCGGCGGCGGGCTTGCGCAGTCCGGCGATCGCGCGCAACAGGGTCGACTTGCCGCAGCCGGATTTGCCGACCAGGACCAGGATCTCCCCGGCCGCGACCGTCAGGTCTAGATCGTGCACCACGGTTTTGCGGCCGTAACTGATCCGCACGGACTCGAGGTCCAAGCGCATGCCGACCGAGACGGCGGGTGCGGCGGTGGTGGTGGTCATGACGCGACCTCTCGCGGCAGCCAGCGGGTGACCCGACGGCCTGCCAGTTCGACGATTCCGGAGGTGAGGAAACCGAGCACGCCGATGGTGATCATCCCGACGAACACGGCCGGGTAGTCGACGATGGTGTAGGACTGCCAGGTGCGGTAGCCGATACCGAGTCGGCCGGAGATCATCTCCGCCGAGATCAGGCAGATCCAGGCCACGCCCATACCCACCGACAACCCGCTGAACACGCCGGGCAGGATGCCGGGCACGACGACCCTGGTCAGCACCTCCCGCCGCGACGCGCCCAGCGTGCGGATCGCGTCCTCCCAGATGGTCGGCAGCGCCCGCGTCGCGTGCCGGGTGCTCACCAGCACCGGGAACAGCGACGCGGTGAACGTGATGAACACGATGCCGGATTCGTCGCTGGGAAACAGCAGGATCGCCACCGGCACCAGCGCGATCGCCGGAATCGGCCGGATCAGCTCGGCCAGCGAGCCGAAGACATCGGCGAGCAGCCGCGACCGTCCCAGGCCGATGCCCGCCAGCACACCGACGACCGCGGCCAGCCCGAATCCGGTGACGATCCGGATCAGCGACTGCGCCACATCGAGGTAGTACTGGCCGGTCCCGAGATGCTCACCGAACTCGGCGACGATCTCGGTGACCGTCGGCAGCGTGTCGAACCGCAGCCCCGCGCGGACATCGCCCGCGGTGAGCAACTGCCACAGGCCGATCGCGGCCGCCACCGAGGCGACTCGGATCGTTCGTGACACCCATACCGACCGGGCGGGCACGTCGTGATCGGCAGTGTCGGTACGCGAATCGCCGTCGACGACAGGAATATCGTCGGGCCGAGCGGACGCGACAGTGCGGGACGGGGCCGCGTGGAGGTTCTCGTCGGTCTCGATCGCGGCGACCTGGCCGGATACCGTGCTCATCCGCGGACTTCCGTCACGGCCTGCTCATAGGAGAGCGGCGCGGCGGCGGGATGGGTGGCGCGGTAGCGGTCGGCCGCTGCCTGCGTGGTGAACGGCAGGTACCGCGCGCCCTCGCGCAACCAGATGGCCTTGTCGGCGAACCATCGGGTTCCCAGTTCGGCATCGGGGACATACACCGCGCGAATCGTCTTGCCCTGTGCCTTCGCAGCCTGAACCGCCCGCAACAGGCAGCCGGGGTTCGCAGCGGGTTGCGGCTTGTCCGCGCCGTCGACCCAGACTTCACCGGCCAGCGCCGGATCACTCACCGCGACAGCGCAGATCGGATCGGTTCCGGTCACCTTGCTCGGGTTGACCCCCGACGCCAGCGCCGCGTCGTAGTCGCCACGACCGGTCTCGGCGAAGGCCCGACGCAGCGGGCCGTCCTGGACGAAGGCGTCGATATCGAGATCGGCGAAATCGCCGATCGACTTCAGGTAGTTCACGTCGTCCTTGAACGCCGCGATCAGGTTCGCCTTGAGTGTGGTGTCGAAACTGGTACCGCCGGGTCCGTTGTAGAGATACACGACCTCTCGCGGCAGGCCGGACCCCTTGGCGACGAGATCGGCTGCCTCGAAAGGTTTCTCGTTGAGGAAGGTCGTCGCGTCCAGTTGCGCGGCGAGGAACGCCTGCAACACCTCGGGATGGTCGGCCGCGTAGGTTCGGCGCGCCACCACCCCGTGGAAGGTCGGCACGTTCAGTTCGGCGCCGTCGTAGAGCAGTTTCGCCTTGTTCTGCTGCACCAGCAGACCCGGCCACGCCACGAACTGCGACAGCGCGCTCACCTGGTGCGACTCCAGCGCGGTCGCCCCCACCTGCGGCTGCTGGTTGAGCACCTCGACCCCCTTGGCCGGGTCGATCCCGGCCCGGCTCAGCGCCTGCACCAGGGTGCCGTGGCCGGCCGAACCCACGCTGGCCGAGATCTTCTGCCCGGCCAGATCGGTGAGCGAACGCGCGGGCGAGTCGTTGGGCACCACCACCATGTTCAGCGCGCCCTTGGGGTTGTAGCCGGTGATCGACACCAGTTCGGTGCGTGCGCGCTCGTTGGCCTGCGTGCGAGATCCGTTGATCAGCAACGGGTAGTCGCCCATCGAGCCGATGTCGATCTTCTCGGCCACCATCTGGGCGGTGATCGGCGCGCCGGTGTCGTAGTCCTGCCACTCCACCTGGTATTTCGCGCCACCGCCGTCGGTGATCTTCTGTAGCCGCTGCTCCAGGTAGCCCTGCGCTTTGAGCAGCGTGCCCGCGGTGACGGTGTTGATGGTCTTGGACTGGTAGCCGATGACGACCTTGACGGTGCCCGCCGGCGCGGCATCGGAACTTTCGAGCGAGCAGCCCGCCGCGGTGAGCGCGAGAGCCAGTGCGACAGGGGCGAATCGAGTGATCTTCATGCGTGGGAATCCCGGTTCAGCGGAGCAGATAGGGCATGTTGACGGTGACGGCGCCGGTGGGGCAGCGGGCCGCGCAAGGCCCGCAATACCAGCACTCGTCGACGTGCATGTAGGCCTTGCCCGAATCATCCCGGATGGCAAGGGAATCGAGCGGACACATGTCGACGCAGAGCGTGCAGCCGGTGATGCACAGCGATTCGTCGATCGTGACCGGGACGTCGGCGCGCTGGGGGACCAGTGCCATTACAGGACCTTCCATTCGGGGGTGCTGCGGGTGAGGCTGCCGCGCATCGTGATGCGGTCACCGCGCATGCGGATGTATTCGAGGTCGACGGGGCGGCCGTCGTCGAGGTGGGTGAGACGTTCGAGCATCAGCAGCGGCGCACCGGCCGGAGTGTCCAGGGTGGTCGCGGTGTGCGGGTCGGCCGCGACGGCTTCCAGTGCGAGGTCGGCGGCGCCGAGCGACCGTCCGGTGACCTGTTCGAGCAGCACGAACACATCGGTGGTCTCGAGATCGTGGGCGAGCACCTCGGCGCCGATATCGGGCGCGAGATAGGTGAGGTCCAGACTCAGCGGCAGATCGGCGAGAAACCGCAGGCGCTCGATGTAGACGACCTTGTCGCCCGGCGCCAGCTCGAGCCGGCGTGCGACGGCAGGGGGCGCGGTGATGGTGGTGGCGGCACGGACCTCGTTGCGGACGGTGCCGTGCCCTTTGAGCGTCTCCTGCAGGCCGAGCAGGGCATCGAGGCCGTGGTCGAACTTGCGGGCGGCGACCCGGGTACCGAGTTTCGGGGCGCGGTCGATGAGTCCTTCGTCGCGCAGCAGCGCCAGCGCTTCGCGGACGGTATTGCGGGAGGTGCCGTGCTCGGCGGCGAGTTCCTGCTCGCCGGGGACCGTACCCGCCACCGCGCCCGCCAGGATCTGGTGGCGCAGGATATCGGCGACCCGGCGCGCCCGATCGGCGCGCTGACCGCGGATCGGGGTGGGCTCCGTAACCCCTGTTTTCTCGCTGACCTGCATGAACAGCGACGATAGCGGCGATTTCGCGGCACTACGCCCGCCGTGATCACGGGGTGAATTCAGCGGATGTTTCTACGCCGGGAGGCGGTTCGCGCGACCTGCGGGTATCGGCGACGAAACCGCTATTGCGCCACCTCGGTGGCGCCGGCCGACATTGCGATCACGTCGATCGCAATGTCGGCGCGCGGTCACGGCTGGCCGGGGTTGAGCACGATGAACAGACCCTTGGCCTCGGCGCACAACCGCTCGTCGTCGTGCAGCGTCGCGCGAAGATACACCTTGCGGCCCTCGACGCGTTCGGTCCACGCCCGCACCGTCAGCTCGCGATTGAGCGGTGTGATCGACCGGTAGTCGAGGGTGAGCGAGGCCGTACGGGTCACCGATTTGGTGGACAGCGCGGCGGTCATGCCGATGATGTCGTCGAAGGCGAGGGCGATGTGCCCACCGTGGGCGGCGTTGTTGCCGCCGAGGTGGAAGGTACGGAAGGTGACCTTGGCCGTGACGCCGTCGCTGTCGCCGCTGATCACCGTGTACGGCGGCAGCGTGATATTGCCGCGCGCGGGTAGGTCGGTGCGGGACCAGCTGGGCGAGGACCACTCGTCTGTCACCGCCTCGTCGAGCCGGGAGTTGAGCTGTTCGAGGGTGGCGATGGACTCCTTGGCGAGCTCGTCGGACGGGTTCACCAGCCGTGCCCGGTCCATCAGCGCGCGGACCTGGTCGATCAGCTCGCCGTAGTGCGGTCCGCCCACCGTGTTGTGCAAGCCGCGTTCCTTGCGTGCCTGGATCAGCTCGGCAACCGGCCGGAATCCGCCTTCGTGATGCTGCTCGTCCGGAAGCGAGCTGCCGACCTGTGTATCGTCCATATGCAACACGTTATCGCTGCCGAGCTGGATGTTCGCGCCGGGGATCGGTGTCGAGTCAACTACGCTGGGTCCCGATCACCGAGTAGGTCCTTGGTACCGGAGCGTCGGCGCACCACCGGTGGTGTCCCTCCGGGTGAGCGGCGAAAGGCTGAACGCATGGGTATCGCGGCGGTTGTGTTCGATATGGACGGCGTGCTGATCGACTCCGAGCCGATCTGGGAACAGGTCAGGCACGAGTACGTGGTTCTCAAAGGCGGCCGGTGGCAACCGGATTCGCAGAAGAAGATGATGGGCATGAACACCGTCGAGTGGTCGTCGTATCTGGCCGACGAGCTGGGCGTGGCCGAACCGGCCGACGAGGTGGCCGCCGCTGTCATCGACCTGATGGCCGACAAGTACGCGCACCACGTTCCCCTGCTGCCCGGTGCGGTCGACGCGGTGCGCCGGTGCGCGGGTTCGTGGAAACTGGGCCTGGCCAGTTCGTCACCGGCCACCGTGATCGACCTGGTGCTCGCGAAATCGGGGCTGCTCGACTATTTCACCGTGGTGCTGTCCACCGAGGAGGTCGGGCGCGGCAAGCCCGCTCCCGACGTCTACCTCACCGTCGCGCAGCGCCTCGGGGTGGAGCCGAACGACTGTACGGCCGTGGAGGATTCGACCAACGGTCTGCGCTCGGCCCACAGCGCGGGAATGCGGCTGATCGCGGCGCCGCGCCCGGAGTTCCCGCCATCGCCCGACGCGCTCGCCCTGGCCGACGTCGTCATCGACGATCTCGACGAGCTCACCTCCGGTGTGGTGACCGGCGGCGCCTGACTCAGAAGCTGCCGGTGACGCCGTCGATCCGCTCGCGCAGCAGGTCGGCATGGCCGTTGTGGCGGGCGTATTCCTCGATCATGTGCAGATACACCCAGCGCAGGGTGTAGTCGTCGCTGCGCCACGGGACGTGGAACACGTGATCGAGGGAGAGCGCGGCGACCGCGGCGTCACAGGCGGCGACCTCGGCGTGGAAGGCTGCGAAAACCTCGTCGGCGGGCAGGGCCGCGACGTCGTCGAAATCGGCGTCGGGTTCGGCCTCGGTACCGTAGACCGGTTCGATCTCCTCGCCCGCGGCCGAGGTCCGGAACCAGCCTCGCTCCACATCCGTGAGGTGCCGGACGAGGCCGAGCAGCGACAGCGAGGACGGCTCCACCGAGCGCGTGGCGAGCTGTTCACCGTCGAGTCCGCCGCATTTGCCGAGCAGGGTCTGGCGATGAAAGTCCAACCAGGACTGCAACATCGGCCTCTCATCCGCGCCGACCAGCGTCCTGGTGGGTTGGAGTTCGGGAGCTGTCCACGTCATCGGTGCGAGGCTACCCGCCGTCGTGTCGTGACGCAGTTCGATTTCGCCGACCGGTCCGCGTGGTCGGCCGGATGATCGGGTCGCCGCGCGCGCAGTTCCGGCCGAACAGACGCTGTACGCGTCACCCATTCATCGGTCCGGCTGTTCGGGGTTGTTCGCCGATCCGGCAGACTGACCCGATGGGTGCCCAGCGCGACGACCAACCCGAAGTCGTAGTCCACGTCGGCGACGGCTCGGCGCGACCGCACCCCGTCGACCCTGCCCGACCCGGTACCTCTGCCGCCGATCCGGCCCCCGAATTTCCCTTCCTGCTCCTCACCCGCGCCCCGGACGACCGCATCCAGGCGCGCTACCTCGACGACGGCACCTACGAACTCGAACACACCGGCGGCGCCGCCCATCGCCAGCTGTTCACCACCGACGCCCTGCTCGTCCGCGACATCGTGTGGTCCTGGATCCAACGCGACACCTGGTGGTCCGACACCGTCGCCTGGACCACGGTCGATCCCGCCATCGCCGAACTCCACGCCCTGCACACCGAACTGTCCGACATGCTCGACGGCATGTCCCTCATGGACACCGTGACCGACGAACTGGACCAGGCCCTCGCCCGAGCCGACGAACTCCTCGACAACTTCGACCCCGACTTCGACCCTTCCGATGACGCACCCTGATATCGCCGGGGCCCGAAATCTCATCGCCCGATTGGGCCTGAGTATCTCGGCCACGGTTCCCGAGGAGCAGAACGCGGAATACGGTGCGTTCGTACGTGCGGGGGACGGCTCGACCTCTACGAACCGATTCTTCGCTCGACGGTCCCGTCGCTGAGCGGCGATAAGCGCTGACGTGAATTACCCTGGCGCCGTGGGGTTTACCGACTATGGGCCGGGCGATGTCGTGTATTTCCCGGCGGGTCCGTTCAGCGGCATCTGTGGGGTCGTACGGGAGGTCGACGCGCGGCGCGCGGAATTGCGCATCGAGTTCGGGGAGGGAACCGTCCGTCGTGAGGGGAATGTTCTGCGCGAGCGTCGGCACACGCTGACCGTCGGATTCGGCGAGGTCGAGCTCATGTGATTCGACCGGAGTTCGTCTTGCGACATCAGTCGCTGGTGGGCGATGATTGCGGCAGCATGCTGAATTCCGATCCCGCTTTCGACAGTCTTCAAGGCCTTTCAGTTGGTGATGCGCTGGGTGCGCAATTCTTCGTTCCCGGTTGTTCGGTTCCTGATCTTCTCGCGGGTCGACCGCCCACGGCGCCATGGCCTTGGACCGATGACACCGAAATGGCGTGTTCGGTGTATGCGGAAATCCGCCGTCGCGGCAGCGTGGATCGTGATGCTCTCGCCGACGCGTTCGCGCAGCGGTGCGAACCGTACCGTGGCTATGGGCCCGGCACCGTTGTTGTGCTGCACGAGATTCGAGACGGGCGTCCGTGGCGTGAGGCGGCCGGTGCGGTCTTCGGGGGGAATGGATCGTGGGGCAACGGTGCCGCGATGCGAGTAGCGCCGCTCGGGGCGCATTTCGCCGGGGACCCGGCTCGAGCCGCGGTGCAGGCGGCGCTGTCCGCCGAGATCACCCATCGGCATCCGGAGGCGATCGTGGGGGCGATGACAGTGGCGGTTGCCGCCGCACATGCCGCGCACATGCGCGGAAAGGGTTGCGCGCCGGATGAATTGCTGCGTGCGGTCGAGCCGTATCTGGTCGAGGGGCTCACGTCGCGCGGAATCCGTCGAGCTCGGGAGCTGCTCGGTCGAACGGTAGCCGAAGTGGCCTACGAGCTCGGCAACGGCGCTCGCGTCAGCGCTCAGGACACGGTGCCCTTCGCCCTGTGGGTCGCCGCGACCTACCTGGAGGACTATCCGCGTGCCGTCACCGCTTGTGTGCAGGCTGGTGGCGACGTCGACACCACCGCCGCGATCGTCGGCGGGATCGTGGCCGCCCACACCGGTGCCGGAGACGGCGGTGCGACCCGCGGAATTCCGGAGGAGTGGCTCGCGGCACGGGAAGCGTTGCCCGGGTGGGTGGTCGGGCTTCAGCGGGCGCGGGCGCTCCAGCGGCCGTCGTAGCGGACTTCGATCGGGTGGGCGAAGGCGGTGGAGACGTGGTCTGTGGTGATGACGTCGGTGGCGAGGCCCGCGGCGACGGTGTGACCGTTCGCGATGAGCAGGGCGTGGGTGGTGGTGCTGGGGAGTTCCTCGAGGTGGTGGGTGACCAGGATCGAGGCGACCTCGGGGTGGGTGCGATCGAGGGTGTCGATGGTGGTGAGGAGTTGCTCGCGGGCGGCCAGGTCGAGGCCGGTGGACGGTTCGTCCAGGAGCAGGACGTCGGGGTCGCTGATCAGGGCGCGGGCGATCAGGGTGCGGCCGCGTTCGCCCTGCGACAGGGTGGGCCAGATGTCGTCGGCTTTGCCGGACAAGCCGAGGGCGTCGATGATCGCGTCGGCGCGAGCGAGGTCGGCGGTGGTCGGTGACCAGCGCATCGGGGTATCGATCGTGCCGGTGACGCCGGTGAGGACGACCTCGCGCACCGTCAGGGCGTAGCGCAGGGGATGACGCGGGTTGACGTGGCCGATCGAGCGTCGCAGCCGAGCCAGCTCCACCCGGCCGAACTGTTCGCCGAGCACCCGCACGGCGCCGGTGGTGGGGAAGGTGACCGCGCCGCAGAAACCGAGCAGCGTGCTCTTGCCCGCGCCGTTGGGGCCGAGCAGAGCCCAGTGCTCACCGGCGCGGACCGTCAGCGAGATCCCGTTGATGATCTTCTTACCGTCGCGACGGAAGGTCACCTCGTCGAGTTCGATCACGGGTGCGCCGGTCATGTGAAGGCCTCCTTCAACGCGGACAGGTGGGTGCGGCTGAATTCCGCGGCGGCAGTGGGGGTTCGGTCGGCGATCGCCTGGGCGAGCTGCTCGTGTGCGCGGTGGTCGGCCTCCTCGGAGCGGACCGGACGCAATTCGAGCATGTCGATCATGGCCAGGCGTAGGCGCGGCAGGAAGCTGTCGAACAGCTGGGTGAGCACGTCGTTGTGCGCGGCCACGATGACCGCGCGATGGAAGGCCATGTCGGCATCGACATGCGCGGCGACGGTCTGGCCCTCGGCGCGCCGTCCGATCAGGGCCCGCCGGATGGCCCGCAGATCGGCGGGCGTGCGCCGTTGCGCGGCGAGGGCGGCGGCCTCGGCCTCGATCGCGATGCGCGCCTCGATCACCGCGGCGATGGTGGCCCCGCGCAGCACGACATCCCAGTCCTGCCCCGCGTCGAGCGCGGTGACGAACACCCCGGAGCCCTGCCTGCTGTCGAGTACACCTTTGCCCGCGAGTTCGCGGATCGCCTCGCGCAGGGTCGATCGGCCCACGCCCAACTGGGCGGCGAGCAGCGCCTCACCCGGTAATCGATGACCCAGCGGCCACTCGCCCGCGCGGATCCGTGCGAGTAGCAGTTCGGCCGCCTGCGCGGCCAGCGGCTGACGTCGTACCTGCGATACCACCGGCAAACCTCTCTACTTGTCTGAGGAGTTGTGGTAGAAGTGTACCCATCATGACTTACTCCGCGCTTCTTCTCGGCCGCCACGGCGGGGCCTGACCGACCGGCCGCCCCGCCGTGGGGCTCCGTCATGGCCGGTCACCGTCGTCTCGTGGCCCGAAACGGGCCGGGAAGCAGAGCAGGTCATGACCGAATTCCCCACCCTGACAACCCCCGCCGGCGCTGTCGCCGCCGGCGCACCCGCGTGGAATCGGCAGCGCCATTCGGCGATGCCGTCGTTTCGCTACCGCGATGTCCATCAGCGCGTGAATATTCCTGTCGGACAACGTGATTGGCCGAACGCGCGGATGACCACCGCGCCCCTGTGGGTCCCGGTCGATCTCCGGGACGGCAATCAGGCGCTGGCCGAACCGATGGACCCGGCGCGCAAACGCCGGTTCTTCGAACTCCTGATCGCCATGGGCTACAAGGAGATCGAGGTCGGCTACCCGTCCGCCTCACAGACCGACTTCGATTTCGTGCGTCTGCTGGCCGACACCTCGATCGCCCCGCCGGACGTGGCCATCGTCGTGTTCACACCGGCACGGCGTGACCTGATCGAACGGACCGTCGAGTCGGTGCGTGGTCTCACCAACGAGGTAGTGATCCACCTGTACACGGCCACCGCGCCGGTCTGGCGTGAGGTGGTTCTCGGCAAGGATCGCGCACAGCTGCGCGAACTGATCCTGTCCGGTGCCCGCGACGTCCTGGAACTGGCGGGTGAACTGCCGAACGCGCGCTTCCAGTTCTCGCCGGAGGTGTTCAATCTGACCGAACCGGATTTCGCCCTCGAGATCTGCGACGCGGTCACCGAGCTGTGGCAGGCGAGTGCACAGCGTCCGGTGACGTTGAATCTGCCTGCGACAGTGGAGGTCGCGACCCCGAACATCTACGCCGACCAGATCGAATACATGCACCGCAACCTGGCTCGCCGCGACGGCGTGATCCTGTCGGTGCACCCGCACAACGACCGGGGGACCGGCATCGCCTGCGCCGAACTGGCCGTCCTGGCGGGCGCCCAGCGCGTGGAAGGCTGCGTTTTCGGCAACGGTGAACGCACCGGCAATGTCGACATCGCCACCCTGGCCCTGAACCTGCACGCCCAGGGCGTGGACCCGATGATCGACTTCTCCGACATCGACGAGATCCGCCGCACGGTCGAGCACTGCACCCGCCTGCCCGTGCACGAACGGCACCCGTACGTGGGCGATCTCGTCCACACCGCCTTCTCCGGCACCCACCAGGACGCGATCAGCAAGGGGATGGCCGAACACCGTGAGCGGGCTGCGGTGCGTGGCGTCACCGAGCGTGAATCGGAGTGGCGGGTACCGTATCTGCCGATCGACCCCGCCGACCTCGGCCGCTCCTACGACGCCGTGATCCGGGTGAACTCCCAGTCCGGCAAGGGCGGAATCGCCTATCTGCTGCACGCCGAATACGGCCTCGACCTGCCACGTCGCCTGCAGATCGATCTCGCCGAGCGCGTGCAGGAACACACCGACGACAGCGGCGCGGAGATCACCGCCAAGGAACTGTTCACGCTGTTCGAGCGGGCATACACCACCAACGCTCCGCGAATCACGCTGTCGCAGTGGCGGATCGGTGACGGCACCACCGAGATCCTCCTCGACGCGCACGGCCGCGAACGGCATTCGGTGCACCACGCGGTCGGCCCGGTCGAGGCGCTGACCGCCGCACTCGACGAGGCAGGCCATCCCATCGAGATCCTCGGGCTGACCCAGCATTCGGTGGACGAGGGCGCGGGCAGCACCGCCGTGAGTTATGTGGAGTATCGAGTGCCGCAGGGCACCGGTTGGGCTTTCGGTCGCGATACCTCGGTCGTCGCGGCCTCGCTGCAAGCCGTGCTGAACGCCGTCAACGCGATGGGCTAGATCGATCGGGGCGGTCGCGTAGCGGGCCGCCCCGCCTCCCCGCGCGAGTCAGTCCGCGTCGCCCTCGCACCAGTCGTCGAAGGCGTCGAATTCCGGCTCGTACCGGGGTGGGATCGAGTCCTCGATGGCTTCCTCGATCGGGTCCCACCGCGCGTTGCACCACTCGGGGGCCGGCGGCCACGACTCGATGTACTCGACCAGCGGCGACGACGGTGGCTCGGCGTCCTCGGCTGCCGCGACTCCTGCGGTGACCAGGCTCAGGGCCGCGGTGGCTCCCACGGTGGCGATGATCCGGCAAACGCTGCTCATAACATCCTCCTGTCCGTGCCGACATGCGATGTCAGGCAATGCTAGCGCCGCGCGACCGTGTGCTGGAGGGCCGGTAACGCTGTCGCCGTCAGCACCAGCCGGTCAGGTACATGAGGCCGAGGCTGGTGGTGCCGAGGATCAGGCCGAGGGCGCCGCCGAGGATCAGGGGGCGGATGCCCGCGGTGCGTAGGCGGTCGATGCTCAGTGAGGTGCCGATGGCGGCGAGGACGGCGGCGATGAGCCAGCCGCTGAGAGTGGCCAGCGGTGCGGTGAGCTCGGCGGGGATGATGCCGAGGCCCGCGATGACGGAGGCGGCCAGGAACAGGACCACGAAGAGTGGGACCGCCCGGCGCAGCGAGGCCTGGGGTAGGTCGGTCCGCTCGGCGAGGTGGCGGCGGCCGACGTGCAGGCCGACGCAGAGCGGGATGATGGCGAGGCTGCGCACCATCTTCACGATCACCGCGAACTGTGCCGCGCCCGCGCCGAAGATGACACCTGCGGCCAGGACCGACGACGTGTCGTTGATGGCCGTACCCGCCCACAGCCCGAACGCCTCCTGCGACAGCCCCAGCGCCCGGCCCAGTGGTGGATACACCAGCACGGCCGTGACATTGAAGATGAAGATGGTGCACAGGGCGTAGGCGACCCGTTGCTTGTCGGGCCGCAGGACCGCGGTGGCGGCGGCGATCGCGGACGCGCCGCAGATCGTGGTGCCCACGGCGATGAGCGTCGCCGACTCCGTATCCACCGCGAGCATCCGGCCGACGAAGAACGCCGCCACACCGCCGACGAGCAGCGTCCCGAGCAGCACCACCACCGTCTCGCGCCCCACACTCAGCACCGACCCGAGCGGCAGCCCGAGCCCCAGCAGTACGATCGCGAGCCCGAGCAGGCGTTGCCGGGCGACGTCGAGCCCGGGACCGAAGGTCTCGCCGGTCGGGTCCTTGCGTCGCAGCACCATGCCGACCAGGGCGCCCGCGCCGAGCGCGAGCACCGGCGTGCCGATCATCGGTAGCGCCTTGCCGAACGGCGTGGCCACGGTAGCCAGCACAGCGGCGAGGAACAGGCCGGGAGCGAGTGCGCGATTCACTCCTTCACCTTCGCGGCACGGACGATTCCGAGGTAGAGACCGAATTCGGAGGTGGCCATAATGTCGGCTTATGGCTGCGCCGGTGGGGCGTGTGGTTTGCTGGAGCCGTGCGGAAACGAACCCGGCTGACGCTCGCCACCGGTGTCGGATTGATGCTGTGGGGTGAATGGGCGAATCGGCGCGCCTCCCGTCGAGGCGTCGGACCGTCACGCCCCGGGTCCGAGGCCGTCGTGGTTCTCGGATACCGCAACACCGGTGCACGCGCGAACGGCATGAACCGCTGGCGCGTGCGCGCCGGGCTGCGTTCTATCGATCCGCGAGCACCCGAGACCCGCCTCGTCCTGTGCGGGGGTGCCGTCGCCGGTCCGGAGACCGAGGCGGCGCTGATGGGCCGCTACGCCGTGCAATCCCGCGGATACCGGGGTGAACTCGTCTTGGAGGAGTCGAGCCGATCCACCTGGGAGAACATCGCGTTCGCGATCCCGTATCTGAAGGATGTCGACCGCATCAAGATCGTCTCGCTGCCGACGCACGCCGAGACCGCCCGCGCCTACCTCGCCGAGCAGAGCCCGGAACTGGCCGCCCGGCTCGTCGCAGGCCGGGAGTATCGGTTCGGCGAGTGGATGCCACTGAAACCGGTGTTCGCCCTCTACGGCGTGGCCAAGGAGCTGCGCGGCCGATTCGGCTCGGATCACGACGACAACGGCGCCTGATGTGGTGTCGCGTCGCCCGTCGCCCATAATCGGCCCATGACCCTGCCACCCGGAACCCCTGACCTGGAGGTCCTCGACCTCCTCGTGTCGGTGGCCGAGCTGGGCAGTCTGGGCGCCGCCGCCCGCAGGCACGGAATCAGCCAGCCCGCGGCGAGCATGCGGATCAGCGCCCTGGAACGCCGCCTACACGTGAAGCTGCTCGACCGTGGGCCGACCGGCTCCGAACTCACCGACGCGGGGCGCGCGGTGGTCGCCCACGCCCGCACCGTCCTCGCCGCTGTGACCGACCTCGTGGCCGACCTCGCCCGGCTGCGTGCCGCGCAAGCCCCACGTCTGCGCATCGCCGCCTCCAAAACCATTGCCGACCACCGTATTCCGCATTGGCTCGCCGCCCTGCGCGCTGATCACCCCGAGGTCGTGATCTCCCTCGAAGTCGAGAACTCGACCCAGGTCGCGGGTCTCGTGCGCGACGGCACCGCGGATGTGGGCTTCGTGGAGGGTCCGCATCCACCCGCCGGACTCGGCAGTCGCGTGCTGGGCGCCGACGACCTCGTCGTGGTCGCGGCACCGAATCATCCATGGGCGCAACGGAAGACCCCGGTCACGCTCGCCGAGCTGGCGGGTACGGCCCTGCTGTGGCGCGAGCCGGGTTCGGGTACCCGCGACACCGTATGGGACCTGCTCGCTACCGCGGCGCCGCCCGTCGGCCCGGCCGCGGAACTCGGGTCGACCGCCGCGATCGTGGCTGCCGCCCGAACCGGGATGGCCCCCGCGGTGGTGAGCCGATTGATCGCCGCACCCGACCTGCGTACCGGCGCGCTGGTGGAAATCCCCACCGCCGAGGCCGCCCGGCTGACCCGCAAATTCCGGGCCATCTGGCGCCGCAACACCCCACCGACCGGGCCGGGCGAACTGCTCGTGGAGCGGGCCGCGCTGCTCGAGACCGCGCGCGGCTGAGCGGCGCCGGTCCTGTCCGAACGCCTCGCCCCACAGCTACGGCCTTCGCCGCGCCGTTGTGGCCGCTGATGGCGACGGCTCGCTCGATCCGTCACGTGAGAGCAGCCGGCCCACCACTGTCGCCCACTTCTCGGTCAGCGGTCGAATCCCGCTCGACCTGGTGGTCAGCCGGGCACGGACCCGAGATCGAGGCGAAATAGTGCGTGAGCGGAGTCGACGGCTCTAGTCTGGTAGCGCTACGCACTGTGGAGGTTGGATCACATGACGGTCGAGATCGTGACCGAACCGGCGCCCGAGAACCTGTGGACCGGATCGGACCGGGCGGCCGGGGCACCGCCGACGTCGATGATCGAGCGGATGACGCTCATTCTGGACGCGTTCGACGCCGCCACGCCCACGCTGACGCTGCTCGGGCTCGCCGAACGCACCGGGCTGCCACGCTCGACCGTGCATCGCATCCTCGACCAGATGATCCGGCTGCGCTGGCTCGCGCATACCCCCGGCGGTTATCGGTTGGGACTGCGGGTTCTCGAGCTCGGCGGACTCGCGGCCGAGCAGAACGAACTGCGCGAGGTGGTGGGGCCACTGCTCTACGAACTCAGCCAACGCACCGGGCTGGTGGGGCACCTCGCGGTGCTGGACGGGCGCGAGGTGCTGTTCCTCGATCGGTCGGGCGGCCGCGGCGGGGTGGTCATCCCGACCCGCGTCGGCGGCAGACTGCCCGCGTACTCCACGGCGGTGGGCAAGGCACTGCTGGCCACCCTCGAGCCGGGAATCGCGGAGGCCGCGCTCCGGGGCAATGCCGTGGCACGGACCGCGCGCACGATCGTGGACCGGGCCGAACTGCACCGTGAACTCGCCCGTATCCGCAACCGCCAAGGCGTGGCCGTCGATACCGAGGAGTCGCTGCCTGGCGTCGGTTGCGTAGCGGTGCCGATCCGTGGTCGCGGCGTGGCGGTGGCCGCGATCTCGCTGTCGGGCACGGTCAAGGCCGAGCGCAGCGCCCTCGACACCGCACGGCTGGCCAGGGCGCTGGCCGAGGTGGCCAAGGAGGCGTCACGTACCCTGGCCCCCCGGCACCCGCACTAGCCCGCGCGCCGCGCCATCGCCCGCCCGGCCGCGCGACCCGAGAAGATGCACCCGCCCAGGAACGTGCCCTCCAGCGCGTTGTAGCCGTGCACCCCGCCACCGCCGAATCCGGCGACCTCACCGGCCGCGTACAGCCCGGGCAACACCGAGCCGTCCGGGCGCAGCACCTGCGAGTCGAGGTCGGTCTGCAGCCCGCCGAGGGTCTTGCGGGTCAGCACGTTGAGGCGCACCGCGATGAGCGGACCATGCGCCGGATCGAGGATGCGGTGCGGTTTGACGACGCGGACCTTGTCGCCGAGATACTTGCGGGCCCCGTTGATCGCGGTCACCTGCGCGTCCTTGGAGAACGAGTTGGCTACCTCGCGGTCGCGGCCCGCGATCTGGTGTTCGAGAGCGGCCACGTCCAGCTTCGGGCCACGGGAGATCTCGTTCATGCCGTCGACGAGTTCGGCCAGTGAGTCGGCGACCACGAAGTCCACGCCGTGCTGCTTGAAGGCCTCCACCGGTCCCGGCGCGCCCTTGGCGAGCCTGCTGCGCACCGTGAATTTCAAATCCTTGCCGGTGATATCGGGGTTCTGTTCCGAACCCGACAGCGCGAACTCCTTCTCGATGATCGACTGGTTCAGGACGAACCACGAGTAGTCGTAGCCCGTCGACAGGATCTGGCGCATGGTCTCGTTGGTATCGAAACCGGGGAAACACGGTGCGGGCATGCGGTTTCCGTTGGCGTCGAACCACAGCGACGACGGGCCGGGGATGATGCGGATGGCGTGATCGGGCCAGATCGGATCCCAGTTGTGGATGCCCTCGGTGTAGTGCCACATCCGATCGCGGTTGACCAGCGCCGCCCCGGCCTCCTCGGAGATGGCGAGCATCCGGCCGTCGACATAGGCCGGGACGCCGGAGATCATGTGCTCCGGGCACGGGCCGAGACGTTCGGTGGGCCAGTTGCGGCGGATGAGGTCATGGGCGTGACCGATGCCACCCGAGCTCACGAGAACCGCGGGCGCTTCGAAGCTGAACTCGCCCACCACATCCCTGTTCGACGCTTGACCGCGTTCGGTGTCGGAGGGTGCGAGAACACTGCCGCGCACGCCGGTCACGGCGCCGTCTTCGACGGTCAGCTCATCGACGCGATGCCGGAACGCGAAGCGGACCAGCCCCTTCGCCTCGCCGGCCAGGACCGGCTCACGGAACACGCGCAGTACCTCGGGTCCGGTACCCCAGGTGAGGTGGAATCGGGGCACCGAGTTGCCGTGCCCACCGGCCAACCCGCCGCCCCGTTCGGCCCAGCCGACCAGTGGGGTGAAACGCAAACCCAAGGCGTGTAGGTAATCCCGCTTCTCGTCGGTGGCGAACCGCACATAGGCCTTCGCCCACTCGCGACCCATCCGATCTTCGTCCTCGCGGTCGAAACCGGCCGAACCGAACCAATCCTGCAGTGCCAGTTCGTAGGAATCCTTGATACCCATCCTGCGCTGTTCCGGGCTGTCGACGACGAACAGCCCACCCAGCGACCAGAACGCCTGCCCGCCGAGGTTGGCGCGATTCTCCTGATCGAGCACCAAGACCTTGCGCCCGGCGAGCACCAACTCGTGCGCGGCGACCAGGCCAGCCAGTCCGGCGCCGACGACAATCGCGTCGGGGGTGAAATCTTCGTGTGGCGCAGGCGCTGTGCTCGACATCCCAGGAACGTAGCATTGGTTCGTCCGCAGGCGGGGGAGAGTCCTGCAAAACGCCCTGACCAGCGGTATCTCATTCGAGGAAAGGCTCAACAGCTCATGAACGTCCGAACCCGTACCGGCGCAGCCGTCCTCACACTCGCCGTCGTGGCCGGCCTCGGCGCCACCTCGTGCTCGAAGTCGCGCTGGTGTGAGCGCGACCAGGGCGACGTTCTCGTCGCGGACTCCTACTGCGAACGTGGTGTCGCGGGCTACGAATGGGAGCCCGATCACGACAAGCCGAAGTACAAGAAGAAGCCCAAGAAGCACTGAGATTCGGCAGCGGCGTTGTGCCGCAGGCGATCCGAGACGCAACCGTGGCGCAGCCGATGCCGAGATCGTGCCATGACGATACGGGTCAGCGGGTATCCCACCACTGAGCAGGCCGAATGCCCTTGGGGCAGGAGGTGAATCGCTCTTTCTCTATTTCTCACAACGGCGTGAGCAGGTGGGCACGATGACCAATCGGAAGGTAATTCGTATCGTCGCGAGGCAGACGGCGCGCGCGCTGTCGGTGTTGCTACTGACTGCGGGAATCGGGACAGCGATGTCCCCGGGACTGACAGCGTGGGCGCAGAATTGCGCCACGCTCGATGTCGTGGTCGCCCGCGGCACAATGGAACCCGGCTATCTCGGAGCTGTCATCGGCGACCCGCTCTACGCGGAGATGAGCGCGCAACTACCGGTGGACACCACCGCGCATCGCGTGGAGTACCCAGCCGACCTGCTGGTGCCGTCCTCGATGAGCGACGGCACCCGGGCCATGACCGGCCACCTGATCGATCAGGCCGCCGCCTGCCCCGACCAGCAATTCGTTCTCGTCGGCTACTCCCAGGGCGCGGTGGTGACCCACGCTGTCCTCGGCTCCATCCCGATGCCCGGCGCGTGGGTGCTCCCTCCCGAGCTGTCCTCGCGCGTCGTCGCAGTGCTGCTGTTCGGTGACCCCCTGCGCCTGATCGGCGCCACGGTGCCACCGATGTACGCCGACCGCACGGCGAACTATTGCACCGCCGGGGATCCGATCTGCGCGGGCGGCATCTTCCCGGCCGCGCACGGCCGCTACGACTGGGCGTTCTCGGCCGCCACCGGGCAGGTGGGTGCGCGATTGTGAGCCCGCTCAGAGAGCGGGCATGACCCCCGACAGGACAGCGCCGACCTGCGTTACCGCGCGGTCGACGCTGCCTGTCGGCTGGAACAGATGACTCAATGTCAGCCGGACCATGATCTCGACGACCGAGGTCAGCTCGTCATCGGTGAGGGACGCGAAGCGGTACTGCTCGCGGACGGTGGCGCTGAGCGCGGCGACAGCCCGTCCGAGGACCGGTTCCGGGTCGCTCACCAGGGCGGGCAGCAGGGCGGTATCGCCGTCCTGACGGGCGGAGAGCACCGCCTTGATCAGGGTGTTGTCGCCTGCGGTGCGCAGCGTGTACTCGGCCGCGGCGGTCATACCCGCGAGTGGGTCGTCCGGGTGCCGGGCCAGCGTCTCGGCGATGCCGGTCAGGAAGATGCCGGTCTCACGCTCGATCAGGGCATCCGCGAGCGCCTGCTTGGTGCCGATCTCCTTGTAGAGGACCGGCCTGCTGATGCCGACCTCCTTGGCCACCCGTGACATGTTGACCGCGCCCCAGCCCTCGCTGACGACCATCGTGCGCGCGGCGTCGATCATCCGGTCGCGCAGCAGCTGGCGCATTTCTGCCTGAAAGTTCGGTGGTTCGGCCACTCACTCATCCTACATGTGCCCCCTGATGTGCTCGTTCGCTGACAATATGACCAGATGTGTATGCAACAGGAACACAATCGGTTAATGTGTAAACGAAGGCGACTTCGGGCGAGTAGGTGTCCGAGGTCTCGGTGATCAGGAGAGTGGCAATGACGACATCTCGAATCGGTGACCACGCGGAATCGGTGGCGCCGCCACAGTGGCGAGACCCCAAGCGATACCTGTGGCTGTTCGGCCTCATCGCCCCCAGCGCGACCCTGCTCGCGAGCGGATTCGTCTGGGCCTTCAACCAATTCGGCTGGCAGGCAGTCGCACCCGTGTGGTGGTGGCTCGGGCCGATCCTGCTGTACGTGCTGCTGCCTACCCTGGACCGGTTCTTCGGGCCCGATGGGGAGAACCCGCCCGAGGAGGTGATGGCGCAGCTGGAGAACGACAGGTACTACCGCTACTGCACCTACGCCTATATTCCGTTGCAGCTGTTCAGTCTGGTGTTCGCCTGCTACCTGTGGACCGCGGACAATCTGTCCTGGCTCGGCATCGACGGTGGCCTCGGGCTGGTCTCCAAGATCGGCCTGGCGTTCACGATCGGCACAATGGGCGGGGTCGGCATCAACACCGCGCACGAACTCGGCCACAAGAAGGACGAACTCGAACGCTGGCTGTCGAAGATCACGCTGGCCCAGACCTTCTACGGCCACTTCTACATCGAGCACAACCGCGGCCACCACGTCCGCGTCGCGACGCCGGAGGATCCGGCCAGCGCGCGCTTCGCCGAATCGTTCTGGAGTTTCCTACCGCGCAGCGTGTGGGGCAGTCTGACGTCCTCGTGGGAGCTCGAGCACACCCGTCTGCGGCGGCTGGACAAGAGCACGTTCTCGCTGCGCAACGATGTGCTCAACGCCTGGCTCATGTCGGTCGTGCTGTGGGTCGGGCTGGTCGCGGTGTTCGGTCCGTCGATCCTGCCGTTCCTGGTGATCCAGGCGATCTACGGTTTCTCGCTGCTGGAGACGGTGAACTACCTCGAGCACTACGGTCTGCTCCGGCAGAAGACCGCCACGGGCCGCTACGAGCGCTGCACCCCCGAGCACAGCTGGAACTCCGACCACATCGTCACCAACATCTTCCTCTACCACCTGCAGCGCCACAGCGACCATCACGCCAACCCCACCCGCCGCTACCAGATCCTGCGGCACATGGACGGCGCGCCCGAGCTGCCCAGCGGCTACGCGAGCCTGATCGGTCTGGCCTACGTGACGCCGCTGTGGCGCAAGGTGATGGACCATCGCGTCCTGGCCCACTACAACGGCGACATCACTCGCGTGAACATCCAGCCCAGCAAGCGGGAGCGGGTCCTGGCGAAGTACGGGGTGAACCGATGACGTACCTGTGCCCGATCTGTGACTACGTCTACGACGAGCGATGCGGCGCTCCCCGTGAGGGTTTCGCGCCCGGCACGGTCTGGTCGCGGATACCCGACGACTGGTGCTGCCCCGACTGCGGTGTGCGCGAGAAGGTCGATTTCGAACCGAGGGAAGGTGCGCCCCGATGAGCGACTACCGGCTGTTCCAGTGTGTCCAGTGCGGCTTCGAATACGACGAGGCGCTCGGCTGGCCCGAGGACGGTATCGCACCCGGCACCCGCTGGGACGACATACCCGAGGACTGGTCCTGCCCCGACTGCGGTGCGGCCAAAGCCGATTTCGACATGCGGGAGATGAGCCGCGGATGAGTGGGCGGATCGTCATCGTGGGCACCGGCGTCGCCGGCGCCACCGCCGCACAGACCCTGCGGCGAGAGGGCTACCTCGGCGAGATCGTGCTCGTCGGGGCGGAGCCGGAGCTGCCCTATCGCCGACCGGCGGTCTCCAAGGAGCTGCTCGCGGGCACGACGCCGTGGCAGCGCGCAGTGCTGAAGCCGGCGAAGTTCTGGGCCGACAACGCGGTCGATCTGCGCCCGGCCACGCTCGTGCGCGCGATCGATACCGACAGTGCGACAGTGCGATTGAGCACCGGCGAGGTGCTCGGCTACGACAGCCTGCTGCTCGCCACCGGAGCCCGCGCGCGCACGATCGACACCGCGTCCACCCGCGTGCACACGTTGCGCGGGCAGTCCGACGTCGCGGCGCTGCAAGCCGCGATCGACACGGGCGGTTCGCTGCTCATCATCGGCGGCGGGCTCGTCGGGTGCGAAGTCGCCGCCACCGCGCGCGGTCTCGGCGCCGAAGTGACCCTGCTGAACGCCGGACCGGGACTGCTCGACCGGGTGGTGCCGCGGGCCGTGTCGGACCTGGTCGGCGACATCCACCTCGAACACGGCGTCGTAGTCGAGAACAGCGTCACCACCACGCGGCTCGCGGACACCGCCGTCGGCGTCACCGCCGCCACCACGGACGGACGCACGTTCACCGCGGCCGCCGCCCTGGTCGCCATCGGCTCGGTTCCCGACACCATCCTGGCCGAATCCGCGGGCATCGCGGTGAACGACGGCATCATCGTCGACCAGCACTACCGCACCTCGGCTCCCGCCGTCTTCGCCGCGGGTGACGCCACCACGGCGTTCGATTCCCGTCGTGGCGCATTCGAACGCGGCCAACACTGGAATACCGCGATGTCCGACGGCGCCGCGGCTGCGAAGGCGATCCTCGGTCACCCCGCGGCTCCCGCCGAAGTCCCGTGGGGCTGGACCGACCAGCACGGCTCGTCGATGCAGTTCGCGGGCTGGCTCCACCCCCACGACGAGCTGGTCGTCGACGGCGACCTCCACTCCCGGGACTTCCTGGCGATCGCCCTACGCGACGGTCACCCCGTCGGCGCCGTAGCCATGGCAAGACCGAGAGAACTCCGAGCCACCCGCACCCTCATCGCCGCGGGCGACCCATGGTCACCGAACGCGTCCCTCGACCTCGTTCGCGCACGCTGAACCGAAGCCCGGAAGCCTGTCGGCTGTTGTGGTCGAGAACTGGCCGCAATGCGATTCAGCGTGGGGTCATGGAACTCGGAGAGGACGCGAAGAAGATTGTTGTCACCACGCCGGTCGGGCACGTAGGGGCCCGGGTCGTGCAGTTGCTGGTGCAGGCGGGGGTACGGCCGACCGTGCTGATGCGCGATCCGGGGCGGCTCGACAGTGCGATGGGTGAGTTCGTCGATGTCGTGCGGGTCGATCAGGGGGACGCGGACGCGGTGGTGCGGGCAACCGTGGGGGCGGATCGGTTGTTCTGGGTGGATCCACCCGCGCTGGTGGACGGTGATCCGGTGGCGGGGTTCGCGCGGATGGGGGCGTCGGCGGCGCGTGCCGTTGCCGAGAACGGGATCGGGGCGACGGTGTTCGTCAGCAGTGTCGGCGCCGAGAAGCGGGGCGGGGCAGGGGAGATCGACGGGTTGGCGCGGACCGAGGAGTTGCTCGACGAGACCGGGGCGAACGTAGTGCATCTGCGGTGTGGCTATTTCTTCACCAATCTGCTGAGCCAGCTCGACGAGATCCGGGCGGGCACGCTGTCCACGCCGTGGCCGCTCGACCATGCGATGGCCTGGGTGGATCCGCGCGATATCGGTGAGGTGGCTGCGGCCCGGCTGCTGTCGGACGCGTGGTCGGGGCGTGTGGTGCAGGCCGTGCACGGGCCGCAGGATCTGACATTCGCCCAGGTCGCCGAGATCCTCGGTCGGCAGATGAGTCGCGAGGTCACCCCGATCCGCCTCGTCGACAAAGAGTTCCGGGAAATGCTGCGGTCAGCGGGCCTCGGTCAGGGCCGGATCGACGCTATCGCCGGCATGTCGGCGGGACTGAGCACCGGATTCGTCGCGGAGAACCAGCGAATGGTGCTCACTACCACGCCGACGACCCTCGCGGCCTGGGCGAGCGGCCTTCTGCGGTGAACAGGAACCGGCCGGTCACGATTGCGAACATCGTGACCGGCCGGTTGTTGTTCAGGGTGCGGTCACCAGTGCACGCCGGGCAGTACCCGGCTCATTCGGGCCGCCGAGTTCGGCATCACCATCAGCGGCGCGAAGACCGGGCCGAGGACGGTGAGGGCGTTGCGCGTCGGTTCGGCGGGTTCGGTGACCACGGCGGGACGGGACTTGCCCTGTGCCGCAGTGGATTCGCCGAAGAACCGGAATCCGGTGTGCATGATCGTGCGCTTGAGCGAGGGCAGCAACATCTCGACCGCCTGGGCGAAGGTGCCCACGGGGGTGTCGATGCGGTCGGGTCGTTCGAGCAGCGCACGGACCACGATGTCGGCCGCCCGGTCCGGGTCGGGCAGGGGCAGCGAACGGTAGAGTTCGGTGGGGGCGATCATCGGGGTGCGGACCAGTGGCATCCGGATCGAGGTGAACGTGACACCGTCGCCGCGGTTTTCGACGGCCGCGATATCGCTGAAGTTGTCCAGGGCGGACTTGCTCGCGGCATAGGCCGCGAAGCGGGGCACCTTGGTCTGCACGGCGATGGAGGAGATGTTGACGATGTGGCCGAAGTGACGTTCGCGCATCGAGGGAAGCAAACCCAGGATGAGGCGGACAGCACCGAAGTAGTTGACCGCCATGGTGCGTTCGAAGTCGTGCATCCGGTCCACCGAGTTGGCCACCGAGCGACGGATGGAGCGACCCGCGTTGTTGATCAGGTAGTCGACATGGTGGTGCTCGGTCAGCACGGTCTTGATGAGCAGATCGACAGCCTCCGCGTCGGTGATATCGCAGGAGTAGTCGAACGCGGTGCCGCCCTCGGCACGCACGGATTCCGCCGCGGCGGTGAGATCTTCGACGCCGCGGGCGATCATCAGCACGATAGCGCCACGTCGGGCGACAGCGTGGGCGGTGGCCAGACCGATACCCGAGGACGCTCCGGTGATCAGCACCGTGCGGCCCGCGAGCGGGTCCGCGTCGGCGGCGGGACGACCGCGGTGCGGATCGAGGTTGGCACGCCAGAAATCCCAGAGACGGCCGGCATAGGTGTCGAAGGCGGGCACGGTGAGGCCGGGCAGCAGGGCCCGGGTGGAGTCGGAGACGAAGTCGGCGGTGAATCCGACGTGGGGTGCGACCTCGGCGGGAATGCCCGCCTGTTCGAACAGGAAGTCGCGCACGGTGTTCGCGCCGGGCACGTGTCCGAGCCCGCTCAGCGCACGTGCGCTGCCGGGTACGGTGCCGATGCCGACCGGGCCACCCGCGGCGGTGGCCAGCGCGCGGTAGATCTCCCCGAACGGTTGCGGGCGCGGGTTGACCAGGTGGAACGTGCGTCCGTCCAGGCCGTCGCGGCGCACCAGGCGCACCATCGCCTCGGCGACGTAGTCGACCGGCACCACGTTGGTCGCACCCAGATCGGGCAGCGGCAACGGCAGTTCCGACGGCAGTGCGGCCAGCGTCGAAATGGCCGAGAAGAAGTAGTACGGGCCGTCGATCTTGTCCATCTCGCCGGTCCGTGAATCACCCACGACGATCGCCGGGCGATACACCCGCCAGCGCACGTCGGTGGCCTCGCGGACGAGCTTCTCGGCGGCGAACTTGGTGCGGTGATACGGCGAGGTCAGGTTCTGGCCGAGGTCGAAATCCTCTTCGAAGAACTTGCCGGGATGATCGCCCGCCACCGCGACCGAGGACACATGGTGCAGGGTGGCGTCGAGGTGCCGGGCCAACTCGATGACCGAGCGGGTGCCCGCGACGTTGGCCGCGTGGGCGGTCTCCTCGTCGGCGGTCATGTCGTAGACCGCGCCGAGGTGCAGCACGTGATCGGCGCGCGGCGCACCGTCGCCGAGACCGAGTCCCTCGGCTGTCAGGTCCCCGACCAGCGCGAACACGCGGTCGCTCGCGGGGTGTTGCGCATTGTGCGCGGTGAACTTGGCCAGCGACTCGGCGCGCACCAGCACGTGCACGATCGCGGTGGGGTCAGCTGCGAGCAGCTCCCGCACCACACGTCGACCAAGGAATCCGGTACCGCCTGTCACGATGTAGGAAACCATCGCTCCTCCTGAGAATTTCGAAACACGGTGTCGCGCAACAGTGATCGGCATGCGGCGGTGAATGCGAAATCAACGGTTGAGTCCAGCAGCGAAGTGGCTGGGCGGGGAGAAACCGGGCACATCGTCGTCCCGGTACGACTACCGTACTCGCCAGTAACCTAGACGGGCAAGCTGATGGCGTGGTATTGCCGTGTGGGAATTGTCACGCATTGTCGCAGGTCAAACGGTATGTGTGACAGTTATTTTCAGTAACCGAAAGTTTCAGGAAACTCGCGGCTACCGACGTGCGTGGTTCGCCACGACCTCGTCGACAGTGTTCGCGATCCGGGTGCGGAACACCTCGGGGGCGAAGGTATTGGCGTGCTCGCGGATCTTGGCGGGATCGTAGGACGCCGACCGGAATTCGCGCATCAGGTCCGCCAGTGCCGCGACGACCTCGTCATCGGATCCGGCCGGCACGTACTCGCCGGTGACGCCGGGGCGCACCGTATCGAGAGCGCCGCCCGCACCGACCGCGAGCACCGGCGTGCCGCAGGCCATCGCCTCCACCGGAACGATGCCGAAGTCTTCGATGCCCGGCATGAGCAGGGCTCGGCAGCGCCGGTACATGTCCTGCAGCAGCTCGCCGGAGGTGGCGCCGAGAAAGGTCGTCTCCGAACCCGCGATCTCGTCGAGCTGCGCGCGGAACCGGCCTTCGCCGAGCACCACCAGCCGGACTCCGGCCCGCTGGGCGGCGCGAATAGCGAGGTCGGCGCGCTTGTAGGGTACGAGCCGGCCCGCGCACAGGAAGAAGTCCTCGCGCGCTACCGACGGATCGGGAGTGAAGCGGTCGACCTGCACGGGCGGGTTGACGACCGAGGCGGGTAGCCCCCACCACTGGGTGACCCGCTCGGCGACCGCGTGCGAGTTGGCGACGACGTGCGTCAGCCGTGGCGCGGCGCGCAGTTCGCCACGTCGAGCCAGCGTGCCGAGCGCGCCGAGGGCCAACTGGCCGACGCGGCCGCCTGCTTCCTGCGCGCGGAACTCGCGATCCCAGGCCCAGCGGGCGGGGGAGTGCACGTAGGCGACCACCGGCGCCTCGGTGGCCAAAGCGGCCTGGGTGGCGAAGGCGTGGTGGCTGACCACGACGACATCGAAGTCGCGCAACGGCATTCGCCGCAGCGCGCGAGGCACCAGGGGGAGCAGGGGGGCGTGCCTGCCACCGGTGTAGGCGTGTGCCGTGCTGAGCCAGGTGTCGTGCACGGTGCGCACGGGTTCGCGCAGCCCGCCCGGTGCGACGATCGGCGCGAAAACCTCGGCATCGGGCCAGGTTTCGACGAATTCACCGACGACGGCCTCGGAGCCCCCGAACTCGGTGAAGCGTTCGTGAACGATGGCGACACGGGTCATCGGAGGGTGCTCGCTTCGATCTGTCGGGGTGCCGCGGTGCGGCGCAGGGCGGGGGCGACCGGGCGACCGGTCAGCAGACCGTCGACGCTGCCGCGGTCTAGGGCGGTGCGGTACACCTGGGCGGCCTCGGCGAACGCGGCGATGGTGTCGTCGACCGCGACGTCGTCGTGGGCGGCCGAGGTGACGAACGACTGACCGAGGACACCGCGGGTCAGCATCTCCTGGATGAACAGAGTCCGAAACGCCTGGGAAGCAACACCATCGGCGTCATGAGTCCGGAAAATGGCGCAGGACGGGCGACCCGTCACCGACAGGTGCTCGCTGATCCCGAGCTCGGCGGCGATCGCGTTCGCCCCCGTGGCCAGCCGGGTACCCGCCGCTTCCATCCGGGCGATCGGGTCCTGCGTCCGGTAGGCGTGCACCACCGCGCGAAACGCCGCCAGCGACGCGGTCTCCGGGCCGTGCGTGGTCGACAGGAGGAACACCCGGTCGTGGTCGGTACGGAGTCCGCCGCGTTCCATGAACTCGCGTTTGCCCGCCAGCGCCGCGAGGGGGAAACCGTTGCCCATCGCCTTGCCCCAGCACGACAGGTCGGGAGTGACGCCGTAGACGGCCTGCGCACCACCGGCCGACCAGCGGAAACCGGTGATCATCTCGTCGAAGATCAACAGGGCGCCGTACCGGTCGCACAGATCGCGGACGGCGGGCAGATAGCCGTGTTCGGGCTCACCGGTGGCCGACGCCGCTTCCATGACCACGGCCGCGACCGGCGTCGCGGCCAGCACCCGACGCAGCGCGCCGAGGTCGTTGTAGGGAAAGGTCGCGGTGTCGGCCCGAGGGATACCGGCCGACATCGGGGTGGTGCCGATGAACCAGTCGTCGACGGAAAAGAAGGGCTGCTGACACACCGCGACCCGTTCGCGTCCGGTCACCGCGCGGGCCAGGCGCACCGCGGCGGTGGTCGCGTCGGAACCGTTCTTGGCGAACTTCACCATGTCGGCGCCGGGGACCAGATCCAGGAAGTCCTCGGCGGCCAGCAGCTCCAGCTCGGTGGGGCGGGTGAAGCTGACCCCGTCGGCGATGGTCGCGGTCACCGCGTCCAGCACCGGTCGGTAGGCGTGGCCGAGCGTCACCGACCGCAACCCCATCCCGTATTCGACATAGCGATTGCCGTCGGCGTCCCACACGTGGGCACCCTTGCCGCGCACCAGGATCGGCGCCATGTTCTCCGGATACTGATCGGCGCCACGGGCGTAGGTGTGCGCGCCGCCCGGCACGAGCTCGTGCAGGCGAGCCTGGATCGCATTGCTGTGCTGGAAGTTTCGCATCAGTGGCGGCCTCGATGGCTGTGTGGTGGGGTGGTCGTTGCCCACAGACGGTGGTCCGCGCGCACGCCGGTAGGGCCGCAATGGTCGTGCAGCACGCCTTCTTCGGCGAAATCGGCGGCCGCCAGCGCGGCGTTCGACACCGGGTCGGCGCAGTCGGCTTCGGCGGCTATCCGCCGCAGCCCGAGTGCGCCGAATCCGTACTCGGCGACCGCTCGCAGCGCCGCGCTCAGCTGTGCGGCGTCGACGAGTTCGGGATCCGCCCAGGCCGCCAGCCGGGCGACGCGCCCGGCCATCGTCGGTTCGAACAGCCGGATCTCGCCGGCGTACCTTTCCCCGGCGAGCAGCACGAGCACCAGCCCGGCCGGTGATCGCATGCCGTGGCGGGCGTCGCGCAGAGCGCGATGCCACTCGGGTCGTCGTCGGCTCCGGTCGGCCGGTGCGAGTCGGGCACCGTGCGCGGCGGCGGCCGCCTGCCAGTCGTCGCGGTCCGCGCGAGACAGGCCGCGCACCGAGATGTTCGGTGCGTCGGTGACGGTGATCGGCACAGCGCGGGCGAGCGTGTATCGACGCAATCGGCGAACCAAGACCCACAGCGCCAGCCGCAGCGCGGCGATCGCGATGATCATCGGTGCGGGCGAATCGGCGCGAGCGTGCCGGTCGGCCGCCGGCGCTTCGGTCTGGAGCTCGATCGCGACAGCCGCGGTGGTCGTGCCGTCCTGTGGGCTCCACGCCCACAACGCGTGGTCACACAGGGACCCACCGGCGTCGAAAGCCGAGGCCATGGTGGCTTCCTTGCGGAAGCCGAGGGCACGCACCAATCCCGCCGCGGCGAGATTGGCGGGTGAGATCGGCGCGATCACACGGACCAGCCCGAGCGCGGTGACCCCGAAGTCGAGCAACATCGCGCCCGCCACGGTGAGCACTCCGTGGCCGGCCAGGCGTGCGTCGATCCAGGCGCTGGACTCGGCGGTGCCCGTCGCGGCGTCGATGACGCAGAACTCCAGCTGTCCGGCGAACTGTCCGTCGACCTCGATCGCGCTCGCGTAGCGGCGTCCGGCGCGCATGTCGGCACGGGCGAGCAGGCATTCGCGCGCCCAACGCCGCGCGGTGTGCCGTCGTTCCCACGGCACCGGAGAGGTGCTCCAAAACGGCTCGATATGGGCGCGATCGCGCAGTCTGATCTCGCGCCACGCGGCGAAATCCGACATTCGGGGTGGGCGTAGCCGGATCGCGTGTCCGTTGTGCCGCACCGGGCCGAGGATCACCCGCGACAATTCCGGGGAGCCCGGCCGTTGCCTGCCGCGGTAGGTAATGGTCACGCCGTGGAGCTAGCTCTCGTGTGATTCGGGGGTGGTCGGGCGCGGACTGTCCGGCGTGAACCGAACCCGAGGCAGCGCCATGGTCTCGGGATCGTGCGAGACGGTGGACGAGCGCGAGGCGACCGGAGCGGCGCGACGTGGCTGCTTGTCGAACGACGGTGCCGGGGGAGTCTCGGCCATGGGCACCCGGGAATCGGTCTCGGGTGGGTGGGTCTCGGTCTCGGTCGCGGGCACCCGGGTCTGATCTGCGGGCGGTCGCGGGTCGGTTGTCGGCGGTCGCGGGTCAGCCCTGGGCACGCGGTTCTGAGTTGCCGGCGGTCGCGGGTCGGTCGCGGGCACCCGGGTCTGGGTCGCGGCTGAGCGCGGGTCAGCTGCGCTCGGTCGCGGGTCGGCACCGGGCGCCCGGTTCTGGGTTGCGGGTGTTCGTGGGTCGGCGCCGGGCGCTCGGTTCTGGGCCGCGGACGAACGTGTGTCGACCGCAGGCGGTCGCGGGTCGGTCGCGGGCACTCTGATCTGAGTCGCGGAAAAGTGCGGGTCGACTGCGGGCGGTCGTGGATCGGTCGCCGGGACTCGGGTGTCGACCGCGGGCGGGACCTGGTCGGCTTCGACGCTCGTTGTTTCGGCGGGCTTCTGGTTGCCACGTCGACGGCTTCGCGCCACTCCGGCCAGCACAAGACCTTCGGCTACCACGATCAAGGTGGCCAGCGCGGCGAACAGCCCTTCCTGCAGCGGGTGCGGGGCGACCAGCTCCCACGAGGGCGTGGTGAGCACTGTCAGGCGTGCCGGACCGAGTACCTGACGGAACTCGGTCTCGCGCGCGACATCACGGGCGTCGAAACTCAACTCCGGGCGCAGTGGGTCATCGGAGAGGCGCTTGGAGAACGTGTCCTCCACCGCGCGCCGGTGTGCTTCCAGATCGGCCGCGGATCGCGCGATCGCCTCGGTCCGCATCTGGGAACCGACGCTGTCGAGCGACTGCCCGACGGCCACGACCAACTTCGAGGCCTGCTCGGGCGACCCGGCCTCGGCGGTGATGATCAGCAACGACGGCGCGGGACCGGTCATCGCCGATACCCGGGAGCGCAGATCCGCCTCCGAGGGCGCGAGCCCGTTCTTCACCACATCCGAGAGCACGCGGGTATCGGAGACCATCACGATGTAGGGCTGGGTCAGTTCGTTGAACACCGCGCCGATCGAGGGCTGCGAGATCTGCACGGTGATGCTCGCCTGATAGGTCCGCTCGCTTCCGTCACGGACGAACCACACCACACCACCGACAACGAGGGCGGCCACGAGGGCGAACGGCAGGACCCGGATCAGTTGACGAAGATGGCCGGCGATGTTCACCGTCGGCATCGATCGCCCGCCGGAGTCGAGGTCGGCGGTCGACGGCGACTCGGTACTGCTCACACTTCCCCATTCCAGCATCAACACTTCTCGATCACCGGCCCCCGTAGCCGGTGCGCCGTCACTTCGGCACGACCGAGTTGCCAAGACGATACCTCAGGCCCGCCGAAGGGTCGCGTCGGCGAACCGGGCCCAACCCTGCCCCGCCAGTACCGTTCACTCACCGGTAGGTCGCTGGGAATTCCTCGGCGAACATCCGAGTGGCCGGACAGGTAGTCTGATCGGCGTTCGCCCTCGATGGGTGCGGGACGGCGGAGCCGTCGGCAAAACTGTGTCATTGAGGGGTAACCGCTGTGGGGGTTCGAGTGTCGGTATGTGTACCGGCTTTCAACGCGGCACGCACGATCGTCGAGACGCTGGAGTCGATCAGCGCCCAGGACTTCGACGACTTCGAGATCGTGGTCCTCGACAACGCGAGCACCGACGGTACGGGCGATCTGGTGCGCGCGTTCGGCGATACGCGGATTCGGCTGTACACCAACGACACGACGCTGCCGATCGTGCAGAACTGGAATCGGGCGATCGAACTGGCCGACGGTGAGCTGGTCAAGCTCGTCTGCGCCGACGACATGATCACGCCAGGGTGCCTGTCGGCGCAGGTCGAGTCGATGGCCGACAGCGAGATCGCGGTTGTCGGGGCCAAGTTCGACGTCGTCGACGACGACGGCGTGGTGCTCGCGCGGGGGCGCGGGCTGCCGGGGCTGGTGGGTCGATGCTCGTCGCGGACCATCCTGCGCACCCTCGTCCAGAAGATGCCCGACGACGTGTGCCCGACCGCGGCTTTCCTCTTCCGGCGCGCCGATTTCGCCCTGACCACCGGTTTTCGGGTGAATTTCCTGTACGCGATGGATGTCGACCTGGTGGCGCAGCTGTGCGACCGCGGTGAGTTCTACGGCCACGATCAGGTGTTCGCGATCAACCGCGCGTCGGTGTTCAACTATTCGAGCACGACATCGTCGGCGAGCAAATTCGCCGACGTGGTGCGGTTCAACCACCATCAACGGCGGCAGTTCCGCGACCGCGTCGGTGTGCTCGATGTCGCGATCGGCGACGGTCGCGTGCTGCGGCAGGTGCTGGTTCGGGTGTTGGCGCGGGCCGGGCAATTGTTCGGGCGAGGCTTGCGGCAATGAACTCCCTGTTATATGTGGCGGCCCTGCCGGTGGCATGGGTGTTCCTGCGCTGGATCTGGCATCGGCCCCAACGTGGGCTGTTGCTGGTAGCGGCGTTGGTGCCGCTCAACGGATTGCTGCTGATCGCGCCCGAGTGGATGCGGGTCGACGGCTGGAAAGAGGCGATGCTGCTGCTCACCCTCGCGGTGGCGGCGTTCGTCCCCCATGGGCGAACCGAACCGCGTCCGGCGTTGCCGTGGTGGTCGATCGGTGCGGTGCTGTGTGTGTTCGGGGTCGGGTCGGCGTTCGTGACAGCGGGAATACTGGGCATCTTCGCTATCAAGATCACTTTCTTCTACTTCATCGTGGTGCCGTTGATCCTGTATCTGCGGCCGTTCGACGCGCGCGATCGTGATCTGCTCATCACGATCATGATGGTCGAGTCGGTCGGGATCGCGATCTTCGGCCTGATGCAGCAGGGGATCGGGGCCGCCGGGCTCGCCGAGATGGGGTACAAGTTCAACGAGACGATCCGGTTCTCCGGTGGTCTGATGCGCTCGTTCGGCTCGTTCAACCAACCGTTCCCGTTCGCTTTCTACCTGGTCACCGTGTTGTTGGTGGGCGGATCGGTCGCGCTGGCCGCGCCGAGACGGTTCCGCAATCGGTTGTTCCTGCTGTCGAGTCCGTTGTTGGTGGCCGGGGTCGCGGCCAGCGTTGTGCGGGCCGCGCTGCTCGGTTTGCTGATCGGCGTGCTGGTGCTCGCGGTCGTGCGCTATCGGCGACAGCTCAAAGCGGTGTTGATCGGCGGGGCCGCGTTGATCGTGGTGGCCGTCGTCGCGGCGTCCTCGCAGGCGCGCAGTTCGCTGTTGTCCTCGGAGAGCCTGGCCGCGCGCGAGACCGGATGGAAGGTCGTGACGAGGACGGTTCCGAGCCATCCGTTCGGGGACGGCCTCGGCTCGACCGGGGCGGCGAAGGCGGCCCAACTCGTGGCCGAGCTCGGCCCGGCCGCCGAGAAATTGCCCTATGCCACCGGCGAAGTCCAGATCTATGGACGCCCGTACCAACCTGACAACTACTACGTGAAGTTGCTCATCGAACTCGGGCCGATCGGGCTCTGGTTGTTCTGCGCGATCCTGGTGGTGATCTTTCTGCTAGCGCTGCGTGGGGCACGCACCATGACCGGCAACGACGCCGCTCTGGCGCTCGGGGTCGCGGCGGCCGTGCTGTCGAGTGCGGTCGCCGCGGTCGCGTCGAGTTACTTCGAGATCTTTCCCAGCGATTTCTACTTCTGGCTGCTCGCCGCGGTTGTCGGCTGCGCGGTCTCCCAGCAGTCCCCAGCCGAGGCCGTCGAGCGCAGCCCCGTGAAGGAACAGGCGTCATGAATTCTGCTGCGAACAAGCGAGCCACCGTGTGCTTCGGGGCGTTGGCCTACCGGCCCGACGGCGCCGGGGTGTCGACCTATCAGCGGGAACTGCTGGCGCAGTTGCCCGCGCTGCTGCCGGGCGCGCAACTGTCGGCGCTGGTCCAAACCGACGCGGCGAGTTCGCTGCCCGCCACCGTCTCCGCCGTGTCGAGGCCGGTCGCGGCGGGCGCTCGCCGCGCGTGGCACGGTGTCGCACCGCTGCGCGGATTCGATGTTTTCCACGGGCTCGATGTCGACCTTCCGCTGATCGGTCCGCGCGCCACGGTCGCCACGGTGCACGACCTGTCCGTCTTCGATGTGCCGTGGGCGTTCAGCCGGTATCGGGCGCGCGGTGAGCAGGTGCTGGTCCGGACCTCGTTGACGCGTGCCGACCTGCTGATCGCGGTCTCGGAGTTCACCGCCGAACGGATCGCGGACAGGTTCGGGCGTACGGCGGTCGTGGTGCCACTCGCACCGGCCGCATGGGCCCGCGTCCCCGAGCCGTCCGCGGTGCGGCGGGTGCGTGCCGACTACGACCTGCCGGCTCGATTCATCCTGCAGGTGGGCACGGTCGAGCCACGCAAACAGGTCGCGATGCTCGCGGAGGTGGCACAGGCCCTCGGCATTCCGCTCGTGCTGGCCGGGGCCGGATCCACCGGTCCGCAGGCGCCTGCCACGGCCATCGGCCTCGGTTACGTCGATGTCGCCGATCTGCCCGCGCTGTACGCCGCCGCGACCGTGGTGGCCTACTGCTCGGAGTACGAGGGATTCGGATTGCCGCCGGTGGAGGCCATGGCGTGCGGTGGCGCGGTGGTGGCCGGCGCGGTCGGCGCATTGCCACAGGTCTGCGGTGACGGTGCCGTGCTGGTCGCGCGCGCCGATGTCGAGTCGTGGTCGGCGGCCGTGCGCCCCCTGCTGCACGACAGCGCCGACAACGCCGCGCTGCGCGAACGAGGTCTGGCCGCCGCGTCGAAGCTGAGCTGGCGGGCTACCGCCGAGGCGACGGTCGACGCCTATCGCGGCGCCGGGTTGATTTCGTGACGACCGAGGCGAAACCGGCGGTCCCCGATCGACCGGCCGAGGGCCGCGCCGCGATGTCGGGCCGGGCCGCCGCCAACAACACCGCCGCGATGCTGGCCAGCCGGATCTTCGCCGCGGTGCTCGGTCTGCTCGGCACCATGCTCACCGCCCGCATGCTGCCCGCGGTCGAATGGGGCTACTTCTCCTTCGTGTTCGGTCTGCTCGGCATGCTCGCGATCGTCACCGACCTGGGTGTCGGGCGCGCGGTCATCGGCAAACTCGTGCACGGCGAGCCCGCCGAGGTCGCCGAGATCGCGACGTCGTTCATCGTGCTGCGGACCGCGCTCGGGCTGCTGGGCTACGGGGTGGCACTCGGCTACGTGGTGCTGCTCGATTGTCCACCGGAGGTCATCGCGGCGACGGCCGTCGCGGGGCTGGTCGTGGTGGTCGCCACGCCGAGCAACGCGCTCACCGTGCTGTTCCAGTCGACCATGCGGTTGACCCTGGTCGCCGCGGCGGAGGCGATCGCGCGGGCCGTTCAGGTGGGGCTGACCGTCATCGCGGTGCTGTGGGCACCGACCTTGCTGATCGTGGTGATCCCCGCGGTGGTGTACGAACTGATCGCCATCGCGATCAAGATCGTCGGCGTCGGTCGGGGACTCGGCGGACCGATCCCGGCGCGCCACGTCGAACTGCGCTGGTGGGGCGGCATGCTGCGCGAGGCGCTGCCGCTCAGCATCGGCCTGGCCTTGATCATCATGCTGCAGAAGGTGGGCCTGCTGCTGCTGGGTCACTTCGACACCTTCGAATCCGTCGGGATGTTCGCGGTCGGCATGAAATTCGCCGACCTCGTCGATACCGCGGCGATCGCGGTCGTCGCCCCGTTGACCACGCTGCTGATCGCGGTATGGCCCGCCGACCCCGCCCGGTTCCGACGCTATTTCCGCCAGGCGGGTGCCGCGCTGACGGCCCTGGGCCTCACCGCGCTCGTCGCCTTCTGGCCGGTCGCGACCCAGGTCATCGACCTGCTCTTCGGTGCGAAGTTCGAATCGGCGGCCGACGCGAGTCGCTACCAGATCATCGGCGGACTGCTCGGCGCGCTGGCCCATCTGGGCTTGGTCGCGCTGATGGCGGCCGGGCGCAACTACCTGATTCCCTGGATCGCGCTGCTCGCGTTGGTGGTCGACCTGGCGTTGTCGTGGCCGCTGATCGCGTGGCAGTCGTTCGAAGGCGCGGCCATCGCCGGTCTGGTGGCCAACGTCGTGCTGCTGGTCGGGGTGTGGGTCGGACTGGTCGCCACGGTGCGGATCGGGCGGTTGCTCCCGGTCACCTCGGTGGTGTCGGTCAGCGTTGTCGCCGTCGCGGTGATCGCACCCGCGACGATGATCCAGCAGCGGTGGGAGCCGCCGTGGATTATTACCTGCGCCGTGGCCGGTGTGTTGTACCTTTTCCTCGCCGGCTGCGTTGTGCGCTGGACCGACGGATTGACGATAAGAAGCGTGCGAGGGCCGAAAACTGATGACACTGTGGCGATTCGCTCGGATGATCACCACCGTGGCCCTCACCCTCACCCTGCTCGGCTGCTCGACACCGACGACGCCGACGGTGCTCGATGAGCACATGAACGAGACCGGACTCGGGATCGCGGGCGGACACCCCTGGCTCAGCATGAGCGCGAGTGAACTCGACCGCCAGATGGCGGGCGTGGTCGACGCGGGCGCCACCTGGATCAGGATGGATCTGGACTGGTCACTCATCGAGCACGACCGTGGGCGCAAGGATTGGTCGATGACCGACCGAGTGGTTCGGTCGGCGCGCTCGCACGGGTTGCACGTGCTGGCCATCCTCACCTACTCGCCGCCGTGGGCACGTCAGAATCCGGGGGCCGGGAACAAGGCCGCGCCCAATCCCGCGCTGTTCGGCCAGTTCGTCGCCGACGCGGTCGATCGCTATCGCGATCAGATCCGGCACTGGGAGGTCTGGAACGAGCCCAATGTCACCAGCTTCTTCGCACCACTGCCCCACGTGGGTCTGTACGCGCAGCTGCTCCACCAGGCGGCGACCGCCGTGCGCACCCGCCAGCCGGGCGGCCAGGTACTGGTCGGAGGCTTGGCGCCCGCCGCCGACAACGGCCGCGACATCGCGCCCACGACGTTCATCGAGCGTCTCTACGCCCTCGGCTCGGCGCCCGACTTCGATGCCGTCGCGGTGCACCCGTACTCGTATCCGGAACTGCCCGCCGCGCCGAGCCGGGACAACGCCTTCCACAATCTGACACGGATCCGCGCGATCATGGACGCGCGCGGCGACACGTCGAAGCGATTGTGGCCCACCGAATTCGGGGCGCCGACCGGCACCGGGGCGCGCGCGGTCGACGAGCAGACCCAAGCCGAGATACTCGGCGGCGGACTGGACTTGATCGCGCAGATGCCCCTTGTCGGCCCCGTTTTCGTCTACTCCCTGATCGACGCGGGCGACGACCGCCAGGACCTGGAGGACAACTTCGGCATGCTCCGTCGTGACTATTCGGCCAAACCGGCACTGGCGCAGGTCCGCGCCCGCGCGGAGGTGCTCGGTGCCGGGCGCTGACGACGTGCGCGAGCTGGTATTCGTCGCGCACACCGGACAGGCATCGGGGGCGGAGAATGTCATGCTCGCGCTCGTCGACCTGGCGCTCGAGCGTGGTTACCGGGTGCGGGTCGCCTGCCCGGACGGTCCGTTGCGTGACCGGCTACCCGCCGGCGTCGAGCACATCGGGATCGCCCCGCTGGGGTTGACGGGCGAGCGGGGCCCGCGCCGGTTGGCGGCCGCGCTGGTCATGCTGAAGAACTGGATCGGCGCGGCGTGGCGGTTGCGTAAGCCGTTGCGGGACAGCGATACCCGCATCATCGTCAATTCGACCATGGCGTTGCCCGCGCTGGCACTGGCCCGTCCGCATCGGCGTTCGGCGGCCTGGTTGGTCCACGACATCCTGGCCAGCCGGCGGCAATACGGCGCGGCGTGGGCCGGGCGCGCGGCGGTGGGCCACGCCATCGCGGTCTCCGAGACCGCCGCGGCGCCGTTGCGTCAGCGCGGCTTCGAGGTGGCGGTCGCGTTCAACGGCGTGCGCTGGCCGGTCGAACCCGCGGCCGTGGTCGAGCGCACGCCGCCGGTGATCGGCATTCTGGGCGTGGTGACCTCATGGAAGGGCCACCACGTGCTGCTGGAGGCCGTCGCGGGGTTGCCCGGGGTTCGCCTCGAGATCGCCGGTCGGGCACTCCCCGGCGACGTGGACTACCTGGCCGAGCTTCGCGAGCGCGCCGAGCGGCCCGACCTCGCCGGCCGGGTGGAGTTCCTCGGTCAGGTCGACGCGATGACCACCCTGCGGAGCTGGGACGCGGTGATCTCGGCCAGCGTGCTGCCCGAGGCCGGTCAGCTCGTCGTGCTGGAGGCGATGAGCCTCGGCGTCCCGGTGATCGCCACCGACCACGGCGGATATGCCGACGACAGCGTCATGGTGTGCGTTCCCGCTGACGATTCAGCCGCGCTGCGGGCGGCGATCGAGCGGGTCACCGGCGATCCGGGGTTGCGGTCGCGCTTGCACGAGGACGGTCGGGCTCGCGTCGCGGCGGCCCACGATCGGGCCCGCACGCTACCGCGGATGCTCGACGCGCTGCTCGACCCGTCGCCCTGACGGGCTCGACATCACAGCGTGGCAGTCTGCGCGCGCACCGATCACCCGCGGGGGCCCGCCGGGTCGTCGATCACCCACCGTCCGTCGAGTTCGGGCAGTGCGGCGCTCACTTCGGCGAGCAGGTCCGGCAGTGTCAGCAGCACGACGTCGGGTTCGGCGGCGACCAGTTCGGCGGGGGAGATGATCGCAACATCGGTGCCGGGCATCCGGCACCCCTGTTTTCCCGGTGACGCGTCGGCGACGCCGGCGAGCAGCCCGCGGTGCGCGCCCGCCATGCTCAGCAGGGCCACCGCCCTGGACGCGGCGCCGTAGGCGTAGACCCGAAGGTCTTGGGCGACCGCGGTTTCCAGCCAATCGCGCAGGGCATGGACGTGACGGTCGACCGTCTGCTGCAATTCGGCGGTCGAACTCAGCGCATCGGCTTCCGCCGCGAGGAGTCGGTCGATCACGGTATCCGGGGTGTGATCGCCGTGGCGAACCGCCAGCAGCACCGTGCCACCGTAGAGGTCGAACTCCCACGCGGTGACCACACTCATCCCGGCCGCCCGCAGCAGGGTGCGCAGCGTGGACAGCGAGTAGTAGGCGAAGTGCCCGTGCCGCAACGCGTTCCACTGTCCCTGCGCGACGATGGTGGCCAGCGAGTGGTATTGCACCAGCAGCACGCCGTCGGGAGCCGTCGCCGCGGCCCGTGCCGCGAACGCCGCACGCTGATCGGGTTCGTGCATGATCCCGAAGCAGTCGAGCACCACATCGCTCGGCCCGCCGGTGCTCTCGGTGAAACCGTGCTCGGCGAGCAGCGGCAACCAGGTGCCGCCGTGGGGGCTGCCGAACTCGGTGACCGTCGACCCGCGCAGCAGCCCGGCGGCGTGTACCAGACCCACCGCTTCGGCGGCCTGGTCGCGCAGTGCCCGTGGTTCGACGCCGCGCGGCTCCGCGGTGACGGTGTCGTCGTCGGCCAGTTGAGCCAGCCCGCACGCGGCGCAACGGTCCATCCGCAGCGGATGACCACATTCGGTATCGGCGACCGGAGTGTCACGTGGCGGAAAGTGGTCCGCCGCCGGGACCGACCCCAGATCGAGGACGGTAGTGAGCGTGGTCTTCGCGCAGCCGCGGCATCGGCGGGTCATGGCAGGATGTCCTCGTGCGTATCGAGCGGACCGAACTGGCCGACGTGGTGGTCTTCGTGCCCGAACCGTTCCGGGACGAGCGGGGGTTGTTCACCCGTACCTTCGACGCGGGCGAGTTCGACGCCCACCTGGGAATATCGGGCGCGGCGGCGGCCTTCGTGCAGGATTCGCAGTCGCGATCGGTGCGCGGGGTGATCCGTGGCATGCACGGTCGTGGCGGGCGTGGTGAGGCCAAACTCGTGCGGTGCGCCCACGGCGCCGTCCACGACGTGCTCGTCGACATCCGCCCGGGATCGTCGACATTCGGTGCGCGCCAAGCGTTTCGACTCGACGACGAGCAGTTCCACCACCTGTACGTGCCGCCGGGATTCCTGCACGGATTCCAGGCGCTCACCGAGATCGCCGACGTCTGCTATCGCATCGACCGTCCGCACGATCCCGCCGAGGACCTCGGGGTCGCCTACGACGACCCCGAACTGGCCATCGAGTGGCCGCTGCCCGTCGGCCCCGTCTCCGCGCGTGACGCGCGGGCCGGGAGCTGGGCCGCGCTGCTGACTACGCTGACGCCGACGCACTGATCCGGCGCAGCTGCGCGTCGAGCACCCCGGAGTCGCACAGGCCCTGCAGATGCGGCAGCCGGGTGAACCGGTGGAAGAACGCGTCCGCGGTGAGCCCGCGCGCGGTGTATTCGGTGAACAGCTCGGCCGCGCCCGCGGGCACCGTCCACTGCGCCTCGAAGCCGAGAACCTTACGCGCGGAGGAGAAATCGACCCGGTAGGACCGTGGGTCGGCGCCGTTCTCGCCGGTGATCAGCAGCCGGGAGCCGGGCACCGCGTCGACCACGGAAGCGGCGATCTCGGCGACGGTCAGATTGTTGACCTCGGTGCCGATATTGAACGCTCGGCACGAGATGTCGGCGGCGGGGGCGGTGAGGCAGGTGGCGAACGCGGCGGCGATGTCGGCGGCGTGTACCAGGGGTCGCCACGGGGTGCCGTCGGAGAGCACCTTCACCTCGCCGGTGAGCACCGCGTACCCGACCAGATTGTTGAGCACGATGTCGGCGCGCAGGCGCGGCGAGAAGCCGAAAGCGGTGGCGTTGCGCAGGAATACCGGAACGAAGTCGGCGTCGGCCAGGGCGGCCACATCGTCCTCGACGCGGACCTTGCTCTCGGCGTAGGGGGTGATCGGGCGCAGCGGGGCGTCCTCGGTGACGAGGTCGGCTCCGGCGGCGCCGTAGACCGAGCAGGTCGACGCGTACAGGAACCGGGTCACCCCGGCCTCCTTGGCGAGGCGGGCCAGCCGCACCGACGCGTGATGATTGATGTCGTAGGTGATCTCCGGCGCCAGGGCGCCGAGCGGATCGTTCGACAATGCCGCGAGGTGGATCACCGCGTCGAAACCGCGTAGCTGCTCGACGGTCACCGCCCGCAGATCCACTGCCAGACCATCGGGGTCACCGGCGAATTCGCCGAGCAGACAATCGGCGAAGTAGCCGATGTCGAGGCCGGTGACCTGGTGTCCCGCCGCGCGCAACACCGGCACCATCACGGTGCCGAGATAGCCCTGGTGCCCGGTGACCAGTACCCGCATGTTCACGTCTGTTCCCATCTGATGATCGCTTTGTCGAGCACGAACGCCTCGGCGTACGGTGCGTGGCACTGCACCCCACGCATTCGGGCCAGCCCGAGGAAGGCCTGTTCGTCGAACCAGTCGCGGCCCGTCTGCGACGGATAGTGATCGTGGAGCAGACGCGACTTCTGTTGTACGAGTGCGTGACTCAACGGGTGGTAGAGGGTCGGCGCTGGGGTGTCGGTCTCCCATTTGAGGATCTCGTAACCCAGGGTCAGGTGGTCGCGGAACTCGGTCGGCACCAGTTCGGCGAGTAAGCGGTGGTCCTGGTGGGCGTCGCCACGATGCGGGGCGAATACGACGTCGGGTTCGCCGCCCCGTCGAAAGGCCGCCAGCGCGTCTTTGATCCGGTCCCAGTGCGCGGGCGCGCGGCCGTCGGGCACATCGAGGACGTGCAGTTGCGGCTCGATGCCCGAACAGAACGCGGTGAGCGCCGCCCGTTCCTCCGCTTCGCGAGCGGTCCCGCCGCCGGAGAGAACCAGGGCCCGCACCTCGACTCCGGGATCGGCGCCGGTGAGCGCGAGCAGCGTCGCTCCCATCCCGATCGCGATGTCGTCGCAGTGCGCGCCGAGTACCGCGATCCGGCGCGGTGGGGTGGTGAACAACCCGATCACGGTCGGTCCCACACCATCCACGGTCGCGTGCCGTTGCGGTAGGCGTCGTCGAGTTCGGCGCGTTCCTTGAAGGTGTCGGCCGGTTTCCAGAAGCCCAGGTGCTGATACCCGAAGAGCCTGCCCTGCCCGGCGAGGGTTCCGCAGGCGTCGGCTACCAGATCGCCACCGGGGGGCAGCAGATCGAAGATCTCCTGGCTGAGCACGAAGTATCCGCCGTTCTCCCACAGCGGCATCTGCGCGACCGGCACGATGTCCTTCACCTCACCGGTGGGCGAGACGTCGACGCAGTGGAACGAGGACTGCGGCGGCACCACCATCATCGACGCGGCCGCGCCCGAGGCGTGGAAGCGGTCGATCATGGTGTCCAGCGGGGCGTCGGTGAGGACATCGGCGTAGTTGGCCAGGAAGTACTCGTCGCCGTCGAGGTGCTCGCGCACGCGGCGCAGTCGCTCCCCGATCGCGGATTCCACACCGGTGTCGACGAAGGTGATCGTCCAGTCGCTGATGTCGCTGCTCAGCAGTTCCACCTCGCCGTTGCGGATGACGAAGTCGTTGGACGCCGACTCCTGGTAGCTGAGGAAGAAGTTCTTGATGTGCTCGGCGCCGTAGCCCAGACACAGCACGAACTCCTTGTGGCCGTAGTGGGCGTAATAGCGCATCACGTGCCACAGCAGCGGGCGCGGGCCCACCAGTTGCATCGGCTTGGGGACGATGTCGTCGGATCCGCCGCGCATGCGCATGCCGTATCCGCCGCAGAACAGTACGACCTTCATCGGTTCGATCACCTTCATTCGGAGAGTGCGCCCGCCACGGCCGGGTCGACTGCCGTGGCGGCGCGGTGCAGCACCGGCAGTGGGTAGATCAGCTCGCCACCCCACTGCCCGACGTGGCCGAGTTGGGCGGTGATCTCGGTTTCGAGATTCCACGGCAGCACCAGCACGACATCGGGTTCGTCGGCGTCGATGCGTTCGGTCGGATGGATCGGGATCCGGGTGCCGGGGGTGTAGCGGCCGTGCTTGTAGGGGTTGCGATCCACGGTGTACTCGAGCAGGTCGGGTCGGATGCCGCAGTAGTTGAGCAACGTGTTGCCCTTGCCCGGCGCACCATAGCCGACCACCCGCTTTCCCGCAGCGCGGCAGTCGAGCAGGAAACGCAGCAGCTCGTGGCGAACCGCTTCGGCGCGGGCGCCGAGCGTGGCGTAGCCGGCGGGTTCGTGCAAGCCCGCCGCGCGCTCGAGGTCGAGGACCTCGCCGACGGCGGCGGTGGGTTCGGCGACGGCGTCGGGGCGGGCCCACAGCCGAATCGAGCCACCGTGGGTGTCGAGCAGTTCCACATCGACGACCGTCAGGCCGGCGATCGCCAGCGCGCGCTGTGCCGAATGGACGGTGTAGTACTGGAAGTGCTCGTGATAGATGGTGTCGAACTGGCCGAGCTGGACCAGATTCAGCGCGTGATGCACTTCGATGCTGCACCAGCCGTCGTCGCTGAGCAGGGTGCGCAGTGCGTGGGTGAACCCGCGCAGATCGGGCACATGGGCGTAGACGTTGTTGGCGACCACCAGGTCGGCGGGGCCGTGCTCGGCGCGGATCCGGGCGGCGCAATCCTGATCCAGGAACGCCGTTTCCGTCGGCACGCCGATCTCGCGGGCCGCGAGCCCGACATTCACCGAGGGCTCGATGCCCAGGCAACGGATGCCGCGCGTGACCGCGTGCCGCAACAGATAGCCGTCGTTGCTGGCCACCTCGACGACGAACGAATCGCCACCCAGGTCGAGCCGCTCGGCGGTCGTGGCGACGAACTGCTCGGCGTGGCGGACCCAGCTGTCGGAGAACGAGGAGAAGTAGGCGTACTCGGTGAAGGTGTCCTCGGGGGTGATCAGCGCCGGGATCTGCAACAGCAGGCAGTCCTCGCACAACCGCAGGTGCAGCGGATACGTCGATTCGGGCAGGTCGAGTTCGGCCGCGGACAGAAAGCTCTCGCAGGGCGGGGTGGCGCCCAAGTCGAGCACGCTCGTGAGCCGTTCGGAATCACAGAGTCGACATTGCACGTGGAGCCCACCTTCATACCTGTTCACCCGAGCTGCCGCGGTGCGTGCCGGTCATGCCGGAAGTCGAACCGGCGGGCCGAGACGTTACAGCGGCGGGCATCAGGAATGGCCCGAACCCTACGGACCGAAACAGATTCATGGTAATTTTCGGGCTCACACCGGGTTATTCCGGCACCGGCTAACTGTCGGCGCGGGTGACCATTCCTCACAACTCTGTGATGCCGATCACTCATTGGAGTGATTGTTCTGCATTCATATCGAAAGGCAATAGCGGTTCGGTGATAGCTTTTCGTTCGCGTTGTGACTTGGCTAACTACCGGAATCGTTTGTGGCGGTGAGTCTTCGGGAAGAACCGTTACTGGTGGTCTGTAACAATCAGCGGGCGGGTTTCGAATCGACGGGAAGTAGGCCGGTCGCAACGGCCGCGTTCCGATCGACGGGGATCGGGAAAACGATTTTTGTCTCCCGAAGGGGAGGTGTGGGTTCATGAGCTACGAGCTCACCGGGAATGGCGACGTGGATGTTGTCAACGGTGTCGAAGTGCTGCGCCGTACGCAGCGCGAGAGTTGGCAGACCGCGTTGGGTCAGCGATTAGCGGTGACCGATGTGATCGCGGTGTTCGGGGCGGTCGCCGCGGCGCAGGTCATCCGCTTCGACGGGCCCGCGGCGCCGCCCCTGGCCTGGCCGCTGCCGTATGAGATCGGCTACTCCGTGGTGTCGCTGGCGCTGGCCGGCGGGTGGCTGGCGCTGCTGCACGGATACGGCACCCGCACGCCGCAGGTGGTCGGAACCGGGACCGAGGAGTTTCGCAGGCTGGTGTCGGCGACCCTGCGGCTGTTCGGTGTGCTCGCCATCCTCGCGCTGCTGTTCCGGGTGGAGGTCGCGCGGGGCTATCTCGCCATCGCCCTGCCCGCCGGGCTGATCGCGCTGGTCGTGGGGCGGTTGGCCTGGAGGTGGCGGTTGCGGCGGTGGCGGGCGAAGGGCCGGTGTCACATCGCGGTGCTCGTCGTGGGTTCTCCGGAGGCCGCGCAGGCGATGGCGTCCGCGTTCACGGGCGATCCCGGCTCCGGCTATCGCGTGGTCGGTGTCTGCGTGCCCGCGGGATCGGTCGGCGCGCAGTTCGATACGTCGGACGGGCCGTCGGTGCTCGGCGACGATCGTTCGGTGCTGGAGGCGGTGCGCCGCAGTGGCGCCGATTCGGTGGCCGTGGCCGCGACCGATCATCTCGGACCCGCCGAATTGCGCCGGATGGCATGGGCATTGGATCCGCTGGGCGTCGATCTGATCGTGGCGCCCGGCGTCGCCGACATCGCGGGGGAGCGGCTGACCAACCGACTCGTCGCCGGGATGCCGATGCTGCACATCGATCCCCCACGCTACGAACGCGCGAAGTCGAGCCGTAAAGCGTTGTTCGACCTGTGTTTCGCCGTGACCGTGCTGGTGCTCGTCGCGCCGATGCTCGTGGCCATCGCGATCGCCGTCAAGATGACGAGTGCGGGGCCGGTGTTCTACCTGTCGGAGCGGATCGGGCGCGACGGGATCGCCTTCCGGATGATCAAATTCCGCAGCATGCTCGTCGACGCCGACACCACGGTGGAGGCGCTCATCGAGCGCCACGGTGGAAATCCGCTGTTCTTCAAGGTCAAAGACGATCCGCGAGTGACCACCGTCGGTCGGTTCCTGCGCAAGTACAGCCTCGACGAGCTGCCCCAGTTCTTCAACGTGCTGCGCGGTGACATGAGCGTCGTCGGGCCCCGGCCGCAGGTGCAACGCGAGGTCGACAGCTACGACGGGGAGATGCGGCGAAGGCTGTTGGTGAAGCCGGGCGTGACCGGGCTGTGGCAGGTCAGTGGGCGGTCGGATCTGTCGCCGGAGGATTCGGTGCGCCTGGACCTGTCCTACGTCGAGAACTGGTCGATGGTGCTGGATCTGGCGTTGATCGCGCGCACCATCGGGGTGGTCACTCGCGGCGACGGGGCGTACTGACGCAGGGGTGGTGCGGTCGCCTCACCACCCCTGTTCGGCTGGGTAGCGCGTGCTCGGCGGTCAGCGCAGGTCGCGTCGGCGCCAGGCCAGGAGACCGACCAGGATTCCCGCTCCCGCGACGGCGATCAGGGAGGCGATCGGCACGAGGTCGAACGCCGCACCCGGCAATTTCGGTGGATGGACGAAAGGCACGAGGTCGAGGATCCACTGCGGCAAGCTACCCAGCGAACCCAGCAGGAAGATCACGATCACCGCGCTCAGCACGCCCCAGGCGAGTGTGGCGTACCGGGGTAGCGCGCTGAACAACACCATCGCGACGGCGGTGATCACCCAGACCGCGGGAAGTTGTACCGCGACCGCGCCCAGGGATTCGCCGACTCTGCCGGCGAGATCGCCGTTCGTGGCACCCCAGACGATGCCGATCGCCAGGCCCGCGGTCAGTAGCGCCACGGCCGGGCCCGCGATCGCGAACAGCAGATGGCTCGACGCGTAGCGCACGCGCCCCACCGCCGCGGCCAGGACGGTTTCCGCACGCCCGGAGTTCTCCTCCTCGTGCAACCGCAGCACAGCCGACACGGAGTAGGCGGCGGCCGCGGCGGCCAGCATGGTGACGGCGTAAGCGATGAACGACTTCTCCAGATCGGCCGACCCGCCCATCGAGGTGACCACGTCGCGCAGGGTGCCGCTGTCATCGAGCATGCCTCCGATGCTGTTCACCGCACCGCCGATGAGCAGGCCGTACAGTGCGAAACCGGTCGTCCAGGCGATCAGCGAACCACGCTGCAGTCGCCAGGCCAGACCCACCGGACCCGACAGCGCGGTGCCCGCCACGGCCGGTCCGGGGCGCTCGGCGAGCAGGCCCGCCCCGATATCGCGGGTCCGCAGCAACCGATAGGCGAGCAGGGTCGCGCCGGTGGCCAGCGCCGCCGACGGCACGAGCACCCACCAGCGCTCGTCCGCGAACGGGCGGATCTGCAGGCACCACCCCAGCGGCGAAAACCAGGACAGCACACCGTTTCCCGCGTCACCGACCGCGCGCACCGCGAACGCCGCGCCCAGCGTGCCGAGCGCGATCCCACGCGCGAGCCGCGCGCCGGTGCTGACCTGTGCGGCGACCGCGGCCACCGCACCCCAGACGACACCCGACGCGGCGAGCGCCGCGCCGAAGGCGACCGATCCGGCGATCGGCAGATCGGTAACCATCAGGCCGGCGGCGCAGGCGATTCCGGCGAGCACCGAAGCGCCGTAGGTGAGCGCGAGCGCGCCGGTGAGCCCGGCGAAGCGGCCGATGCTGGTGGCGCCCACCAGTTCCGCGCGCCCGGTCTCCTCCTCGACCCTGGTGTGGCGGATGACCGTCAGCACCGCGGCGATCGCGATCATCGCGTACATCGCACCGGCCTTCCAGGTGCCGATGGAACCGACCGCCGAGCTGAAAACCGGCCCGTACATGGCGATCAGCGCGGGGCTGGCCGCCGTGGTCGCCGCGAACTGGTCGAGCTGCTGCTGGGTGCTGTAGATGTCCTCGATCGACACGATCTGCAGCGCGGGCATCAGCCCGATCAGCAGCGACCACAGCGGCGCGACCACCCGATCGCGGCGCAGGAACAGGCGCAGCATCTGACCGGTGCCGGCGAATTCGCCTGCGGTACGGGTGATCGCGGTCATGCTCGCACCTTCTCGGCGTCGTCGACGTGGTAGTGGCGAAGGAACAGATCCTCGAGGGTCGGTGGGGCGCTGGTCAGGCTGCGGACCCCCGCGTCGCCGAGTACCCGGATCAGTGCGCCGAGGTGGTCGGCGTCGACCTGGCAGCGCAGGGTCGAACCGTCCCGTTCGACGTCACCGACACCGGCCATGGTGCTCAGGTCACCGGGATCGCCGATCAGGTCGGCGGTGATGGCAGTGCGGCTCAGGTGGCGGAGCTCGTTCAGTGAACCGGATTCGACGGTCACCCCGGCGCGGATGATGGTGACCCGGTCACACAGGTGCTCGACCTCGGACAGGATGTGGCTCGACAGCAGCACCGTCGCTCCGCGGGCCGCGGCATCGCGCACGCAGTCCTGGAAGACCTGCTCCATCAACGGGTCGAGACCCGAGGTCGGCTCGTCGAGGATCAGCAGGTCGGCGTTCGCCGAGAACGCCGCCACCAGTGCGACTTTCTGCCGGTTGCCCTTGGAGTACGCGCGCGCCTTCTTGGTGGGGTCCAGGTCGAAGCGTTCGATCAGCTCGTCGCGCCGTGACCGGTCCGATCCACCGCGCATGCGGGCGAGCAGATCGATCGTCTCGCCGCCCGACAGCGATGGCCACAGGGTGACATCGCCGGGCACATAGGAGATCCGGCGATGCAGTTCCACCGCATCGGACCACGGGTCACGGCCGAAGACCGCGGCCTCGCCGCCGGTGGCGCGGAGGACGCCGAGCAGAATCCGGATGGTGGTGGACTTGCCCGAGCCGTTGGGGCCGAGGAAGCCGTGGATCTCGCCGGCGCCGACCTGGAGGTCGAGTCCGTCGAGCGCGGTGAAGCGGCCGAAGGTCTTTCGCAGGTCCGCGACATCGATGACCCGGTCGGTGGTGGGGGAGGGCATCGTCTACTCCTCGAAAATGGTGTCGAGCATGGTCGAATCGGTGAGCAATCCCTGGGTGTAGAGCTCGAGTGCCGGAAAGGTGATCTCGTCGGAGAGGGCGCGAATCGCCTTGCGGTAGTCGAGTTTTCCGTCGCGGTGCAGGCGCATCTGGAGGTAGAGATTCATGGCGCCGACGTGGCAGAGCACGATGTAGCGGGCCCGCGCGGCGTGATCGCGACTCGGCTTGATCTTGCCTGCCTCGACGGCGGTCCGCATGTACTGCTCCGCGTCGGTGATCATGTGTTCGAGCAGCGACTCCGCGAGCGCGCCGCCTGCCTGGAAGCTGCGCAGCATGTAGGCCACCAGGGGGGCGTACATCTCGATCTCGGCCATCGCGTTCAGCATCCCCGCCGGACCCGGTGCCTGGATCGCCCGCAACTTCTCGTCGCGGATGATCTCGAGCACACGATCGTCGCAGTCCGCGCGCAGGCCGTCCTTGGAGCCGAAGTGGTGATTCACCAGCCCGGGCGAGACTCCCGCCGCGGCGGCGATCGCCCGAACGCCGACGCCGAAGCCCTGCTCACCGAACAATTCGATCGCGGCGTCGCGAATCCTGGCGGCGGTGGTGAGATCGGCTGAACGCATGTTCAATATGTTAAACGTATGTTCAATCGGTGGGCAAGACTTTCGCCCGAACCGAGTTTCGGGCCTGGGGGACACATCGTGCGCGGGCTACTGTCGAGTACATGGCTACCGGCACAACGACGACGGCAGAACACCTGCGCGCAGCGCTGGACGGACCGTGGCGCACGGTCAGGGAACAGGCGCGAACCCAGCTCGCCGGCGCGGAATTCACCGACGATCCCGAACTCGACATCCACGCCGCCAGGGCTCGCGTGCTCGACCAGATGCGGGCCATCGCGACCATGGGCTACCCAGAGCGGGGCTTCCGGCCCGAGAACGGCGGCACGGGCGATCCCGGCGGGGCGGTCACCGGTCTGGAGATGCTGGCCTATGCCGACCTGTCGCTGTGGGTGAAATCCGGCGTTCAGTGGGGCCTGTTCGGCGGCGCGGTGGAGAACCTGGGCACCGAACGTCACCGTGACTTCATCAAGCGACTGATCTCGCTCGACCTGCTCGGCTGTTTCGCGATGACCGAGTCGGGGCACGGTAGCGACGTCTCCGATCTGGAGACCACGGCCACCTATGATCCGGCCACGCGGGAATTCGTCGTCAACACCCCGACCCCGTCGGCGCGCAAGGATTACATCGGTGGCGCTGCGGTCCACGCGCGGATGGCCGCGGTGTTCGCGCAGTTGATCGTCGGCGGCGAGAGCAAAGGGGTGCACTGCCTGCTGGTGCCGATCCGTGACGAACTCGGCGCCGACCTGCCCGGCGTGACCACTTACGACGACGGTCTCAAAGGCGGCCTGCCCGGTGTCGACAACGGCCGGATCGTCTTCGACCACGTCCGGATCCCCCGCGAGAACCTGCTCAATCGCTACGCCGACGTGGCCGAGGACGGCACCTACAGCTCCGAGATCGAGAACCCGAGCCGCCGCTTCTTCACGACCCTCGGCACGCTGGTGCGCGGCCGGGTCAGCGTCGGCGGCGCGGCCGCGGCGGGCACCAGGGTGGCGCTGAGCATCGCTGTGCGGTACGCGCTGGCACGCCGCCAGTTCGCCGACCCCGACACCGGCGAGGAGACCCTGCTGCTGGACTACCGCAGCCATCAGCGCAGGCTGCTGCCGCTGGTGGCGAAGTCGTTCGCGCTGGCCTTCGCCCAGAACGACCTCGTGCGCCGGATGGACCTGGTCCAGCGCGGCCAGGACACCGAAACGAGTTCCCAGCGCGCGCTGGAGAAGCGTGCCGCCGGTCTGAAGGTCGCCCAGACCCGGCACGCCACGCGGGCGATTCAGGAATGCCGCGAGGCCTGTGGTGGTGCGGGCTACCTCACCGAGAATCGTCTGGTGACGTTGAAAGCCGACACCGATGTCTTCACCACCTTCGAGGGTGACAATGTCGTCTTGACCCAGCTGGTGGCCAAGGAGCTGCTCACGGCCTACTCCGACGAGGTTCGCGACCTCGACGCACTGGGCTGGGTGCGGTTCGCGGCCACCATGGCCGGTGACGTGGTGCGCAAACGTTCGGGTGTGCGCCAGCTGATCCAGACCCTGCGTGACCGCAACGACGAGACCGTCGACGAAGGCGACCTGTCCAAACGCGACGTCCAGTTGCAGCTGTTCGCCGACCGCGAGGACTACCTGCTGCGCACCGCCGCGCACCGACTGCGCGCCCGCGCCGCCGACACCGGCCCGTTCGAGGCGTTCAACAATGCTCAGGACCACATCCTGGCGGCGGGCACGGCGCACATCGACCGGCTCGTGCTCGAGGAATTCGTCGACGGCATCGCCCTCATCGAGGACCCGGATGCCAAGGCGCTGGCCGAGACCGTCTGCGACCTCTACGTGTACGCCTCGCTGGAGGACAACCTGGCCTGGTACATCATGCACCGGTTCATGTCGGTGGAGCGGGCCAAGGCGGTGCGGCGCGGGGTGAACGAACTCGTCGACCGGCTGCGCCCCGACGCGCTGACGCTGGTGGAGGCGATGGGCGTGCCCGAGACGATGCTGCGCGCCGAAATGCTGAGCGACGCCAGCGTTTTCGATCGTCGGTAGCGGCGTGCACCGCGCCCGGCTCGTCGACGGACGGGCCCGGGCGCGGGTCCGTCGGGTGGGCGGTCAGACGCGGCGGTGCAGCACCTCGCAGATCCAGCACAGCCCGACCGTCATGGCGAGGGCCGCCGCCGCGCCACCGAGCACGTCGGTGGCGTGGTGGTACCCGAGTTCGACCATGCCCGCGGTGATCATGATCAGCGCGGACGCCGTGCCGGCTGCGGCCGCGATCCGGATCCGGATATCGGTCACCAGGCACGCGAAAGTTGTTGCGACAGCGACCATGTGAACGGTATGCCCGCTCGGGTAGGCGAGGTGGTCGTCCAGCTGCCGATCCCACAGTGGTTTCAGCAGCCAGGTGTTGGCCGCCAACGCGATCTCGGGAACCACCAGCATCGTCACGGCCTTCCACCATTGCCGGCGCACGGCGAACCAGGCACTCGCGGCCACCAGTAGCGCCACGACCACCGGCGCGTTGCTCGGTGCGACGAGTACCTGCGCGAGACCGGGGGAGACGGTGTTGTCCGACACCACGCGATCGAGCTCGCTCGGGCCGCCGTGCGCGGAGAACGTCAACGGAATCGTCGCGGTCAGTGCGGCACCGGCGCCGATCATCGTCATCCGGACAACGCCGGCGCCACGAACGATCACGGACGCGACGACGGCCGCCGCGCGGTCCCGTTCAGGCCGGACCGTAGGTGAGCACCGCCGTCACCAGGAACCACAGCACCCACACGATGGCCACGATCATGCCGAGGGCGAGGGTGATCCGCAGGAACGCCCGGCCGAAATCGAGATCGCCGTCGATCCGCGGATACAGCTTCCACGGGCTGTACCACGGCGCGACCATGCCACGGGACTGCGCCTGACGTTCGTACTCGGCCTGTTCCTCGGCGTAGGTCTCCGCGGCCGCCTGGGTGGGCCCGCCGTGCCACAGCGTCACGTCGATCGGACCGAGGAAACCCTCGTTGAGCAGATCCTGCGGTGCCGGCAGGTACGGCAGGATGCCGAGACCACGGAACGCGATGGCGACGTCGTTGGCCGTCCAGAGGTTGTGTTCCTTCTCGGCCAGCAATTCGAAGTACATCTCGAGCCGATACGGGTCGTCGGTGACGATCACATCGAAGCTCGGATCGCTCCAGCCCTGGTGCACGTCGATCTGGGCGCCGGGCATCGGCACGATCAGGCCGAGACCGTGCACCGCGCGCTGGCCGAGCCCGCGCGCGGCGAGATAGTCCTGCAGGGCGAAGGTGTGATCACGCGAACGTTCCAGCGGCGTGGATTTCTCCGCGCCCGCGAACTGGGCGAGTTCGCCCGAGACCATCCACGGACCGTTGAGCGGGATCTCCAGCACGCCGTCCTGCGGGGCGGTGAACATCTCGGCCTCGATGATCACGCAACTGGTCGGGGTCCAGACCACCGCGTCGAACTGGTGCAGCCGATCCTGGTGGAACAGGCTGCAGTTGATCGTGGCGACGCCGTGCGGGCTCGATGGGTCCTTCCACCTGCGCAACCAATCGATCAGTGCCGCCTCGGCATCGCTGCCTGCCGCATTCTGCACGCGCACGAGCATGGAGACCGCCCTTCGTTGGTCGTTGGCGCGGCCCTGCGCACACGGGAGCTGTGCCGAGAACCGTTGGCGTACATCGTAGCTCGGTCAATCCTGTTCGGCGGCGATCGTGCCGTCCGCCACGGCCGCGACGAGTTCGGCGTGATCGGCCTCGGTGCGGTCGGCATAGCGCACCGCGAAGCCTGCCACCGAGTCCTCGAACCGGTCGTCGTCATCGTCGTCGGTTTCCAGATACCCCGCCAGCGCGCGCGGGTCGAGCGAGCGTGCGTGCGCACGGGCGAGCAGCGCGCCCGCGAGCCGACCGTAGTCGTCGAGATCGTCGGCCGACAGCGCCGCCGGGTCGATACTGCCCTTGAGATTGCGGAACTGGCGCACGATGAACGGCAGCGACTCGTCGAGTTCGATGGTCGTCCAACCGAGCAGGATGTCGGTCTCGGACTGCACGCTCCGCGCGCCGACCACGATCCGTTCGCCCTCGTGCCGGGGCTCGGCGGGCGGCAGGAACGGGGCGAGCGCGGACGGACGCGCCTGTTTGACCTGCAACACCACCGCCTCGCCGTCGTTGCCGTGCAACAGCGCCACGTAACTGTGCAGCCCGACGCTGCCGGTGCCGACGATCCGGAAAGCGACATCGGAGACCGCGAACCTGGCCAGCAGATTGCGGCGGGACTCCCTGATCGTGCCCGCGTAGCGTTGCAGTCCGTCGATTACGGCTTCCGACACCGGCCGCTCGACCGCGGTCAGCACGGGCGGATCGCTGACGAAGCGATGCTTGCGGATGTCGGTCTCGTGGTCGTCGAGGTGCTCGGTCCACTTCGCCACCACCTTGGCACTGGTGTTCTTGCGGGCCTTCTTCGCGGCCTTCTTGAAGTCGTCGAGCAGGTCCTCGGCTTTGGCGCTGGTGAGGATCGACTCGTCGGGCAGCGCGGTCCAGGACTGCATGAACGGCATGTCGGCCAGGTCGGCGACGGTGTGGCGGTAGGAACGGGCGGCATCGCGTGCCGCGCGCAGGCAGTCGTCCTCGTCGACGCCGCTCTCTCGTCCCGCCAGCACGAGGCTCGCCGCCAGGCGTTCCAGATCCCACTCCCACGGGCCCATGACCGTCTCGTCGAAATCATTGATATCCATCACGATCTCGCCACGCTGGGTGCCGTAGAGGCCGAAGTTGGCGGCGTGGGCGTCACCACAGATCTGGGCCGCCAGACCACTGTCGGGCCCGGCGGCGAGGTCGGCGGCCATCAGACCGGCGGCACCGCGAAAGAAGGTGAACGGCGAGGCGATCATCCGGCCGATCCGCAGCGGCACCAGCCGCTCGATCCGGCCCCGGTTGCTGATGTCGATGAATTCGCGCACCGTCGGGCGATCGGGGCTCGCCGCGGCGCGGTCACGCTCGGTGACGGGCACCCGCTTGCTGGCCGCCCGGCCGCGTTCGCGGGCGTCCTCCGCGGAAACGTAGGAGCGCAGATCGATACCACTGTCGGACACGACTGCCCAGATTAGTCGTTCGCCGCGCGCCGGGCAGCGCCGCATTCGATACACAGCGGAGTTGACGGCGTTTCGGCGTGGCCGGATGGCGCGAGCCGGGGTCGCTGAGGTAAGCATGGGCGTGGCAACCGAATCAGGAACGCCGGGCACGCACGACACCGAAAACGGTGGCGTGTTCAGCGACCGCATCCTGACCGTGCCCAACGCATTGAGCGTGGTGCGGTTGATCGGCATCCCCGTCTTCCTCTGGCTCCTGCTGGTCCGCCAGGCCGACGGCTGGGCCTTCGCCCTGCTGATCGCCAGCGGTTTCACCGATTTCCTCGACGGCAAACTCGCCCGCCTGCTCGATCAGTCCTCGCGGCTGGGAGCGCTGCTCGATCCGCTCGTCGATCGGCTCTACCTGGTGACCACCCTGGTGGCCTTCGTCGTGCGCGGCCTGCTGCCGTGGTGGCTGGCGGTGATCTTGATCGCACGCGATCTGGTGCTCACCGCGACCCTTTCGGTATATAAGCGGCGCGAACTACCCGCGCCGGAAGTGATCTACCTGGGCAAAGCGGCCACTTTCGCGCTGATGTCGGCCCTGCCGTGGATATTGACCGGGGAAATGGACTGGGCGGGGGCGAGTTTCGGATGGGCCTTCGGCTGGGCATTGCTGATCTGGGGCACGGCGCTCTATGTCTGGACCGGGCTGCTCTACGCGGGGCTCGCGATCGCGGTCGCGCGATCGATACCGCCTGTGCCCCACCGTGGGAGCTAGTCGATACTGTTGCGTGCAACGTCGACGATGAAAGGACGTCCAGTGACCCGGACCCCTGAGGAACTGCGCTACACCGAACAGCACGAATGGGTGCGGCGGACCAGCCCCACTGCGGTCCGTGTCGGCATCACCGATTACGCCCAGTCACAGCTGGGTGACGTCGTGTTCGTCCAGCTGCCCGAGGTCGACGCAGACGTGACCGTCGGCGACAGCATCGCCGAGGTCGAGTCGACCAAGAGCGTGTCCGACATCTACGCCCCGCTCACCGGCAAAGTCGTTGCGGTGAACGAGGATCTGGTCCAGACGCCGGAGACGCTCAACGAAGATCCCTACGACGAAGGATGGCTGTTCGAGCTCGCGTTCGACGACGAGACAACTCTCGATTCCGCCCTGGGTGAACTGCTGGATGCGGCGGGTTATCAAGGAGTTATCGGGGGCTGACTCAGCCTTCACAGTTCTCCCTGCACGGGCACGCCCCGGCAGGGTACGGTCAAAGCCAAGCGGATACGTCGGGGAATCGACGCCGGGATCTTTATCCTGGCGATGTGATCGCGCCGGTCGTGTCGCCGAATACAGCACCTGCTTGCATGGATAATCAGGTTCGAGGAGGAGAGAAACGGTGAGCGAGAACAGGGACCCGGGTTACGGGGAAACCGCGGCCGAGACGACATCGGTCTTCCGCGCGGACTTCCTCAACGAGGTCGACGCGTCGCGCTCCGCAGAGCCGGCCGGCGAACAGCCGGTTCAGGGCGTCGAGGGCCTGCCTGCCGGTGCGGCCCTCCTGGTGGTCAAGCGTGGCCCGAACGCGGGCTCGCGTTTTCTGCTGGATCAGCCGACCACTTCGGCCGGCCGCCATCCCGACAGTGACATCTTCCTGGATGACGTCACCGTCAGCCGTCGGCATGCCGAGTTCCGTCAGGACGACGACTCGTTCCAGGTCGTCGATGTGGGCAGCCTCAACGGCACCTACGTCAACCGGGAGCCGGTGGATTCCTCGGAGCTGCAGAACGGCGACGAGGTCCAGATCGGCAAGTTCCGGCTGGTCTTCCTGACCGGTCCGCGCACCCAGGCGAACGAGTCGGCGTCGGGCGCGGGGTCGCGATGACCCCACCGGTACTGGTGCCCGCGAAGGGCACAGTGCTGTGACAGGGGCGGCGCAGTGGGCGCGCGGAGGGATGTCGATCGGCTCCGTACTCGACCTGCTGCGACCAGATTTTCCTGATATCACCATCTCCAAGATCCGGTTCCTCGAATCCGAGGGCCTGATCCGGCCGGAACGGACACCGTCGGGATACCGGCGGTTCTCGGTGGCCGATTACGAACGGCTGCGTTTCGTGCTGACCGCGCAACGCGATCAGTACCTGCCGTTGAAGGTGATCAAGGAACAGTTGGAAGCGATCGACAGTGGCGCTGCGACGTTGGGTGTGCGTGAAGCGCGCGCCCGCGCGCATTCCCACCACGGCACCGCGGAGGCCGGGCACAGTGTGTCCGGCCCCGCGGGCGCCGATGCCGAGGCGACGAGTCCGGCCGCGCCGCGTCGCCTCGGCATCGTCGCAGGCGCGATAACCTCCGAGGAACTACGTGTCGATGTCGGCGTGCGGCTGACCAGGTCCGACCTGCTCGCCAAAGCTGATATCGACGACCGTTTTCTCGACGATCTGCTGCGCGCGGGACTGATCGTCCCCGGTGTGGGCGGCTTCTTCGAGTCCGACGCGGTGACACTCGCGCACGCGGCGAAGGCGATGGCCGAATTCGGTTTGGAGGCACGTCATCTGCGCGCCTTCAAGCTCGCCGCCGACCGCGAGGCAGCATTGATCGCGCAGATCGCCGCGCCGATCGCGAAGAGCCGTGATGCCGATGCGCGCGCTCGCGCCGAGGAGACCGTCCGCGAACTCGCGGCACTGTCGCTGAACCTGCACGCCGCACTGGTGAAAGCCGCGGTGCGCACAGCCCTCGGCGGCTGACACACCCGGCCGGATGATCAGGTATCGCCCCGGCTACACACCGATTTCGGCTCGAACGTCTTCCTTGCGCGTCTCAGAATTCGCCTAGACTCGTTGATACGGCGAGCTGTGCAGCTGTCGTGCCGGCCGGCGGCCGAGTATGGGAGGCAGGACTTACTCATGAGCGAGATGCGTGTCATCGGCATCCGTGTCGAGCAGCCACAGAACCAGCCCGTGCTGCTGCTGCGGGAGGCTTCGGGGGAGCGGTATCTGCCGATCTGGATCGGGCAGGCCGAGGCCACCGCGATCGTGCTCGAGCAGGAGGGGGTCACGCCGATCCGTCCGCTCACGCACGATCTGATCAAGATTCTGATCACCGAGCTGGGACACACACTCAAGGAAGTGCGGATCGTGGATCTGCAGGAGGGCACGTTCTACGCCGATCTGGTCTTCGACGGCGACCTACGGGTCTCGGCGCGACCGTCGGACTCGGTGGCGATCGCCCTGCGCGTGGGGTGCCCGATCTATGCAGAGGAGCCGGTGCTCGCCGAGGCGGGCTTGGTGATGCCCGACGAACGCGAGGACGAGGTGGAGAAGTTCAAGGAGTTCCTGGAGTCGGTCTCACCCGACGACTTCAAGGCCACCGACAGTTGAGCGCCCGCGGCGCTAGCCGCCAGAAGACTCATCCTGAAGTAGAGGTCCAGGGAATCGCGGCGTTTGGTGCTTGGTGTGACGACACCGCAGGTCCGACAATGGCAGGAGTAACCTCGAAAGTCGGGCAACATCCGTCGTGACTCCGACCCGAGAACGTCGGCAGAAGGAGCGATCAGTGGAAGAACAAACGCAGGATGTCGTGCAGCCTGGCTTGTTCCCGGACGACTCGGTTCCGGATGATCTGGTCGGCTACCGGGTGCCGAGCGCGTGTCAGGTCGCCGGTATCACCTACCGTCAGCTCGACTACTGGGCCCGGACCGGGCTGGTCGTGCCGTCGATTCGTGGTGCGGCCGGGTCGGGCAGCCAGCGGCTGTACTCGTTCAAGGACATCCTGGTCCTCAAGATCGTGAAGCGGCTGCTGGACGCGGGCATCTCTTTACAGAACATCCGGATCGCCGTCGATCACCTGCGCAGTCGTGGCGTGGGCGATCTGGCCGGGATCACCCTGTTCTCCGACGGGACCTCGGTGTACGAGTGCACCTCGCCCGAGGAGGTCGTCGATTTACTGCAGGGCGGCCAGGGCGTCTTCGGCATTGCCGTGGGTGGCGCCATGCGGGAACTGACCGGCGCGATCGCCGATTTCCCGGCAGAGCGGGCGACCGCCATCACCGACCGCCCCGAGGACGAACTGTCCTTCCGTCGCAAGGTGCGGGAGAACCGCAAGACCGGTTAGCGGTGCCTGCGGTTGCGGCTCGGTCCCACCCGCAGTGATGAGCGCTACACCCCCGGCGTGCCCCTGGTGGCGCGGCCGGGGGTTTGCTCCATCTAGAATCGATACCGCGTCGCCGCCGTGCGGGAGAGTCCTCGATTCGTGAGAGTCGGGGCGCCGAAGGAGCAGCACCTCCCCGTCAATCTCTCAGGCAACAGGGACCGCACGGTGATTCGACGCCTCTGGAAAGCGGTGGCATCCGGCTGCCCGCCCACGGGGAAAGGGGCACGGTCCACGGGCCGGGTTTCCGAATCTCTCAGGCGCACAGACAGAGGGGGAGGGCTGGTACCCGTCGACCATGAGGTCGACCCGCCCGACCTGGAGCTGCCGTGACCCGTTCGTTCGCCGACCGCCACATCGGACCCGATTCCGACGAACTCGCCCGGATCCTCGCGACCATCGGCGTCGAGTCCCTCGACGCACTCGCGACCACGGCGTTGCCTGCCACGATCCTTGACGAATCCGGCCTCGGCGTACTGCCCGCGCCCGCCTCCGAGCACGGGGTGCTCGAGGAACTGGCCGCGCTGGCGCAGGCGAACACCGTCGCCACCTCGATGATCGGTCTGGGCTACTACGACACCCTCACCCCGCCGGTGCTGGTGCGCAATCTGCTGGAGAACCCCGCCTGGTACACCGCCTACACCCCGTACCAGCCCGAGATCAGCCAGGGCAGGCTCGAGGCACTGCTCAACTTCCAGACCATGGTGTCGGATCTGACCGGTATGGACGTCGCGAACGCCTCCATGCTCGACGAGGCCACGGCCGCGTCCGAGGCGATGACGCTGCTGCGCCGTGCGGGCAAGTCCAAGTCCGACCGACTGTTGATCGACATCGATCTGTTCCCGCAGACCAAGACCATCATCGGCACCAGGGCTGAGCCGCTCGGCATCGAGCTCGTGGAGGCCGACCTGTCGACCGGGTCGCTGCCGGAAGGCGAGTTCTTCGGCGTGATCGTGCAGACCCCGGGCGCGTCGGGCCGGATCGTCGACTGGACCGCCTTGTTCGCCGCCGCCCACGAACGCGGCGCACTGGTCGCCGCCGGTGCCGATCTGCTCGCGATGACGCTGAGCACTCCGCCCGGTGAACAGGGCGCCGATGTGTGCTTCGGCACAACCCAGCGCTTCGGCGTACCGATGGGCTTCGGCGGCCCCCATGCCGGCTACCTGGCGGTGCGCACGGCCTTCGCTCGCCAGCTGCCCGGCCGCCTGGTCGGCGTGTCCGTCGACGCGGACGGCGCGCCCGCGTACCGGCTGGCGCTGCAGACCCGCGAGCAGCACATCCGCCGGGAGAAGGCCACCTCGAACATCTGCACCGCCCAGGTGCTGCTGGCCATCGTCGCCGCGATGTACGCGAGCTACCACGGTGCCAACGGCCTGCGCGCCATCGCGCGCCGGGTGCACGAGCACGCCGCCGCGGTCGCGGCCGGTCTCGGTGGGGCCGTTGTGCACAGCGCGTTCTTCGACACCGTACTCGCGCACGTGCCCGGCGGCGCGGAAGCCGTTGTCGCCAAGGCGAAGTCGAAGGGCATCAATCTGCGCCTGGTCGACGCCGACCACGTCGCCATCGCCTGCGACGAGGCCACCATCGACGCGCACGTCGCCGCCGTCGTCGAATCCTTCGGCACCGCACTGACTCCCGACGCGGGCGCGGGCAGCGAGCCCGATGCGATCGAGACCCGCACCTCGCAGTACCTGACCCACCCGGCGTTCACCCGCCACCACACCGAGACCGCCATGCTGCGCTACCTGCGCGCGCTCTCGGACAAGGACATCGCGCTGGACCGCAGCATGATTCCGCTCGGTTCGTGCACCATGAAGCTGAACGCGACCGCCGAGATGGAGCCCATCACCTGGCCCGGCTTCGCCCGCCTGCACCCCTTCGCCCCCACCGAGGACACCCCTGGCATCCGCACGTTGATCGCCGACCTCGAACACTGGCTGGCCGAGATCACCGGTTACGACGCGGTGAGCCTACAGCCCAACGCCGGTAGCCAGGGCGAGTACGCGGGTCTGCTCGCGATCCGCCGCTACCACCTCGATCGCGGCGACGACCACCGCGATACCTGTCTCATCCCCTCGAGTGCGCACGGCACCAACGCGGCCTCGGCGGCGATGGTCGGGATGCGTGTGGAGGTGGTGAAGTGTCGCGCCAACGGCGATGTCGACCTCGACGACCTGCGCGCCAAGATCGCCGACCACGCCGACAGGCTGGCCTGCATCATGATCACCTACCCGTCCACCCACGGTGTCTACGAGCACGAGGTCGCCGAGTTGTGCTCGCTCGTGCACGACGCGGGCGGCCAGGTGTACGTCGACGGCGCCAACCTCAATGCCCTTGTCGGCCTTGCTCGTCCGGGCCGGTTCGGCGGCGATGTGAGCCACCTGAACCTGCACAAGACCTTCTGTATCCCGCACGGTGGCGGCGGTCCCGGTGTCGGCCCGGTCGCGGTGCGCTCGCACCTGGCGCAGTACCTGCCCGGTGACCCGCTGGAAGCGGGCTCGCACGCGGTCTCGGCGGCGAACTACGGTTCCGCGTCGATCCTGCCGATCACCTGGGCCTACATCCGGATGATGGGCGCCGAGGGCCTGCGCGCGGCGACCCTGACCGCGATCGCGTCGGCCAATTACATCGCCCGGCGCCTCGATGCCTTCTTCCCGGTGCTCTACACCGGTGAGAACGGCATGGTCGCCCACGAGTGCATCCTGGATCTGCGCGACATCACCAAACAGACCGGTGTCACGGTCGACGATGTGGCGAAACGCCTGGCGGACTACGGTTTCCACGCGCCGACCATGAGCTTTCCGGTCGCGGGCACCCTGATGGTGGAACCCACCGAGAGCGAGAACCTCGAGGAGATCGACGAGTTCATCGCCGCCATGATCGCCATTCGCGGCGAAATCGACCAGGTCGCCGCGGGTGTGTGGCCGGTGACCGACAACCCGCTGCGCGGCGCGCCCCACACCGCGGCGAGCCTGGTCGCCGAGTGGAACCACCCGTACAGCCGCGAGACCGCGGTGTACCCGCGCGGTGTCGGCCATGCCCGTCCGAAGGTCTGGCCGTCGGTGCGGCGCATCGACGGAGCGTTCGGTGACCGCAATCTGGTGTGCTCGTGCCCGCCGCTGGATGCCTACGAAGACTGACCAGCAGTCCTGACAACGGGCTCCGCCGATTATCGGCGGAGCCCGTCGTCGTCGGTGCGGGCGCGTACGGGCGGGCGATGTTGCAGTCGTGGCATCGTTGCCTGGAGTGAATTCTCATTGGCCGGAATAGCGGCGTGTTACGAACCTGAAGCCTTTTTTATAGTCGGTTCGAGTAATGTCCAGTATGTCCCGAGGCGTCAAATAAACTCATAATTGAGTCGATCCCGCAATGTTGTGGGTAGCGAATGGATATTTCGCGGGCGACAGGTGTGGCGTCAGGTTGTCCCTCGTAAATCCGGTGCACTGGTATTCTCTGGGCGTTCCTTGGCGGCGAATGTGCTGGCACGACGCCATCGGTTGGATTCGGTCACTCGATCAGTTCGCCTGACCCATTTGCGGAATTTGCTGATTACGCTGGAGATGTGCAAGATTGATGCAGAGAGCGCAGCGGGATCGTTGTGGTTCTCGTCGCTACTGTCAGTGCTCGATCTCCTGCCCCGGGCTCTCTACCAGTGTCACTCTCGGGGCATTGCGTGTGCGTGAAATGTCCGTATTCACGATCGTACTGAAGTGAATTGTTACTGGGGAGTTCTATGAAATCCGTGTGCCAGTTATTTGCTCTCAGGCTAATCTCAGGGAGAAGTTTCGGGTAGGAATCGGCCGGTTACCACGTCCAGCGGGACATCGGCTCGGTCTCTGCTGTCTACGTATAGGACCTAATACAGCAAGGGGGATAGGTATGGCTGCTCGGCAGTGAATGGACCCGCGTTCGGCGGTCGTGGTGCACGTTGACATGTGGGGCTGGAAAGCGCGCGGATCTCCGTACTCGGAGTCCGTGCTGGGGCGAAAGCCATGCGAGGGGTCGGTAAGGTAATCATGGAGTCTGTCGAGATTTGCGCCGGTAATCAGGATCTTATTCCGCTGTCCTCCGCGCAATATGGCATGTGGTTCGCGGACAGCGCGCATAATGGACAGGCGACCAATATCGCGCAGTACGTCGAGATCGCGGGGCGGATCGACGTCGACCTGTTCAACAGGTCGGTGCGCGAGGCTGCCGAGGAGACCGAGTCGCTCATGGTGCGGGTGGTCGAGGTGGAAGGGCGTCCCTACCAGGTCGTCGACCGCGGCCTCGCCTTCAACGAACTCGTGCTCGACTTCGGTACGCACAGCGATCCGTTGGCGGCTGCCTTGGAATGGATGCGCCGCGACTACTCCCGACCGGTCGAGATCACCCGGGACCAGCTCGCGATCACGCGGCTGATCAGAATCAGCGATGACCGGCACCTGTGGTACGCGCGCGCCCACCATCTCGTGATCGACGGCTACGGCGCGTTCAGCGTGTTGTGCCGGGTCGCCGAGCACTACAACGCGCTCTCGGAAGGCAGGCCGCCCGCTCGACTGGTGGCCGCTGACCTGCGCGAGATCGCCGCGGGGGAACAGGCCTATCGGGAGGGCTCACGGTTCGAGGCCGACCGCCGGTACTGGCTCGACAAAGTCGCTGATCTGCCCGCGCCCGTCGGCCTGGCCGGCCGCTCGGCACGCGCGACAACGGTGGACAAGGTCGCGGCGCGCGAACTGCCGGCGCAGCTGTGCGCACTGCTCGATCAACGCTCGGCCGAGCTCGACGCGTCGGCCGCCCAGGTCGTCGTTGCGGCGTTCGCGGCCTTCTTCACGCGGATGACCGGTGCCGACGAGATGGTGCTCTCGGTGCCGATGAGCGCCAGGGTCACCATGAAGCTGCGCAACGCCGCGGCGATGCTGGCCAATATGGTGCCGATCCGGTTGGCGGTCGGTGACACGACCACCGTGGCTCAGCTGGTCAAGGCATCGATCAGCGAGCTGGTCTCCGCGCTGCGTCATCAGCGCTACCGCTTCGAAGATCTGCGCCGCGAGTCCGCCTCGATCGACAACTCCGCCAATACTTTCGGGCCCGTCCTCAACATCTTGTTCTTCGACTCCGAGATCCGCCTCGGCGACGCCGTGGGCCGCTACTACGCGCTCACCTCGGGCGCGCTCGAAGACCTGCAGATCAACCTGTATCGGACCGGGCCCGACGCCCCACTGCTGATCGAGCTGCACGGCAACGACAACCTCTACAGCCAGCGCGATATCGACGCGCATGTCGACCGGTTCATCGATTTCCTGCGCCGATTCATCGAGGCAGGCTCCAGCGAGCGGGTAGTGGAACTCCCACTGGTATCAGCCGCCCACGAGCTCGCGATCATCGCCGAGTCGGCTGGTGCCGACGGTGTCGCTCCGGTCGAGACACTCGTGGATTCGCTGTCGCGACAAGCCCGTTCGACCCCGCGAGCGGCGGCTGTCACCGCCGGGAACGAGACGATCACGTATCGGGACCTCGACGAGCGTTCCACTCGGCTCGCCCGGCGTGTGATGGCCTGTGGCGCGGGTCCGGGCTCGGTGGTCGCCATCGCGCTGCCGCGCGGCACCCACCTGATCGTCGCTATGCTCGCTGTCCTGAAAACCGGTGCCGCGTACCTGCCGCTGGATATCACGCATCCGCGCGAGCGGTTGGACTACGTTGTCGGTCAGGCGGATCCGGCAGTTGTCCTCGTGGAGGACGCCGGGCTGTCGGCGGTCTGGAGCCAGGCGTTGGTTCTCGGCCCGGAGGATGATCTCCACGGTGCCGCTGACCCGATCACCGATGACGAGCGCACCGCGCCCCTGCGTCCCGACGACGCAGCGTACGTCATCTTCACCTCCGGCTCCACGGGGCGACCGAAGGGCGTGGTGATCAGCCACCGCTCGGTTGTCACCTACCTGGCGAATGCGTGCGCCGCCCTCGATATTCGGGCCGACGACGTATGGACATGGCTGCACTCGGTGGCCTTCGACTACTCGATCTGGGAGGTTTTCGGGCCGCTCGTCACCGGTGGCCGGGTGGTGGTCGCCGATGCGCTGACCACGCGCGCGCCCGACGAGCTGGTGCGCCTGACCGCGCGCGAACGCGTCACCGTGCTCAGTCGAACCCCCTCGGCGTTCTACCAATTCGCCGCGGCGACGCGGCGCTACCTCGCGGTCGGCGCGCCAGAGGGCGAGCTGGGTCTGCGGCTGGTCGTGGTGTCCGGCGAAGGCCTGGATCCGGCGGCGTTGGCACCGTGGTACGCGGACAACCCGGACGGGCCGATCGTGGTCAACAGTTACGGCATCACCGAGACCACTGTGTTCGTCACTCGAACCGACATGAGCGCGGATCTGGCGGTACCCGGCACGCCCAGCGTGATCGGCACGGCGCTTCCCGGCCTTCGCACCTACGTGCTGGATCGGCGCCTGCGGCCGACGCCGGTGGGCGCATGGGGCGAGATCTATGTAGCGGGAACACAATTGGCTCGCGGCTACCTGGGGCAGGCCGCGCTGAGTTCGCATCGTTTCGTCGCCGACCCGTGGGGCGCGCCGGGGGAGCGGATGTATCGCAGCGGGGATGTGGCCCGCCGCAATCATGACGGCGACCTCGAATACCGTGGGCGCGCGGATCAGCAGGTGCAGTTGCGTGGGTTCCGTATCGAACTCGACGAGGTCCGTGCCGCGCTGCTGGCCCATCCAGCGGTGGCCGCCGCCGCGGTGGTGGTGCATCGCGCCGACACCGACGCCGCGCGTCTGGTGGGGTACGTCGTACCGGCGGGCGCCGAGTGCGATGTCGATGCCGTTGTCGCGCGGGCAGGTTCGCTGCTGCCCGACTATATGGTCCCGAATGTCGTGATGGTCGTGGACGAATTGCCGCTGACGGTCAACGGCAAACTCGATCTGCGCGCACTGCCGGAACCGGTCGCCGCCGGCGCCGCGAGCTATGTCGCGCCGCGCACCGAGGCCGAAGAGCTCGTCGCGCGCGTCTTCGCCGAGGTGCTCGAGGTGGACCGGGTCGGCGCGTTCGACAGTTTCTTCGAGGTGGGCGGCAACTCGCTCACCGCGGCGGGCGCCGTCGCGCGGGTCGCCGATGCCACCGAATGCGCACTGTCGGTGCGTGATCTGTTCGCCAATCCGACGGTGGCGGGCTTCGCCGAGTGCGTCGGCCGGGCGCGGCGCCGGGTGCGGCCCGCGCTGACGCCGATCGCGCGGGAAGGTCTGCTGCCGCTCGCTCCGGCGCAATACCGGATGTGGCTGATCAACCGCTTCGATCCGGAATCCGCCGCCTACAACATTCCCCTGGTGCTGCGACTGACCGGCCGACTCGACCACGCCGCACTGCGTACGGCGCTGGGCGATGTCCTCGATCGCCACGAGTCGTTGCGAACCCGCTACCCCGCCCGCGACAGCTACGGCAGTCAAGAAATCCTGTCGGCGCAGGCGGCCCTGGCCGAATTCGACTGCGTCCCGGAACATGTCGGGCAGGACCGGCTCGCCGACCGGATTCGCGAGCTCACGGTGCGTGGCTTCGATGTCTGCGCGCGACCGCCGCTGCGTGCGAACCTGCTCGCGACCGGACCCGATGCGCATGTGCTGGTACTGGTCTTGCACCACATCTGCTGTGACGGTACGTCGTTGGCGCCACTGGCGGCCGACTTCGCCGTCGCCTACGCGGCGCGGTCGCAAGCTACCGTGCCCGAGCAGCCGCCGCTTCGGGTGCAGTACGCCGACTACGCCGACTGGCAGCGTCGTCTGCTCGGCGACGCCGCCGATCCGGACTCGCTCGCCGGCGACCAGTTGCGCTACTGGACAACTCAATTGGCCGATGCGCCCGCAGTGCTCGAACTGCCGACCGACCGACCGCGGCCGGCCAGCCGTTCGATGCGCGGCGGGGCCATCACGACGCAGTTGCCCGCCGGGACCTACGCCGAGATCGAGCGACTCGCGCGCGCCGCGGACGTGACCCCGTTCATGGTGGTCCACGCCGCGCTCGCCGTGCTGCTGGCCCGGCTGTCGGGAACCGACGATATCGTCATCGGCGCCCCGCTGGCCGGACGTGGTGAGCCGGATCTGGCTCCGCTGGTGGGAATGTTCGTCAACACCGTGGCACTGCGCACCCGGATTCGCGGCGACGAGTCGTTCACCGCCCTGCTCGAACGGGTGAAGGACATCGACATCGATGCCTTCGCGCACGGCGACCTGCCCTACGACCGGGTCGTGGAAGAGCTCGATCCGCGGCGCTCGGCGGCCTACGCGCCGGTGTGCCAGGTGTATCTGGCCTTCGACAACACCGCCCTGCCCAGCCTTGCCCTGCCCGATCTGACGGTGGACGTCATCGATCCGGGCGCCGAACCGGCCAAGGTCGACCTCGTCTTCACGGTCGGCGCGAACGCCGCCGCGACCGGCGACGTCGCGCTGCGCATCAACTACGCCACCGAGCTGTTCGACCCCGCCACCATCGAACACATGGCCGCCCGGCTGGCCCGCATCCTCGAGTCGGTGGTGGCGAAGCCTTCCGCGCCGGTGGGTGATGTGGAACTGCTGTCCACCGCCGAACGTGCTGTGCTGCACTCGGTTCGGGGCGCCGACGCGGTCCCCGGCGTAGCGCTGACGGATCTGCTGGCCCGAGGTGTCGCGATCTCGCCGGAGGGGACGGCTGTCGTTTCGGGGCAGCGGTGCCTGAACTTCACGGAGCTGGACGCGTTGTCGAACCGGTTCGCCCGGCGACTGCTCGATGAAGGAGCCCGGCCCGGCGAGGTGGTGGCGATGGTCCTGCCGCGCTCGGTCGATTTCGTGGTCGCGGTGTGGGCCGTCGCCAAGACGGGCGCGGCCCTGGTACTGATCGACCCGCGCAACCCGCGGGACCGGGTCCGTGCCATGCTCGCCGACAGCGCCCCGAGGGCGGTTTTGACCAGTGCGGAAGCCGGAGTCGCCGCGCCCGAAGGGCCGTGGTCGTTGTTGGTGGTCGCGGACCCGGTCTCGCGTAGCGTCACCGCCGGGTACTCGTCCGCGCCGCTGACCGACGCCGACCGTGGCAGGCCGGTACACCCCGGCGACGTGGCGTATGTGATCTACACGTCCGGAACGACCGGTGTACCGAAGGGCGTCGAGGTCACCAATCAGGGGCTGGCGAACTTCGCCGCCGAACAGCAGGACCGCTATGACGTCGAGCCGACCGCGCGGGTCCTGCAGGCCGCAGGACCGGGATTCGACGCGGTGATGCTCGAGGTGTTGCTCGCCCACCCCGGTGGCGCCGCGCTGATCGTGTCCCCGCCCGATGTCTACGCGGGCATCGAACTGGCGGAACTCATTCGGGCGCAGGAGGTTACCCATGCCTTCCTGACGCCGACCGTCCTCGCCTCGATGTCGCCGGAGAACTTGGAGTGCCTGCGGGTGCTGGTCTCCGGTGGCGAAGCACTCACGGCTGAGCTCAGTGCGACCTGGGCGCCGGGGCGTCGGCTGTTCAACGGCTACGGACCCACCGAGACCACGATCATGGTCGCGATCAGCGACCCGATCTCCGCGCGGGGTCCGATCACCATCGGCGGTCCCATTCGCGGGATCTCCGCGCAGGTCCTCGACTCCCGGCTGCGCCCGGTGCCGGTCGGTACGGCGGGTGAACTCTACATCGGCGGTGTGCAACTGGCGCGCGGCTACCTCGGGCGGCCCATGGCGACAGCGGCCAGTTTCGTCGCCGATCCGCGTGGTGCGGGCAGCCGGATCTACCGCACGGGCGACCTCGTCCGGTGGACCCCGCAGCAGACCCTCCAGTACCTGGGCCGCGCCGACCATCAGGTGAAGATCCGCGGCCAGCGCACCGAACTGGGGGAGATCGAAGCCGTACTCGCCCAGGATCCCGCGGTGACCCACGCCGTCGTCGTGATCCACGGCAGCGCGGGAACCGACCGTCTCGTCGGCTACCTGGTCGGTGCGGGTGTCGACGCGGAGCGGGTGCGCGCGGCCGCGCGCGACCGGCTTCCGGCGCACATGGTGCCCGATGTGTGCATGGTGCTGGACCGATTCCCGGTGACCGCCAGCGGCAAACTCGATCGCGCCGTGCTGCCCGACCCGGTGTTCCCGCAGCCCGCGCAGGATATCGCGCCGCGCACGCCCTCCGAAGAACTCGTCGCCAGTGTCTACCGCGACGTGCTCGGCGCAGCGCAGGTGAGTGCCCTCGACAACTTCTTCGACCTGGGCGGCAACTCGCTCACCGCCACCAAGGTCGCGGCGCGCCTGTCCGATGTGTTCGGTACCGATATCGCGGTGCGAGCGCTGTTCGAGACCCCGACCGTCGACGCGCTCGCCCGTGAGCTGGATTCTGCTGGTGGACAGAGTAACTGGGGATCGGTCCGGCTCAGGCTGGGACCCCAGCAGCGTCCGGATCGGATTCCGCTCTCGCCCGCACAGGCCAGGATGTGGTTCCTGAACCAGTTCGACACCTCCGCGGCGGTCTACAACGTGCCCGTCGTCGTGCGGGTCGCCGGCCCACTCGACATCGACGCGCTCCGGTCGGCGCTCGTCGACGTGATCGCCAAGCACGAGACGCTGCGCACCCGATACCCGGACAGCGACAGCGGACCGTGGCAGGAGATCCTGTCACCGGCTTCGGTTCCACAAGTCCGGTTCGACGAGGTCGCCGAGGCCGAGATCGCCGATCGGATCGCACAGGAGACCGCTCTCGGCTTCGACGTGAGCGCCGAGGTCCCGTTGCGGATCGCGGTGTTGCGCACTGCCGCCGAGGAGTGGACGGTGGTGCTCACCGTGCACCACATCGCCATCGACGGATCCTCGCTCGCGCCGCTGGCCGGCGATCTGACCGTGGCCTACCGGGCGCGGATGGCGGGCGAAGTACCTGCCTTGGCGCCGCTGTCGGTCCAGTACGCCGACTACACGCTGTGGCAGCGGCGAAACCTCGGCACGCAGGAAGACCCGACCAGTGTGAGCGCGGGCCAGATCCGGTACTGGATCGCGGCGCTGTCCGACCTGCCACAGATGCTCGACCTGCCGACCGACCGTCCTCGACCCGCGCGACAGTCCTTCCGCGGAGCCAGCATGTCGGCCACGATTCCCGCCGACCTGCATCGCGACATCATCGCGCTCGCACGGCGCCACGACTCGACGTTGTTCATGGTGACCCATGCCGCGTTCGCGGTCCTGCTGGCGAGGCTGTCCGGCACCGATGACATCGCGGTCGGTACCCCGGTCGCCGGACGCGGAGAGCCCGCCCTCGACCCGCTGATCGGCATGTTCGTCAACACGCTGGTGCTGCGCGTACGGGTCGATCCCGCGGCCCCGTTCACGGCGGTGCTCGAGCGTGCCCGCGAATGCGATCTCGGTGCGTTCGACAACGCCGCGATCCCGTTCGAACAGCTGGTGGAGGTCCTCAATCCGCCGCGCAGCACCGCGCACGAGCCGCTGACCCAGGTCGGTTTCTCGTTCCAGAACATCGACATTCCGACGCTGCGTCTGGGCGGGCTCACCGTGGCTGCCGACCTCGTCGAGCCGGGTGTCGCCAAATATGACCTGCACCTCACCCTGGTCGACACGATCGACGCGGACGGCGCGCCCGGCGATATGCGGGTCGAGTTCGTTTATGCGACAGATCTTTTCGATGAAGCCACGATCGTGCCGATCTTCGATCGATTCGTCGCCATCCTGCGCGGTGTCGTCGCCGATGCCGATGTGCCAGTGGGTGACCTGCCGCTGCTCAGCCCGGCTGAACTCGACGAACTGGCGCGGCGCGAGTCCGGTCCCGTCGCTGCCTCGGACGGCGCGACGACAGCGGATCTGTTCGCGGCGCAGGTCGCGGCGACACCGCGGCATCGCGCGGTCGTCGACGGCGACAGCGGAGAAGTGCTCACCTACGCCGCGTTCGGCGCCGAGGTGAATGCGCTGGCGCGCCTGCTGATCGGCCGCGGTATCGGTCCGGGCAGTGTGGTGGCCGTGGCCATGCACCGCTCGGTCGAATTGCTCACCACGCTCTACGCCATCCACGCCGCGGGCGCCGCCTACCTCCCGCTGGATCCCGATCATCCCGTCGACAGGCTGCGCACCGTCCTCGCGACGGCACGTCCCGACGCGGTGCTGATCCGCGACGAGATGGACATGCCGACGCGGTCGCCGGTCTGGCGGCTGTCGGAACTCCGCGCGGCCTCGGCCGAGTCGAGGAACGGCGCCGTGATCGACAATGCGCCGGTGACCGACGCCGATCGGATCCGGCCATTGCGCCCGAACGATCTGGCCTACGTCATCTTCACCTCGGGGTCGACCGGCGTCCCGAAGGGCGTGGCACTGACCCACGAGGCGGTCGTCAACCAACTGCGCTGGCTCACTGCGCAGTACGGGATCGCCACCGACGACGTGCTGCTCCTGCGCACGCCCGTGACTTTCGACTTGTCGGTCTGGGAATTGTTCACCGCTCCCACCGCCGGTGCGGCGCTGGTCGTCGCCGGACGCGACGACCACCTGGACCCCACCGACATTGCCCGGCTGATCGCCGGCCACGGTGTGACCGTGGTCGACTTCGTCCCCTCGCTGCTGTCGGCGTTCCTCGACATCGCGACCCCGGACGATCTCTCCACCGTCCGCCAGGTGCTGTGCATCGGTGAGGCGTTGGATTCCGCGGCCGTTCGCCGGTTCCGCGACCTCAGTGCGGCACGGATCGACAACCTGTACGGCCCGACAGAAGCGGCCGTCAGCGTCACCGCCTCCGAGATCGGCGAACTCGACGGACCCGTGGTGTCGATCGGCACGCCCGAGACGAATGTCGTCACGCACGTGCTCGATGCCCGGCTGCGTCCCGTTCCCACCGGTGTGACAGGTGAGTTGTATCTCGGCGGAATCCAGCTCGCCCGTGGCTATCATGCCCGCCCGGATCTGACGGCGGCCGCGTTCGTGGCCGATCCGTTCGGCTCGGCGCCGGGAGCACGCCTCTATCGCACCGGCGACCTGGTGCGCTGGGACACGACGGGCCGGCTGCGGTACGTCGGCCGCCGGGATTCCCAGGTGAAGATTCGCGGCCTGCGCGTCGAACTCGGCGATATCGAAGCCGCGCTTCGCGCGCACGAGCACATCGATGCCGCGGTCGTGCGGGTCCATCCGGCCGCCGAGGGCCAGGTCCTGGTGGCCTACGCCGTGAGCGACGAGGCGATAGACCCCGACTCACTGCGGGCGCACCTGCTGGAGCGTCTGCCCGCGTACATGGTGCCCGTGCAGGTGATACGGATCGATACGGTCCCGCTCACACCCAACGGCAAGATCGACTACCGCGCCCTGCCTGCCCCCGATGCCCGCGCCACCACGACCCGCTACCGCGCGCCCAGCGGGATCACGGAGGAAACCATCGCCGCCGTGATCGGCGAACTGGTACAGACACCCTGGGTCGGTGCCGACGAGAACTTCTTCACCCTCGGTGGCAATTCACTGCTGGCGACCCGTGTGCTCAGCCGGGTCGGCGAAGTCCTCGGTGTGACGATTCCCGTGCGCGCCGTCTTCGAAGCGCCGACGGTCGCGGAACTGGCCAGGTGGGTAGAACAACTGCGCGCCGTCGGGGAGACGGCCGGACCGGTGGCGAAACCGCGACCCGACCGCATCCCGCTCTCGCCCGCGCAGAGCCGGATGTGGCTGCTCAATCAGCTCGACCCCGAGTCGGCGAGTTACGTGGTGCCACTGTCGATCAGTCTCGACGGTGATCTCGATGTCGAGGCCATGACGGCCGCGCTGCGCGATGTCATCGACCGGCACGAGATCTTGCGGACCACCTACCCGGCCCACGACGGCACCCCCGCGCAGGTCGTGCTGAGCGCCGATGAGGTTGTCGCGGCGTGCGATCTCGTCGTGCACCCGGTGTCCGCCGATGCCCTGCTCCCACGGTTGGCGCAGTTCTTCGGCACCGGCTTCGACGTCTCGGCGGGGGCACCGCTGCGGGTGGCGCTGTTGCGGCTCGGCGACACCGCGCACGCACTGGCACTTTCGGTGCACCACATCAACTGCGACGGCTACTCGGTGGCGCCGTTGGCCGCCGACATCATCGAGGCCTATCGTGCGCGCCGAGCCGGCGCGGCACCCGATTGGGCGCCGCTACCGGTGCAATTCGCTGACTACGCGCTGTGGCAGCGTGAACTGCTCGCCGAGCCCGATTCCGCTCCCGGTCGTGACCTGCTGTACTGGCGCACCCAGCTCGCGGGGATCCCTGATGTGCTGGCGCTGCCCACCGACCGCCCGCGCCCACTCGAGCAGTCCCACCACGGCGCGACCGTGCACACCACCGTGCCGGCCCGGGTCGCGGAATCTGTGGCTGCCCTGGCACGGCGCCGCGGGGTGACCCCGTTCATGGTGGCGCACACCGCTTTGGCCGTGCTGCTCGCGCAGCTGTCGGGCAGCGACGACATCGCCATCGGTGTCCCGTACGCGGGTCGCGGCGACCGAGCTCTCGATCGCCTGGTCGGCATGTTCGTGAACACGCTCGTCCTGCGTACTCGTGTCCGTCCCGACCATCGGTTCGTCGACCTGATCGAATTGACCAAGCGCACCGACATCGAGGCGTTCGATCATGCGGCCGTTCCGTTCGAACAGCTGGTGGAAGTCCTGAATCCGGCTCGCTCGACGGCACATTCGCCGCTGTTCCAGGTGATGCTCGCCTACCAGAACATGGCGCCCGCTCAGCTCACAGTGCCGGGGCTGGCGGTCGGCAGCATCGATGTCGGCGCCGACGCGGCGATCTGCGATCTGCTGCTCATGATCACCGAGGATCGGGGTCCGCACAACGAGATCGCGGGTATGACCCTGCGCCTGACCTATGCCACCGATCTGTTCGACGACGCCACCGCGCGCCGGTTCACCGAACAGCTGGTGCGGGTCCTCGACGCGGTCACCACCGACGAGCAGATCATCGCCGGGGAGATCGACCTCGCCGATGAAACGACCCGCGCTCGGCTGCTGCGCCCCCACGACGCGCCGCTGGTGCGCGCGGACCACACGCTGGTCGATGCCTTCGATGAGCAGGTAGCACGGACCCCGGATGCTGTCGCGGTCCGAGTTCCGGGCGGCCCCGCCCTCACCTACCGTCAGTTCGACAGCACGGTGAACCGTCTCGCCCGACACCTCATCGATCTCGGTGCGAGCCCGGAAACGACGGTGGCGGTGGCGATTCACCGCTCGATCGACCTGATCACCGCGGTCTACGCCGTCGTGAAGTCCGGCGCCGCGTTCGTTCCGCTCGACCCTGATCATCCCGGCGCCCGGCTGGCGCACGTCCTGTCGGTCGCGCGGCCACTGCTGGTCGTCACCACATCCGATGACGAGAGCGCGCTGCCCGACGACCTCGAGCGGGTTCGCCTCGACGAGCTCGACCTGAGCGCCCGACCCGCCGGACCGGTCGGCGACGACGAACGTCACCGGCCGCTGCGGGCGGGCAACACCGCGTATGTGCTGTTCACCTCCGGCTCCACCGGCACACCGAAGGGCGTCGCGCTCACGCACGCGGCCACCACTCACCAGTTGGCTTGGGCACAAAGCGAATTCCCGCACAACGGGTCGGATGTGGTGCTGCACAAGACTCCGATCACCTTCGACATCGCGGTGTGGGAGTTGTTCTGGCCGTTGCAGACCGGTGCGCAGATCGTCGTCGCCGAACCCGGCGGCCACCGCGACCCTGCCTACCTGGCGCAGATCATCGCCGACGAGCAGGTGAGCACGGTTCACTTCGTCCCGTCGATGCTCGACGTGCTGCTCGAGCACGTAGGCACCACCGGGCTTTCGTCGGTTCGCCACGTCTTCCCGGCCGGTGAGGCGCTGGCCCAGCGCACCGTCGCACGCGCACGGGAGGTTTTCGACCGCGCCGAGGTGGTCAACTGGTACGGCCCCGCCGAAGCGGAAGTCGTCACCGCCCACCGTTGCACGACGAATCCCGATGCACCACAGAGTGTTCCGATCGGAGAGCCGGTGGCCGGCATGTCCGCCACGGTGCTGAACGCGCGATTGCGGCCGGTTCCCGTCGGTGTCGTCGGCGACCTGTACGTCTCGGGGGTTCAGCTGGCCCGCGGCTACCAGGACCGACCCGACCTGACCTGTGGCGTGTTCCTCGCCGACCCGTTCGGGGCGCCGGGCGCGCGTGTGTATCGCACCGGCGATCTGGCGCGCTGGACAACCAGTGGCACGTTGGAGTTCCTCGGCCGCAGCGACTTCCAGGTGAAATATCACGGTCAGCGCGTGGAGCCCGGTGACATCGAAGCCGCCATGCACTCGATCGACACGGTCGCCCGTTCGGTCGCGATCGTCACCGAGGACCGGATCACCGGCTACGTCACGCCGGTGTCGGGCGCGACGCTCGACGGGCGCGACATCCGACGCGCGCTCACCCGGTTGCTGCCGTCCTACCTGGTGCCGGGTGCGGTGCTCGTGCTGGATGCCCTGCCGCTCAACGCGAACGGCAAGCTGGACCGCACCGCCCTGCCCCGCCCGGACTTCGACGACGCGGAGGAATTCGTCGCCCCGAGCACCCACCGGGAAACGGTGTTGGCCAAGATCGTCGCCGAGATCGTCGGCGCCGATCGGGTCAGCGTCGCCGCCGACCTGTTCGACATCGGGGTGAACTCGCTGTCGGCAGCCCAGATCGCCGCGCGCGCCGAAGCCGCCCTGCGGGTGCGCGTCGGTGTTCGCGACATCTTCGACGCCCCGACCATCGGTGCGCTGGCCGAGCGGATCGCGGTACGCGACCGGTATGCCGGCGTCCCGCTGGTGCGGCGCACCGACCTCGCCGAGATCCCCCTGGCGGCGGCACAGCGACGCATCTGGATCCTCAACCAGCTCGACCCCACCTCCGGTGCCTACAACATCGGATTCGCCGCGCGCCTGACCGGTCCGCTCGACGTGGCCGCGCTCCGTGCGGCGATGGTCGATGTGGTCAGCCGCCACGAGACCTTGCGCACGATCTATCCCGCGGTGGGTGGACGACCACGGCAACTGATCCAGGACGGCGCGGTCGGAGCCGTGGAGATCGAGATCGCCGCCCTCGACGACCCGGCGCTGCTGACCGGTCGGCTGCGCGCGGTGGTGGAGTCGGGTTTCGACATCGCCACCGCTACCCCGGTCCGCGCGCGGCTCTATCGCACCGGCGCCGAGGAACACGTGTTGATCCTGGTGGTGCACCACATCGCCGCCGACGGTGCGTCGATGGCGCCGCTGGCCCGAGATGTGTTCGCCGCCTACCGGTCTCGCCGCACCGGCACGGCGCCGCTGTGGCCGTCGTTGCCGGTCGACTACGCCGACTACGCGATCTGGCAGCGTGATCTGCTCGGTGCCGAGGACGACCCCGCCTCGCTGTCGGCCCGGCAGCTCGCCTACTGGCAGGGGATTCTCGCCGACGCACCGGAGCTGCTCGCGTTGCCGACCGATCGTCCGCGGCCCGCGGTCGCGACGATGAACGGCGGCAGTGTCCGCTTCACCGTCGAGCCGGCCCTGCACGCGGCTGTGGTCGACTTCGCCCGTCGTGAGGGCGCCACGGTGTTCATGGTTCTGCACGCCGCGCTGGCGATCCTGCTCGCGCGCACCGCCCACACCGACGACGTCACGATCGGCACCCCGGTGAGCGGTCGCGGCCGCCCCGAGCTCGACGATCTGGTCGGGATGTTCGTCAATACGGTCGCCCTGCGTACCCGTGTCGCCGAAAACCTGTCCTTCCGCGCGTTTCTGGCCGAGGTCCGCGGCACAGATCTGGAAGGGCTCGCGCACGCGGACGTGCCGTTCGATCGTCTGGTCGAGGTGCTCGATCGGGCCGGGTCGTCCGCGCATTCACCGATCTACCAGGTGCTGCTCGGCTTCCGCAACGCCGACCCGACGCGTTTCGAACTCGACGATATCGGCGTCGAGGTGCTCGATCCCGGTGTGGCACAGGCCAAAACCGATCTCACTGTGCTGCTGAACGAGCGCGCCGACGGGGCGGGTATCGACGGTGAGATCGTCTACGCGACGGATCTGTTCACCGAGGCCACCGCGTCCCGGTTCGCCGAGCGACTGGTGCGCGTCCTCGACACGATCACCGCACAACCCGATATCGCGCTCGACGCCATCGACCTGCTCAGCCACGAGGAGACCGCACAGCTGGTCCCCGCCGGGCACGCGACCGCCGCGGTGCCGAGCACGCTGCCCGCGTTGCTCGCCACCGCTGCCGCCGACCCGATGGCGACCGCGCTGATCGGTGCCGACGAGACCCTCACCTACGGCGAACTCGACCGGCGATCCGATCAGCTCGCCGTGCTGCTGTCACGGGCCGGTGCGGCACCGGGAACCTATGTCGCCCTTGGTGTCCCGCGCTCGGTGGCCTTCCATGTGGTGCTGTGGGCGATCACCAAGACCGGTGCCGCGTTCATGCCGATGGATCTGCGTTACCCCGCGGACCGGCTGGCGCACATGGCCCAGGACTCCGGCGCCGTACTCGGGGTGACGCTGGCCGCGGCACGTTCGATGCTGCCGGACACGGTCGACTGGCTGTGCCTCGACGACGACCAAGTGATCGCCGAGCTGGCGACCACGCCGACGGATCATTCCTTCCCGGCAGCGCGCCTGGACGAGGCCGCCTACCTGGTGTACACCTCCGGCTCGACGGGCAATCCGAAGGGCGTGGTCGTCACACACGCGGGACTGGCGGCGTTCGCGGCCGCGAAGTACCAGCACTATCAGGCGGATCGGACATCGCGGGTCCTGCAGGTCGCCGCGCCCGCGTTCGACGCGGTGATGATGGAATCGCTGATCGCCTACGCGGCCGGTGCCGCCATGGTCGTCTCGCCCGCCGAGGTGTTCGCCGGTGCGGAACTGACCGAACTGATTCGCACGCACCAGGTTTCGCACGCCTTCCTGACACCCAGCGTGCTGGCGACCTTGCGGCCCGAGGGGCTCGACGCGCTGCGGATGCTCACCATCGGCGGCGAAGCGCTCTCCGCCGAGCTCGTCGCCGCGTGGGCGCCGGGCCGGCGCTTCCACAATGTGTACGGGCCGACCGAGGCCACCATCGCGGTGAGCGTCAGCTCGGCGTTGCTGCCCGGTGACCCGATCACCATCGGCACCACGATCCACGGGGTGCTCGCGGTCGTGCTCGACAGGCGATTGCGGCCGGTACCGGTCGGCATCGTCGGAGAGCTGTACCTGGCGGGCGACGCGCTGGCGCGCGGCTACCTGAATCGACCGGGGGCGAGCGCGGGCGCGTTCGTCGCCGATCCGTTCGGTGCGCCGGGAACCCGGATGTACCGCACCGGTGACCTGGTGCGCTGGAGCGCCGAACACACCATCGAATACGTGGGTCGTGCCGACTTCCAGGTGAAGATCCGTGGTCAGCGTGTGGAACTCGGCGAGATCGACGCGGCGCTGGTCGCCTGCCCGAATGTCGCCTCGGCGGTCACGGTGAGCAGGCGCGGCACGGCAGGGCAGCCGACGCTGGTCGGCTACCTGGTGGCCACCGGGGGCGCGACGATCGACACGGCCGAGATCCGCGGCCGGATCTCGGGCGCTCTGCCCGCGCACATGGTGCCCGCGGTGCTGATGGTTCTCGAGGAGATGCCGGTCTCGTCGACCGGCAAGGTGAACCGGCGCGCACTGCCCGAACCCACCGCCGAGGTGCCGGATTCGGCCCGGGGTGTCGTGGCGTCCGGGCTGGAGGCCACTATCGCGGGGATCTTCGCCGAGGTGCTCGGTGTGGACTCGGTGGGGGCCGACGAGTCGTTCTTCGCGCGCGGCGGTGACTCGATCATGTCGATCCAGTTGGCGTCGCGATTGAAGACGGCCGGCGTGGTGGTCACGGCGCGAGACATCTTCGAGCGCCAGACCGTTCGCGGCTTGGCCGTGGTCGCCGAGACGGGGGGTCGGGCGGCCCTCGAAGAACTGCCCGGTGGTGGCATCGGCGACGTGGCGCGGACGCCGATCGTGTCCTGGTACCTCGACCGTCCCGCCGGCGACCGCTTCGCGCAGTCGCTGCTGGTCGAATTGCCCGGCGACGCGCGATCGACGGATGTGGTCGCCACGGTCCGCGCTGTCCTGGATCGGCACGACATGCTGCGCGCACGCGTGTGTGGCGCGAACCCCGACAGTTCGGCTGGTACCGAGCGCTCGGGGGCGTCGACACCGGGTGCTCCGGATCTCCAGCACCTCGAAGTGCTGGCACCGGGCCGGATCGACGCCGAGAAGCTGGTGTCGACGCGTGAATTCGGTGCCGAGAGTGCGCCCGGCAGTGCGGGTTTCACCGCACTGGTGGAGGACGCTCTCGAGCAGGCATCGGGTCGGCTCGACCCCGCGGCTGCCACGATGATGCAGGTTGTCTGCCTGGTGCCCGAGCCCGGCGTGGTGTCGCGGGGCCGTGCGCTGATCGTGATCCACCACCTGGTGGTCGACGGCGTCTCCTGGCGCATCCTGATCCCCGATTTCGTCTCGGCATGGCAGCAGGTCGAGCAGCGGCGAACCGTCGAACTGCCCGAGGTCGCCACCTCGATGCGCCGGTGGGCCCAGGCCGTGTCGACCGCGGCCGGCAGCCGGACCGACGAGCTCGCCCTGTGGCAACGGATGGGGTCACGCCCCGAACCGCTGCTCGGGCGCGCCCCGCTCGACCCGGCCGTCGACGTGCACGCCACGGTCGAACGCCTGACACTCACGCTGCCCGTCGGGCTGACCACCGCCCTGATGCGCGAGGTGCCCCGCGCCGCGCATGCCACCACCGACGACGCCTTGCTCACGGGTCTCGTGCTCGCGCTGGGGCGTTGGCGCGCCCAGCGCGGTGTCCACCACTCCGGTGCGCGCATCCTGCTCGAAAGTCATGGGCGCGAAGAGCAACTCGCCCCGGGTGCCGACCTTTCCCGCACTGTCGGCTGGTTCACCAGTGCCTACCCGGTGGACTTCGACATCGACGGCATCGATCCACGGACCGCGGTGAAGGCGGTCAAGGAGCAGCTGCGGGCCGTGCCCGACAAGGGCATCGGCTATGGCATGCTGCGCTACCTGAACCCGGCGACCGCCGACCGGTTGGCCGCACTGTCCGCACCACAGGTCAGTTTCAACAACCTCGGCCGGGCAGGCGTCGATATCTCGGCACTGTCCGGGCTCGCCTGGATCCCCGCCGGGGAGGAATTCGACCACCAGGGCGCTTTCGATCCGGACATGCCCGCCTCCGCCACGCTGACTGTCGACGTCAGCATCATCGACACTCCCGACGGGCCCACGATGGCCGCGCAGATCGGTTACGCCGCACGGCTTCTGGATCGTGGGGAGGTGCGTGAACTGCTCGACGAATGGACATCGGCCCTCGGCCAGATCGCCGAAGCCGCGGCACGGGAACAGGATTGGGGTCTGTCTCCGTCCGACACCCCACTGGTCGCGCTGACCCAGCAGGACTTGGACCTCTTCGCCGACCGCTACGGGCCGATCGAGGCCGTCTGGTCGATGGCGCCGTTGCAGGCGGGGCTGCTGTTCCACGCCGAACTCGCCGAGGGCGAACTGGACGTCTACACCGCCCAATCGGAGATCACGCTCACCGGTCCGGTCGATGAGGCCCGGCTGCGCCGAGCCGCGGCGGACTTGCTCGATCGGCATCCGAACCTGCGGGCAGCGTTCACCCGGACGATCGATGGTGCTGTCGCGCAGGTGGTTCCGGCGAACTCCACCGTGCACTGGCGCCGCGTCGAGGCGTCGGAGACCACAGTGCCGGAAATCCTGGCGTCCGAACGGGAAACGGCGTTCGATCCGGCCGATCCACCACTGGTGCGATTCGTTCTCGTCGCCGTCACGCCCACCGAATTCCGGCTGATCCTGACCGCGCACCACCTGCTGATCGACGGCTGGTCACTGCCGTTGCTGCTGCGCGATCTGGTCGGTCTGTACGCAGCGGGCGCCGATGCGGGCATGCTGCCCGCCGCGCCGTCCTACGGTGACTACCTCGCCTGGCTGGACCGGCGCGACAGCACCGCCGGCGTCGAGATCTGGCGTGCGACCATGGCGGGCTTCACCGAACCCACCTTGATCGCCGACACGGTCGGCGAGGCCGCCGCCGAGGTGCCGACCGACCTGAGCATCGATCTCGACGACGACATCACCACCGCACTCACCGCACTCACCGCACTCGCCCGCACCTCGGGCGCCACGATGTCGACCATCGTGCAATTCGCGTGGGCGACGGTGCTGGCCACCCAGCTGGGCCGCGAGCGGATCGTCTTCGGCGAGACCGTCTCCGGCAGGCCGGCCGAGGTGCCGGGCGTCGAATCGATGATCGGGCTGTTCATCAACACCCTGCCGGTCGCGATCCACGTGCGCGGGGACCTGACCATCATCGCGGCGCTGGAACAGCTGCAGGCGACCAAGACCCGGCTGCTCGACCACCACCATGTCGAACTGTCGGGCATCATGTCCGCGCTCGGCGGTGGGCAACTGTTCGACACCCTGGTGGCCTTCGAGTCCTACCCGGTCGACAGCAGCGGACTCGGCGACGCCGAGATCGACGGTGTTCGGGTCACGGACGTGGTCGGCACCGATGCCGCGCACTACCCGATCACTGTGCAGGCCCACCACACCGACACCGTGCACATTCGGCTGCGGTACCAGGCGGCTCGCGTCAGCGACCTCACCGCGACCGGGCTCGCCGAGCGCGTCGAGCGCGTCCTGCGCGCCGTCGCCACCGACCCGAATCGGCGCGTCGGCGACATTGACCTGTTGTCGGCGGCCGAACACGCGGCACTGGTCCCCGCCATGGGTGCGCGACCGGTGGCATTCGAGCCGCTCGCGGACCTGTTGCGCCACGGTGTGTCCGGGCACCCCGACGGTGTGGCGGTGCGGTACGGATCCGAGACACTGAGTTTCAGCGAGCTGGGTACGTCGGCACGGCGGATGGCGTGCTGGCTGGTCGAGCACGGCGTCGACTCGTCCGACACCGTCGGCGTGGTCATGCCCCGGTCGATCTCGTTGATCACCACGATCTGGGCACTCGCCGAGATCGGCGCCGCGTGCGCGCTGCTCGATCCACGTAATCCGCAGGAGCGGCTCGCGGTCATGCTGTCCGACTGCGCGGCGCGCGTCGTGTTGACGGTCGAGCAGGTGAGTGATGGTGTGCCGGAAGGAGAGTGGACACCGCTGGTAGTCGACGATCCGGCCGCTGAGCAGGAGATCGCAGGCAGCCCGGCGCGCTCGATGGCACGGACGGTCCGCGATGCCGACCTGGCCTACGTCATCTACACCTCCGGAACCACCGGTACTCCCAAGGGCGTCGCGGTGACCCAGGCGGGATTGGTGAACTTCACGGCCGAGCAGCGCAACCGGTTCGGGGTCGACTCCGATTCTCGGGTGCTGCACTGTGCCGCAACAGGATTCGATGCAGTCATGCTCGAGGTCCTGATGGCGCACCCGAACGGCGCGACACTCGTCATCGCACCACCCGACGTCTACGCCAACACGGAGCTGGCCGGACTCATCCGCGACAACGCGGTCACCCACGCCTTCCTCACACCGACCGTGCTGGCGACCATGTCGCCCGACGGGCTGGACAGCCTCGCGGTGCTGGTGGCTGGCGGCGAGGCCGTGTCGTCGGAACTGGTCGAGCTCTGGGCGCCGGGACGCCGGATGTTCAACGGCTACGGGCCCACCGAGACGACGATCATGGTCGCCATCAGCGACCCGATCGCGCCGACCGAACCGATCACGCTGGGTGGTCCGATCCGCGGAACCTCCGCTGTGGTGCTGGACTCGCACCTGCGGCCCGTACCGATCGGGGTGACCGGCGAACTGTATGTCAGCGGAATCCAGCTGGCCCGCGGCTACCTCGGCCGGCCCGCCCTCACCGCCACGACCTTCCTCGCCAACCCCTACGATCCGGACACCCGGATGTACCGCACGGGCGACCGCGTCCGTTGGACGGCCGACCACAGCATCGACTACGTCGGCCGCGCGGACCATCAGGTCAAGATCCGTGGGCAGCGGATAGAACTCGGCGAGATCGAGGCCGTTCTGGTCGAACATCGCGCGGTCACCCACGCGGCAGCGCTGGTGCGCAGTGACGCCAACGGGACAGAGCGCCTCGTCGGCTACCTCGTCGGCGACGCTGTCGACCCGGAGGACGTGCGCGCCTCGGCCCGCCGTCGACTGCCCGCTTCGATGGTGCCCGACATCTGTGTCGTGCTGGAACAGCTTCCGCTCACCGCCTCCGGAAAGCTCGACCGCGGCGCGCTGCCGATGCCGAGTTTCGCCGCCGTCGGATACCTGGCGCCGAGCAGCCCGACCGAGCGTCTCGTCGCCGACCTCTGCGCCGAGGTACTCGATCTGCCCCGAGTCGGCATGCGCGACAACTTCTTCGACCTCGGCGGCAATTCGCTGACCGCGACGAGACTGACCGCTCGACTGAGCTCCGCACTCGGCATCCGGGTGGCGGTGCGCGACCTGTTCGAGGACCCGAGAATGGCCGATCTGGCCGCCCGGCTCACCGGACGTGACCGCGTCGACCGTCCGTTGCTGGCCCGTCGGTCCGACAGCGGCCCGGCGCCGCTCTCGCCCGCCCAGCAGCGAATGTGGTTCCTCAACCAGCTCGACGCCTCGGTCGGCGCCTACAACGTGCCGCTGGTGATCCGGCTGACCGGCGAGCTCGATGTCGCCGCGCTGCGCACCGCGTGCGCGATGGTGATCGACCGCCACGAATCGTTGCGCACGAAATTCCCGGTGATCGATGGTGTCCCGCGGCAGGTGATCGTCGACGCCGACGAGATCGTGCCCGACCTGGTCCCGATCGTCATCGAGGAAGCGGTGTTGCCGAAGGCCGCCGCGGCGGTGCTGTCGAGAACGTTCCGGGTCACCGAGGCGCCCCCGGTACGGGCCGAACTGTTCGATCTCGGTCCCGATGATCACGTGCTGGTGATCGCCGTGCACCACATCTGCGCGGACGGCCTCTCGATGATTCCGCTCACTCGCGACGTCGCGGCCGCCTATCACGCCGTGACCACGGCGGGCGCGCCCGCGTGGCCGCCACTCACGGTCCAGTATCCGGATTACGCACTGTGGCAACGCGATCTGCTCGGCGATGAGCACGATCCCGAGTCGCTGCTGTCGCGTCAGCTGGACTACTGGCGCGAGACCCTCGCCGGGCTGCCCGAACTCCTCGAACTGCCGACCGATATGCCGCGCCCACCGGTCGCGTCGATGCGCGGCCGCAATATCGACTTCGACATCGAGGCACCGCTGCAGGAGCGGATCGGCGCGCTCGCCCGCGCCGCGGGCGCGACGCCGTTCATGGTGGCCCACGCCGCCCTGACGGTTCTGCTCGCGCGGCTGGCGCGTACCCGCGATGTCGCGGTAGGCACGCCGGTCTCCGGACGAGGGGAACGCGAACTCGACGACTTGATCGGCATGTTCGTCAACACCGTCGTCCTGCGCACGACCGTGTCCGCCGATCAGCCGTTCGACGAGCTCCTGGCGCAGGTGATGGCCGACGATCTGGCGGCGCTCGCGCACGCGGACGTCTCCTTCGAACAGATCGTGGAGGCCATCAACCCGACCCGCACGACCGCGCACCTGCCGCTGTACCAGGTGACGATCGACTACCAGAATCTCGATCAGGTGGTGCTCGAACTGCCGGGGATCTCGGTGCAACCGGTGGAGGACTATGTCGAACAGGCGCAGTCCGATCTCAATGTGAAGCTGGTGGAGCGGTTCGACGCCGACGGCAACGCGCTGGGCATAATCGGCCGATTGACCTATGCCACAGACCTTTTCGTCGACGAGTCGATGGAGCGGTTCGCGCACTGGTATCGGCGGATCCTGGAGGCGGTGACGACGAATCCACGGGCTGTCATCGGTGACATCGAGTTCATGGAACCGCGGCAGCGCCACGAGATCCTCGACGCCGCAGGGGTGGCGGGTGCGCGGGTTCCCGAGGAAACGATCGGCGGCTTGTTCGCGCGGCGGGTGGCCGTGGCTCCGGACTCGGTCGCGGTGACCGATGGGACAACGGTCCTGACCTACGCCGAGCTCGATCAGCGTGCCAAGGCTGTCGCCGCCCGGCTGATCGCCGCCGGCGCCGGTCCGGAAACACTGGTGGCGGTCGCGTTGCCACGCTCTGCCGAGTTGGCGGTCGGGCTGCTGGCGGTGGTCATGTCGGGTGCGGGCTATCTGCCCCTGGATGTGGCATATCCGGCCGAGCGACTCCGGTTCGTGCTCGACGACGCGGCGCCGGTCGCGATGCTGACCACGTCGGCGATGGCGTCGCAGACGCCCGAATTCGCCGGGCCGACAGTTCTTCTCGACGACCGGGACGCGATCGGTAACGCGCAGCGGGTTCCCGCGCGTGCGGACAACATCGCCTACATGATCTACACCTCCGGCTCCACCGGACGCCCGAAGGGCGTCGCGGTCACCCACCGCGATGTGGTCACGCTGCTCGCCAACACCGCGCAGAAGTTCGACGTCGGACCCGACGACGTCTGGACGCTGTTCCATTCCTACGCTTTCGATTTCGCGGTGTGGGAGATGTGGGGCGCCCTGCTCTCGGGCGGACGCCTGGTGGTCGTCGACTACGACACCACGCGCACGCCCGATGCCTTCGTCGAGCTCGTGGCGCGCGAGCAGGTCACCGTGCTCAGCCAAACGCCGTCAGCCTTCTACGGATTCATCGACGCGGAGCGCCGCCACCGCGGCGCGGCGGGCGCCGACCTCGCGCTGCGCTATATCGTGTTCGGCGGCGAAGCGCTCGACCCGTCCCGATTGACCGGCTGGCTCCTCGCTCACCCGGCGGGCACGCCGACCCTGGTCAACATGTACGGCATCACGGAGACGACCGTGCATGTCAGCTACGCCGAGGTCGATCAGACCGGCGGCGGCGGGATCGGTCGCGCCCTGCCCGGCCTGAGGGTGTACGTCCTCGACGAGCGGTTGCTGCCGGTGCCGGTGGGCGTCGCCGGTGACCTCTACGTCGGCGGCGGGCAGCTCTCCCGCGGCTACCACGGGGCGGGCGCGCTCACCTCGGGCCGGTTTGTCGCCGATCCGTTCGGCGCAGCGGGTGGCCGCCTGTACCGGACCGGCGATGTCGGCCGGTGGCGTCGCGGCGGGCACGGACTGGAACTGGATTACCTCGGGCGCGCGGACGCGCAGATCCAATTGCGTGGTTTCCGTATCGAATTGGGTGAGGTGGAATCGGCGCTGCTGCGTCATCCCGGCGTCGCCCAGGCGGCGGCCGCCGTGCATCGCCACGCCGAGGGCGTGGACCAGTTGATCGGCTACGTCGTCCCGGTCGACGGTCAGGACCTCGATCCGGCGCGGGTTCGCGCCGCCGCCGCTGAACTGCTCACCGGCTACATGGTGCCCTCGGCCGTCGTGGTGCTCGCCGAACTGCCGGTCACGGTCAACGGCAAGCTCGATCGAAATGCCCTGCCCGCACCCGACTTCGACCGCGTCGAAGACGAATACGACGCTCCGCGAACACCGTCCGAGGTCGCGATCGCCGAGGTGTTCGCGCGCATCCTGAACGTGGCCAGGGTCGGTGCCCGAGGTGGCTTCTTCGACCTGGGCGGCAACTCACTGCTCGCGACCATGGCGGTGGCAGAACTCCAGGGCCGCGGCGTACGACTCGAACTGCCGTGGATGTTCGACGACGCGACACCACGGGCACTGGCCCGCAGGGTCGACGAGGCCGAGGGAAGTTCGGGCATGCAGGTCCTGCTGCCCTTGCGGCCCACCGGCGAGGCGACCCCGCTGTTCGCGATCCACCCGGCGGGCGGGCTGGCCTGGTTCTACGGTGGACTCGTCGGACATCTGCGCGGCGACCGACCGGTGTTCGGGCTGCAGGACCCGCACGTGGTCGCCGCCGAGCCCCCGGCCACCTCGATCGACGCGCTCGCGCACCGCTACGTCGACGAGATCCGCCGGGCCAAGGCGACGGGGCCGTATCACCTGCTGGGCTGGTCACTGGGCGGCGAGATCGCGCACGCGGTGGCGACACAGCTGCAGGAGCAGGGCGAACAGGTCGCGCTGCTGGCCATGATGGACAGCGCGGTCGGCGCGCCGCCGATCACCGCGCACCCCGAAGCCGCGCCGGGGGAGCTGATCGCCGATCTGCTCGGCGGCTGGCGGGAACTGTTCGAACTCGGCGACACCGTCACCGCGAGCACTACCGAGCAGGCCTGGCAGGTGGTCCGAGATCAGATCGCGGGCACCGGTTTGTTCAGCGTCGACCAGATCGACCGGGTGATGGAGAGTTTCTCCACCGCCGGCGACCTCGCCGACAACTATCAACCGCGCACCTTCGACGGTGACCTGGTCTATTTCACCGCAGGCAAGGACCGTGCCGACACCGAGGCGCTCGCGCGGACGTGGCAACCGCACATCACCGGCCGTATTCACAACACCGTTCTCGACGCTCGCCATCTCGAACTGACCCACCCGTCCGCGCTGGCCGTGATCGGCCCGATTATCGAAGGATTCATGGACTGATGACGACACAGCAGCAACTGCGCCTCGACGACGGCCGCACCGTGACCTGCACCAGCCCCGCCGAAGCGCGCATGCTGTGGAACGAGATGATCGCCGACGGGTACTACCGCCAGGCCGCCGCCACCCTGCGGCCTGGCGACCTCGCGGTCGACATCGGTGCCAACATCGGACTCAGCGCGATGATGTTCGCCGAAACGCGCCCCGGGGTGCGGGTGATCGCGGCGGAACCCGCTCCCGCCACCTTCGATTGCCTGCACCGCAATATGGAGGCCCACGTGCCCGGCGGTGTCGCCCTCGAGGTCGCGGTGGGCGCCGCACCCGGTGTGCTGCCGTTCACCTGGTACCCCCGCGCCACCGCGAACTCGAGTCTGTACGCCGATCGCGATGCCGACGACGATGCGACGAAAACCTTCCTGCGCAACAGCGGCCTGCCCGACGACGCGATCACTCTCATCACCCGCGGCCTGCACGACGGGGAGCAGATCGATGTCGAGGTCACGACGGTGTCGGCGATCCTCGCGCAGGAGGATCCGGCCGCCGAGATCGGCGTGCTCAAGATCGACGTCGAGCGTGCCGAGCTCGATGTGCTGCTCGGTATCACCGAATCCGATTGGTCGCGGATTCGCGCCGTTGTCGCCGAGGTACACAACCGGGACGGCCGCCTCGCCGAATTCTGCGAGCTCCTCAGTGCGCACGGCCTCACCTCGCGCACCAGGCAGGACCCGTCGCTGGCGGGCACCGAACTCCACGAGGTGTATGCCGAGCGGACCTGACGCACGGGTCATACTGTCGCCCAAGCTGATTCAGGAGCCGATCGATGTTTCGCCGGCGCGGCTGCCACGCCGACGGCTCGGTTCGCTCGGTCGGCGGTGACCGGCTCCTGGATGATGGACGGCAGCGGTGCGAGCCTGTGCCGGATGATCTCGGTGGCGTAGTTCCCTTCTGCGTTCCCGGGAACGCAGAAGGGAACTGAGAACATTTGGCTGAGATAGTGCAGGTGGTCGACGTGCCAGGCGCTCCGTATGGGATCGCCGTCGGACCCGATGGGGCGCTGTGGTTCACGCTGGTGGCACAGGGCGTTATCGGACGATTCGCCGAAGGGCTCGTGCGGTCTCATCCGCTGGGGCAGTCCGACGGACAACCCACGGTGATCGTCGCCGGTGCCGATGATGCGCTGTGGTTCACCGAGTTCCAGGGTGACAGGCTCGGACGGATCACTGTTGACGGTGCGGTGACGAGCAGGTCGGTGGACGGACCGTACGGTGCCTGCGTCGGATCCGACGGTGCGCTCTGGTTCACCGAACTGCGGGCAGGTCGGGTCCGGCGACTCGGCGTGGACGGCGAGGTCACCGGCGTCGAGGTCGACGGCATGCCGTCGATGATCACGCCGGGGCCCGATGGCGCACTGTGGCTCACGGTGAACCAGGCCCACGCGATCGCCCGCGTCGACGCCGACCTCGCGCCGCGCGTCTACCCGCTGCCCACGCCGTCGGCCGCGCCGGTCGGCATCACCGCAGGTCCCGACAACGCGGTGTGGTTCACCGAAATCGGCGCGGGCGCCATCGGTCGCATCGACCCCGACGGTGAGATCACCGAGTTCGCCCTCCCGGTGACCGACGCTCGACCGCACGCGATCGTGACGGGACCGGACGGTGCGCTGTGGTTCACCGAGTGGGCGAGCTGCCGTCTCGGGCGGATCACCGTCGACGGCGCGATCACCCACCTCGACCTACCGGGCGCCGAACCGCACGGACTCACCGTCGATGCGGCAGGCTATCTCTGGGTAGCGATGGAATCCGGTGCGCTGGTGCAGGTTTCCGTGTGATGGCGTGCCTTACGGTGTGGTGAGCGCCTTGACGACCGCGGTGCCGAAGCCGAGGTCGTTGCTCGTCGGCATCCGGGTGTAGGTGCCGCCCGTCTGGTCGGCGAGGGTCTGCAGCGTTTGGGTGCCCTGGCCGCCGATCACGACGACGTCGACACGGATGGGCTTGCTCGATGTGGTCGCCGCGGTGATCTCCTGGACCAGTGCGGTACCCGTCAGCGTCGAATCGTCGTCGGGGCCGTCGGTGATCAGCAGGATCGAGTTCGTGCGACCGGGGGCGTACCCGGCGACCGCGGCGCGGTAGGCGGCGAGCAAGCTCGGGTAGGCCTGATCCGCGGTGAGCTGGCTCGGTTTCACCGCGGTGACCGCCGAACCGACCGCGTTGCGCTGGGAGTCGGTGAGCAGCGCGGTGGCCACCTGTGTCTTGTACGGGGTGGTGCCGTCGATGTTCTTGCCGAACGTCCACAGGCCGAGCCCGAAATCGGGCGGCATCACCTGCAGCGTCGAGGCGACAGCGGCGATCGCGTTCGACAGCCGGGTGGTCGACCCCTCCGCGGTACCCATCGACGACGACACGTCGAGCAGGACCGTCGCGTTGACGCCGAGAACCGGATTCGCCAGCGCCGACTGCACCTTCTCCAGCGCCGTGCGCGGCGGATTCGCCGGTGCCGAGCCGATGGCGGGCCCGAAGCCCTCGGTGGCGAGCGCACCCGCCTGCTCCGGCGCGCGCAGGAAGTCGATGAATCGCGACGCGATCAGGTTCTGGGTCTTGTCGACCCACGGACCCGACAGCAGTGCCGCGGGATAGTCGGCCAGCGGCGCGCTGCCGACCGGCCGGTACGCGGTGAGTCCCCCGGTACCGAGCTGCTGCTGGGTCGCGGCGACCGCGTGCACAGCGTCGTCAGCGGGATTCGCGCTGATCGCCGACATGGCGGTCATCAGGTCGGCCGGTGTCTGCGCGCCCGCGGCGAGTCCGGAGATCGCGGCGACGACCTGACCCGACTTGGCGGCCTGCTCGGTCAACGGTTCGGTCCCCGAGATCGCGGCGCCGATGGACGCGGCGGCGGCGCTCGTGGCGTCACCCGCGGGCAGCGCCATCTGCAGGCCGCCCCAGCCCGGCAGACCGATCTCATCGAGGGAGCCCTGCTGCAGGCGCGGCAGGTCGGCCCACGCGATCTGGTGTTGTTCGAGCGCTCGGCGCAGGGCATCGGGTACGGCCAGCACGATCGGGCTGGTGGCGATCGAGGCGGGGGCGCCCTCGATCAGACCGGGAACGCGAACCAGCTCGATCGACCGGCTCGAGTCGGCGATCCACAGCCCTGGCTGCGGCCCCAGACCCGGATCCCACTTCGTCGCGTCGGCGAGGCCGACGACCAGCGCGCTCGACGGGCGGGCCGCGACCTTCACCTGCGCGCAGTGGTCACGCACGCGCGGCTTGGTCGCGTTGAAGCGGTCGGCCGCGGCGCGCACCGGGCCCGCGATCGCGGGATCGACGGTGACGTCGAGCTGTGAAGCCCCTTCGACGCACTCGGCGGCGGCCGCGACGTCGGTGGTCGCGGCGCGATCGCGGAGCTGGAACCACCCGAAGACGGCGACGAGCACCACGACGAGTACCGATGCCGCGATAACCGGACCCTTGCTGATACCTCGAGAACTGGTCCCGTTGCGATGCGTACCCACGCGGCAAGTTTAGGGACACCGCACCCAACCGCAGCACAGCGCATCCCGATGCGCATCGCCGCAGGTCACAGCATGCGGCCCGGTCGAGGCAGTTCGCGCAACCATGCGGTGTGTGCCGAACGCGGCGAGCCGGGCACCGCAGTGCGCCCGGCTCGGCCGCTCACGCGCGAATCACGCGGCCGCGATCGTATTCACGACCACCCCACACCCCGGACTGACCTGTCTGCGCCGCGTACTCGCCGCACCCCGCGAGCAGCGGGCACCCGGCGCAGATCTCGCGCGCGTAGTCGAAGTCCTGCGACGGGTAGGGAAACCACGCCTCATGGTTGGGGTCACCACGACAGGCGGCGCGGTGCCACTGCCCCGAATCGGACAGGGTCAGCAGTTCGGTCAGTGCGAGGTCGGTGGTGGTCACGGCGCGTACTCCTTCCAGATCCGGCGCTGCTTGCGGGCGAGGGGGTCGGGAGCCTTGGGCTCCCACAGCAGCCGCATTCCCGCTTCTTCCGGGGTGCGGTCGGCCTTGCCCGAATTGCACGGTGCGCAGCAGGCGACGAGATTGCTCCAGGTATTCGGTCCGCCCCGGCTGCGCGGGCGGATGTGGTCGACGGTGTGCGCCCAGTCGGCGCAGTAGCCGCATCGGTGCTTGTCCCGACGCAACACCCCGGCCAGGGTGGCGCGACTGTCGTCACCGATCGGCGCGACGTGCGCCAGGTAGACGTAGCGCACCAGCCGGATCGTCTCCGGCAACGCGATGACCAGATGCTGCGAGCGGATCGGGAAACGCGGCGCCCGCTCGAGCACGGTCTCGGCGGCGCCGCTGATCAGCAGGGTCACGGCCCGATCGGCGGTGATCTCGTCGAGGGCCTCGTAGCTGGCGTTCAGCACGAGCACCCTGGTGTGTATCCAGGTGTCGGAAGCGGGCGCCGTCGGGTCGACGACATGACGAATCATCATGGGAATCACCATGTTTCGAGAGAAGGAACGTCAGGTACGGAAGTGGGTGGGCCGGTCAGGCCACGATCAGGAGACGGCCCGATGCCTCGATATCCAGGCGCATCGCGCGATGGACCGAATTCGCGCGGCGATAGGTCCTACCCGATTCTCGCTGTGGCGCTTGCTTTTTCACGGCCGTCTCCTCCTCTCGATGCTGTTCGTCGGTTCCTCGCCCGATGCGAATCACCCGCGTGAAATCATGGTGGCATATCGCGTCCGAAATGTCGGCTGATTTATTTTCGGTCGGCGGCGACGAGCTCGGCGCAGCGTTCGCCGACGAGCATGACGGTGATGTTCGGGTTGACGGTGGTGTGGGCGGGGAACACCGAGGCGTCGGCGACCCGCAGACCCTCGACGCCCTTCACGCGCAGTTCGGGGTCGAGGGGGCTCATGGGGTCGTCCGGCGCGCCCATGCGGACGGTTCCCACCGGGTGGTAAACGGTGTTGTGGGTCCGGCGGACGTAGTCGGCCAGTTCGGCGTCGGTCCGCGCGTCCGGCCCCGGGTACAGCTCACGCGCGACCCACTCCGACAGCGGTGCGGTCGCGGCGATCTCGCGCGCCTTGCGCAGACCGGCGACCATCACGCGCATATCGTGGCCCTCGGGGTCGGTGAAGTAGCGCGGGTCGACCTTCGGCTTGTCCCGGAAATCGCGCGAGCGCAAGCGCACTGTGCCGCGAGAGCGGGCATGGGTGACGTTCGGTGTCAGGCAGAAGGTGTTCTCGGCGGTGGGGTACCCCTGTCGCAGGGTGTGCATGTCGAAGGGGACGCTGCCGTAGTGCATCATCAGATCCGGCCGGTCGAGTCCGTCCTCGGTCGGGGTGAAGATGCCGACCTCCCACCACTGGGTGGAGCTGTCCACCATCGGTCGGGTCGTCTCGAAGCCGATCACGCCCTCCGGGTGGTCCTGCAGGTTCGCGCCGACGCCGGGGGAGTCGACGATCACCTCGATGCCGTGCTCGCGCAGGTGAACCGTGGGGCCGATGCCCGACAGCATGAGCAGCTTCGGCGAGTCGATGGCGCCCGCGCAGACGATCACCTCATGGTTCGCCGTGATCCGGGTGGTGCGGCCGAACGCGTTGTCGGTGATGTCGACCCCGACGGTTCGCCCGTTCTCGACCACGATCTTCTTGGCCCAGGCGCCTGTCCGGACGGTCAGGTTCGGCCTGCCGAGATGAGGGTGCAGGTAGCTGACCGACGACGACGCGCGCGTCCCATCGGCTTGCCGGTTGATCTGAAAGAAGTTGGCGCCGTTGACGACTGTGCGTGCGGCGTTGAACTCGGCGCGCGGGATACCCACCGCCGCGCAGGCGTCGAGCAGAGCCACCCCGCACGGATCGTTCGGCGGCACCGTCATGATGTGTACCGGGCCGCCGCGCCCGTGATGGGCACCGGGGGCGTCGTTGGTCTCGATCTGCGGATACAGCCGATACACCGAATCCGCACCCCACCCGGTGGCACCGTATTCGCGTTCCCAGGAATCCAGGTCCTCGCGCGGCGCCCAGAACGCGATACAGCTGTTGTGTGAGGAGCAGCCGCCGAGCACTTTGGCGCGAGCGTGGCGCAGGAAGGAATTGCCGTTCTCCTGCGGCTCGATGGGGTAGTCCCAGTCGTAGCCCGATTCCAGCAGTTCCATCCAGCGGTCGAGTCGCAGGACGGCCGGGTCGTCGACATCGGAGGGCCCTGCCTCGAGCAGGCAGACCGTCACCGACGGGTCCTGCGACAACCGCGCCGCGATCGCCGCTCCCGCGGAACCGCCGCCGACGATCACGTAGTCGTAGGTGGTCATCGCTGTTCCTCCCGATCGGCGAACCAGCCGGTGACGCCCGGCCGGAGGTTCTCGTAGACGTGCTTGGCCTCGCGGTACTCGTGCAGCCCGGTGGGACCGAGTTCGCGGCCGACCCCCGAGCGACCGAACCCACCCCACTCGGCCTGCGGCAGGTAGGGCCCGAAGTCGTTGACCCACACCGTGCCGTGCCGGAGCCGGGCGGCGACGCGGCGGGCGCGGGCGGCGTCGCCGGACCACACCGCGCCCGCGAGTCCGTACTCGGTGTCGTTGGCGATGGCCACGGCCTCGTCTTCGGTGGTGAAGGTCTCCACGGTGACGGTGGGGCCGAACGCCTCGTCGTGCACGCACGCCATCGCCCGGGTGGCGCCGTCGATGACGGTCGGTAGGTAGAACCAGCCGTCGTCGAGATTCCCGGAGCCGTGGTCACCGGTGGCGAACGCGCCACCGGTGCGGATGACGGCGCCCTCGGCGCGGGCCCGCTCGACATAGGCGTGCACCTTGTCGCGATGGGCGGCCGAGATCAGCGGCCCGGTTTCGGTTCTCTCGGCGAACGGCAGGCCGAGCCGGATGTGCTCGGCGCGACGCACCAGTTCGTCGACGAAACGGTCGTGCGCCGACTCCTCGATGACCAGCCGCGCGCCCGCCGAACACACCTGGCCGGAGTGCAGGAACGCCCCGTTCAAGGCGTTGTCGACGCTCGCGGCCAGCCGCTCGTCGGTATCGCAGGCGTCGGCGAAGATCACATTCGGGTTCTTGCCGCCCAGCTCGAGCGCCACCTTCTTGACCGTGGCGGCCGCCTCGCGCGCGATGATCTTGCCGGTGGCGAGCCCGCCGGTGAACGAGACCAGGTCGACGTCAGGATGCTCGGACAGCGGCGCCCCCGCGGTGGCGCCCGCGCCGAGGACGAGATTGGCCACCCCGGCGGGCACTTTCAGGGAGTCGAATACCGACATCAGCGCGATCGCGGTGTGCGGAGTCAGTTCGGCCGGTTTGAGGACGAACGTATTGCCCGCCGCCAACGCGGGGGCGATCTTCCAGGCCGCCTGCAGCAGCGGGTAGTTCCACGGGGTGATCAGCCCGCAGACACCGACCGGTTCGTAGACGACGCGGGAGTCGATGTCGGCCGAACCCGCGTCGACGACCCGGCCCGCGTCGTCGGCGGCGAGCTTGCCGAAGTACCGGAAGCAGTTCGCGATATCGGTCATGTCGATGTCGGACTCGTAGGGGCGTTTGCCGGTGTCGAGGGTTTCGGCGTGCGCGAACTCCTCGCGCATCGCGTCGATCGCGTCGGCGACGCGCAGCAGCAGCTCGCCCCGTTCGGTGGCGCCGGTGCGTCGCCACGGTCCTTCGTCGAAGGCCCGGCGGGCCGCCGTGATCGCGGCGACCGTGTCGTCTCGCCCGGCTTCGGCGACGACACCGACCAGGGAATTGTCTGCCGGACACCGTATTTCGCGCGTCTGTCCGGAAACTGACGGTCGCCAGGCACCGTCGATATAGAGGGTGTCGCTCATACTGGATCCCTTCGCGGTTCGCGGTCGGTGCTGTCGCCGTCGGTGGGCTCCGGCTCGTGGTGATCGGCCGCCGCGCGGCGCAGGTGCAGGTAGCCGAGGTGGCGTTCGTACTGGTCGAGAATGTCGCCGATGATCTGCTCACGGCTGTAGGCGTTGAGCGAGTAGCCCTGTGACCCCTCGGCCAGATAGACCTCACAGCGGAAGTAGCGGTCGCTGGAGCGCTGCGCGAGCACCGCGTAGGTCGGGGCCGGTGCCGAGACCGGCCACACGCCGTATTCGAACCGGGGCTCACTGGCCTGATCGACCAGCAGCCGCGGCGACGGCAGACCCTCGTTGGACTGGGAATCGTCGATGGTGGCCGTCATGCCCATGTGCTCGAATTCCGCGGCGACATCGTGCATCGCCGGCTCGACGGTGCCGGTGATGAACGCGTGGGTGGCGCCGCGCCCCGGGTAATTGATGGTCGAGATCAACCGGCGACGCCAACTGCTGAGCTCGGCCGGGCCACGGCCCGCGGCGAAAGCCTTGGGCAACGACGTGCGATAGCTGTCGAGTTTGAACGACTCGTTGTGGACGGCGCGCAGCAGCGCGACGCCGATCAGCGCCAAGACGAACGAGAACGGCAACCCCATGATGATGGTGGCGTTCTGCAGGGTCGTGATGGACCCGCCCGCGCCGGCGAACAGCATCGACAACGTGAGCACGCCGATCGCGGCCGACCAGAAGATGCGGGTGCCGGTGGCACAGTCGGCCATCGGATCGGGCAGTTTCGAGGTGAAATTGCCCATGACCAGCGATCCCGAATCGGCGGTGGTCACATAGAAGAGCAGCCCGGTGATGGTCGCGACGCCGAGCAGCAGTGTCGCGCCGGGATACTTCTCGAGCAGGGAGTAGAAACCGAGCTCGGCCTGGGCCGCGGTCTTCTCGGCGAAGTCCCGGTCGTCCCTGGCCACTTCCAGCGCGCTGTTGCCGAAGATCGAGATCCACATCAGGGTGAAGCTGAACGGCACGACCAGTACGCCGAAGATGAACTGGCGCAACGTGCGCCCGCGCGAGATACGCGCGAGAAACAGGCCGACGAACGGCGCCCAGGCCACCCACCACGCCCAGAAGAACAGCGTCCAGCTGTCCAGCCAGGTCGACGGCGCGTTCGCCGTCTCCGGATTGCGCTCCCAGGCGAAGGTGTCGAGGGTTCGGTCGGGGAAGGTCGAGAGGTAGTCGCCCGCGTTCTGGGCCAGACCGTTGAGCAGGAAATCGGTGTGGCCGGTCACCAGGATGTAGATCAGCAGCGCGATCGCCATGATGACATTGAGCTCGGACAATCGCCGGATGCCCTTGTCGACCCCGGTGGTCGCCGAGATCGTGGTGATCGCAACAGATAGTGCGATCAGCCCGATCTGGGCCGCCTTGCCCTGGGGGATCCCGAACAGCTGGTGCAGGCCGTAGTTGAGCTGCACGATGCCGATGCCCAGCGAGGTGGCGATACCGAAGATGGTGCCGAGCACCGCGGCCACGTCGATAGCGTCGCCCCACCGGCCGTGCACGCGTTTGCCGAAGATCGGCGAGAGCGCGGCGCGGATCGTCAGCGGCAGGTTGTGCCGGAACGCGAAGTAGGCGAGCGCGCCGCCCATCAGCGCGTACATGGCCCAGCCGGTGATGCCGTAGTGGAAGATCGTCCAGGCCACCGCGTTGCGGGCGGTTTCGTTGGTGCCCGGCTCACCGAGCGGGGGGCGCAGGTAGTTGTAGACGGGTTCGGCGACCGAGAAGAACATCAGGTCGATGCCGATACCCGCCGCGAACAGCATCGAGGTCCAGGAGAACAGGCTGTATTCCGGCCGTGACTCCTCCGGCCCCAGCCGGTAGCGGCCGTACCGGCTGGCGCCGAGGAAGACGACGAGGCCGAGGATGCCCGTGGCGAGCACGAAGTACCACCAGCCGAACCAGGTGGTGGTGAAGGTCTTGACCTCGCCCACGACGGTCTCGGCGGTCGACGGGGAGGCCAGTGCCCAGATCCCGAAGGCGAGCACAGTGCCTGCCGCGAAGCCGAATACGGGCTTGTTGACCGACCGCCGGTCAGCGACCGCGACCACCTCGTGCGTGGTCCCGGTAGGTGATCGCTGCGTGCCGTTGTCCCCGGGATTGCTGACACCACCCATGCGAGGCAGGCTAGTTCGTGCCTACCCCGCGATCGGGGACCTTCAGCGGTTGCCCACCTCGTGTTCGAGCCTGCGCGCCACCAGATCGCGGGCCTGTTCGACGAGCGCCGGTCGGTATCCACTCGGATACACCGGATCTCCCGGCGCGTAGTTCTTGAGCACTTCCTTGGCGAGGGTGATCTTGTGGACCTCGGTCGGGCCGTCGGCGATGGCCATGACCTCGGCGTAGGTGGTCATGTCGAGGAAGGGCAGGTCGGTGCTCACGCCCATCGCGCCGTGCAGATGCAGTGCGCGGCGGGCGATGTCGTTCATGACGGTCGGCATGGCGATCTTGATGGCGGCGATGTCCTTGCGGACGGCGCGGTAGTCCTGTGCCTGGTCGATGCGCCACGCGGTGCGCAGGACCAACAGCCGGAACTGCTCCATCTGGATCCAGCTGTCGGCGATGCGTTCCTGGGTCATCTGGAAGCCGCCGACGACACCCTTGCGGGCCGGGCGCGACACCGCGCGCTCGCACATCATGTCGAAAGCCTTGCGCACCAGCGCGACCGTGCGCATCGCGTGGTGCACGCGTCCGCCGCCGAGCCGGGTCTGCGCGACGACGAACCCGGCGCCTATCGCACCGAGCAGATGATCGGCGGGCACCCGGACATCGGTGAAGCGCAGATGCGCTTCGTGTTCGCTGAACCCGGGCACCGTGAAGTTGCGGACCAGCTCGAGCCCGGGTGCGTCGGCGGGCACGATGAACATCGACAACCGCTGATGTGGTTCGGCGGCGGGGTCGGTCACCACCATCACGATGTGGAAAGTGGCGAATTCGGCGGCGGAGTTGAACCACTTCTCGCCGTTGATGACCCAGTCGTCGCCCTCGCGCACCGCGGTGGTGCGGAACGCGGTGGGGTCGGAGCCGCCGGTGGGCTCGGTCATCACGTAGCAGGAGCCGATCTCGCCGTCGAGCAGCGGCTGCAGATACTTCGCCTTCTGCTCCTCGGTGCCGAAGTGCGCCAGGATCTCGGCATTCCCGGAATCCGGTGCCTGACAACCGAAGACGAGCGGCGCCCACATCGAGGTGCCGAGCACTTCGTTGAGCAGCGCCAGCTTCAGCTGGCCGAAACCGGGACCGCCGAGCTCGGGTCCCAGATGGCAGGCCCACAGGCCCTGATCCTTGACCTGCTGCTGCAGCGGCCGCATCAGCGCCCGGATCTCGGGGTCGGCCCGGTCGTAGGGATTGGGGTAGAGCAGATCCAGGGGCTCGACCTCGGTGCGAACGAACTCCGCCACCCAGTCGAGCTTGCGCTGGTACTCCGGATCGGTCTCGAAATCCCAAGCCATGGTCAGCCTTTCGTGTTGTCGCCCGCGGCGCGGAGCCCGGACAAGACGGTGTCGGTGAGAATGTCGGCGATCTCGGCGGGGGAGTGGGTGCCACTCTCGCGATACCAGTAGCCGAGGGAATTGAGCATGCCGAGCACGCCGTTGGTGACGATGTGGTCGGTGGTGCGCAACTGTCCGGCGGCGTGGCCCGCGTCGATCACGTCCTGCCAGTGGCGCTGTAGTCGGTCACGGAGTTGCTGGAGCACGACCGCGTGTTCGTGGGTGAGCGCGTCGGCGTCACGCAGGTGTACTGCCACGGCGCGCCGATGCGTGACGATCAGTTCGACGTGACTGCGAATCAGTCTGCGCAGGGTCTCGACCGGATCGGCGTCGGCCTCGATGATGCGTTCGGCGTCGGCGAGCAGCAGGCGGGTGTAGTCCCGCAGAATCGCCCACAGCAGGTCTTCCTTCGATCCGATGTGGTAGTACAGCGCGCCTCGCTGGACGTCGGCTCTCGCGCCGATCTCGGCCACGCCGGTGGCGTGGAAGCCGCGTTCGGCGAACAGCTCGAGCGCGGCGTTGTGGATCCGTTCCCTGGTGTCGGCGCGCTCGGTGGCACGGGGGCGTCCGCGACGGCGTGCCGGGGATGTCGGGTCGATGGTCACGGCGTCTCCGTCCGGTCCGACACGCGACTTAATGTTCCGGTCAGTACATTAATCGCCCCCGCACCTACAATCAAGAGGGTGACCGGCCTCGGCCGCGCTCGCGACCTTCGTGGCTCGGCGTGTCGGAATGGACGGAGCGCATCGGGCGTTCGAACCCACACGAGGTGTCACCTGTACCCACGGGTAACATGACATCGAGTTTTCCCATCCGGTTTTCACCAAAGTGAGGCAGTAGATGACAGAGCGGATTCAGGTCGGCGGGCTCCAGGTGGCGAGCGTTCTTCACGATTTCATCGAGAACGAGGCGCTCCCCGGTACCGGCGTAGATTCCGCCGCGTTCTGGGCCGGTGCCGAGCAGATCATCAACGACCTCGCCCCGCGTAACCGCGCTCTGCTCGCCGAGCGCGACGAGTTCCAGGGCAAGCTCGACGCTTGGCACGGCGAGAACCCGGGCACCGGCTACGACAAGGCCGCCTACAAGCAGTTCCTGACCGAGATCGGTTACCTGCGGCCCGAGCCCGCGCCGTTCCAGATCGGCACCGGCAACGTCGACGCCGAGATCGCCACCACCGCGGGCCCGCAGCTCGTGGTGCCGGTGATGAACGCGCGCTTCGCGATCAACGCCGCCAACGCGCGCTGGGGTTCGCTCTACGACGCGCTCTACGGCACCGACGCCATCCCCGAGGCCAACGGCGCGGAGAAGGGCAAGGGCTACAACCGCGTGCGCGGCGACAAGGTCATCGAGTGGGGCCGCAACTTCCTCGACGACGCCGTCACCCTGATCACCGGTTCGCACCTCGGCTCGGCGTACTACAAGATCGTCGACGGCGAGCTCGAGGTCGGCCTGGAGGACGGCACCGACATCGGCCTGGCCGACGCCTCGCAGCTGCTGGGCTACCTCGGTGACCCCGAGGCCCCGACCTCGCTGCTGTTCAAGCACAACGGCCTGCACATCGAGCTGCAGATCGACGCGACCTCGCCGATCGGCTCGACCGACACCGCCGGTGTCAAGGACATCGTGCTCGAGTCCGCGCTCACCACGATCATGGACTTCGAGGACTCGGTCGCCGCGGTCGACGCCGAGGACAAGGTCGCCTGTTACCGCAACTGGCTCGGCCTGAACAAGGGCGATCTGGCCGAAGAGGTCACCAAGAACGGCAAGACCTTCACCCGCACCATGAACCCCGACCGCGTGTTCACCGCGCTCGACGGTTCCGAGCTGGTCCTGCACGGTCGTTCGCTGCTGTTCGTGCGCAACGTCGGCCACCTGATGACCTCCGACGCGATCCTCGACGCCGAGGGCAACGAGGTGCCCGAGGGCATCCTCGACGGTCTGATCACCTCGCTGATCGCCGTGCACTCGCTCAACGGTTCGGCCGCGCTGTCCAACAGCCGCACCGGCTCGGTCTACATCGTGAAGCCGAAGATGCACGGTCCCGACGAGGCCGCGTTCACCAACGAGCTGTTCGGCCGCATCGAGGACGTGCTCGGCCTGACCCGCTACACCCTCAAGGTCGGCATCATGGACGAGGAGCGCCGCACCACGGTCAACCTCGCCGCCTCCATCGAGGCCGCCAAGGAACGCGTGGTGTTCATCAACACCGGCTTCCTCGACCGCACGGGCGACGAGATCCACACCTCCATGGAGGCCGGGCCCATGGTCCGCAAGGCCGAGATGAAGGCCCAGACCTGGATCACCTCCTACGAGGACTGGAACGTCGACACCGGCCTGGCGAAGGGCCTGAGCGGCAAGGCGCAGATCGGCAAGGGCATGTGGGCCATGCCCGACCTGATGGCGGGCATGCTCGAGCAGAAGATCGGCCACCCCAAGGCCGGCGCCAACACCGCATGGGTGCCCTCGCCGACCGCCGCCACCCTGCACGCCACCCACTACCACCTGGTGGACGTGTTCAAGCGGCAGTCCGAGATCGCCAAGGGCGGCCCGCGCGCCACCGTCGACCAGATCCTCGAAATCCCCCTGGCCCAGTCCACCGACTGGTCCGACGATGAGAAGCGCCAGGAGCTGGACAACAACTCCCAGGGCATCCTGGGCTACGTGGTCCGCTGGATCGATCACGGTGTCGGTTGCTCCAAGGTGCCCGACATCAACGACATCGGCCTGATGGAAGACCGTGCCACCCTGCGCATCTCGAGCCAGCTGGTCGCCAACTGGCTGCGCCACGGCATCGTCACCGAGGCCGACGTGATCGCCAGCCTCGAGCGGATGGCCCCGGTCGTCGATCGCCAGAACGCGAACGACAAGACCTACCGCCCGCTGGCCCCGAACTTCGATGACAACATCGCGTTCCAGGCCGCCAAGGAACTGGTCCTGGAAGGCACCACGCAGCCCAACGGCTACACCGAGCCGATCCTGCACCGCCGTCGTCGCGAGTTCAAGGCCGCACAGAAGTAGTGCTGTTTCGTCGTTGAAAAGTAGCTCGTAGCAGCACTTTTCGTCTGAGGCCCCGCGTCGGAGAAATCCGAGGCGGGGCCTCTGTCGTCACCGGAGATCACGGTGGATACCGGCTCGTCACGCTCAAAACGGTCACAAAAACGGTCACACCGCGGGAAGGCTATCGGCGTCGATGGCTGCCACCCATCCTCGATGGGTACGGTCGTGGCGTGCGGACTCGAAGGGGCGGCCGCTGTCGCGTCGCTTGGACACACTCGATCGGCTACTGCGTCAGCAGGCCACCACCGGCATGAGATCCGAGCATCCAACCGGCTTCGCGACCAGCGTGCCGAGTGACTTGCCGACGACCTTCTCCCGGCGTGTCGTCGCGCCGCCGCGCCGATAGATTTTCATTGCAGCCAATAATTCGCAATCGCGAAAGGTGGGTCCGGTGCTCATGTGGTCAACGTCTGCGAGGGAACTGCAGTCGCTCGGCGGGACTTGACTGTTCGTAAGCCAGAACTACATCCCACTCGAACTGGTGGGTACACGCGTATGCATCATCTCGACGAGGTACGCCGCCAACGCAGTTCTCGCGACCAAGGTCTCATTCATCAACTCGATCCCCACCATCTGTGATGCGCTTGGAGCCGATATCGATGACATCGAACAAACTCTCGCTAGCGACCGACGGATAGGCGTCGGCCACTTGATCTCCGGTCCGGGGTGGGGGCGGTCCCTGCCTGCCGAAGGACACCTCCGCTCATTCGCCAATCCACTGCAGCGGGCCTGCGACTGCCACTGATCGCGGCAGCGCTTGCTTCCAACATCCAGCGGGTCGACTACGTCGTCGAAACGATTCAGCGACAGCTAAGAGCCCCTATCGGTCGACAGATCACCGTGCTCGGGGTTGCCTTCAAAGCAGGCACTACTGGAGGACGACAAGCTCGTGCCTCGCCCAAGCGGCTCCGCCGGCCATGGTCACCCGGCTGACCGAACTGACCCTCGAATCGAGTCTCTGACACCTGCCGAACACGCCAAGTTGCGTCAACTATTCGGCAAGAGCCCTGGACCATCGTCTGCCACATACTGGGCGCACCGCTGCTCACGACGCATCCCCTGCATCAGGTCAATTGGGAACGGACAATCGACCGCTATTCTGACAGCCAACGATGCGCTGACCGGTGGAGACCAAGAACGTTTGCCGGACGCCGGCAGGGCGACGGTGTCCGCGTTGTGGCTCGCAGCGATAAGTGGCGGTGTTCTCGTATTGTCATGTGGCGCCGATGGGCCGCGACGACACTAGAGGCGTGGCAGCAGAACTGCGTTCCCTCACCGTCGACATCGACACCGGCCGCTGGAGCGACACAGTCATCACGAAAGTGGATCTGAGCGTCCCCGCCCGGCAGATCACCGCCCTACTGGGCGGCCCCGGCGACGGCAAGACGATGATCGCCTACGCCCTGACCGGTCGGCTGCCCGACTCGGCCCGGACCACCGGCGAAGTGCTGATCAACGGCAACGTCGGCTACAGCCCCCAGGACGGTATCGATGCCTTCACCCCTGACCGCACTGTGGGCGCTCAACTTCAACAGCTGGAACTCCGATACCGATCCTGGACCGTCGAGCAAGCCTGTGCCGCCGCCCACTACCCGTTCGACGCTCTGAATCTTCTTCCGCAGCACAACTCCGCAGGCCAGATCCAGCGCGCCTCCATCGCTGCCGCTCTGCTCACAGGCCCTGACATCCTGGTCGCGGACGCCCCGACCGCTTCCCTGGATCAGGGCACCGCCTTCGGTGTGTGGAAATCACTGCGTGAATACGCCGACACCGGCGCGGCCCTGCTCGTCATCACCCACGACCTGCCCCTGCTCGCCGCCACCGGCTACGCCGATCGCCTGGTGATCATGAGCAAAGGACAGATCCTCGAGGCCGGAACGATGGCGGAACTGTCTGTCTCCGAGGATCCGCGGGTGCAGATGTACTTTCGAGGCTCTCTGGGCTGACCGTGGAACCGCTCGGAGCCAGTGCTGCAGAGTGCGGTGGAGAACTCCGATGACCTCGGAACCGACGGTTGTCGCTCTATCAGACGGATGTCACGCGCCGTGCTGGCGGGGTGCAGGGCTGTAGGTAAAGGTGTACTTGCCGTTGTTGTTCTTCGTGCAACCGCTCACTGTGTACACGGGCTCCAGCGAGACACCCGCCTTGGGATTGGTGCGGTCCCGCTCCTGGACCTTGGCGGTATTGCGGCTGTATGCCTGCTTGGAGTCGGCGGCCATATTCTTCGACGCGGAGGAGCACAACGCCGAAGTGGAGTAACTCTTGGTTTCCGCGTTCGCCGGTGCGGCCAATGCGCCGATCAGGCCGGTGCCGATCAGGGTGGCGATACCGGTGGCGAGGAATTTGGTCGACTTGTTCATTCTGTGTCCTTTGGTTCGTTCGGGTGACTTGCTCTTGAAGAGTGCACGCCAATTCTTCTCTCGCGCTTAAGGTTTGCTAACGCAAGTTGATCGCTGTTCTCTCGACGGGATCCTGGACTCCGCGCCGGACACGAGTACCGGTCACCGGGGCCTGCCGCTGAAGCGCTGCGTCCGCGCAACGTCCACCTCTTGGCGCGGGCGTGGGCCAGCGCTGCGGCCGGAGTCACCAGCCGCGCCATCTGCCTCGCTGTCGAAGGTGCTGAGATGGCTTGCGCACAAGAGTTTTTCGGCTACGAAGTTCTGTGCCGCCAAACTGCGGTTCAGTTCGGAGACCGCGACCAAGCACACCGACTTTCCGAGCTCGCGTCGATGGTCGAAGGGCCACGCGTCGCGGCTGCTGCGCTGCACGCCATCTCCCTGGAAGCCGGTGACGCCGAGGGTCTGAATCGAGCCGCCTGCCGCTATGAGCAATTCGGAGACCGGGTCGCCGCTGCCGACGCCGCAGCGCAAGCAGCGAACATCCTGCGGGCCAACGGATTACGTGGGCAAGGATTGACCGCAGCGGCCTTCGCGGAACGACTCGCAGCGTCGACGGGCGCCGCTACTCCCGCGCTGCGTGCGCTGTAGTGCTCGAGCCCGCTAACTCCGCGGCAGCGCGAGGTCATCGCACTGGTCGCCGCAGGCTTGACCAACCGCCAGATCGCCGAACAACTCGTCACCTCGTACGGACAGTGGAAGGCCACCTGTTTCGGGCTTCCCAACGCACGGGGACCAACAGTCGTGACGGGCTTGCCGCCCTGATGAATCACAGAGCATGAATCGAACCGGATCATTGCGGTTCTGGCCTACGGGAGGTGGTTTGGGGTCCAGCGGCCGCCGGGAGGGAGTGGGTCTCTACGGGCGGCCGCCGGGGTTAATGGAGGAGCGTCAGCTCGTAGCGGCGGGCAGCGGGGTAAGGCTCGCCAGCCGGATTGGATCCGCCTGTGTGGCAGGTATGGTCGGCTCGGTGCTGAGATGATGTGGCGATGACCGGTGCTGGGGAATCGCGGGGTGTTCGAATCGGGGTTGTCGAGGACCATGAGTTGCTGATCGAGGGTCTACGCCAGGCCTTGGTCGCGGCACCGGATCTGGAGGTTGTCGCGGCGGGAGGATCCGTGAATGCCATACTGGCACTGAATATTCCGGTCGACATGGTCATCCTGGACCTGTCGTTGGACGATGATTCGACACCGCGCGGCAACGTCGAACAACTTCACCAGGCCGGGATCGACAAGGTCTTGGTTCTCACGACAGGGGACCGGCCAGACTTGGCGCGCGAAGCGGCGCGTGCCGGAGTGCTCGGGGTGATCCGTAAATCCGAATCCGCGGGAGCGATTTGCGCTGCAATGCGGTCCGCGGCTGCAGGCCAGCCGATCGGGACCATCGACTGGGCCACAGCCATCGACGCCGATTTGTCACGACCGCGACTGGCGCCGAGGGAAGAGGAGACGCTGGCGCTGTATGCCGCCGGTGAGTCCGCTGCCGACGTCGCAGAGTTGATGGGCGTCAGCAAGAACACTGTCAACCTGTACTTGACGAGGATTCGGGCCAAGTACGCGGCGGCCGGGTCACCGGTGGCTTCTCGTACGCAATTGCGTCGGACCGCGCAACGCGATGGGATCGTTCCGCGGCCATGGTGGCGCGCGAGGAAATGAACCGTGCCGCAAGGGAATCGGCCCACGCGAGCTATGAGCAGGTACTGCGGTCGCTCGCCCGCCTGATCGCGGTTGCCTTCGGCGCCTACGCACTCTTGCTGGCATCACGCATCATCGTTGACTCGGCGTTCGTGGCCTGGTGGTGGACGATCGCGTCGGTCTTGGCCGTGCTGGTGGCGCCGGCGGTGTTGTTGTTCCAGTCGGCGCAGACCCGCTCGGTGGCGGCTCTGCGCAGGATCGCGATGTCGGTCCCCGCGATGTTTCTCGGTGTGGCGTTGTTGTGGCCGCTGGCCTGGAACGGAACGCCTTTGCCCGGATCGCTGTGGCTGTCATTTGTGCCCGGACTGGCCGCGATGTCGGCAGCCTTGGCATGGCAGTCGTGGTTTGCCGTCCTGTACCTACTTGTCGCTACCGGCGCAGTACAGCTTCTCAATCAAAACCGAGCTTCCACTGCAAATTTCGCCTTCGGCTTGGAAATGCTCTACTCGTTCGGGTTCTCCCTGGTCTTCGTCGCGATGGTGCTCGAAGGGCTTCGGACCGCGCGGATGCTCGACCGGACGCGGACCGCCACCCTGCATCAAGCCGAGGCGACCGCAGCAGCGGAAACCCGTGCGGCACAGCGCCGTATCCACGATAACGTTGTGCACGATTGGGCCATCGCGACGTTACTGGCCGCCGTCCAGCTGCAGGACAGCGAACGGACGCGCCGGGAGGCGCGGTTCACGTTGGCGAAAATGGATGCGATGCCGCTGGTTTCGTCTGCCCGGCCCGTCACTGCCGAGGCGGTGGTCGAGTCGCTTCGTTCGGCGATCGCTGAGGTGGCGCCCGCCATCGTTGTCGAGGCGGTGATGACCGCCGAGCACAGCGAACTGGATGCTGACGCTGTACGTGCCGCTGTTACCGGCGCCGCGGAGGCGGTGCGCAACAGTGTGCGCCACAGCCATACGGGTGTTCGGTGTTCGGTTCATGCTGTCGTCGGAGCGTGCGAATTCCGGGTGACCGTTAGCGATGACGGACCAGGGTTCGACCCATCCGCGACACCCGCGGGCAGGTTCGGCATCCGGGGAACTATCCGACAGCTCGAACATATCGATGGCGGCACCGTCGCGGTGGAGTCGGCGCCGGGCGAAGGTACCCGGGTACAGCTGGCGTGGCGAAGGCCCGTTGCAGCAGGCGGTCCAGACATTCGGCAGTTCCTCGGAATACGGACGAGGTCAGCGGTTCTGGTCGCAGCAACGTATTTGGTCGGAATCGCCGCGCTCGCAGTGATGAGCACACATGGTGCGCTGGGGATTGCTGCCGTGATCGCGCTGCTGAGCTATTCCGCGATGGCTGTGTGGTTCGTGATGGCGGCGCACGATCCGGTGTCGCGGTGGGTGGGTCTCGGTGTGGCATTGGGTCCGGTGGGAACGGCTGTCGCTGTGTGGGGGTCAGCGGCGCTGCACTCGCCCGAGCAGCTGTGGCCTGCCTCGGCGACCGCTGCGATCTACGCGCTGCTGATACTGCGTGGCCGTCCCGCGATGGCCTGGTGCGGTCAAGTCGGAGTTGTCGCGGTGTGCACGGTCTGGGCCGCGAACGAAGGATTCGACGCGGTGCCGTTGGTGGTGAGCCGTCTCGCTGACTTCGCTCCGATGGTGGGTGCCACCGCGTTCGCTCGGATTGTTCGACCGCGGCTGCAGCACATCGTCGAATTACGCGAGGAGTCCGTTCAGTTGGCGCGCCGTGAATCTGTCGCGCGCGCCGCCGTTGCCGAACGTCGGCAACGGCGGCGCGCGTTCGATCTGATCGCCCGGCCGATCCTGACCGAAATCGCGCACAGTGACTCCTTGACCGACCGGGCGCGGCGGGCAAGTATCCTGCTCGAAGCCCGGCTACGAGACGAGTTGCGTGGCGGGATCTTGTCGACACCTGTCCTCGCGCAGGCGATTCACCTCGCTCGTGAGCGCGGCGTGGAAGTCCTGCTCTACGACGACCACGGTGCCGACGATTGCCCGATCGACACTCGAACAGAACTGTTCGCTGCTGTCACCACGGAACTCGCCGCCGCCGAGGCCGGGCAGTTCATCGTCCGAATCGGGCCGCCCGGCCGCGACCTCCTGGCCACCGTCGTTGCTCGAACCCCGGAAGGAACGCGGCGACGTTCTATTGCCAGAACAGCATCGGTAGCTAGGGCAGCCACTGGATCAGCGTAACGCTGTCGCTGGTGACGAGGAATCGCTCGATCTCGATCGGGCTGCCGCCTGTCGCAGGGATGACGTAAACCTTCGTGGTGCCATCACGGCGGGCACTGAACGCGATTCGGCTCTTGTCAGGACTCGCGACCGGTGTGCTGATGTCTTGGTCGCTCGCGCGGGGAGTCAGCGGTGTGTCGGCGCAATCGAGCATGTGCGCTCGTTGCGGAGGGGTTGTTGTGCATCGGTAGATCGGGTTGCCGCGTGGGTTCTCCGCCTTCTGCGAGATGAATGTGTCACTGCTGAGCCAGTCATCGACCAGTTCGCCGCCGGAACCGATCGTGTCGAGCTCGGCGTAGAGGTGTTGTCCGCCTGAACGAGCGACGCTGGCGGTCCCGGTGGGGGACACGTAGAGTTTCGGGTTGTCGCGAAGTATGCCTGTGGGGGTGAATGTTTCGGTGCGAACGAGCTCGGCGTTCTTTGCTCCTGCTGGTACCCGCATGACCGCTTTGGCGACAAGGTCGAGGTAGTAGAAGGCGCCAGTTGCGTCGAATGTCGGAGAAGTGTCCTGGGGCTTGTTCGCGAAGCTGTTGGTGCTGGCGTTGTGTGCGCTGATGTCGATGAAGGTGTTGGCGGCGTCGATCCAGCCCACATGGTTGTCGCTGCCAACGGTTTTCGTTGCGGCCATGCGCTGCAGGTCGGGTGAGAAGCCGTTTCGTGCACGGATGGCCTTGTTCGTGTCGATCGACGGTGCGACGTTGGTCGGGTGCACGAACTCGCGGACAACAGCGGTCGAGCCGGTTGCCGGGTCGAGCGCGCGCAGTGTGGTGGATGGTCGCGACGCGGAGTCGCCTTGTTCGGTGCGGAGATACAGAATTCCTGAAGGATGAGCATTGCCTACGTCGGATTTCGCGACCGTCGACGAAAAGGCCGATGGCGAGCGGTTCGTGCTGCTGTTCGACGGACTGCTGGTGCTGTCACAGGCAGTGAGAATCGAGAGCGTGAGGGCCAAACCGAAGATCGCGGTGCGCGAAGGTGCTGGACGTGTCAGGTTCATGAGGTCCTCAGGTTCGCTGCTGGTTGGCATAGTGACCCCGGGCGCTGAGGGGAGGCGGCGCGGACGCTGGGGCTGATCCGATGGTCGATCCGGCGACCATCGCGACGCTGGCCAGATCGATGAGGGCGGTGACCCACGCCAGTGCGCCGTAGGAGCCATAGACGAAACTGACCCCGGTGCTGAAGAATGCGGCGATTGTCGCCGCGACGACGCCGCATTTCGTCGGAATCGACGAGGCGTATGCCAGCTCGGTCGTCGTCGAGGCACGCAGGACCGTCACCGTCAACGCCACCAGGATCAGGAGCCAGGCGACGCTCAGGAAACCGTGTATAACCAGCATCGAGCTGCCCAGTGCGCCTCCACCGCCGAACCGGACAGCCAGCAGAAACGGCAAACCTGCCTGAATGATGGCCGTGACCGTCCCTACCGTGACAGCCGCGACCGCGACGAACTTGCCCCCTCCGCGGACTTTCGGACTGCGGACTTCGGCGGCCTGCACGGGCTGTCGGCGTCGTGCGGCGTCGCTGAGGTTTTCGGGTGTAGTAGTCATGGCCGCCTTGTGTATGGCCACGATGTCGTGGCGATCAACCGATAGGGAGATTCTTGAACGCGGGGTCCACCTCCGAACAGATTCAGTTTTCAGCGTCAGGTGGCGCGGGCGCGATGAGCGCGGCTGCCGCGAGCGTCCGGATGACACCAGAAATTGACTCTTTCACTGCCTGGTCGACGCGGCACATACTCGTCGAGTCCGAGCTCGGGTCTCTCCGGCTCATCGACTGAAAGAGGTTGTCATGATGGGTGTTTGGCAGTTCCTTCGAGACGTTGTCTGTCCTCGGTGCAATGGCTCGGGTGGGCACAGCGATCTGGGTAACTGGGTGAACTGCGGCGCGTGCAACGGCCAAGGATCGAAGTAGCCCAGTGGTATTGGTGGCGAGTCATGCTCGGACTCGCCACCAATTCCGAAGTAACAGGCTGTCGGAACGTTCGCGTCACGGCCGCTGAACAGAAGGTGCTCGGATGAGCGAAGATTACGAATCCTCGACGGTCGATACGGACGGCATCCGGGACCTGGCTGCCCGAACTGCCGCATCGATCGCGGGCATACATGCCGGCGATCGGACGCGCGGTTGGGTGCTGGGGATGGTCGTCGACGAAGGCGCTAGGGACACTCGAAGTGGCGACTGGAGTTGGGAGGCCGGCTCGATCTATGTGCTGCGTGCCGACGGAACGTTGGTGTGCGCAGACTTTCGAGCGTCTGGTCCGACGGTTCCGTTGGTTGTCGATGTGGTGGCGTCGCTGGAGAATCCTCTGACGCCCATGTCGGATCGGCACCTTTCCGCGATGGACCGGCCGAACTTCGCCGACTATGAGATTGTCGAACGCGACGCCTCCGGAGTCAGGTTCGAACTCGGCCGCAACTTCCAGGTGAGAGTTCAGCGGCGCGGAGATGCCCTGACCGAAGCCCTCATGCAGGTCCGCGGTGAACCTCGGTCGCTTGACAATGTCGAGTACCAGCGGAGATCCGCCGACATGGCTCGACGCAAGCGATGGGATCGTCCCCTCCGCATTATCGGGCCGACGGCCCTCTTGATGGTCTTGGCCATTCCGGTGTGGGCCCTCACTCCGGTGGTGGCGTACGTGATCGCGTTCGTGTTCCCCGGTGTTTACCCGACCTTCTTCTGGGCTGGCAGGAACCGTGAGGGCGACCTGTATCCATTGCTGGCGGTGCTGCTGCCAACCATGATCGTGTCTCTCGGCGTTCTCGGCCTTGTGTTCCCGTACCGGGATGGCGAGGAAGTGATCTCGCCCGCCGGCATAGCGGGATTCGCCGGGGGGCTCGTCCTACTTCTGTACCAAGCCTTCGCGCAAACCGGTGGCCAATTCAGCTGGTACTGGCCACCGCTGTTCGCTGTGGTTGCTCACCTGGGGCTGGGAATCGTGCGCAAGATCCGAGACACTTGAGTCTCGCCCGAATCAACGGCGGCAGTGCGGTATCTCCGCGGCGTCGACCGTCAGGCGTTCTCCGCTGCTGGTGGATCGGCGTATCCGGACTCCTGCCGCTCGTGGTGAGCCGATCGGACGCCGACCTTCCGTGACCCAGTTCCTGCGCGTCCAACCCCCGGATCGCCGCTACGAGCGGACGCGGTAGTCGCGGTCAGCCACCCGGAATCGGCGGAGGATCGATAGCATCCATGGACCGGCGCGGCGACAGCCTGACCCCGCGGACTGTGTGTGGCACCGGATTCGGGGGCGCTTACGTCGGCCACGCCGAGAGGAGTTGACGCAGTTGATCGAATCGCCGTCGCAGGATGAGCCCGAGAACTTCCTGCCGTTCCGGCCGGGCACGGTGATCTCGCTGTGTGCGCGCGAACTGCCCGAGGGGGAACGTGAGCTGTTCCGCGAGTTCGCCCATCTGCTCTCGGCCCTTGTGCACTACGGCTATCACGTGCGCGGCAGCGCGGTGCTCGACGCCTATCAGGTCGTCGATCCCGCCGAGGACGTCCGCGTGCTCGGTGTCGCCACCACGGACGATCGCGCGGCCGCTCGCGCGACAGTGGAGCGCGAACTGATCGCGCTGGCCGAAGCGGCCGATTTCACCCGCATCGCTGCAGACGAGATCGAGCGCGCCTTCTCCGAACACGCCTTGATGAAGGTCCGGCTCGAGGTCGACGACACCGATATCGAGAAGGTTCTCTTCTTCCGGCGTGGCATCGCGCAGCGGAGCGAGACGGTGCGTTCGCTGTTCGGGCTGCGGCGGCGCCGGATCGAATTCACCAGTTATTCCATGGTTTTGGTGTATGTCGCCTTCGCCGAGAGTTCGCGGGAACCGACCGCGAGCACGGTGATGGTGAAACTGTTCCAGAATGTCCCGCGCAACGATCTCGAGATGCTCTATCCGAGTGTCCGAGTCAGGATGCGTCCGGTGGACAAACTGCTGATCGGTGTGCCCGCGGTGGTGTCGGGGATCATTGTGCTGGTCACCAAGCTCGTCGGCTCACTGGGACTGCTCGTCTTGCTGGCGGCGTTCTGGCTGGGCCTGCGCGAGGAATCGGTGCAGCTGGACCGGACCGCGCTGATCACCCTCGGGGTGGGCGCGGCGGCATTCGGCGGATATGTGGTTCGCCAGCTGACCAAGTTCAAGAACCGTCGGATAGAACTGATGAAAACCCTGTCCGATCATCTGTATTTCCGCAATCTCGACAACGATTCGGGAGTGTTCGGGCGGCTGCTGGCCGCGGCGGAGGATTCGGAGGTCAAGGAAACGGTGCTGGCCTACCATTTCCTGCGCACCGCGCCGACTCCGCTGACCGGGCTCGAGCTCGACCGCCGCGTGGAGAACTGGTTCCGCGACCGGTGGGAGACTTCCTTCGACTTCGCGGTCGCCGACGGTCTGCGCACTCTGCGCGCGCTCGGTCTGCTGATCGAGGACGCCGATGGCACACTACGCGTGCTGGAACTCGGTGAGGCGCGCGTTCGTGTCGACAGGCACTGGGACGATCAGTTCTCGGTCCGCGTGTCGGTCTCATGACGGTCGTCGATGGCCGCACCGTCGCTACCTGCGTTTTACCCTGCGGCTGGCGGAGCGTGGCCGCCCGGACCACGATGACCTGACAGCCCGGTCGACGCCGACCTGTCATCCCCGCACGCGTGGGGTGAGCGTGCGCCCGAAGGAACAGACGGTTACCGGGCTCACCGAGCTGCCGTCATTCCGAGCGGCTGTGGATCGCGGAGATTTGCAGGCCCATGATTCCGGCCTCCTGACCTTGGCTGCTCATCATCTCGCGCGCGGTCTGCTCGACGACACCACCCTCGAGGAGTTGATCGGCGGCGCGTGCCATCTGGATTCCGCCGAAGTGGTGACGCTGCATCAGGCCGAGGAAGACCAGATCCGCGTCCTGGCCGCGGGCGGCGGACAGGATGTCGAGTTCTTGCTGGGTTGCCATGCCGGGCATCGAGGTGGCCCGAACGGTGATGTCCGCGGATGGCTGTCGGTGTTCGTGCGTTCCGGTTGGGTGCATCCAGGACATCGGTGCCGGTTGGTCGTGGGTTGGCCCGCCAGTCTCAGCCAGCCTGTCAGCTGGCCGATCTCGCCGCGTTGGACGTGTCGATGCGGCGGGCGATCGCTGTGACGGCGGGGTCGGCGCCGGGGTCCAAGCGAGAGTTCATCGTCAGGGCCTGGCTGTGGTGGGCGAGCATGTCCTGGGCAAGGCCGACCTCGACCGGGTTCAGGACCGGATGGGTGGGGGCGGCGTCGTCGATCAACAGCGGCCGGATTGCCGCGCCGACGACGACCATGCCGGCGAGTCCGGCTGCGGTCACGCAGTGTCGCACGCTCATGAGCCGATAGTCGTCTGCTGGTCGGCGGGTGGGGTGTAGGCCGCGGGGCCGAGTGCCAAGGTGGAGTAGGTGTTGTCGTTGCAGCTGACCCAGAGTTGGTTTCCGTGCCAGTGGGGCGGGGAGGTGCACCAGTCGCTGGACATGTCGCCGAAGACGAGCTGACCGGAGCGTGAGCTCAGCGCTTGCCCGGGGTCGAACACACCACCGGCGATGGCCTGCATCAGGGCGTTCGCGCCGAGGACGGGTGCGTCGATGACCGACATCGTCTTGTGCGCGGAGTTGATGATCTGATCGACGTCGTTCTTGCGCGCGAGTGGGTTGTAGTAGCCGATGTCTTTGACGTGGAAAGGATCTCGGACGTCGAAGACCCGGATACCGGAGCCGAACCATGCGCAAGCGAGCGCGGTCGGGTCGGCGCGACGATCGGCGGTGTAATAGTGGGGATCGTAGGAGAAGATGGACCCACCCATGCTCGATGCCAGTGCGGTGTCGAGGTTTTCGGGAAGGTTGATCTCGAGTTTGATCGAGTTGACCACTCGTGGACGGGTCTCGTCGGAGATGTCGATGAGCTTGACTCCGCCGCTGCCCGCTTCGTCGGGCGCGAACAGGTACGGGGTGTCGCCGTAGGTCACGGGGATCGCGTGCTGGGTGGCCCAGCCGTCGGTCTAGGTGGTCTCCGACAGGACGGGGATCACCGGGTCGGAATCGCGGCGCTGGACCGCGGAGATGTCCATGATGGTGACGCCAACCATGTTGTTGGTGAGGTAGAGGCGTTTACCGTCGGGGCTGAAACCAATGCCGTGCATGGACGGGCCGGGCAGGTCCTGCCAGATGACCTTCGGTTGGGCGGGGTCGCGCAGGTCGATGGCGCTGACCAGGCCGGGGCGACGCCGGAGGACCAATAGGTGTTGCCGTCGGGGGAGAAGCCGCCTTCATTGGCGGTGATCGACAACGGGAGCGACAGGTTGCTTCCCGCGCCGGCGTTGAGCAGTCGTGGATGGCGACCGTCGGAGATGTCGTAGATCGACATCAATCCCGCGCCGGTCAGGAAGGGCGCGCCGGTAGCGGCGAGGAGTTTGCGGGCGGTGTTGTCCTTCAACGACTCCCAGGTGCCTGCCGGCATCGGGGGTTCGGTGAGAGCGCCGGTGAGGACCGGGTTGGCGGGGTCCGCGACATCGAGCACCTGAACGCCGACCCGCGGGGCCGTCGAAGCTGCCGGGGATGAAGCTGCCGATGTATCCGCAGGTGTCGAAGGCCGCCGACACCACGCCGCCGCCGTGTCCGGCGTAGCTTCCGACGCGGGTGATGTTGCAGGTGTAGCCCTGAGTGCTTCGGCCGTTGCCGCGGTCGGCGGCTGGGACGTCGCCTTGCATGCCTGTCCTGTGCTCACGGCCTGAAACATCACATCACAAAGCCAGTGGTGCTTGTTCCGGTGTCACCAGCACGATGGAGCTCGCGGGCCGCGGCACTGTCGTGGGCATCGAGCACGACCAGCCACTGTTGCAGCCGCCCCACGAACAGGGCAGCGTCGGACCGGTCCCGGGGCAGCGGTAAAGGTTGGTGGTCTTGCGCTGGTTAGCTTTTGGTGCCGCGGCGGCGGATCCGGAACAGTCGCTAGCTTGAGTTTTAACCCTGGCGGCGTGGTCGCGGCCCGGCCGGGGTTGGTGCGCGAGTGTTGCCAGCGGTCTTGATGTGGACGTCTTGGCGGGGTGCGGGCTATTGGTTGCGTCGACCCGCGGGATCGCGACATTGCCAGCCGACACGCCGGCTCTCGACGCATTCTGAGATCGGCACGACCGTGCGTTATGGATGCCGAGATACTTTCTGGCCATTGATCTTCCGCCGAACTGCGCCGAACGCTTCGGGACGCGCGGGTCGCGGCTTGGTCTCAATGGGTCAGCGCACACGATCCGCAGACCTGTTTGCTCACCTCGGTAGTGTTGGGCTGGTGCCGAATTCGCGAATCGAAGACGTCGTCAACGGGAAGCTCGCCTGGACCGAGGTAGATTTACTCGACATCGGCGACAGCTCAGCACTGACCCTGCGAAGTGCGCTGGAAGAACTAGGAATTCAGGTCAACTATCTGCCGGTTGGCCAGGCACGCCATGTTATCGCCGCGCTGGGTAGCAACCGCCCGATCGCGCCTTATGTGATCGTGTGCTGCCACGGTGACAGCGGCTCGATTTACCTCCCCGAGCTCGGCGGCGAAATCGCCGATGCCCAGCCCTTCGCAGGGAATATCGGCCCTGACCAGGTCAGGAAACACCTGCAGATACCCGGGAGCGCCGTGATATCGCTCGGATGCGAAACCGGTGAACCCGCTTTGGCCGAGGCATTTCTGCAGGTCGGTGCCAGTAGCTACGTCGCGCCCACTGGTCAACCAGACGGTCATGCGGCATTCATCGCTTCGCTACTGCTGTTCTACGAGCTGACCGAGGGGCGCGAACTCCTGGACGCGGTCGAGCGAGTCCGGACCTACAACGACAGTCTCGCGATGTGGAGAATTTGGCACCGCTGACCACAGACAATCCGGTTTACGCTCATGGAGCCGTGTGCGTGCCTCGCCGCACTCTCGATCCGCTCAACTCGGAACTGCTGGTGCGCGGACCGCGCGACTGATTGCCTACGCCGACGAGGCCGGTGTCAGCACCGTCGCGGCCGATGCTTGGCATCGGACGCGGGAGTGGTCGTCGATGACGGTGTGGACGTAGGCCGTGCCGATGTCGGTTCGGTAGGCCGGGCCGCGTTTTCCGGTGCGGCGTGCGGTCGCGCGGGCGTTCGCCGTGCTCTGGGCGCAGTGTAGGTAGCGGTGGCCACCGCCGTGCTGGTCTCGAATCCGGCCTTCTTGCTCGTCGCATGCCCGGAGCTGTTGTTCCAGCTGTGCTGGGGTGCCGCGACCCAGGTCGGCGCACCCGCTCTGCACGAGTGCACCGAGCACGAGAGCCGATGGCTGATGCTGGCGGCAGCGCCGCTGGTCGGGGCCGTGGCAGCCGGAATCCATACGATCCGGGTATCGACGGCCCCGAGACTTGTCCCGCCGCTGCTGATCGTCGGCGTGATCGCGGTAGGGCCGATCGCGATTGTGGTCGATGTCGACATGGTGATCGTTTCGCGCTGGGCATGCTCAGCGGCGCCGTCCTGGAATATCTTGCCGCAAAGTGGATCTCGGTGATGGATCTCTTCGACACTCGCAAGTTCGCGGCGCTGTTCACCGCGCGGACAGCACTCGGGGCGGCAGTCGCCCCGGTGAGCCGATTGCTCGGCGGGGCTGCTCGCGGCGGTCGGTGCTCGCACTCGATGGTGGTGATCGGGTGTCTGCTCGCCGCGATACCGGCACTGACACTGGCCTGTCGGCCTCTCGCGGGCAACGACGCGGAAATCCGGAAGCGGCGGGAAGTCGCTCACGTCTGACCTTGTGTGAGTCGCCCGAGCCGGTCGCCCGGCCCGCGGACCGTGATGTGAGCGCCCGTTCCTCTGCCGCCGGGCGGTAGTCTTCGAACCTGGTGCAGGGAACACCGGTGTGAATCCGGGGCTGTCCCGCAACTGTCACCGAGGAGTGACCCACCGTCTACTGCCACGACCTGCCCAGGTTGGAAGGCTGGTGGGGAGCGTTGATCCGGGAGCCAGGATACCTGCGCCAGCGACAACGGGATCACCCCACGAGGATGGCGAATGGACAACTTCACAGCGCGGACGGCCCTGGGCCGCCGCGAGTTTCTGCGTGCGAGCGCACTGGGCCTGATGGCGATCGGCGCACTGGGATCGGCGGCCTGCGGTGCCGCCGACCCGGCCGCTGGAGCGGACGGGCCCCCGCGCGCTGGCGGACGGCTGCGGGCGGTGATCGCGGGTCGATCGGCCGCCGTCGACGTGCTCGACCCCCACGAGGCGGGCAGCTCCGCCGGCGGCGCGGTCTCGAAGAACGTGTGGGACAAACTGGTCGCCTACAACAATGATCTGACCCTGCGGTACCGGCTGGCCGAGGCGCTCGAGCCCAACGCTGACGGAAGTGAGTGGCGGATCCGGTTGCGGCCGGGTGTGGTGTTCAGCGACGGGTCTCCGCTCACCGCCCGCGATGTGCTGTGGAGTTTCCGGCGCATGCTCGATCCTTCCCGGAGCTCCTCGGGAGATCTGTCCAACGTCGATATGACGCGCACCCGCGCCGACGGCGACCTCGGCGTGGTCGTGGCGATGAAAACGCCCCTGGCGGACTTCGGTTCCGTGCTGGCGGGATGGTACTGCTACATCGTCAAGGACGGCACCGACATCATCGACGGCAAGACCCTGCCTGTCGGTACCGGTCCTTTCGCGCTGGCCCGATGGTCACCGGGGGACCGGACTCTGCTGCAGCGCAACGAGAAATACTGGGGCGGCGAGGTCTTCCTCGACGAGGTCGAGGTGATCCAGATCGCCGAAACCGAGGCGCGGGTCAACGCCTTCCTCTCCGGCGAAGCCGATGTGGTGCACGAACTCTCGCACCTGCAGGCGCGGTCGCTCGAGCGCGACCCGTCGACCACGGTGATCGTGCCGCCGTCCGGGCTGATGTCGTCGTTCCAGATGCGGGTGGACACCGCGCCATTCGACGATCCCCGGGTCCGCGAGGCCATGCGCCTCGCGGTGGACCGTCAGGCCCTCGTCGACTCGGTGTACTACGGCTACGCCGAGATCGGGAACGACATCTACGGCAAGGGAGCGCCCTTCTACAACGATCGGCTGCCGCAACGCACCTACAACCCGCAGCGCGCTCGGGAACTGTTGCGGGCGGCAGGAAAAGAGAACCTCACCGTCACCCTGCCGACCGCCGACGGGATGCCCGGCATGGTGGAGTCGGCGACCCTGTTCGCCGAACAGGCCAAGGCGGCCGGTATCACGATTCGCCTGGAATCGGTGCCCGCCGACACCTACTTCACGCAGGTCAGCGGCAAGGCGGCGCTGTCGCACCTCGGCTGGTGGAACTACAGCCTCGACTACTTCTACGGCCAGACTATGACGAGCACGTCGCCGAGCAACGGCACCGGATGGAAGCGGCCGGGCTGGGACGCCACCTTCGCCCAGGCCAGGGCAGCGATGGACCCGCGCCGCCGGACCGAGCTGTACAGCGCTCTCCAAGAAGAACTCTGGAACGAGGGCGGTTACATCCTGTTCGGCTTCGCCAAGAGTCCCGACGCTGTCAAGAAGTCGGTGCGCGGGGTGCCTGCCGGGGTGCCGGGCACCGACGATTGGGCGAACTACGCGTCCGCCTGGCTCTCGGCGTAGTTCGGTGATCCGCTATATCGCCCGCCGCCTCGGCGCGGCGGTGCTCGTTGTGTTCGTCGTCGGGGTGATCGTGTTCTGCCTGTTCGAGGTCCTGGATTCGGACGCGGCCGTGGTCACCCTGACCCGGAGCGGCGGCGGTGACCCGTCGCCGGAGCAGCTGGCCGCGCTGCGCGCCGAACTAGGTCTCGACCGACCGGCCGTTGTCCGCTTCGCCGAGTGGCAATTCGCTTTCCTGCATGGAGATCTCGGTGACTCGCTGATCTCGGGACGCCCGGTGCGCGACGTGCTGTCCGGTCGGCTGGTCAACAGTGTCACCCTGGCGTTTCTGACCGCCGCCCTGCTGATTCCGCTGGCGATCGCGCTCGGAACGGTGGCCGGTGCCCGCGCGGGCTCGCTGCTGGACCGGGTGGTCAGCATGAGCGCGATCGCCGCCGAATCGGTGCCCTCCTTCGTCTTCGGTGTGCTGCTGGTGGCGACGGTGTCGTTGTCGCTGCATCTACTGCCCGCGGTGTCCCTGCTGCCGACGGGCGCGAGTGCGTGGGATCGGCCCGAGATTCTGGTGCTGCCGGTGATCTGCCTGCTGATCGGACTCTCGCCGCATCCCGTGCGGATGGTGCGGGCGCAGACCGCCGAGGTGATGGCGAGTCACTACATTCGCACCGCCCGCCTCAACGGGATCGGCGGGATGCGACTGATGCTCCGGCACGTGGCACCCAACGCGATCTCGGCCTCGATTCATCCGCTGGCGGGATCGGTCGTGGGATTGATCGGCGGCATCGCGGTGGTGGAGACGCTGTTCAGCTATCCCGGCCTCTCCCAGGAACTGTTGCGAGCGGTCGCCGCGCGTGATTTCCCGTTCGTGCAGTCCACCGCCGTGCTGCTGGCGGCGGTCGGGGTCGCGGTCTATCTGGTCGCGGATCTGGCCACCCTGCTGGTGAGTCCGCGTGCCCGCCACTCGGTCCTGGGTGGTCGCGGGTGAAGGCACGGTTGCGATCAGGCTGGTCGGTCGTCATCGCCTTGGTCCTGCTGTTGGTGGTGACCGGCCCGCTTTTCGCACCGCACGCGCCCACCGCCGTGGTCGCGCGACCGTTCCAGCCGCCGTCGGACCGGTACCTGCTCGGGACCGATGTGGTCGGCCGAGACGTCCTGTCCCGGGTGCTGCACGGTGGGTTGTCGCTGGTGACATTGGCCGGGCTCGCCCTGGTGATCGCCTACGGTCTCGGCCTGACGCTAGGCCTGCTCTCCGGACTGCGCCGCGGCCATGACCGCTGGATCAGGCCGTCGGTCGACGCCGTCGTTGTCCTGCCATGGTTCCTGCTTCTCGCGGTCATCGCCACGGTGCTCGGCACCGGGCCCACCTCGATCGTGGTCACCGCGACGGTGACGACGGTGCCGTGGATCGTGCGCATCGTGCGCACCGGCGTCCTCGAACTGGCCGACACCGGATATGTCGAATCGGCGCGGGCCCGTGGGGAATCGCTGTGGTGGATCGCCGTGGTCGAGGTCCTGCCCAATCTGCGGGCCGTGGTGCTCGCCGATCTGGGGGTGCGGATCTCGGCGAGCGTCTCCCTGGTCGCGGTGAGCGGATTCCTCGGTCTCGGTATGCGCCCGCCGTCGCCGGACTGGGCGCTGATGATCACCGAGAACCGGGCGGGTTTCGTCATGCAGCCCTGGGCCGTGCTCGCGCCGACGCTGCTGGTCATGGTGCTGGTGATCTCGGTGAACATGGTCACCGACCGAGCCTTCGACCAGGTCCGCGGGTCGCGCGGCGCGGTGCCCGCCACGACCGATGCCGATGGGGTTGCAGTCTCCGGGCTCACGGTGCGCGACTCGACGGGACACGCTGTACTCGAGGATGTTTCGCTGCGGATCGCGCCGGGTCGTGCGGTGGCGTTGGTCGGACCCTCGGGTGCGGGCAAGTCCACCCTCGCGCTAGCCCTGCTCGGCGCGCTGCCCACCGAGCTCTCCACCGAGGGCACCGTCGGCATCGGAGGGCGCGCGGGCTCCCGCCGTATCGGTTACGTCCCGCAGGATCCCTCCACCGCGCTGAATCCCGCGCTGCGGATCGGCACCGCCCTACACGAGATCGCGCGGGCGAACGCGAATCCCGATCGTCGGGCCGCTGTTCTCCGCGCGCTCGAACAGGTCGATCTGCCCGCCGATCGGGAATTCCGGCGGCGCTACCCGCATCAGATCTCCGGCGGACAGCAGCAGCGGGTGTTGTTGGCGATGGCGATGCTGGGTGATCCGCTGCTGCTGGTCCTCGACGAGCCGACCACCGGTCTGGACCAGCGGACCAGAGCGCATCTGGTCGCCACGCTGGAAAAGATCCGGGGCGACACCGCGCTGCTGGTGATCACCCACGACCTGCCCACCGTGGCCTCTCTGGTGGACGAGGTCGTCGAACTCGATCAGGGCCGCGTGGTCTCGGTCACCGCTGCGACCGCCGGACCATCGGTCACCGCCGTGGCTACCGCTGTATCCGGTTCGCGAACAACAGGATCGCCGATCCTGCGCGTCGAGAATCTGACAGTCGGCCACCATCGGTCTCGGCCGGTGGTGCGGGACCTGTCGTTCGCCCTTCGTCCGGGAGAATGCCTGGCGATCGAGGGCAGGTCCGGCACCGGAAAGACGACGGTCGCGCGGACTCTGGCCGGATTGCACACGCCCGCAAGCGGATTCATCGAGTTCGAGGGGATCCGAATGAACGGTGGCCCGGATCGGCACGCCCATCGCGGGGCGATCCAACTGATCTTCCAGAACCCCGCGACCTCCCTCAACCCGGCGCACCGCATGGGTGTTCAGGTGGCCCGGCCGCTACGTCTGCTGCACGGCCAGAACCGTTCCACGGCGGGCGAGCAAGCCCGCGAGCTCTTGGACGGAGTCGGACTCGACGAGCGCCTCGCCCGACACCACCCCTCCCGGCTCTCCGGCGGGCAACAGCAACGAGCGGCCATCGCTCGCGCCTTGGCCGCCCGGCCGCGTGTTCTCGTATGCGACGAGATCACCTCGGCCCTCGACCCAGCGACGCAGTCCGTAGTGCTGGATCTGCTCGACGAGTTGCGCCACGATGGGATGGCGCTGATCGTGATCAGCCACCAGCGTGAGGTGATCGACCGTCTCGCCGACTCGGTGGTGACGCTGACCGAAGCCGACGATTGGGTGTGAGGCTGCCCGGGGCGTCGTCTATTCGTCGGGAGCTGGTCGAGCCGTTGTTGCTGGCGTTTTCTCCGCGCCGCCAGGGCGGCGGGACCGCACCGACTGAGGAGCGGGGCCGTGTTGGCCACCCAGAAGGAGGCCGCACCGAGGTAGACCGGGTGCCTGTGTGGCTCGATCCGCGTACTGAGGGCGTGATCGCGCCGATCGGTGAACTGCGCGGCGATACCAGCTGGTAGAAGGACATGTCGGTTCTCAACCGTGTTGCGCGCCAATGGTACCGGTGATCGCCACACGTGCCGCACGGTGTATAACGTTGGGGGTCGATCCCTTGCACGCTCATGCGGAACTGGCCGAACTGGATATGGATTTTCCGCTCGTCGACGACGAAGTGCTCGATCGCTATGTCGCGTTCTTCATCGGTGTCGGCTTCTTCCCGCCGGTGCCGTGACAGCCCTCGGACTGCTTGCACACCGCCGCGCGCACGTCGGTGGGACGAATGCCGCGGATTCGTTTGAACGCCGTACTGAGAGCGAAGGCATCGGCGTATCCGACCTGACGGGCCACCGAGCCGACCGTGGCGTCGGTGGCGCTGAGTAGATCGCTCGCCAACGTGACTCGCAACTCGGCGAGATAGGTCATGGGCGGCTCTCCCACGAGCGCGGTGAACTTCGCGCTCAGGCTGGATCTGGACAGCCCGACCTTGCCGGCGAGCGAACCGACGGTCCAGGGCTGTGCGGGCGCGTCGTGCAGCAACCGCAGTGCCGCACCCACGACCGGGTCGCCGAGAGCCCGGTACCAGCCGGGTACTTCCGCCTCCGGTCGTTCGAACCATCGCCGAACGGTGTGCACCAGCAGCAGGTCGAGCATCCGATCGATCACCACCTGATGCCCTGGGCCGACACGCTCGACCTCCTCGCCCAGCAGGTCGAGGAGGGGGCTCGCCCGCCCATCCGAAGGGACGACGAGTACCGGAGGCAGTGCGCTGAGCAGACGACCGATGATCTCGCCGCGCACCTCATACATCCCGGTGACAAGCACCGCGGAGCCCTCGTAGTGCTCGCCACACGTTCTGAGATCGAGCCGTATGACGTCAGTGATGTCGATGCCGTCGGAGGTGACGCACTGGTCGGAGCCTCGGACCTCGATGGTCGGCGCGGTGGTCGTCGAATCCGCGACAGTGTGCGGCGAGGATCCGGTCACGATCGCCACGTCACCCGGATGGATATGCACGGGGGCTTCGGAATCCGGCACGATCCACGCCTCGCCCGACAGCATTGTCGTCAGCGTGAGAGGCGCACCGCCGACGAAACGCAGCGACCACGGAGGCTCCAGGATCGACCGGCCGAACGCGGCGCCGCGAGCGCGCGTTCCGTACAGGAGTTCTGCCAGCGCATCCACCTCGCGATCGTAGCGACCAGCACGGTCGGACGATCGGACATGCATCTCGGCGTCTCCGCCATCGCCTCGCCGGGGCGAGGCGGATTGACTTGTTCGCAAGCCGGATTCGCATCGAGGGGAAGTATGTGGTGAGTACCGAAGCGACGACTGATTCCGGCGTGCGCGCCGGCCGCAAGGAGTGGGCGGGGCTCGCCCTGCTGGCCTTGCCGACGCTGGTGTTGGCGCTGGACATGAGCGTCCTCTACCTCGCGTCACCGTACCTGGGAGCGGATTTGGGGCCCACGAGCTCCGAGCTCCTGTGGATCATGGATATCTACGGGTTCATGATCGCGGGTTTCCTGGTGACCATGGGCACACTCGGCGACCGGATAGGTCGTCGGCGTCTGCTGTTGGTCGGTGGATTCGCGTTCGCTGTGGCCTCGATCGTCGCGGCGTATGCCTCCGAGCCGGTGACTTTGATCCTGGCGCGAGCGTTGCTGGGTATCGCGGGGGCGACGCTGGCACCGTCGACTCTTGCCCTGATCAGCAACATGTTCGAGAACGCACACCAACGAACTACCGCCATCTCGGTCTGGATCGCATGCTTCATGTCCGGTATGGGAATCGGCCCGATTCTGGGCGGCGTGCTGCTGGAGAGCTTCTGGTGGGGCTCGGTTTTCCTCCTCGCGGTCCCGGTGATGGTGCTTCTTCTGATTCTGGCTCCGTTGCTGCTGCCGGAATACCGGCAGGATGACCCCGGCCGACTGGATCTGTTCAGCGTCGCATTGTCGCTCGCCGCGATACTTCCGACGATCTACGGCCTCAAGACGATGGCCGAGCACGGATTCGGTGCCGAACCCGCGCTCGTCATCGTGGCGGGCGCGATCTTCGCTGTCTTGTTCGTTCGACGTCAGCGACGGCTCGACGACCCACTGGTCGATGTCACGTTGTTCCGTGATCGGGCCTTCACAGCCGCACTCGTCATCATCCTGGTGTGCACGGCGGCAGGCGGCGGCCTCTACCTCTTCGCGACGCAATACCTGCAGATGGTGTCAGGTCTGACTCCGCTCGTTGCTGGAGTGTGGCTGGTTCCGACGGCGATCGCGAGCGTGATCGGCTCTCTGATAGCGCCGCCGTTGGCGCGTAGATTCGGATCCGGACGTGTACTGGCGGGTGGTTTGTCGGTCGCCGTGGTCGGGTATCTCTTGATGGCCGCGGCGGGTGCCGATTCCGGGCTCGCCCTGGTGGCGACCGGAATCGCGCTGGTGTTCTTCGGCGCGGGCCCGATGACCGCACTCGGCACAGACCTCGTGGTCGGCTCTGTGCCCCCCGAAAAGGCAGGGTCGGCGGCATCGTTGTCGGAGACCAGCACCGAACTCGGTATATCGCTGGGCGTCGCACTGCTCGGAAGCGTGGGAACCGCTGTGTACCGCGCCAGTATCGACGGATCCTTGCCCGGGGAGCTGGGGGAAGACGCGGCCGCGCGATCCGGGGATACTCTCGCCGGCGCGTTGGCGTCGGCGAGCGATCTCTCTGGTGAGGTGGCGGCTGAGATTGTGGCAGCGGGCCGTGCGGCGTTCGCGCTGTCGTTGACTGTGGTGAGCTCGATCGGTGCGCTGGTTGTGGCGATCCTCACCACGGTCGCGTTTCTGGTGCTACGGGACAAGCCGGGTGTCTGATTGTCTGCAACGTGCCAGTCGAAGACCTGCAGGTACACCTCGGCCGTCGTCTCAATCATCATCGGACCTATCGAATACAGACCACTAGTTGTGCTGATGCCTCGTCAAGCAACCTTCGGCAGGCAATCCGGTCGTCGGATCTTGGAGTTGACGAGGCGATCACGGCCGCTTCTCGCGCGGCGCGACGCCGAGCGCGGACCAGGCGGTGGCGAGGATGCGCTGCCTGCGTCGCGGTGGCCACGGGTGGCCGTTGTCGAAGGCGCCGATAATCAGGCCGTCGACGACGACATTGATCAGGTCGGCGGCCTGGTCGGTGTCGGTGATGCCGGCCGAGGCCAGGGCTTGGTGCAAGCGCGGCGCAGGATTCGCGGGTTTGACAGCGGCGCGCACACTGCGTGCAGCCGGAGTCAACGTGGCCGTTCTGGAGGCAGCCGACCGGGTCGGCGGACGCGCGCTGACCGAAAAATCGAGCGCTGGAACAGCACTCGACCTCGGCGCTCAATGGATCGGGCACGATCACGTCCAGATGGCGACGCTGGCAAGAGAATTCGCTCGCCCCTTGTTTCCGACACCGCAGTTCGGGAAGAGCCTCGTCCTGACCCACCGTGGCCCGGTGCGCCTGAGCCCACTGACCGTCGCCGCGACCGGGTGGGCGTTGCTGCGTTTGGAACTGATTGCCCGCACGACAGTGCGGGCAGGATGGGACCGTGTCACGCTCGCAGAGTTCGTGGCGAGGATTCCCGGTGCGCGGGCACAGCGATTGACATCAGTGGTCTTGTCGGAGGCGTTCTCGTGTGACCCCGGCGAAATCTCGGTTGCCGCTGTCGTGCACGGGATCCGGTCGGTTGGGGGCCTGCGGGTCATGCTGAGCACCGCGGGCGGCGCCCAGCAATCGCTGCTGACCGGCGGCGCGGGCGCATTGGCCCAGGCGCTCGCCGACGAACTGGGCTCGGCGGTGCGGCTCAACCATCGAGTCAGCGCCATCGAGCGGTCACCGGCAGGAGTAGTGGTGCGATCTTCGGCCGGTACGATGGCGGCCGAGCGGGTTGTCGTCGCGGTGCCGCCGCCGGTCGCAGCCATGATTGAACACCGGCCGACATTGCCCGGCGAACGCCGCCACGTCCAGCAGAACACGGTGATGGGGACGATCTACAAGGCGATCGCCGTCTACCGGTCTCCCTTCTGGCGGGGACAGGGACTCAGTGGCGAATCGATCGGGCTCGACGGCCCGCTGCCGTCGACATTCGACGTCTCACCACCGGCAGGGGCGGGGCATCTGTGCATTCTGGCGCCTGGCGAATCAGCCCGGGCACTCGATCGCCTCACAGCCGAAGTACGCAGGGACGCCCTCCTGCGGGAGGTCGCCCGACACTTCGGCTCCGGCGCTCTCGAGCCCGTCGACTGGCACGAGAAGTCCTGGCACACAGACCCCTTCGTCATGGGTGGCTACTCCGCGTTTCCGCGACCGGGCCATCTGGATGCGCTGATGTCGGCGGCGTCGCCGACCGGCAGCATCCATTGGGCGGGCACAGAAACAGCGCGACGCTGCAACGGCTACCTCGAGGGCGCTGTCGAGTCCGGAAAACGCGCAGCCCTCGAAGTTCTCACCGGACTCGGCGCCCAACCATAGCGATAGACCTGCCGCCTGCTTCACCTGCGACCGCAACACGGCTCGGGCCGTCGGCGGGGTCCGCGCGCGACGGTGTGCCGAAAAAGTGTGCCGTCAATCCGGCGCTGCGACCGCGAGGACGGTCTTACCGTTGGTGGCCCCGGCTTCCATTCGCCGATGGATGTCAGCGGCCTCGGCCAGTGGCACGACGATAGGGTCGACGCGCGGGAGGGCGCCGTCGACGAGCGCGGTCAGTGCTTGGCGCAGTCGAGCTCCGATGCGCTCGGGCGCTCGTCGTGCCTGGTCGCCGATGTTGAATCCGGCTAGCGTGCGGTTCTGTTTCCACAGTGCCCAGGCGTCGACGGTCCAGTCCTGGGATCGGGCGAGGTCACCGTAGGCCACGACGCGGCCGAACGGTGCCAACGCTGCCAGACTCTGGGCTCTTGTCGCGCCGCCGATCGGGTCGAGGACGAGGTCGACTCCACGCCCGCCGGTGGCTTCGGCGACTGCCGCGCCGAACTCCTCGCGCAGGAACAGTGCGTCGTAGCCGAGTGCGTCGGCCGAGGCCAGCTTGTCCGGGGTGCCGACGGTACCGAATACCCGCTTCGCGCCGAGCGTGCGTGCCACCGCGACCGCTGCCGTTCCGACTCCGCCGGCCGCGGCGTGGATCAGGACGTCTGTCCCGGGGGACAGTCCTCCAGCATCGAGCAGTAGACCGTAGGCGGTTGGATAAACACACGGCACACCCGCCGCGACGGGCAAAGGCAGCGCGCCGGTCGGGGCGACGAAACGTACGTCGGCCGAGACGTATTCGGCGTAGCCGCCGAACGCGGGTAGATAGGCCGCCACCGACTGTCCCTCGCTCAGACCGGTGACACCCGAACCGACCGAAGCCACGACGCCGGACACTTCCAGGCCTGGCACGTCGTATCCGTCGATGCCTTTGGGTGGCCCGAATTCGCCCCGCCGGTGCTGGACTTCGGCGAAGTTGACTCCCGCGTAGGCCACCCGCAGCACCACGTGCCCGGGATCGGGGTCCGGCTGGGGACGCTCGATCAGCTCGATCACTTCCGGACCGCCGTTCGATCGAAAACCCAACGCCCTCATCGATGACTCCCGTGATCTGTCGGACATGTCGAAAGGTGAAGAACCTCGTTCTCGTCTCCAACATTCCGGGGCGCGATGCGGTGCCGCCACCGTGCCCGTGACCTGCGAGAGCACAGGCTCACGATGATCGGAACACCGAACGGTGTACTTACCGAACAGAAACCGGTGACGGTTCGGGTCCAGGTACTCGATGCGGACGCGAGCCCGCGAACACTCGGCCCGCGTTCGCTATCGAAGCTTCCCGCGGTTCACACGGGTGGTGACGGCCGGCAGGTCACCGTGCCCGCATCCGGCTAGCAGTGTTGCCCGATAACTACCCTCCCAAGCAGTGAAATTCTCCGTCGGCAGAAGCGGACGTGCGTGACCACTCTCATCGCCGTGGTATCGGCCCAGGACACCAGCGCGGCATTAGAACTCGAGTACTTCAGCGGATGAGTTCGGCAGGCACGCGGAGTTCTTCGTGTGCGTAGAGTTCGGCGATAGCGTGGAGATCATCGCCGGCGGCGGTGACGGCGATCGTGTCGAGGAGTGAGTCGTAGTCCGCGCCGGTCTCGCCGTTGTATGACGCGGTCATGCGCCCCCACTCGTCCCATGGGAGAGTCTCGACTTTGTTCAGGGCGGCGAGATCCTTGATCGCGTTGCCGCGGATCTCGGCTGGTCCCCAATTGGCGGTCCCGTGAACACCGAATGTCGCGGCGTCGATGCGGCCCTCTCGGAAGGCGGTCCATGCTTCTCCGCCGCTGAGGAACTCTTCAGCACGGAGGTCTTCTGGGTGCTTCAGGATCGACTGGCCGAGGATCTCGGAGTCGATGCGCACCCAACGATGTTCAACGTCATTCCAGTATTCGGTGATCCAGTGGTCGAGGCCCTTTCCTGGCTGGAAGTATGTGGCGAAGCCGCATCGGACACGGGATGCGATCCCGCGATGCCGGAGCAGCGCGCAACTGATCACGGCGAAATGTCGACAGGTGCCGATCACGCGGTGGTTGGGTTCTCGCCGGACGGTCAAAGGTCTCGAATCCAGCGACAGAATCGCGTCGACCAGCTCGCCGACCGGACGAATCTGGTTCTGCGGGAACCGTTCGTCTGGCAACCCGAGGGCCTGGGCGTCGTTGGGCTGAATGACCAGGCCGGCGGCAAGACCGCAGATATCGATGATTCCAGTGGGGATTGGTTCTACCGCCTCTAGGTGGACTCCGTGCAGGCTGGTCAGCGGGCCGGGGCTGCTGTAGTCGATCACCGTAACCATGCAGGCAAGCGTAATCAGGAGTACCGCGAACAGCCTCGTTCGCGGATGAGTAATCGTCCTCGCGCGTTTTAGATCGGTTGAGAATCAACCAGTTTCAGCCTGTGGTCGTGGTCGCAGTATGGCAGCACGGTCGCCGGTGAGGGGTGCTGGCCCTTCTACCCGTCCTCGCCAACAACACCTGGACTTCGCCACTCGCCCGCCGACTACACCTGTACTGGGCACTCATCCTTTGTCTGCTCCGGCGGCATCCAGGTGCCTCCGGTCTGGGCGGCGAGTCGGGTTGTGGTGCGTCTCGACTCCACACGAATCCACCAAAGGGATTGACCGGTAACGTTTCACCCTGCGGTGCGCTTCCTGATCTCCGGGTTGGCCAGCTGCAGTGAGAGAGCGAGACACACATGACAGCGATCAACGGGCAAGGACCGGCCGGGACCTATCCTCCCGGTGGTGAAGACACGGCCGGGCAGGATCTGCGTGCGCTGTTCGGTCAGTCCAGGGCTGTATTCGCCTCGCTGCACGGTCCCACCCATGTGGTGGAGTCGGCCAATCCGGTGTTCACCGCCATGGTCGATGAACACCGCGGCCTCACCGGGATCGCCTTGGGCGAACTCATGCCCGAGCTGGCCGGCCCCGACGGCATCACCGGGCTCGACGAGGTCTATCGCACCGGCCGGACCCGCACGAGCCGCAATGTCTCGATCGTGGTGGGTAGCGGCGCTCACGCCCATCCGGCCTACTTCGACTTCACCTACGAACCACACCACAACGCCGATGGCTCGGTCGCCGGGATCCGGCTGATCGGGGTGGAGACGACCCAGCTCGAACAGGCCCAGCGGTTGATGGCCGAGCAACGCGCCTTGGTCGAGCAGATCGCCCGCCAGGCCCCCCTGGGCGAAGTGCTCGACGGGATGGCTCGCAGCATCGAACAGCTCGCCCCCGAGCAGGTCCTGGTCTCGGTGCTGCTCGCCGACCCCGACGGCCTGCACCTGCGCCACGGCGCGGCCCCGAGCCTGCCCGAGTTCTACAACACCGCCATCGACGGCATCGCCACCGGCGAGGGCGTCGGCTCGTGCGGCACCGCAGCGCACCGGCGCGAACCGGTCATCGTCACCGATATCGGCACCGACGCGTTCTGGGACGACTTCCGTGACCTGGCCCAGCAGGCCGAGCTGGCCGCGTGCTGGTCCACGCCGATCCTGGCACGTGACGGCGCCCTGCTGGGCACCTTCGCGATGTATCACCGCACCCCGCGCGCTCCGCAGGACAGCGACCTGGCCTTGGCTCGGATTTTCGCCGACACCGCCGCTCTGGCCATCGAACGCCACCACACCGAAGAGGCGAAGGCGGCCGCCGACGCGCGCACCGAGGCAGCCCAGCAGGAGCTGGCTGCCGCGCTGCGCGCCGAGCACCAACTGCGGGCCGAGGCCGAGCAGCGCGCCGCAGCCGCCGCCGAACTCGCCGCCCGGATGCGCAGCGCCGCCGCGGCGCAGGCCGAGGCGCCGCATCCCGATCGCTGTCAGCTGGGCGGGCCCACCCGATGCGACGAGCCCGCGGAGATCAAGGTTGCCGATTCGTGGGGTGATGCGGCGTGGGGCTGTGTCAACCATGTCGAGGAAGCGCTGCTGCACGTGCGTTCGGTGTTCATCGCCAGCGAAGACATGGGTGGTCTGGCCGCGTACCGCGACCGCTGATCTTCGACCGTGCCTGTGGCCGTGACTTGTTCGCCCACCACGTAATGCGGTCACCGACGATGAACTGCGAGCGGATGCTCGGTCCAAGGTGGATGCCTGTGCGATGCACGTTTCGACGGCCGGATGCTATGGGGTTGCCCACCGCCAGTATTTTACCGAGCTGTATCGCCGAATGAGCTGAATATCCCGCCATGTCAAGGGTTTCAGGGGTATTCATTTCTCGATCTTCACGACGACATGGATTGCTGAGGTATAGCCTCAACGCCTCGGCCGCTTCAATAGGGCGGCCATCAGTGTCAGGGGAAGCGATATTGCGTCAACAGATCCATACCACTAGCGTTGGTCTCGGTGGTTGCCGGTACGGTCGGCGATGACGCGAATTGCTTGGCACGCGATCAGCGCCAGCACTTCCAGCTGTAAGGGTTCTTGTTGTCGAGCAGGCGTGAGTAGGCGCCGTTGCCGTAAGGCTTCAGCGAGCCGACGTCCGGTTCGAAGTGGATCAATCTTCGTCGCAGGGGTGTATCGGTCACGCCGGCGAGCAGATTGCCTTGCGCAGGCTCGTCAGCGCCTGTGTCTGCGCATGCATGCGGCTGGCCGCCCCGCGGTTGACGTGGTCGACAGCGGCATACAGCAGTGCCCACATCATGTTCAGGATCCACGAGGCGTCGAGCGTCGCGTCGATCGAGCGGTCGTCGCGTCCTCGTTCCACTGCTGTGATCGCATCATCGTCGGACAGGCACGATGCGGTCTCGTCGTACACCCCTGACGTGAAGAACATGACTGTGAGGACATCGCTGAGTTCGAAGTACTCCTGACACAGCCGCAAGACCGCGTCGAGCCCTGTTCCGTCGGCTAGGCGCGCGCGCTTCGAAGCGTCGGCCACGGCCTGCTCGGTGAGCCGCCCGACGGCGGTGATCAGGTCGGATCGCTCGGGAAAGTAGCGGTGCAGCGTCGTGCGCCCGACGCGGGCCTTCTCGGCGACTTCGGTCAGTGACGCGTTGGGCGATTTCGCGAACGTCGCCACTGCCGCATCGAGAATCGCGCGACGGGTGCGTTCGCGGGCACCGGTCTGTTCGACATCCACGGGTGCAGCATAAGCGAGTTCCACACTGGATATCTCCTTTACTAAAATGGAACAATGCTGTTCCATTGGTGGGGTGACGACGATGGCGCCTCCCACCCACACCGCTCCACCGATGACCGTGTCGAACCTGCGTGTCCTGATCGCCTATGCCCGACCGCACACGCGCACCCTGCTGATCGGACTCGTACTCGCCCTCGGCAGTTCCGCGACGGTGATGGCGACGCCGATGGTGACGAAGTCGATCCTCGATGCTCTCGGCACCGGCGCCTCTGTCATGGGCCCGACCGTTGCCCTGTTGGTACTGCTCGTCGTCGGCGCTGTTCTCGGATGGGGCTACTGGATCCTGCTCGGGACCGTCGCCGAGAACATCGTCTTCGACGCACGCACGACACTCGTCGGACGACTGCTCGGCGCCACGGTTCCGTCGGTGCAAGCGCGTCCCGCAGGCGAGTTGGTCACCCGCGTCACGGCTGACACCTTGCTGCTGAAGGAGGCCGCGTCGTCGGCGGTGATCGGCATCGTCAATGCCACCTTCCTGACGGTGGGCACCGTGATCCTCATGGGGGTGCTCGACTTGATGCTGCTGGGCGTCACCGTGCTGGCGATCATCGTCGTCGGTGTGCTGTTCGGAACGCTTATGCCGCGAATTGCCAAGGCGGACGCGCAAACTCAGGAATCGCTGGGCCGGCTGGGTGGCGTGCTCGAAACCAGCCTGCGTTCGGTGCGTACCGTCAAGGCGGCACGCGCCGAGCACCGCATCGCCACCTTGATCGGCGCCGACGCGAGCAATGCCCGGACCCACGCGATCGAGTCGGTGCGGGTGTCGGCAACGGCATGGACCGTCGCGTGGACAGGTGTGCAGGGTGCCATCATCGCGATCCTGGCCATCGGCGCCTGGCGCGTCGACAACGGTTCGCTGACCGTGTCGACGCTGATCGCGTTCCTGCTGTACGCGTTCACATTGATGGGGCCGATCCAAGAACTGACTACGCACATCACGGCCATGCAGTCGGGAATCGCGGCCGCCATGCGTATCCGAGAGATGGAGACGCTGCACTCCGAAGCGGACGTGGCGCACGAGCCGGCGCCGGCGACGACCGCCGAGCCCGACTCGGCTTTGCGTTTCGACGACGTCACGGTCCGCTACGCACCTGATGCGCCACACGCGTTGAAGGGATTGACGCTGAGGATTCCCGCGACCGGCCACACAGCCATCGTGGGGCCCTCCGGCGCGGGCAAGACAACTGTGTTCTCGACGATCCTGCGATTCGTCGAACCCGACACCGGGACCATCTCGGTGGGCGGCGTGGCGTACCGGAATCTGACGATGTCGCAAGTTCGCGCGCGTATCGCCTACGTCGAGCAGGAATCCCCCCTGGTGCCGGGCACATTGAGCGACAACCTGCGGTTCCTGCGCCACGGTGCCACCCGCGACGAGGTGGCCGAGGTTCTTGGCCTCCTCCGACTCGACTCGGTCGTCGCGGCCCAGCCGAACGGCCTGGACACCCACGTTCGCGACACCGACCTTTCGGGTGGGCAACGGCAACGGATCGCGATGGCCCGCGCGATGCTCGGTGACGCAGACGTGCTGCTACTCGACGAAGCGACGTCGCAGATCGACACCCTGACCGAGGCGGCGATCGTCGAAGCGATCGCCGTGCGGGCGCGCACCCACGCCGTCGTCACCATTGCTCACCGCTTGTCGACCGTGCGGCACGCCGATCGGATCGTGGTGATGGACGATGGCAGCGTACGGGCGGTCGGAACGCACGAAGAGTTGATGCGAGCCGACGACCTCTACGCGCGGATGGTCCGCGCCGGCGGATTCGCGTAGGCGCACAATCTTTCGCGGCGTCGTCGACCACGGCCCGGCCTCATACGCCTAGCGGACCTCGGTCGGGTCGGCGACCGGGGTCGGTAGCAGGCCCGCGGTGATGAAACCGTCGACATAGCGTTGTAGGACAGCGGCATCGATGGCCGGGCAACGCACACCTGATTGCGCGAGTACCGCTCGGGTGCCGGTGTCGTCGACGATCAGGGCGTCGCCGCCGCCGTTGAGGTAGTTGTCGGCGACGAGCGCGGCGCGCATGAGGTCGGCGTGCTGCGCGATTCGGTCGGCCAATCGCTCGGCGGCATCGGCCACCGACACGGTTTCGACGGGAAAACCGCTGCGGCGCAGGGTGTTCAGGATGTCTCCGACGTTGGTGGGTGCACTGTTGACCAGATGGTAGATCTCGGTGTTCGGCTGCCGGGCGGTGGCGAGGGTGACCAGCGCCCGTGCCACGTAGTCGACCGGGGCCAAGGTGACGTCGGCGGATTCGATGTCGGGTGCGACCCCGAGGTGGGCGGCCGAGCGGATGAGCGTCCAGAACGCGTCATCAGCACTGTTCGCGCCGCTGCTGATCGATCCGGCGACCAGACCGGGCCGGTGCACCGCGACCGGCAACCCACGTTCGGCTGCCGCTAGGACCAGCTGCTCGGCCACCCATTTGGTGGCCAGGTACCCATTGCGCGGCACCTGATCGGCGGTGATCGCGGTGCGCTCGGTGACGATTCCGGTGTGCCCGACACCGACCGCGGCCGACACGGTGGACACGAAATGCAAGGCCTTCACCCGGGTGTCGACCGCCAGCCGCAGGATTTCGACGGTTCCGGCGATGTTGGCCGGGCGTAGGGCGGCATAGGATTCCAGATGATTCACGCGGGCGCCGTTGTGGTAGATGACCTCGATCCGCGCGGCCAGTTCGGCCCAGGTATCGGCGGCGAGACCGAAGTGCGGCGCGGCGAGGTCGCCCGGCACCGGTACGACCCGGTCCGCGAGCCCCTCGGTCCCGAGTCCGTATCGCTGGAGTGTCGTCGCGAGGCGGCGGCGCACGTCGTCGGCGTCCTGGGCGCGGACCAGGCACCAGACGCGCGAGGCGGTGCGGTTGAGCAGTTCGCGCAGCAGATGGATGCCGACGAAACCGGTGGCACCGGTCAGGAGTACATCGTCGGCCGAGATCGGTGGCGCCGCAAACGTTTCCGGCACCATGATCGTGGGGTCGAGGCGCGCGTCGTCGATCAGCATGTCGGTCCAGTGCCCGGCGGCCGCTGTGCCGGACTCCGCTGTCACGGCCGCCGTCACCGCCCGTGGCGTCGGCGCTTCGAACAGCATGCGGGGGTCGGCGTCGATGCCGAGCCGGTTCCGCAGCTCCGACCGGAGGGTGAAGACCAGCAGTGAGGTGCCGCCGAGATCGAAGAAGCTATCATCGATCGCGACCGAATCTCGTTCCAGCACATCGGCGAACACCTGGGCCACGGCGAGCTCGCGCACGGTCGCCGGCTCACCGCCACCGGCCGCGGCGGCGTCGCTGTCCCGCTCCGGACGCTCGGGCAGAGCGGGCCCGGCCGCGACGGAGCCGGCCAACTGCGCGACAGTCGCGTCGGGATGTGCGGCGATCGCCGTGAGGATCTCGACGAACCGCGCCGCGAACCCGGCCACCGTCGCCGCGTCGTAGAGGTCGGTGGCGTAGCGCAGGCTCGCTGTCAGTCCGCCGGTGCCCGACTGCTCACGCAGCGTCAAAGCCAGGTCGAAATGCGTTGTTTCCCAAGGGATATCGAGGGCGTTGACGGTAAGCCCGCCGAGGTTCAGCGCGGGGGAGAGGGGCAGGTTCTCGTAGGAGAACACGGCCTCGAACAGCGGGTGTCTGGTGCTGTCGCGCGGCGGATTCACCGCTTCGACGATGTGATCGAAGGGAACGTCGGCGTTGTCGAGCCCGGCGAGCGCGACCTCCCTGGCGCGCGCCAGCAGCATGGTGAAGTGTTCTCGCGGATCGAGGGGCAGGCGCAGTGGCAGGGTGTTGACGAACATGCCGACCAAGCGGTCGAGGGCCGGGTGGCCACGGCCCGCGACGGGGGTCCCGACCGTCACGTCCGCGATTCCGGCCAGGTCGCCGAGCAGCACGGCGAACGCCGCGTAACCGGCCATGAAGGGCGTCGCGTTGTGCCGGTGAGTCAGCTCGGTCAGTGCCGCGCCGATGTCGGCGCCGATCTCGAAGTCGATCACCGCGCCGGTGCCGCCCGGCCTGCCGGAGCCGGGAACACGGACTCGATCGGTCGGTAGCGGCAGCCGGTCGGGCGCGCCGTCGAGCGCCTGCACCCAGTGGGCGAGCTGACGAGCGGCGGTGGACCGCGGATCGTGGCGATCACCGAGGCGTCGATGCTGCCACAGTGTGTAATCGGCGTACTGCAGCGGCAGCGGCTCCCACCGCGGTGGCCGTCCGGCCGCCCGCGCGGTGTACGCCGCGGACAGATCGGCCACGAGCGGGCTGTGCGACCAGCCGTCGGCGGCGATGTGATGGGCGACCAGCGCGAGCACATGGTCGTCGGGACCGAGATTCCACAGCGCCAGCCGGATCGGCGCGTCGGTGGTGACGTCGAAGGGCGCGGCGACCGCCACCGCGAGTTCGGCATCCAGCCCGGCCCGGTCGAGTGTGTGCGCGATCAGCGGTGCACCGCCCAGCGCCGCGTCGACGGTGAGGATGCGCACCTGCGGCCCGGCGCTGCCGGCGGGATACACCGTGCGCAGCACCTCGTGCCGGTCCACCACATCCCGCACAGCGGCATCGAGCGCCGCCACATCGAGAGATCCCATCAGCCGCAACGCGATCGGCAAGTGGTACGCCGAGGAATCCCGGTAGAGCTGATTGAGCAGCCACATCCGCAGCTGTGCCGGGGCAGGCGCCAGGTGTTCGGGCCGGGCTGTCGGCACCGGTGGGTCCTCGGCCTGGTTCTCGGCATCCTCGACCCGCAGCGCCAGTGCCGCGACGGTCGGTGCGTCGAAGACGGTGCGGACACCGATGCCCAGGCGCGCCGCGAGTGTGGTTGCGGTGAGCGAGGTCCCGCCGAGTTCGAAGAAGTCGCTCTCGGCCCCGGCGACCTCGACCGCGAGTACCTCGGCGAAAGCCGCCGCCACCGTCCGCTCCGTGTCCGTCGAGACGGGCCGGGAACCGTCGTGACCGAACACCGGTGCGGGCAGGCGACGGGTGTCGAGTTTGCCGTTGGGGGTCAGTGGCAAGGTGTCGAGTACCTGGTAGGCGCTCGGTCGCAGATACGCGGGCAGCCGCTCGGCGATCTGGAGCCGCACCCGCTCCACCTCGAGTGGACCGTCCGGCACCAGGTAGGCCACCAGATGGGTGCCCCGGGAGTCCTGATGTGCGGTGACGGCGGCCCGGCCGACACCGGGGAGGCCGGTGAGCGTGGTCTCGATCTCGCCCGGCTCGATGCGGTGACCGCGCACCTTGATCTGGAAGTCGCTGCGGCCGTGGTAGATCAGTTCGGGCTCGGCATCGGCGGTGAGCGTCACCAGGTCACCGGTGCGATACACCCGCCCGCCGGGCGGGCCGAACGGATCGGCGACGAATCGGGCCGCGGTCAACGAGTGCCGTCCGTGGTAGCCGCGGGCCAGGGCCGGGCCGCCGAGATAGAGCTCGCCGATGACGCCGGGGGGCACCGGCCGCAACCGGGCATCCAGCACCAGCGCGTGAAATCCGCGCAGGGGCGCGCCGATCGTCACCGGCCGGTCCGGCGTCAGCTCCGCGATGGTCGCAATATCGGTGGCCTCGGTGGGGCCGTACCCGTTGCGCATCAACCGGGTTCGCGACCAGGCCGAGACCAGATCGGGTCTGATCGCCTCCCCTCCCACGCCGAGGACACGCAGGTCGGGCAGGGTTTCGGGGTCGAGGGTGGCCAGCACCGCCGGAGTGATAATGGCATTGGTCAGCCGCTCGCGCCGCATGAGTTCGGCCAGATCCGGTCCGGCCATCACATAGCGCGGTGCCACCACCAGTGTCGCCGCACCGGCCAGCCCGCACAGGATCTCGCCGACCGCCATGTCGAAACCAGGGGAGGCGTGGTGCAGGGTGCGTGCTCCGGGTCGCAACGCATACCGGTCGCGGCGCTCGGCGGCCAGGTTCGCGAGTCCACCGTGGGTCACCAGCACGCCCTTGGGGACACCGGTCGAACCGGAGGTGTAGATGAGGTAGGCGGGGTGCGCGGGCCGGGCGCAGACGGGTCGACGCAGCTGCGCATCCGGCGCCGTATCGGGGTCGACGATCGTCCAGTGCACCGATCCGGGCAGATCCGCCGGGTGCTCGACGCCGATGACGCCGAGGGTGGCACCGCAGTCGCCGAGGATGTGGGCGATGCGCTCGGCCGGGTATCCCACGTCGATCGGCACGAAACCCGCACCGGTCTTGGCGATCGCCCAGACCGCGCCGACCGAGGCGGCCGAACGCTCCATGACCATCGCGACCAAGGTCTCGGGGCCGGCACCGGCGGCCTGCAGCGCACCGGCGAGGCGGTCGGTCCACGCGTCGAATTCCCGGTAGGTCCAGCGCCTCTCGCCGTAGACGACGGCGATGCCGTCCGGGTTCGCCGCGACGGCGGCGGCGATCAGCTCACCCAGTGTGGCCGGCGTACCCGCCGTCGGCCCGCGCCAGGGGACGAGCAGATTCGCCTCGGCGGCGGTGAGGACCGGCAACCGATCGATCCGAACATCGTCGCCAGCGGCAGCGAACGCCGTCAGGAAGCCGACGAACCGGTCCAGCTGCGCGGTGACCTCGGCCTCGGTGTAGCGGTGACGGTTGGCTTCGAATTCGATCCGCAAGCCGGAACCGGTCACCGGATACACGTTGAGAGCGAGATCCTCGACCGGCCCGGTGGACAGTAGTTCGATGACCCCGCGCGCTGGCCCGAGCATCACCTCGGTGTGGAAGTTCATGATGTTGACCGCCGGTCCGAAACTCAGCGACTCGGCTCGGCGCCCACTGTCGCGGACCATCTCGGCACCGCGATAGCGCTGGTGGCGCAGTGCTCCGCTCAGTTCGGCACGCGCGCAAGCGATGGCGGTGCCGACAGTGTCACCCGAGCAGTGCAGCGGCACGATATTCGATGTCATGGCGCCGCATTCACGCAACGCGGCGGTGGTGCGTGCGGTGACCGGCAGGCTCAGCGCCACCGAGTCGGTGTCGGTCAGCCTGCCGAGGAACGCGGCGAACGCCGCCACCAGCACGGGCGCGATGCCGGGGAAGTCGGCTCGCGTCCGCAGTCGTTCGACCAGCGATTCCGGCAGCTCGGCGCGGGCGTGGATCGGCAGCGGATCGGGAGAACCGGGTCGCGTCGCGAGGGTGACCGGGGCAGGCAGCCCGGCGAGCTGCTCGCGCCAGTATTCGCGGTCGGTTCTGCAGCGCCGCGAGCCCAGATAGCTTTCCTCCGCGGCGGTGAGCACAGCAGTGGAATCGATTGCGGCCGAAGGTAGTTTGGTTCCCGCCAGCAGCGCTGTGTAGTGACCGCTCAGCAGCTGCTGCATGCGGACGGCGCCCAACCCGTCGAGTGCCAGGTGATGGGCACGGGTGTAGAGCAGGTGACGCTGCGAGCTCAGTCGCAGGACCGTGGTCACGATGGGTGGATCGGCGATCAGATCGAACGGCGCGCACTGATCGGCCCGCATCCAGGCTCGGGCGGCGGCCTCCGGGTCGGATTCCGTGCTGTAGTCGACGACGGCGATGTGATCGTCGATGCCCTCGTCGTGTACCTGTGCCGGCTGCCCGTCGACGAGAGTGAAGCACACATAGGCGCCCAGATCGCGCGCGGCCAGGTGGGCCGCGCGGCGATACGCCGAGAGGTCGAGCGGTCCGCGCAGGTCGACATACTGGGCGATGGCGAGTGACACCGGTCCGAGCAATTGCTGAGCGAACCACACCTCGCGTTGTGCCGCGGTGAGCGGGCGGACAGCAGGGATCGAACCGTGGGGAATCATGGTGCCTCAGAAGCTGGAAGAGAAGATGGAAGACAGCGCCCGTGCCGACGGTCGGGCGCTGCGGAACCGGGAACTCAGGCGGGGGTGTCAGTGAGATAGCCACCGCGAGCGAAGAATTCGGCACCGTCGTGTTCGGTGCCCGCCGCGCCACGGACGCGGGTGATCACCAGCGCGTGGTTGCCACCACGGTGTGGCTGGGCACCACACACGACCGCGCCGCCACCTTCCTGGACGATCACCCGGCCCGCGGTGCCGCCGTAGCGTGCCTCGGAGATCACCGCGTCGAGGATCTCGATGCGTTCACCGCGGTAATAGGAGTAAGCGCGCGGATACGGCGCGGACAGCGCGCGCACGAACCGCTCCGATTCGGTCGCGTCCAGGGACCAGTTGACCCGGCTGTCGCGATCGGACCGCTTGTGGAAGTAGGTGCGCTCGGCTTTGTTCTGCGGAGTCCACACCGCGGTGCCGTTCTCGAGCGCCGCGAGCGCCTCGTGAACCGCACCGGGGATCAATTCCATTCCGGCGAGGACGAGTTCAGTGCCGGTGGCGCCGGGCGGGATCGGCAGGCGCTTCTGGACCAGGATGTCGCCGGTGTCGAGTTGGGCGTCCATGCGGTGCACCGTGAGGCCGAATTCCTCAGCGCCGCTGATCAGCGCCCACAGCACCGGCGAGAACCCGGTGAATTTCGGCAGCAGCGAATCGTGCAGGTTCAAGGTGCCGTGGGGCGGCATGTCGTACAGCTCCGCGGGCATCCAGGTGTACCAGCTGTTGACAACGATCACGTCGGGTTCGGCCTGCTGGACCAAAGCGATGGTCTCGGCGTCGGCACGTTCGGTGAGGTGCACCGGAATCCCGTGTTCTGCGGCGAGTTCCTCGACCGAATCGTTCCAGATCGCCTTGTAGGCAGACTCCGCGGCCGGGTGGGTGACCGCCAACACCACCTCGTGCTCCGAGTCGATCAAAGCCTGCAGGGTCTTGCGGCCCCAGGTTTGGAAGCCGAACGACACGATGCGCATGGAACTGCCCTACTTTCATCTATGTGTAGGCTTACCTTACATAGACCGGGATATGTCTGTGTGCGCGGCCGAGAAAGCTCCTCGGTGTGGTGGACGACTGCGCCAGAGCGACCCTGGACTGCGAAACAAACGCACCGCGGTGCCATTGATGGTGTGTCGGTGACATCCGGGGCCACGGAAGGGCGAATCAGCCCATATCCGGGTGGCCGATGGAATGTGCTCGAACGGCCGATTGCTCATCAGCGACCTCGACCTGCTGCACGTCCACACCGATGCCGAACCGGTTGAGAAGCTACGGACGATGGCTGAAAGGTGCTTCGTTACAGTCGATGTCATGGTGCTGCCCGTGCGCTAATGCCGGGCCATGGGCACCTCGTTGGGACACGACTTCAAAAACCTCGGCATCGACCTCTCCAGAATCGGTCTGCCCGAACACACCCCCGTGCGGCTTGACGACCGCGGCGCCTACGAGATCCTGCTGTACTGCGTGCAGGCGTTCTACTGGCACCACCTCAACGAGAAGTGGCAGGCCGGTCGCGAACCACCCCCAGTTCCACCTACTCGTCAACCGCATGTGCATAGGGTGCTGCGCGCCATCGGAATACTCGACGGCGCCTACGGCCACCATGCTTCGCGTCCATGACCTGCACCTGTCCGAGCAGTTGCGGCCGAACTGCGCTGGCGTGTGGACCCCACGCAGCTGCCCATGGACCCGGGCAGGTTCTGGCCTTACGTGCACGACGGACTCCGCCGCGCCGACTACGTCTTCGGCGGTCCGCACCGGACGCGGTCGGCTGAACCGCTACGCGGTGACCAACGGCCGCCAAGTCATCGCCCGCCACCACCGAACCCCCCGCGAGCGATGCCGTTACCCGGCCCTGACAGACCGGATCACGATCGATGACGGTCTCGCGGTGAACATGACGTTGACCGCGAGAGCTGCCGGGAGTCCGAGTGGAGCATCGAGGTCGGGACATCAGCACCTCGTCGCCGATCGTGTCTCGGGTCCCGCGAATGCGGGCCGTTCGACGTCAGTCGGCGAGTTTGCGATGCAGGACGACGAGGACGACGGTGTCGAGTTCGGCTGTGAGGCGGTGCACGAGGTTGGCGTCGATGTGCAGGACGCTGCCCTCGACCAGATGGTGACCGCGCACCTCGATGTCGGTGGTGACGTCGACATCGACTGCGCCCGAGACGCACTGGATGAGGATCGGACCGCCGGCGCGGTGGTCGTCGAGGATCTGGCCCGCGCGGAAACTGATCCGCACAAGGGTCAGTCCGGCGCCGCTGAGGAGTCGTTGGGCGTTGGGGACGATGCCGTCGCGGGGGTGCCAGGCGGTGGTGGCGTCGACGAGGGGGATGGCGGTCTCGGTCATCGCTGCGGCTTGCTCGCGACGATTTCGATGGCCGACATGTAGCGGCGGTAGGTCGTGAAGGTGCCGCGCATATCGAGGACGCGCTTGCGGGCGGCCGGATCGCGCAGGATGTTGCGAACGATCCGCGCGGTACCGACCACGCCTTCGTCGGCGATCATCCGGCGGGGTTCCAGCAGCGCCATCGGGGCGAAACGCACCACGCTGACCTCGAATCCGGCGGCGGTCAGCAGCTCGGTCCATTCGGTGCGGGTGAGCGGGCGGGCATTGACTTTGATCGCGCGCGCCAGCTCTTTGCGGATCTCGGTCTTGGTCTCGACGTCGAGATCGTCGGGTTGCAGCGCGAGTTCGTGGATGGCGTAGCGACCGCCGGGTCGCAGCAGGCGGAAGGCCTCGGCGATGATCTCGGCCTTGTGCGCGTCGGTCTGCATCGACAGCATCGCCTCGCCGACCACGGCGTCGGCCGAGTCGGCGGCCAGGCCGGTGGCGGCGGCGTCACCCTGGGTGACCACCCCGACGGTGCCGACCGCCGCCGCACTGTGGGCGACGGCGTCGGCGTCGGATTCGATGCCGCGGTAGCTGGTCGGTTCGCGGTGCAGGATCGAGGCGGCGGTCTTGCCGAGACCGGGTGCCAGCTCGACGACATCGGCGCCGCGCAACTGCGCGTCATCGAGCATGTGCTCGGTCATCTCCTTGCCGCCGGGGCGCAGAATGCGCTTGCCCAGGCGGGCCAGCAGCCAGTGGCCGGGCATGTTCGCGGTGCCGCGCTGTTCGAAGGGGAGGGGGATGGTCATCGAAGTGCTCCTGTCGCTTCGGCCGCCGGGGACGGCGGTTCTACACTGTGGTTCGGTACTGCGGATGAGGGGAGTGTGATGTCAGCCGCCCCTAGGCAGCGGGACAAGGTGTTGGCGCTCGTGCGTGACTCGCTCGAGCCGTTGGACGCGCCGGTGATCGCGCGCGCCCTCGACATCCACCCGACCACCGCGCGGTTCCACCTCAACGCCCTGATCGAGGACGGTGCCGTCGAAGGAACGTGGCTGCCGTCGCAGACCGTGGGCCGTCCCCGCAAGGGGTATGTGGCTGTCGGTGCCGACCCGGCCGCGGCCCTGCTCGACGCGCTGTTGGCTCAGCTCGGTGACACCGCCGCCGAACGGCAGGGCAAAGCCGCTGCCGCAGGACGGGTCTGGGCCGACACGCTGAGCACTCCCGAGGTCGAGGCCACCGAGGTCCCCGACCCCGTCACGGTGGTCACCGCGACCCTGGCCCGGTTGGGTTTCCAAGTGGTGTCGACGATCTCGAGTTTCGGCGACCACGAGATCCGGATCTGTAACTGCCCGCTGCGTCGGGTCGCCCGCAACGCGCCCGAGATCGTGGTGGGTATCCAGCAGGGTTTCATCGAGCGTGTGCTGCAACGGCATTCGCCGCTGCTCGTGTCGCAGTACCGCGTCGAGGTCCGTCCCGACACCACCGGGGACTGCGGCGTCACCCTGCGACTGCTCGGCAATTCGCAGCGCGCCGACAGCTGAGTTCGTCAGCGCTGCTCTCACCTCGCTCGTCTTCTGTGGCGGACGGCCGTCTGCCCGCCGCCCGGTCTATGACTATTTAAATAACTATTGACGTACTAGATTAGGTCAGGCTAACTTACCGGTGTCAACTGGTACTTTACCCACACTGGTGGGTGTGTGGTCAATCATTCGATGGGGCAAAAAGATGAGTTCACACAGAGTCTTGGCAGGCGCCGCGCTGGCTTCGGTCGGGCTGGTGGTGTCGGCGACCGGTCTGCACGTGGGCGCTGCGTCGGCGGCCCCCGGCGATTTCCTCATCACCAGTGACGTGCCCAGCCTCGCCGAGCTCAACGCGCAGGTGGAGTTCCTGGTGGAGACCTCGGCGTCGGACCAAGCCAAAGCCGCGAACCTGGAGGCGGGCATGAACGCGGTTGTCGTCCCGCGCACCGTCTACAACCTCGGGCTGTTCCGCGCCCCGCTCGGCTCGAACGAGGTCACCGGCCCCGAAACGCACAACGGTGACGAGCACACCGCGATGCTGCACAGCAATTCGGCGGGCCGTCCCGGCATCGTCATGCAGGTCACCTGGAAGCGTGTCGACGGGGCCTGGAAGATGGCGAGCAAGTCGCTGTGTGAGGGCGTCAAGACCGTGGGACTGCCGATCCCCTGTACCTTCTGAGCTCGGCCGGGCGCGATGATCGAAGTCTGTGATCTCACCCTGCGCTATCCCGGCGTGCGGGTACTCGACGTACCCCACCTGGTCGTGCCGGACGGCAGTCTCACCTATCTGCTCGGACTCAACGGCACCGGCAAGTCCACGCTGTTGCGCTGCGTGAGCGGCATCATCGCGCCCGCCACCGGGACGGTGACGGTCGACGGTACGCCGGTGATCGCCCACCGGACCGTGGCGAGCACGCTCGGATTGCACTTGGATTTCCGGGCTTTCGATCCCCGCCACACCGCTCGTCGACACCTGCGCTGGATCGCCAGGGCACGGGGACTGCCCATCGACCGCGTGGGCGAGGCGCTCGACGCGGTCGATCTCACCGCCGACGCCGGTCGGCGGCTCGAGGGCTACTCCCTCGGCATGCTCCAGCGCGTGGGTATCGCTGCGGCCCTGCTGTCCCGGCCGCGCACCCTCCTGCTCGACGAGCCGCTCAACGGACTCGACATCGCGGGCATCCGGTGGATGCGCGGACTGCTGCGTGAGCTGGCCGACGCGGGCACGTGCGTGGTGGTGTCCACGCATCTGCTCGACGAGGTCGAACGCAATGCCGACCGCGTCGTCGTCCTCGGTGGCGGCCGGGTACTCGCCGATCACTCCCTCGCCGACCTGAAAGGTGGTCTCATGCCAGGGGAAAGCACTGTCGAGGACGCCTACCTCCGCATAGCGGGACTGTCGTGACCGATCCGTCCGTCCTGACCCAGATCGGCCGAGGCGTCGCGGCCGAGTGGACGCGCACCGGCGGACGGAGCTTCCTCTGGACCGTCGCCGTCCCGCTCACTTTCGGCCTGTCGTTGCTGATCACCTTCGGGATCGCCGCTGTCGCAGAAAGATTCGCGACCATGCCGGGCAAGATCCAGGTGACCTCCTCGACCACGGCCAACTCGGTGTACTGGGTCATCACCCTGTCGGTGGCGATCATGATCGTCACCGCCGCCTACGCGCATGCCACCCAATGGCACGGCCGCACAGGCGATCTCAACGCCTTCCTGTTCCCCCGAGCATGGACGGCCGCAGTCGCCCGCTGGATCTACTACGGCATGTTGGCGGCGGTGTGCACGTCGATCCTGCTCGTCGTGGTCATGAGCGCGCTGCCACGACTGTTTCCGCACGTGTACGGCACCGTCGATCTCTTCGATCCCGCCGGCCGCCGATTCCTGTGGACCGTGCCTCTCTACGCCTTCACCGCCTGCGGAATCGGCATCGCGATCGGCACCCTGATCCGCACCCCCTCCGCCGCGGTCGCCGTCCTGCTCTTCTGGATCTACGTCGCCGAGAACTCGATCAGCCTGCTCCCCAACGGGTACACCCTCCAGGCATACGCCCCCTTCCTCAACGCGGTAGTCGGGACCGGCCAGAAAATGGCCTTCTTCCCGCGCTTCGGCCACAACGGCTCCCTGTTCTACTTCCTGGCGATCACCCTGTCTCTGTTCACTATCGCGGTTGCCCTGCCCACCCTTCGCCGAGCCGGTGCGACACTCGTACGCCGAGGTAGGGCACGCTCGACCTGAGTGAGCGCGGCGCGGGGAAGTTCGGCGGAACCGCCGTGAGTCCAGCCGTCGAACCCGGGTCGTCTCGGGCTCCGCTGCGGGATACCGGTGATGTCGGAGACTAGCTCGAATACGGTCTCCGGACTCGCTCCGACCTCGATCGTCGAACGCAACGTCTCGCCCTGCTGCAATCGCCTGCGATGTCCTCCGATGGGGGTCGGGATCGTCACGTGATGGCGACGGCCGGTTTTCCGAGGACTTTGCCGAGGAAACGTGACTGGTGATCTCGGATCGTTTCGTGCCACTGCTTGGCGGGGTAGACGTCGAAATGGTCGCAGGGGTAGTGCCGGACCTGGGCCCGCGCGCGCACCGCCGCCTTCAGGGCGGCCGCGGTCGGAACGTAGCGGTCGAAATCGGCGATCTGGAAAAGAGCGGGACAGGTGAGCTGGGTCGCGTACCGGCTGGGTCGAAAGCTCAGTGCGTCGAGCGCGATCGAGGCGTTGACTTCGTTTCGCCAAGTGGGTCCAGCGATCGAGAGATAGTCGTCGTGGGCGCCGGGGATGTTCATCAGTGCTGGATCGCCAGGTCTGCGGCTGATCACGGGCAGCATCACGCGGCCCCGACCAGTGGCGGTGGCCGCTTTGTCCCGGCCCGCCCGTAACAGCAGGCGAACGGTGCTCGTCGAGCTACGCGCCGTGTCCTCGGGCGCGCTGTGCCGCGGGCGCTCGAGGCTGAGGCCGGTGACCATCGGTGTGAGTGCGATGACCGCGGCGATATCGGTTCGTCCTGCGGCGACCTCGAGGATGGTGCCGCCGGACATCGACACGCCCCACAGGACGAGTCGGCGCGCGTCCACGCCCGGTAGTTCGGCGGCCGCGCGCAGGGCGGCGCGATAGTCTTCGACCTGGTCGGCCGGTGAGATCACCTGACGCGGTTCGCCGCCGCTGTCGCCGAATCCCCGATAGTCGAAAGCGATGACGTCCAGGCCGGTCTCGGCCAGACCTTGGGCGAACGAGTCGAGTCCGCAGTCCTTGGTTCCGGCGAAGCCGTGTGCCATGACCGCGGCGGGGCGGCCGGCTGGGGTCGCGAGTCGGTCATCGACCGCGGGGAAGTGCCAGGCGTCGCAGGAGGCGTTTGTGGAGATGAAGGTGAGAGAGTGCGGCATCGGCCACCCCTTCGGGTCGTCGTGGCGCGCGCGTTCCGTCAGATCGCGTTCGCGCCGAGCGGGTTTCGGTTATACGCGGCTCTGAGCTCGCAGTGCCGGGCCGCCGGTCCGAACTCGTGCTCGACCCTCGGGCAGTTCTTGGACGCGGACCTGTCGTTCGTAGGTGAAGTACTCGACCTGCTGGGTGTGGCGCGGGCGGTCGACGACATGACCGAGGTACATCTGTTCGTCGGCGTCGATGGTGGCTTCCATCTCCGATGCCGTGGGCGGGCGGTACTGGCCCGCGGCATAGGCGGCGATGAGGCGGGCCTGACATTCGACGAAGGGGAACAACGTCGGTACCGACTGTGCCAGGCCCGCGAAGGCCAGATCGTCCACGCCGGGTTTGAAAATTCTCTTGTAGAGCCGGATTCGGTTGTCGTGGGCGCTGATCAGATCCGGATCGAAGAAGGGGAAGGTGATGTTGTAGCCGGTGGCGTTGATGATGACGTCGACCTCGGCGAAGGTGTCGTCGGCGAAGTGGACTGTCGATCCGTCGAGTCGGGCGATGTTGGGTTTGGGAATCACATCGCCCGAGCCCAGTCGCAGGGGAAGTTCGACCGATTGGGTGCCGTGCGCGTCCATGAAACGGTGCGGTGGTTTGGGCAGACCGAATCTGGTGGGGTCGCCCGCCAGCCCTTCGGCGATGGTGTTCACGATGCCCCGGAACATCTTTCGCGGTAGGAACGGCAGTGCGGCGCCGTACTTGTCGACCGGGCGGCCTGCCATGTACTTCGGCACGATCCAAGACCCCGTGCGAGTGGACAGGTACACAGTGTTGCGTAGCGCGCGGGAGGAAACCTCCACGGCGATGTCGGCCGCGCTGTTGCCGATGCCGACCACCAGGATGCGCTGACCGCGCAGATCGATGGGATCGAACGGGTCGATGTAGTGGTGCGAATGCAGGGTTCGACCGTCGAATCGGCCGGGGAAGTCGGGATGGCGCGGGTCCCAGTGGTGTCCGTTGGCCACGATCAGGAAGTCGAAGTCGCGGGCCGCGCCGTCGCGGGTGCGTAGTGTCCAGCCGCCTCCATCGCGGCGTTCGGCCGCCACGACCTGGGTGCCGAACTCGATGTTGTCGAGCAGGTCGAACGCGTCGGCGTAGGCGTCGAGATAGGCCTTGATCTGGGAGTGGTGCGGAAAGTCCGGATAGTCGTCCGGGATGGGGAAGTCCTTGAACGAGAGCTGGTACTTCGAGGTGTCGATGTGGAGTGAGCGGTAGGCGCTGGAGTGGCCGTTCGGATTGCCGAAGGCCCAGTTGCCGCCGATGCGGTCCGAACTCTCGAAACAGGTGTAGGGCACGCCGTAGTCGCCGAGCATCTTGCCCGCGGTGAGCCCGGCGATGCCCGCCCCGATGATGGCGGTCGAGGGTGGGGCGAAAGGCGCGTTCATAGGGTTCTTCCTCCGGATATGGTTCGAGCGATAGTAGAGCCAATATTTGACGCACGTCAATAACTACTGTCGATTGTCAGATGGCTGCGTGACACCTCTGGACACGCGGCGTCGAATGAGCAACAGTAATGCTTTCTGGAACGGTTTCGTCGGCCTATGGACCAAAGATCCGGACGACCGGTTCCGAACGCGGCAGGTCGCCGACCGATCGAGGAATGGATGCGAAGTGGAGTCACTGTGAACAACAGTCGAGTAGCGGTTGTCGTCGGGGGAGGGTCGGGGATCGGCAAAGCCATCGCGGGCGCACTGCACGAGGACGGGTATCGGGTGACCGTCGCGGATGTCAACGGCCCGGCGGCGCAGGCGGTCGCGGCCGAATTCGGAGGCCACTCCGAAGCCGTCGATGTGACCGACGAGGCGCGGGTGGAAGCGCTGTTCACCGGGGTGCGCGAACGCGAAGGCGCGGTGCACGTGGTGGTGAATACCGTCGGCCTGAGCGGTTGGTCGCCGGTTGTCGACCACGATGTCGCGCAGTTCCGCACTGTCATCGATGTGAACCTGGTCGGCGCGTTTCTCGTGTTGAAGCACGGAGGCAGGGTCGTCGAGGACGGCGGGGCGCTGGTCTCGCTGACCTCGCTGAACGGGAGGCAGCCGGGCGAGGGACTGGCGGCCTACTGCTCGGCCAAGGCGGGCCTGTCCATGCTCACTCAGGTCGCCGCCTTGGAACTGGCGTCGCGGGGCGTGCGGGTCAACGCGGTCGCGCCGGGATTGGTCATCACTCCCTTGACCGAGGGTATGCAGGTGATTCCGGGCGTGACCGAGGACTACCTCGACAACACCCCATTGGGGCGCGCGGGACTGCCCGAGGAAGTGGCCGATGCCGTGGTCTTCCTGTGTTCGGACCGGGCGACCTGGATCACCGGGGAGGTCCTCGACATGAACGGCGGCGCGCACATGATGCGCTACCCCCGGCTGCGGACGCATTTCGCGGGACTCCTGTGAAGTCACCCACCGGCGCCCGTTTCCTCGGCAGGACCGCCATCGTGACCGGCGGCGGGTCCGGGATCGGCGCGGCGCTGACCCGGGCCCTCGTCGCGGCCGGAACCGAAGTCTGGTGTGCCGACATCGATCTCGCGGCGGCCGAGCGCGTGGTCGAGTCGATCGCGCGACCGGACAAGGCGAGCGCGGTGCGCCTCGATGTCTGCGATGCCGACGCGGTCCGGGATCTGGTCGAGGCGGTGGTCGCCGCCAGGGGACGCATCGACTTCATGTTCAACAATGCCGGAATCGTCATCGGCGGTCGAACGCAATTGCTGGCTCTGGAGCAATGGAACCGGATCATCGACATCAACCTGCGTGGCGTCGTGCACGGGGTGCACGCGGCATATCCGCATATGATCGCGGCGCGCGGCGGGCATATCGTCAATACCGCGTCGGCGGCCGGGCTGATGGCCTCCGGACTCCTCACCAGTTACTCGGCGACGAAGTTCGCCGTAGTCGGGCTGTCCAACGCGCTGCGTTCGGAGGCCGCGCAGTACGGCGTCGGCGTCACGGTGGTCTGTCCTTCGGCGGTGGAGACGCCGTTGCTCGAGACCGGGAAAGTCGGCGACTTCCGAGGCCGTGACTTCTTTCTCGGCGCCGAGAACTCCACTCGCGCGTACTCTCCGGAGCGCTTGGCCGAGGAGGTGTTGGCAGCGGTCGCCCGCGGCGACGGCGTGCTCGTGGTGCCACGACGGACGAGAATCGGCTGGTTCGTCAGTCGGATCGCTCCGAGGTTCATCGAGCGCCGATTGATCGACTTCGTGCGGAGACAGACGAGTTCTTCATCGGTGACCTGATCCGTTCCGGTCCGCGCGTGGCGATAGCGGGGAGCCCGAGTAGACCGGCTGCGACGGGCCGATCGCATCGACACCGATCAACTATCCTCGACGGATGTCGATGTGGAGGTACGCCGGAGGCATCGCGCGCACTGGAAAGACGGTCGATCATGCGTGAAGCTGACCATTTGTCGCAGGTGCTGGATCGCCGCGCCCCGAAACGCGGCGATCAGCGCCGTGACGCGTTGCTGCGCGCGCTGGACGATCAACTGGCTGAGCGAACCCTCGACGAGATCACCATCGCGGATCTCACCTCCGTCGCCGGTGTCAGCCGCTCGGCTTTCTATTTCTACTTCGAGGACAAGGCGGCCTGCGCGGCGGCGCTCGGCGCCGAGTTCTACGCGGAGGTCGTGGCCGCGGCCGAGACCTTGATGAGCGGCACCGGAGCGCCCCGCGAACGACTCGAACGCACGCTGCGGGACCTGTTCGCGGTGGCGTACAAGCATCGCAACTATTTCAGAGCCATGATCGTGGCTCGTCAACGCAACGTGACGGTGAAGGGTCTGTGGGATTCCGCGCGGAAGTCTTTTGTGAAACCGGTCGCCGACCTCATCGATGAGGAGCGTAGAGCGGGCCTCGCCCACGCCGAACCCGACAGTCGGGCATTGGCGTCGGTGTTGCTGGAACTCAACGAAGGCGCGCTCGAGCGGGCCTGCCTCGATGAACCACCCGAACTCTCGCAGCGGATCGAGGCGTTGCTCGCGATCTGGTCACGGGCGATCTACCTGGCACCGGAATCGGACGTCCGCTGAGGTGATCAACTTCGGTCGTTGACTCTTTGGTGGAATGCAGTAGGCGTGGGCCATGGGCGAAACTTGGTCTCGGTTGTGGGAGGTGACGTGGTAGGCGGCGCTGCTGAGTCAGTGCTGCGCGGTCGGTAGCCTCCGCGGAGAGCTCGTCGGGCCCCAAAGTACGGCCTCTGTCGTCACCGGAGATCACCCTGAATATCGGCCGGTCACGCTCAAAACGGTCACAGACCGAACGCGCTGGCATCGTCGGGACCGGTGCAGTGTTGCGTAGCGGCCGCTGCAACGTGTAATCCCTCTGTGGCCGGGGTGGATTGGATGAGGCTCAAGCGGGTCGCCACCGGGCCGGTTTGGGTGAGCCCCGGTCGCCATCGCAATGCGGTGGAACCTCTCGCTAGCTCTCAGCGAGTTCCTTCATCAGACAGTGTGGCAGTGCTGCCTGAAAGGAATTGCCGTGCAGCTGAATCATCTCGATCTCCAAGCCTCGGTTCGAATATTCGTCGAAGTGTTCGGACCCGAACTTCAGTCGAACCCGCGCTCCCAATCGATGGCGATTCTGGTCGAAGTGAACGCACGTTCTGTGAAACACCACACGACCTGACTGTCCTGATCCACCCCGAACCTTTCTCCTAGTGCATGTTTCACGCATCCAACGCAATATAGACCTCATAGATGCCCGGCATGGGGCCAATTTTCATCAAGATCTGATGCGGCAACAGAACAGACGGGGTGGTTCCTACGATGCACACCGGAATTGGATGGGGGCGATGTGAATCGACCCAGAGTACTAATGACGTGGTCCTGATCGGCCTCGCCCGATGATAAAAAATATGGCACTTGCCTCTGCTCATCACTGCAGCGGCTGTCATTGCAATTTCTGAGGACGTGAGTCGATGGACAACCTGAACAGACGTGACGCATTGAAGGCCGGCGGGGTGCTGGCGGGGATCGGGGCGCTGTCCCTGTCGTTGTTCACCGCCCCGCCACGAGCGCAGGCGTGGAACTGGTCGGCCAGCGGCTCGATCGCAGGCTCCGGCGACGGGGTCGATCCGATGACCGTGTGGGATCCGGCAGCCGACCAGGTCATAGCCGAGATACTCGAGAGCGGCCAGGTGCCCGCGATCAACAAGATACTGGCTACCTGGACCACGAACAATCAGCCCACGCCGTCGGGCCTTCCCCCGAATCTGACCGCCTTCATCGAGCAGGCGCGCCAGCTGCCGGCCTGGACCGATCAGTCGAAACTGACTGCGGCGGACGACTTCAACGCCAAGCAGGGGCCGTTCATCGGCACCGCCTACGGGTTCGGGGCCGGTCTGTTGGCGACCGTGATCCCGCACGAGTCACGCGCCGTGTACTACTCCAAGGGCGGCGCTGATCTCCAGGATCGCATCGCCAAGACCGCCAAGCTCGGCTACGACCTCATGGCCCAGCAGCCGTTCGGGCCCAACGGTCATCTGATCGTGACCTGCGTCAAGACGCGCATGGTGCACGCGGCGGTGCGGCACCTGCTGCCCAGATCGGCGCCGTGGCTGCAGGTGGCAACCGAGTCGCCCAAGATTCCGATCAGTCAGAACGACATCCTGGTTACCTGGCACAGCCTGCCGACTACCATCATGCAGAAGCTGAAGGCCTGGAAGGTGCCCATAACCGACGCCCACTCGGCCGGCCTCCTGCACTCGTGGCAGGTGACCGCACACCTGCTCGGCGTACAGGATCAGTACATCCCCGCGACATGGGACTCCGCGAACGCTCAGTCCAAGCTGGTGCTGGACCCGGCTCTGGGGCCCTCGCCCGAGGGCACCAAGATCGCCGACCACCTCCTCACCATCGGGCCGGTACTGGCTGCTACCAGTTTCATCACCAAGCCGATGCTCGCCTCGTTCACCAAGTTCGTGCTCGGTAACCAGGTCGCCAAATGGCTCAATCTGAAGACCGACGGGATCTGGGACGGTATCTTCGCGACGCTGTGGGGGCCGTTCGTCCAGCTCTACCAATTCGGCAAGATCGTCCCTGGTGTCGACGCGATCTACTTCCAATTGACCGAGTTCATCAAGGTAGCCGCGCTGTTGTACCTCAATAACGGCGGCCTGAAACTGGAACTCCCGATCCCCACCACGAACAACCCGTCGATCACCGGCACACCGCCCGTCACCACCACCCCCTACGCTACGACGACTCCGACACCGCCCACTACGACAGCACCCGCGACGACGACGCCTCACAGCTAGCCTCGCCGATTCACGCCAATTGATCTGTTGTTGTTTTCTTGTGGCGAAAGGCGCTCTGATATCGGATGGTTCGACTTTTCCGAGGTTGAATCAGCAGTTCGAGGAGCGCCTTTCTGGTGAGATAGGTGGTGGTACACCTGTTCGACCAATGCATCCTTTGTAGCGAACTGTGAGTCATGCGCGGATTTCGTCCGAATCGGCAACATCGTCGACCGCCTCGAGGAGGAACAAAAATATAGACAAAGAAAGTCGACAAGATCACGTCTAGCTGGGTCGGTCCTGGGAAAATGACGGCGGGGAGTCAGGCGAATCGGATGATCGAGAAGATGCCGACGACAACGCAATACACGGCGAACGGCAGCAGCGTGCGGGTCTGGAAGTATCGCTCCAGGAACCGCACCGCCAGCCACGACGACAGTCCGGAGACCACGGCCCCGACCAGCACCGGCCCCCTGATACCGGCGGTCTCCGGGCCGATCAGTTCCGGAATCTGCAGTATCCCCGCGCCCAGGATCGCCGGAGTGGCCAGCAGGAACGCGAATTTGGCGGCGTGTTCGTGTTCGAGGCCGCGCCACAGACCGCCGACGATGGTCAGACCTGCCCGGCTGAATCCGGTCAGCAGCGCGCCGACCTGGGCCGCGCCGATCCCGAGGGCGTCGCCGAAGCCGAGGGCGGCGAGCGGCCGGTCGGACTGACGTCGCGGCGGCACGGCCGCGGTGTGGATACCGGTGCGGTGCTGCTGTAGGGCGAAGCGCCTCCCGTATTCCGCGAGCGACGGTTCGTTGCGTCGGCGTAGCCCCTCGCCGATGATCAGCGCGACGCCGTTGCACACCAGGAAGGTCGCGGCGCACAGCGGCGCGGCGAAGAGGACGTGCAGGGGATGCTGGAGCAGCGGACCGAGGATGGCGACGGGGACGGTCGCGATGAGGATCAGGATCGCCAGCCGCTGCGAGACCGTGTCGAGTCTGCCGGTCCGTACGGTGCTGAGCAGACCGGTCACGATGGCGATCCAGTCGCGCCGGTAGTGTGCGAGCAGCGCCACCGCGGTCCCGACATGCAGGGCCACCACGAATGCCAAATATGGTGTGCGCGTTGTAGATTCGCTCTCTGTCACCAGATCCTGCCAATCGCCGCCGAGCCAGGCCGCTACCAGTACCGAATGTCCGAGACTGGAGATCGGGAACAGTTCGGTGACACCCTGCACGGCACCGATGACGGTCGCTTGGAAGTAGGTCAGCATCGCGACGAGTTTCGCATGGGCGCGGCGGGGTCGCCGGAACGGCCCCATGCCGGTCTGAATTGTCTGAATCATCTATCCCGCAGCGACTTTCGTGATCTCGGTGTTCATCGCGCGCTGGTTTCTCTCGCGCACCAGCAGAAAGACGGCCTACGAACACCTGGAGATCTTGGTCGAAGCGCGTGCGGAATGGCCGGACGGTCTTCATGGTGGTGTATGGCGGTTTTGCCCTCACCGTGGGAGCTGCTGTCGGCGCGCGAGCGGCCCTCGCGCTCTACAGAAATCGCACAGCCATGCGGTCTGTGCCGGATCGCGGGTGAGCCAGAACGAATGTAAGTCCGGGGTGACCTCGGTGGTGTTCTCGCCGGGCTCGAAAACTGACAAGCCGTACATCAAGGTATCCAACACCGCCGCGACGACCAAGGTGATCGTGCTCGCCAACTGACAACGAACTCGCGGGCGAGCGTGGCCCCGGCACCCCCATTTCGGGAACCGGGGCCACACGACGGCCGGGCACCGCTGCCGCTGACCGACCAACTCGTGCCCGGCTACGCACTGCGTCCCCGACCGTGATGGCAGCGCACGAGGCATGAATCGGCTCGGGCACCGCCCCTCGTAAACCGTTGCTCGACAAAGCGTTCACGACCGTGGCGGTGGGCGAGCGCCGGACCGTATCTACCGGTCAGCGCCGGCGAATTCTGCGATCAGTCGCGCGACCTGGCCGGGGGTTTCCAGCTGGGGTGAATGACCTGCTCGGTCGATGACCTCGACCCGTACACCGGGGACCGCGCGGTAGCGGCGAACCGAGATCTCCGCATTCCACATGCGGTCGCGTGCCCCGAAGATCACCAGCGTCGGCACATCGAGCACGCGGATGCGATGGTCGAGGGGGCAGGTTCGGGTGTATGCCTCCTTCCCGAGCTGGCAGTGGCGAAACGCGGTGAACTGCACCGCTCGGTCGTCGTGGAGAATTTGATCAGGGTCCGCGAAAGCGGTGCGCTGACCGAATCCTGGTGCGAACGCGCGGGAGTAACCGAGCCGGACCGCCGGCGCGGGTGGGTGTCGGCGTAGCGCGTGACCGAGTACCGGCACGCGCAGCAGTCTCGTGGCCCTGCCCGGCAGGAACGTGCTGTAGTCGGGGCCCTCGCCGATGACGACCACGCGGCGGACCGGCGTGGCGCCTTCCGCGAGGGCGATGGCGACATCGGCGCCCATCGAGTGCCCGACCACCGTGATGTCTTCGCCGACTCCGAGCCGGTCGGTGACCTGAGCGACCGCGCGGGCATGGTCGCTGGGATGGTAACCAGTCGAAGGCTTCGCCGATTTGCCGTGACCGAGCAAGTCCATGCTGATGACGCGGAATCGGTCGGCGAGCAATGGTGTTATGGCGTTCCACCAGTGCAGCGACGACCCGAATCCGTGCAGCAGCACCAGCGTCGAGGCGTGTTCGGGCCCGGCGATGCCGACGTTGACGGGACCCGAGTCGGTGTCGAGCAGGAGGGTGCTGTGCGACGGTGCTGCCGTGGGGGAGTGAGATGGACGCCGCAGAGCGAGTCGGCGCACGCTCAGACCGATTGTCGGGCGAGCGCGCGACCGGCCGCGCGACCGGAGAAGATACATCCGCCCAGGAACGTGCCCTCGAGCGCGTTGTACCCATGGACGCCGCCGCCGCCGAAGCCCGCTACCTCGCCGGCGGCGTAGAGCCCTGTCAGTGGTGTGCCGTCGGGGCGGATCACCTGGCTGTCGAGGTCGGTCTCGAGGCCGCCCAGGGTTTTACGGGTCAGGATATTGAGGCGAACCGCGATGAGCGGTCCGTGCGCCGGGTCCAGAATGCGATGCGGTGCGGCGACCCGCGCCAGGCGGTCGCTGCGTGATCGGCGGGCGTTCTCGACCGCCATCAGCTGAAGGTCTTTGCTGAAGGGATTGCCCAGTTCGCGATCGCGGGCCATGATCTGGCGTTCCATGTCGGCGGCGTCCAATCGCGGCCCTCGGGACAACTTGTTCATCCCTTCGACGAGTTCGGCGAGGGTATCGGCCACCACGAAGTCCTGTCCGTTCTGCTTGAACTTCTCTACCGGTCCCGGCGCGCCCTTGGCGAGACGATTGCCGAGGACCTGGCGGATGCTCTTTCCGGTGATGTCGGGGTTCTGTTCGGATCCCGACAGCGCGAACTCCTTTTCGATGATGGTCTGGGTGAGCACGAACCAGGAGTAGTCGTGCCCGGTTGCCAGGATCTGCTTCATCGTGGCGAGGCTGTCGAAACCAGGGAAATGGGGTGCGGGCATTCGCTGTCCGGTCGCGTCGAACCACAGCGATGACGGACCGGGAATGATCCGGATCGCGTGGTCGGGCCAGATCGGATCCCAGTTGTGGATGCCTTCGGTATAGGCCCACAGGCGGTCGCGATTGACGATGCTCGCCCCGGCCTGCTCGCTGATCGCGAGCATCCGTCCGTCCACATGCGCGGGGACTCCCGAGATCAGGTGCTTCGGCGCGGGGCCGAGTCGATCGGTGGGCCAGTTCTTCCGAATCAGGTCGTGGTTGTGGCCGATACCGCCGGAGGTGACGATGACCGCCGGTGCGCGGTGTTCGAATGATCCGGCCTCGGATCGCGTCGAGGCGACGCCACGTGCCGCGGTGCTGCTTTCCAGGATGGTGCCGCGAACTCCGACGCAGGCTTCGCCTTCGATCAGGAGCTCGTCGACCTGATGGCGAAAGGCGAAACGGACGAGCCCGGCCCGCTCGGCGCGTTCGACGGGTTCGCGAAACACTCGAACGACCTCTGGTCCGGTTCCCCAGGTGAGGTGGAACCGAGGCACCGAGTTGCCGTGACCGGTGGCCGACCCGGCGCCTCGCTCCGCCCACCCCACCAACGGCACGAACCGCAGACCGAGGTCGTGCAGGTATCGACGCTTCTCGGTCGCCGCGAAACGCACATACGCCTGCGCCCACCGGCGCGGCCAGATGTCCTCGTTGTCGAGGCGGTCGAAAGCCGCCGAACCCAGCCAATCCTGGAGTGCGAGTTCGTAGGAATCGTTGATGCCCATGCGGCGTTGCTCGGGGCTGTCGACCAGGAACAGGCCGCCGAGCGACCAGAACGCCTGCCCGCCCAGGTTGTCGCGGTTCTCCTGGTCGAGTACCAGCACCCGGCGCCCCGCGGCGGCCAGCTCGTGAGTGGCGACCAGGCCGGCCAGGCCCGCGCCGACCACGATGACATCGGGCTCGAATGTGTCGGTCATGAACGGATCTCCCTGGTGTGGTGCTCGACGAGCAGGATGAACAGATCGGTCCGACGGGCTCGCGTGGCTTCGATCAGTCGCCGACGGGTCTCTCGGCTACGGCGGCTGCTCGCGGACCCCGCTCTGCCCTATGAATACTATAAAGTATCGGATTCATTAGAGTATCATTATGTCTCGCATGCCTCTCGGTAACGACGGCCGATGTGGTCTCACCAGCGAGTACTGCCGCCGACCGGAATGTTGACGTAGCTCGGCGAGTCCGGATCGAGTTGGAGGTGCTGAGGCGCGAGCCTGCTGTCGACGAAAGTCGGTCCGAACGGAACACCGCGCGGAAAATTGCTCGCGAATACATCTACTCGCAGTCGGTGCCCCGGCTTCAGGATCGCATCGGTGGCACACATGCTGATGTCGAGCACGGTCGGCTCACCGGACACGACCGGCCGGCGGTCCTCGATGGCAAGTGTTGGGTATGGATCGGTGTAGTCACCATTGGCGGATCGGGTCGACTCGGCTTCATCGATCGTGCGCATCGAGGACACGAGCTGACCCGACGTGATCGCCGTCGAGGTGCCATCAGGGGCAACGTCGTTCACGGTGGCGGTCCAATATCCGTCAGTGGTGTCGTGGACCGTGTTCAAATGCAGCGCAATCGGACCCGAGATGATGGTCGGCTGATCGACCGGCGGGCTGGTGAACGTCAGCGCGCTGGTTTCGGCCACCCTGCTGTCCTTGGCGCAGATATCGAATACCGACGTGATCCCGGCGGTGATCTGCGCCGAGTCGCGCGAGCAAATCGTGGCCAGCCCTGGGGCGACGGTGAGTCGTCGGCTCTCGGTGGGCGGCTCGGCGGTCAAGCTGCCGTCATGGGCGACAGGAAAGCGGGCCGTATCGCTCGGGACACCGGAAAGGTAGAGGCGGCGATGGACGGCGTCGGGTCGTGGGAACGCGGCGCCGCCCGTCCATCCTCCGCCCTGCTGGAACAGGGTGAAAGGGTCATACCGGTCGATTCCGTTGTCGATGCCTTTGAGCCATTTGTCGAACCAGGCGCGCTGCAGGACATCGAGGCGGGGTGGTGTACCTGGCTCGCCGTGCCGCGAGAGCGGAGTGATGTGGTAGCCGTTACCCATCATCAACTTCTTCTTGTCCGAGGACAGCGGTATCTGTTCGAACGCCTTGACCTCGGAGTAGGCGAAGAGGTCGAACCAGCTACCCACCATGAATGTCGGCACCGTGATGTTGTCGACGCCGCTGCCGAGCCAAGCCTTGTGTCTGGGGCTGCTCGACTGCAGAACATCTCGAGTGGCTGGGGGCATCAGTTCTGGTGTGGCGCTGAAGAAATAGCCGAGTAGGGCATCGATCATGGTGAACGGGTTGTTCACTCGATCCTCGAGCCACCGCCAGTCGAACGTTCCCGTCAGCATCGAGATGAGATCGGGCAACGCCTTGCTCGTGTTGACAAAAGCGATCCAGGGGGCGAGGAAGCCCACGCCGAATCCGCCACCGGTGTTGATGATGTCGTGAGAAAGGTCGTTGCCTGCGTCGATAGGGAAGATCGCTTTGAGCGCGGTCGGGCCCTTCTGGGCGGCGTGTAGCTGGTTGATCGCGCAGTAGGACGTGCCGGTCATCCCGACATCGCCGGTCGACCACGGTTGACTTCCCGCCCAGTCGACGATCTCGGCGGCGTCGAGTTGCTCGCGCTCGCCGAACACATCCCAGACGCCCTGGGAGAAACCTGTACCTCGTGCGTCGACCACCGCGACGGAGTAGCCGCTCTGGATCAGCTTGCGGTCGACACCGGCGAAGATGCGCGCGACTCCGGCGGGAAGGTTCTGGCCCATATCGGAGAGCCCGCTCATCCCGACCGTCGTGAAGTCGGCCAGCGTCAGTAATCGGTTGAGAGCGTCATAGAGGACCGGCATCGCGATGGCGGAGTCGATCAGCATCTGAAACAGCTTGGTGTACGGGGTGATGTTGACGATCGTGGGCGTCTTGTCGGCGATCGGCCCGCGCGCGTCCGCCGGTCGGTAGACGTTGGCCTTCAGTACCGTGCCGTCACTCATGGTGAGGGGTACGTCCCAATCGATATGGACGTCAGGGTATTTGGGCGGCGCTTCGTAGTCGGCCAGCCAGCGGGCTCCGTCAGCACCGCCGTCGGGAGCCGCAGTGGCGGGCACCCATGCCAACGCGGCGACCACAGCCGCGGCCAGCATGACAGCCGACACCTTCATCGACCGATGTCGAAGGACCCTCTTCAATGAACTCCCCGATCGGGTATCGCACATTCATCAGCGAATGCGACCTCAGCCACAATACACATCGGATACATTTATGTATCCAGATGGGTTGAGGTCTAGCCGAGCCCGAAACTGGTGCCCGTTTCCGATAGCTGTCAGGATGCCCACGTGTCAGAGTTCACGCACAGTCCACGCTCCCTCACCCGGCGCACTCTCCTCGGCGGGGCGATCGGCGCCGGACTGATCGCCACAGCGGGACGGGCCGTCGCGGATTCCGGCGAGCGCATGATCGCCGCGCGCACCCGCTTCTTCGGCGCTGCCAACGTCGATCCGGCGACCGGCGCGGTGCGCGCGGATCGGGTGATCCTGTCCTGGTTCGGCTGCACGAGTTTCGCCGCGGCGCTGGGTGGCACCGTGGTCCTGCTCGACGCTTGGGTTCCCCGCGGAGCCCACAGCGGATACGTCCCGACCACTGTGGCGCAGGTAGGCGAGCTGCGCCCGGAGGCGATCTTCCTCGGGCACGGCCATTTCGACCATGCCGGTGACGCGGCCGCGTTGGCGCAGGCCTCCGGCGCGGCGCTGTTCGGCACCGCCGAGCACTGTGCCCAGGCGCAACGCCAGGCCGGAGCGACAGCCTTGCGCACCGTAGTCCTCGGTGACGCGACCTCGGCGCCCGGCCAGACCTATCGCCACACGATCGGCTCGGTCGAGGTGACCGCGGTCCGCCATGTGCATTCGGGACCGAAACCTCCCGACCGCAGCGCCGAGGGTTCCGCGCCGTTCTTTCCGGTGCCCGACCTTCGTGATTCGATCGCGAACCCGCCGCAACTGTGTGATCTCGTCGCCCTCGGGTCCTCGCTGTCCGACCAGGAAGGCGGCAGCCTGCTCTACCAGTTCCGGGTGGGTGCCTTCACCCTCACCTGGCACGACTCCGCCGGGCCGCTGACAGAAGCAGCACCCGAGGTGTTCGACGTTCTGAGAGCGCTGCCCGGCAGCGACGTGCAACTGGGCGCCATCCAGGGTTTCAACCAGCCGCTCAACGGTTTACGCGATGTCCGCCAGTACATCGAGGCGATCAGACCGGCGATGTTCGTACCCAGCCATCACGACAACTGGCTCCCCGGCTTCACCGCGCGTGGAGACACCTACGAGCACACCTTGCGCGGCGAATTGGAACGCATTCCCGCGCGGGGGCGCCCGACCTTACGCTTCCTCTCCGATCCCGGCGACTATCTTCGACCGGACGCCCTGACGTTCCCGCTCTGAGCGACGGCCGCAGCATTCGAGACACAATGAGGATGTCGGTGGCATCGAGCATCAATTGGGCTGGGGTTCTCCGCGCAGCAGGCCGAAGGCGCTGGAACAAGCCCGGTATACAGTCGGAGTGTGAGTCCCCGTCCATCCGCGCTACCCACGTCGCTCGCCGGTTCTGTCGGGGACGCCGATAAGCCGCCTCGGGTAACCCGGCGTCGAGCCGAGACGAGGGCGCGTCTCCTTGACGCCGCGTTCAGGGTATTCGCGGACAAGGGCTTCGGATTGGTCCGTATCGAGGACGTCTGCGGTGCGGCGGGATACACGCGCGGCGCGTTCTACTCTCAGTTCGCCAGCCTCGAGGAGCTGTTCTTCGTCCTCTACGACCAGCGCGCAACGCTGATCACCGACCAGGTGCGGGCCGCGCTGGATGCGGTAGCGGACCCGACGGAACTGACGACGTTCGTAGATCGGCTTTCGGCCACGTTGCTGCTCGATCGGGACTGGCTGCTGGTGAAGACCGACTTCCTCACTTACGCCGCGCGTCGACCCGAGACCGCGGCACGGCTGATCACCCACCGCGCGCAGCTGCGCGCCGCACTCGAGGACAAGCTGACACGGAGCCGGTTCAACCTGCCCGCGAGCTTCGGATCGATCGGCGAGGCGGCCCACGCGGTCATCGCTGCCTACGACGGCGTCACCGTGCAGTTGTTACTCGACAACGATCAAGCCGCAGCCCGCGCATGGCTTGCCCGATTGATCACTCAGCTCGGACTGGTCGAGCCGAGGACTTAGACATCACCGACTGCGATCACTCGCTCCGCCGCGGCGCGATCAGCAAGCGGGCTTCTCCCGTCGGCAGGCATCGATCCTGAGAACACCTGCTGCAAGACGGCCTGATTCATACGAACGAATTTCATCGACCACTGGGAAAAACGGCGCTGTGGGATCGCAGCGCGAACCAGTACGAGCAGATCGGTGTGGAGTTCATCGCGCTGGATTCGGGCGTAGGTTTGCTCGACCGCGTTCTCATCGCCCTCCAGGACTTGCACGAATGCTGCGCGATCATCGTCGAAGCGCACGTAGACGAGCAGGCCCGTGACATCGTTGGCCGCGTTGAGTTCGCGGGCATGGTCCAGTAAGACGGAAATCTCCTCGTCGTCCAGGACGAAGCTGGCCGTGCTGGAGTAGATGAGCGTATAGGGCATGGAGTTCTCTGGCATGGGCTCACTTCGGCTGTCTGTCGACCAGGGCGAATTCCAGAGCACAGCTGCAGAACTCGGCTCCGCGCACAAGGAGGCGGCCTCCGGGTGGATCGTCGGAGGCCGCCTCGGGTGGACTTTCAGTCGTTGCCGACGATCTTGCCGACGACCTCGTTGGCCTTGTCCTTGATCTTCTCGCTGCCCTGCTTCAGGGCGGAGGACGCCTGATCGGCTTTGCCCTCGTTCTTCAGTTCGTCGTCTCCGGTCACCGCACCGGCGGCTTCCTTCGCGCGGCCCTCGAGTTCCTCGGCCTTGTTCTCGAACTTGTCGTGCACACCCATTTCGGTTTCTCCTTGTGGTGGTGTCGGATCGATGGTTTCCCCGAGGCGGACCGGGTCGCGCCACGAGGTCCAACCCGCCGTGTCGTGTCTTCGGTGATGGTCTGAGTCGGCAGCCATGGTCAGTACCAATGTTTGCGGCCGCCCACGACGCGCCCGGAACTTCCTACCAAGGCCAGAATCGCACCGACCACCACCAGCACGACGCCTACGTACCACAGGATCGGGATGCCCACGAGCAGACCGAGGATCAGCAGGATGACTCCCAGGGTGATCACTACGACTTCCTTTCCACTGATAGCGCGACGATAGGCACACGGTGTGCGCCCATTCTCGACATGTCACGACATCAAAAGGCTATTCACCCCCAGGGCGTCTGTCTTCACCCCTAAGGGTGTATTCACCGTCTGTAAGCTGACGTTATGCGTCCCATACGGCTGGCATTGCTGGATGACTACGAGGTCGTGGTTCGAGGCTTGGCCGCGATGCTGCGCAGTTACCACGAGCGCATCGAAATCGTGGAACTGAATGCCAACACACCCGTCAGCCACCGCGTGGACATCGCCCTCTACGACTCGTTCGCCAATCCCCAGGGCGATCGGGACCAGGTGCGCAAGCTCTCGATGAACCCGGTGGTCGACAAGGTCGTCGTCTACTCGTGGAATTTGGAGGACTCACTGGTGGCGGCGGCCTTGGCCAACGGGGCCCACGGCTACGTGAGTAAGGGCTTGCCCGCCGGGCAACTGGTCGCCGCTATCGAAGCGATACACCGGGGTGGACAAGCTGTGCACGGTGGTGCGTCGAGCACTACCAAGGTCATCGGTGGCGATTGGCCCGGGCGCGAGGAAGGGCTGACCCAACGTGAAGCCGAGGTCTTGGCATTGATCACCCAGGGACTGAGCAACGCCGACATCGCCGACCGGGCGCACCTGTCGATCAATTCGGTCAAGACCTACATCCGTAACTGTTACCGGCGCATCGGCGTGACCAGCCGCTCACAGGCCGTGCTCTGGGGAGTCGAACACGGCTTCCGCCCCGATCGACAGCGCATCACCGACCCCTCCCCCGAGGAATCCGCCTCCGACACCAACTGATCGCTCGACAGGACAAGGTACACCCGGCTATCAGGGCGCGGTTCGCGCAGTGGAGTCGAAGCCACCCGGTATTTCGTAGATCGCGCCGGTGAAGGTGGCGGCGAATAGGCGGCCGGCGGAGAAGCCGGTGGTGCCGCGGCCGTAGGTGAGGACGCTGGTCGACGGGGCCGCGGTGCCGAGGACGCAGTACTGGCCGGGGGAGTCGATGCGGACTACGCGCCCGGAGAGGTTGAAGGGGACGACGGGTCGATTCTGCGAGTCCAAGGTCAGCCCGTCGGGTGTACCGAGGGTGTCGGCGCCGGACAGGTCGAGCAGCGATTGTGGCGCGCCGGGATTTGCGGTGGGTATCCGGCTGACCCCGGGGTTGACGAAAGTGCGTGAAACATAGAGGTATTCGTCGTCGGCGTCGAGCACGGCACCGTTGGCGCTGGGCAAGCTCGCCCAGTCCGCCTGCACGGCGCCGTTCGGGCTGACGCGGCCGACGAGGTTGCCGAAGTCGTTGGTGGCGTAGACGGTTCCGTCGGCCGCGACGTCCATGCCGTTGGCGGCGCTGAGGCCCGAGGCGAACGGCGTCACCGCACCGGTGTCGGGGTCGACCTCGATGATGCCCGCCGTGCGGGCCAGGTCGCCGATGACGACCCGGGCGTCCGCGCCGTAACCGACCAGCAGTTTGCCGTCTCGGGTCCAGGCGAGCGCACCGGCGCCGCCGCTGGGCACGGTGGCGATGACTACCGCGGGGGCGCCGGGGGCGTCGATCCGCACGATGTGTCCGCTCACGAGGTCTGTGGCGTACGCGCGGCCCCGCGCATCGACGGTGAGACCTTCCACGGCGCCCGACACAGCACCGACCTGCACCGCCGACTGACCGGCGCCCGGGCAGTCGGCGGCAGCGTGCACGTTCGGTGCGCCGATGGCGGTAGCGGCAACGAACGCCGCTGCTGTGATGGGGAGGACAATTCGGCGTAGGGCCTGCACTCGGTACCTCGCTATGTCGGGTGGCTCATCGGACCGATGCGTGAACCGACTTGTCGACCCGCGCACCGACTTCGGTCACATGTGCCGGGGACAAGGATGGTTGCACGGCGCCGATTGTATTCGTGCGACCCACGGGCTACCGATCGCCACGCGATCGGGGAGCCGGAACTATCGCGACCCGATGGGCATTTTTATGGTGAGCGCGGTGTGGATACACCGGCCATGGTCAATTGGAGGTACGCGTCGTCGATGGCGCCCTCGCCGAAAATCGAGGCGAGTAAGCCACGGCCGACCTCCCCTCGATCGGCAGCGCGGACCAGCCCGAGCGCAGCCTCACGGGTGTGGGCGTCAGGTTCGTCCGCCATCAGCGCGGCCACGATGGCCGCGGCACTCTCCTCGCTCCAGATACCGGGTACAGCCGCGGCGATATCGCCGGCGGCGTGCCCGGGCGCGCGATACCACCGGCCGTCGTCCCACCAATAGCAGAAGGACAGCAGGCCGATGCCCGCGCGCGGGTTCAGCGTCGCATTCGCGACCCACGCCGGCGCGCCCGCGTAGAGGTCCGGCATCGGCGCTTCGCTGTTGTAGACGGCGTCGAGAACGGGATCGTTCCACACTCCGCCGGACAGGACGGCGCGGTCACCGGGCATGATCCAGAGCGAAGAGCCGCTGCGCTCGATCCCCTCGAACAAGCCGAGCGCGGGTAGCACCCGTGGCCCCCACGGTGAGCCGACCGCGACGAAGGCCGCCGACAGCACCGCCCATCGTGCAGCCAGCAACGGCAGCGCGGGTAGCTCGTCGGTCACGGATGCCGCGACCTGCTCGGCGCTCGCCGCCATGTCGGCGGGGCGTGACTGCCTGTCGGCGTGCCCGATATGGGCGGCGAGCCACACGGGCAGTCGGGGTCGGGGGAAGGCCTCGAGATCGGCTCGATAGACCTCGGCGGGGAAAAGGTGTTCGTCGGGAAACGGTTGCTCGCCGAAGTCGTAGTCCGTTCGCACCTCGCCTGATTCCGAGACCACGAGCAGGTAGCGCCACCAGGGGCCGTCGGCCCGGACCGCCGATGCTTCCCGATGGACGCGAACCAGATCCATGATCTCCTCCGACGCCAAGATCTGGACCTGCTGGCGCTGCTCGTCGGTAGCGACGATCGAGGCCAGTTCAGCGGCTACCGTCAGCACGAAGATCGCGTGAATTCCCCCGCAGGGCCTCGGCCCGAGTCCGATCAGCAGGTCGGCGATACGACGACTCGCCGCATCTGGTGGCGGCGGTCCGGCCTCGGTCTGATCCTCGGTTGCGGTCACGGTATGGGCACCTCCTCGATCGCGGCGCAGGTTACCACCCGGCGGGAAACGAACAGTGTTGGCGAAACGTAACTTTCGTTCACGGATAGCCGACACATGCTGTGCACGAGCAGAATTCGCTTTCAGGTCGCTGCGGGTTCAACTTCTCGAGGTCTAATCCGAGGACATCAACGCCGAGGAGGACCGGTTTGCCGAGCGAACCAAGAGTGCTCCGTCGCCGCGCGGAGCAGTCGTGACGCTCATCATGCCGGACGGACTGAAGTGGCTGGCCTGGGTCGCAGGCACGGCATGGCCGGAGGGCGACGAGGACGCGTGCTGGGCTGTCGCGCAGGCATGGAAGACGGCGAGCGCGGAGATCGAGGCGCTGCTCGCGGGCATCGACGAGGCCAAGGCGACCACCGTGGCGGCCTATCCGCAAGGCGAAGGCGGCGTCGCGATGGGCAGCCGCTATGACATCCTGCGCACCGGGGATCAGTCTGTGGAGGCGCTGGCCGAGCTGATGCGAACGATCTCCGACAGCGCGTTCGACATGGGCACCGAAATCCAGGCGACCAAGATCACCGTCATCGTGACCCTGGTCTGGCTGGCGCTGGAAATCCTGTGGGCATGGGTGTTTCCGCCGACCGCGCCCGCGGTCGAGGCGGCCGCGATCACCACGACCCGGTCTTTTCTCAAGGTGTTCGAGGATTTCGTGCAGAAGATCATCACGTCGATCGCCGCCAGACTCGGCGCCCCGACAGTGAAACGACACTTCTGGTCCCAGGCGGTGCGGCTCAAGCCGGTACTGCCTACCGCCAAGGGCTACGGCGTCTATGGTGCGCGGGCGATCGAGGCCACGGCCATCGTCGGCGCGATCAACGGCGGGGTGCAGGTCGGCCAGATCCTGGATGGTAAGCGCCGACATTTCAACGGGCGCGAGTTCGGGCTGTCGGTCCTCGCCGGCGTCGCCGGAATGATTCCCGGCCGTGAGGCCGGTCGCTACCTCGGCAAGGGCATCGACAATGTCGCGGGCAAGCACCTGAACAACGTGGCGGGGCGCGTGGGCCGCGGCGTCGTGATCGGCGGTGTGTCCGGTGGTGTCGGTACCGCGTTCGGCAACCTGGCGGTGGGTGCGGCTACCGGCGATTGGTCGTCTTTCGCCTCCGGTGCGGGCTGGACCGGCGGCATCGCGCGCGGCGCCGCCCTCGGCGGGGCGCGGGGCGGATTCGCCCTGGGAACCCCGATACCCCCGGGGCGCGGAGACATTCGTTCCTATGTGTGGATGCCGAAACCCGCGGCAGGCGGTACCGCCGCTCCGCCGGTCACCGATGGATCGTCCACCAGCTCCTCGTCCGGCGCCGGCGTCGCCCCGCCGCGTCCCGGTTCGGAGTTCAGCGGTGGCAGTGTGGCCGGGACGTATTCCGGTCGCGGCGACGGTGGTTCGTCTTCCGGTGGCTCGAGTTCGGGATCCTCCGTGCGCGGGGACGGAGCGAGTGGGCACCCTCCACGCCCGGGCACACCCGAGTCGGTGTATCACGATGCGTCGAGCGGGCCCGCCTCTCGCCCGGGCACACCGGAGACGGTGTATCACGACGCGGCCAGCACGGTCGCGGGATCGCACGCGGGATCGACCCCCAGCTTCGTGACGGCTGCCAGCCAACCCGGCGCTGTCACCGGCAGGCCACCGACCTCGTTCGAGTCGTCGGTGGACGGCTGGGGCCCGACCGGACAGCCGCCGCACGGCAACACCGGATTGGTCGGGGGTGGGCAGCTGCCGCCCCCGGTCGGCGGCGAACCACCTACCCCGATCGACAGTCGGCCGCCAACCCCGGACGGTGCCGGTCAACACCGGGCCGGGCCCGACGAACCGTTCCTGGGTGAGGGCAAAGACCTACGCGGTAAGCCTCGCCCGAAGCTGGTGCCATCGGTCGAGCCGCTGCCCGGGCCCTACGAGCCGCCCCCCGCGGGCGCTTCGCGGCCGAGCGACTGGGCGAGCGTGGATCCCGCGCCGGTCGAGGCGGACGTCGATGTTCCCTTCACCCTGTAGACCCACCCATATCGGAAGAAGTGCGCGATGGCCGGAAATGTCGAGATCGACCCCCAGAAACTGCGCAAGGCATCGGAATTGACCGACGAGCTGTCGACGAAAGTGACGGCAGCGGCCGAGAAACTACGCGGCGCGCTCAGCGGTGTGGAAGCCGACCTCACTTTCCTGCCATGGGGAAATGACAAGCGTGGCAAGAAATTCGCCGATGGCGCCACGGGCTACATCGCGGCGCGCGACAACCTGCTCGACGGTGCCACCGGGGCCGCGCAGACCCTCAGCGATATGGCGAAGGGCCAGCGCGAGGCAGCGAACTCGCTCGCAGGCACCGACCAAGCCTCCAGTGAGAACCTCGGCCCGGGGAAGGTGTGAGCGCTCCATGTTGAACGACCGCTTGCGTGCGGATATGGCGACGATGCTCGACGGACTCGGCGAACAGTTCCGCGGGATCGCCGAACTCCAGAAGCAGCGCGCGCTTCTCACGGCCACCGCGACCGCGTGCGACAAGCGCATCGAAGTGACGGTGAACGCCGATGGACTTCTGATCGACACGAAATTCGCCGAGGACGTTCTCGAGCTGAGTCTCGAGGAGATCGCCGTGAACCTGACGGCGGCCGTCCAATCCGCGGCCGCCGACGTTGCCGGTCGCAGTAGGGAATTGATGACGCCGCTGCTCGAACGGCGCGACGCGCTGCCGAAACTTTCCGAGATCATCGAGGGCGCACCCGATCTGGGCTCGATGCTGCCGAACGCGCCAGCTCCGCCGACGGAGTTGCCTGATCACACCCGGTGGCCGACGGACGGTTCCGGCATCCCCGGTCCCCGCTCCGCGGTCGCTGACAACGACGACTGACTCACCCGCACGCGGATATTCAGACGAAGCGGGAACCCGATTCCCGGCGAAGGAAGGCGACGATGGCCCTCGAACCGAACACGTGGTCCGGCCTGGAGAACCAGGCGAAGGCGGGATATCTGGCGTTCGACCCGGCCAAGGCCTTGGCCGCGGCCAAAGCCTGCGCCGATCTGGCCGACGATCTGCTCGGAATGAGCGCCGCGGTGACCGATCTGCGACTGAACAATTTCGCGCCCATCGGCACCTTGACCTCCGGTACTCAGCTGGCGATGGTGTTCAGTAACAAGGGTTCCCGTCTGTTCACCATCCTCAATGACCACGCGAAGATCGTCACCGATATGGGCGATACCTACATCGCCGCGGGCAAGACGTATGTGAGCACCGACGACAACTCCCGTGACAACATCAAGGCGCTCGGCGAACTGAAGATGCCCACCGCGGCGACCCCGTACACACCGGGCACCGCGGCCCCTGGTGCCCCCGACGCCACCTTCGGCAATCCGTCGCCCTTCAAGGCCGAGAGTTTCCCTTCGTCGTTGAAGGACTATCAAGGCGCGAAGGACACCGGCGCCACAGCCAGCATCGAGAACAAGGACAGTCTCAGCTTCACCGAAATGTACGAGCTGGGTCGCGATCTCGATCCGCAACCGGTGCTCGCGGCCGCGGGGACCTGGCACTCGCTGTCGACCGATCTGCTCAGCAGGCTGAACAATTTCGTCACGGTGATCTCTGCGGGTACCGATGGCTGGGAGGGACAGGGGGCCACTGCGGCCGCGAGCGCGGTCACGAACTACTCCAACGGTGTGCAACCGCTGATCAACTCGATGATCGCCATGAGCCAGAATCTCGACTACACCGCGCAGTGGCTGCATCTCACCAAGCTGAGCATGCCCGCGACGTCGGACGCAGGCGACTGCTGCCCCGGGCGGGTGACCAGGCGGTATCGCGACGAGTGGCAGAAGCACTACGGCGAGGGCATGAAGAACACGGTGTCGGTGATTCCGGCAGTCGACGGGCCGATCGCCACCCCACAGCCCGCCCCGGGTCCGGGGCAGAACGTGCCGGGCGGTGATGAGTACGGGCCGGGCGGCGGACAGCAGGGCGCCCCCGGCCCGGATCCCGCGGGGATCGGCTATGGCAACCAGGCTTACGGCAACCAGGCTTACGGCGGCCAAGAGTACGGCAGCCAGGGGTATGGGCCGCCAGGTTATGGCTCGCAAGAGTATGGGGCCCAGGGATACGGCGACGACTATCGCGGCCAAACCCTGCCGGGCCAGCAGACCAGTGGCGGCGTCGGGTCCGGAGCCGGTCTGCCCGGCGCCGAAACCCGGACTGCGGGCTACGACCCCGCCGGTGCGGGCGCGATGGGTGCAACCGCGGGTGGGGGAGCCGCGCCCGCAGGCGGGGGTGGTGCGACGCCCACGCGGTCGGCAGGCGGATCGGGAAGTTCTCCCTTCCCTCGCAGCAGCTTGCCTTCCGCCGACGAGGTGGCATCCGCCGCGGGTGCCGGTATGCCATCGGTGTCCTCCCTCGGTTCGGCCCCGCTACCGCGGGGGGCTTCCGGTGCGGGTGGGGCATCGGGCGCGAAATCGTCGAAACCGGGCAGCAAGGGTTCCGGTGCGGATACGGGATCCCTCGGCGACGCCCTCGCCGCGGCGGTGGGTGCGGACCCCGCCCAGGTGGAGTCGGTCCTGGACAACCTGCCCGGACTCCTCGACGAAGACGCCCTGTCGACGCTGACCGGACTGCCACCGGAAAAGGTGCGGTCGATTCTGGACAGCATTCCCGACGTAGTCGACGAGAAGAAGCTCGCCGAACTCAGCGGTGTGGATCCGGCCGGGGTGCGCTCGGTCCTGGAGAACCTCCCGGCCGCATTGGACGAGCGGGCGCTCACGGCGGCGACCGGTGGCGCGAACGGCCTGTCGTCCTCCGGGGCCGGGATCGCCTCGCAGAACGCGGCATCGGGGGCCGGGGGAATGGCGAGTTCCTTGACATCCGCGGGTAGCGACTTCCTCGGGCAGATAGGGAAGGCGCTGACCCAGGGGCTGGATTCGCTCACCCAACTGGGTAGCGCACTACCAGGCGCGCAGCAGATGCAAGACCTGCTACAGCAGTTCGATCCGAACGCGTTGTCGGCGGCTGCGGGGCTCTCCCCAGTCGATGCCGCTGGTGCGGGCGGTGCTGGGGCAGGCGGCGGTGGAGTCGGTGGAGGCGGAGTCGGCGCCGCTTCACTGGAATCGCCGACCCAACAAGCAGGCACCGCGCTGTACCCGCGCGCGGGACTGCCCGGCGCCGAACAGCCGATCTATCCCGCCGCGGCGGCCGCTGCCCGGACCGACGGCATGCCCGGCGGCGGGATGCCCATGATGCCGCCCGCCGCCGGTGGCGCGGGACAGAACGCCGGCGGCGGGCACAAGACCGCCAAATTCCTGCAGTCGAGAGTCCATCTCGACGAAGCCATCGGCCCGATGCCCGACCGAGTGCGACCGGTGGCCGACTCATGAGCCAGACCTGGGAATTCACCGACCTGGAGTTCAATCTCCTCTGCGAGGACGTCCGGCGGGGCGAACTGCCCGCACCGTTCATCTTCACCAGCCGCACCCGTCTCGAAGCGGACTACGAGCGGGAGAAATCGCAGGTCCGCGAACAACTGCGACACCGGCTCGACCACGATCTCGACGTCTTGGCGAGCGCGATCGCCAAACCCGACGTCTTCGTTGTCGCGCACGCGTGGAACGACCAGGATTTCGCCAATCCCGCGGCGCGCATCCGGGTGCACGCGATCCGGCATCGGGCCCGCGGCTACGTGATCACCCAGCGCCCGGGTGAAACCCTCGCGCACAGCGCCGGTTTCGACGCCGTCGAATGCGACCCGTATTCCCTGGCCGACACCGTGATCGGACTACTCCCGCGTTGCGGCGCGGGCAAGCTCGCCGACATCGCGCTGTCACTGCCCGACACCGCACCGACACAGGAGCGCGACCGCCCGGTATCCAGCATCGCCGACGACGATGACGATGACGACCTCGGCAACGACCACGTCCGCAGCGCCGGGTTCTTCGCTACCCCCGCGCTCAGCACCGGCATCATCAAAGTGCTGCAGGGCCGCTCGAAATACGGTGCCCGTGGGCGGATCGAAACGGGCCTGTTGTGGCGCGACCTGCCCGACGACGGGCGCTACGTGATACCGCTCGATGATCCTGCCCCGGTCGCCAGCGCCATGAGCAGCGACCGGTTGGCACTCTGGACGCGCGATCGAATCGAGGAAATTCTCACCCGAATGGAATCGCACAGTGAAACCGAGGAGTGAGCAGCACCCTGCCGGTGGATAGTCGGCGTGCCGAGGCCCAGTGCGCATCGTCAGGTTCTGATCAGTGCGCCGATGATGGCGTGGGCATCCTGCTGCGGCGTCGATTGCCATGGGGCAGTGGGCTTGTGGATGCGCAGCGACGCGATTCCGTGGAGTACGTTCCAGGCTTGTAGTGCAGCGGTGGGGTCTCGGTGTCCGGTGACCGCGGCGAGCGCGCTGCCCAGGCGGTCGAGTAGGTCCAGACCCGGGCCGATACCGGTCCCGGGTGGGGGATCGGGCCGCTCGAACAGTAGTTGGTACGCGCCTGGATGGTGTTGCGCCCAATCGAGGTAGGCATCGATCATCGCGGCGAGTCGACCGACCGGTTCGACGTCGACATCGGCCAGGTCGAGTGCGGTGCGCAGGCGTCCGAACAGCTCGTCGGTGACCGCGTACATCAGGGCTTCCTGTGAATCGAAGTGCATGTACACCGCGCTGGGCGCGACACCGCAGGAACGCGCGATGGCGCGCAGTGAGGGGGCCTGCGCGGGCTGCGGTTGCAACAGCAGGTCGATGGCGGAACCGACGAGCTCTGCGCGCAGTCGGTCACCGTCGCCGCGGACCGCCCGTTGTCTAGCGCCACTCACGAGATTCTCCTTCTTGACATCGATAACTGAACGGGTGTTAAGTCTATATCACTGAACATGTGTTCACTTAGGAGGTCGGAATGAAGGATTGGAGCGGCGTCACCGCCGTTGTCACCGGGGCGAGCAGCGGGATCGGGGCCGAGTTCGCTGCAGAGCTTGCTCGCAGGCAGTGCAACCTCGTTCTCGTCGCACGCCGCGAGGATCGTCTCCGGGCCCTCGCGGCACGGTTGGAGGCCGAGCACGGCATCGCTGTCCGAGTCTTGTCGGCGGACCTGTCGGTTCCGGCCCAGGTGCAGGAGTTGATCCAGCGCCTGGCCGAAACTCCCGTTGATGTGTTGATCAACAACGCGGGATTCGCGACGCACGGCATCTTCGCTGAGCGGTCGGCGGGTCGGGTCGTGGACGAACTGGCGGTCAACGTGGGTGCTGTGGTGGCACTGACGCACGCGTTGCTGCCGGAGATGGTTGCTCGCGGGCGCGGTGTCGTCGTGAATGTCGCGTCCACCGCGGCGTTCCAGCCCATTCCCTACATGGCGGTGTACGGCGCGACGAAGGCTTTCGTGCTGTCGTTCACCGAGGCGCTGTGGGGTGAGCTCGACGGCACGGGTGTCGACGTCCTCGCTTTGTGCCCCGGTGCTACCGATACCGAGTTCTTCGATGTCGCGGGGGAATCCGCCAGCGTGGGAGGGCGCCAGACCCCGGCAAAAGTGGCCGCTACGGCCATGCGGGCGCTGGATCGCCGCAGTAGTCCGCCCAGCGTGGTTTCCGGATCGGCCAACAAATGGTCGACTCGTCTTCCTCGGATCTTGCCGCGGCGAACGGTGATTCGTGTGACGCGAGGGTTGGTGGCGCCGAAATGAGTTTGTATGCGCTGCAGCCCAGCTACCTCGAAGACATCCCGGCGATGCGTCATCATCTGCGGACGGAGCGCAGGGTGAACGCCTCTGCCGCTCGCGCTTTCGACATCCTCGCTACCGGTGAGGGTCAGCGTGAGTGGGCCCACGGGTACCGATCGACCACGTGGTACGGCACGATGCCCTACGGAAGCGCGACCGTGCGCGACATCCACCTTCGCTGGATCACAGTCCGTGAACGATTCCTCGCGTGGGAACCGGGGCGACGATTCAGCTTCTCGGCCGACGCCATGTCGATCCCGTTGGCCCGCAGGATGATCGAGGACATCATCTTCGTGCCGCTCGACGAGAACCGGTGCGTCCTGCGATGGCAGGTCCACTTGGACACCGCCGCGATGTTGCGTCCGGTCCAGGAACGAATTGTGTCCAAGACCTTCGCGCCGATGTTCGACCGCTTCGCGGCGGGATTGGCGTCCTACGCCGAATCTGCTGTAGCCCAACGGAAGTCCTGACCCGGTCACGAGCGCGGAATCGGGTGCGGCTGTCGAGTTCGGTGATCGCCTGTATAGGTGAGGTTGTCACCGGCAGGAGCGTCCGGCGCAGGTGGTCAGTTCACCGAGGCGGTGGTCGAGGTCGGTGACGATGTCGGTGTGGGCTGCGCGGCCCTGGGGGGTTTTGATGAGGTTGGTGAGTTGGTACGGGTCGGCCCACAGGTCGTAGAGTTCGTATTCGCGCTGGTCGAGGGGGCGTTCTCGCTCGTACCAGCGTACGTAGAGGTAGCGGCGGTCGCGCACGGCGCTCCAGGACGGCATGTCGAGTGCGTAGATGATGGGGGTGTCGGTGCCGGGGATTTGTTCCTGGGCGATCCCGTTGCGGCCGTCGCCGTTGCCGCCGTATTCGGCGACGAAATCGGTGCGCCAGCCGATGGTGTCGCCGGACAGTACGGGGGTCAGGGATCGGCCGTCGACCCGGTCGGGGACGGGGATGTCCGCCCAGTCGTAGAGGGTGGGTGCGAGGTCGATCGACAGGGCCATGGCGTCGCTGCGTCCGGGGCGGATGCCGGGGCCGCTGATCGCGAGGGGCACTCGCATGGATTCTTCGTAGGGGGCCATTTTCTGGGTGAGGCGGTGGGCGCCGAGGCTGTAGCCGTTGTCGGAGGTGAAGATCAGGTAGGTGTTGTCGAGTTCGCCGGTTCGTTCGAGGGTTTCGACGATTCCGGCGACCATTTCGTCGAGTGACTCGAGAGCGCCGAGGCGGTTGGTGTAGTCGATGTCGTTGGTCGCGGCGATGGTCGCGGCCCTCGCGTCGGCGGTGTCGATCAGCCATGAGGGTTTGTCGGACACGTCGGGTTCTTGATAGTTCGGTGACCGCGGGGCGAGGGTGGGCTGGGTGCTGGGCAGGTGGCGGGGTGCGGGCGGGATCGGGAAGTGGGGGGAGGTGGAGGCGGCGTACCAGAAGAACGGCTGCCCGGAGGCGGCGGCGTCGGTGATGAACCGCTCGGACTTGGCGCGGATCACGTCGGTTTCATAGTCGGCCGGTGCCACACCGTATTTCACGCGGGTGCCGTTTTCGTTGAGGGTGTAGTTGTAGCCGGAGTACAGGAAGTTGTCGATTCCGGCGTTCCAGTCGTCCCAGCCGGGCGGGATGTGGCCGGGGTCGTGTTCGAGGCCGTTGAGGTACTTCCCGGCCATGCCGGTGCGGTATCCGGCGTCGTGCAGGGTGGTGGCGATGGTGTGGGATTCGTTGCCGCCCGCGCGGAAGGCCTCGAAGCCACCGACCTCGCCGGCGTTGGTGAGGACACCGGTGTTGTGCCCGTATTCGCCGGTCAGGATGGATGCGCGAGCCGCGCAGCAGATCGGCATCGGCGCGAAGCTGTCGGTGAATTCCACGCCGCGGTCACGGATCAGTGCCGCGGTGCGCGGCATCGCCTGCCATACCGGGGTGGTTGCCGCGTCGAGGTCGTCGGCCAGGATCATCACCACGTTCGGCCGCTGGTCTCCGGCTGTCGGCGAGGCCGACGCTGTGTAGACGCACCCGGTCACCGCGAGCAGGACCGCGGCCGCCGCGGTCGGGAAACGACGAGACAAGCGACGTGCGCGCATTGAGCTTCTCCTCGAGAGGGGCAACGGGGTGTTGGTTTTCTTTGCATCCGGCGCGGTGGTTCTCCGCCGTCGAGACTAAGCCACCGCGAATCCCTTTCGCGGGACGGTGGAGTACTACAGCCGGTTTCGCCCGCCTACTCCGAGCCCGCGACGCGAGTACCCACAAAGGAATCGAGTCCAGCCGGCACCTCGGCTGACGTCGAGAGGAGGACCGGTGGTGTCTCGAGTGGAACTCCTTGCATCACGCGGTGTTTCACCTCCCGGAAACCGTCGATGGCGGCCAGGATTTCCGCGCGGGACACCTGGTTCGCTGTGAAGTTACGTGCATCGGCAATCATGGCGCAGAAGCTACGCGCCGATTCCGAAACTGTTCGGACGTCATGCCTCGGGGATTTCGAGGTCCCATTCGGCGGGGTCTTTCTCGTCGGGGTCGGGACCGCCGCGTCGTCCGGTGTCGAGTCCGTCCAGCTGCGCGAGCTCATCACCGGTCAGCGTGAAGTCGACGATGTCGAAGTTCTCGGCGATGCGGCTCGGAGTGGTGGATTTGGGGATCGCCGAGCGTCCCTGTTGCAGGTGCCAGCGCAGCATGACCTGGGCCGGTGTTCTGTCGGCTCGGGCGGCGATGGCGGCGATGGTGGGGTCGTCGAGGACGTTCGTGCGGCCCGCACCCCACCCCGGGTAGTGAGTGATGCCGCCGATCGGTGACCAGGCCTGGGTGAGGATGCCCCGCGCGGTGTCGGCCGCTCGGACGGCGGGCTGGGTGAAGTACGGGTGCAGTTCGACCTGGTTGACGGCGGGCACGATCGTCGCGCTGTCCATGAGGTCGTCGAGGTGGCGGGGCATGAAGTTGCTGACCCCGATCGCCCGCACCCGGCCCTCGGCCAGCAGGTGCTCGAGAGCGCGGTAGGCCTCGCGGGTGCGTTCGAAGTGCTGTGGCATCGGCTGGTGCAGGATCAGCAGGTCGAGCACGTCGACGCCGAGTTTCGCGGCGCTTTTGTCGAAGGCGTGCAGCGTCTGGTCGTAGCCGTAGTCGGTGACCCAGACCTTGGTCTCGAGGAAGACCTCGTCGCGGTCGAGGCCGGCGCGCCGCAGGCCTTCGCCGACGCCGCGCTCGTTGCCGTAGGCGGCGGCGGTGTCGATGTGGCGGTAGCCGGTTTTCAGGGCGGTCTCGACCGCGGTCGCTGTTTCCTCCGGGGGTGTCTGGAAGACGCCGTAGCCGATCGCGGGCAGCGTGACGCCGTTGTTCAGGGTGACGGTGGGGATCTCGCTCATGATCGTGCTCCTTGTGCCGCGGTGTAGTCGTCGTCGCTGACGTGGTCGAGCCATGTCACCACCTGGCCGTCGTCGTCGGCTTCCTGCGCGGCGAGGTGCGCCATGAATCGATCGGCGGTGGCGCCGTGCCAGTGCTCCTCACCCGGCTCGATGTAGACGACATCGCCCGGCCGGATCTCCTGGACGCCGCCCGCGCGGGTCGCGACCAGGCCGACGCCGTCGGTGACGTACAGGGTCTGGCCTTTGGGATGGTGGTGCCAGGCGGTGTGGGCACCAGGGGTGAACCGGACGTGGGCGCAGCCTATGGCGGTCTGCTCGTCGGGATCGCGGATGCCGTCGATGAATACGGTGCCGGTGAAGTAGGCCGTGGGCCCGGCCGCGGTCCGGCCGCCGCTCCTGCTGTATTTCACAACGTCCTCCTGGTCGGTTCGGGTGCCGATCGTCTAGACCGTCAGCAGCACCTTGATGGCGCGGCGCTCGTCCATGGCCCGGTAGCCCTCGGCCGCTCGGTCGAGCGGCAGGGTGAGGTCGAAGACCTTGCCCGGGTCGATTTCGCGTCTCCAGATCAGGTCGATCAGCTCGGGCAGATACCGGCGTACCGGTGCCGGGCCACCGGCGAGGTGCACGCCGGTGCCGAACAGCAGCTCGCCCGGGATGCTCACGTCGTGGGAGACCCCGACGAACCCGACGTGTCCACCCGGACGCGCCGAATGGATCGCCTGCATCATGGCTTCCTGGGTACCGACCGCCTCGACGACGCTGTGCGCGCCGAGCCCACCGGTCAGGGCCACCACCTCGGCGGCACCCTCGTCGCCTCGCGTCTCGACGATGTCGGTCGCGCCGAACTCGCGAGCCAGTTTCTGGCGGTCGGCGTGGCGGCTGAACGCGATGATTCGCGCGGCGCCCATTCGCCGGGCAGCCAGGATCGCGAGCAGACCGACCGCTCCGTCACCGACCACAGCGACCGTCTTGCCCGGACCGGCCTGGGCGGTGTCGGCGGCGAACCAGCCGGTGCCCAGCACATCGGACGCGGCGAGCAGCGAGGGGATGAGGTCCGCGTCAGGCTGACCGGGCGTGGCGACCAGCGTGCCGTCGGCCAGCGGAATACGCGCTCGCTCGGACTGGGTGCCGATCGATCCCATGATCGTGCGGTGCACGCAGTGCGACTGATAGCCCGCACGGCAGATCTCGCAGGTGTTGTCCGACGCCCAGAACGACCCGACGACGAAATCGCCCACCGCGATCGTCTCGACCTCGGTTCCGATCTGTTCCACCACGCCGACGTACTCGTGCCCCATGACCTGGTGGTCGACGTCCTGCACGCCGCGGTACGGCCACAGATCCGACCCGCAGACGCAGGTGGCGGCGAGCCGGATGACGGCATCGGTCGGTTCCACGATCGTGGGATCGGCACGGTCCTCGACCACGATCTCCCTCGGCCTTGTCATAACTACCTGACGCATGAGACGGGACTCCTATTCCTCGCTTGTTCTCGGTCGCGACTGATTTCGGGTGCCATCGAGTGGCGGACCGACGGGCAGTCCGCTCGCGTACCGGTTACCTACTCGGTCGGCCGCAGTTGTTTCACCAGCGACCGCGCTGTCACCGCGAGCCGCTCGGCCTCGGCGGCGTCGCCCGCCGCGGCCGCACGCCAATACTCGATCTTGATCCTGACGTACCGCTGCCGGATTTCGACCAACCGTGCTTCTTCGGCCAGGCGTTCGGCCCGCGCGCTCAGCAGCGCGATCTGCTCGTCCGCGGCGGCGGTGCCGAGCTGTCCGTTCGCCACATAACGCCGCATATCGCTGACGGACATGCCGGTGGCGGCCAGACACGCCACGCCGACGAGCAGGTTCAGGTCCTCGTCGGTGTACACGCGATGTCCACTCGTCGCGCCCCGGCCCACCGGCGCGATCACGCCGATCGTCTCGTAGTAACGCAACGTACTGGCGGGAAGCCCGGCCAGAGCCGCCGCTTCCTTGATCGTGTACGTGTGGTCGGTGGTTTCCGCTGTCACTTCATCCACCGTAAAAACTTCGAGTGCTCGAAGTCAACGAATGCGCTCGCAGGCACACCACGAGGTGAGCCTGCGGTTCGATTCGGCACTCCGCGCGGATCCGGTGGCCTACTGCGGCGAGGTGGGCGCGGCCTGTGCTGCGGCGTAGCCCAGGTCGTTCACGAGACGCGGGTGTAGTCGAGAACCCGGCCGAGGCCGTTGAAATAGGTCAGGGACAGTTTGTCCGGACCGTCGAAGACGACCGCGTAGAAGTATCGGCCGTCCCGTGGCAGGCCGGACGGGGAAACATCGTCGTCGATCAATCGCAGGATCGGTACGCGGTAGACGTCGGGCACATCGGGAATGCCCCACCAGCGGCGGCCTCCCGATTCGCCGGTGTCGATCATTTGTGCGCCAAGGTCTTTTGTCCTTCCGTCGATGCCACCGTGTCGAAACGATCTCGACGTCCGGAATAGCCTCGATCATGGTCGATCGGACAGCTTCTTGTCCGAGTTGCGCGGCCCGGACAAACTCGACGACAGCGACCACACCGTCGAGACGGTCGAGTTCGATCTGTCCTGGCCGCCCACCCACACGGTGATAGTAAGAGGTATAGATATTCGCATCTAACAGTTCGTCTCGTCTCGAGCCGATGCCCGCTCAGCTGCCGGACAGGGGAATCGCCTCGGGAGCGGCGGGGACGATCCATGCCGGTGGGCTCGGGTAGAAGGCCGGAGTGGTAGTCGCGGCGAGGAAGTCGCCGGTCCAGCCGATGGCGAGGGTGTGCAGCGTGGTGCTGTCGGCGACGCGGGGGCGTCCGCACAATGCTTCGCCGATGGCATCGGAGCTGGTGCCCTCGGCGTCGGTGTGGACGCCGTAGGGGAGTAGGACGCCGACGAAAGGTCGGTGCAGATGGGCTTGGACGGCGGCCGTGCCGGTGCCGAGGTTGTTGCACAGCGAGGGCGGCGCGGAAATCGTGAGCGCGGGTAGTCCGGCGGCGTCGATGCCGGTCAGCGCCGTGTCGGTGTTGGTACCGAGGAATGATTTCACCGGGTCGAGGAGCACGATGCCGCGCAGGTTCGCCCAGGTGCGTGGCGCGTCGGTGCGCAGGTGATCGGCGACGTAGGCGACCGCCTCCGCGCCGGCGGAATGTCCGAGGAAGATGAGGTCGGTGGGCAGCGCGGGTGCAGGCCGTCCCGCCGCGGCGGCGGCCGTCGCCAGGCTTCTCGGCAGGGCCGACGTCGGATCGTCGGCGGTGGCGAACAGTTCGCTGACGTGGTCGAGGAAGCCGGTGTTGTCGCCCAGGTTCTGCAGGGTGCACCCGGAGAGGTCGAGAAACGGCAGGCTGGGCGCGAACACGAGATAGCCGTGGTCGGCGAAGTCGGTGGCCAGGTCGGCGAGCTGCGCGCTGGTGCGGGCGAAACCGTGCTGGAGCCAGATCAGCGCGCGCGGAGTGCTCGCGGGCAGGTACCAGTCGGCGGTCTGTTCGAGAGTGCCACCGGCGCAACCGATCTCGACGGTGCCGGGCAGGTAGTCGGTGGCCAGTGCGGAGGGCGCGGTGGGCAGGAGCAGGAAGGCTGCGGCGACTGCGGCCAGCAGTGGAGTGCGGACGAGCACGATGACTCCTCAGGTGGGACGGGAAGGGTGGACGAACGCGAACGATCCCGATATGTTTCGTATCGAGAAACGATGTTTCCTTAATTGACCGGGGTGGGTGGAAGGGGCGGATCATGCGATCGGCGCTGTATGTTCCCGGCAATCGGCCCGACCTGTTCGCCAAGGCCCTGACCGGGCGCTGCGACGTGGTCCTGCTCGATCTCGAGGATTCGGTTCCCCTGCGGGACAAGGAATCCGCGCGGGCGGAAGTCATCGCGTGGGTGCGGTCGGTACCCGCGCACCGCAGCCGTATCTGGGTGCGGGTGAACTCCGGTGAACTCGGGAACGCGGACCTGGCCGCGGTCGCCGCGTGCGGACCCGCGGCGGTGTGCCTGGCGAAAACCGAATCGGCCCGCCAGGTCGGTGCCGCTGCCGACATCCTGGACAGATACGAATCCGGCTCGCACGCGGTGCGGGTGTGTCCCCTGCTGGAAACCGCGACCGCGATCTATGCCGCCCGCGAGATCGCCATGGCACCGCGGGTATTGCGGCTGCAGATCGGCGAGGCCGACCTGTGCGCGGACACGGGCATCAGCCCGGGCGCCGACGAGCGGGAGCTGCTGGCGGTGCGCAGCCAGGTCGTGCTGGCCGCCGCGGCGGCGGGGATCGCCGCGCCGCTCGCGCCGGTGCGCACCGACTTTCGTGATCTGGACGCGCTGCGGGTCTCCACCCACGCGCTGCGGCGGCTCGGCTTTCGCGGCCGGGCCTGCGTGCACCCGGCACAGGTGCCGGTCGTGAACGAGGTTTTCACCCCGTCCGCTGCCGACCTCGAGCGGGCGCGGGCACTGGTGGCGGACTTCGACGCCGCCGCGAGCGGGGTGATGGTCGACGACACCGGCGCGATGGTGGACCTGGCGGTGATCCGGCATGCCCGCAGGCTGCTCGAACAGTGACGCCGCGAGCGGCTCAGTGCTCGCGCAACAGTGCGCCCGCACCGTCGATCCGATCCTGGATACCGTTGTCGCGCAGAGCCATCCACCAGGTGACCGCATTGATCGCCAGCACCGGCTTGCCCAGCCAACGCTCGGCCTCGTCGGCCAGGCGCACCATCGACAGATTGGTGCCGCACTGCACGATCGCGTCGACCTCGGGGCTGTCGACCTCGAGGATCGCCGCGCGCAGTTCGTCCTCGGTGACATGGGCGATCGACACCGCGGTCGGACACCGCAGTCCCTTGATCGCGGTCACCTCGAAACCCAGCTCACCGAAGAACATCACCACATTCTTGTCGCCGATCGGCTGATACGGGGTGACTACCGCGATGCGGCGAGCCCCGTACAGTTCCAGTGCTCTCCGGCACGCCTCGGCGCCGGTGGCGACCGAGAGCCCGGTGATCTCGGTGATCTGGCGGACGAACTCCACATTGCCCGCGACCCCGCCCCAGAACGTCTCCGCGGACATACCCATCACCATGTAGTCCGGTTCGCAGGTGAGCACCCGCTCGCAGGCCGCGCCGATCTCGGCCCTGATCTGGTCGAGCAGTCGGGCCATGCCGTCGTCGTCGCTCATGTTCTGGTCGCGGATGTGGATCCGGCTGAAGTGGGCGGTGACGCCGGGCACCGTCATCCGGTAGAAATCGGGCTCGACGATGGTGTTCGTCGACGGTGCGATCACGCCGAACTTGCGGCGCCAGCCGAGTACGTCGGTCATCGGGTCTCCTGGGTGGTGTCGGTGGCCTGGCTCGAACCCAGTCGCCACGCGGCATAGGCGAAGGCGGCTTGGGCCACGGTGTTGCTGAGTTGTTCGGCCCACTGCAGGGCCACGGTCTGGTCGGGTCGCGAGGCCAGCGAGCCGAGGATGAAGAACACCAGCAGCTGGATGCCGAACAGGCTCGCCGCGAGGGTGTCGCCGCGGCGGCGCGCGGTGTCGATCAGCCGGATGCCGGCCAGCGTCGCGAACACCGTGGTGCTGACCAGGAACACGATCGGGTCGCCCGCCAGCACGGCACCGGCCGCGCAGGTCACGATCAGGCCGGGAACGAGGACCAGCAACCACCGGGGGATCGGCCCGGCCGCGCGGGTCAGGACCAGGCAGAGCAGTCCGAATCCCAGTGTGAGCAAAGGGAACAGCGCGCCACGCAGCCACGGGTAGTCGCCGTGGCCGGTGGCGGCGAGGAGTTTGGCGGTGGCTTTGGCGGCGCCGCCGCAGCCGATCAGCGCGGCCGCGACGAGGACCGCACCCCGATCGGGCACGGTGCGCCGCAGCAGCACCACCCCGATCGTGGTGAGCAGCACCGGCGCGAAGTCCTCGATCGCCAGCGAGACCGGGTAGTCCACGGTGGCGCTCATGCGGCGAACAGGTCGCGTTTGCGCAGTGGCGCCGTGGCGAACCGGCCGATCACCTTGCCGGTGGTCAGCCAGCGCACGTGGGCGCCGTTGCGGGTCCGGGTGACCGCCCGTTCGGCCAGCCAGGGCGCCACGGTGTCCACTCGGTCGGCCAGGATGTTGAACACCTTCTGCGCCTTGGCCAGTTCCGCCGGATCGGCATAGCCGTGGGTGAGCAGATCGGTGACCACCATGCCGGGGCTGAGCAGTCCCACCGAGACACCGTCGGGCACTTCCTTGCTCAACGCCTTGGTGAGATAGGTGACGGCCCGTTTGCTCGCGCCGTAGGTGGTCAGGCCTGCGACCGTGCGACCGTCACTGCCGAGTCCTTCCATATTCCAGAGGTGGCCGTGGCGCTGGGCCGCCATCGCGGCCAGCGCCACGGCCGACCCGTGGACGACACCGAGCAGATTGGTCTCCAAGACTGCCCGCGCGGTGTCGGCGGGCAACTCCCACAGGGGTTTTCGGTCATGGGAGACACCGGCGTTGTTGATCCAGACATCGATGGGTCCGAAGCGGGCGGCGGCGTCGTCCCAGAGTGCCCGCAGCTGGTCGCGGTCGGTCACATCGGCCGTCGTCACCAGCGCGGCGCCGCCCAGCGCGGTGTCGACTTCGGCGACGCGGGCGGCGTCGGTGCCGCACGTGGCCACCTGATGACCACGAGCGAGGAGCTCGGAGACCATGCCGAGGCCGATCCCTCTGGTGCCACCGGTGATCACCACGGTACTCATGCGCGCTCCACTGTCCCGTGCAGCACCGCGGCCAACACGTTGTGCTCGAAGATCTGGTACACCACGGCGATGGTGCGGCCCGCGCCCATCCCCGGTTCCGCGTCGGTCATGAACTCGCGGCCGATGATCCGGCGCCCGTCGGTGGTGTGCATGCGGACGAAATTCGCTCGCCCGTAGGCGTTCGCGTTGCCCCACAGCTGCGGACCCTCGTGGAAGGACCGCACACCGTCGCGGCGCAGCCGGAAGGTGGCGTCGAGACCGAGCGGGTCCTTCATGATCAGCCGGTGCACGGCGGTCAGCAGGTCGATCGGGTCCACCGTCAGTTCCACGGCCACGCTGCCGACCGCCTCTCCGCCCGCGTCCCACAGTTCGAGATCGCCGCGATAGCAGCTCTTCTCCTTGGTCGGCAGGATGAAAACCTCCGAACCGCAGCGGGTCTCGTGGTCGATATGGTCGTCGGCCAGGGCCGGGTCGCGGGTGTAGAGCCCGTCGAAGACGCCGATCACCGCGGGTCCCTGCGAGAGCACCGAGGAGTACACCTGGGTGTCGCCGATCGTGAGATTCCAGGTGTCGAGGCAGACCTGCCATCCGGGCCCGTAGTAGTGCGCGTCGACGAAACCGCCGTAGGGCTGACCGGAGCCGTGGAAGTCGGGACCGGTGTAGATCCGCTCGGACCCGGTGTCGACGACACCGAAGGCGAACGGGGCGCCCAGGGCGAACCGGCCCGCCAGTTCGCCGCCGCCGGTCAGGCCGCCGTCCATGAAATAGGTGGTGACCCCGTCGGCGAAGACCGAGGACCGGCGGATGTCCTCGAAACCCAGCCAGGTGCCCTTGGCGTCGAACAGTGAAGGGCGCCCGATCCATTCGCCCTCGATGCGCTGCTGGAAAGCGCTCGGCGTACTCATGCGAGCAGCTCCCCACGGACCCGTTCGGTCTGTTCGGGGCCGAGCAGCCGGGTGACCTGTGCCCAGACCGGGTCGACCTCGGGGTTGAACAGGTTCGCCCGGTTGGCCAGATCCCGGGTCGCGGTGTCGGCCGTCACCGGCGGCACGCCCTGCTCCACAAGACTCAGCCACTGCGCGAGATAGCCCTCGACGGTGTCCCCGAGGGCGGTGAAGGCGTCCTCGGTGGCCCGGCACACCAGCATCCACGGCGACATCATCGCGCGCTGTCGGGGTCCGATGGCGGCGGCCGACACCCCCTCGATCTGCCACGCCTGCTCCAGCAGCGAGGTCAGCGGCCCGAACGCGGCGTCGAGATAGTCCAGGTGTACCGCCAGATCCGCACGCGGGATCAGATCCAGGTGCATGGCGAAATACTCACCGCCGTAGACGGAATCGAGGGTGAAGTGCGGCACCGCCGACTCGGGTGGGGTGAACGCGAACACCATGTGCGAGTCCAGACCGATCGGCGGCACGACCAGCTGGACGGACACGACCTTGTCGATCGGTCCGCCGCGCCACACCCGCAACCGTCCCACCGGGGTGGGCGACATCGGGCTGGTCAGATCGACGTCGTCGACGGTCGACAGCTTCAGCGCGGTGGTGAGCGTGGCCAGGGTCCGCTCGCTCAGCGCGGCGGGCAGGCTGGTGGTGGGGGTGGTCATCGAGGATCGCCTCCGGTGCGGGCCTTGTGCACCCAGGCACTGGCCAATTCGGGATTGTCACGGCGGGACGGGGAGGGCAGGACGGTGGCGGTGCGCCGTGGCCCGTCACCGGTGATGATGTCGTCGCCGCCGACCCACCAGCCCTGCTTGATCAGTTCCAGCCTGCGTCGGCGGTAGGCGACCTGCAGACCGTCGCTGCGCACGTGCAGTTCGTCGGACAGGTCGAACGGAAGCAGTTCGGGTCGTTGCGATTCCACCACCGGGCGGTCCTGCAGCAGGATCTTCTCGATCCGTTTGCGGGTATTGCCGTCGGCCCAGCCGCCGGTGAAGAAATTGCGGTAGCCGAGGATCTTGATCAGCGTGCGATCCTGCGACAGCGGAATGTTGAAGTCGTAGAGGAGCATGTCCCCGATCGGCAGCCGGATGTGCAGTTTGACGATATTGGGCAGGTACCAGGCATTGGTGACCGTGACGAATTCCGGCCGGACCTTGCGCTTGTACAGCATTCCCCACAGTCCGCCGGGGGGCGGCGGGCTCAGATCGATATCGGCCTCGGCCGACCATTCCGTCTGCCGGATCCGGAAATCCGGGATCTGTGGCTTGTCCGGATTGCCGAAAGCCGTTCCGTGCACGAAGGGGGTGTGGGCGGCGTCGACGACGTTCTCGAAGGTGCGCTCGTAGTTGGCGTTGACCTCCATCTCGAACTGGACGGCCTTGAACGAGGAATCGTCGTGCTCGGGGATGACCGGGATGGGTGGGCGTTCCTCCTCGGGCAGATCGCCCAGAAAGGCCCACACCATGCCGTAGCGCTCCTGGGTCGGATAGGCGTCCACCCGGGCTTTACGCGGGATCGACCGCTCCGCGGAATTGGCGGGGATCTTCACGCACGCGCCGTCGGGGTCGTACTGCCAGCCGTGATAGGGACAGGCGATACAGTCGTCGGTCACCGTGCCCATCGACAGGGCGCCGCCGCGGTGCACGCACAGGTCCGACAGGCACACCGGCGCCCCGGCCCGGGTGCGGTAGAGCACGAAGTCCTGGCCGAGGCAGGTCACCTTGCGTGGCTCGCGGGTCACCTTGTCCGCGAATTCGAGGGCATACCAGAAGTTCTTCAGCATTCGTCGCTCCTAGGCCGGATCAGCTGTACGTGCTCGGCCTCGAACCCGGCCAGCTCGACCTCGGCGTGGGGTCTGCCCGACAGATGGGTGTGCAGGAAGGTTGCCGTGAGCGCCGCGAACGGGGGGAGCGCGTCGGTCTCGGCGGGGCCGTCCAGGAAGGCCCTGGCCGCGGTGGGGTCGGCATCGGCGATGCCGAAGTGATTGGCGCCCTTGATGATCGCGAGGAGATTGGCGCCCTCGGGGAGGGCCTCGTCGAAGGTGCGGCGCACCGGGTCGGGCCGGTTCGCCCCGTCCTCGCCGTAGCGGTCGGCACTGCCCTGGATAACTCCGTCGTTGGTACCCACACCCAGCAGGACCGGGCAGGCGACCTGGGCCGGCAGCACGGTGCCGGGCTCCCAGCCGAGCATCGTGGCGACCATATTGTGTGCGCCCCAGGCGAAGACGGCGCGCACGCCGGGGAAGTAGCGCGCCGACTGCAGCACGACCGTGCCGCCCGCCGAATGACCGCCGAGCGCGACCCGGTCCAGGTCCAGGGCGCCGCGCAGCGGCGCGAGCTCGGCGAGTTCGGCCAGCGAGGCCAGGATCGCACCGATGGCCGGGCAGGTCGGACGGGTGCCGTACGCGTCGGGACGGGCGGCGTCGAGTTCCACTCCCGGCGTGAGACCGCGCAGCCCACCGAACAATTCACCCACCCGGTCGACGGTCACCACTACGAACCCGGCTTCGGCGATCGCCACCGCGAACCGTCGATAGGCCTCCTGCCCGACATTGACCCCGGACATGAACAGCACCACCGGATAGGGCGCACCGGCCGGATCCGGACCGAACACGCCGGTAAGACGCTCGGCGTCGTCACCGGTGGCCACAGCCGGGTAGTAGACCTTCAGGTGCGCGGTATCGAACGGGGCCGTGCCGTCGGTGCGGACAGACCACCAGAGAGATCGGATCAACAGTTTCTCCTCGCTCACAGGCCCGGCCGCGGCAGTTCTCGGTCGCCACCCCACAGGGCGCGCACCAGCCGTTCGGTGAGTTCACGCCCGAACATGCGCTCGCCCATGACATTGGCGGGATCGCGCTCGGCGATATTGCGGCGGATGGCCAGATCGCGGGCGGCGAGCTCGGGCCGTTGCGCCGCGGGCACCTGCTCGCCCGCGGCTACCCATCGCAGCCACTGCTGGACGCGCCCGGTCAGCACCTCGGCGACGGTGTCGAGATTGGGGCGGGTCGCCGGGAAGGAGTAGCAGAACGCGGTGGGGGACAGGCTCGACCGGATGAACGCCGTGCGGCTGGTGAACCAGGTGAAATCGGGGTGGTCGGCCTTGAAATCCAGCCACGGCTGTTCGTTGGGCGCGTAGAAGCGGTCGAAATAGTCGCCGTCGCCGACCAGGTCACCGCGCGCGATGGCGTCGACATAGAACCAGCCCTCTGGCCACAGCAGCATGGCCGAACCCAGGTGTGGCACCCGGGTCGCCGGGCCGAGCCAGGCGGTGAGATGCAGGTTGACGAAACCTGTTCGCGGATCACCGATCCAGGAGTGCACCAGCCAGTCGATCTCGGGACCGCTATAGGCGGCCAGGCTGCCGGAAGCGCCGCCGGGGGTGCCGTAGGACTCGAGGTCGACGGTCGAGGGGTCGCGGGTGAGTTCGAAACGTTCGGCGATCTCGGCCTTCAGGCCGGTGAGCAGTTCTCGCCACTCCTCGAAGGTCTCGGTCACATCGGTTCGAGGGTTCTCGTCGACCATTTGCTCGACGTGTTGCACGGTCTCGCTCATCACTGCTCCGAAAGGGTTGTGGCGTAGGCGGTCATGGCGTTCAGCGCAGGCCGGGGTCGGCCCGCGACCAGGTCGGTGCCTTTGGACACCATCCGGTTCACGGCTTGGGCGGGGCGGATCGTGGCCCGGACGCCGTCCGAGCCGGGGCGGACGGTCGTCACCTCGGGATGACTGATCACACCGGTGAACGGCCCACTCCAGGCGGTCCACAGGGTGAAGTCGGGGCTGAGGGCGTAGATCGCGCCGGTGAGCTCGCCGTCGCGGACGCCCGCGGCGACCACATTGAGCCGGTTCTCCGCGGACCGTTCGGCCAGGCCGAGGCTCAGCTCCCAGTTCTCGGTCGGTGTGCACGGCACCGCCGCCACATCGGCGTCGCGGATCGCGGCCAGCCGGAACGTCTCCGGGAACAGCGCGTCGTCGCCGATCACGAGAGCTATTCGGCCCCAGGCCAGATCGATGATCGCGAGGTCGTCACCGGGGTCTGTCAGCCAGGGATGACGGGCGGTCGGATGCAACTGGGCCTGCCGGGCGACGACCCCACCGGCATCGAGCAGCAGCCCGACATGGGCACCGCCGTCGCGCACCGTGGTGACCGCGTACGCCCCGGTGCCGTGCAGGGCGGTGACGATCGCATCGACAGGCAGGTCAGTCAGTTCTGGCAGCACGATCAGATCGGTGCCATCGGCCGCCCGCTGCGCGATCGATCCGGCGTGCGCGGCGCACACCGCGGCGTTGGCCTCGGCCGCGCCGACTGCGGCTACGCGAGCACCGTCCGCCGCGCGCAACGGCATATAGAGGCTCGGTCGGCGCGCGGCGAGCACATCGGTGCCGTCGGGGCGACGTTTGTCGTCGGCCCGGGTGACGTCGATATCGGCGACCGCCAGGTCCTCCCCGGTGGCGGCCGCGAGCGCGACCGGGATGCCGTCCGGCGCCACGATCTGGCTCTCGCCCGCCCCGTGCAACCGGTGCGGTGGGACACCGAGCTTCGCGGCGATCGCGGGCAACTGTGCCTCGGGCAGCAATGGTCCGACCTTGTTCGCGGCGACCACCCACACCTTGTTCTCCGCGGCCCGCACCGGAATGTGCAGGCTCGCCTCGTCGGTGGCGAAGGAGTTGAGACTGTTGAGCAGCAGCTGCGCGCCCCGCACGGCCAGGGACCGAGCCACTTCGTTGACTACGCCCTCCATGCACGCGTACATGCCGATGCGTCCGATCGGGGTGTCGATGACCGGGGAATCGCGGGTGCCCGGATCGAGGTAGTCGTTCTCGGCGCCCATGAGAACCTGCTTGTCGGACTCACCCAGCAGCACCCCCTCGGGGCTGTAGAGCAGGCTCGTGCCGGTCGTCGCGCCGTCCGGGCGAGCGAGGGTGACCCCGATCTTGACGTACATCCTGTGGCGCGTGGCACTCTCGGCCACGCTGGTGAGGAATGGATCACCCGGTCTGCAGGCCATTCGCCGGGCGTGGGCGCGGTCGGCGTACCAGGATAGGTGGTTACAGAACTCGGGCAGCACCACCAGCTCGGCTCCGGCGTCCGCCGCGCGGTCGATCATCCGCAGACACGCGGACAGATTCACCGCGACATCGGTGCCTGCGGCCAGTTGTGCGGCCGCGACTCTCGTCATGGATGCGCACCCACTTCCTGAGTAGCAGTAGCGTTTCGTAGAACGAAACAGCGTTTCCAATACGGAAGATTCTGTACCCGGTCTTCGGATCTGTCCAGGGGCGACACCGGATTTCACGGGGCGAAACACCGTGGAAACCGATTGTCGCCGGTGCATTGTGCGGACCTGCCGCCACGCCTTGACACTCTTCGCGCGCTGTGGGTTCAATAGGTCAATTCCGAAACCGCGTTTCCTATAGCGAAACGCTTGCTGGCGGGGTGGCCCATGACAACCTCCGTAATCCCTTGCTCCACTCGACTTTCGAGGTTCGTCTGAGATGGCGGCCGATCGAATCCGTGATGCCACGCTGACGCTCGCCGCCGCCGCGGCGGCCCCGTTCGCCGGTGGGCTGCTGACCCTGCTCACGAAACCGTTCGGCGGTGTGGTCGGGGTGCCCGCGCAGGTGGTGGGCTATCTGACGCTCACCGCGTTCGCCGCGGGCATTCTCGGCGCCGTCGTCACGATGCGATATCCGCTGTCGCCGGGCCTCGCCGCGATCCTGGCGATACCGGCCGGTGCGGGGCTGGCGATCGCCGGTGCGACGTCGGCTGTGTGGGTGTTCTCGGTCGGTGTGATCGTCGCCGGCGCGCTCGCTGGTCCGGTGCTGGTCTGTAGCCGGTCGCTGACCTGGGCGAGCGCCTCGTCGACCTGGTGGCAGACCGCGATGATCGCCGGATTCGCCGGCGCCGCGGCGGTCGCGGCCTTCACCCAGCTCGCACCCGGTGCGGGGCTGGTCGCGGCGGGCATTCTCACCGCGGTGTCCGGTGCTGTCTCCTACGTGATTTCGTCTACGCCACAGGACTCGCCTGTCTCACAGGAGGAAACGGGTGCCCGGCGCGAGCCTGTCGGAATACCGTGGCGCACCTCTGTTTTCTACGGCCTGACGGGGCTCGTCGTCGGCGGCACCGTCTTGCCCGCCCTGCACCTGCTGCTGTTCCGGTGGAGTGAGCTCGGCCGAGAACAAGCCATGCTGTTGCTCCCCGCCGGCGTGCTGGCGCTGCTGGTGATGGCGTTGCCCGCCCCGTCCGCGGGAAACATCGCGCCCCTGATCATTCTGGCCGCAGGCGGCCCACTGCTGGTGGCGACCGCCCCGGGTTCGGTGACCGTGGCGATCGGCGTGTGCGTCACCGTCGTGGCCGCGACCTGCGCGGCCCGCGGCCTGGACCGGGTCGCGACCGGGTCCGCCGGACCGACCGCGATCCTCACCGCCCTCGGGGTCGCGGCCGGTTTCGGCGCGGTGTCGGTGGCCGGCGAATTCCTCGGCAACGGAACAGCACTCACCGTCCTCACCCTGACCGTCCTCGGCGGCGTGTCACTGGGCACCCGCACCACCCCCGCACCCGAGCGAGGTATCGCGTGATCCGCACCGTCCTGACCGCGACGGCCGCCGCGGCGGTCCTCGCCACGATCGCGGCACCGCCTGCTCTCGCAGCGCCCGGTGCTACCGTCGAGGTAAGCGCATCGAGCGGGGTGAGCGAACTGCAACGGATCACCGTGAACGGCAGCGGTTTTCAGCCGGGGCTGTCCGCGGTCGCCGTCGGTCTGTGTAAACAGAATTTCGTCAGCGGAATCAAGGACTGCGACCTCGAAGGCGGCGCCACCTTCGTCAATATCGGCGCCGACGGCACCTTCCCCACGGTCACCCTCACCGCCCGTGCCCGCTTCAACGCCATCGACTGCGCGACCCAGCAGTGTGTGATCGCCGCCGCTCCGCTACCCGGCGCCGAACCGCCCGCGGTCCGCGCCGCGAATTCGGCCGAGGTCGCCGTCACCTTCGCCGGATCGGCTCTGTCGCCCCGGAGCACCCCCGTTCCGGGCTCCACTGTCGCCACCGAGCGCGACATCCAGGGCCCGTCCATCGTGCTGTGGGGCATCACCGCCGCCCTGCTGCTCCTCGTCGCCGCCGTCACCCTCATCGGACGCAGGCGTCTGTGAAATCCCCTCAGGAGGAACAAATGAAGAAGACCGCAATCCGGTGCGCAGTCATGGCCGCCGCCACCACGGCCGCCGTCCTCGGTTCGGTCGTAGCCGGCACACCACACGCCGCCGCCGACGTCACGGTTGCACCCAGCGCGAACACGGGCTTGAGCGTCGGCCAGTCGATCACGGTCGAGGTCGGCGGCCTGCCCGCGAATCTGGCGAGTGTGGCTGTGGGCCAATGCAAACCGGCGATCGTCGCGCCCACGGACTGCAACCTCACCGGCTCGCTCCTCGGCACCGCCGACGACAAGGGCGTCTGGCAACCGACGGGCGGCAAACGAACGGTCACCCTGATCGCCGCCGTCGGCGGCACCGACTGCACCACCGCGGCGGGCGCCTGCACCCTGGCCGTCACCAGTCTGACCGACCCCTCCAAGATCCTGGCCTCGACCCCGCTGGCCTTCGGTGCCCCGACCACGACCCCACCCCCCACCACTTCCGTTGCCGCACAACCGGACAGCGATGACGACGACACCAACGTCGCGCTCATCGTCGGCGTCGGCTTTGTCGTGGGGGCCGCGGTGGCAGTGGTCGCCACCGCTGTACTTCGCCGCCGCAAAAGCTGAGGATCCCGCCGTGAGCTCCGAGCTCACGGCGGCTCCGACAAAACTGCCACAGCCCCCACTCATCTGGAGTCGGGTTTCCGCCGAGTCAGGGGCGCGGCTCAGCGGCGACTGTCAGTTCGTCGGATACGCGCGGGCCGACAGTCCCGGACCACCCGCCCGGAAAGCGGCCGGGGCGTGGATCACGGTGGGCTGCGCGTATTCCCGGAGTCCCTCCTCGGCGTACTCACGCCCGGAACCGCTGCGTTTGGTGCCGCCGAAGGGAGCCCGCAGCGACATTCCAGTGCGGTTGTGGGTGTTGACGAAGGTGAAGCCCGCCTCGATCCGGGCGGCGAAGGCGAAGGCGCGGTCCTCGTCGGCCGACCACACCGACGCGCCGAGGCCGAGTTCGGAGTCGTTGGCTCTGGCGAGCGCGTCGTCTTCGGTCGAGTAGCCCAGCACGGGCACCAGCGGCCCGAACTGCTCCTGGCACACCAGGTTCGCGTCGTCGGGCAGTCCCAGCACGAGCGCTGGTTCCACGAAATAGCCGTCACCGGTCGGCGCGTCGGCGAGGCGGAGCACGCTGCCGCCGCGGTGCCGGGCATCGGCGAGCAGCTCCGACATTCGGGTGGCCGCCGCGCGGGTGACCACCGGTCCCATCGTGACCTCGTCGATCATCGGATCGCCGACCAGCAGGATCCGCTGGGCCGCGGCCCGGTAGGACTCGACGAACTCGTCGAGTCGTCCGGCAGGCACGTACAGCCGTTTGGCGGCCATGCACACCTGTCCCGCGGTGGCGAACGAGGCGAGCACCAGTCGCTCGTAATCGTCTGCCGTCAAAGCGAAGTCGTCGAGGAATACCGCCGGATCGTTGCCACCCAGTTCGAGCACGACCGGGGTGAGGGCACCGCCCGCGGTCGCGGCGATGCTGCGGCCTGCCTGCCCGCCGCCGGTGAAGGTGACTTTGCCGACGAGCGGATGTGACACCAGCGCGGTGACCAGCTCGGCGCCGCCGTGGACCACCCGAACACCGGGCAGCATCGCGGCCACCTCGGTGACGGTCAGCGGTGCCAGCGGAGAGGGCTTGAGCACCACGGTGTTTCCCGCGGCCAGCGCGGGACCGAGCTTGAGCACGGCCAGGATGATCGGGGCATTCCACGGGGTGATCGCGACGATCACCCCGTAGGGTGCCTGCGCGCAACTCAGCCTGCCCAACTCGTCGTCGAGCAGCGTGGGTGTCAGGACTCGCTGCGCGTTCGCGCACACCCAGCGCAGATACGTCGCGGCGAAGGCGATCTCACCATGGCAGTCGGTGACCGGCTTGCCGGTCTCGCGCGCGAGTAGCGCCGCGAGCTCGGCTCGGCGTAGGTCGAGCCGGTCGGCGGCGTCGGCGAGTTCGACGAGCCGTCGCGCCATGGTGACGGCGGCGCGATCGAGGAAGTCGCGGTGGGCGGCGCGCACGGTCGCGTCCACCTGATCGACCGGCGTGACCGGGACGGCGCCGACGCGTTCGGCGGGCCGGGCCGGGTTCTCCCGAACGAGCTGTGCCCCGATCATGGTCGCGGTTCGAGGGAATCGAGCAGACACGATCGGCGCAGGTACGCGCGTGCGGCCGCCGGATCGGCGACGAGGGCGCGCAGGTGCTCGCGGAACGCGCCGTCGTTGCCGCGCAACAGTTCCCAGTTGGTGTGGCTGGCCCGTTGGACGTGCTCGACGGCCACCGTGCGCCGCCTGCGCGCGACAGTGTCGAGCACCGCGTCGGGGCAGCCGTCGAGAACATCGGCCAGCGCGGTCCCAAGTTGCACGGCGTCGTGGATGCCGCTGTTCATGCCGAGGCCGCCGAGCGGGTTGTTCACATGCGCGGCGTCGCCCATGAGTAGTGCCCGCCCGATCCGGAACCGGTCGGTGACGCGCTGATGGACGCGGTAGAGGGAGGCGTGGCGCAGCCGCCACGGGCGGCCCAGGTCGGCCACGGCGGTCAACCGGTCCGGCAGGCGCCCGAACTCCTCCTGGTCCGGGGTGGCGGGCGCGGTGGGCAGCAGGACCCGCCAGTGCTGCGGGGTGCGCAGCAGCACGAGCCACTCGTCGGCGTCGAAGACATAGTTCACCGGTGCGATGCCGGGCAGCGCGGCGGTGAGGTCCTCGTCGACCGAGGCCACCAGGAACCGTTCCAGGTAGGTGGTGCCGTCGAAGCTCGCGTTCAGGCCGCGCCGGATCGCCGAATGCGCGCCGTCGGCGCCGATCACCCAGTCACCGCGCACATCGCCACGGGTGGTGTGCACGGTGGCGCCGCCCTTGTCGACGGTCACATCCAGGGCGTGGTGGCCGAAGCGGACCTGTGCCGAGGCAGGCAGCGCGTCCAGCAGGAGCGGGGTGAGGGTGCTCTGCTCGCACTGCACGCGGAACGGGTACGGGGTGTCGCCGGCGAGCAGTCCGAGATCGAGGGTGGCGATCGCGCCGCCACCGCGCTCGCGGTACTGGAAGGTCGGCGCGATGATCCCTCTGTCCAGCAACGGTTCCAGCACCCCGAGGGTGTCGAGCATCTCGAGGGTGGGCGGATGGAACGTGGACGCGCGCGATTCGGTGGCCAGCGCCGCGCCCTGTTCCAGGACGACGACCTCGACGCCGCGTCGGGCCAGGATCAGCGCGGCGGTCAATCCGACCGGTCCCGCACCGACCACCGCGACGGTCATGACCGATGGAGGGCGAAGCGGCCCTCTACGCCGACGACCCGGGCGCCGGTGAAGAACCGCAGCGTTTCGGCGGTTCCCTCCTCGCCCAGACCGGACCAACCCCAGGCGGGTCGCGGTGTCATCAGGTCCAGGCTCATGATCGAAGACCCGTTGACTTTCACCTCGCCCGCTCTGATCTGCTGCGCCACGGCCAGCGCCGCGCCTTCGTCGACACCACAGACGTAGCCCTCCAGGCCGTAGGGCAGTGCGTTGGACAGCGCGATCGCCTCGTCGACGGTCTCGTAGGTGACCACCCCCGCGACCGGGCCGAACACTTCCTCGGTCAGGTCGCCGTCGAGCAGTGTCGGGGCGAGGTAGTTGCCCGTCTCGGGCACGGTGCCGTAGCTGGTGTGGCCGCGCCGGGCGATCGCCGCCCGCACGGCGTCGCGATGTCGCGAGTGCACGAGCGGGCCGAACTCGGTTGCCGGATCGAGCGGATCACCGATGCGCAAGGCGCGCAACTGTTCTCCGATCGCCGTACGGATCTCGTCGGCGCGCGCGGCGGGCAGGATCAGCCTGCCCAGCGCGCGACACCACTGGCCGTTGAGGGTGGTGAGCAGCTCGGCCGCGATGCGGGCCGCGGTGGCGGTGTCGGCGTCGGGCAACACCACCAGGGGATTGTTGCCGCCGAGTTCGAGCTGGGCCGGGCGCAGCAGGGGAGCCGACGCGGCGGCGATCGATCGCCCACCCGCCAGTCCGCCGGTGAACGAAACGGCCTTGATCCGGGGGTCGGCGGCCAGTTGCGCGCCGGCGTCGGCGCCGCCCTGCACGAGCTGGAACATGCCGTCCGGGACATGCTCGGCGAGGACCTGCGCGAACGGAACAGCGCTGTAGGGTGCCAACTCGCTCACCTTGAGAATCACCGGACAGCCCGCCGCCAGCGCGTTCGCCACTTTGTGCGCGGCCATCGGCGCCGGTGCGTTCCACGGCACGAGGCACAGCGCCGGACCGAGCGGCAGCCGATGGACCTGGACGGCATCGCGATCCTCGCGCAGCGCGCCGGCGCGCAGTTGCGCGGCCGCCAGCCGGAACGACCCGGCGACGATCACGCCGAGCAGCGCGGTTTGCCCGATCGGCACACCGGTGGCGCGCGCGTCGAGTTCGGCGATATGGGAGAGCCGCGGCTCCAACGCGTTCGCGATCGTGTCGAGCAGATCGGCATCGACGGTGCCCCGGGCGGCATCCGCCACCGCCAGTGCCCGGTCGATGCGCTCGGATGACGTGGCCACCGCGCGGGCAACCTCTGCACCGGTAGCCGGATCCTCCAGTGCCACACCGAGATCCACCGACGGTGTGCCCCAGTCGCCATCCACCAGATCGGTGATCGGCGGCAGCGCGGCGGTCATCGGACGCCTCCCGTGGCAGGGGCCGTGTCTGAGGACGCCGTACCTGACGATGCCGTGTTCGAGGACGCCGGGGCGGAGGACCCCGTGGCGGCAAGCGCAGCGTCAGTAGGCGCGTAGCCGACCTGCCCGGTGCCGGCAGGCGCGTCGGCGACGGCCGCGCCGGCGACGGGCGCGGAATCCGTGGGCGCAGTGGCGAAGAGCTGGTTGGCCTCGGCGTCGGTCCGGATTCGCGCGACTTCGAGCACCCCACGTTCGGCGGGAAAGGTCATCACCAGACCCATCGCCAGATCGCGCAGTGCCCGACCCGCGCTACCGCTCATCGACGCTGCCGAGGTCCCACCGGCTTTGAGCGCACCGAGGGCCACCTGGAAGCACGCCTCGGTGACCGCGCCCTTACCGAGCCGCCACTGCGTGAAGACCTCCGGCTTCGGTTTGACCGGCGGGTCACTGGTTTCGATCGCGAGCTGATAGCGCAGCCACAGGTATGCGGTCTCCAATTGCCTGGTCATCTCACCGATGATGACCTGGTGCACCGGGGACGAGGCGATGGGAGCGCCGGTGTCGGCGAAGGTCTTGCGGGTGGTCACCGCGAGCGTGTCGTCGTAGACCTGCTGGGCGCACCCGGTATAGACCGCGGCGATGGCGAGCTGATTGCCCACGAAGCTGCCGCGACTCACCGTGAGCATCCTGGTGAACGCGCCGGGCACGGTGAGTGCCTCGTCGTGCGGGATGAACACCTGATCGAGCCGGATCCCGTTGTTTGCGGTGGCCCGCATGCCGAGTCCGTCCCACGGCGCACGGGTGCTGACGCCGGGCGCGCCGCGTGGGACGAAGAAGGTGGCCAAGCCCTCGGCGGTGTCGTAGCCCGCCAGTTTCGCGGAGGTGAGGTAGTAGTCGGCTACCCCGGTCGCGCAGCCGAAAGACTTCTCGCCCTGCAGGATCCAGCCGCCCTCGACCTCGGTCGCGGTGGTGGCGATGGTGATGTTGGCCGCGGCCGTCTTCACCGATTCGGAGGCGAAATTGGCCAGCCAGGTGCCCGTGCCCATCCGGGTGAGCACCTTCTCCGCGAAGGCGCGCACCACCGGTATCTCGTCGGTGGTGAACAGCCCCGCCTCGATCGCCTCGAGGGGGAGCAGTCCCCGCGAGGCGCTGGTGTTGTGGAAGAAGTAGGCCAGTGCGGTGGACGGGCACGCGGTACCCATGGCGAAGGTGGCCGCGGCCAGATCGCGCAGGGTGCCGCCGAGGCCACCGTATTCCACCGGGACTACCAGGCCGAGTAGTCCGGCCTCGCGCAGGAGCTCGACATGACCCGCCGGGAAGGTGGCGGTGTGGTCGGCCGTCGCGGCCGCCGCGCGGAGTGCGGGCAGTATCGCGTCGACCCGGCGGGCGCGTTCGCGTTCCGCCTCGGTCATGTCTTCGACGAGCCGTTCGCCGATCATCGGGCAATCCCCTCGTAGTAGGTGCGGTCGTGGTAGATGAGTGGGGCAGCGGCCCGTGGTGTCGCCGCGGCGCGGACCCGGCCGAGCACGATGGTGTGATCACCAGCCAGGTGGTATCCGGTCACCGCGCAGTCCAGCCAGGCCACCGCGTCGTCGAGGACTGTCGCCCCGTTTCCTGTGGTGAGCCAATTGCCCAGGGCGAAGCGGTCTTCGGCAGAGCTATTCATGCCCGCGAAGCGCCCGCCGATATCGCGTTGGTCGTAGGCGAGCACATTGACCGCGAAGGTCCCGCTGCGTCGGACCGACCGGCAGGTTGTGCCCGCCGAGGCCAGGCACACCGAGACGAGCGGTGGATCCAGGGCCACACTGGTGAAGGAGCTCGCGGTCATGCCGTGGCGGGTGCCGTCTTCGCGGACGGTGGTGACGACGACGACCCCGGTTGCCCACTGGGCGAGCGCCGTGCGCAGATCAGGGAGTCCCACAGCGACCTCCGTTTCGATAGGGGAAACGCTGTTACGCACAGGGTAACGAACTGCGGTGCTTGCGGCAACCGCTGAGCATGGTGCTGCGGCGCGGTGGGTCGTTGATAACGGCGTGTCGACTCCCGGCGCACGGCACGGCGTTTCCCATCGGGAAATCTTGTGGCCTAAGCTGGGAGGGTGTCGGACGTAGAGACCGAGAGCCAGAGCCGCTCCATCGCCGCCGTCGAACGTGCCATGGACGTTCTGCTGTTGTTCGGCCGGACCGGTCGGCCGGATCTGGGCGTCACCGAGATCGCCAACGAGCTCGGTCTCACCAAAGCCGCGGTGCACCGGATTCTCACCGCGCTGCGCAATCGCGAGCTGATCACCGTGGAGCCGGTCACCCGGCGTTACGCGCTCGGGCATGCCGCCATCGCGCTCGGGCGCGCCTACCTCGCGCGCACCGACCTGCGGGTGATAGCGGCGCCCGAACTGCGACGGCTGGCCGCGGTGGCGGGCGAGACCGCGACGCTGTCGATCCGGCGTGGCGATACGCGCATGTATGTCGACCAGGTGGTGCCCGACCAGGAACTTCGGATGGAAGTCGCGCTGGGGGTGCCGTATCCGTTGCATGCGGGCAGCTCGTCCAAGGCGATCCTGGCGTTCCTGCGCGCCGAGGAGATCGACGAGTACCTCGACCGGCATGAGCTCACTCCGTTCACCGACGCGACCATCACCACCCCGCGCACGTTGCGCGCCGAACTCGCCGAGATCCGCAAGCGGGGCTTTGCCATCTCGCGTGGCGAGCGGCAGATCGGCGCGGCCTCGGTGGCCGCGCCGGTGCTCGACCACGACGGCGGGGTAGTGGCCGCGATCAGTGCCTGTGGTCCGCTGCCCCGGTTCGAGCCGCACATGCTCGACTGCGTGCCGCTGCTACAGAAGGCGGCGAACGCGGTGTCGGCGCAACTCGGCTACAGCGGCTGAGTTCACAGGTCCGCCCCCGGCTTGAAGACGCCGAGCGCGGCGGCGGCGAGCACGCTGCCCCAGATCGTCCACACATAGGGCAGACAGCCGTCGACGCTACGTTTGATGATGTGTTCGATGGCCGGGGTGGAGCCCTCGGTCTGTAGTGCCGCGAAAGCGGAACCGAACGGGCGCAAGGTCATTCGAATGCCGAGCCCGGCCGCGACGGCCAGGCTGTAGAGCGAGATCTTGGCGCCGAGCCACTTCGGATCGGTGGTGACGCCGAATGGCTCGGCCACGATCAGGGTGTAGATCCCGGCAGCGGCCATCCCGACCAGCACGGTGACGCGCAGGACCAGGTCGCCGAGATAGGTCGCGCGGACCCGGCCGTGGGTGCGGTGGGCGTGGATCGTGAGCGCCAGCCAGATCGCCGCGATCACCCACACGAGTGCGACCGACCACCAGGGAAACAGGTCGATGCCGAAGGCGCGCGCGCCGTGTGGTTCCAGCGCCATCAGGGTGATCCCGCTGGGCAGGAACAACACCAGGCAGATCTTCGGTGCCAGATCCAGTCCGCTCATGATGCCGAGCGCGGCGGCGCGTGCCGCGGGCGGGCGCGCCGGGTCGATGACGAACCGGCTGGAATAGAAGACGCCGAGGTCCCCGCCCAGCCAGAACACGAACAGCAGCAGGTGGAGCAGGATCCACCAGCCGTGCGGATGTGCGCCCATGAACAATCGTTCCCTTCTGCGAAACGCTGTTTCGGAGTATAGACTTCGCTCAGTCTCACATCGAAACACTGTTTCCACAATCGAAACGGGGTGTCATGCGCACCGTGCTGACAACCGCCCTGTCCCTGCTCTTGCTCTGGTCTCCGGCCGCTACCGCCGCGGCCGACGCGGACGACGGTGTCCGGACCGAAGCGGCCACGATCGCCGGCGACGACGCCAGCATCTGGTATCCGGTCCATCGCGACCGGCGTCTCCCGGTCGCCCTGTTCCTGCCCGGCGCCAACGTCGATCGCGCCAACTACAGCGAATTCGCCACCGCGGTAGCGCGATTCGGGTTCGTGGTGGTGGTGCCCGACCACTACATCCTCCCCGGCTACCGGTTGCCCAGTGAGCACGCGCTCGGCGCGACGCTCGGCTGGGCCAGGGAAACGGTCACGCGCGGCGATTCCGCGCTCGCATCGATCCTCGATCCCGGCCGCCTGGTCGTCGCCGGGCACTCCTACGGGGCGGCGACCGCGCTCTACGCGGCCGCCGACCGATGTCAGATTCCGTTCTGCTTCGGTCCGCCGCTGCCGCATCCGGCCGAACTCGTCGCCGTCGCCGGGTTCGGGCTCAACACCACCATCGGCCCGATCATCGACCAGGTCGCGGTCGCCGGTATTCCGGTGATGTACGTCAACGGCAGTGCCGACGGCATCAGTGAGCCCGATGAAGCGCTGGCCAGCTACGACAAGCTGACCGGCGCGCCCTCGGCGATGTTCGTGACGGTGCTGGGCGCCAACCACTTCGGGATCACCGACATCGACAACCCAGCGGGCGCGACCCCGGACCCACGGGCGCAGACCGTACCCCGCGAGCGGACCGTGGCCACAGTGGCGCACTGGATCGCGTGCTGGTTCCTGGCCCAACTCGGCGATGCCGAGGTCGCGCACACACTGACGGTGTCCGACCCCGCGGTCGAAGTGCGCGTGCGCTGACCGGTGGGTACCCGCGTGGCGACGCCGCTACGCGGGTACCGCTCGTCACTGGTGCGTGGGATCGTCCCAGGCGCCGATGGTCCGGGACCGCACCGGCTGAATGAATCTGGGCGGCAACGTGTTCGGATAATCGTCGCCCCAGTTGGTGGCGTCGCCGGTCATCACGACTTTCGCGTTGTCGGTGTACCAGTCGACCAGATCGGCGTCGGAGCGGACCAACCAGGTGCAGCCCTGTTCGGCGTCGGCGGTGAAGTCGCCGTGGCGGATGAAGGGCGGCCGCCAGAAGTAGGTGCCGGGCCACATCTTGCCGAAGTTGTAGTCGAATCCGCCGTCGAGACAGTAGGCCTCCTCCGAACACGGATGGTGGGCCAGTGGTTCCTCACGCCAGCCGGGCTTGGCTTTGATCAGGCGCGTGTAGAAGCCGGTCTTCTCGTCACGGTGCAGCAGTTTGATGTACAGGCCGGGCACGGGCGTGCCGCCCAGATCGAAACGCATCGGGCTGCCGTCCTTCACGTCGATCCACGGCATCGCGGCACCGTCGAGCACCACCAGCTTCTGGTCGGGTCGGACGAAGTCGCGGTCGGCGTCGGCCGGTTCGAAATGCCAGTCTCCGCGTTCGCGGAACAGCAGGATCTCGGTGCCCGCGGTCACGGTGATCGCGGGGGTCAGTACCCCGGTGGGCGCCATCCAGAATCCGGACGGGCCGAGGGTGGCGTCGCCGATATCGACCCGGCCGGACAGCACGAACCATTCGGTCTCGGCCACGTGCACGCCGGCCGGTCGCGACCAGTCGCTGGTGAAAGTGACTTTGAGAGAGGCGGATCCGTCCTCCTCGTCGTAGCTGAGGTGACGCTGTTCGGCGGTGCCGGTGGCGTGCGGGAATTCGGACGGATGGGTGATCAGGTCGCGGTCGTCGATGAGTTCTACATGTGGACGCATGGGTCCTCCTCGCGGGAGTGAGAATTACGCTACAAACTGTAGTGGTTATATATTTCCACGACAAGATGTATCGTAAATTCTGTGACCCGACCTGGACGGCCCGCGGGGCCCGCCGCCGATACCGAAGCCGTGGTGCTCACCGCCGCGCTCGAGCTCCTGCTCGCCGAGGGCGCGCTCGCGTTGACGCCGCAGCGGCTACACGCGGTCACCGGTGTCGCCCGCTCCACGGTGTACCGTCACTGGCCCGCGCCGCGCGACTTCCTGGCCGCGCTGATCGCGGTGGCCCCGCTCGAGCCGGCGCCGCCGTCGGGTGACCCGGTGACGGACCTGCACGCCGAGGTGGACCTGCTCTGTGATCGCTTGCGCGACAAGCCGGTTGCCGAGTTCCTGAGCGCTCTGGTCACGGCCTCGGCGAGTGATCCCACGTGTGTCGAGCTGCGCAGGCGGTATGTGCTCGATCTGACGCGACCGTTTCGCACCGTGCTCGACGGGCTGGCGTCGCCGGAGGTGGCGGAGTCGGCGGCAACCGAAATCGTCGCGCCGCTACTCGTCGACAGCATGCTGCTCGATCGCGCGGTCGACCGGGATCGGGCGCACCGCGCCGCCGCTGATGTCCTGAATCGAATCGATAGTGCGAGGAATGTGAGATGACCAATATCGTCGGTGCCCGTGCGGTTTTCGGGGTGATCGTGCCGAGCACGAATACCGTCGTCGAACACGACTATTGGCGGGCAGCACTGCCCGGCATCAGTTTTCGTGCCGGTTCGATGTACATCCCGAACCCGGTGATGGGCGATGACGACGACTTCCGCGACCTGCTCGGCCAGATCCGTGCCTCGATCGACACCGCGGTGCGCGATGTGCTGACCGCCGAACCGGACCGCATGGTCATGGGCATGTCCGCCGAAACGTTCTGGGGCGGGATCGAGGGCAATGCGAATTTCGAGCGCAGGCTGCGCGAACGGACCGGGCTACCCGTCACCACCGGCGCGAGTTCGTGCCGAGCGGCGCTGCGCGAACTCGGGTGTCGGCGCATCGTGGTGTTCTCGCCGTATCAGCCGGTCGCCGATGTGGAGGTCGGTCGCTTCTTCACCGAGGCCGGGTTCGATGTCGCCGAGGTGACCGGGCTGCGCTGCCCGACGGCGATGGACATCGCCCGGGTCGACCCCGACCGGCTGCGCACCGTCGTCGCCGAGCTGGACCGACCCGACGTGGACGCCGTTGTCCAGGTGGGAACCAACCTGTCCTTCGTCGGGCTGGCCGACGAACTGGAGGCCGAACTCGGCAAACCGGTACTGGCGATCAACGCCGCGACGCTGTGGCATGCCCTGCGCGAGCACGGTTTCGACGACCGGATCGACGGGGCGGGCACGCTGTTGCGTGAGCACTGAGCCCACCGCTCACGGCAGTAGGCGCAGCGCGGCGTCGAGCGAGATCACGTCGGCGTATTTGGAGTCCAGGTCGAACAGATTGGCTTCGTGCAGTCGCGGGTCACGGTCGCCGCACGCTTGCCCGACCACCATCGGCCGGAACCCGTGCTGCATGGCGTCGGTGGCGGTGGCCCGGACACATCCGCTGGTGGTGAGCCCGGTGATGATCAGGGTGTCGATGCCGTCGGCGGTGAGATTGGCGGCGAGCGCGGTGCCGTGGAACGCGCTCGGATACTGCTTGGACACCACGGTTTCCCCGGGCTGTGGCGCGGGTTCGGGCAGGAAGTCGGCGAGTGGATTGCCCTGCTCGAAGACCGCGAGGGAGGGCACCTTCCGGCGGAACAGACCGCCCTCGGAGGTGCCCGGCCGGTAGGTGACCCTGGTGAACAGCACGGGATGTCCGTTCGCCCTGGCGTGGTCGACCACCGTGATCGTCGCGCGCACCGCGTCTTCCACCGGGGCGCGCAGCGGTGAGGCGTCGTCGAGGTAGGCGGCGCAGATGTCGATCACCAGCACCGCGGGCCGCTGACCGGCACCCAGTGGTCTGCCGTAGCCCGCGCCGCGGGCATCATCGTGGAGATCTCTCATCGGGTGTCCTCAGGCGATTCCGGCGCGGACGAGTTCGGCGATCTTGTCGGCGTCCAAGCCGAGCAACTCGCCGTAGATTTCTTGATTGTGTTGTCCGAGCGCCGGTCCGGCGTGGCGGATCGAACCGGGCGTCGCGCTGAGCTTGGGCGCGACATTCTGCATGGGCAACTCGCCCAGCACCGGGTGGGCGACTCGGACGATGGCCTCACGTGCCGCGAAGTGCGGGTCGGCGAACATGTCCCGCGCGGTGTAGATCCGGCCTGCGGGCACACCCCCCGTGTGCAGCCGTTCGAGCAGCACATCGGCCTCGAGTCCCGAGGTCCAGTCCGCGATGAGGTCGTCGAGTTCGTCCATCCGCGCGCCGCGCGCCACGTGGTTGACATACCGTGCGTCGGTAGACAATTCGGGCCTGCCCATGAGTTCGGTCAGCCGGGCGAAGACGGTGTCCTGATTGGCGGCGATGAGAACCATCTCGCCGCCCGCGGTGGGGTAGATATTGCTCGGCGCGACATTGGGCAGCACCGAACCGGTGCGTTCGCGCTGGTAGCCGGTGACCTCCCACTCCGGCAGCACCGATTCCATCATCGCCAGCACCGCCTCGTAGATGGCCGCGTCGACGAGCTGGCCATGGCCGGTCCGGTCGCGATGGTGCAGCGCGGCCAGGGTGCCGATCGTGGCGAATACCGCGGCCAGCGAATCGCCGATCGAGATGCCGGTCCGCGCCGGCGGGTGCGCGGGATCGCCGGTGGTGTAACGGATTCCGCCCATCGCCTCGCCGATGGACCCGTACCCGGCACGCGGCGCGTACGGCCCGGTCTGCCCGTAGCCGGTGACCCGAACCATGATCAGGCCCGGGTTCGTCTCGCGCAGCTGGTCATAGCCCAGGCCCCAGCGTTCCATGGTGCCCGGCCGGAAGTTCTCGATCACGATGTCGGCTCCGGCGATCAGGTCGCGGGCCAGGCGTTGGCCCTGCGGGTCGCGCAGGTTGCAGGTGACCGATTTCTTGTTGCGGGCGACCACCGGCCACCACAGCGATGCTCCGTCGGCCTGCTCGCGACCCCACTGTCGCATGGGATCTCCGGACCCGGGTGCTTCCAGTTTGATCACTTCGGCCCCGAAATCGCCCAGCAGTTGACCGCAGAACGGGCCCGCCAGCAGCTGGCCCATTTCGATGACACGCAGGCCCTGCAGTGGGCCCGGCGCGGGGGTCGGTTCGGCTGACATGCGCGGCTCCCGATCGTGTGGGGTGGATCTGTGCGCGTCCCGGCGGGTACGCTGGTGGATACACTGTATCCACCAGCGAAACGCGCTGGCAAGATGTGGCATTCAGGAGGACCGGTGGACGTCACTGTGCTCGAGGTCGCCCCGCGCGACGGATTGCAGAACGAGGCCGAGATCGTCATCACCGACGACAAGGTGCGCCTGATCGAGCGCTCGGTCGCGGCCGGAATCCGCCGGATCGAAGCGGTCAGCTTCGTACACCCGGGCCGGGTGCCGCAGATGGCCGATGCCGAGGCGGTGATGGCGGACGTGCCGCGCGTGTCCGGGGTTTCCTACGCGGGACTGGTCTTCAACGATCGAGGTCTGGACCGTGCGCTGGCCGCGGGCCTCGACGAGATCAATGTCGTGGTGGTGGCCACCGATACCCTCAGCGATCGGAATCAGGGGTGCACCACCGAGGTGGGCATCGAGCGCTGGCACGCGCTGGCCCGGCGCGCGGCGGAGTCGGGCATCCGGCGCACCGTCACCATCGCGGCGGCGTTCGGCTGCCCTTTCGAGGGCGAGGTGGCCCCCGCGACCGTGCTCGAACTGGTGCATCGGGTCGCCGAGGCCGGACCGGAGGAGATCGCACTGGCCGACACGATCGGTGTCGGAACACCGGACCGTGTGCGCACTCTCGTCACCGGCGCCCGAGCCGCGGCTCCCCACGCCGACCTGCGGTGCCATTTCCACAACACCCGGAACACCGGCTACGCCAACGCGGTCGCCGCGCTCGACGCGGGCGCCTCGGTCCTCGATGCCAGTACCGGTGGGGTCGGCGGTTGCCCGTTCGCGCCGAACGCGACCGGCAATATCGCCACCGAGGATCTGCTGTATCTGCTGCACCGGATGGGAATACGGACCGGGATCGAGCCGATCGAGGTGGCCGAGACGGGACAGTGGCTCGGTTCGGTACTCGGCCGCCCCGTGCCCGCTCTGCTGGGGCGGGCCGGGCCCTTTCCCTCACCCACGTAGGTCGCTGCCGCGCCTCAGTGACGGTCGCTACCGTCGAGCAGGCGCAGCAGGATACCGAGATCGCTGATATCGGCCAGCCCGAACACGATATCGGCGACCCGCTCGGCGCCGGCCGCGTCGAGTACGCCCGCGGTGTTGAGCGCGAACTTCGTCGCCAGTTCCCGCGGTGTCAACGGGTTGCCGGGCCCGCCGCGATTGACCTCGATCCGCTCGGTGACGGTGGTGCCGTCGACGAGTTCGGCGGTGAGTACCGCGGGGAACTGGTGCGGGAAGATGGCGTCGCAGCGCGCGTCCGGCACACAGGTCACCTTCGCGGCGAGCGCGAGCCGATCCGGATCGCCGGCGGCGGCGTCGGTGAAGTCCTCGTGGAACACCCCGAGACCGCCACCGCCCAACAGTGCCGCCGCCACCGTGTAGGGGCCGGAAAACGCTGCGTGATAACCGGATTCGGGGCGCTGCTTGGCTGCCGTCGGCTCGCCGATGGTCCGCAGGACCGGAGTCGGCGCGCCGAGGACGAGACGTTCGATCCGGTCCGCGGTGATCCCGCGCCCGCGCAGTCGCAGTGCGGCGTCGATCCCGGCGTGGGTGAAGTGGTTGCACGGGTAGGGCTTGAAGAAGATCCCGGGCAGTTCCCACCGTTCGCCGAGGTCCGCGCAGATCACGGCGGGATCTGCCTGGTCACCGCAGAAAGCTTGCAGGAGACCGAATCTGCCTTCGATGACGCTCGGCGGCCCGGTGAGCCCGTGCCGGGCGAGTGTGGCCGCGGTGACCGCGGCGTGCGCGGCCCAGCCGCAGTGCACCCGCTTCACGGTACCGCCGGTGCGGTTGGCCTCGAGCAACCCGGACCCCATGCTCGCGGCGATGCCGATGGTGTGGGTGGTGCCCGCCGCGTCGAGCCCCGACAGCATCGCCGCCGCCACGGCACCGCCGATGGTGCCGCAGATCGCGGTGGCGTGCAGTCCGCGCTCGAAGAAGATCGAATTGCCGAGCGCGGCATCGTATCCCGCGAGTCCGAGCCGGGCGGTGATCTCCACGCCGACCGCCACCGCGTCCAGCAGTGCCGCGCCGTCCGCCCCGTTCGCCTCGGCGGCGGCCAGCGCGGCCGGGACCACCGAGGCGGAAGGATGCAGCACCGAGGGCAATTGTGTGTCGTCGAAATCGAGTGCGTGGGCCAGGGTTCCGTTCCAGAGGGCCGCGTTGGCCGCTGGTATCCGGCCCTGGTGCCCGAACGTGGTCGACTGGGGACTGCCCGCCCACTCGCCGACCAGTGCGCGGACCGCGGCGGCGGCCGGAGTGTCGAGCGCGGCGAGACTGTTGCCGATCACGTCGAGCACCCGGCGGGCGGCGTCGGCGCGTAGTGGTGCCGCGACGCCGTGCGCGCGGGCGAGATGGGCGAACTGGGCCAGTCGCTGGGCGATGGTGAGCTCGGTCATCCGGTCACCGCCGCCAGTGGGCGTACCGGCGATCCGGTGCCGCCGACGATCCGCAGCGGCGCGAGGACGAACACGAATTCGGGCAGTGCTTGGCGGGCGATCTCCTCCAGGGCCAGATGCTCGAGAATCGGAATTCCCGACTCCACCAGCAGTATTCGATGCACCGGTAGCAGGCTGTGGCCCGCGCCCGGCGCCAAGCGCTCGTAGGCGGTGGTGTCGGCACCGGTCGCGCGGATCCCGCGTTCGGCGAGCCAGCGGGCGGCGGCCACGCCGGCGCCGGGAACACCGGACGCGGCGCCCAGATAGGTCGCCGCGTCGTCGAATCGGCGGGCCCAGCCGGTGCGCAGCAGCACCGCGTCGCCGGGCTCGACGGTGATCCCCGCCCGGTCCGCGGCGGCGGCGAGATCGGTGTCGGTGATCTCGTAGCCGCCGGGCAGGATGTCGGTGCCGTGCAGTGCCGCGATATCGAGAAGGACACCGCGGCACAGGAATCCGGGCAGCTGCTCGGCACCGTGGCTGCTGAAACCGCCGCCGCGCTGGGCCCGCGCGGCATCGATGCCGCCGTGCAGCAGGCCGTCCTGGCTGACGTGGCTCAACGCGTCGATATGGGTACCGACGTGTCCGCCGGTCACGATGATCTCGGCCGCCGCCGATCCGCCGTCGGCGCGAACCATGTCACCGTGACGGCGGGCCAGGGTCATCCGGAAGCCGGGATGGTTGGGCGAGCACGGCATCCCGGTGAAGAAGGGCTGGCCGAGTTCGATCAGGCGCACACCGCCTCGCACCAACTCCACCAGCGGATCTCGCGGGGTCACCGCACCACCCCCGACTCGCGCAAGCGGGTCAGCTGGGCGGCATCGACACCGTAGGACTCGAGTACCTCGGCGGTGTGCGCGCCCAGCGGGGGCCCGGCCCAGCGGATGGCGCCGGGCGTCGCGGAGAGGCGGAAGAGAATGTTCTGCATGCGGAGAAGTCCCAATTCGTCGTCGGGGACCTCGGCGATGGTGCCGAGAGCACGGAAATGTGGGTCGTCGAGGATGTCGGCGGCGGTGTAGACCGGTGCGACGGCCGCCTCGGCGGCGTCGAAGGCGGCCAGCACCGCCGCGGTGTCGTGGCGGGCGATCCAGCCGCCGACGGCCTCGTCGAGCTCATCGGCGTGCGCGGCGCGGCCGGTCCCGGTCGCGAACCACGGCTCGTCGAGGAACTCGGGCCTGCCGACCAGGCGCAGGACCCGTTCGGCGACCGATTGCGCGCTCGTCGACACCGCCACCCAGCCGCCGTCGGCGGTCCGGTAGGTATTGCGTGGCGCGTTGTTGGTCGACCGGTTGCCGGTGCGGGTCGCGAGCTGGCCGAGTTGGTCGTAGGCGATGAGCTGCGGGCCGAGCAGGGTCAGGATCGGCTCGATGATGGCCATGTCGATCTGCTGGCCGAGCCCGTCGTTCGCACGGGCTCGCAGTGCGGTCATGATGGCGAAAGCGGTTGCCAGGCCGGTGATTCCATCGGCCAACCCGAACGGAGGCAGCGTCGGCGGGCCGTCGGGCTCGCCGGTGATCGCGGCGAAACCGCTCATCGCCTCGGCCAGCGTGCCGAAGCCGGGCCGGTGCGCGTACGGCCCGATCTGGCCGAAGCCGGTGACCCTGGTCAGGATCAGTCCCGGATTGATGGCGCTGAGTTCGGCGTAGCCGAGTCCCCACCGTTCCAGTGTGCCGGGGCGGAAGTTCTCCACGACCACATCGGCGTCGGCCACCATCCGTCGGAAGATCTCCTGACCCTGCGGTGATCCCAGATACAGCGTGGCCGACTTCTTGTTGCGGCCCAGCATCTTCCACCACAGGCCGACCCCGTCGCGTTGGGGGCCGTGGCCGCGGACGGGATCGCCGACCGGATGTTCGATCTTGACCACGTCGGCGCCGAAGTCGGCGAGCAGCGTCCCTGCCAGCGGCCCGGCGAACAGGGTCGCCACCTCGATCACCTTGATTCCGGAGAGCGGTCCGGCCATGTCGTGACTCCTCACCGCCACGAGGAGTTTCCCGATACGAAACACTCAATCGGGCTCGTGGCATTGACCATCTGCGAATAGTACTGCGATGATCGAGTTTCGGAAACATATGTTTCGCAGAGAGAAACCGGAGTGGGCTGTGGTGACGACCGAACTGCTGATCAGGAACGCCCGAGCGGTGCGGCAGGGGGACTACGCCGACGAGCCGCCCGTGGTGGATATCGCGGTGGCGGGCGGGGTGATCACCGAGATCGGTCCCGGGTTGTCGAGCGGAGGCGCCGATCGCGTCGTGGACGCGCGGGGGCTGCTCGCCTTACCCGGAGTGGTGGACGCGCACCAACACTGGGGCATCTACCAGGACCTCGCGGCCGACACCGACACCGAGAGCCGCGCGTGCGCGCAGGGAGGGGTGACCACGTCGATCACCTATATGCGCACCGGGCGCTACTACCTGAACAAGGGCGGCCCCTATCGCGAGTTCGTGCCCGAGGTACTCGACCGCATGGCGGGTCGCTCGTTCGTCGACCACGCACTGCATCTGGCCCCGATGACAGCCGAGCACATCGCCGAAATCCCCTCGCTGGTGACCGATTTCGGGATCACCTCGTTCAAGATCTTCATGTTCTACGGTGGTCACGGTCTGCACGGTCGCTCGGCGGACCAGGCCGAGTTCCTGATGATCCCGCCCTCTGAGCGCTACGACCTGGCCCACTTCGAATTCGTCATGCGCGCGATCCAGCGCGCGCGTGCGCGTTTCGGCCCCGGCCTGTCGTTGTCGTTGCACTGCGAGACCGCCGAGATCATGGCCGCCTACACCGAGCTGGTCGAGCGGGCGGGCGAGTTGACGGGCCTGCGTGCCTACAGCGCGTCGCGGCCCGCGCATTCGGAAGGGCTGGCGGTGACGATGGCCGCCTACCTCGCCCACGAAACCGGGCTGGCGGGAATCAATCTGCTGCATCTGTCCTCGGCGAAGGCCGTCGAGGCCGCCCTGACCATGGCCACCGCCTTTCCCGAGGTGGATTTCCGGCGCGAGGTGACCATCGGTCATCTGCTCGCCGATGTCGACATCGCGCACGGCATCGGTGGGAAGGTGAACCCGCCGCTGCGCGAACGCGAGGACGTGGAGGCGCTGTGGCGGCACCTGCTGGCGGGCGAACTCGACTGGGTGGTCAGCGACCACGCGTGCTGTCGCGACGAACAGAAGTTCGGCGCCGACCCCGATGATGTCTTCGCCGCGAAATCGGGTTTCGGCGGCGCCGAGTACTTGCTGCCGGGTCTGGTCGGTGAGGGGCGCAAGCGCGGACTGTCGCTCACCCGGATCGCCGAACTCACCGCCGCGAATCCCGCGCGACGCTATGGCCTGACCGGAAAGGGCGTGCTCGGCGTCGGATTCGATGCCGACATCGTGCTGGTCGACCCCGACGCGCGCTGGACGGTCCGCGCCGCCGATTCCGAATCAGCGCAGGAATACACGCCGTTCGAGGGATTCGAGATGTCGGCCCGGGTTACCGAGGTATTCCTGCGTGGCAGGTCGGTCTTTGCGGATGGCCGCGTGGTCGGCGACCCCCGTGGTCGCTACCTGCGGCGCGACCCGGCCTGATCGACGGTGGGCACCGATCACCCGGCGATACTCCCGAGCTCGGCTCGGGGCCGCCGTGGCAACAGTGCCCTCGGCTACCGTGAAGCCGCAGCCTGCCGACGTCTGCGGCAGTGACCTGGTGATGGATCTGGAGGAGTGCCGTGGTTTCACTCGCGATGGTGGTTGTCGCGGTGGTCGAGCTGGTGTGTGTCGGCTTGCTGTGGGTACGCACCGCACGCGCACCACGGGTGCTGCTACTCGGGGTGGTGGGTCTCGGAATCGCCTATGACTCGGCGGTTTTCGGTCTCGGCGCGCTGATCGGCGAGGGAACGGTCCTGCACGGCCTGAGTGTCGGGCGGTTCGTCGGCCACGCCCTGCTCACCCCGCTGCTGGTGCTGTGGGCGGTCGACCGCGTCGGGGCGAGCGTGCGGTGGCGCCGTGCGGCCGTGGTCCTCACCGTGATCTTGGTGGGCTGGGGCCTGATCGGCGAACTCGCGCATCTGCGACTGGTGCCGCGCAGGTTCGCCGACACCCTGCGCTACGCGGGGGAGACCCCCGCCGTCCCGATCCCCGCGCTCGTGGTAACCGTGGTGCTGCTCGCGGCCGGCACGATCCTGTGGCGCGCGGACGGCCTGCGATTCCCGTTGCTCGGCATCGCACTGTTGGTCGTGGCATCGGGCGCCGCGGCACTGTGCCCGCCACTGGGCAATGTCGGCGAGGCGATAATGCTCGCCGCGCTCGTCGGAGCGGAACTCGTTCTGTCGGGGCGCAATTCGTCCGACTCGGGCAAGGGTCCAGCACAGGGCGAACCATCGGATTCGAGAAACTCGTCGCCGACGCCGCCCACGGCGAGTTGATAGGCGCGCACCGCATCGGCCCGACATCGCTGAGCTGCGCCCCGATTCGAGTACCGGCCCACAGTGGGGCCTGACTACCGCCGAGCTGATCGCCGGATCGGTCGCTGCCGCCCGGGTGTCCGGCGCCATGTCACGCGGTTGACCGGCGGCGGAAGGGGCTGTGAGGAACTTCCCAGCTAATCGCGAACATAGGTTAGGCTAACGCAACTTATTGGCTGATGGTTTCAGAGTAGGACGGTACAGCGCATGGCGAATACGCAGCGTGCACGGCGGCGCGAGAGCCTGCGGCCCCAACGATGGATGGCTGTCGGCATGATCGCAGCCCTGGCGCTGACCGCTGGGTGCTCGAGCCGAGAAGCGCAGGCCGACAACGCGGCCGGCGCGGGCGCGCTGACGATCATCGACCAGCGCGGCCGGGCCGTCACGCTGGATGGCCCCGCCGGCAAGGTGGCGTTCACTGTCATGCCCGCACCCTCGATCTTCGCCGCGGTGGATCGCAGCTACGACCGCATCGTCGGCCTCAACCAGTCGACGCTGGTCGCCAATCGCGGTGGCATGTTCGCGACCATGTTCCCCGCCTCGGCCGACTCCGCGGTGGTCGCCGGCAGCGATTTCGTGCCGAATGTGGAGACACTGCTGCAGCTCGATCCCGATGTCGTAGTCCAGTGGGGTGATCGGGGAAACGACGTGATCGCGCCGATCGAGTCGGCGGGCTTCCCGGTGGTCGGACTGAAATACGGAACCCAGGACGACCTCGAACAGTGGATCACCCTGTTCTCGCAGATCGCGGGTAAGCCGGAACGTGGGCGGCAACTGGTCGACTGGCAGCGCGCCGAGCAAGCCGAGATGCGTGCCAGGGTGGCCTCGACGCAGGGTCAACGGCCGCGGGCGATGATCCTGTCGCGCACCGGTGACACCTACAGCACCACCAGCGCCAAGGGGTATGACGGATTCCAGTTCGACCTGGTCGGTGGGGATCTGGTCAGCAAGGGTTTCGTCTCCGACTCCGGACAGGTGGGTCCCGAACAGATCCTGGCCTGGAACCCCGAGGTCATCATGCTCAGCGGATTCGACCAGAGCACTCCCGCCGACATCTACGCCGACCCGAGGCTGGCGAATGTGAGCGCTGTACAGAACAAGCGCGTATACAAGACCCCGCTGGGTGGCTACCGATGGCAGGTGCCGGGCGCGGAATCACCGCTGATGTGGCTGTGGATGCACCAGATCCTGTACCCGGGAACGCGCAATGGGCAACTGCGCGAAGACATTCGTGCCGGGTTCGACAATCTGTTCGCCTACCGGATCACCGACGACGAGATCGACCAGGTGCTGCGCCTGGACCTCAACAAAGACGCGGCCGGTTATGACCAGTTCCTCCGTTGATCAGATGGCGGCGCCGGTGGATCCGGCGCCGCGGCGGGCGCGGTTCGATCGTCGAATGCTGGCCGTTCCAGGGTTTTTCCTGCTGTTGATCGTCGTAGCGGTCGGCGCACTGGCCGTCGGCCGCTACGCCGTCCCGCCGAACGAGATCGTTCGAATCCTGTTGGGGCAGTTCTTGCCGATCGAGCGGACCTGGTACCCGCAGGAGGCCACGGTGGTGCTCGACGTGCGGCTTCCCCGCGTCCTGCTGTCGATCCTGTTGGGGGCGGGGCTCGCGCTCACCGGAGCGGTGATGCAGGCGGTGTTCCGCAACCCGCTCGCCAGTGCCCAGGTCCTCGGCGTGTCATCGGGCGCCTCCTTCGGTGGCGTGCTGATCCTGCTCGCCGGATTCAGCGGCGCCGCCCTGGTCGGCGGGGCGTTTCTCGGCGGCTCGGCGGCCTTGGCGCTGGTCGTTGCGATCGCTCGGGCCGTGCCGGGGGCACCGCTGTTGATGATCATCCTCGGCGGCACTGTGGTCGGCGCGATGTTCGCGGCGATGGTCTCGTTCATCACCTATATCGCCGACCCCTACAGCGAACTTCCCTCGATCGTCTTCTGGCTCATGGGTTCGCTGGCGACGGCGAGCTACACCAAGGTGGCGACCGCGGCGATCCCGATCGTCGCGGCGGGACTGGTGGTGCTCGCGCTGCGTTGGCGGCTGAATATTCTCGCCATGGGCGACGAGGACGCCACCGCGCTGGGGCTCTCGCCGCGGCGGCTGCGCAACCTTCTCCTGGTCTGTGTCGCGATGATCACCGCGGGATCGGTGTCGGTGGCCGGGGTGATCGGCTGGGTGGGGCTGGTCGTCCCGCACCTGGTGCGCATGATGGTCGGTACCGACAACCGGATGGTGCTGCCGGTCAGCGCGTTGCTCGGAGCCATCTATCTCACCCTGATCGACACCCTCTCGCGCACGATCAGCACCGCCGAGATCCCGATCGGCATCCTCACCGCGATCATCGGCGCACCTTTCTTCGTGGCGCTGCTGATTCGTAACCGAACTCGCCTGTGGGGTTCGGATGCTTGAGGCGAGCTCGTTGTCGTTCCGGTATTCGGCCAAGGGGCCGTGGATCTTTCGTGATGTCTCCGTGCGCGCCGCGGCGGGTCAGGTCTTCGCGGTGCTCGGACCGAACGCACGGGGCAAGACCACGATGCTCAAGTGTCTGGCCGGAATCACGCGCCCGGTGGCCGGTTCCGTCGCGACGACCGGCGGCGTGGGCTATGTCCCCCAGAGCCATTCGGTGGTGTTCTCGTTCTCGGTGCTCGACATCGTGCTGATGGGCAGGGCGCGGACGGTGAAGATCTACAGCACGCCCACCGCCGCCGACCGCGAAGCCGCCCGGGAGGCGCTGCACCGGGTCGGCGTTTCGCATCTCGCGGACCGTGACTACACCGGACTCAGTGGCGGCGAGCGTCAATTGGTGCTGATCGCCCGGGCGTTGGTCTGCGACTGCGACACCATCGTGCTCGACGAACCCGCCGCCGCCCTCGACCTCCGCAACCAGGCCCAGGTGCTGACGGTGCTCCGCGCGCTCGCCGACGAGGGGTTGGCGGTCGTGATGACCACCCACCACCCTGACCACGCACTGCACGTGGCCGAACAGTCGATGCTGATGGTGAGCGCCGACGATCAGCGGATCGGCCCGACCCGCGAGTTACTCACCAGCGCACTGCTTTCCGAGATGTACGGGGTCCCTATTGTCACCGCCGACGTCGAAACGCCGAGTGCGACAAGGCGACTGACCGTTCCGGATTTCGGCAGGGGAATCTCGTGACGGTGCTGAACGCCCGCATGGCCCCCTGCGACGGGCAGGTGATCGACGGGATGCGAGAAGTCGATGTCTACGACCTGCCGACTGCCTGCGACGACTCGGTCACCGGCGTCTATCTGACCGGCGATGTCGATCAGGAGTACCTGCTCCACCAGCGACCGTTCTTGGATTCCTTCGTCACCCGTGGCGGACGCGTGGTCGTGAACGGGCATGTGCAGCGCCGCTTCCTGGACGGCCTGAGCACTTGGCGAAAGCTCGACTTCCGTAACCCGCGCGATCTCGCGTTGACGCGCGTGAACGAGCATCCCGTGTGGGCAGGCACCGATCCGAAGTCCTTCCTGTACAGCACCGGCACGCCAGGACCTGTGCCGTTCGACGAACTGGCCCGCATCGGCGTGGCCGGCTTCTACGGGCGTGGCTGGTACGCGGACCTGCCCGCCGACGCCCGATCGGTGCACACACTCGGCACGACCGACGCCCCGATCGACTACGACTACCCGCTCGGCGCGGGCCGGGTGCTGGTACACGGCGGCAACGATCTGCTGCAGTTCGCCACCGCCGCTCGCGGAACGCGGCGATTGCGCCCCCAGCTCGTCCGATGGCTGGAAGGCCGCGATGACTGACCTCGTTCGCGCCGCCTGCTCGATCGCCTTGCTGCACGGCGGCAGTCACGCGCAACTGGCCACCCTGGCCGATCCCGCACTGGCGCCGTACCGGCTCCGTCCGATCCACGTGCGCACCGGGAAATCCGAGGAACTCACCGACATCGACGTGATCGTGGTGTCCGACCGGCTCCGCCCGGATCTGTTGCGGCACTGGACCACAAGCATTCTCGCTGCCCTCGACCGGGGCGCTACCGTCCTGATTTTCGGCGAGAACGCCGTGGAGGGCTGGGTGCCCGGTGTCCGGCAACAGAGCCGTCCCACCGTGTTCTGGTGGTGGCGCACCGGTGAGGACCACCGGCTCCGCACTCGCGCGCCGGACCATCCGGTGTGGGGTTTCTTCGCCGATCGCGCCGTGATCTGGCACTACCACGGTGTGCTCGAGCCCCCGCCCGGCGCGGTGAGCCTGGTCGATCTGCACACCGAGGACGGTGCCCGCGACGGTTCGATCCTCTATCTCGACGAGCAGTCGACCCCCGGTCGTCTCCTGGTCACCACCATGGACCCGGTGTACCACCACGGGTCCGGATTCATGCCCGGTGCAACGCAATTGCTCTATTCGGCGTTGTACTGGGCCACCGCCGACCGGAGGAAGACATGCTGACAGTCCTCGAATCGGGTACGCCGATCGACATCTCGTTCACCGATCTGATGAAGTACCACGGACCACACTTCCCCGGCGGGGTGGCGCACGCGTACTGCGCGATGCGCCACGCCGTCGCGGTGCTCGGTCCGGTGGAGCGCCGCGACGTCACCGTTCGCACCGCGTTCCCGGGCCCCGGCGGACGAGACGCGATCGAAATGGCGTTGCGCGCGGTCACCGGCGGCCGTTTCGTCGTCGCGCCCGAACTCGCGGCGACCGACCGCGGCGCCACCCTGGCCCGCTACGTCTGGGAATTCGGCTACCACGACCGGACCGTGCTGGTGCGGTTGCGCGACGCGGGATTCGTCACCGACGAATTCATCGAACTCGGAGCCCGCGACGACCGCGCTCCGGCCGACGACGAACGACTGACCGTGCTGAAACAGGAGATGACCGACCGACTGCTGAGCGGCGAGGTCGGCGAGGTCTACGAAGAGGTGCCCCCGCCGACACGCTGAGTCGGACGCCACTCCACTGACCAGAGCGACCGGACGTTGGCATGTCGGTCCAGCCTTCACGTGGTCGGGGCGCTGCCGAATGGCGTATCACCGCGTCCGGCGCTGTGACCTGCGGCGTGTCGAGTATCGGGCTGTTCGCCGGGTACCGTTGGGCGGTGAACCCAGCTGACGCGCGACTCCTGAAAGACGGCGATCTCGAGACCCGCGAGGACAATCTGCGACTCCTGCTCGTGCGGGCTGAGGACGGCGACACTTCCGCGAAGGAGACACTGCGCGCGCTCGTGCGTGACTACCCCGACTACCACCGGTCGCTCTACAGCAGGGCACTGAACCGGGCGGAGGTCTTCGGCGACGACTCCTTGCGCGAACCGCTGCTCGCCTCCCTCACCGACACCCGCTACAACTGCCAGGCGTGGGCCGCGATGGGCTGCGCGGCGCTCGGCATCAAGGAGGCGGTCCCCGGCGTGGTCGCCATGCTGGATCATCCGCAGGACTTCGCCCGGGACCAGGCGGTGATCGCGCTCGGCGTGCTCGGCGACGAATCGGCCGTCCCGGTGCTCGCGCCGCTGCTGGGGGACTCGGTCAGCGGGCTGCGCGAGCGCGCGGCCGAGGCGCTCGGCATGATCGGGGGCGACGCGGCGCTGGCCGCCCTCTGGGACGAATTCGAGAACCGCCGCTACTACCGCATCGGCTACATCGCCAGCGCGTTGTCGGAATTCGCGCCGGACATCATCCCCCGACTCATCGAGGCGGCCGCGGACGACGATCCCGATAAGCGATACTGGGCGGCCGTCGCCCTCGGTTCGACCGGTGACGACCGCGCTGTGGCGACCCTCGAACGCTTGATGGCCGACGATCGCGGCTCCACCGTCTTCGACGGCATGGTGAGCGTTGCCGCGAAGAAGGGCCTGCGCACGCTACGCCGGATCCAAGCCGCGATCGCCGCCCGCGAATCCTGAGCGCCCGACGCGAGCAGGGTCGACGCGCGGAACCGTCGGCGCGCGGTGCTGGTGGACCGAACCGCGGCACGCTCTCGTACGGTGGTGACATGGGCGTACGGATGGTGGTTGTCGGGGCGGACGCGACCGGGATGGCGGCGGCGTCGCAGGCGCGCAGGCTGCGCGATGCCGGCGAGCTCGAGATCGTGGTGTTCGAGAAGGGACGGCATTCCTCGTACTCGGCGTGCGGGATCCCGTACTGGGTCGCGGGCGATGTCGCCGACGCGGATGACCTGATCGCACGGTCGGTGGCCGAACATCGCGCTCGTGATATCGATCTGCGGATGCGGACCGAGGTGATCGAGATCGACCCGGTGGGGCGACGGGTCCTTTCCCGTGATCTCGACACCGGCGCGCAGGGGTGGACGGGTTACGACAAGCTCGTGTTGGCCACGGGGGCGACGCCGATCCGGCCCCCACTGCCCGGTATCGATGCCGAGGGGGTCTACGGGGTGCAGACCCTCGACGACGGACAGGCGCTCATCGACGGTCTGGAATCTGCCGACGGGCGCGCGGCCGTCGTGGTGGGTGCGGGGTATATCGGTGTCGAGATGGCCGAGGCGTTGGTGCGCCGGGGGTTCGAGGTCACCATGGTCACCCGGGGTGCGCAACCCATGTCCACGCTCGATCCGGATATGGGTGCGCGCGTGCGAGAAGCTATGGAGGGGATGGGAATACGGGTCGTCTGCGACGCGGAGGTCACCGGTATTCCGACATCGCAGGACGGCAAGGCCCGCGCCGTGGCCACCGCCGACACCGAATTCCCGGCCGATGTGGTCGTGCTGGGAATCGGCGTGGAACCGGCCACCGAGCTGGCGCGACGGGCCGGGCTTCCGCTGGGCGAGAGCGGAGGTCTGCTCACCGACCTCGCCCAACGCGTGCGCGGATACGACGACATCTGGGCCGGCGGCGACTGCGTGGAAGTGCTGGATCTGGTGTCGGGCACGATGCGCCACATTCCGCTCGGCACCCACGCCAACAAGCACGGGCAGGTGATCGGCTCGGGCGTCGGTGGCGGATACGCCACTTTCCCCGGCGTGGTCGGCACCGCGATGAGCAAGGTGTGCGACCTCGAGGTGGCGCGAACCGGCCTGGGGGAGGACGACGCTCGGCGCGAAGGCCTGCAGTTCCACGCTGTCACCATCGAATCCACCGGCCGCGCGGGCTATTTCCCCGGCGCGAAACCCATGACGGTGAAAATGCTCGCCGAACGTCGCACCGGTCGGCTGCTCGGCGTGCAGATCGTCGGCTACACCGGTGCCGCCAAGCGAATCGACATCGCGGCAGTGGCGCTCACCGCGAGAATGACGGTGGAGCAGGTGACCGCGCTCGACCTCGGCTACGCACCACCGTTCTCCCCGGTCTGGGACCCGGTTCTGGTCGCCGCGCGGGCGGCTGTCCGCGCGGTGGCGAAGGGCGGCTGAGGGCGCGGAAGTCACCAGAAGCGGGGGGTGAGGCCCCACGACTCGAATTCCGCCGTCAGCGACTCACGCAGGACGGTGCGGCTGGGGAAGCGGTCGGGGTCGGCGCCGGTGACAGCGAGGACGACCGTGTGGCCGTCGGTGGAGAAGGAGAGGTTCACGCCCACCTCCACTCGACGGAACATGGCGGTGTCGTTGGTGCACACGACCGGCCGCATGAGGACGGCGCGAGCGCGCTGACCTGCGAAATCGGCTACACCACTGGCGGTTTCACCGAGATTGGTGCACAGGCATTCCGGGGCTCGCGCGGTGCGGGCGGCACGGCGGAGAACGAAACGGGGCGCGATCATCTGCAACGGTTGCAGGTGCTGTAACGCGGGCGTGGTCGCCGGGTCGCGATAGGCGGTCGCCGCCCGTTTCACCGCCGAGCGAACAGCGGCGAGGTCGACGCGTTCGCCGGTGCGGTAGGTGACCGAGATCGGCAGGCCGGTGGTGGCGTTGGCGCGTGGGTCGTCACTGGTGCGCATCGAATGGGGGATGTCGACGCGAATCTCGGCGGTGTCACCGACGCGCCCGCTGCGTCCGAACAGGCCGGCGCCGAGGGCGATCAGGAGCCCGTTCGTGGTGCCGCAGTGCCGTGCGGCGGCGGCGTTCCACTCCGCGAGATCGAGCTGGACCACCAGATCCGCCGGTGACCACCGGGTCGGCAGGGGCAGCTCCGGGAGCGCGGGACGAGGGTTGCGATCGGGCTCGACGACGCCACGGGCGGCGATCGCCGCGCGAATCCCGCGCGCGACCGCGCGCAGCTGCCGGCCCGCATCGATGATGTTCGCACCCAACACATTCGGTGGTGGCGTGCCGACGAGCCGCCCCGAACCCGTTGTCACGTCAGGACTCTCATCGAGCTGGGCCAGCGCGTCGCCCACCGCGAAGAGCACCGCGCCGCCGTCGGATGCCACATGCGAGGTCACCAGCGACACCAGCGTCCCACCCGCCGTGGTCGGCGCGGCGGACAGCCGCCACACCCGACCGCTCTCGGGATCGAAGTCGACCCGGCTCTGCGCGAAGTACCAGTCGAGAATCCCCTCGTCGGCGACGGGCACCGAATCCCATCCCAGCGGAATCGATTCCGTGGCCGGCAGCCAGTAGGGGCGGGCGAAGGGCACCCGGGCCGGCTGCACGCGCCGGGCCAGGAACCCCTGGGCCAATCGCGCGTGGAATCGGGCGAGCAGTTCAGGGTCGAGCGGCTCGTCGAACCGCCATGCGAGCTGATTGACCAGTGCGTTGCCGTAGAGGCTGTGGAGCTGGCGGAACAGATCGTCGTCGGCGGTGAGCCGGTTGACGCCGATGCCGGCGATGACCGGTGGGGTCGAAAAGGTGAGTGCCATCAGAACTCCTCAGCGAGCACGCAGGGTGCGGACGGTCAGGGGTGCGAAGACGGCGGCGATCGCGAGCGAGGCCACCACCGACCACCCGACGTCGGCGCCGATGACGCCGTCCTCGGCGAGCCCGCGCACCGCGGACACCAGGTAGGACACCGGGTTGTAGTCGGAGACGTAGCGCAGCCACGTCGGCATCGCCGACTCGGGCACCAGCGCGTTGGACGCGAAACTCAGGAAGGTGAGCACCAACATCGACATACCCTGCACCGCGGCGGGCCGTGAGACCGTGACGCCGATGAACGCGAACAACCAGCTGATCGCGGTGGTGGCCGCGACGACCAGCACCGCACCGGCGAGGAAGCCGACCGGATGATCCGGCCGATAACCCATCGCGAACCCCACGATCACCACCGTGGTCGCGGCGATGACATATCGTGTCGCCCCGGCCAGCAGGGCGCCGGCGACAGGAGCGGACCGGGCGATCGGCATGGCCACGAACCGATCGAAGACCCCGGACCGGATGTCCTCGGACAGTTGCACTCCGGTGGCGACCGACGACGTGAGCACGATCTGCACCAGCACGCCGGGAATCAGAATCGGCAGGTAGGCCTGCGTGCTGCCCGCGATGGCGGTGCCGAAGATGCTGCCGAACAGCAAGGGTCCGACAATGGGCAACAGCAGCGCGTCGTAGAGCAACTGTGGGCTGTGCCGGAAGGTGAGCAGCCCTCGCCACGCCATCATCAGCGACTGCCACAGCGAGGCGCGCAGGCTGACCTGGGTGATCCGGGGGCGGCGGTCGATCCTCGGCGGCGTGGCGGGCTCGACGGTGATCTCGGCGATGGTGGCGGTCATGGTGGCCTCGGTCTTTCGGATCAGGCGGCGACGCGGTCGGTGCCGGTCAGTGCGAGGAAGACCTCGTTGAGATCGGGACGGTCGACGGCGAACCCGCGCAGTGCGATACCCGCGGCGCGGCAGGCGGCGACGATATCGGCGGCGATGCCCGCGTCGGTCAGGGCGACGGTGAGCGTGCCCGCCGACGACCCTTCGGGTACCTCGCCGGTGAGCGCGAGGACGAGGGCTCGAGCGTTGGCGGACTGAGCCGGATCGGTGAGTTCCAGGCGCAACACCTGATCGCCGATGGAGGACTTCAGCTCGGCGGCGGTGCCCTCGGCGACGATCGCCCCCCGGTCGATGACCGCGATCCGGTCGGCCAGCGCGTCGGCCTCCTCGAGGTACTGCGTGGTGAGCAGGACGGTCGCGCCCCGGGCGACCAGACGCCGGATCACGCCCCACATCTTGTCGCGGGTGTGCGGGTCGAGACCGGTGGTCGGCTCGTCGAGGAAGATCAGCGGGGGATCGGTGAGCAGCGTCGCCGCCAGATCGAGCCGCCTGCGCATCCCGCCGGAGAACTGGTTCACCGGCCGGTCGATGACCTTCGCCAGCTCGAACTCGTCGAGAAGCTCGGCGCCACGGCGCGCGGCATCACGGCGGGAGAGCCCGAGCAGGCGCCCGAACAGCCGCAAATTCTCTCCAGCGGTAAGGGTTTCGTCGACCGACGCGTACTGTCCGGTGAGCCCGATCATCGAGCGCACGGCGGTCGCGTCGCGCGCGATGTCGTAGCCGAAGATCTCGGCGTGGCCGCGGTCGGGGCGGACCAGCGTCGCGAGCATGCGAACGGTGGTGGTCTTGCCCGCGCCATTGGGACCGAGTAGCGCGAACACGGTGCCCGCCGCGATGGTGAGGTCGACGCTGCCTACGGCGGTGAAATCGCCGTAGGACTTGCCGAGACCGGTGGTGCGGATGGCGATATCGGTGGTCACAGGTGCCTCCCGGCGGATCGGAGCAGTTCGGTGGCGTCCGGCGAACCCCGCAGCGCCTCGATGGCATCGGCGGCGCGTTCGACACCGTCGGTGGCGAAACCGGCGGCATAGGACGCCGTGCGCAGCGCCACCTCGGGACGCGAGACCTGATCGAGCAGTGCGTGCAGGCGGTCGGCGGTCAGCTTCTTCGCGGGAATCGTGGCGGCGAGGCCGAGTCGTCGCAACGTGTGACCCCAGTAGGGCTGATCCGCCTGGACCGAGCAGATCACCTGCGGCACACCCGCTCTCAGCGCGGCCGCCGTCGTTCCGGCGCCGCCGTGGTGCACGGCCGCGACACAACGAGGCAGTACCCGAGCATGATCGACCTGGTCGACGATCGCGACGGTGTCCTCGAATCCCGGACCGATCGTCGCCCAGCCCGACGCGAGCAGCAGCCGACGACCTCGCCGGGCGCACACCGCGCGCAGGGTCGCGACGAACGCGGCCGGATCGCCGACATCCATGGAGCCGAATCCGGCGTAGATCGGCGCCGATCCCTCGTCCAGCCACGAATCCAGCGTCGATGACGGTGTCCGAGGCTCGAAAATGGCTGTGCCATCAGTTGATTCGCACGTGATTCCAGCGATCGGACCGCTGAACGAAAGCCGATCGCGGGTGTCGTTCGCGTAGGGCTCGAAACCTTGTGTACCGGTGAGGAATCCGTTCGAATCGACCGGAAATCCGACGAACGGCCCCGGCAACTGCTTGTCGACACCAGGAAACAGCCGGGGGTCGTAGGCCTGAATTCGCACGCTCGCCGCACTGGGTCCGGTGGCGGCGGGGAGGACCGGGGCGAGGGCAGCGGCTCGTGCGCGGGCCAGCATCGACCACCCCCCTCGGTGTACGAAGCCGGGCAGGTGGCGGGCCCAGCGGACCGGCGCGACAGGTACCGCGCTGTTCGGCTGGATCGGGAAGAAGTGCACGGCCGCGAACGGCAGCCCGAGCGCCAGCGCCACCGATTCGGCCACCTCCTCGCCCGCCATTCCCGCCACGACCAGATCGTGTCCGGGTGCCAGCGCGCGCAGGTCCGCCAACTGCTCTGGCACCCCACGCCGTTGCAGATCGAACAGTGCCCGCAGCCGGGCGCGGGGATCGCGATCGGCGAAGCGGCGGTCGGTGCGCTGCGCAGCCAGGAGGTCGGCGCTGTCGCGGCCGAACGGCACCGCGGGTACCCCGTGGTCATGGGCGAAGGCGACGAGGTTCGGCGCGAGCGCCAAGGTCACGTCGTGGCCGCGCGCACGCAGCGCGTGAGCCAGCAGGATGCCGGGTTGGGCATCTCCTCGGCTGCCGGTGAAGGCCAACAGTGGGCGCATCCGTTCATCCCGCCTGCACGGCGACGCGCAGCGTATCGGTGCGCAGTGCGCGTGCGTCGGCAGGCATCGATCTATCCGCCGCGACCGGCGACGACGGTTCGCCCTGCTCCTCGACCACCGCGCCCGGAGAAACCGCTGCGAAAGGTTGCGCGGCGCGACCCGCGTCGACAACCGCATCCGCGTGCACGGCGGTGGTGATCGACGACAGCGCGTGGCCGAAAGCGGTCAGGAACTCGTCCATGACCTCGGCGGGGAACCCGGCGGGATACCGGGTCGACACGTACAGACCGTCGGCCGCCCGCACGACCCACAGGAACACCTCATCGGGGGAGTACGACTCCGCGCGCAAGGTTCTTCCACGCAGGTCAGCGACCAGTTCGTAGCCGGGCAGCACGCGGATGTCGAGGAAGGAGATGCCGAATCGCGGCGTCTCGTCGACGTCGAGCAGATCGAGCACACGGGACCAGGAGGCGTCGTTGGCGGTGCGCGAACGACGCAGTGCGGCCCGTGCCAGATCCATGGCCGCGCCGATGCCGGTATCGGGGGTCAGCGCGATGTCGACCGGGACCACATTGACGAACCAGCCCATCGACTCCAGCCAGCGCAGGTCGGGGCGGGTCGCGATGGGCATCGCGGTCCGCATGCGGTCCGCGCCGAATCGGCGCTGATGGGCGACCGCCAGCGCGGCGAACACCGCGACCGACATCCGGTGCCGTACCTGCTCGAGGACCGCTTCGACCTGTTCGAGCGCGGTGAGATCGAGCAGTCGCCGCGAAACGCTGGGCTGGGGTAGGTCCGCGCGGGCGGGCCGCTGGGCCTGTGGGGCGAAGCGAGGCATGGCGCCGTCGGCGAGGAACTCGCGCCAGATCGCGACCGCCGGGGAGTTCCGATCCAGTTCGGCCGCGCACGCCCGCTCCAGGACGGCGAAGTCGGCCGCGCTGGCGAAGGTCACCGACTCGCGCGAGGCGTCGCCCGCCATGACCTCGCGGTAGAGCGTGCGCAGTTCGAGGATCAGGATGGCCTGGGAGTACGCGTCCATCACGGAGTGATCGGCGGCGACGAGCACCGTGAAGTCGCCGGTCTCGGCGTGCTCGACCGTGGCGGCCAGGCAGTGCGGCCAGACCAGCGGTGACAGGCGCTGTTCGAGCGTCGCGCTGAGGAACTCGTTGATCCGGGCGCCGTCGGTGAGTCCGGTGACCGGCTGCTGGGCGATCTCGACGGCGGTGGACGCGGCGATCAACCTGCGCGGTTCGCCCGGCGACGCGGTGGTCACCGTGGTGCGCAAACCCTCGTGCCTGACATGCCAGCGCCGCAGCGTCTCACGCCACGCGGAACCGTCGAGCGGGGCGTCCATCTCGAAGACGGTGCCGATCCAGCGGCCGCGGCCGGGCAGCGGGTCGGTGGGATCGACGCCGGCGCAGTAGCCGGCGTGGACGCTGGTGAGCGGGCGATCGTCGGGCTGCCACGCGTCGGTGGCGAGCTCGGGCGTCCACATCGACAAATTCCCTGAACGGATTTCGAATTCGGACAGGTGGGTGTATTCCATGGCCGGTTCACCTCGTGACGAATGCATGCCGAAGCGGCGGAGAGTGGAGTGTGAGGGGAACACCGCATTGTGTCACCTGATGCGTCGAACTTCGGCGGTGAAAACATTTCCGTGAAGCCTCGGCGAGATAGAGCGTATCTGTGATTGCGCTGTGGACAAGACGGTGATGGGCATCACGGTTTAGCTGAACAAAATTCTGTCGCCTGTGCGTTTTGGTGATTGTGTTACGGATTTACCTGTACCGCATCGCAGTTGGAATAGTCCGCGATCGGGTACGTGATTGTCTGTGGATATTTTGTTCATTCCGGATGGGAAGATTTCTGTAGGGACCGTCACATCGGTGGTGGTCGGCTGTTCACGTGCGTTTCCCTGGTGTTCACTCAACGCGAATTCGTCGGCGCCGTTCGTTATCGGGCAGTTCGAATGGTCATCGGAGACCATCGCAGTTGCTGTCATCTGTTCGTTATCACAACGTTGCGCACTCGATGCCGGTTGCTATGGTGAACGCGCGAAGTGTTCGTTCGGATGTGAAGGAAGACAATGGGAAGCACTGCCCTCGACATCATGGCGTTGGTCCTCAACCGCGTCACCGAGTTCTGGAACTGGATGGCGACCGGATCGTCGGGATTCCCGCCGCTGTGATCGGCTGACATCACCTGGTGTCCGTGAAACCCCTGGGGGCCGTTGGCCTTCGGGGGTTTCGGCATTCACGCGGATGCGAGTCGGCCGTAGGGTGGGCTGATGACAACGGTGGGGACGCGCGCGGCCGTACAGGTGCCGCGGTGGTGGTCGGTGGCGATGTGGGCCACCACGGGGGCCGCGGTGATGGCGATCGCGGTGATGGTCGTCGTCGATGCCACGCGCATCGACGTGCTGTGGTGGGCCCTGGCGGTCGTGATATTGCTGGCCGGTGGGCTGTCCTGGATGATCCTGGCGCCGATCGGGTGTGCTCGGTACCGAGAGTTCCGGGCCGTCGTCGTCGCCCCGGTGGTGGTGATCCTCGGGGTGGCCCTGGTGTGGTTCGGGGTGCCGGACAAAGTGGCGTGGTGGCTATCGGCCGACGCGATGACCGAGGCCGCGCGGGACTGCCGCGAATCCGCCGGCGCGTGGTTCGGGGTGATCCGGACCGACACGGTGAGATCCGGTGACGGCGGGTGCCAGTTCGCTCTCGATGACATGGCGATTATCGGCGGTCTTGCCTACTTCGCGCCGGGGACCCCACCGCCCGATCACGGCGGTCAGGGGTATCAGCCCGTCTATACGCCCTACGACGGGAATTGGTATCTGTTCGCGGTGACGATGCACGATCACCCGTGACCTCGGGCGCCGAGTGTCCGATTCGTGTCGGACCCCGGCGTTACCGTTGTCGCACAACCCGAGTCGAGGGAGGGTGGCGATGGCCGAGAAGACGCGTGAACGTGCGCAGCACCCAGAGGATCTGAGCAGGCTGGTGGTCGAGCGATTGAACGCCGGTGATGTGGACGGCCTCGTCGAGTTGTACGAGTCCGACGCGGTGCTCGCGCTGCCGGACGGGGTCGTCGCGACCGGCGTGGACGAGATACGGGCGGCGTACGCGCGCCTGGTCGCCGACCGGCCGGTGTTCCAGCCCGGGCACCAGGCCCCTGCCCTGCTCGCGGGCGATCTGGCGCTGACATCGTCACGTCTGCCCGGGGGAACCGGCGCGACGGTGGAGGTGGCGCGCAGACAGTCCGACGGCAGCTGGCGCTGGATTCTCGATCAGCCGAACGCGCCGTGGGTGGTCAGCGAACCGGCAGCCCGGACGAACATAGCCGGATGATCAGTTCGGGTTGAGCCCGGTCGCGAAGACGACCACGACCTTGTCGTCGGTCACCTCGCTGACCCGCACATCGGTGCCGTTGCTGGCCTGCGACTGGCCGACCGGCACCGTGATCTGCTGCCCGCCGACGCTCAGGGTGACCAGGTCACCGTTCACCGCGACGAGTTCGGCGTCGATCCCGAGGATCGACGCCTTGGCGCTCACGCCGCGGTCGAAGGTGACGGTGCACCCGCTCACGCTGCATTCGGAGGTGGTGCCGGGCCCGGTCATGGTGCACGCGGTGACGGCGAGGGGAAGCAGGAGGGCGAACGCGGAGAGCGTGATCAGCCGTCGAACAGGCATGGCTGTCAGTGTAGTGCGTCGAAGACGCAACGGAACGGTCTCGCCAGGTTGCCCGCCGGTCACGCCGGGAATACCGTCGCTGTGAGGTAGCTGGCATCGCAGCATCGGTGCCGATCGTGTCGGGCGGAGCACCGGTCAGCCGGATGTTCACTCGGGGGTCGGCCGAGATCGGGAGGTGGCGCACGATGGTCGCGAGCGAAATGACGGTTGCCAGTCGCTGGTGGTGGCGTCCGGGATGGACGCCGGGTCGGTCGTTCTACAACTGGCAGATCGCACCGACCCAGCCGGTCGCCGACAAACTGGTCGAGATCTTCGCGCCCACGTTGTCCCGCCTGCCCGGGCTCGAACAGGTCGACGCCGCCCGGCTGCGGATCGGCGTACAGGGCATCGGGTTCGCCGACGGGGTCAAGGGGGTGCACCTGGCGGCCTTGGTGTCGGGTGCCCGCGACCTGCTCGCCGAGCTCTCGCCGTTCCAGCTCGCGGTCGGACCGCCCGAGGTCACCACCGACTCGATCCGGCTGCCGGTCACCGTGTCGGAGGAACTGCTGCGGGTGCGCGCGGACCTGACCGACGCGCTCACCGCGGTGTGGATCCGCGAGCGGATCCCCGATTACGGCGACCCATTGCGCCCCTACCTGGAGTTGGCCCACGCGACCCACCCGACACCGGTGCACGAGATTCGCACCGCGCTCGCCGAGGACGGGTTCACCGACTTCGCCCTCGACGACACCGTCTCGGCGGTCTCGATGGTCGAATTGCAGTGCGAGGACGGGCGCTACGGCTGGACCGACGTCAGCACCGCCGACCTGCTGCGTGAACCCGACCCGGTCGTCGAAGGCAGCGTATTCGACGACCCGCTGTTCGGCCCGCTGCGGCAGTAGCCGGTGTCCGCGCTCAGGAGCCGAGCCGGGGCGGCGGCGCGCCGTGCGGGAGCCGCGGTCCCACCGCGAGCTGGGCGCCGGCGGTGCGCCCGTGGCCCCAACCGAGCTTCTGCCGGTACCGACCGATGTGCTCGGTCGGTACCGTCGCCTCCGGTGGCAGCGCGGTGACGTCGGGCGCGACGTAGAGCGCGTCGGTCGGGCAGTACGCCTCGCACATGAAACAGGTCTGGCAATCGGATTGCCGAGCGATAACCGGAATCCCGCCCTCGACGCGGTCGAAGACGTTGGTGGGGCAGGCGCTCACGCATTTGTCGCAGCCGATGCAGTCCTGCGCGCGCAGCAGTTCGATCACGACGCCACCGCCAGACCCGAGTTGCGGGCGTCCGCCGGATCGACCCACGGCCGGTCGAGCCCACCCGAGTGCAGGTGGTGATGCTGCGTCGCGTCGAGGTCGGGGTGGTCGGCGCGTTTGCTCATGCCGCGAGTCTCGGTGCGCGCCAACGCGGATCGGTACATGAGGCGCCCGACCGCGGTGATCGCCGCCGCCTGCCGGGCCCTGACCCGCTCGTCGCCGGTAGCACCGGCCAGACCGGCCGACGCGGCATCCCACAGTTCGTCGAGCCGCGCGAGGGCGGGGCGCAGCCGATCACCGTGACGCAGGTAGTTCTTCTCGAACGGGATCAGCTCGTCCTGCGCGGCCGCGACGACTTCCGACGCGGTCACCGACGGTGCGCCGGTGGGGCGCAACCCGACCGACCCGATGCCGTGCACCGCGCCGGTGGACCGGCCGGCGGTCCTGGCATGGTCGGCCGCGCCCGCGCCCGCCCAGCTGCCCGACGACATCGCCCACGCCGCGTTGTGGCTACCGCCGCCGGTAAAACCACCACAGATACGTTCGCGGGTGGCCGCGTCCCCCGCGACGTAGAGACCTGCAACCGTGGTGGCGCAGTCGTCGTCGACCACGTCGAGGCCGCCGGTGCCGCGCACCGTGCCCTCGGCGAGCAGGTCGATCTCGAATCGGTCGGTGAACGGATCGATGCCGCGCCGGTCGAACTGCAGGAAGAAGTTCGGCTGACCGACCCGCATCTGCGCCTGCACGGTCTCGTCCGCACGATCCAGTTGAGCGAACACTCTCTCCTGCAACAGGGTTCGGGCGATCACCGAGCGGCCCTTCGTCGACCCGGCCTCCTCGAGCACCCGGCCGTCCTCGCCGAAGAAGGTGGCATAGCCGTAGTAGGCGGTCTTGGTGATGGTGGAACCTTTGGGCACGATGCCGTAGGCGTTGGAGAACTCCATGCCGGAGAATCGCGCGCCCGCCTCGGCGGCCATCAACGCGCCGTCACCGGTGTCGACGTTGGTGCCCAGCGCGCGCGAGAGGAACGCGCAACCACCGGTCGCGAGCACGACCGCCCCCGCGGTGATCCGGTAGTCCCGGTCGAGCTGTCGCTGATAGCCCGCCGCGCCGCGCACCGCGCCCGCGTCGTCGACCAGCAGTTCCAGCGCGGGGGAGTGATCGTGGACCTGCACGCCGAGCCGGGTGAGCCACGCTCGCATCCGGCGCATGTACTCCGGTCCTTGCACACCTGTCCGCAATTGCGCGCCGGTGGCCGGATCCACGGGAAACGGGTAGCGGCCCTCGACAGCGAGCCGGTTCATGTTGACGTAGGTCTGGTCGAGGACGCGATCCATCCAGTAGTGGTCGGCGAGGTAGCCACCGAGGGCCTCCCTGCTCGCTTTCGCGTTGGCACGGGCTTGCGCCTCGGGCGCGACGTACCAGACGCCGGTCCCGGAAGGCGCTGTGGCGCCGCTGGTTCCGCAGTATCCCTTGTCGACCAGGATCACCTCGGCGCCTGCCTCGCGGGCGTGGATCGCGGCCCAGGCTGCCGCCGGACCGCCGCCGATGACGAGCACATCGGTTGCGGTGTGCCACGGTTGGGTCATGTGTGCTCCTGTGTGTCGCGTAGGGAGGTAGTGGCCACCGACGGCCGGGGGATGCGGCGCCCGCCGCGAAAGGGCGGGCGCCGCATCGGGTTCTCAGGCGCCGGTGAACTTCGCGCCGGCGATCGGGGTGGAGGACCGGCCGTCGACGCCGACGGGGATGTCGCCCTCGAGGGTGGTGCGGTAGAGGACCCGGGTGACGTCGAGGTGGTCGAGGTCGCTGGGGGCCAGATGCGCGGTGGCGCGGTTGTCCCAGAACGCGATGCTGCCCTTGGTCCAGCGGAAGCGGACGGTGTAGGCGGGATGGGAGATCTCGTCGAAGAGCAGTTGCAACAGGGCATCGCTCTGCGGCGGGGTGAGCCCCAGGATCCTGGTGGTGAAGCCGGGGTTGACGAACAGCACGCGCTCACCGGTCACCGGGTGGACGCGCACGACGGGGTGTTCGGTCACCAGCGGCGCGGCGGCGATCTTGCGGGCGTATTCGCTGCCTGCCTCCCACGGCGGGATCCGGCCGCCGAAGCGATGTTCGGCGCGCAGGCCGTCGAGGAAGGTGCGCAGCGATTCCGGCAGGCCGGCGTAGGCCGCGGCAAGGTTTGTCCACTGGGTGTCGCCGCCGGTCTCCGGCGCGATCTCGGCCCGCAGGATCGAGGCCGCGGGCGGGTTGATCAGCGGCGAGACATCGGTGTGCCACTGGTTGGTGTAGCTGAACTTCTTGCGGCCGAACTTCTTCTCGTAGAGGCGACTGTCGACCGCCAGGATCTCCGGGTGCTCGGTGGGCGCGTCGTCGTCGTAGGGATGCGACGGGGTGACGGCGCCGAAACGACGGGAGAACGCGATCTGTTCGGTGTGTCCGATCTGCTGATCGCGGAAGAACAGCACCTTGTGGCGATGCAGCGCCGCGGTGAGCTCGTCGACCTGGGCGGCGGCGAGTTCCTCACGCAGGTCTACGCCGGTCACCTCGGCGCCGATGTGGCCCGCGACGGGGGTGATCTCGAGCGCGGTGACGACGCGGGGGCTTTCGATGGTGGTCATGTCGGTGGTCCTTCGGGAGAAGTCTGGTGCGGGGACGCGGGCGGGCTCACCCCGGACAGGCGCTGCTCACCACCCGCATGAACTCGATGTCGAGTCGGCGCGCTCGCATCAGGCGCTCACCCGTGAATCCTGTTCGGCGAATTGGCTTTCCACCGGGTCGAGGCCGTAATGGCCGCGCAGCGTGGTGGATTCGTAGTCGGTGCGGAACAGTCCGCGTTCCTGCAGGATCGGCACTACGCGGTCGACGAAATCCGCGAGGCCACCGGGCAGGTAGGGCGCCATGATGTTGAACCCGTCGGCCGCGCCCGCCTCGAACCAGCTCTGCAGCTCGTCGGCCACCTGTTCGGGGGTGCCTGCGAAGGTGCGGTGCCCGCGACCGCCGCCCAGCTTGCCGATGAGCTGGCGCACTGTGAGGTCCTCGTTCTCGGCCAGCTCCTTGACCAGTGTGAACCGGCTCTTGCCGCCCTCGATCTCGCTCTCGGCGGGCAGCGGTGGCAACGGCGCGTCCAGCGCATGCGCGGTGAGGTCGACGCCGAGCATCGAGGAGAGCTGGCGCAGGGCGTAATCGGGCGAGATCAGATCGGTGAACTCCTGCTCGAGCGCCCTGGCCTCCTCGACGGTGTCGGCGATGAACGGCACCAGACCCGGCAGCACCTTCAAGTCGTCTTGTGCGCGACCGTATTTCGCCAGGCGCGACTTGAGATCGCGGTAGAACCGCACGCCCTCGTCGAGGGTGCGCTGGGCGGTGAACACAGCTTCGGCACGGTGGGCGGCGAACTCCTTGCCCGATTCCGAGGATCCGGCCTGCACCAGCAGCGGCCTGCCCTGCGGTCCGCGCGGTGAGTTGAGCGGGCCGCGCACGCGGAAGCGCTCGCCGGCGTAGTCGAGGGTGTGGACCCGGGTCGGGTCGGCGAAGACGCCGGTCTCGGTGTCGAGCACGATCGCCTCGGCTTCCCAGCTGTCCCACAGCGCCAGCGCCACCTCGACGAACTCCTCGGCCCGTTCGTAGCGGCGGGCGTGCTCGGGAATCGCGTCGAGCCCGAAGTTGTAGGCCTCGTCGACATTGCCGGAGGTCACGATGTTCCACCCGGCGCGGCCGGCACTGATGTGGTCGAGCGAGGCGAACTTGCGCGCGAGATTGAACGGTTCGTTGTAGCTGGTCGACGCGGTGGCGATCAGGCCGATCCGCTCGGTGACCGCGGCGATCGCCGACAGCAGCGTGATCGGTTCGAACACTGTGAGGGTGTTGCGTTCGATCCGCGGTCCCACGGCGAGGTTGTCGGCGAAGAAGACCGAGTCGAGCTTGCCGCGTTCGGCGATGCGGGCCAGCTCCTGGAAGTGGCGCACGTCGAGCACACGCTGTTCGTCGGTGCGGGGATGGCGCCACGCGGCCTCGTGGTGACCGACGCCCATCAGGAAGGCGTTCAGGTGGAAAGTCTTGCGAGCCATGGTGATCTCCTGATCAGGCGTTGGTCGGTGAGGTGCGCCAGCGCGAGAGGCGGCGTTCCAGGGCGACGAGGGCGAAGTTGAAACCGAGACCGATCAGCGAGATCGCCACGATCCCCGCGTACATCTGCGGAATCTGGAAGTTCTGCTGCGCGGCGGTGATGAGATAGCCCAAACCGGCTCGCGCGCCGATCATCTCGGCGGCGATGAGGACCAGGATCGAGCCCGCCGCGGCCATCCGAATACCGGTGAAGATGGACGGGATCGCCGCAGGCAGGATCACCTTCTGGAACAACCGCAACGGTGAGAAGCCCAGCGATACCGCCGATTTCACCAGCAGCGGGTCGACGGTGCGGACACCGGTGATGGTGTTGAGCAGGATCGGGAAGAACGTGGCGTAGCCGATCAGCGCGATCTTCGACGTCTCGCCGATGCCGAGGATCAGCACGAACACCGGCAGCAGCGCGAGCGCGGCGGTGTTGCGGAACAGTTCGAGCACCGGATTGATGAAATCCGACACCGGCTTGTACCAGGCGATGGCGATACCGACCGGGACGGCGATCACCAGGGCGATGGAGAAGCCGGTGACCGACCGGGTCAGGCTCGCCGAGGTGTGTTCGGCCAGCTGACCGTTGCCCGCCAGCTCGACGAAGGCCTGGACCACCGTGGAGAACGGCGGCAGGAACACCTCGTCGACCAGGCCGAACCGGGGCGCCAGCTCCCACACGCCGAGTAGCAGGACGAAGGCGAGCAGCGGCTTGGCGACGCGAAGCGCGGCGCTGCCCGCCGAGCGGATCGTGCGGGCGAGCGCGGAGCGAGCGGCGGGCGGCGCGGTGGGTGTTCGCGCGGATGCGGCCGGTGCGGCGGGGGCCTCGACGGGACGGACGAGCAGGGGGACAGCGCTAGACATGGGCGGGACTCCTGTCGGTGGACGCGACCGCGTCGGCGGCCGTGCTGTCGTCGGCGGCGAGTTCCAGGCGCTGGGCCCGGCTCACCTCGCTGCGTAGTTCGGTCCAGATCCGATGGCGGTAGTCACGGAACTGTTCGCTGGAGCGGAGGTCGATATCGCCACCGCGCTCGATGTCGATGTCGATCACGGCCTTCACCCGGCCGGGGCGTGAGGTGAGCACCGCGACGCGCTGGCCCAGGTACACCGCTTCGTCGATGCCGTGGGTGATGAACAGGATGGTCTTGCCGGTGGCGCGCCAGATCCGCAGGAGTTCGTCCTGCAGCGACTCCCTGGTCTGCGCGTCGAGTGCGGCGAACGGCTCGTCCATCAGCAGCACTTCGGGGTCGAAGGCCAGGCTGCGGGCGATCGCCACCCGCTGCTTCATGCCGCCGGACAATTCGTGTGGGTATCGGTCACCGAAGCCGGCCAGGCCGACCAGTTCCAGGTAGTGCTCGGCGATCGCCTTGCGTTCTTTGCGTGCGATGCCTTTGGCTTCGAGGCCGAACTGGATGTTGGCGCGGGCGGTGCGCCACGGCAGCAGCGCGTATTGCTGGAACACCACGCCACGGTCCAGGCCCGGACCGGTGATCGGGGCGCCGTCGAGCAGGATCTGTCCGGAGCTGGGTTTGCTCAGTCCGCCGAGCAGATCGAGCAGCGTGGATTTGCCGGAGCCGCTGGGCCCGACCAGGACGAGGAACTCGCCCGCTTCGACCTCGATGGAGATGTCTTCGATCGCGGTGAACTTCTCGTCGGTGCCGCGCACGGGAAACTGCTTGCTCACCGAGCGCAGCGCGAGTTTGGCTGGGGTGGCGGTCATTTCGCGGCCACCACCTCTCCGGTCGGACCGCTGGTCGGCTGGTAGGTGCCGTTGGCGTAAGGGTTGTCCTTGTTGGTGAACAGGTCCTTGGCGATGATCTTGCCCTTGGGCAGCTCACCGTTGCGCTCGAGCCAATCGATCCAGATCTGGATCTCCTTGTCCGCGATCACCGCTCCGGGCACCGGAATGCCGAGGCTGCGCCAGTAGTCGAGCAGCTTGAGATTCTCGTTGCGTCCGCGCTTGTTGATGATCTCGGTGAACTTCGCGACGACCTCGTCGCGCGGCGTGAGTTGCAGCCACCGGGTCGCCCGTGCGGTGCCCTGCACGAAGTCCTTGACGGCCTCGGGGTTCTGGGCGATGTAGTCCTTGCGGAAAACGTAAGTGCCGTAATCGAATTCACCGAAGATTCCGGTGTCGGTGAACAGCGGGTGCAGGCCGCCGCGGCCGACCGCGGTCTCGCGGTACACGCTGTTGAGCGCGCCGACGTCGATCTGACCGCTGCGCAGCGCCTCCTCGGTGTTCACCGGCGGCACCACGATCAGCTGGACCTGCTTGATCTCGGCCTCGCTGAGCCCCTGCTGGTGCAGCCATTCGCGGGTGACGAATTCGTGGTGCGCGCCGAGGGTGTTGACGCCGACCTTCTTGCCGATCAGGTCACGGGCACTGGTGATAGGGGAGTCGTCGCGCACGAAATAGCCGGTGAACGACTTGGCATCGGAGCCGTAGGAGCTCAGCACCGCCTGGACCGGCGCACCACCCGCGGCGAGCTTGACCACCGCGCCGTTGAACGCGCTGCCGAATTCGACCTGTTTGGTGGCGGCCGCCTGGATATTGGCCGGGCCGCTGGTGGTGTCGCCCTCCCACTGAAAGCTGATCTTGGTGAAGTAGCCCAGGTTGTCAGCGAGCTCGAACGGCGTGACCTGTCCGGTCTGTCCCTGGTAACGCAGGACGGTTTTGCCGTCGGCGGTCGTCGGCGCATCGGTGCCGCCGCACGCGGTGAGGACCGCGAGGACGGCGGGGGCGACGAGCGCGGCGGCGAGCGCACGCAGCGGACGTCGTCGGAAGGTAGTGGACAGCATGGTTCGCGAATTCTTTCGACGGCGTGGCGGAGCACGCGGCGGGCCACAACGGGCCACGCCGCGACGATCCGCACACGAAGGGGACGGATTGAACGGGTGGGTATGAGAGAAGGCGGAGTTCGACGACGGAAGAATGTCGCCGCTATTTCAGCTGCGACAGAATCCGGGGGACAGGCGCATCAAGTCCACCGTACGACGGCGGACGAGCGCGGGGGATTCGATCATGATGTGACTTTCGTGAAAGGGATCGGCGTTGGGAACGCCGCCTCGATTCAATAATGCGTCAACAGATAATATCTCGGCAATACTGTTTCCACATCGTGAAAATCATGGTGCGTCGAATCCCTCACCTGCGGCTGCGGTATGGAAATAGGGGCCGATGCGCACCGCGATCTGGTGAATGGCGGGCAGTACGGCGCGAACCAGATCGCGATCGAGGCGCACCGCGCGCGCCTGCACCCCGATCGCGCCCCACACCTGGCGATCCGGCCCGAGCACCGGAACGGCGATCGCGCGGATCGGTTCGTCGCTGTCGATCTCCTCGGTGGCGAACCCGCGGCGGCGGATGGTGTCGAACAGTTCGCTGTTGCCGCGGTCGAGTCCCGCCGTGGTGTGCGCGAGCAATGCATGGCCGACGGCGCTGGTGCTCAACGGTCTGCGCTCCCGCGGAATCTGGTTGTGACAGAAGTGGATCGGGGGTCGAGCCTGGAAGACTGTGAGGGCCTCGTCGGCATCGGCGACACTGAGGCTGACGGTGATCTTGATGCCCGCGGCCAGTGCGTACAGGTGCGGCGCCGCGTCGTCGAGTCCCAGGCGCGACAGCGCGGGACGGGCCAGGCAGGCCAGCCCGTGCCCGATCCGGTAGCGGTCGGTCGCCGGGTCCTGCTCCAGCAGCCTGCCGCGCACCAGTGCCTGCGCCAGCCGGAAGGTGGTACTCACCGGCAGCCCCGCCCGCTGCGCCAATTCGCTGAGCGACAATTCGGGGTCGCCGCCCTGAAAGCAGTTCAACACGTACACGGCACGGTCGACGGCTTGTGCGCCGGAACGGGGTGGTTCGGTCGCGGTCATGGCGGCCTCCTACTCGACGACGTGCCGAGAACTATCGCCATCGCGCTATCCAGGCGCAATGATTCGGCGCACGGGTGCGAGTAATTCGCGAGGCCTCGATCGAATCGGGCTGAGAACAAACCTGTCGATGCGCTGTGGTTGCGGGGAATCTGGAGCAAGCACGCGCGGCGGAGGGTCCGCGCCGAATCGTGTGCGGAGAACGAGGTTTTCGATGAGTAATTCCGAGCCGGGTGGCGCGGTACTTCCGGGCAGCGCGCGTAGCGCCGCGGTCTTCGACTCCATCGACCAGGCCGTCGGGCACACCCCGCTGGTCCGGTTGAACCGGATCGCCGACGGTATCGAGGCCACGGTGTACGTCAAGCTCGAATATCTCAATCCCGGTGGGAGCGTGAAGGATCGGGCGGCGCTGTTCATGCTCGACGCCGCCGAGGCCGCGGGGGAGCTGCGCCCGGGTGGGGTTGTCGTGGAGGCGACGTCGGGCAACACCGGCATCGGGTTGGCCGCGATCGCGGCGGCACGTGGCTATCGCACGGTGGTGGTCGTGCCGGACAAGTCCAGCCGCGACAAGATCGCGCTGCTGCGGGCCTACGGCGCCGAGGTGCACGTGACGCCCGGCGGCCGCCCGGTCGGGCACCCCGAGCACCTGCGCAGTGTCGGGTTGCGGTTGGCGCAGGAGATCCCCGGCGCGTGGTTCGCCGGCCAGTACGACAACCCGGCCAATCCGGCCGCGCACCGGGAAACCACCGGTCCCGAGATCTGGGCGCAGACCGGCGGCGCCGTCACCCACTACGTGGCGGGTATCGGCACGGGCGGAACCGTCAGCGGCGCAGGGGAATTCCTGAAGCAGGCCTCGGACGGGCGGGTCGTGATCGTCGGCGCCGATCCCGAGACCTCGGTGTACGGCGGCGGCGACGGTCGGGCCTGGTATGTCGAATCGGTGGGCCACTACCGGCATCCGGACACCGAACTCGACGAGTGGCCGCTGTCCTATCACACCGAGGTGATCGACCGGATCGAGCGGATCTCCGACGGGGAGTCGCTGCGGGTGCTGCACCGGTTGGCCAAGGAGGAAGGACTGCTGCTCGGTGGTTCCTCGGGCACGTCGATCGCCGCCGCGCTCCGGGTGGCTCGTTCGCTCGGGCCGACGGATGTGGTGGTGGTGATCGCGCCCGACTCCGGACGCGGATACCTGTCGAAGTACTTCGACGACGGGTGGCTCGGGCAGTTCGGTTTCCCGTTGCTCGCGGCGCACGGTGAGCCGACGGTCGGTTCGGCGCTCGGAGTGGTCGAGGGCGCCCGGTCGGTCGGGGTGGGTTCGTCGGTGCTCGCCGAGGCGCGGTTGCTCCCGTCGACGACGACCGTGTCGTCGGTGCGCGCGGAACTGGCCTCGCGTCGGTCGCTTCCGGTCGTCCTGGCCAGGCAGACCGCGGGACCGGTCGTGGTCGCCGAGGTGCTCGGGACCGCGACGCAGGCTCGGCTCGTCGGCGCCGCGGACGAGGATCCGGTCGGCGCACACCTGGATCCGCCGCCGGCGTTCGTCGGCACCACCGAGCCGGTGGGAGCCGCGATCACACGGCTCGCCGACTATCACGGTGAGGTGCTGATCGTGCACGAAGGCCGGGTGGTCGGCGGGGTCGACGCCGCGGCGTTCGTCGCCGCTGTCGCGCGCGCGGAGGCGCCATGAGGCGCACGAGAGGGGCCGTGCCCGAGACGGCGGCAGTGGCCTTCGTCCGGCGCCGACGTAGGTATCCGGCGGCCGACGCTTGCGCGGTGCGGTGATGGCGACGGTGGCGATGGGCAGCGGAGATTCCCGCTGGGGTGAACGCCGATGGTGGGACCGGGTCGCCCGGTGGACACCGAATCGGCCGCTGATTCCGCCTGTCGGCTCGCGGAACGAGCCAGGGGAGCGGAAACCGGAATGGGAGGACGCGCTCGCCGCTTCGGTGCTCGCGTGGACGGCCTTTCTGGGTGGATAACCCTGGCGAACCGGCCGCGCCGCGATCGGGCACGGTGCGCGGTCGGTGACCGACGACCCGTGGATCGCGCGCGACCGGCGATGAGCGCCGGTCAGGCGTCGGGTTCGTCGTCGGTCGGGCGCTGGGTGGCAGTGCCGGAAACGCGGATGACGCCTGCTTCGAGGTCCAAGTCGAGGTGGGGTTGGCCGTTGGAGTCGCCGCTGCCTTCGTTCTGCAGCTTCTTGCCTGGGAAGAGTTCGCCGATGATGCCCACGAGGTCCAGGATAGTCACGGTGGCGACCCGGGTCGCCGATGGTGCGGGTGTGGCTACTGTGACCGGTCCGCCGGGCTGTGGGTGGGAAGTTCGGCTTCGAGCATCGCGACGATGCGATCGAGTAGGGCCTCGAGGCGGGACTCGATCCCCGCGCCGTTGCGGGCCGACACGGTCAGGTCGGTGTGGCCGTCGAACTCGGTCAGCCCGAACAGCAGGGGCATGGCGACGCTGTGCTGGGGCAGGACGAACAGTCCGGTCGGCCGGAAGCCGGGGACGGCGAGCTCATCGGTAGTGAATCGGCCCATGTGGGAGACGGTGGCGGAGGCGAGGTTTCGGTCGAGGCGGGCGCCGAGCCAGTTCGTGGCGCGCAACACGCCGCGATTGATCGAGTCCGGGATCAGCGTGATGCGGGTGTTGGCCAGCTGATCGAGCTCGCGCCGTTCGCGCAGTCCCGATTTGATCTGGTCCTTGATCGAGGTCCAGTCGCGACCGGGCTCGATATCGAGGAACAGGGGCAGCGCGAGGTTGGCGGTGGAGCGCAGGTCGGGATCGTGGCGACGGAGGTCGACGGGCATCATGATGCGCGAAGTGCCGGGGGTCTCGGCGGCCAGCAGGGCGCAGACGCGGGCCAGCGCGCCGGGACCGGCGGCCTCGATCCGGCGATGACGCAGGAGATGGGGCGCGAGATCGCGATGCTGCCGGCCTCGGCCGAGGGCGGTGCGGTAGCGCGGGATCATCGGAGTCGGCCTGCCCGCGGCGCCGACTTTCGCGACGAGCTCCTGGTCGGCGATCGGATCGCGCTGGGGAACCGGATCCTCGCCGCGCAGTGCGCGCAGCACGTTCCTCGCCCATGTCACCATGCCGACGCCGTCCATCACACCGTGGAAGACGCGGAAGATCAGTGTTGTCGGCGCGCCGGTGAGCAGGAGTACCTCGACGGTGGCATCAGCGGTCGGTCCGATCGCGCCGGTGAGGACGGGATCGGTTTCCAGGGCGGGGTAGCTCAGCCGGTGGTCGACCACGCGCACGGCCGGGACGATGTCGCTGTCGACCCATTCGTCGCCGCGGCGTCGCAGTCGCGCGCCGGGGGTGGCCGCCGCTGCGATGGTTACCGCTGAGCGCAATGACTCCGGGTCTATGTTGCCCTCACCGGGAATCGCGAGCTGCATGAGGAACGGCGGGGCCAGCTCGCGCATCGGGAAGTACATCCGCTCGGTGGTCGTCACCGGACGACGGAAAACGTTGGTGCCGTTCATGATTGCCTCCTGGGCGTCGTCGGTGGTGCGCGAAGGTGTCGGGCGAGCACACGCCGCGAACTATCGAAGGTCCTCGGCGAGCACTTCGATGCCGCCCTGTTCGTCGAGCCATGCCAGGAATTCGGTCAGACCGGTGTCGCGATCCACCACGGGCGCGTAGCCGAGATCGCGGCGTGCCGCCCCGGTGTCGTAGGTGGCGGTGCGTGTCATCAGCGCGACGGCATAGCGCGACAACGGTGGTGACCAGCGATTCGCCACCGCCGGTATGCGCCAGATCGTCTCGATGGTCGCGACGACCGCGGCGAGCACGCGCGGGTTCGGTCGGCGCGTCGGGGGCCGCAGTCCCAGGCGAGTGGCGACCTCGCCGAGAAATCCCCAGACATCGGTCTTCTCGGCATCGGCGATGAAATAGGCCTTGCCACCCACCGCGTCCGAGCGCACCGCCAGCAGACTGGCGTGCACGATATTGTCCACGTGACACAGCGAGGCCTCGACGGTGCGACCGTAGGACAGGTCGGGCAGCGAGCCCGCGGCGGTCCGGTCGAGCAACCGAACGATCGGCCCCGATCGGTCGCCCGCGCCCCAGATCGCGCGCGGCCGCAGCGCCACCGTCGTGAATTCCGGTGTGTCAGCGGCCAGTACGGCACGTTCGGCCGCGGCTTTGGTTTCGGAGTAGTGGTTGAGATAGCGACTCGGATAGGGCAGCGACTCGTTCACCTCGACCTGATCGCCACCGTCTCGCTCCATCAGGGCACTCGGACTCGAGATGAAGACGAACCGGCTCGCGCCGCCGCGGCGCGCCGCGTCCAGGAGGAGCTCGGTGGCCCGCACGTTCTCGGTCCAGAAGCGGTCCCTGGTACCGCGTTCGTCGACCCGCGCCGCGCTGTGGATCACCGCGTCCATGCCGCTGGTGGCCCTGCGCAGAGACGCCGCGTCGGCGAGGTCGCCGTAGACGAGCGTGACGTGCTCGGCGGCGGGGCCCAGATCGTCGAGAACGCTGGTGCGCCGCACCAGGATCGAGACATCGTCGTTGCCCGCCGCGATCAGCGCCCGCACGATGGCGCCGCCGAGGAATCCGGACGCGCCGGTGACCAGGATCTTCATCGTCGCGAGTCCAGTTTCTTCGTGGCCCAGCGGGCGAGTTGTTCGCGGCCGATCTTGGCGTTGTGCCGGATATCGACAGGGAAGCTCGGATGTACGAGGAACTCCGTGATCGGCACCAGAGTATCGAATTCGGTAGCGCGCGTGCGCAATCGGGTGAGCGCGGCCATCGCGTCCGCGCCGGGTTCGAGCTCCACACACAGCACCGGTCGCTGGGCGCCGGGGGCGCCGACACCGACCAGCGCCGTCCGCGCGACCCCGGCGACCGCGGTGAAGACCTGCTCGACCTGCACGGTGAACATCGGGCCGAGCATGGTCGTGATCCGCTGGCTCTTGCGCCCGCAGAACCAGATTCGACCCTGCTCGTCGAGCCACCCCAGATCGCCGGTGCGATGCCAGGTCCGCGCGCCGTCGCTGATCTTGCCCGCGGCATTGGCCTGTGCGGGCCAGTAGTAGCGGGTACTCACATTCGGACCCGTGACCACGATCTCGCCGACTTCGCCCGGGGCGAGTTCCTCGGTGTCGGCCCAGGTCGCGACCGGGTCATCGCTGATGGCGAGCAGCCGTACCCGCACGCGATCGGTGGGCCTGCCGATGCAGGTGCCCGCACCGCTGGTGGCGCGTTCGACCAAACCGTCGAGTAGTTCCCGCGATTCGATCGTCGACATGGGCAGCGCCTCGGTCGAGCCGTATCCGGCGTAGATCTCGACATCGGGGCGCAAGACCTCGCGTAATCCGGCGACACACCAGTGCGGAACGGGTGCGCCACCGGAGAAGATGCTGGCCAGCGAGTCCAGCTCGACCGGATGCGCGCGCAACCGTTCCAGCAGCGGGATGAGGACCGCGGGCGAGGCGAACATCGTGCGCACCCCGAAACGCTGGATCGCGTCGACCACGTGCGCCGGATCGGTCGAGCCGACTTTGCTCGGAATCAGCGGCGGCAACACACATCTCGATCCCAGCAGCAGGTCGAGCACACCGACCAGCGGCAGCGTCACGAGCGAGGTGTGGGGTGGGGTGTTCCCCCGAGCGGCATGCACCTGCTCCACCATCGCGGCGAGGTTGCCGTGCGTCAGCTCGACGGCTTTGGCGGGACCGGTACTGCCCGTGGTGAATCCGATGATCAGCAACTGGTCGGACTCGGCGGGAACTCGCTCGGGCAGCGTGCCCGACGGGGTGCGAGCCCACGAATCCAGGGTCGGTCCACCCCAGAACCAGCGACGCCCCACGGTGAGCGTGGTGCGTACGCGCCGGAAACTTCGCGGGAACAGCACCCGCAGGGCATGCGCCTGCGGGATTCCGATGAACGCCTCCGCCTCGACCGCGCGCAGGCAGTGCACCATGCGGCGCACGCCCATGCCCGGATCGATGACGACCGGAACGGCGCCGATCTTCAACAGCGCGAACAGGATCGCGTACAGCTGCGGGCTCGGCAGCACGAGCACGATGGTGCGGGTGCCGCTGCCCACCCCGGAATCGGTGAGATGTTCGGCGATGGCGTCTGACCAGCGGTCGAGGTCGCGGTAGCTGAGATGGCGGTACTCGGGCAGCCCGTCGGCGGCGGTGCCGTCGGGATAGATGACCGCCTCGCGATCGGGCTCCTGGTCGGCGAGCGCCCGGAACCGGTCGATCGTCGCCCAGTAGGTCGCCGTCGTCACGCCGTGGTCTCCGCGGGTAGTCGGTACAGCGTGGCGGCCGCGGACGGGCCCGCACCCGCGGCGACGAACAGCACGTGGGTGTAGCCGGCGAGAGTGCCCTCGGCGTTCGCGCGAGCGTAGGCCAACGGCAGGGCGGCGGTGTGCGGGTCGCCGTCGGACAGGTCGGGTACCCGCACCGCGGCCTGGTCGATGCCGAGCGCGTCGGCGAGCCGCCCGGGGAAACGCGGACTCGGGGTGGACGCGATCAACGCGACGGTAGCAGTGTCGAGGTCGGTGAGCGCGGAGTGCGCGACGTCGGTGGCAACCGCGAGGATTCGGTCCTCGTAGTCGGGTTCGCGTTCGACCGTCATCAGTGTTCGTCCGACGGTGCCCATGGCGGCCGTGTCGACGTAGGCCTGTCCGGCGGGAGTGCCGGGCGCGGTCGCGGTGTGCACCGGGCCGAAGCCCTCGGGGTCGTCGACCTGCTCGAGCAGCAGCGCGGCACCCGAGGTGGCATAAGGGAATTCGGCGTCGGCGCTCGACCTGGCCAACGATGGATGCGTATCGCCCGCGACGATCAGGACGTGCTCGGTACTACCCGTCGTCAAGACCGAGCCCGCCACCTGGACGGCATTGACGACGCCGACCGCGCCGTTCATCAGATCGAAGGAGAAGGTCCGCGGATCGGCCTTGGTGTAGTCGAGCCCGATACCCGCCGCCTTCTGGATCAGCGCGGCCACTGCCGGTTCCACGGTGTTCGAGTCGCGGAACACGCCGGTATTGATCAGCACGCCGACCTGGTCGGGGCGGACGCCGGCCCGCTCCAGACATTGCGCGGCGGCGCGCCCGCTGTGGGTGACGACGCTGTGGGTGTCGGTCGACGTGCTCGTGCCCGTGGCGCGGATGCGGATGCCCATGTGTTGACCTCAGACCTTCAGGGAGGAGATGGTGGCGGACAGGAACCCCGCGACGACGCCCGACGCGGCGGGCACCATGAGCAGTTTCGACCCCGCCGCGATGTTGTCGTCGGCGAGCTGATCGTGCAGAACGATGAAATGTGAAGTGGTCGAGGTGTTTCCGTACTTCTCGATCACATTGAGATCCGGCGGGATCTCGGCGCCGAACTCGCGCGCGGCCACCGCGTTGATATAGGGCACCGCGGCAGCGCCGAACTGGTGATGGATGATGTAGTCGAACTGCTCGCCGGCGAAGTCGCGACCCTGCTGCTCGAGGAAGTCGCCCTGGGCGTCGGGCCAGAGCAGGAACCGCGCCTCGTTGTGCATCTTGCGGTTGTCGGTGTAGAGCGCGACGCCCGAGGACTTGTCGCTCGGCATGCCCAGGCACAGGTGCGAATGCTCCGCGGCGGTGAACAATTCGACGTAGTGGATCTTGTCGGCGTCGTCGACCGCGCGGTCGAGCACGATCGCGCACCCGGAGTCGCCCACCGACAGCGACGCGAACTGCAGATCGTATTTCTCGGTGATCTCGTTCACCGCGGTCTCGGCGATGGGGGTGATCGCCTCGCCGCTGACCACCATGCCGTTGCGCACCACGCCGGAGCGGATCATCCGGTCCAGAATGTAAGTGCTGGTGAGCATTCCGGCGCACGCGTTGGAGACGTCGAAGGTGATGGCCCGCTCGGCGCCGACGGTCTTGGCGATCGTCGACGCGAACGAGGGCTCCATGAACATGCGGGTGCCGTCGTTGCTGCGGGTGATCGAGCACGAGATGATCACGTCCAGCTCGCCCGGCGCGTAGCGCGACCGTGACAGGCAGTCCTGCGCGGCGTTGACGGCGAGGGTGAACGAGTCCTCGACCGATTCCGGGCGGGTGTCGCGCACCCGGCGTTCTTTCACGCCGGTGATGCGCTCCAGATCGAAGGACGGCGGCGTTGCCAGCCGGGAGATCAATTCGGTGGTGGACAGGATGTTCGACGGAAGATATGCCCCGATGGATTCGAAACGCGATTGTGACACGTGAGCTCCCGGATGCGGTCGAAGAATGGGTTGCCGGACGAAAACGCTAGTGCCGGTGGAATCGAACCCTACCGGTCGTTCGGCGTCGTCAGGTGCAGTGATCCAGCGCACTGTTCGGCATGAAAATGTTTGTGCGACATAGTGTTACGGGAATTCCGGCAACCCGTTACGGTGGCGCATATCACCTGGGAGGAGGCAATTACTCGATTGTTGGCAATAGTACGGCAATCGATCGGATCGACTTCGTCGCGGTGATGCGGCGCTGCGGAACGGTGCTCACGCAGTGAGTCACTTCACGATTGTTTACGCCGTCGAATTAATTTTGAGACAGGCGGACTTGGTTTATGAGCACAAGCGCTCTCGTGAACTTTGTCTGCGAGAACCAGTCCGCCGACCGGCGACGCGCGGCCGAGCGACTACTCGAAGCGGCGGCCTGGCCGGTGGGTCATCGTCGCCGGGCGTGCCACGATCCGCGCGGAATCGGCCGGGCACCAACCCCGGACCAACCTTGCGCCACCATAGTGTGCTCCGAACGCGATTCACCGTCCAGAAGTAGCGAGGAGTGCACTATGGTTCGACATCCACACGGCCGCAAGGTAGATCATCGCCACCGTGCGGTCGAAGCCAGTGATGACGCGTTGCGGGTGTTGCGACTGCTGATCGAGATGCACGGCCCGGTGGTGCTGTACCTCGCGCCCGACACCGACGGGTACACGCCGGTTTGCGTGCGGCTGCGGGACTTCCGGCCCGGTCCCGGCGATGTGCTCGCCGGGCAGACGGCGTGGCACACCCCGTTGTGGATGGCGCAACGGTTCCACGTGGGGTTCGACGACCTCGATGTGAGCGTCGAGGTGCGCAACCGCGCGCAGGGAGGTTCCGCTTCGCTCGAGGCCGCGTGCGGATTCCGGTTCGCGCTGCGGATCGATCAGGTCGACGCTGCTGCCGGCTTCGTCGAGGAAGCCTCCTAGACCCGAACCGGCGAGCCTTTCACCAGAAGCGCGGCGTCAGCCCCCAGTCCGCGAACTCGGCGGCCAACAGCTCGCGCAGTGCCGCGCGGGTGGGGAACCGGTCGGGGTCGCCGCCGGTGACCACGAGTGTCACGGTGTCGTCATCGCAGGAGAACGCGAGATTGACGCCGACCTCTACCTGGCGGAACAACTCGACAGGACCGGGATTGACCACCGGGCGCATGATGACGTCGCGTGCGCGGTGTGACCCGAGGACCGCGATGTTCTGCGCGGTGCGACCCATATTGGTGCACAGGCATTCCGGCGCCTTGGCGGTGCGGGCGAACCGGTGCAGGACCACCTTCGGCAACAACATCTGCACCGGTTGCAGGTGCTGGATGGGTGGGATGGTCGCCGGATCGCGGTAGGCCAGGCCCGCGGCCTTGAGCGCCGCGCGGATCGCGGGCAGATCGGCGCGTTCGCCCGCGCGGTAGCCGACGCTGATCGGCAGCCCGGTGGTGGCGTTGGCGCGGGGGTCGTCGGCCTGGCGCATCGAATGCGGAATGTCGACGCGAACCTCGGCGCCGTCGGCGACACGGCCGCTGCGCCCGAGCAGCCCGACCGCGACGCCGATCAGCAGGCCGTTGGTGGTGCCGCCGTGCGCGGCGGCCACCGCGTCCCAGTCGGCGAGGTCGAGCTGGACGATGGCCTCGGCGGCCTGCCAGGTATCGGCGTGCGGCAGCCGTGGCGCGGCGGGCCGCGGGTTGCGGGCCGGTTCACTGACCCCGCGTGCCCGGCGCGCCGCCCCGATGCCGCGAACGACGGCACGCAGTTGCCCGCGAGCATCGGCGAGGTCGGCGGCGAAACGGCCCGCGCCTGCCACCGGGCCGACGAGTCTGCCCGCGCCGGCGAGGCGGTCGGGTGCCTGCCCGCGGTTGAGCCGGTCCAGGGAGTCGACGATCGCGTGCATCATGGCGCCGCCGTCGCACGCCACGTGCGAGGCGACCAAGGTGACCACGGTGCCACCGGATTCGAGTGGCGCGCCCGCGAGCTCCCACACGAGCCCGCGCTCGGGGTCGAACTCGACCGCGGCCTGCTCGAGAAACCAGTCGAGGACCCGGCTTTCGGGAATCGGCGTGTCCGACCAGCGCAACGGCAGTGATTCGGTGGCGGGCTCCCAGTGCGCGCGGGCGATCGGGAAACGCGTCGTGCGGACCCGCCGCGCGATGAACCCGGTCGCCAGGTGCGCGTGCCAGTCGGCGAGCAGATCCCGGTCCACGGCGGTGTCGAAGCGGTACGCCAGTTGGTTGACCAGGGCGTTCGGGTAGAGGCTGTGCAGTTTGAAGAACAGGTCGTCGTCGGCGGTGATCCGGTTGAGGCCGACGGAACCCGTGGCCCGCGCGGTGGCAGGGGAAGTGTTGGCAGGGCTGGTGACAGTCATCGGGTACTCCTCATCGGGAACGGAGGGTGCGCACGGTCAACGGCGCGAATACGGCGACCACGACGACCGAGGCGACCAGGGACCACACGGCGTCGGCGCCGACCGTGCCGTCGGCAGCCAGCGTGCGCACCGCGGAGACCAGGTAGGACACCGGATTCAGGTCGGACACGTGGCGCATCCAGGTCGGCATGGATTCCTCGGGCACCAGTGCGTTGGAGGCGAAGCCGAGGAAGGTCAGCACCAGCATCGACATGCCCTGCACGGCGGCCGGGCGGGCGATCGTGGCACCGAGGAAGGCGAACAACCAACTGATCGCGGTTGTCGCGACGACGACCAACACCGCGCCGGCCAGAAATCCTGCGGTGTGCTCGGGTCGATAGCCCATGCAGAATCCGACGATCACGACCGTGGTCGCGGCGATGAGATAGCGCACCGCCCCCGCAAGCAAAGTTCCGGCAACCGGTGCCGAGCGGGCGATCGGCATGGCGACGAAGCGATCGAAAACACCCGAATGGATGTCCTCGCAGAGTTGCACGCCGGTCGCGACCGAGGAGGTGAGCACGATCTGGACCAGCACGCCCGGAATCATGATCGGCAGATAGGCCGCCATACTGCCCGCGATGGCGGTGCCGAAGATGCTGCCGAACAGGATCGGCCCGACGATCGGCAGCAAGATGGCGTCGTAGAGCAACTGTGGGCTGTGCCGGAAGGTCAACAGTCCGCGCCACGCCATCATCAGTGCGTGCTGGAGCGCGGCGACGGGGCCGACGCGGGTCACGCGCGGCGCGCGCACGACCCGAGTGGGAGCCGGTGCGGTCTCGACAGCGAGAGTCATTGCGGGCCTCCAAGTTTCGCGTAGGTCGCTCACGCCACGTCGGCTCGGTCGGCGGTGTGGGTGTGTCCGGTCAACGCCAGGAACACCTCGTTGAGATCGGGTCGGTCCACCGCGAAGCCGCGCAGGGCGATGCCCGCTTCGCGGCAGGCCGCGACGATGTCGGCGCCGAGCGCGACCTCGGACAGGGCGACGGTCAAGGTGCCGGTCGACGACCCGTCGGGGATCTCGCCGGTGAGGTCCTGGATCAGCGCCTCGGCGCGTCGCAGGTCCGCGGTGTCGGGGATGTCCAGGCGCAGAACCTGGTCACCGATCGAGGATTTCAGCTCCAACGGAGTGCCCTCGGCGATGAGGTTGCCCCGGTCGATGACCGCGATCCGGTCGGCGAGCGCGTCGGCCTCGTCGAGGTACTGGGTGGTCAGCAGTACCGTCGCTCCCCGCTCGACCAGGCCACGCACGATGCCCCACATGCGTTCGCGGGTGTGGGGGTCCAGGCCCGTGGTCGGCTCGTCGAGGAAGATCAGTGGTGGCACGGTGATCAGGGTCGCCGCCAGGTCGAGTCGTCGCCGCATGCCCCCGGAGAACGCGCTGACACTGCGGCGTGCCACGGACGAGAGCTCGAACTGCTCGAGCAATTCGTCGCAGCGCCCGGCCGCCTCCCGGCGCGACAGCCCGAGCAGGCGACCGAACAGGCGCAGATTCTCTGCGGCGGTAAGGGTTTCGTCGACCGAGGCGTATTGACCGGTGAGGCCGATCATCGATCGGACGGCCGTGGCCTCGGAGACGATATCGTAGCCGAACACCTCGGCGGTGCCACGATCGGGTCGCAGCAGGGTCGCCAGCATGCGCACCGTGGTGGTCTTGCCCGCCCCGTTGGGGCCGAGCATCGCGAACACCGAGCCGGCCGCGATGTCGAGGTCGACGCTGCCGACCGCGGTGAAGTCACCGTAGGATTTTCCGAGTCCGCTGGTGCGAACGGCGATTTCGGTGCTCATCCGAGCCTCCCGGCATGGTCGAGGGCTGGTTTCGGAAACGGCAGGCGGACAAGGGTTTCCACCTCATCGGCGGCCCGGGACACGCCGTCGTCGCGGAACCGGCCGGCGTAATCGGCGACCCGTGACGCGACATCCGGTGCGGCCACCTGGTCCAGCAGTGCGGTGAGACGACGCTCGTCGAGATCGGCGGCGCGCACGGTGCCCGCCAGGCCGAGCCGGGCTAGCGCGCGACCCCAGTACGGTTGGTCGGCCTGGATCGCGCAGATCACCTGTGGCACACCGGCTCGCAGCGCGGTGGCGGTCGTTCCGGCACCGCCGTGATGGACCGCGGCGACGCAGCGTGGGAACACCGTGGCATGGTCGAGCTGTTCGACGATCGCCACCTCGGGGGTCAGGACGGGTTCGATGCCCGCCCACCCGGCGGCGAGCAGCAGGCGCTGCCCGCGCCGCGCGCACACCGTGCGCAGCACGCTCAGCAGCGCCGCCGGATCGCCGAGCGCCATCGAGCCGAAGCCGACATACACCGGTGCCGGCCCCGCGTCGAGCCACGCGGCCAGCTCGGCGTCGACCGAACCGCCGAGGTATCCGTCGACATCGACGGCGAACCCGACGATCGGGTGCCGATCCGGCAGTTCGGCCGCCAACCCCGGAAACAGGTCGACGTCGTATGCCTGGATCGAGACCCGGTCCGGCAGTGGATGTTCCACCACTCCGAACTCGGCGAACGGCAGGGCGAGCGCGGCGTCGCGCGCCCACCTCAGCGCCGACCAGATGCGACGGTTGAGCGCACCGGGAATCCGGGCCCCCCACGCGGTGGGGATCACCGGGACCGAGCGATTGGGGTGGATCGGGAAGAAGTGCACCGCGGCCAACGGCAATCCGACTCTGCGCGCGACCTTCTCCGCCGTCTCCTCGCCCGCCATCCCGGTGACCAGCACATCGTGACCGGGTGCGAGGACGTGGAGTTCCCGCAGCGCGTGGGCCACCCCGCGCCGCTGCAAGGCCAGCACCGCGCGCACTCGCTGGCGTGGGTCCGGACTACGGAACCGCCGATCGTGGTGCTGGGTGTGCAGCATCTCGGCGCTGTCGCGGCCGAAACCGATCGCGGGAATGCCGTGGGTGGCGGCGAATTCGACGAGATTGGGCGAGAGCGCGAGTGTCACCGAGTGCCCGCGAGCCAGCAGCTCGCGGGCCAGCAGGATGCCGGGTTGAGCATCGCCGCGGCTTCCGGTGAAGGCCAGCAGTGCGCGCATTGTCAGCCCGCGCTCAGCGCCGCCGCCGCGGTCTCGATGGTAGGCACGGCCGTGATCGGCGCCGCGATCGTGGTCACCGCGTAGATGGCCCTGGCGAATTCGGCCAGGAAGGTGTCCATCACCTCGGCGGGCAGGCCCGCGGGGTAGCGGGTGGACACGTAGAGACCGTCGGGACCGCGCACGATCCAGAAGTACGTCTCGTCGGTGGAGTACGACACTGCCCGCAGCGTGCGTCCGCGCAGGTCGGCGACCAGTTCGTAGTCCGGCAGGATGCGGATGTCGAGGAACGAGGCACCCGAGGTCGGGCCTTCGGTCGCGCCGGCCATCGCCAACGATCGTCCCCAGGAGGCTTCGTTGCAGTGGCGGGAGCGCTTGAGCGCGGTGCGGGTGTGCTCCAGCGCCACGGCCATGTCGGCGCCGGGGGGCAGGGTGATATCGACCGGCACGACATTGACGAACCAGCCCATCGATTCGAGCCAGGTCAGGTCGGGCCGGGTCACGATAGGCATGATGGTGCGGAATCGGTTCTCGCCGAAGGTCTCTCGGGTAGCGATGGCCAGCGCGGCGAACACGGTCACCGAGAGCCGGTGTTTGACTCGTTCCAGCACGTCCTCGACCTCTTCGAGCTGTGCGAGGGTGAGCAGGGTGCGCGACACGCTGGGTTGGGCGTGTTCACCGTTCAGCGGGGCGATCCGGTCGGCGGCGAAGCGGGGCATGGGCGAGCCTGGGGCGCCGAGGAATTCGCCCCACAGCGTGACGGCGGGCGAGTCGGGGGTCAGCTCTTCGGCCGCGGCGCGCTCGATCACGGCGTAGTCGGCGGGACTGCCGAAGGTGCCCGAGTCGCGGATCTCGCCGCCGGTGGTGACCGCGGTGTAGAGCGTGCGCAGTTCGAGAATGAGCAACGCCTGGGAGTAGGCGTCGAGTACCGAGTGATCGGCGCCGACCAGCACGGTGAAGTCGGCGGTCTCGTGGGCGACGGTGGCGACGAGCAGGTGCGGCCAGATCAGGGCCGACAGGCGCAATTCCAGTAGCTCGCACAGGTATTCGTTGATGTCGTCACCGTCGGTCGGTTCGGCGACCGGAACGCCGGTGACCCGGACGGTGCCGGGGGCGGTGGTCACCCGGTGATAGCCGCCGTCGCCGGTGGGGGCGACGGTGGTGCGAAAGCCCTCGTGGCGATCGTGCCACAGCTGTAGCGTGGTCGCCCACGCCTGCTCGTCGAGGGGGGCGTCCATTTCGAAGATGGTGCCGATCCAACGACCGCGACCCGGTCGAGGGTCTTCGGGATCGAGGAAGCCGAGGTACTGCTCGTGCACGCTGGCCAGCGGGCGCTGGTCGTCAGTCCAGGTATCGGTAGTGATGGTGTCGGGAGTCCAGATCGACAGATCGCCGGAGCGAATCCGGAATTCGGAGAGATGTGTGTATTCCATACCGGGTCACCTCAAGGGGAAAAAGCCGAGAACGGCACGAACGAAAGGGGACTCGGTGACCTCAGCAGCGTCACCGATGTTGCTCTGGATACCGCACCGGATGCTTCCGGCGAACCCTGGGTTATCCCGAGTCTACAGCTTATAACCGGACGGATTTGTGAAATATCACTTGGTCACTATTGGGTGATATGAACAATATCACTTTCACTCTGTGTCGAAATCCCGACATAAACTGGGTCTTTGAGGTAATGGACATTCCGTCCGCACTGGTGCGCTCAGTCGGTGAGTGGCCCGAATTCGGGGAGCACCGTGCCGTGCCGCACGACCCCGGACAGGCCTGGCAGTTCGGTCGGCGCCGACCAGGTGCGGAACCCGTCGTAGCTGTCGCTGAAGTAGTACCGGCCGTCGGCGTAGGCGTCGAGGTAGATGCGATGGCCGCCGCCGGGGAGGGGGACCACCGACTGTCCTTCGCGTGGACCGCCCCACCCGGCCCAGTCGCCCCTGGCCACGAAAGTGTAGGGGCCGAGCGGACGATCGGCGACGGCCAGCTCGACCAGCTTGGAGTCCTCGTTCTTCGCGAACGCGAAAAGTCGCCCGTCCAGTCGTTGCAGTGTGGTGTCGATATAGCCCAGCGAGCCGGGCCCGCTCGGACCGAGACCCGCCAGCGGCAACGGCGGCGCCCACGTCGTGAGTCCGGCATCGAGGGGGATCAGTAGATGTGGGGTGAAACCGCGACCCCAGGTGAGCGAGACGATGATCCCGACTCGGCCCGCGGCGTCGGCATACCACTCCGGCGCCCACGCACCCTCCAGCCGTCCCGGCACGAGGATCGGGACGTTGGCGAGGAACGTCCAGCTGATCCGGTCTCGACTGCGTGCCAAGCCGATCGCGGTGGCGTCACCGGCGATCGTATAGGTGAGGTAATAGGCGCCGTCGGTGTGCGCCAGCACGCTGGGGTCGCGAACGAGGCCGGTGGGTGGGGTGAACGCGTGCGTGCTGACCGGAACGAAATCGGTACCGTCGCTGGATTCGTACACCGCGAGCGTGGTGTCGTTGTCGGCGCGAAAAGCCGTCATCGTGTAGCGGATCGGGGTGCGTGGCGGGTCGATGCCGACGCCGGGGCCGAGCGAGGATTGTGCCCTGGCCTTTCCACCGGCGAGCAGTGGCAGCCCGGCGAGCAGCGCGAGTGCGGATCGTCGGCCCACGGTTATCGCCATGGCCGATGATTATCCGGTCGAATCCCGCGGCGGCAGGGGAGACTCGCCGATCAGCGGGTGACAACGACCGGTTCGGCGTCCCCGTCGACCGCGGTGGGGTCCACCGGCAATCGGGCGTCGACGATCAGCCCGATCAGGCCGAGCGAGAGGCAGATCGCCGAGACGGTGATCGCGATCGGGTGTGTATCGCCGGCCAGCGATCCGGCGAGCACCACCGTCGCGATCGTGCCGGGCGCCGAACCGATCACTGTCGCGGCGAGGTAGGGCCGGACCCGCACCGAGGACAGGCCGCAGCAGTAATTGACGATCGAGAACGGCGCCAGCGGGATCAGCCGCAGCGCGGCGACCGCGAGCCAACCACGGTGGGCCAGCCGCGCGTCGATCGCCCGCACCGCGGGGTGGGTGAGGTGGTCGGCGACCCGTTCGCGGCCCAGCGCGCGTACCCCGAGCAGTGCCACGGTCGCGCTCACCGCCGTGGCGGCCATGGCGATGACCGAACCGAGGACCGGGCCGAACAGCACGCCGCTGGTCACGGTGAGCACGGTGCGCGGAACGGGGGCGACGGCGAGCACCGCATAGAAGAGGAAGAACAGCACCGGTAACAGCGGCCCGGCGTCACCGGCCCAGTCGCGGATCAGCTGCGGGCCCGGCAACGGAACCATCATCGCGACCACGAACAGCGTGGCGAGCCCGGCCATGGCGATGAGCAGGCGCGGCGAGCGGATCAGTCGGGACACCCGGGTCAGCGTACCGGCCGGTAGGGGATGGGCCGAGTGGGTGGACACCCTGTCACAGATAGCATCATGAGCAACCGGATACATCCTGGTTCGCGGTTGGCCCGTTTGTGGGATTTCACGGACCTCCCAGCACACCGGGGTGTGGTCGTCGAATGGAAGAGAGAACAGCAGCTATGCCGATTGGTTCAGAGTCCGGGGCGGGGCTCGCTCCGGATCCGGTGCCCGAGTACGCCGCGTGGCGCAAGGGCGTGGCGGGTGTGCTGGCGAAAGCGCGACGGGTCGAGGCTTCCGAGCTCCCCGCCGAACCGGAACATCTGCTCGACGAGACCACCTATGACGGGCTCACGATCGCCCCGCTCTACACCCGCCGCGACGAGCTGCCCGAGCAGCCGCTGCCCGGATCCTTCCCGTATGTGCGCGGTGGCGACGCCACCCGCGACCCGCAGCGCGGCTGGTTCGTCGGCGCGTTCGCCGGTGCGGGCGACGCCGAAGCGACCAACCGGGCGATCCTGACCGGCCTGGAGAACGGCGTCAGCGCGATCGCGCTCGGCGTCGGCACCCACGGCGTGGCCGTCGACGACATCGCCGTCGCCCTGCGCGGCATGCTGTTCGAGCTGGCCCCGCTGACGCTGGTGGCCGGTGCGGCCACCAGCACCGCTGCCGAGCGGGTGTTCGACGTGCTCGACGGGTACTCGATCGCCGAGCGCGCGCAGGTCCGGGTCGGCCTCGGCGCCGCCCCACTGACCAGTGCCTTCGCCGGCGCCGAAGACCTCGACCAGGCCGAGACCGTGGCACTGGCCGTGCGCGCGATCGCCCGGCCCGAGACCGTCCGCGCCATCACGGTGGACGGCATCGCCTTCCACAACGCCGGTGCCGCCGACGCACAGGAAGTGGGCGCCGCCGTCGCGGCGGGTCTGGCCTACCTGCGCCTGCTGACCAACGCCGGCGTCGACATCGCCGACGCGTTCGGTCAGCTCGAATTCCGCTTCGCCGCGACCGACGACCAGTTCGCCACCATCGTGAAATTCCGGGCGGCCCGGCGCCTGTGGGCCCGAGTGGCCCAGGTCGCCGGTGCGCCCGCCTTCGGCGCCGCGCCGCAGCACGCGATCACCTCGGCCGCCATGATGACCCAGCGCGACCCCTGGGTGAACCTGCTGCGCACCACGCTCGCCGCGTTCGGCGCCGGCGTCGGCGGTGCCGATTCGGTGACCGTGCTGCCCTTCGACGCGGCTCTGCCCGCGGGCGAACTCGGCGTGTCCACCACGTTCTCCCAGCGACTGGCTCGCAACACCCAGCTGCTGCTGCTCGAGGAATCCCGGCTCGGGCACGTGCAGGACCCGGCCGCCGGTTCCTGGTACGTCGACAAGCTGACCGACGAACTCGCCGCCAAGGCATGGGAATTCATGCAGGAGCTCGAGACGGCGGGCGGCTATCTCGCCGCGCTCGATGCCGGGGTGCTCGCGGCCCGGATCGCCGAGACCGCCGCCACGCGCGCCGCTGACGTCGCCCATCGCCGGACCGCGGTCACCGGCGTCAACGAGTTCCCCAACCTCGCCGAGACCCCGCTGTCGGAGCAGGCCCGCGAACCCGGCCCGAACGCACGGTACGGCGCGGCTTTCGAAGCGCTGCGCAACCGCTCCGATGCCTACCTCGCGGCCAACGGCGCCCGCCCGAAGGCGTTGATCGTGCCGCTCGGCTCGGTCGCCGAACACAACGCGCGCACCATCTTCACCGCGAACGTGCTCGCCTCGGGCGGCATCGAATCGGTGAACCCCGGTCCGCTCACGGTCGACGCGATCACTGCCGCCGCCACCGAATCCGGTGCGCGCATCGCGGTGCTGTGTGGTGCCGACAAGCGCTACGGCGAACAGGCGGGCGCCGCCACCGACGCCCTGCGGGCCGCCGGAGTCGAGACCGTGCTGCTGGCCGGAGCGGAGAAGTCGGTCGAGCAATACAGTGGGACGCAGCGTCCCGACGGGTATCTGGCCCTGCGCATCGACGCGGTGGCGGTCCTGTCTCAGCTGCTGGAGAAGGTGGGAGCCTGATGACCACATCCGATATCGAGCACATCATCGGCAGTTTCGCCGAGGTGCCGCTCGCCGACCACGCGCCTGCGTCGGCCGATGTCGACGCCGAGCAGATCAGCGCGTTCGTGGCCGAAGCGGCGACGGCGAACCACACCACGCCCGAGCAGCTGGTCTGGTCGACCCCGGAGGGCATCGACGTGCCGCCGGTGTTCACCAAGGCCGACCGGGATGCTGTTGTCGCGCAGGGCTATCCGCTCGACACAGTACCCGGCGTCGCGCCGTTCCTTCGCGGCCCGTACCCGACCATGTACGTGAATCAGCCGTGGACCATCCGCCAGTACGCGGGCTTCTCCACCGCCGCCGATTCCAACGCCTTCTACCGCCGCAACCTGCAGGCGGGTCAGAAGGGGCTCTCGGTCGCCTTCGACCTCGCCACCCACCGTGGCTACGACTCCGACCACCCTCGCGTCCAGGGTGACGTCGGCATGGCCGGTGTCGCGATCGACTCGATCCTGGACATGCGTCAGCTCTTCGACCAGATCCCCCTGGATCAGGTGTCGGTGTCGATGACCATGAACGGCGCGGTGCTGCCGATCCTGGCGCTCTACGTCGTCGCCGCCGAAGAACAGGGTGTCACGCCCGAGCAGTTGGCCGGAACCATTCAGAACGACATTCTGAAAGAGTTCATGGTCCGCAACACCTACATCTACCCGCCCAAGCCCTCGATGCGGATCATCTCCGACATCTTCGCCTTCACCAGCGCGAAGATGCCGAAGTTCAACTCGATCTCCATCTCCGGCTACCACATCCAAGAGGCCGGTGCGACAGCCGATCTGGAGCTGGCCTACACCCTCGCCGACGGGGTGGAGTACATCCGGGCCGGGATCGCCGCGGGCATGGATGTCGACAAGTTCGCGCCGCGCCTGTCGTTCTTCTGGGCCATCGGGATGAACTTCTTCATGGAGGTCGCCAAGCTGCGCGCGGGGCGTCTGCTGTGGAGCGAGCTGGTGTCGAAGTTCGAACCCAAGAGCGCGAAATCGCTGTCGCTGCGGACACATTCGCAGACCTCGGGCTGGTCGCTGACCGCGCAGGACGCCTACAACAATGTGGCGCGCACCTGCATCGAGGCGATGGCCGCCACCCAGGGGCACACCCAGTCGCTGCACACCAACGCGCTCGACGAAGCCCTGGCCCTGCCGACGGATTTCTCCGCCCGCATCGCCCGCAACACCCAGCTGCTCATCCAGCAGGAGTCCAACACCACCCGCCCGATCGACCCGTGGGGCGGTTCGTACTACGTCGAGTGGCTCACCCATCAGCTCGCCGAGCGGGCGCGCGCCCACATCGCCGAGGTCGAGGCGCACGGCGGGATGGCACAGGCGATCTCGGAGGGCATTCCGAAGCTGCGCATCGAAGAGGCCGCCGCGCGGACCCAGGCGCGCATCGACACCGGGCAGCAGCCGGTGATCGGCGTCAACAAGTACCAGGTGGAAGAGGACCACGCGGTCGAGGTTCTCAAGGTCGAGAACTCGCGGGTGCGTGCCGAGCAGATCGAGAAGCTGGAACGTCTTCGCGCTGAACGTGATTCGGTCGCCGTGGAGCAGGCATTGGCCGAATTGACCCGTGCGGCAGCATCGTCGGAGGGCGGCGCGGAGAACAATCTTCTCGCCCTGGCCATCGACGCGGCGCGCGCCAAGGCCACCGTCGGTGAGATCTCCGACGCGCTGGAGAAGGTGTACGGCCGCCATCAGGCCGAAATCCGTACGCTGTCCGGTGTGTACCGTGACGAAGCAGGCAAGGCATCCAACATCGGCGCCGCCATCGCGCTGGTCGAGGAGTTCGGCGAGGCCGAGGGGCGTCGTCCCCGCATCCTGGTCGCCAAGATGGGTCAGGACGGACACGACCGTGGCCAGAAGGTGATCGCGACCGCGTTCGCCGACCTGGGCATGGACGTCGATGTGGGCCCGCTGTTCCAGACGCCCGAAGAGGTGGCGCGCCAGGCGGCCGACAACGACGTGCACATCGTCGGTGTGTCCTCGCTGGCCGCCGGTCACCTCACGCTGGTGCCCGCGCTGCGACAGGCGCTGGCCGAGGTGGGTCGTCCCGACATCATGGTCATCGTCGGCGGTGTGATCCCGCCCGGTGACTTCGACGAGCTCTACGAGGCCGGTGCGGCGGCGATCTTCCCGCCCGGCACCGTCATCGCCGACGCGGCCATCGACCTGCTGAAGAAGCTGGGCGCGGCTCTCGGGCACGAGATCGGTGGCGGCACACCGGCATGAGCGACGCCGCACAGCCGGCCGGGGGTGCCGACGCGCACCCTCGGCTCGGGACCACCGCGGGCGTCGGTTCGCCACGCAACGAGGGCCGGACCGCCGTTGGCGTTCGCCGCACGATCGACGTCGACGCGCTCGCCGCGGAGATCCAGGCGGGGCAGCGGTCGGCGCTGGCTCGCGCGATCACACTGGTCGAATCCACCCGTTCCGATCATCGGGAACTCGCGCAGCAGCTGCTGCTGCGGGTAGCCGCGGAACCGGGCGGTGTCGTCTCGAACCGGGTGGGTATCACCGGGGTTCCCGGTGTCGGCAAGTCCACGTTCATCGACGCGCTGGGCATGTACCTGCTCGGCAAGGGGCATCGGGTCGCGGTCCTCGCGGTCGACCCGTCGTCGACCCGCACCGGTGGCTCGATCCTCGGTGACAAGACGCGGATGGCGCGGCTGTCGCTGGAAGCCGACGCGTTCATCCGGCCGTCGCCGACCGCGGGCACGCTCGGTGGCGTGGCCAAGGCGACCCGCGAGACGATCGTGCTCTTGGAAGCCGCCGGATACGACGTGATCCTCGTGGAGACCGTCGGCGTCGGTCAGTCCGAGGTGACCGTCGCGAATATGGTCGACGTGTTCTGCTTTCTCACACTGGCTCGCACCGGAGATCAGTTGCAGGGCATCAAGAAAGGCGTGCTGGAACTCGCCGAGCTGGTGGCGGTCAACAAGGCCGACGGCAAGCACGAGATCGAAGCCAAGGGCGCGGCCCGCGAGCTGGCGGGCGCCCTGCGCCTGATCCACCCGCACGACGCGCTGTGGAAACCGCCGGTACTCACCATGAGTGGCCTGGAAGGTATCGGCCTCGAAAAGTTCTGGGCCACCGTCCTCGACCATCGGCGAGTACTCACCGAGGCAGGCGAGTTCGCGGAGAAGCGTCGCCGCCAGCAGGTCGACTGGACCTGGACCATGGTGCACGACCAGATCCTGCGTCGCCTCACGGACAACCCGAACGTGAAAGAGGTTCGCGCGCGGGTGGAAGCGGACGTTCGTGTGGGATCGCTCACTCCCGCCCTCGCCGCCGAGGCGATTCTGAGCGCCTTCGACGGCGAATAGATGACTGCTGTGTCACTGCGAATTCGCTGGCACAGCCGATAACCGGCCGACCGGAGGCCTTCGCCGACTGTCTACGCAGGTAGGTCGGAATATCGCCCGCAGGATAGTCGACCGATTGTCTATTTGCCAGCTGTTGTCTGGAGGGTTTTTCGGGGACCGTGGAAGGTGGAAGCTGCCCCCCTAGGAGGCACTGATGGCGATCTTCCGCACGGACCGAACGATCGGTAGTGACCGCACTCCCGAACGTGCCACTCTCGGCGACGACGGCCGATGGCGACTCACCTGGCTTCCCGAGTTCGCGCTCACCCGCGAGCAGGCGATCGCTGGCGTCCGCTTGGACGAGATCCTCAGCGATCCCGCTCTGGTCAACGACCGCATGGCCATCGCCGAAGCCACCACCTGCGCCGACCGCATCGGCATCATTCTCGACCAGGCGGTGATTCGCCTGTGGAAGAGCATCATCGGCTCCCTGGCCCTGTGCGCTGTCCTGATGACGAGAATCGGGCCGATGGCGGCGTTCACAACCATCGGATACGGCGGAAGGCGACCACCAGGGCAGCGCAGATGGTGGCCATGACGATCAAAGTGGCCGGATAACCCCAGGTCTGCCGGAGTTCGGGCATGTGATCGAAGTTCATGCCGTAAATGCCGGCGATCATGGTGGGAACGGCCAGGATGGCGATGTAGGCGGAGATCTTGCGCATGTCGGTGTTCTGCTGGACCGCGATCTTGGCCACCGCGGCGCCCACGAGGGTGGTGAGGGTTTCGTCCAGGTCGTTGATGCGTTCGGCGACACCGCTGTGATGGTCGGCGACGTCGCGCAGGTACCGGCGTACTTCCTTGGGCAGGGGAGTGCGCGGCGCGGTGAGGGTCTGCAGTGGGCCGGCGAGCGGGCGCACCGCGCGGCGGAGTTCGACGATCTCGCGTTTGAGCTGGTAGATGGCCTCGATCGGAATATCGCTGCGCGGACTGAAGAGCTCTTCCTCCATCGACTCGACGTCGAACTCGGTCGCCTGGGCGACATCGATGTAGGTGTCGACGACATGATCGGCGATCGCGTGCAGCACCACACCGGGGCCCAGCGCCAGCCGATCGGGGTCGGCCTAGAGTCGACGCCGGACCGCGGTGAGTTCGTTGTGTTCACCGTGGCGGACCGCGACGGCGAAATCGGGGCCGAGGAAAACCATGATCTCGCCGGTCTGCACGATCTCGCTGACGGTGTGCATATCGTGTTCGACGTAGGCGACCGTCCGCATCACCGTCACCATGGTGTCGTCGTAGCGTTCGAACTTCGGGCGCTGCCTGCCGGTGACGGCGTCCTCGACGGCGAGTTCGTGCAACCCGAACGTCGTGGCGATCTCGCCCATCTGGCGCAGGTCCGGTTCGAACAGGCCGATCCACACGAAACCCGTACCGCGCGCACGGATTTCGGTCAGTGCGGTCTCGGGCGTGAACCGGCCCGGCAGGCGCTTGCCGTCGACATAGGCGGCGCAGTCGATGATGGCGCGCGCGGTCGGCACCGAGGGTTGACGAACGTCGACTGCTCGGCGTCTGCTGCGCGACAGGAGCGGGGAATCCGCCACCCGGGCTCCGAGACCGCGCCGGGTCCCGGGGGGAGCGGGTATGACGCGAGGGCTGTCGACCATCGTGCACCTCGCTCTCTTCGATCGTGCCGCAGCATCCCACGGTGGCCGACGCGTTCGCAACCGAAGCGGGGGTTGCGCGAATCCGCCCGGTCGTAAATACTTAGGTATGTGCCTAAGTATTCGAGCGACGAACCGGACGGCGGACTCGACAGCGTCTTTCGGGCATTGGCCGATCCGACTCGTCGCGCGATTGTCGAACGGCTGGCGCGTGGGCCCGCATCGGTGTCGGATCTCGCCGCACCGTTCGAGGTCGCGCTCCCGACGATCGTGCAGCACTTGAAGGCGCTGGAAGCTGGTCGGCTCGTCAGCTCGGCGAAGATCGGCCGTGTGCGCACCTACCAATTGGTGCCGGATGCCTTCGGGACGGCGATCGACTGGCTGCACCGTCAACGTCCGCCGGTGCAACGGCAGGTGGACCGGCTCACGGCACTACTCGTGGAATCAATGAGAAACTCAGAGGGAGAACAACAATGACCGACACGGTGACCCGCTCCATCAACCATGCTCAGTTCACCATCGAACGCGAGGTGCCCGTTGCGCCCGCCGTCGTGTTCCAGGCCTTCGCAGATCCCGCCGTCAAGGCGGAGTGGTTCGGCGGCGAGGAGGGCTGGGAGCAGGGCGAATCCTCGATCGACTTCCGTGTCGGCGGCCGCGAGATCAACGAAGGCACCTTCCATCAGAAGATGACCTCCCGTTTCGTCGCGACCTATACCGACATCATCGACAACGAACGCCTCGTCTACACCTACGACATGTGGGTCAACGGCTCCCATATCTCCACCTCGGTGGCCACCTGGGAGTTCGAGACCACGACTGTCGGCACCAAGCTCACCCTGGTCGAATTCGGCGCGCACCTCGACGGTTTCGACACCGGTGCCCAGCGCGAAGAAGGCACCCTCGGCCTCGTCGATGCTCTGGTTCGCTATCTCGTCGGCCAGGCCTGAGGGTTCACCGCACCATGACAACGCGCGAGTGCCTGCCCGTCGCGCCATCGGGGAACGGGGTCGCTCTCGCGTCGGTCTGCACCGATCCGGTCGCGTCGACCGCGCGGACGCGAAGGGCGTGCGTGCCGGGTGTGGCATCCCAGGTCCAGGTCCACTGGCGCCAGGTATCGAGGGAGTAGGCGGCGGCGAGAGTGGTCGGCTGCCACGGTCCCTCGTCGACCTGGATCTCCACGGCGGCGATGCCACGGCCCTGGGCCCACGCCACCCCCGCCACGGTGACCGGTCCGGCATCGAGGTGGGCGAACGCCGCCGGGACATCGATCCGGGACGCGGTTTTGATGGGTGCCTGCGTGGCCCAGCCTCGTTGGGTCCAATACGCCTGGGCGCGGTCGAATCGGGTGAGCTCCAGGTCGACAACCCATTTGGTGGCCGAGACATAGCCGTAGAGGCCGGGCACGATCATCCGCGCCGGGTAGCCGTGTGCGACAGGCAGCGGTTCTCCGTTCATCGCGACGGCGAGCAGGGCATCGGGGTTGCCGAGTACAGCGGCCGCCGGGGTGCTCGCGGTGAATCCGTCGACACTGCGCGACAGGATCATGTCGGCGTCGGGGGAGGGGCCCGCCTCGGCCAGCAGTTCGGTCAGGCGGTATCCGGTCCACAGCGCGGTTCCGGCGAGATCGCCGCCGACCTCGTTCGAGACACAGGTGAGTGTGATGAGCGACTCCACGGCACGCCGGTTGCTCAAGTCGTCGAAGTCGAGACGGATTTCGCGCTCCACCATGCCGTGGATGCGCAGCCGCCACTGCGCGCGGGTCAGCGAGGGCAGCTGGAGCGCGGTGTCGATGCGATAGAAATCCGTTGCGGGAGTGATGAATCGGGTGAGACCCGGAACGACACGGTCCATCTCGGGGGTGACCGGTGGCACCGGCGCGGCGACCCGGGGCACCACGAATGCCGCACGGTCGCCGGTGATATCGCGTAGACGGGCGCCGATGATCCGTCCCGCCGCGCCCGCGGCGACGGCGCCCGCCGCCACCGCGGTCAGCGCCAGCAGGAAGCCTCGCCGCGTCGGCCCTGCCTGCCGGTCCTCGTCGACGGGCACGAGGAACAGCGCGCACAGTGCCACCATGCCCGCCGCTGATCCGACCACCGCGGGAAGGGCGAACAGCGGTGTGGCGCTGGGGCGCGTCAGTGCCAAGCCTGCGACGGTGAGACCGAGAGCACCCAGTAGACCGGCCGCCCATGCTGGACTGCGACGGGCCACCAGTCCGATGATGGCGGCGGCCACGGCCATGACTGCGGCCATCGTGACGGCCAGCGCCACTTTGTCGTTGGTGCCGAACCAGCGGATCGCGCTGTCCTTCAACCACTTCGGCGTGTGATCGACCACGGTGGCGCCGAGGACGAAGAAGGGGGAGGCGGCCGGTTCGATGAACACGGCAACGAAGTGTCCGACCCCGAGGACCAGCGCGGCGGCGGCCGCGGCGGCGGCGGCCGCCGCGAGTCGGCCCGGATGGCGACGCGTGTAGTTGAAAGGGCGGACCATGCTGTCACTCCTGTGTTTTCGAGTGTCGGCATGGTCCGCCGCAGCGGGTCAGCCGACTGTCATGCTGACGATCGGTGAGGTGGTCGGCCCGGGCGAACCACCGGCGGGTTCGACCGTCACCGCGAGGGTGTCGGCGACATCGACGGTGGTCACGACCGAGGCCGCACCGTCCATCACCGCCACCGATTTCGGCGTGCCCGCGCGTATCAGCCACAGCTGGTACGCCTGATCGCCGGGTAGCGCGGGCATGTCCTGGAACGACACCGCTGCCGCGCCGAGCGACTTCGACTGCGACACCGTCATCGCGCCGCCGCCGGTGACGGCCACCGAGGACTCCTGGCTGTCGGGCTGATCGAGCACCTGCTGTGCGGTGACCGTGTCCGTCGCGTCGTTTCCCCGTTCGATCACCACGCCGATACCGACACCGGCACCGACCGCCACGATCGCCGCGGCGGCAACGGTCAGCCATCGCAGGTGCCACCCTCTGCCGGGCGCGCCGCGCCGTCCGAGCGGATGTGCTCGGGTGTCGTAGCGGTCCAGCGCTCGCATCAGAGCGGATTCGAGTCGTGCCGGTGGCGGGACCGAGTCGAACACGGTCAGGTCCGCCATCGTCTCCTGGATGCGGCGGACGGCGGCCTCGAACTCGGCCACGCGGTCGGGCTCGGCGGCGCCGAGCCACTCCTCGATGGCCTGTCGCTGTGGCGGATCCACCGCGTCGATGGCATAGGGGTATGCCTCGTCCAGCCACGACCAAGGGGTCCGCCGATCGGTCTCGCTCATCGGGTATTCCCTCCGGTCAAACAGTTCTCCAGCCTTTTCAGGCCGTCTTTGATGCGGCTCTTCACCGTCGGCAACGGCACCGCCAAGGTCTCGGAGACCTCCACATAGGTGCGGCCGCCGTAGTACGCCAGCGCCACCGCTTCGCGTTGGAGCTCGGTCATGGTCTGCAAACAGTCCATGACCGACTGCTCGTCGAGCCGCTGGTTCACCTCTTCCGCCACGACGTCGTGGTCGCGGCCGAGATGGGCGTGGCCGAACACGATGTCGCGACGGGTGGCCGACTGTTCGGCTCTGACCCGGTCGACCGCGCGCCGATGGGTCAGCATCATCAGCCAGCCGATCGGGCTGGCCTTGGTCGCGTCGTACTGTCCGGCCAGCGACCAGACCTGAAGGAACACCTCCTGAGCGATGTCCTCGGCGGCGCTGTGGTTGCGGACCACCCGCAGCGCGAGCCCGAACACCCGCGGGCTGGTGGCACGGTAGAATTCGGCGAACGCCGTTCGATCACCGGCCGCGACATCGTCGAGCAGGTCGACCAGCCGCGCTTGGGCGGCGTGGTCACGGCGATCGACCGTCGGGCAGGCCGGAGCGGGGTCGGTGACCGATCGCAGGTTGATCGGTGCGAAGCCGCGCCGGGCCGTCATCGGGTGGTCCCTGCTTGCATCAGCATATGAGGGATTTCGGCCTGCCTTCGGGTTCGGATGGGCGCCGCCGAGAACTTTTTGTGGCGACGCCGGAAAAAGCGCCGTCGCGCTCATCACGCCGCTGGCGGCATGAGCACGCTGTCGATCATGTACACGGTGGCGTTCGCGGTTTTCACGCCGCCGCAGATCACGCTCGCGTCGCCGACCTTCAGTGTGTCACCCGAGCCGGTGACCGTCACGTCGGCGCCCTGGACCGTCTTGTGCGTGCCCGCGATGCTCTGCGGCGGGATCTGGCCCGGCACCACGTGGTAGGTGAGGATCGAGGTGAGCGTCGCCGAGTCGGTCTTCAGCGATTCGATCGTGGCCGGATCGATCTTCGCGAACGCCGCGTCGACGGGCGCGAAGACGGTGAACTGGCCGCCGTTGAGGGTGTCGACGAGATTGACGTCGGGATTGAGTTTGCCCGAGACCGCCGAGACCAGCGTGGTGAGCATCGGGTTGTTGGACGCGGCGACGGCGACCGGCTCCTGGGCCATACCACTGACCGAGCCGGGGCCGGTGGGTACCTGGGCGGCGTACGCGGCGCAGCCGGGCCCGACGAGGTCGGCGGCGGCGGACGCACCGGTGGTCGTCGGCGACGAGGTCATCGGCGCGGACGTCGCGGACGAGGTTGCCGACGTGCTGCTCGAGTCGTCGGAACAGGCAGACAGGCCGAGCGCCGAGCCGAGGAGCATGGCCGCTACGAGAGTTTTCGGCAGGGATCGCATGGTATTTCCATCACTTCCGTCGTGGCGGCGAAGGTGCCGCATGGATGCTGGATGTAACGGAGTTCGGTTGGCTCGGCTGTTCGGACTGCTGTGATGGCCGTGGAAATTTTTTCGGCCACGGCGTCGGTGTCATGGCATCGCGTCGGCCGACCCGCGCGCCACCGAATCCGGGTGCGGCCGCGGCATGGCGGCGAGCACGAGATCCCAGGTGGTGTCCGGAAATTCGTGGCCGATGCCGGTCAGCGCGAGCAGTTCGGCGCCGGGGATCTCGCGGGCCATGGCCACTGCGTTGCCGAACGGAAAGAACGGGTCATCGGTGCCGTGCGCGACGAGCGTCGGCACGGCGATCTCGCCCAGACGTTCCCGCCAGCGTGCGCCGGCCTCGACATAGGCCAGGTTGAGCGTGCTCGCGGCCATGTCGGTGGTGCGCTCGACCATGTGGGTCGCCTGCTGCCGTGCCCGGTGTTCGTCGAATCCGTGTGTGCCCGCGCGTATCCGAGCCTGTGCCACGGCGTAGTCGATCACCGCCGCCCGGTCGGACCAGTCCGGGTGGGGTCGCTCAGTGAAGAAGGTCATGATCCGGTCCGCGTGTTCGGGTAGATCCGGGTCCGCCGGTCCGGGGGCCGTGGGCCGGGTGTTGATCAGGGTCAACGACGACACCCGAGCGGGGTGGTCGAGGGCCGCGAGCTGGCAGATCCAGCCGGCCACCGAGAAACCGACCAGGTGGGCGCACGGAAGTTCGACGACATCCAGTAGCCCGATGAGGTCGGCGACCAGATCACGCAGGCGGTAGCCGGGAGCGCCCGGCGCGGAGACGGTCGACCGGCCGGTGTCGCGGATGTCGTAGCGCAGCACGAATCGGTTCGCGTCGGCGAGCCGGGTGCAGAATCGGTCTTCCCAGAACAGCCTGGAGGTGCTCGGCAGCAGCACCGCCTGCTGCCGCCGATCCCCGAAGGTGCTCACACACAGGTCGACGTCACCGACGGTAACGATGTGCTCCGGCGATTGCGGACCGTGCGGCATGACGACTCCTCTGCGGTTGCCTCTTTCTCGAAGAGACGAAGTCCGCAGCCCGAACTCATCGGTCTAGCTGCCCACGCAGTCGATGAGCGGCGCGGGATACTGCGCCGGGTCGACGGTCGCTCGCCACGGACGGTGAATGCTCGCACCGGGCAGGTGCGCCAGTTCGGGCAGCCACCGTCGCACATAGACGCCGTCGGGGTCGTAGCGGTCGGCTTGACGCAACGGATTGAGCACCCGGTTGGGCCGGGTGTCGGTGCCGGTGCCGGCGACCCACTGCCAGTTGAGCTGATTGTTGGCGAGGTCGGCGTCGACGAGCCAGCGCAGGAAATGCGCCGCGCCGACCCGCCAGTCCTGGTGCAGCGACTTGGCGAGGAAGCTGGCCGCGATCAGCCGTGCCCGTCCCGGCATCCAGCCTTCGGCTCGCAGTTGACGCATGCCCGCATCGACGATCGGGTAGCCGGTCCGCCCGTCGCGCCACGCCGTGACGGCCTGCTCGTCGTCGGGTCCCGCGGTCACCCGCGTGCGGTAGTCCGACCAGGCGGCATCGGGGCGGGCGGCGAGTACCTGGTGGTGGAAGTCGCGCCAGGCCAGTTGCCGGGCGAAGGCGAGTCCGCCGTCGGTCGACGTGTCGACGCGGCGCACGACCTCGGTGGGGGAGACGCACCCGAAGTGGATATACGGGGAGAGCCGGGAGGTGGCGTCGGCGGCGAGATCGTCGTTGTCGTGGGCATAGCCGGTGATCGGTCCGTCGAGCCAGTCGCGCAGCAGCGCACGTCCGGTCGATTCCCCGCCGACGCGCAACTGTGGCGACGGCCGCCCGGAACTGAGATCGGCGGGCTGTGGCAGCGGATCGCTGTGGATCGACGGCATCGACAGCGACCGGGGCGGGGACAGCGGGGTGCGGCGGTGGGCCTCGCTCCAGCGCCGGAAATAGGGGGTGAATACGGCGAAGTGATCGCGACCGGTCGACGGGACGAGCTCGGCGGAAGTGGCTGTGACAGAACCGGAATGGAGGTGCACGACCGTGTCCGGGTTGCGGCGCAACGCCTGCTCGCGCTGTCTGCTGTAGCGGCTGACATCCTCGGCCAGGTGCACGCTCGTGGCACCGGTCTCCTCGATCACCGCGTCGACGACATCGGCCACCGCGCCCCGGCGTACGACGAGCGTGGCGCCCAGCCCACGCAGCTCCTTGTCGAGTTCGGCGAGCGCGGCGGCGAGGAAATACGCGCGATTGGGCGGGCAGCGATCGGGCACGAGTGCCTCGTCGACAACGAACAGCGGTACCACCCGGTCGGCCGCGCGCGCGGCCGCGGTGAGGACCGGATTGTCGTGAACGCGCAGGTCACGGGTGAACAGCGCGATCGCGACGCTCATCGTGCGCAGAGGGGCTGCACACCCTCACGTCCGCCGGTGGTGGGTGAGGTGAGGTAGATACACGGGTCCTGGCCCGCGATTCTGATCGCCTCGTCGATCTGCTGCCAGGTGCTCTCGTCCAGGGCCGGGGTACGGGACAGGACGAAACCGGACAGCCTGCTCGGCGAGGTGACCAGGGCCCACGAGTAGTCCGGGCCGAGCGCGGCCACCAGGTAGTTGGTCGGTCCCTCGCGCCCGTCCTGGCCGGGGACGCCCGGAAAGCTCACGTGCAGTTGGGCGTTGGTGACCGGGTCGTTCACGGTCGCGGTGCCGCGGATCTCGTCGACGCCGCCGTTCCAGGTGCGGCAGCGGTTGTAGACGGCGATGTCGCCGCTCGCGTCGAGGGTGTAGTTCGCGGAGGTGTCGCGTGCGCAGTTGAGGTTGAACGGCTGCGGCACCGCGGCGAGCTGATACCAATCACCGAGATAGCGGTCGAGTTCGAGGTTGGGCACCGGTTCGGGTGGCGCGGCGGCCGCGGTACCGGAGCCCGTCAGACAAAGGCCCGCGGCGATCAGCAGGGCGGTGGTCCACGGGCCGAATCGGGTACGCACAGGAAACTCCTCGCGGTAGTCGGTGTTTCCCCATGCTAGCAGCAATTGATGCATTATTGATGCATGAGACGGGCGGTGCAGCGAGGTGTCGGCAGCACGGGCCCGGCCTGCCGTCGACGCGCGGAGGCCGGGCCGTGACGCGCCGGTCGGAGCGCGCCGGGCAGAATGAGACGATGCCCGCCGGTTCTGCTCCTGCCTCCGCCGCGGCCGGATTCACGGTGCGCGCGGTAGCCGACCGTCTCGGCATCCCGACCGCGACCCTGCGGAGCTGGAATCGCCGCTACGGTATCGGTCCCGCCCAGGACCGCCCGGGCCGTCATCGGCTCTACACCGACACCGATATCGCCGTGCTCGAGAACATGGTCGCGCTGATCGGCAGTGGCGCGAGTCCCGCCGGGGCGGCCGCGGCGGCGCGCGGGCCGGTGCCGGTCCTCGGTGACCGCGTCGGCCTGCTCGACGCGGCGTTCGCGCTGGACACCACGGCTGTCTGTGCCCATCTCGAAGCCCACGTGCGGGTGCACGGCGTGGTGCGGACCTGGGACACCCTGTGCAGGCCCGCTTTCACCGATATCGTCGCGCGCCAGGGCGGCGGTGAGGGATGCATCGACGTCGAGCACGCGCTGTCGTGGTCGATCGCGGCGGTCATGCAGCAGGTGAAACCGGCGCGCAGCAGCGCGCCGGTGTTGCTCGCGTGCACGAGCGGTGAAACACATTCGCTCCCACTCGATGTGCTGCGGGCCGCCTTGGCGCAGGACGGGGTGGGTGCGCGCATGTTGGGCGCGGACGTACCGACGGTGGCGTTGTCGGATGCGCTCGCCCGGCATGCGCGCGGGGCCGCGGTGCTGCTGTGGTCCCAACGCGAGTCGACCGCGTTGACCTCAGCGGTATTGGCCTGCGCGGGGGCAGGTGCCCGGGTGCTCATCGGTGGTCCGGGCTGGGACGCGGTGCTGCTGCCCGACACGGTCGAGCGGGTCGCCGGCCTGGCGGACGCGGTCGCCGCGCTGCGCTGAATGCGCTCGGGCACATCATGTTCGCGGCTCGATGTGACCGTTGCCGCTGTGTGTGACCGCGAGACCTCACTCCACCGCTGTGCAACGATGCAGAGGCGATGCGTTGCGGGAACGGCCGACTCCGGTACCGGCGAACTCGCTGCTACATCGCCCGCCGGTGACGACTTCACCGGTCCGCCAGCGCTGCTCAGCCGGCGGTCCGTCCGAGTAGGTGCCGCAGCGTCTGCTCCAGATCCTCGGTCCGGAAGGTGTGCCCGGCCTTCGCCAGTGCGGTCGGCGTCACCCGCTGACTGGCCTCGGCCAGTTCGCGCGCACCCTGTTTGCCCAGCAGTACCGCGGGACCGAAGCTCGGAACCGGCAGCAGTGCCGGGCGATGCAACACCCGCGCCAGCACGCGGGTGTACTCGCTGTTGCGAACCGGCTGTGGCGCAACAGCATTGACCGGGCCCGACAGGGTGTCGTCCCACACTGCGCGGTGGTAGACATCGACCAGATCGTCGATACCGATCCAGGACAACCACTGTCGGCCGTCCCCGATCCGCCCACCGAGGCCCGCGCTGAACAGCGGCCGCAGCAACCGCAGAGTGCCGCCACCGGGCGACTGCACGATGCCGGTGCGGACCCGCACGACGCGGACACCACCCGCCGCCGCGGGCTCGCAGGCGTTCTCCCACTGTTCGACCACATCGGCCAGGAATCCGTCACCGCGCTCGGACTTCTCGGTCAGCGCCTGCTCGCCGCGGTCATAGCCGTAGTAGCCGATGGCGGAAGCGCTGACGAAGGTGTCGACACCCGTGGCCGCGGCCAGCTCGGCCAGGCGCCGGGTCGGCTCGATCCGGCTGTCGGCCACGGCGCGTCGGTGCGCGTCGGTGAATCGGCCCGCGATGGACGCACCGGCCAGATGGACCACCGCATCGACGTCGGCGAGCAGGTCCGCGGCGGGTGCGGCGGGGTCCCACTGGCGTTCGTCGCGATGCCGCGCGCGATGGCGGACCAACCGCACCACACGGTGCCCGCCGGTGCTGAGGAAGGCACTCAGGGCGGAGCCGACCAGCCCGGACGCGCCGGTCATCGCGATCGTCGCCGGCGCCAGGCCTGCCTCGGATGCCCGGCGGTGGCTCGCCAGATCGTGGGTGAGCTGACGGTGGCGATAGTCGAACATCGGCCGCAACACCGATTCCGGAATCGGCGTCCTGACCCGATCGATGACGCGGGTGTGGGTGTCGTCGACCTCGGCGAATTCGTGGACGTGCTGCCACGGAACCAGCCGCGCGATCGGCATCGAGGCCGGTCCGTCCGCCGCGACGGCGTCGGCGAACCGCTCGGGCGGCCGATATTGCTCGGGGTCGTGCGCGGCGATCCAGCGCAGCCCGCCGGGCAGGCCGAGCACCGCTCGCCCGGTGGCCAGCGAGTCGGCTTCGGCGAGCAGGGTGACCGGCTGCCACGGTGGCGCCAAGCGCGCGAACGCACCGCGACGGGCGAACCAGGCGAACACGTCGACCCGGGGAGACGCAACGATGTCAGAACACTCGATGCCCATCACTCGACTGTAGTCACGATCGGCCGTGACCCGTCCCCGCCGTCGCCTCGCGCGGGTTCGATTCGCTGTCGCCGCAGCGAGGATTCGCCGCGGCGGCGTTGTGCTCGGTGACAAATCGGTAAGGAACCGGTAACGATGATGTGATCTTGCCCGAATATCGAGAGAGACCGCACAGAGCGGTCGGTTTTCGCGAGGAGGTCGGAATCGATGAGGTGCCGCAGCGCGGTTTCGGCGATGCTCGTCGTCGTGGGCTCGATCGTGACGGGCGTGAGCGGCGCGCACGCCCAAGAGCCGGAACCGGTTGCCGCGGTGCTGGATCGGATCGTCTCGATCGGCGGTTCGCGGGCCGAGGTGACTGCGATCGACGGTCGACAGGTGACAGTGCGGATACGCTCGGCCGCCATGGGGCGCGAGGTGTCGGTCAAGGTGCAGCGCCCGGCCGACACCACGGTGGCGCGGCCGTCGCTGTATCTGGTCAACGGCGCGGGCGGCGGCGAGGACACCGCCACCTGGGAGCAGAACACCGACGTCGTCGACTTCCTGGCGGGTAAGGACGTCAACGTCGTCATGCCGATCGGTGGTGCGTGGAGCTACTACACCGACTGGCGCGAGCCGGATCCGATGCTGGGCGTGAACAAGTGGCGGACCTTCTTCCTCGACGAACTGCCCGCCCTCGTCGACACGATGTTCGCCACGACCGGCAAGAACGCCATCGCGGCGAACTCCATGACGGCCACCTCGGTACTGCAGCTCGCGATCGCGAAACCGGGACTGTTCCGCTCGGTCGCCGCCTACAGCGGCTGCGCCCAGATCAGCGATCCGGTCGGCAAGCAGTTCGTCGATGTCGTGGTCGCCACCGGCGGCGGCGACGCGTCGAACATGTACGGCCCGCCGGGTGATCCGGCCTGGGTGGCCAACGATCCGGTCGTGAACGCCGAGGGGCTGCGCGGCACCAAGCTCTACGTGTCCAACGGCAACGGACTGCCCGGCGAGTTCGACAAGCCCGGCGACTCGCACCTGGTGACCTGGGGCCCGGTCGGGTTGGCCAACCAGATCGTCATCGGTGGCGTCATCGAGGCGACGACCCGCTGGTGCACCGTGAACCTGCAGAATCGCCTGGAGGAACTCGACATCCCCGCGACCTTCGACCTGTCGACCCAGGGCACCCACTCGTGGGGCTACTGGCAGAAGGCCTTCAAGAACTCGTGGCCGCTGCTGGCCGAGGGGATGGAGATCCACGCCTGATCAGTCGAGCTCGAACAACCGCGCCGCGTTGTCGTGGCAGACCTTGCGCAGCCACTCCGGGCCGAGGTCGAGACGTTCCAGCGCGGCGATGGCCTCGGCGTAGGGATACGGGATATTGGGGAAGTCGCTGCCGAACAGAATGCGATCGGCGAAGTGGCGCAGGCGATCTCGTTCGGCGGGCGGGAAGGGCGCACCGCTTTCGCTGAAGTCGGTCCACACCATGGTGGTGTCGAGGTAGAGCTGCGGATACTGCTCGGCCAAATCGAGGAACTCGGTGTACTCGGGGGTTCCCATGTGCGCGATGATCAAGCGCAGCGTCGGGAAGCGCCGCAGGAGTTCGGCGATCGGCGCGGGGCCGGTGAATTCGCCGGGGGCGGGGCCCGATCCGCAGTGGATGAGCGCGGGCGTGCCGGTCTCGGCCAGGATCGCCCACACCGGGTCGAGCAGCGGATCCAAGGGCGAGAACGCGCCGACCTGGATGTGCACCTTGAACACGCGTGCGCCACGGTCGATGGCCTCGCGGACATAGCGCGGCGCGTCGGGCTCGGGGTAGAAGGTGGCGGTGTGCAGGCACTCGGGGGTGCGAGCGGCGAACTCGGCGGTCCATTCGTTGAGCCAGGCGCCCATCTCCGGCTTGTGTGGGTACACCAGGGAGGTGAAGGCCCGGATGCCGAAGTCGCGCAGGGTCTTCAGACGCACCTGTTCGTCATCGCGATAGGTGATCTCCCAGGGCCGGCCCGTCATCGGTCCTACGTTGTCGAAATAGGCCCAGACCTTGCGCATCACCTGATCGGGCATGAAGTGGGTGTGGACGTCGATGATCGCGGGCAGTTGGTAGCGCGCGCGGAACTCGGCGAGGTAAACGACGGTGTCTACGGTCATGACTGCTCCGGGTAGAGGCGGCGGGCCAGAGCGCCGACGCGGGTGACGAGGCGTTCGAAGAACGCCGCAGGGTTGGTGCCGATCACGATGTCGGCGTTGGGTTCTCGGCCCCACATGCCCGCCCAGTCGGCGACCGTGGTGGCGCGGGTGATGGTGCCGGCCAATTCCACGTCGACGGTGGCCGGTCGGGTGGTCGCCGAAGCCGGGTCGAGTGCGACCGCGGCGGCGAACGGGTCGTGCATGTGGGCCAGATAGCCCAGGTCGTACTGGTAGTGGAAGTCGAAATAGAACCGCACCGCGTCGGTGAGGTAGCGGATGATCGGATTGCTTGCGGCCGAACGGAATTCGGGCGGATCGCCTGCGCCGACCTGCTCGATCGGCGCGCTGTGTGCCGCCTGTGCGAGCGCGGCGAGATGGTCGGGCAGCATCTCGATGGACTCGGTGATATCCAGCGCGCACACCAGCGGCCTGCGGTCCTGGGGCGCGGCGGAGAAGGCGTCGAACACCTCCTTGGCGGCCTCGGGGTCGACGTGGATGTTCCACTCGTTGGTCGGGGTCGTATTGCCGGGGTGGTTGAACGCGCCGCCCATGATGACGAGGCGGTTCAGCAGTCGCGGCAGTTCGGGTTCGATGCGCAGGGCCAGTGCGAGATTGGTGAGCGGACCGGTGCACAGCCCGGTCACCTCGCCCGGGTGGGCCCGCACCAGGTCCACCCAGAGCTCGGCAGCCGACCGCGATGACAGCGTGCGCGCCGACACGGGCAGTTCGGCGTAGCCGAGGCCCTGCGGGCCATGAGTGTCCTCGGTGGTGCGCAACGGAACGGCCAGTGGTGCGGCCGCGCCGAGCGCCACCTCGATCTCGGGTGCCCGGCCCAGGTCGAGCATCGCCAGGGTGTTCGCCGCGACCTGCGCCCCGTCCACGTTGCCCGCGGTGGCCGCGATGCCGATGATCTCGGCGTCGTCGGAGGCCAGCAGGTACAGGATGGCCAGCGAGTCGTCGATTCCGGTATCGACGTCGAGGATGATCTTCTGCGGCACGTCGTCGAGGGTAGCCGCGGACCGTTCGAGGTCCGCGGCCAGTCCGCGGGTGGATCAGTAGGTGGGCAGGGCGAACTCCTCGGTGTGGCCGAAGAAGACCCTCTTGGTGAGCGGTCGCATCGGCCGCGACATCATCAGCCGCACGTTCGCCTTGGCCAGGCGCGTCAACAGCGCCGACTTGGGGATCATCATCGCCATACCGCCACCGGGGATCTCCTTGGCCTTGTCCAGGAACGGCGAGATCTTGTCCTGGTAGCGCCGCTGCGCACCGGGCAGATCATCGGGGGTGGCCGCGACCTCGGCGGCCAGGATGTAGGCGCCGACGATCGCCATCGCGGTGCCCATACCGCTCAGTGGCGAGCCGCAGTAACCCGCATCGCCGATCAGTGTCACGCGGCCGACCGACAACTCGGGTACATCGACGCGAGCCACTTCGTCGAAGTAGAAATCGGGCGTGGAATCCATCGCCGCGAGGATGGCGGGCGCGTGCCAGCCCGCATCGCCGATCGTCTTGCTGATCAGCGCGCGCTGGGCGTCGACGTCACGCCGCAGCGCCGGGTTCGTCTCGGTGCGCACGGTGATGATCGCCTTGGCGGTGCTAGGGTCGGCGTCGGGGCGGATGCCGAACATGGCGCCGGGCACCAGGCGCATGCTGAACCAGCCGGGCTCCACATCGGCGGGCTTGGGCATGGTGAAGAAGGCGCCGTAGCCGCCGAGGTTCGTACTGAACTGCTCCTCGGGTCCGAAGACGAGTCGCCGCGTCGCCGAGTGCACGCCGTCGGCGCCGATCACCAGGTCGAACCGCTCGGTGGCCCCGGAGGCGAACGTCACGTCCACGCCGTTGTCGTCCCCGACGATCTGTTCGATCCACTCGCCGTAGCGATAGTCCAGCCTGCCGTTGTCGGCGGTGGCCAGTGCGTCGAGGAGTACCTGATTGAGGTCGCCCCGGGTGATCTCGATCTCGGCGACGGCGCCTCGGCCGTCGAAGTCCGCCATCGCCATCCTGGCGTAGATCTTGCCGTCGCCGTCGATGTAGGACATCCCGCGCTCGTCGAGTCGGTACTCGGCGATGCCTTCCATCAGACCCATTCGCCGCACAGCCTCCTTGCTCGGGCCCCGCAGGTCGACGGCCTGGCCGCCGGGTCGGGGAGTCGCGGCGCGTTCGATGACGGTGGTGTGAATGCCGTTGCGCAGCAACTGGAGTGCGACCGCGTTGCCGGCGATACCGCCGCCGGAGACGAGAACGCGCAGGGTGCTGGTGATGCTCATGATGATGTTTCCCGTCTGATGTACGAATGTCTTAGACATATGTCTAACAAAGATTTGCACGTATGTCTAGAACAAACGTCTCAGACGATCGGGTAGGGTGCTGAACATGGGAAATCGAGAAGATCTACTGGCGGGGGCGCGCAAGGTAATTCTCGAGCGCGGCGTCGCGAAGGCCACCGCGCGCGATATCGCCGCCGCGGCGGGGGTGAGCCTGGCCGCGATCGGCTACCACTTCGGATCGAAGGATCGCCTCGTCACCGAGGCGCTCAGCGAAGCGCTCGGTACCTCGATCGGTGACGCGATGGACGAGCTGATCGCCGCGGGCGCGGGCAAGTCACCGCTGGAGGGGCTCGCGCTGCTGTGGAACGGAATGCCCGAGGTGTTCGCGGGCAATCGCGAGGCGATGTCGGCGAGTCTGGAGAACATCGTGCGGATCGTGCGTTCCGATGACGCGCGGGCACAGCTGGGCGACCAGCTGTCCGGCGCGTTCGACGACCTCGGTGCCCACGTGCGGGCGGCCCACCCCGAGCTCGATGCCGCGCAGGCCGCCGCGATCGGGCGGATGTATTTCGTGATCGCCCAGGGGCTCGGGATGCTGTCGTTGCTGGATCCGAACGAGGTGGCCCTCGACGGTGATCAGCTCGCCCTGGCGGTCCGCGCGCTCACGGGGGCGTGAGCGCGGCCGGTCACGGGCGGTGGTAGTGATCGGGCGCTTCCACCCAGAACGGCTGCGCTGATCCGTAGGGTGGCGCCGGCCAGCGGTAGTCGTCGTAATCGGCGAATACCGGTGCGGCCGTGACCAGTTCGCTGTGGGTGACAGTCGACCCCGGTTTCGGCGGTGTCGCGGCGGGATGGTCGGGACAGCGGTCGCCCGCGGTCAGCAGCCAGGACGCCGTGCGCGCCAGCGACACCCGGATGCCGCGGCCGAAACCGTCATCGGTGCGAGCCACCAGGGCGTCCATGACGGCGGCGGCCAGCAGGTAGCCCGACCCGTGGTCCAGTGCCTGGGCCGGAAGCGCGCCGGGGCGATCCGGTGTGCCCTCGAGCAACGAGATGCCGGAGGCCGCCTGGACGATACTGTCGAAACCGCGTCGCTCACCCCACGGTCCACTGGTACCCCAGGCCGAAACGGAGGCCTCGATCAGACCGGATCGTCCGGCCGCGTGGACACCGGCTGCGGCGAGGGCGCCCGGGCGATAGCCGGTGACCAGCACATCAGCCTCCGCGAGAAGGGCCTCGAAGGTCGCCAGGTCGCTGCGGAGATCGAGCAGTGTCGAGCGTTTGCCCTGGCAGTTGTCGGCGAACTGCCAGTCGATCTCGGGTAGCTGCGGTGGGTCGACGCGCAGCACGTCTGCGCCGAGCAGAGCCAGCGTTCGGGTGGCCACCGGGCCCGCGAGGACGCGGGTGAGGTCGAGTACGCGAATACCGGTCAGCGGCCGCTCGACCGTCGCGACGTGCGCCCGCGCACCCGGCCGGCGCGTGGTCGACGTGCGAGTATCGACCGCGACCAACGGCCCGAAGGCGGCCGCACGGCCCATCGGGCTATCCGCCCAATCGCCCTCGGTGCGGACCCGTGCCGCGATGGCCCCCGCGGCAGCGGCGGCGTCTTCGATCTCGGCGCCCTTCATCACGGAAAACCTGGCCGTGAGCCCGGCGGCGTCACTCGATGCCGGGAGTTCGAGCGCGCGCAACAGTCGTTGCCGGTGATGGGGGTAGTTCGCGTGGGTGCGCACCCAGCCGTCGGCGGTGGGGAAGAAGCCCGACAGGTCGGCGAAGAACACGGGCGCGCTACCGCCTCGCCGGAACAGTCGTTCGCTGCTGAACGCCGCGCTCACCCGGTCGACATCGAGGCGAACAGGGCGGGTGGGCAGCGCGTGTGCGACCCGGACCCGATTCGCGGCCGCGCTCGCCGCCGCGACCGACCCCGCCGCGAGCGCCCACACCGGGAGGGTGGCCGCCAAGCGCGCACCGGGGTCCGGCACCTCGGCATCGCTCGACGGCGGGAGTCCGAGTCCCGTCTCGTAGGCGTCGACGAGCTGCTGCGCGGTGATCACATCCACCAGCCTAGTTGCGGTGACGGCGGCGAGGAGTGTGATGTGAGTGTGAATACGGCTGCGACCCAAGTGGGTTCGGATACCGCGGTCGCGCGGGGAGATCACACGACACGCGAGCTGAGTCGACGCTGATACCGGCGCGCGTAGCCGAGCCACGATACGAGCACCGCCAGCGCGGCGAGCGCGCGCACCGAGCCGAGCGCGCTGTCGGGGTAGATCACCCCGGTGAGGTAGTGGTCGATGAACCCGGCGGCGGGCAACTCGCCGACCCCGGCTCGTCGGCGAGCCCAGTTCTCGGCGTAGGTGAGGGGGCAGTCGAAGCCGATCAGGATGGTGCCGAAGCCCCACGCCACGGCCAGCGCGTGCGGGCCGATCGTGCGCGGCCATCGCCACGCCAGGAAACCGCCGGCGACCACGTACGCGATGAACGCGACGTGGGTGACGGCGACAACGTCGGCCAGCACCCGGAACGGCACCTACTCAGGATATGTAGCGGCGCCACCCGGCGGCATCATGATCATCATTCCGGTTCGGCATCGCTTGCGTCACCAGGGCGAAGGCCGGTAATCCTTCAGGAAGCAGCCGTACAGATCGACACCGTCCTCGCCCTGCACGATCGGGTCGTAGACGCGGGCGGCGCCGTCGACGAGATCGAGCGGGGCGTGGAAGCCCTCCTCGGCGAGGCGGATCTTGGTGAAGTGCGGACGTTCGTCGGTGATCCAGCCGGTGTCGACCGCGGTCATCAGGATCGAGTCGGCCTCGAACATCTCGAGCGCGCTGGTGCGGGTGAGCATGTTGAGCGCGGCCTTGGCCATATTGGTGTGCGGGTGCCCCGGGCCCTTGTAGCCGCGGCCGAACTGGCCTTCCATCGCCGAGACATTGACCACGTACTTGCGCCTGCCCGCCGCGGCGGCCAGCGCCGGGCGCAACCGCGACACCAGGATGAACGGCGCGACCGAATTACACAGCTGCACCTCGAGAAGTTCGGTCGCCTCCACCTCGCCGACGGTCTGCACCCAGCTGTTGGTGTGCGCGAGATCGGGAACCAGACCACCGGCGTCGATGGCCACGCCCGCCGCGATCCGCTCCGGGGTGGCCGAACCGGCCACCAGCGCGAGTTCGGCGACATCGCGGGCCGACAGCGACGGGGTGAGGGAGGCGGTGAGCGCGGTGGGGTGTGCCTGCATGGTCTTGCCGAAGGTGACCATCTCCGGCAGCGTGCCCGCGGGCAGCGGCGCGGTCTCGGCGTCGACCAGGGCGCTGTAGGCGCCCGCCGATCGGCGCACGGTCTGGGCCGCGTTGTTGATCAGGATGTCGAGCGGGCCCTGTGCGGCGACGTCGTCGGCGAGGGCGACCACCTGCGCGGGATCACGGAGATCGATGCCGACCACGCGCAGCCGGTGCAGCCAGTCGGCGCTGTCCTCCATCGCGGCGAAGCGGCGGATCGCGTCGTTGGGGAAGCGGGTGGTGATGGTGGTGTGCGCGCCGTCGCGCAGCAGGCGCAACGCGATGTACATGCCGATCTTGGCGCGACCACCGGTGAGCAGGGCGCGTTTGCCGGACAGGTCGGTGCGGGCGTCGCGCTTGGTGTGGCTCGCGGCGGCGCAGTCGGGACACAGCTGGTGGTAGAACGCGTCGACCTGGGTGTACTTCTGCTTGCAGATGTAGCAGGGACGGGCCTTGAGCAGGGTGCCCGCGCTGGCGCCCGCGGTGGACGAACTGATCGGGATGCCCGCGGTCTCGTCGTCGATGCGCTGCGGGGACCCGGTCGCGGTCGCGGCGATGACGGCCCGGTCGTTCGAGGAGACCTGTTCCCTGGCCTCGATGCGGCGGCGGTGCTTGAGCTTCTTGAACATATGTCCGACGGCGCGCTGCACGGCGATGGAGTCGGGGTGTTCCTTCTCCAGCTGCCCGGCGCGTTCCAGTACTCGCAGACAGGTCGCCAACTCATCCGGATCGATCATGTTCTCGGTCATCGGGGAGTGCGACATTCCTTCGTGCGGGAGCGGTGGACGACATCTATTGTCGCATTGGCCGCGCGAGCGACCCGCTGGGTATCGTGATGGGCCGTCGCTGCAACCGCGCGACGGTTATCGAACTCGACGGAGAACCGCGATTTCCCCGCTGGACATCGACACCGCAGACGCGCCGCGCAGGCGCAGGCTCGAACCCGACGAGCGACGAGCGCAGATCCTGGCGTGTGCCATCGGCATGTTCGGGGAACGGCCCTACGCCGCGGTGTCGACCGCGGAACTGGCCCAGCGCGCGGGGGTGGCCCGTGGCCTGATCAACCACTATTTCGGCAACAAGCGGGACCTGTATCTGGCGGTGGTGCGTCGGATGGTGACCCTGCCCCGGCAGGACAAGGTGTCCATTCCCGAGGGCACACCGGGCGAACGAGTCGACTCGATCGTGGGCTGGTTGCTCGACACCATCGCCGAACACGGCACCACCTGGGTGAAGGTCACCAGCCACGAGGGGGTCGGTGACGACCCCGAGGTGCAGCAGATCCTCGACCAGGCCGACGACGCCGCCGCCGAACGGATGCTGGTGATGATCGGGCGCGCGGATCTGGCCGACAGCGCACCATCGCGTGCGCTGGTACTCGCCTACGCGGGTCTGGTGAAGGTCGCCGGGCGCGAATGGATCATGCGCGCGACCCTCACCAGGGCACAGGTGCATCGCCTGCTGGCCGACACCTTGCTCACGATGATCACCGTGACGATTCCCAGCGTCCTGATCACCGAGCCGGAACCGACCGCGGACGCGGGCGAAGGCTAGGAATCGGGCTCGCTGTCCGAGCGTCGCGTCTCGATCGGTGCGGCACCGTAGCGCTGGGGTCCGGCGTGGCCGGGCGCATGGCCGGTGCGGCCGAGCGCCTGTTCGATCTTCCTCTCCCGATGATGCTCGAACAGCAACGCACCGACACCGCCGCCGATGAAAAGTAGCGTCATGATCGCGGCCGCGATCGCCCATCCGGTGTGCTCGGTTCCCGCCGCCACGAGGGTGCAAGCAAGCCCGACCACCCCGATCGCGCACATGATGATGCCGGGAACGTTGTAGTCGTCGGCCAGTAGATCGCCGGCTTGGGAATGCCAGGCGCGGTCTGCCGGAGGCGTGCTGTCGGACATGGTTCCTCCTCGCGAGCCAAGGAGTGCGCGATGGTGCACCGCACTTGATTACCAGCATGAACCCGTCGCGGGTACCGAGGTAAGGGCGTTAGCCGGTTCGTTACCGGGCGGGCCGCGGTGTTGTGACACGTTATGCCACTGTGACCCTATTTCGCGTTTGAGCTGTTCTCACGGGCTCTGAGTCCCTATTCTCGTCGCGTAACCCGGCGTCGCACCTGTTTCGTTGTGCGCCCGGGGAGATCGGAGAGGGACTCGGGGTTGATGGCACGGTACGAGGAATGGGACGACGGCCTCGAGCAGGAGTCCGACGATCGGCGCTGGGACGGTCAGCGCTGGCCGCAGGTCAGCACGGAGAGCGCGGCGGGTGGCCGTCACGGTGACCAACCGCGGGTGAATCCGTACGCGATGGTGGCGCTCGCGGCCGCGCTGGTGCTGCTGTTCCCGATCGCGATCGTGTTCGGGCTGTTGTCGTTCGGGCATCCGCGCGGGCGGGGGATCGCGATGCTCGCGTTGCTGCTCGGTATTTGCGAGGTGGCGGTGGCGGTAGTGGTCGGGCTCGCCGTGTTCGGCGGGTTGGACGTGGCGGTTCCGACCCTGGCCCAATCGGCGGCGACGACCACACCGGCAGCGGTGACCTCCGTCGCCGCACCGACGGTGACCGAAGCCGCCCCGGTGACGAGTCCGGCGGGCGGTGGTGAGAAGGTCGGCGTCGTCGCGAAGGGCACGGAGTGCGCCGCGGACAAGGCCGGTCTGCTCGGCGTCGCGGCCGATGGCGCGACCTTGCTGTGCCTGCGCGGGGCGAGCGGTTACACCTGGTCAGGGCCGTTCAAGGTGTCGGGGTCGTACTACACCGCGGGGGCGAAGTGCGATCCCTCGGTGGACAAGTCGGGTCGTACCTCCGACAACCACGCGCTCGTGTGCGAGGGCAAGGGCAGCGCCGCGGTGTGGTCCGCCTGGACCTCCGAATAGCGCTCAGTCCTTCTTGGCCCGGCTCGGTTGCACCCGCGGCGGCTCGTTCGGCATCTTCGGATACTGCGGTGGCCATGGCGCGTCCATCAGCCCCGCCGCCATGTCGCGCTCCGACATCGCCAGGAGCGGTTCGATCGATTGCGGCGCCCGGCCGGCCCAGGGATCACCCGACTCGGCGAGGCGGGCGGGCACGGTGGCGAGGGTGAGTTCGTCGGGGACGACGGTGTCGAGTTCGGCCCAGGTGATCGGCGTCGACACCTGACCGCCGACCTTCGGTCGCACCGACCACGCGCCGAACACGGTCTTGTGCGGGGCGTTCTGATTGAAGTCGATGAACACCCGCGCGCCGCGTTCCTCTTTCCACCACTGCGCGGTGATCTCCTCGGGATGCCTGCGCTCGAGTTCCCTGGCCAGCGCCACCGCGGCCGCTCGCACTTCGTAACCGTCCCAGCGCGGTTCCAGCGCCGCGTAGATGTGCAGGCCACGAGAGCCCGAGGTCTTGATGGCGGAGTCGAGGCCGAGCTCGGCCAGCAGCGCGCGGGTCAGTACCGCCGCGCGGCGCAGATCGTCGAAACCGATGCCGGGCGAGGGATCGAGGTCGATGCGCAGTTCGTCGGCGATCCGCAGATCCGGGACGTGATTGGGCCACACGTGGAAACCGAGACAGCCCTGATTCACCGCCCACAGGATGTGCGCGAGATCGTGGGCCACCAGCGCGTCGCTGGTGGTGCCGTTCGGCGTGGATACCTCCACGGTCCGCAACCAGTCCGGCGCCGACTTCGGCACCCGTTTCTGGAACCAGGACTTGCCCGACGCCCCGTCGGGATAGCGTTCCAGCAGCAGCGGCCGACCACCGATCACCCCGAGCAGCGGTTCGGCGACGGCCCGGTAGTAGTTGACCAGGTCGAGCTTGGTCTCCCCGCGCTTGGTGAAGTACACCTTGTCGGGATTGCTGATGCTCAGCGTCCGCCCGTCGATGTCGAGTTCCACCGCGGCGCTCATCGAGCCACTCCGAAGATCGCGTCGAGTTCGGCGGGTGCCACTTCGTCGAGTTGGGCGTAGGTACACGAATCGGGTGTGCGGTCGGCCCGGAACCGCGCCAGTCGTCCACCGTGGCGGAACCGCCCCGATTGCACGTGCTCGTAGCGCACCTCGGCGACCAATTCCGGTCGCAAGGGTTCCCACGACAGATCCTTGCCGCCGCTCCAGCGACTCTGCCCGCCGGGCATCTTGCCGTCGGCGTTCGCCTGCGCGGCCGCGTCGGCCCAGTCGCGCCACGGATGATCGTCGAGCGCGTGCTCGCGCAACGGCGCCAGTTCGCCGAGGAGTTCGCGGCGCCGGGCCGCGGTGAAACTCGAGGCCACCCCCACATGGTGCAGGTGGCCCTCGTCGTCGAACAGGCCGAGTAGCAGCGAACCGACGCCCTCGCCGTCCTTGTGCATCCGGTATCCGGCGACCACGCAATCGGCGGTGCGTTCGTGCTTGATCTTGAGCATCACTCGCTTGTCCTGCAGGTAGGCCAGCTCGTCGGACTTGGCCATCACGCCGTCGAAGCCCGCGCCCTCGAACCGGGTGAACCAGTCCTGAGCCACATCGGGATCGTGGGTGATCGGCGTGAGATGGATCCGGCCGGGCGCGGCGTCGAGCAACGACTCGAGCTCGCCGCGCCGCCGCGCGAAGGGTTCGGTGGTGAGATCGCGATCGCCGAGGGCGAGCAGATCGAACGCGACGAAACTGGCCGGAGTCTCTACCGCGAGCTTGGCGACCCGCGACGCGGCCGGATGGAGCCGCTGCTGCAGGGTGTCGAAGTCGAGACCGTGCTCGGTGACGACCACGATCTCCCCGTCGATGACGCAGCGTGGCGGCAACGACTGCTTCAGCAGCTCGGCCAGCTCGGGGAAATACCGGGTGAGCGGGCGGTCGTTGCGGGAGCCGAGTTCGATCTCGTCGCCGTCACGGAACACGATGCAGCGGAAGCCGTCCCACTTGGGCTCGTAGCTGAGTCCCGGTTCGCGGGGCAGCGACGGTGTCGACTTGGCCAGCATCGGGCGCACTGGCGGCATCACCGGTAGATCCATCCGATCCTCCTCGCGGGTGTGTTCACCCGTGTCGACGACGCGAGCACGCCCGATTCATCGGTGTGTGAGGCGATCGTAGGACGGGGGACCGACACGTGCGCGGACATCGAGTGCGCGTCTGTCGCCTTCCGAGGGAGTCCGCGCCGCGGTGCATCGGCGGGCGGGGCAGCCGCTCGGGCGTGCGCTCAGCTGTCGAGCCAGCCGTGTTCGTCGGCGAAGGTGGTGAACCGGTCGCGGATGGTGATGATCTCGGCCGCGGTGAGCGCGGGGGAGGCTTCCAGCAGCAATTCGGTGATCTGCTGACGCAGTTCGTCGGGACCGAGCTTGTCGCCGCCCTTGCGCGTTTTCGGCGCGACGGGGGGCTGTCCGACCGCGGTCAGGTTGATCGCCTTGGGGCCCCGGTCACCTTCGGTCACATCGAATTCGAACAGGCGACCCTGGCGCAGCTCGTCCTCGTCGAGGCCGATGTCGTTGACGTGGACGAACACATCGGGCCCGCCGTCATCGGGCCGAATGAACCCGAAACCCCGTGAGCCGTCGAAAGACACCAATTTCCCGATGGACACCAACCAACTCCTCGCTCCGCTTCCCCGCCGATACTCTAACGCGGCTTTTGGGCGATTCGCCCGGAAAGTGGATAGTCGACGAAATCTCGGGATGCGCGACAGGGGCGACCGACCGGACATGGTCACAATTCGGTAACTGCGCGTTCACATCCACTCGTTAGCGTTGCTCACCTGTCGGAACGGTGTGGAGGTTGTAGACGCGTGTCGGACCCCGGTGTGGGGAGCAGATCGGGGGGATTCGACGCCGGTAGCGGCGTACTGGCGGCGGCGCGCACCGGGCGTGACCCGGTCTGCCTGCGGCCCGTCGCGACACCGGTGCTCGCGCCGCGACCGTGTCCGGCGCGGGTGCCGCTGGCGCCCGCGCAGGAGCGCATGTGGCATGCCGCCCAGCTCGGTCGTTCGGGCGATTGGAACGTCGCGCGGGCCCTGCGCTTGCGCGGCGCCTCCGTTGACGTAGCGGCCTTGCGGGCGGCGCTGAAACTTCTTGTCGTGCGCCATGTTCCACTGCGCACCCGGTATCCGGACACCGAGTTCGGTCCGGCCCAGCAGGTCGTCGATCCCGACGATGTCGTGCTCGATGTGGCCGAACACGGCGTCAGCGAAGCCGACCTCGCCCCCGCCGTCGCCGCACTGGCGGCACAGCCCTTCGACCTCGCCCGCGACCTGCCGGTGCGGGCACGGTTGTTCGTGCTCGGTCCCGACGATGTGGTGCTCGCCCTTGTCGTGCACCACATCTCGGTCGACGGCCGCTCGATGGGCCCACTGATCCGTGACCTCGTCACCGCCTACTCGGCCTGCCGCGCCGGTACGTGCCCGCACTGGCCGCCGCTGCCGATCAGCTACATCGACTACACCCTGTGGAAACACGAGCAGCTCGGCGAGTTCACCGACGAGTGGAGCCGGGCCACCCATCAGCTGCGGTACTGGGCCAACGCGCTGGCCGGTCGCCCGGCCCTGCTCGACCTGCCCGTCCGGGAACTCCCCGCGCCCCCGATCGATCCGGTCGCCGGTGCGCTGCTGCCGATTTCGTTCGACGCCGTGACTCACGCGGGGCTGCTGCGGATGGCGCAGGAGGGGCGCGCGAGCCTGTTCATGGTGTTGCAGGCCGCGTTCGCGCTCACCGTCGGCGCGTTCGCGCGCAGCGGCGATGTCACGGTCGCCACCGCGGTGTCGGGCCGCGATCACCGGCTGCTCGATGATCTCGTCGGCAACTTCTCCGATGACGTGCTGATGCGCGTGCGCCTCGACCGTGCCGCCGATGTGGGCGAGCTCCTCGAACAGGTGCGCCGGGTCGCGCTCGCCGCGTACGCCCACCCCGACACCCCCAACCCCCGCCTCAAGCGCTGCCTGCCGCAGGACGCCGCCCTGCCGCTGTTCCAGGCCACGCTCATCCTGCAGCGCGCGCAAGCGCGACGTGCCACCGTCGAACCCCCTGCGGCGCCGGGCCTTTCGATCACCGAGGTGTCGACCGGTGTGGTCAGGGCCAAGCACGACCTCGAGTTCGGGCTCACCGATCATTACGATCCGCTCGGCGCGCCCGCCGGGGTCGACGGGTCGTTCATCTATCCGATCGCGCGGTTCGACGAGGCGACCGCGCAGCAGTTCGTGGCCCGCTTCCTGGCGGTCGTCGGGCTGCTCGCCGAGGGGTATCGCGGCCCGCTCGCGGCGCTGCTGGCGACGACCGGTCATCCTCGCGCGCGCGGCCCCGCCCGTCGCGCCACCAGGGTGCTCGTCTGATCAGCCACCCCGCTCCATCGCGTACCCGGCGTCGCGCCACGCGACGATGCCGCCCGCGAGGCTGAACGCCTGGTAGCCCGCCCGGTGGGCCACCGCGGCGAAACGCAGCGAGGTTTCCCCGACCGGGCACACGAACACCAGCGGCCGTGACCGCGGAAACGGCACGCCCTGGGTGAGCATCTCGTCGAGCTGGTCGTCGCGGATGTTGAGCGCGCCCGGGACGTGTCCGACGCGGTAGGCCATCGCGCCGCGGGTATCGACCACGGTGGGCCTGCCGGTGCGGTCGAGTTCGGCGAGCTCGGCCGGGGACAGCGTCGGCGCGGTGTCGTCAGGGCTCGGCGGCGCGGGCACGGTGGGCTTGCCGAACAGGTCCGGCCTGCGGGTGGAGAGATAGGACAGATACGGTTCGATCCGGTCGCACACGATCAGCACGGCCACCAGCGCCCGACCCTCGGGGCGTGGCGCGGCGGCCAGGGTGCGAAGGGCGGCGCAATAGCCCGCGCCGCTGGTGGGTCCGGCGAGCACACCGTAGCCGCGCATCAGATCGAGGGTCGCCTCGATGGCGGCGGCGGAATCGACGGTGACGATCTCGTCGTAGAAGTCCGGACGGAACAGGCCGACGTCCCACATCTCGCGCTCGGAGCGGATACCGGGGATGAAGTCGAAGCGGTCCGACACCACCCCGATGGTGCGCAGGTCCGGATGGTGGGCGAGCAGCGCCGTCGCGGTGCCCCTGGTCGAGCCCGTGGTGCCGAGGCCGCCGATCAGATAGTCGAGATGGTCGATGCCCGCGTCGGCGAGGTCGGTGGCGATCTCGGTGCCGGTGCCGTCGTGATGGGCCGCGATATTGCGCTCGTTGGTGTATTGCGAGGGGTGGAACCAGCGATCCGGCGCCTGGCCGATGGTCTGCTCGATGACGGCCGAAACATCGTCGGCCGCATGGGGATCGGGGCATTCGGACAGGCCGGGCAGTTCCACTATCTCGGTGCCGAGCAGTTGCAGCAGCTGGCGGACCTCGCTCACCCTGATCCGGTTGGTGACCGCGCGCAGGGGAATGCCGTGCAGCGCGCCGAGTACCCGCAGCGCTTTGGCGGTGTTGCCGCTCGACGCCTCGATGAACGACTGTTCGCCCGCGCGGATGCGCGCGAGGTCCTCGCGGATCATCGCCCAGGCGACGCGGTCCTTCACCGAACCGAAGGGATTGTGCGACTCCAGTTTCGCGTAGAGGTCGACATCGGGCAGGCCGTGTACGGCGGGGTCGAGGCGCAGCAGGGGAGTGTTGCCGATCAGCTCGGTGATGTGGGCGTAGACCATCACCGGCCCCCAGGGCGGTAGTCGGCGTCGGGGCAGAGAACGAACCGTCCTTCATGGTGCAGCACAGCGACTTTCGCGGGAGTCGGGTGCATGGCGGCCTGTGCGGCCGACAGATCCGTGTGGTAGGCGGCGGTATTGGGGAAGATCACCGGGTCGCCGGGGGACGGCAGCCGCGCGACCCGCACCTGCCGCTGGGTGATCAGGTCGCGTTCCAGACACAGGTGCCCGGCGAAATACACCCCGGCGGGCCGTGGCTCGGCGACCTCGGCCAGCACGATCGGGTCGATGAGGACCTCCTGGTCGGCGGCGGTGACGGTGTCGCGACTGAGATCGAGATGGACCAGCGTCGCGCCGGTGCCCGCCTGTTTGACGAACTCGACCTGCGCCACGGTGATGCCGGCGTGATCGACGAGCGCTTTGCCCGGTTCCAGCCACAGCTCGAGCAGATTGTCGGTGAGGACCGCGCCCAGCGCTCGTCCCCCGTGCCCGGGCAGCGGGGCGGCGAGTAGTGCGGCGAGGATGTCGGCGGCGGATTCGGTATTGGCGTACTTGTGGAACACCGGTCCGCCGTGCACCTTCGCCTCGGCGACGTGATAGCCGAAGGTGTTGTTGCCCCAGTGCATCGCGGGGCCGCTCCCGAGCAGGCCGGCCCGCAGTGCCCGGTCGTAGGCGTCGTACCCGTCGGCGTCGGCGGTGAAGACCTGACGAAGACCGCCGCCGATATCGAGCACCGTCGGCGCGAGCCCGTGCGCGTAGGCCCGCTCGATCAGTTCCAGACAGTCGCCCACGGCGTTGACCCGTTCCGCGGTGGCGGCCGTATCGAGGTGGAAGGCGAAGCCGAGCAGCCGCAACCGGTTTCGGTGCCGAACCAGCAGTTCCAGTGCTGTCGCCACCTCGGTGAGATCGATGCCGAACCGGCTCGGTGAGCTACCGGAGAAGCCCGAAACCCGCAGCAGGACGGGCACTATCGTCTCCGCCGGTGCCAAGTCGGCCAGGGTCGCGAGTTCCCAGAGGTTGTCCACATTGACCGTCGCCGCGGCCCCCAGCGCGGCTCGCAGCGCCGTGGCACCCTTGGGTCCGGTCACCTCGATGCGATCGGCGGGGAATCCGGCGGCCTGCGCGGAACGCAGTTCGCCCACCGAGGCCACGTCGACGGCGATTCCCGCGTGCGCGGCCGTCCGAACGAACGCCGCCGAACGATTCACTTTGTGCGCGTAGCAGATCCGATGCCGGATGGCGCCAACATCGAGCACGGCCCGCAACGCGGCGAGGTTGGCGGTGAAGATCTGCGGGAACACCAGGTGCAGGGGGGAGCCGTAGCGGCGCAGCGCGGCACGCACGCCGTCGCGATCGGTGAGGAACGCGGCGACGAGTGGATCCAGCGCGGCGGGAACGGCGGGCGGGATCATCCCACCGACGCGCCGGGCACCTGCGCCGACACGTCGTCGACCGGGTTGTAGCCGCCGTCGCGCAATGCCTCGAAGACCCGGAACCGGTTGCGCGGGCTGCGGATTCGGGCAATCACCCGTTTGGACTCCAGGTCGATCTCGACGACCGCGATCTGCATCGACTCGAGCAGGGCGGTGATCGTGCGGACACAATGACGGCAACTCATATCCGGGACATAGAAAACGCCGTCGTCGCCGTCGGGGCCGGTGCCCGGCCGCTCCGTGGTCGGGTCCTCGACCGCTTCGACCGAGCCCGCCAGCGCGGCGAACGTTTCGACGAACCGATCGACGACCATGGCGAGGACGTGCACACCGGCACCGTCGATGTCGTGCTGCGTCGCGGCAGGACAGGTGGGTCGGGTGTCGGCGGGCAGCAGGGCGTACTGCCGCGAGATCAGGTCGAGGTCGTCGTGGTATTTCGCGACGGCCGCTTCGATCTCGAGACCCTCCTCGGTGGTCGCGCGCAGCATCACCGCGTGCGCGTCGGCGATGGTGGCGTCCTTCATCGCGCGCAGGACGGCGATCGAGTCGGCGGTATAGCGCACGGACCCGTCGGGCTGGGTGGCCAAGCGCACCGGGATCATCCCGCGCCGGAACGTCGACGCCTGCAGTTCCCAGAACCAGCGGGTCGCGACGGCGGTGAAAACGCCGGAATCGCGCAGCCCGGTCGCGAATTCGACCAGTCCGCGATAGGGGGTGTCGGCGGCGATCAGCCCGTGCTGGACCAGTGCGCGCCCCGTCGCCTCGATGCCGACCCGGAAGATCTCGTGCGGATCGTGGTCGGTGGTGGTCGCGGTGAGGACACCCCGATCGTGGTCGGACAGGGCCGCGGCCCGCGCGGGGAGGCCGGATGCCGCTAGCGAATGCCACAGTGCGAGAACGGTTTCCCGGGCGAGTACCGCGAGTTCGGGACCCGCGCCCGCGGTGTGGAAGTACCCGGTATTGGGGATGCCCGCGCTGTCGGTCCAGGTGAGGCGGTGGGTCGCGCTGGTCACCTGATCGGGGCGGCACGGTCGCATGAACCGTTCCAGGTACATCCGCTGTGACTGTGTCAGTGCCGAACCGGTCTCGGGCTGTAATGCGGTGGCGCGAAACGCTATTCGCGCCGAAGGGGGCGGTTGTGTGGCGGCGAACAGTCCGGGCGCGGCCAGCCGGGCCAGTACCCGGGACGCGGCGCGACGATCATACTGCTGCACGGTGGGCGAGCCCATCGTTCCTCCTCGGCGTCGGGGGCTTGACGGACAGGTCGTTCAGCGCCCGGGTGCGGCGATGCCGGACACACAGGCGACGAAGCGGTCGATCTCGTCGAGGGTGTTGTAGAGGTGGGTACTCACCCGTACCGACCCCTGCTCGGCCTCGGCCGAGGGCACGCAATGCGCGCCGGTTCGCACCAGGAACCCGGCGTCGGCCAGGACGAACCCGAGGTCGGCCGCGCTGATCGTGTCGAGAGTGAACGAGACGATCCCGTAGCCGACGGCGCAGGCGGCGTACGCGGGCCCGGGACGGAAGTCGAGCCCGGCCACCTCGCGCAGGCCGTCGATGAGCCGCAGCGTGAGCACCCGGTTGTGCTCGGCGACAGTGCGGCGGTCGAGCTCGTCGAGAAGGTCGAAAGCGGGAGCGAGGGACAGGATCCCGGGAATGTTGTGCGTACCGCCCTCGAGCAGCTCGGGCATTCCGGTGCCGACGAGACCGGCATCGGAGATCCTGACCCCGGAGTTCCCGCCGGGTAGGAAGGGCCGCAGCGTGGCGTGCACCCTGCGGTGGCAGTACAGCAGCCCCGTGCCGGGCGAACCGAACATCTTGTGCCCCGCGAAGACCGCGAAATCGGCACCCAACGCGGTGACATCCACCGGCAGGTGCCCGCCGCTCTGCGAGCAGTCGAAGCACAGCAGGATCTCGGGGTCGATGCGGCCGCGCAATTCCTCGAGGGTGGTGAGTCCGCCGTACACGTGATGGAGATGGCTGGTGGTGATCAGCCGGGTGCGCGGACCGACCTGCGCGAGGATGTCCTCGATATCGGCTTCGCCGGTCGCGGTGCTCCGATAGGGCCGCAACACGATGCGACGGCCGAACCGGGCGAGAGTGTCGCGCAGGTGGTGCCACGGCAGCACATTGGCGGCGTGATCGGCGGGGTTGTAGAGGATCTCGTCGCCGTCGGTCAGTGCGGCCAGACCCCAACTGTGCGCGATCGCGCCCAGAGCCGCGGTGGCTCCGCTGGTGAACACGATCTCGTCGCTGTGGCGCGCGCCGAGGAAATCGGCCGCCCTGGTGCGGACGGCGGCGATCCGCGCCGACAGCGTGGTGGCCCAGCCATAGGTGCCCCGGCCCGCGTTGGCGGTGTGCTCGCGGTGGTAGTCGCTGACGGCGGCGATGACGGTGTCGGGCTTCTGCGTCGTCGCGGCACTGTCGAGATAGACCACCGCGGGGTCGGCCAGGGCCGGAAACCGCGCGCGAAACGAGGAGGGCACCGGGGTGGGCGCGTGCCGGGTCGCCGGGGCGGCGGCGAGCTCGGGGTGCACCAGCTCAACGATACGCAGGTTTTCGGTGTGGCTCGCGAAGAATTATCAGGCGCAAGGGTTTTCGGTGTCACGAGGTACCGCGTGGTTCAGTAATTGCCCTGGAGGTAGTCGACGAGGTGTTCGCGCTCGGCGGCCAGTTCGGTGATCTCGCTCTTCACCACATCGCCGATACTGACGATGCCGACGAGCCGGTCGGACCGCACCACCGGCATGTGCCGGATCCGATGTTCGGTCATCACATCCCGCAGCGAGGACACGTCCTCGTCGGGCCCGCAGGTGCGCACGCGGGCGGTCATGATGTCGGTGACCGGCCGATCAAGCAGCGCCGCGCCGTGGACATGAAGATGACGCACCACATCGCGTTCGGAGACGATGCCCGCGATCACGGCGCCGTCGGGGGAAACGACCACCGCGCCGATGTTGTGGTCGGCCAGTGCCGTGAGCAGGTCGCGCACCGTGGTCTGCGGCACGACGGTCGTGACCGCCCTGCCCTTGTTGCGCAGGATCTCCGCTATCCGCATACGCGCACCACCCATCCGGGATCGATCGTCGCCCACCAGCATGACCGGTCGTCACCGACCTGACCAGCACGAAGACGTTACGACCGCGCTATTCGTCGTCGAGCCCCGCGGACAGGTACGCGGCCGCGGCCAGCCACTGGCGACACTGCGGACCGTGGATGTCGTGTTGGCTCAGCATTTCGCGCGCCTGACGGTAGGTGAGCCCGTTCGGCTCGTCGCTACACGCCGTGGGCGGTGCGCCTGCGGCACCGAGGTGTCGCTGAAACGGACTGCTCATCGCGTCCCCTCCCATTCGGCGACGGAAGGTCTGCCCGGCTCGGTGGAGCCGGCGTACCTCCCGATGATCTTGCGGCCCGAGTCTACGGGCGCGTCGTTTTCGAATGCAAGCACATCTGCACGTTCGTTGTGGCTGTGTTGCACCGCGATGAAGTTGCGGCGCTTGTGAATTCAGGGGGCTGGACGAGTCGGTCGAGGCCTGTCCCGGGGTCCCGGCATCAGGAAAGTACCGACCGGTGCGCGGTGGCTATTCGCGTGTTAATGTCCCCTCGCGCAACGCAGATGCAAGAACGTTTGTGCGTGCATCTGCAATGTTCGTACCAGTGGGCATCATTCGACAAGGAGGAGTGCGGTATGTCCGGAATGCAGCATGATCAGCGTGAACGCCCGGGAGACGGTGCGTGGCGCAAAAGCACCTTCAGCAACCCCAGCGGCAACTGTGTCGAAGTCGCCGAAGCCGTCGACGGTTCGGTCGCCGTGCGCAACTCGCGCGATCCGCAAGGATCGGTGATCTTCTACACCCGGCCCGAGATGGACGCGTTCATCCGCGGCGCGAAGGCCGGAGAGTTCGACTACCTCACCGGGTAATCGGTAGGATCTGGGTCCATGACGGCTGAACCCGACGAGATCGGTCGCGTACAACCTGTTGCCGACCGCGGCCCTACCGTGCTGCGTATCGCGCTGGGTGGCCAATTGCGCAAGCTACGCGAGGGCAAAGGCATCACCCGTGAGGCCGCCGGTGACGCGATCCGCGGATCGCACGCCAAGATCAGCCGACTAGAGCTGGGCCGCACCGGGTTCAAGGAACGCGACATCCGGGATCTGCTCACGCTCTACGGCGTGCACGACCCGGTGGAACGTACCTCGTTCTTCGAATTGGCGAGGCAGGCAAGCGAACCCGGCTGGTGGCATCGCTACAGCGATCTGCTGCCGTCGTGGTTCAGCACCTACCTCGGGCTCGAGCAGGCGGCCAGTCAGATCCGTACCTACGAGGCGCAGCTGGTCCCCGGCCTGCTACAGACGCCGGAATACACCAGGGCGATCGTGACCCTCGGTTTCGCCGACGCGGAAACCGATCGTCGGGTTCAGGTTCGGCAGTTGCGCCAGGATGTCCTGCGCCGGATCGACCCGCCGGTGGTCTGGGCGGTGCTCGACGAAGCGGTGCTGCATCGTCCGATCGGCGGGCGTGAGGTACACCGGGCCCAGTTGCGCTACCTGGCCGAGCTCTCGCTGCTGCCGAACGTGACGGTGCAGGTGCTGCCGTACGCCGCAGGCGGACACGCGGCGGCGGGTAGTTCGTTCAGCATTCTGCGCTTCGGCGAGCCGGAACTGCCCGACATCGTCTACCTCGAGCAACTCACCAGCGCGCTCTACCTCGAGCGCCGCCAGGACCTCGCGATGTATCTGTCGGTGATGGATCAGCTCAGCGTCCAGGCCGAACGGCCGGATCGCTCACGCGAGATCCTGCTGTCCTACGCGGAGCGGGAGTAGCAGCCGAGCCGACCTGAACGGCCGGGCGGGGTCGAAAACCGAGAAACCGATCGGACCGCGCGCTCCTCGGGCGCGCGGTCCGATCGGTGAAAGCGTGTTCTCCGTTCAGTACCGGATGCAGCCGGCGGCGATGCGCCAGAAGGTATCGGGCGTCAGCGTCTGCAGATCCCAGTCGTCGGCCAGATCGTGCGCGGTGGTCACGATGCGGTCGATATCGAAGTCGTTACGGGTGGCCGCGCCGGTGGATTCCACGGCATCGATGACAAAAGCGACCGCGCTTTCTCTCGACGCCTGTGCGGCGCCGGCGGCGGTCGCCGTGCGATCAGCGAGGCCGAAACGGCCCGTGGTGTTGTTCATTTGAATTGCCCCTGTGCTGCTCAGGCTGTGGCAAACCCAAGGCAAATAATTGCCCCGGGTGTGCCGCTCGCGGCCTCCCCTGACTATCCCCTGAATTGTGTTGCGGCCATGAGTTTAGGACGGGGACACTTTCAGATGCAAGCACATCTGCACGATCGTTTTCGTCTCGATGCGGTGCATTTCCCGGCTTCTGAGCGGCGAATCCAGGGCGGCGGCACCACCTCTGTCATCGATGACGCTCGAATAGCGGCGTGACCGGCGGCTCGCTGTGTTTCCTGGTTGGCGACAATACTGCATGAGCCCAGGGTAATCGTGATCGAGGGGTGGAGAATCTCGCAATAGTTAATTTCTGGTTATTGAATGGCTGCGACGGCCGACTCGATCGGCACCGTTCCGGAGACCAGCTCGAGGGTGCGCTGAAAGGTATTGTCCGCGAGCAAGACCGACGCGAGCGTCGCGGCGACATCCGCGCGCGGGATCGAATCGCGCGGAATCGGCGGCGGTCCGAGCGTGATCAAACCGTTGCCTTCGGCGTCGGTGAGTTGACCCGGTCGCAGAATCGTCCACGCCAGCGCACGAGTCCGCAGGTCGTCCTCGGCGCGGGTCTTGGCATCGAGATAGGCGGCCCACACCTCGTCGGTCCCCGGTGCGGGCCGGCTGCCCGCTCCCATCGTCGAGATCTGCACGAAGCGCGCGACGCCCGTCCGTTCGGCGGCGTCGGCCAGCTGTACCGAGCCGTTGAGGTCGACCGTGTACTTGCGCGCGGCGCCGCTGCCCGCGCCCGCGCCCGCGGCGAACACCACCGCGTCCGAACCGGCGACCGCGGCCGCGAGATCGGCGGGGGTGTCGCGCTCCATGTCGTAGATGACCGGTACGCCGCCGGTCGCGGTGATATCGGCGGCCTGGCCGGGATCCCGGATGAGCGCGTGCACGTGATCACCGCGCCGGGTCAGCGCCTGGGCGAGCAGGAGAGCGATTTTGCCGTGTCCACCGGCGATGACAATGCGCATGGGATGCTCCTATCAGCGTTCGGGGCCGCCGGGATTGCAGTTCGCCGCCACCGTGGCCTGATAGCCGACGTCGGGGCGCCATGGTTCGAGATTCCAGCTCGGTTTGTCGGGCGCTACCATCCTGGCCCAGACCCAGTGGCACACGAACTGGTCGCGCATCCCCGGCGCGTCGGCGTCGGGGTCGAGGGCGCGTACTTCCTGCCAGGCGAGTTCGTCGGCGCCGGTCGCGGCGGTTTTGCGGCCGGCCTGGGTGGGGACGACGAGCAGCCGGGGACCGTCGATGTTCTCGGTCCACGTCACATGATCGATGAGGGGCAGGCCCGCGTAGGGGTCGACGGTGGTGGTCGGCGGTGCGATGGTGGCGGGCACTCGCTTGGTGGTGGTGGTCGTGGTTGCCGGGACGGTGGTGCCGGGCGGGGTGGCGACCTCTGTGGTGTCGGCCGCGCCGCACCCGGTGAGGGCGGCCGTCGCGGCGAGTGCGAGCGGGAACTGCCACCGTGTCACGAAAGCCCTTTCTCCTCACCGCGGGCCGACGAGCGCCCGCCGGGCCAGCCTAGTGCGGTCGGCGTCGCGGTGCCACGAGTGTCAATGCCACAGCGATCGGCACGGCAGCCGGCGCAGGCCGGGGCCGACGTTGCCGTCAACGGTCACCACCAGCCCGGAGTGGGCCGCCGCCGAGGTGAACTCCCACGCCTCGGCCTGAGTCGCGGCGTATTCCAGCACCAGTGCGTCCTCGGGAGTCGGGCCGTCGAAGTAGACCGTGATCCGCCGGGTCGGTAGCTCGTTCGGGTCGATGCGGTGGAGGGTGGCGGCGATGCTCTCGTCGGTGGGAATCATGGCGTGCTCCTTTCGCCCCGGCACTGGTGAGCGCCTTCCTACTCGACGGTAGGTACTCGCACCATCGAGCGGAACACGTTCTGATTCTGCTTGGAGATCTCACAACCACCTGTCGCCGCGGCGGTGCGCGCGCATATCGGCGTTCTGCCTCCGGTCACAACCGCACCGAGGTGGGTTTGTGAGCTCCGCCGATGTTCGCGGCGGCCCGTCGACGAGGAGCCACGGTACCGGCGAAGATCGCTGTCGACAGCAGCGACACGGGAGGGACAGCCGCATGATCCGGTTTGCCGCGGCACGGCACGCTCGGCCGGGCCGAACTGCCGTGCTCGGTCTGGCGGCAGCGGTACTCACCGTGTGGTCCGCCGCGGTGGGTCACAGCGCACCGTTGTATCCGACTGCCGACCCCGACCCCTTCTACGACCAGCCGGCCGACCTCGCCGGGCGCGAGCCCGGTGAGGTACTCGGGGTGCGACAGATGCCGTCGCTGTCGATGTTTCCCGACACCACCATCACCCTGATCCAGTTCCGCTCCACCAATTCCGCGGGTGACCCGATCGCCGCGACGACCACGGTGCTGCAGCCCGACAACCATCGCGCCGACGCTCCGGTGCTGTCCTATCAGCACATCATCAACGGGCTCGGCACCCGGTGCTCGGTCTCCAAGGTCCTCTACACCGACGATCCGGACCTGATGGTGCGCGAGGCGGTGGCGTGGAACTACGCGCTCAAACGCGGCTGGACGATGGCTGTGCCCGACCATCTGGGACCCACTTTCGCCTATGGCGCGGCGAAACTGGGCGGCCAGGTGACCCTCGACGGAATCCGCGCGGTGCGCCAGGTCGAGCAGTTGCGGGTGCGCGGCAGCCGGGTCGCGATGGCCGGGTACTCCGGCGGCGGCATGGCGACGGCGTGGGCGGCGGCGCTGCAGCCCGAGTACGCGCCCGAGCTCGAGATCGCGGGTGCGGCGATGGGTGGGGTGCCCATGAACCTGGTGTCGATGCTCGAGGGGCTCGGCTTCGGTTCGCACCCGGTTTTCGGCCTCGCGCTGGCCGCCGGGATCGGGCTGGAACGCGAATACCCCCAACGGTTTCCGATCAGCGATCAGATGAATGCCAGCGGCTTGGCCGCCCGCGCGTCGATCCGCGACGCCTGCACCAACGACATCCTCGGCGCGGGAGCCGGGCACGGCATCCTCGATTTCGCGGCCACCACCTCGCTGGTGCAGGATCGCGAAGCGCGCGCCGTGGTGGAGGAGAACAGCTTGGAGTTGTATCCGGGCACACCGACAATGCCTGTCTTCGAATGGCATTCGCCGATCGACGGACTCATTCCGGTCGACGCGATCACCTCCACCACCCACCGCTGGTGTGCCGCGGGCGCCAAGGTCGTCAGTCGGCAGACCCCGACGCCGGACCATTTGACCGCGGCGGTGCTCGGGCTTCCCGCCGCGCTGAGTTGGCTCGATGCCAGGCTGCGGGGTGAACCGGCGCCCAGCACCTGCTGAGCAGGTAGTCGATCGGCCCGGATCCGCTCGCCCCGAGGCGAATCCGGGCTGTTGTGTGCCGTTACGAGCGATTCTTGTTGCGATACAGCGGCATTGCGCACACGACTCGGGCACAACGCCGAAGTCCGAACGCTTGCCCCCGTAGCGTGAAAGATCTGACGACGGCTCGGTGGGGGAGTTTCGGCGGGGGGCGGAGCACCGCATAGTGGCACGTCATCGACGAATCCGTTGCCACCCGAAGGCGTGTGTGCCATGAGATCTGTTCGAGTACTTGTCGGTTCGATGCTGCTGCTCTGCTCCTTCGCGGCAGGCACCGCGGCTGCCGATCCGCAACCGACCCAGCAATTCCCGGTGCCGCAGGTGGGCACACCCGGTTTCCTGCCCGATCTACAGCGCTGGATCGACCAGGTGATTCCCTCACCGATCCCGGCGAACGCCGATCCGGCGGCCGAACTCGCGGCGCTGCGCGCGGCGGTGCTCCCGTCGGCGGTGGGCGATCCGATCTTCGACCAGTGGCCGACCGGGCTCGACACGTTGTCGCCCGGCGATCTGATCGAATCCCGCGACGTCACCGCCACCGCGGCGTGGTTGACCCTGGTCCCGATCCGTTCGGCGACGCTGCTGAAATTCCGCACCGACGACGCGCACGGCCTGCCCTCCTACGCCACCGCGACTCTGATCGTGCCCGCCACCGAGTGGGCGGGGCCGGGGGATCGCCCCGTGCTGGTGAACAACCTGCCGATCGACGCGCTCGGGCGCAAGTGCACTCCCGGTTACTCGCTGGCGCACGGCCTGACATCGCAGTCCAGCTCGACCGAGTTCATTCCACCGACCACCCAACTGGCGGTGCTGCGGGGGTACGCGGTCCTGGTGCCCGATCACGAGGGCCCGTGGATGGCCTACGCCGAACCGTATGTGGCCGGGCACGCGGTGCTCGACGCGATCCGAGCGGTGCGCGGCATCGACCCCGCGGCCTACGGCGAGAGCCGCTTCGCGATGACCGGTTATTCCGGGGGTGCCATCGCCACCCACGGTGCGGCCAAGCTGATCGGTTCCTACGCACCGGAACTGGCCGATGTCATCGTCGGCGCGGCCTTGGGCGGCGTGCCCGCCGATTTCGAGATCCTGTCGCGCAGTATGAATGCCAATCTCGCGTCCGGAATATTTATGGCCGCGACCTTCGCGATCGGCCGCGAGCGTCCCGAAATCCTCGCCGCGATGAACAATCTCGGGCGCTGGGTCACGACATCGTTCATGAAAGATACGTGCGCCAGCGTGTTCGCGGTGCCGGGAATCTTGCACCTGCCGATCGATGTCGGCGCCAATATCGTCGACCCGCTGCGTTCGGAACTGGCCATCGACATCTACGAGATCACCCGGATGCAGGGGATGCGGTCGACGACTCCGCTCTACATCTACAACGGCGACCAGGAGTGGTGGATTCCGGCCGAGGGTGCCCGCAAACTCTACGATGAGCAGTGCGAACTCGGTGCGAACGCGGTATATCGCGGTGTACTCGGTGAGCACATCATCGGCGCGGCGACCGGCTATCCGGAGGCGATGCTGTGGCTCGACCAACGACTGCTCGGAGTCGCGGCGCGCAGCGAGTGCTGAACATTTTCCTGTGCCCTGTCATGGGCGTTTTCGACGGGCCGTGGTGACCTGCCCAGACCGCGCGTGACAATCGTCTCGTAAGTAATTCCGCGGCTTATGTTTTGGGCGGTTTCGACAAGCCATTCGGTCTCCCGGCAGGAAAAGGGCGACGAATATTCGAATCGCACAGGAAGACAAGTCAACACATGAGAACTCCCAGTCGCAGGCGCGCACTGCACACGGCGGTATTCGCCGGAGTCGGCGCCCTCTCCATGGCGCTCACCGGACCGGGGGCGAGCGCGGCTCCCACCTCGGCGCCGACCGAGCAGGACCTCGCCGGCATCGTCTCCGAAGGTCGGCAGGTCGCCGGGTCGGGGTCGGCGTGCACCTCCGGCAGTGGCGCCGGATCCGGCAACGGGTCCGGTAACTGCTACGGCGGTTCGGGTTCCAGCTCGGGTTCCTCGGGCGGCTACTCCTCCGATCCCGGTGCGTACGGACCGGAGTCGACAGCGTTTCTCGCCGCGTTCGCCTACGGTCTCGGCAACCCCGATGCCGCCGCGCCCGGGACGAACGACTGGAACTGCAAACCGACCGCCGCCCATCCTCGCCCGGTGGTCCTGCTGCACGGCACCTGGATGAACGCCTACAACGGTTACGCCTACATGGGGCAACCGATCAAGGACGCAGGCTACTGCACGTTCACGTTCAACTACGGTCGCTCGAACCTCGTCGAAGGCGGCGGCCTCGGATCGTTGCTGCCCGGTGTGATGGGTACCGGGTACATCGAGGATTCGGCCGCGCAGACCGCGGCCTTCGTCGATCGTGTGCTGGCGGCGACCGGCGCCGACGAGGTCGACATCGTCGCGCACTCCCAAGGCGGGGCGATGGCGAACTACTACACGAAGTTCAAGGGCGGCGCGGCCAAGGTCAACAAGCTGATCACCTTCGGCGCCACCCACCACGGCACCAGCCTCGACGGCATCGGCGCCCTCGGCCGCATGATCAACAACCTGGGTATCGACATCCTGGGTCCGATCGAGATCTTCGTCGGGCATGCCGGTATCCAGCAGACCATCGGCTCGGACTTCGTCAACAAGCTCAACGCGGGCGGCGACACCGTCGCCGGTGTCGACTACACCGTGGTCGGCACCCGCTACGACGAGGTGACCAACCCCTACGAACTGACCTTCCTGAAGGCAGGCCCCGGGGCGACGGTCACCAACATCACGCTGCAGGACGGCTGCGAGCAGGACATCTCCGATCACCTGACGATGATGTACTCACCGCGTGCCCTCTCGATCGCGCTTCGCGCGCTCGACCCGGTGCAGAACCCGCAGTTGACCTGCGCGTTCAACCCGTGGCTGGTCGGTGGCGGCGGTTCGATCTGACGCGCGTGCGCTGACAGCGACGAAGGCGCTGCCCACCATGGTGGGCAGCGCCTTCGTCGTCTGTGGGTCAGGCCGCCGGCACGGCGCGGTAGCTGCGCGCGACGAGCGCCGAACGCAGGTACCACAGCCCCGAGGGCTGGGTGGGATCGAAACCGGTGAGCTGGCCGATCCGTTTGAGCCGGTAGTCGACGGTGTTGGTGTGCACGTGCAGCACGCGAGCGGTGCGCTGGCGGTTGAGGTTGTTGGCGATGTGGCGCTGCAGGGTCTCGAGCAGTTCGGGGTACTGATCCAGCGGATCGAGCAGCGAGCCGAGGAATTCGCGACCGGGCCCGGGGCGGGTGAGCTGGTACTCCAGCGCGAGCTCATCGAAGCGGTACAGACCGGAGGTCACCTCGAGCCGCTGCACCATGTCCAGCAGTTCGTGGGCCTGGTCGGCGGCATCGGGAACTCCGGTGGTTGTCGTTTCGACCATAGCGGCGGTGATGCCGACCTGGGCGGCCTGGGAGAGCTGGGCGACCAGTGCGGTCAATCCCTCGCGGTCGAAGGCGTCGGCGGGAATCAGTACCGTCCCGCCGTCGACGCTGAGCAGCGACAGGGCCGAGTCGCCGCAGCGCTTGGCCAGCTCGGCCTGCACCCGGCGCAGTTTGCGCCGGGCGACGACCTTCGAATCCAACGCCGGATTGGCTTCCTCGCGGTGCTGGGGGATAGCCAGCGCGAACACCGCGTAGTTCTCGGCGATGGTGATGCCGCATTCGCGGGCCATCGTCGAGGTGCTGTGACCGCCGAGCAGTGCCGAGGTGAGGGTGTGGACGGCGGTGTGATGTTCGCTGACCACGCCGCGCAGCTCGCGCACATAGGCCAGCGAGATCTGTGCGGTGATGGTGTCGAGCAGTTCCATCACGACCTTGACCCCGCCGACGAGGCTGTCGAAATCATTGCCGGAAGCGCTCGACACCACCAGGTCGAGGCCGATCTTGAAGCCCTCGGCGATCGAGTGGTGGATCGTGTCGATCGGCACACCTTCCCTGGCCCACGCGCCGGCTGCCTCTTGCAGGCGTTGCAGCTGGTTGGGAACATCACGCCCGTCGAGCATGCCGACCGCGAATTCGAGGCAGATCCGGGTGATCGTGGTGACATCGCCGGAAATGGCGTCACCGGGCAGCGTGCCACAGGGCGCGACGGTAGCGACGAAATGGCCGACCATCTGCCGCGACAGTGCGCGAACGTCCTTGAGTGGCAATGACATCGGCTTGCCCGAGACGGTCAGCGACGGTCGGGGTGGATTGTGGACGGACATTTTGTTCCCTTCGCCAGTTTCGGCTGTACCCCCCGCTGTCCAGCGAACCCCACCCTAACGAACTGCAAACGAAACCGGAATGGATTGTCAGGTTATGGGTAGGGGGCTCACCGCTGGGAGTCGACGTTGTGAGCCGTCACAAGTCTGGTTCTTCGCTATGAGTGGTTGTAGAGTTCAGCGCCATGCGACCTGCCGTCCGTTGTCTGGTCTGGGAACTGAACGAGACCTTGTGGGAGGGTGTCGTCCACGATGAGACCGGCACCACGCCGCTCCCACCGGCACTGTGCACGCTGACGAAACTGAGCCAGCGCGGTGTGCTGCATGCTGTCGCCACGCGCGGTGACCGAGCCGCAACGCTGCACACGCTGTACCGACACGGGCTCTACGACATGTTCTCGGCGGTCGAGGTCGGCTGGGGTCGCAAGTCGGCCTCGATCGTCCGGATCGCGGGCACCCTCGGCCTCGGCCTCGACTCGCTCGCGTTCGTCGACGCCGAGCCGGTCGAACGCGCGGAGGTCTCGCGAGCACTGCCGATGGTGCGCTGCTACGCCGCCCGCAATGTCGACATGCTCCCGCTGCTCCCGGACTTCCGCCACGATCTGCGGTCGGGTCCCGCGCCGACTCCACCGTTGGGATTCGCCCGCGTTCCCGCCGTCTGACCCGGGTCGAACCGCTGCCGGCTTCGCTGGGTCTCGCGAGAGCGTGAGCAAGGAGGTGGCGCGCGGTTGCCCGCGCGCCACGCTCGCCTCTGTCAGGCCTGCGCGAGGATGAAGTCCGCGGCCTGTTCACCGATGAAGATGGCGGGAGCGTTGGTGTGGCCGCGGATGATCAACGGCATCACCGAGGCGTCGGCGACACGCAGACCCTCGACCCCGCGGACCAACAGGTCCGGCGTGACGACGCTGGCGGTGTCGGTGCCCATCCGGCAGGTGCCCACCGGGTGGTACAGCGTGTGCGAGAACTGTTCGATGGACAGCGCGATGGCCGCGTCCACGTCCTCGGGCGCCTGCGGGGGGTAGATCAGGGCGCCGAGCGCGCTCTTGAGCGCGGGCTGCTCCACGAGCCCGGCACACACCCGAAGTCCGGCGGTCAGCGCGGCCCGGTCGGCGCCCTCGGCGTCGGACAGATACCTCGGATCGATCACCGGCTTGGCCGTCGGATCAGCCGAGGCCAGGCTGATCTTGCCGCGACTGCGCGGGCGGAGCAGGATCGCACCGATCACCACGCCGTGATCGGTGGCTTCGACCAGACCCTCGTGATAGAAGGGCGCCGGTGCGTAGATCAGCTCCAGATCGGGGTGCTCGAGGTCGGGTTCGCTGCGTACGAAGCCGTATGCCTCACCGACATTGGAGGTGAGCATGCCGCGATGGCGGACCAGGTAGTTGATCAGTTCGAGCGGCTTCTCGGCGGTGAACAGCGAGTCCGTGTCCACGCTGTAGCCCAGCGCCGAGATGAGGTGGTCCTGCAGGTTCGCGCCGACCTCGGGGGAGTGGGCGACCACTTCGATGCCGTGTTCGGTCAGCTCGTCCCGATCACCGATGCCCGAAAGCTGTAGCAACTGAGGGCTGTTCACCGCGCCACCGCACAGGATGACCTCGCGATTCGCGGTCATGCGCAGGGTCTGGTCGCCGTTGCGGTACTCGACGCCCACCGCCTTGGTGCCCTCGAACAGCACACGGGTGGCGAGCGAGGACGCCAGCACGGTGAGGTTCGCCCGCTTCATTGCCGGGCGAAGGTACCCGTCCGCGGTGCTCCAGCGCCTGCCGTCACGCTGGGTCACCATGGTCTGGGTGAAGCCCTCGGGTGCGGGTCGGTTCGCCGATTCGAGCTCGTGGCCGGCCTGGCGCGCGGCCTCGAGGAACGCGTGTGTCGATGCGCGCGGGCTGCGCTGGCGCTGCACGTGCTGCGGCCCCTTGGAACCTTCGTCGGGGAACTGCGCGTCCTGGACGTTCTCGATCTTGCGGAACTGCTCCACCGCGGCGGCGAAGTTCCACTTCTCGCCTGCCAGCAGCCCCCATTCCTCGTAGTCGGCGCGGAAGCCGCGCACCCACATCATCGCGTTCATCGATGACGAGCCGCCGAAGGTCTTCCCGCGCGGCCAGTAGATCCGGCGGTCGCCGAGCTGCGCCTGCGGCTCGGTCAGATAGTCCCAATCACGCTCGCTGCGAAACAGTTTCGAGAACGCGGCCGGGATATGGGCGAACTTGTCGTCGTCATCGGGGCCTGCCTCCAACAGCACGACTGTGGTGCTCGGGTCGGCACTGAGCCGATTCGCGAGCACCGCCCCCGCGGATCCGGAGCCGACGATCACGTAATCCGCGGACGTCCCACCTGCTTGCACTGTCCAACTCCGATCTGCACTACGTCTGTCGTTCGGCGCGCCTGCTCCCGGGTGTGAAAAGACCGTGAGCCCAGCCGGACTCGTCGTCGGGCGTGACGCTGCAAGCAGAGTACTGACAGAACCCTCGCGGTGGGTCGAACGCCGGTCAGCCCGCTGCCGCCGCCTTGCCCGCGCGACGGCCGTAGAAGCTGCCGTCGCCGAGCGATGCTCCGCTGACGTAGCCGTACGCGCACAGACCGGAGGTGCAGCGTCCCGCCGCGAACAGGCCGGCGATCGGCTCACCGCTCACGTGCAGCACGCGCGAATCCAGGTCGGTGCGCAGCCCGCCCAGGGTGAATCCGGCGGTGAACCCGCACAGGTCGAAGCCCGCGAGCGCCCCCGTGATCGGGCGAACCCATTCGGGCTTCTTGCCCAGTATCGGGTCGGCGCCGTGCTCGGCGTGCTGGTTGTAGGTGGCGATAGTGGTCTGCAATGTCTGGGCGGGCAGGCCCATCTCGGCTTCGAGTTCGGCGACCGTCTCGGCGACCCACTTGGGCTGGAAACGGAAGAACGGGGTGGCACTCTCGGTCGCGAGCGCCTCTTCGAGCGAGTTCTCATCGATGATCAGAAAGGCCTGGTTGTCGTTCTGCAACAGCGTCGCCTGACCGATCCGGCCGGGATAGGTGTCCTCCGTGACGTATCGCTGACCGCGTCCGTTGACGAGGATGCCGCGCGCCATCATCTGCGGATCGCCGAAGATGGCCACCTCGCTGGCGTCCATGTGCGCGAGCTCGGCGCCGAGCGCCTGGGCCAGCCGGATGCCGATGCCGTCGTGTTCCTCGATGGCCGCGCCGGGCCTGCCGCTCAGGCGCGGGGCGTAGCGGTCGATCATCTCGGCGTCGTAGGCGAAGCTGCCGGTGGCCAGGACCACGCCACGCGCGGCCCGCACGGTGACGGGCTTACCGTAGGTGGTGGCCAGCACACCCACCACCCGGTCTTCGTCGTCGACGACGAGCCGGCGGATGCGGGTGTCGTATTCGACGTCGATGCCGAGTTCGGCGACGGTGTCGGCCAGCGGCTTCATCAGCATGTAGCCACCGCCGCGCTCACCGGTCTTCTTGTTCGCCAGCTCTGGAACGTGGCCGCGTGGAGCGGGTTCGGCGATGTCGAGGAACGGCGCGGAGTTCTCGCCACCGGAGTACATCAGGCCCTCGTCGTGTGGAGGCTCCCAGCCGGGCTCACCCCAGAATGATTCCTTGAACGGCACACCGCAGTCGACGAGCCAGTTGTAGTGCTCGACGCTGCCCGCGCAGTAGTCGTTGATCTTGGCCTCGTCGACGCCGGGCCCGAGCGCGGCGGTGAGGAAGGCTGCCATGTTCTCCGGGGTGTCGTCGAATCCGAGTGCCTTCTGCAGTGGCGTGCCGCCACCGAGGTAGACGAATCCGCCCGCCAGCGACGCCGCGCCGCCCCAGCCGCCCGTCCGTTCGAGGATGAGGACCTTCGCGCCTGCTCGCGCTGCTTCGATCGACGCGCACACGCCGGCGATGCCGAAACCGGCAACCACCACATCGGCTTCGAAATCCCACTGCGTCACCTCGCTCGCGCGCAATGGGCGGACGGTATCGATCCGATATGGCTTGTCGCTCACGCGCTTCCTCCGGTGCTCGGGGTGCGGGCGTCACCGCCCCTCCTTGGAATGGTGCCGTGAACCGGGCCACAAAACAAGAACGTGTTACAGAATCTCCCGCTCGGCGGGACACTTGCGCGCCGATCCGGCTCCGGTACGGTGGCGATCGAACCGACATCGACGAGATCTGGTGGTGATGTGATGAGCGCGAACATTCGAGACATTGCGGTGCAGACCCTGGCGGGCGAGGACACCACACTGGGTGAGCTGGCGGGCGAGCGGGCGGTCCTGCTGGTCAACGTGGCTTCCAAGTGTGGCCTGACCCCGCAGTACGGCGCCCTGGTGGAATTGCAGAAGGCCTACGGCGAGCGCGGTTTCACCGTGATCGGCTTCCCGAGCAACCAGTTCATGGGCCAGGAGCCCGGCAGTGCCGAGGAGATCCAGGAGTTCTGCTCGGTCACCTACGGTGTCGATTTCCCGCTACTCGCCAAGGCCGATGTCAACGGCGACGACCGGCACCCGCTCTACGCCGCGCTGGTCGAGACCGCCGACGCCGAAGGCGCGGCCGGCGATGTGCAGTGGAACTTCGAGAAGTTCCTCCTCGGTCGGGACGGCACCGTCGCGGGCCGCTTCCGTCCGCGCACGACCCCGGACGCCCCCGAGGTCGTGTCGGCGATCGAAGCCCAACTCTGAACCAGCTCGATTCGATAGCCGGCGACGATGTCACCGGCCCTGAGCTCGCGCGAGGTGTCGCGTCGGTTCAGGGTCGATGACCGGCGATCAGTGCATTCTGCGCACAGCGAGCGCGGCCGAGGCGGCGGCGACGAGCGCGGTCCCCGCGCAGATCAGCTGCGCGACCGCGACCGCGTCGGCCGCCGATGACGCGGTGGTCCCCATCAGCTCGAAGAACACCGACCCGATGCTCGCGATCCCGACCACGGTCCCCAGTTGCACGCTGGTGGTGAGAAGACCGCTGGCATCGGCGGCGAGGGTCACCGGCACCGCGGCCAGCGCCCGTGTCATCAACGGGCTGAACGCCAGCCCGTTGCCGAGGCCGAACAGTGCGAACGCGGTCGATGCCGCGGCTCCGATCCCGGCACCCGCACTCGACAACCACGCGAGCCAGCCCAGCGAAGCCGCGCTCAATACCAGCCCGAACGGAATCATCCGCGCGTGCGCGACGGCCGGAATACGCTGCCAGCACAGCCCGGCCGCGGCGAAGGTAACCCCCATCGGCAAGAACTGCACGCCGGCCCGCAACGCGCTGTAGCCGAGGTCGCTCTGCATGTGCAGGGCGCTCACGAACAGCCATCCGCCGAAGGTTCCCATCACCATGAGCAGGGTCACGGCGGTCGCGAGCAGACCGGGCGCGCGCAGCACCCGCGGCGCGAACAGGGGATCGCGACCGCGCCGGGTGACGGCCCGCTCTACCAGAACGAACACGGCGAGCCCGAGCGCCCCCGCCCCGAGGCACAGCCACGACCACAGCGGAAACCCCAGCTCACGACCGAGCACCAGCGGCACGACCAGCAACAGGACAGTGGATGTGAGCGTCGCCAGGCCCAGCCCGTCGACCGTGCGATCGGTGCGCGCGACAGTGACCGGCAGAACCCGCGGTGCCAGCATCAGCAGCGCGATACCGATCGGCACATTCACCAGGAACACCCCGCGCCAACCGGTGCCGCCCAGATCGGCGTCGACGATCAGCCCGCCGAGTATCTGGCCCGCCAGCAGACCACCGGAGACGATCGCCGCGTAGATGCTCAGGGCCCTGGCTCGGGCCGCCCCGGTGAACGTGCGCTGGATCAGCGTCATCACCTGCGGCGCCAGCGCGGCCGCGCCGACGCCCTGCCCGAAACGGAACACGATGAGCGAGAACTCGTTCCATGCCAGCCCGCAGGCGAGGGAGGCCAGGGTGAACGCCGCCAGGCCCGCGATGAAGGTGCGTCGCTGGGTGAACCGATCGCCCAGGCGCGCACCACCGATCAGCAACACCGCGTACGCGATCACATACCCGGCGACGATCAATTGCAGTGCGGCCCCGCCGGTATCGAGGTCGGAACGAATGGCCGCGATCGCGACGTTGACGATGGAGCCGTCGAGCACTGTCATGAACTGGCCGGTGAGGATGACGACGAGCACGGCGATCGAACGCCTGCCCGCCACGGATTCGGGCTTCGGCCCTGTTACGAGCATCTGGATCATGCTCGAATCCTGGGACCGGCAGGGACGTGGGAATAGGAGTCCACTGATACGGGTACTCTGGGCACCAGGTTCGCGGCCGACCCGAAGGGGATCGGATTGGGTTGTCTGCCAACGAAACTGATGCTCTAGGCTGAGTTCGTCCAGTCGGCTCCGATGTTCGAAAGGCGCTCTCGATGTCGCATTCTTCTGCCGCGTACCCCAGCTCTGTGCCGGTCGGGGTCGATACCACCCGGGCGAGTATCGCTCGGGTCTACGACGCCGCGCTCAACGGCAAGGACAACTACGATGTGGATCGCGCGGTGCTCGACCAGGTTCGCACCGTCGCTCCGCAGGTCAACGACCTGGCCTGGGCCAACCGTGATTTCCTGATCCGCGCCTGCCGATTCCTGGCCAGGGCGGGTATCGACCAGTTCCTCGATCTCGGATCGGGTCTGCCCACCGCGGAGAACACCCACCAGGTGGTCCAGCGGGTGAACCCCGAGTCCAAGGTCGTCTACGTCGACAACGACCCGTCGGTTCTCGTCCACGCGCAGGCATTACTGGCCAGCAACAGCCGCACCCGCATCGCCGAAGCCGACATCTTCCGCCCCCTGTCGGTGCTCGGCAACGAGACGGTTCGCCGCGAACTCGATTTCACCCGTCCGCTGGCCCTGTTCCATATCGGCACCCTGCACCACTACCTCGGCGACGACGCCCCCGCCCTGATGCAGACCTACATCGACGCACTGCCCTCGGGCTCGTTCGTCGCGATCGCCCACTTCCACGACCCGGAAACCGCCGAATACAGCGATCTGGCCCGGAAGATGGAAGAGAAGTTCATCCACAGCCCGATGGGCAGCGGTCGCTTCCGCACTCGTGACGAGATCCAGGCCATGTTCGGCACTCTCGACATGGTCGAACCCGGCCTGGTCCGCTGCGACGACTGGTGGTCCGACGGCCCCCACCTCACCCCCCTCTCCGACGTCCGCAACTGCATCGTCGGTGGCGTCGGCCGCAAACCGTAGCCGGGTCCGGGAGGGCCTACCGCGCGATGGTGCGGGCGAGGATGCCGAGCGTGGCGCGCAGGGCCGCCTCGGGAATGATCGGGAAGATCGCCGCTTCGCGGTAGCGGGGCGCGATCTTGCTCCAGTCGTAGTACGAGGTGACCAGGGTGCCGGTGTCGCTGGGTTCGAGGCGATAGCCGTACAGGTGCTCGATCGGCGGTTGGATGGCGCCCGAGATCGTCCACTCGAGATGCGTGTCCTGCTCGAATTCGGTGATGATCACCGTGACGTCGTATTTGCCCATCGGAAAGTCGTTGAGAGACTCGCGGTCCATGTGCACGATGAACTCGTCGCCGACGCCCGCGACGGGCTTTCCCTCCGCCGATTGCAGCATGCCCGAACTGTCGATGGCTACGTGCCCGTCGGGGGAGCACAGCAGTGTGAAGATTTCCGAGGGCGACGCGGAGATCTGCCGCTGCACTTCGAACCGTTCTACCGTCATGTCCTCCACCCTCGCACACTCGGCGTCGCCGCGGTCCGCCACCGACCCACGGAAGTCGGCTGCGGTCATTTCGACGCTGTGGTCGGTGGATGGGCGATCGATGGAGTCGGACGTGGCGGCTTCGTGGTGGTCGGGGGCTTGGTGGTCGGCGATGTGCTCGTCGTCGGCCGAGCCGAGGTGGTGGATGCCTGCGGTGACCTGGGCGTCGTGGTCGAAGTCGGCGTTGTCGTGCCTGTCGATGACGTTGTCGTGGCAGTCGGGGCCGCGGTGGCGGACGTGGCGGTGACAGTGGACGGATCGGCCGACACCGTCACCGTGCTCGGATCGGCTGTCACCGTGGTCGTCGACGTGTCAGTCGCTGTCACGGCGACGGTCACCGTGGACACCGGAGGAGAGGTGGCAGTTGCCGTGTCCGGCACAGCGGAGGTGACCTGGACCGAAAGGCCGGCTGTGACAGAGAAACTCGCGCTTGCCGAGACAACCGTCGAGTTCGCCGACGAGGGCTCCGTCGTCACGGTTGCCGTCGTCTCGGTCGAGCCGGCTGTGGTCGGGGAATCGGCATCGGGTTGTGAGGTCTCGGCCCCGACGGCGGGGTCGGCATCCGCGACGTCGTCGGGTGCGGACACCTCGCTCGCTGGGTCGGATATCGGGCTCGTGGTCGTCACACCGGACAGGCTCGGATCGGCGCTGTGGTCGGAGGTCTGTGTGGTGGGTTCGCCCGAGAACGTCTCCGCGCTGTTCGCCCACACCGGCGGGTTCGAATCCGCTCTCATCAAGAGCGCGATCCCGATAACCGTGGTCGCTGATGCGACCGCCAAGGCGGCACGCGACAGCTGTCGCCGCGGTGTTCGCATGTGAATTCCTGCTTTCTTCCTCGAACTGAGGCGACCGCCGCACACCGGCGGCAACACCGCGCGATATGCGTGTTCTCAGGGGCGCGAGTAGGGATCTACTTCGCGCAGCCGCTGCCGGTGAATGCGTTGCAGTTCGCCCGCACGCGTGAGAAAGTCGGCGATTATTTCCAGTTCGGCGGTGTCGTAATAGTTCAGCAACATCTTGTAGCTCTCGACGATCATGGGAACGACGAGTTCCTGAACACGATCGGCCGCGAGTTCGGTGGCCATCACGATCACGCGACGACGATCGGTCGGGTGTAGGGAACGCGCGATATAGCCCTGTTTCTCGAGGCGGTTGAGCATGATCGTGACGCCGGCCGCGGTAAGGCCGAGCCGTTGCGCGAGCCTTCCCGGGGTCGTGGCCTTCTCCTCTTCGAGCAAAACGATCTCGAGTGCCCGCCGATCGGTCTCGTTCACGCCCAGCACCCTGATCAATTCGCGGATCAGATCCTCGACACTGCCGTGATAGAACTCCAGCGCCCTTTTGAGCTCGACCGAGATCCGGGCGGGTTCGCTGGTTGTCGGGCACCCGGGCTTTCCCATGGGGAGGCTCCTGTCAAACGATCGACCGGCAGCGGTGAAGCGCGGCTGACGAACATCACGACAGCGGCATCGCTGCGGTCAGCGAAGCGGCCGTGGCTGTGCTGGACATGCACTGTACGACACAGCGGGGGAGGCGATACCGCGCATCGGATTATTCGATCGAGATGGCCTGTCTACGCCAAACCATAAGCAGGGCAACCACTATCGGATGGATGCGCGTCTCGCGTGGCCCGATGAGACCGGACCGGGCCGCTGTTGCGACCCGGTCCGGGCATGTTCGTCACGGGACACCGGTCATCGTTCATCGGCACCCGTGCGCGGGCTCAGACGACAGTGGTGGTGGTGAGGGTCGGGGACGGGTTCGGGTAGCACGATGTCGCGACATTGCCGACAAAGGCGACATTGGTCGTCATGGTCATGCCGGGACTGGTGTAACTGGTCCCCGCGTACTTACTGGTGATCGATGTCCCGGCGGCACCGGCGGTGACATTGATGGTCACCGCCGGTGGGGTGAAACTGGTGCCGCCGGCGATCGGACCCGGCACGGTCAGCACGACATTGCCGCCCGACGTCGCGACAGTGCCCGCCACGGTTCCCCCGGAGACGGTAGCCGAGACCACTGTCGAATTCGCCGGCGTCGGAATGGTCATCTTCAGGTTGTTGATGTTGTTCACGGTGAAGCCGGATGCCGAGCTGGGAACCGACGACGAGCCCGGTGTGATCGTGATGGCCACCGCCGAGCCCGACGCCGCCGAGGCCGGTGCGGTGCCGGTCACCGACGTGTTCATGCTCGAATTCTGGCCGATGCCGAGGACTGTGCCCCGACAACTCCAGTTCACGCTGACGGGGGCGGCATTTACCGGTGCGGCCAGACAGAAGACGGTAGCGACGGCCACCGGCGCGAGAAATCCGGCGCGAAAAAGGGAAGAGGTCGATCTCATGGCGATCTCCAGGAAATATCGAGCAGCGGTATGACGGGTTGTCCAACCGCAAAATGGGTGTTCGAAAAATATAACCTGTTCTCAGGTTCCTGTTGTTGAAATCGCAAATCCGAGCGTGGCGAATTTCATTATCCACAATTAAATATCTATTGCGGATAATTAACTTCAGAAAGGTTTCTGTGGAGGCGAGGTCGGTGTCAGCGGGAGAATTCGTGGTAGAGCTGCGGCAGAAATCCGGCCAGATGGTTCATTTCCTGACCGCAGTGCAGGAGTAGTTCCCGGGCGAGGTCGACATCGAGGACGAGGTCCCGGGGATCGACAGCGGGCCCGCGTTCGATCGCTTGCGCCGCACGGGCCAGGTCGGGTCGGTGCAGACCGTGGAGGTTGAGGTAGAAGCGGCTGCGCATCTCGCAACCGGCGGGTGTCGGCCTCACCTGGTGCGCCAGCCACCCGAGATCGACCGGTGCGACGATGCTGCCGACCCGTCCGAGAATGATCGTGTGCCGATCGGGGACGTCGAAGCCGTGCACACGTGGGTCGGTGAAGGCGATCGCGAGTTGCTGGAGTTTCGGGCCGATGTACTCGTCGACATAGGCGATGTTGCCGATGTATTTCTCGCGGTCGCAGATCCGCTCGGCCGACCGGTCTCGGGCAATTCCGCAGTAGAGGTGAGCGTCGGGGTGCCACAGTTTGTAGCGCGCGGATTCCACAGTGTGCCAAGCGAACCACCAGTCCCACATTGCGGCGGTGACGCCGGGCATCTCGGTATGGACCGCGACCCAGACCACGCCGGATGTGGTGTGTCCGTAGCCGGTTTCCACCGCGGCGACACCGCGCGGTGCGAGATCGCTCGCCAGTGCGGAGAACTCGGGAATCTGCTCCGATGGCGTCGGGCTGCGGCTATAGGCCGTGGCGACCGAAGCCGGGGCGGGATCGGTGTGCGTGGCCATGTACTTCGCGTACGGTTGGGCGCGATCCTCGGGGGAGTATCCGTGGTATCGAACGTTCGGATCAGCGGCGGCGGAGACCGGGAGACCGGTCAGTGCCAGGCCCGCGCCGACGGTCGCCGCCCACTGGATCGCGTCGCGCCGGTTGATTTTCGGGTGACTCGCCATCTGTCGACCCTATGGTCACGGCGACGGCGTACCGAGAACCTGGGCAGGGTCTGTGAAGTACCACAAATCGCCGAGATGGCATCGGTGTCGGCTCGCGACGGGCGGCCGATGGCGGCGAGTTGCTCACCGCGATATTCGACGAATGACGCGGCGGTGGCCGAGCGCGGGCAGCGCGGTACGACGAATTCTGAGCGGAGAAGTCGGATTATTCTGTGCCGCAAGTGACTTCGCAGCCGAATGCGAAATCGGCGGTGTTGTTGTCGGTGGCGTTACAGATCTCGTGCAGATCACATGCTTTGGTGTGGCTCACAAAGTGACCTTGATTAGCTATTAATTAGCTATAAAAATTCCGGCTACCTCTTCATTTTCTGCGAAAATTCGCGTACGGTCGAGCACTGGCGTGGAACTACTTCGGCAGGGGGATTGATGAACGAGGATATCGGTGGCATCGCGCGATGGCGCAATGACGAAGGCGGCGATCAGATTTCACAGAATCGGGAATACCGGCTTTCGGCTCTCGGCGCTGAATCTCAGGATAGCGAGACCGCTCATCTCCGCGATGTCGTGGATCAATTGGAGTACGCCGTACAGGTTTGTTCGCGCGAGAGCATTCCGCTGCCCTTCGTCTTGCGGGAAGTCGAGAAGGCGCTCGGTGTGGACATCGACGATCTCTCGGCCGACTGGCCCGCCGCCCTCCGTCTCCACCTCGTCGACTATGTGACGGCGGTGTTCGCGAAGGACCACCTACAGCCACCACGGAGGTGACGACGAGCCGACCTGGCGAGGCTAGTGGGCGAACGGCTTCAGGCGGTCGAAGTAGCCGTTGGGCTTGAGCGTGTCCAGGTGCCCCAGCGCGGCGGTGATGTCGTCGTGCAACGCCCTGGCCATGTCCGCCGAGAACCCTTCGCGTACCACGACGCGCAACACCGAGATATCGGTGGCATCGTCGGGCATGGTGTAGGCGGGCACCTGCCAGCCGTAGGCGCGCAACTCGTGTGAGACGTCGAACTCGGTATAGCCGGGATCGCCGGACAGCCGGAAGCTGAGTACGGGGATCGCCGAGCCGTCGGTGATCACCTCGAAGCGTCCGCTCTCGCGCAGTTGGTCGCCGAGCCAGCGCGCGGTCTGCGAGAGGGAAGCCATGACCTTGCGGTAGCCGAAGCGGCCGAGTCTGAGGAAGTTGTAGTACTGGCCGATGACCTGATTGCCGGGCCGGGAGAAGTTGAGTGTGAAGGTGGGCATGTCGCCGCCCAGATAGTTGACCCGGAAGACCAGGTCGTCGGGCAGGTACTCGGGACCGCGCCACACCACGAATCCGATACCGGGATAGGTCAATCCGTATTTGTGGCCACTGACATTGATCGAGACCACGCGCGGCAGCCGGAAGTCCCACTCCAGTTCCGGATGCAGAAAGGGCACCACGAAGCCGCCGCTGGCCGCATCGACGTGCACCGGGATGTCCGGTCCCGCGTCGGCGGCGAGTGTGTCGAGCGCCGCGCAGATGTCACTGATCGGTTCCAGTTCGCCGGTGAACGTCGTGCCGAGGATAGCCACGACGCCGATGGTGTTCTCGTCGACAGCGGCCAGTACCTGCTCGGGGGTGATGACGTAGCGACCCTTCTCCATCGGAAGATACCGCGGTTCGACGTCGAAATAGCGGCAGAACTTCTCCCACACCACCTGCACGTTGGAACCCATCACCATGTTCGGTGTGCGACCCTTCCATCCGTCGCCGACCTTCTCGCGCCACAGCCATTTCATGGCGAGCCCGGCCAGCATGACCGCCTCGCTGGACCCGATCGTCGACACCCCGATGGCGCTGGACGGGTCGTCGTCGCGCAGACCCTCGGCGTGGAACAGATCGGCGACCATGCACACGCATCGTTGCTCGATCGCGGCGGTCGCGGGGTACTCGTCCTTGTCGATCATGTTCTTGTCGAACGTCTCCGCCATCAGCCGCTCGGCCTGCGGATCCATCCACGTCGACACGAAGGTGGCCAGATTCAGTCTGCTGCTCCCGTCGAGCATCAGTTCGTCGTGGATGAATCGATAGGCGACGTCAGGATCCATGCATTCCTCGGGCATCCGCAGCGCGGGAACCGGGGCCATGGACATCCGGCCGGTATAGGCGGGGGAGACCTGAGGAACGTGCGTGCGCTTTCGCGACATGGGGATCCCTTCGATCGGCGGAGCTCAGGCTCGGTTCGGGGTCCAGGTGGCGATTGCCCAGATCACGAGGATGTCGACGGCGATGACGATCACCGACCACCACGGGTAATAGGGCAGGGACAGAAAATTGGCGATGATCGACAGGCCGGCCAGGGCGTAGGCGACGATGCGGGCCCAGGTCGCGGTCACCATCATCCCGAGGGCGACGGCTACGAGGAGCACGCCGAGCACGAGATGGATCCAGCCCCAGGAGCTGACGTCGAGCTGATACACGTAGTCACCGGGGATCAGAAATACTTCGTCTTCGTTGATGCCCGCGATGCCGCGCAGGATGCTCAGGGTGCCCGAGATCAACAGCGCGGTCGCCGCGAGCATGGTGATGCCCACGGCCAGGCCCCGGCGGACGGGATGTGAAGTGGTCATGGTTCGACGGTAGAGCTGTCCTCGCTCGGCCCGTATCCCCCGGAACGGGTGAAATCCTGCGCTGGTCCGCCGAGGTCATCGGGCTCGCAGGCTGATGCAAATACCGCTATTCGTCTCAGGATCGGATCCGCTAACGGCTGATCGCGCGGGCGACCGCGTCGCCGACCTGTTCGTCGGTCAGGCTGCTGCGTTTGATCAGCACATGCGACAGCACGGTACGGACGGCGATCTCGGCCGCCTGGACCGGTGAGACCGCCAGTGTCGCGCTGTCGTCGCGGGCCGCCAGCAGCGGTGCGATGAAGGTGCCGACTGTTTCGACCAGGTTGAGCTCGGACCCTTCGTGTTCGATCGCGACATCGATCAGCCATCCGGGTTCCTGATCGCGCAGCCGGGAGATCACCGGGTGTCGGCGCAGGTACGGGATGGCGAAGACCACAGCGTCTTTGGCCAGCTGCCCGACCGGGGCGAACATGTCGATCTCGAGGTAGGCGGCGCTCACCATACGGGCGACCTCGATCTTGCTGACGGCCGCGATGAGCCCGTCCTTGTCACCGAACTCGCGGTAGGCCGTCGCGCGGGAGACGCCCGCGCGGCGAGCGAGCTCGGTCAGTGTCAGGTTGTCCAGGCCGGTCTCGGCCATCATCGCCAAGGCGGTGTCCACGAGCAACGAGGACGACTGTGTCGCATTGGTCATGCCGGTCATTCTGCATGCTCCCCACGGCGACCGGTTGCGACCGCGTCCTCACTGAGACTACATTCGCAATCAGTCTCAGTGATGGATTCGTGATTCGCTCCATGGACTGGACTCGGAACAACGACGTTCGGAGGTAGGACAATGCGGAAAATCGGCGAGCACGCGGTCGTGTTGGGCGCGGGCATCGGGGGGTTGCTGGCGGCTCGGGTGCTCAGCGAGGCCTACTCGACGGTGACGGTGATCGAGCGCGATGCCCTGGCCCCGGATTCCGAGGCGCGAAAGGGCGTCCCGCAGGGGCGCCACGTGCACGGGTTGCTGCCGCGGGGCAAGGACATCATCGAGGAACTGTTCCCCGGGTTCGGACAGGACCTGCGAACCAGCGGTGTGGTCGAATGCGACGCACTCCGTGAAGTCAGCTTCACGATGGCCGGTCGCACGCTCAAGCGAGTATCGACCGGGCACAAGGCTTTTCAGGCAAGTCGCCCGCACCTCGAGCATCACCTTCGCCGACGAGTCGAGAAACTGTCCAACGTCACCATTCGCGACAGGTGCGATGCCGGTGCGCCCGTTGTCAGCGCCGACGGAGCGCGGATCACCGGGGTGAGGATCGTGGACCGCTCGGACGGTGCGCGCGAAACCATCGACGCCGACCTCGTGGTGGCCTCGATGGGCCGTGCCGGTGTCGTCCCCTCCTGGCTGGACAAGCTCGGCTACGACCGCCCGGCCGAAGAAGGCACCGCGATCGACATCGTGTACCGCAGCGCCGTCATCCAGTTGCCGCCGCACGCACTGCCCCACGACAAATTGGTCACCATCGGTGTCCGCGATCTGCCCCCGCGCGCTCTCGCCTTGTTCGCCGTCGAAGGCGACCGCCACATCCTGACGCTGATCGGCCACGACGGCGAGGAACCGCCGAAGGACCAGGCGGGATTCCTCGATTTCGCCGCGGGCATCGCCCCACCCGACGTCCTCGCTGCCCTCGCCGACGGTGAACTGCTCGGCGACATCTCGACCTTCCGCTACAAGGCCAACCTGCGCCGCCGCTACGAGCGACTCGATCGTTTTCCCGAGGGGCTGCTCGCGGTCGGTGACAGTCTGTGCAGCTTCAGCCCCGTCTACGGCCAGGGCATGACGGTCGCCGCGATCCAGATGGCCGTGCTGCGTGAGTGCCTCGCTCAGGGTGACAAGAACCTTGCCGCGCGGTTCTACACGGCGGTCACGCCCGAGATCGACAACGCCTGGCTGCTCACCGTGATAGCCGACGGTGCCATGCCGCATGTCAGCGCCAGTGCCTCGTTGCCGGTGCGGGCCGCCGTCGCGGCGCTCGATCCGGTGCTGATCGCCGCCGAGCGCGATACCGCCGTCGCGACCACCCTGTACCGGGTCATGGGACTCGTCGATAAACCCAGCGCGCTGTTCTCGCCCGTCATCGTCGCCCGCATCGGCATCGCCAATGCCCGCGCGGCGGTGGAAAGCCTCGGCGGACTGCTGGCGGCGAATCGGAAATAGTCGAGCGCCCAAGGGAATTCGCGGTATTGCTATTGCCGCAGCGGACTCTGCTATCGGAGCGCTCATTTAACGGATCGTTCAGGGTCTGGATACCTGAGGCCTTTGTCATACAGCAATGACATCGTCCGCATCGGACCTGACGCTGCATCAGCGATTGGCCGAGGTCGCGATCGCGCACCCGCGGGTTCGCACCACGTTCTGGTCATTGTCGCAGTCGACGCTCTCCCACGCCGAACTCCAGCGACAATCCGTCGCCGCCGCCGGGGCGCTGCTCGCGCGCGGCATCGGGCGCGGTGAGCCGGTCGGTCTGCTCTGCCCGAACGCGCCGGAGTTCCTCATCGGCCTGTTCGCCACCACCACCGCGGGCGGGGCGGCCACCCCGCTGCCGCTGCCCGCCGGTGCCCGCCAACTGGCCTCCTACCCGGCGCGTCTGGCGGGAATCGTCGCCGCCGCCGGGATGCGGACCATCCTGGTATCGCCGCAGTTCGCCGCCCTCGTCGACCCACTGCGGGCGGCGATGGACGTCGAATTCCTCGATACCGCCGCCCTGTTCGCCGAATCGACGACGACGGCGGAGCTGCCCCGGGTCGATCCCGATGACGTGGCGGTCGTGCAGTTCACCTCGGGCAGCACCGCCGCGCCGAAGGGTGTGCGGCTCACCCACCGGCAGGTACTGGCCGGGCTGGCCGCCATCCGCACCGGGATCGACCTCGGACCGGCCGACCAGGGCGGGTTCTGGCTGCCGTTGTTCCACGATATGGGCCTGATCGGCACGCTGTCGGCGATCCTGCGCGGCATCCCGGCGCATCTGTGGTCGCCGACGGCTTTCGTCAAGGATCCCGAGCGGTGGCTGCGCGAATTCGCCGCCAGCGGGTCGACCATCTCCGCGATGCCGAACTTCGGCTACGAGACCCTGCTGGCCGCCGTACCGCCGGATCGCGCCGCCGACTACGACCTGCGGCACTGGCGGATCGCCTTCAACGGCGCGGAACCCATCGTCCACACGGTGGTGCGCGAGTTCTGCGCGCGCTTCCGACCGGCCGGATTCGACCCCGCGGCCATGTTCGGGGTCTACGGCATGGCCGAGGCCACCCTCGCGGTCACCTTCCCGCCGCTCGGCCGCGAACCCGTCTTCGACTGGGTCGACCGCGTGACCCTGTCGGATTACGCCAGGGCACAGCGGGTTTCCCCCGATGCCGAGGGCGCCAGGGCGGTCGCGGGCGTCGGCACGGCGGTCGCCGGCCTGCGGTTACGCGTGGTCGACCCCGACTCGCGCGCGACCGTGCCCGACGGCGAGGTCGGCGAGATCCTCATTCGTGGCGAGTCGGTGACCGACGGCTACCTCACCGCCGACCCCGCGTCCACCGCCGAGCTGTTCACCGAGGGCTGGCTGCGGACCGGCGATCTGGGCTATCAGCGCGCGGGCGAGCTGTATGTGACCGGCCGCAGCAAGGACATGATCACCGTGCGCGGGGTCAACTACTACGCCCACGACGTGGAGGCCGCCGTCCGCGATCTCGACGGCGTCTACAAGGGCCGCTGCATCGCCGCGGCCGACCCCGACGGCGGCGACACCATCGTCGTCATCGCCGAAACGGACCTCGCGGCCACCGCCACCGAGGAACTCGGCACCGCCATCGCCGGACGGATCGCCGCCCGGCTCGGCCTGACCGCGGTACGGGTGTATCCGGTCGCGCCGCGCAGCATCCCCCGAACCAGCAGCGGCAAACTCCGGCGGTTGGCCGCCAGGGAACTGATCGCCACCGAGACAGATTCGGAGCAACCATGCACAGCTACGACGTCTTCCGCCATTACGAGCGCCAGCACTGGCGGCTGGGTGACCTCGACCTCGACGCCATCGACCCCGCGCTGGTCCGGCCCGAGTACGTGACTCTCGCCAAGAGCGCCACCATGGGCGAATCCAATGTCATCGCCGCCGTGCACGGATTCCTCAACGAATTCGTCGACGACTACGACTTCTCCACCTTCGCCGTGGTGTGGGGCTACCAGGAAGTGCAGCACCACTACGCGTTCCGGTCCTGGCTGGCCGCGGTCGGCGAGAGCGTCGACGACAACGCGGTCGGGGCGATGCGTGCGCCGTACGCGCCGGGCACGACGCCGTCGGCGACCCTGGCCACCAACATCATCTCCGAGCTCACCGTCAACCACGTCTATCGCGCGGTGTCGCAGTGGGTGCGCGAGCCGGTGCTCGAGGGGCTGCTGTTGAACGCGAGCCGCGACGAGGCGGGCCACGCTCGGGAGTTCATCCACTACACCACGCAGCGGCTCGCCCGGCGACCCGAGGAGTTGGCGTCGGTGCTGGAAACGCTCTACGTCTACAGTTCCGAAGCCAAGATCAAGCATCCGGTGAGCACGTTCAAATCCGGCCTCACCGAACTCGGCGAGCACGAGACGATCGACACCGGCTTCGAACTGTTCCTGGAACAGATCGCGGCCGAGGGCGAGCTCGCGGTGCTGCACGACAAGGTTCGGCGCACGTTCGCCGGTATCACCGGACTCGACCTGTCCACCAATGCCCGGGTGCGGCGCGCCCTGGCCGATGCGATCGCCTGAGCTGGATGCGCACCCCTGAGCCCGCCCGCGCGGACACCCCCGACCTCGCGGTGCGGCTGCCATGGGAGGCGGTGCCGGACTACCACTGCTTCGGCTGCTCGCCGCACAACCCGGCGGGTCTGGGGCTGCGCTTCACCCGCCACCCCGACGGTCTGCGCGCCGGTTTCCGCCCCACTCGGTCCTTCGAGTCGTATCCCGGCGTCCTGCACGGCGGTCTGGTCGGCGTGATCTGCGACGAGGTGATGGCCAACGTGATCATGGTCGAGCGCGGGGTGCCTGCCTTCACCATCTCGATGCGCACCCGCTACCTGACGCCGCTGCGGGTCGACCACGACTACCACTGCACCGCGACCATCTCCCGCGCGGAGGCCGACGTCATCACGGCGAGCGCGGAAATCCACGACGTGGACGACGAACTCTGCGCGTCGGCCACGGCCACCTATCGGCCGTTCGCCCTGGGCGACGTCCGCCACCTTCTCACCCTCGACGACGCCGACGCCGCCCGGCTCGAGCACGCCATCTCAACCCAGAACGGACGCCCATGAGCACCTCCACCGTCGCCGACATCCTGGCCACCGTCACCGAGATCGCCACCGCCGAGATCGGCGTCCCCGCCGCCGAACTGGGGTCCGACGTCGACCTGCGTGGTGTGGTGGGCGTCGATTCGGTGCGCGTGCTGCGCATGGTGGCCCGCATCGAGCGCACCTACGACATCGAACTCGACGACCAGGACGTGTTCGGCATGTCCACCCTCGCCGACGTGGCGGCCGTGGTGCACCGGGCGTTGGCGGAGGTTCCCGCGTGATCGAGGTCGCCGAAACCAACCAGCACTACGACCTCGATCCCGAGGTCTTCGGCGAATTCCTCGACCCGCTGCGCAAATACAGCTCCGGCCGGTACCTGAGCGACACCGACACCCTCGAACAGGCGCAGCGGCACAAGTTGCGGTTCGTCGCGGGGCGGCTCGGTCTCTCGGGTGGCGAACGGGTACTCGACGCCGGCTGCGGATGGGGTTCGCTGATCCTGTTCATGGCCGAGGAGTTCGGCTGTCAGACGGTCGGCGTGAGTCCCGCGCCGCGCCAGCACGAATACATCGCCGGGCAGGCCGCCGCGCGTGGGCTCACCGACCGGGTGCGGACCCAGGTCGCGCACTTCGAGCAGCTGGAACTGCCCGCACGCGCCTTCGACGCGGTCACGATGCTCGGGTCGATCGTGCACATGCCCGATCTGGACACCGCGTTCGCCCGCGCCCGGCGCACACTGCGCCGCGGCGGCATGCTCTACGTGTCGGAGAGCTGCTTTCGCAGCGCCAGGACTCGCGCCGCGTTCGACGATCGCACCGGCACCCGGTTCATCCGTTCGGACATCTTCGGATTCGGTGAGCTGCGCCCGCTCTCGGAACTGGTGGCCGGTGCCGAGAATGCCGGGTTCGCGATCGACGCGGTGGACGATCTCACCGACGACTACCGCCGCACCATCGACGACTGGATCGCCAACGTGGAGGCGGCCGCCGAGCGGATCGACGCGCACGAACCGGGCCTGGCCGCCAAGCTGGCGCGCTATCTGGAGATCGCCAACGCCGGCTGGGGTTATACCACCAAGCATTACGCCCTGACCTGCCGCAATGCCCGCTGACCGGGAGGAGTCCCCATGTCCGAGAAGTCAACGCCCGAGCGCATTGTGACGCCACGACCGATCGCCGGGGCCGAGCTGATCCCGGCGGGCGATGTGGGCGCCGCCGTCGATGGATTCTTCGCCGCCTCCCCGGCCGCGCGCGGCTGGGATGTGGAAACCGCCTTCGACTGGGCGCGGGCCGACGCGGGCCGACTCACCGAGGGTCAGCGCTCTGCCGTGCAGTTCATCACCTATATCGAGGATCACCTGCCCGGCTATTTCGACGTCTACCACCGGTATTTCCCCGTGGACGACACGGTGGACGCCGAGACGTTCGTACACAATCGCGAGCTGTATCACTTCACCGTGCGCTGGGCGGCCGAGGAGGACACCCACGCGCGGGCGCTCGCGCGCTATCAGGAGGCCGCCGGGATGGCCGACCGCGCGACGTTGCGCACCGATCTCGCGGTCGAGGGCCGCAAACCGTTCGATCTGCCCTATCGGCATCCGGTGCAGTTCTTCGCCTACGCGCTGGTGCAGGAGAAGGCGACCCAGATGTATTACCAGCAGCTACGCGATGTGGTCGCCGATCCGGTGCTCGGTGAGGTGCTGACGCGCCTGTCCCGGGACGAGGCCCGCCATTTCACCTTCATGGCCGATGTCGTGAGCCGGTACCTGCGGGTGCACGGCGACGCGGTGGTCGAACCGATCCGTGAGGTCATCGAGGGATTCCGGATGCCGCTGGCCGACACCATGCGTGGCTACTGGCGCTGGGCCCTTCGTATCGCCGACGTGGCCGAATACGACCACACCGCCGCCTACGCGCACCTGGTCAAGGTGGTCGACCGTGCGGTCGACGTGCGCTCGGACAAGCTCGACGAACTGGTCCGCTTCATCGAGGGATGCCGCGCCCTCGACTGAACTATCGACGGCGCAAAGCCACCCGACCGCCTTTGCCCGGCATGTAGGCGACACCGCGATCGCGCATCCGCTCCCCGGTCGCGGTGGTCGGCACCAGCTCGAAATCCCGCAGCAGACAGCGCAGGACGATCTTCATCTCGGTCTCGGCGAAATCCGAGCCGAGACAGCGGCGATTGCCGCCGCCGTAGGTCAGCCACGACAGGGGATCGGGTCGGCCACCGGCGAAACGACCGGGATCGAAGACCTCGGGGTCGGGGTAGACGGCTTCGTCGCCGTGGATCAGCGCGATCGAGACGATGATCCGGTGGCCGCGCGCGATCACCCAGTCACCCAACTCCACGCTCGGCGCCTTCACCTGCCGCGACACCGTGCCGATCACCGGTCGAACGCGCTGAACCTCCCAGATCGTCTGCTGGAGCACCTCGTCGTTTCCGGCATCCAGGTCGTCCACCAGCCGGGCCAGCGCCCGCGGGTGTCGGCGCAGGCGTTCCAGCGTCCAGGCCATGGTGTTGGCGGAGGTCTCGTTGCCCGCGGTGAGCAAGGTCGCCAACTCATCGGCCATGTCGCTGTGCGACATGGCCTTTCCGTCCTCATAGTGATTTCGAAGCAGCAACGCGAGAATGTCCGCACGGTCGGGCAGGCCCGGGTCGGCGAGTGCGCGGCTGATCAGCTGCTCGATCAGCGCGTCGTATTCGGCGCGGCGCGCATCGAACCGGGCTCGCGTCGAACGGCCACGCGCGAATCCGATCGCACCGCCGGTCGCCAATCGCGAGCCCGCGTCCCCGAGAGTCGGCATCAGCTGCCGCAAGGCGGCGAGTTCTTCGCCGTCCGCGCCGAACACCGCGCGCAGGATGGTGTTGAGCGCGATGCGGATGGTCGAGGGCAGGATCGGGAATTCGGTGTTCTCCGGCCACGTCGCCGCCTCGCGCGCGTATTCCCGCTCGATGAGCGCCTCGTACTCGCGCATCCGTTTGCCGTGGAAGAGCGGGGACAGCAGCTGGCGACGGCGCCGGTGCGGATCGTCGTCGAGACTGAACACCGAACCGGGGCCGAGCAACGCGCCGAGATTGGGTTCGGCCTTGCCCGCGACCGAGGCGCCGGCCGCGAACACCGCACGGGCCAGCACCGGGTCGGCGACGAAGACCGACGGTCCCATGACCGGCAGGTTCAGCGTGAACACCGGGCCGTACCGGCGCCGCGACCGCCGCATCATCCGGCGGCGTCCGCTGAGGTAGAGCAGTCCCTGGACCGAACGGGGCAGTCGGGGACCCGGCGGCAGCGAGATCGCGGTCATGCTCAGAACCCGTACTTCTCCCGGAGTTCGGCGAGGGTGTCGACGAAGCCGTCGAGCTGCTCGTCGGAGATCCTGTTGTTGACCAACAGGCGGATCACCGCGCGATCCTTCGGCACGGCCGGGTAGCCGAACATCGGCACCAGGTAGCCGCGGTCGATGAACTCCTGCCGCACGCGCACGGCGGTGTCGTTGGCGCCCACCAGGATCGAGGTCACGTAGGTGGGTGTCGGGTTGATCGTGCAGCCGATCCGCAGCAGTCGCTCCCGGAGCCGGTCGACCCGGTCGAGATAGTTCTCCATGATCGACGGGTCCTGTCGCATCCGACGCAGCACGTGCACGATGGCGCCGACGGTCGGCGGCTGGATGTTGGTGGTGAAAACGGTGGTGCCGGAAAGGAATCGGAACGCGTCGAGGGCATCGGCCGGTCCGGCGAGCGCGCCGCCGCTGAGCCCGACGCCCTTGCCGAACGACACCATCAGGAAGGTCGCCCGGCGCAACGCCGCGTACTCGGCGGCGAACCGGTGACCGCCGTTGCCGTAGACCATGAACCCGTTGGCGTCGTCGACGAAACTGATCGCGCCGAACTCCTCGCACAGATCGAGGATCTCGGCGACCGGGGCCATCGACCCGTCGGCGGAGTACACGGCCTCGAATCCGACGACGATCTTGCGTCCGGCCAGCTGCTCGAGTTCGCGTCGAAGACCGGCGGTGTCGTTGTGGTCGAACATGATCAGATTGCGGCCGAACTTGAAACGCTCGACGGCCTTCCACATGCTCCAGTGGCATTCCCGGTCCAGCACGAGCACAGTGTCGGTGTTGTCGACGCCGTGGCTGTTGTTGAACGAGAACCGGGTGCTCATCGCGTTCACGAAACCGAGATTGGCCAGCATCCCGGTGGCGAAGGTGAGCGCGCGCTCCTTGCCGGTGATCTCGGCGACGAGCGCCTCCAGTTCCAGATGCGGCCGCGAGACGCCCTGGATGATCCGGGATCCGCCGACGACCAGGCCGTAGTCCCTCGCCGTCTCGGCGAAGACCTCGCGCACCCGCGGGTCGTGTTGCCAGCCCAGGATACCGATGCCGGAGAAATTGACCAGTGACTTGCCGTCGATGCTCACGACCGCGTCGTTGATGCCGTCGAGCTCGGGCAACGTGATGAATTCGCCGCTCCCGCGCGCGCTTTCGAGCCAGGTGGAGAAGCCCCAGCGATCCAGTGCCGATACCGAGGACTGCGTCGTCATGATCGTTGCCCTCAGATCAGCGTGCCGAGTCGGGCGTCGACCTCGTCGGCGGTGATGCCGTAGTCGGTCAGGTCGTAGGTGTGGGAACGGAGGCGATCGTCCTCGGCGACCACTGCGCGCATCGCGGTGCGGATCTCGTCGGTGAGGTCGCGGCCGAGACGCTCGTAGATGCCGGCGACGACGGCCAGCGGGTCGGCCGTGAACTCGTCGAACTCGACGTCGTGGAAGACGGCCGGGTCGTGGCGGGAGCGGTCGGCGGCGTAGCGGTCGAGCGTGCGCACGGCGAACTCGAGCAGGATGGGGCCGATCGCCTCGCCCTGGAAGCTCGCCGACCGGCCCGCGACCATCTTGTCCACCATGCTGCACGCCGAGCCGAGCACCACGCTGGCGGGCCGACGATGGGTCTGGATCACCAGCGCGTCAGGGAACGTCGCCAGCAGCGCGTCCAGGCACACGAGATGACTCGAGGACTTGAGCACCCAGCGTTTGCCGATGTCGGACAGCCCGATCAGTTGCAGGTTGCGGCGGTACCGTCGGTAGGTCTCGGTGAAGTCCTGCTCCGCCAGCCACGCGGAGTAGGAGGGCAGGTTCCCGGTGAACTCGAAGTACGCCGAGAGCATCGACTGGCGGGTCAACAGCCAACATTCCTCCACCTCGTCGGCTCGGCGATTGTGGATGCCCAGGTAGCCGGGGACCTGTTCGACGAATCCGTCGATGCCGTTCTGCACCATCTGGAAGACCGGGTCGGCCGCCCAGTCCGTGCGGGCCGGTCGGGGCTGCGGCGCGTAACCGAGCCACATCTGCAGGCCCTGGTGCGCCGGGTCGGCGGTCAGCATCCGGTGCAGGGTGGTCGTGCCGGTGCGCGGCATGCCGACGATGAACACCGGCCGCTCGATCGCGACCTCGGCGTGCTCGGGGCGCGCGGCCCACTGGGCCTGACTGATCAGCCGCGACGCGAGGATGCCGGTCAACTCGCCCTGCACCGCCTGGAGGCCCTGCGGGCTCAGGTCGGCCTCGTCCTGATAGGAGGACAGGAGTACCGCGAGTCCGGCTCGGTACTCCGACGGGCCGAAATCGGTGAGCCCGGTGAGGCTGGAGGCCGCCGACTCCAGTTCCTCCACTGTGCCGAGTTTATTCACGTCACATCCTTTTGCTTCGTCCTCTATTGATTCGAAACATTAAGGAAGAGAGCTGATCTCGTGTGGTGTGGTCATTTTTGCGAATCGGTCGATAGGAAAGCGATTTATCGACTTCACGACCGAATGCGCATCCGTTGATCGCCGTAGAGTCCGTATCTCGCCAGTCGCGTTCGGCGAACAGTGACATTGCTTACGGAGGCTGACGATGGTGACGGTTTCGCGCTCGGAGACCAGCGCTCTCGACGCTCGACGCGCACACCGAATCGCCGAGTTGCGGGCCACCGACCGACAATTCCGCGATACCGTACCGGATGCGGCCGTCACCGCGGCGATCCGGCGGCCGGGGCTGTCGCTGGGCCGGATCGTGGCCACGATCATGGAGGGGTACGCCGACCGGCCCGCCCTGGGGGAACGCGCGCGGGAAACGAGCACCGACCCGGCGACCGGCCGCACGACACTTCGCCTGCTGCCTGCCTTCGAGACCATCAGCTACGGCGAACTGTGGTCGCGGGCGGGCGCGGTGGCGACCGAATGGCATCACCATCCCAGCTCGCCGGTGCGGCCGGGGGAGTTCGTCTCCGTCGTCGGATTCACCAGTACCGACTACGTCACCGTGGAACTGGCCTGCCTTCGGCTGGGCGCGGTGTCGGTGCCGTTGCACGCCAGCGCCTCCGTCGACCAGCTGATTCCGATCCTCGCCGAGACCGGGCCCCGCGTGCTGGCCACCAGCCTCGAACGGCTGACCACCGCCGTCGCGTGCGCACTGGCGAGCCCGTCGGTGCGGCGCCTGGTGGTCTTCGACTATCAGCCGGCCGTCGACGAGCACCGCGAGCAGGTCGAGGCGGCGCGCCGGCGCCTGGCCGACAGCCCGATCGCGCTCGACGCACTGGGCGACGTGCTCGCGTGTGGAGCCGGCCTGCCCCCGAGACTGCCGTTCGACGCCGACCCGGCGAGCGACCGACTGGCCATGCTCATCTACACATCGGGCAGCACCGGGACACCCAAGGGCGCCATGTACACCGACCGCATGGTCATCCCGGCGTGGCGCGGATTCTGGCCGGGGACCGACGAGCTGCCGATCATCGGCGTGCACTGCCTGCCCATGAGCCATGTGTCGGGACGCGCCGCGTTCTCGGGCACCCTCGCGGTCGGCGGCATCGGCTACTTCACGGCGAACAGCGACCTGTCCACGCTGTTCGAGGACATCGCCCTGGTCCGGCCGACGGCGCTGCGGCTGGTGCCGCGCGTCTGCGACATGCTCTTCCAGCGATACCACCGCGAACTGGATCAGGACGCGAGCGGCGACCGGGTCGCGGCGCAGGCGCGGGTGCGCGAGGCGCTGCGGGAACGGTTCCTCGGCGGCCGGGTGGTGTGGGCGGGCACCGGGTCGGCGCCGATGTCGGCGGAGATGGCCGCTTTCGTCGAATCCTGTGTCGACCTTCCGTTGCAGGACGGCTTCGGCTCGACCGAAGCGGGTCGAATCATGGTCAACGGGAAGGTGTGCCGACCGCCGGTGCGTGACTACAAGCTGGTCGACGTGCCCGAACTGGGCTACGCGCGGACCGACTCGCCCTATCCGCGTGGGGAATTGCTGGTCAAGACCGATGCCATCATTCCCGGGTACTACCAGCGTCCCGAGGCCACCGCGGAGATCTTCGACCACGACGGCTACTACCGGACCGGCGACATCATGGCCGAGATCGGGCCGGACGAGCTGGTCTACCTCGATCGCCGCACCAACGTGCTCAAGCTGTCCAGCGGCGAGTTCGTCTCCATCGCCCGGTTGGAGGCGCTGTTCGTCACCAGCCCGCTGGTCGGGCAGATCTTCGTCTACGGCAACAGCGAGCGCGCGTATCCGCTCGCGGTCGTGGTGCCGACCTCGGCGGCCCTCGACCGCGTCGGCGACACGGTCGCGGACCTGAAACCGCTGATCGGCGAATCATTGCGGACGATCGCGAAGAACGCGAACCTGCCGCGTCACGAGATCCCGCGCGACTATCTGATCGAGACCGAGCCGTTCAGCACGGCGAACGGACTGCTCTCCGATGTTCGTAAACTGTTGCGTCCCAAACTGAAAGACCGCTACGGCGAGCGTTTGGAGCGGATGTACGCCGCCTCGGCGGACCGGGAGGCCGGTGAACTGAGCGCCCTGCGTCGGGCCGGCCGGAACCAGCCGGTCGCCGCCGCCGTCCTGCGGGCCGCGCAGGCGTTGCTGGGAGGTGAGACTGGCGGGTTGGGTGCCGACGCGCGTTTCACCGATCTCGGCGGGGATTCGCTGTCGGCGCTGTCCTTGGCCGGCCTGCTCGGTGAGATCTTCGATGTCGAGGTGCCGGTGAGCGTCATCATCAACCCCGCGAACGACTTTCGACAACTGGCGAGACACATCGAGACAGCATTGCTCGGCGGGCCGCGACAGCCGACATTCGCGTCGGTGCACGGCGCGGGCAGCACCCGGGTCCGAGCCGACGACCTCACGCTGGAGGAATTCATCGACGCTGCCACCCTCGACGCCGCAGGCGCCCTGCCAACGCCGAGTGGCGCGACGAACACGGTGTTGATCACCGGCGCGAACGGCTACCTCGGCCGGTTCCTGTGCCTGGAGTGGCTGACCCGCACCAGCGGCACCGTGATCTGTCTGGTCCGTGGCGCGACCGACGCCATCGCGCGCGAGCGGCTCGCCGCGGCGTTCGATCGGGGCGACCCGGACCTGGTCCGCCACTTCGACGAATCAGCCGCAGGCCGGCTCGAGGTGCTCGCGGGCGATATCAGCGCGCCCGGCCTCGGCCTGGACGAATCGACCTGGCACCGGCTGACCGATACCGTCGATCTGATCGTCCACCCGGCCGCGCTGGTCAATCACGTTCTGCCCTATCCAGAGCTGTTCGGCCCCAATGTCTTCGGCACCGCCGAGCTGATCCGGATGGCGCTCACTTCGCGCATCAAGCGGATCAGCTATGTCTCGACCATGGGGGTGGTGGCCACCGCGACGTCGTCGGCCGACGAGGACGCCGACATCCGGCTCACCAGCCCGGTTCGCGACCTCGACGGCAGTTACGCCAACGGCTACTCGACGAGCAAATGGGCGAGCGAGGTTCTGCTGCGTGCGGCGCACGAACAGTTCGGTCTGCCGGTTTCGGTGTTCCGGTCGGACATGATCCTCGCGCACAGCAGCTACTCGGGGCAGCTGAACGTGCCCGACGTCTTCACCCGCCTGCTGCTCAGCCTCATCGTCACCGGCATCGCGCCGCGATCGTTCGCCGCGGCCCGGGACCGGGCACGCGCCCACCACGGTGGCCTTCCGGTCGAGTGCACCGCCACGGCCATCGCCGCGCTCAGTGCGCCGGACACGACCGGATATCGCACGTTCAACGTCCTCGATCCGCGCGGCGTCCCGCTCGACGTGGTCGTCGACTGGCTCATCGACGCCGGCCATCCCATCACGCGAATCGACGACTACGACGAGTGGTTCACCCGCTTCGAAACCGCTATTCGCGCCCTGCCGGAAAGTCGGCGCCGCCACTCGCTGCATCCGCTACTCCAGGCATTCGGCAATACCCGCGACACCCTCGACCGCGCCGAATTCCCCACCCTCCGCTTCGAAACCGCCATGCGGGCTGCCGGAATCGGCATTCCCCCGCTGTCGGGCTCGCTCATCCGCAAGTACAGCACCGACCTCCGTCGACTGCGTCTGATCTGAGTGGCCACCGAGCCATGCCGGGTGACATCCGGTTGATTGCCATGGGCTATCGCTGCCTGTCGCCACCGAAAACGACCGTAGGGTCGCAGAATATGAGCATTCGTCTCGGATACCAGATGCCCTACTTCGGCTACGCGGCCTCGCCGCGCGCACTGTTCCCGCAGGTGATCGCACAGGCGCGGGAGGCAGAGGCGGCCGGATTCGACGCCGTGCTCTTCATGGACCACTTCTATCAGGTCTACGGTCAGCCCGAGGACTGGATGCTGGAGGCCTACACGGCACTGGCCGGGCTGGCGACCGTCACCGAGCGAATCCAACTGGCCACCCTGATGACCTGCAACACCTACCGCAATCCGGCACTGCTGGCCAAGATCGTCACGACGCTGGACGTGGTCAGCGGCGGCCGTGCGGCCCTGGGCATCGGCGCGGGCTGGTTCGACCTCGAGCACATCGGCTACGGCTTCGAATACGGCACCTTCACCGAGCGGTTCCAGCGGCTCGAGGAGGCCATGCAGATCATCTCGCCGATGCTGCGCGGGCAGCGACCGACCTTCCAGGGCACGTGGTACCGCGCCGAGAACGCGATCAACGAGCCGCGGGTGCGCGACGATCTGCCGATCCTGCTCGGCGGCAGCGGCGAGCAGAAGACCTTCGGCCTGGCGGCGCGATACGCCGACCACCTGAACATCCTCTGCCACACCGCCGACCTGCCGCGCAAACTGAGCGCACTGCGCCGCCGCTGCGAGGAAGCCGGGCGCGACCCACAGACCCTGGAGACCAGCTTCCGCGCCGTCGTCGTCCTCGACCAGGACGGCGACCGGGCGCGCAAGCTGGCGCGGGAGTTCATGGAACGCGATGTGGTGGTGGTGATCTCGCCGGACAGTGTGTTCGCCGGCACCCCCGACGATGTGGCGGAGCAGATCCAGCGCCGCATCCTGGATCACGGGGTCGACGGCATCATCGTGAACATGGTCGCCAACGGGCACGAGCCGGGCATCCTCGAACTGGCAGGCAAAGCCCTGAGCCCGCTGGTGCACTGACGCCACACCGGAAGTGCTGGTGGGTCAGTCGGCATCGTGGCGTTGCAGCCACCCCAGGATCGCTCGGTTCACCTCGTCCGGTTTCTCCTGCTGGATCCAGTGACCGCTGTTCATCGTGACTTCTTCGACGTGCGGTACGAACGCCGCCAGGTTCTCGGCTCGCGCCACCGCGTCGCGGTAGCCGTAGATCATGAGGGCGGGCTGCTCGATGATCGGGTTCACCCGCGCGAGTAGATGCCAATTGCGGTCCAGATTCCGGTACCAGTTGATACTGCTCGTGAAACCCGAACTCTCGAAAGCGGCGACGAAGACGTCCAACTCGCGCTCGCTCATCACCGGTTCGCCGACCGGTTGCTCGGCTCGGGCGAGATCGATCATCACCATGCCCGACCTCGGGACGGCGGAAGGTTCGTCGGTTCGGTATATGTTGCGGAGGAACCGGGCAGTGTTGGCGTCGAGGACGGCGTCCGCGACGCCCGGCTGTCGATTGAAGTGCACGAAGTAGTAGTCACTGCCCAGCGCGGCTTCCATGGCCGCCACCCAGGGCGTCTGTCCGCGCTCGGGGTAGGGCAGGCTCAGGTTGATCACCTTGTTCACCCGGTTGGGGTGCAACAGGGTCAGCCCCCAGACGACGAAGGACCCCCAGTCGTGACCGATGAAGGTCGCGTCGTCGTAGCCGTAGTGATCGAGCAACGCGACGAGGTCACCCGTCAGGTGCTCGATGTCGTAGGCCGTCACCTCGGCCGGACGCGACGAGCGACCGTAGCCGCGCTGATTCGCAACGATGACGTGGTAGCCCGCCGCGACGAGCGCGGGCACCTGATGACGCCACGAGTAGGCGTGCTCGGGCCAGCCGTGGCACAGCACCACGGGTTTCCCGGCGTTGTGCCGACCGGCTTCGAAGACTTCCAGTTCGATGCCGTTGACAGGAAGCAGGATCGGCGGGGGAAAGTCGGCAGCTCGACGCACGGGTACTCCTCGGTACGTGCGCCGATCTCGTGGACGGATCGGCGCGGTGGCCGTGAGCGTAGGAAACATCGCGGACAGGATTTGTCCTGGAAGTCCGGCAGACTGACGGACATGCGAAACGATCCCACGGGTCGAGCGCTCCGATTGCTCTCGCTCCTGCAGACCCATCGCTTCTGGCAGTGTCATGAGCTCGCCGCACGGCTCGAGGTCACGGAGCGAACGGTGCGCCGTGACGTCGATCGTCTCCGCGAACTCGGGTACCCGATCGATTCCACGTCGGGACAGTACGGGGGATACCGACTCGCGACGGGAGCCCACGTGCCGCCGCTGATCGTCGACGACGACGAGGCCGTCGCGATCGCGGTCGGGCTGGGCTACGCGGCCGCCGCCGCCATCGAGGGCATGGAGGAGACGTCGCTGCGCGCGCTGACGAAGATCGAATCGCTGCTGCCCCATCGACTTCGCCGACGTGTGTCGGCGCTGCACTCGAGCGTCACACCGATGCGCCGGACTGCCGACGACGACATCGTCGACCCGTGCGCACTCAGTGCGTTCGCCGCCGCGTGCCGCGACCTCGAGCACGTACGGTTCGACTATCGGCGCGGTGACGGCGGCGAGAGCCGGCGAATCGTCGAGCCGCACGGCCTCGTCACCGCGGGCCGTCGGTGGTATCTCGTCGCCTGGGACCGGGATCGCGGCGGCTGGCGGACGTTCCGGCTGGACCGGATTCGGGAGGTCCGACCGGCGGGCGGTCACTTCGAGCCCCGCGCGATCCCGGGTGGCGATGCGGCGACCTTCGTCGCGAACACACTCGGCTCGACTCGGCGCCCGCAGGAGGCGACCCTGCGCGTGCGTTCGACGTTCGCCGAGCTCGCGGGGGTGCTTCGATGGATCGACCACACGCCGATCGAGGTGGCGGCGGACTACTGCCTCCTGCTGATCCGCGGCGAGGATCTCGGACGCCTCGCCATGACCGTTGCCCGCCTCGCGCTCACCGCCCCGGTGACGGTCGTCGAACCGGCCGAACTCGCGAACATCGTCGCGCGCCTCACGACTCACCTCGAGGAGAACACATGACCTCATCGGAATCGCCGCGATCGGCCTCCGTCCACGCCGCGACCGGGAAGTTCGACTACCCGATCTTCCACGCGGAAACCCGGTCGCAGTGGCGGACCTGGCTCGCGTGCAACCACGACTCCGTGCGCGGTGTGTGGTTGTGCTCCTGGCGCGCCGAACGTCCACGCTGCCCGTACCCCGAGGCTGTCGAGGAGGCTATCTGCTTCGGATGGATCGACTCCACTGTCACCGTCCTCGACGACGAGCGCGGCCTGCAGTTGTTCACACCACGCCGCACCAAGAGCGCGTGGACCCGGCTCAACCGCCGCCGCGCGTCGGACATGGAGAACGAGGGCCTCATGACCGACGCGGGCCGCCGCGCGATCGCGGCGGCGAAGTCCACCGGCTGGTGGACCATCGCCGACCAAGTCGAAGACCTCCGGGAGCCACCGGAACTGGCGGCGGCCCTCGACCGGGACCCGACCGCTCGCGCCCACTGGGACGGCTTCCCGCCCAGCGCGCGCAAGCTGATGCTGTGGTGGATCGTCAGCGCCGCGCGAGACGCCACCCGAGCGGGTCGGATCGAACAGGTCGTCACCGAGGCGCACGAGGGCCGCCGCGCCCGTCGGTGACCGCCGTGTCAGCTCGGTGCAGCCGATCGGTCCCGCTGATCCGGGTACCAGCAGCACCTGGATACCGGCCGTGAAGTTCGCGACAATGGCCGGATGAGCGATGCGGTCGGTGCGAGTACGGTCCGCGAAGCGAAGAGGGCGCAGCTCGCCGAGTTCCTGAAGTCGCGGCGTGCCAGGATCAGTCCCGATGACGTCGGGATGACGCGGGGATCGCGCAGGCGCACACCAGGTCTACGCCGCGAAGAGGTCGCTCAGCTTTCCGGCGTCGGGGTCACCTGGTACACGTGGCTGGAACAGGGCAGGCCGATCAATGCCAGCGTCCAGGTGCTCGACGCGGTGGCGCGCACCCTCGGCCTGGATCACGCGGAGAAGGTGCATCTCTACCGGCTCGCGGATGTCCCGTCGGTGCCCGCCGCGCCGGTGCCCGCGACGCTGCCGCCGGGCCTGCCGATGATCCTGGACACGCTGTCGCCGTTGCCCGCTGTGCTGCTCGATGCCAAGTACAACGTGCTGGCGCACAACGATGTCTACCGCGCGCTGTTCCCCGGTCTCACCGAATCCGGGGGCAATATCCTGCGGACGGTGTTCCTGACGCCCGCGTGCTGCAATCCGTATCAGCACAAGATCGACGACCAGCGCCGCATGGTCGCCTACCTGCGTGGCGCCTATGTCCGTCACCTCGATGACCCGACGTGGCAGGCGCTGATCGACGAATTGTGCGGGGCGAGCGCTGAATTCGCCGACATGTGGGCTCGCAACGATGTCGCGGTGCCGGTGAACCTGGTCAAGGTGGTCCGTCATCCCGCCATCGGGGACCTGGCGATGCACCTGACGATGATGTCACTGTCCACGAGCGACGGCGAGTGGATCCAGGTCTTCACCCCGATCGACGACGAGGAGGCCGCACGGCTGTCGGTGCTCCTGGCGATGCCGGAGCAGGAGCGGCTGCGCCCGGTCGACGAACATCGGCGGCGGTTCCACGCGGTTGTCTGACCTGGGGAAATGGCGCCGTGCTCCGGGCCTCGGATATCCGAAATCGAGAGCGCGACGAGACATCTCGCAAATCGAAATCCTCAGGTATTATCGCCGACGGGGGAGCACGAGATGAACATTGGTCTTCGGCTGCCCTATACCGATATACCACCATCTCCAGGGGATGAAACTTGATCGACATGACACCGAACCCCACCTCGCGTCGCCGCTTCGCGCGACGTTCCGGCATCACTTCGGTCGTCGCGGTGGCGGCCCTGTGTGCGGCGCTCGTCACCGGCTGCACGAAGGATGATTCGGCCACCACCGCGGGCCCCGCGCCCACCGGCGCGCTGCCCGAGGGCGCACAGATCGTGAAGGAGTCGGCGAAGACCACGCAGACCCTGCACAACGTGCACTTGAAGATCAACGTCAAGAACCTGCCCGATCTGCCGGTGGAGACCGTATCCGCCGACGTCACCAACGAGACCCAGGGCTCGGGCGCGGCGATGGGCGAGGCGAAGGTCAAGCTCACCCCCGAAGCCGCGTTCACCGAGGCGAAGTTCCTTGTGGTGGACAAGGTCCTCTACACCCAGGCCGGCGGTCGCTACGTGCCGACGGGTCCGGCCGAGAAGGTCTACGATCCGGGCGTCATCCTGGACAAGGACAAGGGCATCGCGAATGTGATCGCCAATATCCAGAACGCGAAGACCGAGGGCCGTGAGGTGATCGACGGCATCAACACCGTCAAGGTCTCCGGCACCATCGACGCGGCCGTGATCGACCCGATCGTGCCGCGCATCGGTCAGAACGCGGGCACCATGCCGATCACCGTGTGGATCCAGGACACCGCCCCGCCCGCCTCCGATTCCACCAAGCCCTCGGACGCGCCCTCCACCGGTGACGGCCCGAATCTTGTTCGCGCCGTGGTGAAGAAGGACCAGGGTGAGGTCACCGTCGGTCTGTCGAAGTGGGCCGAGAAGGTCAACATCATCAAGCCCGCCGGCTGATATTCGCCGGTAGTTCCGGACCAACCCACACCGGTCCGGGGTCAGCGGAGCTTGGCACGCAGTGCCCTCCGCAGCCCCGGACCGGTGTGTCGTCTGGGTGTCGCCCGCGGTAAACGAATCACGAACGCACGAATGCGCATCCAATAAGAGAATGTTCAGCGAGATGCAAGGCGCCACAAGGACTATACGTGTCGGGACGCTGGTCGGCAGGCAACACGCATCGGACGCCGATCGGACACGGAGGAAGAACTAATGACGATCGATGATCGACCTGATGAAGCGGAGCGCGAGCTCCCGCCACCGCCCGGCCCGGGGGGTCGGCCTCCCGTCAACAACGTATGGGTTTATAACGGAAGAGCCTACGACCTGAGTGACTGGATCTCCAAGCATCCAGGCGGTGAATTCTTCATCGGACGTACGAAAAACCGCGATATCACCTCGATCATCGGTTCCTACCACCGTGATCCGGAAAAAATCGCGCGGATGATCGAGCGCTACAGCCTCGGTCGCGATGCCACGCCCGAGGACATCCACCCGAAGAACAACGCCCCCGACTTCCTGTTCAAAGACGGCTTCAACAGCTGGGACGACACCCCCAAGTACAAGTTCGACAACAAGGCCGATCTGCTCCACCAGGTCAAGGCACGGCTCAAGGAGCCCGAGCTGGCGGCGCGCCTGAAGCGGATGGACCGCGCGTTCGACATCGTCGTCGGCGTGCTGATCTTCGCCTACATCGCCGTGCAGGCGCTGCGTCTGTACGACACGAGCTGGATGCCGTTGCCCGCCTTCGTGATCGCGATGGTGCTGCTGCGCAGCTCGCTGGCCGGGTTCGGGCACTACGCGATCCACCGCGCGCAGAAGGGCGCGAACAAGTACGCGGTCAACGCCTTCGACATGAACTACGTGGCACTGTCTTTCGTCACCGCCGACGGGCACGCGCTGCTACACCACCCGCACACCCAGAGTGAAGTCGACATCAAGAAGAACGTCTTCACGATGATGATGCAGATTCCGCGCCTGTACCGGGTGCCGGTGCACACGGTGCACAAGTTCGGACACCTGTTGACGGGCATGATCATTCGCCTGCTCGACGTCTGCCGGCTCACCCGCAAGGTGGGCATCAAGGACATGTACGGCAGCTGGCGCGGCGCGCTGCCGCACTTCATCGGCTCGTTCGGGATGCGGTTCCTGCTGGTGGCCGAGTTCGTGGCCTTCGCCGTCGCGGGCGACCTGCTCGCCTGGGGCCTGCAATTCGTGATCACGCTGTGGATCAGCACCTTCATGGTGGTGGCCAGCCACGACTTCGAGGTGCCGACCGAGGAACTGCACACCGAGACCGAGGACTGGGCGGTGAACCAGCTCGAGCAGGCCTACGACCTGACCGTGGTCGGCAACAAGTACGTCGACTGCTTCCTCTCGGCCGGCCTGAGCTCGCACCGGGCCCATCACGTACTTCCGTTCCAGCGCAGCGGTTTCGCCAACATCGCCTCGGAGAACGTGGTGCGTGAGGAAGCCGCGAAGTTCGGGGTGGAGTGGCTGCCCGCCAAGAGCTTCTTCGGAGATCGTTTCCCCAAGCTGTGCCGGACCTATCTGCTCGCGCCTTCCCGTGAGGCCGAGGAGAACCGGTGGGGTTTCGTGCGCGAACACTGCGCACCGTCAGCGCTGAAGACCTGTGTCACCTATACCGCACAGGGCTTCTCCGGCATCGGAACCGTCTGATCCGGCCGTTGCCACTTCTCATCTGTCTCGAAAGGATAAGTGCCCGTGTCTGTCTCCTTTGACCTGCTCCGCACGCCCGACGTCGAGCGCGGGCACGACCTGCTACCACCCACGCCGCCGACGACTGTCGGCGTGATCGAAGCCGTCGCCACCGGTTCGCCCGCACTGGTCGTCGACCAGTCCGTCAACGCGGGCCGCGTCGCCGAGCTGTTCTCCGATCCCGCACAGCGCCAGCGCATTCCGCGGATCTACGCCAAGACCAGGATCGACACCCGACATCTGGCCATCGACCCCCTCGACCCCGACTTTCTCGAGTTCAGCCGCAAGCCGGGCACCATCCGGGAGCGGATGAACCTGTTCTTCGAGCACGCGGTGCCGCTGGCGGTCGATGTGGCCGCCCGCGCGGTCGCCGGACTGGACAACCCCGCCGAGGATATCGGCCAGCTGATCTTCGTCACCAGCACCGGCTTCATCGCCCCCGGCGTCGACGTCGCCGTGGTCAAGCAGCTGGGCCTGTCGCCGAAGGTCGGCCGGATGGTCATCAACTTCATGGGTTGCGCCGCGGCCATGAACGGCATCCGCGCCGCCGTCGACTACGTCCGGGCTCATCCGGACAAGAAGGCGATGGTGCTGTGCATCGAATTGAGTTCGGTCAACGCCGTTTTCGACGACGATGTCAACGACGTGATCACCCACAGCCTCTTCGGTGACGGCTGCGGTGCGGTGGTGATCGGCGCCAACCAGGTGCACAAGCCGCTCGCGCCGGGCAGCGTCGTGATCCGCGACAGCTTCAGCCACCTGTTCGACGATGCCGAGGACGGCATCGTGCTCGGGGTGAAGAACTCGGGTATCACCTGCGAGCTGGCGACCAGCCTGCCCGACTACATCTACCGCGGTGTCGACCCGGTGGTGTCGGAAGTGTTGGCGCGCAACGGACTCGGCAAGTCCGATATCGAGTTGTGGGGGATCCACCCCGGTGGTCCTCGCATCATCGAGGAGTCGGCGCGTTCGCTCGGCATTCCCGTCGAGCTGGCGGCGCCGAGCTGGGCGGTGCTCGCCGAGCACGGCAACATGCTCAGTGTCTCGCTGATCTTCGTGTTGGAGCGGATGATCCGCGACGCGCAGACGGCGGCACCGATCTCCACCGGTGTGGCGTTCTCGTTCGCACCCGGTGTCACCCTCGAGGGCATCGTGTTCGATGTCATCCGATCCTGAGAGCCGAAGGTTATGCATCTGCTCCGTTTTCTCGCCGCGCTGTCGCCGGCCAGGATCGCGGCCGTCGTCGTCGCGGGTCTGATCTGCGGCGCCGCCAACACCTATCTGGTGACGCTGATCAACGCGGTGGTCTCGCCGCGGCCACAGCCGGACAGCCTGCTGCTGCACTTCGGTGCGACCGGTGTGGTGATCCTCGTCAGCGGTGTGCTGTCGCAGGTTCTGTTGATCCGATTGTCCCAGGACGCGATCTACCGGTTGCGCAGCGACCTGAGCTCCGGAATCGTATCCGCCCCACTGGAACACCTCGAACGGCTCGGCATGCATCGCCTGATGGCGACGCTCACCGAGGATGTGCGTTCGCTGTCGCAGGCGGTCACCGCTATCCCCTCGATCTGCGTGGATGTGGCGACCATCGTCGGCTGCTTCGTGTTCCTGGCCGTGGTCTCGGGCCCGATTTTCGCGGTCACGGTCGGCGGTACACTGATCGGCATCGCATGTGTCGAACTGGTTCTCAAGCGCGTTCGCGGCATCTACCGGGAAGCGCGGGAGAACGAGGACGCGCTGCTGCGGTCGTTCCAGGCCGTCACGCTCGGCATCAAGGAACTGAAACTGCACCGTGGTCGGCGTCGTGACTTCATGGACCGGCACCTGCTCGGATCCGCGGGCACGCTGCGCGATCAGAACACCGACGCGGGCTCGAAGTTCTCCTACGCCCAAGGCTTCGGCCAGGCGCTGCAACTGGGCACGATGGCGCTGATCCTGTTCGTCATCGCGGCCGCCCTGGATCTGCCGCGCGACACGATGGTCGGCTACGTGCTGGTCACCACGTTCCTGGCGATGCCGATGCAGAACTTCATGCACCGTATCCCGGATCTGCTGCGTGGTGATGTCGCGTTGGCCAAGATCCGGGCGATGAACCTGTCGATGACGACGCTGCACGACGAGGAGTCGCTGCCGTATTCGGAGCGTCCAGCGGCAGGGGAGGCCAAGCTGGAACTGACGAACGTCAGCTACATCTATCGTGCGGAGGCGCCGTCCTCGGTGCCGCCGCCGCCGGGAGCGCACGGACCGGGCGGGCATCCGCCGCGGCCGGGAAAGCCACCGCGTGAGGGTGACGGCAGGCCGCCGCATCCGCATCCCGCTCACCCCGGTGCCCACCCGGGTGGGGGCCCGGTGGATGTCAACGGCAAGAACTGGGTCGACCACGGTGGCGTCGATGTGCGACCGCTGGCTCCGCCGCCCGGACTCGACGAGTCCGAGGACGCCGGTTTCCGTCTCGGTCCGATCGACCTGGTTTTCGAACCGGGCCAGATCACGTTCATCGTCGGTGGCAACGGCAGCGGGAAGTCGACGCTGGCCAAGCTGATCACCGGTCTGTATGTGCCACGCTCGGGGTCGTTGTCGCTCAACGGGGAGAGGATCGACCACGACAACATCGAGTGGTACCGGCAGAACTCGTCGGCGGTGTTCACCGATTTCCACCTGTTCGAGGACTACCTGGGTTTCGACCGCCCCGGTATCGACGCCGAAGTCCAGCGTTACCTCGACGAATTGCAGATCGCGCACAAGGTGACGGTGCGCGACGGTCGGTTGTCCACCGTCGACCTGTCGCAGGGTCAGCGCAAGCGGTTGGCCCTGCTCACCGCCCTGCTCGAAGACCGCCAGATCTATGTCTTCGACGAATGGGCCGCCGACCAGGAGCCGCGGTTCCGCGACGTGTTCTACCACGAGATCCTCACCGATCTGAAGCGTCGCGGTAAAACGGTCATCGTGATCACCCACGACGACCGGTACTTCGACTGCGCCGACCAATTGGTGAAGCTCGACTTCGGTCTCGTCGCGGTGTGACGCGTGAACGCCGGTCCCGCACAGGGGCCGGCGTTTTCGTCTGTCGGCTCGGCATACCCACAGGTCGGTGCCGGTCACCGAACGCGGGCCCCGCCGGTCGGCCCTGCGGGTACCGTGGGGCTGAGCCGACCGGTGGAGGGGCAGAATCATGAGTGGGAGTGCGACAACGATGGTCGAGGTTTCCAAAGGTTCCAAGACCGATCTCGTCGACGGGAAGTACACGGTGCGTCTGGATCTCGACAGCCCGGCCGGGGCGGTCGACATCGCCGCGGTGCTGCTGACCGCCGAGGGCAAGGTACGTTCCGACGCCGACTTCGTGTTCTTCAACAACCCGGCGGCCTCCGGTGTGCGCCTGGAATCGGATGCTGTTGTCGCGGTTGATCTCTCGGCACTGCCCGCCGAGATCTATCGCGTGGTGATCACCGGAAGCACCGAGGCGCAGGGGATCCGGTTCGGTGCGGTCGCCGGGCTGCGGGTATCGGTCGTCGGTGCCGGCCAATCGGTGAGTTTCGTGCCGCCGGGGCTGGATTCGGAGACGGTGTTGCAAGCCGTGGCGCTGTATCGGCGGGGAAGTGGGTGGCGGCTCGATGCGATCGGTCAGGGCTACAGCGCCGGGTTGGCGGCGTTCGCGACCGATCACGGCATCGTCGTCGACGCGGACGAGGAACCGGCCGATGTGGCGCCGGTGACGCAAGCGCCTGCGCCCCAGCGTGTTACGCCCACAGCCGCGTCGGTCGATCTGCGCAAGGTCGATGTGGTCCTGACCAAGGAGTCACCGGATCGGCGCGCCACGATCGACCTGCGCAAGGGTGATCCGGGCTACGTGCTGACCGTCGGCCTCGAATGGGACGGACGCGGTGCGAAATACGACGCGAACGGCCGTGTCACCGAGTTCGGCACGGGCGACCTCGACGTGTACTTCTTCTGCCGCAACGAGATCACCGGCGATTACGTCGTCCTCAGCGGTGAGAAGGGACACCAGGGCGACCTCTCGACGTGGCCCTACATCCACCACCAGGGCGACACCCGCGGACCCGGCGCGAACAACCTGCCCGCCACCGAACAGGTCACCGTCCGCCCTACCGAGAACGGCGACCTGCTTCTCAATGTGTACCAATCCGTGGACAACGGCGCGGGCGCCATCGACAAGTTCGGTAATCCCAGAGTCCGGGTCCGCTACGGCCGTCCCGGCCCCGACGGGCTCCCCGACAGGGACGCCGACCAGATCACCGTCGTCATCGGCAACGGCAAGAGCTCCTTCTGGGCTACCGTCGCCCACATCGACGTGCGCGACGGCATTCTCACCGTCGACGGCACCATCCACTACAGCCGAGCTTTCAGCGAACGCATGCCCGTGCTCGACACCGCGGGCACCTGGGTCCGCTCCGCCAAGAACGGCCCCGTCGGGCGCAGCAAGAAGGCCAACGGACTGGGCTTGAGCCGCTACGAAGGCCAGTGCCCGACGCCTCGCTGAGCCACGAAACGCCTCGGCGACCGCCGAGCTCGGACTCTGTGTACGGGAGACGGTTCGAGCGTGGTCGGTGCTCGGTTTCGATCAGCTCGAGCGGGAACAGGTCGAGGTACGGGCGGGGTTGTTACCGTCGGAGCGTGGATCTGGGACTGGATGGAAAACGGGCGATCGTCACCGGCGCGAGCAAGGGAATCGGTCTCGCTATCGCGCGCGGACTCGCGGACGAGGGGGTCGATCTCGTCCTCGCGGCACGGTCGGCGCAGCCGCTGAGTGCCGCCGCGGCGGAGATCGCTCGGCAGACAGGGCGGCGGGTGATCGCGGTGCCGACCGACACCGGCGACGACGACCAGGTCAAAGAACTCGTCGCGCGCGCTGTCAGCGAACTCGGTGGCGTCGATATCCTGGTGAACTCCGCCGCGACACCGTGGAGCGCGGGCGCGGGCGGCGATCTGGCGGCCACCACCGACGATGTCGTGCGCCGGGAAGTCGAGATCAAGGTGCTCGGATATCTGCGGACCGCCCGCGCTGTCGCACCGCACCTGGTGGCGCAAGGGTGGGGCCGGATCATCAATATCAGCGGACTCGGTGCGCGGCAGGCCAATTCGATCGGGCAGACCATTCGCAATGTGAGCGTGTCCGCGTTGACCAAGAACCTCGCCGACGAATTGGGTCCGCACGGAGTGAACGTCACCGTCGTACACCCGGGACTCACCCGCACCGAACGTCTCACCGAACGGCTCACCCGCCAGGTCGAGCAGGACGGCGGCGACGTCGCGGAGTTGGAGGGTCAGCTGGTCGCGAATTCGCTCCGGCGGATCATCGACGCGAGTGAGGTCGCCGATGTGGTGACGTTCTTGGCCTCGCCGCGCAGCATCGCCATCACCGGCGATGCCATCGCGGCCGGCGGCGGCGTGCCGGGACCGGTCTACTACTGAGGGTCGGCAGGCGATCGGGCCCTTCTTTCGCTGGTGTGCGGCGCCGTCAGAACGTTCGGCCGGGCAGTGGCAGGATGCCGAGGTTGGCGTCGAGCCCGCCGTCGACGACGAGGGTGGTGCCGGTGATGTAGCCCGCGGCGGGCGAGGCGAGAAACCAGATGGCCTCCGCCTGTTCGCGGGGTTCGGCGAATCGTCCGAGCGGAATCCGGCGTTCGATGTCGGCCAGCAGTGCCGGGTCCTGGTGCACCCCGGCGGTGATCGCGGTGCGGGTGAGTCCTGGCGCGAGCGCGTTGATCCGAATCCCCTGCGCGGCATAGTCGATCGCGACCGCGCGGACCAGATTGATCACCGCGGCCTTGGACGCGTTGTACGCCCAGTTACCCGCATCACCCCGCAGCCCCGCCACCGACGCGGTCACCACCACCGAGCCGCCGAAACGACGCAGCGCCGGAATCGCCGCCCGCAGGCCGCGAATCGGCCCGAGCAGGTTCACGTCGAAGATGCGATCGGCCGCCGGCACCGCATCGGCCGACTCCAGCGGCGGGGTACCACCGGTCCCGGCGTTGAGAACCACGGTATCGAGCCGGCCGAAGCGCTGCAGCGCAATATCGACAGCCGCCTGATTCACCGCGTCCTCGGAGATGTCGCCCGCCACGGTCACGATGGCGTCGTCGAGTCCGGTGAGGCCGCGTTCGGCGATATCCACCGCGACCACGTCGTGTCCGCGTTCGGCGAACAACTCGACGGTGGCGCGGCCGATACCGGACGCGGCGCCGGTCACGATCGCGACGCGACGGGTGCCGGCGGGGGAGGGCTCGGTCATCTGATGCCTTTCACGGTGCGGGGAGCGAGGTGGATACACCTCCCCGGACAACGCCCGCGCCACGACAGTCGATGGCATTCGAATACCGCTGAGGCAAACCCGGTGACCCGCTGACCGGACGGACCGGCTGCCGAAACCACTGTTCCGGGCGGCGGCGTCGCGCCTTCCAGCCGTGGGGAAATCCAGCGTGGACATGGGTGTCGGCGGCATCGGTTAGCATCCTCGGTACAACCTCTCGGTCCAGCAACCGGCCGGCGGTATCAGTTCGCGCAGTGGGCGCCTGTGATCGGAGGCTTTCGTGCACACCGTGGGTTTCGTGCTGTCCAGGCGGGGAGGGGCAGGTCCGATGCGGTGCACGCAGGTAACTCTCGGCCGTGCCGACGGTGGTCGTGGTGCGCAGTGACGCGTTGAACACCGATCTGTTCGCCGTCGGGCCGGGATCGCGACGGCAACTCCACTTGCTGCTGGTCGAGGACGATCCGGGCGATGCCTTGCTGGTGGAGGAGATGGTCGCCGACCTGTCCCCACGCCCCCGACTGGATTGGGTGCGCACCCTGACCGAGGCCGGTGACCGCCTCGGAGCCGACGCCCCCGATTGTGTGCTGCTCGATCTGCATCTTCCCGACGCGCACGGACTCGAGGCGCTGGCCGCGATCCGAGATCAGAACGACCAGGTCCCCGTCGTGGTGATGACCGGGCTCGATCAAGAGCGCACCGGGCTGTCCGCGTTGGCCTCCGGCGCGCAGGACTACCTGGTCAAGGGTCGGGTGGACCCGGAGTTGTTCGGGCGCGCGGTGCGTTACGCGATCCAGCGCAAGCAGGCCGAACTCACCCAGGCCGCCCTGCAGGCCAGTCAGATGCGGGCCCAAGAGAACTCCCGGCTGGAACGCGGACTGTTGCCGACCCCACTGCTCGGCGCCGACGCCGCGGTCGAGGTGGTGTCGCGGTATCGCCCCGGCCGTGACCACTCACTGCTCGGCGGCGACTTCTACGACGTGGTCCAGGACCCGACCGGCGTGGTGCATGCCATCATCGGTGACGTCTCCGGCCACGGCCCCGACGCCGCGGCGACCGGGGTCGCCCTGCGGTTGGCGTGGCGCACGCTGGTGCTCAGCGGCGTCACCGGCGCCAGGCAACTGAATCTGCTCGAGGAAGTGCTGGTGGCCGAACGCGCCGACCAGCAAACCTTCGCCACCGCGACCAGCCTGGTGCTCGACCCGGCGACCCGACAGGTATCGGTGCGCCGCGCGGGACACCCCGGCATGCTGCGGTGCGCCGATGCCGGACTGAGCTGGCTCGAGGTGCCGGGCGGACCCGCCCTCGGATTCATCCCGGGGCAGGCACTGTGGCCCGCGCACGAGCTGGCACTGGATGCCGACGCGGGACTGATGCTGTTCACCGACGGGCTGTTCGAAGGGCGCGTCGGCGACGGCAGCACCCGGCTCGGCGAAGACGGACTGTTCGCGTTGGCGCAAACCCTGCCCACCGAGCAGCCCGAGTCCTTCGTCGACGCGCTGATCGGGCAGGTCGCGGAACTGTCCTCGGCGGCAGGTGGCTTGGATGACGATGTGGCGATCCTGTATTTGCGGTGGAGTGATGTGATGAGGCGGAACACGTGACGAGTAGAACGTCCGGCGGATCGGGAACGGTCGGCAGATTGACCGCGCAGGGCTGGTTCCAGCTCGTGTTCGCGCTGATGATCCTGGTGGTGATCGTCGGTGCTGCGGCGGGCGCGCAGGTCATCTCGCATACCAGCCGGGTCACCGATCGTCTGCTCACCGAAACCATGCCCGCCGCGACCGAAGCCCATCGGTTGCAGGGTGCGCTGCTGAATCAGGAGACCGGTATCCGCGGCTACGCCATCACCGGCGACCCGCAGTTCCTCGAGCCCTACGACCGCGGCCGGCAGGAACAGATCCGCGCCGCGGATCACCTGCGGGAACTACTCGCCGGCCATCCGGGGTTGCTCGCCGACCTCGCCGCGGTCGATCTCGCCGCCCAGCGGTGGCGCGCCGATTTCAGCGATCCGGCGACCGGCGCGGTCTCGTCTCGCGCGGGCATCGGTCTCGATGCCGCCACGGGAGCAGTGCGCAGGAAGGCGCTCTTCGACGCCGTGCGCGATACCTTCGCGGTGCAGAACGACAATCTCGTCGCAGTCGTCGACAGCGATTCCGGCGAGCTGGCACGCGCGCAAACCACGCGCACCCTGGTGCTGTCGGGCATCGTCGCGGTCTTCCTGTTGACCGGGATACTTCTCACCGTGCTGGTACGGCGACTGGTGGTTCGGCCGTTGCGCTACCTCACCGACTCGTCACGACGGGTGGCCGCGGGGGAATTCGACGCCCACATCGACGCGGTCGGCCCCTCCGATATCGCGCTGGTCTGCGAGGCGGTGGAGAACATGCGCCACCACATCGTCGCCGAGCTCGACTCCACGCGCGATCAGGAGGCGACACTGCTGCGGCAGAAGCAGGACCTCGACATCCAGGCCGAGGAACTGCGCCGATCCAACACCGAATTGGAGCAGTTCGCCTACGTGGCGTCCCATGATCTGCAGGAGCCGCTGCGCAAGGTGGCCTCGTTCTGCCAGCTGCTGGAAAAGCGCTACGGCGATCAACTCGACGAGCGCGGCAAGCAGTACATCGACTTCGCCGTCGACGGCGCCAAACGGATGCAGGTACTCATCAACGACCTGCTCACGTTCTCCCGTGTCGGCCGGATGTCGGAGGGCACCGAGCCGGTGGGTCTGGATCAGACCCTGGACGAGGCGCTGGCCGCCCTCTCGGCGACCATCGAGGAATCCGGGGCGGTGATCGAGCGCCCGGAGACCTTGCCCGAGCTCGTCGGGGAACCGACCCTGTTGACCATGCTGTGGCAGAACCTCATCGGCAACGCGATCAAATTCCGTACGCCCGACCTCGCCCCGGTGGTTCGGGTAGCGTGCGAGCCCAGCGCCGACGACCCGGCGGTATGGCAGTTGTCGGTGTCGGACAACGGGATCGGCGTCGCGGCCGAGTTCGCGGAGAAGGTCTTCGTCATCTTCCAGCGGCTACATCCGCGAGATTCCTACGGCGGCACCGGTATCGGACTGGCCGTGTGCAAGAAGATCGTGGAATTCCATGGCGGCCGCATCTGGCTCGACACCGACTACCGTGACGGTACCCGCCTGTGCTTCACCCTGCGGGCGGCTGCGCCCGTGACCATCACCGCATCCATCGAGAACGAGGTATACGCATGACCGATCCCGGCCAGCCGGTCGACATCCTGCTCGTCGAAGACGACCCCGGCGACGAATTGATGACGCGGGAAGCGTTCGTGGACAACAAGATCGGCAATACGCTGCACGTGGTCAGGGACGGGCAGGAGGCGCTGGACTTCATCTATCGCACCGGTGAGTACGCCGACGCGCCACGGCCCGATCTGATTCTGCTGGATCTGAACCTGCCCAAGTACGACGGCAGACAGGTGCTGGAGAAGATCAAGGCAGATCCGGACCTGTCGCACATCCCCGTGGTCGTGCTCACCACCTCCGCGGCCGAGGAAGACATCCTGCGCAGCTACAAATTGCACGCCAATGCCTACGTCACCAAGCCGGTGGATCTCGATCAGTTCATCGCCGCGATCAGGCAGATCGATGAGTTCTTCGTGCAGGTCGTGCGGCTCCCGCGCGTGCGGGAGCCGCGACCTCGGACCTAGTGCGCGTTCGGTTCCGCGGCGATCGCCGCCTCCAGGGTGGCGTAGACCGCGAGCAGCTTGTCCAGCCCGGTCAGTTCGATCGGTCGCGACACCTCACGGGAGGCGACCACCCGCAGCTGATAGGGCGCTGCCTTGGACACCACGAGCAGCGCGCTCAGCCCGGCCGAGCCGAGGAAGCCGACCTGGGTCATATCGACCACCAGGGTCTTACCGCCCCGCTGTGCCTTCTCCAGCTCCGCTTGCAACTGCGGCGCCGAGGCCATATCCACTTCACCCCGCACGGTGAGGATTTCGAATTCGTCTTGTGCCCGGGCCTGTACGTCGAGGTCTCGGAAGCCGCCTTCTACACTCACCGAAAGTCTCCTCGGTTGCGATTCGCCACTGTTCCACCTCTTGCCTCTAGCTTCGCCGGGTCGGCGAATGTACGAGCGATTCTTGCCCCAGCAACCTACCCCATCGGCTCGGGACACAAACCGTTGTGCGGCACCGGGTACTCTGGCTCGGACGTATACGCCGGGGGGACGTCGCGAGAGTGCCTTGTCACGTCCGCAAGCGGCATATCCGTGGACCGCGCGGGTACTGACATGGCGCGAGGTTCTCGCGGATACGTTCGACGTCGAGATGAAGAGGGAGGCATCAGGTGACGACGCACCCGTCTCGGCAAGACAGAGCCGTGAAGCCGTTCGAGGTGGATTTCGCGGCGGACGCCGCGCGCTTGGCCGAGGTACGGCACGCGCTGCAGGCGTGGCTGGCCGACGGGTCGGTCGACCCGGACATGTCCTACGACATCGTGCTCGCCGTCGGTGAGGCGTGTACCAACGCCGTCGAGCACGGCCACCAGGGTGACGGGGGCACGGTGACCGTGTCTGCCGCGCTCACCGAAACGCACGTTCATATCGTCGTGACCGATCGGGGTCGCTGGGCTGCCCCGGATCCGGACGCCGATCAGTCACGAGGGCGTGGATTGGGCATCATGCGTGCTCTCAGCAGCGAATTCGAGATCAGCACTTCCGAGGCGGGCACCGTGGTGGATATGCGGTTCGCCCTGGTGTGAGGCGTCGGGTCGGTCCGAGCGGCGGCTATTCGTTCAGCGTCTGCTTCGGCGGCTGACCGTACGCGTGGCGGTAGGCCGTGGCGAAGCGGCCGGGATGGGTGAAGCCCCATCGGAAAGCGACTGCCGCGACCGTCAGTCCGTCACCCGGCAGCGCTGCCCTGAGCTGTTCGTGTGCCGCCGCCAGCCGCATCCGCTGCAGGTACTCGAGCGGGGTCGTGTCCAGATGACGGCGAAAGGCCAACTGCAAGGCACGGGGCGTGACGAATGTCGCGGCCGCGACGTCGGTGATCGCGACTCTGTCACCCAGATGCGACTCCAGATAAGCGATGGCGCGACGCACGGTGTGCGGGTGAGCGTCGTGACGGTCGGTGGTATTCGGCTCACGCTCGGCGGTTGTCGGCATGGTGGCCAGCACTGTCGCGGCGAGATAGTCCGCGGCGGTCGTGACGGTGAGCGGGCTGTCGGCCGCGTCGGGGTCCGCGGCGACCAGCCGCAGATGCGTGATCACCCGGCACAGCCGCTGTCCGGCCGCTGGGTTGACCGGCCGGTGCCCATCCACCCGCACCCGCGCCCCGCCCTCGGCCGTGGCGATGCGGTTCAGGATCGCGGGGTCGAACATGGTGACGTCGTAGCGGCTGGTCCGGATGACGCCGGAGTAGGGCAGGTCGTGCGGGGTGAGCAGGCCGGTCTGCCCAGGGGTGAAGGTATCGGGGCCGTGATCGTGGTAGTTCGCCTCGATCCGGCCACTGTTCACGGTGACCAGACAGACCCGGCCCAGCGGATCGGCGTCGTAGCCCATGTCGAAGCCCATGTCGAGCCGATCGAAATTGATCGAGCCGAGCACCTCGCGACGGATCCGGGTACGTACCTGGTGTGAGCTGTGATTCCCGATCTCCACCCGGGTATAGGCGTCGTTGAGGAACCCTTCGGTCGCGGCGAGGTCGTCGCTCTCGAAATCCAGACTCTGCACGACCACCCCTTCGACGACGAGAAACGACGGGGTCGACCGGGGCGCCCGTACGGTTGCTCGTTCCATATTACTGGCCCGACAGCAGGCGCCGCACCCGTTGTGGCGCCCCCGGCGCATCGTGTGTCGCTGCCCGTGGCACCGGGCCGAGAGCCAGAATGCGAAATCGGAACACCACGGGGCAGTACTGATAGCGAACACCTGCGCGCCAGGCGGCGACGGGACATGATAGTTGCTGGGCCACGTGCTGGAATGATGGTGGAGGACCCGCGCTCGAGCACACAGGACTATCGGCGCGCACTGTTCTCCCGGTGCTGAAGAATTGAGTCTTTTGAACAACCGTCCCGACGAAACCCGCCCGCCCGCTGCCGACGATCCGGCCGATCTCCGTCGTCGCCTGAGCGCCGTCTCGGAGTCCGAGGGTCAGGTCGTCGTGCTGCACGCGCGCGGGGAGATCGACGCGTACACCCTCCCACGCTGGCGGAGCCTGCTGGAGTCCGCTGTCCCCGAGTCCGCTGCCGACGGCCACTTCATCGTCGATCTGGATGAGGTGATGTTCCTGTCGGTCCGCGCGATCATGGTCCTCGCCGACCTGGCCCAGCACCTGGATCGCCGCGGCATCGCGATGCATCTCGCCGCCCGGCGGGCCGCCACCACCATCGCGCGCGTGATCGACCTCGCCGGAATGAGCGAGTCGCTGTCCATCCACCAAGACGTCGACACGGCGATCGCCGCTACCACCGGTCCGCGCTCCGACAGGTGAGCCCGGCTGGGTCAGTCGGTGCGGAGTCGGGCGTGCAGGTGCATGTCGTGGCGGCCGTCGCTGTGGCGGCCCGCTTGACGTAGCGTGCCCTCGAACCGGAATCCGGATTTTTCCGCGACCCGGCACGAGGGCGCATTGTGGACCGAGTGGGTGAGCTCGATCCGGTCGAATCCGATGTCGTGGAAAGCCCACCGGGTCACAATGTTCGCGGCGCGTGGCGCGATCGAGTGTCCGCGCCGGGCGGGCAGGGTCCAGTAGGCGAGCTCGGTGACGCCCTCGGTGAGGTCCGACTGTCGCAACCCGATGCGCCCGGCGATCTCCCCATTGCTGGTGACGGCCCACTGGCCGTTGCCGCACGCCCAGGCCGAGCGCCATCGGACGATCCATTGGCGTACCTGCTCGACGGACTCGGCCGTCCGCACATGCCAGTGGCGAATGTCGGGGTCTTGGAATGCCGCGTAGACGGTGGCCGCGTCGGCGTCGGTCCAGGGGCGCAGCGCGAGGTCGTCGTGCGCGGTGAGTGTGGGCTGGTCGGTGGCGAAAGCGTCGGAATGGATCACGGCCGACATCAACTCGGGCATTCCGACATTGTCCGCCTGCGCGGGCCGCGGAGTGGACGGTTGGGATCAATCGGTGTTGTGGGCGGGCCGGCGCGCTATTGGAAGGGGCCGTTCGGTTTTCGCCCTGTGTGGCGCATCCGAGTGATTCGGTCAACCAGGCTGTTCGCCGACGACCAGCGGTAGCGCGGGGTCGGCGGCCCATGCGGTCAGGGAACCGTCGTAGACGCTGACGTCGTCACGTCCGACGAGAGCCAGTGCGTGGGCGACTTTCGTGGCCGCGACACCTCCGCCGCAATAGGTTACCGGCGTGACCGCTGGGTCGAGCAGGCCCGCGGCGGAGAACAGGGCCCGCAGTTCCTCGACGGGGCGCAGTGCGCCGGTCCGTGGGTCGTGGATCTGGTCGACGGGCAGGTTGATACTGCCGGGGATGTGGCCGGGGCGGGCGAAATAGTCTGTCTCGCCCCGGTACGTCGCGGCGTCGAGGACGCCCACCAGCCGGAAGGCGTCATCGGCGACCGCCGCCTCGACCTCGTCGGTGGACCTGATGAGGCCGGGTCGGCGGCGGGCGGTGAAGACGGTGGGTGTGGGCGCCACCGGGGAATTCGACACCTCGGCGCCCGCGGCCCGCCATGCGGCGAGGCCGCCGTCGAGTACCGCGACGTCGTCGAAACCCTCCAGGCGCAATTGCCACCAGAAGCGGGTGGCCCACATTCCGTCGTGCTGGTCGTAGACGACGACCCGCACCCCGTCGCCGATCCCGATCGCACCCGCGGCGATGGCGAAATGTTCCGATTCCGGTGCGGTGCACGGCTGTTCCGACTCGGCATCGGCGAAGGAGGTGAGCAGGTCCGCGAACACAGCGCCCGGGACATGTGCCGCGATGTAGGCGGCGCGGCCGGGCTCGAGCGTCGATGTGCCGTCTTCGAGCACGGTGAAATCGACGCTCGCGTCGACAACCAGCAGGTCGGGCTCGCCGTGATGGTCACGCAGCCAGGGAACGGACACTGCGTGGGGGACTGTCTTCCCCATCTGAACCTCCGATTGCACTGGTGGGCAACGGGATACGAATCTAGCGAGCTTCGGGAGCGCTCGCCAGGGCATCGATCGTCGTGAATCTAATCAAGCTGGGGCGGGTCGTCGAGTTGAACTCGTGGATACAGTCTTCTGGTCTTACGAGATGACATCGCTGAACTATCCCGTTACCGTTGAACGGCGAGACTGTTCGACGAGACGAGGAGGCAACTCGCGCGGCTCCGACCGCGCCGGCCCGCGGACGATCCCGACTCGAGGTCTGTGCCGAGCCGGTCGGTGGCATGATTCACCGCGCGTACGATTACCATCATATTTCGTGTCATGGCAATACGTGATCTTGCTCCGCTAATGATCTGTGCGAGAGGGTAATTCGTGATGTAGTTTGCAAGAGATAAGATCATCGAATTCTTATGTCGAACATCACTTCGAATTGAGCTGTGTCACTGGTACTTTGACAACCGGGGGGATTTTCGCGGCCATCGGCAGGGTGGTCGTGGAAGCTCGGCTTGCTGCATCAGGGAGACTTCATGACCGATCATCCTGTGTCCCGTCCGGAAGGCATGTCGCCTCCGAGCGTAATGAATGTTATGTCCGAACGTCGGAAAGTCTTGTCGATCGATACGCCTCGAAGCTCGGTGCGCGTCGAGTCGGCCAGATGTGGTCACGCGGAATCGACCTGGTGTGAACGCCGCGACCCTCGGCTCACGGATAAGATCGATTATTTATCCGGCGTCGGTCGCGCAGAGGCCCGCCTCCGTTTCGGCGATGCCGATACGCTGTGTGGCGGAGTGCAGAGCATGCTTTTCGTGCACTGCGGAATCCTGGACCGCGAGACCATAGTCCGGCGATCGGAACTCGTGCTCGACACCGCAACCGGAGCACCCGATCCGGGATGTCTGTGGCTGTCGCTGCTGTCGCTGGTGTACGCGGATCGAGGTGCGCAGGCGGCAGCCTATTGCACCCGGTTGCTGTCCGCCGAACGCGGAGCGATCCCGTTTCGCCTGTTCGAAACGCTGACGCTCATTCGCGCCAGGATCGACGCGCAGTCCGGTCGTCCCGCCGCGGCGATCGCGGCGATGGAACCGCTACTGCGTCGCGGCGGGTCGCCGGCGCTCCGCGGCATCGCGCTGGCCTGGCTCGTCGAGGCACTGGTGCAGGTCGGCGATCTGAGCAGTGCGCGGTGTCTGTTCGAGGACCGGATGAGCGCGGTGGAAGCCATGCCGGACCGTGCGCACGTGCTCGCCGCCCGTGGTGCGCTGCACCGCGCCGAAGGCGACCTCGAGCGCAGCCTGGCGGACTATCTGGCCTGCGGAAAGGTGCTGACCGCGCTGAACGTGTCCAATCCGGCGATCGTGCCGTGGCGTTCGCGCGCCGCGCTGGTCGCGGCCGCGCTCGGCCGCTGTGATCTCGCGGCGGCACTGGCCGACGACGAGCTCGCGGCAGCCCGGCGCTGGGGCTCACCGGGGGCGGTGGGGCGGGCCCTGCACGCGGTCGGCATGGCCAAGCGCACCAGTCGGTCGGTGGGCGCACTCGAACGCGCCGTGGAGCTGCTCGAACTCGCGCAAGCACGATACGAGCTGATGGGCGCACTGTGTGACCTGGGCCAGTTGCACGCGATCGAGGGCGACGCGGAGCGATCACGGTGGGCCGTGACAGCGGCCACCGAGCTGGCGGCGGCCGCCGGTAGCAAACCCGTACTGCAGCGCGCGGACTCGATGCTCGGCGCGTTGGACACCCAGCATCGAGGGACCGGCTTGACCAGGCAGGAGCGCAAGATCGCCGGCCTCGCGGTGCGTGGACTCAGCAACAAGGAAATTGCCGAGCAGTTGTTCCTCACGGTGCGTACCGTCGAATTCCACCTGTCCAATGTGTACCGGAAACTCGGTGTCGCGGGCCGGCGCCAACTGGCCGGGGTAATGAACGCGCGAGGGTGTGCGTGAGGTAGTTTCCGTAATCGAATTACTCGGACGGCAGTCGTGTTCCACACGGCTGCCGTCCTTTTGTGCGTGTGTCGTCGTTGTCGAACACATTGCCCCGGTGTCGATCCTGTGGTCGCACCGGGAAAACCTACGGGTGGACCGTAGACAAGTTCCGCGGCTCTTGAATCGCCGTCGAATTCTGTGCGAGATTTTTGGAGATCGGTGAGCAGCGTTGTCGCCGAATGATTTCGAACTTCTGGCGATACCGCTTCGGTATTCACGATATTCGGCGAGAGGAATCGACCATGTCTGCCAACCCGTCCCGTGAGGAACTCGTCGAGCGTGCCACGAAGCTGGCGCCGCTATTGCGTTCGCGGGCACGCTGGATCGACGAGAACCGCCGACTGCCCGACGATGTGATCGACGCGATCGAGGAATCCTCGCTGCTGAACATGCAGGTTCCCGCGCAGTACGGCGGCTACGAATCCAGCACCCGGGATTTCGTCGACGTGCTCGCCGAGGTTGCCCGCGGCAACACCTCGGTGGCGTTCTGCCTGTCGATCTACGCCTCGCTGACCTGGATGACGGCGCTGTGGCCCGACGCGGCGCTCGACGAGGTCTTCGCGACACCGAATGTGCGCGTCTCGGGCACGACAGCGCCGAGCGGTACCGCGACCAAGGTCGACGGCGGCTGGGTGCTCAACGGCACGTGGCGCTTCAACAGCGGTGTGCTGCACGCACACTGGAAGGTCACCGTGGCGCTGCCGACCGGGCCGGACGCCGCCCCGGTGCCGATCTTCGCCCTCGTGCCCACGGCTGAGCTACGGATCGTCGACGACTGGTACACCTCCGGGCTGGAAGGTTCCGGCAGTGTCTCGACGGTGGCCGAGAACGTCTTCGTGCCCGAGCACCGGGTGATCACCGGCGAGGACTTCTACCAGAACCGGTCCAAGTCGGCGGTGAACGTGCTCAAGCCGCAGTACGCGGCGCCGGTGCTGGTGCCGGTCACCGCGATCCAGACCGGGCAACTGGTCGGCGCGGCGCGGGCGGCGCTGGCGGCGTTCGTCGAACGGCTGCCCGGTCGGCCCATCACTTACACCGACTACCCCAGCCAGCTCGACGCGCCGGTCACCCATTTGCAGGTCGGCGAGGCAGCCCTGCTCATCGAGGACGCCGAGGCGCGGGCGCGCACCTTCGCCGACGTGATCGACGCGAAGGCCGGGGCGAACGAGGCGTGGACCGAACAGGAACGGGTCTGGTCGCGGGTACAGATCGGCTGGGTGGCGCGCCAGGCCAAGGCCGCGGTGGAGATCCTGGCGCAGGCCAGCGGCGGCTCCTCGATCCAGCGCGACGTGCCGATCGCGCGGTTGCAGCGCGACATTCACGCGACCTCCCTGCACGCGATGATCACGCCCAGCGTGAACATCGAGCTGTACGGCCGCTCGCTGGTCGGTCTGGCGCCCAACACGGTCTACCTGTGACCGGGCCCCGGCGACAGGGAGCAGCGACCATGCGCAAGGTACTCATCGCCAACAGGGGCGAGATCGCGGTCCGCGTCGTGCGCGCGTGCCGCGACGAAGGATTGGCCGCGGTCGCGGTCTACGCCGAACCCGACCGGGACGCACCGCATGTGCGGCTCGCCGACGAGGCGTACGCGCTGGGCGGGGACACACCGGCGACCAGCTACCTCGACGCCGCGAAGCTGCTGCGCGTCGCGGTCGCCGCCGGAGCGGACGCGGTGCATCCGGGATACGGATTCCTCTCCGAGGACGCCGATTTCGCGCAGGCGGTGCTCGATGCCGGTCTCACCTGGATCGGCCCGCCGCCCGCGGCGATCCGCGCGCTCGGTGACAAGGTGTCGGCCCGGAGGATCGCCGAGGCCGTGGGCGCTCCGCTGGTGCCCGGCACGCGCGATCCGATAGCGGGCGCGGGCGAAGCGGTTGCCTTCGCCGACCGGTACGGACTGCCGATCGCGATCAAAGCCGCACACGGTGGCGGCGGTCGCGGGTTGCGGGTCGTACGCGAGCGTGCGGAGATCGCCGAACTGTTCGACGCCGCTGTGCGCGAGGCCACCGCCGCCTTCGGCCGGGGCGAATGCTTCGTGGAGCGCTACCTCGAGCAGCCGCGTCACGTGGAAACCCAGTGCCTCGCTGATGCTTTCGGGCACGTGGTGGTGGTATCGACACGGGACTGCTCGTTGCAGCGTCGGCACCAGAAGTTGGTGGAGGAGGCGCCGGCGCCGTTCCTCACCGGCGCCCAGCGCGACGAGCTGTATCGGGCGTCGAAGGCGATCCTGTCCGAGGCGGGGTACGTGGGCGCGGGCACCTGCGAGTTCCTGATCGGGCGTGATGGGACGCTGTCGTTCCTCGAGGTGAACACCCGGCTGCAGGTCGAACATCCGGTGAGCGAGGAAGTGACCGGTATCGACCTGGTTCGGGAGATGTTCCGGATCGCGCGCGGTGAACCGCTTGGCTACGACGACCCAGCGGCGCGCGGTCACGCGGTGGAGTTCCGCATCAACGCCGAGGACCCGGGGCGTGGATTCCTGCCCGCACCGGGCACCGTGACGACGTTCGTCGCGCCCTCGGGTCCGGGGGTGCGTGTCGACGCCGGTGTGGAACAGGGTTCGGTGATCGGCCCGGCCTGGGACTCGTTGCTGGCCAAGGTGATCGTCACCGGTGCCGACCGGGAGCAAGCACTGGCGCGCTCGCGCCGGGTGCTCGCCGAGCTCACCGTGGACGGCGTCGCGACCACACTGCCGTTCCACCGGGTAGTACTCGACGACCCGGCCTTCACCGGCGCGCCGTTCACCGTGCACACCCGCTGGATCGAGACCGACTTCGACAACCACATCGCCGCCGAGGACATCGCGGGGCAGACGCCACCCGAACCGCAGCGGGAGACGGTGGTCGTGGAGATCAGCGGCCGGCGGGTCGAGGTGTCGCTGCCCGCACCCGACCGGATCGGCACGGGTCCGGCGACACCGCGCCGAAACCCTCGCACCGAGCGTGGCGGACGTGGCATCGCCGCCTCCGACGCGCTGGTCGCGCCGATGCAGGGCACGGTCGTGAAAATCGCTGTGACGGAAGGGCAATGGGTCGAATCCGGTGACCTCGTCGCCGTCCTCGAGGCCATGAAGATGGAACAGCCGCTCACCGCGCACCGGCCGGGCATCGTGCGCGATCTGACCGCCACCGTCGGCACGACGGTGAGCTCGGGCACCACGCTGTGCCGGCTCGACGACTCCGGAAGTCATGCGGCATGAACGGGATTCAGGAGGAAACCATGAACACTGCGGTCATCGTGGCAGGTGCGGGCCCGACCGGGCTGACACTGGCCGGGGAACTGCGACTGGCGGGCGTCGACGTGATCGTCGTCGACCGCTTGCCCGCCCGCACCGGCGAATCGCGCGGCATCGGGTTGACCCTGCGCACCACCGAAGTGCTGGACCAGCGCGGACTACTCGGCCGCTTCGGCGAACTCGAGACCGGTTCGGCGGGGCACTTCGGCGGGATCCCGCTCGACCTCACCGTCCTCGGCGCACCGCTGCAAGCACCCCGCGTCGTACCCCAGTCGACCACCGAAGCGGTGCTGGAGGCCTGGGCGCGGGAGCTGGGCGCCGATATCCGGCGCGGACACGAAGTGGTCGGACTCGACAGCGACACCGACGGCGTCACCGTGCATTTCGCGGAACACGCGTCGTTGCGGGCCGACTACCTCGTCGGCGCCGACGGTGGTCGCAGCGTGGTGCGCAAGGCCGCCGGGTTCGACTTCCCCGGCACCCCGGCCACTACCGAACTGCTGCTCGCCGATGTCCGCGGGGTGGAGATCGCGCCGCGAATGATCGGCCAGCAGGTATCCGGCGGCATGGTGATGAGCGCCCGGCTGCCCGACGGGGCCTACCGGATCATCGTCGGCGAACGCGGCGCCGCACCCCGGCGCCGCACCGGCCCACCGGATTTCGCCGAGGTCGCCGATGTCTGGAAGCGACTGACCGATGTCGACATCTCGCACGCGGAACCGGTGTGGGTGAGCGCCTTCGGTGACGCCGCCCGGCTGGTCACCGAGTACCGGCGGGGGCGGGTCCTGCTCGCGGGCGACGCGGCGCACGTGCACCTGCCCGCCGGTGGGCAGGGGATGAACACCGGCATCCAGGACGCGGTGAACCTCGGCTGGAAGCTCGCCGCGGTGGTCCGCGGCAAGGCGCCGACCGCCCTGCTCGACACCTACCACGGGGAACGCCACCCGGTCGGACAACGGCTGCTGGTCAACACGAAGGCGCAGAGCCTGTTCATTCTCGGCGGCGAGGAGGTCGGGCCACTGCGTGAGGTGCTGCGCGAGCTCGTCGCCTATCCCGCCGTGGAGCGTCATCTCGCGGCCCGGGTGAGCGGTCTCGACATCCGCTACGACGTGGGCGGGGGGTCGCATCCGCTCTTGGGTGCGCGGCTGCCACGGCGCGGGCTCGTGCGCGGTGCCCAGGCCACCGACACCGCTGCCCTGCTGCGGCCGGGGCGGGGCGTTCTGCTCGATCTCACCGACAACCCGGCACTGCGCCGCCGGGCGCAGCCGTGGACCGACCGCATCGACGTGGTCACCGCGACCGCCACCGAACCCATCGACGCCGACGCGCGCACCACCGCGCTGCTGGTGCGGCCCGACGGCCATGTGGCCTGGGTCGCCCCCGGTACACACGACGACCTACCGACCGCCCTGGACCGCTGGTTCGGGCCGGCCCGATGAACATCCGAGAGAAGGGGAAGTCAATGTTCAGCACACTGATCGTGGCCCGCATGGACCTCGCGTCCGCGGGCGATGTCGCCGGACTGTTCCGGGAATTCGACACCACCGAGCTGCCGCACCGGATGGGCACGCGCCGTCGCCAGCTCTTCCACTACCGCGGCCTGTACTTCCACCTGCAGGACTTCGACGAGGACAACGGCGGCGAACGAATCGAGGATGCCAAGACCGACGACCGCTTCGTGCGGATCAGCCAGGATCTGAAACCGTTCATCGAGGCCTACGACCCGAAGACCTGGCGCTCACCGGCGGACGCGATGGCGCACCGCTTCTACGACTGGAACGCGCGATGAGCGCCCCGGAACGCCGGGTGGTGATCACCGGCGTCGGCGTCACCGCGCCCGGCGGGGTGGGTACCAAGAGCTTCTGGGACCTGATCTCCAACGGCCGCACCGCGACCGGACGGATCTCGCTGTTCGACCCGGCGCCGTTCCGTTCCCAGGTGGCCGCCGAGATCGACTTCGATCCCGAATCACACGGCCTGACCCCGCAGGAGATCCGGCGGATGGACCGGGCTGCGCAACTGGCGGTGGTCAGTGCCCGCGAGGCGGTCGCCGACAGTGGGCTCGAATTCGACGACATCGACCCGTTCCGCACCGGTGTCACCATCGGCAGCGCGGTCGGCGCCACGATGGGCCTCGATGAGGAGTACCGCACCGTCAGTGACGGCGGGCGGCTGGAACTGGTCGATCACACCTACGCGGTGCCGCATCTCTACAACTACTTCGTCCCGAGTTCGTTCGCGACCGAAGTGGCCTGGGCCGTCGGCGCGCAGGGCCCGTCGACCGTGGTGTCCACCGGGTGCACTTCCGGTCTGGACGCGGTCGGCTACGCCGCGGAAGTACTGCGCGAAGGCGGGGCGGATGTGATGATCGCCGGCGCCACCGACGCGCCGATCAGCCCGATCACCGTGGCCTGCTTCGACGCGATCAAGGCCACCACGCCGCGCAACGACGACCCCGCGCACGCGTCGCGGCCGTTCGACGCCAGCCGCAACGGCTTCGTGCTCGGCGAGGGCGCGGCGGTGTTCGTGCTGGAGGAACTGGAGAGCGCGCGCAAACGTGGCGCGACGATCTACGCCGAATTGGCCGGACACGCCACCCGATCCAATGCCTTCCACATGACCGGGTTGCGCCCGGACGGCAAGGAGATGGCCGAGGCGATCCGCACCGCACTCGGCCAGGCCCGGATCGAGGGCACCGAGATCGACTACATCAACGCGCACGGTTCCGGCACCAAACAGAACGATCGGCACGAGACCGCCGCGGTCAAGCGTGTTTTGGGTGACCACGCCTACCGCACGCCGATGAGCTCGATCAAGTCGATGGTCGGGCATTCGCTCGGCGCGATCGGGTCCATCGAGATCGCGGCGTCGGTACTGGCGCTGGTCAACAACGTGGTGCCGCCCACGGCGAACCTGCACAATCCCGATCCCGAATGCGATCTGGATTATGTGCCCTTGACCGCGCGTGACCACCGGGTCGACGTGGTGCTGTCGGTGGGCAGCGGTTTCGGTGGATTCCAGAGCGCTGTCGTGCTCGCCGATCCCTTCCGGAGCCGGCGATGACCGCCGCGGTGGTGACCGGGCTCGGCGTCGCCGCGCCGACCGGTCTCGGGCTGGAACAGTACTGGAGCGCCACCTTGGCCGGGCGTACCGGGATCCGCCGGGTCACCCGGTTCGACCCGCAGTCCTATCCCGCGCAATTGGCCGGGGAGATCACCGGATTCGAGGCCGAAGAGCTCCTCCCGGGCAGACTGTTGCCACAGACCGACCGGATGACGCGCCTGGCATTGGTGAGCGCGGACTGGGCCTTCGCCGACGCGGGCGTGCGACCGGACGAACTTCCCGATTACGCCGCGGGCGTGATCACCGCCAGCAGTTCGGGCGGCTTCGAGTTCGGGCAGAACGAACTGCGCGCCCTGTGGAGCAAGGGCGGCGAGTACGTGAGCGCCTACCAGTCCTTCGCGTGGTTCTACGCGGTGAACAGCGGACAGATCTCCATCCGCAACGGGTTGCGCGGGCCGAGCAGTGTGGTGGTCAGCGACCAGGCCGGTGGGCTGGACGCGGTTGCCCAGGCGCGCAGGCAGATTCGGCGCGGCACCGCGCTGGTGGTGACCGGCGCGGTCGATGCCTCGATCTGCCCGTGGGGGTGGGTGGCACAGCTGGCGGGCGGCGGCCTGAGTACCGTCACCGACCCGGACCGGGCCTACCTGCCCTTCGATGCGCAGGCGGGCGGCTACGTCCCGGGTGAGGGCGGTGCGCTGCTCGTCCTCGAAGACGCCGAGCACGCGAGACAACGCGAGGCGCCGCAGATCTACGGCGAGATCGCCGGACACGCGGCGACCGTCGACCCGCGTCCCGACGGTCCGGGCGAGCCCGGACTCCGCCGGGCCATCGAACTCGCCCTGGGCGACGCGGGGGTCACTCCCGCCGAGATCGACGTCGTCTTCGCCGATGCCGCCGGCATCGCCGAACTCGACCGGATCGAGGCCGACGCTCTGGTCGCGGTGTTCGGTGCGCGTGGCGTGCCGGTCACCGCGCCGAAAACCATGACGGGACGGCTCTATTCGGGCGCCGCACCGCTCGACCTGGCCGCCGCCTTCCTGTCCATCCGCGACAGCGTGATCCCGCCGACCATCGGCACCGATCTCGCCGCCGACTACCAACTCGACCTGGTCACCGAGGTCAGGCCCGCACCCGTGCGGACCGCGCTCGTGATCGCTCGCGGGGTGGGCGGATTCAACTCCGTCATGGTCGTTCGCGGCCCCCAGCACCTTCGCCCCTGAGGAAAGGAAAGCCCGTGTCGACACTGTTCACACTCGACGATCTGCGCCGCATCCTGCGAGAAGGCAGCGGTGACAGCCCCGGCCTCGACGGCGAATTCGCCGAGATCGAGTTCGAAGACCTCGGTTACGAGTCGCTGGCGCTGCTCGAGACCACCGGCCGGATCAAGCGCGAATTCGGCGTGACCCTCGATGACGACGCCGTCGTCGCCGTGACCACGCCGCGCGCGCTGGTCGATCTGGTCAACGAACAGCTGCTCGAAGCGCCACAGCCCAGCTGAGCGCGAAACCGATTGCCCGACAGGAGTACAGACATGACCAACGACGACAGGGTGGCCCTGGTCACCGGCGCCACCAGCGGTATCGGACTGGCCTCGGCTCGTGCGCTGGCCGGGCAGGGACACCGGGTGTTCCTGTGCGCGCGCAACAAGGAAGCCGTGGCCGACACCGTCGCGCAACTGCGCGGCGAGGGCTTCGAGGTGGACGGCACCACCGCCGATGTCCGTGCGGCTGAGGACATCTCGGCGTTCGTGCGGGCCGCGGTCGACCGGTACGGCCCGGTGGACGTGCTGGTCAACAACGCGGGCCGCTCCGGCGGCGGCGTCACCGCCGACCTCACCGAGGAACTGTGGTCCGACGTGATCGCGACCAACCTCAACAGCGTGTTCCTGGCCAGCCGCGAGGTGCTGACCACCGGCGGCATGCGCGACAAACAGCGCGGCCGCATCATCAACATCGCCTCCACGGCAGGCAAGCAGGGCGTGGTGCTCGGAGCGCCGTACTCGGCATCCAAGCACGGCGTCGTCGGGTTCACCAAGGCACTGGGCAACGAGCTGGCCCCCACCGGGATCACGGTCAACGCCGTGTGCCCCGGCTATGTGGAAACGCCCATGGCGCAACGGGTTCGGTCCGGCTACGCCGCGGCCTACGACACCACCGAGGACGCGATTCTCACCAAGTTCGAGGCCAAGATCCCGCTCGGCCGCTACTCCACCCCCGAGGAGGTGGCCGGCCTGGTCGGCTACCTGGCGTCCGATCTGGCCGCCTCCATCACCGCGCAGGCGCTCAACGTCTGCGGCGGACTCGGCAATTTCTGATTCCGGTCGACGAGCACCAGGAGACTCCCATGACGACCCAGACCACCCGCGAGGTAGAGCACACCATCACCGTGGCCGCCCCGCCCACCGAGGTGTACCGGCTGCTGGCCGAGGTGCAGAACTGGCCCCGGCTCTTCCCGCCCTCGGTGTATGTGACCCAGCTCGAACACGACGGCAACGAGGAACGGATCCAGATCTGGGCCACCGCCAACGGTGAACCCAAAACCTGGATCTCACGCCGCGTGCTCGAACCCGAACAACTGCGAATCACGTTCTGGCAGGAGGTATCCGCGCCTCCGGTCGCGCAGATGAGCGGCACCTGGATCATCGAACCGCGCGAGGACGGGGGGACCGAGCTGCGGTTGCTGCACTCCTACCGCGCCATCGACGACGATCCCGACGGGCTGGCGTGGATCGAGAAAGCGGTCGACGACAACAGCCGCGCCGAACTGCCCGGTCTCAAGGCCGCGGTGGAGTCGGCGGTGCGGACCGCCGAGCTGACCCTGTCGTTCGTCGACTCGGTCGAGATCGCCGGTGCGGCAAGCGATGTCTACGACTTCGTCAACGAGGCGGACCGGTGGACCGAGCGCCTGCCGCACGTAGCCTCGGTGCAGCTGACCGAGAACACCCCCGGTGTGCAGGTATTGCGCATGGACACCCTGACCAAGGACGGCTCGAGCCACACCACCGAATCGGTTCGGGTCTGCTTCCCCCAGCACCGGATCGCCTACAAGCAGACCACGCTGCCCGCCCTGATGGCTCTGCACACCGGCTACTGGGAGTTCCGGACCAACCCCGACGGCACGACCACCGCGTCCTCGCAGCACACGGTGATCATCGAGGCGGCGCGGATCACCGAGATCCTCGGTCCCGACGCCGGAGTGCCCGAGGCACGGACCTTTCTGCGCGAGGCGCTCGGGGGCAACAGCCGGGCCACGCTGAACCACGCCAAGAACTATGCCGAAGCCCGTCGATGACACCGATGTCCTGATCGTCGGAGCGGGGCCGGTCGGGTTGCTGCTCGCCGGCGATCTGGCCGGCGCGGGCGTCCGCGTGACGGTGGTGGAACAGCGCAGCACTCCCACCACCGAATCGCGGGCCTCCACCCTGCACGCCCGCACCATGGACGTGCTCACCGAGCGGGGCGTGCTCGACCGGCTCGGTGAGCTGCCCGACGGCGGTCCGGGACACTTCGGCGGATTGCGCCTGGATTTGACCGAAGCCGATCCGGGCCACCGGTTCTCCGGCCAGTGGAAGTGCCCGCAGGTCCGGCTCGAAAAGGTGCTCGCGGACCGGGCGCGTGCGGCGGGCGCGGTGCTGCGGCGTGGGCACCGGGTCACCGCCGTGACCGCGCGAACGGACGAGGTCCTGGTCGAAACCGTCACCGCGAACGGCGAACGGCACCAGCACCGGGGCGGCTATCTGGTCGGCTGTGACGGTGAACGCAGCACCGTGCGCGCACTGGCCGGGTTCGAACTGACGGGCGCGGAGGCCACCCGGGAGATGTTGCGAGCCGACGTGGCCGGAATCGATATCCCGGCCCGACGTTTCGAGCGACTCCCGAACGGGCTCGCGGTGTCCTCACGCTGGCCCGACGGCAGTACCAGGGTGATGGTGCATGTCTACGGTGCCCAACCGCGCGCCGTAGGTGGGGAACCCGAGTTCACCGAGATCGCCGACGCCTGGCAACAGGTAACGGGCGAACGAATCGGCAACGGAATTCCCTTATGGCGCAACGCATTCGATGACAACAGCCAGCAGGTCACCCGGTATCGGCGGGGTCGGGTCCTGCTCGCCGGTGACGCCGCCCATCGACAGATGCCGGTGGGCGGCCAAGCCCTCAACCTCGGCCTGCAGGACGCGGCCGACCTGTCCGGCCGATTGATCGCCGCAGTCACCGGCCGCGCGGGTGAGACCGAACTCGACGGCTATCACCGCACCCGCCACGCCGTCGGTGCCCGCACCCTGACCAACATCCGCGCCCAGACCCTGCTGCTGCTGGGCGGACCCGAGGTCGAACCCGCCCGGCAGCTGTTCGCCGAGCTTCTGAGTCTCGGCGATGTCCGATCCCATCTCGCCCGCATGATCAGCGGCCTGCCCGGTCCCGGTGACCCGGCACCCGCACCACCCGATTCCGAGGAGACACCGATGAGCCTGACGAACAAGACCGCCCTGGTCACCGGATCCAGCCGTGGCATCGGAGCCGCGACCGCCCGCGGGCTCGCCGCCAAGGGCGCGCTCGTGGCCGTGCACTACGTGGACAACGAGGCCGCTGCCCGCGAGACCGTAGAGGCTATCGAGAACGACGGCGGCCGTGCGTTTTCCGTGCGTGCCGAGCTCGGCACGACCGGCGGCGTGCACGAGCTGTTCCTGGGTCTCGAACAGGGACTCAAGGAACGGACCGGGCAGACCACGCTCGACATCCTGGTCAACAACGCCGGCGTCACCACCCCAGCCGGGGTCGCTCCCGAGGACGTGACACCCGAGGACTTCGACCGGCTGTTCGCGGTCAATGTCCGCGCGCCGTTCTTCATCGTGCAGCGTGCCCTCGGCCTGCTGCCCGAGGGCGGTCGGATCATCAACATCTCCTCTGGACTCACCCGATTCGCCAGCCCCGATCAGGTGGCCTACTCGATGACCAAGGGTGCGGTGGAACAGATCACGCTGCATTTCGCCCGGCACCTGGCACCGCGCGGGATCACTGTCAACAGTGTCGCGCCCGGCATCACCAACAACGGCAGCGCCGTGTTCGACATCCCCGAGGCGGTCGAACAGATGGCCCAGTTCTCGGCATTCAAACGCGTCGGCGAGGCGGTCGACGTCGCCGATGTCGTCACCTTCCTCGCCACCGACGAAGCGCGCTGGATCACCGGCGCGTTCATCGACGCCACCGGCGGAACACTACTCGGCTGACAGCACGGCCGCGGCCGAGAAGACATCAGGAGATCCGATGACGACAGTGCACGAACCCACCGGGTACACCCACCGGCTCGACGAACTCGACGCACTCAAACGCGCCGCCCGTCTCGGCCCCGACCCGACAGCCACCGACCGCCAGCACGCCAAGGGCAAACTCACCGCCCGCGAACGCATCGACCTGCTCCTCGACCCCGGTTCGTTCGTCGAAGTGGAGCCGCTGCGCAGACACCGTGCCACCGGCTTCGGGCTCGAAACGCGCAGGCCACACACCGACGGCGTGATCACCGGGTGGGGGACAGTGGACGCGCGCACGGTCTTCGTCTACGCCAGCGACTTCCGGATCTTCGGCGGCGCGCTCGGCGAGGCGCACGCCCAGAAGATCCACAAGATCATGGACATGGCCGTCACCGCGGGAGCCCCGCTGGTCTCGCTCAATGACGGTGCGGGAGCGCGCATTCAGGAGGGAGTGACGGCGTTGGCGGGCTACGGCGGGATCTTCCGCCGCAACACCAGGGCTTCGGGAGTCATTCCGCAGATCAGCGTCATGCTCGGGCCGTGCGCGGGCGGGGCGGCGTACTCGCCCGCCCTCACCGACTTCGTCTTCGTGGTGCGCGACATCGCGCAGATGTTCATCACCGGCCCCGATGTGGTGCGCACTGTGACCGGCGAACAGGTGACCCACAACGAACTCGGCGGCGCCGACATCCACGCGTCGGTCTCCGGGGTGGCCCATTTCGTCTACGACGACGAACAGTCCTGCCTGTCCGATGTCCGCGCGCTGCTGTCGATGCTGCCGGCCAACAACCGGGAACTGCCGCCGGTGGCCTTCACCGCCGATCCCGCCGACCGCCAGACGGCGGCACTGACCGACCTGGTGCCGTTGGACGGCAACCGCCCCTACGACATTCGCGATGTGCTGGCCGAAATCGTCGACGACGGTGACTATTTCGAAGTACAGGCCACCTGGGCGACCAACCTGGTGTGCGCGCTGGCCCGGCTCGACGGCCACGTGGTCGGGGTGGTGGCCAGCCAGCCGATGAGCCTGGCCGGGGTACTCGACATCGACGCCAGCGAGAAAGGCGCGCGCTTCGTCCAGTTCTGCGACGCCTTCAACATCGCGTTGCTGACGCTGGTGGACGTGCCCGGGTTCCTGCCCGGCGTCGGCCAGGAGCACGCGGGCATCATCCGTCGCGGCGCGAAACTGCTCTACGCCTACTGCAACGCCACGGTTCCGCGAATCTCGTTGGTACTGCGCAAGTCCTACGGCGGCGCCTACATCGTGATGGACTCGCTGTCGATCGGCACCGACCTCGCCCTGGCCTGGCCGACCAACGAGATCGCCGTGATGGGCGCCGAGGCCGCCGCGGATGTGGTGTTCCGCCGCGAGATCAGCGCGGCCGAGGATCCGGTGGCCACCAGGGACCGCAAGATCGCGGAGTACCGCGAGGAACTCGTGCACCCCTACTACGCGGCCGAACGCGGACTCATCGACGACGTGATCGACCCGCGCGACACCCGTGGCGTGCTGATCCGGGCCTTCGCCATGCTGGCGGGCAAGGACACCGACCTGCCCCGCCGCAAGCACGGAAACCCACCGCAATGAGCGCCACGGACCCGGCGCCCTTCCTGCGCGTCGAGAAGGGCAACGCCGACCCGGACGAGCTCGGCGCGCTGCTCGTACTGTTGCTCGCCCGCCGGCGGGCCGCGGTCGCCCCGCCGGTCCCCACCACGCCGGTCGCCCGCTGGCGGCGGCTGGAACGTCGACCCGCCTTCACCGACCCCCGCGCGTGGACCGGATCCACCCGCTGACGAACGGAGCCACCATGGACGTCGGACTGCTCTTCGACCTGCGCAACCCCACCCAATGGCAGCGCCCGTGGGCCGACCACTACGCCCGCACCCTCGAGTTCTGTGAGGAGGCCGATCAGCGCGGCGCGGGCGGGGTCTGGTTCACCGAGCACCACCTGTTCGACGACGGGTACCTGCCCCAGCCACTCACCTTCGCCGCCGCGGCGGCGGCGCGAACCACGCGAGTGCGCATCGGCACCGCCGTCGTCCTGCCCGCGCTACGCAAGCCGGCCCAGCTCGCCGAGGAAGCGGCGCTGGTCGACCTGATCAGCGGCGGCCGCCTCGAACTGGGTCTCGGCGCGGGCTACCGTCTGCCCGAATACCGGCTCTTCGACACCGATTTCGGCCGCCGGTTCACCCGCACCGGCGACAACATCGCCGAGATCCAGCGGCTGTGGGCCACCGGCGCGATCACGCCGGGCCCGATCCAGGACCCCGTGCCGCTGTGGGGCGGGTTCTATGGTCCGCGCGGCGCTCGCCTCGCCGGGCGGCTGGGCATCGGTTTCCTGCACATCTCGCACCAGCTGTTCCCGCTGTACCGCGAGGGCCTCATCGATGGCGGCCACGATCCCGAATCCGCACGGGTCTCCGATCTGCTGCCGATCCTGCTGGCCGACGATCCCGAAGCCGCGTGGGCCAGGGTCGCACCGCATCTCGCGCACCAGATGAACTCCTACCGACAGCTGTCGGTGGAGGGCACCGACGCCCCGGTGCCGCCCGCCCTCGAACTCGATCAGCTGCGCCATCAACCCGAGGACGGATCCTTCGGGCTGCTCGAGATCCTCACCCCCGAACAGGCCGCCGCGCGAATCCGCGAAAGGGTCGCCGGGCTCCCGGTACGGCATCTAATCTTCTGGGCCAGCATCGCCGGCATGCCCGACGATCTGGTCACCCGCCACATCGAGCTGGTGAGCCAACAGCTGCCACCGTTGCTGGACAAGCAGTTCCAGCTCGCCACCGGCGGTCCGATCTCGACGCGCAACGGCCATGGCTGACGCGCGAGCAGCGGCGCCGACCTGGGATCGGCGCCGCTGGGTCCTGCTGCTGGTGTTGTCGGGCAACATGATTCTCGACGCCATCGAGGGCTCCATCCTGGTGCCGGCGTTCGCGGTGCTCACCACCGGGCTCGGTCGCTCGAGCTGGGAAACCCAGTGGCTGCTGGCCGGATTCGCCGCGGGCTTCGCGGCGCTGCTCCTCGCCGGGCCCACCCTCGCCGCCCGGTTCGGCCGCAAGCGGGTCTATCTCGCCGCGATGGCGGTGTTCGCCGTCGCCTCGGCGGTCGGCGGCCTGACCGACGACCTGACGCTGCTGGTCGCGACCCGGGTGGTGAAGGGCGCCGCCGCCGCGCTCACCGCGCCCGCCGGGCTGGCGGTGATCGCCGCGGAGTTCCCGGCGGGCACCCAGCAGCGCAGGGCGATCTCGGTGTACGCGGTGTTCGGGGCCGCCGGGTTCACCACGGGCCTGTTGCTCTCGGGCTGGCTCGCGGCACTGAACTGGCACCTGCTGTTCGTTTTCCCCGCACCGGTGGCGATCGTGCTGCTGATCGCCGGGTGGCGGGTGATCCCCGACGCGCCGGTATCAGCGCCCCCGCGATTGTCGAAGGCGTTGGTGCGCAACGGTTCCCTGGTGCGATCCGCGCTGGGGGCGGCGGCACTCAACGGCGGGTACCTGTCGCTGCTGGTGGTTCTCGCGGTGCAGTTGCACGACGTGCTCGGTTGGTCGCCCTGGCAGATCGCGCTCGGGCTGTTGCCCGCGAGTGTGCCGCTGGCGGTGTCGGTTCCGTTCGCGGGACGCTATGTCGCGAGGTTCGGCACCGCACCCTTGATTCTCGCCGGTGCGGTAGCGACCCTGGCCGGTCACCTGCTGCTGTTCGCCCGGCCCGACATCGGTGACTATCGCGGCGGTGTCCTGCCGGTGCTGCTGCTGGTCGAGGCGGGTTTCGTGCTCTCGTTCGCGGCACTGAACATGCAGTCGACCGCGACCGTCGCTCCCGAACTCCGCCCGATCGCCGTGCCGCTCTATCAAACCGGCGTCCAGTTCGGCGCCGCACTGGTGCTGCCGCTCACGGTCGGGGTGGCCGTAGCCGTCGATGCGTACCGTCCGGCGGCGGCGGTGATCGCGCTCGCGGGTCTGCTCGCGGTGGCCGCCGCGAGCGGAGAATTCCGCGCCACCCGCCGTCCGAGCGCGAACCGCGACGAAAAACGTTCTCCGACAAACACCATCGAATCCGAGAGGTCCTCGTCATGACCGTAGACGTCTTCCGCCACGCACAACCCGACACCACGATCACCGGCAGACGGACCCTCGCCGTGTTTCCCGGCCAGGGCTCCCAGCGGCCCGGCATGGCCGCGTGGATCACCGAATACCCGGCGGCCGCCGAGGTCTTCCGCCGAGCCGATGACATCCTCGGGCTACCGCTGACCCAGCTGTGTGTCGACGGCACCGCCGAGCAATTGCGAGCCACCGAGGTAGCCCAGCCCGCCATCGTCGCCACCAGCCTCGCGCTCAGCGCGGTCCGCGCGCAACAGGGTCTGTCGCCCGCGGCCGTCGCGGGTCACAGCCTGGGGGAGTTCACCGCCCTCGCCGTCGCCGGCGCGCTGGACAATGACACAGTGCTACGCCTGGTGCGCCGCCGCGGCGAGCTCATGGCGGAGGTCTCGCGCCGCTACGACGGAGCGATGAGCGCGGTCATCGGGCTGGCCGCCGCACAGGTCGACGCGCTGTGCGCACAGGTGACCTCAGGGGTCGTCGGTGTCGCCAACTACAACCAGCCGACCCAGACCGTCGTTTCGGGCGCGGCGGCGGCGGTGGCCGACCTCGAGGACCTGGCCCGCGCCGCCGGTGCGGCAAAGGTGGTGCGGCTTCGAGTCGCCGGCGCGTTTCACTCCCCACTGATGGCCGAGATCGCCGAGGAGTTCGGCACCGAACTCGATCGCAGCGAGCTCCAGGCCCCCCGCATTCCGTTGCTCAGCGCCGTCACCGCCGACTACGTCACCGACCCCACCGAGATCCGCGCACTTCTGCGCGGCCAGCTCCTGGCCCCGGTGCGCTGGGTGGAGACCGTCCAGCGCGCCGCCGCGGACGGATACGACGAACTGGTCGAACTGGGCCCGGGCCAGGTGCTGACCGGTTTCTCCCGCCGCATCGTCCCCGACGTCAGCTCGACGGCGATATCCACACCCGAAGAACAGGGTTAGCGGTTTCGCTCCAGCGGCTTACGCCAGGGTGATTCGACCAGTATGCACATCAGTCGACCCCGGAACAGCCGAGCACCGGTCAGCCCCATCCTGGGGTAGCTACGCCATCTGCCTGATGGGCGCGTTCTCTTGCCGATTCGATGGTCAGCAATGCGTCAATTCCGATACCGGTCAGCGGGCTGTCCAGGGGGCGGTGCGGAGGTGGGGGAGGGGGTTGCGGGTTGTGGCTGGGCAGGGGTCGGCTGGGGGGCCGACGGCGATGATGGACATGATGGTCCAGCCGGGGTTGGGGTCGAGTTCCTTGGTGAGGGATTCGAGGTCGAAGGCGCGGAATTGGTGGGTTGCGAGGTCGAGTGCCTGGGCTTGGATGGTGAGATGGGCTACCGCTTGGCCGAGGTCGTAGTCGGCGAACTCGGAATAGGGGAGGACGCCGTCGTCGAGGAAGCGGCGGGCGAGGGTGACGATGAGCAGGCTGGCGTCGAGCGCCCACGTGGCCGAGCTCGGGGCCAGATGACGGACGACGCGGTCGTATTCGGTCTCGTGCGGGCGGACCGGAAAGAAGCCCCACGGCTGTGAGTTGCCAGCCGACGGCGCCCAGCGGGCGGCCTCGAGCAGGAGGTCGACGGTGGCGTCGTCGATCTCACTCGGGTGGAAGGCGCGCGGGCTGAAGCGTCCGGCGAGGAGGGGGTGCAGGCGATCGCGGTCGGGCATCTTCAGCGCAACCAGCGAGCCGGGCGCGATATGCCCGCGTCGATAGCGCAAGTCCTCCGTCGACCTACCCGGCCCGCTTAGTTGGCGTCAGCGATGGCCGGCGACCAGCGGCCGTTGCGATCACACCGGTGCCGGCACCGTGCGCTGCCCGGCGCGAAACCCCGTTGCCAGCAGGATCGTCCCGCACGCGGTGATGACCAGCCAGCCGGGGGTCGCCTCGGCCGGGAAGTCGGCGCGGTCGGCGCCCGCGACCAAGCCGCCCGCGAGGGCGACGCCGATGGCGATGCCGAGTTGGCGTGCGGTGGAGGCGGTTCCGCCGGCTACCCCGGCGCGTTCGGGCGGCAACCCGCTCACGGCCGTGTTGGTGATCGGCGCGTTGGCGAAACCGACGCCGATACCGATGAACAGGTAGGCGGCGAGCAGCACCGCGAGGGTGAGCCCCGAGGCGAGGGTGAGCAGGAGCAGGCCGCCCGTGACGAGGCAGCCACCGGCGAGCAGCAGTGGCAGGCGCGGGCCGTAACGACCGACCAGGTAGCCCGAGAGCGGGGCGCACAGCGTCGCGCCGAGCGCCATCGGCAAGGTCGCCGCGCCTGCCGCGACCGGAGACCAGCCGGAGACGTCGAGCAGCAGCGTCGTCATCAGCAACGTCATGCTGAACGCGACGAACACCGCGACCGCGCTGAGGATCGCCCCGGCGAAACTGGGCACCCGAAACAGCCCCGGCTCGATCAACGGGTCCGCCCGCCGCGCCTCGACCCGCACGAACACTGCGACCAGTACGACCAGGAGCCCGTAACCGGCGAGCGCGAGCGGGGAGAGCCAGCCGATGCGCCGCCCCTCGATCAGCAACCCGACCGCGATCCACAGGAGGACGATCAACAGCGCCTGCCCCGTCAGATCGAGCCGCCGCGCACGCTGGCCGTGCGACTCGGGCACGAGCGCGCGCACCAGCGCGATCGCGACCAGGACCACCGGCACGTTGATCCAGAACACCGCCCGCCAATCGAACGCGGCGATGAGCGCGCCCCCGGTCACCGGTCCCGCGGCCATGCTCAACCCGAACATCGCCCCCCACACCCCGATCGCCTGGGCGCGCTCGCGCGGATCGGGCATGGCGCTGACCACGATCGCGAGCGCCACCGGGGTCAGCATCGACGCCCCGACGCCCTGGGCGATCCTGGCGATGATCAGGAAGCTCAACGAGGGGGCGAGCGCGCAGGCGAGCGAGGCGAGCGCGAACACGACCAACCCGGTCTGGAAGACCCGCCGCCGACCGAACCGGTCGGCCACCGCGCCCGCGCTGATCAACAGGCTCGCGAAGGTGATCGTGTACGCGTCGACCACCCAGGACAGGCGTCCGGCCTCGGCACCGAGCCCGCGCCCGATCTCGCTGAGGCCGACGGTGACGATGGTCGTGTCGAGACCGACCAGGAAGAGCGCGAGCGCGCAGATCGCCAGGACCGTCCAGCGACGACGTGTACTCGACTGCGGGGTCATCCGAGACCAGCCTCTCGATCGGGCCCGGCCGAATCGCCGGGTTCGCACGATCATGTCGGCGCACCGAGCGCACACCCCATACTTTTTGCTGAACCTGCAAAATGACAGGTATGGATACGGAGACCGAGGCGATCCTGGACGCCATCGGCCCCCGGCTGCGGGCCGTGCGCACCAGCTGCGGGCTCACGCTGACCGAGGTCGCCGAGCGCACCGGTCTCGCGGTGAGTACCCTTTCGCGGGTCGAGACCGGTCATCGCAAACCCACCCTCGACCTGCTCATCCCGCTCGCGCGGACCTACCAGACCCCGCTGGACAGCCTGGTCGCCGCCCCCGCGACCGGCGACCCGCGAATGCACCTGCGACCACACCGGCACGCCTCGGGCGGGATCATCGTCCCGCTCACCGGCTATCCGGGCCGCGTCCAGGTGTTCAAACACGTTCTCGGTCCACGCGAACCACGGTTGCGCGCCCACGAGGGCCACGCCTGGCTCTACGTCCTCGCCGGTACCCTGCGCCTGCTCATCGGTGACGCCGAGTATCTGCTCGCCCCCGGCGAGACCGCCGAGTTCGACCCGCGGACCCCGCACTGGTTCGGACCCGCCGACGCCACCCCGGTCGAAATCCTGCACCTTTTCGGCCCGCACGGCGACAAGCCCGTCCCCCGCGTCACCCACCGCTGAGCGCGGTCACGGTCGGGTAGCGAACCCCGGACCGGGGCACCATGACCGGTTCAGGACGGGCCCGCGCTCGGCGGTGGGGTGGTCAGTTCGGTGAGCAGGTGGTGGACGCGGGAATTGATGTCGTCGCGAACCAGGCGCATGCGTTCGATGCCGTCGATGCCGCGTTCGGAGGGTTCGTCGGTGTCCCAGTTGACGATGCGTACGCCCTCGACCGGGTCGACGTGGGCTTCGCGGCCGAGGGTGACGACGAGGTCGACGGTGCGCAGCAGAGCGGGGTCGATCGGTTTCGGGGTCTCGGCGCGGATGTCGACGTCGACCTCGAGCAGCGACTCGGCCGAGAGGGCGTTGACTGCTGTGCCGGGTTCTGTTCCGGCGGAATGAACCTGGACGCGGTCACCGGCGGCGGCGCGCATCAACCCGGCCGCCATCTGGGACTTGCCACCGTTCTTCACACATACGAACAGCACGGAGGGAATTGTGCTCATCGCGCTGCCACCCCATCAGCGGTCGTGGTCGCCGGAAAACGTGTGCGCAGGGCGAGCGAGACGTAGACCAGCCCGACCAGCACCGGAACCTCGATCAGTGGGCCGACGACACCGGCCAGGGCTTGGCCGGAGGTAGCGCCGTAGGTGGCGATCGCGACGGCGATGGCGAGTTCGAAGTTGTTGCCCGCAGCGGTGAACGCCAGCGTGGTGGTGCGCTCGTAACCGAGCCCGAGGGCTGCGCCGAGGGCGTAGCCGCCGCCCCACATGATCGCGAAGTAGGCCAGCAGCGGGATCGCGATCCGCACGACATCCCAGGGCCGGGAGGTGATCTGGTCGCCTTGCAGCGCGAACAGGATCACGATGGTGAACAGCAGCCCGTAGAGCGCCCACGGCCCTATCGAGGGCAGGAACCTGGATTCGTACCAGTCCCGGCCCTTGGCGCGTTCACCGAAGCGGCGGGTCAGGAACCCCGCGAGTAGCGGGATGCCGAGGAAGATCAGCACCGATTTCGCGATCTGCCAGGGGGAGACGTCGATGGTGGTTTGTTCCAGGCCGAGCCAGCCGGGCAGGACCGAGAGGTAGAACCAGCCGAGAACGGCGAACATGAAGACCTGGAACACCGAGTTCAACGCGACGAGAACGGCGGCGGCTTCGCGGTCCCCGCAGGCGAGGTCGTTCCAGATGATGACCATGGCGATGCAGCGGGCCAGGCCGACGATGATCAGGCCGGTCCGGTATTCGGGCAGGTCGGGCAGGAACAGCCAGGCCAGGGCGAACATCAGCGCCGGTCCCAGGATCCAGTTCAACACCAGGGAGCTGACCAGGAGTTTGCGGTCACCGGTGACCGAGTCGAGGCGGTCGTAGCGGACCTTCGCCAGCACCGGATACATCATGATCAGCAGCCCGATCGCGATCGGCAGCGAGATCCCGTCGACCTCCACCGCCGACAGTGCGTCGCCGAGGCCGGGGACCATCCGGCCCAGCAGCAGACCGGCCACCATGGCGACACCGATCCACACCGGCAGAAACCGGTCGAGAGTGGAGAGCTTGCCGACCACGGCGGGGGTATCAGTGGGAGTGCTCACGCGCTCACCACCGTGCCTGCCTCGGTCGCGAGCACCTCGGCGAGCCGAGTCAGGGCGTGGGGCACGACGCGGTAGTAGACCCAGGAGGCGCGGCGTTCGCTGGTCAGCAATCCGGCCTCGCGCAGCACCCTGAGGTGGTGCGAGATCGTCGGTTGGCTGACATCGATCCCGGTCGACAGGTCGCACACACAGGCTTCGCCGTCGGCACGCGAGGCGATGGCCGAGAGCAGCCGCAGCCGGACCGGATCGGCCAGTGCCTTGAACACCGCCGCCAGCTCGACCGCGGTCTCGCCGGTCATGGGCGGGCGGAGCTGGCGTGTGGCCACACACCCCGGTGCGGCCACACTCAACGGCAACTCTTGATTCGACATGCGTCGATATTGATTGATGTCGAATCAAGAAGGCAAGCGAACATCGGGTGAACTCGCTCGCACGCGTCGGACCGGGTCAGCCGCAGCAGCTCGCCCCGGACGCCACCGCCTTCTCCTTGGCCTCGGTTCCGCAGCAGGCGCCCTCGGCCTCGGCTTCGGCGGCGGTGCCGCAGCACACGTTCGTCGCTTCGGCGTCGGTCAGGCCCAGGTCCGGGCTGGTGCCGAAGGTGTCGCTGTCGGCGAGCACGGTGTAGATCTCCCACCGCTCACCACCGGGGCCGGTGACCCACACCTTGTCCTGGGTGGCGAAGCAACAGGTGGTCGCGATCTGCTCCTCGGTGAACAGTCCGGCATCGGAGAGGCGGGCGATCTCGCCGTGGACCTGTTCCGACGACTCGACCTCCACGCCGAGGTGGTTGATGGAGCCGCCCTGGCCGGTGTTCTCGATCAGCACGAGCTTCAGTGGCGGCTCGGTGATGGCGAAGTTGGCGTAGCCGGGCTTGCGCTTGGCCGGTTCGGTGTTGAACAGGGTCGAGTAGAAGGTGACGGCGGTGTCGAGGTCGTCGACGTTGAGGGCGAGCTGGACGCGGGACATGAGAACCTCCACTTGTGAGACATATGTCGAAGAACTTGTGAGGTCGAGTCTGCGCTACCTTTTCGACATATGTCAATGCCGTGCGTACAGTTGATCCCATGCCCAAGGCGCTACCTGTGATCGACATGTCCGCCCCGGTCTGCTGTGCCCCGGTCGCGGCGAGACCGGTCGACGATGCTGCCGCCCTGGAAGTGGCTTTGCGGCTCAAGGCGATCGCCGACCCGGTACGGGTCAAGCTGTTGTCACTGTTGCTGACCACGCCGTCGGGTGAACAGAACAGCGGCGACCTCGCCGCGGCGGTCGGGGTGAGCGAGTCGACTGTCTCGCATCACCTCGGCCAACTACGGAAGGCCGGCATGGTCGAGTCCGAGCGGCGCGGAATGAACACCTTCCACCGCGCGCGCCGCGATGCACTCTCGGCGCTGTGCGTGGTGCTCGATCCCCACTGCTGTCGCTGACTACCGGTCGAGCGCGGCACCGGGCTCGCCACGCGGCTGCGTCGACCCGATCATCGCCCGCCGCGGCGCCTTCCGTGCCGCCACCGATCTCCTCGACTCCGGGGCGTCGGAGTGGGCGCGGGCAGGAACAGTCAGTTCGGCGACTATGCCGTAGTGGTCGCAGTGAACACCCTGTTTCCACCCAGCTGTTTCGCGCGATACATCGCGGTATCGGAGCTACACATCAGATCTCGGAGGTGGGCGGGGAGGGCTCCCGTGCAGGCGACGCCGATGCTCGCGGTGACCGGACCGCAGTGTGACTTGATGGCTCGGCACAGCCGCTGGGCCTCGGCGACCGCCGCATCGTTGCCCAGCCGGGCGAGGACGACGAACTCCTCGCCGCCGCTGCGAGCGACCACCGCGCCGGGCGGTGCGGTCGCCCGCAAACTCTCCGCGACTCGGACCAGCGCCCGGTCTCCAGCGGAATGGCCATAGGTGTCGTTCACGGACTTGAACCGGTCCAGATCTATGGTCATCAAGCAGATCGGCAGGTGGGCGCCGGGCCCGAACCAGGAGGACGCGTAGTAGTCCAGGCCACGGCGGTTGAGCAGTCCGGTCAACGGATCTGTCAGCGCGTCCATCCGCAATATCCAGTAGCAGAACTGCAGCGCCGGCATCAGTATGATCGTCACGGCAGCTACCGTCAGCACCACCGACGTTGCTAAGGCGACGTCACCGCCGGGTGCGCGCAGCACCAGCGCTGCCAGGACCAATACCGATAGCAGTGACCATCCGGCATGTAACGCCAGCACCCGTGGTCCATGGAACATAGCGATGTACGCGCCTGGCGCGACCAGTTGCATCAAGCTGAACGCACCGAACACCCGACTGCTCTCGGCGAGGCATCCGCAGGTGATCAGCACGTCCAGGGTGGCCATCAAGGCCAGCGAGAGCCGCTCGCTCGGCCATGGCCCGAATGCCCAGGCCGCCGACCCGGCGACCGCCATCCCGGTATTGAAGACGGTAACCGCTCGTGCCCAGCCTTCGGAACCGGAGGAGGAGTACAGATTGAGGCTCGTGGTCACCGCCAATGTGAGACCGACCGTCACGACGATGCCACGCATCATGCCCAATGCGCCGCGCGCCTGGAAGGTCCGAATCAGCCAGCGATAGTCCAGGGGATCGCTCCACCAGGAGCGTATGATCCCCAGCTCGATCCGACTTGAACGGCCCACCAGCTTCGCCACCGCCGATCCAGTTTGCGACACCATCGCTACCAGCAGATTTTAGTGCCTCGGACCCTTGGGCATCTTGATCACGAACAGGCCGATCAGCAGAGCCGCGACAGTGAAGATCACCGCGGCGATCACGGCACTGGACAGGCCGTGCGCGAGGACGTCGTGCGTTCCGGTGTGCTGGTGCGCGTGGTCGGTACTTGCCGCCTGATAGAGGGTGGTCAGAATCGCGACACCCAGCGAGAGCCCGATCTGCTGAGTCGCCTGGAGGAGTCCGGAGGCGGCCCCCATGTCGCGGGGTGCGAGTCCACCGAGCACCGTCAGGTTCAACGTCACGAAGGCCAGGCTCGAGCCGGCACCGAGCAGGATGAACGGGCCGAGGACGCCAGTGAAATAGTCGGTCGATTCGTTGGTGGTGGTCAGCCAGATCGCTTCGAGCATCATCAACACGACGCCGGCGAGCAGCACCGGTTTGCGGCCGAAGCGGGCGATCAGCTTCGGCGCCGACTTCGCCACCGCGAGTTGGGCCGATGCCATGGGCAGGAAGGCGATTCCGGCGACGAGGGGGCTGAAACCGAGCGATTCCTGAAGGTAGATCGAGAGCAGGATGTAGGTGCCTGCCATCGCCGCCATCAACAGCACGAAGGTGAGGTATGCCCCCGCCCGGACCGGGTCGGCGAGCAACCGCAACGGCATGATCGGATGGTCCGCGCGGCCTTCGATGTAGACGAACACTCCGAGCAGCACGGCACCGACGACGATCGGCACCACGGTGCCCGCCTCGGTCCAGCCGCTGGACCCATGGGTCAGGCCGTAGACGATGCCGACCATGCCGAGCGTGGACAGGATCGCCCCGAGCAGGTCGAATGTGCCTGTGTGGCGCTCGGTTTCGGTGAGATAGCGCAGTGCGAGGATGATGGTCACCACGCCGATCGGCACATTGACGAAGAACACCAGGCGCCAGCTCAGGGTGGTGAGGATGCCGCCGAGGATCAGGCCGAGGGTGATGCCGAATCCGGTGACCATGGAGAACACCCCGAGCGCGCGGGTGCGTTCGGGCCCCTCGGCGAAGGTGGCCGCGATCATCGACAGGGCGGCGGGCGCGGCGAAGGCGAAGCCGACGCCCTGCAGCGCCCGCGCGGCGATCAGCACGGACTCGTTCGGGGCGATTCCGCCCAGGATCGAGGCCACGACAACCAGGCCGAGGCCCCAGGCGAACATCCGCCGCCTGCCGAGCAGATCGCTGGCTCGGCCCCCGAGCAGCAGCAGGCCGCCGTAGGCCAGCGAGTACGCGCTGAATACCCATGCGAGTGCCAACGCGGACATGCCGAGCCCGGATCGGATCTCGGGCAGGGCGATATTGACGACGTTGCTGTCCACCGCGACCATGAGTTGGCAGGTCACGATGATGCCCAACACGATGGACAGGCGACGGTGCTTCGTCGGTTCGGTCGGTAGCTGCTCGTCGGGAGCGCGGGTAACGGGCTGGGTATCTCGGCTGGTCATCGACATCCGTTCGAAGGATTCGGAAGGGAGGATGCGAGCTGCTGCGCGACGCTGCGTTTCTGCTCTACGCTTGTAGACTGAGACCAGCATAGGTAAGTCCCCGAGTTTCGTCTACGGATGTTGAGCGAGGTCGCGATGACAGTGCATGAACTGGAGGGCTCGCCGGCGCGTGTCAGCCGGGCCGAGCGGCGTGGCCAGACCAGGCAGCTGATTCTGGACGCGGCTCGTGAACTTTTCGCCGAGCGCGGTTATATCGAGACGACCATCCGGGCCGTCGCGCAGCGTGCCGATGTGGATCCGGCTCTGGTCATGCAGCATTTCGGTGCCAAGAGTGCGTTGTTCGATGCGGTGTCGGGCATTCCGGTCACCCTCGACGACGCGTTGGAGGGTCCGCCCGAGGAATTGGGTGAGCGCCTGCTGCGGCATGCCCTGGCTGATGTGGATCGCAAGGACGACCGGACGATGCCGGTCCTGCGGTCGATGCTCACCCATCCGGAGGCAGCGCACGCGGTGCGCTGCGCGATCATGAATCCGGAGACCAGCCCGTGGACGCGGGTGTTGGTCGGTCCCGACGCTGATCGGCGGTCGGCGCTGATCGGCACGCTCGTGCTCGGCGTGCTGGTCGCACGCTATATGGTGCACATTCCCGGGGTGTCGGACGCGCCGGCGGAGCGCTTGGTCGAGTTGCTCGGTCCGTGTCTGCGGCCACTGGTCATGGACGGGATCGCGCCTGAGCAGCCGGAACCGTGCACGGCCCTGGCCGCGCTGGCCGAGGCCGATACCGCGCGTCGGGCGGCCGTCGAGCGGGTCGACGAGTGCGCCAGGCAAGCTCTCGCTGCCGGAGCCTCGTACGGTGACGTGGGGCGATCAGTCGGGATCAGTCGGCAGGCGGCGCGCAAGCGGTGGCCACTGGACAGCGATGGTGACAACTAAAGTTGTCGACTATTTGCGCGTGGCGCGGCCGCTGTAGCCGCGCGCAGCATCGACAACCTGGGTTGTCGGTGAAGCCTGCGGCGGCGCGTCGGGCACATTCGTACGCCGGACGGCACCGCCGCGTAACCCTGACCCGCACCGGGGCCTGCTGTTCGGCGACGCGAAGGACCGGGTCGAAGGCATAGTCGCGGCAACGTGACCGCACCGTGCTCACGGGCGTCGATAGATCGTGCCCTCCTTCATGACGAAGTCGACCTTGCCGGTGACCTCGATGTCGGTGAACGGGTCGCCCGGCATGGCGATGATGTCCGCGATCTTGCCCGGGGCGAGGACTCCGAGGTCGTCGAGTTCGAGCAGCTCCGCGGCCACGCTGGTGGCGGATTTCAAGGCTCGTGCGGGGGAGATCCCGGTGGAGACCAGCATGGGGAATTCTCGCCAGTTCTCCGAATGCGGGAACATGCCCGCGTCGGTGCCGAACGCGATCTTGATATCGCTGTCGGCGACGAAGGCCGCGCTGTCGAGCAGGGCCTTGCTGTGGATCTGGAACTTGCGCCGCTTGAAGGCCGGTTTGACGGCCCAGTAGGCATCGTCGTCGACGTGGCGGGCGTCATCGATTATGGCGAACTGGGTGGGCACGAGGAACACGCCTTTGTCGACCATGATCTGCAAGGTTTCCCTGGTGGCGAGGTTGCCGTGTTCGATGCTGCGGACCCCGGCGCGAACCGAGCGCCGCACCCCTTCGTCGCCGTAGCAGTGCGGGGTGACATGGCGGCCGAGGTCGCGGGCGGTAGCGACGAGGGTGTCCATTTCCTCCTGGCTGTATGTGGTCTTGGTCGGGTCGTCGGCGGGACTCGAAAACCCGCCGGTGGCACCGAATTTGATCCAGTCGGCGCCCGCGCGGATCTCGGTGCGCACCCGCCTGCGGATCTCGTCGCAGCCATCGGCGGAGGCCATCTCCAGCAGTCGGTGCTCGCCTTGGTACTGGTCGTTCAGGACGGCGCTGTAGTCGCCGTGCGCACCGCGCGCGGAAATCAGGTGCGGTGCCACCAGCATCCGGGGGCCCGCGATCAGCCCGGCCGCGATGGCGTCGCGTAGATCGATCGCGTTGTATCCGAGGTCGGCCGTCATCAGATCGCGGACAGTGGTGAAACCGTTGAGCAGCATGGTCTTCAACACGGGAATCGACGCCAGCGCGGTGGCCGTGGCCGATTGCGCGATCGCGGGCACCAACGCCGGCGTGAGGGTGACGTGGGTGTGACAGTCCATGAAACCCGGTGTGACGGTGTGGCCGGTCAGGTCGATCACGGTGGCGTCGTCGGGGACAGGGACGGACTCGGCGACCAGGGTGATCCGGTCCTTCTCAACGAGGATGTCGCGCTGCCCGATCGGCGTGTCGCTCAACCCGTCCCACACAGTCGCGCCTGTCAGTACTGTGGCCATTGCGTGTCCTCCGATGGGCGTTCGACATCGTATGGGCAATCAGCGAACTCTGGGCGAACTGACCGATCATAGGTGGAGGCGGCGCGTGATCGGGCGAACCCGGCCCGTCGCCACGACTATCGTTCGTGAGGTCCGAGCGAGCGGTCCAGCGGGCGCGCGCTCAGGATGATCGGGTCCGCTCGAGGTAGGCCTGTCGTCCGACCGGGTCGAAAGCGCCGTAATCGGCACCACCGACGAATCGTTTGAGATGCCACATGATCTGGGCGGGGATGATCTCCTCGAGTAGGCCGATCGGGGCCAAATATCGGGGAACAGTCACTTCGCCTCGGCCGTGTCCCGCGCTGTCGACGATGGCCGCGGCGACGGTTTCGGGTGCGAGGGTGGGTTGCAGGCGAAGCAATACCCCGGCGGTCAGGTCTGTTCGGGTGGCGGCCGGCATCACGGTGGTCAGCGTGACGCCGGTGCCGGCGAGTTCGGCTCGAACGGCCCGGGAGAGGGCCACCACACCGAATTTCGACGCGCAGTACGTCGCGATACCCGGGGTGGTGACCTTGCCCGCCATCGAGGACACGTTCACGATGTGTCCTCGTCCACGCCGGATCATGTCGGGCAGGACGAGGTGCGTTCCGGTCAGCACCGCTGCCAGGTTGATCGCCAGTTCGCGCTGTAACGCGGCGAGGTCGTGATCGACGAAACGGCCCATGAGCTGGATTCCCGCGTTGTTGACCAGCATATCGATCGGCGCTCGCTCCGATGCTGCGCCGAGGAATTCCTGGAAGCTGGCTTCGTCGGTGACGTCGAGGTGGTGCGCGTGGGCGCCGAGGGCCTCGGCGGTTTCCCGCGCGGCCACGAGGTCACGATCACCGATCCAGACCGTGGCTCCGCGTCGGGTCAATTCCGCGACAGTGGCGCGTCCGATGCCCCGGGCGCCGCCGGTCACACAGACGTTGGCGCCGTCGAGCCCGATCACAGCGGGCTGCCCACGGGGTGGCGCAGGGCGAAGTAGGCGATGAGACGGATCTTCTCGGCCCCGGTGAACAACAGTGCGCGGCCGAGGTACACGCCGGGCGTGAGCTCCACGATCTCGTCGCGCGTCTTGCGGATCGGGAAGGTGCGAACGCCGGGGTTCTTGTGCTGTGGCACGCCATAGTCCAAGGCGCGCACGGTGACTCGCGGTTCGATGAGACCCTGGTCGACGCGATGGTGGAAATGAAACCCTTCCGCTTCGCCGCGGACCATCCGCAGTCCGAGGTAGCCGAAGGTGACCAGGGGCATCGCCAGCAGCGCGATCGGGGACAGGCGATTCAAGCCCGTGCCTGCCGCCAGGTCGAAGGATTTACCGCGCCACGTCGGGTCGATCTTCATGAGCTGGTTGGCGAGCAGTGCTTCGGGAATGCCGAACAGTTTCCCGACGATCCGGCCTTCGAGCTTGCCGTCCAGATCGCGGGGTTCCACGCCCGCGCCGAAGAGCTGTGAGAGGGCGTCGCGGTCGTCGCGGCTGCCCAGTGCGCGCAGGTAGGACCATGTCTCCGTCCGCGCCCGTGTCGGGCTGTGCTCGGCGAGCGCACGGAGCTCATCGAGCATCACGGCGGCGTTCGGCAAGTGCTCCGTCGGCGGGTCGACGTCCTTCAGGTCTGCGGTCATCGCATGACTTCCAATCTGGTACGTAGTGGTACCTAAATCAACTGGTACGAAACTGTGCCAGAATTGCTCGACGGATGTCAACGGTGAATCGGCTATCGCGGAGGTGGGAGAATGCTGCGCGTGTCCTCAGCCGGTAAACGCAGCTACGGGGGAGAGTCCGCACCGGAACGCGTTCGGCGGCGGCGCTCCCGGTTGATCGATGTGGCCCTCACCGCGATGGCCGAGAATCGGTGGCGGTCCGCGACCGTCGCGGGGCTCTGTGCCGAGGCCCAGCTCAACAAGCGGTATTTCTACGAGAGCTTCGTCGATCTCGACACGGTGGCGAGCGCGGTGATCGACGAGGTTGCGGTGGAAGTGGGTCACGCCGCGGTCGCCGCCTACGTGGCCTCGATCGAGCTGCCCCTCGCCGATCAAGCGCGCGCCGCGGTCGATGCGGTAGTCGGCGCGTTGGGGACCGACCCACGCAAGGCGCTGGTTCTTCTCGGTGGTGTGGCCGACAGCCCCGCTGCCCAAGCCCGGCGAGCGGAGGCGATGCAGGGTCTCACCGCGATTCTCATCGGCCACGCCCGCAGCGTGCACGGGGTCGAGCTGGAAAACGACTCGCTCGCCGCGAGCGCTCCGGCCTTCGTCATCGGCGGAACCGCGCAGGCGATCCTGTCCTGGGCGGAGGGGGCCGTACCCATCGACCGCTGCAGCCTCGTCGAGGACATCGCTTCACTGTGGCTCGCCGTGGGCGAAAGTGCGGCGGGTATCGCCCGTTCGAGGCTCGAAGCGACGGAGCGGCGCTGACGCGGTGCCCGGATATAGCTGCGCCGAGAGCGGCGAACTGCCGACGGGCATGAGCACCGCTGTCCAGCGCGGGCGACATCGAAATCCTTCGCGGCCGCTGCCTGCGCAGTGTCTGCACTCGCGCACCGAGAGAATGCTCCTACAATTGTCGTAGCAACCAGGTTCTGCACCATATTCACCAGGTCGTCTCCCGCGGTGCTGTGTGCAGACACAATCGGAGCCATGCTCGTGCAACAACCCGTTTCTGCCTCGACCCCGCTGACGGCTCGATTGCTCCGCCGTTGGCCACAGATCGCCGAGCGGATGCTGACCGAGGGCTTGGACGCGACAGCGCCCGCCGAACTGCCCGACGATCACTTCACCGCCGAGGTCTTGCCGACGATCTATGCGTGCGGGCGGGCGGTACTCGAAGCTATCGCCGCCGACCGCGAGTTCACCCGCGCCGAGGTCACCGCGTTCGTCGCGCCGGTCGCCGAACGTCACGCCGAGGACAGACTGCCGCTGTCGATGCTGATCAGCGCGATCCACAGATCGGCACAGGCAGTGCTCGCCGAAGCCGCGGCGGTCGCCGACCCCACGCAGATGGACGAGTTCGTCGCGGTCTTCAACCAATTGCTCGAATTGCTGCGGCGCATCAATATGACCGTCGTCGACACCTACACCGAGGTCGAGCAGTCGATCTACCATGCCGAACGGGAGGCCCGGCGCGAACTGTGCTCGGCGTTGGTGCGCGGGCTGCCCGCCGAAGAACTCGCCGTGCGCGCGGACACCATCCTCACCGACCAGTACACGGTGCTCGCGATCCATGTCAGCGAACCGGCGCGCACCGGCAGCGCGGTCAACCTGGTGACCCGGCGCCGCATTCGATTGCTGCAACGCGCACTCTACGAACTCACCGGTGCCACCACGCCGGCCACTTTCGACGGCGTGAGCGGAATCGCGTTGTTGGCCAACAGTTCCGAATCCGACATCATCGACGCCGAGCGGTTCGACGCGCTGGCCGCTCGTTTGTCACAGCAGTTCGGCGTCGCCGTCCATCTCGCCGAATTCTCCGGTGTGCGTCGCGAAGACATTCCGACAGCGGTCGAGGATGCGCGCGAACTGACCGAGCTGGCCCGGCTGCACGGCAGACCTGGCGGCTGCTACCGGCTCGACGACCTCTTGCTGGAATATCAGCTGACCCGGCCGGGTCCTGCGCGAGAACGGCTGGCGCAGCGCGTGAATCCGCTGCTCGCGAGCCCTCATCTGCTCGAGGCATTGGAGGCGCACCTCCAGTACGGCGCCGACCGCAAAACAGCCGCGCGCACCATTCACGTCCATCCCAACACCTTCACCTACCGGCTGCACCGCATCGCCGAACTCACCGGCCTCGACCCGGCTGATCCCCAGGATTCGCGCATGCTGGCGGCGGCGCTCACCGTGCACCGGCTCGGACTCTCCCCTGATCGAACCAAGGCGTAGGGGCACTTTTCGCTGCCGCTGGGGCATGCCGATCAGCGATGAGCTGTCAGGGCATCGGAATCCGATGTCGCGATCGGCCGCGCGGCACGTCATCCGCTGCGGCGGATTCCGGGCGGACATGCGGGTGATCGTGCATTCGTCGACGGCCGCCGGGGTACGCCACCTGACCGAAGGTTCGCGGACACCGACAGCCTCGCCGACCAGTCGACTAGTCGATCGGTTGAGAACCCCCCGACCACCAGGGCGCGACGGGATGGCTGCCCAGACCGGTTGTGGTGTCGAGGAACTCGAACAGTTCGTGCTCGCGCTCCGGGTCGTACGAGTCCGGTGAGGACGGGACGAGATGATCGATCTCGACATACCCGCCCCGCAGGTCGACCTCGGGGATGGGGGTGTTCGCGGTGGCAATCGCAGTGAGGTTGGTCGCCGATCGCTTCGGCGTCGACACCCCGGGTACGACCCGCATCGCGGGGAGTAGGTACTTCCAGCCGAATCGCTCGATCGCGCTGCGGTCGCGCGCGAGTCCGGTGCCCGGCATCATGCCCGGGTCGTAGCAGATCGCGTCGATGTGTCGGGGAGCGCGTCGGGCGAGTTCGTGTACCCAGTACAGGGTTGCGAGTTTGCTGGTGGAGTAGGCGCGGATGCCGTCGCCGGCCCGAGGCTTGGCCAGGATCTGCGGCGCCTCCCAGCGCGGGGCCGCGACCATGCCGTAGGAACGTCGGAACTTGCCGTAGTGGGTTCCCGATCCGACGCAGATGATCCGGGCCGGCGCGGTCAAGGCACCGCTCAGCAACCCGACCAGCAGATGCGGTCCGACGAGGTTGGTACCGAAGGTGAGTTCGTAGCCGTCGACTGTCGCGGAGTCGGTGGAACCGGTCTGGATGCCGGCGTTCAGAACCAGGCTGCGCAAGGGCGGAATCGACTGTGTCGCAACAAGTTCATTGATCCTGCTACCTGCGTCACGAACGCTGGCGAGGTCCGCTTGATCGCAGACGACGTAGCGAAAGTTGGCTGGATCGCCGATGAGCGCGCGCAGCTCCTCGGCACGCGTGCCAGAGCGTGCGGTGGCGACGACGGTCCAGTCCGGGACACCGGCGAGCAGCCGGGCCATGGACAGCCCGAGGCCGGATGTAGCTCCGGTCAGCAACATTGTGGCGCCATTGGTTGTCGGATTCATTTAGTTGCCCTTCGTAGTTGTGTCCCCGCACAAGTCGGGGCGTTCGAATTCGGTCCGAGATTCGAAGCTTCTGGACAGTATGCACAGTTTGTGCGTGCAAAGCTTCTGGATAGTTTGCACAGTTTGCGTACGCACGATTGCGTGATCTGAATCACCTTGTTATTTTTGAAATCGCCATCCTAGACTTGAGCCGGGTGGAGCAGGGAAGCTCCAAGGGATTGCAGGATTTGACTGCCTGTCGGTTGTGTGTGCGAATCGATATTCCAGTTGTTCAATTCATTCGCTATTCCGCGTCTTCGTGCTGGAATCAATGTGTAGGGATGTTGTAGTGTTGACTTCGTTTGCTTGCGGCGTTCCGGCTACCCTGGTCGAATTGATCGACTTTCGTGCCGATCGAAATCCTGATCAGATTGCGTACAGATTTTTGGAACCTCGCGGCGACGGTACATTCGACCCCGCTGAGGTGACTTTCCGCCAGTTGCGTGCTCGGGTTCGGGCGGCGGCGGCGACCATCGCCGATCGCAGTGCCCTCGGCGACCGGGTTGTGCTGCTCGCCGCCCCCGGTCTCGACTATATTGTTTCGTTCTTTGCCTGCATATATGCAGGTAGGGTGCCTGTTCCGGCCTATCCTCCGACGTCGCCGCGGCACCTGCCCCGCTTGTTCGCGGTCGTGCGATCGGCGAGAGCGCAGTTGTTGATCTGCGACCAGATCTTCTACGAGAACCGGGCGGCGATGTTTGCCGATGAGTCGGTCGCGGATATCGGCTGGCTTTCGGTGAAAGAATTCGGAGAGCAAAAGGATTCGATCGAATTCGCGGAATTCGCGCCGCTGGCGACATCACCCGCATTCCTGCAGTACACGTCAGGATCGACTTCCGATCCCAAGGGTGTGATCATCACTCATGAGAACATCCTGGCTAATGCGGAAATGGCGGTCGAATGTTTCGACATCACCGAGGAAAGCGTTTGCGCTTCGTGGCTGCCCCCGTATCATGATATGGGTTTGATCGGTGGAATTATTTTCCCGCTTTTCGCGGGAGTCACATCGAATCTGTTGTCTCCGCTGACTTTCGTTCGCAGCCCCGAATCCTGGCTCCAGGTCATCTCGACATACCGGGCAACGCACAGTCCTGGTCCGAACTTCGCGTTCGCTATGTGCTCGGATCGAATTTCTCCGGAAATCGCGGAATCGTTGGATCTGTCGAGTTGGACTCACGCATTGTGCGGTGCCGAACCGGTCGACGCCACGGTGCTCAATGATTTCGCTGACCGATTCGCGGCGCAGGGGTTCGACGGCTCCGGCTTCTACCCCTGCTACGGCATGGCGGAGACGACCCTCGTCATCTCCGGTGGTCGCGACCGGCGCGAGTCGACATCACGCCTGGTCTCGGTGAACTCGCTGGCAGCGGGGCTCATCGCCACGCCGCGTGACGCGCGTGACGCGCGCTCGCTGGTGAGTTCCGGCTCGATACCTGCCGGTACCGAGGCTGTCGTGGTCGACCAGAAGACCGGTGCCCCTGCCGTCGCGGATGCGATCGGCGAACTCTGGGTCCGTGGGCCGAGCGTAGCGGCGGGTTATTTCGAACTTCCCGAAGCGACCGCACAAGCGTTTGCACGATTTCTCCCAGACGGGCGCGGACCATATCTCGCGACCGGCGACCTCGGTGTGATCGTCGACGGCGAGGTCTACATCACCGGCCGGGCAAGCGACCTGATCATCATCCGGGGCCGCAACATCTATCCGCAAGATATCGAATCATCAAGTGCAACAGCACATGTCGGTGTTTCTGGCGGTCGTTCGGCTGCCTTCGCGATGGACGATGATTCGGGCATCGTGTTGGTTCAGGAAGTTTCCGATCGGCAAGCGACAACAGCGCTGCTGGCCGAAATCGCGGCGTCGATTCGTACCCGCGTCTCGGAGGAACACAGTCTGGCGATCGCGACGATCGTTCTCGTCACGGCCCGACGACTACCGCTCACCTCGAGCGGAAAGGTCCGTCGCAAGTCCGCGCGCGCCATGTTCCTTGCCGATGAATTGCCCGATGTGCTCGCTGTCTTCGGTACGAATAGCGTCAGCGCGCCCGCCGCGCCGGCTGTGCGACCCGACGCGGCGGTGAGTCGCACCGAAATTGTCGCCGCGATCGTGGCGGCGCTGGCTCGCCGGCTCGGCTCCACGCCCGAATCCATAGACACCCGAGTACCTTTCGCCGCGCTCGGCCTGGATTCGGTGAAGAGTGTGCAGATCGCCCAGGACATCGCCGCGGCCACGGGTTTCGACATCGCCCCGACATCGATGTGGGAACACCCGACCGTCGAGGCGCTGGCAGATGAGCTGTTCGGCGGCGACGACGTCGCAGCCGCGGTGCGCGATGTCGCCGTCGACGAACCGGTGGCCGTGGTGGGGATGGGCTGCCGCTTTCCCGGCGGTGTCACGGGAGTCGACGAATTCTGGGAAATGCTGGTGTCGGGCGGTTCCGGGATCAGCGTGGTTCCCGCCGATCGATGGTCGATCGACGACGTCTTCGATGCTGATCCCGCGGCAGCGGGCCGGACGTACTCGCGGCACGGGGGGTTCGTCGCCGGAGTGGACGAGTTCGATGCGGCGCTGTTCGGGATCGCACCTCGCGAGGCTACGGCGATGGATCCCCAGCATCGGTTGATGTTGGAAGTCGCGTGGGAGGCATTGGAGCACTCGGGAATCGCGCCCGACTCGCTTCGCGGATCGGCAACCGGGGTGTTCGTCGGGATGGGCGCAGGCGACTACGCGCAGGTCGGGTTGGAATCGGGTGGAACCGCCGGTCTGGATGCCTACGCCGCGACAGGGAACGCGTCGAACTTCGGCGCGAACCGCCTGTCCTATGCGCTGGGACTGCAGGGCCCGAGCGTGGTCGTCGACACGGCATGCTCGTCGTCACTGGTCGCACTGCACCTGGGCTGCGCGAGCATCCGGTCGGGCGAGTCGAGCACAGTGCTGGTCGGTGGTGTGAACGTCATGTCCTCCCCGACGACGACAGTCGCGCTGTCGAAGGGGCGCATGTTGTCTCCGTCGGGGCAGTGCCGCACCTTCGATGCCGGTGCGGACGGCTATGTGCGGGGCGAAGGGTGTGGCGTCGTCGTCCTGAAACGGCTGTCGGCCGCGATCGCCGACGGTGATCGTGTGCTGGCGGTGATCAGAGGCAGCGCGGTTAACCAGGACGGCCGCAGCAACGGCCTCACCGCACCGAGTGGTCGAGCTCAGCACAACGTCGTCCGTGATGCGCTGCGGGCGGCCGGTGTCGAGCCGCCCGAGGTCGGGTATGTCGAGGCGCACGGCACGGGAACCGCGCTGGGCGATCCCATCGAGGTCCGGGCTCTCGCCGCGGCCCTCGGCGCTGATCGTGGCGAGGATTCGCCGTTGGTGATCGGCTCGGTCAAGACCAATATCGGCCACCTGGAGGCTGCCGCCGGCATCGCCGGGCTGATCAAGACAGTGCTGATCATGGAGCGTGGTGTCATCCCGCCACACCGCAACCTCGTCGAGCTGAACCCCCATGTGGACTGGTCGTCCGTGGCGGTGCGGGTCGCGACCGAAGTGACCGCGTGGCCAGGAGCAGGGCGGCTGGCCGGGGTGTCGTCTTTCGGGTTCGGTGGAACGAATGCCCACGCGATCGTAGGCGCCGCGCCGGAGCGGGAAAGTTCTGGTCCGGTCCGTGCATCGGGCAGTGTCGCGGTCAAGGTGTCGGGCAACAGTGTCGACGCGATTCGCGCGTCGGCCGGATCGCTGGCCGATTTCCTGGGCCGCCGACCGCGAATCGATCTCACCCAGGTGGCGTGGGCCGCAGACGTCGGACGCGCGGACCTGGCTGAACGTGCCGCGGTGGTAGCCGCGACGCGCACCGAGTTGGTGGACGGGTTGCGGGCACTGGCTGCCGGCGGAGTGAACGCCGCGGTCCTCGCCCCGACCCGGGTCGTCGGGGCACCGCCGAAGGTCGCCTTCATCGTGCCCGGACACGGGGCGGCCGTCGCTGGAGCGCTGCACGAGATCTACGGCAGCGATCCTGTTGTCACCCGAGTCATCGACGACATCATCTCTGCGACAGGGCTTTCGCTCTCGGTGCTGACCACGGCGTCGGACGAATCCAGGGACGCGCTGCGGGATACGCGTGTCGCCCAGCCCGCGTTGTACGCGGTGGCGGTGGCGCTGGGTATGTGGTGGCGTGCCCGTGGGGTCGAACCCGACATGGTCATCGGCCACAGTGTCGGCGCCTACGCGGCGGCCGCCCTGGCCGGAGTGTTCTCGGCGACAGACGGTGCCCGCATCATCGCCGATCGCGCCCGCCTGGTCGATGAACTCGCCGGGCCGGGTCGCATGGTGGTCGCCAAATGCGCACGCCCGCAGATAGATCAACTTCCCCAGGTGCTCGACGGCACGCTTGCCGTCGCTGTCGCGAACGGCCCCGACCATCACGTGGTGTCGGGCTCGATCGAGGCGGTCGCGTCAGCGTGCGAACTGCTGACCGCGCAGGGAATCGAGGTCATCGAGCTGCCTGTGACGCGCGCATTCCATTCCCGCCAGATGGACCGGGTGGCGGCGGCGTTGCCCGAGTTCATCACACGATTCGCCCTCTCGCCGCCGACCACCGCGATGATCTCCGATACCTCCGGTGAGCCGGTCGGCGCCGCCGTCTGCGACCCCGCGTACTGGGCCGCGCACACACGACTTCCGGTGAACTTCGCGGCGGCACTGGACACGATGATCGGACGGGGTGTCGACATCGTCGTCGAACTGGGGCCAGGCGGTTTGCTGTCGCATGTAGAGCGGGCGGCGGGGGAGCGGACGGTGCTGTGTGTGGCAGCGGTCGCCAAGAATCTCCCGCAGCGCGCGCTGACCCGCGCGCTCGGATTGCTGTGGACCCGCGGAGTCCGGATCGACTGGCGCGCAGGCGGGCCCGGACCCGACACCTCGATCACGCTGCCCACCTATCCATTCCAACGTCAGCGTTACTGGATCACCGAACCGCTCGAACCCGAGGTCGTGAAACCAGAGCCCGACCGCCCTGCCCCCGCACCGCGACGGCGGAAATCGCAACAGCATCCGCCGGTCGACGTCGCGGCCCGGGACCACATGCGACAGCTCCTGGGCCGGCAATTGGCCGAGCTGATGGGGGTCACCGAGAGTCTCAGCCCCGCGGCCGGATTGTTCGACCTCGGTCTGACCTCGGCGATGGTGGTCGAGTTGCGCAACCAATTGGAGTCGATCACCGGCCGAACCATCCCGAGCACCGCGGTGTTCGACCACCCGACCATCGAACGACTGGCCGACTATCTCGTCGACCTCACCTCCGACAACGCGGAACCGATCGAGAGCGCGCGCGCTGCCGAGGTAGCGACCGAGCCGGCCGACAACCACGAGCCCATCGCCATCATCGGATTGGGCTGTCGATTCCCGGGCGGCGCGAATGATCCCGAGGCGTTCTGGCGCCTGCTGCGCGAAGGTCGTGACGCGACCTGCGAGGTCCCGCAACAGCGTTGGCACCTGGACGATTACGCGTCCATCGATCCACAAGCCGACCTCACCACCTATCCGATCCGGGCCGGCTTCCTCGACACGGCCGTCGATGGCTTCGACGCGGACGCGTTCGGTATCGCCCCCGTCGAAGCGCGCAGCATGGACCCACAGCAGCGATTGCTGCTCGAGGTGGCCACCGAGGCGCTCGATGACGCCGGGTACGGCCGTGACCGGATCGCCGACAGTGCCACCGGCGTATTCATCGGCATCAACACCTCCGACTACCTGCAGCGGGCGACGGCTGCCGGGGTGGCGATCGACCCCTATCTGGCCACTGGCAACACCTTCAGCGTGGCCGCGGGGCGGCTCTCCTACCATCTCGGTGCTCGTGGACCGAGCATGGCGATCGACACCGCGTGCTCGTCGTCGCTGGTCGCGTTGCACCTGGCCGTGCGCAGTCTGCGCTCGGGGGAGAGCGACGCGGCGCTGGTGGGTGGCGTCAACCTGATGCTCTCGCCCGCGACAACAGTGAGTCTGTCCAAGCTCAACGCGTTGTCGCCGGACGGGCGGTGCAAGCCGTTCGCCGCCTCCGCCGACGGATATGGACGCGGTGAAGGCTGCGGTGTCGTGGTTGTGAAGCGGTTGTCCGACGCACAGGCCGATGGTGATCGGATCTGGGCTGTCGTCCGGGGTAGCGCGGTCAACCAGGACGGTCGTAGTGCGGGGCTGACAGTGCCGCACGGGCCGAGTCAGCACGCTGTGATCGCCGAGGCGCTGCGCGATGGACACCTGACCGCCGATGCGGTGGGCTATGTCGAGGCGCACGGCACCGGGACCCCACTCGGGGACCCGATCGAAATGAGCGCTCTCACCACGGCGCTGCGCCCGCACGGCGGTGGGTCGACGCCGTTGCTGGTCGGTTCGGCGAAGTCCAACCTGGGCCACCTCGAGGCGGCGGCAGGCGTCGCCGGCCTGATCAAAGTCGCGCTGATGGCCCATCACCGCCAGGTCCCCGCCACCCTGCACTTCGACCGACCGAGCGCGCACATCGACTGGTCGAGTATCGGGGCGCGGGTAGCGACCGAACTGACCGACTGGCCCGCGCGACGGCCAATGGTCTGCGGCCTGAGCTCGTTCGGGTTCAGCGGCACCAACGCCCACGTCGTTGTCGAGGAGGCGCCGGTCACGATGCCCGGCGCGAACCCGGTGTCGACCGATGGTGTCTCGCCGGGGCTGCTGGTGCTGTCCGGGCGCACCGACGACGCGCTGCGCGCGACCGCCGAGACCTACCGATCCTGGCTGCGGGGTCCTGAACGCGCGGATCAGTGGGCCTCGATCACCCGCACCGCGGCGAGCTACCGCCCGCACCACCCGGCCCGCCTGGCCTTGGTCGCGCGGTCGGCGGCCGAGGCTGCCGACCGGCTCGACGCGATCGTTGACACCGATTCCTTCGCCGAGGTGTCCACGGTGGTGAAGCCTGACCAGTCGCCACGCCTGATCTTCGCCTTCGGCGGCCAGGGGACCCAGTGGGCCGGGATGGGCGCCGCACTGCTCTCCGACGACGTCGCCCGCGAAACCCTCCTGCGATGCGAGGCGACGATTCACGAGGTCGCGGGGTGGTCGCTCATCGAGCAGCTCACCGCGGACGACTCGTATTCGTTGCTGGCCCGCACCGAGATCGCCCAGCCGGCGATCGTCGCGGTACAGATCGCCCTGGTCCAGATGTGGCGCGGCTGGGGCGTCGAACCCGACGCGGTGGTCGGTCACAGCATCGGTGAGATCGCCGCCGCCTACTGCAGTGGAGCGCTCACGATGGAATCGGCGTTGCGGATCGCCGTGCGGCGCGGGCGGGTGATGCGCGAAACCTTCGGGCACGGTGCGATGGTGGTCATCGGTGCCTCCCGGACGGTCGCGGCGGAGTTGAGCGCTGAGTTCGCCGACACCATCACCGTGGCGGCGGCCAACAGTCCGGTCAACACCGTGCTGGCCGGTGCCAAGTCCAGTGTCGAACGAGTGGAGGCGATCGCGAAGTCGCGTGGCCTGCTCGCCACGCGCATTCAGCAGGACTACGCGTTCCATAGCTACCAGATGACTCCGCTGCGTGAGCGGTTGATCGGCGAGATCGGCTCGATCGGTGTCGAGGCGCCGCGCATCGCGTACTACTCGACCGTCACCGGCCGGCGGGTCCCGGCCGGCTTCCGTCCCACACCCGACTACTGGGCCGACAACATGTCGCGCGCGGTGCTGTTCCAAGACGCGCTGGTGGCCGCCTGTGAGTCGGCCGAATCGGTGACCGTGGTCGAAATCAGTCCGAACGCGGTCCTGCGCGGCAGTATCGCGCAGTCCCTGCCCGGGGACGTCGAGTCGGTGGCCTCGATGAAGCGGGGTGCTCCGGTGGGCCACAGCATGCTCACCGCGGCGGGGGCCCTGCACGTGCGTGGTCATCGCATCGACCACGACCGACTCCAACCGGAAACACCACAGCGTGCGCAACTGCCGACCTATCGGTGGCAGCGACAGCGGCACTGGCTCGACTTCGGGTCGGGTTCACCGGTAGCGAAGGCGGCTGCTCCGGACCTGTTGGGGCGCAATGTCTACGACGTGCACTGGCTCGACGTCGACCGTGTCGCCCACCCGACCGAAGCGTCGGGGCGCTGGCTCGTGGTCGGTCAACCGTGCGCAGCCCAGGACACGCTGGTCGAGTTGCTCCACCAACGCGGCGCGTCTGTCGTCGAGGCGGCGTTGTACGACCCCGAACTGGTGCTGGACGGCGACCGGATTCGTGAACACGTGGCGGCGTTGGTGGCCGAATGCGGCCCGGTGCGTGGTGTGATCCAGCTGGTAGCCGCCGCTGACGTCGCGACCGCGGGGTTCGACACCGTGGTCACCGTCTCCTGCGCGGCGGCACTGGCGACCGCTTCGGCACTGGCAGCGCGCGGCTCCGAGGCGAAGATGTGGCTGCTGACCAGCGGCGCTGTCGAGGCGGGGTCGGCGCCGATCGCCCTGGAGCAGGCGCCGGTGTGGGGTCTGGGCCGGGTAATCGGGCTCGAACACCCAGAGATCTGGGGAGGTCTGATCGACTTGGACCCAGCCGCCGCTGTCACCGATTCGCTCCCCGCGGCTCTCGATGAGGTGATCGACGGTGACGGCGAAGACCAGATCGCGTTGCGGGCCGGTCGCCGGCTCGTCGCCCGGCTGCGCCGGTCAGAACTGGCCCGTCCGACAGCACCCCTGGTGCGCATCGCCGACGACCGCACCTACGTGGTCACCGGGGGGCGAGGCACTTTGGGCCTTCGCATCGCCGAGTGGTTGACACGCCGGGGCGCGCGGGAGCTGGTCCTGCTCGGACGGTCGCCGCTGCCGGAGTCGGCACAGCCCGACACACACGCCGGCCGAGTTCTCGCAACGATCGAGCGGCTGCGAGGCCAGGGGGTCACTGTGCACACCCCGAGTGTCGATGTCGCCGATCAGGCACAGATGGATCACCTGTTCGCCCAGGATCGTCCGTGGTCGCGGATCGCGGGCGTGGTGCATGCGGCGGGCGCGTTCACCCCGGCCTCGATCAGCCAGCTCGACTGGCCGACCTTCCAGGAAACCCTGACCGCGAAGGTCGGCGGCACCCGTGTCGTCGAAAAGGCTTGTGCACAAGCCGATCTGGACTTCCTCGTGCTGTACTCCTCGGGTTCGTCGGTCTGGGGATCGGCGTTGGCCGGGCACTACGCCGCCGCCAACTATTACCTGGACATGACCGCCCATCGGCGCTCGCGCGCCGGTGCGCCGACCTATGCGCTCAACTGGGGTTGGTTCGCGGACAGCCACATGGGTGCCCACCACGACGCCTACTTCGAATCGATGGGGTTGTCCGCACTGCCCGACGTGGTCGCCTTCGAGGCCCTCGATCGGCTGATCGGCTCCGGCATCGCGCAATTGACCGTCGCGTCGGTGGACTGGGAGCAGTTCAAGCCGGTCTTGGAAGCCAAACGAACCAGACCGCTGCTCGCCGAGTTCGAGGGCATGGCCACCGAGTCGACGGCCACCGAGTTCCACGCGGGTCTGCGCGGTGCGGCGTCCCCGGCCGCGCGATCGCGACTGATGGTCACCGCCCTACAGCGCGAGGTGGCCCAGGTGCTCGGCCGTGATCCCCACAGCCACCTGGACCCGGACCTCGGCTTCTTCTCCGCCGGCATGGATTCCATCGCCAGCGTGGCGCTCAAACGGCGACTGGACCTCTTGCTCGGCGTATCGGTTCCAGCGACAGCCGCGTTCGAGCATCCCACCGTCAACACCATGAGCAGCTATCTGCTCCACGACATTCTCGATCTCCGCGACGACACCGCCACCGATGTGGTGGAGCAGGCCGACAACGCCGAACTCGATCCGCTGTCCGCCGACGAACTGCTCGCACTGCTGGATCAGGAGCTGGAAAACCATGACAACTGAGTCGCTGAGCCAGGCCTCGGCCTCCACCACCGGCGCAACGCCCGACCGTGACGACATCGTCCGGCGCGCACTCATCGAATTACGCACTACCAAAAGGGAACTCGCACAGGCTCGCTCGCGCCTGTCGGAGCCGGTCGCGGTGATCGGGATCGGTTGCCGGTTTCCCGGTGGAGTCTCGGGTGCCGACGAATTCTGGGAGTTGCTGGTAGCGGGGGGCTCCGGTGTCGGGGTCGTGCCCGCCGATCGATGGTCGATCGACGATGTCTTCGACGCCGATCCCGGCGTCGCCGGACGCACCTATTCCCGCCACGGCGGTTTCCTCACCGGAGTGGCGGAATTCGACGCGGCCCTGTTCGGGGTGTCTCCCCGCGAGGCGGCGACGATGGACCCGCAGCATCGGTTGATGCTCGAAGTGGCGTGGCAGGCGCTCGAGCACGCGGGCATCGCTCCGGATTCGCTGCGCGGGTCATCGACCGGGGTGTTCGTGGGTATGGCGTCGGGCGACTACGCGCAGCTGGGATTGTCGGCGGCCGGGTTGGCCGGAGTCGACGCCTACGCCGCGACGGGTAACTCCTCGAACTTCGGGGCGAACCGGTTGTCGTACACGCTGGGACTGCAGGGCCCCAGCGTGGTTGTGGACACGGCGTGTTCGTCATCGTTGGTGGCGTTGCACCTGGGTTGCGCGAGCGTGCGTTCCGGGGAATCGGAGGTGGTGCTCGTCGGCGGAGTGAACGTGATGTCGTCGCCGGTGACGACGGTCGCGTTGTCGAAGGGGCGCATGTTGTCGGCCTCGGGCCAGTGCCACACCTTCGACGCCGCCGCCGACGGCTACGTGCGTGGCGAGGGCTGCGGCGTGGTGGTGTTGAAACGGCTGTCCGCCGCGCTCGCTGACGGCGATCGGGTGATGGCGGTGGTGCGGGGGACCGCGGTCAACCAGGACGGCAAGTCCTCGGGCGTGACGGTGCCGAATGGTCGCGCGCAGCAAGATGTCATACGTACCGCGTTGGGGGCGGCCGGGGTGTCGGGGTCAGAAGTCGGCTATGTGGAGGCACACGGAACCGGGACACCGTTGGGCGATCCCATCGAAGTGCGGGCTCTGGCCGCGGTATTCGGGCCCGATCGTGCCCCGGAGGACCCGTTGGTGATCGGCTCGGTCAAAACCAATATCGGCCACCTGGAAGCGGCTGCGGGAATCGCCGCGCTGATCAAGACGGTGATGGTGCTGGAACACGGTGTCATTGCGCCGCACCGAAATCTGCTCGCCCCGAATCCGCATGTCGATTGGTCGGCCATCCCGGTGCGAGTGGCCACCACTATCACCCCCTGGACCGGGTCCGACCGGGTGGCCGGGGTGTCGTCGTTCGGCTTCGGCGGCACCAACGCGCACGCGGTGCTCGGTGTCGCACCGGATCGCACCGACTCGAACGCGACACCGAGTGGGTCGCGAACCTGTGTCGCTGTCAAGGTTTCCGGCAGCAGTGTCGGGGCCGTTCGTGAGTCGGCCGCGCTGCTGGCCGACTTCGTCGCCCGGCGCCCTGACATCGATCCGGTTCAGGTGGCACGTGCGACCAACGTCGGTAGGGCGGACTTGCCGGAGCGCGCCGCGGTGATCGCGCGGACACCGGCGGAATTGCTCGAAGGCCTACGGGTCCTCGCCGAAGCGCGGGTCGATCCAAGTGTGCTCGCACCCGAGCGGGTGTCCGGCTCACCACGGACGGCGTTCGTCGTCGGCGGCGGTGACGCCGCTGACCTCGTCGGAATCCTCGACGGTGTCTACGGATTCGATCCCGCCGTCACCGCGACGGTGGACAGCATCGTCGAGGCGACCGACTTTCCGATATCGGTGCTGCTGGAGAACGGCGCCGAGCACCGGGCGCAGTTGGCTGACCCCACGATCGGCCGACTCGCGGAATACGTGGTCGCTGTCGCTGTCGGCCTGTGGTGGCGTGCGCGCGCGGTGGAACCGGAGGTACTCGTCGGCCATGGGTTCGGCAGGTACGCCGCTGCCGCCCTGGCCGGGGTCTTCTCGGTGATCGACGGTGCTCGCATCGTCGCCGCGAAGACCGGCATGTCCGACACCACGACTACGCAGCTGTGTGCCGGGGTGAGCTTGGCCGCGCCGCGGATCGACCTGCTCCTGTCCGACGACCGGGAACTGGACGCGGCGCGCTTCACCACTGCCGCCCTCTGGGCCGAGTGGAGCTGTGCGCCGGACGAATTCAAGCCGGCCGCGCTCGAGATCGTGGCGCGTGGCATCGACACGGTGATCGCCCTCGGTGTCGGCTCGCTGCTCGCGACTTTCGACGATGTCGAGCACGTGGGCCCCCGGATTTCCACCCTCGATCGCGACGATCCGACACGGGGGATGGCCCATGCCGTCGCGGCGCTGTGGCGGGCGGGCACAGCGATCGACTGGAAGTCCGCCACCGCCCGAACATCCCCGCCGATCACCGTGCCGCACTACCCGTTCCAGCGCGAGCGGTACTGGATCGACACCCACGCCGCCTCCACCGCGCTGGTGTCACGGCCGTTGGAACCCCGCTTCACCTCACTGGCCTCGGGCGGGCTGGTCGCGGAAACCACCATTTCAGTCGCTGACCTGCCGTTCCTGGTCGAACACAGGGTGTATGACGAGTACGTCGTGCCCGGGGTGGTGTTCATCGAACTCGTGCTGCGCGCCGGCGCCGAACTGTTGGGTACCGAGGTCGGGATCGACTCGATCCAGATCAAGCGTCCCCTCGTGCTGCGCCCCGATGCGCAAGCGACGGTGCAGGTCTCGGTGACCGGCGCCGACAACGCCTATACCGCCGCCGTCCATAGTCGAAGCGTCGACGGTGGCTGGCATCTGCATCTGTCAGCACAGGTCCGGCGCGGCGTAGCTCAACAGATCGAACCGCTGCGCCAGGTCGACACTGCTCGCGGTGACGACCTGCCGCGCTACAGCACACACGAGTTCTACACCGATTTCTGGCACCCGCAGTTTCGGCTCGGCGAAAGCTTCCAACTCATCGACGATGCGCGCGGCGGATCCGGTTGGGCCGAAGCGTCGTTCACGATGCCGGCGAGTGATACTCGCGGTGTCCGCGCCGGCATCCGCCCCGAACTGCTGCTGTTGGACGCGGCAGTACAGCTGGTCGCCCTGGCAGCGCACGACCCGGCCTCGACAGCAGGCCCGCAGCGACCGTTGCGACTCGGCACAGGGTATCGACGCATGGCCATGCGGACCGAGGTTCCGAACGGCCCGATCCGGGCGACGGCGACCGCTGTGGCCGGACCGAACGGGCAGCTGCTCGGTGACGTCACACTGGTCGGCAGCGACGGCGAGCACTTGGGATTCCTGGAAGGCGTCTCGTTCGCCCAGGTCATCCCGGAGATGCTGACCCGCATGGCAGCGGCGGTGCACAGTGGCGACGCCCCCGTCGGGCGAGTCGATCCACGGGCCGAGGTAGACGCCACAGCCATCGCGGCGCTGCCACGGACCGAGCGGGTCGAGCGGGTGATCGGATATCTCCGAGCGGCGTTGGCCCGCATCACCAAAGACGACGCGGCCAACTTCACCGCGTCCGAATCGCTGGTCGAGCGGCTCGACTCGCTGATGCTCATCGAATTGAAAGACAGTATCGAGCAGGCTTTCCCGCTCGAACTCGACACCGAGACGATGTTCGACGCGGCCTCGCTGACAGGATTGGCCGGCTGGATCGCCGACCAATTGCCGACGGTATCGACCCCGCAACCGGCGTCGGACCCGGCGACCGTCGAAACACCCGCCGCCCCCGAGCGGCGACCGCGGCGCCGTCGGTCGCGCCTGATGACCGTCGAACAGATGTCGGCGAGAGCGCTGCTCGACCCCGACATCACGGCCACCGGCGCACCCGACCCCGACGCTCCCGCGGCAACGCTGCTCACCGGGGCTACCGGGTTCGTCGGCGCCTACCTGCTGGACGAACTGCTCCGCACTACCGACAGCGATGTGGTGTGCCTGGTCCGTGCCGAGAACGAGACACACGCCGCCGAGCGGATCAGCGCGAACCTGGCCAAGTACGGCCTCGACAGAGCCGACCATCGCGATCGCATCATTCCGCTGGTCGGCGACCTCGCGGAGCCGCGGTTCGGGCTGTCACGACAAGCGTTCGACGCGGTACACGGGCTCGTCGGTCAAATCCTGCACTGCGGCGGCATGGTGAAGTGGACCTACCCCTACGAAGGTCTGGCGCCGGCCAACGTCGCAGGCACGGTCGAGGTGCTGCGTCTGGCCACCGTCGGCGCCCCCCGGCCGGTGCATTTCATCTCGACAGTGGGAGTGTTCTCCTCTCGCACCTACACCGCCGACACCGTCGAGGAGAACGCCGAACTCGACACCAGCGGTCCGCTCGCGGTCGGCTACGCGCAGTCGAAGTGGGTGGCGGAGAAGCTGGTTCGGATCGCGCACGAACGCGGGGTGCCCACGACCATCCACCGGATCAACACCGGCGGTGACAGCGTCACCGGTGCGTTCAATCGCCAGGACCACCTCAGCATGATGATCAAGGGCTGCGTCGAAGCACGGATCGCGCCGACCGAGGCGCCGATGCCGTTGCAGCCCGCCCCGATCGACTATGTCGCGCGCGGCATCGTGGCGCTCAGCCACACCGAGTCGGCGGTCGGTCACACTTTTCACCTCGTGCACCCGCAGCAGCTGAGCTGGGCCGAATTGTTCGGCCACATCGCCGATTACGGCTACCGGTTCGACGGGCTGTCATTCGAAGCATGGCGCGACCAAGTGGTCAATCGGCGCGCGGGCACGATGGCGCTGGTCGGCCTGACACCGTTCCTGCACGAATCCGTCGACGACGTGCGGCTGCCCTTCTCCGAGTCGGTCCACACCAGGGCGGCGCTGCGCGAACTCGATATCCGCTGTCCAGCGTTGGACCGCGCACTGATTCACCGCTACCTCGACGCCTTCGTCGCCTCGGGCTTTCTGCCCGCGCCGACCGAGTCCTGAGCGTCCCCATCCTCGATAAGGAGAATTGTCGTGTCGACTGCGTTGATCGATCTGGCCAGTTCGGAATACCGGCTGAGCCCGTGGGACATCTATCGGCGGCTGCGTGACGAGCACCCGGTGTACTACATGCCCGAGGGCAGCTGGGATGGTGAGGACCTCTACGTGCTCAGCCGCTACGAGGACGTGGGCTTCGCACTCAAGGACAAGACCCAGTTCTCGTCGAAGATCCAGCAGGACAACTACATGAACCTGCCGATGCTGGTGAATCGCGATGCCCCCGAACACACTCGCCTGCGTCACTCGACCAATCGTGCGTTCAATGCCCGCTTGGTACGGCAGCTCAGCGGTTGGGTTCGAACCTTGGTCGACGAACTGCTCGCCGAGCTCTACCGCCACGACTCGGTGGAATTCGTCGATGCCTACTCCACCGCGCTGCCGCTGCGTGTCGTCGGCGGCATGCTCGGAGTTCCGCTCGACCGCAAGGCGGATCTGCGGCGCTGGTCGCAGGCGGTGATGAATTCCTTCGCGGTGTCGGCGGGCTTGGACCCGGACCGGGTTCCCGGTTTCTTCGAAGACATCGTCGAGTTCAGCAACTACATGGAAGAACTCGCCCACGAACGCCGCGGCAAACCCAACCGAGGCGACATCCTCGGCGAGCTGGTCGAGGAGCACGAGAGCGGGGCGTTGACGCGCGACGAAATGGTCACCATGGCCTGGTCGTTCATCGCCGCGGGCCATGAGACCACCATGAACCTGCTCGGTGGCGGCATCGAGTTGCTGCTGCGCGACCGCGACCTCGCTGCCGAACTGCGCGCCGATCCGAGCAAGCACGCGGCGTTCATCGAGGAGTACCTGCGCTTGAACAGCCCGACCCAGTGGCTGCTGCGCCGGACCGCGACAGAGCTCACCCTGCATGACACGACCATCCCGGCCGGTGCGCTGATCCATGTCGTGCTCGGGGCCGCCAACCGTGACCCACGACAGTTCGACAATCCCGACGAGCTCGACCTGAGTCGTCCGAATGTCAACCGGCACTTTGCTTTCGGTGCGGGCGTGCACTTCTGCCCCGGTGCGGCGTTGTCACGGCTGTTGGCCGAAACCACGTTCGCGGCGTTCTTGCCGGTACTCGACCGCTTCAGCCTCGATGCCGAACGTCCCGCGCGGTTGCGCGAGCAGCAGGGCTCCTACGGGCTGTCCCAGATGTGGGTGAAGGTGCATCCGCGGGCGGAACAGGCCCTGTGAGTGCCGACCCGGCGGTCCGGTGGTTGCGGGAGTTCGGTGCGGGCGCGCCGGAGCTGCCCGTGCTGGTGTGCCTCCCGCACGCGGGTGGAACGGCGGGATTCTTCCGGCCACTGTCGGTGACGCTCGCCCGCACGCATCGGGTGTTCGCCGTGCAGTACCCCGGGCGCCAGGACCGGTTCCGTGAACCGCTGATCGGCGACATCGAGTCGACAGCGGCCGCACTAGCCGACGCGCTGCGGACCACGGTGGCCGGTCCGTTCGAACTGCTCGGTCACAGCATGGGCGCGTTGATCGGCTTCGAAGTCGCGCGTTCGCTCGACACCGAGACAGCCACGCGGGTGCGACACCTGACGGTCACCAGCGCGCGGCCGCCCGCGTCGCCCTCGCCACGTCCACCGCTGCACGAGCTCGACGACACGCAGTTCTTGGAGCGGATCACCACTCTCGGTGGGACCGAGTCGAGCATCTTCGACGACCCCGAGACCCGGGCGATGTACCTGCCGTCGCTGCGCAGCGACTATCGCGCGGTCGAACGCTATCGGGCCGCCGAGTCGGCGGATGTCGGGTGCGGGATCACCGTGATCGCCGGGCTGCGCGACCCGCTGGTGTCAGCGGCGACGGCAGAAGGCTGGCGGGCCCATACCCGCGGCCGGTTTCGCGTACGCGTGCTCGATACCGATCATTTCGGCGTCCACCGCACCCCCGCTCGACTCGCCACCGAACTGTCGGCCGAGCGAGCCTTCGGCAGAAAGACCATGGAGTGAGAACGACGAAGACGACCCGGCGCGAGGTCCTGCTGGCCGCGACGGGCGCGATGGCGGCCGCCGCGCTGCCGATCGCACGAGCACCGATGAGCCGGGCCCAGCCGAGCGCGGATGTGGTGGTCATCGGTAGCGGATACGCGGGTGCGGTCACGGCACTGCGCCTGGCGCAGAAGGGGATCTCCTGCACAGTCCTCGAGCGGGGACGGCGGTGGCCGATCACCGCCGCCGGGGATACCTTCGCGAGCGCGGTCGATCCCGATACCCGCGCGCTGTGGCTGCCGGGAGTGGCCACCGGCGTGCTCGAAGTCGTCACCGGTTCGGGCATCAACTGCTTCGCCGGCGCGGGCGTCGGCGGCGGCTCGCTGGTGAACTACACGGTGATGATGACCCCTGAAGAAGATCTGTTCAGGGCCAGTTTCGACGATCGTCTCGACTACGACGAGATGGTCGACCGCTGGTATCCACGCGCACGTGAACTCATCGGCTGCAGCCCGATTCCCGATGATGTCCTCGCCGCCGATCAATACTCGGCCGCCCGTGCCTTCGACGAGCTTTCTCAGCGCGCGGGCTTGCAAGTGCGACGAGTGCCGATGGCCACGGACTGGGATGTGGTGCGCGAGGAGATCAGCGGACGAATCCGTCCGTCGGCCACGGTCGGGGACTGCATCCTCGGGGTGAACAGCGGCGCCAAGCTCAGCGTCGATCGCACCATCCTCGCCGCGGCCGAAGCGACAGGACTTGTCACCGTCCTCGCCCTGCACTCGGTGACCGACGTCCGTGTCGACGGCGATCGCTACACCCTCACCTGCGCCGTGCTCGATGCCGCCGGCCGAACGCGTTCCACCACCGAATTCCATTCCAGCACTGTGGTCTTCGCCGCGGGATCAGTCGGCACCTCGAAGCTGCTGGTCCGTGCCGGAGCCCGAGGCGATCTGCCCCGCCTGTCCACCGAAGTCGGGCGGTCGTGGGGTTCCTCCGGCGACCACGTGACCGTTCGGCTCGGCAGAACCGCGGACGGACAGGGCGGACCGGCGCACATCGTCGCCCTCGACTGGCACAGTGGCCCGACACCGACCACCCTGTTGAACTTCCCGCTCGGCGTGCCGGTCCTGGGTGGCCTCAGCCAGAACGCGTTGGCGGTGAGCATCGCCCCACCGTTGGGCTCGCTGGTCTACGACGCGGCCATCGATGCCGTCGAGTTGCGCTGGCCGGCTGAGGTTCCCGAGATCGCCCGGGTAACCAAGGACATCGGCACCATCCTCGCCAAACTCGACTCGGTGAGTTCAGGATCGGCACCTGCGCTCGCCCTGCCCGCGGTGACCTCGCACCCGCTGGGTGGTGCGGTACTCGGCACGGTGACCGACAGCTACGGGCGCATCGACGCGCACCCCGGCCTGTACGTGGTCGACAGCTCACTCATTCCCGGTTCGACCGGAGCGGTTCCGCCCGCTCTGACAGTGACCGCACTGGCCGACCGCTGCGCGAGCGCGCTGGTCGCGGACCTGACCCGTTGACCACTCGACCCGCACATCCGATACCGAGAGGGAGATACCGTGACAGTGTCCGTGGACGTCACTCGCGAAACTGACAGCCGTGCCGCAGGCTGGACGTTGGCGGCGGTCGCGATCGCGACCTTCATGCTCATGCTGGACCTCACTGTCGTGAACGTAGCGCTCTCCGACATTCGGGCCACGTTCGATTCCAGTTTCACCGAGCTGCAGTGGATTCTCGACGCCTACGCACTCGGATTGGCAACGGTGCTGCTCGCCGCCGGGTCGCTGGCCGACCGCATCGGGCGACGCCGGGTATTCCAGTACGGCATGGTCGTTTTCACCCTCGCTTCCCTGACCTGCGGGCTGGCAGGCAGCGACACCGTCTTGATCGGCGCGCGGTTCGTGCAGGGGCTCGGCGGTGCGGTTCTGTTCGCGGTCGGCCCCGCCCTGCTCGGGCACGAGTTCCGTGGCAAGGACCGGGGCCGCGCGTTCGGCGTCTTCGGCGCGGTCGTCGGGTTGGCGATCGCGTTCGGGCCGCTGATCGGCGGTGTGCTCACCGAGACGTGGAATTGGCGCTGGATATTCCTGGTCAATGTGCCGTTCGCGGTGGTCGCGTTGTTGATCGGCCGGCAGCGGATGCGGGAATCGTCGGAGAAGGACGCGCCGAGGGTCGATTGGTTCGGCATGCTGACCTTTTCGTCGGCGCTGTTCCTCCTCGTCTTCGGGCTGATGCGAGGTGGCACACATGGCTGGACCAGCGTGCCGGTGGTCGGCAGTTTCTTCGCGACAGTGGGATTGCTGGTCGTGTTCGTCGTCATCGAGCGGCGACGCGGCACCGACGCGATGGTCGATCTGTCGCTGTTGCGGAACCGGACGTTCAACGGCTTGTCGATCGTGGCGACGCTATCGGCCATGTCGGTGATGCCTGCGCTGTTCCTGCTGATCTCCTACGTCCGCAATGTGCTGTCCTACACGGCATTCGACAGCGGAATCAGGTTCTTGCCGCTGACCCTGACGCTGTTCGCCGCCGCGGTCGTCGCCGGGATTCTCACCGCTCGCGCCGATCCCGGGCTGCTCGTCGGTGCGTCACAGCTGTTCATCGCCGCGGGTCTGGTCGCGGTGCTGTGGGTCGACGCCTCTTCTGAGTGGACCGCGCTGATCCCCTCGATGCTGCTGATCGGCTTCGGCATGGGTTTGTTCAACCCGCCGCGTGCCGCGATCGCGATCGCGGTGGTCACCCCGGACAAGGCGGGGATGGCCTCGGGCATCAACGAGACGATGCAGCAGGCGGGGATGGCTATCGGGGTCGCCGCGCTGGGCTCGGTGTTCCACAGCCGGGTCGAGACGGCGTTCCATGCGACCGAAGTAGCAGGTCTGCTCGGTGCGCGCGCCGACGAGGCGGCGCAGGCGACCGCCGTCGGTGCGGGCCAGCAGGTCATCGACGCCGTGCCGACGCCCTTGGCCGCGGCAGTGGCCGATGCCGTCCGCGGTTCGTTCATCGCCGGTCTGCATGAAGTTCTGATCGGGGCGGCGGTCGTCGCCGGGGTGGCAGGCATCGTGGCGCTGCTATCGATTCGTCGACAGGATCTGGACGTGAACGCGCTCGCAGCGCCCGGGGTCCCTATCGAGGACTATGACGAACGACCGGTGAACGGCTGAGCGGACAGCGTGTCCGGTGTGGGTTCACGAGGTCATTCGGGCGGCCATCGTGGTCAGGTTGTCCGCGAAGGTCAGCACGAATTCGACGCACAGGTTGATCAGTTCGTCGCGGCTGATGTCCATACTGCCGTCGAGCCAGGCCAAGACCAATTCGGCTGCGCCGCCGGTGATCATCAAAGAGACCGCACGGACCAAGGTTTCACTACCGGCCGGCGGGTTCAACAGTGCGCGTTCCTGTTCGGCGACCACGTCGGCGATAGTGCGCATCGCGGCGGCGCGGCGGCGCATCAGGATTTCGCTACCGTGCGCTTCGGCGAAAGCGATGCGGGCTCGGCGGGGGTCCTCGACGACGGAATTGAGGATGGCGGTGACGGCGGCCCGCGTTTTAGCCGCGATGTCATCGGGTGCGGCGGCGAGTGCGTCCAGCGAACTACGGACCGCGGTCTCGATGATCTCGTCGTGTACGGCGGCGGCGAGTGCGTCGAGGTCGGCGAAGCTCTCGTAGAAGAACCGCGGACCGACCTTGGCCTGCTCACACACTCCGCGCACGGTGGTCGCGGCCCAGCCCTGGGTGCCGATGATGTCGAGGGCAGCGTCCATCAGCCGCTGACGGCGTTCGTCGCGTCGCTGTTCGGCCGAGGTGCCGCGATAGATGCCGGTCGCTGCCCGTGTCACAACCCTCAGTATGCCGGATCCAAAACAGGAATCAACCGTATACGGAAACGACTGATTCCTGTATGTTTCAAGTCACACCACATCACCACGGTGCGAGAGGACAACACCATGATGTCGACCCTGGGACGACGGGCGAAATCCGCCGTATCCGCTGTTGCCGAGCGATATCCCTCGCCGACCCGCGCGTTGGCAGACCCACTGCCCGACAGCGGATTACGGCCGATCATGGGCGACTACGGTGTTCCACTCATCGGGCACGCTATCCCCGCGATGAGCGACAGTCTGGGTTTCGCCCGCCGCCGCTTCGACAAGTACGGGCCGGTGCACTGGATCGGGATCGCCGGGCGACGCGTGGTCATGGTGACCGGACCGGAAGCCACCGAAGAGGTGCTCGCCGACCGCGACAAGGTGTATTCCGCGCAACGCGGCTACACCTTCTTCATCGGTCCGTTCTTCCAGGGCGGCATCCTGCTGCGCGACTTCGAGGAACACCGCTACCACCGTCGGATCTTGCAGCAGGCCTTCACCCGGCCGCGGTTGGTCGGCTATCTCGATATCACCACTCCGGCCATTGCGCGCGGTATGCGCGACTGGACACCGAATCACGATTTCCCGCTGTATCCGGCGGTCAAACACCTGCTGCTCGGCCTGTCCTCGGAAGTGTTCATGGGGGCTGATCTCGGATCGGAGGCCGCCGCGCTCGAGCGGGCGTTCATCGACGCGGTGCGTGGCGGCCAGGCGCTGGTACGCACGAATCTGCCCGGCGGTCTGTGGGCACGCGGACTGCGCGGGCGCGCGGTGTTGGAGGACTACTGCCGTCGCGAGCTGCCCGCCAAACGCGCGGGAAACGGCGAGGATCTGTTCAGCGTGTTGTGTCGCACCGCGTCCGAGGAGGGCCACACATTCACCGACCAGGACATCGTCGACCACCTGATCTTCGTCCTGCTCGGCGCGCACGACACCAGCACGATCGCGGTGTCGATGATGGGGTATCAGCTCGGATTGCATCCCGAATGGCAGGACCGGCTGCGCGCCGAATCGCAAGCGTTGGGCAAGGACTCGCTCGACTACGCCGATCTGGACCGGCTACCCACCCTGGATCTGGTTTTCAGAGAGATCCTGCGCATGTACTCACCTGTCGGGCAGCAGATCCGCGAAACCGTGCGCGACACCGCGATCGGGGGCCGATTCGTCCCCGCGCACACCTTGGTGATGATCGGCTCGTACTCGGCCATGCGTCAGGCCCACTGGTGGAACGAGCCCGATGTGTTCGATCCCGAACGGTTCACCGCCGAACGTCACGAGGACAAGACGCACCGCTATACCTGGGCCCCGTTCGGTGGTGGCGCGCACAAATGCATCGGACTCTATTTCGGCGGTATGACCGTCAAGGCGATCATGCACCGCATGCTGTTGCACTACCGCTGGACCGTGCCGGCCGACTACGCACCGCCGATGGGCTGGGCGACCGGCCCGGTTCCTCTCGATGGCCTACCCATCCGGCTCGAACGCCTCGACGCCTCGGTGCCCGTATGAGGATCGCCGCCGATCGCACCCGGTGCGAGGGACACGGCATGTGTGAAGCATTGCTGCCCGACATCTTTCGGGTCGACGACGACGGCATCGTGGAGGTGTCGACGGACCAGGTCCCCGAAGCCGAACTCGACGATGTGCGACTGGCGGTCGACAGCTGCCCGGTGGAGGCTTTGCGCCTGTCCGACTGAAAGCGCACTCGCACGTCGGCCCGCGCGCAGCGCGCGAGCCACCTGTTCGTCGAGCCCGGGCCCGCGTTCGCCTACTCGGTGATCGTGTCGAAGGTCTGCTGCACGACACGCATGGCGGACAGTGCCGCGGGGGCACCGCAATACCCGGCTGTGTGGATGATCGCCTCGACGATCTCTTCGCGGGTGAGGCCGTTGGTGAGTGCGCCACGGACGTGGCCGGGGAGCTCCTCGTGTGCTCGCAGGGCAGTCAGCATCCCGAGATTGAGCAGACTGCGGCTGCGGCGGTCCAGACCGGGACGAGTCCACACCGCACCCCAGACGTGTTCGGTGACGAACCGCTGCAGTTCGGCCGACTCGGTTCCCTCGGTGCGGGCCAGCGCCTGGTCGACGTACGAATCGCCCATCACCTCCCGGCGAACCGACAGACCCTGCTCCCACAGTCCGGCGTCGGCGTGCGAGCTCTGCGGAAAAGGCACTGCTACCTCCTGGTCGTCGGGGTCGGGCACTCAGCTCACTGTATCGACGGTCAGGTGTGTTCCGGTCGCCGCGCGTACCTGTTCGACGCTCACGTCGGGCGCGGTCTCGCGCAGAATCACCTCGCCCTCGGCGATGTCGAGGACCGCGAGGTCGGTGATGACCCGCTGGACGACGGCTTGGCCGGTGAGGGGCAGGGTGCATGTCTCGACGATCTTGGGTGCGCCGTCGCGGGTGGTGTGTTCCATCAGCACGATCACCCGGCGGGCTCCGTGGACGAGGTCCATCGCCCCGCCCATGCCTTTGACCATCGCGCCGGGCACCATCCAGTTCGCGAGATCGCCGGTTCGCGAGACCTGCATCCCGCCCAGTACCGCGGTGTCGATGTGCCCGCCCCGGATCATGCCGAACGACAGTGCCGAGTCGAAGAACGAGGCGCCCGGTTCGACTGTCACGGTCTCTTTGCCCGCGTTGATCAGATCGGCGTCGACGTCGTCCTCGTCGGGGTAGGGGCCGGTGCCGAGGATGCCGTTCTCGCTGTGCAGTACCACCGCGACGCCGGCGGGCAGGTGATTGGGGATCAGGGTCGGCAGACCGATGCCGAGGTTGACGTATTCCCCGGGCGCGAGTTCCTGTGCGGCGCGGGCGGCCATCTGTGTGCGTGTCCAGCTCATCGGGTGGCCTCCTGTCGAACGGTTCGCTTCTCGATGCGTTTTTCCTGGGCGCCGGTGTGCACGATCCGCTGTACGAACACCCCCGGAAGGTGAACGTGCGCCGGGTCGAGTTCGCCGGCCGGGACGAGGCGCTCGACCTGGGCGATGGTGATCCGTCCTGCCATCGCGACCAAGGGGTTGAAGTTCATGGCCGATTTCTCGAAGACCAGGTTTCCCTCGGTGTCACCGACGGCGGCGTGCACGAGGGCGAAATCGGCGACGATGGATTCCTCGAGGACGTAGCGGCGCCGGCCGAACTCGCGAACTTCCTTCGGCGGGGAGGCCAGCGCCACCGACCCGTCCGATGCGTAGCGCCACGGGAGGCCGCCGTCGCTGATCGGGGTTCCGACGCCGGCGGGGGTGTAGAAGGCGGGTATGCCGGCTCCGCCGGCGCGAAGGCGCTCGGCGAGGGTTCCCTGGGGGATCAGTTCCACCTCGAGCTCACCGCCGAGGTACTGGCGCGCGAACTCCTTGTTCTCACCCACGTACGAGGCGGTGACCCGGGCGATCCGCCCGGCCGACAACAAGATCCCCAGCCCGTAGTCGTCGACGCCGCAGTTGTTGGAGAATACTTCGAAGTCGGTGGCCCTACCCTCGGTGATCGCCGCGATCAGCGCATCCGGGACGCCGCACAACCCGAACCCGCCGACGGCCAACGTCGCCCCCGAGCTGATGTCGGCTACGGCGGCGACTGCCGTATCCACCACTTTCGAGTTCATTCGTGAACTGCCTTTCATCAAGGCGTTCATTGTTCGGACGCCTGCGCTGGTCGCGTCTACAGAACACTCCGACTGTTGGTACTGGCAAGATACTTATCCCGGACGACGTGAAATTGCTCGGCGAGTGGACGGTGGTGGATAGGATGTTCACTGAGTGGACGTATCATGCAACCCATGACCGCGGAGTCGAGCCCCTCTGTCCTCGGACGCGCGGCGTCCCTACTGCGTGCGGTCGCCGCGGGCGGCGACATCGGAGTCTCGACCAGCGAGCTGGCACGCCGGACCGACCTCGCCAGGCCCACCGCGCATCGGTTGCTCTCCTCGCTGGCCGAGGAGGGCTTCCTCGACCGCGACGCGAGCTCGGGTCTGTGGTTTCTCGGACCGGAACTGTTCCTCATGGGCTCGCTCGCCGCCGAGCGCTACGACATCGCCGACGTGGCGCGGCCCGTGCTGCGTGAGCTCGCCCGCGAGACCGGGGAGAGCGCGTTCCTGTCCGCGCGGCGAGGCAACGAGACGGTGTGCCTGGTCGGCGAGGAAGGCAGCTTTCCACTGCGCTCGCACGTGCTCCACGTCGGCATCCGCTTTCCCCTCGGCGTCGCCTCAGCAGGTCTGGTGCTGCTCGCGCACCTGCCCGACCGCGACATCGAGGACTGGCTCAGCCGCAACGACCTGGCAGCGCAGTGGGGTGCGCGCCACACGCGCGAGGAGCTCGCGCAGCGTATCGCCGCGACACGGGAAACCGGGTGGTGTGTGAATCCGGGCCTGCTCGTCGAGGGAAGCTGGGGAATGGCGGCGGCCGTCTTCGATCGCCGCGACGAGCCACGGTGGGCTTTGAGCCTGACCGGCGTCGAGAGTCGATTCCGTGCCGAGCGTCACGACGCGTTGGGCACGCTGTTACTCCGCCACGCCCACGAGCTCTCACTGGCACTGTCCCGGCGCCCTGGTCCGGCCACCCGGTGAACGCCGAGCCCGCCCGGGGCGTCCCGAGCGAGCGCCCACTGTCGGGCGCTGAGATCTGAGCTGTCGTTTCGGCGGACAGTTCTCAGAGATCCACCTCGAGGACCGGGGAGTGGGCTCGCGACGAGCACGTGGTGAACATCCCGTCGGCGCGTTCGGCGTCGCTGAGGACGTCGTCGCGATGGTCGGGTTCGCCGGCGAGTACCCGGACGACACATTCCCCGCAGATGCCCTGCTGGCACGAGAACGGTGCGTCGACACCGTTGTCCAAGAGGACGTCGAGCACGCTCTGGTCCTCGCCCACACTGTATTCGGTGCCGGTGGAGGCCAGTCGCACGGTGAATCCGGCCTGTCCCGCGTCGGCGGGGGTAGTGAGATTCGTGCCGAACCGTTCGGTGTGTAGCGCCGAGCGCGGCCAGCCGAGCGCTTCGGCTTTGCCCACGACGTAGTCCATGAAGCCGTCCGGCCCGCAGACGTAGACCGCGGTGTCCGGTCTCGGATCGCCCAGATCGCGGGTGATGTCGAGGAGCAGGGCCGGGTCTTCGTCGTCGAAATGGAACCGCACCCGCGGGTTGCCGGACAGTTCGTCGAGAAAGGCCGCGCGAGAACGGGTTCGGGCGCTGTAGTGCAGGACGTAGTCCGCCCTGACCCGTTCGAGGTGTGTCAGCATCGCCAGCAGTGGCGTGATGCCGATGCCGCCCGCGATCAGGACATGGCTGTGGGTATCGGCGAGTGGAAAGTGATTGCGCGGGGCCGAGATCCGCACCCGATCACCCACCGCGAGCGCATGCATCGCCCGCGAACCGCCCCGCGAGTTCGCCACGTTCAACACCGCAAGCCGGTATCGGCGCGGCTCGGGTGGTCCGCACAGCGAGTACTGGCGGACCAGCCCCGACCCGAGGTCGACATCCACATGGGAACCGGCTGTGTAGGAAGCGAATTCGGTGCCGTCGACCGGAGCGAGATCGAACAGCGCGATCTCGGGCGTCGCCGGGGTGCGGGCGTCGACCACCGCATCGATCCAGGTCACAGGGTGTCCCGGTCAGACGCGGGCCGCCGGCGCGGCATGGCCCACGGTGTCTGTCGCGAGGGTGAACAGACCCGCTTGGGTGCGTCGCACCGGTTCCTCGTCCAGACTCACCCCCTGCGGATCGCGGCCCGCTTCCACGTCGTCGATCATCGTCCGCAGCAACCGGCGCAGCAACACCACGCCCCGGTCCGTGGTCGCCAGGGTCTCCTCGGAGTGCAACGCGACCGGACCCTGGGAGGTCATGATCTCCCCGTCGCCGGGGAAGCGCTGACGTTGCTGGTCGGTCAGCTCCCACGCGTCCTTGCCGTCCTGGGTGATGCCGAACAGGAACCGTCGCACGCGTGCGGGATCGCCGGCCCGGATGGAGAAGAACGCCCGATGACGGTGCTCGTCGATCGGGACGGCCCAGATCACCATGTCGGCCTTGGTATCCGGGGTGAGCTCGACCCAGTCCGGCAGCACCGTGGCATTGGGCAGGTGCAGCTCGGCGCCCCACACCCGCTCGGTGCGCTCCCCGTCGCGCTCCCTGTCCAGGAACCGGACGCCGTACTTGGCCCCGAAGTCGGTGCGGTCGTAGCTGACCCGGCCCGGCAGGGTGTACGGATCGAAGAAGTCCTCGGGAAAGCCGGTGGTGCCGGTGCCGAGGAATTGGTAGCCACTGTGCTGGGAGTGCAGCCAGTTGATGTGCACCGGGTCGATCGTGTTCTCGTAGATCAGCAGCCAGTGGAAATCCTGCTCGGCGCCGGTGACCGAGAGTCCGGGAAACGGCCACTCGGCGAAGTACTGCTCGCCCTCAGCGAGATCCTCGAGCACGTCGTAGCGTGGCAGCACGGGCTTGCGGTCGGGCGGGCCCATGTAGACGAACACCAGCCCGTAGCGTTCCTCGACCGGGTACCAGGGCTGGCGCACGGCATCGCGGCGCCTACCACGATCGGGTTCGCAGGCCTGCTCGAGGCATCGCCCCTGCACATCGTATTTCCAGCCGTGATAGCCACAGCGCAGCCCGTCGTCCTCGATCCGGCCGAAGAACAAACTGGCACCGCGGTGCGCGCAACGCTCGAAAACCACACCGGCGCGGCCTTTCCCATCCCGGAAGACCACCAGGTCCTCACCGAGGACGCGGGTGCGATGCGGTGCCTCGGCGGTGAGCGTCGCCGAGGTGGCGATCGGGTGCCAGTACCGCCGCAGCGCCTCGCCCATCGGTGTGCCGGGGCCCACCTCGGTCAGGCGGGTGTCGTAGGACGGGGCCTCGCGGCCGTACCCGGTACCGGTGTCCAGCGTGGATCGTTCGGTCATGTCGGTCTCCTCCGCGTGCGAAAGACGATGTGCTGCCCCGTTAGCGGAGCGCCTGGATGATCGGGGCGAAAGCCTCCATCTCGGGTTCGAGCACGGTGTAGTAGGTGAGGCCAAGGGTCTTGCGTCGTTCGCGCAGGGTGTCGGCGTTCTCCTCGGGGGTGCCGAACAGCAGCGACGGCAGCTCGTTGAGCTCGTCGGGCGTGAGATCCAGCCGGTTCTGCCAGACATCGGTCACGCCGTCGGTCGCGCCCTTGGGTGCCACCTTGTGGATGGGAATGTTGAACTCCACCTGGTCGATCCGGTCGCCGAGCAGCCCGCGCACGTAGTCGATCCGGTCGGTGACCTCGGTGATGCCGCCCAGCTTCAGCCCGTCGCCGTCGCGCACCTCGGTGGTGCCGGTGAAGGCGATGATGTCGGCGTGGGCGGCTGCCAGCCGCAGGACCCGCGCGCCGCGACCGGCGATCAGGATCGGCGGACCCGCGGGCTGTTCGAACCGGGCGTACTGGTCGAGCTCGGACTTCGGTTTGCGGAACTCCGCGACCGTGCGTTCCAGCTGGGAAACCCGTTCGCCCGCAGTGGGAAACGGGATTCCGGCCGCGTCGAACTGGGAGCGGTCATAGCCCGCCCCGAGCCCGAGTTCCACCCGGCCGCCGGAGTAGCGGTCGACCGTGGCGAGGTCGCGGGCCAGCACCGTCGGGTGGTAGAAGGCGGTGTTGAACACCAATGTGCCGATCCGGATGCGCTCGGTCGCCTCGGCGGCCAGCAGCAGGGTCGGGATCGGCGCGGGCATGCCGAGGTGGTCCGACACCGAGATGACGTCGTAGCCCAGTTCCTCCGCCGCGCGCACCTTGGCGATCCATTCCGCCCGGGTGGCGGGGGTGAAGACGCAGAGGCCGAAGCGGAACGGTCGATCGTGCAGGGAAGTCATGGCGCTCCTCGCGTCCTCAGTCGGTGTCGATGTTGGCGGAGATCTTGGCCAGCACCGCGTTCGCGGCGAGGAATTCCTCCTCGGTGATGCCGCGCAGCGAGTCGTCGGCGTGGGCGTTCACCAGCGCTTCGGCGCGCTCGTGCGCCGCCTCGCCCGCGGCGGTGAGCCGCAGCGCCGCACCGGCGGATTCGACCCAGCCGCGCGCGGTGAAGTCGTCGACGATCGGCTGATAGGTCCGCGCGCCGTCGGCGACCAGGAACGGGGCGAAGGCCGCGTCGAGTTCGGCGACGCTGCCGAGGCCGATCTGCAGGGCGTGCAGGATCTGCCAGTCCCGGCGGGTGAGCCGCTGTTCGTGCAACAGGGCGCCGGTGGCGGCGTCGAACTGCTGGTGCAGGTGCAGCAGCCAGTACCCGATGCGCTTGGTTGTGTTCTTCTGGAGCATGACGAGCCTCTCTGTGGTCGACGGGCCGGCTACTGCTGCCAGCCGTGCGAGTACGGGATGACCCAATACAGGTCGAGGGCGATCCGCGCGAACCGCCACCGGCCGCCTTCGCGGACGTACTCGTCGGTGAACTTGCCTGCCACGAAAGAGCTTTCGGTATCGAAGACGACCTTCTCCTCGAAGAACGACACCCCGGTGGCTCGATCGCCGACGATTTCCACGTCGTGCCCGTGCAGGAACTGCTTGACCAGCACCTGCCCCGCCGGGCTGTTGTCCTCGATGAGCTGTGGCAGCCCGGCGAAGTACGCCGCGATCGCGGCTCGCCCCTGCGCCTGACCCAGATGGCGGTAGTCGAGAAAGGCATCGGCACTGAACAGTTCGCCGACCTGATCCCATCTGCCCTCGTTGATGTGGCGAGGCAGGTCGTGACGCAAGGTGTTGAGCGCGCGGACGGCCTCGAGCGTCTCGAGCCGTTCGGTGAGCTGCGCGACCTGATCGACCAGGTCGAGGACTTCTGACATCGCGGTGGCGCCTTTCGTCGAACCTCGGCCGTCATGTTTTCTGGCGGCCGGGCTGAAATCACCTTTGCACGCGATATTCGGAGGTCACAAGATCACTACGGAAACCCTGCGGTTCGACCGTAGGTTTCGGCTGTCTCGGCCGCAGGGTTCGGATATCACCTGGACGGTCGAGAAAATGTTGTCGGAACATCGGTGACAGTTTCTGGCACGGGTCGGCGAATCGACACGGTGAATTGTTCCCGAGTCGTCGGAACGAATTGTCACCGATGTGTCCGAACAATTCGGCGAGCCATTACGCCGAAGGTCGTGCGCACGCGATTGTCGGGCCCGGCTCGTCGACGAGCCGGGCCCGACAATCGCGGGAGTGCTGCGTGATTGTCAGCCCGGGCCGTGGCCCGCGGCGACCCGGCCCGCGACATGGCGCACATCGCGATGGGAGATGAGCCACTCACCCTCGTGCTGCTCGAACTCGTCTTGCACCAGCCCGATGACGACCCAGTCGGCCGGTCGTCCCACGTCGGTGGCAGCGGTGCTCGAGAACCAATGCCACACCGTCGCGTAGGCGGTGAGCAGCGGTTTGTCGCCGTTCCACTCGATGGAGGCCTGCCCGATGACATGGGCGACCAGGGAGCGTTGCGACTTGGGCACCCGGCTCATGTGATCGGTGAAATCGTCGCGGCCGTGGAACAGCACCGGCGGGCCGGGCATGATCCGGTACTCGATCAGCGCGTCAGGGGTGAAGCACTCGCCGAACCGCTCGCTCTCCTGGGTGTCGGCGATCCGGAAGAATTTGTAGAACGTTCGGAAGATCGCTCGCTCCGCTTCGATCGTGGCGAGCAGATTGTCATGTACAGCGGTCACGTCGGTCCTTTCTCTGCCGGACGACAACACATCGCGCGGCGCGTCGTTCGAATATCGACCCGGTGCGAAGCTAGCACGGTGGGCGTACACCGCCCGATGGCATACCACCTATTCGGTGCGACGATGTGTTCCGAGCGCGGTGATCCGAATTGTTGACCGGGTATTTCAAAATGTGGAATGTTTCGTCGTGTCGCCCGCCGTGAGTCCCACGTGAATCCGGGCAGTAGACAGAGGAATTCTGGCGTGAGCAGTGTTGTGCGTTCGAAGTCGATTCGTTGTGCCGTGGTGTCGGCGGCGGCGGTCACCCTGTTCACCGGTGCCTGTGGCGCCGGTGGCGAGCAAGGCGGCGATGCCGGTCCGCCGAGATCCGGTGGCACGCTGAAGTTCTCGGTCGCCTCCGACGCGGGCTGCGTCGACCCCCAGCAGGTGGGCAGCAGCGACACCCTGTACTCGCTGCGCGAGACGGTCGATTCGCTGACCGACCAGGATCCGACGACCGGTAAGCCGGTGCCGTGGCTGGCGCAGAGCTGGGAGGTGAGCCCCGATGCCAGGTCGTTCACCTTCCGGCTGCGGTCGGATGTGACCTTCAGCGACGGAACCCCGCTCAACGCCCAGGTGGTGAAGGCGAACTTCGACGCGATCCCGAAGCTGGGCGCGCTCGCGATTCTGTCCAAGGGCTATATCACCGGATACGTCGGCACCGAGGTCGTCGACGAGCACACCGCCAAGATCACCTTCGAACAGCCCAACGCGCAGTTCCTGCAGGCGACCTCGACCGCCGCGCTCGGCCTGATCTCGACGGCCGACGCCGCCAAGACTCCCCAGCAGCGCTGCAGCGACGGCGTGCTCGGCTCCGGGCCCTTCGTGCTGTCGAAATACGTTCCCAACCAGTCGATCACGATCAACAAGCGGGTCGGCTACGGCTGGGGCTCGCCGCTGTGGACCAAGCAGGGCGAGGCCTACCTCGACTCCATCGAGTTCACCGTCATCCCCGAATCCGGGGTACGCGCGGGCAGTGTGCAGTCGGGCCAGCTCGACGTCGCCACCGGCCTCGGCCGAGCCGACGAAGCGGGGTTGAAGGCGTCCGGCATCTCCCTGCTGACGCGATCGCACCCGGGCGCGGTCTTCAACCTGGGCCTCAACAACTCCCGGCCGATCCTGCGGGATGTGCAGGTGCGCAAGGCGATTCAGTCCGCCGTCGACCGCCGTCAGATCGTGGAGGCGGTCTTCGCCAGCGGAACGGTGCCCGCCACGGGCATCCTCTCCCACACCACCCCCGGCTACACCGATCTGTCGGCGGATCTGGCCCTGGATGTGGCCCGGTCGAAGTCGCTGCTCGACGCGGCGGGCTGGCAGGTGGGCGGTGACGGCATCCGGCGCAAGGACAACACCCGGCTGAGCCTGACCGTGGTGTGGTTCAACAACTCCCAGAACACTCGGGCGGCGCTGGAACTGGTCCAGCAGCAGCTCAAGGTGGTCGGGGTGGAGTTGCAGCTGCAGGAGCTGCAGGTCACCCAGTTCCCGGCGCTGATCGGTTCCGGTGACTTCGACGGACTGTGGGGCGGCGACCTGAGCCGGGCCGATCCCGATTGCCTGCGCACGCTGTACTCCACCGCGCAGGTCAACGCCTACCGGCTGGCGCCGAGCGAGCTCGACGGACTGCTCACCGCCCAGGCGGCCGAGGCCGATCCGGCCAAGCGCGCGCCGCTGGTGGAACAGGCCCAGCAGCTGGTGGTGCGCAACGCGTATGTGATCCCGGTGGTGGAACTCGAGACGGTGCTCGCGGCGGCGCCGACCGTGCACGGCCTGACCTTCGAGTCGTCGAGCCGGACCCGGCTGCACGATACCTGGCGAAGCTGAACCGGCATGGGACGGTATGTGTTACGCCGCCTCGCTCAGGCGGTCGGGGTGCTCTGGGCGGCGTACACCGTGTCGTTCTTCGTGCTCGAATTCCTCCCGGGCGACCCGGTGTCGGCGATGGCGGGCGGCGGACTGACCTCCTCGCCGGTGGACCCGGCCGAGCTCGCCGCACTGCGGGCGGAGTACGGCTTCGACAAACCGATCGTGGTGCAGTACTTCGACTATCTGGGTCGGGCGCTGGTCGGCGACTTCGGTGATTCGGTGGCCACCGGCCGGTCGGTGACCGGCACGATCGCTGCGGCGCTGCCGCCGACCCTGCAGCTCACGGCGGCGGCGCTGGTGCTCGCCGTGCTGTTCGGCGGCGGACTCGCCGTGGCGGCCACCTACACCTCGCGACGCTGGCTGCGGCACGTGCTGCTGTCGCTGCCGCCACTGGCGATCTCGATCCCGTCCTTCTGGGCGGGCCTGATGCTGGTGCAGCTGCTGTCGTTTCGGATCCGGCTGTTCCCCGCGTTCGGAAACGCCGGACTGGCCGGGTTGGTACTGCCCGCGATCACGCTCGCCATCCCGACCGGCGCGCTGATCGCGCAGGTACTGGCGAAGAGTCTGCTGTCCACCTTGGACGCGCCGTTCGTGCAGACCGCTCGGGCCAAGGGCGCCAGCCGGATCCGGGTCCATCTGCGACACGCCCTGCGCAGTGCGTCGTTGCCCGCGCTCACCATTGTCGGCCTGCTCGTCGGGCAGTTGGTGGCCAGCGCGGTGGTGATCGAGACCGTGTTCTCGCGTAACGGCCTGGGGCGGGTCATGGCGGGCGCGGTGAGCGTGCAGGACATTCCGCTCGTGCAGGGCGTTGTGGTGTTCGGCGCGTTCGTCTTCGTCGTGGTGAACCTCATCGTCGACCTGATCTACCCGGTGCTCGACCCACGGATCGTGGTCGCGCGCCCGAGGAGTTACGCGTGACCGAGACCGTACTGACCGAGGCGGCCGTCACCCGAACCGTCATCGACGAGCCGGACGACGAGTACCGCACGGGTTTCGACTGGCCGAGACTGCCGCGATTCCTGCTGTACCGGCCGGGTCTGGTGCTCTCGGTGGTGACGCTCGTGCTGGTCGTGCTCGCGGCGTTGTGGCCGACGCTGTTCACCGCACGCGACCCGCTGTTCGGCGTCCCGGCGGAGATCTTCGCGCCGCCCAGCGGACAGCACTGGTTCGGCACCGACGAACTCGGCCGCGACCTGTTCACCCGCGTCGTCCACGGCACCGCGCTGTCGTTGCAGGCCACGGTGATCGCGGTGGCGGTCGCGTTCTTCGTCGGGGGCGCGATCGGGTTGATCGCCGGGTTCGTCGGCCGCTGGGTCGATGACGTGCTGATGCGTTTCGCCGATGTGCTGCTGTCGATTCCGTCGCTGTTCCTGTCCTTGGCCCTGGTCACCGCACTCGGCTACGGCACCGTGAAGGTTGCGATCGCGGTGGGCGTGGCCAGTGTGGCCGGCTTCGCCCGGGTGATGCGGGCCGAGGTGCTGCGGTTGCGGCAAGCGGTGTTCGTCGAGGCCGCGTGGTCGTCGGGGGCGCGCTGGTACACGGTGCTCGGCAGACACGTCCTGCCGAACGCGATCGGCCCGGTGGTGGTGCTGGCCACCTTGGATCTGGGCACGGCCGTGCTGGCGGTGTCGTCGCTGAGCTTCCTCGGCTACGGCGCGGTGCCACCGGCGCCGGAGTGGGGCTCGCTCATCTCGAGCGGGCGTAACTATCTCGCCAACGCGTGGTGGATCTCGACGATGTCGGGCCTCATGGTGGCGTTCGTCGTGCTCGCGACCAACCGGATCGCCCGGGCACTCGATGGAGAGTGGGCGAATCGGCGATGACCGGAAATCTGCTGGAAGTACGTGGCCTGTCGATCTCCTACCGCACCAGCACCGGCCGGGTGCGTGCGGTGGGCGCGGTCGACCTGGATATCGCGCCGGGCGAGATCGTCGCACTGGTCGGCGAATCCGGATCGGGGAAGAGCTCGACCGCGCACGCCATCACCGGGTTGCTGCCCGCCGCGGGTCACCTCGACGAGGGCCGGATCCAGTTCGGCGGCCGGGACCTGGCCAGAGCGGGAGACCGGGAGCTGCGCGCGATCCGTGGGGCGCAGATCGGATTGATTCCACAGGACCCCGGTGTCTCGCTGAATCCGGTGCAGCGCATCGGCACCCAGGTCGCCGAGGTCCTGCTCATCCACGGTCTGGCAACCCGACGATCCGCGCCGGAAGCCGTGGTCGACCTGCTCGAGCGGGCAGGTATGCCCGACCCGAAGACCCGTGCCGACCAGTATCCGCACGAACTCTCCGGCGGCATGCGCCAGCGGGCACTCATCGCGATCGCCATCGCCGCGAATCCGGCGCTGATCATCGCCGACGAGCCCACCAGCGCGCTGGACGTCACCGTCCAGCGCCGCATCCTCGACCACATCACGAACCTGACCCGAACTCTGGGCACTGCCGTACTTCTCGTCACCCACGACCTCGGCGTCGCCGCCGACCGTGCCCAGCGGATCGCGGTGATGTCGCGGGGCCGGATCGTGGAGAGCGGGCCGACCCGCGAGATCCTCGACAACCCACGCGATCCGTACACCCAGCAGCTGTTGCGTAACGTGCCAGGACGTTCCGGCGTGCGGGCCAGGCCCCGCGAATCGGGCACCGAGCCGTTGGTCGCGGTCGAGAACCTGGTGAAGGAGTTCCCGCTGCCGCGCGCCAACGGTCGTGCGAAGACGGTCCGCGCCGTCGACGGCGTGAGTTTCTCGTTGCATCGCGGGGAGACGCTGGCCCTGGTGGGGGAGTCGGGGTCGGGCAAGTCCACCACGGCCAGAATGATTCTGCGCCTGGCCCCGCCGACCTCCGGGCGCATCGTGTTCGACGACGACGATGTCACGGCCGTCAAGGGTGCTCGGTTGCGGGCGCTGCGGCGTCGCGCCCAGGTGATCTACCAGAATCCGTACGAGTCGCTGGATCCGCGGTTCTCGATCCAGGACGTGATCAGCGAACCGCTGCGGGTCTTCGGCATCGGTGACCGTGCCTCGCGAGTGGCGCGGGCGCGTGAACTGCTCGACCGGGTCGCCCTGCCCGCGTCCACGCTGGGGCGCAGGCCGGCGGAGCTCTCCGGTGGGCAGCGTCAGCGGGTGGCGATCGCCAGGGCGCTGGCCCTGTCGCCGGAGCTGGTGGTCTGCGACGAACCGGTCTCGGCGTTGGACGTCTCGGTGCAGGCGCAGATCCTCGACCTGTTCGCCGAGCTGCAAGCCGAGACCGGCGTGGCGTACCTGTTCATCTCGCACGACCTGGCGGTGGTACGCCGGATCGCCCATCGAGTCGCGGTCATGCGACAGGGTCGCATCGTCGAGATCGGCACCACCGAAAAGCTTTTCGACGAGCCGACCCACGAGTACACCCGCGAACTGCTGGCCGCCATCCCCGGCGCCGACCGGGTGGATGGCGACTCAGGTGCCTGACAGCAAGCTCACCACGGGTGCGAGTTCGCGGGCCGCGTCATCGTCGAGAACGATGTAGGAGATGCCGAACTCGTCGCGAAGCCGGCGCAGCTGATCGGCTGCCCGCGCGGGCGATCCGGTGAGCAGTGTCGGAGCGCCGTCGGGCATCGGCGGACCGATGGTGCTCGTGGGGGTGCTGAAGCGCAGCGCGCGTTCTATCCCGGAAAGCCGTGGGCCCGCGGCACTGTCGAGCCAGGTGACCTGGCGGGTGAGCTGGTCGCGGGAGAAGGTGCTGAAAGCGACGATGTCGGCTTCGGCCGCCGCGAGTTCGGTGGCTCGTCGCCCGCCCGCGGCGAGCAGCAGCGGCACCTTACGCGGCGGAGTGGGAACGAGGGTCGTCGCGGTGTTCGCGTAGTGCGTCCCGGTGGCCTCGACCCGCTCCCCGCGCAACAGCGCGTTGAGGATGCCCACCGACTCGGCGAGGCGTTCGAACCGAACCCGGCCCGACTCGGCGGCGATCCCCAGTTCGCCGTACCCGACGGCGGTCTGGCCCGCCCCGAGCCCGAGCTCGAAGCGGCCGCCGGACACCAGGTCCAGGGTGGCGGCCTCCCGCGCCAGGACGAACGGATTGCGGAAGTCGTTGGCCAGCACCCACGTTCCGACCTGGAGTGTGGTGGTCGCCGCGGCGGCGTAGGCCAGTGCTGTCAACGGCGCGGGTACCGGTGCGGGCAGGTCGGGCAGCAGCAACGTGGAGAATCCGGCGTCTTGGGCCCAACGCGCGGTCGAGATCCACGACTTCGGGTCGGCGGGGGAAACAGTGACGAGGCCGAAACGAAAAGGATGGTGGCTCAATGGATCTCCGGTGTCCCATAAGCGCGCAGGAAGGTGTCGACGGCCGCGGCGGCCACCGCGTGCATCTCGGCGGTGGACACCTTGCGGGTGCCGAGCCGGGTACGGCCCTCCATCGGGCCGGTGATCAGGACGAGGAACTGCTCGGCGGCGATCGCCGGATCGCTCGCGCGCAGGTGGCCCGACAGCGACAGTCGCGCCAGTCGATCCGCGAGCGCGTCGCCGAGCTGATCGGAGGTTCGGCTCACCACCACATCCATCAGATCGGGGAACTGCGCGACCTGGCCGTAGGTGAGCCAGCGCAGCGACCGCGACTGCTCGGTACAGCAGGACCTGATCAGTCGGTACGCCACGTCCTCCAGGGTGGCGCGCAGATCCGCACCGGGGTTGCGCAGCCGCTCGACCACCGCCAGGTTCTCGGCGAGCACCGCGTCGCTCACCGCCGCCAGCGTGTGCCGGAACAGCGTTTCCTTGTCGTTGAGGTGGTTGTAGATGGTCGGTTTAGCGACACCGGCGACCTCGGCGATCTCCTGTACGCCCGCCTGCGCGTACCCGCGGCGAGCGAAGACGACGAACGCCGCGTCCAGGATCGCCTGCCGCTTGTCGATCCGTCCACGCGAGGCCGACTGTCCGGTCGGCGGTGTTGCTACAGCCATCTGTGAACCATAGCGCAACCACCGACGAAGTTGCCTTGTGGGTTCATTCTGATATACCGAGTTGCGAGCTGTATGTGAGGACATTAAAGTGAACCCGCAAGTTCAATTGCTCTGTTCCACGTCGGGAGACATCTATGCGGCAACCCCCAGGAGACAGGCTCGATCCGATTGCGCGTCAGCATGTTCGGCGCGGCGGGACCCGTCCACCGAACGAACGCGGCGCGGTGGTCGGGCTCGAGGCCGAGCCGTGGCTGGAGATCTTTCAGGCACCCGATCGAAACGGGTTGACGGTCACCGAGGTCTGCCGGCGATACAACATCTCGCGCAAGAGCTACTACAGCTATCTCGCGCGCTATCGCGAACACGGCGTGGCGGGACTGGCGCCCCGCTCGCGCCGCCCCAAGAGCTTCCCCGCCCGGACCTCGGCCGATATCGAAGCCGTCGTGGTGCGCGTGCGGCTGGACCGCCCGCAGTGGGGAGCCCGCAGAATCCGGGCGCACCTGCTGCGAGCCGGTACGACTCGTGTCCCGGCCGTCTCGACAGTGCACGCGATTCTGCGCCGCCACGGTTTGGTCGGTGTCGGCTCGGACCACGAGGCGCTCGGCACGATAGAGCCATTGACGACCACACACCCGACACCTATCGGCGCAGGGAGCTACCTCTGATGAGCACATCGACTTCCACCCGAGACGACCCGACCGAGGCGGTGTACCCGCGGCGCTGGGCCGCGATGGTCGTGCTCGTCCTCGGGTTCACCCTCGACCTGCTGAACGTCACCATCGTCAACGTCGGTCTCCCCGCGATCCAGGCCGACCTCGGCGGAACCGCCTCCCAGGTCGGCTGGATCGCGACGGCCTATCTGCTGGCCTTCGCGGCGGCGCTGATCACCGCCGCCCGGTTGGGCGACCTATGGGGCCGCAAACGGGTCTTTCTCATCGGCTTGGCGCTGTTCGCGCTGTCAGGGGCCTGGTCGGCACTCGCGGACGGCCCGGTCGAACTGATCGCCAGTCGGGCCGCCCAGGGCGCGTCCGCGGCGATCCTCGCGCCGCAGGTGCTCTCCAGCCTGTTCGTCCTGTTCCGCGGCCCCGAGCGCGCCACTGTCCTCGGCATATTCGGCGTGGCCGCCGGACTCGCGCAGGCCGGCGGGTTGCTGCTCGGTGGCGTACTCGTCACTGCCGATGTCGCGGGGCTGGGTTGGCGAGCGATCTTCTGGGTCAGCGTCCCGGCGGCGGTGATCCTGCTCGGACTCGGCGCATGGCTGGTTCCGGAGAGCCGGGCCGAAGGCGCGCTGCGGCCGCGATGGCTCGCCGCGGTCGGCTTGACCGCCGGATTGGTCGCCATCGTGTTCCCGCTGCTGGAGGGCCGCACCTACGACTGGGCGCCGTGGATCTGGCTGCTGCTGGCCGCGGGCATCGCCGCCGTGGCACTCGTCGCCATCGGTGAGAATCGTGATGCCGTCGGTCGGGCCGGTGCGCTCCTGCCGTTGGAACTGCTTCGCGCGCGCATCAGCAGTGTGGCGCTCGTTGTTCAGCTGGTCGCCTTCGCCGCCTTCAGCGGATTCCTGCTCGTCTTCGTGCTCTGGCTCCAGGAAGGCCAGGGCTACACCGCGCTGCGCGCGGGCGTCGTGACCGTCGCATTCTCCGTCGGCGGACTGGCGGTCGCCCCGCTGGTGGGTCGGCTCACCATGCAGTTCGGCCGATACGCGGTCGTCGCCGGTACCCTCTTCGGCGCCGTCGGCACCGCGGCGGTACTCGGCGCGGCACTGACCGCGACCACCGACGTGAGCCCGTGGCTGCTCGCGCCAGGGCTGTTCGTCATCGGCGTCGGCATCAACCTGGTGCAGCCTCCGTTGACGACCCTGTTCCTGTCGACGGTGCCGACGCGCTACGCGGGGTCGGCATCGGGGATCTGGACCACCGGCCAGCAGTTCGGTGGCGCCGTAGGTGTCGCATCGCTGAGCGCCGTCTTCTTCGGCGTCGCCGCCAGTGACGGCTACCGCAGTGCGCTGACGGCGTGCGCCCTCACGATCATCGCGGCACTGGTGGTGAGCGCGGCGCTCTGCTTCGCGCTGCCCGCGCCGGAAGCCGCCGCCGACTGAGGCCCGTGCGACGGATGACCCGGTCCACTCGGCGCCGCGCCGGCCTCGACAAGGGGTCGGCGTGGTCGCCGAGTAACTCCGAGCGGCGAGAAGCTTCTCCAAGGCGCCGACCGACCACTGCCGTGGACCCCAGCGCTGTCTACTGGCCCGCACTATCGGCTCAGTGCGACGACGCCCCGTCGAAGCAGGAGACGTTGGGCGCGTAGCGATCTCGGTCGACGCGTCAGCGGAAGAGCGCCGTCGGATCGACGGTGGCCGCCATGGCGGCGGCACCCGCGTCGTTGAGGTGCATGCCGTCGCCGCTGTCGAACTCGGGGCGGATGTAGTCGGGGCGGTGCGGGTCGGCCACCGCGCGATCGACATCGAAGATCGAGTCGAAAACGTCGGTGGTGCGCAACCATTCGTTGACGGCGTGACGGGTCGGCTGGGTTTCCACCAGGGGCAGGCCGGGGAAGACACAGCCCGCGTAGGGGCCGATGGTGGCGGCGTGAATGCGCAGTCCGGCCGCGTGAGCGCGGGCGGCCAAGTCGGTCAAACCGGCGATCAGCTCCTCGGTGCTCGCGGACGGTTGGCCGCCCATGGCCCCGAGGATGAGGTCGTTGATTCCGAAATTGAGGAGGATGTCGGTGACCCCGGGGACCCGCAAGGCGTCGGAATCGAAACGGCGCACACCGGATTCGCCGATCTCCTCGGCAGTGAGGCGATTGCCCGCGATGCCGTTGTTGACCACCCATCCCCGCGTGAGGCGGACGTTGAGGGCGTCGACCGAGCGGCGATTGGCGCTCGGCGTGGTGCCGACGCCTTCGAACCAGGAGTCGCCGAAGGCGACGGCGACCGGTGTCGGGTCGGTGACGAGCACGTCGATCCCGGTGACGAAGAACCGGAACGGAACCTCCTGTGCGCCGGTGAGTTCCACGTCGGCGACATGATCGCCGCCGACGATGTAGGAGATCTCACCGGGCTGATGGGAGAAGGTGGCAAGGCCGGTCGACGCCGGAATGTAGAGGCTGAGCAGCAGGTCTTCGCCCGCCTCGACCGGCAGGTCGATCGCATCGCTCACCAGGTCGGCCCCCGCGTCGATGGTGACCTCCGCAGCGCCACCGAACGTGACTTCGCGATCGGTACCGATCGCCGAGCCGGTCTTGCGCTGAGCGAGCCGGGTGGCGGCGATCCGCAGGGGCGCGGCACCGTAGCGGTTGGTCAACCGCACCCGCACCGCCTCGCCACCGCCTGCCATACGCAGGACATGGCGCACGGTCTCGTCACCGAACTCCCGTGATTCGGCGAGCTTGATCTGCTCGGTCGGGTCGATGACCCCGGTCCGGAAACCGGCAACCCATGTGGTGTGCGCCATGATCTCTCCAATATTTGCGGTGCGGAATAATGTCTATGCATAGAAATACCCGCAGATATTCCGCGTGTCAACTATCCGCATGGCAAATATTGGCTAGAGTGGCGCTATGTCCGTGCGCGAGCTGTTCGACGACCCCCGCTTCACCATCTCCGGTCTGCTCTTCGAGGCGCACAGTGGGCTCATCGCCAAACTCGAGCCGACCTGGAAGGCGCACGGGCTCTCGGGCCTGGACCTCAATGCTCTGCTGAGACTGAGCCGCTCCCCGGGCTGCCGCCTGCGGATGTCGGATCTGGCCACGCAAACCGAGCTCTCGACCAGCGGCGTCACCCGGCTGGTCGACCGACTGGCCACGGCGGGACTGGTCGAACGCCGACTCGACCCGGCTGATCGGCGCAGCGCCTACGCGGTACTGACCGATGCGGGCATTCGTCGCCTCGAGCAGGTCCTGCCCGACTACCTCGCCGCCCTCGAACAATGGCTCACCGGTCAGCTGACCCCCGCGCAACTCGACGGCTTGATCACCGGACTGCGCGTGATCCGCGATGCCACGAACCCGGCGGCCACCGCCCGGTCCGACGGGCTCTGAGCAGGGTCACTCGAGGTGGGCCGGACGCTGTTCGGTGCCGGTGAAAGCAGGCGGGTCGGCTTCAGGGGAGTGAATGGTACCGGTTATCGGTGCCGACCCGCCTGCAATCCATTCGTCACCGACCTCGCCACGGATGGGTTTCTCGAACTGGATAGTCAAGTCCCGCAGCGCAACTCGCACCCGAGCACCGCGGACCCGGCAAACGCCGGGTCCGCGCTGGGTTCAGGGCAGGGGAACCCAGGTGCCGAAGAACCAGAAACCGTGCTGCGGCGCCTCGTCGCGGTGGTGCTCCTGCTGTTGCTGCGGCTGTTGCTGCGGCCGATGCTCCTGGCCCTGCTGGGGCCGCTGCTGGTCGTGCTCACCGGGGTCGGCGCTCGCCACGGCGGCCGTGGTGCCCAGCACTCCGAGTGCGAGAGTGCCCGCCACCGCGGTCTTGGCCACTGTCGACTTGATTCTCATCCACGTACCTCCTGATCGTCGATCTCACCGGCGAGATCGTCGGCCGGCTCGAATGCGCGGCCGATAGCTGAATCTTCGCGGCGCAACCGTCGAGCCCGGTGGGACCAGGCTGGGAGTCGGCTGTGTATCGAGACCGGTGGATGCCCTCCGAACGGGACGCGCGGGGTACCCTGCCCGGCGCTGCTCGCGATAGCCTGGCGAGATGATCGAGGACGAACCGACCACGATCCACCCCGGCCGGTCGGCGCTCGCATGCTGATCGAGAAGCAGCGCTGGGCAGGCATCCGCAGCGGGGCGGTGACGGTGCTCTTTCGCCGGTGGCGTCATCGGCAGGCCACCGAAGGCAAGATCTACCGCACCGGTGCGGGCCGCATCGCCGTCGACCGGATGTCGACGGTCACCGCCGAGCAGATCAGCGTCGAGGACGCGCGTGCCGCGGGATACGACGCACCCGCCGACGTGGTCGCCGACCTCAGAGGCGCCCCACAGGACCCGATCTACCTGCTGCGGATCCGCTATCTCGCCGAGGAGGATCCGCGCGACGCGTTGGCCGCCGACGCCCGGATCGACGATATCGAGGCCTTGGCCGCCCGCCTCGCCCGCCTGGACCGCACCGATCCCGAGGGCCCGTGGACCCACGACACGCTCCGAATCATCCAGCGGCGGCCCGCGACTCGGGCGCCGGACCTGGCCGAGGAACTCCGTCGTGACCCGTACCGCTTCAAACTCAACGTGCGCAAGCTGAAGAACCTCGGCCTGACCGTCAGCTTGGGCACCGGCTACCGGATCTCACCCCGGGGCGCGGCCCTGCTCGCGGCCATGGATTCGGCGCAGGCCGGGGAGTGAACTCCGGATCCCGGGGTGAGAACGGACAACCTGCCCGCACGACCGAATCGCGCGGGCAGGGCAGATGTCATCGCTGGAATCGTTCGGCGACCATCTCCTCGGACAATCCGTAGTCGGCGAGGGAGTAGTGGTGGGTGGCTTTGCGGTCGCCCGTGCGGCTCTCCTGGTCGAGTGCGGTGACGGCTGTTCGGGCCTCGGGCGTGAAGGTGGTTCCGGTGCTGGTGTAGATCCGGTCGACGACGCCGAGGGGGTCGGTGCGCAGGTCGTCGAAGTCGACGTCGATAAAGGTGGCCTCGGGGTGGCGAGTACGGGCGGCGGTGAACTCCGCCAGGCCGCGTGCCCAGAGGTCGAGCTGGGTGCGCCCGATGGTGTCGCCGGTGAAGACGGTCGACCAGCCTCGGGTGGCGTGCTCGTTGAGACTGCACACCGACGGGATGATGGTGGCGGGGTCGCGATGGGTCTGGATGACGATGGCGTCGGGGTAGTTCGCCAGCAGGGCGTCCAGGCAGAACAGATGGCTGGGATTCTTGAGCACCCAGCGGCGGGTGTCGTTCATACCGATCAGTTGCAGGTTGCGACGGTGGCGCGCGTAGGCGGATGTCCAGTCCTGGCCTGCCAGCCACCGCGCGTAGCCCGGCACGTAGGCCAGACATTCGAAGGAGTGCGACGTGCCCGACTGACGCAGCAGTTGCCAGCATTCCTCCACATCGGCGGCGCTCATGTAGTGCAGGCCCATGAACTCGGGGTTTTGCACCTGGTGTTGGCGCAGGCCCGCGTCGATCTGCTGGTAGGCGGGGTTGTGATCCCAGTCCGCGCGCGGTGGTCGCGGCTGGGGGAAGTCGGTCAGCCACATCTCGAGCCCCTGGTTGGCCGGGTCGGCGACCAGCAGTCGGTGCAGCGCCGTGGTGCCGGTGCGGGGCAGGCCGGTGACGAAAATGGGCCGGGTGACCGGTGTTTCGGCGTAGCCGGGGTTCGCCGCCCAGGCCGCTTCACTCAGCGCACGGGCGACCAGCGTGCCGCGAAGGAAGAAGCGCGACATCTTGGAGCCGAGTTCGGTGAGCCCGGCCTCGTCGCGATACGAGTCGAGCAGCACCTGCAACGCCTCGGTGTAGTCGTCGGCCCCGAAATCGGTGAGACCGGTGAGTTTGGTTGCTGAGGCGTGCAGGTCGGCCACGGTGCCGACATCGGTGCGCACAGTCATTTCGACAAGCTCCTAGTTGTGGTATTCGCCGCAGTTGACGTCGAGGGTCTGACCGGTGATCGCCGACGACCAATCGGAGGCGAGGAACACCACCGCGCGGGCGATTTCCTCGGGCTCGGGCAACCGCTTCAGATCCGATTTCGACGCGGTCTGCTCATAGACCTGCTCGACGGTGATGCCGTACTTCTCGGCGACCTGACCGAAGTACCACTTCAGCTGATCGGTCCAGATGTAGCCGGGCAGCACACTGTTGACCCGCACGCCCTTGCCGCCGAGCTCGGTAGCCAGGGTCTGCGACATGGCCAGCAGTGCGGCCTTGGTGAGTTTGTAGCTGCCGTAACGCGGCTCGGAGTGTCGCACGACCATCGAATTGATCATCACCACAGCGCCGTTGGCCTCGGCGAGAGCGGGCGCGAACGCCTGCGTCATCCGCAGGCCACCGAGCACTGTCATATCCAGGCTCGATCGGATGTGGTCGAAATCGGTGCGATCGAGCGGCTTCATCGACGGCACCGAGAACGCGTTGTTCACCAGTGCGTCGACCCGGCCGAAGGTGTCGACGGTGCGTGCCACGAGCGTGCTGACCGCCGCCTCATCGGTGATGTCGGTGGGCACACTCAGCGTGGCGCCGCCCGCGGCCTCGATCTCGGCCGCCACCTCGAGCAGCCGCGATTCGGTACGCGCGGCGAGCACGACCGTCGCCCCCGCCGCGGCCGCCTCCAGACAGATCGACCGGCCCAGACCCGGTCCGACCCCGGAAACGACGACGACCTTGCCGTCCAACAGCGCCCCGCTCATCCCAGCATCCTCTCGGCGAATGCCCGCTGCCGGGCGGCGATCCGATCGCGCCAACCAGCGGCGTCGATTCGGTTGTCTTCGAAATACGGAAGGTGTTGTGCGACAGCGTCGATCGGTACGACCACGATCGTCGGACCATCGGACTCGGTCATCGGCCGATCGGTGCGCTGCCACCGGAACTGCAAGATGCCACGGGTGCGGCCGGTGGTCTCGATCCAGTTCGCGATGCCCGGGTCCTGCTTGCTCACCACCATGCGGATCAGGCCGTCCGAATCCACCTGGGCCTGAGAGTGATTGAGGCTGGTCTGGTGGTTGACGTAGTCCAGCGAGATGTACCAGAGACTGCCCAGCTGGAAGCCCTGATACGGCGCATCGGATTTCGGGACGGTGATCACCAGTGCCTGATCGTCGGCCAGATCGAAATGGCCCACCGAGGAGTACTGGGTGCTCAGTCCACCGGGGGTGAGCCGGGGCGCGGTGAGGGTGTTCACCGGCAGATCGAGATAGAACCACTTCGGAAAGTTGAACCAGGTGTGCACGCGGGTGAGCAGCATCTTCGCCGCCGCGCCGTACCGTTTGCGCAGACGGGCGAGATCCGGTTCCACCGGTGCGGTGCCGACAGTATCGACGCGCTCGATCCGGATCGAACCCTTGTGCTCGGTCCAATCGCTGTAGACCTCGCGCACGGCGAGCATGGACGCACCGTCCCCGAGTGGGAAGTAGTCCGGCCCGGCATCGGCTTTCGGGGGTCCGAAGCGAAGCGAGAAGCTGCCGTCGGCGGTGATCGGGATGCGCCGGTCATCGAACGCGTCGGCGCCGCCGGGCACATCGGTCGCGGTGTAGTCGCCTTTGAGTACCTGGAAACTGAGATCGACGGTGCTGCCGCGGACCCCGCTCACCAGGTACTCGGCGGTCGGCTCGATCGTCGCGTGGTAGTAGAGCGTGTCCGGATTATCCAGGCCCATTTTGGCGTACGGACCCGTCGAGGACACGAAGTAGGGATGCGAGGTGCCGTGCGCGCCCGACAGGCGAAGGCAGGCAGCGACACTGGCGGCCAGATAGTCGTAGCCCTCGGCGAGGTCCTGCTCGTCGCGGACGAATTCCGCTCCGGCGATGAGTGTTTCGGCCTGGGCCACCGCGGCGAGGAACGGCGCGGTGAGCGGTTCCGGTGGCGCGCCGGCTCCGGATTCGGTGGCGGTACTGGAGTGGGTCAACGGTCTGCGATTCCTAGCTCTCGGAGGATGTGGGCGGCGATCTCGGTCGGTGTACCGAGCTCGGGAGTGATGACCAGGTCAGCATGGTCGGGTCGCTCGTAGGGCGAGCCGATTCCGGTGAAGCCGGGCAGTTCGCCCGCCCTGGCTTTCGCGTAGAGGCCCTTGGCGTCGCGGCGCTCGCACTCCGCGAGCGGGGTGTCGACGAACACTTCGTGGAACGGCAGGTCGCGATCGGCGTGGGTGGTCCGGGCGGCGGCGCGCTGCGCGGCGAACGGGCTGATCACCGACACGATCGCCACCGCGCCCGAATCTGCGAACAGCGCCGCGACTTCGGCGACCCGGCGGACGTTCTCGTCCCGGTCGGCGGGGGAGAAACCCAGGCCCGCGTTGAGACCGTGCCGCAGATTGTCACCGTCGAGCAGGTAGGCGGGGCGACCGGCCGCGACCAACTGCCGCTCCAGCTCGACCGCCAAGCTGGACTTGCCCGATCCGGACAGGCCGGTCAACCACACCGTCGTGCCCGCGTGCCCGCGCTCGGCGCGACTCACCGCCGACCGATGCCAGACCACGGCCGGGGCCACGTGTGCGCTGTCGCCGCGCGCGGAGTCGGTCCCGGATTCTCGGCCCGTCACCATCCCGGCGGCCACGGTCCGATCGGTCACCGGATCGATGAGGATGAAGCTGCCGGTGCGCCGATTCTCCCGGTACGGGTCCGACAGCAGCGGATGACGGCTGCGCAACCGGACGCGCGCGATGTCGTTGAGCGACAACGTGGTGACGTCCTCGACCCGGTGCAGGGTGTTCACATCGAGGCGGTAGTCGATGGTCGTGACCTGGGCGGATGAGGTCTGTGCGGCGGTGCGCACCAGGTACTCGGCGCCCTCGCGCAACTGGGAATCCTCGGAGAACCAGCACACCATCGCGTCCAGGTCGGTGCCGATGTGCGGACGGTTACCGGGCCGGGCGAGCAGGTCGCCGCGTCCGACATCGATGTCGTCGTCGAGGGTCAGCGAGACCGCCATGCCGGTGAACGCCTCCTCGACCTTCGTTCCGCCCGGACCCCAGATCTGCTTCACCTGCGAGGTCCGCCCGGCGGGCAGCACCACCACTTCGTCGCCGGGCTTGAAGATGCCGCCCGCGATGGTGCCCGCGTAGCTGCGGTGGTCGAGTCCCTCCTGCGCCCGGATGACGTACTGGATCGGCAGCCTGGCATCGATGAGGTTGCGGTCCGAGGCGATGTGGACGTCCTCGAGGTGGCGCAGCAACGGCGGTCCCGGATACCAGTCCAGGTGCTCGGAACCGTCGACGACATTGTCGCCGAGCAGCGCCGACATGGGCACGAAGCTCAGATCGCCCACCGTTAATTTGGCGGCGAACGCGGCGAATTCGGCGCGGATCTCCTCGAACCGCTCTTGGGACCAGTCGACCAGGTCCATCTTGTTCACGCACACCACCAGGTGCGGTACGCCGAGCAGCGTCGCGAGGAACGCGTGCCTGCGGGTCTGCTCGGAAACGCCGGTGCGGGCGTCGACCAGGATCAGCGCGAGGTCCGCGGTGGACGCGCCGGTCACCATGTTGCGGGTGTACTGCACGTGTCCCGGAGTATCGGCGATGACGAACTTGCGGCGCGGTGTCGTCACGTAGCGGTAGGCGACGTCGATGGTGATGCCCTGCTCGCGCTCGGCGCGCAGGCCGTCGGTGACCAGCGCGAGATCGGCTCCCGTCCCACCACGTTCGGTGCTGACGCGTTCGATGGTGGCCAGCTGGTCGTCGAACAGGGTTTTGGAGTCGTAGAGCAGCCGGCCGATGAGGGTGGACTTGCCGTCGTCGACGCTGCCCGCGGTCGCCAGTCGTAACAGGTTGCGGCGCATCAGAAATAGCCCTCTCGCTTGCGGTCTTCCATGCCGGTCTCGGAGATCCGGTCGTCGGCGCGGGTGGCGCCGCGTTCGGTGAGCCGGGTGGCGGCGGTCTCGGCGATCACCTTCGCCGCGGTGTCGGCGGTGCTCTCGACACAGCCGGTGCAGGTGGCGTCGCCGACCGTGCGGAATCGGACGCTCGCCTCGAAGACCCGTTCACCGGCTGCCGGTGTGATGAATCGGGTCGCCGACAACAGCATTCCGTCGCGTTCGATGACCTGTCGCCGGTGCGCGTAGTACAGCGACGGCAACTCGACGGCCTCGCGGTCGATGTACTCCCAGATGTCGAGCTCGGTCCAGTTCGACAGCGGGAACACCCGAATGTGTTCGCCGGGCTGATGGCGTCCGTTGTAGAGGTTCCACACCTCGGGTCGCTGCGCGCGCGGGTCCCATTCGCCGAAACTGTTGCGGAAGCTGAACACTCGCTCCTTGGCGCGCGCCTTCTCCTCGTCGCGGCGCGCACCGCCGAACGCCGCGTCGAACCGGTGTTCACCGATCGCGCGCAGCAGGGTGGTGGTCTGGAGGGGGTTGCGGGTGCCGCCGGGACGTTCCACGGCGCGACCCGCGTCGATGTCGTCCTGGACCCGGGCGATCTCGAGCCGTGCCCCGGTGCGCTCGGCGGTGCGGTCGCGGAACTCGATCACCTCGTCGAAGTTGTGGCCGGTGTCCACGTGCAGCAGCGGAAACGGCAGCGGCGCCGGCCAGAACGCGCGTCGCGCCAGGTGCAGCAGCACGGCGGAGTCCTTGCCGCCGGAGAAGAGCAGGGCCGGTCGCGCGAGCGTGGCCGCGACCTCCCGGAAGATGTGCACCGACTCGGCCTCCAAGGCCGCCAGATGCGATAACTCGTACCCCGCCTGCACTGTTCACCCACTTCGTTCGCGCAATCCGCTGGGCGATTTCGCCCCACGGGTTGCAATGTCGAATATTCGACGCTATTGTTCGATATTGTGACACCGACGATAAGCCGGGCCGGACGCGCCGGTCAAGAGGTGGCCCCGGATTCGATCGGCGATGCCGAGCTCCCCGGTGCCGCGTCGCCGCCGACGCAGCGTGTGGTGGCAGTGCTGGAGCTGTTGTCGCGACATGCCACCGAACGCCTGTCGCTGGCTCGGATCGTGCGCGAAGCGGGGCTCTCCCGCGCCACAGCGCACGCTGTCCTCGCCCAGCTCACCGCCGAGGGCTGGACCGTGCGCGACAACGACGGCTGCTACGGCATCGGACTACGGCTGCTGACCGTGGCCAGGCGCGCCGAGGCAGCGTTTCCGCTGCGCCGCACGGCGGTGCCGCACCTGCGGGAGCTGTCCGAACAGGCCGGTGTCCCGGTGTTCCTGGCCGAGCGCGCCGGGAACAGCATCGTCGTGACCGAGGTGGTCGGGCATCCGTCGGCCGGCTGGATCCGTCCGGGCAGGCGCCTGCCGCTCGCGCCGCCCGTCTGTCGCGAATTCGTCGCCTGGGCGCCCGAGCCCGTCCAGCAGGCCTGGCTCGCCACCGCCGACCCGGCCCACCACGACCGCCTCGCCCGCGTACTCGCCGAAATCCGAACCCGCGGCTACTCGGTCGAACGGCTGGTCGACGACTCGACGCCGATGCTGGAAGTACTGGCGGGCCTGCGTGATTCACCGATCACGGCCGCCCTGCGCGCCCAACTGGGGTCGGTCATCACCGAACTGATCACCATCGACTACCTTCCCGACGAACTCGGCCCCGAGAACGCCGTCGTCACGCTGTCCGCCCCGATCCGCGATCGCTCCGGTGCGGTAGTCGCCGCGGTCGTGAGCTGCCCCGATACTCGGTTGTCGGCTCTCGCCTTGAGTCAGCTCGGCGTGGCGACGGTGAGTGCCGCCGACCGGATCACCTCCGGCGGGTCACACGACTGACCACACGGTCGGGTTCGACCGCGACCGGAGTCGCCACCGAACGGCCGAGGAACGCGCCGATTCGAGTTCTCGGCGAGGGTGGTTCGCCATTACTCTGGGAGGGGATCCGACCGGACGCGGCCCGCTCGACGGTCGCGGAGGCGGATGGTGAGGAAGGACGGACCGTGGCAAACGACAGTGATCGGTGGTGGGAGGCGCCCGGAATGTCAGGCCCCACCCCTGACCCCGCCGCGCAGCCTACCGCCGACCCCACCATCCTGCGCTCGCCCGCCAACCCGGCCGAGCAGTCGGCCCCCGGCCCGCAATCGGGAGCGAACCATGGTGGGAGCGGGCAACATCCGATGGCGCCGCCCACCGTGTTCGGGCAGCCCTTCGCACCGCCGGGGACGGGCGAGCAGCCGTACGGGTCGCCACCCGGGACCGGGCAACAGTGGCAGCAGCCCGGAGTGGGACAGCCGGGGACCGGACAGCAACCGTACGCGCCGCCGACAGCACCCGGTCAGCCATGGACCGGGCAACAACCCGGAGTAGGCCACGATCCGTACGCGGCCCAGCCCGGGAGCGGGCCGCAGGCGTACAAGCAGCAATCCGGCGCCGTGCACAACCCGTACGCGGCGCAGCCCGATGGTGGGCAGGCCTATCCGTCCCAGCCCGGGATCGGTCAGCAGCCCTACGGGGCGCAGTTCGGGCCGGGTCAGTACGCCCCCCAGGCGGGGTATGGTCAACAGCCCTATGGCTATGCGCCCGTGCCGCCGCAGTATTCGCCGCCACCACGGCGCAGCGGCGGCTCGGGCACCATCATCGCGGTGATCGCGGTGGTTCTCGTGCTGGTGGTCGGGGTAGCCGTAGCCATCGGGTTCGCCGCCAGCTCTTCCGACGAATCCACCGTCGCGGCGAGCACATCGACCACCACGACAAAAGCGGGACCGCTGTCGGGCACCAGTACCGCACCGCTCACGCCGGGCTCGAAGGGTGTGCTCATCGCCGGCTATCGCGTCGCCTACGACGTGCCGTCGACGTGGACCGTCCACTCCGAGAGTGACACCATGTCGTTCTCCAACGCCACCGGCGCGATCGACGGTCGCGGTCAGTCGACCGAGGGAGCCAACTACTGCCCCGGTTCGGTGTATCGCGCCATGGCCGCGGTGACCTCGACCACCGGGACCGATCTGGCCGCCGCCGCCAAGAACGTCGCGAAAATAGCCGCGGCAGGCGGTTATTCGGACCCGACCGGCGGCAAAGTCAGCACGCCGGTGTCGTTGAAGACCCAGAGCGGAATCAGCGGCCAATTCGTCGAGACCGCAGGCCCATGGACCCCGCAGGTCCCCGGCTGCACCGCGAATGCCTACTCCGTCTACACCTTCGGCTTCCGCAACGCCGCAGGCACCGTGCTCGTCCTGACCATCCTCGTCGACCGCGGCACCACCGGCGAACTGACCGCTGATCAGGCGAAGAAGTTGATCGACAGCCTGCGTCTGGTCTAGCGGCGTCGGCGCCACACCGCCGACTGTTCGTAGACTCGACTCATGACGGCAGCCGCATCGCATCCGACCGATCTCCCGGCGAGTCTGGTGGAGATGACCGCGGAGCACGTGCGCGCGACAGTGCTCAGCGGCGCGTTGGCGCCGGGGGAGCGGGTGGGCGAGGAAGCCCTCTGCGCGCGACTGGGCATCAGCCGGGCGCCGGTGCGGGAGGCACTGCGGCGCCTGGCCGAGCAGGGTCTCGTCGAGCATCTGCCGCGTCGCGGCTACCGGGTCGTGGTGTGGTCGGCGCACGACATCGTCGAACTGTTCGAGGTGCGCCGCGCGCTGGAACAGAGCGCGTTGACCGCCGCGCTCCCGAGCGCGGACCTGCGGTTGGAGCGGGTGCGCGCGGCACTCGGGGACCTCACCACGGCCGACCTGCGTAAGGACTGGGTCGCCCGCGACGACGCACATCGCCGCTTCCACGTCGAAATCGTCGCGCTGGCAGGCAATCGGCAACTGAACCTGGTGTACGAACAGATCCTCGTGAAACTCCAGCTCGCGATGGCACGCAATCTGCGTGAGGAAACCGAGGTGGGCGCCCGCCGCGAAGGCGTGCGCAGACATCAGGAACTGCTCGCCGCTCTGGAGAGCAACGACCCGCTGCGTGCGGAGGCCGCGCTGCGCGCGCACGGCGAGCAAACATACCTGAAACTCGGTATCCGCTAACACATCCGATACAGACCGATCCCTCCGTCGTCACAATTTCTGTCGACAATCGACAACATGACAGGCTCTACGGTCACGGAAATCCTCGCCCAGCACCAGGGCGGCAACGGCTCCCCGACCAGAACCGCGGCCCGAGTGGCCGACGCGATCGCCGCGCGCGGCGACGACGGCACCTGGATCACCCCGGTTCCCCGGCACGAACTGCTCGCCGCCGCAGCGGCGATCGAACGAATGCCGGGCGCCCGCACACTACCGCTGTACGGCGTTCCCTTCGGGGTGAAGGACAGCATCGACGTCGCCGGCTATCCGACCACGCTGGCCTGCCCCGACTACGCCTACCTCGCGACCCGGACCGCGCCCGCCGTCCAGCGGCTGCTCGATGCGGGCGCGCTCTTCGTCGGTAAGACCAATCTCGACCAGTTCGCCACCGGCCTCAACGGCACCCGAACCCCGTACCCGGTGCCGCGCAGCGTCTTCGGTGGCGATCTCATCTCCGGCGGTTCGAGTTCTGGATCGGCGCTCGCGGTCGCCCTCGGCCAGGTGCCGTTCTGCGTGGCCACCGACACCGCGGGTTCGGGCCGCGTACCCGCCGCGCTCAACGGCATCATCGGCTGGAAACCGTCGCGTGGCCTGATCAGCACTGTCGGGCTGGTGCCCGCGTGCAAGTCGCTGGACTGTCTCACCCTGATGGCGACCACCGTCGAGGACCTGGATCTGGTCGCCGAGGTGATCATGGCGGTCGATCACGAAGATCCGTGGACCCGCGCCAGAGGCGGGCGCTTCCCCGGCGGCCCGATCCGTCTCGGCCTACCGGCCCCGCAGGAGCTCGAGTTCTTCGGTGACGAGGCCATGCGCGCGGCACACATCGCCGCGCGAGACAGATTGCCGAGCAAGGGATTCCGCTGCCCGGACACGACACTCGCACCGTTTCTCGCGGCGGGCGCGCTGCTCTATCAGGGTCCATGGGTCGCCGAACGCCTGGTCGAATTCGACGATTTTCTGACCGAACGGCCGGACTCGATCCTGCCCGTGATCCGGGAAATCCTGGACAGCGGAAGGCAATTCAGTGCCGTGGATGTGTTCCGCGCGCAACAGCGGCTGCAGGAACTGCGCGCCGAGGTCGCCCGGATGTGGGACGAGGTCGACGCGGTGGTCGTTCCGACCATCGGCACCACCTTCACCGTCGCGCAGGTGCTGGCCGACCCCATCGCCACCAACACCGTGCTCGGTCACTACACCCACTTCGGCAACCTTCTCGACCTGACCGCGATCGCTGTCCCCGCCGGCACCACCCGCGACGGCAGACCGGTCTCGCTCATGGTCTTCGGCCCGGCACTCGCCGACGACGTCGTTCTCGCCGCCGCCGCCCGGCTACTGGACGAACCACGCAGCACGGCACTACCCCATCACTTCGGCCCGGTAACCCTGCAGGAGCGACGATGACCGAAATCCCCGCCACCCCGAGCCCGTTCACCTTCGATCCCACGACAACCGCGCTGGTCCTCATCGACATGCAGCGAGACTTCCTGCTCCCCGGTGGCTTCGGCGAGAGCCTCGGCAACGACGTCGCTCTGTTGCGCACCGTCATCGACCCTCTCGCCGGTGTGCTCGCCGCCGCCAGAGCCGCGGGCATCACCGTGATCCACACCAGGGAAGGCCACCTGCCCGACCTGTCCGATTGCCCGCCGTCAAAACTGCGGCGCGGCAACCCCTCCCAGCGCATCGGTGACCAGGGGCGATTCGGGCGCATCCTGATCCGCGGCGAATACGGCCACGACATCATCGACGAACTGGCGCCGATCGACGGCGAGATCGTCATCGACAAGCCGGGCAAGGGCGCGTTCTACGCGACCGAACTGGCCGCTGTACTGCACCGGCAGTCGATCACCACGCTGCTCGTCACCGGCGTCACCACCGAGGTCTGTGTCCACACCACCGTCCGCGAGGCCAACGATCGCGGCTACGAATGTCTCGTGATCGCCGACTGCGTGGGCTCCTATTTCCCCGAATTCCAGCGCGTCGGACTGTCGATGATCTCGGCTCAGGGCGCGATCTTCGGCTGGGTCGCCGACTCCGCGGCCGTCATCGCCGCCCTCGACACCACCACCGCCACCGTCACGGCCTAGCGAACAGGATCCACCATGTCCGTCGACACCTCGAAAACGACCACCGCACCGCAACCTCCCACACCCCTGGCCCTGCCGTGGTGGACCAGGGGAGACACCAACGCCTTCTTCGGGCTGGCGTTCAACATCCTGGTCAATGTCCTCACCCTGACCACCCTCACCATCGCGGTGGTGAAGATTCCCAGCACCGATGTACTCGGTACCGTGCTGCCCGCACTCGGCGTCGCGCTCGTGCTGGGCAATCTGTACTACATGGTGCTGGCTCGGCGCCTTGCCCGCCGCGAAGGACGCGACGATGTCACCGCACTGCCGTACGGGCCGAGCGTTCCGCACATGTTCATCGTCGTGTTCGTGGTGATGCTGCCGATCTATCTGGCGACCGGAGATCCGTTGCGGGCCTGGGCAGCCGGTCTGGCCTGGGCCTTCATGATCGGCGTGATCGTGATGATCGGAGCCTTCGTCGGTCCCTACATCCGCAAGGTCACCCCGCGTGCCGCGATGCTGGGCACCCTGGCCGGAATCTCGATCACCTTCATCGCCATGCGCCCCGCGGCGCAGATGTGGGAGGTGGCCTGGATCGGGTTGCCGGTGCTGGCCATCATCCTGATCGGCTTCTTCACCGACATCAAGCTGCCGGGCAACATCCCGGTCGGGTTGGTCGCGCTGCTGGTCGGTACGGCGATCGGCTGGATCGGTGGGTACATGTCGGCACCTGATGTCAGCCAGGCCGCGCACGACATCGCGCTCGGACTGCCCGATCTGCGCCTCGGCCTGCTCTTCGACGGACTGGGCAACCTCGCTCCGCTGCTCGCCACCGCCATCCCGCTGGGCATCTACAACTTCACCGAAGCCATGAGCAATGTGGAAAGCGCCGCGGCCGCGGGCGACAACTACAACCTGCGCAGTGTGCTGCTGGCCGACGGTTTCGGCGCGGTGATCGGCGCGGGCTTCGGCTCACCCTTCCCGCCCGCGGTCTACATCGGCCACCCCGGGTGGAAGGACGCGGGCGGGCGCACCGGCTATTCGCTCGCCAGCGGCCTGACCATCGGAATCATGTGTCTACTCGGCCTTTTCGGCATCCTCGCGACCCTGCTGCCCATCCCGGCGATCGTCCCGATCCTGCTCTACATCGGCCTGCTGATCGGCGCCCAGGCGTTCCAGGCGGTACCGCGGATCCACGCGGTGGCGGTGGTGGCGGCGCTGCTGCCCAACCTGGCGGAGTGGGCGGTCACCCAGATCGACAACGCGCTGTCCGCGGCGGGAACGTCGGCGCAGAAGGTCGGTTCGGACGCGCTCGGTCAGGCGGGTGTGGTGTACGACGGACTGAAGGTTTTCGGGTCCGGTGCGGTGCTGGCCGGTCTGGTCCTCGGCGCGATCGTCACGTTCATTCTCGACAAACGTTTCCGTGCGGCGGGCGTGGCGGCGGTCATCGGGGCCGGATTGAGCTGGATCGGACTGATCCACGCGCACGCGGTCGAGTGGGCCGCCGCACCAGGTGTGGCACTGGGCTACTTGTTCTTCGCGCTGGTCTGCCTGGCGTACTCGCTGCTGCCGACGGCGACTCCTGTTGCCGAGGAGACCACCGCGGCCGAGCCTACAACCGCGTGAGCCGATCGACCCCGGCTCGCCGGAGCCGGGGTCATGGATCTGGATCGTCGCCAGTGTCGGTCTCGCCGTGGCGCTGAAGGCCGACACGCCAAACGGGTGTGTCGATGCGCGCGTCGATGGGCGAATCATGCCGAGAGATGGTGGAATCGGCGTTGTGCGCGTATCGATTGCAATAGCCGCCATCGCCGCTGTCGCGGCGCTGCTCATCCCCGCGGGCCATGCCGCGGGCGCGGTTGCCGACACCGCCTGCGGGTCCACCCTGTCGCAGGCCGACATCGCCGAGATCGTGCGGTTGTCGGACACGTCGGCGATCTCCGGCATCGACGGACTGGCCCGGCTCGAGGACGCCGTGGCCCGCCACCAACGAATCACCGAGATCCTCGTCGAGCACCGCGACCTGCGTGGGCTGTTCTCGATCGGACTCGACGGCGTCGAATACGCGGCCGTGATGCCGATGCAACGCGACCCGTCAGCGTTCGCGGACAGCGAGTACGCGCACGCGATCAGCGCGGAACTGCTCGGCCGATTTCTCGACAATCTGCACGCCGAATTCACCGGCGGCATCGTGGAACCACACTGGGCACACTACTTCTCGCTCGCCCGCGACTGCGAGGCGTCGCGCGCCCGCACCGCTATGGCCGGTTACAACGCGCACCTCACCGTCGACCTGGCCTACTCGACCGCGGCCGTGCACAGCAGGCCGGAGAACGCCCCGGACTATTTCAAGATCGTGGCCGCTATCGCCGCGGCCGGCGACGTGATCATCGACCGCACCAAAGCGGCCTACGGCGCCGACCTCGGCCCGCTGTGGCGGTTCTATTTCGTCGGTGAGGGATTGGACCAATTGTTCGGCACGGGGGTCGCCACCGAACAACTGCTCATCGCCGCCGACCTGGGCGCGAACACAGTGATCTTCACCAACGGCCTCGCCCTACAGGACCCCGCTCTCGCACCAACGATCCGCACCGAGATCACGGCGCTGTGGCAGGCAGCCGATCTGGCTCTCGAAGCCCTGGCCCGGATCAACGCACTCTGAACCTGTCCGCGAAGCTCCGGCGAGATCCCGTTTCGCCGAGCGTTCGTCAGCCCGCGGTCTTCTCCGAGGTACGGATCTCGACGATCGGCAGGACCAGTGCGGCGGGAGCGCCCTCGGGCACCATCGGCTGGTTCGGGCGGACCGGGGCGATCTTGGCATAGCCGGCGCTTTGTTCGGGGCGGGTGTCGAGTTCGCCCTTGTTCGGCCAGTAGGCGGCCGCGCGCTCGGCTTGGGCGGTGATGGTGAGCGACGGGTTCACGCCGAGGTTGGCCGACACGGCGGCACCGTCGACGACGCTGAGCGTGGGGTAGCCGTACACGCGGTGGTAGGCGTCGATCACGCCGTGCTCACCGTCGGCGCCGATGGCCGCCCCGCCGAGGAAGTGCGCCGTCATCGGCACATTGAACACATCACCCCAGGTGCCGCCCGCGACACCGCCGATCTTCTCCGCGACCCTGCGGGTCACATCGTTGCCCGCTGGGATCCAGGTCGGGTTCGGTTGTCCGTGGCCCTGTTTGGAGGTGAGCTTGCGCCCACCGAACAGTCCGCGCTTGGTGTAGGTGGTGACCGAGTTGTCCAGGTGCTGCATGACGAGGGAGATGATCGTGCGCTCACTCCAGTTCTTCACGCTCATGAAACGCAGGAAGATCAGGGGATTGGACAGCACCAGACCGAGGAACCGCAGCCACCGCGGCATCCGCCCACCGCCGTCGACCATGAGCGTTTGCAGCATGCCCATCGAGTTCGAACCCTTGCCGTAGCGCACCGGCTCGACGTGGGTGTCGGGGGTGGGGTGGATCGACGAGGTGATCGCGACACCCTTGGTGAAGTCCTGATCGGGTCCGAGTGTCTTGGTCGCGGCTCCGACGATCGACTCGGAGTTCGTGCGGGTGAGCAGCCCGAGCTTGTCCGACAGGTTCGGCAGCGCACCCTCATCGCGCATCGCGTGCAGCAACTTCTGCGTGCCGAGCGTTCCGGCCGCGAGCACGACGTGAGCGGCGGTCAGCGTCTTGGGCGCTTTGCGCACCCAGGCGCCGGTGCGCTCGGTGGCCACGTCCCAGGTGCCGTCGGGCAGCGGCCGCAGCGCCGAGACCGTGGTCATCGGAATGACCTGAGCGCCTGCCTGTTCCGCGAGGTAGAGGTAGTTCTTCACCAGCGTGTTCTTGGCCCCGAACTTGCACCCGACCATGCAGTCGCCGCATTCCACACAGCCGGTGCGCTCGGGACCGACGCCACCGAAGTAGGGATCGGCCTCGGTTTCGCCGGGTGTACCGAAGAACACGCCGACCGGGGTTTGTACGAAGGTCTCGCCCACGCCCATGTCCTCGGCGACGGCTTTGAAGATCTCGTCGGCGGGAGTCATATGGGGGTTGGTCACCACCCCGAGCATCTTCTTCGCCTGCTCGTAGTAGGGGGTCAGCTCGCTGCGCCAGTCGGTGATCTCACGCCACTGCGGGTCGAGGAAGAACGGCTCCGGCGGCACGTAGAGGGTGTTGGCGTAGTTCAGCGAGCCACCACCCACACCCGCGCCGCCCAGGATCAGCACGTCGCGCAGCGGGTGGATGCGCTGGATGCCATAGCAGCCGAGCTTGGGCGCCCACACGAATTTGCGCAGGTCCCAGCTGGTCTCGGGGAGTTCGTCATCGGCGAAGCGGCGACCGGCCTCGATGACACCGACCCGGTAGCCCTTCTCCACCAGCCGCAGTGCGGTGACACTGCCGCCGAAGCCGGAACCGACGATCAGAACGTCGAAGTCGGTGGTGCGCTCGGGCATGGGGGAGCTCCTCGATCGGTGTCGACAGTGACGCGGGTAACGCTAACGGCGACAGTCAGAGCTGTCAACGTAGGCGCCGACCTCAACCTATGCTGGTCGCGTGGACCGATACACCCGAGCGGAACTCGCCGACGTCAGCGGCGTGGCGTCGCGCACCATCCGCTATTACCACTCGCTCGGCGTGCTGCCGAGACCCGGCCGCGCGGGCAAGGAAGTCGTCTACACCGACGAGCACCTGGACCGGTTGCGCGACATCGTCGCCATGCAGGCGCGCGGGCTGCGACTCGATGCCATCCGTGAGGTATTCGACACCGAGCCACAGGCAGGTGACTGGCGCACGCTGTTCGATCCACGCGCGGGACAGGCTATCGAACGCTCGTCCTACCTCGACGATGCCGAACTCGTCGCGATGCTGGGCGAGCGCGGCACCGATGTACTCACCGAACTGGCCTCGGCGGGATACCTGGAACAACGCGGCGCACAGTGGTTCGTCGCGGACCGCACCATGCTCAAGGCCGCACTCGTGCTCTACGACGTCGGTATCGACGTCACGCTCAGCGGGGTCTTGCGAACGCTGATCCAGTCGCGCATCGCCGAGCTCGCCGACGAGGTGGTCGGCACGGTTCGCGACGCGGCCGAAACCGGGTACGGCGGTGAAGGGGTAGGCGTCGATCTGAGCCGCTTCCGCGACCGATTGCTGGCGATGGCCTGGGCGGTCGGCGGCGCGACCTTCGCCGCCGAGGTCGAACGCGCCGCCGCGGAGGACGACACGGCCACCGAAAGCGACACGGCCACCCGCCCGGATCCGGTCCGCGTCGCCGGTGGGCGATGATCAGACGATGAGCTCCGACCATCCGGGCCCGCGTGCGTTGGCCCGCGCCCAGACGATCGCCGACATCAAACGGATCGGCCGTGAGCATCTGGCGACGCAGGGGGCAGCGGCGTTGTCGTTGCGCGCGGTGGCCCGCGATCTGGGCGTGGTGTCCTCGGCGGTGTACCGGTATGTCAGCAGCCGTGACGAGTTGCTGACGATGCTGGTCGTCGACGGCTACAACGCGCTGGGCGACGCGGTCGACGCGGCACTGACCGACGCACCCGACGACCCCGCGACCCGTTTCCGGATCACCGCGCGGGCGGTGCGGGCCTGGGCCGTGGCCGAACCCGCCTGGTACGGACTGCTCTTCGGCACGCCGGTCCCCGGCTACGCCGCACCGGCGGCCGACACCATAGCGCCGGGCGTGCGAGTGATCGCGATTCTGCTCGGCATCATCGACAACGCGTATCGATGCGGCCTGCTCACCGGTCCCGCAATCGACCCCGTGATCTCCGCGCAAACGGCAGCCGACTTCACGACGATCCGCGAGCAGTTCGGTCTGGCCGTTCCCGATTCGGTGATCGCGTCCGCCCTCACCGCGTGGACCACACTGTTCGGCGCCGTGAACTTCGACGTGTTCGACATGTACGGCCGCGACACCTTCGGCAATCGCGCGGAGATCTTCGACCTGATCGTCGATCAGCTAATGCTCCTGCTCGGCTTCGTCGTGCCGCGCTCAGATCATGTGGACCGGTCGGTACGGTAGCAAAACGAAGTGTTCTCGCGGTATGCGGGGAGAGGGAATGCGTGAACGGCGACATCGGCGTCGCCAACGAAGGAGAGTGCCCGAGTGAATTCTCGCGAGGAGATCTTGCGCCGAGTCCGTGACGGGCTGCTCGACCTGCCCGAGGACGAGCGTCGGGTGCCCATGCGTCGATCCGCGGGCAGGCACGCGATCGTGGATCCGACCGAGCGAGCCGAGGTGATCGAGCGGTTCGTCGACCGGTTGCGCGAGCACGGTTCGCTGGTGCGTACTGTCGACATCGCGGGCCTGCCCGCCGCGGTCGCCGACGTCCTGTACGGGATGAGCGTGCAGACCGTGCTCGCCGCTGTCGAGCCGGGTCCGGCGTGGCTGGATCGCTGGGCCAGTGCGCCCGGGCATCGGGTTGTGCACAGCGGCCCGGGGTCTGTCGAGACCGGCGAGGCGGTGGTTCGCGACGCGGTGGCCGGTGACGCATCGACCGGTTCGCTGGCGCTCGATGTCGATGGAGGGCCCGCCGTTTCCGAGTCCGTTCCGCAGATCTGTGTCGTGCGTGCCGATCGTGTCTTCGTATCTCTGCCCGAAGCGCTCGACCATCTCGACCAGCGACGCCCGCTGATCTGGCTCGGCGGCCCCGGCGACGTCGACCTGGCCCGCCAATTGGTAGTGCTGCTGGTCGAGTAGGCGCCAGAAAACGTTACTGCGGCAGGGTTGTGTGGGACTGGCGGTCTCAGTTATTCTCGGAGAGTGGTGTGACGGCGCTAACAGCGCGCGCGCCGGACGTGAACCGAGGAGGCACCGATGACGCTGACCGAATCGAGCCGCGGCGGACCTATCACCGAGGAGTACCGAGAGGCGCTGGCAACCCTGTCACAGGGATCTGTCGATCGTCATTTCGATCCCTACCTCGATATCGACTGGGATTCGCCCGAGCTCGCCCTTGACCCGAACGATGTGCGATGGGTGCTCTCGCCGCGGGTCGACCCACTCGGCGCCACCCAGTGGTATCGCGACCAACCACTCGACCGGCAGATCGCGATCGGCAAGTGGCGTACGGCCAATTCGGTCAAGGTCGGCGCCGCCTTCGAGAGCATCCTGATCCGCGGAATGATGCAATACATCATGAAGCTGCCGAACGGCTCGCCCGAATTCCGGTACTGCCTGCACGAGATGACCGAAGAGTGCAACCACATCCAGATGTTCCAGGAGCTGGTCAACCGCATCGATGTCGATGTGCCCGGGATGCGGCCGCTGTTTCGCGCGCTGTCGCCGCTGATCGGCGTCGCGGGCGGCTACGCCCACACCATTCTGTTCATCGGCATCCTCGGCGGTGAGGAGCCGATCGATCACTACCAGAAGGCGATGATCCGCGAAGGCGCGTCGATGCCGCCGATGGTGCTGCGCACCATGCAGATCCACATCGCCGAGGAAGCGCGCCACATCTCCTTTGCCGGAGACTTCCTCACCGCGCACATCAGCCGGATGGGCAAGTTCAATCGTGGGGTCTGCTCGGTGGCGTTCCCGATCGCGATGCGCTGGCTGGTCGGCGAGATCATGGCGCCACCGCGCTCGTTCGAGCGCGAGTTCGATATTCCGCGCGAGGTCATCGAGCAGGCGTTCTGGAAGTCCGAGCACTCCCAGCAGATCCTGTCGAGTTACTTCGGTGACATGCGCAAACTGGCCAACGACCTCGGTCTGATGAATCCGACCGCCAAGTGGCTGTGGCGCAAGTGCGGTATCGATGGGCCTGTGTCGCGCTACCGCAGCGAGCCCGAACGCAGCGCGCGTCGCGTCGCGTGAGCGGGGTTCGGCAGCGTTTCAGTTGCCGGCGATCAGCTGGGTGATGATCTCGGTGAGTTGCTGGTCGGGGTCGAGGTTCAGGCCGTGGCGACGGGCGACGCCGTCGACCACGTGCCAGGCGTAGGACGCGACTTCCTCGATGAGTTGATCTCTGGTGAGCGCGGGCTCGGGGTCGTTGGCCCAGCGGGTGACGGTGGCCTCGGTCATCGACACGATGGCGAAAGTCATGGTGTCGGCCGAGGCCTCGTCGGTCACGCCGACTACGCCGGCCAGTCCGGTGACCAGAGCTCTGGTCGACGCCGCGAGGGTGGTGATCAGCGCGCTCATCGCGTCGATGTCGGGATCGGCCTCCGACGGACCTGTTCGCAAGAACTCGTGCAATCGGGGGTGATCCTGAATCCAGGTCACGACCCCGCCGATGGTGCGCACCAGGATTTCGTGGATGGAGCCCTCGGCGATATCGAGCGCGTCCTCGATATCGGCGACGAAGCGGTCGGCGATCTCGGTCCTGATCCGGCGATCGAGCTCGTCGCGCCCGGCGAACTGCCGGTAGACCACCGACTTCGCGAGCCCGGCGTGCTCGGCGACCTGGATGATCGGCACCTCGACACCGACGGGCGCCTGTTCGATCAGTTCGACAGCGGCCAGCACGATCCGCTCCCGGCGGCTGTCGTTGTGTGGCTGCCATCGGGCTTGCCTGCCGCTCACGGCGCCGGCGGGGTGTGACGCTGTGCTCGACACCCGCCCGAGTGTAGAGCAACCGTTGATGCTTCAGACCGCTACCGGGGGAGCGACACCGGATCGGTGCAACTGGCGAGTCCGTCGACGAGCGAGCACGCGGCGACGGGGCGCGTCGGCCGGTATCCGGGGGCGACGCCACCGGTCGCGGTGATCGCGCGGTAGGCCTCGACCGCGTCCGTCGGTCTGCGGGTCAGCGTGGGATCGGTGAGCACGTCGACCATGTAGAGGCCGAAACGCGGTGTGTAGGAGCCCCATTCGTAGTTGTCGGTGAGGCTCCAGTAGTTGTAGCCCATCAGCGGGATCCCGTCGGCGACGGCGCGCTGAAGCCAGTAGACGGTATCGCGCAGCGAATCCGCCCGGGTGTAGCCGTCGGCGCGCGGGCGTCCGTTCTCGGTGGGTATGCCGTTCTCGACGATGTAGAGCGGGCGGCCGGGAAACTTCCGTGCGTAGTGGTCGAGGGCGTAGTAGATGCCTTCGGGCTGTAGCGGCATCGTCCACAACTTGTCGAAATCGGGGACCTGCAGTTCGGTGGGGGAGAAGCCGTAGTAGTAGTCGATGCCGATGTAGTCCAGGCGCGCCGAGATGCGGTCGAGCACCGCTCCGCTGACCGCATCCTCGACCGTCGGGATGTAGGCGACATTGCTCGTCACCTGGGCGCCGGGCTGCACGGCGTGGATGTAGTCGTAGATGCTGTTGTGCGCGTGCGTGATTCGTTCGCCCATGGTCAGCACGTCGGCGGCGCCGATTCCGCCGTGGCGCAGTTCGTTCACCAGGTACATCGTCGGTTCGTTGAAGCTCACCCACAGTGGGTCGGCCGCGGCGAACCGGTCGACGACGCGGCGAGCATTGGACAGCCAGTTGGCGACGATCTCCGGATCGCGCCAGCCGCCGCGGTCGGCTGCCCAGCCCGGATACACCCAGTGATCGAGGGTCAACATCGGTCGCATTCCGGCCTCGGTGATCGCCGCGACGACGTCGTCGTAGAACGCGAGCGCCGACTCGTCCCAGATACCGGGTTGCGGTTGTACCCTGGCCCACTCGATGCCGACGCGGTACACGCGCACCCCGAGTGTCGCGGCCAGGGCGATGTCGGAGCGATACCTGGCGTGGAAGTCCACCGCGTTCAGGTAGGGGTCGGCCGTACTCCCCGATTCGGCATAGCGGCGCCAGTTGCTGTCCGGCGCGTCACCTTCGGACTGAAAGCCGGAAGCCGCGACGCCCCACAGGAATTCGGGCCCGAGTGGCGCCAGCTGAGCTGGTGCGGGTGGTCGTGCGAGAGCGGGGGAGGGGCCGGTCATGAGGAGGGCCGAGGCAGCCACAGCGAATGTAGCGACGAGGCGTCGGCCACTGGGGGAGGGCATCGTGCTCCTGGCGGCTAGGGGAGGGTAGCAAGATCAGTGTGCGGTATCGGGGGGATTGCGCGCCGGAATTGGGGCGGAACGGCGTACCTCGAGAAAAATATATCATCTTACGTAGATATGCGCATCTAACTATGTAGTTCCTTCAGGTCCTACAGCCTTCACTCACCACACAACATGTCCTAACCAAACATCGAACTCACCGGCACAGACAGGGGAGGACCTCTGCTCGGCGGCGACGCCGAGTGAGTTGCCTCTCAGGGGACCGTCGTGAGTAGGCGATCCGGACTTGCTCGAGCCAGGATTCGGGGATGGTGTGGAATCCCGTGCCGGACTTCGCGCGCGTTGTCGCGTCTCAACCGTGGGTGATGCGTGGTGCCGGTGTCGTACTGCCGACCGAGCGGCTGCTCCGCAGACTGAGTGGCGGTCGGTGGGGTGTGCTCGACCTAGCCGGTCTCCCGTCGATCGAGATCACGGTGGTCGGACGCAAGTCCGGACAGCCGCGCACCACCTCGCTGCTGTGTGTACCCGACGGCGACGGCTTCTATCTGGTGGGCTCGAACTGGGGTAAGCCGGAGCATCCGGCCTGGTCGGCGAACCTCCGCGCCGCCCGTACGGCGTCGGCCCGCTTCGACGGCAGCTCCGCGTTCCCGGTAGCGGTCACCGAGATCACCGGCGTCGAGCGTAAGCGTGTGTGGGACCGAACCGTGGAGTTCTGGCCGGGATACGAGATGGAATTCCAGCGCTCGGGCGGCCGTGAGTTCCGCATCTTCCGGCTCGACCGGATCGTCTGACCGGATATCCGGGCGTTGCAGGTGCACGGCACCCTTTTCTAACCGATCTGGGCGGACACTCGCGGCGATAGCCGCAAAGTGTCGTGGCTACAGGGCCGCCAGCGCGGCACGCAGCCGAGTGGTGGCCTCGTTCGCGATCGGGTCGAGGCCAGGTTGTCCGGTGGCCTCGACCAGGAGTTCGGGATTCATCGCTTCGATCACGATTGTCTCGGGGTCGGTTCGGTCGCGGCGGACCACGACGTTGCAGGGCAGCAGCAGCCCGATCTGGCGGTCGATGTCGATCGCGCGGTGGGCCAGGGGCGGGTTGCAGGCGCCGAGGATGTGGTAGTCCTCCATCTCGTGGCCGAGTTTGGCTTGCAGCGTCGCGCGCATATCGATCTCGGTGAGGATGCCGAATCCTTGCTCGGCCAGCGCAGTGCGGGTGGCCTCGATCGCGTCCTCGAAGCTGGTGCGCAGGGTGGTCGATAGGGCCAAGTCCATGAGGTGCTCCATTTCCAGATCGTCGGTTCGTTCAGGCCAGGGCGAGGAAGAGTTTCTCGAGTTCGTCGATGCTCAGCGGCGCGGGCCGGCCGTCGGGGGTTTCGGTGAGGCATTCGCGTAGTCCGGTGGCCACGATCTTGAACCCGGCGCGATCGAGGGCTTTGGAGACCGCGGCGAGCTGGGTGACGACGTCTTTGCAGTCGCGGCCGTCCTCGATCATCGCGATGACCCCGGCCAGCTGACCTTGGGCGCGGCGCAGTCTGTTGAGCACCTGAGTGAGTGCGTCGTCGTTGCTGATCATCAGTGGGTTTCCCTTCTCCGGCCTCACTACATCATACCCCTGGGGGTATTCGGCGATCACGGTGTCGTGTGCGTACCGGTCGTTGCACGTGCCCGAAGCAGCGGGGGTAGCCGCGGTATCGGCTGTATTTCGGGCGGACCTCGCCTGAGTGCCGTCTCGCCCGACAGCAGGTGGTGGACCGGTTTCGGCGTTGTCGTAGATTTCTGAGAGCCGAGGCTGGTTCGCAACCTTGGCGCGAAGACTAGGCTCGCCGGGTGGATGGCACAGTTGATAGTGGTTCCGATGATTTCGAAGTGCGGGAGCCCGTAGTTCCCTTACCAGCTGGGCCTGCCGCCGGCTCATCACTGCCTGAGCCCACTGCGGTTTTTCACGCCCAGGATGAGACAGCCGATCTCCTGGCGCGGGCCGCCATGAAATACGCGGTGTTCTCCTTGGCTACCGGAATACAGCTGCTTGTTCTGGCGAGCCTGATATTCGGCATCGTCGGGCTGATGGCAGGGTTCGTGCCCGCCGTGATTGTGGTCTTCCTGGCGTGCGCCGTATATTGGGCCGATTATGGCCGTAGGGTGCGCCGACTCGCTGCGCGGATCGCACGCTACGCGAGCCGTGGCCAGGTCTTGACGTCCCAGTTCGGCCCCGATGCCGTTGATATTGTGCAGGCGAGCGGCCACGCCCGATTCAGCTACGGTTGTATCCGCCGTATCCACGCGGGCTCCGATGTCGTAGTCATCGAGTACGACGGCCTCTGCATCGCCTACCCCCGTGAACTGTTCCCGGACCACACGGTCGCCTACCTTCGCACGATGGTCCGCGGTTGGTTCCGGCGACGCCCGGCCCGCCCGACGACGCGACCGCCCGCCCGGGACCTGCCACCGATCCCACCTCTGGATACGCCGACCGCGGTCTTCGTCGCGGGTCCGGAAACCACACGGAAGCTGGTGAGCGCGTACACCGGACGGCCCGTTCACAATCTCGGGATTCTGCTGGCTGTGATGGGTCCGCTGATCTTGACGACCGTGTGGATTGCGGAGGGGCGCACGCATTGATTCCAGGCGTGACCGGTATTGCCGCCTTCGCGGTTGTCTACCTGGCCTGGGTCTTTGCCCGTATACGAAGCGGGCGAACCGCTGTAGCCCGCTTTGTGGGATCGGGGCAATCCCTGTCCTCTCGTTTCTATGATGGTGGCTTCGAGATTCGTACCGATATCTACCGCGTCGATATCCGATTCGAAGAGATTCAGTCGATTCGTTGCACGGCTGACGCGGTGATTCTTTTCGGCGGCGGCCTGTGGATCTACCCGCGAGAACTGTTCCCGGACTGGGCTATCGACCGTCTTCTCGCTGTCGTCCCTGCCGACGGTCGGTCAGATGGCGGTTGACGGCGAGGACAAATACGCAGCTGGTGACTGGTAGCAGCAGTAGCCCAGCCAGCTAGCACGACTGGCCGGCCTGGGTATCAGCGCGCCGACGAGATCCGGCCGCACTTGATGCGTATCAGCGTGCAGCCGCGCGGGTTTCGTACCTGCTCGGCGGAGGCGGCCACTAGCACGTAGCCGCTGTCGATCTGTCCGCGATGGGGTGGTGTCGACGATCTCAGCTCGAAGGCTGGTGAGGGTACAGCCGGTGCCGAGCGGGGCAGGTCGGTCGTTCGGCCGATACCCGGGCGCGCGCGGTCCCCGTACCGTTCGATGCAGCCTAATTTTCATCTACCACAAGGGGGTTGTGTGGTGACCAGGATTCTCTCGATGACCAGGGCACGTGTGCTCGTTGCCGGATGTATGGCTGCTTTCGCGGTTTCGGTAGCGAGTTCCGGCGTCGCGTCAGCGGGCACTTATAACAATGCGTGGGGTGCGATCGATTCGGACGTGACCACCACCATGAACTGGCCGAACGGTCACCCCGCCTTCACTCTGAATCTGTGGGCGAACCGCAACTGTGGTGGCTCGATCTGCTCGACCACGTACTCGGTGTGGATGTACAACTCGGGCGGGGCGTTGGTCTGGAGTGCGGGAGCGCAGAGCAACCGTTACTACAGCGTCGGTGGCAACGTCACCAGGGTCGTGATCAAGCGGGACTGTGCGTGCGCAGGCCAGAACCACGCCCAGCGCTCCTGAGCGTGACCTGCTCGACCAGCATCACCGACGAGTGATCGTCCACCGATCCGACCACACCAGACCGTCAGACAGAAGTTAGCGGCCGCCCGGGCAACCTCCTGGGTGGCCGCTAATCGTTGTGGGCCACAGATGTCCGGGGCTGCTGCGATCATCCACACGCCAAGGGTCCGCAGAAGTTCGAAGGTAGCGGGAAAACCAGTCTGCTGGCGGCCCGGGTCAAGCAGCTCGAGTCCGAGGGTGAACGAGGTCGATGCAGTGAAGGATGCCAAGGCCAAAGCCCAAGCCGCCGCAGAGCGCGGATGGAAAGTCAAGCACTGCAACACAGAAAAGACGTGGAAGAAGTAAATGACAGAAGGGTCGCGCATGGACGACGACGATGACCGCTCGGTCTGGCAGATCGTGGTCGGCCTGGGGCCAGGAACGACGACGCACGATTCCGTCGACAGCGAAGAAATCCCCCCGATCGCACGAGCTCTCGAGGAGAGTGCTCACCGCGTCCGCGGGGTGAACCGCATTCCCTGCTACACCGAGTACGGTCCATCCATCGAGATCGCGGCATTCGCGCAGAGGGCGTTCGGAGAGAATATCGACCCGTCGACCTTGCCAGTCGAATGCAGCCTGGCCGTCTACGCGACCGATGCCGAGCTAGACGAACTGACGCAAGCGATTGTGGCCGATCTCGGAGTCGACAGGGACGGGTACTCGACTGCGGTTGGAGGGCACGTCAGCCTCGGTCTGCGGCCCATCTCGATTCAGGACCCGAGTAATGGCTTCTACCGGCACCTTGTCGATCAGTACCAGGATCACGTCGCCTCGGACTGACCATGCGGCTACGGCGCAGTACCAACAGTGCGTCCCGCGAGCAGCCGTGTTGGCCCCCGACCCCGACAGTAGTTCGTCCAGGCCGGGGCCTACACGGACGGGGAGGACTCGGATTGACTGCAGGGCGTGCCGGTCTGTCGGCGCCCGGCGAGCACTGACGGAGTTGCAGGCGTTCAAAGCACGCCAGATGCATGACGAAACCGACGGACACGGCAAATGCCGCTACACGGTCGCTCAGATAGCCGAAACGTTCAGCGTCTCCCGCAAAACCATCTACCGCCACCTCGACCGCCCAGCGCCATCCCCGAATTGATGACCTGGACCAGCAACTACGCCATATCCGCCCGATTTTCGGCGGATGCTACTTGGACCCCCAGTGGGCACGGACCGCGCCCGCGCCGAGGCCGAGCTGTCCGCCGCTGATTGCGTCGCCGGTGACGGCGTCTTCCGCTAGCCGGATGGGGAGGGCTAAGCGCCGCGGACCGATCCTGAGCGCGGATTCAGAGGCCGAGTTTGGTGACGGCGTTGTCTTCGAGGGGGTTCGCGGTGCGGATGTAGCCGTGCACGGTGCGGGGGTTGGCCCAGCGGCCCTGGCGCATGATCTCGCGGTCGCTGGCGCCGCCGAGGGCGGCCTGGGTGGCGAAGCCGGCGCGCAGGGAGTGTCCCGAGAACAGGTCGGGGTCGAGGCCGGCGCGGGCCGCGTAGCGCTTGACGAGCTCGGCGACGGCTCGGCCCGACAGTGCGGAGTCGCCGATCGAGCCGTGCCGGTTGATGGTGGGGAACAGTGGCCGGTCCGAGTCGGTGCTGAGCCGGGTTCCGGTGAAGCCGTGGCAGCGGTGGATCGTGGGGTCGGTGGCGAGGTTGTCGGTTGTCCAGGATCGGGTGCCGGTGTCGCCGGTGTCGGCGCGGATTTCCAGGAGCCGGACCCAGTCGGCGAACGCGCAGATCGGGCAGGTGCGTGGGTGTTTGCCACGGGGCAGGGCGATGCGCTGTTCGGCGACACCGGTCGGGTCGGTTTTCGTGGTCGGTAGGTGGACGACGAGCAGTGGTTCGCCGGTGGTGTGGTCGGTGCGCGCGTGCACGTCGCCGATGCGCAGGCCCGCGAGTTCGCTGCGGCGCAGTGCGCCGGCGAAGCCGACCAGCAGTGCCAGCCTGTCGCGGCGGCGTGCGGGTTCGGTGGGCCAGCCGGGTTCGGGGAGTTCGGCGAGCAGCTGGTCGAGGGTGTGCAGCAGGACCGGTCGTTTGCGGGTCGGCGGGGTGCGTCGAGTGCGGCGGATGCCACGCAGGGTGAGCCGGACGACGTCGGAGCGGGTCGGGGAGGGAAGTCCGTTGGCGGCGTGGACCGCGGCGATGGCGGCGGACTTGCGGTCCAGGGTGGCGGGGCTGAATGCCCATGTGCCGTTTCCTCGTCGGGCGTCGGCGGAGGCGGCGATGTAGACGGCTACGTCGAGTGGATCGGCGGGCAGTGCCTGTCGGTGTTCGGCCGCGCACCAGCCTGCCCAGGCGATCCAGTCGGTGCGGTAGGCGCGCAGGGTGTTCGCCGATTGGGACGCTTCGAGGTAGCGGCGCAGCGCGCCTGCCTGGGTGTCGTCGAAGCGTTCGCGGACCAGGCGCAGGGCGGCGGTGTCGACGAGGACGCTGCGCACTCCGCGCCGCAGTTCGGTGCGGACTTGCTCGGGAAGCACCACCGCTGCGTCGCTCAAGCTCGCATCTCCTCGGGTGAATCGCCGCTGTCGCCGATGGTTACCGGCGTCGCAGCTTATGCCATCGGCGCGCTGTCAGGGCATCTCTTCGAGTTCGGCGAGCTGGGTGTGGATGTAGGCGGCGAGGCGGTGTCGGGCCGCGCCGGTGAGGAAGCTGGTGTCGCCGAGGCGCGGGAAGTTGTCGTCGACCTCCGCGGCTGGTGCCGGAGGGGCGCCCGCGGCTTCGCTGACGAGTTCGAGGCGCGCTGGATGATGTTGGGGCAGTGAAGCATTCGGCTCGTACGGCTGTGAGGTTACTGCTCCGGTACGCACCATGGTCGAATCCTAACGTTTTGATTACGGCGGCTGCCAACATGACGTGACAAGTAGTGATGACCGACACGTTTTGTTCCATATTGTTCATGACGCCCGGTCGGAGCGTGTTCGACTCGACATCATGGAGTGATGCAGGTGGACATCGCCGACACGGAGATTCGTTTCGTCGACTACCCTTTCGCGGGCGCGTTGGTGTACCCCGACGGGGTGATCGAGGTATCGGCGATCACCGAAGCCGATCCGGGCGCGATACCCCCACACCTGCGTACCGTCACCGGTGAAATGCTGTTCGTGCACGCCGAGCATCGACCCGCGCTCGACGATTTCTGCCGACGCAACACGATCGCGGTGCGACGGCGCCTCGATGTCTGGGCTGATCTGCTCGAACCGTTTCTCGACACCTGGTTCGATGACGAGGACCAGCGGGCGACCGAAGCGCGGTTGCTCGGGGTGGGACTCGCCGCGCAGGAGATCGTCGAGATCCGTGGTCGCGTCGAACGGGCGATGATGTCCTACAACTTCGACAGCATGCTGTGGGAGTGGGTGCATTTGAACCTCTACGACCTGTTGTCCGCGGCGAACGGCGTTCTCACGCGACCTGAAGCGCGAGCGACGCTGGGAGATCCGGTAGCGTTGTACCGCTGGGCGATGGAAATCGCCGGGCGGGCTGTATCGAGCTGAGCGGCAGTACTTTTCGTCTCACGACGCGCGGGTCCGTTGTTCCGGGTGGGCCGTGGTCGCGACGTAGCCGGCCACCGGACTCAGCCGTAACACGGCGGGCATGCGGCGGGTCAGCGCGGCCGGGCCGGTGAAGGTGATCCGTCCCGTGCGTTGCGCGTGTGTGAGCGGCATGCGCCCCAACCACACCTCGTAGAGTCCGGCGACATCCGCGCTGATCGTGACGTCGACGGGGTAGCCGGGATCGGTCTCGCACACCGACGGCACCGCGCTTTCGATCACGATCCAGAAGCGGCGAACGTCGTCGGTGAACCGGACGTGCAGCACCTGCCGTCTGCCGGGCAGCATCGAGGTGTCGACGCGGGTGTGCATCCACCACACGAGCAGGGCGGCGTCGAGTTCTTCCTCCTGTGGTGCGCCGAAGGTCCAGCGCGCGCCCCATTCGCCGAGGCCGAACAGGATGGGTTCGAGTTGGCTGCCCGCTTCGGTGAGCAGGTGATCGGCGCCGATTTTGTCGATGAGTCCGGCGCGTTCGAACTGACGCAGCCGTTTGGCGAGCAGGCTGCGCGACAGGCCCGGTAGGCCGCGCGCGAGGTCGTTGAAGCGGGTGGTGCCGAGGAACAGGTCGCGCAGGATGAGCAACGACCACCGCTCGCCGAGCACGTCGAGAGCGCGGGAGATGGGGCAGTACTGGCCGTAGCCTGCGGTCGTGATCGTCATGGGCACCTCGGTGGTCGGCGTTTGCTCCTGCGTCGTATCGACGGGGTCCGCTTTCTGGACCGGGAGAGTCCACTTTCTGGACTATCTGGTTATCGCGGCGCTTCCTACCTTCGAAACATGACTTCCACAATTTCTGACACCACGTCCAGCACCGACCGGGTTTCGGTGGCCCGCGAGATCGGTGAAACCTTGCGACTCGAGGTCGCTGAGCGCGACCGCACCGGCGAGATCTCGGTCGCCGCGTTCGATCGATTGCGGGCGAGCGGTCTGTCCGCGGCGCTCGTGCCGGTCGAGTTCGGCGGTGGGGGCGCCTCTCATCGGGAGATGGGGGAGATTCTGCGCGAACTCGGCAGGCATGATCCGTCGACGGCGGTCGCGTTCGCGATGCACTCGCACCTGGTAGCCGCGCAGGTGTGGCGGCACAACCACGGGGTGGATGCTTCGGCGGTGTTCGCGAAGGTGGCCGGTGGGGCGATTCTGGTCAGTACCGGCGCCTCGGATTGGGTCGATTCCAACGGGCAGGCCGTGCGCGTGGATGGTGGGTGTCGGGTGAGCGCGCGCAAGGCGCCCGCGAGTGGATGCGAGGTGGGCGACGTGCTCGTCACCAGTGTTCGCTGTGACGGGGAGGTGCTGCATTTCGCGATACCGTTGGCCGCCGCGGGGGTGAGCATCGACAAGACCTGGGATTCGTTCGGTCTGCGGGCGAGCGGTTCGCATACGGTCGTGCTCGACGAGGTGTTCGTACCGGATGCCGCGATCTCGATGACCCGCCCGGCCGGTCCGTGGCCGCCGGTGCTGAATGTGGTGATCGGCGCGGCTCTTCCCCTGGTTCTGGCCGCCTACCTCGGGGTCGCCGACGCCGCTGTCGAGCTCACCGCGAGTCTGCTGGAGGGTCGGTCCGACGCCCACACGGTGCAGTCGGCGGGCGAGATGCTCAACGCCTACACCACCGCCGAGGACCTCATCGATGCCATGTTCATCGCGTCGGAGAACCTGAACTTCCCCAACACCGATACCTACGCCGCCCGTGCGCTGTGCCGCAAGACTGTCGCGGCCGACGCGCTCATCACCACCGTCCGGCTGGCCATCGAGGCCACCGGCGGCGCGGGCTATTCCCGCGCCTGCGACCTCGAACGGCTCTACCGCGATATCCACGGCTGCCAGTTCCACCCGTTGCCGCGCGCCAAGCAGACTCGTTTCAGTGGGCGAGTTCTGTTGGGGCACAGCCCAGTCGGCTGATACACGCGGGGTCATCCGCACCGGATGACCCCTTGGCTACCCGTACAGGTGAGCGGTGACGGTCGGGTCGTTGGCCAGGACGAAGTCGACGACATCCCAGAATTCTGGTAGGCGCGGGTGGGCCAGGCCGTCCCTTCGCGAGAGCACCGTCCCGTGTACATCATCGGCGGATCCGTCCAGGCATGCTTGGACCAGGGTCGCCGCGGGGGACGGGTTGCTCTGTACCGGGCCGACGCGGCAACCGAAAGTTACGTGATCGTCATCGGATTCGGAGTCCCAGGTCCCCAGGATGACGTCGATCCAGGTGTCGTGGGCTTGGTCGGTGTGGTGGTAGCTGTTGGCGAAGTACGCCGCGTAGGCGATTCCGTCGCGGGTGATCATGTTCCAGGTGCGCTCGATCGGCTCGGCGCAGCAGGGGCATTCGTACCGGGCGAACTGCCGTTCATCCAGGTCAGCCGCGAGTTCGGTCGGGCTCACTTCGGGCCGCCGATCATCACGACCAGGTGCCGGACCAGCATTCGGATCTCGAGCGTGCCGGCGAATTCCGTCGCCTGGGTTCTCCATCGATCTTGATTCACCGCCACATGATCCGTCAGAGCGCGGAAATCTCCTACTCGAGCGAACTCTCGCGTGGTTCAATCTTCCGGTGATGATGTTCGCGCAACTGTGGTGGCCGCTGACCTAGCGGCTGACCGAGTTGTGCTCGGCCGCCTCCAGGGCGGCCAGATCTGTCGTGACGACATCTGTTCCGGCCTGACGGGCGGTCCCGGAATGGAAGGACGACCATGATCGACAACGACACCTCGCCGGGGACCGGTGGCTTCGGCGAGATTCTCGTCAGCTCGCGCTCGCTGCGCGAGTACCAGGCGATGTTCGCGCTCACCGACCACGATCTCGAGCGCCGGATTCTGGACTGCCCCGGTGGTGCGGCCGGATTCGCCGCCGAGGTCAGCCGCCGCGGCGGTGATGTCACCGCCTGCGACATAGCCTATTTCGACAGTGGTATCGACCGGGTCGCCGCGACGGCGGTCGCGGAGGCCGATCGTGGCAACCGCTATGTGCGCGAGCACGCCGACGCTTACCGCTGGACTTTCTTCGCCGACCCGGGGAACACCATCGCGCCCGTCGCGAGTCGGCCGAGCACTTCGCCACCGACACTCGAGCATTCCCGCACCGCTACGTCCCAGGCAGGCTGCCCGCACTGCCGTTCGCCGACAACACCTTCGATTTGGTCCTGAGCTCCCACCTGCTGTTCAGCTACGCCGACGACCTCGATTACGCCTTCCACCGCGAATCGATCATCGAATTGGCGCGTGTCGCTACCTCCGAGATTCGGCTGTTTCCCTTGATGCCGATCGGCTCCTCGCAGCGGTATCCGCAACTCGAGATGTTGCTCGCCGATCTGTCGGTGTCGGGCATCGAGGGCCGGATTGTGCGGGTGGAGTACGAGTTCCAGGTGGGCGCGAACGAGATGCTGGTGTGCGAGCTGGCGGTGTGATGGCATCCGATCGCCTCGCGCCGACCGCCTAGGTTCGGGGTGCCCGCTCGTCGTCGATGCCGGTTCGCCGGTTGTGATGGTTCAGCAGGGTCGACAGCAGGTGCGTCAGCTGGTCTCGCTCGGTGGGGGAGAGCGGTTCGAGGAGTTCTTCTTGGCTGTGGGCGAGTTGCTTTTCCAGGCGACGGAGTTGGCGTTTGCCCGGGGCGGTGAGGGTGATGACGTTGCGACGGCGGTCGGTGGGGTCGGGGGTGCGCTCGACGAGGTCATGGTCGGCGAGTTCGTTGATGGTGGCGACCATGTCGCTGACGTGGATTCCGCTGCGCCGGCCGAGGGTGGCTTGGCTGGCGGGGCCGAACTCGTCGAGGGCGGCCAGGAGCCGGTAATGATAGCCACGGGCGTCGACGGCGGCGAAACCCTCGCTGACCAGGCGGTGGGCGTGGTTCGCGGTGTGGGTGAGCAGCCAGGTGGGCAGGGTTTCCCAGCTGGTCGGTCGGTGTGGGCGCTCCATGTGACAACTCTAACAAATCGTTTGCGCCACCAACGATTGCGATATCGTTGGTGGCACAAACATTAGTTGCCCGAACATTGGGCCGACAAAGGAGTTGAGACCATGATCGAGCCGTTCCGCGTCGACATCCCCCAGGCCGATATCGACGACCTCAACGACCGCCTCGCCCGGACCCGCTGGCCCAACGAGCTCGCCGACGCCGGCTGGGACTACGGTTTCCCGCTGGCGCGGCTCAAAGAACTCGCCGAATACTGGCGCACCGGTTACGACTGGCGAGCGCACGAGGCGAACCTCAACGAGCTCGCGCACTTCACCACCGAAATCGACAGCCAGAGAATCCATTTCGTCCATGTCCGCTCGCCGAAGCCTGACGCGCTCGCCCTGATCCTCACCCACGGCTGGCCCGGCTCCTTCCTCGAATTCCTCGACGTGATCGAACCGCTGTCGCGCGACTTCCATCTGGTGATCCCGTCGATCCCGGGCTACGGCTTCTCCGGACCGACCAGCGAGCGCGGCTGGGATATCACGCGGGTAGCGCGCGCCTGGGCCGAATTGATGCGGCGCCTGGGCTATGAGCGCTACGGCGCCCAAGGTGGCGACTTCGGCTCGGGCATCTCCCAGGCGCTCGGGGCGGTGGCACCGGACAACGTTGTCGGCGTTCACGTCAACTACCTGCCGACGCGGCCGAACCCGGATATCGAACTCTCCGAAGCCGATGAGGCGCGCCTCGGCAAGGTCAAGCAGCTGATGGCGAATCGGCCGCCCTACCAGGCACTGCAGGCCACCACCCCACAGACCATCGGCTACGCGCTCACCGATTCGCCCGTCGGCCAACTGGCCTGGATCGCCGAACGGTTCGCGCACTGGACCGACCCACGCTCGCCGATCAGCGACGACCGGATGCTCACCGACGTCTCCCTGTACTGGCTCACCGCCACCGCGGCGTCCTCGGCCCGTCTGCATCGCGAGTCCGCCAGGGGCGCCGAGCCGTGCCCGGTACCCCTCGGCGTCGCAGTCTTCGCCCACGACATCACCCAGTCGGTGCGCCCGCTGGCCGAACAGCTCTACGACATCAGGCACTGGTCGGAGTTCGACCGCGGCGGTCACTTCGCCGCGATGGAGGTGCCCGACCTGCTCGCCGCCGACATTCGGGAGTTCTTCCTGAACAGCCTAGAGAAAAGCTGACACAAGGTGTCAAGGTTTCGGACGAGGATGGGAACCACTGATCGACACCCCACGACAGACAGGGCACTTCCTTGCGGGAAACTCCGGAAGACCTCGCAGAGCTTCAGGCACTCCTCGACGCCTCGCTCACCGGTTCGACAGCGCACCTGCGCTCGATCATCGACGCCGAGAACACGCTGACGGCAGAGCAGCTGACCCAGACCCTCACCGGGATGTGCACCCTGGCGCTGTCGACGGTGACGGCGAATGGCGAACCGCGGATCAGCGGGGCGGACGGGCATTTCCTGCGCGGCCGATGGCACTTCGGCACGGCGCGCGCTGCCGCGAAGGCCCGCCACCTCGCGGTCAGGCCTGCCGCCAGCGTCGCGCACCTGCGCGGCGAGGACCTGGGCGTGTTCACGCACGGCACAGTCGAGATTCTCAACCCGTTGGACGGCGAGCCCGCCGCCGATTGGCCGGAGCTACTCGCGTACTTCCAGGACTTCTACGGCGGCGGCGCCTTCGACTGGGACAACGACGTCGTCTACTACCGCCTGCGTCCGCACTGGATGACCGTCTACGCGCCCGATATCGCCAGGCTCGCGCCCTGATCTGTCGCGTCGGGGAAAACCCACGGTTGCGCTATACGTATACATGTACTTATAGTGATGGCACACGATGTACGTATACATCTACGTACACGACCCGCAACCAAGGAGCGCAGATGCCTACTTTCCAGACACCGCAGCCGATCACCGTCGCCGTCAACGTGCCCAGCGGCGAAGTGGCCGTGGTCGCCTCCGACCGAACCGACACCGTAGTTGTGGTCCTACCGGCCGATACCTCCAGCAAGGCCGACGTTCGTGCCGCCGAACAGATTCGCGCCGAGTTCACCGATGGCAAGCTGACGGTCGAGGCTCCGAAGAAGTGGAAGTCCTTCACCCCGTTCGGTGGCAACCCGTCGGTCTCGGTGACCGTCGAGGTGCCGATCGGTTCCGCTCTCGACGCGACCCTCGCGATGGGACGGCTGAGGATCGCGGGCGAATTCAGCGGGTGCGACCTGGAGGTCAGCGCCGGTGACATCGTCATCGAGCGCCCGGGTGGCTCGGTGACCGCGAAGACCGCCAAGGGCGACATCCGTGTCGACGACGCGGTGCGCGGGGTGCTGCGACTGGACACCTCGATGGGCGATCTCGAGGTGGGGATCCGGCCGGGCAGCGCGGCACGGCTGGAAGCCAACGCGCTGCGCGGCAGTGTGCTGAACCGGCTGGAACCGATCGAGGGGTCGCCCGAGGGCGGCGCGACCGTCCAGGTTGTCGCACGGAACCTGTACGGCAACGTCACCATCGGCCACGCAACCCTCGTTTAGCGCCCGGCGAACAGCGAGGTGGTGCGCCCGAGGCCATGCGCGCACCACCTCGTCCACCGCGACAAGGATCGCCTGGCGGGTGAACACGCGTGCGGCTGCGGCAAGGGTAGCGTCGGCAGCCGCGCGGTGTGCGTGCGAAGCGGGACCGGATAGTGATAGACCGGGGCGGCAACGATCAACGGGGCGCGTGCGGCGACGCGGGCGAGCAGTTCGCCGCGCTCGACGATGATCCCGACGTCCGCCGCCACCCGATCCGACATCGGCCGCGATGCCCGCGTACGCCCCTGCGAAGAAGGAGTTCCGCTGTGTCGCACGATCGCTCGCCTGTTCCCGCCGACCCCACGGTGTTGCATCCGATGCCCGGCCAACCGCGCGTGGTGCTGTTGGCACCGCTGGTCACCTCGCCGCTCATCGAGGTCGGTGACTACTCCTACTACGACGATCCCGACGCCGCGACCGCCTTCGAAACCCGCAATGTCCTCTACCACTACGGTCCCGAGAAACTGATCATCGGGAAGTTCTGTGCGCTGGGCACCGGTACGCGGTTCATCATGAACGGGGCCAACCACCGGATGGACGGACCCTCGACCTTCCCGTTCCCCACCATGGGCGGCTCCTGGTCGGACCACTTCGACCTGCTCGTCGGCTTGCCCGGCCGGGGCGACACCGTCGTGGGCAACGACGTCTGGTTCGGCAACGGCGTGACAGTGATGCCCGGCGTGCGGATCGGACACGGCGCCATCATCAGCACCGGTTCCGTCGTCACCGGCGATGTCGCCGACTACGGCATCGTCGGCGGGAATCCGGCCCGCCTCATCCGAACCCGCTTCGACGACCGCGACATCGCCCGCCTGCTGGCCGTCGCGTGGTGGGACTGGCCCGCCGAGCGCATCACCGCGCACATCCCGGCGATCATGTCCGGCACCATCGACGACCTCGAAGCCGCCGCCGAATCCTCGAAGCCGTTCGACACCGCCTAGAACTTCCGGCAGGCCCTGAACTAACTGGTCACAGCCGCGGAGGGTGACTCGGTGCGGTGTTCGGCCGCGCGCCGACACCCTCCGAAAGCGGGCCGATGCGCGCGGCCGATCCCGTCGAGAACACGGCGGGCGGAATCAGGTCCAGACGTAGCGTTGTGGATCCATGCGTTGCCACGCGCGGTTCATTTTGGCGTAGGCGGCCCGGCGGTAGTGCGTCCAGCTGTAGCCGCCGGAGCGCAGCGCGCGATGGTGGCCGACCCACACCAGGAGCATGACCGCGAGGAACAGAACACGGTGGGCGAGCATGGTGGCGCGGTAGCGGGTACGGGATCGGTGCCGGAAAAGGACCGCGAGCCGCTCGCATTGCAACTGCACATGCGGCACCTCGTCGGCGAGGATCTGGGCGCAGACCGCGCGCAGGACCGGTGATCCGGTAGCCCGACGGATCGCGTTGTAATAGATCATCGCCAGGACTTCGACCATGACGACCGGGGTGGTCCAGACCTCGATGTCGGTGATGCTGTACCGAAGCCTGCGAAAGAGCGTATCGCCCCAATCAGCCTGTCGCCGTGGGATTCCCGCGTCATCCAGGATGCGACCCAGCAGCGCGCCATGGCGTTGCTCCTCACGGATGAACAGGTCGATGACTTCGCGATACGCGGGATCGCCGGTGGCCGCGGCGAATCGGTCGGCCGACGCCGCCAGGTGTCGGCCATCCGATGTTTCGCCGAGCTGCCACGCCTGCAGTGACCGGCGCAGGGGTGCCAGCTCGGCCGGTGATGCCGCGACCCCGCTCGATTGCCACGGAATCTTGCGCTGTCGCCGCGCGTTCAGCCGGAAATAGGCCAGCCATTCCTCGGTGGACCGCACGCGCCGCTCACCCGCCCGTTGCCCGATCGCCGGTGTCGCGCTCGTGGATTCCCGCACAGTTTCCCCCTCTGTTCCGCTCCAGTCGTACCCGAAGCGGAGGTCGGCCGCCAGAGGAATCGGCGACGAAACCGAGCCGAGTCGCGCGAAGGGCGAGTTGGCCGGTGATGTAGTCCGGGCAGCCGAACTGCGCAAGATCAGGCGAATTCGAGCGTGGTGCCGACGGTGGTGCAGCGACTGCCCGGAAACGGTACGTCCGTGCAGGGGTGCACAGTTTTCACCCAGTTTCGTAGCTATTTCGTTTCGTAGAGTGCGACCAAACGGAAACGTAAATCATCCGCGTTCACTCGAAACTATCTTCTGGCCTGACCTCCGATAATGTTCACTTATCGGGGGTCAGACCACGGCCGGACGAATTCGGCTCCCGAAGGGGCGACACGCATTTCGTTTCGTGCATTACGTGTGATTGTGACGAAACAAACGCTACGATTCTCCGGTGTCGAGCGTATGCAACTATCCGGGCTGTGCCCGTCCGATCACCCGCGCCGGTGGGCCGGGTCGCCCCTCCGAATACTGCGATCATCCCGATCACACGCGATGGCGGGCGTGGCGGGAAAGGCAACGGCAGCAACAGGAGTCCGACGGTGCCACTGCGGCCGTCACTGTGACGACTCAAGGGCCGGTGACAGTGGCGCGGTTGCGGGCCGACGAGCTGCTCGGGCAGTTCCGTGGGCTGGCCGAGCAATTGGGGACCACGTTGAACGCGGCGGTCGCCGAGCTGCAGACTATCGGCGATCCGTCGGTGGCCGAAGCGCAGGTCCAGGCGGTCCAAGCCGACGCTGCCCGACGGATCGCCGAGGCGGAGATGGCGACAGTGGCAGCCGAACAATCGCGGCGCGAGGCCGAAGAGGCTCGCGCGCTGGCGGAATCGGTGGCCGAAGAGGCGGTGGCGGCCGCGGAACAGGCTGAGCAGGCAGTCGGGGAAGCGCTCGCGGCCAGGGACGAAGTCGTGGCCTCGGTCGACGCGCTCACCCGCCAGGCTTCCGACGATGTGTTCGCGGCCCGCAGCGATGCCGAGGCACAGGTGCGGGCCGCCCGACAACACGCGGCCGACGAGATCGACTCGGCGAAACAAGAAGCCGACGACATTGTGGCCCGTGCCCAGCAGCGCGCCGACTCCGAGATCACCCATCACCGCCGCGATGCCGAGGCCAGGATCGCGGCCGCGACCGCCGAACGCGACCTCGCGATCCAGCGCGCCGCCGACGCCGACCGTGCCACCGAACGCGCCGAGCAAGCCACCGCCGAACGAGTGGAGGCCGCCGCCGAAGCCCGCGAGGAGTGGCGACGGGCCCGCACCGACCTGGACACCGCGCGCGGCGAACTCGATCGCACCCGCACCGAACTCACCGAGCTGCGCCGCACCACCGCCACCGAAACCCAGCAGCGTCGCGACGAAGCGGCGGCCGCACTCGCACAATTGCGCACCGAAGCCGAGCAGCGGTGGGCCGCACTCGACGACGCCCGCAAGCAAACGCTGGCCCGTGCCCAACGCGCGGAGGCGCAGCTCGACGAACTCCTCGCCACCGCCCGCACCCCGGCTGCCGCGACCACGAGTGGGGTATCGGCGACGGTGCGCGGCGACCTGGACTAGCGTCACGCACATGACCGAGCAGCCCGGCCCTCTCGAATCCACGCGTGAGTTCGCCGCCATCGACATCGACGCCATGCTGAACGCCGACGAAACCTACACCGGACCCACCTCACGGACGCGACTGATCGCGATCTGCGTGGTGGTGGCGCTGCTACTGAGCGCCGGCGCCACCACCCTCGCGATCCTGCTGGCCTGACCGCTCAGGCGGGCCGGGACAGCGGGGTGTCGGGCTCGCCGGAATTACGCAGTGCGACGATCTGTTCGGGCACCCAGTAGATCCGGCCGAACTCGAACGACTGATAGACCCCGTCATCGTGGGCGGTCTCATCGGAAGCGGGCCAGCCGAGCTCGCCGTTCTCGTGACCGGCCGCCGCCCATCGCGCGCCGATCGCGCCGTGCACCCAGTACGCGGGTTGCGCGGCGCGCCGGTAGACGGCGCCACCCTGAAACGTTTGCGCCAGCCCGGGACCCGAACCTTGCGGATCGGGCAGTTCGGTGTGCTCGGCGGTCGGATATCCCAGGGGGCCTGTCTCCCATTCCAACTCCGCGTACTTGTCCATGATCGCGGTCGGGACGGCGTGGGCATCGGTACTCGGATGCCAATACACATGGCCGTGCTCGAACTCGGCGAACCGTCCCACCCCGTCCGGTGTGCTGAGTTCGCCGGTGGTGCGGCGTGCGCCCAGCCAGGGGGATGCGGCGGCGCGCAGATCGATCGCGGTCGGTTCGGTCGCGCCGACGAACGAGGCGACGTGGGCGGCGAACACATCCCACGGGAAGTTCGGGCCCACATCGGTATGCGAGCCGATGCCGAGTGCTCTCGTGACGTAACGATGGTCGGAGATCCCGTCGCCGACGTGGTAATCCGGCTCGATCACCTCGGTCGAGTACCCGTGCCGCTGCGCGCTGCGCACAGCCAGATACGCCGCGATCCGCAGATCACCGTCGATGGCCAGCCACTGCGCGCGCGACCAGGCGATGCGGCTGCCCGCGAAGCACAGATTCACCGTGAAAGGATTCGCCGAGAGCACCGACCAGGACGCGAGTTCCTCCGGTACCACCCGCACCACCACCGCGTCGCGCAGCGTGTAGTGGTAGGACACACCGTTGGCGGGGTTGTTCAGGTAGGCGGCAAGGGATTCGGCGGTCCCGTTACCTTCCTGGGTGTGCAACAGGAAATTGGTGATGCGGGCGCCTTCGCGCGAGGAATGCGAGGGTCCGAGCCGGTCGATCTCGGTGAACGGCGGCACCGATACCGACCGATCGAGCGCCCACTGACCGAAGTCGGGAGCGAGGATGTCGTTGACGTCGACGCGGGTGCTGTCGATGATCGGTCCGGGGTTGCTCGGGGTGTCGATCACGCGTTGGTAGAGCACCGCGCGTGGTTCGCGTTCGGTTCCCGACCAGGCCCGGGTCTGCCACGCCCAGCTGAATTGTCCTCGCGCGCCGACCACTGCGTCCTCGATCGCCCACGCGCATACCCGCGCGTGCCCGTAGATCCCGGTCCAGGCGCTGCCCAGCACCGAGTTCACGCCACGGAAGAACTCCACGGCCGTGCTGTTCCACTGCGACAGCGAGATATCCTCGTCGACGGCGAAGAAGATCGGTGCGTGTCGAGGCGCGCCCACGCTCAGGTGGGTGGCCAACGCCTGTTCGGCCATCCGGCGTCCGCCGTCGTAGCCGGTCGTCCAGTCCGAGGGGGTCGCGTCGCCGGGCTTGCCGTATTGCCAGATGGAGACGATGTCGAGCCCGGCGGCGGTGAGCGCGCGAGCGTAGTCGGCGGTGATCGGTTTGGCGCCGAAGTTCGCGCCCGGCCTACTCGGCGAGATGTAGGCGAGTACCGCCGAATGGCCGGCCGCGACGATCGCGCGCGGTTCGATGAGCCTGGCGGCGAAATCCACAGCTGTAGACATGATTGACCCCCTGTGTGACTGCGTACCCGATGGAATTCCCGAGATGGTGGAACTATCGCGATGATTTACGCTGGTACCCGAGGAGCGGTACCGGGGCGAGAAACTCGCCCTGCATCATTCTAGACGAAACGCTTACTCCCGCATCGTCGTTCACCGACGAACAGGGTAGTACCCGAATTCGGGACCAGTCTCACTCCCACGAGACCGCTGACCTTTTCGTCGACGTGTTCGCAACGGCGTGTCGCGGAAGCCGGTGTGGCGGAACCACAGCGGGCGGGCGCGGGTCACGGTTCACTGGTAGCCATGGCCTCCACTCGATCCAGCAGACAGCGTCGGCCAGGGGTGCCCGCGTCGTCTGCCGCGCCGGGCGAACTGATCGTCGTCACCACCCCGACCGGCCCGCAGATCACGCCGCTCGCGCTGCGTGCGAACCGATCCGCGCGGACCAGGGTCGATGAACTGTTGCCCGCCGGCGCGCGTCTGGTGCCGATCTTCGGTCCGGACAACCGGCTCGCGGCCCGCGTGGCCGACACACCGCAGGCGCCGGTCGCGGGGGAGTACCTCAGCTACTACTCGGTGCACGGCGAACTGGGCGATCTCGCGGAGCTCGCGCATCGGCTGCGTGAAGACGACACCGTCGCCGCCGCCTACGTGAAACCCGCAGCCGAACCGCCGCTGGCGCCCCACGCGGCGAACGTCGTCGCACCACGAGCGCCCGCTGTGACGCCCGATTTCCGGGTCAGACAGGCCTATCTGGATGCCGCGCCGCACGGGGTCGACGCCGTGTGGGCCCATGCCAGGCCCGGCGGGCTCGGCACCGGCGTGCGGGTGGTCGACGTGGAGGGCGCGTGGCGGTTCACCCACGAGGATCTGCGGCAGAACCAGGGCGGAGTGATCGGCGGCACCACCTCCGCCGACCTGGGTTGGCGCAATCACGGCACCGCTGTCGCCGGCGAGATCAGCGGCGACCTCAATGCGTTCGGTATCACCGGGATCGCGCCCGAGGCCCACATCAGGGCCATCTCCATCTTCGGGATCGGGTCGGCCGCGGCGATCCGCGCGGCGGCCGACGCGGTGGACCCCGGCGACATCCTCCTCATCGAACTGCACCGTCCCGGGCCGCGATTCGACTACCGGGCCACCCCCGATCAGCGCGGCTACATCGCCGTCGAATGGTGGCCCGACGACTTCGCCGCCATTCGATACGCCGTGGGCCGGGGCGTCATCGTGGTCGAGGCGGGCGGCAACGGCGGCGAGAACCTCGACGACGCCGTCTACGACTCGCGCCCCGGTGACTTCCCCGCGAGCTGGCACAACCCGTTCCGCGCGGGCCCCGCCGACTCCGGCGCGATCCTCGTCGGCGCGGGTGCCCCACCGCCGGGTTTGCACGGCCGCGACCACGGACCCGCCCGCTCACGGCTGGACTTCTCCAATCACGGCACCCGCCTCGACGCCCAGGGCTGGGGCCGCGAAGTCACGACGACCGGCTACGGCGACCTGCAGGGCGGTCCCGACGAAGACCTCTGGTACACCGACGAATTCAGCGGCACCTCCAGTGCGTCCCCGATCGTCGTCGGCGCGATCGCCGCCTACCAGGGAGTGCGCGCCACCGGGTCCGCCCGCGCGACCCCCGACGAGATCCGAACCCTGTTGCGCACCACCGGCTCGCCGCAAACCGAAGCCCCTGGTCGTCCGAGCACCCAGCGGATCGGTGCCCTGCCCGACCTGCGCGCCATGATCACGAAAGGCTGACACACCGATGGCTGTCATCCACCAGACCACCGTCATACCGTCCAAGCTCGATCTCGTCGCGGCCTGGTTGCCCAGTCGGCACTGGTATCTGGGCCCGACCCCACGCTTGGCCAAAGCGGGTGGCTTCCGCCTCGATGATCCGGCCGGCGAGGTCGGGATCGAATTCGTCCTGTTCGCTGACGATTGCGGTCCTGACCAGGTGCTGTATCAGGTGCCGATGACCTATCGTGGGGCACCGCTGCCGGGAGCCGAGGCAGCGCTGATCGGCACCGCGGAGCACGGTGTGCTCGGGCGTCGCTGGATCTATGACGGGACCCGCGATCCGGTCGCGATCGGCGCGGTCATCGAGTTGCTGACCGGCCGCACGACCGCTCAGGCTCAGGGGCTCAGCGACTCGACAGACCCGACGGTCGTCGTGACACCGGCCGAACGGTGGTCGGTCGAGGCCGACCTGGGTGAGGCCGTGGACGGCGTCGCGCACACCGATGTGGCGTGGGGGTCGGCTGCGGTGCGATTCCATCGTGTGCCGGTGTCGTTACGGGTCGGCGGGGCCGGTTCGGTTGCCGCGCCCTCGGCCCTTGGCTCGGTTGTCGAGTTGATCAGCGTGCTGACCGACTGGGCGTAGCCCCGCGCACGGGGCCTGCCCGGTCGAAAACCGGATGTGTCGCGACCCGGTGGCGTGGCAGGGTACGAGGATGGCATCGACGAAGAGCGTGTGCGTTCGGGCGGGTACTCCCGCGGACTCGGCTGCGATCACCGGGTTGCAGGAGGCCGGGTTCGGGATGCGGTACGGCAGTGACGAGAGCGAATTCCGGGGCGGGACCTTTCCGGTCGAGCGGTCGCTGGTCGCGGTGGAGGGCGACCGGATCGTCGGGCACACGGTGGATCGGACGATGACGATCACGGTCCCGGGGGATCGAACGGTGCGAGCGTGTGGCGTATCGGGGGTTGCGGTGGCGCCGACGCATCGACGGCGGGGGATTCTGCGTGAGCTCTACCGGGCCCAGCACGCGCGGACCGAGGCCGACGGGTTGCCGTTGACGGTCTTCACCGCCAGCGAGGGCACGATCTACGGGCGGTTCGGCTACGAGGTGGCCGTTCTCGCCACCTCGATCGCCATCGACACGCGACGTGTCGAATTCCGTTCCACCACACCCGATCCCGGCGGCGTCACGTTGGAGACGTTGGCGGACTCCGTTGCGCGTATCCGCGAGATCTATCAGCGCTGGCAGACGGTGACGGCGGGGGCGCAGGTTCGTCCGGATGCCGAGTGGGACCTGTTGTTCGCCGATGTGGAACGTCACCGACAGGGCGCGACAACGCTGTTCGTACTGCTGCACGCCGACGGCTATGCCCTGTATCGACGTTCGCGGCGCGAGAACCGCGATATCGCCTCGGTGCGGGAATTGCGTGCGCTCACCTGCGACGCGCATGCCGCGCTGTGGCGGGTACTGCTCGGCCTGGACCTCGTCGACACCGTGGAAGCCGAGATCGCCGAGGACGATCCGCTCGGCTACCTGCTCACCGATCCGCGCACCGTGCGATTGACTCATCGCGGCGACACCCTGTGGGCGCGGGTCATGGATGTCCCCGCGGCCTTGACCGCCCGCACCTACCGCGCCGACCTCGATACCGTCGTGGCGGTGCACGATCCGTTCCGCGAGGCGGGCGGGAACTTCGCGCTGCGGATCCGTGACGGCATCGCCGAGTGCGAGCCGACGACGCGGTCGCCGATTCTCGCCTTCGATATCAATGTTCTCGGCGGCCTCTACTTCGGTGCCCATCGGGCGAGCACCTTCGCTGCCGCGCACCGGATCACGGTCGAGGATCCGGCGGCGCTGCGCGCGTTCGACGCGGCGTTCACCACCGACCGTGCGCCGCAATTGGGTTGGGCCTTCTGATCCTGCGACCATGGGCGCGTTCGCCTGGTAGCTCGCTCTGCCGGGAGTACCGTAGGTAGCTGTGGATTCGCACGAGGTCGATCCGTCGGTTCGGGTGCGCGGCACCCGGGCCGACAACCTGCGTGGTGGCGACGTGGATATGTCACCGAACGCGCTGGTCGCCCGCGCCGGAACGGCGGGTTGTGGCAGCTCGTCGTCGGTGTGTGGGCCGTCGCGTGCGCAATCACGACGCCGCCGCCGAGAGCCGGTGATGGCGTATGCCCCCGGATTGCTGCGTCGGGTGCGGGCCTGCGACACCGGGCTATTTCCGGCGGACACCGATATCCTGATGGCACAACTGAATTCGCTCGTCGACAACGGTTCCGGGGTGGTCGTGGTCGAACACGACAGGGGGCCGGGCGGTGGCGGGCAGGGAGGCCGGATCGTGGCGCAGGGGGCACCGAAAATGGCAGCGGATAATCCGGTGAGTCGAACATCGCCGTGCTCGGCGGAACGGTCGCTATGACCACCGGCGCGGATCGGACCGACATCGCGACGCTCGTCGCGGGCGGGTGTTCGTTCGTGCTCGGTGTGGCGTTGCTGCTGTGGCCGGGGCGCGATGAATCCACGTTGGCGGTGCTGTTCGGGATCTCGCTGCTCCTGAGCACCGCGGTGCAGCTGTATCTGACGTTCATGGCGCGGATCGCGTTCGTGTTGCGGGTGCTGGTGCTGGTCAGCGCCGGCCTTACGGGGATCTTGGCCGGTCTGGTCTTCCAGGGTGGCAATATCGAACTGCTGGCCCTGTGGATCGGTATCGGCTGGTCGGTGCGCGGCATCGTGCACGCGCTGGTCGCGGTGTCCGACGACAGCGTCGACGACGGCTGGGCGCACGAACTGTGCGGGCTCGCCACCATGGCGATCGGCATCGCGATCATCGCGATCACCTTCCAGACGGTGACCGGGCTGGCCACGATGGCCGGTTCCGGACTGGTGGTGATCGGGGTGATGGAACTGCTCGCCGGTGGGCTCGGGCGGGCGGCGCTGGCGGCGGCACGCGGGACCGCGACACAGCAGCACGCGCCGACCGTTCGGGCAGCGACCGAACGGTAGTTGCGAATCACACACTGCCAGTTGGCTATTCGAGGTTTGCGAGAACTCGCGGACAACACGATGTGGCGGGCAGTCGAGCGAGCGTTGAACTCTGCGTGCACCCTCGCTCACAGCTGGGGTAACTGTGCTGCGCGCCGGTAGCGTGGCCCGCGGCGTGCGCACGGGGAGGGTCCTGTTCGGCGCCGCGTCCGCAGCCCGATTGTGAGCCCAGGAGAATGTGGTGTCGCGCGTAGTCCCCGGCGTAGCCGCCGATACCGTCCAGCGTGAAGAGCTGGCGATGCGGCGGATGACCGAGAGTTTGGTCGAAGACCTGTCCGAGAACGTCCCCGTCGACCAGGTGACGTCGGCGGTCGGCGCCGCGCACCATCGTTTCACCGACAAACCGATCCGGGAGTTCGTGCCGATTCTGGTCGAACGGATCGTGCGTCGCGAACTCGCCGATCCCGACCCGACCGTGCGGGTTCCGGCCCCCACGGCCAGCGTGCGCGCCGCGGAACTGATCGCGCGTGAGTCGAACACGCCGGCGCAACCGTCACCGAAGCGGGCGGTGAGCAGGCGTGCGGTGGTTCCGTTGTCGATCGGTGCGGCGGTGGTCGTCGCCGGTATCGTCGCCGGGGCCGTGCTCCTGCCCGATGGTGCCGAGGCGCCGGCTGCCGCTCCCGCCGCGGCAACGGTGCTGGTGCGCGGGGTGGTGGGGTCGGAGAAGATGGCGTTCTTCGCCGACGAGCGGGTGGCGAAGGTGCTCGCCGACAACGGCATCCGGGTCCAGGCCGAACCTGCCGGTTCGCGCCAGATCGCGACCACCGTCGACCTCGGCGCCGTCGATTTCGCGTTCCCGTCGAGCATTCCGGCTGCCGAACGCATCCAGCGCCAGCGCAATATCACCACCAAGTACACACCGTTCTCGTCACCGATCGCCATCGCCACCTACCGGCCGATCGCGGATCTGCTCACGGCGGCCGGGGTGATCAAGCCCGGCCCGGTCGCGACCTTCGACATGAACAGGTACCTGGAACTAGCCGGGACCGGCGTGCAGTGGGACGACCTACCGGACAACACCACCTACCCGGTCGCCAAGAACATCCTGGTCTCGACCACCGACCCGCGCAGCTCCAATTCCGCGGCGATGTATCTCTCGATCGCCAGCTATGTCGCCAACGACCACACCATCGTGCGCGGCGCCACCGCCGAACAGCACGTGCTGCCGGTGTTGTCGAAACTGTTCCTCGCCCAGGGCTACACCGACAACAGCAGCGACGGACCGTTCAACCAGTACCTCACCAACGGCATGGGCCAGACCCCGCTGGTCTGCATCTACGAGGCGCAGTTCGTCGAAGCCGCGGGAAAGGGCCGGATCAAGCCGGACATGGTACTGACCTATCCCACCCCGACGGTGCTGTCGAGCCACACCCTCGTCCCGTTGACCGCCGCCGGCGACAAGATCGGCAAACTGCTCACCGACAACCCCGAACTGCGCCGTTTGGCCTCCGAACACGGCTTCCGCACCGGTGACACCGCCCAGTTCGCCTCGGTTGCCGCGCAACGTTCGGTGCCCGTGACCGCCGATCTGATCGATGTGGTCGACGTGCCCGCCTACGAGACTCTCGAGCACCTGCTCGACGGGGTCGCCAACTCCTACAACTGACCTGCCGTCCCACCTGGGTGCCGCGCAGCTCATCGCTGTGCGGCATTGGTGTTCGAGCGGCAGGCGTCGCGGGCAGATGGTCTCGAACCGGCGAGTCGGATTCAGGGTTGACACGGGTTCGGCGCACGACTGTACACTGATGTGTTGCCAGGTATCCGAGCTGGCCCGCACTGCGAATGGAGTTCCACCGAGATGGACAAATTCGAACCCGGCCGAGAACTGATCCACGAGCTGTCCGTCGCGGCACGCCGAACCGGTGCCGCACTCGCCGGAATCCTGGGTGACGCGGGACGCAAGAGCGCGCGCGAGGTCGTCGATCTGGCGCACGAAGGGCGCGAACTCGTCGCCGGAACGCTGCGGGCGAGCGCCGACGAACTCCGCCGTCGTCGCTAGCGCGCACCGGCGGCCGCGCCGTGGCGGCGGGTGTCGGTAAAATTCGCGGGTGCCAGATTCTTCCGAGGTAGCCAGGCTCTTCGACCGGCGTCCGCGTCACTGGGGGTCGCCCGCGGACCCGGTGGCGTGGGATGCGGTGCGCGACAGGATGTGCGGTCGGGTGCCACCGGAGACCGCCGCGGAGTTCGTGGCCCTGCTGCGGCAGGAGGTCGGCGTGGTGATCGGCGTCGACATCGACGATGTCGACGCGACGGCGGAGTCCCGCGTGCTGGTCGATGGGCGGCCCGAAGCTGTCGACCTGCCGACGTGGCGCACTGTCGCGCTGCCGCTGCTGACCGTGCGTGCGCGTCAGCTGTACGGGGAGTTGCCCACCGAGCGGCCCTGACGCGGGGCGCGCCTGGCCGTGGATCAGGATCGACCTCGCCAGGGCTCAACCATTCAAGTGCACGAATGTACACTAAAAATATGTCGGCGCCGTCCGACCCCCTGCGCTGAGCAGCCGGCCTGCGAAAATTACTGTTGGAAAAGAATTTTCGTGGCGAGCGATGAGTTCTGTCGGCGCACACCGTCTGAATGAGTGCTACCTGTAGCCGAGATCCGGGAGAGCCTCATGACCGCCAGTTCCGCCGTCACCACCGGCACCCTCGAGGTGCCGGACGCCCGCCTGTACTACGAGGTCCGTGGTGCGGGACCGCTGCTCGTCCTCGTCGGCGCGCCGATGAACGCCGCCTCGTTCGCCGCGGCCGCGCGACAACTCGCCACCACCAACACAGTCCTGACCACCGATCCGCGCGGGCATTTCGCCAGCATCATGGACGACCCGAGCCAGGACTCGACGGTGCTCGCTCGCGCCGCAGACCTCGCCCACCTCATCACCCACCTCGACGCGGGCCCGGCGGTGGTGTTCGGATCCAGCGGTGGCGCGGTCACCGCGCTGGCCCTGGCCCAGACCAACCCCGACCTGGTCACCACCGCCGTCGCCCATGAACCGCCACTACGCGAACTGCTCCCCGACGCCGAAGCCCAGCGCCCACTCTCCGAGGACATCATCGCCACCTACGCCGCCGGCGATGTGCTCGGCGCCTGGCGAAAGTTCTTCGCCCAAAACATGATTCCCGTTCCGGAACCGATTCTCGAACAGATCTTCGGCGGTGACCGCGATCCTCGGCAGGTCGCCAGCGAACGTTTCTGGTTCGCCCATGAACTGCGCCCGACCACGTCCTGGGTACCCGACCCGCCGTTGCTGCGTTCGGTCCCGACCCGGGTGATCATCGGGATCGGCGCCGAGTCCGCCGGTCAGTTCTGCGATCGCACCTCGCGGGAACTGGCGTCGGCGCTCGGCGTCGACCCGGTCCTGTTTCCCGGCGATCACACCGGTTTCGTCAACGATGCCGTCACCTTCGCCGCCCGGCTGCAGGAAGTACTCGACCAGCCGTGAGCGTGGTTACTCGCGCGCACACCGGTCGAGGGAGAAAATGCGGGGTATGAGCGAAGCACAGGACTGGAACAGCAAGATCATCGCCGAGTTCCGCGACAACGATGGACGAGTCGGTGGCCCCTTCGACGGTGCGCCGATGGTGCTGGTGCATCACCGAGGACGGCGCACCGACCGGCAACTGGTATCGCCGATGATGTACTTGGCCGACGAGAGCGACCCGAAGCTCATCTACGTCTTCGCGTCCAAAGCCGGCGCCCCCACCAATCCGGACTGGTACTACAACCTCACCGCGGCGGGCGTGGGCGATGCCGAGGTCGGCACCGAGACCTTTCCGGTTACGGTCACCGAGGTGACCGGCGCCGAACGTGACCGCCTCTACGCCGAGCAGGCGCGACGCTATCCCGGTTTCGCCGAATACGAGGAGAAGACAAAAGGTATCCGCACGATCCCGGTGCTGGCGTTGCGTCGAAACTGATCGCCGGGGCAGGGCGGTCGAATCGCTCTGCCCCGCTACCCCGGACCGAGATGAAGGTAGTACCCCGGTCCCGTGCGTGTGCGTGCCCTGGCTTTCTACCGTTCGGTCATGCGTTTCAGAACCCGTACCGTGCCGATCGTCGCCGCCGCGCTGATCCTGTCCGCCTGCGCGAGCGAGCCCGTCTCCCCGGCCCGGGTCGACAGTGTGCGCGGCGACCTCGACGCGATGGTCGCCGCGGGCGCTGTCGGGGCCCTCGCCACACTCACCGAGCGCCAGACCAGCACTGTTCTCGCCTCCGGCCTCGCCGACGCGACCGCGCGGACCCCGATCCGTACCGATGTCGCCCACCATGTTCGGGTCGGCAGCGTCACCAAGTCCTTCACCGCCGCGATCGTGCTGCAACTGGTGGCCGAGCACCGCGTCGACCTCGACCGCTCCATCGACACCTACCTGCCCGGACTCCTCAGTGGAATAGACGTGGACGGTCGCGCGATCACGGTCCGCCAGATCCTGGGCCACCGCAGCGGTCTGCCCGAGCCCGCCCGATCCCCGGAACTCGACGAACACGAAGCAGCAAAGAACGGCCGCACCTTCACCCCTGCCCAGGAGATCACCCTGGCCCTGGCACAGCCGGCGAAGTTCGCGCCCGGCAGCCGATTCGAGTACACCAATACCAACTACATCGTCGCGGGCCTGCTGATCGAGGCGGTGACCGGGCATCGCTACACCGACGAACTACGCGAACGCATCCTGACCCCGCTCGGTCTGTCGGATACCTACCTGCCCGCCACCGGCGAAACCGGGCTCCGCCCACCGCATCCGACCGGCTACACCACCGTCGACGCGACACTCACCGACACGACGCGCATGGAGCCGTCGGTGCCGTGGGCATCGGGCGCGCTGGTGAGCACCGGTGCCGATGTGAATCGGTTCTTTCTCGCGCTGCTGGCCGGTCAGGTCGTGCCCGGTCCCCAGCTCACGCAGATGCTCGACGGCATCGACATGGGCAATGGTGACGGCATGTCCTACGGACTCGGCCTCGGATACACCCGATTGCCGTGCGGTGCGCGGTATGTCGGCCACATCGGTGGCGTCGCCGGTTTCTCCACGGTAGCGGGCGCCACCCGGTCCGGCCTCGCGGTCACCATCTCGTACACCGGCACAGTGTCGTCTGTCGATCTCGGCGGGATGCTCGCCCACGCGCTGTGCGACTGAAACCGGGTCGCATCGCTCGCTGGGCCGTCGGCTATCGGAGCTATCCTTCTCGATGCCACACGGCACCGATTTCACTCAACCGCGCGACCGCGTAGGCAGGGTCGAGCAGGGCTTCCGGGGTGTGGATTCCCGGTGCGGGACGGTCGCCGCGCAGACCGAGCAGCCGTTCGACGCCGAGCGCGATCCCGAGGGCGGTCAGCGGGCGCTGCCCCTGTGCGTGGACGAGATGCTGTGTGCTGGAGCGCGGTTCGCCGCTTCGGTCGGTTCCGGCGAGATCGATCCGGACCTCGACGGAGGCGGTTTCACCGCGACGCCTGCTCGGGGTCGCGCCGACCGCGAAGTCGACCCGGACGTTCGGTGCGCCGGTGGCAAGGGCCAGGCTCGCCACATCGAGCACCGGGATACTCTGGCCGGGCAGGACGGTGCCGTCGACGGTGCGGACGTCTGCTTGCGCGTCAGCCTCGGCAAGCCAGGTGAAGACGCCGTCGCGACGCACGAGACCCGCCGTCGTGACGGCCGACCAGCGTTCCAGATCGGCGATGCCCGCGGGTCCGCCGGTATCGGTGTCGTCGAGCGCGACGCCGACCCGGACCGTGTCGAGTCGGTCGAACTCACGCGTGGAATCCAGCACGGCGAGGACGATGATTCCCGCCATAAGGTGGCTGGCGACGAGAACCGGTGCCGCGCTGGACCTTTGCGCGCCCGCGACGACCTCAGGGCCGATGTCGAGGAGGCCGCTGGAGACGCTGAGGTAGGGCAGTCCACGGTCCTGTGCGTAGTGCAGACCGTTGAGGCGGTCGTCCCACAGTGTCGCGACGACCGCCGAGTAGTCGGTTTCTGCGAGACCGAGGTCGCGGCGTGACAGATCGATCGTCACCGCGGTGGCGGTGCCGAGTGCGTCCGCGGTCCGTTGCGCCCGGGCGAGATCGCGGCCCGCGATGGTCAACGGCAGGGTCGGATGCCATCGCCGCAACAGCGCGGCAGTATCCGACCCTGCCTGTCCCGACCCGCCCAATATCAATACCGGCTGTTCCATGGTGGGCACCTCTCCGCTAAGTTACAAGTTGTAGGTTACTCGTTGTAGCTAAACTGAGGGCATGGCGCAAGGGAGGACGATGACCCCACGATCGGGCAGATTGGCGAAGCCGGCCAGGCGCGAGCAACTCCTCGACACCGCCTTGACGCTGGTGCGCGAGCACGGCACCGATGGCCTGACCTTGGCCACCCTTGCCGAAGCCGCCGGCGTGAGCAGGCCGATCGTCTACGACCACTTCGGCACCCGCCCCGAACTACTCCTCGCGCTCTACCGCCAACTCGACGAACGCCACCGACTGGCCGCCGAGCAAGCCGCCCGCGACGCCACCCCGACCATCGACCAGATCGCCCGCGTCCTGAGTTCGGCCTACTTCGCCTGCGCCACCGACATGCCCGAATTCGAGGCGATCTCCGCCGCCCTGAAAGGCAACCCGGACGTCAAGGCGATCCAGCACGACATGCTCGACAGCTACCGCGACTGGATGGCGGCCACCCTGCAACCGTTCTCCTCGCACACCCCACCAGCTTTGCGTCTGCGCTGCGTCGGTGTGCTCGGCGCGGCCGAAACACTGGCCATGGAACTGAATCTAGGCACGACGACGACCGACGAGGCGATCTCGGCGCTGACCGATGTGATCGTCGGCAGCGTCGGTGTGCGAATGCGGCGCTGACGACCATCGAGAGACGCGGTCCTGCATGGTCGCGAAACAGTTGGCACAGAACAGAACTGGATTATTTGTGCGCTCACCGGTGCCGTCGGGCCGGTAGCGTCGACACCCGTGCCGAAATTGGTTGTCGACTCGGGGCGCAGGTTGATCGCGCCCGCTGTCGAGCTGTACGAAGCCTGGCTCGACGCGCATGCGGAGTGGGGTCCCGGTGTGCACGAGGACGGTTTCGGCTTGATGCCCGGTGACGACGTCAGTTCGGTGGCGGGATTCGGACTCTGGGTTGCGCGGTTGAACGCGACATCGGCGCAGGGTCGGGACGGGCGTTGCTCGTATCGCTGGATAGTCGAGGACGGTCGCGTGCTCGGCGGGATCGCCTTGCGGCACGGAGACGGTGAGCTTGTGCGCAAGGTCGGGCATATCGGGTACGGGATCCGTCCGTCCGCACGCCGACACGGTGTGGCCACCTGGGCATTGGCGGCGATCATCGCGCAGGCACGCGTGGCCGGGATGGATCGGGTCCTGGTGGTCTGCGCGGCCGGGAATCTCGGGTCGGTGAAGACGATCGAGCGTTGCGGTGGGGTTCTCGAGAGTATCCAGGACACCGAACTCGGTCCGGCGCGCCGGTATTGGATCACGGTTGCTGAGTCACGCGCCTGATCCTGCGTGACACGCTGTTCTCACCCGCCCGAAAACTTATCGGAAGGTCTCAGCGGCTGGCCCGGAGTATGCGGCTGGCGCGCAGTGCCTGTGGCGGTTCGTCCTCGAGTCCGGTAGCACCGTCGAGGTAGCCGGCGATGAGATCTGCGGCCGAGTAGTCCTCGACGTCGGCGAAGCCGAGCGCGCGCAACTGCGCGGCGATGTCCTCGGGTGTGAAGTAGCTGAACCAGGGCTCGCCGATCGTCGCCACCCGATGTGCGCGTTCATGCAGTTGCGCACGATCCTCGTCGGTGTCACCCGGCTGTAGATAGTCGAGAATCACCTCGACCGGCCCGGCTTGACCGGTAACGTAGTCGAGAGTGGTGCGCGCGGTATCCGGAGTCAGGTAGAAGACGACACCGAGCCACACGAACACCGCCGGGTCGGTCCTGGTGAATCCGGCGGACGCCAATCCCGCTGCCAGTGTGTCGGTTTCGAAGTCGACGGGCACGAAGGTCAGACTCGCGGGTTGGTCTATGCCCGCGGCGGCGAGGCGTTCGTGTTTCCACGCTTGGGTAGCGGGATGGTCGACCTCGAACACTCGCAGGCCCGGATGCGGGTTGCGGTAGGCGAAAGTGTCGAGGCCCGCGCCGAGGATCACGACCTGGCGCACACCGGTGGCGACGGCCGCCGCTACCCGGTCCTCGGCGAAGCGGGCGCGGGCTGCGAAGAACAGTCGGCGCGGCCGATCCAAGAACAATCCGCGCGGCCGATCGTGGGCGCCACTGCCGGGAAGATCCTGGGTAGGGTCACCGGATTCGAGCAGTTCAGCGGTGGTGACACCGAGCAGACGTGCCGCCAGCGGATCGGTGAGAATTCGTGGCCGGTCGCCAACCTGATGATAGGCACGCGCGTAAGCGGTGGCGAGCGCTGTCCGACTGGGTCCCGCGTTCTCCATGGTCACGAACCTACTCGTGCACGCGACGTGGGCGCCGTGAACTCAGCCACACCCGACACCTCGGACAACGGGCAACAGTTCGAGACACCACAACGCCCCTTCATCAACGGCCCCGCCATCGCCATGCTGTCGACGACACCCGCTATCGGCGGTCTATTGTGGCCAGCCAGGCCGGGGTGCTGTCGGCGAATCGTGTTCGCAGGAGCTCGGGGGCAACGGAGGCGATACGCCAGGCGGGGTGACCGGCGAAAGGCTCGGTGAGGGCTTGCCTGGTGACCGGGTGCGGTCCGGTGTCGGGTCCGCGATCGCTGAAGCACAACACGAACAGGGTGCCGCCGGAGTCGGTGACCGAGGCCAGGCTCGCCACGTACTCGGTGCGTTCGGACGCGTCGAAGGTGTGGAACAGGCCGCAGTCGAGGACTGTTTCGAAGCGGCGATACAGGCGCTGCAGATGCAGGGCGTCCGCGATCGTGAAGGCCACCTCGATCCCGTGATCGTCGGCTGTTTGCCGGGCGGTGGCCAGCGCCGCCTCAGCCACGTCGACCCCCAGCACGGGCAGCCCGCGGGCAGCGATGAACAGGGCATTGTCGCCGGTACCGCAGCCGACATCGAGAACCGGCCCGCAGAACCCGCCCGCTTCGGCCAGCCGCACCACGGCGGGCTGCGGGGTGCCGATGTCCCAGGGCGCGGGACCGTCGAGGTAGGACGCGTTCCACGGTTGACCGGCCTGGCGTTCGTGACTGGTCGGTGGGCGGGAGTCGGGGCGCGGAATCGGTGGCATCAGCGGATGAACAGGTTGGAGCGGTCAGCGAGGTCGAGAACCGGCTGGGGGAACAGGCCGAGCAGCACGGTGGCGCCCGTGCTGAACGCCACGACCAAGGTGGTGGCGAAGGGTGCGGTCACCGTGGGCGCTTCGGTCGGGGGGTCGGTGAAGAACATCAAGACGATGACCCGGACGTAGAAGAAGGCGGCGATGGCGCTGCAGAGGACACCGATGATGACCAAGGGGGTGTAGCCCGCACCGGAGGCGGCCGCGAAGACCGCGAACTTGCTGACGAATCCGCTGGTGAGCGGCAGGCCGGCGAACGACAGCAGCAGGAAGGCGAAAGCCGAAGCGAGCCACGGTGATCGGCGGCCCAGACCCGCCCACTGGGACAGTGCTGTCGCTTCGTCACCGGAGGCGTCACGCACCAGAGCGACCACCGCGAACGCGCCCACGGTGCCGAGTCCGTAGGCCAGCAGATAGAACAGTACGGCGGCCACCCCGGCGCTGTCGGCGGCGACGACACCGACGAGCAGGAAACCGGCGTGCGCGATCGAGGAGTAGGCCAGCATGCGCTTGACGTCGGTTTGGGTGATCGCCATGATCGCGCCGACGATCATCGTCGCCGCCGCGACCGCGGCGAGTACCGGGCGCCAATCCGGGCCCAGCGCACCCACTCCCACCATCAACACCCGCATCGTCGCTCCGACGGCGGCGATCTTGGTGGCGGCCGCCATGAACGCGGTGATCGGTGTCGGCGCGCCCTGATACACGTCGGGCACCCATGCCTGGAACGGCACCGCGCCGATCTTGAACAGCAACCCGACCGCGAGCATCCCGATGCCGAGCAGGGCAAGGGTGGCGTTCTCCGGCTGTTTGTCCAGTGCCGCACCGATTCCCGGCAACGACACCGTGCCGGTCTGCCCGTAGAGCAGCGCGACACCGTAGAGGAAGAACGCCGAGGAGAACGCACCGAGCAGGAAGTACTTCATCGCCGCCTCTTGCGAGAGCAACCGCCTGCGGCGAGCCAGCCCACACAGCAGATACAGCGGCAGCGACAGCACTTCGAGCGCGATGAACATTGTCAGCAGATCGTTGGACGCGGGAAACAGCAACAGCCCGCCGACCGCGATCATCGTCAGGGGGAACACCTCGGTGGTCGAGACACCCGAGCGCACTGCCGCGAGTTCGTGCGCGCTGCCGGGTACCGCGGAGGCTTGCGGCGTGAACGCGTCGACCCCCCGATCCAGGGCGGCCGCCGCCCGACTCCACGTTCCCGGCCCGCTGCGGGCCCGTGGCACCGCACCGCGCTCGGCGATCAGCAACAGACCCAGCAGCGAGACCAGCAGGATCGTGCCCTGCAGGAACAGTGTGACCCCGTCGACGGCGACCGCTCCCATCACCGCGGTGCCCTTGGATCCGGCGAGCAGCACCACAGCCACCAGCGCGCCGGCCACACCGGCCACACTGAGCGCCACCTGTGTCGGATACCGGTAGAGCCGTGGCACGAACGCTTCGACGAGCACACCCACCACACCGACCGCGAACACGATCAGCATCGGGGCGAGCAGGTGGTATTCGATGCTCGGCGCGGGCGCGATGGCCGCGAGCTCGGTGATGGTCACGGAGTCCGTCCTCATTTGTGGCCGCCCGCGGGCGGGGTGGCCGCACCAGCTTCGGGAGCGGGGACCGTCGGAGCGGGATCGTGCTTACCGATCGTCGAGAGGGTGTGCCCCACCGCGGGATCCACCAGATCCAGGATCGGTTTGGGATAGAACCCGAGCACCAGTAGCGCGATCAGCAGGGGCACCACCACGGCCAGCTCACGCGGCACCAGGTCGCGCAGGTGCTCATTGCCTTTCGTCAGCGGTCCGGTCATCAACCGCTGATACAGCCACAGCACATAGATCGCCGCCAAGACCAGGGCGCCGGTCGCGATCACCGCGGCCACCTGGTACTTCGGGAAAGTACCGATGAGGACGAGGAATTCGCTGACGAACGGGGCGAGACCGGGCAGTGAGAGGGTGGCCAGGCCCGCGATGAAGAAGGTGCCCGCCAGCACCGGCGCGACCTTCTGCACGCCGCCGTACTCGGCGATCATCCTGGTGCCGCGCCGCGACACGAGGAATCCGGCGATGAGAAACAGTGCGGCCGTGGACAATCCGTGGTTGACCATATACAGCGTGGCCCCGGATTGGGACTGGCTGGTCATGGCGAAGATGCCGAGGATGATGAACCCGAAATGCGAGATCGAGGTGTAGGCGATCAGGCGCATCACATCGGTTTGGCCGATCGCGAGCAACGCGCCGTAGAGAATGCCGATCACGGCCAGGGTGATCACCAAGGGCGCGAAGGTGTCCGATGCCAGCGGGAACAGCAGCAGACAGTAGCGCAGCATGCCGAAGGTGCCGACCTTGTCGACCACCGCCATCATGAGCACCGCGCTGGACGGGGTGGCCGAGACCGCGGCGTCGGGCAGCCACGTGTGCAGTGGCCACAGCGGCGCTTTCACGGCGAAGGCGAACATGAATCCGAGGAACAGCGCGTTGAGAACCGCGGTGCTGCCCCCGAGCTCACCGCTGTTGGCCGCGGCGACCACGACACGCAGGTCGAAGGTGCCCGCCGATCCTTCGCCGAGGCCCGCCTGCGCGGTGAGCACGTACAGCCCGATCACCGCGACGAGCATGATCAGCCCACCGAAGAGGTTGTAGAGCAAGAACTTCACGGCCGCGCGGGAACGTTGGGCGCGGACCGCGGCGTCGGTGGTGCGGGTGCCGAATCCGCCGATGAGGAAGTACATCGGGATCAGCATCGCTTCGAAGAATACGTAGAACAGCAGGATGTCGAGGGCCAGGAACGAGATGAGGACCATCGACTCGACCAGCAGCATGAGCGCCATGTAGATGTGGGCGCTCTTGCGGCCGTCGCCGGTGGCGGTGTCGTCGTGCCAGCCCGCCAGGATCAGCAAGGGCACCAGCACCGCGGTCAGCAGCACCAGCGCGGTGGCGATGCCGTCCAGGCCGAGGGTGTACCCGACGCCGAACGCCGGAATCCACTCGTGGGATTCGACGAACTGGTACTGGGCCCCGCCGGGCTGGAACCGCACCGCGAGGACAACGGCCAGGGCGAGCACGCCGATGGAGACCGCGAACGCGATGACCCGCGCCACCGTGCGGCGCGCGGCGGGCACCGCGAGCACCACACCCGCACCGATCGTGGGGGCGAGCCAGAGTGTCGTCAGCCAGGGAAACGAGTTCACCAGAACCTCACCGCCAGCAGGGCGGCGGCCACCAGGGCCGCGCCGGTGAACATGGACAGGGCGTAGGAGCGCACGAAACCGGTCTGCACCTTGCGGATTCGCGCCGACAGCCCACCGATCCCGGCGGCCGTGCCGTTGACGATCCCGTCGACACCCTTCGCGTCGAGGAACACCAGCGCCCGTGTGAGGTGGCGACCGGGGCGTTCGAACACGGTTTCGTTGATCTTGTCGCCGTAGAGATCGGCACGTGCGGCTCCGGTCAGCCCGCTGACGGGCGTCGGCGCGACCTCGGGGATCGGGCTCTCGGCGTACTTGCGGTAGGCCACGGCGACACCGATGGCGACCGCGGTCAACGCCAAACCGGTGACCACCGCCGCGGGAATCACGGGCTCCGCGTGATGAGATCCGACGACGGGTTCGAGCCAGTTCACCAGCGACGAGCCCCACACGAACAGGCCACCGGCGAAGACCGATCCGAACGCGAGCAGGATCATCGGCCCGGTCATCACCGCGGGTGACTCGTGCGGGTGGGTGTCGGGCTGCCAGCGGCGCTCGCCGAAGAAGGTCATCAGCATGACGCGAGTCATGTAGAACGCGGTGAGCGCGGCACCGACGAGGGTGACCGCCCCGAGCAGGATTCCGGTGGATCCACCGTGATCGAAGGCCGCCTCGATGATCTTGTCCTTGGAGAAGAACCCGGACAGCGGTGGTACTCCGATGATGGCGAGATAACCGAGGCCGAAGGTGATGAACGTGATCGGCATGAGTGTGCGCAGGCCGCCGTAGCGGCGCATATCCGTTTCGTCGTTCATCGCGTGCATCACCGAGCCGGCGCCGAGGAACAGTCCGGCCTTGAAGAAGCCGTGGGTGAGCAGGTGCATGATCGCGAACGCGTAGCCGGCCGGGCCGAGGCCGACGGCCAGGATCATGTAGCCGATCTGGCTCATCGTCGAGGCCGCGAGGGCCTTCTTGATGTCGTCCTTGGCACAGCCGATGATGGCGCCGAACAGCAATGTCACCGCGCCGACGGCGAGCACCGCCGTGCGCGCGTTCGGCGCGAGGTCGTAGATCGGGTTGGCGCGGGCGATCAGGTACACACCAGCGGTGACCATGGTGGCGGCGTGGATGAGCGCCGAGACCGGGGTGGGGCCCTCCATCGCGTCGCCGAGCCACGACTGCAGCGGCACCTGCGCGGATTTGCCGCAGGCGGCCAGCAACAGCAGCAGGCCGATCGCGGTAAGGGTGGTTTCGCTCGCGCCCGGGGTCGCCGCGAACACGGTGCGGAAATCGAAGGAACCGAATGCCGTGAACATGACCATCATCGCGATGGCCAAGCCCATATCGCCGACCCGGTTCACCACGAACGCCTTCTTGGCCGCTGTCGCGGCCGAGGGCTTCTGGTACCAGAAGCCGATCAGCAGGTAGGACGCCAGGCCCACGCCTTCCCAGCCCAGGTACAGCACGAGGAAGTTGTCGGCCAGCACCAGCACGAGCATCGCGGCCAGGAACAGGTTCAGATAGCCGAAGAACCGGCGCTTGTCCGGATCGTGGCTCATGTAGCCGATCGAGTAGAGGTGGATCAGCGATCCGACACCGGTGATCAGCAGCGCGAAGCAGATCGACAGCTGGTCCAGTTGCAGGCTGAATCCGACCTGTAGGTCGCCGACGGGCACCCAGTTGAACAGTTCCTTGTGCACGGCGCGGTCGGCGTCGGCGCGGCCGAGCATTCCGAAGAACGCGACAGCGGCGACGACGAATGACGACAGCGCCGCCGTCGTGGCCAGGTACGGGCCCCAGCGGTCGGTGAGGTGGCCGAACAGGAGCAGCACGATCGCGCCCGCGAGCGGGAGGGCGGGCAGCAGCCACAGCGTTGCGGTTCCCATGTCAGAACTTCAGCAGACTGGCGTCGTCGACCGAGGTCGAGCGGCGGGCACGGAAGATGGTCATGATGATGGCGAGACCGACGACGACCTCGGCCGCGGCGACCACCATGGTGAAGAACGCGATCACCTGACCGTCGAGGTTGCCGTGCAGCCGGGCGAAGGTCACGAACGCCAGATTCACCGCGTTGAGCATCAACTCCACGCACATGAACACGATGATCGCGTTGCGGCGCAACAACACTCCCGCGGCGCCGATGGTGAACAGCAGCGCAGACAGGAACAGGTAGTTCTGGGGGTTCACCGCTTGCCTTCCTCGTCGGCCGTCGGGTTGTCGTCGCGGACCGTGTCGACCGAGAGCACTGCGGCTTCGGTGTGGGCGCGGTTGCGGCGGTGACGCAGGATCGTGCTTACCGAGAGTTCGGCGAAGGAACCGTCGGGAAGCTGGGCGGGACTGTCGACGGCGTTGTGCCGCGCGTAAACGCCTGGGGTGGGAAGGGGCGTGGCCCGTTCGCCGGCCGTGCGGAAACGATCACGCGACATTTCCCGCTGGCCCCGCTTCGGGGTGAACTGTTCGCGGTGGGCCAGCACCATCGCACCGATCGTGGCGGTGATCAGCAGTGCGCCGGTGAGTTCGAACGCCCACACGTAGCGCAGGAAGATCAACTCGGCGAGTTCGCCGATCACGTCACGGTCGCCGAATCCGCGGCCGGGGAAGCTGGTTGCGTTGTCGCGCAGGGCTGCGCTGATGCCGCCGATGAACAGCAATCCGAAGCCGAGCCCGACGATCGCGGCGGCGACGCGCTGGCCGCGCAAGGTTTCGCGCAGCGATTCGGCGGAGTCGACGCCGACGAGCATCAGGACGAACAGGAACAGCATCATCACCGCACCCGTGTACACCACGATCTGCACGACGCCGAGGAACAGCGCACCCTGCGCGATGTAGAACACGGCGAGCGCGATCATGGTGGCGGCCAGGCACATCGCCGAATGCACGGCCTTGGCCGCGGTCACCATCCCGAGTGCGCCGAGCACCGCGATCGGGGCGAGCACCCAGAACAACACGCCTTCGCCCGTGGAGGTGTTGGTGACTTCGGCGGCCAGCACGTGTGCGGTGCTCATCGCAGTACCTCCTGATCCGACGGTGCCGGGCCGACCCGGCCCAGGTAGTAGTCGGCCGCGTCGGTACCCGGCGCCATCGGGTGCGGCGCGGGAGTCATGCCCGGCTGCATCGGGGCAAGCAACTGGTCCTTCTCGTAGATGAGGTCGGCGCGGTTGTCGTCGGTCAGTTCGTATTCGTTGGTCATCGTCAGCGCGCGTGTGGGGCAGGCTTCGATGCACAGGCCGCAGCCGATGCAGCGCAGGTAGTTGATCTGGTAGACGCGGCCGTACCTTTCACCAGGGGAGAAGCGTTGCTCCTCGGTGTTGTCGGCGCCTTCGACGAAGATGGCGTCGGCCGGGCACGCCCACGCGCACAGTTCGCAGCCGATGCATTTCTCGAGTCCGTCGTCGTAGCGGTTGAGCTGGTGGCGGCCGTGATAGCGCGGCGCGGTCGGCACCTTCTGCTCGGGGTAGGACTCGGTATTGGGCTTCTTGAACATGGTGGCCGCGGTGACCGCGAAACCGGCGAGCGGGTCGAACAACCCGAACTCGGGCTGGTCGTTCGCGGGGCGGGCCGGCATCGGTGGCACCGGGAAACCGAGGAACACCGACGAGGTCGACGGTTCCTGCGGCGGCAACGGCGGTAGTCCCTTGCTGCGGCCCGCGCGCAGGAACATCGCGATCATGGCGGCGGTGATCACCAGCCCCACACCGACCAGGATGAAGTTCTGGCCGGGGATGCCTTCGAGGTCGAGTACCCGTGCGGTGGCCACGACCATCACCCACACCAGCGAGGTGGGGATGAGCAGTTTCCAGCCGAGGTTCATGAACTGGTCGTAGCGCAGTCGGGGCAGGGTGCCGCGCAGCCAGACGAACACGAACAGGAACGTCCACACCTTGAGGGTGAACCACAGCAGCGGCCACCAACCGGAGTTCGCGCCCTCCCACAGGCTGATCGGGAACGGGGCCCGCCAGCCGCCGAGAAACAGCGTCGTCGCCAGCGCGGACACCGTGGCCATGTTCACGTATTCGGCGAGCATGAACATCGCGAACTTCAGCGACGAGTACTCGGTGTGGAAACCACCGACCAGTTCACCTTCGGCTTCGGGCAGGTCGAAGGGCGCCCGGTTGGTCTCGCCGACCATCGACACGCAGTAGATCAGGAACGAGGGCAGCAGCAGGAACACATACCAGGTGCCTTCCTGTGCGCTCACGATCTGCGAGGTCGCCATGGTGCCCGACAGCAGGAACACGGTGGCGAAGGTCAGCGCCATCGCGATCTCGTAGGAGATGACCTGCGCGGTCGAGCGCAGGCCGCCGAGCAGCGGATAGGTCGAACCCGACGACCAGCCGGCGAGCACGATGCCGTACACGCCGATGGAGGTGATGGCGAGGATGTAGAGCACGGCGACCGGCATGTCGGTGAGCTGCAACGCGGTGTGCGTCCCGAAGATCGAGACCTCCGGGCCCATCGGGATCACCGCGAAGGCCATGAACGCCGGGATCACCGAGATGATCGGGGCGAGCACGAAAATCGGCTTGTCGACGATCGCCGGGATGATGTCTTCTTTGAGCGCCATCTTCACGCCGTCGGCGACCGACTGGAGCATGCCGCCGGGGCCGATCCGGTTGGGCCCGACTCGCATCTGCATCCACGCCACGACTTTGCGTTCGGCGTACACCGCGATCAACGGCACCAACATCAGATAGATGAACACGCCGAGCGCCTTGACCACCACCAGCCACAGTGGGTCGGTGCCGAAGACCGGTCCGGCGTCGGCCGCGAGAAGCACTCGATCACTCATGGCGGTGTTCCTTCATCCTGTCGTCGGCGCGACGCAGGCGCACGACGGCGCCGGGTGTCACGCCGAGTTCGGCGGCGACCGTCGAACCGGGCGAGTGCAGCGGCAGCCACACCACCCGGTCGGGCAGGTCCGTGATCATCAGCGGCACCGAGATCTCGCCGCGGTCGGTGTAGACGATGACGTGATCGGCTTCGTCGGCTTCGATCTCGGCGGCGGTCGCGGCCGAGAGCCGTGCGACCGGCGGACGGGCGACGCCGGCGAGATTCGGTTCACCGTCTTGCATGCGGCCCGCGTCGAGCAGCATCCGCCATCCGGCGAGCACGGCCATCCCGGGCCCTGGCACGGGGCGAGTTTGGCTGGTCAGCTCCGGGGCGGGGATGGGCGCACCGTTCCAGACGCCGAGCCCGTCGAGTTCGACGCGGGCGGCGGCCGGGTCGGGCAGGTCGATCGGGACGCCCATCTGCCCGGCCAGTGAGTGCAGCACCCGCAGGTCCGACAGGGGCGCGGCGACGCGGCGGGTGGTGTCGAGTGCGGCCGCGGTGAACGGGCGCGCACGACCCTCCCAGGTGCGGAAGGTGCCCGACTTCTCCATCGCCGTCGCCACCGGGAAGACGACGTCGGCGCGTTCGGTGACGGCGCTGTGCCGCATTTCGAGGCTGACGACGAACCGGGCGGCGTCGATGGCGGCCAGTGCGGCGGCCGGGTCGGGCAGGTCGGCCGGGTCGACGCCGCCGATCACCAGCGCACCCAGATGGGCGGCGCCTGCCAGGATCGCGGTGGTGTCGCGCCCGACGGTGACGGGCAGTTCAGCGGCCTGCCACCGGTGTCGAACCTGTTGGCGTGCGGCAGGATCCACGACCGGTCTGCCGCCGGGCAGCAAACTGGGCAGCGCACCCGCCTCCAGCGCGCCACGTTCGCCCGCACGACGGGGCACCCAGGCCAGTGCGGCGCCGGTGGCATCGGCCAGGCGGGTCACCGCCGACAACGCGCCGGGGCTGCCCGCGAGCCGTTCACCCGCCATGATCACCGCGCCGGGCGTGTTCAGCATCGCCATGAGGTCGGCCGCGTCGGCGGATGTCTCGGCCATGATCGAGGTGATCACGTCGGCTTCACCGCAGGGCGGGGTTCGGATGAGCGCGCCTGACATGCGTTCGAGGCCACGGGAAGCGAACGGCGCCATTGACACCACCCGTTGGCCGCGGGTCCGGACGGCCTTGCGCAGCCGCAGGTAGACGATGGGCGATTCCTCTTCCGGTTCGAAACCGACCAGCAGCACGACGTGGGCTCGGTCGAGCGCGGCGAAGTCGACCCCGACGCCGCGGCCGGCGACGCGGGCGGCGAGGAAGCGTTCTTCCTCCTCCGAATGCACCCGGGCGCGGAAATCGATGTCGTTGGTGGCCAGGACCATACGCGCGAACTTGCTGTACGCGTACGCCTCTTCCTCGGTGACGCGGCCGCCGACGAGCACTCCGGCATTGCCGATCGCGGCGCTCAGGCCCGCGGCGGCGGCGGTGAGAGCCTCGGGCCAGGAGACCGGGGTGAGCACGCCGTCCCAGCCACGCACCATCGGCGTGGTGAGGCGGTCGCGTTCGGTGGCGTAGGCGAAAGCCCAGCGGCCCTTGTCACAGTTCCATTCCTCGTTGACCTGGGGGTCGTCACCGGCCAAGCGGCGCAACACTTTTCCGCGACGGTGATCGGTGCGTTGCGCGCACCCCGAGGCGCAGTGCTCGCACACGCTCGGGGTGGAGACCAGGTCGAACGGGCGGGCCCGGAAACGATAGGAGCTACCCGTGAGCGCGCCGACGGGACAGATCTGGACGGTGTTGCCGGAGAAATAGGAGTCGAGGGGTTCGGCCTGGGCGATGCCGACCTGTTGCAGCGCGCCACGATCCATCAGTTCGATGAACGGGTCACCGGCGACCTGCTGGGAGAATCGGGTGCACCGCGCGCACAGCACGCACCGCTCCCGATCCAGCAGCACCGCCGTGGACAGCGGGATCGGCTTCGGGTAGGTCCGTTTCTCGCCGTCGAAGCGGGATTCGGCGCTGCCGGTGGACATCGCCTGGTTCTGCAACGGGCACTCGCCGCCCTTGTCGCAGACCGGGCAATCCAGCGGGTGGTTGATGAGCAGCAACTCCATCACCCCGCGCTGGGCCTTCTCGGCGACCGGAGAGCTGATCTGGGTGCGCACGATCATGCCGTCGGCGACCGGGATCGTGCAGGAGGCCACCGGCTTTCGCTGCCCTTCGACCTCGACGAGGCACTGACGGCAGGCGCCGACCGGGTCGAGCAGGGGATGATCGCAGAAGCGGGGGATCTGCACGCCGATCAGTTCGGCGGCACGGATCAGCAAGGTGCCCACGGGAACTTCGATCGTGGTGTCGTCGATGGTGACACTCACCATGTCGGCGGGCACCACGTCACTGTTGCTACCTGGCGCGATGGCTGTCATCGGTCCTCTTTCGCTGGTGCCCACACGGTCGAGGCGGCCGGGTCGAACGGGCAGCCACCGAGTCGCTGATGTGCGAGGTACTCCTCGCGGAAGTACCTCAGCGAGGAGAAGATCGGGCTGGCCGCGCCGTCACCGAGCGCGCAGAACGATTTGCCGTTGATGTTGTCGGCGATATCGGCGAGCTTGTCCAGGTCGGCTTCGGTCCCATGACCCGCCTCGAGTCGGCGCAGCAACTGCACGAGCCAGTAGGTGCCTTCACGGCACGGTGTGCATTTACCGCACGATTCGTGGGCGTAGAACTCGGTCCAGCGCAGAACCGCCCGCACCACGCAGGTGGTGTCGTCGAAGATCTGTAAGGCCTTGGTGCCCAACATGGAGCCGGCGGCGGCGACGCCCTCGTAGTCGAGGGCGACGTCGAGGTGTTCGTCGGTGAACATCGGGGTGGAGGAACCGCCCGGGGTCCAGAACTTGAGGGTGTGCCCGGCACGGACGCCGCCCGCGTAATCGAGCAACTCGCGCAGCGTGATGCCGAGCGGGGCCTCGTACTGACCGGGACGGGCGACATGGCCCGATAGGGAGTACAGGGTGAAGCCGGGTGACTTCTCGCTGCCCATCGCACGGAACCATTCGGTGCCGTTGCGCAGGATCGCGGGCACGCTGGCAATGGATTCCACGTTGTTCACGACCGTCGGGCACGCGTACAGGCCCGCGACGGCAGGGAACGGCGGACGAAGGCGGGGTTGCCCGCGCCTGCCTTCGAGGGAGTCGAGCAGTGCGGTTTCCTCACCGCAGATATAGGCGCCCGCACCGGCGTGCACGATCAGGTCCAGGTCGAAACCCGAGCCGAGGATGTTGTGCCCGAGCAAGCCCGCCGCGTAGGCCTCGGCGACGGCGGCTTGCAGTCGGCGCAGTACCGGCACCACCTCGCCGCGCACGTAGATGAACGCGGTCGCCGCCCGGATCGCGTAGGCGGCGATCACGATGCCTTCGATGAGGGTATGCGGGGTGGCCAGCATCAACGGGATGTCTTTGCAGGTACCGGGTTCGGATTCGTCGGCGTTGACGACGAGATAGTGCGGTTTCGTAGTGCCGTCGGGGCCGGGCCCCTGCGGGATGAACGACCACTTCATCCCGGTGGGAAAGCCGGCGCCGCCACGACCACGCAGGCCCGCGTCCTTGACGGTGTGGATCACCTCGTCGGGTGTCTTGCGCAAGGCCGCACGTAGTCCGTCGTAGCCACCGGTCGCGCGGTAGCTTTCCAGGGTCCAGGATCTCGGGGCGGCCCAGTGTTCGCTGAGGACCGGGGTGAGCGACATCATCGCGGGCCCCCTGCCGAGTCCTCTTGCGCGGCAGCGATTTCGAGTCCTGCCAACGTGGGAGCGCCCGGTGAACCTTCGAGGGCGCCGGGCCGCTCGTCGGGGAATCCGGCGAGGATGCGGGCGGTCTCGCGGAACGTGCACAGCGGTGCGCCACGGGTCGGGCGGACCTGGTGGCCCGCCCGCAGGGCGTCGGCGATCGCGACCGCCGATTCGGGCGTCTGATTGTCGAAGAACTCCCAGTTCACCATCATGACCGGGGCGTAGTCGCAAGCGGCGTTGCATTCGATGTGTTCGAGTGTGATGGTGCCGTCGGGTGTGGTTTCGCCGTGCCCGACCTCGAGATGTCGTTGTAGTGCCTCGTAGATGGCGTCGCCGCCGAGGACCGCGCAGAGCGTGTTGGTGCACACTCCGACGTGGTAGTCACCGGTGGGGGTGCGCCGGTACATCGAATAGAACGTGGCGACCGCGGTCACCTCGGCGCCGGTGAGGTTCAGGTGGTCGGCGCAGAAGTCGATGCCGGTGCCGGTGATGTAACCCTCCTCGGCTTGCACCAGGTGCAGCAAGGGGAGCAGGGCGGAGCGGGGGTGTGGGTAGCGGCTGATGATCTGCTTGGCATCGAGTTCGAGGCGTTCGCGCACATGTGGCGAATACGGCTCGGGACGGGTGCTGAGGCTCAGGAGAATCGGTGCGCTGGCCGAGTTGTCGATTGTCATCTGTCCACTCCGCAGGGTGAGAGGTCAGTACCCGGACGGTGTCGGTTTGTCATCTGTCCACTCCGCCCATGACCGGGTCGATGCTGGCGACCGAGGCGATCACGTCGGCGACCAGGCCGCCTTCGCACATCGCGGCCACCGCTTGCAGATTGGTGAACGAGGGGTCGCGGTAGTGCACCCGGTAGGGCTGGGTGCTGCCGTCGCTGACCATGTGCACGCCCAGTTCCCCGCGGGGGGATTCCACCGCCGAATACACCTGTCCCGCAGGCACTCTGATGCCCTCGGTGACGAGCTTGAAGTGGTGGATCAGCGATTCCATGGAGGTGCCCATGATCTTGCCGATGTGGCGGGGCGAGTTGCCGAGACCGTCGGGACCCAGTTCCAGGTCGGCGGGCCAGGCGATCTTCTTGTCGTCGATCATCACCGGCCCCGGACGCAGCTTGTCGAGGCACTGTTCGACGATCTTGATCGACTCGGTCATTTCGGCGACCCGAATGATGTAGCGGCCGTAGCAGTCACAGCCGGTGGTTGTCGGGATGTCGAATTCGTAGTTCTCGTACCCGCAGTAGGGATCGGATTTGCGCAGATCATGGGGCAGCCCGGTGGCCCGGAGGACGGGTCCGGTGATGCCGAGTGCCATGCAGCCGGTGAGGTCGAGGTAGCCGATGTCCTGGGTGCGCTTCTTCCAGATCGGGTTCGCGCTGAGCAGGTGCTCCATGTCGCGCAGCCGACCGGGCAACAGATCGAGCAGTTCCCTGACCTTGGTGACACCGTCGGCGGGGATGTCCTGGGCCAAGCCGCCGGGACGGATGTAGGCGTGGTTCATCCGCAGGCCGGTGATGTTCTCGAAGACGTCGAGGATGAGTTCGCGTTCACGGAAGCCGAACAGCATCGGGGTGAGCGCGCCCAGTTCCATCCCGCCGGTCGCGAGGGCGACCAGGTGCGAGGAGATGCGGTTGAGTTCCATCAGCAGCACTCGCACCACGGTGGCGCGTTCGGGTATCTGATCGGTGATGTCGAGGAGCTTCTCCACGCCGAGGCAGTAGGCGGTTTCGTTGAAGAACGGGGACAGGTAGTCCATCCGGGTCACAAAGGTGACGCCCTGGGTCCAGTTACGGAATTCCAGGTTCTTCTCGATGCCGGTGTGGAGGTAGCCGATGCCGCAACGGGCCTCGGTGACGGTTTCGCCTTCGATCTCGAGGATCAGGCGCAACACCCCGTGCGTGGACGGATGCTGCGGACCCATGTTCACCACGATGCGTTCTTCGGCGCCGCCGTCGATCACGTCGCTGACCTGGTCCCAGTCCTGGCCTGCGACGGTCACTACCGGTGGTTCGTCGCGGCGGATGTCGGTGTCGGTCATCAGCTGTAGGTCCTCCGCTCGTCGGGCGGCGGTATGCGCGCGCCCTTGTACTCCACCGGGATCCCGCCGAGCGGGTAGTCCTTGCGCTGCGGATGCCCGCGCCAGTCGTCGGGCATGGTGATGCGGGTCAGGGAGGGATGTCCGTCGAAGATGATGCCGAAGAAGTCGTAGGTTTCGCGTTCGTGCCAGTCGGTGGTCGGATAGACCGAGAACAGCGACGGAATGTGCGGATCGGCGTCGGGCGTGGACACTTCCAGCCGCACACGCCGTCCGTGCGTGATCGACTTCAGGTGATAGACGGCGTGCAGTTCGCGGCCGGTGTCGTCGGGGTAGTGCACGCCGTTGACGCCGAGACACAGTTCGAAGCGCAGCGCGCTGTCATCGCGCAACGTGCTCGCGACCGCGACGAGGTGTTCGCGTCGCACGTGCAGGGTGAGTTCGTCGCGGAACACCACGATCCTCTCGATCACGGTGTCGAAGGCGATGACCCGGCCCTTCAGCGTGGCGCGCAAGGTGCCGACGAAGGCGTCGAACCAGCTGCCGTACGGGGGCGGGGTGCCCGCGGGCAGGGCGACCGGGGTGACCAGTCCGCCGTAGCCGGAGGTGTCACCGGTGCCGCTGACACCGAACATGCCGCGCCGGGTGCCGATCACTTCGTCGCGGGGTTTCGGTGGCGCCGGTGCGGGCGACTCCTCCGGAACCTCGTGTCCCGCAGAGCCGTCGGTGTTGTCGGGGGAGTCGAACGTCATCGCAGCAGGCCCTCCATCCGGATGGTCGGCGTGCTGGCCAACGCGGCCTGTTCGGCGGCGCGGATCGCTTCCTCGCGGTTGACGCCCATCGGCATCTCGGCGATTTTCGCGTGCAGCGCCAGGATCGCGTTGAGCAGCATCTCCGGGCGGGGCGGGCAGCCGGGCAGGTAGATGTCGACCGGGACGATGTGGTCGACGCCCTGCACGATGGCGTAGTTGTTGAACATGCCGCCCGAGGACGCGCAGACCCCCATGGCCAGCACCCATTTCGGTTCGGTCATCTGGTCGTAGACCTGGCGCAGCACCGGCGCCATCTTCTGGCTCACCCGGCCCGCCACGATCATCAGGTCGGCTTGGCGTGGGGAAGCGCGGAACGCCTCCATACCGAAGCGGGCGATGTCGAATCGTCCGGCGCCGGTGGCCATCATCTCGATCGCGCAGCACGCCAACCCGAACGTGGCGGGCCAGACGGAGCCCTTCCGCAGGTAGCCGGCGAAATCCTCGACCGTGCTCAGCAGGAACCCGCTGGGCAGTTTCTCTTCGAGACCCATTATTTCCCACTCATTCCCAGCTGAGGCCGCCGCGACGCCACTCGTAGGCGTAGGCGACAGACACGTTGACGATGAACAGCGCCATCGCGGCGAGACCGAACAGCCCGAGCGTGTCGAAATGCACGGCCCACGGGTACAGGAACACGATCTCGATGTCGAAGATGATGAACAGCATCGCCGTGAGGTAGTACTTCACCGGAAAGCGCTGTCCCGCCGCGTTTCCCGGGCCGCCGGCGATGGCGTGCGGGGTCGGCTCGATGCCGCATTCATACGGTTCGAGTTTGGCCCGGTTGTAGCGTTTGGGACCGATCAGCGACGCCATGATGACGGAGAACACCGCGAACGCCGCGGCGATGGCGCCGAGTACGAGTGCGGGCACCTCGATATTCACGACTGCACTTCCCCTCCTCGCTGGAGCAGGCCGAGCCGTGTGGCCCGGCCGCGGACGGCAGCTTTCGGCGAGACGGGGCCGACAACGTTGTCCGCCGAACCGGGGCTCGCGCAAGGCTGTGCAGCGATGGCGGAGCGTTATACAAGAGCCCGTGCTCGTGTGAGCTAGAGCACAGAATACCGCCGTTTCACGGGCCCGCCGCACGTTTCAGGGGTGGGGTTTGATCGATATCGGTATCGCGATTCATGAGCGATACGGGGGTAATCGGCTGCGGGCATGCCGCAGCGAACCACTGGCGTTACCAGTGGTGATAGATGGAAAGGTGCGAAGCGGACTATCCGACAGGACGGGACGATGCCCGGATGGTCCTGTTCAGCGAGCGAGCAGGACGCCCGCGACCGCGTTGGTGAGCTGCACGGCATCGATCGGGTGCGAGACGGCGGCCTCGGCGCGCGACCAGTTGGCCAGCCACGCGTCATCGGGTCGGCCGGTGAGAACCACCACCGGCGGGCACTGGTCGATCTCGTCCTTGAGCTGCTTGGCGATACCGAGCCCACCGGTCGGCGCGGATTCACCGTCGAGGATCGCCAGATCGATCCCGCCGGCATCCATCTGCTCGATGACCACCGGTGCGGTAGCGACCTCGAAGAAGTCGAGCTCCGGTAGATCGGCGCGCGGCCTACGGCCCAGCGCCAGGATCACCTGTTGGCGGGTATCGGCATCGTTGCTGTAGACCAGCACACGCAGAGGGGTGGAACCTTGGGATTCGGCCACGCTCGGATCGTACGTCCGAGGGTGGCGCCACCGTGGCAGGTTCGCCGGATCGACCAGTCGCGCAGTGGGATACCCGAACGGCGGTGCCACCGAGTTCAGCGACTCACCGCATCGTCCAACTCGGCGAGCAGCCGGGTCTTGGCACGCGCGCCGACGAGGGTGCGAAGGAGTTGGCCGTCCCGGAAAAGCAGCAGCGTCGGAGCTGACATGACCTGGTAGTCACGGGTGGTGAGTGGATTCTCGTCGGCGTTGAGAGTGCGAACAGTGAGAGTGTCCGCGCGCTCGCGAGCGACCTCGGCCAGCACGGGGGCGATCATCTTGCACGACGGGCACCAGGTGGCCCATACGTCCACGAGGACGAGTCCGGGGAGGGCCAGCACATCACGGTCGAACGTCTCATCGGTCACCGCGACGGTGCCGACGATCGCAGAACTCAGGGTCATCGGGATTCCTTCGATTCGATGGGGTTGGCGCCCAGCCATTCGAGTACTTGCTCGGCATGCCGGCCGGGTGGGAAGACGGGGTAGAAGACGTGCTCGATCACCCCGTCACGGATGATCAGGGTGATGCGCCGGAACAGCTCGTCGTCTCCGGCGGTGAAGGTGGGGAGCGACAGTTCATCGGCCAGGCGCAGTTCCGGATCGGAGATCATGGTGAACGGCAGGCCGAGCCGGTCGACAACCTCGCGCTGATAGTCGGAGTCCTGGCTGGACAGACCGAACACCCGGCGCACCCCGAGGGCGAGCAGGTCGTCATGGTGGTCGCGGAAATCGCAGGCCTGCGCCGTGCAACCGCGGGCGCCGGGGATCGTCGCCCATCCCGTCGGCAGGTCGGCGTCGGGTCGGCCTGTCAGCGGATAGATGTAGACAACGATGCGGCCGGTCGACGTCGCCAAATCGGTTGGCACTCCGTCGGTGCAGGCAAAACTCACCGAAGGCAGGCGCAGCCCGGGAAGATGCGTCGCAGCTCCGTCATCGGTCGGCTCGAGCAGCGGTTGCACCACGGTCGTCGAGCGCGGCCACGGGAGTTCTCGGGTGGTGCTGTGGCGGTGTGCGGCGTCGCGGAGGCGATCGGCTAGGGCGTCTCTGCGGGCGGTGAGGGCGTCGATTTCGGTGGTCAGGGCGTCGATGGTTCGCTGGTATTCGGCCAGTGATGCCGGGCAGTCGTCGATGTGTTCGCTGCCGGTCGCCAAACAGTCCAGGAAAGGGCGTGTCTCCTCTACCGGGATGCCGAGACGATTCAGGGATCGGATTTCGCGTACCAGCCGGACGGTGTGGTCGTCGTATTCGCGGAAGCCGTTGGGGTGGCGTTGTGGTGCCACCAGTCCCAGAGCCTCGTACCGTCTGATGGCCTTGGGGCTGAGCTGAGCCAGTCGCGCGAGCTCTCCGATCCTCATGGAGCGAATGTAAACGCTGTCCCCGGGGGCAAGGTCAAGTGAGAATTCACATTGCCTGCGCGCGGGGCGTGAGCCATGCTGGAAAGGGCAAGGGACGCAACGAATTGCGCAGGGGGCCGGATGCCGAACGGACCGAAAACGCTCACGCGCTACACGATCGAAGAAGAACATCGGCATCCCGGTTCGTCGGGGGAGTTCTCCGCGCTGGTCAATGTGGTGGCGACAGCGGCGAAGATCATTGCTAATCAGGTGACGCGGGGCGCGATCATCGGGGCGGGGGCCGAGGACGAGTCGTCGGTGAGCGGGCGCCTCGATGTGTTGACCGACGAGATCATGGTCGGACAGACGCAGTGGTCGGGGCATTTGTCGGGGTTGCTGTCCGAACAGCATGCGACAGTACTGCCCGCGACACAGCGACGAGGGAAATACCTGCTCGCCTATGACGCGTTGGACGGGTCGAGCAATATCGACGTGAATCTGCCGGTCGGTTCGATTTTCAGTATTCTGCGAGCACCGCAGGAGGTTGTCGACGGGAAAGCCGAACCGGCCGACAGCGACTTCCTCCGGCCGGGTGTCGAGCAGGTGTGTGCGGGATTCACGCTGTACGGGCCTGCGACGATGTTGGTTCTCACCACGGGCAGCGGGGTCGACGGGTTCACCCTCGATCGGGAGATCGGCGCGTTCGTGCTCACCCATCCGCGGATGCGAATCCCCGAGGACACGTCAGGTTTCGCGATCAATGCCGCCAATGAGCGGTTCTGGGAGCGGCCGGTGCGCCGGTACGTGCTCGAATGCTTGGAGGGGGTGGAGGGGCCGAGGGGGCGCGATTTCAACATGCGGTGGGTGGCGTCACTGGTGGCCGACACATTTCATATCCTGACCAGGGGCGGGCTGTATCTGTACCCGCGCGATACCCGCAATCGCGCACTGCCGGGCCGTGTCTCGCTGTTGTACGGAGCGAATCCGATCGCGTTCATCGTCGAGCAGGCAGGTGGTGCGGCCACCACCGGGCACGAGCGGGTGATGGAAGTTCCCCCGGCTCAGGTACATCAGCGGGTGCCGTTCATCTTCGGTTCCCGCAACGAGGTGCTGCGCATCGAGCGATATCACCGGGAACCGGACGCGGGCAAGCGGTTCGACAGTTCGCTGTTCGGCACGCGGTCACTGTTCCGTACCGCCATTCACGATCAGCGCACCTAGGCGCGCGAGCGGTGTAGTGCGCGCCGGATGATCAGACCGGGTCCTGGTCGCGTTCCTGCTGTTGTCTGCGCGCCTCGCGACGCTGTTGTTCGGCACGCTCGCGCAGACCGCGCAGGAAGGCCTCGTCGTCGTCGGGATTCGACGCGACCTGGCGACCGGGGCGATCGTATTCACCGAACCGGGTATTGGAGGCCGGCCGCGGCTCGCCGATCGGCCGACCCGCGAACAACCACAGCAGAGCGCCGATCGTCGGGATCAGCACGACGACGATGATCCAGCCCATTTTCGGTAGGTGCCGGATGCCGGCGTCGGGGCTGGTGATGATGTCGACCAGGCAGTACACCCACAGGGCGAGAGTCAGAAAGCCGATGACGGCGTAAGGCATTCGGTGATTATTCCACGTCGGCGCGCACCGTGGATCCGTAGGCGACCTCCGAACCGCGATGCCGGACCGAGGTATCGAATTCGACTTGACCTTCCAGTGGGTGGAAGGTGCAGGTTGATGGCATGGACGAAGAAATCGACCGCTACACGATCGGAGAGCTCGCTCGCCGCACCGGGTTGTCCGCGCGCACGATCCGGTTCTGGTCCGACAGCGCGGTGATCCCACCACTGGCACGGTCCGCGGGCGGCTACCGCCTCTACGGTGCCGATGCGGTCGGCCGTCTGCGATTGATCCGGACACTTCGGGAACTCGGCCTCGGTTTGGACGCGGTGCGCGAGGTCCTGGACCGGCAATCCACGCTGGCCGAGGTCGCCGCGATCCACGTCGATGCCCTCGATACCCAGATCCGGATCTTGCAGCTCAACCGCGCGGTCCTGCGCAACGCCACCTGCCGAGAGCACGAGACCGAAGGACTGACCCTGATGTACGAACTCGCCCGATTGTCGGCCCAGCAACGGCAACAACTCATCGACGGCTTCGTCGACACGATCTTCGCGGGCGTCGACGACGCGGACGCGCTGGCCATCGCCGACTTCATGCGGGAGATGCCGCCACAGCTGCCCGACGACCCGACTTCCGCGCAGGTGGACGCATGGATAGAGCTGGCCGAACTCGTCCGCGACAACGACTTCGGGCACACCATGCGCCAGATGGTGCTGCGCGGCGAATCCGACAACCGCATCGAATTCGGACTGAACATCCGGCCTCTGGTCCTCGAGCACGCCGCCCCTGCCGTCGGGAAGAAAATCGCACCGGAATCCGATGCCGGGCGCGCGATCCTCGACCGCATCGTGCCCACCGATCTCGGCGACATCGAGTCACAGGCCCTGCTCGAATGGCTGGCACTGGTGGCGCAACCCCGCGTGGAACGCTACTGGGAACTGCTGAGCCTGATCAACAATCGCTCACCGGCTCCGGCGAGCGTGCCTGCTTTCGCCTGGCTCGCCACCGCCCTGCGCGCACACCGACAATCCGCTACCGAAGCCCGATCTCGATGAGACGCGCACACCGCGGTTCGCCGACGTGGCTAGTCGGGCAGGAGCGGGACCGAGATGCCTTCGCCGCTGCGTAGGAGCGCGGCGCGGGTGACGGCCGAAGAACCGAAGCGGCGGCGCAGGTCGTCGAGGGTGGCGTCGAGGGTGTTGTCCGCGCGCGCTTGCAGCGGCAGGGTGAGTTGCATGGTGTCGGCGTCGTCGAGGTTGGTCAGTGCGAGGCCGATCAGGGTGATGCCGCGTTCGGCGATCAACGGTTGGGCGGTGTGCAGGAGTTGGCGCGCGGCGTGACGGATCGCGGTGGAGGCGTCGGTGGCCTCGACGAGGGTGTGCGAGCGGGTGGCTCGGGTGAAGTCGTCGAAACGTAGGCGCAGCACCACTGTTCGGCAGACGCGGTCGGCGGCGCGCAGGCGGCGGCCGAGGCGGTCGGTGAGTCCGTCGAGGTAGGCGGCGATCTCCTCGGGGTCGCGGGGGCGGCGGCCGAGGGCGCGTTGGGCGCCGATCGAGCGCCGCCGGGTGCCGGTTTCCACGCGGCGTGGGTCGCGCGCCCAGGACAGCGCGAACAGGTGACGGGCCGCGGCGGGGCCGAGGATGGCGCGCAGGTGGGGTTCGCCGAGTTCGGCGAGTTGGCCGATGCGGGTGATGCCGTTGGCGTGCAGCGTCGCCGAGGTGACTTTGCCGACGCCCCATAATCGTTGCACCGGCAGTGGGTGCAGGAAGTCGAGTTCTCCGCCGGGTTCGACGAGGCGTAATCCGTCGGGTTTGGCGACGGCGGAGGCGACCTTGGCGAGGAATTTGTTGCGTGCGATGCCCACGGAGATGGGCAGGCCCACCTGATCGGCGACCTGTGCGCGCAGCCGGTGGCCGATGTCGATCGGCTCGCCGCTGATCCGGCGCAACCCGCTGACGTCGAGGAACGCCTCGTCGATCGAGATCCCCTCCACCACCGGGGTGGTGTCGTGGAAAACCGCGAATACCGCCTTGCTCGCCTCGGCGTAGGCCGACATCCGTGGCGGCACCACGATCGCGTGCGGGCACAGGCGCAGCGCCTGACCCGCGTTCATCGGCGTGCGGATGCCGAACGCCTTGGCCTCATAGCTGGCGGCCAGCACCACCCCGCCGCCCACGATGACCGGTTTGCCGCGCAACCACGGCTGGTCACGCTGTTCGACCGAGGCATAGAACGAGTCGAGGTCGGCGTGCAGGATCGAGGCCTCGGCGCGGGACTGGATACGCGGGCGGCGCGGGGCGACGGAATCGGACACGAACATATGTTCGCATCGGGGTCCGACGAGTTCAGTCCGTCAGGGTGCGGAGGTTGTCCTGGCCTGCAGGTTTTCGGCGAACGCGCGCGCCGCGGTGAGGTCGGCGGCGTCGGGGTGGCCTTTGCGGATGCCGCCGACCAGGCGCAGGGGTAGCCAGGTGTCGAAGCCGCGGCAGTCGAAGGTGTCGACCACGTCGAAGCCTTTGCGTTCGATGTCGCGGGTCAGGGTGGTGACATAGCGGCGAAACGGCGGTTGCGGGAAGCCGCTGGTCCGGAACACGAACGCGGTGCGCCGGCGACCGGTCGGCAGTGCGGCGATGAATCGGCGTAGTTCGGGGTGGAACGCCATGTTGTAGATGCCCGAGCCGAAGCCGACGAGGTCGTAGTCGGCGAGTTCGGCCGGATCGATGTCGGCGGGGGCGACCACTCGGCCGCCGAGCACCTGGCCGATGGCCTCGGCCACGCGCTGGGTGTTGCCGTGCGACACCGACTTACACACGAGGATGACCTTCATGGGGATGGTCCTTTCGTTGCGCTGTGTTGCTGGACTCTCCCTCGGAGACACCGCTCGGGGCCCGAGCGTGACACGGCCGGTACGTGTCCTCGGTCACGGCGTGCGTTCGGCGGCGATCTCGAGGGTGCGCGTGACATCGACGGCCTGCAATTTGTCGGGGTTGCGGACCGCGTAGAGCCCGGTGATGAGATCGTCGGTCACCTCGACCACCAGCACCGTGTCCAGGTCGCCGTTCTTCGATCGGACCAGCACGGTGGGCTGGGCGTTGAAGCTGCCGAATTCGACCGTCGCGCCCGCCAGCGCGTTCCGCGTCAGCCCGATCAGGAACCGGGCGACAGGCTCGGCGCCGAGGAGGGGGCGGCGCGCGGCGCTCACGCGGCCGCCACCGTCGGAGATCTGGAGGACGTCGGGCGCGAGCACCGCCATGAGGGCGCTGACGTCGCCGGTGCCGGCGGCCCGCAGAAACCGGCCGATCACCGCGCGGCTGGTGTCGGAGTCCGGCTGGAAGCGTCGGCGCCGGGCCGTGACGTGCGCTCGGGCCCGGTGGGCGATCTGGCGGACGGCGGTGTCGGTTTTGCCGATCATGTCCGCGATCTCGCGGTGGCTGTGCCCGAACACCTCCGACAGCACGAACACCGCGCGCTCGGTGGGACCCAGCGTTTCGAGCACCAGCAGCATGGCGATCGACACCGACTCGGCCAGCAACACGTCCTGGCCGGCATCGGGGGCGGTACGGATCGGTTCGGGCAGCCAGGTGCCGACGTAGTCCTCGCGGCGGCGCCGAACCGTGCGCAGGTGATTGATCGATTGACGGGTGACGATCTGCACGAGGTACGCGCGCGGATGGGTTACGTCCGTCGCCTCGCGCCAGCGCAGATAGCTGTCCTGCACCACATCCTCGGCATCGGCGGCGCAGCCCAGGATTTCGTAGGCGATCGTGAACAGCAGTGGCCGGAATGTGGCGAATGTGTCGAGTTCGGTCATCGGGCCATCCCTGCGCGCCTCATAGGCCGATGATCGCGGCACGGACCGAGCCCGCGCAACCACGCTGTCGCGCAGGCGATTCCCGGCAGTGCTGCGGGCATTTCAACCGGTTGTGTCGTCGTGGCGTCGGCCGAACCAGACGGGCAGGTGGTCGAGCAGGTCCTGCTGGTCTGTACCGACCCATGCCACGTGCCCGTCGGGGCGCAGCAGCACCGCGGGGGCGTCCAGGTCGTCGCTGGTGTCGACGAGGTGGTCGACGCGGTCCGCCCATCCCGTGACGTCGAGTTGCCCGGTCTGATCGAGCAGGAGTCCGCGGCCCGCGTGCATGTGCGCGTAGAGGCGGCCGCGTGTCAAGGTCATGTCGCGCAGTCGCCGGCCGAGCAGTGGGTCGCCCTCGCCGAAGTCGTAGCGGATCGCGATGGCGATGATCTTCTCGGTGAGATAGCGGCTCACCCCGTCGAATTCCATCAGCTGGGACAGTAGTCCGCGCACTGCCCGTGGTCCCGGATCGAGCGACATCAGCTCCATCTGGGCGCGGGTGTTGTCGAGCACGTCGGCGGCTACGGGGTGGCGTTCGGTTTCGTAGGTGTCGAGCAGGCCCGGTGGCGCCCAGCCGTTGATTTCGGCGGCGAGTTTCCAGCCGAGGTTGAAAGCGTCCTGCACGCCCAGATTCAGGCCCTGTCCGCCGGTGGGCGGGTGGATGTGGGCGGCATCGCCCGCCAGCAGCACCCGGCCGACGCGGTAGTGCTCGGCTTGGCGGGTGCCGTCGCCGAAACGTGAGAGCCAGCGGGGCGAGTGCGCGCCGAAGTCGGTGCCCGCGGTGGCGATGAGCTGCTGTTTCATCTCGTCGAGCGTGGGCGCGACGGCCCGGTCCTCAGCGACTCCGGCCGCGGGGGCCAGGACGCGGTACACACCGTCGGCCAGCGGCATCGCACCGAATCGCAGCTGGGTCTTGCGCACCTCGGTCATCACCTCGGTGATCGTCTCCGGTGCCGCGGTCAGTTCCATTTCGCCGAGCAGGGTCTCGACCCGGCTCGGCTCACCCGGGAACGCGACGCCGAGCAGCCTGCGCACGGTGCTGCGCCCACCGTCACAGCCGACGAGATAGCGCGAACGCAACCGGGTGCCGTCGGCCAGCTCGACGGTGACCGCGTCGTCGTGCCGGTCCACACCGACCACTTCGGCACCACGCCGGATCTCGGCACCGAGCTCGGTGGCGTGCTCGCTCAGCAGCTGGTCGGTTCGGGGTTGCGCGATGGCGAGAACGTAGGGGTGTGCGGTGTCGAGTTTCTCGGGCGCCGGTGCGGGGATGCCGGCGAAGAAGCCGCTGACCGGATACTTGCGGCCGAGCGCGAGGAACCGGTCGAGCAGACCGCGCTGGTCCATGATCTCGATACTGCGCGCATGCAGACCCAGCGAGCGGACGATCGCGGTGGGCTCCAGATCCTTTTCCAACACGACCACACCTACGTCGTGCAGCCTCAGTTCGGCGGCCAGCATCATGCCGGTCGGCCCACCGCCGACCACGATCACGTCGATCATCGAATACTCCCCTTCGGACGGATTTTCGCAGGTTGCGGGCTTGCCGAGAGAGTGTGCCGCACGACGGGGGTCTTGCCGCAAGCCCCGGGGTGCGCTATAGATTAGAGGTGGCAAGGAGAGGTATTCCCTCCTTGCCATTGCCATGCTCGCGGCTCTCACCGAGGCGGTGCCGGTACTGTGAAGCGGTTCGGGCAAGGTGAAGGAGTCGGTCGGCGGTGCGTGGTTTCGGGGATCTCGAGGCAGTGCTGATGGATCGGCTGTGGGACCGCGATGTGGACACGACCACGGTGCGCGAACTGTTCGACGAACTCGCGACCGAACGCGATATCGCCTACACCACCGTGATGTCGACGATGGACAATCTGCACCGCAAAGGCTGGCTGGCCCGCGAGCGCGCAGGGCGCGCGTACCGGTACTGGCCGACGGTGACCCGTGAGGAACACAGCGCCCGGCTCATGCACGAGGCACTCGGGGTAGGCGGGCGCTCCGACCTCGTCCTCAACTATTTCGTCGACCGGATCAGTGACGACGAATTCGCGGGATTGCGCGCGGCATTGCGCCGGGTCGCCACCCGGCGAACCGAGGCGAGTTAGCCCGTCGCTGTCGGAGTGGTCTGATCTGATGGGGCTGCCACGGAATCGGTCACGGGATGGGGAAGCATGCTCGGTGTCGGCTGGGATCAGGTGTTCGCCTGGCGGTTGAGCCGTCAGTTCGTCACGGCGCCGACCACGGGCTCGGCCGAGCAGGTGGCGGCCCGGTTGGCCGGGGTGCACGCGCAGGTGGCATCGGCGGCGGAGCTGGCTGTGGCGCTACGCAGTTGCGATTCCCGCGTGCTCGGTGTCGGCGAGGCGTTGGCCGCGGGCACGCTGATCAAGACCTGGGCGATGCGTGGCACCCTGCACGCGATGGTGCCCGAGCAGGCCGCGGCCGCGCTGTCACTGATCGGCTCGGCGCGGACCTGGGAGAAGCCGTCGTGGCAGAAGACGTTCGGCGCGACCCCGGACCAGGTGCGGGACCTGGTGGGGGTGGTGTCCGGTGTGCTGACCGGTCAGGTCCTGACCCGCGACGAACTGGTCGAAGCGGTGCTGGCCGAACCCGGCTTCGCTCATCTCGGTGAGCAGCTGCGGTCCGGGTGGGGTGCGGTACTGAAACCACTGGCCTGGCAGGGCGCGCTGTGTCACGGTCCCGCGCGCGGGAGCAAGGTCACCTTCACCACACCGGCCGATCTGGCTCCCGGATGGAAGGGCATCCCCGAACCCGACACTGCCGCACCGGCTCTGATCCGCGCCTATCTCGGCGCGTACGGTCCCGCGAGCCCGGCGGCCTTCGATGCCTGGCTCAGCCGCAACAGTGTGCGCACGTCCGTGTTGCGCGGGTGGTTCGCGACGATGGGTGACGCGCTGACCGAAGTCGACGTCGAGGGGCGGGTGGGCTGGATGCTGAGTGAATTCGCCGATGATCTCGCCGCCGCGACACTCGATGGTGGTATCGAGCTGCTCGGTCCGTTCGACCAGTACGTGTTGGGTCCCGGCACCGCCGACACCGCGTTGCTGCCCGCCGAGCATCGGTCGAAGGTGAGCAGGACGGCGGGCTGGATCTCGCCGCTGGTGCTGGTCGACGGTCGCATCGCGGGTACCTGGGAACAGGTCGAGGGCGAGGTCGTGGTGTCGATGTTCTCCGCGCGCAAGATCCTGAAGCGCGACCTGGCCGCGGCGGCGAACAGGGTGGCCGGCGCGACCGGTGCCGCGCGGCTCGGTGTCCGCGTGAGCTGAGATCTCGGATATGCCAGACGGCAAACCAAGCGCTTGCTACGGTGGCTCGATGATCCCCACCATCGTCTGGGGCACCGGAAACGTCGGCCGCGCGGCCATCCGCGCCGTGGCTGCCCATCCGGCGCTGGTTCTCACCGGGGTGCTCGTCCACAACCCCGCCAAAGTCGGTACGGACGCGGGCACGCTCGCGGGCCTCGACATCGAGTTGGGGGTGGCAGCCAGTGACGACATCGACGCGTTACTGGCCACCCGACCCCGAGCCGTGGTGTACGCGGCGTCCGGAGATATCCGGCCCGACGACGCGCTCGCCGACATCGTGCGGGCCATCGGTGTCGGTGCCGTCGTCGTGACGCCCGCGCTCTACCCCCTCTACGACCCGCGCAACGCACCGCCGCAGATGCGCGAGCCGGTGCTGGAAGCCATTGCCGCGGGCAGTGGTTCGCTGTTCGTCTCCGGTGTGGATCCCGGCTGGGGCAACGATGTGCTGCCGCTGTTGATCAGCGGGCTCGCCACCACCGTCGACGTGGTGCGCTGCCAGGAGATCTTCGACTACTCCACCTACGACCAGCCCGACTCGGTGCGTTACCTCGTCGGGATGGGCCAGCCGCTGGACTACCAGCCGCCGATGCTCATGGCGGGCGTGCCGACGATGGTGTGGGGCGGCCAGATTCGGCTGATGGCAAGGGCATTGGGTGTCGAGCTCGACGAGATCCGCGAAACCGTCGACCGTCGAACCCTCGACGCGACCGTGCAGACCACTCGGATGGGGGCGTTCGACGCGGGCACGCAGGGGGCGGTGCGGTTCGAGGTGCAGGGCATCGTCGACGGGCAGGCGCGCCTGGTGATCGAGCACGTCACCCGCATTCATCCCAGCTGCGCACCGGATTGGCCGACACCGCCCGACGGTGACGGCGCCCACCGGGTGATCATCGAGGGTTCGCCGCGCATCGAGGTCAGCGTCGAGGCGACCGACGAAGGCGGCAATCGCGCGGCGGGCGGAAACGCCACGGCGGTGGGACGTTTGGTCAATGCGATCGACTGGCTGGTCGAGGCGCCCCCGGGTCTCTACGACGCACTCGATGTGCCGCTGCGGGCCGCGGTCGGCAAACTCGGAAGGACACCACGATGATCATCGACATTCCCGAAGGCAAAGATCCCATCGGCTACGTGTGGGGCGAGATGGTGCCCGGCATCGGCGTCGCCGCGGCGGCGTTCTCGCTGTCGGTCTACGAGCACTCCACCCTGGGCCTGCGTGAATTCGAAGCGGCCCGGCTGCGGATCGCCCAGATCAACGGCTGCCTGTTCTGTCAGGACTGGCGCACCGAACGCGACGGGCAGAAAGTGGAAGCGGAATTCGCCGATGCCGTCACCCACTGGCGAGACACCGACCGGTTCGACGAACGCACCCGGCTCGCCGCCGAATACGCCGAGCGTTATGCCACCGACCATCACAGCCTCGACGACGAATTCTGGGCGCGGATGTTCGGCCAGTACTCACAGTCCGAGGTGGTGGAACTGAGTATGAGCATCGGTTCCTGGCTGGCGTTCGGTCGCCTCAACCGTGTCCTCGGGCTGGACACCGTGTGCGTACTGCCGGGCCACTGATTCCCCGGGTGCGCCGCTCGGCGCACCACCGTGGCGAGGGCCGGCGCGAGGGACCGGGCACCACCGCGGCGCCTGCGCGGGTTAAGCTGCGGGCCGTGAGCGAACCTGCGCGAGAGCAGTTCATCGACACGGTGGCCTGGGTACTGATCGAGAACGGTCGCATCCTGTGTGCCCGTCCGCGCGGCAAGGACGTGTTCTTCATTCCGGGCGGCAAACGCGAAGGCGCCGAGACCGATCTGCAGACCCTGGTCCGTGAGGTCGCCGAGGAACTGGCCGTCGAGCTCACGCCCGAGAGCGCCGCCCACGTCGGCACCTATGAGGCCGCGATCGCCGACGGACACGACACCGTCGTGCGAATGGCGTGCTACACCGCCGACTACCGTGGCGTGCTCACGGCCAGCAGCGAGATCGAGGCGCTGGCCTGGTTCGGATTCGGTGACCGCGATCTCGTTCCGCCGGTGGACCAGCTGTTGTTCGACGACCTCGCGGCGGCCGGGTCACTACGGTGATCGGTGTGGTGGCACGGTCGGCGGTCTACGAACTGCTGGCACTGCCACTGGCCTTCACCCGCGTGCGGACCCGGCTGCGGGTGCCGCGACTGCTCCTGCGCGAACCCGTGGGCGCCCATAATGCTTCGCCGTACCGCTGCCTGATCCAATCGGTGCTGTCCGGCGCTGTCGGACTGCTCGGTTGGTTCCTCGCGACGCTCACCGTGCTGGTTCTGGTCCGAGGACTCGCCTATCCGCTGGTCGGCGCCGACGGCTACGAGAATTCGTGGGGCGGGCCGACCCTGGCGGGCGCGTGGCTGGTGCACGCGGTGCTCGGCGTGGTGATCGCACCGTTGTTCCTCGCCGTGATCGCCCTGCTGGGCCGATTGCAACTGCGCGTCACCCGAACCGTGCTCGGTGGCGACCGATCGTGGTGGGCGATCGCGGTCGCGGTGGTCCTCGCGGCGGCGGGCGGGTTGTTCTTCGTGGCGTGGGTGCAGCAGATCTGAGGGCCGCCTCACCGGGGGTTGCGCCCGGGAATCCGGACACCTGCGGCACGGAGTTTCGCTTCGACCGCCGCCGACATGCGGGCCGCGGTGGATTCGGGCTCCTCACCGTGATGGCGGATCAGTTCGTAGCGTGTCGTGGCCTCGGTGCGGGCTTGCAGACCGGTCACGATCTCCAGGTGCGCGGGGTTGGCGAGGTAGTGCTCGGCCACCGAGGCGGCCACCTCGTCGATCCGGGGGTCGTCGGGCTCCCAGCTCATCGCCTCGGCGGCGCGCCGGTACACGGCGAGGAACTCCGGGTCTCCGATGGCGTTCTCGACATTGGCGAGGTAGTCGTCGAAACCCTCCGGGACGAGTGCTCTGGCCAGCACCCAGCCCTCCCGAGCGGCGGCGATGTCGGCCGGGCCGATACCGAGTTCGGGTAGGCGCGCGAGCAGCGCCACCGCCCGGTCGGGCAGCAGCGTTCGGTCGCCGTCGGCGAGGCGGTGCAGGGTGTCACGGCGCACGATCAACTCCTCGATCCGCTCGGTGAGACGACGCTCGACGTCGGCGAGTTCGGTGACGAAGGTATCGGCGTCGGCAGCGAGCAACGGCCCGATCTCGGCCAGCGGAACACCGGCGGCGGCGAGGGTCCTGACCTGTACCAGTCGCAGCAATTCGGCGGAACCGTAACGCCGGTAGCCGGAGCTGTCGCGGGCCGGTTCGTCGAGCAGCCCGTTCTTCTCGTAGTGGCGCACGGTCTTGATCGTGACACCGGCGAAAACCGCGGCCTGGCCGATCGTGACGCCGTTCATCATCTGCTCATTCCGCCTTGTTCGAGGTAGTCCTACTCGCAAAGTTGACCTTGATGGTCGGTCGAGGTCAAGCATCCGAGACCGCGCCCGGCTCGGCGCGGCCCCGAGGCGCGGTCAGGCCGTCGCGGCGCCGAAGACTTCGTCGAGCAAACGCTGCGTCGCGGCCTGGAAAGTCGACGACATCGACAGGTCGGCGTCGTCGATGTAGTTGAGTGCGGCGGTCATGGTCTTGGTGCCGTCGGGTGTGCTGTACATCAGCGCGGCATGGCCACCGTGGCCGCCGTTGTGGGTGATGACGGTGCCGGTCCCGGTCTGCTGGACGAACACCCCGAGTCCGTAGCCGACTTTCGCTTCGGGGGTGAGCATCTCGGCCAGCAGCGGAGCGGGCAGCAACGTGCCACGCAGGAGCGCGGAGAAGAAGGTGTGCAGGTCCTTGCTGGTCGAGATCATGTCGCCACCGCTGGAGATCCAGGAGGGGTTCTGTGCGGTGACATCGACGGTCTTCTCCACGCCGGCGTCGTCGTAGCGGTAGTAGGCGTGCGCGTGCGGTCCCCCGATCTCGGTCGAGGTTTCCGGCACCACGGTGTCGCGGAGCCCGAGCGGGCCGAGGACCAGTCGCGCCATCTCCTCGGCCAGGCTGCGACCGGTGACCGCCTCGATCAGCAGTTTGGCGAGCACGTAGTTGGTGTTGGCGTAGCTCCAGTCCGCGCCGGGTTCGAACCGGGCGGGTTTCGCCAACGCCAGCCGCACCAGCTCGTCGGCCTGGTGGGTCCGGAAACGGTTGTCGACCCAGTCTTTACCGCCCCAGGCGACGACGCCCGGCGCGATCGTCGCGTCCTCGTAGACCTCGCCGGTGAAGTTGAAGATGCCACTGGTGTGCTGCAGCAGCATGCGGACGGTGACGCGCGGATCGAGCTCGAACCGGGGCAGGTAGTCGACAGCGGGGGCGTCCAGGGTGATCTTGCCCTCGGCCACCAGTGCCAGGACCACGGTCGCGACGAAGGTCTTGGTGTTGCTGCCGATCCGCACGCGCCCGTTGATCGGTGGTGGTGCGCTCTCGCCGAGCATGCTGCGCCCGGCGCTGCCCACCCAGGTGCCCTGCTCGTCGTCGACTCGCAGGTGCACGCCGACGAAACCGGTGGCGACGATCTCCTCGATGGTCTGCTGCAAGGTCGGGTACTGCGGTGCGGTGGTGTTCGAAGTCATGCGATGAGCGTCCACCCTGACCCGAGGTCAACCACAAGAGTGATCTGGGTCACTCGATGTGCTTCGGCTGCCGGGCACGTCGATACCGCCTGTTCGGCGGCGGGTTTCGCCTAGCCCAGCTCTTTTCTCAACGTGGCGGCGATGACGGCGAGGGCGTGGTCTTCGGTCATGCGCCAGTGGGTCGCGTCGACCTGGTGATTGTCGACCGCGCCGGTCACCACCGCGGACCAGGACGACGCTGTGGTGGTTCCGGTCGGATCATCCTGGGACGCCGTGAAATAGGTGATCGTGCCGTCGAAACGGCGGGGAGAGTAGGCGGCGTCGAGGGCGACCGAGGTGATCGCCGCGTCGACGATGCGGTCGACGCGGGCGGGGTCGACCGATGTTCCCGGGGCGGAGAGTTCGACCAGTGTCCGGGCGAGTCGGTGGACGTCGATCGGCTGCGCGAGATCCACCTCGTCGGTGCCCACGAACCCGCCGAGCAGGTCGGCGGCGGACACGGTGGTCGCGACAGCGGTCGCGGCCGAGGACAGGGTGCTGTCGAGCATGGCCAGCATCGCGACCTCCTCGCCGTCTTCCTGCAATTGCACTGCCATGGCATGCGCGATGACACCGCCCAGGGACCAACCGAGCAGGTGGTACGGGCCTTCGGCCTGCACCGCGCGAATCTCCTTCAGGTAGCGCAGCGCCCATTGCTCGATCGAATCCGGTAGGGGTTCGGTCGAACTCAGCGCCGGTGACTGCAGGCCGTAGAGCGGGCGGTCGAGGTGGGCCGCGAGACCGCTGAACGACCAGGCGATACCGCTGATGGGGTGGACGCAGAACAGTGGTGCGCCCGTGCCTTCGGTACGCAGAGGCAGCAGGATGTCGTACGCGGCGTCGGTGCCCGCGCTGTCGGTGCCCTCGGCGCGCAACGCCGCGACGATGCCCGCCGGGGTGGGCGTGGTGAAGATCCAGGTGACGGGAACGGTCGCCGCCGTCGCGGTGCTGAGCTGAGCCGACAGGCGGGTGGCGCTCAGCGAGGTTCCGCCGAGCTCGAAGAAGTGATCGTCCATGCCGACTGAATCCAGGCGCAGGACGTCGGCGAAAATCCCGGCGACGGTGTGCTCGATGGCGGTGTCCGGGGCCCGGTAGGCGCGGGTGAGGAGTTCGGGAGCGGGCAGGGCGGCCCGATCGAGTTTGCCGGTGTGGGTCAGCGGGACTTCGTCGAGGACCATCATCGTGGTCGCGACCATGTGCGCGGGCAGCGCCCGGGTTGCCCACTGCGTGAGGCTGTCCACGTCGACGTCGTGACCGTGCGCGGCCACCACGTAGGACACCAGGACGGTTTCCCCGGCCTGGTTCTCACGGCCGACGGTAACAGCGAAACCGACATCGGGGTGGGCGCCCAGCACGGCGTCGATCTCTTCGAGTTCGATGCGGAAGCCACGGATCTTGAGCTGGAAGTCGGTGCGGCCGCGGTATTCGAGTTCGCCGTCCGCGCGCCAGGCGGCGAGGTCGCCGGTGCGGTACAGGCGGGTGCCCGCGTGGAACGGGTTGGCCACGAAACGTTCGGCGGTGAGGTCGGGGCGAGCCAGGTAACCGGTGGCCAGCTGGACCCCCGCGAGGTACAGCTCACCCGGGACGCCGACGGGGACCGGGCGCAGTCGCGCGTCCAGGACGTAGACCTGACTGTTCCAGACCGGGGAGCCGATCGCGACCGTGCTCGCGTCGGTGTCGCGTACACGGTGGCCGGTGATCGAGACCGCGGCCTCGGTAGGGCCGTAGACGTTGAACAGCGCGGTGTGCGGGGCCGCGGTGGTGAACCGGCGGGCCAGCGCGACCGGCAGGGTCTCGCCGATGGCCAGGACGCGGCGCAGTGACGACGGGAGTCCCTCGGTGACCAGGAGGTCGAGCATCGACGGCACCACATGCAGGGTCGTCACCTCCTCGCGACGCATCAGCTCGGCGAGATAGGCCGGATCCCGGTGGCCGTCGCGTGCGGCCAGGACCAACCTGCCGCCGCAGATCGCCGCGGACCAGAACTCCCAGACCGACAGGTCGAACGTCGCCGCGGTCTTGAGAAGCACCACATCCTGGGCTGTAAGACCGAATTCGGTTTTCTTCCAACGCAATTGGTTGACGATCGCGGTGTGCGAGACGGCGACGCCCTTCGGACGGCCCGTCGATCCCGACGTGAAGATCACATAGGCGGTGTCCGCGGGACGCAAGGGTGCGCGGCGGTCACGGTCGGTGATCGGGGCCGGGCTGTAGCCGTCGAGGTCGATCTGCTCGATGTGTCGAACATCGGGTGTCGCGCGGTCCGCGCCGAGCCAGGCGTCGGCGTCGGTAAGTACCAGCAGCGGGGCGGCCGTGTCCAGGATGTGGTCGGTGCGCGATCGAGGGTGATCGGGATCGATCGGGACGTAGGCGCCGCCCGCGACACTCACCGCGTACATCGCCACGACCAGGTCGATCGATCGCGCCATCGCCAGTGCCACCCGGGTTTCCGGGCCGACGCCCGCGGCGATGAGATAGCGGGCCAACCGGTTGACGCGCTCATCGAGCGCGGCGTAGGTCAGCCCGATGTCGTCGGCGACGAGAGCGAGGGCATCCGGGGTCCGGGAGACGGTGGCATCGAACAGCGATGCCAGGGTGGCGCCGGGATCCGTTTGTCGCGCTGTGTGGTTCCAGGTGTCGAGGATCTGGGCACGTTCGGCGGGGGCGAGCAGGTCGACGGTGTGCAGCGGTGCGCCGGGGTCGGTGATCACCGTGGTGATCAGGCGGGTGAGTCGGGCGAGGAAACCTTCGACGGTGGCCGCGTCGAACAGGTCGGTGGCGAAGGTGCAGTAGCCGGTGATGCCCGCGGGCGAACCCTGCGCGGTGTAACGGTCGGCCAGGATCAGGTGCAGGTCGAACTGGGACAGTTCACGGTCGAGCTCCACCGACGCCACGCTCATACCGGGCAGGTCCATGGGCGCCTGCGCCAGGTTCTGGAACGACAGTCCGACCTGGAACAGGGGGTGGCGGGCGGTGGAGCGGGCCGGGTTGAGGACTTCCACCAGCCGTTCGAACGGGATGTCGGCGTTGGCGAACGCGGCCAGGTCGGTATCGCGTTGGCGGATCAGCTGTTCGGCGAAGCTCGCGCCCGCGTCGACACGGGTGCGCAAGACCAGGGTGTTGACGAACATCCCGATCAGGTCGTCGAGCGCGGCGTCGCCCCGGCCCGCGACCGGCGTCCCGATGGCGATATCGGTGGTGCCCGACAGCTCGGCCAGTACCACCGCGAGGGCGGTGTGCACGGCCATGAACAGGGTGGCGCCGTGGGTTCGGGCCAGTTCGGCCATGGCCGCGTGGGTAGCGGTGTCGAGGGTGAACGGAACTCGCCCACCCGCAGCGGACTGGATCGCCGGTCGCGGCCGGTCGCGGGGTAGTTCGAGCTGGTCGGGCAGTTCGGCCAGCGCGTGCTGCCAGTAGGTGAGCTGGGCGGCCGCCATCGAGGTGGGGTCGGTGTCGTCACCGAGCAGGGTGTGCTGCCAGATCGCGTAGTCGGCGTATTGCACGGGCAGCGGCGCCCAGGCGGGGGGTTGCTGTTGTGCGCGTGCGGTGTAGGCGACGACGAGATCGCGGGTGAGCGGACCGCCGGAGAAGCCGTCACCGGCGATGTGGTGCACCGCCATCGCCAGCACGTGCTCGTCGGGTCCGACCTCGAACAGGGTCGCGCGCAGGGGCACTTCGCGGGTGACATCGAAGACGGTCGAAACCAGCTCTGTCACAACGGTTGTCAGGTGCTCGCGGGCGACCGCGGTGACGTTCAGGCGCGGCAGTTCCGGATGCTCCACCGGCAGCACGATCTGGGCCGGCGTCTGATCCACGGTCGGGTAGATCGTGCGCAGGATCTCGTGGCGTGCGACGAGATCGGTGAACGCCCGCACCATCGCCTCGGTGTCGAGCGCGCCGGTGAGACGGAGCACGACCGGGATCGTGTACGCGGCGGTGGCGGCGTCGAAGCGGTTGAGGAACCACATGCGCTGCTGGGCGGGCGAGAGGGGAATGCGAGCCGGGCGCGGGCTCGCTCGCAAAGCGGGGCGACGGGCCGCACGAGCCAAACCGGCGATCTCGCGGGCGCATTCGGCGACGGTGGGTGCGGCGAACAGCACGCGCACCGGCACCCGGATATCGACCGCGGCACCGATTCGCGCGGTCAGCCGGGTGGCGAGCAGCGAGTTCCCGCCCAGATCGAAGAAGTTGTCGTCGGCGCCGACCCGTTCGGCGCCGAGCACCTCGGCGAACACCGCGGCGACTGTTCGTTCCAGCCCGGCCGCGGGCTCACGGTAGGTGCGCGTCGCGAATTCCGGTGCGGGAAGGGCATTTCGGTCGATCTTCCCGGCCGCCGAGAGCGGAACGTGGTCCACCACGACGACAGCGGACGGGACCATGTGCGCGGGCAACACCGACGCGGACCACCGCGTGATGGCGGCGGGGTCGAGCTGACGGCCCATCACATACGAGACGAGCACGGTGTCACCGGCGGGATTGCGCGCGCCGAGAGTCAGCGCGAAACTCACCTGCGGATGGCGCGACAGCACAGCGTCGATCTCGCCGGGCTCGATGCGGAAACCGCGGATCTTGATCTGGAAGTCGGTGCGGCCCAGGTATTCCAGCTCATAGGTGTCGCCGTGCACCCAGCGGACGAGGTCGCCGGTGCGGTACATGCGTGTGCCGAGGTCCGCCCACGGGCAGGCGACGAAACGATCCGCGGTGGCGGCGGCGCGGCCACGGTACCCGCGTGCGAGTGCGGGACCGGCCAGGTAGAGCTCACCGGTGGCACCCACCGGCACCGGGTGCAGACGGGCGTCGAGGACCACGGCGCGCAAGCCGGGGACGGGGCGACCGATCGTGACCCGGTCGCCGGCCCGCAGCGTCGAATAGGTCGCGCCGATGGTGGTCTCGGTGGGGCCGTAGCCGTTGAGGAAGCTGCGGCCGGGTTGCCAGGCGGCGAGCAGTTCGGCGGTGGTGGCTTCGCCGCCCGCCGAAACGCAGCGCAGGTCGGGCAGCGCTGTCGGGTCCAGCGTGCCCAGCAGGGCGGGGGTGATGATCGTGTGCGTCACCTGTTCGGTGCGCAACAGGTCGTCGAGGTCGGCGCCGCCCAGGGTGTCCGGTGGCGCGATGACCAGGGTGGCGCCGCGATGGAACGCGGTGGCGAGTTCCTCGATCGACTGGTCGAAGCTGGGCGAGCAGACGTGGAGCATGCGGTGGTCGTGACGCAGGCGCATCAGGGCCGCCGAGTGGGTGATCAGGGCGCCGAGTCCCGCATGGGTGACCGAGACGCCCTTGGGTGTGCCGGTGGAGCCCGAGGTGTAGATCACGTAGGCGATATTGTCGCCACGCAGGGGGGCGCGGCGGTCGCGATCGCGGACCGGAGTCGACGAACCGGCCGCGATACGAGCCCGGACGGCCGGGTCGTCGAGGGACAGCCAGCGCAGCGATCCGGGCAGGACGTTCGCCTGGGCCCCGACGGTGAGCCCGATCGTCGCGCCGGAGTCGGTGAGCATGTGGCGGACCCGGTCTTCGGGGTAGTTCGGGTCGACCGGCAGGTACACCCCACCCGCTTTGGCGATGGCCCAGAACGCGAGAATCGACGCATAGGAGCGCGGGATCGCCGAGGCGACGACCGTCTCCGGGCCGATTCCCTCAGCGATCAGGACCCGGGCCAGGCGTGCGGAATCGGCGTCGAGGGTGCCGTAGGTGTAGGTGTTCGTCTTGTCGCGCACGGCGATTCGATGCTGGCCGTAGCCGGTGCCGCGCATGAGCAACTCGGGCAGTGTGGTGGTGGTCGGCGGGGTCGTGCCGTCGCCGAGGTGGGTCAAGAAGGTGTACTCGGCGTGATCGGACAGCGGCAGGTCGCCCGCCGGAGTCCGCGGATCGGCGGCGATCGCGGTGAGCAACCGGACCAGACGCCGAACGAAGGTGTCGGCGGCGTTGTCGTCGAAAACGGTTCGGGCGAAAGATATCTCGATCGCGGTGCGCGAGGTGGTCTCGACCACCGTCACCGAGAGTTCGGCGTCCTCATCGGGCCGCGAAACGGCCTCGGTCTTCGCCGTCGCGGGAACGGGATCCTGCGAAAGGCCGACATCGGACCGCAGTTGCACCGACACCTGTCCCAGCGCACGGGGCTCCACGCCGAGCAGCACGGCGAAGTCCGCGAGCGGGATTCCGGCATGAGCCAGCGCCAGGGTCTGGGCCTGGTGTGCCCGCGTGAGCAGCTCGAGCACGGGCACCGCCAGATCGATCTCGCTGCGCAGCAACAGATCCGGAGCGTAGGTCGTGACAACGATGTCGTCGGAGGCCGTGAGTCGAGCGAGCAGGACCGCCACGGCCGTGCGGATCAACGACTGCCGGCTCACGTTCACGGTGTCGGCGAGTTCGTGGAGGTCTCGGGCCACCGTCGCCGGGATGGTCGATCGGACACGACCGCGCTTCGCCTCGATGCCGCTGTCCGCGTGTCCACTCCGTGCGCGGTCGGGGCAGGCACCGACAAGGTCGTCGGATTGTGGGACGAAGTGGTCGGTCGGCAGGGCCAGGCGGGCCGGCAGGTCGGCCAAGGTCCGACGCCAGAAGCGGGATCGGGTGATCGGGTCGGCCGGATCGCCGGCGAGCTGGTCGACGATGCTGGCCACGGGCGTACTCGGGGTCGCGATGAGGCTGTCGATGGCGCTGCGGAGGCGGTCGGTGAGAGCGCGGGCCACCGACTCGGAGACGAGGTCGCGGCGGTACTTGATCTGCACCTGGGTGCGGGCGCCGAGGAAAACCAGAACCGTGACCGGGTAGTGGGTGTGGTCGGCGCCGCGTAGGTCGTCGATGCTCAGGTTGTCGAGCGCACCACCGGCCTGTTGCAGACCCTCGACATCGACAGGGTAGGACTCGAAAGCGAGCATGGTGTCGAAGAGTTCGCCGAGCCCCGCGACGCGCTGGATCGCGCCGAGGCCGAGATGGTGGTGATCGAGCAGCGAAGCCTGCTCGGTTTGGACGGCGCGGATCAGCGCGCCGACGGTGGCCGCCGGGTCGAGACGCACCCGCACCGGGACCGCGTCGACGAACAGCCCGATCATGTCGCCGACGCCGTCGAGCTGCGGCGGGCGCCCGGACACGGTCGCACCGAACACGACATCGTCGCGCGCGGTGCTCGCGGCGACGACCAGGCCCCAGGCTGTTTGGAACACGGTGTTCGCGGTCACCTCGGCGGCCGCGGCGAAGGCGGTCAGTGTGTGAGTCCGCGCGGTGTCGAGTTCGAACTCGCACAGACCGTAGCCGTGGTCGGTCGCGGGCGGCCAGGTCAGCTCGGGGGCGAGCATCGTCGGCGTTACCCCGTCGAGCATCCGCGACCACGCGCGCTCGGCGACAGTGCGGTCCTGGCGGGTGAGCCACTCGAGGTAGTCGCGGTAGGGGCGCACCGGTGCGAGCGCGGAGGCGTCGCCGTGGGTGGCGTAGAGGACGAGTAGTTCCTTCATCAGCAGCGGCATGGACCAGCCGTCGACGAGGATGTGATGGCCGGTCAGCACGAGGTGGCTGTGCCCGGAACCGGTGGTATACACCGTGAATCGCAGCAGCGGTGCGATCGCGGGATCGAAACCGGCCCGCTGATCGGCGGCGAGCAAGGCAGGCAGTTCGGCGTCGGTGGTCTCGACGAGGTGAAACGGTGCTTCGACGATGTCGCAGACCAGCTGGACCGGGGTGCCGTCGGGGGTGGTGACGAAGGCCGCGCGCAGGTTGGCGTGGCGGTGCAGCACGGTCGCGGCGGCCCGGCGCAGCCGGTCGGTGTCGAGCTCGCCGGTCAGTTCGGCCATGAGCTGGATGACATAGGCGTGTACCGACTCGTCGAGCATGTCGCCCAGGGCGAGTAGTGAGTGCTGCAACGGGGACAGCGGAAGCACATCCGACAGGCCGGGATGGGTGGTGCGCCAGGTGTTCAGGTCGTTTTGCGACACCCGAACCAGCGCGACGTCGGACGGAGTCAGTCCGCCCGCGCACGGATGGTGGGTGTGCTCGGCCAGCGCGGTCAGCCAGCCTGTCCAGTCGTCGGCCAGCTCCTCGACCTCGGACTCGGACAGGATGCCGGTGGCATAGCGGAAGTCCGCTCGCAGTCGCAGGCCGGTGTCCGTGCTCACCGCGATCACATTGATGTCGAGGACGGTGTGCGCGGGCAGGTCGGGGTCGTACTCGACCTCGATGTCGCCGAGGTCGGCGGTGGGCAGCCACGCGGTGTCGCCGGTGGGCTCGGCGGCGGTGGTCGCGCGCCCCAGGTAGTTGAAGCCGATTTGACCGATGCTGCCGGACAACAGGTTTCGTGTGTCCGGGTTCCGACGCAGCACACCGAACCCGATGCCGTGGTCGGGCACGGCCCTGAGCTGTTCTTTGACGGTGCGCATCGTCGCGGCCAGCGCCTGGTCGTCGAAGACCGCGGGCGTGATCGCGCCCAGGTCGACAACGACGGGATAGACGGTGGTGAACCAACCGACAGTGCGGGTCAGGTCCGCGCCGGGAACGGCGTCCTCCTGACGGCCGTGACCTTCGAGCCGTAGTCGCAGGGTCGTGGCATCGACACCGCGGCGGGCCCGCCAGACTCGCACGGCCAAGGCCAGCGCGGCGAGCAGCGCATGGTCGGTGCCTGCCCGGTATTGCGCGGGCAACGTCGTGAGCAGGGGTTCGGTGACCTCGGCCGGGATCTGCACGGTGATCGACCGCATCGACGCTTCGGTGTCGAGACGGCTGTCGATCGCGCGGGCGCCCAGCAACGGGTCCGGGGTGGCCAGGGCCGCTCGCCAATGGTCGAGTTCGGCGCTGCGATCAGCGGCGGCGAGTCCGTGCGCCCACCGGCGAAACGACGTCCCCACCGGCGGCAGGGCGATCGGACGACCCGCGACGTGCTGGGACCAGGCCACGACCAGGTCGGGCAGCAGGATTCGCCAGGAGACACCGTCGATGACGTAGTGGTGCGCGGCGACCGCGAGCACATCGCGAGCACCGTGCCTGCGGATCCAGGTGAACGCGATCATCCGGGCCGCGGCAGGGTCCAGTGCCGCGAGTGCCGAATCCATCGCGGCGGTGCCGATTCGGGTCAGTTCGTCCGAGGTGATCGCCGCGGCGGAGTCGATCTCGGTGAGCAGGCAATCCACGTCGACGGTGTGGGGCGCCAAGACTTCGAGCTGCCAATCGTCACTGTCTCGGTGCAGGCGCGCGCGCAGCATGTCGTGGTGGCGCAGGACCGCGGCGAGGGTGGCGAGAAGACCGGCGCGGTCGATGTCGTCGGGCAGCGCCAACACCATGGTCTGCGCGAAACGGTCACTCGAACCGGTGGTCAGGAAATCCGCCAGCACCGGCGTCAACGCCACATCGCCGAGACCGCCGCCCGGCAGTTCCGCCAGGACCGGCGACCCCGGGCTGTCGAGCGCGGCGATATCGGACAGCTTCGCCACAGTGCGGTGCTCGAACACGTCGCGGGTGGTGAACACCAGGCCCGCCGCGCGGGCCAGCGACACCAACTGGATCGACAGGATGCTGTCGCCACCGATCGCGAAGAACGAATCGTGCGCGCCGACCTGCGCTACGCCCAGAACCCGGGCGAACAGCTCGGCCAGCAGGGTCTGCCGCGCACCCGTCGGTGCCGCGGCGGGGGCGATCGTGAGGACCGGTTCGGGCAGGGCGTTGCGGTCGAGTTTGCCGTTGGAAGTCAGGGGCAGGGCGTCCAGAACCACGATCGCCGACGGCACCGCGTGCGCGGCCAAGCGTTCACCGGCATAGACGGTCAGAGCGTGGGGGTCGGCCGCATGACCCTGTGCCGCGAGGACATAGGACACCAGCGTGGTCGAACCGGTGGGGCCCGGACGTCCCACCGTCACCGCGAACTCGACATCGGGGTGAGCGACGAGCACCGCATCGACCTCACCCGGCTCGATCCGGAAACCGCGCACCTTCAACTGGCTGTCGACGCGCCCACGGTAGTCGAGGTCGCCGGTGGCGCGCAGGCGCACCAGGTCGCCGGTGCGGTACATCCGGGCACCGGGCGCACCCCACGGGTCCGCGACGAATCTCGCCGAGGTCGTCGTCGGCTGATCGCGGTAGCCGCGTGCCAACGCGCGGCCGGTCAGATAGAGCTCGCCGGTGACACCCGGCGCGACCGGGTGCAGGCGCGCATCGAGAATCATCGCGTGCGTGCCGGGCACCGGCGTGCCGATCGTGATCGGTTGTCCGACAGTGAGTTCGGCATAGGAGGAGATGATCGTGGTCTCGGTGGGGCCGTACCCGTTGAGGTAGCGGCGGCCGGGCTGCCACGTCGCGAGCAGCTCCGCGGTGGTCACGTCACCACCGACGGACACCGATGCCAGCGCGCGCAGACCGGCCGGGTCGAGCGTGCCCAGGACCGCGGGGGTGATGATGGCGTGGGTGACGGACTCGGCGGCCAGCAGGTCCGCGAGGTCGATCCCGCCCGCGATCTCGGCCGCGACGACCACCAACGTCGCGCCGGTGCTGAACGCGCACAGCCATTCGAGGACAGAAGGATCGAACCAGGGCGCGCAGATATGCAGGAAACGGTGCTCGGACTCGAGCCGGTAGCGGCGGACCGCCTCCTCGACCAACGGCGCCAGACCGGTGTGGGTCACGGTGACGCCCTTGGGTAGACCCGTGGAACCGGAGGTGTAAATGAGATAGGCGGGGTGCTCGATGCGCAGCGGCGAGACACGGTCGGCATCGGTGATCGGCGTCGAGGGGTGGGTGGTGCCGGCCCGGTCGAGGTCGTCGACTGTCAGCCAGGTCAGCTCGTCGGGGAGGTCTTCGAGGTGCGCGGCGGCGGTGATGCCGAGTATCGCGCCCGAGTCGCAGACCAGGTGCCGGAGGCGATGCGCGGGGTTACGCGGGTCCATCGGCACATACGTTCCACCCGCCGCCGCGATGGCGAGCGCGGCCGCGACCATGTCGTAGGACCGGGGAAGGGCAACGGCGACAGCGACTTCGGGGCCGACCCCGTGCGCGATCAGTACGCGCGCCCATCGGGCGGTCCGCTCGGTCAGTTCGCCATAGGTGATCGAACGGCCCTCGTGCCGGACGGCGATCCGGTCGGGGCCCAGCGCGTTGCCGCGGGCGATCAGATCGGGCAGCAGTGCGGTGTCGGTGTCCGCGGTCCGCGCGGTGAGGGTCGCGTGTTCCTCGGTGCTGAGGATCGTGAGGTCGCCGACCGCGGACTCGGGGTGTTCGAGCGCCGCTGTCAGCAGGCGAAGCAGGCGTTGCGCGAACACGTCGACCGTAGCTCGGTCGAAAAGCGCACTCGCGTAGACGAATTCGGCGGCGATGGCACCGGCCGGGTCGTCGTTGACGGTACGTCCCGCTGCCACGAAAGACAGCTGGTGGTCAGCCGCGGCGCCCGATCGTCGATCGTCACCGTCGACGCGGGCGCGCAGCGAAAGCACGAGATCGCGCTCCACGGCAGCCACCGTCGAGCATTCCTCCGACATCAGCGCAACCCGCAGCGGCCGAGATGTCTCGCCGACAGCTCGGGTGCTCGAGATCTCCTCCGGCAGCCCGGTTCGTGCGAAAGCACGCCGGGCGACCGTGCTCGCCTCGGCCAGCAGCGCCTCGACCGAGGTGGCACGGCGCACCGGAAGCCGCAACACCAGGCGGGCAGCGGGGGACAGCGGGCACGGGGTGTCGATCGCGACATCTTCGGTGTCGGCCAGCCGAGCCAGCAGCACCGCGAAAACCGCGTGCACCAGGCTGAACACGGTCGTGTCCCGGGAATCGGCGAAATCGCGCATGCGGCAATGCAGTTCGGCGGGGATCTCGAAGCGGACGCGGGCATCGGCCGACACGGGGCTCGCTGGGCGCGCGCGGTCTGCCGGGAGGTGCAGCTGCGCGGGCAGGTCCGCCAGAACCGAACGCCAGTAGCTCGCCTGCGCGATCACGTCATCGCTGCGATCGAGCCGGTCCAGCAGCTGCGCGGCGGTCTGATCGGGGGCACGCAGGAACGCGTCGAGGGTGGCCCGGAGGCGGTCCGTGAGCGCCTGCGCGATGCCCGCGTCGACCAGATCGCGGCGGTACTGCACGCCGACGCGGATACCCTCGCCCACCTCGACGCCGACAGCCACCGGATAGTGCGTGGCATTGGCGGCGCGAACGCCGACGATCTCGAGACCGTCGAGAGAACTCTGCGCGTGCCGCATCCCCTCGGTATCGACAGGGTAGGACTCGTAGGCCATGAGCGTGTCGAACAGCTCGCCGGTGCCCGCGGCCCGCTGGATCTCGGCCAAGCCGAGGTGATGGCCGTCGAGCACAGCGATCTGCTCGGCCTGCAACTGCGACAACATGTTTCGCAGCGGCGCGGACCCGTGGAAACGGACACGAACGGGAACGGTGTTCGCGAAGAGCCCGACCATCTCGTCGACGCCGTCCAGCTGCGGCGGACGACCCGAGACGACCGCACCGAACACGACGTCGTCGTGGCCGAACGCCCCTGCCAGCACCACACCCCAGGCCGCCTGGAACAGGGTGTTGACCGTGACGTCGTTGGCCGCGGCGCAGGCCGCCAACTCCGCGGCCTCGCCCGGTGACAGCTCGACGGTGCACATCCCGTGGCCCTCGACCTGCGCGGTCGGCGGCGCGAGCGCGGCGGTCAACAGGGTCGGCGTGTGCCCGGCCATGGCCGCGCGCCAACCGCGCAACGCGGCGGAACGGTCCTGGCGCGCGAGCCAGGCGAGATAGTCACGGTAGGGGCGTGCCTGTGGCAGTGCCACCGGTGCGCCGTCGGTGGCGTAGCACAGCAACAGTTCCCGCATCAGCAACGGCATCGACCAGCCGTCGACCAGCAGGTGATGCGCGGTCAACACCAGGTGCATGCCCTCGGCGCGGCGGTACAGCGTGAAGCGCAACAGCGGCGCCACGGACAGCTCGAAACCCACCTTTGCCTGCGCGGTGAGGAACTCGTCGGCATCGGCGCACTCGGTGTCGACGATCTGCCACGGCACCGTCACCCCCTCGGCTACGAAACCGACCGGTGTGCCCGCCGCCGACGATCCGAAAGCCGTGCGCAGAATCGCGTGACGGTCCAGCACCGCTTGCGCCGCTCGTCGCAGACGGTCGCTGTCGACCGCGCCGGTGAGTTCGACAGCGAGCTGGACCAGATACGGGTCGGCCGCCGACACCTGAGCCAGGAACAGCAGACCGAGTTGCAGGGGCGCCAACGGCACCACATCGGTCAACTGCGGGCGTTCGCGATGCCAGGAATCCAGTTCTGCCTGGGTGACCTGCACCAGCGGCACATCGGAAGGGGAGAGGCCACCCGCTGCCGGATCGCGCAGATGCTCGGCGAGGATCGCCAAGGCCGCGGTCCAGCACTCGGCCAGTTCCCGTACCGACGCCTCGTCGATGATGCCGGCGGCGTAGGAGAACGACGCGCGCAGTGTCAGGCCGGCCTCGCCGCTGACGGCCAGAGCATTGATGTCGACGACGGCGGCAGCGGGCAGATCGGGGTCTTGTTCGGCGACCGGCTCACCCCAGCCGGCGGTCGGCAACCAACTGTGGTCGGCATCGCCCGCGGTGATACGTCCCAGATAGTTGAAGCCGATCTGGCCCAGGGTGCCGTCGAGCCGCGGTGCCGATTCCGGGTCGAGATGGCGCAGCATGCCGAACCCGATGCCCCGGTCCGGCACCGCGCGCAGCTGTTCCTTGACGGCCTTCACGACCGCGGCCGCGGCGTGGCCACCGTGCCAGGCGGCGTCGCCCTCGACCTCGCTCAGATCGAGAGCGACCGGATACATGCTGGTGAACCAGCCGACCGTGCGGGTCAGGTCAGCGCCGTCGACCGCGGATTGTTCCCGGCCGTGGCCTTCTAGCCGGACGCGTGTGGCGGGCGCGTCGACACCACGTCGGTCCCGCCACATACGCGTGGCCATGGCCAAGGCTGCGAGCAAGCCGTCCTCGGCGCCACCGCGATACCGGGCGGGCAGGTCTGTCAGGATCGCCTGGGTGATGTCGACGGACACCTCGACGCTGATGGTCCGCACCGTCGACGCGGTATCGCGGGAGTCGAGCCGACGTGCACCGAGCAGCGGGTCGGGCACCGCCAGGGTTCGCCGCCAGTAGTCGAGTTCCGCGCGCCTGCCCGTCGCGGCGTCGGTCAGCCCGTGCGCCCACCGACGAAACGACGTACCGACCGGCGGCAGGACCACTCGCCGACCGGCCTGGGCCCACGCGGCGACCAAGTCCGACAACAGGATTCGCCACGACACACCGTCGATCACCGCGTGGTTGGCCGCGACCACCAACCCGTCGGGGCCGTCGGCCCTGGCCAGCCACGCGAACCCGATCATCCGATACGCCAGCGGATCCAGCGACGCGAGCACAGCGTCCATCGCGGCATCGGCGACCTCACCGAGCCCGGCGGTGCCCGCCGCGACATCCACGCGCACGAGCAGCTCACCCACATCCACCGCGCCCGGCGCCAGGGTGTGCAACTCCCACCGCCCGTCGACCTGACGCAGCCCGGACCGCAGCATGTCGTGGTGATCGATCACCGCGGTGAGCGCGTCCACCAGGCCATGTCGATCGATACCGTCGGGCAAAGCCAGGACCATCTGCTGGGTGAACCGGCCGAACACCCGCCCACCGGCCAGCGAAGCGGCCAGCACCGGCGTCAACGGCACCTCGCCCACCCCACCACCCGGCAGTTCGGCCAGTGTGGGCGCGGACTCGGCACCCAACACCGCCACCCGCGCCAACCCGGCGACCGTCCGGTGCTCGAACACCGCCTGCGGGGTGAACGAGATCCCGGCGTTGCGCGCTCGCGACACGAGCTGGATGGACAGGATGCTGTCGCCACCGGCGGCGAAGAACGAATCCTCGGCACCGATCCGCTCCACACCCAGGATCTGCGTGAACAGCTCGGCAAGGGCGACCTCGACCGGACCTTCGGGCGCCCGCGAACCGACAGCCCCGAAAACCGGTGCGGGCAGGGCGTTGCGGTCGAGTTTGCCGTTGGAGGTCAGCGGGATCTCGTCGAGGATCATCACGACGGTCGGCACCATATGGCCAGGCAAAGAGGTGCTGACGAAGCGAACCACCGCGTCGGTGTCGATCGACACACCTTGCCGGGCAAGCACATACGACACCAGCACGGTCGCACCCGAATCGGCTTTCGTGCCCAGCGTAACCGCGTAGTCGATGTCGGGATGGGCGGTGAGCGCGGCGTCGATCTCACCGAGTTCGACGCGAAAACCCCGGATCTTGACCTGGAAATCAGAACGGCCGAGGTACTCGAAATCGCCGTCGACGGTGCGCCGCACCAGATCGCCGGTCCGATACATGCGCGAATCGGTGAACGGTGAGGCGACGAAACGTTCGGCGGTGAGCGCGGGCCTGCCCCGGTAACTCTGAGCCAGCGCGGGCCCGAACAGATAGAGCTCACCCACCACGCCCGCCGGAACCGGACGCAAACGCGAATCCAGCACTGTCGCACCGACTCCGGCGAAAGCCGTACCGATCGTGATGGGCTGCCCGGGTCGAAGGTCGGTGGTACCGGTGGCGAGGATGGTCGCCTCGGTCGGGCCGTAGCCGTTGAAGAAGGCGCGGTCCACGGCCCAGCGCTCGACCAGGGTCGGACCGAACGCGTCACCCGCGACGACCACGACACTCAGCGACTCCAGGCCGTGCGCGTCGACAGATTCCAACGCGGCCGGGGTGATCAACAGATGGGTCACCCCTTCGCGCCGGAGCAACTCGGCGAGTTCGGGGCCGCCGAACACCGTCGACGGTGCGACCACCAGCGTGGCACCGGCGTTGAATGTCACCAGCAGCTCGAGCACCGAGACGTCGAAATTCGGTGAGCACACGTGCAGGACACGGTCACCTTCGTCGACCGAATAGCGTTCCCTCGCCGCCGCGACCAACCCACCCAGACCGGTGTGGGTCACGACGACACCCTTGGGACGGCCGGTAGAACCGGAGGTGTAGATGACATAGGCCGGGTGCTGATCGGTCAGCGGACGTACGCGGTCGAGATAGGAGATCGGGTAAGCGGGGTGCGCGGTGACGCGCTCGTGCTGGGCAGGTGCGTCGAGTTCGAACCACTCGACCGAATCACCCAGCTTCTCCCGATGCGCCGTCCCGGTGAGTCCGAGGATCGCGCCGGAGTCCGCGAGCAGAAAGGCGATCCGCTCGGCGGGCAGCGCCGGATCGACCGGGACGTAGGCGGCGCCGGTCTTGGCCACCGCCCACACCGCCGCCACCGATTCGATCGAGCGGGTGAACCCGAGCGCGACGAGATCGCCGGGGCCGATCCCGCGCCCGATCAGGTCTCTGGCCAGTTGCGACGAGTACTCGTCGAGCTGGGTATAGGTGAGTTCGCGGCGTTCCCCGTCGACGGAGGTAGCGGACACGGCGACGACGTCACCCGCGATATCGACCGCCGCGGTCAGCAGCTGGGTGAAGAGGGGAGTACTCGACTTCCGGTTGCCTCGACCGCGCGGCGCACGACGAACTTCACGTGGAGAGGTGCGCGCTTCACGCATTCGAGTACAACATCCTTCAGCTAACCGGCCCACAGCTCTGCGATGACCCACGAACCCTGTCGGATTCGGCCTACCTGGGCGGACCTGTGTCGAACAAGCAAGAAGGAGTCGATATCGGGGCGTTCGGCGACCATGACATCACATGTCACGCTGTCACGACCACCTGACCAGTTTGTTTGTCGGCGCCGAGACCGAATCCGCCCGGAATTTGTGCGGATGGCACAATGTGATCGACAGTTTTTGTTCAACAGATGGACGTGCGAGTGACGGCATACGGATCCCTGGTGTGGGTCGGACAGGCACTCGGCCCACGCGTCGACGCCATCACCGACGAACTCATCCAGGTGACCGAGCAGATGATCCCGCTCAACGACGTCGCCGCCGATCTGGCCGAGATGCGAGCCGCCAGCATCGCCGAGAACATCGCCGCCGTGCAGTACGTGCTGGCCAACAACATCGACCCGGCCACCGTCGGCCCGCCCCCCGGCGCCGCCGCCTACGCCCAACGGCTGGCCCGGCGCGGTGTGCCGCTGACAATCCTGCTGCGCGCCTACGGGCTGGGCCAGTATCGGGTCCTCGACGCGGCGATCGGACTCGTCCTCGCCGTTCCCGGCCCCGATCAGCCCGCCCGGATCGCGGAGCTTCTCGAGTTCGCGGGAACCTACCTGGATCGGCTCAACTCATCGATGGGCCGGATCTACGAGGCGGAACGAGATCGCTGGCTCAGCAGTCGACAGGCCGCACGCCAGCAGTGGATCACGCGCCTGCTCGACAACGACGACGTCGACGTCTCGGCCGCCGAAGAGGTGCTGGGCTACCGACTCGACCAGCGGCACCACGCGGTCGAAGTGTGGTCGACGGTCACCGGCGCGGACGCTGTGCGCGCGCTCGAGCAGGCCCGACAGCTGCTGTCGTCGGCGATGCGGGCCGGCGGACGCGAACTGGTCGCGGCATCGGGGGACCGTGCCCTGTGTCTCTGGTTTCCGGCCGGGGAACCCGGCCCGGTGCAGGAACTCACCGCACAGCTCGAAGCCGCCGGGTTGCCCGTGCGGGTCGCGCTCGGTCCGGTCGGCGACGGGCTGCCCGGATTCCGGCGCTCGGCCCGCAGCGCCGCCCGAGCCAAGACACTGGTCGTCTCGGCCGGGGAGACCGCACCCGCCGTCGTCCACTACGACACGATCGCCCCCTTCGCACTGCTGTCCGACGACCCGGACGAGCTGACCGACCTCGTCCACCGCGTCCTCGGCCCGCTGGCCCGCGACGGCGCCAAGGCGAAACTCCTGCGCAACACCCTCGCCGTATTCCTCGCCGAAGGCGCCAGCTACTCCCGCACCGCCCGCGTCCTCGACGTCCACCGCAACACCGTCCAGTACCGCATCCAACAGGTCACCGGTCGCTACGGCATCGCCGTCGACACCGACACCTTCGACCTGCGCTTCGCCCTCGGCATCTGCCGCTGGTACCCCCACGTCCTGACTCGGACAATCTGAGTCCAGATAGTTTGTGCGTCCCGCACAGCCGATCGAGCACGATCGCCCGGTGGGTGAGCTTCTACTGCGCCGTGGCGCGACCTGACCTGGGCGGGAATCCCTGGCGACAGTGGCGGTCTCGATCGCTGAGGCTCATGATGGTTCGAAGAAAGACCGAATGAGGTGGGGGAATGACCAAGAAGCTGACCGCCGCTGTCGCGGCCGTGTTAACGGGTGCCATCGTGGTAACCGGATGCTCGAGCGACGCCGACGTGGCGTCGAAGAATCTGTCCAAGGATGCGGACCAGTTCAAGATCCACCGTCGCGTGGTGTTCTTCAACGGGATCAGCGACAAGTACCTGCTGTCCATCGAGGGCAAGTGCTCGATCAAGGACGAGAATCACCAGCTCGAAGTGACCTGCAAGACCGGAGATGACGAATACAAGAAACACTTTCTCGGGCTCTCGGGCAACGTGAGCTACTTCGTCGAACAGTTGGAGGCGGCCGAAGCGAGCCGTTACCACTACAAAGTCACCTTCAAGCCCGAGGTCATCATTCCCGACATCAACCATCCCTGAGATCGGTACACAGATCCGAACGCGTTCCCGATGAGCGGGACGACCGGCACGTGCTGACCTCGTACCGGCCGTACCGTGGCGGCCGCGGGACATAGGAGCGGAAGCGGACGCCCACCGGCCATGTCGAGCTCCCGCACCTCTGATCCGTCGATTCGACCAAGGAGCTCCATGACCGCTACTCCGCACGCCGCCGACCTCGCACGGCACCTCGCACGGCACCTCGCACGGTCCACGGCGATCGAGTCGATCACCGCGCTCAAGCACCGCTACTTCCGTGCCTGCGACGCCAAAGATCCGGTCGGCTTCCGCGACTGTTTCGTCGCGGTCGGCTCGGTGCTGGACTACGGCGAACTCGGTGTCACCGACGCCGACGGCATGGCCGCGGTCTTCGCGTCGATCGCGCTCCAGCAGGTGGACGGCAAGAACGTGATCCTCGACATGCACCACGGCGTGCACCCCGACATCACCGTGGGCGAAGACGGCACCGCGAGCGGCCGATGGACGCTGCGTTTCCGTCAGGTCAACCTGATCGAGCGCACCGAAACCGTCGCCACCGGCGAGTACGCCGACGAATACCAGGTGCAGGACGGGCACTGGAAAATCGCGACGTGCACATTCCGCCAGCTGTGGGCGATCACCCGACCACTCGATGACGCCACCCGGATCACGCAGTAAGAGCTGGGCGTGCCGAAGATCGCTCTGCTGACCGTGGCTCCCGCTGTGCGGGACCCACGGATGTGATGAACGACGAGGCAGCGCTAGCTTTCCCCCATGATGCAACTAACCCTTCTCGATGGTGTGACGCTGGTATTCGGTGGCAGTGGCGGCCTCGGCCGAGCCGTCGCCGCCGACTTCGCGCGCGCCGGCGGTGACGTAGCGATCTGCTACCGAAACAACCAGTCCGTCGCCGACACCACCGTGGCCGAACTGCGCGCGCTCGGCGTGCGGGCAAGCGCCCACCAGGTCGATGTCTGCGACGCGGCCGCCGTCGACCGGGTGATCGCCGAGGTGATCGGCGAGTACGGGCGCATCCGCACACTCGTCTGGGGCGTCGGCCCGGTTGTCGACCAGATCACCCTCGCCGACACCGATCCCGACCGCTACCGCCAGTCGATCGAGGTGGAGACCCTCGGCATGTTCACGGCCGTGCACGCCGTGCTCCCGCATCTGCGCGAACACGGCGGCGGCTCGGTGATCCACCTCGGTTCCGCCGGCGACCGATGGTGGCCCCGGCTCGACGGTCTCTCCGTGCTGCCCAAAGCCGCCAACGAGGCACTGGTCCGCGGCATCGCGAAAGAGGAAGGCAGACACAACATCCGGGCCAATTCAGTACTGGTAGGCGTTGTCGAGGCGGGCATGTTCCTCGAACTGAAGGCCACGGGCGTGGTCGACGAGGCCTGGGAGGCCGAAGCCCGCCGCCTCGTGCCGATGAAGAGGTGGGGCACGGCCGCCGACATCAGCGCCGCCTGCGTGTTCCTGGCCTCCGAACAGGCCGGATACATCACCGGCCAGCAACTGTCGGTGTCCGGCGGTTTCGGCATCTGAACACGACCCCGACCGACCGGCCCGGGCGCACGGCATGGGCTCATCGCGGGAGCCGACGGCGGGGAGCCGCCCTGTCCGCCGGTGTTAGGGTGAGCCCGTGTTCGACTTTGCCCGTCTCGACGCGGCGATCCTCCACACGCTCCGAGTCTGCCTCGCGGAGCTGCGCGACGCAGACGACTCGCTCGCGATGATGGCCTGCGGCATGGTCGAAGACCTCACCGGATTCTTCGTTGCCGGAGTCGGCGCGACGTGGGTCGCTGGGCGTACGGGGTCGAACGCGGAGAAGGCGGAGTGGGCCTGGAGTCCGTCGGAGTGGCCGCTGTTCGCCAAAGACTCCGACGATGCCGCACCAGGGCGAGTCACGAGCGCGATCTGGGCGCTCTCCGATACACACCCGACCATCGACGGGGCGGGACAAGAGCAGGACGCGGATGCCTGCACCGCCATCCTGCGGCGGCACTACGAGAACCGGATCGTGCGTGCGATCCAGCAGATGCGGGCGGGCGGCGAGTTTCGCGACGCCGCCGGAAATGACGTGTGGATCTGGTTGCACTCCGCCGACGACGCTGATCCCGAGCTCGACGAGCGCAGCTTCGCAGCCTTGCAGGTCGTCGAACTCGCGCGCGATTTCGACGACCGTTTCGGCGCCGGGGGAGATCGGCTGCTCGCGCGTCTCGCGGCCCGCGAGACGTAAGGCAGCGCTAGGGGATTGCCGTACCAGTTCCGATCACGTGCCCACGTTCTTGTGCTGATTGGCATTGAAGCGCGCCTTCTTCTCGCGATTGCCGCACGTGTTCATGTCACACCATCTGCGAGTGCGGCTTCGGCTGGTGTCGAAGAAGGCGGCTCGGCAGGTCGGTGATGCGCACAGAGCCCATCGTCCGTCTCGTTCGCCGGCGAGGATGCCGATCGCGTCGGCGGCGATGACGCCGAGGGCATCCTCGACCGCGGAATCGGGGTCGAGTCGCCAGTACCGATTGCCCTCGGGCGTCAGGATCGCCGACGCCCGACCCTGAACGCTGCGTGCGTTGATGAGGTGGACAGCGGACGCTGGGGGAGTGTCGCGCATCGCGGTCGCCGTCGCGGCGGCATGGAGAGCTTCGCGCAATTCTCGAGCGAGTTCGAACTGGGCGGTGGTGCAGGAGTTCACGACCAACCCGTTCACCGCCAGCCAGTCGACGAGTCGCTGCGGCGTGGGCATGCGTTCCACCGGGTCGCCGGCGCGCTCGGTCAGCGTCGCCGTGAAGCTGGTGGTCAGCACGTTGCCGAGGCGGAAGTCGGGGAATCCGGCATGCATGGAACCACCATAGCTGGTTGCCGACCGACCTACGGTCGTGTTAGAACCAGCTAAGACGGTTCCGCGATTTTCAGGAGGTCTCATGCCCACCACCAACAGCGACGTCCAAGCATTCGAAGCCCACGCGCCCGACGCCGACCTCGCCGACCTGCGCGCGCGACTGACCGCGGCGCGACTACCAGAAGCCGAGACGGTCTACCGCGCCGCGCCCGACCCGCGCCGATGGGACCAGGGCGTTCCACTCGCCGACCTCGTCGACGTCGTGAACTATTGGCGCACCGAGTACAACTGGCGGGCGTTCGAGGAGCGCCTCAACCGAATCGGCCAGTTCCGCACGACCATCGACGATCTGGGAATCCACTTCCTGCACCGCCGATCCCCGCGCGCCGATGCCACCGCGCTGATCCTGACGCACGGATGGCCGGGCAGCATCGCCGAGTTCATCGATATCGTCGACGACCTGGCAGATCCGAAAGACCCGCAGGCTCCGGCATTCCACGTCGTCGTCCCGTCGCTCCCGGGCTTCGGCTACAGCGACCGACCGGCGACCACCGGGTGGGGAACCGAGAAGATCGCGGCCGCCTGGGTGGAACTCATGGGAAGGCTCGGTTACCCGAAGTTCGTTGCCCACGGCGGAGACTGGGGCGGCAATATCACCACGATTCTCGGCGGCAGATTTGCGGCGCACGTTCTCGGAATCCACTCGACATTCGCCGAAGCGCCGCCCGGGCTGGCGACCGACGGACTGACCACGACCGAGCGCGCATGGACCGAGGAAACCCATCACTTCTGGCGCCACCGCGCGGCCTACGCGAAACAGCAGGCAACCCGACCGCAGACCATCGGCTACTCGCTCGTCGACTCACCGGTGGGACTTCTCGCCTGGATACTCGACAAGTTCGCCGAGTGGACAGACACCGAGGACAGCCCGTTCGAGACAATGTCCATCGACCGCATCCTCGACAATGTCACCCTGTACTGGCTGACACGGACCGGCGCGTCGGCGGCTCGCATCTACTACGAGAGCCACAACTCGCTCGACCCCGAACTTCGCGTCGATGTCCCGTCGGCGATCACCACATACCCACGCGACATCGCGAAGTGCCCGCGGCCCTGGGCCGAGCAACGCTACCGACAGATCGTCCGCTGGCGATCACCCGAGCGCGGGGGACATTTCGCCTCGCTGGAGGTTCCCGAGCACTTCGTCCGGGACCTGCAAGAAGGTCTCGCAGCCGTGCTGGCCGCCGAAACACCGGTTACTTGACATAATGTGCATTATCGGCGTTTGAAGGCGACCTGCCGGAAGGGGTTTTTGCTCAGATTTTGCGGTGCATGCCGCAGCGCATCGCATGCTGGCCGGCAGTCTCTGCCGCTCCGCAGCGTTGTCGCCGTGCGTCGCCCTTCGGTGTGTTGTGCGCGTGGTCAATTCGCCACATCTCGAGACGCTGGGAAGAAATCGACGAAATCCAGGTAATTGCCTCGAGTTGGCCGTTTGATGACGCTTCGCACTGGATTGCATTTCGGCGGGTCCGGTCCCGTATTCCCGGTAAAACCATCCGACCCCCTGTGGCCTGACACTCCCCCTCCCACTTCCCCACTGGCAATTCGTCACTGTGACAAAACGAAGTAGGGTTCGGGGGCTCGCTTGCCGCATCACCTGAATCGGTGATGCGGCATGCGACGAGGATCAGACCAATACTGGGGTGAGTCGACGGGATTCGTCTGCCTTTTCGGAGCTGGTTTCCGGGGCATTGTCGGCGTCGGCGGTGAGGTACTGATCCGGCAGTGACAGTTTGGCAATCGTACGCAGGGTCAGAGCGTATTGGCGCACGAGGCTCCCGGTGGTGTACGGGAGGCGATATTCGGCCGCGAGTTTGCGAACTTCACGTTGGATTTCGGGAAGCCGGTTGCTCGGCAGATCCGGGAACAGGTGATGTTCGATCTGATGACTGAGCGTCCCGGTGAGGATGCGCATCAGGGGACCTACTTCGATGTTGGCGCTGCCCAGGTACTGGCGCAAATACCATTCGCCGCGGGTCTCGCCCTCGATATCACGCTTGGTGAATTTCTCCGCACCGTCGGGGAAATGCCCGCAGAAGGTGATGATCTGCTCCCACACGTTCTTGGTGATATTGGCGGTGGCGTTCGCGCGGATCGTCGATTTCCAGTTCCGTCCGGTCACCGCCGGGAAGATCACGTAGTCCTTGAGCAGCTGCTTACCTGCCTTCTGGACGATTTCGTCGCGCGCCTGCCGGAACTGCTTCTTGTCCTTCTTTCCTGCCAGTACGCGCGGGATCTCCAGGTGGTACACGCACATGCCCAGCTCGTACAGCAGCGACACCGGGACGAGGTAGACGAAGTTGCCCAGGTGGTACGGGCGCCAGCGGCGGTCACGGGTGATGCGGAGCAGCCCGTATCCTTCGTCGGGGTCCATTCCGAGCACATTGGTGAAAACGTGGTGGCGGTAGTTGTGCGCTTCCTTCCAATGGGCGGCGGGCATGGAATGGTCCCATTCCCAGGTCGTGGAGTGGATTTCCGGATCGTTCATCCAATCCCACTGACCGTGCATGACGTTGTGCCCGATTTCCATGTTCTCGAGCACTTTCGACAGCGTGAGCAGGCCTGTCCCCCACCACCAACTGCTTTTTCGACCCGAGTCGAGCAGCACCAGCCGGGCGGCCAACTCGCACGCTCGCTGAACGCGGATGACTGTCTTGATGTATTTCGCGTCGCGTTCGCCCAGACTGGATTCGATCTGTTTACGCAACGTGTCCAGGCGTTGCCCGAACTCTTCGATGTCGGTCGGCGTGAGATGTGTGTACGCCTCGACGTCAGATATAGCCATTCGCTGTGTTCAACCTCTGTTTCCGGGGCCGCGCGCCGGGGCGCGGTCCAGGTGAGGATACGGACTCGAGGGGTCGGTCCGATACGGTACCCGGTATTTGGTGGGACTTAACAGTCAGAAGTCCGGGATCGAGTGTCGGTGACCAGCAACGGGTTTGGTAGAACTCGGTGGCGTACTGTTTCGTTACGGCCGGTGAGCTGGGTGCAGACGGGACGATGTGTTCCGCCATCTCACTCTCGGCCTACTCCCCCGCCGCTGAGGTGCGGAGATCGCCGGGCAGCGGTCAGGCTCGGATGAACAGTCGCATGGATTCGTCGACGACGGCCTCGCGGGTTCGCCCCTCGGGGTCCGCGGCGGGGCGCAGCCAAATCGAGGCATGATTCAAGATCCCGTGCAGGCAGTGCAGCGCTACGGAGGGGTCCGGGCAGTCCAGTTCGCCGGACGCGATGCCGCGGTCGACGACCTCGCGGAAGATTCGATCGTGGCGTCGGCGCATGGTCTTGACGGATTCACCGTGCTCGTCCGGCCATGGCGCGGGGAAGGAGAAGAGGGTGCCCACTTCCGGGTAGAGCACCGTCAGGACGCGCAGCTGCTCGGAGATCAGGGAGCGCAGCTGCTCGGGCGCGGGTCGGTCGGCGGTGGCGTCGAGCGCGTTGCCCAGATGGGCCAGCACATCGGCGGTCAGCTTCTCCAGGGCGGCGGATACCAGCGCGTCTTTGCTCGGGAAGTAGTGGTAGAGCGTAGCTTTCGCGATGTCGGAGCGTTCCGCGACGTCTTCGAATCGCAATCCCTGATAGCCGAAAGCGGCATCGAACACGCGTCCTACTTCCATCGGGTCGGTGCTCACCGCTTCGTGCCGACCACCCATGCGGGTGGCGCCTGGGACACCGCCGAACAGCACTTCAGCCCGCTCGGTGGGCTGATCGTCCACGAGATGGGGCGAACACGCGCCGACGAGCAACGCCCCGCGTTGGTCATGAGCCGGATCAGCTTCGACATCCTGGGCCGGATCGCGTTCGAGGAGTTCGATATCGAGATCGGGACCATCCGTCCGGGTCGCACCATCGAACTGGTCGAGGCGACCGTCATCATCGGCGGACGCAGCGTCGTCTCGGCCCGTGCGTGGTTTCTGAGTGCCCAGGACACCGCCGGTGTCGCAGGCGGGGAGCCCGAGCGGTTACCCGCTCCTGAGTCGTTGCCTTCCTGGCCGCTGACCTCGGTGTGGCCGGGCGGCTATATAGCGTCCCTCGACACGCGTCCGGTGGGTCTCGCGCAACCCGGGCGGACCACCGCGTGGGTGCGTTCCCCGATGGGTCTGGTGTCCGCGGAATCGGTCGATCCCCTGGCTTCCTATATCGCGTTGGTCGACACCGCGAACGGCATCGCGGTGCGCCAAGAGCCCACCAAGTGGATGTTCCCGAACCTGGACCTGACGCTGCATCTGTATCGACAGCCCGAAGGCGAATGGACCGGTCTCGATACCTCCGTCACCTTCGGCCACACCGGACAGGGGCTGACAAGCACTGTCCTGCACGACATCCGTGGCCCGGTGGGGGTCGCCCAGCAGGTCCTCACCCTTCGTCCGCAACCGCAGGTGTCGTTCGGTTAGTTCTCCTGCGCGGCCGGCAGCCGGTAGAAGGTGGCGGCGTTTCCCCAGAGGATGTCGTGGAGGTGTTCGGGACCGATGGTCTCGGCGATGATGGTGAAGTCCTGGTCGGCGAAGGGGCGCCGGGCGCGAGTGGAGGGCAGGTCCGTGCCGACCATGAGGGCCGTGGGGTCGGTGTCGAGGATGGCTTTCATGACGTCGGCCGGGTCGAGGTCGATGCGGCCGAATCCGGTGGCTTTGACCTTCGTGCCGTGTTCGACCAGCTTCAGCAGGTGCGCGACGCCGTCGCGGTGCAGGCCGAGATGATCGATGCTGACCGCGGGTAGTGCCATCAGGGTGGGTGTCAGGTCGGGAAGGGTTCTGGCGTCGATGTAGAGCTCGCTGTGCCAGCCTGCGATGTCGTGGACGCGGTGGGCGAGGCGGTCCAGTTCGGCCGGCGATGCCGACCCGCCTCGTCGGACGTTGAAGCGGACTGCCCGTACTCCCGCGGCGTCGAGGTCGATGATCTCCTGGTCGGTGATGGTGGCGGGTACCTGCGTGACCCCGACATAGGTCGGGCCGAGTTGGAGCAGGGCGTCGCGTAGGTAGGTCTGGTCGAATCCCTGGAAGGAGCCCGAAACCACCGCTCCGCCGACGATTCCGAGACCGCCGACTCGTTCGCGGTACTGACCGACGGTGAACGGGTCGGGCAGGTAGCCGTCGTTGGGGATCAGGGGGAATCGTGGGTCGATGATGTGGAGGTGGGCGTCGAAGACGGGCTGCGCAGACGGCCGCATTCACTCCTCCATGTTCTCGTTGTCATCAGGGGTGCTGGTGCAGAATACGGGACCTGCGCGTGCTCAGTTGGGTCCGGCGAGGACGACCGGGCGGCCGTTGCGTGGTTGCGTGGGGCGGTTGCTGTGCGGGAACAGGGTGCGATAGTTGTCGAGGTCGGCGATCGCCACCGGCGCCGGGTGGCGCAGCACGATCCATTCCACACCCTCGGTGCACGGTGGTGTGGTCAGCGAGCCCTGGTAGCGGAATTGGTCGAGGTCGCTGGGGAGGTACTCGCGGGGGTCGACGGTGGCGACGGTCCGGGTGAGACCTGAGCGGTTCGGAGTGGCGGTGAGTATTCGGCTCAGCGAGTTGGGTTCGGGGTCCGCGTGTAGCAGGACGGCGAGAACCGCCAGGCGACCTGACGCGGCGGTGTGGACGAAATGCAGTTCCATGGCGGTTTCGGTGCTGTCGACGGTGTGCTCGCTGGGCAGATGGAAGTGGAACTGGGTCAGGGTGAACGGCGTTCGGTCGACGACGATGCGGTTGCCGGAGTCCGCCGGTAGGACCGCTTGGATCGTGTGCCCGTTGTTCAGCAGACTCACCGAGGAAGTCGGGTGATAGTCGATCTCGATGTGCTCGGATGGGTGCAGTTCGATTGCGCTGTCGAGGTCGATCGGTGATTGAGCGTGGCCGATTCGGCAGGTGGCGAAACCACGATCCAGATCGGCCCAGTGTTCGGGGCCGTCGGCGCTGTCGTAGTCCCAGTGCGGTGGGCTGGTGGTCGCCGCGACGGAACCCCCGCATCCGGCGACGCTGAGCAATGCCAGCGCGGCGAGGGCCCCACGGCGAGTCATCATGGGACTGAGGTCTTTACGCCGAACCGGCACGATGCAGCTCCTTGCCAGGATTCTGCCGTCGGCCCGGGCGAGGAACGACCCTCCCGGGACGGCAGAGCGCGCATGCCGAAATCAGCGAGCTGTCGATGGCACGACAGCGTTCGCTCCGCACCGAATGATGTTCTGGTGCAAACGCTTTCGACTACGCGCGACTCTCAGGCTAGGTCGGCTATGACCGTGCGATCCAGACCGGAAGGTGGCGAGATACATCACATCGGCCGTGGCCGAGAGGGTGCGTTCAGGCGCCGACGTAGGTGGCCAGGTGTTCGCCGGTGAGGGTGGTGCGGGCCGCGACGAGGGCGGCGGGGGTGCCTTCGAAGACGATGTGGCCGCCGTCGTGGCCCGCGCCGGGGCCGAGGTCGATGATCCAGTCGGCGTGGGCCATCACGGCCTGGTGGTGTTCGACGACGATGACGGACTTGCCGGAGTCGACGAGGCGATCGAGTAGGCCGAGGAGCTGTTCCACGTCGGCCAGGTGCAGGCCGGTGGTGGGTTCGTCGAGGATGTAGACCCCGCCTTTGTCGGACATGTGGGTGGCCAGCTTGAGGCGCTGGCGTTCACCGCCGGACAGGGTGGTCAGTGGCTGGCCGATGGTGAGGTAGCCGAGGCCGACTTCGGTGAGGTGGGTGAGGATCTTGTGGGCGGCGGGGGTGCGTGCTTCGCCGTCGCCGAAGAACTCGCGGGCTTCGTCGACGGGCATCGAGAGCACGTCGCTGATGTTCTTGCCCGCGAAGGTGTAGTCGAGGACTTCGGCCATGAAGCGTTTGCCCTCACACACCTCGCACACGGTCGAGACGCCGGCCATCATCGCCAGGTCGGTGTAGACCACGCCCGCGCCGTTGCAGTTCGGGCAGGCGCCTTCGGAATTGGCGCTGAACAGGGCGGGTTTGGCTCCGGTGGCCTTGGCGAACGCTTTGCGGATGTGGTCGAGCAGGCCGGTGTAGGTGGCGGGGTTGCTGCGGCGCGAGCCCTTGATCGGGGTTTGGTCGATGGAGATGACGCCTTCGTCGAGCGGGATCGAGCCGTGTACCAGCGAGCTCTTGCCCGAGCCGGCGACGCCGGTGATCGCCACGAGGATGCCGAGCGGGATATCGACGTCGACTTTGTCGAGGTTGTTGGCGGTGGCGCCGCGAATCTGCAAGGCGCTGGTCGACTGTCGCACCGTGTCCTTGACCGAGGCGCGGTCGTCGAAGTGGCGGCCGGTGACGGTGTCGCTGGCGCGCAGCCCGTCGACGGTGCCTTCGAAGCAGATGGTGCCGCCCTGGGACCCCGCGGCGGGCCCGAGGTCGACGATGTGGTCGGCGATGACGATCGTCTCGGGCTTGTGCTCGACGACGAGCACGGTGTTGCCCTTGTCGCGCAGGCGCAGCAGCAGGTCGTTCATGCGTTGGATGTCGTGGGGGTGCAGGCCCGCGGTGGGCTCGTCGAAGACGTAGGTGACGTCGGTGAGCGAGGATCCGAGGTGGCGAATCATCTTGACGCGCTGGGCTTCACCGCCGGACAGGGTGCCCGAAGGTCGCGACAGCGACAGGTACCCGAGGCCGATCTCGACGAACGAGTCCAGGGTCTGGCGCAGCGATTCCAGCAGCGGCGCCACCGACGGGTCGTCGATCTGCTTGACCCATTCGGCGAGGTCGGTGATCTGCATGGCGCAGGCGTCGGCGATACTGCGGCCGTTGATCTTCGAGGATCGGGCCGCGGCGGAGAGCCGGGTACCCGCGCAGTCGGGGCAGGTACCGAAGGTGACGGCGCGCTCGACGAAGGCGCGCACATGCGGTTGCAGCGCGTCGATGTCCTTGGACAGCATGGACTTGCGCAGTTTGGGAATGAGGCCTTCGTAGGTGAGGTTGATGCCCTCGACCTTGATCTTGGTCGGTTCCTTGTACAGCAGGTCGGCGAGCTGCTTCTTGGTGTATTTCTTGATCGGCTTCGCCGGGTCGAAGAAGCCGGAGCCCTTGAAGATTCGGCCCATCCAGCCGTCCATGCTGTAGCCGGGGATCTTGAACGGGCCCTCGTCGAGGGAGAGGTTCTCGTCGTAGAGCTCGGTGAGGTCGATGTCGTTGATCTGACCTTTGCCCTCGCAGGTGGGACACATGCCGCCAGTGATGGCGAAGCTGCGGCGCTCCTTGACGGTGACACCGTTCTTCTCGACCTCGACCGCACCGGCGCCGCTGATCGAGGCGACGTTGAACGAGAACGCCTGCGAGGACCCGATGTGGGGGTCGCCGAGGCGGCTGAACAGGATCCGCAGCATGGCGTTGGCGTCGGTGACGGTGCCGACCGTGGAGCGCGGGTCGGCGCCCAGCCGGGACTGGTCGACGAGGATGGCGGTGGTGAGCCCTTCGAGGACGTCGACGTCGGGGCGGGCCTGGCTGGGCATGAAACCCTGCACGAACGCGCTGTAGGTCTCGTTGATCAGGCGCTGCGATTCGGCGGCGATGGTGCCGAAGACCAGCGAGCTCTTGCCGGATCCGGAGACGCCGGTGAAGACGGTCAGCCTGCGCTTGGGGATCTCGATGCTCACATCGCGCAGGTTGTTCACGCGGGCGCCGTGCACCCGGATCACATCGTGGCTGTCGGCCGGCTCGATGGTGGTGCCGGTCTTGTTGGCCGTGCTCATGGGTCTCCCTCGATCAGTCGACATCGCCGGACCTCGAATCTACCGGCGCGGTGGGCTACTTGGTCTGCTGGATGCGGACCATATTTCCGGCGGGGTCGCGGAAGGCGCAGTCGCGGACGCCGTAGGGCTGATCGGTGGGTTCCTGGACGACCTCGATCTCTCCGGCCTGGAGCTTTTCGAACAGGCCGTCGAGGTCGTCGGTGGCGAGGTTGATACCGGCGTAGGTGCCTTTGGCCATCATCTCGCTGATCACGCGACGTTCGTCGTCGGTGAGTCCGGGGTCGGCGGCGGGCGGGTGCAGCACGATCGAGGTATCGGGCTGGCCGGTGGGCCCGACGGTGATCCAGCGCATCCCGTTGTAGCCCACGTCGTTGCGGACCTCGAAGCCGAGCGCGTCGCGGTAGAAGGCGAGTGCGGCGTCGGGGTCGTCCTGGGGCAGATAGCTCTGGTGAATGGTGAGGTTCATGGCGACCACGCTAATTGTCGGTCGGAGCGGAAGCTTCTCGATTCCTGATCGGTCTGGTCACCTTCTTGACCACGCAGGACGGCATGCCCGCGGTCGGTTGGTCGTGTCGCTGCTTGTACACGCTGGGCGGTACGCCGACGAGTTCGGTGAAGCGGGTGCTGAAGGTGCCCAGCGAGGACGAGCCGACTTCGAAACACACCTCGGTGACGCTCAGGTCGCCGCGGCGCAGCAGCGCCATGGCTCGTTCGATGCGGCGGGTCATCAGGTAGGAGTACGGCGATTCCCCGTAGGCGAGGCGGAATTGTCTGCTGAGGTGCCCGGCCGAGAGGTGGACGCCGCGGGCGAGCGCTTCGACGTCCAGTGGCTGGGCGTATTCACGGTCGATGCGGTCGCGCACGCGTCGCAGCAGCGCGAGGTCGCGCAGGTGCGGTGGTTTCGCGGGTGTGGCGCTCACCTGCCGATCGTCGCACGTCGGGCAGTGTTCGAGACACCGGCGGGTCGGTTTCTGGACGGGCCGGTGGGTGGAGGCGGGCTCTGTTCGTATCGGGACGTGGTCAGGAGAGCGCTGGTGGTTCAGGTCGATGCGAAGTCGAACTCGTCGGTCGAGCGGACGGCGGCGGTGCGGCCGGGCGCCTGCTGGTATTGCCAGTACAGGTTCGTGTGGGCGATGACGTCTTCGGGTTTCGGTGCGCCCCACCGGGTTTTGTCACCGGTGGTGTGGGCGTCGGCGACGAGGGTGACGTCGTAGCCGCGCACGAAAGCGCCGTGGATGGTCGAGCGGACGCAGGCGTCGGATTCCGCGCCCGTCACGACCAGGTGTCCGGCGCCGACGGCGGCGAGCAGGCCCTCGAGCTCGGTGTCCTCGAAGGAATCTCCGTAGTGCTTGTGGACCAGCGGTTCGGTGTCGGTGCGCAGGAGTTCGGGGACGTAGCGCCAGGGATCGCTGTGTTCGACCAGCTCCTGCGAGGTGTGCTGGATCCAGATGATCGGGATGTCGGCGCCGCGGGCACGGTCGACCAGGGCGGCGATGTTCGCGACGACCTCGTCGCGGCGGGGTGCTTCGTCGACGACCCCGTTCTGCACGTCGACGACGAGCAGCGCGGTATTCGGGCGGTCGGGCAGGGTGGTCATGGTGATTCCTCGGAGTCGGTCAGAGCGGGCGCAGGACGACGATGCCGGGAACGGTGCGCAGGTAGTCGGCCAAGGCAGTGTCGACGACCTGGTTGTTCGCGGCGAGGGAGGACGCGTTGCGGAAGACGGGACCGTTCGGGGTGTGTACGAGGATGCCGACGTGGGTGACGTCGAGGCCGGCGTCGGGGGTGTAGGCGCCGACGAAGTCGCCGGTGCGAAGAGCGTTCGTTACCGCCCCGTCGACAGCGGCCGAGGGGATGTAGGTGACGGTGCGGTCGACCACGGGGATACCGGGCAGGTAGGTGCCGCCGTCGGCTTTGGCGTTGAGGTGTTTGGTCGTGGCGACAGCCGCGGGGCTCAGGCCGGCGGTGATGTCGGTGGCCGCGGGCCGTTGCCGGGCGGCCCAATCGGTGAAGAAGTGCTTGCGCTGGGCGAATTCGACGCGACCGTCGATATAGCGGGTGGTGACCAGGTTGGTGAAGAACTCGTCGCGGGTGCTCGAGCGGGAGACGGCTTCGATGTAGTCGAGGTAGGTGAAGCAGTCGACCCGGCGCAGGTCCGCGACGAGCTGTTCGGGCTCGGTGGCCGAACCGATGAGCATGTTCGCGCCGTAAGGCGTGCCGAGCAGCCGGGCGGAGAGCCGTTCGATGAGTTCGCCGCGACCGAGACCGCCCGATTCGGCACGCACGGTGAGGAGTTCGTCGATCTTGCGCGCGGAGGCGTCGTCGACGGTCGGGGCCGCCGAGGCCGGTGCGAGCGCGCAGACGAGCGCGGCGAGCACGAGCATGATCCGGACGGTGATGCGCAAGACGCCTCCAGCTGGCCACGGGTCGATCGGTGCGAGCGCTGTCCACCGTAGCCGAGGGACCCGACACGGTTGGTGGGCTCGGCGGTGTCGATTGTTCGCGATCGGTCTCGTATCGACCGATCGATGGGTTGTTCGCGTACCTTTGTCGCAGGTAGTCCGTGTTCGCGGCGAGTTCGCGATGGGGTTGCTCCCCCGGGTGTCGTGGATGTGGTTCGTGCAGACGTCGACCGTTGGCCCGCCCGGGCGGAAGGGTGTCGAAATGCGTGCGTTGACAGTGGTTCCCCTGCAGAAGCAATCGTTGCGGGTGGAGGATGTGCCCGATCCGATCGCCGGTCCCGGCGAACTGTTGGTGGACGGAATCGCCTTGGGGATCTGCGGCACCGACCGCGATATCGCGCGGGGTGACTACGGTTGGCTGCCGCCGGGAAAATCGCGGATGGTTCTCGGGCACGAATCGCTGGGCCGGGTGAAGACCGTGCCCGAGGGCAGTGCGTTCGCCCCCGGTGATCTCGTCGTCGGGATCGTGCGCAGGCCGGATCCGGTGCCGTGTGGGGCATGCGCGCGCGGCCAATGGGATATGTGCCGCAACGGGAGGTACGTGGAGCGCGGGATCAAGGAGATCGACGGGTACGGGTCGACGTCCTGGGTGGTGCGCGAGGACTTCGCGGTGCGGCTGGATCCGGCGCTGGAACAGGTCGGGGTGTTGCTGGAGCCGACGACCGTGGTCGCCAAGGCCTGGGATCAGATCGAGAAGATCAACGGCCGCGCCTGGTTCGACCCGCGCACGGTCCTGGTGACCGGCGCCGGACCGATCGGGTTGCTGGCCGCTCTGCTCGGGCAGCAGCGCGGCCTCGACGTGCACGTCCTCGACCGTGTCAGCGGCGGAACGAAACAGGAGTTGGTCGAGGCGTTGGGCGCCACTTTCCACACGCGGACGGCGGCCGCCGTCGCGGACGAGATCCGCCCCGACATCGTGATCGAGGCGACCGGGTCGCCCGCGGTGGCGTTGCAGGCGATGGAGATCGACAACCCCGGCGTGATCGTCTGTCTGACCGGGGTGTCGACACCCGGGGTCGATACCGATGTCGATGTGGGCGAGTTGAACCGCAATATCGTGCTCGACAACGCGCTGGTGTTCGGTTCGGTGAACGCGAACCGCGATCACTACGAGCAGGGCGCGCAGGCGCTGGCCACCGCGGACGAGTCGTGGCTGGCGCGCCTGATCACCCGGCGGTTGCCGCTCGAGCGTGCGCTCGAGGCATTCGAGGCGGGCGGGTCCGACATCAAGGTCGTCATCGACCTGGCTTGAGTCGTCGGGGTCCGGTCCGCGGTGCTCAGTCGGCCACCGCGGACGCGGTCGTGGGGACCGCGCAGCCGTCGGGGCCGCAGGCGTCGCCGTCGGCGATGAGCTGAGGGGCGGGTCGATCGTTCCAGGCGGTGTTCAGCGCCCGGGTGAACGTTGCGGGAGGTTGGGCGCCGGAGACCGCGTATTTGCCGTCGAAGACGAAGAACGGGACGCCGGTGGCGCCGAGCGCGGTGGCTTCGGCTTCGTCACGGCGGACCGCGTCGGCGTAGGCATCGGGGTCGGCCAGCACCGCGCGCACCGACTGCTCGTCCAGACCCGCGCGGACGGCCAGGGCCACGAGTCGTTCGGTGTCGCCGAAGACCGGCTCGGGCTCGGCGAAATTCCCCGCGTAGAGGGCGTCGATCATGGCTTCCTGGGTGCCCTGGGCGAGGGCGTACTGCAGGATCCGGTGCATATCGAAGCTGTTGCCGCAGTCGCGATCGGAGGTGCGGTAGGGCAGGCCCATCGCCGCGGCCTGGGCGCCGATGCCGCGTTCGTTGGCGGCGGCCTGGTCGACGGTGATGCCGAATTTCTCGGCGATCGCGGGGATGACCGGGCGTGAGGTGCCGACAGGCTGCGTCGGGTCGAGCTCGAAGGACCGGTGCACCACTTCGACGTCGTCACGGTGGGCGAAATCGGCCAGCGCTTCGTCGAATCGGGCTTTGCCCAGGTAGCAGAACGGGCAGTTGATGTCGGTCCAGATCTCTACTCTGGTGGACAAGCGGGCCTCCTGCGGCGCATCGAGGGGTGCGGCGGCGGTCCGCCGGACAGTTCTGGACAGGCGTTCGAATTCGGGGGATGTAACGCGGGCAGGCACGCCGCTATTCCTCCGGCGCGTCCGGGCACGACAGGGCGAGCACGAAGGACATCGATGGAGTTCGAACGGCGGAGGGGGTGGGTGCAGGTGACCGAGGGATTGGTGGTGCCGCGCGCGCTGGGTGGGTTGTGGGCGGTGCGTCACGCGCAGAGTGAGGCCAACGCGTGGTACTCGGACCCGGCGACCGCGCAGCGGCCGATGCCGGGCACCGATGCCGGGGTGGACCTGACCGCCCACGGGCAGTGGCAGGCGCGGTGCCTGGGCGACTGGCTGGCCGAGTTGTCCGGCGTGCAGCGACCGACGCTGGTGGTGTGCTCCCCGTACCTGCGCACCAGAGTCACCTGGGCGGTGATGGCCGAGGCCGCCGCAGCCCGCAATCGGAGCCTGCGCCCGATCCGCACCCTGGTCGACGAACGGTTGCGCGACCGGGAGATGGGGGTGTTCGAACTACATCCGTATCGGGCGATCCGGCGACGCGCGCCCGAGGAGGGGCGGCGTCGTGAACTAGTCGGCAACTGGGTGTATCGGCCGCCGGGCGGGGAATCGCTGGCCGATGTGGCGGTGCGGGTGCGCAGTTTCCTCGACGAACTCGATGTGGTGGCCGCGGGTGAGCAGGTGCTGGTGGTGACGCACGACGCGGTGGTGATTTCCTTGCGCTACATCCTCGACGGACTCGGGGCGCCGGTACCGGATTCGCTCGAACCGGTACCCAACGCGTCGGTGTCGCAGTGGCGACGTGAGGGCCCGCGCCTGGCGTTGCGCGTGTGGGGCGCGGTCGACCACCTCGCCGCGGACGCGGATACGGGATAGCGACGCGGGCGGCCGACATCGGCGTGGCTGTCGGAGGCAGCGACAGACCGACGGGTCTGTGGGTGGGAGAATGCCCGAGTGGATGTCGCGATCGGGTTGGTTGTCCTCATCGGCTCGGCGACCGCGCTGGCGGCGCTGGCGCGACGATTCGGGGTGTCGGAACCGCTGGTGCTGACCCTGGCGGGGGTGGCCGCGTCGTATGTGCCGATGGTGCCGCAGGTGCATCTCGAGCCGGAAGTGGTGCTGCTGGGGTTGCTGCCGCCGCTGCTCTACACCGCCGCGCTGCGCACCTCGCTGGTCGACTTCAAGGACAATCTGCGCACCATCGCGTCACTGTCGGTGGGGTTGGTGCTGTTCAGCACGTTCGCGGTGGCGTTGGTGGTGTGGTGGCTGCTGCCGGTGCCTTTCGCGGCGGCGGTGGCGTTGGGTGCGGTGGTCGCTCCCCCGGACGCCGTGGCGGCGACCGCGGTGGCCCGGCGCACCGGGATGCCGCGCAGCATCGTGACCGTGCTCGAGGACGAGTCGCTGTTCAACGACGCGACCGCGCTGGTGGCGTTGCGTTCGGCGATCGCGGCGATGGCCGGTGCGGTGACCGCGTGGCAGATCGGCGGCGATTTCCTGCTCGCGGCCGTCGGCGGCGCGGTGATCGGGGCCGTGGTGGCGACGGCTTTGGCGATGCTGCGCAGGCGGATCACCGATCCGGTGCTCGATACCTCGGTGTCGCTGCTCGCCCCGTTCGTGGCGTATCTGCCCGCCGAACACTTCCACGCCTCGGGCGTGATCGCGGTCGTGACCTGCGGGATGATCCTGGGCCACGGCGCGCAACGGTGGCAGGGCGCGGCCTCGCGGGTCGCCGAGCGCACCAATTGGCGCACCATCCAGTTCATTCTGGAAAGTGCGGTGTTCTTGATCATCGGGTTGCAGGTGCGCTGGATCGTCGAGGCCGCCTGGCACAGCGGGTTGGATCGCGGCACGCTCGTCGTCGCGGCGGTGGGTGTGCTGGCCGCGGTGATGCTGGCGCGTCCGGTGTGGGTGTTCACGCCGGTGCTGGTGGCCAGGCTGTTCGGGCGCGCGAGCGAGCCGTTGAGTCACGCGGCGGTGGTGTCGTGGGCGGGGATGCGCGGGGTGGTCACGTTGGCGGCGGTGTTGTTGCTGCCCGACTCGACGCCGCAGTTGCCGGTGCTGGAACTGCTCGCCCTGGTGGTGGTCGGCGGCACGCTGCTCGTGCAGGGCACTTCGTTGCCGTGGCTGGTGCGGCTGCTGCGGTTACGTGGGCCCAGTCGCGAGGAAGACGCGCTCGCGAAAGCCGATCTGCTGCAACAGGCTTCGAACGCCGGTTTACTCGAGCTCGAACGCGAGATCGGGCCGGACACCCCCGAACCGGTGATCGAATCGCTGCGCCAGCGGCTGATCTGGCGTTCGAACGCCGCCTGGGAGCGGCTGGGCCGCCCGGAGGCCGAACTGGTCACACCGACCGCGGAGTACCGCCGGCTACGGCTGGCGATGCTCGGTGCCGAACGCGACGCGGTACTGAAGGTTCGCGACGCGGGAGCGGTGGATTACGAAGTGCTCCAACACGTGCTGGCCCGGCTCGACCTCGAGGAGTCGATGATCGATCGCTTCGACGAGAACGATGACGTGCGGCGCCTCGAACCGTTGGCGACGGCGGCGGGAAGGCAGGGCTGCGCGCATCTCGACGCCGCGCCGCTGCCCGCCGAGCCGGCAGCTGATGAGCTGGTCTGCCGTCGGTGTCTGGACGAGGGTTTACGCTGGGTGCATCTGCGCATGTGCACCGCCTGCGGGAATATCGCCTGTTGCGAGTCCTCGATCGGTAACCACGCCGACGCGCACTTTCGGAGCTCCGCGCATCCGGTGATGCGCAGCGTGGAACCCGGCGAGGTGTGGCGCTGGTGCTACGTCGACCAGTTGCTCGGCTAGCCACCGCCATTAATAGCTGCGGGCCGACGCGCGATAGCAGAGGGAGATCCTCGCTACGACAACGGAAGCAGTGCGATGGCGCCCACCCGCTTCGTCTTTGTGATTGCCACCCTGATCGGCGATGCCACGCGGTCAGCACACACGTTCACCGATGCGTGGCTGCTGGCCTGCGGCGAGGACGTCCGCCGTTATTGGCAGGAGATGTCCGGGTTTCGTGAAGACCTCACCTGGTCGATCCACCCGCCCGTCGAGATCGATCAGCCCTACGCCGACGCCGACGCACTCGCCGCCGCGGTACGCGCGAAGGCCGCGGCCGGCGGCGCACCCTTCACGCACGGCGATGTCCTGGTGGTGATCCAGGATTGGGCCGCGGCCGCGGGCGGCCAGTTCGGCTTCGACGGCCAGTTCGCCGCCGCCCATCTCAGCCCTTCGCTGTTGTGCCACGAGCTCGGTCACTTCTACCAGCGGCGCAACCATCAGCCCGGCGGCCATGCCAGTACGTTCAACGGGCACGTCGCCCTCGACTACGCCGATCCCACCTGCATCATGGGCTCCGTCGGGACGTTGGCCGCGCAAGAGCCACGCCTGGCGCACGCGCGAGCGGGCCACGATCTGACCGGGCCTGCCCTGTGCCCGGCGGCGGCGGTGCCGATCGGCTGGCTCGACCGGGACCACCCCACGGCCACCGTCGCGGTGCCGCGACAACCCTCGGCCGGTATCCAACTGGCGCGCTGGGCCGGGACGCCCGCCGCAGGCCATACGGGCCTGCCGGTGGTCGCTGTCGCGCACTCGGTATCTCCCGGCGGCGCCGACGTCTACATCTCGCTGCGCACACCCCGCCTGTGGGACCGCGGTTTTCGCACGCTGACCGGCCAGGGGATGCAACGCCAGATCGTCGCGCAGGAGCTGGCGCGCAGCGGTGCGACATTCCTACTGGCCCAACTCCCCGTCCGGCCGGGGTCCTCGGCACGGCTGGGCCGAGCGCCGCTGCGGATCGACGTGCTCGGCGGGGGCGACACGGTGGCCGAGATCGATGTCGTGCCCGATCCGTGGCGGTTGTGGTCGGTGCTGGAATCCCCGCCGCTGCATCGGGCGGCTCGCATCGCGGCGGTCGCGCGCGAGGGCGAGATCGATGTGTTCGTCATCGGGCTCGACGGCGCTGTGCTGCAGGCACGTTTCACCGGTGGTGTGTGGCTACCGTGGCAACGGCTCACCGAGTCCGGTGCGTTCGACCCTCGTGCCAGCATCGCCGCCGCCACCTCGACGCCGAACACGATCGATGTGTTCGTTGTCGGCCGGGGCGATCATCTCGTGCGCCGCCGCCGGTCGACCGGTGGCCGGTGGGCACCGGACTGGCAGGTCCTGACCGGCGGCCGGTTGAGTGAGCGTTCGTCGCTGGCCGCCGCCGCGACCGCGCCCGGTCGCGTCGAACTGTTCGCCGGCGATGCCGACGGCGCCGTCGCCCACACCACCGTGACCGAGGACGCCTCGACGTGGAACCTACTGCCCGCGCTGCTGCGGGCGGGCAGTCTCGCCGCTGTCACCCTGTCCGGGGACACGATCCAGGTCAGTGCGGTGACCGAAGGACCCGGCGACGGACGGATCTGGACCATCGTCGGACAGCCGAACCTGTGGCCGACACCGTGGGAACCCCACCCCGACGTGGGGTTGTCCGAGGACGGCGGGATCGCCGCCGCACGCTCGGCTCCGGGCGTGAGCGAACTCGTCGCCGCGGCGAACCCACTGACCGCGCGCTCCTACGCCTACGGCGCGTGGACCGGCGGCCCGATCCGGGTTCCCGGCCAGCCACCGGCAACGAACAACCGCACCGTGGCAGCGGTATTCCGCTCGGCGACGGTCCTGGATGTGTTCGCGGTGGCCGACGGCAAGATCCACCGCATCACCAGGTCGTTCGACCCCGATGTCGTCCACACCGACGCGCAGGTGCGCAAGCAGTACCAGGCGCGGATCGTGGCCTCGGGCGGTCGGTTCGTCCGGGTCAGCGACGACCCGTTGACCGCTGATCTGTTGATCGCCGACGAGTATCTGCCCACTCCCGCCACCGTTTTCACCATCGACGAACTCGCCTATTACACCTCGTGGGGCGCCAAGACGGTGGTGTCGATTCGGGCGCACGATGGTCGGTACGTGACGGCGCTCGATGGTGGCGGCGAATGGTTGCGTGTGGGAGCCACCGCCCTGGGGCCGTGGGAGAAGTTCGTGCTGAGCACGTCCGACGGCACGAGCGCTCTCATGGCGTTGGGCGGGCACTACTGGTCTGCGCAGGGCGGCGACTCGTGGCTACAGTGCGACCGTGTCGCGGTCGGCCCCTGGGAACGGTTCGATATCGCACGAGTGTGACCATCGGCGCCGGACCACCCGGCTACCCGCGGTGGGAGTAGATCAGGCGGGCGTACTCGGCGAGTAGGTGGTCGAGTTCGGTGGATTCGCCTGCGGCGGCGAGCTGTTGGTAGCCGATGATCATCGCCATGCCGAATTCGGTGACGACGGTGGCGGTCTCAGCGTCGTCGACGACGCCGTCGACGACGCGGTGCACGGTGCGCCGACGCGACTCGTCGACCCGTTTGACGGTGACGTGTACCGATTCGTCGTTGGCCGCCCAGGCCCGCAGCGCCGCTTCGGCGCCGTGTTCGAGGCCGCTGGCGAGTACCGACATGGCACGGACGTCGGCGTCGGCGTCGCCGTGGCCGACGTCGAGCGCGCGTAGCTCGACCATCTGGCGGTTCTCCCAGTGTTCGAGCAGCGTGTCGACGAAGCCTTGCCAGGAACCGAAGTGGTGATAGAACGAGCCACTGGTGACGCCGAGGCGACGGCACAGCACCCCGATATTGAGACCTTTGAAACCGAACTCGGCGAGCACCACCACCGCGGTGTCGAAGTACTGCTCCTTGGTGACAACTCGGGACATCGCGATGCCGTTCTGTTCGTGCGGGCAGGGCCGAAGAATCCGAACAGTACCCCATCGTATCGAGCCCTCGCGTGTACATAACGTTATCTATGCTGCGTTCCCACGGCTCGATGACACGACGAAATACCAAGTGGGGGAATGAAATACGTGTACAGCGGCCCAAAAGCACATCCGAATGGAATAGCAGAGCAGACGCTCTGTAAACTTTTGTTCATGCCGCGACCGCGCACCCACGACCCGCAGATCGTGCTCGACGCCGCCGAGAAGCTCGCGGCCGACGCCGGACCCACCGCTGTCACGGTGCGCGCGGTCGCCGCCGCTACCGGAGTATCCAATGGCGCGCTCTATCACACATTTCAGTCTCGACAGGTTGTCCTGGCACGCACCTGGCTGCGCGCGGCGCACCGATTCCTCGCCCTGCAGTCAGCCGACATCGACCGTGCCGTCGCCGCGTCCGACCCCGAAACCCGCACCGCCGCGGTCCTCGACGCTGCCGAGGCCCCCGCGCGACTGGCCGTGGCCCACCCCGACTCCGCGCGCCTGCTGCTACTCGTCGACCGGGCCGAACTGCTCGCCGGCGACCTCGCGCCCGCGCTGGCGCAAGAGATCGCCGACACCGAGAAGGCGCTCGTCGCCGCGCTCAACCGGCTCGCGCGTGCCCTGTGGGGTCGCGCCGACCGCCGCGGCCTCGCCACCGTCACCACCTGCCTGGTAGACCTGCCCACCGCGCTGCTGCTGCGCCGCGACCGGCTCACCGACCCACTGGCCCGTGCGCAACTGCGTGTTGCCGTGCGTGCCGTCCTCGACCTCGGTCCCCACTGAAAAGGAAACCCCGTGCCCACACTGCGCCACCATGATTCGATCGCCGTGCTCGACCTCGGTGACGGCGAGAACCGCTTCTCCCCCGATTTCCTCGACGAGATGAACACCCACCTCGACGCGATCATCGCCCAGGGCGCGTCCGCGCTGGTGACCACCGCCACCGGCAAGATCTACTCCAACGGCCTCGACCTGGACTGGCTCACCGCCAACGGTGACCGGGCCGCCGAATACGTCGCGGCGGTACACACCCTGTTCGCCCGGGTCCTCACCCTGCCCATGCCGACGGTCGCCGCGATCGGCGGACACGCCTTCGGTGCGGGCGCGATGGTGGCGATGGCACACGACTACCGGGTGATGCGCGCCGACCGCGGCTACTTCTGCTTCCCCGAGGCCGACATCCGCATCCCGTTCACCAACGGCATGGCCGCGCTCATCCAAGCCAAGACGACCCCCAAGACCGCCGTCGCCGCCATGACCACGGCCCGCCGCTTCGGTGGCCCCGACGCCCTGGCGCTGGATCTCGTCGACGCCACCGCCGCCGAGGACGAAGTCCTCGACACCGCACTGGCTGTGGTCGCGCCCCTCGGCGGCAAGGACCAGACCACGATGACCGCGATCAAATCGGTGATGTTCGCCGGCGTCCTCGACGCGCTGCGCAACCGGGACTGATCAGGGAAACCGGGGGCCCTTGCCCAGGTAGATGTCGCCACGGTCATCGCTGGCCCAACCGCCCCCGGTGTAGTCACCCAGCACGAAACACGCTTCGCAGAACTGCTTTCCGAAGACCGTCAGGTAGATGCTGCGGTAGGAGCTGATCGCTCGCATCTTCACCGATTTGTAGGCCGCCTGCGCCGGTGGTTGCGCTTCGAGGAACGCGTAGCGACGGAAGTCGGCGACCGGCTCGGTGGAGAAGCGCACCAGCCCGAGACGACTCAGGTTCCCCAGGTAGTGGTGGTCACGGTCGGGCAGCGCGCAGCCGGCCATGGCGGCGATCATGTTGATGCCGTCGGCCAATCGTTGCGAGCCGATCCCGAACGGCGCCTTGGTGCGGATGTCGATCGCGGGCTGCGGTCCGGCGACGGCGAGGAAGCGCAGAATCCGGGCCTCGTCGGGGGTCAGGTCGTGCAGAATAGGCACGAACGAGGGGTGCAGGTCGCGTGGCTGCTGCGCGGTGTCCCACCCCTCGGTGATCATCGCGTCACCCATCGCCTTGAGGTCCTCGACGTCGAGTTCGGTGTCGACCGGACCGTAGACGCCGGTGGCGGTGCTGGTGAGGCCGAGCGCGCTCAACGCGGCCCGGCGAAACAGCGCCACGCGTTCATCGAGAATCTGCGACATCGGTTCGCCCGAGCGGACATCGTCGACGATGTCGGTGGCGGTGTGCACAGCGCTCCTGGTGACCGTGCCGACGAGGTGGCGCAACGACATTCCCGCGAGCCGCGCCAGGCCGAGCAGATCGGTGGGGATCCCGGGTTCGCGATCAGGTGTCGGCTCCATCGCTCATACTCCGAAGATCAGCAGGTGCAGCGCGCCGATGAAGGCGCCGAGCACGCCACCGTGCAGGTACAACAGCCAGGCGTCCTGTTCGATGGCGGTGTAGAGCATTTCGACGAACTCCTCCGGCGGTAGCTCACGCAGCTTCTCGGTGGCCAGGCGGTCGACGCTGGCCGCGGTGGTCTGGGAGAACTCGATGTCCTCGACCAGCCACGGCTTCATCTCGGTGGCCAGGCTCGCGCCCGCGGTGGCCTGGATGGCGTCGAAGTGACGTGGCCCGATCGCGAGCCGGGTCACCGAGCGCAGCGGACCCAGGATCCGGTCGATCTCGGCCTCGAGGAAATGGGCGATGACGGCGCGGGTCTTGTCACCGCTGGGCCCGTCGAGCAGTTGCTCGGTGACGACGTCGAGGGTGACGATCTGATAGCCGATCGCATGCCCCAGATCCGCCGCGGCCTGGTACTGCCGCTTCGCGAATTTCGCCACCCGCCACGGATACCGGTAGCGCGGCTGCGGCACAGCGGGTTCGAACACCACCTTGATCGCGATGACGTTGACCAGCACACCCACCAGCGCGCCCCCGGCGAGCACCCATGCCCAGGCGGGCAGGAAGTGCAGGACCTCGTAGAGCCAACCGGGCAGCGAGATCACCGCGGGGGTGTCGCCGTGGGGTGTGCTGTAGTGCAGCAGCGACAACCACAGTGCCACGATCACCCCGAACGGGAACCCGAGCACCCCGCTGCGGATCATGAACCGCAATTCCGGGGCGCCCAGCCCGTAGATCACATCCTTGAGCAGTTCGGGCCGACGACGCAGATAGCCGACCACCATCAGCTTCACATCGAGGAGCTGGTCGATGTTGGCGCCGATGAAATCGAACGCGCGGTCGGTGATCGCGGGCAGCTCGGCCTCGACCCGCGTGTAGATGGCTTCGCGTGCGCGCGGCGGCATGTCGGCCCACAGACGCGGGTGCTCGGCGACCATGGTGGAGTCGACCATCGAGCGCACGTTCGGCAACGCCACCAGCGCGACCTGGGCGGAGATCTTGCGCGGATCCATCTGATCGAAGAAGTCCTTGGCGGTGCCGATCTTGGCGACCGCGTTGTCGACCATCAGGCTCGCCATCTTCTCCGAGCGGGCCGGAATGAAGCCTTGGAAGCCGAGGATGCCGCCGGGAGCGAAGGTGGGCAGGATCTGTACCTTGCGCGGCAGCAGCGGGAAGAGCGCTTTCAGACCGGGGACGTAGAACCCGGTGAACCGCACCGGCGCGAACAGCATGATCACCCCGGTCCAGTTGGTGATCAGGCCCGCCATGGCGCTGAAGATCGGGATGGTGATCATGTCGACCCAGAACTTGCTCAGACCGGTCGTCTTCTCCCAGTCGAGCAGGCCGAAGAACCCCGCCGCCTCGATTCCAGCATTCATCCGGCGTCCACTCCGTTGTGTGGCGAACATCGCACGTACGGCAATCATAGGCGACCGGAGTTCGCGTTCCCGGCAAGTTCCGCGGTTGCCCGCAAAGTCGGAGCAAACACCGGATCGGGGTGCGGGCGCGGCGGCCGGGCAGAACTCAGTGCGTGGTGTTGACCAGCAGCAGGTTGGTGTCGATATCGTGGGTCACCTTGTTGGCCACCGAGCCCAAAAGGCGTGCGGGCCCGCTCATGCCACGGTTGCCGATCACGACGAGGTCGTATTTCCAGGCCGCGTTGCAGATGGCCTCGGCCGCGGGGACCCCGGTGAGGACGTCGCGACCGAACAGTTCCAGGTCATCGACCGCGATCCGACCTTCGATATCGATCAGGATGTCGGCACCGTCGTCGTCGGTCTTGGCGGAGGTCACCAGGAACGGGCGCGCGCCCATGGCCGTGGCCAGCTCGTAGCCGCGACGGACCGCGGTCAGCGAACTCGCCGATCCGTCGGTGGTGAGCCCCATGGTGGTCCAGCGTTTGGGGACCTTGGCGGTGAACACGACATCGGTCTGACTGTGGTGCGAAACATGATTGGCTGTCGAGCCGAGCAGGCGCGCCTTGGAACTGCCCAGGCTGCCGCCACCGATCACGAGCAAGGTGCCGGGTTCGCGTTCGGCGATCTCGAGCAGTAACGCGCCCGGGGTGCCGTCGAGTTCGGTACCGGCGACCTCGGCCACGCCGACTTCGAGCAGGGCTTCGACGGCCGCCCCGATGTTGTCTTCGGCCCATGCGGCGTCGGTGTTCGCCTTGCGCCCCGCGTCCTTCCACACACTCACCGCGGTGACCGGGACACCGAGGCGAGTCGCGAACTCTCCCGCCACCGCTACCGCCGTCCGCGCGGCCTGCGAGCCGTTGGTTCCCACGATGATGCGCTGATAGCACCCCATGTGACGCTCTCCGATCGACGGCAGGTCAGCTGCGCTGTGGCCCACAGTATAAGCGCAGCATACTGCGGGCAACCGGGATGGCCGGACCTGTCCGCGTCATCGCGAACCCGCTGAAATCACTGGTGCGCGGGGCGGCGACAGAACGCTGTGTTCGGCGCCGGACCGTGATCGCTGTCGCCGATCCGGGGCGTCCGGACAGGTCGCCACCACGGTGACCGCGCACAGCGACGCCGACCGCTCGTGTCAGAGGCTGACGCCCAACAGCGCGTCGACGGCGGCGCGAACCAGGGCGGGCGCCTCGGTGTCGGTGCCGCCGTAGGTGATGGCCTGTTCGGCCCAGTTGTCGACCGCGTCGAGGGCCTTCGGGGTGTCGAGGTCGTCGGCCAGGTGCTGACGCAACCGGGCGACCGTGTCGACGGCCGAGGGGCCCGCAGTCGCCGACACGGCTTCGCGCCAGCGGTCGAGGCGGTGCTGCGCGGCGGTGAGCACCTCGTCGGTCCACATCCGGTCGGCGCGGTAGTGACCGGCGAGCAGGCCGAGGCGAATCGCGGCGGGGTCGACACCGGCGCGGCGCAGTTTCGACACGAGGACGAGGTTGCCGCGCGACTTCGACATCTTCTCGCCGTCCAGGCCGATCAGACCGGCGTGCACGTAGTGGCGGGCGAAGCGGCGGGCGCCGGTGATCGCCTCGGCGTGCGCGGCGGAGTATTCGTGATGCGGGTAGATGAGGTCCGAGCCGCCACCCTGGATGTCGAACTCGGCGCCGATGCGGTTGAGCGCGATCGCCGCACACTCGATATGCCAGCCGGGCCGTCCGGCGCCGAAGGGTGCCTCCCAGGACGGTTCACCGGGGCGTGCGGCGCGCCACAGCAGGGCGTCGATGGTGTCGCGCTTGCCCGCCCGGTCCGGGTCGCCGCCGCGTTCGGCGAACAGGGCCTCCATGGTGGCGCGGTCGTAGCCGGATTCGTAACCGAACTGCTCGGTGGCGTCGGTGTGGAAGTAGATATCGGGGTACTCGGCGTCGTCGACGATGTAGGCGGCACCGGCGGTGAGCAGCTTCTGCACGAGCTCGACCACCTCTTCCACCGTTTCGATGGCGCCGATGTAGTGCCGTGGCGGCAACACCTGCAGGGCGGTCATGTCCTCACGGAACAGGTCGATCTCGCGGCTGCCGAGATCACGCCAGTCGATGCCGTCGCGGTCGGCGCGTTCGAACAGCGGATCGTCGACGTCGGTGACGTTCTGCACGTAGTGCACATCGTGGCCCGCATCGCGCCAGATCCGGTTGACCAGGTCGAATGTCAGGTAGGTGGCGGCGTGACCGAGATGGGTGGCGTCGTAGGGCGTGATGCCGCAGACGTACATCTTCGCGGTCGCGCCGGGGGTGACCGGGCGGATCTGACGATCGGCGGTGTCGTACAAACGCAACGGCGGCCCTGTTCCGGGGACGGTCGGCAGGGCGATATCGGACCAGGACTGCATGCCTTCGAGGGTAGAGCCCCTGCCGAGGTGCTCGGCTCGCGGCCCGGCCCATGGGGTTGCTCGCGGCGTCGCGGCACGGCCCGCTACCTGCACACAAACGTGTCCTGGCACTCGGGTCAAGGTTTGCGCTCGAGCAGATCCGCTGGTCACGGAGGTAGCGGGACGAATCGGGCTGCTTGTGCCCAGTGTGCGGTCAGAGCTGGACAAACGGTTGCTATCGCGATCATTGTCACAGTCCACATGTCATCAAACTTCCCTATTGACCCCTATATGTACCTTCGTTTACGTTAGTTTTATGACTGATCGTCTCTATTCGGTGGAGCAGGTCGCCGAACTGCTCGGACTCCATGTCCGCACGGTGCGCAGTTATGTGCGCGACGGCAAACTCCCCGCCGCGCGCATCGGCAAGCAGTACCGCATCACCCACGAAGACCTCGAGACGTTCACCGGGCTGCCGATCACCACCCCCCAGACAGGGCCGCACCGGCACACGGAGGCCTCGTGCATCGTCGAGATCGACGACATCGACCGCGCCACCGTCGACCGGATCACCACGCTGCTCACCGCCACCGCCGGGACCCGAGGCGGCGGCGGTCAGCGCATGCGTGTGGAAACCAGCTACGACCCGGCCCGCCAACGCCTCAAAGTGATCCTGCTCGGCAGCCTCGCCGACAGTTCCCGCCTGCTCGACTACCTGGACGGAATCCTGAGCTCATGATCTACAAGTCCGACGAAGGCCGACAGCTCGTTCACCAGCGCTACCGCGAACACCTCGACGCGTGGCCGGTCCCCCACGACGAAGTGCGGATCGACACCGGCATCGGCGAGACCTTCGTTGTGGTCTCGGGACCGGCCGACGCACCGCCGCTGGTGGTGCTGCACGGTTCAGGAGCCAATGCGAGCACATGGCGCGCCGACATCGCGGACTGGTCGCGAAGTTTTCGCGTGTGCGCGGTGGACCTCCCCGGCGAACCGGGATTCAGCGCCCCCACCCGGCTGGCATTGGACAGCGACGCGACCGCGAGCTGGCTCGACGAGGTGATCGAGGGACTCGGCCTCGACACCGTGGCGCTGGTCGGCATGTCACTCGGCGGGTGGACCGCACTCGATTACGTGGTGCGAAGGCCGGGTCGGGTCACGACGTTGGTCCTGCTGTGCCCCGGCGGACTGGGCAGACACCGCTACGGCTGGCTCGTGAAGGCCATCGGTCTGCGAATGATCGGCAGGCACAGCGTGCGGGACATGGCGCGCACGGGCCTCGGTCTGGAGGGGGCGCAGGCGGATTCGATCATCGACGACATCGAGCTGACGTTCACTCATTTTTCGCCCCGCCCCGGAAAGCTACCCATTTTCCGCGACGCACAACTTCGCGAAGTGGACATCCCGGTCCTGATAATCGTCGGTGAACGCGACGCCCTGTTCGACTCCGCACGGACCGCCGAACGTGCCCGCGGTACCTTCACGCGAGGCGAGGTGCGACTACTGCCCGGAGTCGGGCACGCACTGCTGAATCAGACTGCCGCGGTGCGGGAATTCGTACAGGCACACCCCAGCTGAACTTCGGTGCCACCGCTCCCCGACGTGCGGCGACACCGAACAAGATCACATCACAGCTGGCGGCACTGCATCTGCGCCGCGTCCGGGCCGAGCTGCTGGGTCGCGTAGTACGCCGCACCGACCTCGTTGCCGGCCTTCACCGTCACGTCGGGCAGCGGAGCGCCGGCCTGGTTGGTGGAGGAACACACGTAGGTCTTCTCAGCCCACCAACCGGCGGGAAAAGCCTGCGCGGGCGCGGCAACAGCAGCGGCGGCACCGGTGAGCAGCAACGCGGCAGCGGAGGCGGTGACAATGGAACGGGTCGACATAGGTTTCCTCAGATCTCACGGGGACAACGAAAGTGCTTGGAGCACACTAGCACCGGCACTGACCAGGGAACAGGGCCGTCACCGCCCCGAGAAATGGGTGGCCGCGGCGCGGTGCGCGGACCTCAGTCGACGACGTAGCGCAGCAGCACCGCGGTGTCGAAGCGGCGCGTCTCGACCAATCGCAGCCCGATCCGCTGGTCCAGCGCGGGAAACATCGGGGTGCCGCCGCCGAGCACCATGGGCGAGACGAACAGCTGGTACTCGTCGATGAGCCCGTGCGGCATCAGCGCGGAAGCCAGGCTCGCGCCACCGACCTCCATGACACCGTCACCACCGGCTTTGAGCTTGCGGACCTCCTCCACCGCGTTCTCGCGGAGCAGGGTGCTGTTCCAGTGCACCTCGGTGAGCGTGCGGGAGAACACGACTTTCGGCTTGCCGGTCCAGAGCTCGCCGAACTCACGCTGAATGGGCGGTGCGTCCGCGGGCACGTGCGGCCAGTACTCGGCCATCAGCTCATAGAGCCGACGACCGTTCACCGCGACCTCCAGGCTCCGGAACCGGTCGTTGTGGTACTGGTGCAGCTCGTCGTCGGGGTCGGTCCAGTCGATTCTGCCGTCGCGGTCGTTGACGTAACCGTCCAGCGATACGCCGAATCCGTAGATCAGTTTCCTCATGACGTGTAGACCTCCCTCGCGCTCGAAACTCATCGGATCTGAACACTTCGGAAACTACCGCCCCGATCGGCGCACGCCCGACAACCTGCCTACAAGCCTCGATCGACCCCGGCCTCGGTGGTCAGATACACCACCAGATCGCGGGGAAGGCCGTGGGTGTCGTGGAGGTAGCGGTAGTCGTCTTCGGCCAGAGTTCCGCTGAAGCGGCGGTGGGACAGGATCTTTCGCCCGCGCTGGAGCAGCAGATCGAATTTGTGTTCCTCCTCGAGCAACAGGGCGTGCACGTATTGGCCCGGCACGGGTTGCCGGAAATGCTCGAGCGTGTGGTCGACCAGCTCGATCGGCAGGTCCGACAGGGTGCGGGTCGGATCGTCGCGCCACAACGTGGTGAGGCTGCGCCGGATCAACCGCCGCAGGATGTGACCACGACCCGATGGCGAGGGCGTCACCCCGTCGCCGAGAATCACGATGCTCGATCGCAGATGGTCCGACAGCACGCGCAGCGACCGACCATCGAGCGGACCCCAGAGACCGGGCAGGGTGGTCCGCCATGGGTCGAAGAGGTCGATCTCGAAGACGGACTGCGTGTTCCGCAGGATTCGCACCAGCCGTTCCAACCCCAGACCGGTGTCGACACAGGGTCGTCGCATCGGTTCGAGGCTGCCGTCACCATGGCGCAGGTAGCGCATCATCACGTGATTCCACACCTCCACCCACCGGTCATCGGTGGTCGGCGTGGCCTGCGGCAGGTCGCGTCCGGTCCAGACGAAGATCTCGGAGTCGGGTCCACACAGTCCCGTCGGGCCGTTGGACCACCAGTTCTCGTCGACGGTCGGCTCGACCGGTAAACCGAGTTCCTCCCAGGCGCGCCACGACTCGTGGTCGGGCTCGACGCGGTCGTCACCGCCGAACACCGTGACATGCATGCGGCTCGGGTCGATGCCGAAGCCGTCGCGCAGCAGTTCGAAGCCCCAGCGCAGGCTCTGCGGGCCGTCGTAGTCGCGCAGTGACCACGACCCGAGCATCTCGAACACGGTGAGATGAGTGTCGTCACCGACCTCGTCGAGATCGGTGGTGCGCAAACAGCGCTGCGAGCCGGTGAGCCGCCGACCCAGCGGGTGGGGTCGGCCCATCAGATACGGGGTCAACGGATGCATCCCGGAGCTGGTGAACAGCACCGGATCTCCCGGCGGCGGAATGAGAGATCCGCCCGGTATGAGTTCGTGCCCGCGCTCGCGGAAGTAGTCGAGGAAGGTCTGGACGGTCTGATCGGTGGTGATCATGGTGATTGCTCCATCGATGTGACATCGACCGGAAGCGACCACCACGGCGAACGGTGACAACCCCGACACCCGCCAGCGGACCGTTTCCGGTCGCCGGCATGGGAAGAAGGTCAGGCGGCGGGGACCGGCGAGCGGAGAGCTCGTGCGGTCGCGGCAGCGATTCGTGGATCGACCTTCATGGCGGCAACGGTAGCAATCGGGCCGGGCGCGCCACCACCGATTATCGGCTCCGCGATCAGAAAGCGGGCCAGGGGATCGGACGCGCGGAGTTGGGAACCGGCATCACCGGGTGATCCAGCAGCGCCTTCGCTCGTTCGGTGAGGGCGGTGATCTCGGAGTCGGTGATGTGGGTGGCCAGCGAATCGGCAACGGTGCCGGGCAGATTCGCGGCGAAGGCGGTGATGTCGGGGATCAGTGAGTCGTGTACCGGTCGCCCCGCCCACCCCCACAGCACGGTCCGCAGTTTCGGTTCGGCGTGCAAGCAGATGCCGTGGTCGACACCGTAGACCTGCCCGTCGACACCTTCGAGCGCGTGCCCGCCTTTGCGGTCGGCGTTGTTGAGCAACAGATCCAGCACCGCCATCCGTTGCAGGCGCGGATCGTCGGCGTGGATGAGTGAAACCTCGTTGCCCTGCTCGTCGAGCGCGCGCAGCACTTCGCAGAAGCCCTCGGGCACGGTCCCCGGCGTGCACAGGTCGACCAGATCGGGGCGCTGACGGGCATCGGTGCGGTTGTCGACCGAGGTGACCCAGCGCTGCACCATGCCCGGACCCAACGGCCCTTCGCGCAGCACCGTCTCGGGGATCACACCCCAGCCGAGGTGCTCGGAGATCAGGTACGACGCGACTTCGCGGCCCGCGAGCGTGCCGTCGGGGAAATCCCACAGCGGCCGTTCGCCGCGGACCGGCTTGTACACCACTCGCAGTGGGGCGCCGTCGGGTTCGGGGGCGGCGATCTCACACACCAGCGTGAGATTGCTGGCTACGCCGATCCGACCGACGATCTCGAGGTCACCTTCGGTGAGCACCGGCACGTCGAGATCACTCCTCTTCGAGCTCGGCAGCGCCGAAGATCTCGCCGCGCTTGTACCCGTTGGTGCGCACACACATGTGCCCACGCGAGGACAGCGGTTCCCCGCACAGCGGGCACGGTGGGCGTCCCGCCGCGATCACCCGCGCCGACCGCAACGCGAATTCGCGCGCCTGGATGGGGGTCAGGAACACCCGCACCGCGTCGGGGCCTTCCTCGGTGTCGTCGAGCACCACCGATTCGTCGACCTCGGTCTCGGTGATCGCGAGCAATTCGACCACCACGGCGCCCGCGTCGGAATCCCAGCCCAGACCCATGGTGCCGACCCGGAATTCGGTGTCGATGGGGGTAACCAACGGCGCTACATCACGCACGTCCTCCCCTTCGGGCGGCACCTCGGCGCCGAAACGGCGCGCTACCTCGTCGAGCAGCAGACCCATCCGGTCGGCGAGCACCTTCACCTGCTGCTTCTCCAGCAGCACACTCACCACCAGCGGCTCCTGCACGGCCTGCAGGTAGAACGAACGATCGCCCGGTTCACCGACGGTCCCGGCGACGAAGCGGTCGGGGGTGCGAAATACATGGATTGCGCGTGACACATGCACCTCCTGATACGTGACCCTGATCGACACTCACGAACACACTCCTCTAAGGAGAATCGCGGTGCCCCGCATTCCCATTATCCGCGTTCGCGGCCGTCGGCACCTCTCCACCGGGTGTCGATGTCGCCGGTGCGGTCGCGGCCAGCGCGGAAAGATCGGCGCCGGTGTCGTTGAACTTCCACACCGACGGCCCGTGCGCGCTGTAGCGGACGACGCTGATCGAGGCCGGTTCCACCGCGATCCGCTGAAAACTGTCCAGGTGCAGACCGAGTGCGTCGGCCAGGATGGATTTGATGACGTCGCCGTGCGCGCACGCCACCCACAGCACATCCCGGCCGGCTTTCTCGGCCAGGGTGCGTTCGATCTCGCGGATCGCGGCGACCGCGCGCTGCTGGACCTGGGCCAGCCCTTCCCCGCCGGGGAACACCGCGCCCGAGGCGTGACCCTGCACGACCCGCCACAGCGGTTCGGTGACCAGTTCGGCGATCGGGCGGCCGGTCCAGTCGCCGTAGTCGACCTCGATGAGGCGTTCGTCGTGGTCGGGTTCGAGACCGAGTTTTTCCGCCAGGGGCGCCACGGTGCGCTGACAGCGCAGCAACGGTGAACTCGCGATGTGTTCGATCGGCAGCATCGCGAGCCGCTCGGCCACCGCGACGGCCTGTTCGGTGCCGCGCTCGGTGAGTTCGACGCCGGGTGAGCGCCCCGCGAGGGTACGCGCGGTGTTGGAGGTGGACACTCCGTGTCGGAGCAGGATCACCGTCATGGGACCAGCCTAACCATGGGTCGGTACCGGGATCAGGTGGCGGAGACGACGCCGGTGGCCAGCAGGCCCAGCATCGTGACGCCGAGGATGATCCGGTAGCCGACGAACCAGTACAGCGAATGCTTGCCGACGAACTTCAACAGCCAGGCCACCGAGGCGTACCCCACGACGAATGCCAGGATTGTCGCGACCAGCAGCTGCGCACCGCTGGCATTGAGTCCCTCCCCGGCCGGGGCGAAGGCGTCGGGCAGGCTGAACAGCCCCGATGCGGTGACCGCGGGGATCGCGAGCAGGAAGGAGAACCGGTAGGCGGCTTCTCGTTCCAGTCCGAGGAACAGGCCTGCCGTGGACGTGGCACCGGATCGCGAGACACCGGGAATCAGCGCCAGACACTGCGCCAGCCCCATCACGATGCCGTCTTTGGTGGTGAGCTGGTCGAACGAGCGGGTCTTGCTGCCGAAATGCTCGCCCGCGGCGATCACCAGCGCGAACGCGATCAACATGAACGACACCAGCCACAGATCACGGGCCCCGGTGCGGATCTGGTCTTTGAACAGGAATCCCAGCACCCCGATCGGGATGGTGGCGATGATCACGTACCAGCCGATGCGGTAGTCGAGTTCACGCTGGGTGTCGCGTTCGTGGGCGTCACGGGCACTGCGGTCCATCACCGGCAGTTTCGTGGTGACCCGGTCCCCGACCGCGACCTCGCGCTGGGACCGTTCGCGCCAGCGCATTCCGAGCGTGGTGAACCAGGCGACGAGGATGCGCCAGATGTCCTTGGCGAAGTACACCAGCACCGCTGCCTCGGTGCCGAGCTGGGTGACCGCGGTGAACGACGCGCCCGCGTCGTCACCGAAGAACACGCCCGACACGATGCGCAGATGCGCTGAGGACGAGATCGGCAGGAACTCGGTGAGTCCCTGCACCAATCCGAGTACCAATGCCTGGAACCAGGTCATCGACTCGCCCAACACGTCCTCCTGCTGACTCGCGCCCGAAAGACGGCGTCCTCCTGGGCTTTTGCTTGCTCTGCCGCTGTGACGGCCACGATCTCGCAGCGACCCTACCCGTCGTCGCCGTCGGTCGCCGCCCGCCCATGGCCCGCGACGAGTTCTGCCGCGCCGTGGTACGGGTCACCGAGCGAGGCGGCGGTGGTGCGCGCATTAGGCTGTCGCCGTGACGAATGCGCGGGCGCGGTGATGGAACAGCGAACGGTGGGACGCAGCGGGCTTCGGGTGTCGCGAATCGGGTTGGCGACCCATACCTGGGGCACACATACCGATGCCGACGAGGCATCGGTGCAGTTGGCGGCGTTCACCGAGGCCGGTGGCACGCTCGTCGACCTCTCGCCCGTCTACGGCGAGGGAGCGGCGCAGCGGATCCTGGCGGACCTGCTCGGCGACCTGGTCTCGCGTGACGAATTGGTTCTCAGCGGCCATGCCGGTGTGGTGATGCACGCGCCCGGCGCCGGGGTCGGCGACTCGGTGCCCGCCCCCGCGGCAGTGGGACCGGTCGTCGACGCGTCACGACGGACACTGCTCAAACAACTCGATCGGACCCTGCTCGAACTGGGCACCGACCATCTCGACATCTGGAACATCGCCGCCTGGGATCCCTACACCCCGCTCGAAGAGATCGCGGCGACCCTGGAGACCGCGATGCGTTCCGGGCGCACCCGGTACGCGGGAGTGCGTGGTTTCGCGGCGTGGCAACTGGCGAGTCTGGCCGCGATCGCGCCGATCAGCGCCGCGCAGAGCCCGTACTCGCTGCTCGCGCGTGGCGCCGAGAACGATGTGATTCCCGCCGCTCGCCATCACGGGGTCGGCGTCATCGCGTCGGCGCCGTTGGCGGGTGGGATCCTCACCGGCAAGTATCGCGACGGGGTCCCCGCGGATTCGCGAGGCGCCGACGAGGCGACGGCGGCCGAGATCCGGCGCAGGCTCGATGACGATCGCGCGACCAGGGTGGTCGATGCGCTGGTCACCGCCGCCGACGGGCTCGGTACGTCACCGTTGGCGGTGGCGCTGGCGTGGATCCGGGATCGGCCCGGCGTCACGAGCATGATCGTGGGTGCTCGCGATATCGGTCAGCTCACCGGTGTGCTGGCCGCCGAGACCCTCGAGTTGCCGCGGGCGATCGCGGCGGCACTCGACGATGTGAGCGCCCGTTCCGAATGATGGCTAGCCTTACCTGCATGAGACTGCGTGGTGTGCTGACGGCGATGCTCGCGGCGACGGTGCTGACCGGCGCCGTTGCCTGCACCGGAAGCAATACTGCATCGACTGCCAATTCCGGTGGGCCGGTGACAGCCCAACTCGCCGACCTGGACCCCGTGCCGATCGGCCCCGCGCCGAGTCCGCGGTTGCCGGTGACGGTGAAGTCCTACGACGGCACCGAGGTGACGGTCGCCGACACCTCGCGGATCATCGCCGTCGACCGGTACGGCACCCTCGCCCAAACCGTGTGGGCCCTCGGACTGGGCGCCAACCTCGTCGGCCGCAGCACCTCGGCCGGGTTCCCCGCCGTCGCGGCCGTGCCCAACGTGGCCGGTGGCAACGGCAGCCTGAGCGTGGAAGCGGTCCTGAACCTGCGCCCGTCGGTGTTCCTCACCGACACCACCAGCGCCGCCCCCGCCGTACGTGAGCAGCTGCGCGCCGCGGGGGTGACCGTCGTCTACTTCGACCCCGACCGCAGCATGGACGGTGTCGTCCCGCAGATCGAGGCAGTGGCCACCGCGCTGGGCGTTCCCGAGGCGGGCACCCGGCTCGGCGCCCGCACCCGCGACGAGATCGCCGCCGCGACCGCCCGCGTGCCGAAACAGGACCCCCAACCCAAGATCGCCTTCCTGTACCTGCGCAGCACCGCGATCACCATGATGGCCGGGCGCGGCTCCGGCGCCGATTCCCTGATCGCCGCGATCGGCGGAGTGGACGCGGGCACCGCGGCCGGGGTGAACGAGCCGTTCGTGTCCATCACCAGTGAGGCCATGATCGCCGCCGCCCCCGATGTGTTGCTGGTGATGTCGGGCGGACTGAAATCGGTGGGCGGCGTCGAGGGCTTGGAGAAGGTGCCCGGCATCGCCCAGACTCCCGCGGGCCGCAATCGGCGCGTGGTCGACATGTCCGACGCGGTGATCCTCAGCTTCGGCCCCAACACCGGTCGCGTCGTCTCCGCGCTGTCGGACGCGGTCTACGGCACCCCGGCATGAGCGGTCGGTACCTGTGCCGGGTGGGCACCGCATGAGCCGAGCGCCCGACCCGCCCACCGCCGCGCACCCGCCGCGGATCACCGACGCCACCCCCGATCCCCTCCCGCCCACCGGGCACCGGGGCACGCGCGTGACCATCGTGTTCGCCGGCGCGCTGCTCGCCCTACTGGTGCTGGCCCTGGTGTCGGCGGTGCTCGGGCAGGTCCCCACGACCGCCGCCGAGGTACTCGGCAGCGTGGCGCACCGGATCGGCCTCGACATCGGGCCCATGCCCGCGCATCCGGCCGGCGAGGTGGCGCTGTGGCAGGTGCGGTTCCCGCGGGTGGCGCTGGCCATCCTGGTCGGTGCCTCGCTCGCGACCGCGGGCGCGTTACTGCAAGGGGTGTTCGCCAATCCGCTGGCCGAGCCCGGTGTGATCGGGGTGTCGGCCGGTGCGGCGGTCGGGGCCGGCACGGTGATCGTGGTCGGTGGCGCGTTCGTCGCCGCGTGGTCGGTGGCGGCGGCCGCCTTCGTCGCCGGTCTGATCACCACCGCGCTGGTCTATGTGCTGTCGAGGTCGGGCGGACGCACCGAAGTGGTGACGCTGATCCTCACCGGTGTCGCGATCAACGCATTCGCCGGCGGGCTGATCGCGCTGCTGTTGTTCGTCGCCAGCCCCGCCGCGCGGGATCAGATCGTGTTCTGGCAACTGGGCAGCCTCAACGGCGCCAACTGGCAGTCGGTGGCGATCGTGGCGGTGCTCGCGTCGGCCGGCATCCTGGCCGCGATCCTCATCTCGGCACGCCTGGATCTGCTCGCGCTCGGCGATTCCGCGGCCCGCCATCTCGGTATCGACGTGGAACGGCTGCGCAGGCAGGTGATCGTGGTGGTCGCCGTGCTCACCGCGGCGGGTGTGGCGTTCAGCGGCATCATCTTGTTCGTCGGGCTGGTCGTGCCGCATCTGGTCCGCATGATGGTCGGCCCCGGCCACCGGGTGCTCGTCCCGCTCAGCGCGATCGTGGGCGCGGTGGTGCTGCTCGGCGCCGACGTCATCGCCCGCACACTGGTTCCCAATGCGGACCTGCCACTCGGCATGCTCACGTCCCTGATCGGCGGCCCGTTCTTCTTCTGGTTGCTGCGCCGCACCCGAGCTCGCGCGGGAGGTTGGGGATGAGCCCGTCGCTGTACGCGGGTTCGGGCAGGTCGGAGAGGACGCGCGCACACGCCGTCGAGAAGACACCGCGCCGCAATGCCCGGGCCGGAGGCTCACGATGACCGACACCCGCCCCACGGTCCAACGCCGAAACTCCTGGCGCGCGGTGTTCAGCCGAACCCCCGACGTGCCCGCGCGCCCCGAGCCCGGCACCGTCACCCTGCGCGCGGCCGGTCTCACCGTGCGGCGAGGGACCCGGACCGTCCTGGAGTCGGTCGACTTCCAGGTCGCGGCGGGCGAGATCGTCGCGCTCGTCGGCCCCAACGGTGCGGGCAAGTCCAGCCTGCTCGCCGCGCTCGCCGGTGAACTCGAGCCCAGCGCGGGGACGGTGAAACTCGAAGGCCACGCGCTCTCACACTGGACCCCCGCCGATATGGCGCGCCGCCGCGCGGTCCTGCCCCAATCCCACGCCGTGGGCTTCCCTTTCACCGCCCACGAAGTCGTCGCCATGGGCCGTGCCCCGTGGCTGCGCACTGCCGCCGCCGACCACGACGACGCGCTCATCGCCGCGGCGCTGGCCGCCACCGACGTCACCCACCTCGCCACCCGCGTGTTCCCGTCGCTGTCGGGCGGCGAGCGCGCCCGGGTGGCGCTGGCACGCGTGCTGGCCCAGGACACCGCCACCCTGCTGCTGGACGAACCGACCGCGGCCCTGGACCTCGGCCACCAGGAGGCCGTCCTGAGTTTGGCCGCCGCTCGTGCCGCCGACGGCGCCGCGGTAGTCGTCGTGGTCCACGACCTCGGGGTGGCCGCCGCCTACGCCGACCGCGTCACCGTCCTGGACGCGGGCCGCGTCGCCGCCGACGGCCCGCCGCGCGAGATCCTCACCAGCGACCTGCTCACCGCCGTCTACCAGCACCCGGTCGATGTCTTCGATCATCCTATGACCGGCGCCCAACTCGTCCTGCCCGAACGCGATCACCACTGACGACGTCCTGATCGAAACGCGGCCACGCCGAGGCGACACGCGGACTTCGGCGCCCGCGGGCAGGCGAGCCGGGCTGAGTAGGCTGGGCGCCGAGGTCATTCGTCCACCGCGGTCACCATCGCCCAGACGACGATCGGTCCCTTCGTCGCCCGCGACCGTGGCTCGCTCCTAATCGCAAGAGGAGATCCGATGAGCCCCACCATCGCCAGCGTCGTCATCCCCGTCACCGATCTGGCCGCGACGAAAGCCGTCTACACCACCCTCTACGGCGAACCCCACACCGACGAGCCGTACTACGTCGGCTGGGCGGTGGGCGATGTCCAGATCGGTTTGGACCCCAGTGGTGACGTGGCGGGTGGCCCGGTCGCCTACGCCGGAGTCGACGATGTCGACAAGGCCAGGGCCGCGGCGATCGCCGCGGGCGCGACCGAACGAACCGCCCCGCGCGAAGTCAGCCCCGGCTCGCGCATCTGCGTCCTGGAAGACACCGACGGCAACGCTTTCGGCATCATCGGTAAGTAGCGCATCGGGATCGCGGCATGTCCTGCCGCGGTCTTGCGCCCGAGTTATTGACCTACAGGTTCAGAACGTCTACCGTCGAGACATGGCCAGACCGCAGAACTTCGACACCGACACGGTCCTGGACCGTGCGATGGACCAGTTCTGGACCCACGGCTACGCCAACACCTCCCCCGCACAGCTCGCCGAGGCGACCGGTATCGGAAAGGGCAGCCTGTACAACACCTTCGGCAGCAAGCGTGCCCTGTTCGACATCGTCCTCGATCGATACGGCCGACTCGGCACAGGCCTGGCCGAGGACTACATGTCCCGACCCGGAACCACGCGTGAGTGTCTGCGCGAATACCTGCGCGCGGCAGTCGATCTCGACTTGGCCTCCCCGACCCGACGCGGGTGCCTCGCCGTCAACACCGCGGCAGAACTCGGCGGCCACGACGCGGCGGCCACGGCAACGTTGCGCGGCATCGAACAACGCATCGTCGCCGTGCTGGCCGCCCGTATCGACCAGGGCCGCCGCGACGGTGACGTCGACCGCGATGTGGACCCGAATTCGATTGCGGCCCTGTTGTTCACCACCAGCGCGGGCCTGCGCCTGATGGCGAAGACCAATGACGCCGCCCAGCTCTACCGCCTCATCGACGTGGTGCTGACCACACTGTGAAACCCCTTCTCCCGCAAACATTTTCCGCATGTCCTAGTTATTGACCTGCAGTTCAAGAAAGGTATGAGCATGGATCTCGAACTCACCGGAAAGACCGCCGTAGTCACCGGGGCCTCCCGCGGCATCGGTCTCGCCGTCGCCGAAGCACTCGCCGCCGAGGGTGTGCGCGTCGTCGGCGCCGCACGCACCATCACTCCCGAACTCGACAAAGTCGCGGCCGCGACCGTCGCCGCCGATCTGGGGACCGCGCAGGGCGTCACCACGGTCATCGACACCGCGTTGGAAGAACTCGGCGGCATCGACATCCTGGTCAACAATGTCGGCGGCGGCGACCCGGATCAACTGACCTTGGCCGGATTCCTCGACACCACCGACGACCAGTGGCACCACTTCCTCGATGTCAACCTGTTCAGCGCCATCCGGGCCACCCGCGCCGCGCTGCCGAGCCTGCTCGACCGCCGCGGCATCATCATCAACGTCTCGTCCATCAACGCGCACCTGCCCGCGGTGGGCCCCACCGGCTACAGCGAGGCGAAAGCCGCCCTCACCTCCCTCGGCAAACGCCTCAGCGAGGAGTTCGGCCCGCAGGGTGTACGGGTCAACACCGTTTCTCCCGGCCCCGTCGGCACCCGGATCTGGCGCGACGAGCACCGCATCGGCGCACAACTGGCCGCCGCCCAAGGAATCTCCCACGAGCAACTGCTAGAAGCGCTACCCGAACAGTTCGGCATCGCCTCGCGACGGATCTCCGAACCCGACGAGGTCGCGGCGCTGATCACGTTCCTCGCCTCGTCCAAGGCCGCCAACATCCTGGGCGCTGACGTCGTGATCGACGGCGGCGTCATCAAGACGGTGTGAATCGCTACGGCGCGGAGGCGATCAGCAGTTCGGAGCCGGCTACTTCCAGATGATCTTCAGCAAAGCCGGCGTGAGCACCATTCGGATGATCGTGGCGTCGATGATCAGCGCCACGATCATCCCGTAGGCGATGTATTTCATCAGCACCAGATCCGAGAACCCGAACGCGCCGGTCACCACGATCAGGATCGCGGCCGCCGAGGTGATCACCCCGCCGGTGTGGGCCACGCCGTAGCGAATGGACTCGGCGGCATCGGCGCCCGCGGCCCGTTTCTCGGCGATCCGGGACAGCAGGAATACCTCGTAGTCGGTGGACAGTCCGAAGATCACCGTCACGATCAACGCCACCACCGCGAACATCAGCGGTCCCGGGGTGAATTGGAACGCCCCCGATCCGTGCCCTTCCACGAAGATCCAGGTCAGCACGCCCAGGGTCGAGACCAGACTGAGCGCGCTCATCGCTACGGCTTTCACCGCCAGGACGACCGATCGGAATGCCACGATCATCAACGCCAGCGCCGCCGCGATCAAAATCGCCAACAGCAACGGAAGCCCGTTGATCAACCCGTTGATGCTGTCGCGTTCGAGTGCGGGGATACCGGCGACCATCACCTGCACGCCCGGCGGGGCGGGCAGCGAACGCAGCGCGTCGATCACGCGGTCGGCGTCGCGTTTGTCACCGAGCCCGGCGGAGAGCACGTTGACGTCGTCCTTGGTCGCCGCCGCGGGTTCGAACCGCCCGGTGAGCCCGGGCACCTGGTTGGCCTCGAATCGGATATCGCTCAACTGCTGTGGTGAGGCGCCGACCACGATCAGCTTCAACGGTTCGGTACGGAACCCGGGAAACAGGTGGTCGAAGTCTTCCTGGGCTACCCGCGCGGGATTGTCGGCGGCCAGATACTTCTCGCTGATCCCACCGAACTCGATGTGGCGCAACGGAATACTCAGCGCCAGCAGACCGAGCACGATCGGGATGACCACCGACCACGGCCGTCGCATCGCCCACTGCGCCAGCCGGGAGAAGAACCCGGCGTCAATCTGGGCTTCGGTCTTGCTGCGCGAGAAGCGTTTCCAGCCCAGCCAGTCGATCCGGTGTCCGGCGATGCTCAACGCGGCGGGCAGCGCGGTGACCGACAGCAGCGCCGCCAGCATCACCGCCGAAATGCCGCCGTAGGGCACCGAGCGCAGCACCCCGTTCGGGAAGATGAACAGCGCCCCGAGACTCAAGGCGATGATCGCCGCGGAGAACAGCACCGTGCGCCCCGCCGTGGCGACGGTCCGCGCGGTCGCGTCCTCGACCGAACGCCCGGCGGCCAGTTCCTCCCGGAATCGGGTCACTGTGAACAGTCCGTAGTCGATCGCCAACCCCAGCGCGACCAAGGTCATCACCGCGCTGGCGAACACATTGACCTCGATCTGGGCGGTGAGCACCCGCAAGATCCCGGAGGTGCCGAGGATGGTGAGTCCACCGATCAATACCGGCAGCAGGGCGCCGATCACCCCGCCGAACACGAAGTACAGCAGGATCGCCACGATCGGCAAGGCGATGATCTCGGCGCGCTTGATGTCGTGCTGCATCCCGATATTGATGCCCTCGACCACCGGCTGCAGCCCCGCCAGCTGCACCGTTGTCCCGCCGGGCCCGGCGCCGGGCACATCGGCGTGCAGGTGCGGTTTCAACGCGAGGTAGTTGTTCACCGTCGCGGTTCCGCCGCCGCCCGCCAGCCCGATGCTGGCGAACGCGTGCTGTTTGGTCGGGTCGGAGGCGTTCGCCGAGAACGGGCTGTCCCAGTAGCTGTCGATCTTGTGGATCTGCTCGCCGTGCTGTGCGCGCAGATCGGCCAGTGCCGCCGTCACCGGTCCGCGGACGGCGGGATCGTCGACGGTGGTGCCGGGTGGAGCGGTGTAGATGACGATCAGATCGCCGTCGGTATCGCGGCCGAAGGTGTCATCGGCGAGTTTGGACGCCGCCACCGACTGGCTCGACTCGTCGAACCAGCCCTCCTGGGTATAGCGGTCGGCGAGGTCACGACCGAACCACCCCGAGATCAGCACGCTCAGCACGAAGAAGCCGAGCACCAGGAACCGGTGGCGGTAGACGAACCTGCCCCACCGCATGGATCGAGATTCGCCCATCTCAGCCGCAGGCGGCGGTGCGGTAGTCGGCTGAGCGCAGGATGCCGCACAGGTCGGTGCGGGAGATCTTCCACTTACCGTCGAGCAGGACGAAATGCACGATGGTGGTGCGCACGTTCTTGCCCGAACCGTCCTTGTCCAGGCGCATGGTGGCGGTGAGCGTGCCGTCACGGTTGTCGAACACCGGGTCGACCACGCCGTACACCGCGTGCGGGTTGTCGCGCAGCGCCTTGTACATGTCGGGGATGGCGTCGGAGAACGCGGCACCGTCCTCGATCAGTTCGGTGCGTTCGACATCGGGTAGGGCCGGGTCGAGCGCGCGTTTGATCTGCGCGTCGAGCTCCGGGGCGGTCGGCAGTGGCACCTTGGCCTTGCTGACCGAGACCGCGACGGAGGAGGCGAGGGAGGCGTTGGCCGAAGACCGTGCGGCGTCGACCGAGGCCTCGTCGGTGGGTCCCCCGCACGCGGCGAGGGCGACGAGGGCCGTGAGGCAGGCGGTGGCCGCAGCGGCCCTGGCGAAAAGTGTGGAAGACATCACCATCTACATACCATCAATGACCGCGCTGATTCGTCCCAGGAGGGCCCGAACTGTGGAGATGTCACTGGTTGCGGGCGCCTGGACAGGGATGGCGGCGGGGAGCAGGTCGCGCACGAAGGCGCGGACGCTGCGTTCGTCACCGAGATCGATATCGGTCACCTGAGCTCGGGCCCTGGCCACCACGTCGTCGGATCCGGGGACCGCGTCACCCAGGTCGGCGCGATAGATCTGCACCGTGAGGGTGGCGCGGTGGGTACCGAAGGTGAAGGGGTGACCGTCGTCGGTGGTGCCGAAGCCGTGGGCGAACGGTCCGACGGTGATGTCATCGATGCCGAAACCCGCTGTTGTCCGGTCGGTCATCGCGGGGACTCCTGGGGCTCTCTGTGCTCGACGCGTCAACAGTAACGCGCGTCACCGACAGCTCCGACGCCAGATACCCGGTCGGAGCTACTGGTGAGTCATCATGGTCAGATGGTGATCACGGGAGTCACCTCGTGCGGATTGAAGGAGTTCGGTGCATGCGCCCTCGTGGCTCGGTCGCCTCTGCGTTGGTCGGCGCGGCGGTTGTGGTGCTACTGACCGGGTGCGGCGGTGAAGACGGTGCCGATGTCGCGACCAGAGTGCCCGCGACCGCGGCGGTCTCGCCCGCCGCCGCCGATCCCGCCGGGCGGGTTTTCCCCGCGCCCGCGGCCAAGGCGCTGCTCGCCGAACAGTCCACGGGTCTGCTCGCCTCCCTCGACACCGCAGGCACCACCCTGTCGCTGATCGACCCCGCCGCGCCGACCACCACGCGCGCGGTCACCCTCCCCGCCGTCGGCGCGTCGCTGGCCCAGGGCAAGCCGGGAGAGGTGCTCGTCGCCGCCCCCAACCGGGTTGTGCGGGTCGATGCCCGCACGGGCGCGCTCACCGAGACCGCGGTCGAGGGCGACGTGCACAGCGTGCACACTCGCACCGACGGCACCCTCGTCGTCGGCACCGCCGACGGCGCCCTGCGCGAACTGAACGCCGACGGCACCCTCACCCGCACGATCACCGGCCTCGTCTCGGCCGACGCGATCGCGGTGACCGGCGAGAACATCACTGTGCTCGATCGCAAGCAAACCGCCGTCGTCGCGGTGCGCGAGAAAGCGCTCGGCCTGATGTTGCGCGCCGGGGACGGCGCCACCAACGCCATCACCGACCCGCACGGGCGCATCATCGTGGCCGACACCGCGGGCGACGAACTGCTGGTCTACACGGCCGGTCCGCTCGTGTTGCGCCAGCGTTTCCCGGTATCATCATCGCCTTACGCGCTCGCCTACGACTCGCGGTCGGAGTTGGTGTGGGTGAGCGCCACGCTGAGCAACGAGGTCGTCGGCTATGACCTGTCGACCGGTATCGGTGTCGAGGTGGCCAGGCTCGCGACAGTGCGCCAGCCCGACGCGATCACCGTCGACGATCGCACCGGCGACCTGTTCGTCGCCTCGGCCGCGGGCGATGGCCTGCAGCGGATCGGCGTGGCAGAGCAGAAGAGAGGGCAGTGATGGCCACACCTCGCAGTGCGCGCTCGGCGATACCGCCGAGCTGGGAAACCAGCAACGACGACTACGAATACGTGCCGTTGCGGCTACCACCGGAGGTCAATCGCGTCACCGCCTCGATGCGACTGGCCATCCAGGCCGAATTCGGTGGCTGGGAGTTGTCCCGGGTCCGCGCTTACACCGACGGCAGTCGCCGTGTGCTGTTGCGCCGCCGCAAGAACGCCGTCCTGCCTGTGCCCGAACCCGGATTGTGAGCCGACCATGTACGCCCTCCTGCTACGCCTGCTATTCCTGATCCCGCCGGAGCGGGTGCATCACCTGGTGTTCGCTGCCTTGCGTGGCGCGAGCTGGTTCCCGCCGACGCGCTGGCTGGCCCGCAAGCTCACCGTGGTGGCGGACCCGATCCTGGCGACCACCGCGTTCGGTGTCGACTTCCCCGCGCCGCTGGGTCTCGCCGCCGGTTTCGACAAGAACGCCGACGGCGCGAATGTCTGGGGCACACTGGGTTTCGGTTTCGCCGAGATCGGGACCGTCACCGCGCACGCCCAGCCGGGCAATCCCGCGCCGCGCCTGTTCCGGCTGCCCGCCGACCATGCCCTGATCAACCGGATGGGTTTCAACAATCACGGCGCCGCCGCCGCGGCCGCCCGCCTGCACGGCGCGCACCCCACCGTCCCGATCGGCGCGAACATCGGCAAGACCAAGCTCACCGAACCCGAAGCCGCGGCCGGCGATTACGCGACCAGCGCCCGATTACTCGGCCCGCTCGCGGACTTCGTCGTTGTCAACGTGTCCTCGCCCAACACCCCTGGCCTGCGTGACCTGCAGGCCGTCGAGTCGCTGCGCCCGATCCTGCAGGCCGTGCTCGACAGCGTCTCGGTGCCGGTCCTGGTGAAGATCGCCCCCGACCTGTCCGACCACGACATCGACGCCGTCGCCGACCTCGCCGTCGAATTGGGTCTGGCGGGCATCGTCGCCACCAACACCACCATCCGCCGCGACGGTCTGGCCACCCCCGCCGCCGAGGTCGACGCCATGGGAGCGGGTGGTCTGTCCGGCGCCCCCGTGGCCGAACGCTCGCTGGAGGTCCTGCGCCGCCTCTACACCCGTGTCGGCGATCAGGTGGTCCTGATCTCGGTGGGCGGCATCGAAACCCCCGAGCAGGCCTGGGCCCGCATCCTCGCCGGCGCCACCCTGCTACAGGGCTACACCGGATTCATCTACGGTGGCCCCTTCTGGACCACCCGGATCCACCGCGGCATCGCCGCCAATCTGCGCGCGGGCGGCTACGCCTGCCTGGCCGACGCCATCGGCGCCGAGCATCGCGCCCACTCGGTCTGAGCTCTCAGCCGTAGTAGGCCTGGGGCGCCCGGCCGTCGTGCATCGATCGCGCCGGGCGTAGCCGGGACAGTTGCGTGGGCGGGTCGTGAAACGACTCCCCCGCCGCCGGGTCGTCGCCGTGCCCGCGAGCATCGATGCGCTTGGCGAGTTTGATCAGGGCCTGCTGCCAGATGATGCCGAGCAGGTCGGCGCGGGCGCTGATCTCGGCGTGCGCGAGCCGGTCGTGCACGGCGGCGAGGTCGCTGACGAGTTCGTCGAGCTCCATCCCCGCCCAGGCCTGCTCGCGGGTCAGGGTGTAGTCGGGCAACCAGCTCAATCGCCAGCCGCCGGTGTCGGTTCGGCGGGCGAATTCCGGCGTGCGGTCGCTGCGTAACGTGTCGTCGGTGCCATGAATAACCATCGCGGACCTGCCTTCCCCGGCGGGGCGCTGCGCCCTCCCCGAGCGTCTGGCGGGGCATCCACTCCCCGTAATCCAGTGTGGCATTTGCCAATTGCCTTGGTCAATTGCCATTGTTAGGAGGTAATTGCCAGATTTCGGGCGTGGCAAACCCGGCAATGTGGCGATCGCAGTGCGGCGTCCGCCCCGTTCGGGTGCGTGTCGACCTCGACAAGTGGACGGGAGGCAGCATGCCGATGGTTCCCCAGGACGCCCGCGTCGCCGCGATCCGCAGTATCCTGGCCAGGCTGGGCAAATACGCGGGCTTGAACGCGGAACGCTTGCGCCACACCGAGATCGACGCTGCGCCGCTGCTAGAGCTGCTGTCGGTACGCAGGCACGCGCGGCGCACCGGAGCCAGCGTCGAGTCCTCGATCCTGCCCGTGGTGCGTGAGGTCGCGCAGTGGCTGCCGCCGACGGACCGGCTGATCGTGGACGCGGCGCTCTCGCTCGGGCTGTTTCGGGACCGCTCCGGCGTGGGTGTCGATGTCGAACGCCTTTATGCAGACAACCTCGGGGAACGTCGAGAGGCATTGACCGAACAGTGGGTCGCGCTGCACACCCTGCTCGATGTCGACCCCGTTCCCGAGACACCGACTGTCAAACGGTTGCGCACCGTGTCCGAACACACCGCCTTCACCGCGCTCGCCGGGCTGCTCGCCACCGATTCCGGCTATCCGATGGCCGGACCCTCCGCCGCCGCGCCCACCACCGTGCCCCGGCACGGTCTCGTCACGGTCTTCGGTGACGCCGTCATCGACCACCTCTACCGGGTCGACACCTTCCCCGCCGCCGACAACGCGGCCAGCGGCACCTTCACCGGTCACCCGGGCGGCAAAGGGCTCAACCGGGCCGTCGCCGCGGCCCGCCTCGGCATCGGCGTGCACCTGGTCTGCGCGGTCGGTGGCGACGAATACGGCCGCCGCATCCTCGAATTCATCGACACCGAAGGTGTCCACCTCGATCTGGTCAAGGTCGTCCCGTTCGCGACCTCACTGGTCACCGCGGTGGTGATCACCCCCAACGGGGAGACCCGCATCATCGGCTGCCGTGACAGCCGCGTCCAACTTCAGGACGAAGACCTGCACCGCCCCGAACTGCGCGCTGCGCTGGAAGCCTCCGACGCGGTGATCCTGAGCTTCGAGCCACCGCCGTCGGTGATCGAACAGGTGCTGTCCGTGGTGTCGCAGATGCGGCCCAAACCACCGGTGATCGTGTGCCCGACACCGTCGATGCCGGTGCCACAGAGCCTGTATCAGTACCTGGGCGCGGTCGATTTCCTCGTGGGCGCCGCCGCCGATCTCCACGCGCTACTGCCCGACGTCGCCGCCGAATCCGCCGACGACATCGCCCGGTTACTGCGCGGTCTCGGGGTGGGCACGGTGTGCACGGTCGAGGACTTCCGGTGTGTCGTCGCCTCCGACACGGTCGAGGCCGTGATCGATCATTTTCCGCAGGTCCTCAAGGCCTCGGTCGGCGCCGCCGCAGCCTTCACCGGCGCGCTGGCCTATCGACTCGTACACTCCGGGACCCCGCTCACCGCAACCGATTTCGTGTGGGCGACCGCGGCGATGATTCCGACCCAGAATCTCGGGGCGGTGGCGGTGTCGATGCCCGGCGTGGCCGAGATCGACCGCATCGTGCGGCTGTACGCGCCCTCCGCCTGATCCAGAGGTAAAGTCGCGCAGTCGAAGCTTGCCCCTGTCCGGTATCGACCTGTCCACGCACGGAGGATCGTTGACCATTCTGTCGTTCGGCGGTGCCAGAACCGGGAGTACCGGTGCCGATACCGCACACCGGCTGGGTCGCCATGGCAAGCAACTCCCGATTCGGGTGATCGAGATCCCCGACCCGCGCGACGGCGGACACCTGCTCGTGTTCGGCGAGCCTCGCGACGGCTGTCTCGTGCGGGTGCACTCGCGATGCCTCTACGGCGAGGGCCTCGGTTCCGACGACTGTGACTGCGGCGGAGAGCTCACCGAGTCGATGGATCGCATCCAGGCCGAGGGCGCGGGCGTACTCGTCTATCTCGAACAGGAAGGTCGCGGGGCAGGCCTGATCTGGAAGGCTCGGGGCTACCGGGAGAGCGAACGGTCCGGCACCGATACCTTCGACAGCTACCGGCGCCTGGGCCTCGACGCCGACACACGCCGCTACGACCCCGCCGCGCACGCCGTGCGCGACCTCGCGCTCACCCGGGTCCGGCTGCTCACCAACAACCCCGACAAGTGCCGTGCGCTGACCGAGGCCGGGATCACCGTCGAACCCGTGGCCCTCACCATCACCTTGCACTCCTCGCGCGGCAGGCAATATCTGCAGGCCAAACGGCGCCACCGCCAGCACACCATCCCCGCCGATCCGCTTGCCGACGAGCCGCGATCGGACCGGGCGCGGTCGTGGTGGCGGCCACTGGGTCGCAGGTAACGCCCCTCATAATCCCGTATGTCCGGTTACGATAAGTGAGCCACGCCACTGCTGCTGCCTCTGTCTCGAGACAACGAGGCAGTTTCACTCGCATTGGTTCGGTATCCAGCTCGGCCTAGTGAGAACAGGGATATGACAGACATCGGTTTCGCGCACGCATCCGGGGTCACGGTGCACACCGTGCCCGCCGCCTTCCAGCAGACCGCCGCGTTGCGGCCCGACCAGATCGCCTTGCGCACGGTCGGCGGCACCCAAGAGATCACCTGGGCCGAGTATGCGACGAGGGTGCGCGCACTGGCCGCGGGGTTGGCGAAACTGGGGGTGCGTCACGGTGACACGGTCGCCCTCATGCTCACCAACCGACCCGAGTTCAACCTGATCGACACCGCCGCCCTGCACCTGGGCGCGGTCCCGTTCTCGGTGTACAACACCAGCTCCACCGAACAGATCGCGCACGTATTCGCCAACGCGGGCAACAAGGTGGTCATCACCGAGCAGGCGTTCCTCGACACCCTGCGTGCCTCGGGCGCCGAGGTCGAGCACACGGTCGTCGTCGACGGCACCGCCGAGGGTGCCATCACCATGGCCGAGCTCGAATCCGATCCCGCACCGGACTTCGATTTCGACGCGGCCTGGCAGGCGGTCGAATCCGGCGACCTGGCCACCCTGATCTACACCTCGGGCACCACCGGCCCGTCCAAGGGCGTCGAGCTCACCCAGAGCAATGTGATCGCGCAGGTCGCCGGTCTGATCTCGGGCCCGCTGCCGGTCGGTTTCGACGACCGCGCCGTGTCGTATCTGCCCGCCGCGCACGTCGCCGACCGCATCTCCGCGCACGCGATGAGCCTGCTCACCGGCATCCAGATCACCACCGTCACCGACCCGCGTGAGATCGCCGCCGCCCTGCCCGATGCCCGCCCCACCGTGTTCTTCGGGGTTCCCCGGGTGTGGCAGAAGATCAAGGCCGGCATCGAGAACAAGCTCGCCGTCGAGCCGAGCCCGGTCAAGAAGGCACTGGCCAACTGGGCGATCGGTGTCGGCATCGCGCAGGCGAAGGCGAACCTGGCCGGGCAGAGCTCGCTGGTTCTCGGCGTGCAGCACAAGATCGCGGACGCCCTCGTGCTGTCGAAACTGCGTGGGGCACTCGGGTTCGACGAGCTGAAGGTCGCCGCGTCCGGCGCCGCGCCGGTGCCCCCGGAGACCCTCGAGTACTTCCTCGGTCTCGGCTTCGCGGTCAGCGAGGTGTGGGGCATGTCGGAAACCACCGGCGTCGGCACCTACACCGAGATCGACAAGCCGCGCCCCGGCTCGGTCGGACGCCCCATGGACGGGGTGGAGTTGCGCCTCGATGCCGACGGCGAGGTCCTCATCCGTGGCCCGATCATCACCCCCGGCTACCGCAACATGCCCGACAAGACCGCCGAGGCGATCGATGACGCGGGCTGGCTGCACACCGGCGACGTCGGCACCCTCGACGCCGACGGCTACCTGCGCATCGTGGATCGCAAGAAGGAACTGATCATCAGCGAAGCGGGCAAGAACATCGCCCCCTCCAATATCGAGAACGCGATGAAGGCCGCCTCGTCGATGATCGGCCAAGCCGTCGCCATCGGTGAGGCCCGCCCCTACATCACCGCGCTGATCATGCTCGACCCCGATGTCGCGGCGTTGCGCGCCAAGGACTTCGGCGCCACCGACGCCACCCACGCGGAACTGGCCCGGCGCAAGGAGATCGTCGACGAAGTCAAAGAAGCGGTGCTCGCGGGCAACACCAAGCTCTCGCGGGTGGAGCAGATCAAGCGTTTCGTGATCGTGGAGAACCTGTGGGAGCCCGGCGGTGACGAGCTCACCCCGAAGATGTCGCTCAAGCGGACACCGATCTCGACCAAGTACGCCGAGACCATCTCCGAGCTCTACGCCGCGACCCCGCCCGACCATGTCATCAACGTGAAGTAGGTTGCGAGAACAGCGGTGGCCCTGGAAGTCTCAGGGCCACCGTTGTTGTCTGTGCTCAGTTCTGCTCGTAGGTGCCGATCAGGGTGGCCCTGGCCAGCGTGTGGGAGAACAGGTTGAAACCGAGGTAGGCGGGCGAGGCATCGGGTCCGACTGCCAGCTCGGCGACGTCGACCGCGTGCACGACCACGAAATACCGGTGCGGGCCATGATCTTTCGGCGGGGCCGCGCCGACGAAGCCGGGAAATCCACCGTCGTTGCGCAGCGTCACCGCACCGGCGGGCAGACTCCCACCCTCGCTGCCCGCACCCGCGTCGAGCGAGGTCACCGAGGCGGGAATGTTCGCCACCGCCCAGTGCCAGAACCCCGAAGCGGTCGGCGCGTCCGGATCGAACACCGTCACCACGAAACTCTGGGTCTTTGCGGGGAATCCGGACCAGCTCAGCTGCGGTGAGATGTCCTTGCCGCCCGAGCCGAACACCCCCGATACCTGATCGTTGGCCAACGGCGCACCGTCGGTGATATCGGCGGAGGTGACGGTGAACGACGGCACCTGCGGCAGGGCGTCATAGGGGTTGTGCGTCATCGAGGACCTTTCGGGTAGCGGTCAGCTGTGCAGAAGGAAATGTTCCAGCACCCGGGTGCCGAATTCCAGTGATGCCACCGGCACCCGTTCGTCCACGCCGTGGAACAGGGCGGTGAAGTCCAGCTCCGGCGGCAGCTGCAGTGGTGCGAAACCGAAGCAACGAATCCCCAAGCGGGCGAACGCTTTCGCGTCGGTGCCGCCCGAGAGCATGTAGGGCACGGTGCGACCGTCGGCGTCGTGGGCCAGGACCGCGTCGTTCATGGCGTCGACGAGGTGGCCGTCGAAGGTGGTCTCGTAGGAGTCGAGCTTGGTGATCCATTCCCGCTCCACATCGGGACCGATCAGCTCGTCGACCTCGCGTTCGAACGCTGCCTGCCGTCCCGGCACCACCCGGCAGTCGACCACGGCCTCCGCGGTCTGCGGGATGACGTTAGCTTTGTATCCGGCCTGCAGCATCGTCGGATTCGCGGTATCACGCAGAGTGGCGCCGATGATGCGCGAGATGGTGCCCAGCTTGGCCAGCTGCCCTTCGATATCGGGTCCGTGCGGATCGAACGCCAGCCCGCTCTCCTCACTGACCGCGGCAAGGAATTCGGCCACCGAGTCCGACAGCACCACCGGAAACGTGTGCCGGCCCAGACGTGCGACCGCTTCGGCGAGGATGGTGACGGCGTTGTCCTCGTGCAGGAACGACCCGTGTCCGGCGCGGGCCTTGGCGCGCAACCGCATCCAGCCCAGACCCTTCTCCGCGGTCTCCACCAGATAGAGCCTGCGTTCGGTGCCGTCGGGGCGCGGCACGGTCAGGGAGAACCCGCCCACCTCACCGACGGCTTCGGTGACACCCTCGAACAGGTCGGGCCGGTGCTCCACCAGCCACTGCGAGCCCCATTTGCCGCCGTTCTCCTCGTCGGCCAGGAACGCGAACACCAGATCCCGCGGCGGCACAATGCCTTCGGCTTTGAACTGGCGGGCCAGCGCGAGCGTCATCCCGACCATGTCCTTCATGTCGATCGCACCCCGCCCCCACACGTAACCGTCACGCACGGCGCCCGAGAACGGGTGCACGCTCCAGTCGGCGGCCTCGGCGGGCACCACATCGAGGTGCCCGTGGATCATCAGCGCCCCGCGACTGGAATCGGCGCCCTTCAACCGCGCGAACACGTTCGCGCGACCGGGCGCACCCGACTCGACGTACTCGGTCTCGTAGCCGACCTCGTGCAGTTGTCGCGCCACCCATTCGGCGCACTCCTTCTCACCTTTGGTGGTGGCCAGCTCGCCGGTGTTGGAGGTGTCGAACTGGATCAGCTTGCTGACCAGCTCCACCACCTCGTCCTCCGCGCGGGACCGCCCGTTCGAACCAGAATTCTCGCCAGATGCCGACACGCCCCCTTTCCTACCACTATTCGCGCGCCCCTCGCGCCACCTGCCCTGCTCGCAACGCCTGCGCCGCTGCTCGCCGCACAGACTCGCGGTGAGCGGAACTCCGTCGGATCCGCGTTCGTGGCCGCCGTCTCGTGGCGGACGAATTCGCCTGCGCCCCCGTCACGTGCTTGGCTGGCGCGGTGAGAGCGCACAGTGTTCGGGACGGTGTTCGCTGGGCGGCAGCGGCGGCGACGCTGGCCGGGGCCGCGGGGTTGGCATTGCATTTCACCCGGTGGCCGGCCGAACCATTCGTTTTGGCGGCGTCGGGGGCGCCTTACCTGATGGCCGGTGCGGTACTCGGCGTCGCCGGTTTCGCGGCGACCAGGCAGTGGATCGCGACCGGTGTGTCGGTGGTCGTCGCGGGCGCGGGGATCGCGACGCAGGCGCCGCTGTATGTCGCGCAGACCGGTGGTGACGGGCATCCGATCATGGCGATGCAGGCCAATCTGCTCTTCGACGGTGCCGATCCGAGCGCGCTCGTCGATCAGGTACGGGCCCGCGACATCGCGATTCTCACCGTCAACGAGCTCACCCGCGCGGCCGTCGAGACCTTGTCCGGCGCGGGCTTGGACCGACTGCTGCCTCACCGGTATCTCGCCCCGGGACAGACGGCCAGCGGTACCGGTATCTGGAGCCGATTCCCGTTGTCGGACACCGTCGAATACGACGGCTACGTCCTCAACCAGATCTCGGCGACCGCGACCGTGCCCGATGTCGGCCCGGTCGCGGTCTACGCCTTCCACCCGGTCCCGCCCGTCTACGACACCGGTGTCTGGGCCGACGAACTCGCTCGCTTGCACGAGATCCTGCGCCGCTCCCCCACCGATCGTCCGGTGATCGTCGGCGGGGACTTCAACGCCACCTACGACCACGCACGCTACCGGGCCCTGGCGGCGGGTCGTTTCGCCGACGCCGCGGTCCAAGCCGGCGCGGGTCACCTGCGCACGTACCCGACCGACAAGGCTTACCCGCCGCTGATCGGCATCGACCACTTCCTGCTCGCGAACGCCCGCGCCACCAGCGTCGACACCGTCGCAGTCCCCGGCGCCGATCACCGCGCGCTGGTCGCCCGAATACTGCTCGTTGCCGACCATTGAGATCCGTATTCAGCTGTTGAACAACCAGTTTCGGCGTAGCGCAGACCACCTGCACGCCGCCGTGAGCGATCGTCGACGCGCGGGGTAACGCCTTATTCGCGTTCGGCGCCGCGTTGGGCCAGTCGCTCTCGCCATTGCTCCATGGCTCGGCGCAGTGCCGCGCCGACGATGGCGACGAACTCGCCGGATTGTTCGAAACGGGCCCCGGCCGGGGTGTCGGGGCCGAGGATCTCGACCGCGCGCCGGGTCATGGCGGACAACGAGTTCTGCATCTGCACTGAGGCGATGAGGTTGCGCAGCCAGATGTCGTCGTCGACGAGGTAGCGTTCGCGCCGTTCGCCGGGGATCAGCTCGCGACGCAGCATGCCCTGCTGTTCGAGGAACGCGACGGCGTTCGAGATCGAGGCCGGGCTCACCCGCAGGCGCGCGACCAACTCGGCGGCGGTGAGCGCCCCGGAGTCGGTGATCTGCAGGCAGGCGAGCACTCTGGCTTCCATTCGGGGCAGACCCTGTTCGATGAGCAGAGCGGTGAACGATTCGGTGAAGTCGGCGACCGCCTGAGGGTCGCGCCCGTAACCGCTGTCGGGAATCGGCGGCGCGGCGGGCTCGGCCTGCTTGTGGCGGCGTGCGCGCTGTCGGGTGGCGGCCTGTGCGCGTTCGGCGCGGTAGTCGCCGGGGCCGCCGTTGCGGGTGACTTCGCGCATGATCGTCGAGGCGGGCCGGCCGAGTTCGCGCCCGAGCTCGGCGTAGCCGAGTCCGGACGCGAGGCCGGCGGCGATGCGCTGACGATCCGTGTCGGTGAGTCTGCCTCCGGGCATCGCTGCTGGTCACCTCTCTGTCGACCGGTGCGCAGCGGATGGCCCGCACCACGCTCAGTATGCATTCACTCCCACTTCATTGCAAAGACAACGTGGATGCTCGTTGCATTCATGCTCAGAATCATTGCAACGATTCGTCAATTATCGGTGTTTACAAGGTATTTGATCCCGTCTCGACCGTTGACAAACTACTAAACGCAATTTATCTTTTAGTCATCAGTAAAGGCTGAACACTGCAACGCAAGGACACGACGATGACTTCCTCGAACCCCACCAGCCCGACCATCGCCCCCTGGACCGGCCGGGTGGCCATCGACGACACCGAACTGGCCGTCACCGATACCGGCGGCACGGGAACCCCGGTGATCTACCTCAACGGCCAGTTCGCCACCCAGGGCTACTGGCGTCGGGTCATCGCCGACCTCGGCCCCAGCTACCGCCACATCACCTTCGACGAGCGGGCGCGCGGCAAATCGAAGAAATCGGCCGACTATTCCTTCGATACCTGCGTGCGCGATATCGACGCGATCCTCGCGGCCAGAGGAGTCGCCGAGAAGCCGATCCTGGTCGGCTGGTCCTACGGCGCCTATCTCGGGGCGCACTGGACCAGCCGCCATCCCGCCGGTGCACTCGGCGCGGTCCTCGTCGACGGCGCGTTCCCCTATGACTGGCTCGATGAGGCGATGGAGCTGCGTATCCGCACACTGTTCCGGCGTTTGAGCTGGGTGCTGCCGCTGGCTCGACCGACCGGCCTCGCCCCCCGGTTGACCGCGCAGCAACAGGCCGACAGCAATATCGAACTCGGCAAACTCTCCAGCGTCGCCGCCCTCGGCCCGGTCCTGGACGCCATCACCGTCCCGGTGCGGTATGTGGTCGCGTCGGGAACATCGTTCGGCAGCCGTGGCGACGAGCAGGAGAAGATCCGCGCCGGCCTCGACGCCGCACTCGAGCGCAACCCCAACATTCGCGTCAGTGCCAAGGTCGCCAGCAACCACGGCGCGATCCTGCGCAAGGATTTTCGTGCCATCGCCGACGCCGTGCGCGAGGTCGAGACCCTCGCCTCGACGACCCGCTGACCCGACACCGACGATGGTCGCGATCACCGTCGCGTGATGAGATATCTCCCCGCCCAACCACAGTCGTGTCACAGGGCCCGTGACGCGACTTCGGCGTCGGGTGGTCGCCGATCCTGCGCCCGAGCCCGATAGTGACCCACATCACTGATCGATGCTGTCAGGTTTTCGGCTCCCGTCTCGTTCAGCAAGCACGTGAACCAGACAGGAGCGAATCATGAAGCATCGCATCGTCGTCCTCGGGGCCGGATATGCCGGAGCCTTCTCCGCCGGAGCACTGGCCCGCCGACTCCACCGCGACGACTTCGAGATCACCGTGGTCAACGCCGAACCAGATTTCGCCGAGCGACTGCGCAATCATCAACTCGCCGCCGGGCAGGATCTGCGTCGGCGACCGCTCACAGAGATGTTCGCGGGCACCGGCATCCAGCTCCGGATAGCGCGGGTGAGCAGTGTCGATGTCGAACACCGGACGGTCACCGTCGCCGACGGCGACCGGATCGAGTACGACACCTTGCTCTACACGCTGGGCAGTACCGCCGATGTCCACAGCGTCGCCGGGGCCGCCCAGCACGCCTTCCACGTGGCATCGCGCCCCGCCGCGCTACGCCTGCGCACCCGCCTGGCCGACCTGGGCGCGAACGGGAAGGTCCTGGTGATCGGCGGCAACCTGACCGCGATCGAAACCGCCACCGAGATCGCCGAATCCCGCCCAGACCTTCAGGTCGAGCTCGCCACCCGTGGCGTGCTCGGCGGGTGGCTGGGCGCCAAAGCTCGCCGCCATCTGTTCGACGCCGTCGACCGGCTCGCCATCACCGTCCACGAGAACACCGCCATCGCCCGCGTCGAGGCAGCGGGCGCCGTCGCCGACGACGGCACCGCTTTCGCCGCGGACGCGACGGTGTGGGCCGCCGGGTTCGCCGTGCCCCCGATCGCCGCGACCAGCGCTCTCGCGGTGGAGCCCAACGGTCAGATCACCGTCGACCGGCAGATGCGGTCGGTCTCGCACCCCGACGTCTACGTCGCCGGTGACAGTGCCTTCGTGATCGGCGACAACGGTTCGCCGCTGCCGATGTCGTGCGCGTCGGCGGGATTCACCAGCATGCAGGCGAGCGCCACGATCGTCGGGGATCTCACCGGGCGCGAGATCTCGCGCACCTCGCTGCCGTATGTGGGCAACCACATCAGCCTCGGCCGCACGGACGCGATCTTCCAGCTGGTCGACGGCGACGCAAGATCCAAATCATGGGCCCTGCGTGGGCGAACCGCCGCACGGGTCAAGGCGGCGATCCTCGGCGTCAACCCCTGGAGCCTGCGCCACCCCACCTTCGGACTGCCCAGCCGCCGGCACCGAGCGGCCACCGATCGACCCCACACGGTGGTCGCGACCTAAAGTCGTGCTCATGGACACTGCCACCGTGGCGCGCTTCGAGGCCAGCCGCGACCGGCTGGCCTCGATCGCCTACCGCCTGCTCGGCTCGGCCGCCGACGCCGAGGACACGGTGCAGGACGCGTTCCTGCGGTGGCAGGCCGCCGACCGCGACTACGTCGAGGTGCCGGAAGCGTGGCTGACCAAGATCGTCACCAACCTGGCACTGGACCGGCTCCGTTCGGCGAAGCACCGCCATGAGCGTGCGGTCGGCGCCTGGATGCCCGAACCGCTGCTCGACGGCGACCCCATGCTCGGCCCCGCCGACACCGTCGAGCAACGCGAATCGGTGACCCTGGCGGTGCTGACTCTGATGGAACGGCTGTCGCCGACCGAACGCGCCGTGTACGTACTGCACGAGGCATTCGCGTACCGGCACGCCGAGATCGCCGAGATCCTCGACCTCACCGTCTCCGCGAGCCAGCAACACCTGCACCGGGCCCGTGCGAGGATCACCGTCGCGCGCACCGCCGTCGACATCGAACACGCCGCCGCACGCCGGGTCGTCGCGGCATTCCTCGACGCCGCCACCTCGGGTCACACCGACCAGCTGATCGCGCTGCTGACCGAGGACGCGAGCGGGATCTCCGACGGCGCCGGCGGGCTCGCCACCACACTCATCCGGTACACCACCCCACAGCGGCTGGCCACCGCGGCACGAGCCGGTTTCACTCCGAGCCCCGCAAAACGACGCCTCATCGGTGGCGCACCATCGATGTATGCCGTCATCGCCAACGGCTGCCCCGCGCTGCTCGTCACGCTCGGCGATCGAGTGGTCGGCGTCGCGATCCTGGAGATGCGTCAGGACAAGATCGCCGGCCTGCGCAGCATCGCGGCACCACACCGGCTCGAACGCATCACTGCCGCATGGCAGCAGCGCGAACACGACGCCCCGTTGATCGAATCGTGGTGATCGCCCACATCAGGAACGCCCCGCGACACCGAGCGACAACGCCGCCAAGGCTTTCGGAGCGCCCGGATGGTAGAACCGGTCGAGTTCGGTGATCTCGAAACCGGCATCGGTGATCAGTCCCGCGATATCGCGAGACAGGTGACAACCGCCCGCGATCCGCTGCTGGATCGGATCGAGCCGGTACTGCCAGGTCTGCACCGATTCCTCCGGCGCGAGCCCGTGCTCCACGAAATGCAAGGTGCCGCCGGGCCGCAGTACCCGACGGATCTCGGCGAGCGCCGCCGCGACGTCGGGAATGGTACACAGCGTGAAAGTGGACAGCGCGGTATCGAAAGTGGCGTCGGGAAACGGCAGCGACTGACCGTCCAGACCAGCCCGCTCGATCGGAGTCGAGCTCGCCGCAACCCGCTTCGCGGCGATCTTCCACGCGGTATCCGCGGGCTCGACCCCACTGACCCGTTCAACCGCGACGGGATAGAACCCGACGTTGTTACCCGACCCGAACCCGACCTCGAGCACCGCACCGTGCAACCCGGCACAGGCTCGCTCACGCAACGGCCCGTTCTGGGCGACCCCACAGACTTTGTCGGTGATGTGCGGCAGGATCCGGTCGGTATAGAAGCCCATCCCCCGATCATCCTCCCTCCGCCGCGCCGGCGACACTGTCGCCAGCCCGAGCGCGGTGACCCCGTCACCAACGGCTCCGGCCACGTCGATGCCGGGAATGTCCGGGCCTGCACGGCACATCGGATTCGGCCAGGCTGCCCCCGCTCGAGGCGCACGTGATAGCCGACGCTCACCCCATCCAGAGATGCACCCTACGCACTTCACGTCGCCCGAGCAGCGCATACGAGCACCACAGAGTTCCTTGTTCAGGTCCGGCCCCGACCTGGTCAGCCGGTCAAGGCCGCACGCAGGCGGCAACGCAAGTGTGGAGAGCCTGATCGGTCGCGCGATAGGCGGCGGATCAGCGCGTTCTGGCCGACCGTCAGTGTGGGGTGGTGTTGGTGGTGAAGATGTCCCTGATCGGGTCTCTGGCCTCCCATCCATCGAACATCGGCTCGCGGGAGCCGGATTCAGGGCCAGTGCGGCCATTCGCTGAGCCGCCGACTACCCAACCCGACATTTCTTCGGATGTCACAACGAACAGGTTCTCGCACTGCTTCAGATCGCGTCCGACCACCCTCTGGGCGGTTGTCCACACGTCACCGTCGGTCACCATGGCGATGTCGACGCCGGTCAACCTGCTCGGCAGGCATACGAAGTCGGCTGGTTTGAACAGAACTTCGATGCGAGGCTCTTCGTTGTCCACCCAGCTGCGCAGCAATAGCCCAGTGTGCCCCGGGCCCCATCGCCAGACCTCGAAGGTGCGCGAACTCGCGAAAACATGCATGGAGCGATCTTCATGACTCGGGACCACTTCAATCACCCCAACGGGATAAGCCACGGGACTGCGTTGTGAACAAAGCTCTGCCGGACCGGCACCAGACCATTGTGATCATCCAACGCCATCATCGTGACCCCAACCAGTCCGGCTTCGTCTCCTTTGGATGCCACGGTCGATCCGCACAGCGGGCAGAATCCCCGGCATATCTGCGGGAACGTCTCGAACCAGGTCGGCTCCCCGCCTGGACCGGTCCATTGGAATCCGTCCATAGGAAAGGACACCCAGGACATCACCGGCGCGCCTGAAAGCCGCTGGCAGTGCGCACACGAGCACAGGTGCGGGAAGTCCGGGTCACCGGTGGCCGAAAACCGGATACTGCCGCAGAGACAACCGCCGTTCAGGGTCTGGGACACGACGCGAATCCTAACCAGCCACGCTGTCAGACCTGGGAGGACAGCGATAGCAGCTGAGAATTCAGCAGTTCCAGCAGTTCTGCGAGCGATTCGGGCTGTCCCTCGGCTTGGATGAGGCCTGCGGTGAGCGCGTCGGCGACTGTCATCCGGCCGCCGGCGAGTGCGGCGGCAGTGGCGGAGGCGCAGCGCAGAACAGCATCGGCAGGGGTGGCACTCTTTTCCATAACGACATCGACTTCTCCGTCCCTGACGCGCAGGCGGGCGACGCTGTCGTCGATATGGAACTCGTACTCGGCGTTCAGGTTCGCCGCAGTGGTGCCGTTCAGGCGGTCGGCGAGGAAGACCAAGGGCCATTCGGCGTGAAAGCTCTCTTCGGGAGCGCGCGCCGCATCCATGAAATGCCGGGCGCCCCAGAGTGCGAGCGGGACCATCGCGCGGGCGAGCTCATGGCCGCGAGTGGTGAGTTCGTACACCACGGACGCGACGGGTGGATCGAGCAGTCGACGCCGGACCACACCCTCGGACTCGAGTTGCTTGACCCGGGCCGCCAGCAGGCTGGTTCCGATGCCGTCCAGTGCCGCGGCCAGATCCGAGTATCGCTTCGGGCTCACCATCAGCTCGCGCACGATCAGCAACGTCCAGCGCTCGCCGACTACGTCCAGCGCATGCGCCAACCCGCAGAACTGGTCATACGAACGTCGTGCCATCCCGACACGCTAGCAGGCAGAGAGGAGAATTGAAAGCTCACTTCTAAATTATGAGTGCACTTCAAAAAGTTATGTTAGCGTCGGGGTGGGCTGATTCGTGGGCCCAACACGCCACCGAAGCAAGGAAGAGTCATGACACAGCACGATTCACTTCCCGCCACCACCTCCTCCGACGACAAGGCCGAGTTCGTCGCGTTCTTCCGGGAGGGGCTGGCACAGGGAAACCGCGACGCGTTCATCGAGCATTTCCTGCCGAGAATCACTCCGGAGACCCGACAGCGCCAGCCACTGTCTGTCCGCGGAGCGGGACCTGCCGGATTCCGCCGTCTCTTCGACGGCGTGTTCGACGCGGTCCCCGACCTGCACGGCGTCGTGCGTCGGTGGGGCCCCACCGATGACGGCGTGCTCATCGAGTTCACCCTCCTCGGCACTCTCGGCAGGCAGCCGATCGCCGTGGACATCGTGGACCGAATCGTGTTGCGCGACGGCAATTTCGTCAGCAACGACACCTACTTCGATCCCCTGCCGCTACTTCCACGACTGCTGGCCCACCCCCTCCTCGCACTGCGATTGCTCCAGCGTTTTCACCGGTCCCGCGACGAACTCGCAGCAGGCGAGCCGGGTACCGCACGTCGAAGCAACGCCTTGAATCTGATGGCGGCCGGTCGGCTGGCCCTCGCGGTCGCCTCGCTCGCTGCCCCGCGCAGATTCGGCAGCATTGTCGGGGTTCGACCGTCAGCGGAACTGACCTACATGACGCGGATCTATGGTGCCCGGGCGATGGTGATGGGATTGGGCTATCTCACCGCAGGCCCTCGTGAACGAGCCCGGTGGAGGAAATTCGGTCTGGCAGTAGATATCTCCGACACGGTCACGGGTCTGACACACCTCGTTCGACGCGACGTTCCCACAGGGTCGGCGCTGACAATGATCGCGCTCACCGGATCCTATGCGGCGATCGGCGCCGCCGAGATCGCGGCGGAACAGCGATAAAGGCAAGGATCAGCCGACGACCAGGCAGAACGGGTGACCGGCCGGATCCAGCAGCACCCGCCACCGGTCGCCGCCCGGCTGGTGGTCCGGCCTGACCGCGCCGAACTCCAGCGCCAACTTCTCCGCCGCGTCGAGGTCCTCGACCCTGAGATCCAGGTGCAACTGTTGTGGCACATCCTGACCGGGCCACAACGGTGCCCGGTATCGGTCGACCCGTTGGAAGCCCAGGTCGAAACCCGAACCATCGGTCAGGGCGACGAAGTCGTCAGCGTCATAGCCGAGCCGCATGCCTGTCAGCTCTCGGTAGAACCGGGCCAGAGCTCGCGGATCGGCGCAGTCCAGAGTCACGCCTCGCAGTGTGGCGATCGGCATCGTTGCACTCCTCGGTCATCCATGGTCGTGGGCACGCGGCAGCCGCCGCAGAAAGTCATCCAACCGTGTGGCGTGGGTCGGCTCCACTTCTTTTCGGATGGCGGACAGCTCCGAGTCCTCGTCAGGCGGCGCCGGTGTCGTAGCCGGTTCGGTTGTCGAGTACCTCGTCCATGTGTGTCTCGGCCCAGCTCTTCACCCCGCGCACCATCTGGTGCAGGGACAGGCCGAGTTCGGTCAGCTCGTAGCGGACCGTGACGGGCACTGTCGGGGTCACGGTGCGGGTGATCAGACCGTCTCGTTCCAAGGAGCGCAGTGTCTGGGTGAGCATCTTCTGGCTGACGCCCGCCAGTTGGCGCGACAGCTCCGAATAGCGCATCGAAACACCGTCACCGAGCGCGCACAGGATCAGCGTGACCCATTTGTCGGAGATCCGGTCGAGCAGTTGGCGGCTCGGACATACCGACAGGAAAGCGTCGTATTGCGCCTTGGTCTGCGCCCGTTTCTGCGCCGCTGTCTGTGTTGGCATCGACCGCTCCTGTGATCAGCGGGTGCGTTACGCACTTCGAAGTGCGTACTTCCCATCCGAGAGTTACACCTCCATTGTGAAGCAACGTTCAGTTGTGCACCACCAACCAGCTCGAAACGAAAGGAGCGGTCATGGGCATGCAATCCACCGCGCTTCCCGGCGGTACCTGGTCCCTGGGAGATCTGACCGTCAGCAGATTCGGCTACGGCGCAATGCAATTGGCCGGTCCCGGGGTCTTCGGGCCACCAGCTGACCATGACAGCGCACTCGCGGTCCTTCGCGAGGCGGTCGACCTCGGCATCACCCACCTCGACACCGCCGATGCCTACGGACCGCACATCACCAACCAGCTGATCCGGCAGGCGCTGCACCCCTACCCCGAATCACTGCACATCGCGACCAAAGTCGGCGCGGTCCGTGACCGGCAGGGCGGCTGGCCCCCGGCCCGAGAGCCCGACGATCTGCGCCGCGCCGTCGACGACAACCTCGAAACCCTCGGCGTCGAGGTACTCGACCTGGTCAACCTCCGGCTCGGCGATGCCACGGGGCCCCGATCCGGCTCGCTCGCGGCGGCGTTCGAGACGCTCGTCGAACTGCAGCGACAGGGGTTGATCCGGCATCTCGGGGTCAGCAACGCGACCACCGAGCAGGTCGCCCAGGCACAGTCGATCGCCCCGATCGTGTGTGTGCAGAACATGTACAACCTGGCCTACCGCCACGATGACGAGCTGATCGATCGGCTCGCCGACGAAGGCGTCGCCTACGTTCCGTTCTTCCCGCTCGGCGGATTCAGTCCCCTGCAGTCCTCGGCACTTTCGGGTGTAGCCGCCAGGTTGGACGCGCCGCCGATGTCGGTCGCGCTGGCCTGGCTGCTGCAGCGGTCGCCGAATATTCTGCTGATCCCGGGCACCTCCTCGGTCGCGCATCTGCGCGAGAATATCGGCGGCGCGAATGTGTCACTCTCCGAGGAGGAGCTCGTCGAACTGGACAAGATCGGCCGCTGACTCTTCGAGGCCGGAGCGGCCCGCACGATCAGCGGTATGAGCGAGTGTTCGATCAGCTCAGGTCGATGCGAACGGTCAGCAGGTCGGTTCCGACTGCTCGGACGACGGCACTGTTGGCCCGCGGCAGCTCGCGCAATCGTGTTCGCGCGTCGTCGTCGGGCAGCAGGTGAGCGATGCCGGAGTGCCATCGACCACGAATACGCAGCCGGACGTGGTTGTTCGCCTGGATATTTCGGATGTATTGGGATTTTTCGCCGAACTCGGAAACCAGCCAGTAGGAGTCGCCGCTTCGGCGGCCGCCGATCGGCGTGATCCGCGGCTGACCGCTCTTGCGGCCTGTTGTTTCGAGCAAGGTCTGAATCGGCAGCCGACTTATGATCGGGTTACCGATGTACCGTTGCCCTGTCGTTACCACCCGGTGTTGCAGGTCTCGCAGTTTGGTCACCACCGCAGCCTATCGAAGAGTCGGTTCGACCAGCAGCCAACGGGTTTCGGGCGATCGGCGATCCAGGGTCACGTCGTCGAACTGCACGTGTTGAGGTAGGTGCGGACGCGTTCGCGATCGTCGTCGGTCGCCGGAAGTTGGACGACGAGGAGCAGTTCCTGGTTCTCGACCAGCCGCAGTTGGAATAGTTCCAGGTCGATCGGCCCGGCTTCGGGATGGTCGATGCCGATGATGGTCGGTTGGAAGTCCTGGATCGGATACTCCGACCACCAGGCGCGGAATTCCGGGCTGGCGGCGCTCAATTCGGTCACCACCTGAGTCAGGCGTGGATCGCCCGGACTGTTGCCGAGCAGTACCCGGAATTGGCTGATGATCGCGCGGGCGGCGGCTTCCCAGCGGCGCATCATCGCGCGGTTGCGGTCGTCGGTGTACATCCACCACAGCAGATTCCGGCGCTCGGGCGCCAGCGCGGCCGGGTCGGTGCGGATCCGGCGGAACGCACTGTTCCATACGACGAAGTCCAACCGGGCATCGTGCACCACCGCCGGGGTCGGATACATCGCGTCGACCAACCGTTGCAAACGCGCGATCTCATCGCCTGCCTGATATTTCACCACCGGATCGGCGAGCCCGGCGAGCCTGCGTAACTGCCTGTGCTGGACGGGCTCCAGCCGCAGCGCCCGCGCCAGCGCGTCCACGACCTGCGGGCTGGCCGCGATCTTGCGGCCTTGCTCGAGCCACGTGTACCAGGTGAGGCTTACCCCGGCCAACTCGGCGACCTCTTCGCGACGCAGCCCCGGGGTGCGCCTGCGCCCGGGGATCAGATCCCCGGGGAGTCCTACATCGGCGGGCTGCAAGCGGGAGCGGTGCGCCTTGAGGAAATCGGCGAGTTCGGCGCGATGCTTGTCGGTCATCAGAGGGTTCCCTCGATCAGTGAACATTGCTGTTCTGGGTAGCAGTATTCGTACCAGGACCAGCGTCACCGGGCGATCTAGCGTCGATATCAGCAGGTGATCGACGACATCACCGACGACGAGGAAGCAGTTACCATGAGCAGCAACGAATTTCGGCCGATTCTGGTCATCGGCGCCACCGGTCGTCAGGGAAGCGCGACGGTGCGCCAGTTGCTGGCGCAGGGACATCCGGTTCGTGCGTTCGTCCGCGATCCCGCGGCTGCGGCGGCACAGCGGTTGGCGGCGGCAGGCGCGGAGCTGGTCGTCGGGGATCTCGACGATCCGGCCGCGGTGAAGTCCGCGCTGGACGGCGTCTACGGGGTCTTCCTCATGCTGACCATGATGGAAGGGGTCCACATCACCGAGGCCGGGCTGGCCGCCGAGAGGCGACGCGGCGAGCTCGTGGTCGATCTGGCGCGTGCGGCCGGTGTCGAGCATCTGGTCTACAGCTCACTGCGCGGCGCCGGGCTCGCCACGAAGGTCACCTATTACAAGGTGAAGGAACATCTCGAGGCCTACCTCGCGGATAGCGGGGTGCCCGCCACTGTGTTGCGCCCGGCCTTCTTCATGGACAACTTCGACACCTTGAACCGGCCTGTCGTCGGCGATGACGGCACCCTGATCGTCAATCTGGCTGTGCGCGAGGACATTCCGTTGTCCCTGATCGCGGTGGAGGACATCGCGGCGTTCGCGGCGATCGCCTTCGCCCGGCCGGTGGACTACCTCGGCGCCACGGTGTCGCTGGCGGGCGACCGGCTCACCCCGCCGCAGATCGCCTCGGCCTTCGGCGCGGTGAGCGGGCGACCGGCCCGGAGCAACCGGCTGCCGATCGAGGTGGTGCGAGCGTTCGACGAACACGTCGCCGAGATGTTCGAGGCGTTCGACGCCGTGCCGGATCTCGGTATCGACATCGGTGAGCTGCGCCGTCTCCATCCGGGCCTGCTGGACTTCGCGGGGTGGCTCGCGCGCAGCGGGTGGAAGTCCTGACAATTCGCCGATCGAACGCCGCCGGCCGCGCTCAGCCGAGTCGCCGGTCGAAGACCTGAGTGCTCGCGCCCGAGGCCGGGTCGACGGTGAGCACGGTCAAGTTCACCGAGTCCGCGGTGAGGTCCAAGACCATGAACCCCAGTTCGTGCTGGGTCTCGTACAGCGCGCTGTGGGCACCGTGGGTGAGACTGGGCTGACCGCTCGAGGTCTTCGCCGCCGCGCCCGACACGATCTGGCGGGTGCCCTTGGTCGCGGGCGTCGGGTCGAGCACCTGCAGGGTGTGATCGTGGCCCGACAGCAGAAACGACACCTTGCCCAGCACATGGTCTTCGAAGAAGCGTTTGGCGTGGACACCGTTGATCGGCTCGACCGGCAGACCCTCGTAGTTGCCCGCGTCGCCGTGCGGGCCGTTGCTGATGTAGCCCTGGTGGGTGCAGGCGATCTTCCACGGCGCGGTGGACTCGGCCAGCGCGGTGTCGAGCCAGGCGCGCTGTTCGTTCATGTACGGCCCGTCGACGGCCCAGTACGGGTCGAGGAAGGGCGGGATGTAGGCCGCGAGGGGGTTGATGTCGAGCACGAAGAACTCGACGACCGGGTTCTGTTCGGGCACGCGCACCGAGTAGTAGCGGCTCGGCATCCACCAGCGCGGCGACTTCGCGTGGTATTCCACCTCGAAGTTGCCGCGCGCCAGCCAGCCGCCGTCGCCGGGGAACACCGAGCTGGTGTCGTGGTTGCCGAGCACCATGGCCCACGGAAAGTCCAGTCCCGCATTGGGGTTCTCGAATTTCGTGGCGAACTGCGCGTCGTCGGGCCCGCTGGGTCCGGTGTCGTAGATGTTGTCGCCCAGGCCCACCGCGAGCGAGAACGGCCGGCGTGCGTGGAACTCGCGGGCCGCGTCGGCGACCGCCCACTGGGTGCGGGTGCCGGTGCCCGCGTCGCCGGTGACCAGCACCCGCACGGTGCGCCCGGCGCCCGGGGCGAACTTGGCCACCTCGGCGGGCACCGCGGCGGCGGGGGTGAGCCCCACCAGCGACAGGCCCGCGAAGGCGCCCGCTGCGCCTGCCAGAACTTCACGACGGCCGATTCCGGACGAGAACTGATCGTGCATGGTCACCTTCTGGGTAGTGGCTCTGCTGGACAACTGACCTGATCGAAGCACAGTGACATGATCGCGACGCCGCCGCAGCCTAACGGGCGTGCTCGCGAAACGTTTGTCAGCCCCGTGAGTCGCGACTTCGCCTACACCGCGCACATCGATTGGATGACGCCGCGCACGATCGGCGCGCCGTAGTCGGTCGGCGCGAACACCAGTTTCGCCGCGATCGACAGCGGCGTGGTGACCGTCTCGGCGACTCCGGCGAACCCGGCGACGGTGGTGCCCGCCGAGAACAGCAGACTGGTGATATCGAGGGTCAGCGTCGCGAGATCGAAGGCGTTCTCGACCTGGACCTGCGCCAACGGCACCGTGTCGAGGGCCTTGCCTTCGACGAGGTCTGCGCCGAGATTGGCCAGGAAGGTCAGCGGGCCCAGGTCGAGGGCCTCGACCAGCGGGCCCAGGTCGTCGGCGCGGCGCATCAGCATCACCTTGGCGACCCGGTTGCTCGCCAGGAACTCCTGGAGGACGTCGGCGGCCTGGTGCATCGCGATCCGGTCCACTGCCACGGCCCCGCTGTCGAGGAAGGCGCGGGCGCGCTCCACGACGGTGGCCAGCGTCAATTCCGCGACGGGCGTGCAGGTGCCGTCGGCGTTCATGACCAGCGCGGCCAGATCCTCGATGGGTTGCGGAACCAGTACAGGCTCGATAGCGGCGTCGCCGAGTTCGAGCGGCGGGTACACGTTCGGCGCCACGCAGCCTGCATCGATGGAGTTCTGCACCGCGCGGGCCAGCGACTTGGTGCCGGTGAACATCGCGCTGACAACAGGTTTGAGGAATATTCCGACAGTGGGCACCATGCCCGCGACCAGTTTGGCCGGGATCTTGACGATGCCGGTGGCCAGGATGAACACCTCGATGGCGTCGTTGACGGTCAGTTGCGAGACCGACATCGTCTCGTCGATGCGCCCCGTGCGTACCGCGTCCAGACCGTTGACGAGGTAGGTGACGATCGGATCGTCGAGTTCGGCGGGCCGTACGCCGACCTGTTCGGGGCGCAGCGGCAGCCCGTCGCGATGCACCCGAAGTGCGGCGATCGCGGCCCGGAAGTCGGCGACCTGCCGATCGTAGGCGAGCACTTGCGCGGGCGCGACGGTACTGCGCAGCACCGAGGCGGCGGCGGTCACCACGTCGTCGAAAGTCGGTGCGCCGCTGGTGCAGACAGCGGTGGCGTCGCTGATCGGCGTGGTGGCCAGGGTTTCGGCGATATCGGCCTGCGCGGCGCCGGGCGCGAGCATCATGCCGGTGACGAGGGCCAGTGCGGTGAGGGAACCGACGCAGGGGGCGGCGAGGCGGGGCAGGGGCATTCGCATGCGCGGGATCTCCAACCGGGGGGTAGTGGTTCGGTCCGAACCTATTGGCGCCCGGTTTCCGAACAGCCCCGCCTACATGAACACTTGACCAACTTGGACATTCGTTCAGTTCATTTCAAGTGGGAGATTCGGAATATCTCCTCTGAGCCGCCGGTGTGTCTCGGCGTCAGGCCACGTGGTGGCCGACATCCTGTCGAATGCAGCCGAAGCCGTGGCTGCTATCCGGTCTCACCCAAGACCCGGCCGGGCTTCGGACGATTCAACCCGCGACCCCGGTTTCTTCAGTTCGAGGGCTGCGTGTCGTGACCACGGCGCGCCACGTCCAGTGCTTCGGCTTTGCGCTGTTCTGCGCGCAGCGCTCGCACGAACACCACCACGACGGCCACCCCGAGCACGACTGCCCCGCCCGCAACGGTGCCGGCCCCCAGCTCACGAGCATGCTGATTACTAGCAGCCATACCGATCGGTGACGAACGTATTCGCCTCACTATGAATCCGCTTCCGCACATGCAGCTTTCACGCAGCCCCTACGGGTTGCTGCTTCTCCGGTGGTCTAGGAGGGGCAAGCAGGGATCGGGTGAGGTTTGCGCAGCTCAGTGGCTTCGGCGCCGAAGGTAGCAAATCGCGACAGGTGTTATGCAGGAACCGGGGGCGTGACGTCGTCAATCGGTGAACTCCGACACCGAGCGGCAGTGCGGTGATCCACTGGCATCGGCATCATCTACCGCCAGGCACTCGAGACCGACGCGAGGCCTCGCGATGAGGTCAACGATCAAATAGGCGGTATCGCAATGGATCTCGGGAAGATCCGCCGCGGCGAGGATCTTCACATCGGGGTTTCGCAAGCTCTGATCTAAATGCTACTTTGACCTCAGGCACACAAGTTACCAGCCAGTAACATGATGGTTGATGACGTAGGGGACTTCTCGAAGCGGGGGATTTGCATATGAGCGCTGCGACGATCGCACTAGGGATCATCGGTGCCACCATCACCTTGTTCTGCTGGGCGACACTGGCGATCGGGGTGCTGCGGATGATTCGCGTCTTCCGCGCCGGTGCACCTGACTCATCGCGGCTGCGCCCGGTGCTGCCTCGGATCCGGACGGTCGTGGTCGAGGTCGCCGCCCACACCCGGATGAACAAGTTCCGGACCGTCGGGTGGGCGCATTGGCTGGTCATGGCCGGGTTCCTGCTCGGTATGGTCTTCTACTTCGAGTCCTACGGTCAGACCTTCAAGCCAGCATTCAGCTGGCCGATCATCGGTGACACCTTCGGCTATCACCTCTTGGAGGAAGTCCTCAGCCTCGCCACGATCATCGGCATCGTCGCGCTGATCACCATCCGGCAGTTGAACCATCCGCGGCGGCCCGAACGCCTGTCCCGTTTCAATGGCTCGAATTTCCTTGCGGCCTATCTCATCGAGACGATCGTGCTCGTCCACGGCTTCGGCGATGTCCTGGTCAAAGCCGGGCGGATCGCCACCTACGGTGGCGGACACTTGTCGTCGGACCTCTTCACGATGCAGGTGGCTCGATTGCTACCTGCCAGTCCCTTGATGGTCTCGGTCTTCGCGTTCGTGAAAATGCTGGCCGGCGCCGCGTTCCTCTACATCATCGGACGCAAGCTCACCTGGGGTGTTGCCTGGCACCGGATTTCGGCGTTCTTCAACATCTACTTCAAGCGCGAGAACGATGGCAGTGTCGCCCTCGGCGCGCTCAAGCCGATGATGTCGGGCGGCAAGGTTCTCGATATGGAGACCGCCGATCCCGATGCGGACACCTTCGGTGTCGGCAAGGTCGAGGACTTCACCTGGAAGGGGTTGCTTGACTTCACCACCTGCACCGAGTGCGGCCGCTGCCAGTCCCAATGTCCCGCCTGGAACACCGGCAAGCCGCTCTCCCCGAAGCTGTTGATCACGTCGCTGCGTGACCACACCTACGCCAAAGCTCCCTACCTATTGGCCGGCGGTGATGAGCAAGCGCTGCAGCGGCTTTCGGATGAATCCCGTCTCGAGGCCGATCGTCCGCTGGTCGGTGGCGAGGACGTCCACGGCATCATCGACCCCGAAGTGCTCTGGTCGTGCACGACCTGTGGTGCGTGCGTCGAGCAGTGCCCGGTCGATATCGAGCACGTCGATCACATCATCGACATGCGCCGCTACCAGGTGCTGATCGAGTCGGAGTTCCCCTCCGAGCTCGCGGGTCTGTTCAAGAACCTGGAGAACAAGGGCAACCCGTGGGGCCAGAACTCCAAGGACCGGCTCAACTGGATCAACGAGATGGACTTCCAGGTCCCGGTCTACGGCAAGGACGCCGACTCCTTCGACGGGTACGAGTACCTGTTCTGGGTCGGCTGCGCCGGCGCCTACGAGGATCGCGCGAAGAAGACCACCAAGGCGGTCGCCGAGCTGCTGGCTACCGCGGGGACCAAGTTCATGGTGCTCGGCCAGGGCGAGACCTGTACCGGTGACTCCGCGCGGCGTGCGGGCAACGAGTTCTTGTTCCAGCAGTTGGCCCAGCAGAACATCGAGACCATCAACGAGGTCTTCGACGGTGTCGAGCAGACCAAGAAGAAGATCGTGGTCACGTGTGCGCACTGCTTCAACGCGTTGAGCAACGAGTACCCCCAGGTCGGGGGCACCTACGAGGTGGTGCACCACACCCAGTTGCTCAATCGTCTGGTGCGGCAGAAGAAGCTGGTGCCGGTGGCCTCAGTGACCCAGAACGTCACCTATCACGATCCCTGCTACCTGGGCCGGCACAACAAGGTCTACAACGCTCCGCGTGAGCTGATGGAAGCATCGGGCTCGACCCTGATCGAGATGCCGCGCCACGGGGAACGTTCCATGTGCTGTGGCGCCGGTGGTGCGCGGATGTGGATGGAGGAGCAACTCGGTAAGCGGATCAACGTCGACCGGGTCGACGAGGCGCTGGCCACGATCGATTCCTCGCCGGGCGCGGGGACGAAGATCGCGACGGGTTGCCCGTTCTGCCGGGTGATGCTGTCCGATGGTGTGACCGCGCGCCAGGACGATATGGACGCGGCCGACCGGATCGAGGTCGTGGATGTGTCGCAGTTGATGTTGGATGCGATCACCCGGGTCGATGCCAAGCTGCTGAGTGAGAACCTGGTGGTCATTCAGAAGCCCAAGCAGGTCGAGGCCGAGCCCGAACCGGTTGTCGCCGAGGTGGAAACCCCGGCCCTGCCTGCGGCCAAGCCAGCCTGTGGTGGTCTGGCGATGAAGGGGACGGCGAAGGCTCCCGGCGCGAAGGCCGACGAACCGGCTGCCGAGGACAAGCCCGCAGCTCCGGTCAAGGGTCTTGCTATGAAGGGCCCGGCCAAGGCTCCTGGCAAGGGCTTGGCGACGAAGCGCGCAGCGCAAGCACCCGGTGCCAAGGATGATTCGGCAGGAACCGAGTCCGCACCCGCTGAGACTGCGGCTGCTCCCGCGGCGGAGACTCCGCTTCCGCCGGTCAAGGGCCTCGGCATGAAAGGCAAGGCGAAGGCTCCGGGCGTCAAGGCCGTTGGTGCGACCTCAGTCAAGAGTCGGGAATAGCAAACCGCGACAGGTGTTGTGCGGGAACCAGGACGTGGGTCGCTAGGTGGCGCTCATGCCGATGAGCGTGCGCCCGCTGTAGCAAGCCACGGCTCGTCGGCGACACACCTGGTCAGTAGCGGCCTTGTGCGGTTTCCCATCATGGGCGTTTGTTCAAGATGGCGAACAGTTCTCGGTTCGCTGCGCGTGCAGCTTCGAGTTCTTGTTCACGGTCGGTGAGTTGTCCGCTGAGGTCGACGACCTGCTGTTGGAGGGTGCTGACTTCGCGTTGGAGTTGGTCGATGTCGGCGGGTGCGCCGAGACCGGATTCTCGCCAGTCCCTTGCCACACAATCCCAGTCGCGGCCGGTGAGTGAATTCCAGCGAAGATACAACGCCACGCTCTGGGCGCAGGCCTTTGTCGTCGACTCCGCCCGATCCTGTCCCAGCTTCAACTCCCCCAGAAACAGATCGGGGACCGTCGGCGACCTCGTAGTCCTCGCCGACCACGGTCCAATACCTAGTGCCCGAAGGCATCCGAACCAGAAACGCCCGCATCCATCCTCCGTTGTCCGAGTTCACTACACGGAGTCACAGAGCTACACACCCCAGAGAACCGCTGCAAACGCAGCCGGAGTGTCGGCGACACGACGTCACACGACATGGTCACCTGCCCCAGAGAAGGTCTTTACAAGTCTGCCAAGAAACTCTGTGCACGACCGTTTTCGACGATGTAGACGCCACTCGTGATGGAGGCGTTGCCGTAGGAATCGTCCTCGTAGGTGACTCGGACGAGATGCTCGAAAAGCATGATCTGTTGCGGTTCGAGGTCGAAAGGGACTGCCATGAGGCAGGTTCGTCGCGGGACGGCGACCAGGAGTTTGTCCGTCCGCAAAGCGTGATGGGCACCGAGCATGTGCTTGGGGTCGAGCACCTTTTCCGCCGAGAAGTCGTTGCCGGAGGACGTGGCGAGTGGGAGGCCGTGGAACTCGGACACCTCCCAGTCGTATTCCAGCGCAGCGAGGTTCGCCATGGCTTCCGCCAGCAGAGCGTTGCTGTCGACGTCGTCGCCGAAACCCTCTACTTGGTATCCGGAGTCGGTGTCGACGGCGAGCACGATGATGGGGACGGTGCCCGCTGTGGTGGCCCAGTGGGTGATCAGGTGGCGTTGTTCCCAATCGGCGGGCTTCAGCAGCGGATACCACGGCCCTTCCGGCGTCTGCGACCCGCCGTCGACGGAGGCGGGCGGATACGTCGCGACCTGGCAGTCCCAGTCTTCGTCGATGATCATGCGCACGTACTGAACCTGAATTCGTCCCGCTGCCACGCCTTCGCGCACGTCGGGCCGTCGTGCGGCAAGATCGGGATCGGCCTCGACCATGGCGAACAGTTGGTCGTGTCCCATTTCGTCGGCATCTACCTGCAACGACGAATAGTCCGCCATCGACTCGATGTCGAGATAGACATCGATCACCACCAGCACCTCGGGTTCGGCGAGAGCGACGATGTCGGCGGTTCGGTCCCGGACCGGCCAGGTTTTGTCACCGCCGGACAGAACCGTGCACCCCTGGTGGGTGCAGTAGCGCAGGGCCGCGTCCATCCGTGCTTCGTGCGCCTGCCTCGCGAACGTGATCTTCGCGGCGATATCGGCACGGCGCGCCTGGAGGAATTCGCTGACTGGTCGCGGTCCTTGCTGGTTCAGATCGTCGCGACCGAGCAAGCCCGCCAGTCCGCCGGTGTCGAGCTCTTCGCCGGCATCGTCGTCCCAGCCGACGGCGGCGGTTTCGACGGCGAGACCCAACCCGAATTCGCTGCGGAGCACGGCTGCCACTGCGTTCACCAGGCTGTTGTATACGTCGTATCGGATCGGCCAGGACAAGAGCTGGACCCAGGTCTCGGGGTGATCGGCGGCTGGGGCCGTCCAGCCGTTCGCTCGGAGGAAGTCGCAGCCCTGGGGGGAGAATTGACGTGGGCCGCTGACCAGTTCACCTCGGAACCCGTCGCGATCCCAGCCGAAGCGGGCATACCGGATGCCGGCGCCGTCCAGGGCGATCCAGGCGGAGGACGGCATCGTGAAGAGCAGCCATGTCAGTTCCTCGCCGAACCACTGCCACGACTCCGCGGCCACGCTCGGCCACATCTGCTGTGCGTCCTGTGCTGTGCCCCGCTGGCCCATCCACCCGCCACCAATCCCCATGCCACACTCCAAATCAGCTGATGCGAACCCTCGAACATACATGATCAACTCGGGTTTCCCGCAACGACGCGGCATGGAGTTGCTGGGCCGACAACGACCCGATATCGCCGGATCTATGGCGCGGTCTGTCTACCGACTTCCCTGCCCTGCAAGTCCTTTCGGGCGCGCAAGGCTTCCTGGGACGTGTCGGTAGTGAGGCGGACGCACAGGCCGAGACCCGGGATCAGGAGCCGCCGGTGGGGTGTTCGTAGCCGGCGGCCTCGTCCATGTCTTCGAGCGACATCCCCTTGGTCTCGGGTACGAACTTGGCGACGAAACCCAGCGACAGCAGCGCGAACACCGCGTACATCCCGTAGGCGAAGCCGAGCGAGAACGTTTTCAGGCTCGGGAACGACACGGTGATCGCCCAGTTCGCCGCCCACTGGCCCGCCGCGGCGAGCGACAGGGCCGCGCCACGGATCCGGTTGGGGAACATCTCACCGAGCAGCACCCACACGACCGGGCCCCAGCTCATCCCGAAGAAGACGACGAACAGGTTGGCCGCGACCAGCGCGATCGGACCGAGCGCACCGGACAGGTGCGGCTCCATCACACCCTCGGCGTCGGGCACCTGTTCGGCGCCGCCGAAGCAGATCGCCATGGTGGCCAGCGTGACGGTCATGCCGATCGAACCGGTCAACAGCAGCGGTTTGCGGCCCACCTTGTCGATCAGCATGATCGCGACGATCGTGGTGGCGATGTTGACCATCGAGGTGAACACGCTGATCTGGAACGACTGGGACTCCTCGAACCCGACGGCCTCCCACAGCACATTCGAGTAGTAGAAGATCACGTTGATGCCCACGGCCTGCTGGAACACCGACAGCATCAGCCCCACCCACACCACGGGGTAGAGCCCGCCCACCGGACGGCGCAGGTCCCGCCACGACGGCTTGGTGTCGCTGCGCAGACTCTCCTCGATCCGGCCGATCGTGACCTCGAGATTCTTCTCCCCGAACAACATCGACAGCACGCGCCGCGCCTCGGGAATCTTGTGCGTGGCGACCAGATAGCGCGGCGACTCCGGAATCGTGGAGGCCAGCACGCCGTAGACCACGGCGGGCACCATCATCGACAGGAACATCCAGCGCCAGGCTTGCAGCCCGAACCACAGAGTCTCGCTCGCGCCGCCCGCGATCTCGGCGAGCACGTAGTCCACCAGCAGTGCCAGGAAGATACCGAGCACGATGGCCAGCTGCTGCAGCGACCCGAGCCGCCCGCGAATCCGCGCGGGTGAGGTTTCGGCGATGTAGGCCGGGGCGATCACCGAGGCCACGCCGACACCGAGACCACCGATCACCCGGCCCACGACCAGGATCCAGACATCGGGCGCGAAGGCGGTGAGTACGGCGCTGACGAAGAACAGGATCGCGGCGATCCGCATCACCTTGAGCCGGCCGATGCGATCGGCGATCCGGCCCGCGGTCATCGCGCCCGCGGCGGCGCCGAGCAGCGCCGAGGCCACCGCGAAGCCGAGAACGGCGTCGGCGACATCGAATCTGTCCTGAATCGCCGAGACCGCGCCGTTGATCACGGCGCTGTCGAAGCCGAACAACAATCCACCCAGCGCCGCGACGGACGCGATGCGGATCACGCGGCTGCCCGATGTCGGCTCGTCGTCGGGGAGGGCAGGCTGGTCGGTGAAGGAGCCTCCGTCGTGCATCGGCGTCATCCTCTCCACGGCGGGCGGCAACGCCTCGCGAGTAGCGGCATGAATCAGTTCACAGTCTGCCCCGAGCGGGGTGTCATCTGCAGGAACTCACGAGATCGAGCCCAAATCGCCGTGTTGGGTCGACGGGTCCCGGACGGGTCGGTACGGCCCGGCCGGGCACCGCGCGTTCATCTTCGCGACACGCACGCCATCTAGCGTCGGCGGGATGACTGATGTCGACGATCGTCCGATCCCCCGTGATATCAGCGAGATCGCCGATCTCGCGACCGCCGTGAATCTCGCCGACACGACCGGATTCACCGTCGACGACAGCGACGACGACGATCCGATCCTGCTCACCGAACCGGGCGGCCTGGTCGTGGACACCTGGCGGGAGGGCTACCCCTACGACGAACGGGTCTCGCGTCTGCAATACGACCTGGACAAACGACTACTACAGATCGAACTGCTGAAACTACAGAACTGGGTCAAAGCGACCGGCCGCCGCGTCGTCATCGTGTTCGAGGGCCGCGACGCCGCGGGCAAGGGCGGCACCATCAAACGCTTCATGGAGCACCTGAATCCGCGCGGGGCCCGGGTCGTGGCCCTGGAGAAGCCCTCGGCGCGCGAATCCACCCAGTGGTATTTCCAGCGCTATGTCGAGCATCTGCCCGCCGCGGGCGAGATCGTGCTGTTCGACCGTTCCTGGTACAACCGCGCCGGGGTGGAACGGGTGATGGGTTTCTGCACCCCCGAACAGCATCGACGGTTCCTGTCGCAGGTGCCGCTGTTCGAACGGATGCTCGTCGACGACGGTATCGACCTGGTCAAGTTCTGGTTCTCGGTCTCGCCGCTGGAGCAGCGCACCCGCTTCGCCATCCGCCAGGTCGACCCGGTCCGGCACTGGAAGCTCTCCCCGATGGACCTGGCCTCGCTCGACAAGTGGGACGACTACACCGCGGCCAAGGAGGAGAACTTCGAGCACACCGACACCGATCACGCGCCGTGGATCGTGGTCAAGAGCAACGACAAGAAGCGCGCCAGACTCAACGCGATGCGCCACGTGTTGAGCGGGTTCGATTACGACAACAAGGATTTCGAGATCGTCGACACCGCCGACCCACTGATCGTGGGCCGCGGGCGCGACGTCATCGGTTCCTGAATGCGCTAGCGGCTCAAGGCGACTCGGTGCGCGTCGAGCGTCAGCGTGGTGAGCTCGTCGCGCTCCGCCTCGTCGAGGGCATCGAAGCACGGTGCGATCAGTTCATCGGTCAGCTTCTCCGCCGCGTCCCAGCGCACTTGAACATCGTCGGTGACGGTCTCGAACGGTTCGGCCCAACCGAGAAATTTCGCGTGGCCGGGTCCGTCGAGGATCGGTGAGCCCGAGACCAGGATCGCCTGCAGCGGGGTGAGACCGTTGGCCAGCACCGCCACCAGGTGCAGCCCGCCGCGAAGTTCGCGCAGCACATGGGTCAGCTGCAGCACCGCGCCCGGGCCGTCCTCGGGCACCGGCATCGCCCGCCATCCGGCGAACAGCGGTACCCCGGTCGAGGGTGCGGCATCGACCACGCGGCGCAGCAGGTGCGCGAGCCGGTCGGCCCCGTCGAACGCGGCGAGCTTGCGTCGGCCGAAATCTCGGCAGGCGTTCATGTATTCCGCCGCGGCGTCCGCGGCGGGCATCGGCACCGATTCCCAGGCGGCGCGCACGCTCACGGGTTCGAAGAAGCCGAATGCCGCGGTCACCACGTCGGCGTCGACGTCACCGAGCACCCCGCCACGTCCCCGCGTGTAGGCGCCGTGGAAACCGGCCACCCCCGTCGTCTCCCCGAAAGCCCTGGCCTCGCGCGAGATCATGAACGCCCCACCGAGTTCGAGCACCTGTCGTTTGACCGCTGCCGACGTCATTCGTCTGCCACCTTCCACTGTTGTCAACTCCCAAGCAGACTTTAGCGTTCCATAGTCAGATGCGATACCCCCTCGATCCGACGGCGCAATCGGCCCTAGGCTGGATCCATGAAGCAGCTCGTGGCGATCCTGTCCGGCGCCGGCGTCTCCACCGACAGCGGAATCCCGGACTACCGTGGCCCGGCGGGCCTGTGGCAGCGCGACCCCGACGCCCAGAAACTCGTCACCTACGACTACTACATGGCCGATCCCGACATCCGCCGCCGATCCTGGCTCATGCGCGGCGAACACCCCGCCTGGCGCGCCCGGCCCAACCCCGCCCACACCGCCGTCACCGCGCTCGCCGCGACCGGGACCGCGGTGCGCGTGATCACCCAGAACGTCGACGGGCTGCACCAACTCGCCGGCCTGCCCGACCGCAAAGTACTCGAACTACACGGCAACGCCCGGACGGTGCTGTGCACGTCCTGCGATGACCGCACCACCACCGAACAAGCCCTCGACCGCATCGCCGCGGGCGAGCCCGACCCCGCCTGCCTGCGCTGCGGCGGCATCCTCAAAACCGCGACGGTCATGTTCGGCCAGGCACTGGACTCCGAGGTACTCGGACACGCCAGGGCGATCGCGCAGGCCTGCACCGTGTTCATCGCCGTCGGCACCAGCCTGCAGGTCCAGCCCGCCGCCTCGCTGGTGGGCGTCGCCGCCGACCACGGCGCGCGCCTGATCATCATCAACGCCGAACCCACCCCCTACGACGACCTCGCCGACGAGGTCATCCGCGAACCCATCGGCACCGCCCTGCCCACCCTGCTGGCCACATTGACCGCGACGACGGCCGAGCACAGCGGCTAGTCTCGGCAGATGACCGTCGACACCGGCCGCACCGGCCGGAAGACCCGGAAAACGTGGCTCACAGCCGAATTCGTCACCCTGTTCTTCGTCCTGATCGGGCTGTTCGCGCTCGCGCTGCGTGGCATCAGCCCGCTACCTTTCCTGCTGGTCACCACCGTCGGCATCGTGATCTATCTGCGCCGCACCGGTTTCGACCGCCGCGATTTCTGGCGACCTGAGCAACTGCGGCCCGCCCTGCCCGGCATCCTCGCGCTCTGGGCGATCTCAGCGCTTGTCCTCACCGCCGCGGTCACGGTGTTGCGGCCCGACTCCCTGTTCGATCTGCCGCGCGAACGCCCCCTGATCTGGGTCCTGGTCCTGATGTTCTATCCGCTCGTCAGCGTCTATCCGCAGGAACTGCTCTTCCGCGCGTTCCTGTTCCACCGCTACGCCCCGATCTTCGGCGACGGTCCGCGCATGATCGCCGCCAGCGCCCTCGCGTTCGGTTTCGCCCATTTCATCGTCGGCAACTGGATCTCGGTGCTGCTGAGCACGGCGGCCGGTGCGCTCTTCGCCGCCAGGTACCGGCGAACCCGCTCACTGCTCACCACCTCGGTCGAGCACGCCCTCTATGGCATCCTCGTTTTCACCGTCGGCCTCGGTGATTTCTTCTATCACGGGGCTGCGGCCCCATGACGCTTTCCCGACGCCACGAGTGAACCCTCGGCGGCGTCGGATCGTATTGATCAACGGGTGGGGGTCGAGAACGCGGCCGCCGAAGGCGATGACGGAGACCGCATGCGCGTGCTGTTCGTGGCGATGCCGCTGATCGGGCACCTGTTCCCGATGATGGCGCTCGTCGAAACTCTGCGCGAGCGCGGGCACGAGGTCATGGTCGCCACCGGTGGGGACGCGGCCGCGGTAGTGCGCGCACGATTACCGGTCGCCGAAGTCGCCCCGCCCATCGACTATCGGCGTGCCGCGGTGCGTGGGCTGGGCGCGCATCCAGTGCTTGCGTGGCAATCGGGCAGGGGAATGGCCGACCCGCGCGGCGGCGCCCACGTCTTCGCGGTCACCAATCGACCGATGATCGAGCCGCTGTCGCGTGCCGCGATCGAGTTCCGGCCGCAGGTGATCGTGCATGAGCCGTTCGCGTCAGCGGCGGCGATCGTGGCCGACCGGCTCGGGGTGCCCACGATCCTGCACAACATCGCCTTCGACAACGGCACGCTCATCCGCCGCGAACTCCTGCCACTGCTCACCGATACCGCACTGCCCGCACCGGCGAGCACCCTGTCCATCGCCCCACCCAGCCTCGCCGGCGTCGAGGGGCAAGCCGTGCGCTACACCCCGTATTCGACCCCGGGTGCGGCCACACCCGCGTTCCTGCGCGAACCGTCCACACGCCGACGCGTTCTCGTCACCCGATCGACCATGCTCGGCGACGGTCCCAACCCGATGCTGCGTGCGATAGTGCGCGCCGCACCACAGGTCGACGCGGACATCGTCATCGTGCGACCCGATCGAAAGACCCTGCACACCAACGGACTTCCCGCGAACGTGCACACCACCGGGTGGATCGCCCTCCACGAGGCCCTGCCCCACTGCACGGGGATGGTCAACCATGCCGGAGCCGGCTCCGTCTACGCCGCCCTGCACGCGGGCATCCCCCAGATCGCCACGCCGGCGCCAGGCGATCGCGCATGGAACGCGCTGTCGGTGCAACGACGCGGCGCCGGTCTGGCGGTGCCCGCCCGTTCGATCACCGCCGCCCACCTCAACACCTTGCTCGCTGATCCCGACCTGGCAGCCGCCGCGCGGGCGGTCGCCGCCGAGATCGCCGCGATGCCCAGCGTCACCGACATCGCCGACGAGATAACCCGATCAGCTTCCACGTGGTGATGGGGTGTCGACCGCTGCTGGTCCTCATCGACCGAGGTCGTCGGCCATGCTGTCTGTCGACGCCATTCCGAACTGTTAGCGGCTGCCCACGTCAGTGCTCTCATAAGCGGGCTGGTTATCGGACCCGGAATGGGGTGGCCTCAGTCGCGGAGCGGCCGCTTCCTGCCCGACCGTCGGCCGGCTCCTGTGCCAGACCCGTCGGCTTCCCGACAGGACGCAAGGCGAATACCAGCACAGCTGCTCCGACGAGTGTGATGAGCATGATCCAGCCCGCGCCAACGTGCATGGCATGGATAAACGCATTGTCGGCAGCCTGGGCAAGAGTGGGCCGGTGAATCGCGGTGGCGACATGCCTGGCCTGTTCGGCGGAAACACGCGCCTGGTTCTGTACCTGCTCGGGTACATCGCTCAGCGAGGGTTCGATCGCGCGCCGATAAGCGACCGACATGATCGTGCCGCCTACCGCGATCCCGATCACGCTGCCGGTCTGTCGCGCAGTGTGGGTGACGGCTGACCCGGCACCGGCCCGTTCCAACGGCAGGATGCTGATCAGCGCTCCCGTCACTGGCATCATCATGCCGACCGAAAGACCCTGGACCAACAACATGATCTCGATCCAGACGAGGGGGGTCTGCAGTCCGAGCAACCCGAACGCGCCCATGGACAGCGCCGCCACGGTCATCGCCGGTACGGCGACGGGGCGTAGTGACCAGCGGTGGACCAGACGCGCGCCAAGGGGCGCACCCACGACCGCGCCGACCGCGGTCGCGACATTGGCCAAGCCTGCCTTCATCGGCGAGAAGCCAAGTGCACCTTGCAGATAAAATGCGTTATAGAAAGTGATGGCAGCCACTGAAAAGAAGAGCAACGCCATGGCCGCGTTGCCGCCACCGAATACCCGTTGCGCGAGCAGTCGGGGATCGAAACTGGGCGCCTCGAGTCGCAGTTCGACGAGTACGAAAGCTACCAACAGGGCCAGGCCGACGCCGATCGGCGCCCAGACATCCGGACGGATCCAGTTGACCACCTGCCCCGCACGGATCAGCCCGTAGGCCAACGCCGCGAGTCCGCTGATCGACAACAACATCCCAGCCGGGTCCAGCGGCCGCACGGTGGGACTGCGGAAATCAGGAACCAGCATGGCGATCCCGGCCAACGCCAGCACCACAACCGGGAGGTTGACGAGAAAGACCGAACCCCACCAAAAATGGCCGAGAAGGAGCCCCGCCAACACCGGGCCCGCAGCCATTCCGACACCGGCGGCTGTCGAGGAAATGGTGATCGCGGTTGCCCGCGCGGGCCCGGTGAAGGTCCATAGAAGGATGGCAAAATTGGCAGGCATGATCAGCGCGGCGCCTATTCCCATCACGGCCCGGGCGGTAATTAGTTGACTTGGGTCATTTGCGTACGCCGCCCATATCGAGGCCCCTGCGAAGATCACCATTCCAGTTGCGAGCACAGTCCGGTGGCCGAAGCTATCGCCCAGTGCGCCTGTGGTGAACATCAAGGTGGCGAACACCAGAGTGTATGCGCCTGTGGCCCATTGAAGCTCGGCCGGGCTGGCACCCAGTCCCCTGACCGGGTCCGCGAGAGTTTCCAAGGCGACACCGAGGATGGTGTTGTCCAGCCAGATCACCAGCTGGGAGAACATGAGAACAGCAAGGATCAAGTGCTGCCTGAACTTCGACAACGTTGGGGACGCGGTCATGAACACCCTTGGATTCGATCGGAGAGAACCTGATGACTGGACCGTAAACAATCACCACACCCCAAGCAATTACTGAGATATATATCCAATCAATTGCATACGGACGAATTCCATGCCCTGCGACATATTTGCATCCCACCAGATTTTATGACCTATAACGGATTGCATCTCAACGGATCTCATGCCCTTGAACTAATTGCATATGAGCGGTTTTCATGCCCTATCGCACCATCGTATTTCGATGACAGGCGCTCGGGGCACTGGGAGAGGTCAATCGACGCACCGCACGGGCGTGAGCATATGCGCGAGCCGATCGGAGGTCTGCTCCGTCGCCCAAGACGTTCAATTTTCGGCAGACCGTGTTGTCGGGGCACACCTTGGTGCGAAGCCTGGCCGAGTACACCTGAGTTTCGGCCGAGGCGCTGGGCCGGTGGCAGGCATCGACCGATCCAGCGCCACGGCGCCGCGAGCGGTGAGCTGCGGGCGCGTCAACTAGGAGGGGATAGTGGACCCTTTCAGCGAACAGCTGCCTCTATGAAGTTCTGGTGATTCCGTAGGGCATATAGCTGCCGTGTAGCGTGCCGCGAGCGCCGCGATGGCGGCCGCGAGCTCGGGCGCGTGGCCTGCCTCTAGACGAAAATCGAGGTCCATCGCGGCGAGGTATGCCGCGAGCAGTTGCGGGCTCTGTGCGCCGGCTTCGAGCGCGCTGGTGTGCGGATCGATCGGTTCGACCGTCCAGATGTTGGTGGGTATGCGCGCTGCGACGGTTTCGGCAGGCGCGTCGACGATCACTCGGGCGGTGTAGTTCCACAGTGCGGCCATCCGTCCACGGGTCACGAATGTCGCGAGATCGCGAGCGGGGAGGTCTCTGGCGGTGAATCGGGGCCCGGTCGGTGTTTTCGGTGTGATTCGGTCGAGGCGGTAGCTGCGCCAGTCCTGGCGATCGAGGTCGTAGCCGACGAGATACCACCGGCCGCCGGAGTGCACCAACCGGTACGGTTCGACGCGACGCTCGCTGGCTCTGTCGTGCCGATCGGTGTAGTCGAAGCGGAGCACTTCGCTGCGCTCGACAGTCGTGGCGACATCCCGAAAAGTACTGGGTTCCACCGGATCTCGAGAGTTCGGTATGGCCTCGGCAACCGCGCTGATCGTGTCCAGCCGGTGACGCAGCCGGGGCGGGAGTAGCTGCTGGAGTTTGGTGGCCGCGCGGGCCGCGTCTTCGCCGATACCGACCACACCGGCACCGACGGCGGTGCGCAGAGCTATGGCTACCGCGATGGCCTCGTCGTCGTCGAGTTGCAGAGGCGGCAGTCTCGCGCCGGCACGGAGTCGATACCCGCCGGCCACACCGGAAACAGCGTCGACCTGATAGTCGAGCCGCCGCAGGCGTGCGATGTCGGCACGGATCGTGCGGGTATTCACGCCCAGACGCAACGCCAGCTGGGCCCCGGTCCACAGCCGCTGGGTTTGTAGGAGCCCGAGAAGCCGCAGCAGCCGGACACTGGTATCGAGCATGGTCACCAGCGTCTCACCGATTGCGGAGCGATTCGTGCCGCGATCGATGCCACCGTTACCGGCATGACTACTTCGACACGGACATCTGCCAGACCGTTCCGACCGCTGGCGGGGTTAGGCGCCCTGGTCACCGGAGGATCGCGCGGCATCGGCCGCGCGATCACCAGCCGGTTGGCCGCAGACGGCGCCACCGTGGTGTTCACCTACGCCACGCGCTCCGATGCCGCCGACACGCTGGTCGCCGAGAACATCGAATCGAACGGGCACGTATCGGCCGTGCAGGTCGATCTCGCCGACCCCGACCAGGTCGCTGCCGGGTTCGCTGTGGCGGACGAGGTGTTTCGGACTGCGGGCGTCGGGCTCGACATTCTGGTGGCCAATGCCGGTGTTTTCACCAGCGCACCACTGGCTGAGGCGACTGTCGAAGAGTGGGATCGGGTGATGGCCGTCAACGCCCGAGGCACATTCCTGACCCTTGCTCAGGCAACGCCGCGACTGGGTGACAACGGCCGGGTCGTCACCGTCTCCACTGTCGGCACCCATTGGCCGAGCGCTGGGGAAGCGATCTACGCGGCCGGCAAAGCTGCCGTCGAGCAGCTCACCCGCGTCGCGTCCCGCGAGCTCGGGCACAGGGGCATCACGGCCAACACCATCTCGCTCGGCCCGACTGATACCGATCTGCTGCGTGCCGGCGCGCAACCAGAGGCCGTGGAGGGGGCCGCCGCGATGACCGCCCTCGGTCGCATCGGCCGACCTACCGATATCGCCGACCTCGTGGCGCTCCTCGTTCACCCGGACAGCCGCTGGGTCACCGGCCAGAACATCCGCGCCGACGGCGGATTGACCTGACCGAATAGCCGGGTGTGCCGCTGAATTCGGTCGTCGATGCGCTGTTCTGGTCCTCGGTCGTGAGAATCGAACCGGCCGTAGCCGCCAGCACCGATCGCCGGCACTCACGGAACGACCGTCACGACGCTCAGCGCCGGATTTCCGCCGGATGCTGCTCTGGTGCCGTGATCTACGGCGCTTGCACCAGCGTGAACTTCGACCTCATCCGCAGGGTGAACCCCAGCGTCTCGTACAGACTGATCGCCGTCGTGTTGTGCGCGGCCGCGTGCAGGAACGGCGTCTCACCCCGCGCCCGGATTCCGGCCCCGACCGCCCGGACCAACCGTGACGCGATCCCCCGACCCCGGAATTCGGCATCGGTGCACACCGCGCTGATCTCGGTCCACCCCGGCGGATGCATCCGCTCGCCCGCCATCGCCACCAACCGACCGTTCACCCGCAAGCCCAGATACGTGCCCATTTCGATGGTGCGCGGCGCGTACGGACCCGGTTCGGTCCGCGCGATCAACGCCAAGATCTCGGGAACATCAGCGGCAGTGAGTCTTTCGAGCTCAGGATCGAAAGCGACCCGCAATCCGGCGCCGTCCATCTGCACAGTGTCCAACTCGGCCAGCACGCTCCACCCCGACGGCACCACATGCCCTCGCCCCCGAATCCCAGCACTGTTGCCCGACCCCAGCACAGTCCCCAGATCAGCCCAATCCTGGGCGTCCAGGACCGCCGGATGCCCGACGAACCGCGCCACCTCCGGCTCATAACGCCCGATCCGCCCGGTCCACCGCGCGAACCGACTGTGCTCGCCCCGCAACGAAGCCCGCACCGGATCATCGAGCGGATGCACCGCGATATCGACGTCGACGGTCATCACACTCTCCTCACCAGGAAACCCGAACATCGAAACGTTAGCCGCCCACACAACCACCGGTCACCGGTTGCACTCACCACGATTCCGACCCGCCGTGGCGATCCAATCCCTGCCTCCCCCAGCGAATTCCGTCCGCCGAGCACCGTTTGACCCGGTGCGAGGCGGGCATTCGCACTGAGCAAGGACAAAACTTTCTCGGAGGGACAGCCCGTGTTCACAAATTTGCGAGGGTTCGCGATGGTCGGGCTGCTGGTTGTCGCGGGATGCGCTACCAGCACCGAGGCACCCAACCCGGGTTTGCCGCCGTCGACCGCGGGCGCGCCGGAAATCTCCGATGAGGCTGCCGGGCACCTGTGCGAGATGATGGCCCCCGATCTCGACAATTGGCGTGCCCAGGGGGTGACGGTGGCGCGCGTGTCGTTCAACGCCACCGTGCAGAACTGGGCGGCGCGCAGCGGCGGCATCAACGTCGCGGTGGCTCGCAATCGCGAGGTGATCGATACCGTCACACAACAGCACTGCGCTGATGTGCGCCAGCAGGCGGTGCAGGCACTGAATGTGCCGGATCTGGCCTCAGCGCTCGCCGGAGTCTGAGGCGCTCATGTCGGAGGCCGCGAACGGCGCGGTTTCCTCGGCTCCACGACGCCGGTCACGCAAGACCAGCACGCCCGCCGCGACCGTCCAGATCACCGCGAACGCGACCGCGCGCATCGGACTCCAGTTGACCATCAGCATCACGAGGGCGACACCACCGAACAGGGTCAACAGCCGGGCGGTACTCGTCTGACCTCTCAACGCCAGATCATCCCACGGTCGGGTCGGCCTGCCGCGACGAGCCGTGATCGACTGGCAACGTCGTCGACACCGGGTCCGAAACCACCTCGACGCTCGACCGCACGAACGAACTGTGATCGCGAACGCGGGGACGACGAGTAGCCCACGCCAGCGCAGGCACGATCAGCAGTGCGATCCCCGATCCCAGCAACGCCAGCCCCGGGTAGTCGGCGAAGGCAACGATGACCCCGGACCCCAACCCGCCCCCCGCGCCCGCGATAGCGATCCCCACATCGACGGTGCCCTGCGTCCGGGCACGGGTGGCGACCGGCGTCGCATTCGCGATCATCGTCGTCCCCGCCACCAGGCCCAGATTCCAGCCGACCCCGAGCAGCCCGAGCGCCACCGCCAGCGCCGGCATCGAACTCGGCGGAGCGAGCGCCGCGCCCACACCGGCCGCGACCAGCGTGCCCGCCGCGGCCACCGCGATCAGACCCGGCCCGAATCGATCCACGAGCATCCCCGACAGCAACGACGGCAGATACATCCCCGCGACGTGCACCGCGATCACGAACCCCGCCGCGCCGACCCCGTGCCCGTGCTGCTGCATGTGGATCGGCGTCATCGTCATGACCGCGGCCATCACCAACTGGGTCACGACCATCACCATCGTGCCCGCCACGATCGGCGCCGACCACCGTGTCGGAGCGTGTGTCCCGACAACCTCCGAGGGCGGTTCCGCGATCTCGCGGGCGAGAACGAGCGGATCCGGCCGCAGCATCACCCACAGCACCGACGCCGCCACCACATACGCCATCCCGGACAGCACGAACGGGCCCGACAGCGCCGGAATACCCCAACTCACCGCCACATTCGACATCTGCATCGTCAGGTTCGGCCCGACCACCGCACCGACCGTCGTCGCCACCAGCACCGTGCTGATCGCGCGCGCCCGATGCGGGGGCTGCGCCAGATCGGCGCCGACGTATCGGGCCTGCAGGCTCGTCGCGGTGCCGGCTCCGTACACGACGAACGACACGAACAGCAGCGCCGGACTCCCGGCCACCGCGGCCGCCACCACCCCGAAACTTCCCAGCCCACCGATCAGATAGCCCAGGGTGAGGCCCGCCCGGCGACCCGTCCGCTGCGAGATCCGCCCCACCCCGACCGCAGCCGCGGCCGACCCGATCGTGAACATCGCCGCGGGCAACCCCGCCAATCCGGTCGACCCCAGCATGTCCTGCGCCAGCAACGCGCCGACAGTGATGCCCGCGGCAAGCCCGGCGCCACTGAATATCTGCGCCACGACCAACACGGCCAGCGTGCGCCGTTGCGCGGGATGCTCGCTCATGAGCGTCATCATCGCCGCAACGATCGACACCGGTCCAGCCGTTGGGCACAGAAAGGTCCAGCGAGGACGAACCGGCCTCGTCGAGTGAAGCGAGTCCGCGCCGCTAGCGCGACAACGGCCCCGACTTCACCTCGGATCCGATATCGGTCTGCGACTCAGTGACCACACGGATCGGTGAGGTGCAGGCCCTCGCTGACCTTGATCCGGCGATGTTCGGCGAGCACGATCCCCAGCCCGAACAGCAAGCACACCCCACTGAGGATGCCGGCGATCACCGCCCATCCGACGAACCCGGAACCCGCGGCCGTCAAGGTGGCCGCGAGCATCACGATGCCGACTCCGACCAGGAACAACCCCGGCCAATTGAGCGAGTCCTGAACCAACTCACCAGCGTGCGAGCGCGTCGTGCGTTCGGTATCGGGAAACTTGTGTTGATGGGGATCGATGTAGTCGGTCATGGCACGGCCTCCTTCCGACGAGAGCTATCCGTCTTCGGCGCGTACCCCCGATTCAATCGGGCAAACCGGCAGAATCACTCGTTTTCTCCCGAACGAGAACGAAAAAGTACGGGTCGGGGAAATTGCGGTAGTCCATCAGACCCAACACGGTGTCGTCGTCGATCCGACGGAACACATCGATGATCGGCAGATGGTCATACGACATCGCCGTGGTGACCACCCCCCGATGCTCGACCGCCCGCAGCCGCGCCCGATACCCGTGGGCACGCAACACCGGTTTCAGCACCCCGAGCAACCCACGACCCCGGTCGACGACCTTGCTCGGCACCTTCCCGACCAGGCCCAACGGCACACGTTTCGGATCGACGGGGAAAATATCGCCCGAGGGACCGCGAAACAGCAGCGGATGCACACTGTCGACACCGTCGAACTGCTTGCCGTACCACCCCGACGCGACGAGCAGCCCGTCCAACTGGTGCCCGGTGGCCAGCTCGCGACCACTCCATCGGCCGCTGAGCTGGGTCGCGGGCACGGGCGCGAGACTGTCGAACAGGGCCAGCGCGTCTTGGCGCGAGCAGGCGGGTTCGAGCGCGGAGAGTTTGTCGATCGTCATGAGGATTCCTCTCGCCTCAGGCGGGCAGCCGCAGCGCACCGGGCGCGGAAGCGGGGACAGCGGGCTGGTCCGGCGCGACCGGACTGATCCGCTCGTACGCGGCGCCCAGATCCGGACGCGGATCCGGCTCACCCTTGTTCGGCCAGAACGCCATCGCACGCTCGGCCTGCGCGGTGATGGTCAGCGACGGGTTGACACCGAGGTTGGCGGTGATCGCACTGCCGTCGGCGACATGCAGTCCCGGATGGCCGTACACCCGCTGATACGGATCGATCACCCCGGTCTCGCGCGAGTCACCGATAGTGCAGCCACCGATATAGTGCGCGGTCGCGGGGATATTGAAGATATCGGTGGCGATATTGCCGCTGATGCCGTCGGACGCGGCCGCGTACCGGCGGGCGATGTCGTGTGCCATCGGAATCCACTCCGGGTTCGGCTCGCCGCTGCCCTGTTTGGTCACCAACCGCTTGCCCTTCAGATACGAGGTCAGCGAATTGTCCAGCGACTGCATGACCAGCAGGATCACCGACCGCTCCGACGCACCGTGCGCGTTCTGCGAACGCAGGAACTGCACCGGATGCAACAGCATCGTCAGCAACAACCGCAGGAACCGGAACGCCCCACCGTCGATCATCGGCACCGTCTGCAAGAACAGCGCGTTCTGCCCCTTGCCGTAGGTACACACCTCGACATGGGTCTGCGGTTCCGGGTGAATGGAGGACGTGATCGCCACACCCTGGGCGAAATCACGCCGCGACTTACTGGTGACCCCGATGATCGCCTCGGAATTACTGCGGGTCAACTCACCGACCCGCGAGGACAACTCCGGCAACGTGCCGTCGCCACGCAACTTGTGCAGCAACTTCTGCGTCCCCAGCGCCGCCGCCGCGAACACCACCTGCTGCGCGGTGAACGTGCGACGCTGCCTACGCACCCACCCGTTGGACTGCACCGTCTCCACGCGATAGCCGCCGTCGCCATCGGGCGCCACCGACGTCACCGTGGTCAACTCGTGCACCTGCGCGCCGTTGCTCTCGGCCAGGTGCAGGTAATTGAGCGTGGTGGTGTTCTTCGCATTGTGCTTACAGCCGGTGAAGCATTCCGAACAGTGGATGCAGCCCGCCCGACGCGGACCCGCACCACCGAAGTACGGGTCATCGACCTCGACGCCTTCGGAACCCTCGTTGAAGAACACCCCGACATGGGTGCGATGGAAGGTATCGGCGACCTTCAGATCGCGCGCGATCTGCAACAACACGTCGTCCTTCGGCCCGACCCGCGGATTCTCGACCACACCCAGCATCCGCGCGGCCTGGTCGTAATACGGCGCGAGTTCGGACTTCCAGTCGGTGATGTGCGCCCACGCGCGATCGCGATAGAACTCCGGCAACGGCTCGTAGAGGGTATTGCCGTAGATCAGCGAACCGCCGCCCACACCCGAACCGCTGAAGACCAAGCATTTGCCGAGCGCGCTGATCCGCTGCGTTCCGGTCAGGCCCAGACGCGGCGCCCAGATGGCCTTGGGAATATTCCAGTTCGTCTTCGGATAATCCTCGGCGTTCCAGCGCCTACCGGATTCGAGAACCCCCACCCGGTAACCCTTCTCGGTCAACCGCAGCGCGGTCACGCTGCCACCGAAACCGGAACCGACAACAATCACGTCGTAGTCGTAGTCACTCATCGCGACACCACCTCATAGTCAGCGGGATCGAACCGCGCCTGTTTCTTGTATTGGATTCCCAGCAGCGGCCAGTTGGTCGTGATCCGGCCGTCGGCCTGGCGATACCACGACGAGCAGCGACTCCACACGCTGCCGCCCAACTGCGCCTGGATTCGCTCGTCATAGGCCTGTTCCACGTCGGGACGGACGGTCAACGCGCTGCCCGACGCCGCGAGATGGGCGACATAGTCGCCCAGGTACTTCGCCTGCGCCTCGAGGAAATAGATGATCGAGCCGCCACCGGTATTGGTGTTGGGGCCGTACATGATGAACAGGTTGGGAAACCGCGGCACGGTCATGCCGTAGTAGGCGTGCGCGCCCTTGTCCCATTCCTGCGTCAGTTCGAGGCCCTTGGCGCCGGTGATCGTCATCGGCGCCAAGAACTCGGTGCTGGTGAAACCGGTCCCCCAGATGATGACGTCGACCTCGTGATCGACCCCATCGGTGGTACGCACACCCGAGGAGGTGATCTCGGCGATCCGCTCGGTGGTCACCTCCACATTCGGTTCGGTCAACGCCGGAAGATAGTTGTCGGAGAACAGGATTCGCTTACACCCGACCGGGTAGTCCGGCCACACCTTCTCGAAGAGACCGGGCTTGGCCTTGGTCTGCCTGCGCATATGCCACTTCGAGACCGCCTTGATCGCGGCCGACAGCGGTTTGGAGTACACCCAGGCGACGCTGAGCCCCTCCACCACGCCGTACCAGGTGCCACGCTCGGCGAGCTCGGTCACCGGGAACTTCTCGAACGCCCGGTGATGCCACGTCCCGAACTCACGATCGGGACGCGGGATGATGTAGGGCGCAGTCCGCTGGAACAGGGTCAGCTTCGCTGCCTGCTGTTGGACCTCGGGAACGAACTGGATCGCGCTCGCCCCGGTACCGATCACCGCGACACGCTTACCGGTCAGATCCACATCGTGATCCCACTCGGCGGAGTGGAAACTGGTGCCGGCGAAACTGTCGCGCCCCGCGATCTCGGGCACCGACGGCCGAGACAGCTGACCCACCGCCGACACCAGCACGTCCACCACCACGGTGTCGCCGCCGCCGAGGCGGACCGTCCACTTCCCGGTCACGTCGTCGAACGCGGCGCCGAGCACCTCGGTGCCGAAGCGGATGTGACGGCGGACATCGTATTTCTCGGCGACGTGCCTGATGTAGTCGAGAATCACCGGTTGCCGCGAGAATCGGTGCGGCCACCGCGGATTCGGTTCGAAGGAATAGGAGTAGAACGGGGACGGCACATCGCAGGCGGCACCGGGGTAGGTGTTCTCGCGCCACACACCACCGACATCGTCGGCCTTCTCGAACACGACAATGTCGTCGAAGCCGCGCTTCTTCAATGCGATGACGGCCGCCAGGCCGCCGAACCCGCTGCCGATCACAGCGATGGACGGAGTCATGAGATTCCTTCGAGAACGAGGCGGGCACAGGTCGCGGGGTCGTCGCTGAACGGCAGATGCCCGCAACCGGGGAGGTCGACGTGGTGCGCGAACGGCAGCACCTCCCGGGCACGGGCGCTCTGGGTCCGGTGTATGAGTACGAGATCGCGGGTGCCCCACGCGATCGTCACCGCGATCTCGCCCAGCGAGCCGCGGTCCTCGTCGGGGGCGAGAACATAGTTGGCGAAGTCGTCGCGCGCGGCGGCGAAAGACCTCGCGCCCGCCAGCCCGGCCAGATCCGCACGAGCGGCATCGGGATCGACGCGAACCGGATGCCCGAACATGGACGACAGCAGCACGGCGCGCCCGGCGCGATACTCGACCAGCCGGTCCAGTGCGGGGCCGGCGACCCGCGCCGCACCACGCATGCCGGTGAGCAGGCCGTGCGTCCACCGTCGCCCGACGGGCCCGTAGAAGCCGACCGGCGAGAACGCCGTGACCCCGGAAGCCACCCCGGCGCGACCCAATTCCAGCGCGATACCGCCGCCCATCGAACTTCCGACCACGTGCGGACGTTGGATGTCGTGCTCGGTCAGCCACTTCGCGAGCCAGGCCGCATAGCCACGCGGACCAGGTCGCACGGAATCCAGCGCGGGTGAGTCACCGAAGCCGGGCAGGTCGATCGCGATGACCTCGTGCTGCTCGGCGAGCAGATCGAGGATCGGCGCGAAAACCTGCCAGCGGCTGCCGAGACCGTGCACGAGCACAATCGGCGAACCACTTCCCCGGCGGAGGTGGGAGATCTGCGTCATCGCAGCCCTTCGTCAAATAAAACAGTTAGCGCGTACGGTTTCTTGATTGGACCAGCTCCATCGTCCGTCGTCAAGTAGTGACGGCCGACACTTTTCGGTCAATCTACCGAATCTTGTCGGCAGCACGTACGATTTCTCAGGTGACCGTGCAACCTCTACGCCGCACCCAGGCCGAACGTCGGGCATCCACCCGCGCCAGGATCCTGGCCTGCACCGCCGAATGCTTGCTCGAACGCGGCTACGCGGCCACCACCGTCAGCGCGGTCCAAGAACGCGCCGGGCTCGCCCGCGGCACCGTGCAACACCACTTCCCCACCAGAGCCGAACTGCTCATCGCCGCCACCACCCAGGTCGTCGACACCCGACTGGAGAAATTCCGTCGCGAAGCCGAACTTCTCCAGCCCGGCCGCGACCGCCTGCAATCCGTCGTCGACCTCGCCTGGCGCGACCTCAACAGTCCGGCCTTCTTCACCGCACTGGACCTGTGGGTCGCCGCCCGCACCGACACCGAGCTCCGCGACCAACTCGTCATCGAGGAACGTCGCGTGTTCACCGAAATGCGCAGGCTCTACCTGGAGGTGCTCGGCGAACCGTACGCCTCCGATCCCCGAGCCGAAGTACTCGTCGAATTCACCATCGACCTACTCACCGGGCTCTCGATGACCGCCATGCTCACCGGAACACTCGGCGAGCGCGAGGCGGTGCTACGCCGATGGAAGCGCGCACTCGCCGTACTCATCGGACAGCTACCCAGCGAGGAACTGCTCGACGGCAGCCCGCTGCCCGCGGCGTTGCACTGAGCCTTCCCGGCACCGCCCCACCGCGCGCAGATCCTATTCGCCCGTGGTCTCGACCCCGGACAAACCGTTCCAACACAGCGCGACCACGGTATCGACCGCATCACCCTTCGGAATCGGACGCCCCGTGTCCAGCCACTGCCGCGCCGCGAGGTGGCTGGCACCGACCACCCCGAACGCGCACCCGTAGGCACGCACATCATCCATCCCCGCCGCGCGCAACTCGGCACTGACCAGCACCGCGCATTCACCCATGGCATTGCGCACCCGCCACCGCACACACGGCTCGCTCGGCACCGGCGACTCGAAGACCAAGGTATGCCCGCCGGCATCCTCGTCGACGAAGTCGAAATAGGCCAGCACCGCGCGACGCACCTTGTCCTCTTGACCGTTCGCGTCGACCAGCGCGTCGCGAATGCCATCGACCATCCGGTCCAGATACCCCTGCAGCACCGCGAGATAGAGATCGAGCTTGCTCGCGTAATGCGTGTACAGCACCGGTTTGCTCATCCCGGCCCGGATGCCGATGTCGTCCATGCTCGCACCGTGATAGCCGTGCGCGACGAACACCGCACGCGCAGCATTGAGCACGGTGAGCCGACGCTGGACGCGGCCGCCCGACTCGGCGGCCACCTCGGGCTGGATGTCGTTGTAGAGCAGCGTCATAACACGTCCGCGGAGTCGGCGGTGTTCACCATGTGAGCACCGGCTTGACGACAGTGCCCGCACGCTGATCGGCCAGCGCGGCGCCCACCTCTGCGTGCGGATACCGGGCGATGAGACGCTCCACCGGGAAATGACCGGCCGCGTACAGCTCGAGCAGGTGGGGAATGAAAGTACGTGGCACGCTGTCACCTTCCAGGCAGCCGCGAATCGCCTTGCCGTTCAACACGAGATCACCGACATCGATCGGCGGCGTGCCACGGCCCAGACCCACGGCCACCACCGTGGCACCGACAGCGAGCGCGGCGACCGCATCGGCGAGCACCGTGGCGACACCGGTCGTGTCGAGCGCATGCGTCGCGCCGCCATCGGTCAGTTCACGAATGCGCGCCGCCGTCGGTCCGTCGGCCGGATCCAGCGCTGCGTCAGCGCCCAGATCGATCGCCAATTCTCTTCGCGCAGCCGATGTTTCGATGACGACTACGCGCACGTCGGCCACCGTCCGGGCGGCCAGTACGCCCGCCATCCCCACCGCGCCCGCCCCGTACACCGCCACCCACGACCCCGCCTCCGGCCGCAGCGCGTTGAGCACCGCGCCCGCGCCGGTCTGGAATCCGCAACCGAACGGCGCCGCCACCGCGAGGTCGATCGCGGGGTCGACCACGACCGTGTTGTCCTCGGTGGTCAGCGCGTAACCGGCGAAACTCGACTGACCGAAGAAACCGTCGAGAATCGGGGAACCGTCGACAAGAGCTCGCGGTGTGTCGTGCGCGCGTCGGCCGAATTGATTGAGCGCGGTCGCCCGCCGGCAGTACGCGGGCCGACCGGCCACACAGTTGCGGCAGGAACCGCAGTGCCGGAAGGTCAGCACGACATGATCGCCGGGCCGGACCGTCCGCACATCGGATCCGACCGCTTCGACGATCCCCGCGCCCTCGTGCCCGAGCAGGATCGGTCGATCCGCGGCGCCGGCGCGACGACTCACCAGGTCGGTGTGACAGATACCGGCGGCGACGATCCGCACCAGGATCTCACCCGCGCGCGGCGCGTCGACCTCGATCGACTCGATCGAGAATTCCGCGCCCGGATCGCGCGACAGCACCGCCGTCGTGCGCATCAGGAGACCCGTTCCAGCAGGAAGTAGAAGTGTTCGCCGCGCGAGAGAACAAGTTCGGGGCGCCCGTTCATGATGCCCATCAGGGTGGTGTCGTCGAGCCACTTGAAGTGGTCGAACACCGCGCGACCGTCGTAGACCATGGTCGCGGTGACCTCACCGCGGAACTCGATGTTCCACAGGGTCGCTTCACCCTGTCCCAGTTCGACATTCGAGAACAGGGTGCCGTCCTCGGCCCGACAGATCAGTGGCTTCGCGTCGTCGAGCGCGTGGAAGTTCTTGCCGTACCAGCGGCTCGCGGGCAGTGCGCGGCACAGCGGGTGGCCGGTCTGGAACGCGTCACCACGCCATTCGCCGAGGATGTCCTCCGCGCGCGCCGGACGTAGCCGGGTCCACAGCTGGTCCAGCTCGGCGGTCGTCACACCGTCCGGCTGCTCCTTGAGCTGCTGCCACCGTGGTTTGTCCGCGCTCATCAAAGCCCTCGTCTCACAGAGTTCAGAACCGATCGGTTCCGCATTGGACCATAGTTCCGAACCAGATGGTTCGGCAAGAGGTAGTATTCGGCCCATGCGGGCGGCAGGTCAGGCAACCAGGGAGCGAATACTCACCGCGGCGAAGGCGGAGTTCGCCGAATTCGGCATCGCCGGTGCCCGGATCAACCGCATCGCGGACGCCGCACACGCCAGCAAGGACCGGCTCTACGCCTACTTTCCCGGCAAGAACGAGCTCTACGAGGCCGTCACCGAACGCTGGACCACCGAGACCAGCAGCGAGGCCGCCCTGTCCGCCGACGACCTACCCGCCTACGCGGGTCGCCTGTTCGACCACTTCGTCGCCCACCCCGACAACGCCCGGCTCCAAGCCTGGTCCGAACTCGAACCGGCCGGCGATATTCCGCTGATTCTGCGCCGCACCATCGACGCGAAGATCGCCGAGCTGCGCCGTGGTCAGCACGAAGGCCTCGTGACCACCGAGATCCCCGCCCCGATCATGCTTCGCATGCTCACCGATCTGGCTCGCACCTCGGCCACCCACACGAGGACGGGGTCTACCGACGCCGGTCGCCTGGCGGCGCAGCGCGCGGCGGTGGTAGCGGCCGTGGCACGAATGGTCACCCCGTAGCAATCGGTTCGCTCCCCCACCTCGCGGCAGCCCCTTGCCTCTTTGCGTTTTTGAAGTACTTCGGTTGATTGGTCGGCTGCGACAGGTAGGTGAGCAATATATTTAGATGCGCATATCGCAATATCGCGATTTAAATTACCGATCTGGAACGACCTGTCGAGGATCATCAGCAGGTCGTTACCGGCACCGCCGCGATCAACGGAACGTTCAAACATCCTCTGCCCCTTAGCCTGTGCTCCCCCACCACCGAGCGGTCCGCCCATCGAGCCCCGCTCCCCCACCTCGTACAGTGGCCCGAATGAACGAGGATCTGCGCATCTGCTTCATCGGTGACTCCTTCGTCCAGGGCATCGGAGACCCGGAGTACCGGGGTTGGGTAGGCCGCGTCCTCACCGCGACCGGCCCCGGCATCACCGCGTTCAACCTGGGCATCCGGCGCAATACCTCCGCCGATGTCCTGCGCCGCTGCTGGCCGGAGGTCGAGCCGCGCCTCCGGCCCGACACCGACAATCGCCTGGTGATCTCGTTCGGCAGCAATGACGCGGTTGTCGAGAACGGCGACGTCCGGGTGGGCCGGGCCCGATGCCTCGACAACCTCGCGACGCTGCTGACCGAAAGCCGGGAGCGCGCGATCCATCCCCTGGTGATCGGCCCACCGCCGGTTGTCGACGCCGGCGCGGAGCACCTGCGTCGCACCGCGGAACTCGCCGACGACATGGCAGACCTCTGCGACGCACGCGAGGTGCCGTTCGTCGCCACCACAAGGCAATTGGCCGACGACCCGGTCTGGACCCGCGAAGCCGCGGCGGGCGACGGCGCCCACCCCGGCAGCGGCGGCTACCAGCGTTTGGCCGAGCTGATCCTCGAGAGCCGATGGCACGCGTGGATCGCCCGGCCCACCCTGTGAGGGTTAATCGAGGAGTCCCAGCCGGGTCAGATCGCGGACGTACTTGGCGATGAGATCTGCCGGTAGGTGCGGAATATCGTGGTCGGGACCGATCCGCGCGGCGCGGACGGCGGCGTGGAATCCGTCGGCCGGAAGTGCCGAACCCGGCAGCGGACGACCGGGGCGACGATAGGCGTGCAGTAGCGGGAGCAGGGTGTGTTTGCGCTGGGGTTCGGGAAGGGCCCGCAAGGCCGTCTCGAAGCGGGCGAACCATTCGTCGTAGCTGTCGATCCGGTCGATGTGGGCGCCCGCCTCGATCAGCCAGTCGACGAACACGTCGAGGGAGATTCCGTCGTCGTGCGGGTTCAGGACGTCGTAGGTCCGGTAGCCGCTCGTGGCCGTGACGCCGAGGGTGGTGATCGCCGTGGCGACGAAGTCGGCCGGGAGCCCGTCGTAGTGGGCGCGCTGTCGCCGCCCGTCGGAATCGGTGCGGTAGAACGACGTCGGCGCGAGACCGGTGACGAGCACGCTCAGCAACAGCCGGGTGAAGACGTCGGGCACATTGAGCTGGCCAGGGAAGTGGCTGTGCGCCAAGATCATGTCCGAGCGGAATACCGCCACGGGCAGGCCGAACCGCTCGGCCGCCTCGCGCAACAGCACCTCCCCCGCCCACTTGCTGTTGCCGTAGCCGTTGGCATAGGAACCGTCGAGGCGGCGGACCGGGCTCATGGTTCGCACGTCACCGTCCTCGGCGAAGGACTCCCCCTGTGCCGCGACGGCCACCGTCGACAGGTAGCTCACCGGCTTGCGTGTGCTCGTCAGCGCCAACCGGATCACCTCGGCGGTGCCGACGACGTTCGGCCCGAACAGCTGCGCGTAAGGAAGCACGTGGTTCACCAGCGCCGCGGAATGCACGATCAGATCGACCTCGGCGGCCAACCGGTCCCATGTCGGCTGCGGCAGACCGAGATTCGGTTCACCGATATCACCGGGCAGTACCTCCAGCGTGTTCTCGGCGAGACGCTGGAAGTGGGCGTCGAGCTCGCTGTCACTGCTGAACGCCGCGGTGAGACGCTCGCGCGCGGCCACCGCATCGCCGCCGCGAACCACGCAGATCACCGTGCCGCCACCCGGGGCCAGCCGCTCCAACCAGGTCAGCAGGAGGAACCGACCGAGGTAGCCGTTGGCGCCGGTGATCAATACCGTCCGCGCGGGAGCGGAGGCTGGCGTCCGCGCCACGGCACTGACATCGAAGAACTTCTCCAGGGTCAGATCCGCGGCGCGGATCTCGGTCGCGTCGACGCCGTGTATCGCATCGGAATCGGTTCTGCGCGTTCCGGGTTCGCGTTCACGCCGCACGTAGTCGGCGATGCGGGCCAGATCGCTGTCCGGTCCGAGCAGCACATTCACCGGTACCTCCACCGCGAGCAATTCCCGCAGCAGCGACGAATACGACAGGGCCGCCAGCGAATCGCCACCGAGATCGCCGAATCGGGCCTGCGGCCCCAGATCCGCCAGGTCACCGCCGAGCACTGCACAGGCGGCGCGGGCGACCGTCTCGTACACCGGCAGGCCGGGCGCGTCATGGCGCAACCGCCGCAGTTCGTCGTCCTGTCCCCGCGCGAGGTCGGCGTAGAGCTTCTCCAGCCGTGGCCCATAGCGCTGTTTCAGCTTCGGGCGCAACAATTTCCCGACTCCGGACAGTGTCGCGTCGGCCGTCGAGAACGGCTCGGTCTCGATGATGAAGTCACGCGGAATCTCGTACGGCTCCAGCTCGGCCGACACGGCGGCGCGGCGCAGCGACGAAGCCAGCGCGGCGCGCAACCCGCGGGCAGGTTCGGCGAGCGCAGCCTCGGTGGGTACCACCACCGCCAGCAGATAGGACCGTTCGCTGCTGCCGTACACATAGATCTGGCGCACCAGATCGGCGCCCGCGAACACCGCTTCCAGCCGCGACACTGTCACGAACTCGCCCTGCGACAGCTTGAGGACGTTGTTGCGACGGTCCACATAGGCCAACCGGTCCGGCGCCAGCTCGGCCACCACATCGCCGGTGCGACAGAAGCCGTCGGCGTCGAAGACCTCGGCGGTCACCTCGGGACGGCGGTAGTACCCGGCGATCATCGTGGTGGTCTTGAGCAGCAATTCACCGCGCGGATACGGCTTGTCGGTACCGAAATACCCGAGTTCGGGCACGTCGACCAGTTTGTAGTCCAGCACCGGCGGGCGCATCACCTTCGTATCGAAGATCACCCCGCCGCCGGTCTCGGTGGAGCCGTACCCGTCGTGCAGACGCAGCTGCAGCACCGACTCGACGAAGGCACGCACCTCGGGCGCGATCGGCGCGCTGCCGCACAGCGCCGACATCAGCCTGCCACCCAGGAACTGTTCGCGCAGTTCGGTTTTCACCGCGTCGGTCGCCGCCTCGCCACGCTCGGCGATCTCGTGGCGGAAGCGCTGCATGATCATGTCGCACACCCGCGGCACCAGGAAGATCTCGGTGGGCCGCACGAGCGTGATATCGGTGAACAAAGTGGACAGGTCCGGTGCCGCCGTGAAGTACGCGGTACCGCCGCGGGCGAGCACGCTGTTGAGGGTGAGCCGGGCCGCGATATGACTCATCGGCAGGAAGTTGACAGCGATCGCGGTGAGCGGGCGCGCGGGCTGCCACCCGACCGCGACCAGGCGCTGGGTGTACATCGCGCCCTTGGGTGTTCCGGTGCTGCCCGAGGTGTAGATCAGCAGGGCAAGGGGGTCCTCGCCGTCGGCGGGCACGCTCAGCGGCACCGGGTCGGCCAGACGGCCCCGTTCGATGGTGTGGTCGAGGGTATTCGGCACCAGCGACGATCCCCCGGCCCGCAGACGGGCGCGGGCCGCGTCCACGGCATCCCGGTGATCGTCATCGTCGGCGTGATGGTCGAACACGATCAGCGAACGTGGCGTGGCACCGGCCAGGATCGCGTCGACGGCGATGCCCAGGTGCGCGGTGTCGACCGCGAACACCGTCGGCTCGGTCTCGTCGAGGATCGAACGCAACTGTTCGAGGCCCGCGCCCGTCTGCAGCGGCACCGCGACCCCGCCGAGATGGATCGTGGCGAGATCGAGCACGGTGTAGTCGGCGCTGGTGAACCCGAGCACCGCAATGAAGTCCCCCGCGACGACGCCGTCACGATGCCAGGCCGCGGCGAGCGCGCGGGTGCGCTCCCATGCCTGCCCGTAGGTCAGTAACTCGAACTCCGGCAACAGCTTTCGAGTCGTTCTCCCGCCGGTCTCGACCAGTTCGGTGCGGCGGGTGCCGAGCGCGGGACGGTCGGCGTAGGCGGTCATGACGGTCTCGACGATGCGGGCCGTCGTCAGGCCGGGGGTTGTCACGAGGGCATGGACATCCGCGGGGGGACGGGCCGCACGGATCTGCTCGTCCTCGGCGTAGAGCCCCATGATGCGATCGGCGAGCTCCGCCCTCATGCTTCGCACTTCCGGATGCCCTGCCACGCTTCGCGTCGGGCGGACTCGGGGTCGACCAGCACGCGCGGCGGATAGTCGATAATGGCGGTGGTCCGGCGTTCGGCGGTGTAGGCGGTCCAGGGCGCGAGAGGTCGGCCCGTGCGGGCGAAGCTGAGCCAGTTGTCCTGGATGTGATCTTGGACCGCCAGGAACGCCCGCCTGCCGCCTGCCGCTGTCATCGCGCGGCCGACCGGTCCGTCGACCCAGCCGAAGACCGGCACGAGATCGAGCGCGTGGGTGGCGCCCAAGCCCGCCAGGTGCAGTGCGCGCGGGGCGTAGTCGTACCGGTACGCGTAGGTGGGGGCGTATTGGCTGTGGCCTTCGAGGACGGCCAGCGTCGGACGCAGGAACAGGTGGTCGCCGCCGATGCGCACCGCGGTCCGTGCGGCCGGATACCCGGTATACCGGCTGGTCACCGCCTGCTCTGTACCCGGCTCGTAGCGCTCGAAGATGGTTTTCAGCTGTGCGGGGGTGTGCGGCACCGACTTGGCGAAGCGCTGGAACAGCGTCGCCTCGTCGCGGTTGGTGCCGATGATCAACGGCACCGGGTGCGCGCGGCCCGCCCCGATCGCTTCCAAGGGTGTTTCCGGCAGGAAGTCGCCGTCCGCGACCGGGGCATAGGGGAAACTGCCCGGTTCCTCGCGCAGCTCCCGGCCGAGGGCACGGTCGCCCGCGCGGCACAACTGATTCGGCGACACGGTGTTCAGGACGTTCGCGGCATCGACGGGGGTGGCGCCGAGCCGATCCAGGCAGCGGCGGGCGAAACGCCGGGCCTCGTCCGGAGTCAGCGTCCAGTCCGCGGGGGCGCTCTGGGCGATCGCCCGATGGAACAGGCCGGCGGCGGCCGGTGTCGCCAGCAGACTGACCACCGCGTGCGCGCCCGCCGATTCACCGAAGATGGTGACGTTGTCCGGGTCGCCGCCGAACGCGACGATATTGCGGCGCACCCATTCCAGCGCCGCGACCTGATCACGCAGTCCGAGGTTGGATTCGAAAGGTCGCTCCGGCGTGGAGAATTCGCTGAAGTCGACATATCCGAGCGCGCCGAGGCGGTAGTTCACCGACACCACGATCACCTCGCCCCGCGCGGCCAACCGCGCGCCGGAGTACATGCTCGACGTGCCGATCAGATATCCGCCACCGTGGAAGAAGACCATGACCGGGCGGGGTGTCGACGAGGGCGTGACCGGTGCGGTCACATTCAGCGTCAGGCAGTTCTCCCCGGTGGGTTGCGAGGTTCGCGGGCCCACACGGGCACCGTTGGGGTTCTGCACCGCGGCGAACCCGAACTCGGTCGCGGATCGCACACCTGACCACGGTCGAACGGGCTGGGGAGCGCGCAAGCGCAACGCTCCGATGGGTGGGGCCGCGTAGGGCAGGGCACGCCAGCGGGCGATTCGACGACCCGCGCGACCGCGCACGACTCCGTCGGCGCTCACGATCTCGGTGGACAGCATCCCCCGAATGTACCTGGTACCGATGGTACCGCGCAGATGGTTTCGTCGGTGGACCGCCTCGCGGACATCGCCGACTAGACTGTGGCGATGACCGGCGCGGATCCGGAAGCAGCCCCGCGGGCGGCGCGAGACACTCCCGATCTCGCCGCACTCGACCGGCTGGTCTGCACCTGTCGCGCCTGCCCGCGACTCGTCGCCTGGCGTGAAGAAGTCGCTGTCGTCAAACGCGCGGCCTTTCGCCACGAAGAGTATTGGGGTCGACCGGTACCCGGCTTCGGGCCCGCCGACGCGCGCATTCTCGTGGTCGGCCTCGCTCCCGCCGCCCACGGCGGCAACCGGACCGGTCGCATGTTCACCGGCGACCCGAGCGGGGAGGTCCTGTTCGGCGCGCTGCACGCGGTCGGGCTGGCTACCGGCGCGCATCCGGTCAGCCGCGACGACGGCATCGAACTGATCGATACCCGGCTCACCGCGCCGGTGCATTGCGCCCCACCGGAGAACAAGCCGACGCCCGAGGAGCGGGAGCATTGCGCGCCATTTCTCAGCCGGGAATTGGAGTTGGTCCGCCCGACGCTTCGAGTGATCGTCGTTCTCGGCGCCTTCGACTGGCAGGCCCTGTTCACCGTGCTGTCGACAGGAGGCTGGAATGTGGCGCGTCCACGTCCCCGTTTCGCCCACGGCGCGCGAGTCGTCCTCACCCACCCCGACGGTCGATCGGTCACTGTGCTCGGCAGTTATCACGTGAGTCAGCGCAATACCGCCACCGGTCGGGTAACTCCCACGATGGTGGAAGAAGTCCTGCTGCGCGCGAAGACGATCGCCGAGTCCTGAACGGAATTCGCGACCTCGTCACCTAGGATCGAGCCGTGCTGACTGTGTCCATGATCGGCCATTTCGCGCGGGCCAGGTAATGAATTCGCTACCCGGGCGCCGCAATCTCGGTCGGCGGTCACCGCCCGGCAATTGATCTGATTCATCTCGAGACAGAACGCTTGCGCTAGACGCGTACGACATTCACCGAACGCGCGGTTCGGCGACAGTTCACTGCGATGGCAGGAGATCCGACGATGAGTTCGCTGGCAATGAGCACACTGGATGTCTCCCGATGGCAGTTCGGTATCACCACGGTCTACCACTTCATCTTCGTCCCGCTCACCATCGGGCTGGCACCGCTCGTCGCGGGAATGCAGACGGCGTGGGTGATCACCGGAAAAGAACACTGGTATCGACTCACCAAGTTCTTCGGAAAACTGTTCCTGATCAACTTCGCCATCGGTGTGGCCACCGGCATCGTGCAGGAGTTCCAATTCGGGATGAACTGGAGTGAATACTCCCGGTTCGTCGGCGACGTCTTCGGTGCGCCACTGGCATTCGAGGCGCTCGTCGCGTTCTTCCTGGAGTCGACATTCCTCGGATTGTGGATCTTCGGCTGGACTCGCCTACCCAAACTCGTTCACCTCGCCACGATCTGGCTCGTCGCGATCGGTGTCAACGCGTCGGCGTATTTCATCATCGCCGCCAACTCGTTCATGCAGCACCCGGTCGGCGCGAAATACAATCCCGAGACCGGACGCGCCGAGTTGGACAGCATCTGGGCGCTACTCACCAACAACACCACCCTCGCGGCGTTTCCCCACGTGGTCGCCGGCGCGTTCTTGACGGCAGCCACCTTCGTCGTCGGTATCGCGGGCTGGTTCATGGTGCGCAACGCGCGCAGTGGTGATGCCACCAAACGCGAGGAAGCCGCGATCATGTGGCGACCGGCGGCGCGGGCCGGTATGTGGGTGGTGGCCGCGTCGATCGTCGTGGTGGGTGTGACCGGCGACATCCAGGGCAAGATCATGTTCGAACAGCAACCGATGAAGATGGCATCGGCGGAATCGCTGTGCCACACCGAGACCGACCCCGATTTCTCGATCCTCACCGTCGGTACCCACAACAACTGCGACAGCGTCACACACCTGCTGGAAGTCCCGTACGTGCTGCCGTTCCTGGCGGAGGGCAAGTTCACCGGCGTCACCCTGCAGGGCGTGGAGGATCTACAGAAGTCCTACGTCGAGGACTACGGGCCCGGCAACTACCGGCCCAACCTGTTTGTCACCTACTGGGGTTTCCGCGCCATGATCGGTCTACTGGCCGGACCGGCGCTGTTGCTGCTCGCCGGTCTGTGGATGACGCGCGGTGGCCGAGTTCCGGACAAGCGCTGGTTCTCCTGGTTGTGTCTGATCGCCATCCCGACCCCGTTCCTGGCCAACAGCGCAGGCTGGGTCTTCACCGAGATGGGACGCCAGCCGTGGGTGGTGGTGCCGAATCTGACCGGCGACACGACCATTCGCATGACCGTGGCGCAAGGGGTCTCCGATCACGCACCGGGAACGGTGATCTTCTCCCTTGTCGTCTTCACACTGCTCTACGGTGCGCTGGCGGTGGTCTGGTATTACCTGATGCATCGCTACACCGTGGTCGGGCCCGAACCAGGGCCCACGGCATCCGACGACGAGTTCGGTCCCGATGACGATGGCGGTGGCGGCAGGCACCGCGCCGTCCCTGTCGAGCCGCTGTCCTTCGCATACTAGGAGACCACGATGAGTCTGCAGCAATTCTGGTTCGTGCTGGTCGCCGTGCTGTTCACCGGTTACTTCATCCTCGAGGGATTCGACTTCGGCGTCGGCATGCTGATGCCGATCCTGGGCAAGGGTTCGGATGTGCGCAGGCGCGTGGTGCTCAACACCATCGGCCCGGTCTGGGACGGCAACGAAGTCTGGCTGATCACCGCGGGCGGTGCGATGTTCGCGGCGTTTCCCGAGTGGTACGCGAGCTTGTTCTCCGGTTTCTATCTGGCCCTGCTGCTGTTGCTGGTCGCGTTGATCCTGCGGATCTGCGCGATCGAGTGGCGAGCGAAGATCAACTCACCGAAGTGGCGGGCGTGGTGTGACATCGGCATCGGGATCGGTTCGTGGATTCCGGCGCTGGCGTGGGGCTGGGTGTTCGCCAACCTCGTGCGCGGTGTGCCGCTGAACGAGAAGCACCAGGTCGTCGGATCGGTATGGGATCTGCTCAGCCCCTACGCGTTGCTCGGCGGGGCGACCACGGCCATCCTGTTCGCGCTGCACGGCGCGATCTTCCTGGCGCTCAAGACCGGTGGCGAAGTCCGCGACGATGCCCGCGCGTGCGTGCGGATCCTGTTCGTGCCCACGGTGGTGATCGTCGGCGGGTTCGGGCTGTGGACCCAACTCGCCTACGGCTCCGGCTGGACCTGGGCGGCCCTGGGCGCCGCGGTGCTCGGCCTGGTGGTCGCCGGTGGCGCCACCGCGGCGGCCCGTGACGGCTGGGCCTTCCTCGGCACCACCCTCACGATCGCCGCCGCCACCATCCTGCTGGTCGGCTCCCTCTACCCGAACGTGATGCCCTCTACGATCGACCCCGCGTTCGACCTGAACATCGACAACGCCTCCTCGAGCCGCTACACCCTGCAGGTGATGAGCTGGGCGGCGATTCTGTGCACCCCAGTGGTTTTGATCTATCAGGGCTGGACCTACTGGGTGTTCCGCAAGCGACTCACCGTCGAGCAGATCCCCGAACCGACCGGACTGCCGCTCTCGAAATAGGTTTCCCGGCAACAACATGGGGTTCAGGGCACCGGCCTGGAGGATGGGTGCGATCCCGCACTCCGGGTGTGCCACTGAATTCTTAGCTACCTGTGACTGCCGTTCAGATGGAAGGATACGAGTTCGGCAAGGTGTACGCCGATGTCGTCGAGCGGACGCACCGATCGCGACGAGATGGCAACGACGGCCGCGCCCTCGACCGCGCACACTGCAGTCATGGCGAGCGACCTGGCAGCGGACTCGTCCACGCCCGTGCGCACGAGTTGCTCGACAAGCAGATTCGTCCAGTCGTCGAACACCTCGGCAGCAACGGCTGGCGCCAATGGCGCTTCGGTGCCGCCGAGCGCGGCGGCGACGATGGGGCATCCGGCGGTGAAATCGCTGGATGCCAGCGTGTCTTTCCACATCTGGATGAACGCGGCGAGACTGGTGTTCGGGTTGTCGCCCGCGGTGAACCCGCCGATGATCGAGCTCATCATCGCGCCCGCTGCCCGCGTGGATTCCTCGACCAGTTCCGCCTTCCCACCAGGGAAGTTCTGATAGATCGAACGCCGCGCAGTATCGCTACGGGCCAGCAGATCAGTAATTCCGGTACCGGCGACGCCACGCTCACGTATGAGCGCGATCGCACCGGTGATGAGCCGTTCACGGGGACTCGGTGTCACGGCGTTCCATTCTCTCGTCGAGCGACCGCCTCTTGCGGTAGCACGATCAGTCTACTATCGTTGCACGAAAGGTGTGACTGATAGTTGCACATACATGTTCCGAGGCCCCGCCATCTCCCGGGATCGTCATCCGCGGCGGCTGTTTCGATGACACCTCTGTGAAGGACCTCGCATGACACCAGTGAATCTGTCTTCGCGTCGCGCCGCGCCCACGACCGAACCTGGTCATCAGACAGGCTCCCGGGCGTTGATGACCGGCCGCGTGCCGACACGCTTCGTCGAGGCCTCGGACGGGGTGCGCCTAGCGGTGCACGAGCAGGGAAATCCGGACGCACCAACAGTGTTGTGCGTGCACGGATTTCCCGACGATCACCAGGTCTGGGTCGGCATAGCAAGTGAGCTCGAGTCGACACTGCACGTGGTGACCTACGACGTGCGGGGTTCGGGTGGATCCGGAAAGCCGAAACAAATCAGGGACTACCGCCTCGACCAGCTCGCCGACGACATCGGCCGGGTCATCGATGCGGTCTCACCGGCGCGCCCGGTGCACCTGCTCGCGCACGACTGGGGCTCGGTGCAAGCCTGGCACGCCAGCACCGATCCGGCACAGCGCTACCGCATCGCGTCGCTGACCTCGGTCTCCGGGCCGTGCCTTGATCACGTGCCGTTCTGGATCAAGTCCCGCCTCGCTGCCGGACCCCGCGGCTGGACAGACGTGCTCGGCATGTGGAAGTCCCCGTTCTACATGGGATTCTTCCAGCTCCCCTGGCTGGCTCCGCTGGTGTGCCGACTCGGTCTGGTCGATGCCGCCATCGCGCTGGCCTCACGCCTGGAAGTCGGGGCTCCTCCCGCGGATGCTTCCGCGCATCGTGCCCGCGACAACCGTGCCGGGCTGAAGATCTACACCGCCAACCTGCTCCCGCGCCTGCTTCGCCCCGAACAACGCACCACCGATCGACCGGTTCAGGTACTGACACCACACCGCGACATCTTCATCACCCCGGCCAGCCAGACCGATATCGGTCGATGGGCCGCCGATTCGGCTATCCATGCGATCGACGGCGGGCACTGGGCGCCCTTGTTCAATCCGACAGCGGTGGCCGACCTCGTTCGAACCTTCGTCAGCGAACACGACGCGAAGACCACCGACACGAACGGAGAAATCCGATGACCGCCCACACCGACATCGATAAGGTCGCGCTCGCCGCGCGCGACATGACCTGGGACTGGACCGGGTTGCCGATGCACTACTTCGACGGCAATCCGTTCGCTACGCACCTGGCCAACGGCATGAACATGCTCCTGCCCGAGGGCGAAGTGTTCTTCGTCGAGGTCTTCCGAAAAGCGTTGCCGCTGATCAAGGATGCCGCTGTCCGGGAGGACGTGATCGGGTTCATCGGCCAGGAAGCTACCCACTCCGCGGCCCATCAGTCTCTGCTCGAATACCTCGATGCCGAGGGACTCGATACCGAACCGTTCGTCGAACAGATCCGGTGGCTGTTCACGGCTCTGCTCGGCGACCGCGACCTGACCGGCCGCAAAGCCCATTCCTGGCTCCTGGAACGCGTCGCCATCGTCGCCGCCCTCGAACACTTCACGTCCTACCTCGGTGACTGGGGACTCAACGCCCACGGCTGGGACGACGCGCTCGATCCCAGGGTGCTCGACCTGTTCCGCTGGCACCTGGCCGAAGAGGTCGAACACCGACACGTCGCGTTCGATCTGTTCACCCATCTCGACGGCCGCTATCTGCGCCGGGTGCGCACATGGATACTCCTCGCACCGGCCCTCACCGTCTTGTGGGTCCGCGGCATCCGTTACATGATGTCGGTGGACCCCGCCCTCGACGGCGGCAACCGGCGGATCGAGCTCCGCAGTGTGCGCACGGTGATGCGCAAGGGCCTGATGCCGGGACCTTGGAGCCTGACGAAGATGTTCTTCGAGTACTTCCGGCCCGGGTACCACCCCTCCGAGTACGGCTCGACCAGCCAAGCGGTCGCCTACCTCGCCGCCTCCCCGGCGGCCCGTGCCGGTGCCTGAAATGCGAATCGCGCGATGGGGAGTCCCCTCATGACCGAAACCCGATCGCCGGTCCCGCCGTCACTGCACCGACCGGGTAGGCGGGATCGGCTCCTGACCGCAGCACGGTTCGCGGTGCGTGGATACGTCGCGGCAACCAGCCGGATGCGCATCATCGAACCCACCGAGGTCGACCGGGTGCTGCGTCTGGTTGTGGCTGACACACGTTCCGAAGCCGCCGGTGTGCGCAGCCTGCGTCTAGCGGCCGCGGACGGGTCCGACCTGCCGCCATGGCATCCGGGCGCACACATCGATCTGACTCTGCCTTCGGGCAAGGTTCGCCAGTACTCCCTCTGCGGCGACCACACTGATCGGCGGAACTACCGGATCGCGATCCGGCGCCTACCCGACGGAGGTGGCGGGTCGATCGAGATCCACGATCGACTCCTCGTCGGCGCTCGAGTCACCGCCGCAGGCCCGCGCAACGCTTTTCCTTTCGCGTACCCGCACCTGGCACGGGCCGACATCTCCCGAGTGGTGTTCCTCGCCGCGGGAATCGGCATCACGGCGATTCTGCCCATGGTGCGCGCGGCCGCGGCATCGGGCGTCGATTGGCATTTGACCTACCTCGGCCGTGACACGGCGACCATGCCATTCCTCGACGAGATCGGCGAATTCGATCCCGATCGGGTCCGGACCCTCACCGGTCAACGCCGGACAGCCGCGGAGCTGCTGGCACACGCCGGGCCGCGCACGTCGGTCTACTTCTGCGGACCGCCCGGACTCCTCGCTGATATTCGGACCGAATTCGACCGAACGGGGGCAGCCGGCCTTCATTTCGAGAGGTTCGGCCCCGAACCTGTTGCCGGTGGTCAGCCGTTCGACATTCGTCTTGCCCGCACCACCGCATCGATCCACGTCGCCGCGGACGTATCCGCCCTCGCTGCCGTGCGGGGCGCGGTGCCCGACGTGGCGTACTCGTGCCAACAGGGGTTCTGCGGCACCTGCCGAGTACGGGTCGTCTCCGGTGATGTCGAACGCCGCGGACGATCACCGTTCCTGGATGAACCCGACACGATGCTCATCTGCACCGATCGCGCTAAGTCCGCACAACTGACCATCGACCTGTAATTCGCCCGGCGCGAGAGACAGTACAAGGAGCAAAAGCATGCAGGACTGGGATGTCATCGTGGTCGGTAGTGGCATGGGCGGCATGACCGCGGCCGCGTACCTCACCGCCAACGGGCGCCGCACGCTCGTGCTGGAACAGGGCGACGTGCTCGGCGGATCGACGCACGTATTCCGCCGCAAGGGCTACGAATTCGAAGTAGGCGTGCACTATCTCGGCGACTGCGGCCGCCCCGAGGGCAATATCCCCACCATCCTGCGCGGTGTCGGCGCCGACAAGCACATCGAGTTCCGCGAAATCGATCCCGACGGATTCGACGTACTGACCTATCCGTCGGTGACCTTCAAGGTGCCACGCGGCTGGGACAACTACCGCGACCGACTACTCGAGACCTTCCCCGACGATGCCGCGGCGCTGCGCCGCTACCTGCGCATCATCCGCAAGTTGGCCGACGCGGTCGACCGCGCCACAACTCCCGCATCCTTGCGTGGTCAGGCAGCTTTCCTTCTGCGGGCCGGATGGGCGGCGCCGTTCGCGATGGTGCCTCTGTCGCGGCTGCTCGACCTTTGCGGCGTCGGGCCCGCCCCGCGTCCGGTGTTGTGCGGGCAAACACCGGCCTACGCCGCTCCGGCCGACCGGGCACCGGCGATCGTGCAAGCCGGTTACCTGAAGAATTACGTCGAGGGCGGCGCCTACTTCCCGATCGGCGGCGGCCAGGTGCTCTCGGCCACGATGGCCGAGGTCGTGCGCGCCAACGGCGGCGACTTCCGGCTCAACGCCCGGGTGGCCGAGATCGTTGTCGAGGGCGGTCGGGTGCGCGGCGTCCGGCTCGCCGACGGCGAATTCATCACCGCGCCGGTCGTAGTGTCCAACGCCGATCTCAAGCGCACCTACCTGGAGCTGCTCGACCCGGCCGTCGTGTCCCCGGTCAAACGGAAACTGGTGTCGAGCTACACGATGGCGTGGCCGCTGTTCAACACCTACCTCGGCCTCGACATCGACCTGTCCGAGACGATGACCAGCGCACAGATCTGGAAGTTCAGCGCTGACGCCGATTTCGGCCCGATGCGCAAGATAGCCAACTGGCAAGCCGCGGGCGGGGACCGCGAGCGCTGGCTGCGCCTCATCGGTGACAATGCCGCCGCGATGATCCACATCGCCACCAACAAGGACACGGTCACGGCGCTGGCTCCCGTCGGCCATTCCGTCGTCGAGATCATGACCTACCTGCCGCCGGACCACGATCTGTGGGGCCTGAGCACAGGCGGTCCCGTGCACGGCGAGAACTACCGCGCCAACCCCGACTATCTCGCTGTCAAAGAAGCGATCACCGAGACCCTGATCGATCTGGCGGGTGAGGTCATCCCGAACCTGCGCGAACACATCGTGTGGCAGGAAGCGGCCACTCCTATCACCCAGGAGCGCTACACCCACTCCACCGCGGGTGGCTCCTACGGCATCGAGATGAACCTGCGGCAAGTCGGTCCGCTGCGCCCCGGACCGAAAACCGACATCTCCGGGCTCTATCTCGCCGGCGCGAGCCTGAGCTGGGGTCCCGGGGTAGAAGGCGTCATGCTCTCCGGCGTCGGTGCCGCGGGCGCGGTGCTGCGACGCGACCTGTTCACCGCGATTCGCAAGGGCACCGTCTTCGGCTCCGCCGACCAGATCCCCGAGCACGGCGGCGACTGGGATCCACTCGCCGTCGCCACCGACACCATTCCCCGCGGCCAGAAGGCCCGCACCACACGCTGATCGCGAGATCCGCGCAACGAACCTCGCTCGCCCCAGAATTCTCGCCGGAGGTCACCACCCCATGCCCACGAGTACGTTGAACCCCATCGATGTCGCATTTCTGTGGGGTGAATCCGACTCCAATCTGATGAACATCGCGCACCTGGACATCTTCCGGCTGCCACCGGAGGCAGGTCCGGATTTCGTCTCGGACCTGGTCGACGATCTGCGCACCTACACGGGCGCGACCAGCCCTTTCGACCGCCGCCTCGACTCCGCCGTGATCTCTCGCGCGCTGCCGAGATGGGTCAGCATCGACACGCCGGATCTCGACTACCACCTCCGACGTCACGTGCTGCCCGCGCCCGGCGGTCAGCGTGAGCTCGGCGACTTGGTCTCGCGCCTGCACGGCATACCGATGGATCGGTCGCACCCACTGTGGCAGCTGCATGTCATCGAGGGTCTCGACGACGGTCGCCTAGCGCTGTATATCAAGGGTCACCACGCCCTGCTCGACGGCGTTGCCACCGTGCGGCTCGCGCGCAAGGTGATGTCGAACGATCCCGACGAGCGCGGAAGACCCGCGATCTGGGCCTACCAGAATTCCGGGAAGCGCCGCACGCGTCGCGACCCGGAAGCGCCGGGCGCGAGTCTGCCCGCGATCTCGTCGCTGTTGCGACTGCTGAACACTCCGATTCGCGGGGTCACCGATCAGCTCACGGGTTTGCAGGCGATCTCACGCATGTACGGCGGACTGACCGAAACCGATGCCGCCCTGATCAAGCCGTACACCGCACCGCCGTCGATCCTCAACGGCCCGATCACCGCCGAACGCCGGATCGCCACGCAATCGTTCGACATGAACCGGATCAGTATCCTGGCGCAGCGCTGCGGAGGCACGATCAACGACGTCATCGTGGCGATCTGCGCGGGCGGATTGCGCCGCTACCTCGCCGAAATCGGCGAGCTACCCAAGGACTCACTGATCGCGGGCATGCCGATGTCGTTTCGCCCCAAAGACAGCGACGATGCCGAGGGCAACGCGACAACCATGGCGCTGGCCACCCTCGCCACCGACATCGACGATGTGCGAGAACGGGTTTCGGCGATCGTCGCGTCCACGGTCGAAGCCAAGGCGCACATGAGCCGGATGTCGAGCGCCGCGGTCATGGCGTATACGGCGATGCTCATGGCGCCCTTCGGGGCGAGCCTGGTTCTCGGTGTGAGCAGTCGGATCACACCGATGTTCAACGTCATCATCTCCAACATGCCGGGACCGAGCGAGCAGTTGCATTACAACGGTATGGCTTTGGAAGAGTGGCACGCGGTGTCGATCCCGCTCGATGGTCAGGCACTCAACATTACGATCCTGTCGTACGCGAACCGTCTCAATCTGTGCGTGACCGCCTGCGCGACCTCGCTGCCTCACGTCCAACGGGTCGCACCGTACTGCGCAGACGCGCTGGCCGAGCTGGAACGTGCCTATCTGCAGTAGCGACAACCTCAGCGCCCATCAGCTTCACAGTCGAAAGGCACTCGCATGCAGTTTCTTCGCACAGACCGGCACGGTCCGGTCCAAACCATCTGGTTGAACAACCCGCCCTACAACTTCCTCACCGATGCCGTCATGGGCGAATTGCTCGACCTCCTTCGCGACATCGACCGCGACGACGAAGTCCGCGCTGTCGTGCTCACCAGCGCCGTCGATGATGTCTTCGTCAGCCACTACTCGGTGTCGGAGATTTTGGACGGCGTCGAAGCCGCACCGGTAGCCCTGAACTCACGGACAGCAGGCGCCGCGCTGCGGATGAGTACGCTGGCCGACCACGTCCCCGGCGGGCAGGCGGGCCTGGCCCGTGCCGGTGCCGGCGGTGTCGCGAACCTGCGTCGCTATCACGAGGTGTGCCGACTGATGCGGGAGTCGAGCACCGTGTTCATTGCCGCGCTCAACGGCCGTGCACTCGGCGGCGGTTGCGAGCTGTCGCTGGCCTGCGATCTACGTCTGATGGCCGATGGCCCCTTCGAAATCGGGCAACCTGAAATCCTGGTCGGCATCATCCCCGGCGGCGGCGGCACACAGATGTTGACTCGGGTGCTCGGTGCGGGTCGAGCACTGGAACTGTGTCTCGAGGGGGCTCCGATCACCCCGAGCCGGGCACTCGAGATCGGACTCGTACACAGATTGATCGATCCCGACGAGCTGCTGACCGAAGCGCAGACAACTGCCGCAAGGTTGGCCAAGCGCTCCCCCACCGCGGTCCGCGGCATCAAACATGCTGTCTACCAAGGTGGTTCGACATCCTTGGAGAAGGGCCTGCACATCGAACGCGCCCAGTTCCTCACCGCGGCGTCCACACCGTCGGCGAAACGAGCGATGGCGACCTACCTCGCCGACGTCGAATCAACGATCGACGCGGGCCGCGACATGTCCGACTTCGTCGCGGACAGTCTGCCGGGTTGGATCGACGGTACGAAGGTCGACTTCACCGAGTAGCGAAGCGTCCGTCCCGCAGCCCCCGCGGCGGATCCGCATCGTCCACTGTTCCGCGACCTCGGTGAAGTCCAGGTTGCTTCAATGGTGGAGATGCTTGGAGATCGGCGAGCCTGCAGAGGCACAGCCGCCCCGGTGGATCGTCATGGGGTGGACAGGTTGAAGTTCTGGTCGAAGGTATCGATGATTTCCACCAGCTCGTCCAAAACCGCGCGGTCACCCTCGACCGTGACGCCGGGGCTCTGAATCAACTCGGCCGCGCGGGTCGTTGCAGGAGTAATCCGGCGAGCAGTGGCTTGGGACCGGCGATCTGCAAGCGGGCATTGCGGGTGTGCTGGGAGCGCGCGTTGAGGACACCCCTGACGGGCCGGGTGCTCCGGCCGGTCCGATGCACTGGCCATGCGACGCATCGGACCGCCACCGGATCAAGTCAGCTAAACGGCCACGGGAAAGGCGGATGGCCCGAGGACTGGCCAGTGAGGAACGATGTGAACAACTGCCACAACAGGTCGAACGCAACAGAGCTCATCGGTAACCCCTCGTGTCGACACGGTTTCGATCACCAAACACCGCATCTGGCGGCCGATCGACAGTAGCCAACTGAACCGTTCACAGTCAGTCGCCACACCTCGTAAGGGCGGTTTTCAATGTGGTGGGCACAGCGGCAGACCGGCCCGGCATTGTCGACTCAACGCTGTTCCACCTCCCGGAGAGTGCGTATTTTGACGGCCAAGGGCATGCGCGTCGAGTTCGCCAAAAGGTGTACTGGTCCATGGTCGCGACCCTGATCTAGACGACGCGCACGCTGCCGCTGACCACTGTTGGCCACATCCCATGCCCGCTGTCCGTTCAACCTACGACCGCAACACGGCGCGATCCGTCGGCACGCGGTTGCCCCACCGACGGATCGCGCCACACCCGTGGTCAGACGTAAGTGAAGGGCAATGCGTTGCTGGTGCCGTTCAGTTCCACTGTGACAGTGACATCCACCGTGCCTGTCCCCGTCGGGGAGATGGCCGTGATCTGGGTGTCGGAGTCGATGGTGAACGTGGTCGCCGTCGCACCGAACCGGACCGTCAAAGGACCGACGTCGGCGAACCCGGATCCGGTGATCACCACAGTGCTGAATGTCGTCGCTGGGCCGGAATTGGGTGTGAGGGTTGTGAGAACTGCTGCCATGGTTCGACTCCAAGTCGAAGAAGTGAAAGATGTTGTCTTGCAACGGATATCGATCTTGTAGTGATATCAGTCACATTCAGTAGGCCTCCCGCGTCAGTGCCTCGTCAAGCGATCCGGAGTACGGTTTCATCACGGTTTCGAACTGGCGATTCGCGGCGTATTTGCGGAGATTCACCCGCGACGAGCCGGGGGCCCAACACCTACTAGGCCGTCACAATCAGCTGATCCCTGAGCCCGGTCAGCTGAATGCCGTGGCGACGCAAACCGCGCCCGGGTGTCAGCAAAGACCACTACCGCGATGACCATCGACCGCCAGATCCTGGACAAAGGCGGCCACAAGCTCGGCGAGCGGTTCATGCGCCGCTACGTCTACGACGTCGCCCCCGGGGTCGACGGCAAGTGGATCAGGTTGCGCGACAATGGAAGTCGCACCACGCTCGCGGTCAAAGAGATCACCAGCGATGCCATCGACGGCACACACGAGGTGGAGGTGAGTGTCGATGACTTCGCCGCTACCAACTCCCTGCTCGAGATGATGGGATTCTCTGCGAAGTCGTACCAGGAAACCAAGCGGACCAGTTACACCCTCGACGGCGCAGATCTCGAACTCGATACCTGGCCCGGTATCCCTCCGTATCTCGAGATCGAGGCTGCAACCAAGGCCGATGTCGTCCGTGTCGCCGAACTGCTCGGCTATACCGAAGCAGATCTCACCGGCGAGAACACGATCAAGATCTACGCACGCCACGGAATCGACCTCAACACGATACGAGAACTGCGCTTCTGAGGGCGGCTCCCGCATCCCGCTCCGAAGCCTACGAAGAGCACAACCACGAAAGGCCCGGTCGCTCATGACAGCGTCCGGGGCCTACGAGACGCGAAGCGGCCCAGCAAGACTTCCTACTGGGCCGCTTCCGCGTGAATTTTATAGTGGGAGAGTAATTCTCGGCGGTTTCGGCACCGTTGCTGAAGTACCGGCCGATATCGAAAGGCGTCAGTTCGTCTGCCCGGACTTCGGTCAGCTCGACCGTACCGTTCGTATACGGGCCACTCTGGGCAAGGTCAATATTGAGCACCTCGGTAGCGCAGCCCTCTCCGCGACGAGCACGACGTTCAGTCGATCAGGTTCACGCTTTTCAGCCAGTCGTAGGCGACGTCGGCGGGGTCTTGTCCGTCGATGTCCACGCGGCCGTTGAGTTCTCGCATCAGGTCGTCGGTCAGCAGTTCGGAGATCGTGCCGAGGAGTTCGCGTAGTTCGGGGTGCGCGGCGAGGACGGGGCCGCGAACGACCGCGGTGCCGCTGTAGGGGAGGAAGAACTTCTTGTCGTCGTCCAGGACGACCAGGTTCAGGTTCTTGACGCGGCCGTCGGTGGTGTAGACCATGCCGAAATGGCAGGGCTCGCCTTTGGCGGTCGCGGTGTAGACGACGCCGGCGTCCATCCGGGTGACGTTGTCCACGGGGACGCCGTTGGGATCGTTGTAGGGAATGCCGTACTTCTGCAGCATCGGAATGAAACCGTCCGAGCGACTGAAGAATTCGTCGTCGACACAGAACGTCCGTTCGGCGACAGGCAGGGCGGCCACATCCGAGAGGGTCCGCACACCGAGTCGCTGGGCGGTGGGTGTCGACGCACCGAACGCGTAGGTGTCGTTGAAATTGGCCGGGGGCAGCCATTCCAGGTCGTAGTCACGCTTTTCGACATCGTGCACCCGCTGCCAGAGCTCCTGCGGGTCCACGATCGTCTCGGTCTCGTTGTGGTAGTTGACCCAGCCGGTGCCGGTGTATTCCCACAGCACATCGGCGTCGCCGTTGAGCTGGGCCTGCCGCGACGACGCCGACCCCGGCGCACCGGTCAGATCGGTGACCGAGGCGCCCGCCGCGGCCAGATAGGTCGCGGTGATCTTGCCGAGCAGCACTCCCTCGGTGAAGCTCTTCGAGGTGACGGTCAGGTCGGCTCCCGCCAGCGGACGTTCGCCGCCGGGCAGGCTCGCCTCGTGGAAGGTGCCCGACGAACTCACCAGGCCACACCCCACGAGCAACGACATCGTCGCGACCAGCGCGGACAGCAACGGGACTCGCCTCATGAGACACCTCGTGGGGTCGCGGCCAGTTCGACGAGTCGGCCGAGCCAATCGATGATCAACGCCAGCAGACCGACGAGCACGGCCCCGGAGATGAGCAGCTTGGGCAGGAACAGGGTGACACCGGTCGTGATCAGGGTGCCCAGGCTCGTCGCACCGATGAAGGTACTCAAGGTCGCCGTACCGACCAGGATCACCAGCGCGGTGCGAACGCCGTTGAGGATCACAGGAACGGCTAGCGGCAACTCCACCTGCACCAGGGTCCGGGCGGCCGAGAAGCCGATGCCGCGCGCGGCCTCGATGGTGCGGTGATCCACCTGCCGCAACCCGACGATCGTGTTCTGCAGGATCGGCAGGATCGCGTAGACGACCAGACCGACGACCGCCGTGCGGAACCCGGTGCCGAGCCAGAAGGTGAACAGCACGAGCAGCCCGACGGCGGGCGCGGCCTGACCGACATTGGCGATGTTCACGGCGACCGGCTCGAGCCGCTGCAACGCGGGCCTGGTCAGTGCGATCCCGAGGGGAATCGCGACGACCACCACGATCAGCGTGGCCACCACCGTGAGCCGGATGTGCGCGAGGATCGTGGTCTGCAGATTGGCCCAGCCGAGCGAGGCCTGTTCGGTCGCGGTGAACGTCGATCCCTGATACCAGAGCACGTACCCGATGCCGATCACCACGATGATGAGCGGCTCGAACCACACGTCGATCGGGACCCGGCGCACTCGGTTCATGCCGGTCCGGCCGATCCGGGTTCGTCGGCGGCGGCGACGATCGGGGTGGGGGTGGGATCGGAACCGTCGACATAGGTTTCGTAGGACAGGTCCTCGACCGCGGCGTGCCCTTCGGCGAGCTTGGTCTGGATCACATCGGTCACCGAACCGATGCTCAGGGAACCCACGACGGCGCCGCGACCGTCGGTGACCAGGGTGGCGCCCTGACTGGCGGCCAGCATGGCGTCGAGCGCGTCGTTGAGCGTCGAGGACTGCGCGACGACGGGCAGCCGACGATCCAGGTAGTCCGAGACCTCCGGTTTGCTCGCCACTTCCGGCAGCGAGGGCCACGACCTCGGCCGCCCCGACTCGTCCACGACCACCACCCAGGTGTGTCCCGCGGCTTTCGCCCGCCCGATCACGACCTGCGAGGATTCCCCGATGCGGGCGGTGGTCACCGGGTCGACCTCCACGTCGCGGACCCGAGACACCGTGAGATAGGCCAGTTTCGCGCCCGATCCGACGAATTCCTCCACGAACGGCGTCGCCGGATCGGTGAGGATCCGCTCCGGCGTCGCGTACTGCTCGACGTGCCCGCCCTCGGACAGGATCAGCACCTTGTCGCCGAGTTTGGTCGCTTCCTCGAAATCGTGGGTGACGATCACGATCGTCTTGCCGAGTTCGTGCTGGATCGCGATCAGACTGTCCTGCAGGCGAACCCGGGTGATGGGGTCGACCGCGCCGAACGGCTCGTCCATCAGCAGCACCGGCGGGTCGGCCGCCAGCGCCCTGGCGACGCCGACGCGCTGCTGCTGGCCGCCGGACATGTCCTTGGGCAGCCGATCGGCGAACGTCGCGGGGTCGAGACCGACCAGATCCAGCAGGTATTCGGTGCGTTCGGCGATGCGCTTCTTGTCCCAGCCGAGCACCCGAGGGATCGCACCGATGTTCTTGGCGACCGACCAGTGCGGGAACAGGCCACCCGACTGGATGACGTAGCCGATCGACTGTCGCAACTTGTCGGGATCCTCCCGGGTCACATCGCGTCCGCCGATGAAGATCCGGCCCTCGGTCGGTTCGATCAGCCGGTTGATCATCTTGAGCGTTGTCGTCTTACCGCAGCCCGACGGCCCCACGAACGCGACGATATCGCCGGCCTCGATCTCGAGGTCCAGACGTTCGACAGCGGGGGTGTCCTGCCCCTTGTACTGCTTGACGACCCCGTCCAGGGTGATGGAATCACCGGTCACATTGCGCGGCGGCGCCGACGGTGCGGGCTGGCTGGTCACATCGGTCATCACAGTCCCTTGGCAATCGTGAGGCGTCCGAGCAGGACGAGGAGCGCGTCGAAGACCAACGCGATGGCAACGATGAGAATGGTTCCGGTGAGCGCCATTTCGAGCGCGTTGGCGCCGCCGAGGCGGGACAGGCCGTTGAAGATCAGCGAGCCGAGGCCGGGCCCGAGGACGTAGGCCACGATCGCGGCGACACCCACGATCATCTGGGTCGACACCCTGATCCCGGTGAGAATCACCGGCCACGCGATCGGCAGCTCGACGGTGAGCAGGATCCGCCACCGCGAGAGTCCGATGCCGCGCGCGGATTCGACGACCGTGGCAGGCACCGACCGCAGCCCGACGATCGCGTTACCGATCACCGGCAGGGCCGCGAAGAACGCCAGCATGATGAACGACGGCACCACACCGAGGCCGAACGGAACCAGCAGCAACGCCAGCAGCGCCAGCGAGGGAATCGTCAGGGCGACCCGGCTCGAGGTCAGCGTCAGTGCCGACGCCAGCGGCAACCGATACACCGACACGGCCACGAGGATCGCGACGACCGTGCCGACCAGCACCGTCTGGAAGGCCAGCGACGCGTGCTGATAGGTGAGGAAGGTCAGGACCTCGCCTCGATCCTGGACATAGCTCCACAAATTCACGGCATTCCCATCCTCGGACTGGGCCAGTGGGTAGCTGTTCGCGGGTGATCAACGGTCGAATGTGCCGTCGCAGGATAGTCCACGCGGGGAGTTCGACCGGGGACGCGCGCGCGGTCGCGGCCGGTTATGCCGCACGCCCGAGCGGGGCGGAGTACGGCTCGGCATCGCCGGCGATCACCGTGCTCGCGGTGCCGTCGACACCGACGGGGACCGGCCCGCCCAGCGTGATGCGGGTGAGCCTGCGGTGCTCGCCGCCGTCGTAGTCGTCGATGGCGTAGTGCTGGGTGGCCCGGTTGTCCCAGATCGCGACATCGCCCAGCGACCAATTCCAGCGGGTGGTGTGCTCGAGCCGGGTGACCCGATCCTGGAAGAGCCGAAACAGTGCCTGCGACTCACTGCTCGACACCCCGACGATCTGCTTGACGAAGCAGCCGAGCAGCAGGGCGCGTTCGCCGGTCACCGGGTGCACCTCCACCACGGGGTGTTCGGTCTCGAAGTAGCTGGACTCGAACTCGCGACGGTAGTCACGGTCGGTGTCGGCGGACCGATTCGCGATCTCGTCCGCGTAGTCGTAGCGGTTGGAATGGCGTGCGCGCAGGCTCTCGGCGAGTCGCTTGAGCGGCTCCGGCAACGCGTTGTAGGCGGCCACGGTCGACGCCCAGGTGGTCGAACCGCCGTAGCTGGGCAGGGCGACGGCTCGCAGAATGGAGGCCTGCGGGACACGGTCGACGAAGGTGACATCGGTGTGCCAGACATTGGACCGCGTCTGGTGCGAGTCGATGGCCAGGCTCTTCGCACCGGTCGAGGTGACGGTGGGGTGCGGGGTGGTCGGGTTGCCGAGCAGCTGCGCGAATTCGTACTGCCCGTCTTCGGTGAGATGCTGCTGACCCCGGAAGAAAATCACCTTGTGCTCGTTCAGCGCGGCGCGGATGGTGGCCACCGACCGCGTGTCCAGGTCACCACCGAGCCGGACCCCGTCGATCCGAGCGCCGATGTGGGCACCGAGCCGGACCACCCGCACGGCGCTCTCGGGTACAGCTGCGTCATGGACGGACATACGGCGGCCTCTCGCTCGAACACCTGGACGATCTGGTCACACGAAACCACCGGGAGCGAGCGGCGACCATCATTGAACTCAGGATGAGCGGAACCGCCGAGTCGGCGGTCGGCCTCGCGTGTCAGGGAATATGCGATGGCGCGGCGTCGAACCCCTGCGACACCCAGATCCCGAATCGCTCCTCGGCGGCCTCGGCGGATGGCGCGCTGATGACTCGGGCGACCGCTTCCCATGACGCGCCGGTCGCGCGCACGAAGCGGACAGCCTCGACGAGCCGCTGCTGAGCCGCGACCGTGTCCTCGAATGCCAGCCGCACCGGGAGCAGGGCTTGCATCTCGAGCTGGTGGTGATCCCATTCGGTGAGAACCAGGTCGGCGAGGCCGGCGTCGAGCCGGCCGGTGGAGCAGTGCAGGACCCGGGCGGAAGGGGCGTGGTCGCCGGGGCGGTCGGCGCGCAGCCAGGTTCGCCCGTGCCATCCGGCGCAGGAGCACAGCGCGCGCCACCCGATCACGTCCTCGGATCGGCGCGAGCGGCCGTCTCCGGATGCCGACGGCCGGGCATCGTCGGCGACTCCCCCGCGGGGGCCGGGGGCGTCACCGCGTCCGTACAACCCATCCGTGAAGATGTCGGCTACCCATCCGCGATGGTTTTCGAGCAAGCTGTTCATCCTGACTCCGATGTCGAATCCGAAAAGCTCGATCCCGAACCTGCTCGTCATGACGCGATCGCCGGAGGCTCGGTGTGTGGGACAAGCAATCCCACACACTGACGATCACCCTCATCGACACCGAGAGCAACCCTTCGCCGCATTGTTGTTCCCAGTCACACAATGCCTGGTCGCAGTCTGTGCTCCGGGTGCGCGCGGCGACCGTGGCGGTGCCACGCCCTGTTTACGGGTCGACGAGCCGGGCAGTCTGGTCGGCAACCACGCTCGTGCTCGGTCGAGTGGGGTTCTATCGGCCAGGAGTACCGCATGATGCACGCAATCACCCACCTCAGCATGGGTCTCGGTTGGGACCCTGCCCACGCCAACGGACGCCATCCCCGCCGCAGGGATATCGATCTCAACGCCGCGGCGCTGTCGTTCGCCGGGGACAACTTCGTCGATGTCGCCTATCACGAGCAGCTCATCTCGCGCGACGGCGCGCTGCGCCACCTCGGGGACAGCGTCACCGGCGAGGGGGACGGTGACAACGAAGTGATCGTGGTCGACCTGGCCCAGGTCGACCCCGCCGTCACGACGATCGTGTTCCTGGTGACCTGCTATACCGGCCAGCGATTCGACCGGATCGCCAACGGCTTCTGTCGCGTCACCGACAATGTCACCGGCATCGAGCTGATCCGCGTCGATCTCGACAGCGTCGGCGCCCACACCGGCATGGTCGTCGGCAAATTGCACCGCCCGCACCAGGATTGGGCCTTCACCATGATCGCGCAACCGATCAACGCCCAGCACGTGGTGAACGCCGTGCCCCAACTCGGCGTGTACCTCCACTGAGCGCGGCGTCGTCACTCCGACAGGCGGTCACGCGCTCGCAGGCGTGTCTGCAGCGCGTCGAGGACGTTTGTGACGTCCGCGTCGAACTCCTCTGCCAGCATTTCCAGTAGGGCGGCGCCGATCAGCATGAGCGTGGTGAAGACGACGGGGGCGATGGGCTGGGTCGCCTCGAGCAGTGCGCGCGTGCGCGGCGCGCCGCCCCGATGCCAGGCCTCGAGCAGGGACAACGCACCCTGGAGGTAGATCGGCGGTTCGGGTCGGGCGCTCAGCGCGGGGATCGCTCGGTCCGCCGCGCGGCGCAGGATATCGGCCGTGGCCTCGATGCCCGGGACCATCGCCTCCAGCGCGCAACAGCACAAACGCAGCACACCGTCGAGATGATGAGGGCTGTAGCGGGCCGCATCCGGGATCTGATCCCAGGGCAGGCGTAGCACGCGAAGCAGGTCGGCGGTGATCGCGGTGGTGGTCGGCACCCGCTCCGTCGTCGGGGACGAACCAGAGGTGTGCTCGACGCCGAGCAGGATTTCGAGCCCGATCGCCGACGCCATGAGATCGCCTCGGCCACCGCGCAATTCGCGTCGCTGGCGGCGATCCTCGACCAGCAACCAGCCCACCGTCTGCGCGTCGGCGGTCCGCAGCAGCGTCGCGTCGGCCTGCCAGCCGTTCGCGGTATCGCAGCGCGAGAGCGCGCAGACCAGATCGGCCATGACGTGGTTGCCGGTGACCAGCGTCGGCTGATGCCGTGGGCGACGCGACACCACCGGAAGATCACCCAGCCTGGCCGAGGAGGACACGAACGACATCGCGGTGAGCGCCGCCGCCGCGGTGCGCGCCGCGGACACCGCGTCGGCGGCGTTGGTGCGCAGCAGCGCGCGATGGATCGAGTCGGCCAGCGGCGCGATACCGAACTCCGCGTAGTGCAGCAGCAGCCAGGCCAGCGGCATGTCGCCGAGCACCGGCGCGAGCCGTTCGTTGAGTTCGTACAGCAACGCGGCCGACTGCTCCGGCTGACGAGATCGCGGCGCCGCGCCGGTGAGGTCACGCCATTCGAGCAATGCCAGGTAATTCGGCAGCAGCAGGCTATCGACCAGTTCACTCACCTGAGCGATGACGAATTCGAAATCCAGCTCCGTCATCGTTCCCGGTCCGATCGAATTCCCCACCGGCCTGCCGTCGAACGGATCGATACCCGATTCACCGAGGGCGAGATCGAAGAACAGCTCCGCGTGGCCGAGCCGGCCCACGACCCGGCCGACAAAGGGCACCACCCCGGCGTCTTCCACGGCGGTGGCCGCGCCGAGAAGGCAATTCACCATCGCACCTTCGGCTTTCGCGTGCGCGCAGAATCTGCGCAACCGCTGGTGCACGATATCCTCGGTATCGAAACCCGTCCGCACGATCTCTTCCGCGATCGTCACGATTGTCGCGTCGACGACATATTCGGGCCTGCCGCCCGCTTCATCCGATGCCGACGCGGGACCCGCGAAATAGAGCCGGTCACTGAACGCGTCGCCTATTCCTCGCCTCACCACAACCTCCACTCGGATGCGCAGTACGTCGTGCCCCTTCACAGCCTTCCAGCAAATTGTTCGCAAGTCGCGGCTCACACCTCACAAGGCGATAACGGCATGAACTCCGCGCGTATCCGGCGGGCTCATCGTGCGTCCGACGCGTCACGCTGAGCTGCTGTCGCGACACAATCTGCCCGAATTCGGGCAGGGTTGTTGGCGAAGCCGGGTAGGCGAGGCATGATCGTGCGAGTGAATGACGGGGTACCCACCGAGCTGGTCCGCTACGTAGTGGCATCCACCGGCCTACCCGAACGCGTGGCCGCCCGGGTCGTCGCCGACATCGTCGGCTACTTCGACGAGACGGCCGAGCAGTTCGTCCGGCGTAGGCACGCCGAGTTGCAGGCTCGCGAGATGCGCAACGCCGACATCTGGCGACGCCTCGAGACCGAACTCGGCCAGCGCCCGGTCGCGGCTCCGACATTCACCGAACGCCAACTTCGTCGCATCGTCTACGGGTAAGGGGATCATCACGCCATGTGTGGAATCGTCGGATACATCGGTCACCGCCACGCTGTTCCCGTCCTGCTGGAAGGTCTGCACCGGCTCGAATATCGCGGCTACGACTCGGCCGGATTGGCACTGTCCCATCGCGGGAAGGCGCGCGTCTGCAAGACCAGGGGCCGGGTGCAGGACCTGCGCGACAAGGTCGACACCACTGCCCTGCGTGGCACAGTCGGGATCGCGCACACCCGGTGGGCGACCCACGGCGAGCCCAGTGATGCCAACGCCCACCCGCATACCGATGTCAGCGGCCGTATCGCCGTGGTGCACAACGGCATCGTCGAGAACGCCGAACAGCTGCGGGCCGAGCTGACCGCGCTCGGCATCGCTCTCGTATCCGACACCGACACCGAGGTGATCGCCCACCTCATCGCGCGCGAACTCGAGGAATCCGAGTCCCTCGAGGACGCCGTGCGCCTCGCGCTGCACCGGATCCGCGGCACCTACGGTCTGCTGGTGCTCGACGCGCGCCGTCCGACCGAGCTGGTCGTGGCCCGCAACGGCAGCCCGATCGTGCTCGGCGTCGGCGACGGGGAGATGTTCGTGGCCTCCGATGTCGCCGCCCTCGTCCACCACACCCAGCGCGTGGTGTTCCTCGACGACGGTGAGCTCGCCACCGTTCGCGACAGCGAATTCCGCACCAGCACACTGGCAGTCGAGTCCGAGCAGACCGACAAGACCCCGACCACCATCGACATGGTGGCCGAGGACTACGCACTCGGCGGATTCCCCGACTTCATGCGCAAGGAGATCGCCGAACAGGGTGAAGCGGTGCGCCGAGCACTGCGTGGCCGCCTCGACGACCGCTTCGCCACTGCCCACCTCGGCGGGCTGAACATGGACGCCCGCGAACTGCGCAGCATCAGCAAGGTGGTCTTCCTCGGTTGCGGTTCGGCCTACTACGCCGGCCAGCTCGGCGCCCAGCTGATCGAGGAACTGGCCCGCATCCCGGCCACCGCGGAACCCGCCTCGGAGTTCCGCTACCGCAATCCGGTCGTCGACCCCGACGCGCTCTATGTCGCGATCAGTCAGTCCGGCGAAACCCTCGACACCCTCGCCGCGGTGCAGGAGCTGCAACGCAAGGGCGGGCGGGTGATCGGCGCCGTCAACGCGGTGGGCAGCGCGATCGCTCGCCAGTGTGGGGCGGGTGTGTTCCTGCACGCGGGCCCCGAGATCTCCGTCGCCTCGACCAAGGCACTGACCAACATGACCGTGTCGTTCACGATGCTGGCCCTGCTGCTCGGCCGGGTTCGCGACCTCTCGGCCGCCGACGGTCAGCGCATCGTCGAGGGCTTGCGCGCCCTGCCCGCTGCCATCGACAAGGTCCTCACCGACGAAGACGCCATCGCCGAGATCGCGCACCGCTACGCCAAGGCCCGCAGCATGTTCTTCATCGGTCGGGTACGCGCGTGGCCGGTCGCCCGGGAAGGGGCCCAGAAGCTCAAGGAGGTCTCCTACGTGCACGCCGAGGCCTACCAGGCCTCCGAGCTCAAACACGGCCCGCTCGCGCTGATCGACCAGGAGATGCCGAGCGTGGTGATCGTCCCCGACGACGAACTGCTGGCCAAGAACCTGAGCACCATCGAACAGATCAAGGCGCGCGGCGGCGCGGTCATCGCCGTCACGAACGCGGACCTGCCGCCGACCGCGGCCGACGAGGTGATCCGGGTTCCGAGAATCGCCGCGGAACTGGACCCCATGCTGTTGACGATCCCCCTGCAGTTGCTCGCCTATCACACGGCCATCGCCCTCGGCCGCGACGTCGACAAGCCGCGCAACCTCGCGAAAAGCGTCACCGTGGAATAGCGGTCGCGGCCCACGGCGCCGGGGCGGCTGGCAGGATCGAGGCGTGCCTACCGCGAACCTGAGCCGCTCCGAGACCGCCGCGCGATCGGCGGCGATCACCGTCCGCGACTACCGCGTCGAACTCGATCTGTCGGCGGCCCCGGATCGAACCCGGGAGGGTTTCGCGACGACGACCACGGTCGCGTTCGACGCCACCACCTCGCGAACGTGGCTCGACTTCATCGGTTCGTCGGTGGAATCGGTGACCCTGAACGGCGCGGAGATCGCCGTCGAGTACGACGGGGCACGGCTGTCGATCGGCGGACTGTCGGAGACGAACACCGTTGTCGTGCGGGGCACCGGTGTCTACAGCCGCTCGGGCGAGGGATTGCATCGGTTCCTCGATCCGGTCGACAACCAGACCTATCTCTACACCCAGTACGAACCCGCCGATGCCCGCCGCGTCTTCGCCTGCTTCGAACAGCCGGATATGAAGGCGCCGTTCACGTTCGCGGTCACCGCACCGTCCGGGTGGCAGGTGCTGTCGAATCGGCCCTACGCCGCGATCCAGGACAACGGCGTGATCCGCGACGTCGCGTTCTCCCCCACCTTGCCGATCTCGACGTATATCACCGCGATCGCGGCAGGCCCATACCATTCTGTCGAATCATCTTGGACGCGAGGCGAACTCACTGTTCCGCTCGGAATCCACTGCCGTGCCTCACTCGCTCGCTACCTCGACGCCGACACGATCTTCGAGGTGACGAAGCAGGGTCTGGACTTCTTCGCCGAACAGTTCGACTACCCGTACCCGTGGGGCAAGTACGACCAGGTGTTCGTGCCCGAATACAACCTGGGCGCGATGGAGAACCCGGGGCTGGTCACGTTCACCGAGGCCTACGTGTTCCGTGGCGCGGCCACCGCCGCGCAGTACGAGGGCAGGGCCAGCACGATCCTGCACGAGATGGCGCACATGTGGTTCGGCGATCTGGTCACGATGGTGTGGTGGGACGACCTGTGGCTCAAGGAATCCTTCGCCGACTACATGGGCGCGCTGGCGAGCGCCGAGGCCACCGAATGGACCGACGCCTGGGTGGCGTTCGCGAACCGCCGCAAGGCCTGGGCATATCTGCAGGATCAGCTGCCCACCACGCACCCGATCGTCGCCGACATCACCGACCTCGAGGCCGCGAAGCTCAATTTCGACGGCATCACCTACGCCAAGGGCGCCAGTGTGCTCAAACAGCTGGTCTCCTACGTCGGCCGGGCGGAGTTCTTCTCGGGTATACGCCGGTACTTCCGCGCGCACGCTTTCGCCAACACGACCCTCGACGACCTGCTCACCGAATTGTCGGCGGAGTCGGGCCGGGATCTGGCGGGCTGGGCGCGAGCCTGGTTGCGCACCACCGGGGTGTCCACGCTCACTCTCGACAACGGCGCGATCGTGCAATCCGATCCGCGCCCGCACCGGCTCGCGATCGGACTCTACGACTTCGATCCCCTCGGCGCGTTGGTGCTTCGCGAACGCGTGGAACTCGACATCGTCGACGAGCGCACGCCGGTGTCCCTCGCACCGGCCGCGCTGCGTCTGCTCAACGACGGCGATCTGACGTACGCGAAAGTTCGCCTCGACGTGGAGTCGCTTGCCACCGTGGAGAGTTCGCTGGATCGAGTGACCGATCCACTGGCCCGCGGACTGATCTGGTCGGCGCTGTGGAACGCCACCCGCGACGGCGTCCTCGAGGCCGAACGCTACCTGTCGATGGCGCGTGATTTCGCGCCCGCCGAAACGAACATGGCTCTGCTCACGGCCGTTCTGGCGAACGCGTCGTTCACCATCGGCCACTATCTGCCCGCGTCGGCGCGGGATCGGTGGAGTGGGGAGTGGCTCGAATCATGCTGGGCCACCATGCATTCGTCGGCGCCGGCGTCGGGCGCGCAGTTGGCGTGGGCGCGTGCGGTGGCCGGCGCCGCCAGCGTCGACGGTCGCCGAGCCGCCGATATCAGGGCGATCCTGCTCGATCGGGTACCGGATGGTCTGGCCATGGATCCTGATCTGCGCTGGGCGTTGTGGACGGCCTCGGCCGCCACCGGCGACGCGACGATCGCCGACCTGGACGCGGAATTGACACGAGACGACACGGCGTCGGGGCGCACCGCGCATCGGCGCGCGCTCGCGGCCCGACCGGAGGCCGACGTCAAAGCCGCGGCCTGGGAGTGCGCGCTGGGCGACACCACGCTGACCAATGACCACCTCGACGCCATCATCCAGGGCTTCCGCGACGGCCGACATCGTGACCTGATCGCGCGATACGACGAGGCGTACTTCGCGGCGCTGCGCGCGGTGTGGGATCAGCGCAGCATCGAGATCGCCCGCCGTATCGTGGTCGGACTCTTCCCCGCCGCTGATTCACTCGACGGGGTCGACCGGTGGCTCGCCTCCAACGCGGACGCACCGAGCGCCTTGTGCCGCTTGGTCGTCGAACAGCGCGACCACCTCGCTCGGGGGTTGCGTGTGCGGGGTCTCCCGCAAGATGCCCATTCGACGGCGGGTTAAACATCTAAATCCGAAAAGGCCGTCCCGTCAACCCCGATCGACCAATAACGGTTTAGTAACCGCCGCGACGGTCAACCCTTCATCCATGACCAACTCACGTAATCGGACAACGAGTACGCCGAGCATGGATCTGACCAGCACCACCATCATGTTGGCCACCTGCGTGTTCTTTCTAGTCGGCTTGGCGACCCTCACCGGTTCACTGCCCGCCGCGATCCTCGGCGCCGTCGGTCTCGGCGCCGGAATGGTGATGACGTTCAAGATGTTGGGCCCGCAAGCCCTCTAGGTTCACCTCCGCGCAAGCGGAGAGCATTCGAAGGCCAGGAGCTGATCCTCATGTCGCAGACCACCGACCTCAGGACCTATGAACATGCCGAACCCCTGTTCGCGCACTGGGCACTGATCGATCCACGCAGCCCCGAACACGAGGCCGTGCGAGCGCAGATCATCGAGATCTGCCTGCCGCTCGCCGAGCACATCGCGCGCAAGTACGCCGGCCGGGGCGAGGCGTTCGAGGATCTACTCCAGACCGCGCGACTCGGCATGGTCATGGCGGTCGACCGCTACGACGTGACCACCGGTTCGCCGTTCCTGGGTTTCGCGGTGCCCACCATCATGGGCGAGGTGCGCAGACACTTCCGCGACCACATCTGGCCGCTGCATGTTCCCCGCCGCGAGAAGGAACTCCAGGGCAAGGTCCGGGTGGCGACAGAAGAGCTGAGCCGTCGGCTCCAGCGCTCCCCCACTGCCATCGAACTCGCCGCCGAACTCGACGTCCCGGTGACCGATATCAGCCGAACCCTGGTGGCCGCCAACGCGTTCCAGACCCGCAGCCTCGACACTCCCGCCCGCGACAACGACGGCGAACCCGGCATGACCGTCGCCGATACGTTCGGCGACGAGGACCCGAGCTTCCGCCTCACCGAGGACACGATCACGGTCGGGCCGCTGCTGGCACAACTGTCACCGCAGGACCGGCAATTGCTGATCTGGCGGTTCTACGACACGCTCTCCCAGGGCGAGATCGCCGAGCGCCTCGGCGTCTCCCAGATGAGCGTGTCGCGCAAGCTCACCCGATTGCTGGGGGATCTGCGGGCCAAGACCGCCGACGACCAACCGGTACCCGCCGCCTGATCCGCGACCCTGCCGCAGCCGTGACGACCCGGTTGCCCGCCTCGACCGACACCCTCCATTGACTCCGCGGCAACCGGGCTGCACAGTTGACAGTGCGGAATCTCGCGCGTGTCGTGGCGGCGTCGACCGGGTCGGCGCTGTTCACATGGAGTAACAGTGTGTGCTCGCCGGCGGGAAGGGTTGCGATGACGATGCGAGGTCGACGAAATCGACGTGACCGAGAAATTCGCGAGGTGCGAGAGATCAGGGCCAGTCCGGCCCATCAGACAGCGAAGTTCTTGCTGTCGGTGCTGATGCTGGTCTGGTTCGGGGCCGGGCTGGCGGCGGCGGTGCAGCGGGACTATTTCACGAACACCCCGGCCAACTGCGGGGATCTGGGCACGATCGGCCTCACCGTGCTCGCGGGGCCGCTCAATTACCTCGGCATGAACCCGAAGGTCTCCGAGTGCCAACTGCCGGAGCCGAGCCGGTGAGCTGACCCGCGATCGACCGCGGTGGCTCAGATGAGTTCGGCGAGCTGCTCGCGGTCGCTTGCGTCGAGCTTGATGCAGGCCCGGTAGATGTGGCCTTCGACGGTGCGGACCGAGACGCAGAGCCGTTCGGCGATCGCGCGGTTGGACAGGCCGCGGCCGATGAGGGCGGCGATCTCACGTTCACGCTCGGTGATCGGTAACGGGTGGGCGGCCGCGGTGATCGCGGGTGTGCCCGCGCCGTCGCAGCGGGCCACGAGGGCCATCATGCGGGCGGTCGCCTTGGCGCTGGGTCTGCGCTGACCGGCGTGGTCGTAGATGGGCACCGTCTGTGCCTGGGCATCGGCGGCAGACAGCAGCAGACCCGCGGCCTCGAACTCACCGCTGACCGCGGCGAGCGCGCAGGGATCGGCAGCGGCGACAGCCGCGGCGTGGCGAGCGTAGATCGCCGCTACCGGGCCTTGGACTCGGCCCGCGACCGTCGTGAGTCTGGCGGCCAGGGTACGGTCGCCGAACCGGGTGGCATGGTGCAGCGCCTCGGCCTCCATGGCGTATTGCCCCGCGCTGTGTGCCAGGTCGGCGGCTTTGCGGGCCAGTTCCACCGCCGAATGCGCGCTGTGTTCGGCACCGGCGAGCCAGGCGCGCGCGATCATCCGCTGCGGTTCGTGCAGCGCCATGTGGGGCCCGCTGTGCTCCTCGGCGTCACCGAGGACCCGCTCGGCCTGCTCGACCTCGCCCAGCGCCGCGTAGGCGCGGGCCAGCAGCAGCCGCGCCGGCAGCTTCCACGGCAGTGAGCTTTCGGCGTTGAGCGCCGCCAGCGCCTGTTCGAAAGCGGTGATCGCTTCGCGGAACCGCCCGCGATAGGTGGCGACGACCCCGTCGGCGATGCGCGCGATCGCCCAGCCGACGAACTGACCGGCCGAGGAGAACTCCCGGTATTCGGTGGCGCGCTGTTCGGCGAGATCGAGATCGCCGATAGTGGTGAGGGCGAGGACATCGCCGTACCGGACCATCAGCCGGATGATCCCGTCGGTGGATTTCTGCTGTACCCGGCTCCGAGCCGCGATCGGCGCGAAATCGGCGCCGCGTCCGGCCACCGGCAGCGCCAAGCCCAGGGCGAACGCCGCGAAATCGACGGCCTGGCGCGGCGAGTCCGGGTCGGCGATCACCCGTTCGGCGGCCTCGATGCCCTCGGCGAGGTGGTTTTCGTGCACCGCCATCGCGGCCGCGGCGGCATCGACCGTCAGGCGCAGCGCCGGATAGTCGACTCGGGCGCGCAGCATCTCGACCAGGTCGCCGGCATGGTCCACATCGCCGAGCGACCAGAACCGCAGACTGGCCCGCACCACGCCCCACTGCACCAGCTGCAGCGGATCGAGGCGGTCGGGATCGAACCGGGCCAGGATCTCGTCGGCGTCCTGTGGTCTGCCCTGCCACAGCAGCGCGCGCGAGAGCAGTTCGGCCGCGCGCAGACCGCCGCCGCGCTCGCTCGCGGCGCGGGCGAGCAGTTCGCCCAGCGGCAGGTTGGCCAACGACACCGCGTCCTTGGCCGCATCGATCAGCAAGGCGATGTCGAGCGGCCGATCACTGTCGACGCACAGCCGCGCCAATCGGATCCGGTGCGCCGGTGTGCTCGCGTCCCGGTCCTGCAGCGTCTCGACGAGGCGTCCGCGCCGGATGCGCGCGGCCGCGGTGCCGACCCGGCAGCGCACCACCTCACCGAGCAGGGGATGGCTGAACCGGACGTCGACGACCCCGTTGTGGCTCGTGATCCGAACCAGACCGGTGGCCTCGGCGGCGTCCACGGCGGCGGCGCCGACCAGTTCGCTGAGGATGTCGATGTCGAGCGGATCGTGCACGGCCAGCGTCTCCAGTACCTCGAGCACCGCAGCGCCCACCCTGCTCAACCGCTCGTCGAGCAACTCGACCAGACCCGAGGGCACCGCGGTGGGCCCACGCAACTGCCAGACCCCGTTGACGTCGGTCAGCGTGCCGGCCTCGACACCACCCTCGACCAGATTGCGCAGGAACAGCGGGTTGCCGCCAGAGGATTCCCACATCACGTCGGCGCTGAGCCCCTCCAGGGTCCCGCCGAGTACGGCCTCGACGAGCGCGACGCACTCGGTCTTGGTCAACGGCGCCAGCTCGATCCGCTCGACGTAGCTGTCCTTCCACAGTGAGGTGACCGCGTCGGGCAGCGATTCCCCGGTGCGGGCGGTGGCGACGATGTGCGCCCCGTGGTCGACAGCGATCTGGTGCACCAGTGTGGCGGAGAGGTTGTCGAGCAGATGCGCGTCGTCGACGCCGATCACCGTGTCGGGCTGGGCGAGCACGTTCTCCCGGGCGGAGTGCAGCGACGCGAGCGGGTCACGCGAGGCCGACGCGGCGATCCAGGGCGCGAACGCACCGAGCGGAATGGCCTGTGACGACGCGGTGCAGGCCACCCAGCGCACCGGCTCGGAAAGAACTTCGGTGACCATCCGGGCCAGGGTGGTCTTGCCGACGCCCGCGGCACCGACCAGGATCACGCCACCGGTGTCGCCGTTCGTCAAAGCCTTACGGACGGCGTCGTATTCGGCGGGGCGATCGAGCAGCTGCCAGGGTCTGCCCATACCCGAAAAGTCTAGTTCTCGTCCGGCCTCGTCACAACGAAGCGGCCCCGCGACACGGCCCCCGCGCGGACGCACCGGTGTGGCGGTCGCGCGCGACGGATGGGCGGGTGCCGCGGCGATCATGGTGGGAGCTCGGTGGCGTCACGCGGCTCGAGCCGCGGCGCGTTGTTGACGTCGTGGCGGTAGTTGCTCGAGGCCTCGTACACCCGCTTCTTGAGCCGGTTGATCGAGCCGAGCGGTCGGTGCGCGTCCAGGCCGCGCCAGGAGTTGAACGAGAGGACGTCGTCGCCGTAGGCGCGGCGCGCCGGGGTGTAGGGATCCTGCACATCGAAACGGATGGTCGCCACGGTGCGATGCGGTGAGTCGTCCTCGGGCCACGGTACGGTCGCGTCCTCGATCGGCATGGTGGCGGTATCGGTGCACAGTTGCGCACGCAGTTCGTAGGTGGCGCTGTGCTCGGCGAAGAAATCGACGATCAGGTTCTGATGCGCGTTGACACCCGCGTCGGCGTCGACCGCTTCGCCGCGCAGCGCGGTGACCTCCGGCGACACCGGCGTGTAGAGCAGCTTGGCCACATAGTCGCCGTAGCGCAGTGGCGCCGAGGAGTAGAAGGTCTCGCCGAGAATGTGGGTGTTGGGTGCGACGAAGACACCGAGATTCGGTGGCACGCTGCGCCCGATCCGGCGCAGCACGTGGGTGTTGAGCGCGGCCACGAGGTCGCTGCCCGTGCGCAGCGCGGCGTCCGGCAGCCGGGCCAGCGCCCAGGCGGTCGGCATGCCCTTGGTGAGGTAGGCGTGCGCGTCGGCGAAGAGGAACTCGCGGTGGGTGACCATGATGAAGTCCTGCGTGCTCGCCTCGTCGTCGGGCAACGCGCGCGTCCCGGGCACACCGAGCACCTTGATCCCGAGTCCGCGAACGCCGCGCAGCTGATCGCTGCGGATTACCCCGGACGTGCTCGACAACCGGGCGATCACCGGATAGGTGGCCGGCGTGGCGAACATGCCCTGCGCGAGTTCCGGCGCCAGACCGGCGGGCACCGTCAGCTCACCGCGCAGGATGCCGTGGCTCTTGGCGTGGGCGTCGCGCAGTCCGCGCTTGTATTTGCGGTACGCGCGTTCGTTGTTGTCGCGCAGCACCGCGATGATCTTGTCGATGATCTGTTCTTCGTCGGGCCTCGGTTGTTCCAGGTCGTCGCGGTAGCTCAGGTAGCTCATCGCGGGCTCCGCCACGGCGCGAACGGATTGGCGACGCCGTCCAGCGCCGGCGCGAGGGTCGGGAAATGGCGCAGCAACACGCTGCGCATCGTGTTGTCGCGCACCCAGGCCAGGCCCGCCTCGGTGTAGATCTCGGACCGGAAATCGGTGGTGAAGAACCGATCCGCCGACAGCCGCCGCGACGCCATCAGCACGAACACGCGAAAGGCGGTGTCGCTGAAGCCGAAACCCGGCGGCTTGGGTTCGGCGTAGAGACCGATCATCAGGTCGACATCGTCCACCTCGCCGTAGATCTGTTCGAGTTCGCGCGCCCACCGCGGATCGTCGGTGAGCTCATCGAAGGACGCGGCGGGCGGCAGCCGTAGGTGACGCCGGAACTCGTTGTAGCGCGGCACCCCTCGCTCACGCACCCGCAGGATGTCGACGGTCGCGAGGTCGAGCAGCGGCTGACCTGGACGCTCGAGCTGTTGCAGGTGGGCGGGATAGTTGTGCAGCGTCAGCGCGCCGGGGTTCGCTCGGCCGAACGAGTAGAGCAGCGTGTCCATCGCGGTCTCGGCGAGCCGTTCGCGGATGTGGGCGACGCCGAGTGCGGGCAGCGGATGCTCGGCCAGCACGGTGTCGTCGGCGAGGCTGCGCACGACCAGCGCGTCGGGGATCAGCGGATGCATGCGGTAGACCGAGACGAACTCCTCGGTGAGCGAGTACGGCACTCCGCTGTCGTCTCGCACCGAACCCGGTATGCCGCAGAGCACTTCGTTGCCGATGAAGTGGCCCCAGCGCCGCGATACCCGCTCCCCCAGCACACCGAACCAGTTGGCGCGCATGGCGGCGACAGTGGTGGGATGGGCGATCACCGCCGGTGTCCAGTCGACTGTGTGGATCTTGGCGATCAGCGCGGCGTTGACGAGTCGGGCGGTGTCGTAGAGCTGTTGGTCGTTCATGTCGGGGTAGCGGCGGGCCAGGCGAACGCAGATCGCGTTGTGTTCGCGCAGGAACAGCGAGTGCAGCAGGGCAAGGCCCACCCAGGCGTTGGCGGCCGAGGGGTCGAGTGCCACCAGCCGCTCGGCGTCCAGCGGTGGCAGTCCCAGTTCGTCGATCACGAGCTGACCGTGTTTGCCCGAGCGCAGGGCGGCGGCCGATTGCGCTGTCTTGCCGTAGATCTGAGAGGCATCCCACCAGTGGGTCTCCCCGGTGACAAAGGTCGGCGCGGCGGCCGGATCGGGGGCGGGCGCCGTCACCGTGCGCGGGATCGTCATCGGGGGGTGCGGCCACTGATCGTCGTCGTCCAGGGTGACGATGAAGGGGTCGTGTTCGGCCGGGTTGTGCACGAACCAGTCGTGCACCTCGAACTGGATCCAGGCCGCCGCCAGCAGGTTCAGGGTGGTGGCCGGCTGGAACCGGTCGCGGGTGAGCAGCTGCCTGCTGATCGTGCGCGGATTGGGTTCCATGATCCGCGCGGGATCCTCGGGGTAGGTGCGATCGAGCGGGACATTGCGACCGAATCGGCAGCCGATCGATCCCGCACGCGGGTCGTCGGGGCTGTTGTAGGTGCCGTCGACGGTGCGTGCGGCGCGGTATTCGCCGGTGTCGTCCGGGGGCAGCGGTCCGGCGGGATGCGGGCCGGTGTCGAACAGATTGCGTGCCCGCAGTCTGCTGCGCAGACCGACCAGCACTGCCAAACCCACCGGGGTCGGCAACCGGAACCAGCCGACTCGCCGGTCCAGTGCCTCCGCGGCCGTGACCAATGCTCGGGTGACCAGTGTTTGTCGGTGTTCGTCGACCATCGAGAACCTCCACGGAATGGCGCGGGCTCGCTACCTACCGGACCGATCGAATCCAGTCTCCTGCGACAGGCCCGGCCCTGTCACGAGTAGTCGACTACGCGCGGACCCGGGGCAGGCAGCGCGACATCGCCGATGTCGTCGCGCGAGTGGGATGCCTGCCCGATCGGGTAGCGCACTACGCGCGCGCCGCGGCCGCTCGATGGACGAATCTGGCATCCAGGGCGCCCGCGCACCGCGGGCGGTACCCGTCACAGCGACAGAAAGGGGGACCGGGGTGATCACGCCGATCGAGATCAAAGTGAACCTCGACGGAGATGTCGCGGCAGCACTGCGCAGGCTCCGATGTCTGGATACCGTCGCGGCTCACCGTGACATCTGGTTCGCCGAGCCGCCGCACCCGGGGACGGTTGGAGCACCCACCCTGCTGTCGAGTCGCATCGTTATCCGGTTGCGCAGCGGCGAGGAGCACGACGATCTCACCGTCAAACTGCGACCGTGCGTGCGCTCCCAGTTGACGGGCCGCTGGGCCGCGCCCTTCACCGAGCCGGGAGTCCGGTATCGCATCGAAAGCGATTGGTCGGCCGATCGGCGGATGCTGTCGGCCTCGGCGATCAGCTCGCGGCCCCCCGGTACGCTGCGCGCGGTCGCGACCCGCGGCGTCGATGTCACCGACGCGCTGCACTCGGCGCAACGCCAGTTCCTGGTGAGTTGCACACCGCCCGGCGTCGCGGTCGACCACCTGCGCGCGATAGGACCGGTGTCCTCGGCACGGTGGACGGGGGTGCCGGTGGGCAATCTGCGCGCCGACGTCGAACGGTGGAACACCGCCGGACTCGACCTGGTCGAGTTGTCGCTGAAAGTCGCACCACAACAGGGTGATTCGCCCGTCGACCTGCACCTGCGCGCGCTCGAAGCCCAGCGCGAACTCGAGGCCGCCCTGCGCGGGCACCGCGTGATGATCGCGGCGGGAGACACCAAAACCGAGCAGGTGCTCACCGCGCTGACGACAACGCGCCCACTCGGGTAGCGCTCGGCAGGTGGTCGCTGACCGGCCCTGATCGACATCGTCGGCGACGCGGGCCGGCCTGTGCGACTGTCGCGATGCCGGAGGATCCCGAATCGACCACGCTGTCGATCGGGTCAGCGTCCGGCGGACCCGCGGCACTGCCATCGCGGCGGCTCAATTGGCGATGATGAAGTTGAACATCACCCTGATATTGCTGTTCCACCCGACGTGATATCGCACCGTCATGGTGCCGTCGGCATGCGGAACCACGTTCAAGACCTGGGTGGTGGCAGGCCCGAGGAACGGGGTGTCATTGGTGTCGATCTCGGTCAGGCTGACCGAGACCTGACTGTCGGCCCGCACGTCGGCTGTGGGGAAGCCGAATACCCAGGCACCCGTTCCGTGGGTGCGCAAAATCTTCCGTGCCCAGAAGATCGACGTGATATTGGTCTGGTTGATCGCCCGAACGTCGGCGTCGTCGGCGCCGTAGCCGGTTTTCGACGACCCTGAAACCTCTTCTTCGGTATCCGCGCTCGCTGCCACGACCGCGTCCTCCGCATCCATCTCCAACATGTCGGTGACCTTTCTCGGTGGAAAACTGTGTGCAGATATCGTCGCGCGTGGGTATGCGGGTGCGAATGCGTAATCCACTACCCGAATACGCGCGAGTGGGCGCCGTTCCTTTACCACATTCGAGTAGTCGGCCACGCTATCGAGTTCCGCACGGCCGCAGGAGGATCAAGAGGTGCCGAAAACCCTCGGCACAGGAAATCATTTCTCTCTGGATGGAGGAACGACGGTGACCGGATATTCTGTGCATATCGGATTGAACAGGGTCGATCCCGCCGCGTACGGTGGCTGGGACGGCGCGCTCGCAGGCTGCGTGAACGACGCGAATTCCATGGCGGCGCTGGCCGCCGCGCAAGGATTCGCCACCTCGACGAAATTACTCGACAATGCGGCGACCTCTTTCGCGATCATCGGCGAAATCGGTCAGCTGGCGCACAATGCCCGACCCGGCGATCTCGTCCTCATCACCTATTCGGGCCACGGCGGCCAGACCTGGGATGTCGACGGCGAAGAGGACGACAGCCAGGACGAGACCTGGGTGGCCTTCGATCGCCAGATCGTCGACGACGAGCTGTATCAGATGTGGCGGCAGTTCGCGGCGGGCGTGCGCGTGGTCGTGTGCTCCGACAGCTGCCACAGCGGATCGGTGGTCCGCGACGTGTTCACCCGCGACGCGCGGGCGGCGATCGTCGACGTGGCCGAACGCGCCGCCGATCCGGCCGGGCTCACGGTGGTCTCGGGCAGAGCCAAGGCGATGCCGCGCGAGGTCCAGAACGAGGACAACAAACGGCGTAGACAGCTGTATTCGTTCGTCCAGCGCCTGAGCGGACCGCAGGCGCGGGCAGACATCACGGCGGGCGTGCTCCTGCTCGCCGGCTGCCAGGATTCCCAGCTGTCCTACGACGGACCGGTCAACGGGCAGTTCACGGGGTCGTTGCTCGAGGTCTGGGGCAACGGCAGCTTCACCGCAGGGTATTCGCAGTTCCACCGGCAGATCATGAACATCATGCCGCCCGACCAGGTGCCGAACCTGTTCACGATCAACGCCGACGCCGATTTCCTCGATCAGCGCCCGTTCACCCCGTAGCCGCCGAAGGTGCGGGGTCCACCCCGCACCGTCACGGTCGGCCTCGGGTTGTACAGCCACGCGACGCCGTCGTGCGCGTATACGTTCTGCCACAGACGATGTCGTCGGCACCGATCACCCGGTCGAAGATCTCCTTGCCGTGGCCGCCGCAGTCGGTATGGCCGCTCAGGCGGACAGCGTGTGCCCGATCGTGGCCGCTATCGCCGCGTGGGCCAGGTACTCGGCGATGTCGTGCGCCCGCTCCTTGGGGTTCTCGACCGGGAGGTCGCGCAGATCCGACCCCCAGTCCTGACTCAGCGGGCAGCCGATGGCGATCGGATCACCGGCGTACCAGGTGTTGAGCCAGGCACCGACCCGCTCGGGCCTGTTCGGTCCCCCGGCCAGCAACTTGCGGTACACCCCATCCATCCCGAGCGGGCTGCCCGCGGTCACCAGCAGTCGCACGTCCACTTCGCGGGGCAGCTGGGTGAGCAGATCCATCGCGACCACGGTGCCGAGGCTGTGGCTGACCAGGATCAGTTCGCCGCTGGTAGGCACGTCGGTGAGCACGGCGTCCAGCACACTCTTGCGGACCCGTTCGCTGTCGAGATAGGCGGCGACGTCTTTGAAGATGGCGCCGATCAGCGCGGAGTCCAGGCCGCTGCGCGCGGCGATCCAGCTGAGCTGGTCGTGCAGGCGCCCCAGCACCACCGCCCCGAACCCGCCGAAGATCTCGCGTGCTTCCGGGTCGGCGGGCAGATCGCCCTCGTCCGGCATCCCGGCCCGGTGCGCCGCCTCGGCGACCAGACTCTCGTACGAGGCCGGACCGGAGTCGACGGCCTCGCGGGTGTCCATGCTTTCCAGCAGTCGGTCACCGTAGAAGGGGAAGTACACATCGGCGGGGTCGATGGGGCTCAGGCCCGCGAGAGTGAGTCCCTTGTTCAAACCCGCTGTCCAGTTGCGGCGCAGCTCGACCGGGTCGCGGCCCTGCTGCCCGCGCCCGTGCAGGAACAGCACAGTGCGGCGGCCACCGAACGCCGTCGACCGGCCACGCAGGCCGCCCACCAGGCTTTCGGGGGCCGATACCGCGGCCGGCACCGGCCGTGTCATCGCCGACTCTCGCGGTGGGATCGCCGCGAGCCCCAGTTCGTCGAGCAGGACGCGCTGCGCCGGATCGAACTGCCGCGATCCGAGGTCGCGCAGCAGCACGCTCACCCGAACGCCCTCGTTGGCGATCCAGTCGATCGCGTCGTCCCCATCCCCTGACTGCCACGGTGTGCCGTCTTTGCGCAGGACCCGTCCGTGCTCGTCCTTCTTCGGGACGCCCGCGTGGTGCAGCGCCACGATTTCCCACTGGTCGTTGAAGACGGGCGAGCCGGAGTTGCCGGGCTCGGTATCGGAGGCGTAGTGCAGGAAGTCGTCGAGTTGCAGGTCGAGGCGGTTGTGCCGGATCGAGATCTCCTTGAGCCGTCCCGAAGGGTGCCCCACGACATTCATCGCCTCGCCGATCACGATCTTGCCCGGCTTGGCGATCAGTGGGTTCCAGCCGAAGGTCGTGCCGGGCGCCACGCCGTCGGAACCCGGCGCCACCCGCACCACGGTGTAGTCGAGGTGTTTGTCGGTCACGAAGAAGTCCTCAGGTGCGAGGCGGTAGCGCACAGTGGGGTTCACGGCGTTGTCGATGCCGACCTCGGCCCGGAAATCGATCACCACCGACTCCGCCGCCCCGGCCGACGGCAGCACATGGTTGTTGGTGAGCAGCAACTGTGGGGACACCATCGAACCGGTTCCCATCGGCACCTCACGGCCGTTGTCGGCCAGCGAGATTCGCGCCACCGTCGCGGCGGCGCGAGCACCGCGGGGAAGGAAGTTCGCGGCCTGCAACTCGTTGGCGAAGCCGATGACCCGCTCGAGGGAGCGGATGCTGTCGACCGGGTCCTGCCTGCCGAGTGCGATCACTGCCTGCGCCGGGACTTCGCCGGTGACGAGCAACCGGTCGGCACGGGCGAGAATCTGTTCCTCGGTGTCGACGACATCGGACTCGGCCACCGCCCGCAAGCGGGTCACCTCGTCGCGTTGTGCCTCGGTGTCGTCGAATCGCCGCGATGCGGCGGCCATCTGTTCGTGCCACGCGGCGGTGCGCGCTTCACTCTCGCTGTCCATGGGTCACCTCGCCCGGAGATTTGTGTGCTGGGGTATTCAGCCTGGGCGCGAGCGCGGTGCCGAGCACGAGTAGTCGACCACTCGACTTCACCGCGGCGCCGCGCGATGTCACGGATAGATCGTGTGGGCGGCGTTCACATCGCCGGCCGACAGCGCGGAGCGCTGACCCATCGTCACACCGGGCGGCACGGGTACGCGCGCGATGATCGTCGCCTGCCCGGTGGTGCTGAACGCGGTGGCGGGGTAATGCATGATCGAGCCGAAGTCGTAGCCGCCGACGTCGTCACCGTCGGTGATGTGCTGGTCGAAGTTGTGTCGATGGGCCGGATCGACCCGGTCCAACCGCACCGCGATGAAGTTGCTGCGGTCCTCCCTGCTCTGTTCGTGCCAGAGCCCGAGTGCGTGCCCCATTTCGTGGACCACGGTGCCCACGGGTGCGGCGGCCGTGAGTTCGATCGTCTGGCGTCCGCCTCGCCGCCCTACCGGTGAACGGCTCGCCGTGCTCGGCACGAACCGCACGAAGTCGCCGTGGGCGCCGGTACGCGGGACGAACCGGATCCTGGTGCGGGAGTTCCAGTGCGCGACCGCGTCGAGAACCCGTTGTGGCGCGGGCAGGGCCGGGTCGACTTCGAAGGGGACAACGGCATCGGGCCACCGGAATACCGCACCGGAGATCACCACGCCTTCCTGCCGACGGCGGGCTTCGATCTCCTCGACGGTGCCGAGCACGATGTCACCTTCGAAGATCGCGAGATCGTCGACCGCGGCGTAGCGCAGTGCGCGCACACCGTGTGCCACGCTGCCGATCAGTGCTGAGCCCGCTTCCGGACCGGAGTGGAATTCGCCGTCGTCGGTGTCGATAACCTGCGAGACGGTGTCGTCGATGATCATGGCGGTCGCGCTTCCTGTGTGGGAGTCGATGTCGGCGGGATCCGTCGCCTCTTCGGGAAAGCGTGCTCCGATGACTTCCGACTCGCGTGAGTAGTGCGCTACCCGACGCTCGCGCGCGGCATCAGGATCAGCACTGACTACGCTGACACCAGTCCGTGAACAGAGGAGACTTTCCATGTGGCCATCCGACTGGCCCCCGTCTGCGCGCGCGATCGCGACCGCCATCGAGGCCGCCGTCGGCGCGGCGCAGTCGGCTGACGAATCCGGGTTCGTCGCGGCCACCGCGGATCTGTCCGAACTCCCGGCCGACCAGGTCACCTCGGTGCTGGCGGCGATCATTCGGGAACTGCTCGAGACCGCGCACCCGGATGGCCTCACCGGTGATGATGTGCGCGCCGTGCTGGAATCGGTGGTGCGCCGATCGGCGACGTGGCTGCCGCGACTCGACGCCGCCGCGGTGTTCAGCGCGCTGGCCGGGGCGCTCGGGATCGATGAATCGACCGAATCCGAGCACGAGCGAACCGATCCCCGACCCTCGGCGGTCCTCCTGATCGACTACCTGGCCGAACTCTCCCGGACACCACCGGGTGAGGCCGTGCGGCGCGCGATCAACGAGATCGCCAGGGCCGAAACCGTCGAAATGCCGTGAGCCGCCGCGGATCAGTTCAGTGGCCGGCGACAGTGAGCCGGTAGTCCGCTTCGAGTAGCATCCATCCGCTCAGCTGCACCGAGAGATCCCGGCTCAGGTTCGCCGACGATGCGGCGGACGTGTCGGCGAGCTGGAGGAAGGTTCCCGGATGTTCGGGCACCGTGACCGGTCGGGTCCAGTCCGCACCGAACAGTGGTAGCCCGTTCACCTCGGCACGGTTCGCCCAGGCCGCCCGCGCGGAGGCGTGCACGATCGCCGCCGCGGTCGTATCACCCAGCGACAGTGCGGTTTCGGCGAGGTAGCGCGCGAGGATTCCCATGAAGAGCCCGGAATCGTTGCCTGCGGCGGCGGCGATCACCCCCGCGGTGGTGAGCCGCCGCTGCACCGCGGTGACCAGCGTCGCCGCGCGGTCGCGGTGCGCCGGTTCGCCTGTGCGCGAAGCCAATTCGGTCTCCAGACCGATGGTCACACCCTGGCAGTAGGTGTGGACGGTGCGATCCACCCGACCGCCGGGCTCGTGGACACCGTCGTGGATCAGGCCACTGGCGGGGTCACGCAATCGTGTGTGCAGGAATTCGGCCAGCTGGGTGGCACGGGAGACCTCGCCGAGACGGGCCAACGCGATGCCGGTCGGGCCGATCGCGGGGGTGTTGTAGAAGTCGTCGCCGTTACGCCACGGCACCGCACCCACTTCCGGGTTCCACCCCTCGATCAGGGCACCCCGAAGATCGCCCATCGCGTCGTCGAACCGGACGTCGAGCAGGCGCGCGGCACGCTCGAGCGCGATGGCCAACCACCCCATGTCGTCGTAGTACCGGTTGGTCCAACCGGTGATATTGCGGGCCCGGATGCCGCGTGCGAGGGCGAAAATCCGATCGATGCGGTCGGGAGTGCGGCTTCGATGCGCGGCGTCGATCGCACAGTCGAGCAGGTGCGCCTGCCACCAGTAGCACCAGCGCCCGAGTAGGGACCTCTCAGTCAGATCCGCCGGCCACTCGAGTACCCCCAATTGATAGTCGGACAGACCGAGAAGCGAATGCACATGCCGCGCTACGATCGCCTGTTCCGCCAGGTCAGCGCGCTGCCCCGGACCGATGTCGGCCGAGCACTTCCTGGTGATCGTGCCCGCCTGCGTCGGCTGAGCGACCACGGTCAGCGCGATCGCCGCTCCGGCGGCGCACAGCACAGTGCGTCGGCTGACCTCGTGGTTGCGGCGATCCATCCGCTGGGGCTCCTCGTGCTGGACATCGGCGTTGATGCCGAGTCCTCAGAGTCCCGCGTGGCGATTGCCAAAGCCTGAACTACTCCGGTGCGCCGCGAAAACGTTTCCCACCGGTTACTGCTGGTCGCTCTCGGTACCCGGGGAGTAGGGCGAGCTGAAGCCCCGATCCCATTCGAACGGCGTCGACCCGGTCTCGGCGGTCCGCTCGGCGGCCGCGGCGAAGGGAACGTTGTTCTGGGTGAGTCGGACGATGGTGCGTTCGAGCACGGGCAGGATCTCGGTGATCGCGAGGTCGCCGTGCGCGAAACGTCCGACCAGGGCATAGACCATATTGGTCAGCACGAGTGCGAGATCGGTGACGTACTGGTCGTCGAGACTGGCGAACATCGTGCTCACCGCGGGCAGCACCGCGTTGAAACCCTGTGCGTCGAGCCGCTGCCCGCCCGGGCCGGACCGGGCGTGGGAGTAGGCGGCCAACATCCGAGGATGGCGCTCCCACGGCTCGAACACGTAGCGGGTCACCCGCGTGAGCACCTCGGCGAGCGACTCACCGGCTCGCGGCGGGTCGAGTGTGGTGTAGGTGTTGGTGGCCATCCACTGCGCGACGGCGGCGATGACGAGTTCGTCGCGAGTGGGGTAGAGCTTGTAGACGGTGGTCAGCGACACCTGGGCGATACGAGCCACCCGGCGCAGCTGAACCGCGTCGTACCCTTCGGATTCGAGCAACGACAGGGTGGTTTCGGTGATCTTGCGCGCGGGATCACCTTCGCCCTTTCTAGCCACCACGCCACACTAGTCCATCGGCTCGGCGCGCCACCGAGCCGACTCGATCTCAGATGCGGGTTCCCACGTCCGCGGCGACGAGATTGTCCAAGGCCCGTTCCGCGACCGCCGCGATGGTCATCGACGGATTGCACGCGGCGGCATTGCCCGGCAACAGCGCACCGTCGAGTACGTAGAGACCCGGCTGGTCGTGGACGCGCCCGTCCAGGTCGCACACCGCGCCCATGCTCGCCCCACCCAGCGGATGCCAGGTCGAGGGAAACAGCGAGTTGGTATCGAGCAGCATCCCGCCAGATCCCACGATGCGGCGTACCGAGGGGTCGATGTGGTTGTTCTGGATGGTCTGGTCGCCGTCCTGTGGCCAGTGCAGAATCGCGTCGTCGCGGGCGGCGTCGTAGACGAACGATCCACGACTGTCGCTGACGCCGTAGCCGACGAGCATCGTGCTGGCCGGATCCACCGCCAGCGGCGGGATCGACGCCTGGATCACGGTGTGCGCGGCTCGCGGATCGTCCCAGTTCTTGCTCCCGTAGACCACTGGACCGCCCTGCGGCGCACCGAATTCCGCGGTCGGGTCCGTCCACACGTAGATGCGGTCGGCGTTGGTGCCCCAGTTCTGTCCGAGCCCGTCGGGCAGGTCGGGGATCAGGCCCTTGGCACCGGCGCGCACGAGCAGGCGGGTGGTGTTGAGACTGCCCGCGGCCAGGATCACCGAGTTCGCGGTGAGCACCTTGTTCTCGACCACGGCTCCGGTGGTGTCGAGGCGTTGGACGTGCACGGTCCAGCGACCGTCGCGAGCGCGTTCGAGATCGGTCACCTCGTGCAGGGTCTGCACCTGGCACCGGCCGGTCGCTTCGGCCGCGGCGATGTAGGTGACGTCGACGGAGTGCTTGCCGCCGTTGTTGACTCCCATCGCACCGTCACCGTTGGTGTAGGAGGCCTTCATCTCCCCACGCAGTTCGGCGAGCGCGAAATCCCAGTCGATGGGCATCGGGATCTTCGACAGCGGCATCCCGGCTTTACGCACCCGCTCCGCGAAAACCCGTGCCGCCCGGTAGTTGTCGGCGGCGATCAGTTCGTCGGGGGCTTCGGCCAGACCGAGCATCCGCGCCACGCGCGGATAGTGCACGCGATCCATCTTCGCCCAGTCCAGCTCTTCGGGGAAGTGCGCGTTGAACACCGCCTCGGCGGGTTGCAGCGACATCCCTTGGTAGACCAGCGATCCGCCGCCGAGACCGGCGGCGCACAGCGCGGTCATGTTCACCCCGGGCACCGCTTCGACCAACCCGGCGTACGGGTCGAAGACGAGCGGTCGTCCGAACAGGTTCGGACTCGACCGATACCACAGCAATCGCTTGTCCGGGGCGGACGCGCGCGGGAAGGTCTCGGCGTTCGGCCCGCTGGGCCAGCGCTGACCCCGCTCCAGCACGGTCACGTCGACACCGGCCTGCGCCAATCGCAGCGCACTGACACCGCCACCGAATCCCGACCCGATCACCACCACCCGATGGTCCTCGTAGGTCAGCGGCACAGTGTTGGATCGCAAGGCGATCGGCGTGGGCGTGCCCGTCGGGCGGGCACCGAGAAGTAGTCCGCTCGCTGTTGCCGCGGCAACCAGCATCGAGCGGCGCGAAATGTCTTTCACGCAAGATCCTTGTTCAGTCGATACTGCAGCCGGAGACCGGCTTGTCAGCGAGGCGATCGAGTAGATAGGTGAACGCGTTGTCAGGTCCGAAGCCGTCGATGATCTCCGGACCGAAGTGACCCGGGATGGTGGTTCCGGGCAGGATCGGCGGGAGCTCGTTCGTGCGGAAGGTGACCGTGGCGCCCTGGCCGCACCAGTCCTCGGCGAGTCGGCGAGCCTGTCCGTAAGGGACGGTGTCGTCGTTGCGGCCACTGGTGATCAGGACCGGCGAGGTCGGCTTCGAGTTGCCGATGCGCAGTTCCGCCAGGACGGGAAGCGCTTCGGGCAATTCGGCGAGATGGGCCGACAGCGGTCGGCCGTCGTTGGTCAGCGTCTCGGTTTTCAGGAAGGGGTGGTGCAAGATCACGTCAGCGATGCAGGAGTCGCTCAGCGTGTCCAGCATGGCGCGCCCGGCCGGGCTGGTGACCCGGTCGACCGCACGCTGCAGTTCGGGGTACCGGGCGAGCATGCCGTTGACGGCGAACCCGATCGCACCACCGATCAACGCACCGTCGATCTTCTCCAGGATCGCGGCGAGGTCGGCCACCGGTCCCCCGGCCCAGGTGCCCTTGATGTTCAGTTCCGGCGCGTAATTCGACTGCATCTCCGCGGCGGCCGCGGTAGCGCCACCGCCCTGGGAGTAACCCCAGAGCACGACCGGCGTCTCCGGTCCGACCCCGCCCAGATTGTTGGCCGCGCGGACACCGTCGAGAATCGCGTGCCCGCTCTCGATCCGGTTGGCGTAGGTGTGGATGCCGGGGGTACCGAGACCGATGTAGTCGGTCACCAGCACCCGCGCACCCAGGCTGCTCCACACCACCGACGACGGCAGTTCCTGGTTCGCCGACAGGCCCAACTGCTCGGTGAACACCGTCAGCCCGGTCGAGAACGCGATCGACATCGCGCAACGGTCGGCCTGACCCGACGTGCCGGGACCGATGACCACGGTCGGACGCGGGCCGGCGCCCTGCCACGGACCGGTCGGCTCGAGGTAGGTCCCGCTCACCGCGACCGGAGACCCGTCCTGCAGTCGAGACGTGTACATCACGCGCTGCGCCTTGCCCGGCCAGCCCTGCGGGGTGGGCGGGGTCATGAACAAGTTCATCGGCTCGGTCTTGACGATCGCGCCCGGCTCCTGCGGAATCCGGTCCGGCGGTGTGTAGAACGCGCCGACGGGATCGGCCGAGGCCGTCCCCGTCTGGACCACCACGCCGGTCGCCGCCATCACACCGGCCATAGCCATGATCGCGGCGACGCGGCCGACGCGCGGCCACACTCGTCCAAGATCCTGTCGCTTCATCGAGAACCTCTCAGTAGTCGTCACCGGCAGCCTCGTCGCCGCAGTGACCCACATCGCCGGAGGGACAGATCATGATGCCTGTCACACCAGCGCCGACCCGAGGGTAACACGGTTACTGCTCAGTACGAACTGGCGGCGGGCCCAGCGACTCGCCGTACGACCGACCGAGCGACTCGCCGTGTCAACCGGGGAACGCGCGTGGTGAAAGCTGTTCACGTAATTCATCTTTCAGACCACTCGGGCTGTGGGATGGTGCCAGCATGCTGATCGAATACGGAGTGTGGGGTTCGCGATTGGTACTGGCCGGGGCTTTCGGACTGTCGACATGGGGGAAGTTGTCGGACGGGCCCGCGACACGAAAGGCACTGGTCGATTTCGGGATAGGCATCAGGTGGGTTCCCGCGGTGGCGATCGGATTACCGGCGATCGAAGGGGCGGTGGCCGCGGGATTGCTGCTGCCGTGGACGGCGGGAGTCGCGGGCGCGGGCGCGGCGCTGCTGCTGGCGGCATTCACCGCGGCGATCGTGCGATTGCTGGCGCGCGGTGAGCACCCGAACTGCTCCTGCTTCGGCGCGGCGAGTTCGGCGCCCATCGGGCCCGCGACGCTGGTGCGTAACGGGCTCCTGCTCGCCCTGGCCGCCCTGGTCGTCCTCGGCGCCCTGCGCTACCCGCAGATTCCCCTCGGCTTGCCACTAGAGGTAGGCGTCGGACTCGCGCTGATCGTGGCCATGGCGGTCGTGCTGATCTGGACGCTCGGGCAGGTGCACGCACTCCGTCGCCGGGTCGACGAACAGGCCCTGTCGACCCTCGGCGCCGAAGGACTGCCGGTCGGCGCGGTGGCGCCGGAGTTCGAGCTGCTGGCAGGCGAGCGTGCGCGGATCGACCTGGCGTCGCTGCTCGCACCGGGAAAGGCAGTCCTGCTCGTGTTCGTCCATCCGGGGTGCGACCTGTGCGCAGCCTTGGCGCGCGAGCTGCCCCGCTGGCAGTCGCGCGTGCGCGAATCGCTGACGATCGCGCTGGTGGGCAACGGCGATCTGGACGAACACCTCGCCTGGGGCCGCGCGCAGGAGGTGGGCGATATCCCGGTCCTCGTACAACAGGGCAATGAGGCCGCTCTTCGCTATCGGGTTCGCGGAACCCCGTCAGCGGTCCTGATCGGCGCGGACGGACGGGTCGCGGGTGCGGTCGCCCGGGGCGCTATCGCGGTGCGCGAGCTGATCACCGCGGCGAAGGCAGCGGCGGGGCGGCAATCGCCCCGTCGAGACGAGCTCGCCACAGGGACGCGCCGATAGGCGCCCCGTCACCACCCCGTTTCACAGACCGAAACCGACCAATTCCCTAAGCTGTTGTTTCCCAACAGCTTTCATTCGCAATGTATTCACCTCGCCACGAATCGACCGATACACTCGACCTCGCAACACGCTCGACTCCCGCTAGCCGAACACATCGACCAAGGGGAAATGTCATGGCGCTCTTTGCATTCACCGACTACAGCGGAAAAGAATTCATTTTCCAGCTGAACAACGAACAGAGGATCGCGGAGGCGCGAAGAATCCTGTCCGGCGACGAGACGATGTCCATCCATGTCATGGGCAGGATCCGCAAGACCGCGCAGAGCTACAACCCCGGGTGGAGCTTCCACCTCGATCCCGACACCATCACGTTCTTCACCATGGCCATCGAGGTCTGCGACTCGAGCATCGTCTACACCGAGGAAAACCTCGATGAAGCGTGTGGCGCGTTCCTGCCCGGCTGCTTCTGGTGTCCGTGGTCGTCGCGGCTGACACGTGAGGTGACGGCCTCGGTCAACGCCTGATGCCGATCCGGCCGACGCGGTGCGCGTCGGCCGGAATCCCTCGCGTCGCCAGCCGTGGAACTAGGTGACGTCCGCGCGGTGCCGGGCCGCGTCGACGGCGGTGAACGCCGCCGCGGCGAAAATCATCAACGCCGAAACGAGCAGCGCCACATCGAGTCCGTGATGGAATGCCACCTTGCCCGTGTTGAGTACCTCGGTAACCTTCGACAGGTATTTCAGATACGGGCCGATATCGACGCCCTCGGGAATCTTCCCGAGCTCCACGGCATGAATGGCATCGGGCTGCAGCGAGGCAGGCAGACCCAACTCGTTCATGCGCGCCTTCAGATCAGCGGACAGGAACCCACTCACGAGCGCACCGAGTACGGCCACGCCGAACGCCGAGCCGACCTGGCGCATCGTATTGGTGACCGCGGCGGCCATGCCCGAATGTTCGGACGGGACGCCCGACATCACCGCCGATGTCAACGGCACCACCGCGATCCCGAAACCGAAGCCCGCCACCGCCATCGCCGCCGACAGGGCAGGATCGTGAATGACGCCCGACAGCATGTACCGGGTCAGCAGGATGCCGCTCGCACCGACGACGCAACCCAGGATCATCGGCGTGCGAGCGCCTCGCCTGGCCACCCACCAGCCCGCGACCAGTGACCCGATCACGATCGCGACAGCCATCGGCACGAAGACCGTGGCGGTGCGCGCGGCCGAATACGACTGCATCACTTGCAGATACAGTGCGGTGAAGAAGAAGATCGAGAAGATGCCGAAGTAGACGGCGAAGGCCACCACCAGCGCGCTGCGCACAGCGGGTAAGCGCAGATAGCGGAAATCGAGCATCGGCGCGCGGGCCCGCAACTCGACCACGACGAATCCGGCGAACGCCACAGCGCCGACCGCGAACAGCGCGAGCACCGACGGCGCGGTGTAGCCCAGATCCTGACCGACGGTCGCGGCGTAGATCACCGACCCGAACGCGATCGCGCTCAGCAGCGCACCGGCCCAGTCGATCGGCTCGGGGCGCGGGTCCGCGCTCTCCGGCACCGACCACAGCGCCGCGACCAGCGCCACCGCGGCGATCACCAGGTTGAACCAGAAGATCGAGCGCCACCCGTACGCGTGGACCAGAACACCACCCAGCACCGGTCCGGCGGCGAGCGCGAGGCCCGACACCGCCGCCCACACCCCGATCGCCTTGGCGCGAGCGCGGTCGTCCGGGAAGATGTGCCGCAGCACCGACAGCGTTCCCGGCTCCGACGCCGCCGCGCCGAGTCCCATGATCGCGCGACCGGCGATGAGCACCGCGACACTGCTCGCGAGCGCCGACACCACCGACCCCGCGCAGAAGATCACCAGACCGACGATCATCACCCGCTTGCGTCCCCAGCGGTCACCGAGCGACCCGCCGGCCAGCATCAGCCCGGCGAACACCACGGTGTAGGCGTTGACCACCCATTGCAGCGCCGTCACGTCGGCGCTCAGATCACTCCGGATATCCCCCAGCGCCACGCTGACGACGGTGGTGTCGAGAAAGGTCACAAATACCACTACGGCGACTGCGGTCAGAGCGACACGCGGTCGCGCCGTCCCGCCCGGCGCTTTGCCCATCGGTCTCACGGACCCAGGTTACTGGCGGGTTAGTCAGGACGCCAGACAGTGACCCGCCGACGATATCGGACCGTCGCGCACCGGCGGAAGTACCGGGCCGCCACCGCAATTCCCTGCCTCACCTCCTGAAATCCCCACTTCGACGCACGTTGTTCTCCGGACATCGCGATCCGGCCGGGCGAAGCGGGCACCGCGATTTCATCGAAGATTCACACGTCGATTTCCCGCTCCGCGCAGCGATCACGACAAGCCGAGAAAGCCGGCCGACGGTCGAACGCCGGCTCTCGGGAGCGCACCGACGGTCGGCTCGCCCAGCGCTCGGTGTGCGAGACTGGGTCGGTGAGTGAGGCCGACGCGGGCACCTATGTCGAGGCGGGCGAGTTCCGCCGCGATACCAACTACATCACCACGCGGATCACCGCCGACGGGCGTGACGGCTACCCCGTGGAACCGGGGCGATATCGGCTCGTCGCGGCCAGGGCGTGTCCGTGGGCCAACCGCACGCTGATCGTGCGCAGACTGCTCGGGCTCGAGCCGGTACTGTCGCTCGGCCTGTGTGGGCCCACCCACGACAAGCTCAGCTGGACCTTCGATCTGGATCCGGGTGAGGTCGATCCGGTGCTGGGCATCCACCGTCTGCGCGATGCCTATCTGGCCCGGTTCCCGGACTATCCGCGCGGCATCACCGTGCCCGCGGTAGTCGAGATCGCCACCGGACAGGTCGTCACCAACGACTACGCGCAGATGACCCTCGACTTCTCGACCGAATGGACCGCCTATCTCCGGCCGGGCGCACCGCAGCTGTATCCCGAACCGCTGCGCGAGCAGATCGACGCGATCAACCGCGACGTGTTCCGCGACATCAACAACGGCGTCTACCGGTGCGGGTTCGCCGGCGATCAGGACGCCTACGACGCCGCCTACGCGCGGCTGTTCGCCGCACTCGACCGCATCACCGAACGGCTGAGCACCCAGCGGTATCTGGTCGGCGACACGATCACCGAGGCGGACGTGCGGCTGTTCACCACGCTCGCCCGGTTCGACCCCGTCTATCACGGCCATTTCAAGTGCAACCGCACCAAGCTCAGCGAGATGCCGGTGCTGTGGGCCTACGCGCGCGACCTGTTCCAGACGCCCGGCTTCGGCGACACCATCGACTTCGGGCAGATCAAAGAGCACTACTACGCGGTGCACCGCGATATCAATCCCACCGGCATCATCCCGGCGGGCCCCGAGCTGTCGAACTGGCTGACTCCGCACCACCGCGAGGAACTGGGTGGACGCCCCTTCGGCGACGGCACCCCACCACCGCCGCCCGCCCCCACCGAGCAGGTGCCCGCAGTCGACTGACGCCTCGACGGTTCCGATAGTCAAGCGCGACAACAGTTTCGGCGGTTCGTCGCTACGGTTTCGTGTCGGTGCCCATCGCTAGCGTGTGCACGTATGGACACCGTGCCCGATGCCTGGTTCGCCGAATTGCTGACACGGCTGCGCGCGAGCGACTTTCGCACCTTCACCCGACTCGATGTCGAACAGGCGTGCGCCACGGTGGGATGGACGCTCGAGGGCGGCGGCCGGGTGAGCATCCCGGGAACGCCATCCGGTGGCCAGATCGCCGACGATCCGATTTCCGGGGGCGAGCGGTGTGCGCATCTGTCCATCGTCATCGCGACCATCGAACCCGAACAGTTCCGCCGATACCTGGAGTCGACGGTGGCGACCTGGGGTGCACCGACGTGGTTGTGCGGACTGTCGGATCTCGACGTCGGCTGGGTCGACGGCGACGCCCTGCGCACCCTCGCGCTCTCCGGCCGGGGCCGGGTGTCGCTGCGGATCGAGTCCCTCGACGCGGATGCCCACCGCAGGTGGCGGAACTGGACGACCCAGTATCGTTACCCCGCTCTCGTCGACGAGGACGACCGGGTCCCGACCGATGAGCACGATATCGCGGACACCAGCGCCGACGAGTACGCAGTCGGCTACACCTGGTCGGCAGGTTCGACCAGGCGCGGCAGCGAGATCTGGAGCGTGTACACCCTCGGCCACCTGCGCGGCCTGCTGACCGATCTGCTGGCCGGCGTCCATCTCGCCATACGCGCGCTGGGACCAGGCCCCGAGCCGCTCGTCCTGCACTTCTTCGACCGTGACAAGACACCGGACCGCTACGCCCAACTCGAGCTGTCGCCGACCGAGATCCGCCTGCGCGCCTTTACGACCGCGACCACGCGGCCCCATCTGGACCGGCTCGGCTTCGTCGACTGCGGTGACGGCAGCGCCACCCGGATGTGGCCGACCGACCAGCCACGGGCGGCCGCCACCGTCACCGTGGTCTTTCTGCACCGCGTGGGGCTCGGTTCCGAGAATCTGACGATGACCGAGTCGGGCAACCCACTACCGCTCGACCACTTCTCGGTGGACTTGCAGGTCGATCTGGCAGGCGAGGGCAGTCTTGCGCCGTCAGCTGTCCTGGAGTCGTTCGAACGGCCCCTCGGAGTGCACAGTGCGCCGGCCGAGGCGGCCGATCAGGGCGGCGAGGACGAATAGGGCGGTCAGGATCACGAAGTGGGCGACGAAGAGCGCCAGCACGGGGAGGATAAAGCCCTCGTCGCTGAGAATGCCGCGGTCGCCGACGCAATACAGGGTGTAGTTGGTCGACGTGCCTTCGGAATCGTGGAAGGTGTCGGAGACGACCACGGGTTCGCTCACCACAGGCGCGCAGAACAGGGGTGCGGTGAGTTTCGCTTCGCCCGGCCACAGGGCGACAGCGATGATGATGGTGAGAACAGCGGCGGCACCGGCAAGCGATACCGCGGAAATCAGGACCCGTCGCACGCGCTACACCTGCTGGACTCGAAGGAAGGTGCCGGTCCGGTCGAACTCGGCGACCATTTCCGAACGCGGCGACAAGACGTTGGCGACTATGCGGATCTCGCGGCCGAAACGGCTCACCACGATGACGGTCACCTGCCCGTCGGGCAGCGTGCTTCGGGCGAGGGCGGTGTCGACGATGTCTTCGATCCGCGACAGACCGGGTACCTCGCTGACGGTGAAATCCTCGCCGTCGAGGTCGTCGGCGGCCGAAACCCGCACCGGGCGTGGCGCGCTGAGATCGCCGAGGGTGAAGAAGTAGTCGTCGAGCTGCCGGGATCGATCAGGTGGTCGCACGCGCAGCCGGACGGTAGGTGCCCGAGCGGCCAGCACCTCCTCGCCGGCCAGATAGCGGGTTACCTGGGCGGGTTGGTCGTTCAGAGTCAGACGGAACCGGGTCGAGTTCGGCGGAGTGAGGATGATGACGTTCGCTTCGAGGTCGGTGGCGCCGGTGCGCTGGGCCAGCGCCGCGATGGCGTCGCGCGGCAACGAACTCACCAATCCGCCGCCGCGCTCTCGCACTTGATCCTCGAAATCCGCCCGGTCCACCGCGCCGACGCAGCCGCTGGTACCCAGCACGACCAGGCAGACGAGGACCCGAAACCAGCTGCCATCGCGCACATCCCGAATGCTAGGCGGTGCGCGAGGATCGCGCCGCTCCTCAGCCGCCGAGAGGTTGCAGCACGCGCAGAATCGGGTCGTAGGCCCAGTTCAGCATGCGCTCGGCGTCCTGTCGCGCGACAGCACTGCTGTGGTCCGAGCTGTGCAGCACGACACCGATCAGCGGGATACCGGCGCGCACCGTCTCGAACATCAGGCAGTGTCCGGCGGCATCGGTGTTGCCGGTCTTGATGCCGATGGTTCCGGGGTATTCGTCGAGCATGCGGTTCGTCGTTTCCCAGTGGTGCTCGTGGTTGGCGGGTCCGTCGGGAACATGGAAGTACCTCGCACCGACGATCTCGCGGAACAGCGGCAGGTTCATCGCGCGCACACCCAGCGCCACGAGGTTCGCCGGAGTGGAATAAGTGGAGTAGTCGGTGGGGTACGGCATGCCTGCCGGGTCACTGAAATGTGTTCCGGCCAAGCCCATTACCCGCGCGGTGTCGTTCATTCTGGCCAGAAATCCGCCTTGGCCGGGGCCGAACGACTCGGCGATGGTGTAGGCGGCGTCGCAGCCCGACGGCAGCAACAGCGCGTAGAGCAGTTGGCGCGCGGTGAGGACCTCACCGGCGACGAGTCCGGCGGTACTGCCGTTTTCCCTGGCGCAGTAGGCGCCCGCCTCCTGCGGCACCGTCACCGGCCGTTCGAGATCACCGCTCATGATCACGACCACCGCCGTCATCACCTTCGCGATGCTGGCGATCGGAACGGGAGTGTTGGCCTCACGCGACCACACCACCGTCCCGGTGAGCCCTTCGGCCAACGCCGCACCCGAGGCCTGCACACCGCCTGGCCCAGCGGCCGGCCACGGCAGCAGCCCGTCAGCACTCCCGGAGGGTGCGGCACCCGCAGCGCCGTGACCAGCCATGACGATCAGAACCCCGACGGTGAAGGCGTGCAACATCGTGGCAAATGTCCGCATGGCGACATTCTGGCTCACAACTACGCCGGCCTGCGGGATTTACCCCCTCGAGTCAGACAACTCCTTGCCTTTCCCGACAGAACCCGGCCCTGATCGCGAATCACAACACCGCCCTGGTCGCGAAATTCAGCACCGCTCGAATCGGTTTTCGTGAATTTCGGCATCTCCCGGCCAGTCGACCGGCCCGGGTCCCCCGCGCTCCGACCAGCTGCGGGAGGTCATACGTGAGTGACGGGCAGGAACCCTTAGGCACCCGATTGCCGGTACTCAACACTGGCTTGGATTCGTTGATGTGAGGACAGGCGCACGAAGGCACTGAGGTGTACCGACCGTCGGCATCGCTATGCTCTGGCTGCGCCTTCTGGCCACACGATGTCGACCGGGATGCCGTGCTTTCGCGCCAACTCGACCACGGTGCCGGTGCCCGCCCGCTGCCCGTCCTGACTGTCCCAGACCGCGATCATCCGATCTACCCCTTGAACGAGCGCCACGTTCGCGGCCTCGTAGGCTTCGCGGCCCGCGCTGTCGAAGTCCATGACCCGCACCTCGGCGGCACGAGCGATCAGCGCATCGAACTGGGCAGCGTGGTCGGGCTTCACCTTCGCTTCACGATAGTCGCGCGAGGGCAGCACAACCTCCAGTTGGCCACCGACGTCGAGGACAGCTTCGGCGAAGACGCTGTCGGCACCGCGTGCGATGCACGATATCCCGACGAGACCAGGTGTTCCGTCGAGCAGGTCGATGACTGCTTCCCGCACTAGTCCAACTGTCGTGGGAGTGATGTTCATGTGTCCGGTGACACTGATCCGCATGTCGCCATCATGCCGGGGACAGCACCAGCGGGTACAGCAGGTCCCGCAGCTCCGCAGCTCACGGTTAACATCGGCGCGGACGCGGCCACACCCCAGATCGATCGACCTGCGGCACTTAGTCGCGGCAGTAGCCGGTTGTCCTGCGTGAGTTGGCCAAGTCGATTGATTCCGGTTGGGCCCCACCACCGAAGGCCAGGTCGTGATCTGTATGCGGATCCGACAACCCGACCTCGCTCCGCCCGCCAGTCATGGTTGAGAAGGGCGGAGCGTCGGCGTATTACACCCGCTCGAGCTCAGTCGGCGGTCACGCTTACCGGTGTTGCTGTGACCGGTGAAGCAACTTGCGCGTGTCGTCGCAGTGTTTCCTTCGACAGGTACACCGCGAGTGCGGAAACGAGAGTCAGTGCGATGAAGTAGCACGCGATATAGGTTGTGCTGCTTTTGTTGTCGAGTTCGAACAGCCAATTCGCCATCAGTGGGGCCGTGCCCGCACCGAGCACCGAACCGAGTTGGAAGGTGAGTGAGACGCCGGTGTAGCGGTCGCGGGTGGCGAATTTCTCGGCGAGGAACGCGCCGATGGGGCCGTACATCGAGGCTTGGATGATCGGGTTGCCGACAATGAATCCGAGCGCGATCAGCCATGGGTTGTTCGAGTTGAACAGGGCGAACATCGGGAAGACGAGCACCACGGCGACCGCGGCCCCGGTGAGCATGACCGGGCGGCGGCCGTATCGGTCGGACAGCCAGGCGAAGAACGGGATGGCGAAGATGTGCAGGACGCTGGAGAACGTCAGCATGTAGAGAGCGTCCTGGCGAGCGACCGCTCCCCCGGCGGCGACGTAGGGCACGACCCATACCGCCAGCAGTGCCTGCATGAACAGCGGGCCCGCGACCGCGAGCATGCCGTAGAGGCTCGACAGCGGGTACTGGCGGATCACGCGCAGGATCGGCACGCCGGTGTGGACGTCGTCGGCTGTCCGGGCAGCGGCGAAGTCAGGGGATTCTGTGACGCTGTAGCGCAAGTACAGGCCGACTACGACCAGCGCGGCAGACAGCAGGAACGGGATACGCCAGCCCCAGCTCAGGAATTGTTCATCCGGAAGGCCTGCGAACAGGGCGAGGATCAGCGTGGCGAGGACCGAGCCGGTCGGGCCGCCGGTGACAGCGATCGAGGCGGCGATTCCGCGGCGGCGATGTCCGACGTGCTCGGCGGCCATGAGGGTCGCTCCCGCCCATTCGCCGCCGACAGCCAATCCCTGAATGATCCGCAAGCCGACCAGAATGATCGGTGCCGCGACACCGATGGTTTCGTAAGTGGGCATCAGCCCGATGCACACCGACACCGCGCCCATCATCACCAGGGTGATCACGAGCATGTTCTTGCGCCCGACCCGGTCGCCGAAGTGGCCGAACAGAATTCCACCTACCGGACGTGCGAGGTAGCCGGCGAGCAGAATCACGAAGGACAGAGTCGCGCCCAGCGAGGCATCCATCGATTTCGGGAAGAACAGCGCCGGGAACACCAAACCCGCCGCGGCCCCGTACAACAGGAAGTCGTAGTACTCGACAGTTGAGCCGAGGAAGCTGGAGATCAGCGCTCGTCGCGAGTCCTTCTGTGTCGCGGCGCCGGTATCCGGTTGCGGCGGTGTGAGTTCGGTACTCATGCGGGGTCCTTCGAGGGTCGCGCGAATTCGCATACTGTGTGAGACGAGTCACGAATCTAAGACCGTTTTGTCCGCTTTCCAAGGTTGTGTGCCATCGTGCGGAACGATGCGGTCCGGGCATGCCGATGCGAGTGGGCCGAGTCGGATTGCCCTGTCGGAGAGCCGATTTCGGGGAGTTCGCTTGCGGTTCACACAGCGAGAGACACCGCCGAACGCCTGGTGCCGCTCACGTGAGCGGCACCAGGCGTTCGGCGGTGTGGG
>NZ_BDAX01000001.1 GCF_001612665.1 Nocardia alba NBRC 108234 | reverse complement strand
CAGTAGCGGGGTTCTCAGCTGTTCGAAGCAGCGGTGCCCGGCGACGATCCGGGCGCATCCTGGACCGGGGAGCCGAACTGGCGGATCTGGGGAATCGTGGTGACGACATGCGCGACAGCACGCTCGCTCAGGCAGACGTGGCGGTGGGCGACGTCGCCGGGAAAGCGGGCGAAATCCCCCGCGGCGAGTTCTACGCTGTCGTCGAGGGGGCCGGTGCGCATCTTCCCCGTGATCACGTAGACGTGATGCAGGGTGCCCAGCGGATGCGGTTCGATGATCCGGGGCTCCTCGGCCGCGCGTTCGAGCCGCAGCACCAAGGTGCGGACGTGACCGGAACCGTAGGTGTCGTCCAGCATTCGCTCGACGCGACCGTCGTGGTCGGTCCAGATGCTGTCGGCGCCGCGTTGCACGTAGACCGGGGTGCCCCACTCGGTCAGCAGTCGGCGCGTGGAGACATCGAGGGCGGTCCCGAGCTGGGACAGGGTCTCCACGGTGGGATTGCCGATGCCCTGTTCGATCTTCGACAGGGTTTGTTTCGACAGTCCGGAGCGGCGCGCCAAGTCCCCGAGGGACATGGCGCGCTCCATCCGGTAGCGCCGGACATTGCGGGCGACGAGTTCGTTGTCGCTGGTCGGTCCGTCGGTTCCGGTACGCATGTCGCCATTATCGACGAACACACGCTGTCCGAGGCTCATCGTGGGCTCGTTGTGCTCATCCGGCACCTACTCCGACGTAGTCCGTCGCGGCGGATCGCGCGGCGACGATGTCGAGGGCGATGTCGACGATCATGTCTTCCTGCCCGCCGACCAGGCCCCGCTGCCCGGCTTCGAGCAGCAGGGTGCGTGCGTCCACCTGGTAACGGGTGGCAGCGATTTCGGCGTGGCGCAGAAACGACGAATAGACGCCCGCGTATCCGAGGGTCAGAGTTTCGCGGTCGACCTGGACCGAGCGGTCCCGCAGCGGGCGGACAAGGTCGTCGGCGGCGTCCTGGAGGGCGAACAGATCGCAGCCGTGGTTCCAGCCGTTGATGTCGGCGACGGCGATGAAGGCTTCGAGTGGGCAGTTGCCCGCACCCGCACCTTGGCCGGCTAGGGACGCGTCGACCCGGGTGACACCCTCCTCGACGGCGATGACGCTGTTGGCCACCGACAGTGACAGGTTCTCGTGGGCGTGGATACCGATTTCGGTGGCCGGATCGAGCACGTCACGATAGGCGCGTACCCGGTCTCGGACGCCGTTCATCGTCAGGCGGCCGCCGGAGTCGGTGACATACACACAGTGCGCGCCGTAGGACTGCATGAGCGCGGCCTGGGCAGCGAGCCGAGCCGGTTCGGCCAGGTGGCTCATCATCAGGAACCCGGAGACGTCCATGCCGAGTTCTCGGGCGGTTGCGATGTGCTGGGCGGAGATGTCCGCCTCGGTGCAATGGGTGGCGATACGCACGGATCGAACGCCGAGGTCGTAGGCGCGACGCAGGTCGGCGATGGTGCCGATACCGGGCAGCAGCAGCGTGGTGAGAACGGCATCGGTGACGCTCCCCGCCGCCGCTTCGATCCATTCCCAGTCGGTGTGGCTGCCCGGCCCGTAGTTCAACGAACCACCGGCCAAACCGTCTCCGTGGGCGACTTCGATGGCGTTCACGCCCGCGGCGTCGAGGGCGGTGACGATCGCGGCGACATCGGCGGGATCGATGCGATGCCGGATCGCGTGCATGCCGTCGCGCAGGGTGACGTCCTGGATGTAGAGCTGCTCGGTCACGAATGCACCTCGGCGATCGGAGAAGTGGCCGCGACCGTGGCAGCGGTGCGGGCGGCGATGGATTCGGCAACCCGCAGCGCGGCCGAAGTCATGATGTCGAGATTGCCCGCGTAGGCGGGCAGATAGTGCGCGGCGCCTTCGACCTCGAGGAACACCGATACCCGGGTGGTCACGGCGACGCTGTCCGCGGTGGTCAGCGTGTACACGGGTTCGTCGTGGGCGATCTCGCTGAACTGGACCTGCTGCTTGAGCCGATATCCGGGCACATAGCGGGCGACACGTTCGACCATCGCGGCGATCGAGTCCCGGATGGCGTCGTGGTCGGCGTCGCCGATGAGGCAGAACACGGTGTCGCGCATGATCATCGGCGGTTCGGCGGGATTGAGGATGATGATCGCCTTGCCGCGTGCCGCGCCGCCGACGGATTCGATGGCGTGGGAGGTGGTTTCGGTGAATTCGTCGATGTTGGCGCGGGTGCCGGGCCCGGCCGACTTCGAGGAGATGGAGGCGACGATCTCGGCGTACGGTACCCGCGTCACCGCGGAGATCGCGGCGACGATCGGGATCGTGGCCTGTCCCCCACAGGTCACCATGTTGAGATTGTCGGCACCGAGATCGAGATGGTGATCCAGGTTGACCGGCGGCACGACGAAGGGCCCGATCGCAGCCGGGGTCAGATCGATGAGGGTCTTGCCATGGGGGCGTAGCTTTTCGGTGTTGGCGAGGTGTGCCTTGGCCGAGGTCGCGTCGAACACGATCTCGATCTCGTCGAACCCGGGCAGAGCGATCAGTCCGTCGACACCGTCGGCGGTGGCGGCGATCTTCAGGCGGCGGGCACGAGCCAATCCGTCGGAATCAGGATCGATACCGACCATCGCCGCGACTTCCAGGGTTGATGAGAGTCTCAGCACTTTGAACATCAGGTCGGTGCCGATGTTGCCGGATCCGATGATGGCCACTTTGGTCTTGCCGGTCATGAACTTTCCTTCCCGGAGAAGGTGGCGGTGACCGATCCGAACGGTTCGATGACGGCCTCGACGTGGGAGCCTGCGGGGGTGGGCGCCATCGGGCCCAGAGCTCCCGAGAGGATGACCTGTCCGGCGCGCAGGGGGTCACCGTAGTCACGAGCGGTGCGGGCCAGCCATGCCAGCGCGTTGAGCGGATCGCCAAGGCAGGCGGCGCCGGTGCCGCCGGAAACCTCGACCCCGTCGACCGACATCCGCATGCGTACTTCGCGGGGTTCGAATTCGGCCAGCGTGAGGCGGGTTTCGGCGAGGACGAACAGTCCACTCGAAGCGTTGTCGGCGACGGTGTCGGTAATGGTGATGTCCCAGTTCGCGATCCGGCTGTCGACGATCTCGAGCGCGGCCACGGCATAGGCGACCGCGGCCCGGATCTGTTCGGGGCCGAGGTCACCCTCGACCAGGTCCTCGCCCAGAACGAACGCGACCTCCGCTTCTGCCTTGGGTTGCAACAGCCGCCCTGAGGGAACCTCGGCCAGTGCGCTGACATCCATGTCCGCGAACAGGACACCGAAATCGGGTTGGTCGACCCCGAGTTGGGCCTGTACCGCGGGCGAGGTGAGTCCGATCTTGCGGCCGACGACGCGCGCGCCCGAGCGCAGGCGGCGAGCAGTGAGTTCGGCTTGGACCGAGTACGCGCTCGCCAGATCATCGGGGGCGAACAGCGCCCGAATCGGGGCACTGGGTCGCCGCGTTGCCGACGCCACGTCCAGGAGATCGGCGGCGCGCAGTACTGCGTCGGTGTCTACGGTGCTGATGTTCACGGGCTGATCGGTTCCTTCGGTCATCGACGGCTCGCGGTCGTTACGGCGAAGCCCGCGATCCACTCCGGGATGGCTTCGTAGAAGCGGTAGCCGAGCTCGTAGTCCCCTCCGGCCGCGAGCGCGGAATAGGCCGCGATCCAGGTGCGCACTTCGTGGGCGGACCCGCCGCCCTGCTGGGTCATCCACTCCACGCTCCAGTCGTCGAATCCGGCGAGCGCGTTGTCCTGCAGAAGGTCGAGCAGATGGTTGTCCCAGGCGGAATTGATGGGGGTCATCGTCGCGATGCCGGCGGCGTAGTCCCGGCCTGCCTGTACGACCCGTTCCTCGCCTTTGGCGCGTTGCTCGGGAGTCGGTGGTCGACCCTCGATGAGTGCGTCGGCGACCCTGGGCGGAGCCCCGGCGAGCACGGGAACGGGTGGATCGTGAGACAGGCCCCCCGAGCCGAGGAACAGCACACGCCGGTCGAGTTCTTCGGCGGCGTGCCCGATCGCGGTACCCAGCGCGCGGATACGGCTGACCGGGCACAGCGGGGTGGCGACACCGTTGACGAAGACCGGAATCACCGGCACGGCATCGATGCCACCGAAGAGCATCTCCAGCGGCTGGGCGAAGCCGTGGTCGACCGTCATCCGGGACGAGACGGTGAGGTCGATTCCGCGGGCGAGCACTCCCGTGGCGAGGTGCTCGGCGGCGGCGGTGTCCACCGACAGCTTTCCGGCGGTCGAGCCGAAGTCACCGACCGCGTGGGCTTCGGTGGCCAGGCAGAAAGGCGGCATCTCCTTGTAGAAGAAGCCGTTGTAATGGTCCGGGGCAAACAACACCACCAGGTCCGGGGCGAACTCGGCGATGTGTGCCCGCGCGGCCGCGATGGCGGCGTCGACACGGGACAGCACCTCGGGGGCTGGATCGTTCTTGCCGATCAACGGGGAATGGGACAGGCCGATGGCCGCTGCGCTCATGAATGCTCCTGGGGTGCGGCGCGGGTCAGGATCGCGGGGCGGGAGGGTGGACGACGACTTTGCCGGTGACTGTGCCCTCGACCATCAGCTGGAAGCCCTTGTGGATCTCGGCCAGCGGCAGCGTGCGGTCGATGACAGGGCGCACACCGGTGGCCTGCATCATGCGCAGCATGGCGACGAGTTCGGTACGGGTGCAACCGGTGGATCCGAGAATGCGCTGCTGAAGGTAGAAGATCCGGTTCAACGACGCTGACGGGTCACCACCGCTGGTAGCACCCGCGACGACGATCGCGCCGCCGGGTCGCAGCGATTTCAGGGAGTGCTCCCAGGTCGCCGCACCGACGGTTTCGATCACGACATCCACGCGTTCGGGCAGGCGCTCGCCTGTCGGCACAGCGGCATGCGCACCCCACGCCAGCGCGGCCGCGCGCTTGTCGGCGCTGCGGCTGGTGGCGTAGACGACCGCGCCGGCGGCCGCGGCGAGTTTGATCGCCGCGGAGGCGACACCGCCGCCGGCACCCTGGACCAGGACACGGTCACCGGGCCGGATCTCGGCCTTGGTGAACAGCATTCGATAGGCGGTGGTCCAGGCGACCGGCAGGCAGGCGGCCTCGTCGAAGGACAGCCAGTCCGGTTTCGGAACGAGGTTGCGGCGCGGGACCGAGACGTACTCGGCGAAGGTGCCGTCGTAGCGCTCCGACATGAGCGCGCGGCCGGGATCGAGGGTCTCGTCGCCGCCACCGGCGTCCGCGTCGGCAATCACCGGGTGCACGATGACCGGATTGCCGTCACTGTCGTAGCCTGCGGCGTCGCAGCCGAGCACGATCGGCAGCCGGTCGGCGGGATGGCCGACTCCGCGCAGGGTCCACAGGTCGTGCATGTTGAGCGAGGTCGCGACCACCCGGACCGAGGTCCAGCCGGGTTCGGGCTGGGGCAGATCGACTTCGTGGACCACCAGACCCGAGAGCGGGTCGTCGTAGTTCTGGGAGAGGGCCTGTGCTGCGAGCATGGTCTCACCGTCGCCCGCCGGGTGGGTTCGGCGACAGCGTCCGTTCCGCCCTGCGGCACGGTTGCTGGAATCAGGGCGCCGATCGGACTGTGCTGGAGACCATGACCTCCACCATCGAACCCACTTCCGGTCGTGACCCGGCCTGCGCGACTCCGTGTGGTGCGTTGCGGCGTCCTGCCGATCTGGTCCGGACCGTCGATGTGTCAGGGCTGGTCGACGCGCGGGGCGGACTGCTCGACCGCGCGATATTCACCGACGAACAGCTCTACCGCCAGGAACTGCGCCGGGTCTTCGCGCCCAGCTGGCTGTTTCTGGCCCACGCGGACCAGTTCCATAAACCCGGCGACTTCTTCACCACCTACATGGGCGAGGACCCGGTGATCGTCGTCATGGACAAGGGCAGGCGTATCCGCGCCTATCTCAATTCGTGCAGACACCGAGGTGCGCGGGTGTTGCGTGCCGATGTCGGCGCGACCCGCAACTTCACCTGCACCTATCACGGCTGGGCTTACGACCTGGACGGCAAGCTGGTCTCGGTACCCAACCGCGAGGGCTATCCGGACTCCTTCGATACCGACGACTGGGGGCTGGTCGAGGTACCGAATGTCGACTCCTACCGCGGCCTGATCTTCGGGACCTGGAATCCCGATCCGGTCGGGCTGCGCGAGTCGCTCGGCGATATGGCCTGGTACATGGACGCCATGTTCGACCACGACGACGAAGGCACCGTAGTCGTCGGCGGAGTGCACAAATGGGTGCTCGACGGCAACTGGAAGCTGGCGGCCGAGCAGTTCGCCACCGACTGGTACCACGTCAACATGAGCCACGCGTCGGCGCTCATGGTGCTGTCCCCCACGAAGAACCCCAAGACCGAGATCGTGCACCGCGCCGGTCGCCAGTACGTCGGTACCAACGGCCATGGCGCCGGGTTCCCGGTGCATCCGAAGAACCGGTTCAATGCCAAGACGGTGCACGAGTGGACCGACTATGACGCTCTACGTGAGCGCCTGGGTGACGCGCGCGTCGAGGGTCCGCTCACCGACGGCCACGCGACGGTGTTCCCGAACTTCTCCTACCTGCCGGTCATCGGCACCATCCGGGTCTGGCATCCGAAGGGCCCCGACCGGATGGAGGTGTGGTCGTGGACCGTGGTCGACAAGTCGATGCCGCCGGAAGTGCGTGAGGCACAACGGCTCTACAACCTGCGCACTTTCGGTCCCAGCGGCATCTTCGAACAGGACGACGGCGAGAACTGGAGCGAGGTGCAAGCGATCTCGCACGGATTCATCACCAACACCGTCCCGCTGAACTACCAGATGGGACTCGGGTCCGAACGCGAGGACGGCCGGCATCCGGGCACGACCAGCGAACTCTACAGCGACGCCGCAGGCCGAGCTTTCTACGCGCACTGGCGCGAGTTGATGAACACACCCGCCTGGCACGAGGAGCGCAACCAGTGAGCACCACCACCGGAATCCGGGTCGCCGCACTCGACGATATCCCCGTCGGGGAGGGGATCACCGTCGACAAGTCGATCACCGGCACCGACGACGACATCGCGTTGCTGCGCGACGACGACGGCACGGTTTATGCCCTCAACGACACCTGCCCCCACGAAGTCGCCTCGCTGGCCGAGGGCTGGGTCGAGGAGGGGTTCGTCGAATGCCCGATGCACTCGAGCAAATTCTGTCTGAGAACTGGTGCGGTGCAATGCCTTCCGGCCACCGAGAACGCCCGACCGCATCGGGTCGAGGTCCGCGAGGACGAGGTGTTCGTGTTCCCGAATCAGGCGCCGTGACCGCCGGCGTGGTGATCGTCGGGGGCGGCGTCGCCGGAGTGAGCACCGCCGCGGCCCTGCGCGCGGGTGGCTACACCGCAGAGGTCACGCTCGTCGACGCCGGGGAATTCCCCTACGACCGTCCGCCCCTGTCCAAGGACTACCTGGCCGGACGGGCGACGCTGACCGAGATCGCGCTGCAGCGGCCGGAGTGGTACGACGAGCACAAGGTGCGCTTGATCAACCGCCGCACCGTCTCCGCGTTGCGCCCGGGAACCGGGCAGGTCGAGTTGTCCGACGGCACCACCGTGACTGCCGACAGGGTCGTGCTCGCCACCGGCGGACATGCCCTGCGCCCGCCGATTCCGGGCGCGGACAGCGACCGGGTCCACGTCCTGCGGACCGCATCGGACGCCGACGCGCTGCGCGCGCGGCTGCGGCCCGGCGCGCGGGTTCTGGTCGTCGGCGCGGGACTCATCGGTGCCGAGGTGGCCTCCACCGCCATCTCGCTGGGATGCGAAGTACACGTGGTCGATCCGATCGCACCGCCGCTGGCCGCAGCGCTGGGCGACGACATCGCGACCTGGTTGCACGCACAGCACGCCGCCGCCGGGATCCGCACCGAGCAGACCGGTGTCACCGCCCTGCGCACCGACCCCGGCCGGATCCGGGTCGATTTCGCCAGCAACGACGACAGCCACGACTTCGATCTGGCCGTGCTCGGGGTCGGCATGGTTCCCGACACCACGCTGGCACAGGCCGTACGCCTCGACACCGACCGTGGCGTCCTCGTCGATGCCGCGCGGGTCACCAGCAACCCGTCCGTCCTCGCCGTCGGCGACAGCGCTCGGGTGCGTCGCGACGGCCGGCCGCTGCCACGAGTCGAACACTGGGAGGCCGCCCAGCGCGATGGGCAGATCGCCGCCGCGACGATTCTCGGCACCGCACCGCCCGCTTCGAGTGCGGCCTGGTTCTGGACCGATCGTCACGGGCTGCACGTCGAAGCGGTCGCGACAATGTCGGACGCCGAGACTGTCATTGTGCGAGGCGAACTCGGCACACCGCCGTTCTCGGCGTTCGGTCTCGTGGGTGATCGGGTCGTGGCCGCGGTCGCGGTCGGGGACTCGGTAGCCGTCCGTGCCGCGCGCAGGTTGATCGATCGGGAGATCGCGGTCGATCCGAGCCGGTTGGGCGACTCCTCGGTCGATCTGAAGAAGCTGGTACGCGGGTGAACATGCGCCGCGTCGTTGCCGAGAAGGGACATCGCAGACCGTGACCACCTCCACCGAACCCACCAGCGCGGGTGCTCGGGCCGACCGCGACATCCACTTCGAGGTCGAGCAGTTCTATTACCTGGAAGCCGAACTGCTGGACGAGAACCGCTTCACCGACTGGCTGGAGCTGCTCGCCGAGGACCTCGAGTACTGGATGCCCACCCGCACCAACAGGCTGCGGCGCCAGCAGGCGCTGTCGATCTCCGTTCGTGGCGAAGCCGCCTACTACGACGAAACCAGGGAAAGCCTGGCCTGGCGTATCCGCCGCTTCGACTCCGGGATGGCCTGGGCCGAAGACCCGCCCTCGCGGACCCGCCACCTCGTCACCAATGTCGTCGTCCACCATGTCGATTCCGGCGACCACCCCGGGTTCGAGGTCGAGGATCTGCTCGTGCGCTCGGCGTTCCTGGTCTACCGCAACCGGCTCGAGCGCGAAGAGAACGTTTTCGCCGGGCAGCGCACCGACATCCTGCGCCGCACCGATGCGGGCCTTGTCGTCGCCCGCCGCACCATCCTGCTGGACCAGAACATCCTGCAGGCCAAGAACATCTCCACCTTCTTCTGAACCGAAAGGCGAAAGCCTGTGTCCGACAACGATGTCCAGCTGTCGCAGCACGACCTCGCGCTCACCCGGCGCACCATCGAGACCACCAGCGGTCCGGTCTCTGTCGCCGAAACCGGGGCAGGCCCGGTCCTGGTCATGCTGCACGGCGGCGGCCCCGGCGCGTCCGGAGTCAGCAACTACCACCAGAACCTGCCCGAACTCGCCCAGCGGTTCCGCGTGATCCTGCCCGACCAGCCCGGATTCGGCGACAGCTACCGTCCCACCGAAGCCGATCTCGATGAGCGCTCCATCACCGAGATCACCGTCGACGCCCTGTTCCAGACCTTCGACGCGCTCGATATCCAGCGATTCCACCTGCTCGGCAACAGCCTCGGCGGTGCCGCGGCGATCGCCATGGCCCAAACCCAGCCCGAACGCGTCTCCGGTCTGGTGCTGATGGCTCCCGGTGGCGGCTGGCTGCCCTTCGGGCCGACACCGACCGAAGGTCAGAAGGAGATGTTCCGCTACTACAACGGCGGTGGTCCCACCGAGAAGAAGATGGCGAACTTCATCCGGACCATGGTCTTCGACCACAAGCAGTTCGGGGCCGAGGTCGTCCGCGCCCGCTACGAGTCCTCTCTCGACGAGAGCCACATCGCCTTCTACCACCGCTACAACGCCGCCTTCGGCAAACGCCACGGCATGGACCCACTGTGGCGTGCGCTGCACAAGATCACCGCCCCTACCCTGCTGCTGTGGGGCCGCGACGATCGCACGATCACCCTGGACGGGGCACAGATCATGCTCAAGAACATCCGCGACGTGCAGATGCACATCTTCGGCAACTGCGGGCACTGGGTGCAGCTGGAACGTGCTCGCGAGTTCGAGCGCCTCGTGACCGCTTTCCTGGGAGACCGGGCGTGACCGGCTGGCTCGACGGCTACGTCGCCCTCATCACCGGCGGCGGCTCCGGCATCGGCCGCGCCGTCGCCGAGCGGTTCCTCGCCGAAGGCGCGTCGGTCGCCATTCTCGGCAGAGACCGCGCGCAACTCGACGCAGTCGTCACCGAATCCGCCGACCCGGACCGCATGCTCGCCGTCGAGGCCGATGTCCGCGACGCCGACGCACTGCACGCCGCCGTCGCCGGCACCGTGCACCGATTCGGCAAACTCGACACCCTCGTCACCAACGCCGGAATCTGGGACTACAAGCGTGCCATCACCCGCTTCGACGCGAACACACTGTCCAGCACCTTCGACGAGGTGTTCGCTGTCAACGTCAAGGGCTACCTGCTGGCAGCGGAGGCAGCCTGGCGCGAGCTGGTGAAGACCAGGGGCAGCATCGTCATGACACTGTCCAACTCCTCGTTCTATGTCGACGGTGGCGGCCCGATCTACACCGCGAGCAAACACGCCTGCCTGGGCCTCGTCCGCGAACTCGCCTACGAACTGGCGCCCAAGGTCCGCGTCAACGGCGTCGCCTGCGGCGGCATGAACACCGACCTGCGCGGACCACAGTCCCTGGACATGCAGGAGCGCTCCCTCGCCGCGTCCTTCGCCAAACGCACCGACGCCACGCCACCCCCACCGATCCCACTGCACGACTCCAGCACCGACCCGCGCGACTTCACCGGTTCCTACGTCCTGCTCGCCTCCCGCGAACAGAGCGGGCCCATCACCGGGCACGCGATCTCCGTCGACGGCGGCATCGGGGTACGCGGCTTCGCGACCGCCGCCGGCGGCGACCATCTCTAGACAACGCTCACCCGGAGCTCGAGGAGAACCATGATCACGGCACACCCGGCCAATTCCGGTGCCGCGGCGGACGTCAATCCCACCTACGCGATCCGCACCCACGCTCGCTATCAACCCGATGACATCGCCCTGCGCTACGCCGGTGGTGACTGGACCTATGCCCGCCTCGACGATCGTGTCGCACGTCTGACCACCCTGCTGGCCGCCGAGTCCGTCGATGAAGGGGACCGGGTCGCCTACCTGGGTCTGAACAGCCCGGCATTCCTGACGACGATGTTCGCCGCGTTCCGGCGCGGCGCGATATTCGTCCCGCTCAACTTCCGCCTCGCCGGTCCCGAACTCGCCGCGGTGCTCGAGCGCAGCGGCGCCACGGTGATCGTGTGCGAGCAAGGACACCGCGAGATCCTCGTCAGCGTCAGCGAACCGACATCGCTGACCACGTTCCTGCTCGTCGACGACGATCCTCAGGTACCCCCCGCGGACTCGGTCGGTGACCGGTGGCGGCCGTGGGGATCGCTACTCGCCGCTGTCGAACCCACACAGGAAGCACCGGCCCGCGGGTTCGACGACACGGCCATGATCATGTTCACCTCGGGAACCACCGGGCGGCCCAAGGGCGTCATCCTCACCTACGGCAACCTGTGGTGGAACGGGATCAACGTCGACGCTCGCCTGGACACCCGCCGCGGCGACATCACCCATGCTGTCGCGCCACTGTTCCACATCGGGGGACTCAATGCCCTCGCCCTGCGCACCCTGGTGCGAGGCGGCACGGTCGTGCTGCGGCGCGGCTTCGACCCCGCCGATTTCCTCGACGATCTTCACGAATTCGGCGTCAATTCGCTGTTCGCGGTCCCGGCTATGCTCGCCGCACTCGCACGCGTACCTGGTGTTTTCGACGATCCGCTGCCCGCGCTGCGCACCGTAGTCGTTGCCGCCGCGCCTGTTCCGCCGTCACTGATCGAGCTCTACGCCGAGCACGGCATCATCCTGCAGCAGGCGTGGGGTCTCACCGAGACAGCGCCCTTCGCCACCCATCTGCCCGCCGAACGCACCGCAGAGAAGCTGGGCTCGGCGGGAATTCCGATGGCGCACACGCAAGTACGCATCATCGAGCCCGGCGTCGGCGATCCGCTGCCGGCGGGTGTCAACGGCGAGATCGTCGTGCGCGGACCGAATGTCACACCCGGGTACTGGAACGATCCCACCGCCACGGCCGCGGCTTTCGATGCGCAGGGCTGGTTCCACTCCGGCGACATCGGCTATCTCGACGACGACGGCTACCTCTACATCGTCGACCGGCTCAAGGACATGATCATCAGCGGCGGCGAGAACATCTACCCCGCCGAGGTCGAACGCGCGCTGGCGGACCTGCCCGGACTGATCGACGTCGCCGTCGTCGGCGCCGAGCACCCTGAATGGGGCGAAACCGTCGTCGCTGTCGCGAGCGCCGGCGACGGCAATGTCCTCACGCTGGACCAAGTGCGCGACCACGCGGCGATCACGTTGGCCCGCTACAAACTGCCGACGCGCCTACTACAGGTCACGACTGTCCCCCGCAATGCCTCGGGCAAACTGGACAAACTCGCTGTCCGCCGAATGGTCGACGGCGCCCGGTGAGGACACCACCGCTGCCCGTCCCGTCGTTGCTGTCCCCCTGGGTCAGCGAGGTGCTGTCGCGCAGCACGACAACCGTCGTGCTCGTGGCGCGCCATCGCGACGGACGACTCGCGCATGTGCGCATTCATCGCTGCGCGGCAGGCCAACTGCGCGGTACCTACCCCGTGGGCAAGCACGACATCGAGGTTGGCATCACCGATGCCGACGGGGGTACCGCTGCGCTGTACCCCGATCTCCTCGAATCCGTCACGGCGGCCGTGGAAATCGCCGATCCTCGATGTCGCCGGATCATCGTCTCGCTGCCGGTGACCGCGGCCGACGAGATCGCCGCTGCCGAACAGGCGGGCCTTCGTCCCGTTGTCGAGGTCGACCTTCCGGGCGCTGAGCTGCTGTTGATGGTCGCGGAGCCGACGTGGATCCGCGACATCGACGGCACAGCCGACCATGTTCCCGGGACCTGACCAAACCCTGTCGTCACTTATAATTGACAGTTCGTCACTGTTGACTTACGGGTGTGATCCCGGTCATCATATGTCACATATAAGTGCCGGACTGATGCACTAAAAGTGACAGTACGGCGTCGAGCAAGAGGGATCCGCTATGACGACGTCTACCACCGAACAGCTTCGAGACGACCGCGCCGCTGTCGACAAGGCCATCAGCCTGCTCGCGGCCTTCGATCACCGGTCCCACACCGGGATCGGGGTCAGCGAGCTCGCCCGGCGAGCTCAGCTGAGCAAGTCGACCGCCTTCCGCGTGCTCGCCCTACTCGAACGCAATGACGTCGTCGAGCGGGTCGGCACCGCCTACCGCCTCGGCAGCCGCCTGCACCGACTCGGTCAGGCCGCCTACACACAGGAGAACGAACGGGTCCGCGATCTACTGCTGCCGTACCTGACCGATCTCTACGAATCCACCCACCACACCGTGCACCTTGCCGTCATCCAGGGCACAGAGGTTGTCTACCTGGCCAAGCTCTACGGCCATCGCAGCGTTGCGGCACCCTCCCGGATCGGCGGCCGGTTGCCCGCTCACGCCACCGGCGTCGGCAAAGCGATGCTGGCCTACGAAGTCGGCTCCGCCACTCGAGCAGCCACCCCGCCCCTTGCCGCGCTCACCCCGTGGACGATCACCGATGCCGCGCACCTGCAACGAGAGCTGACCGAGATCCGGCGTAGCGGCATCGCACACGACCGCCAGGAGAGCCGGATCGGTGTGACCTGTCTGGCGGCTCCGATCCTGGACCGCCGCGGCCGACCCCTCGCAGCACTGTCCGTCGCCGCACCGGCTGGACACCTGAATGTCAGCGCCCTCGAACCTCGCCTGCGCCGCACCTGCACCGCAGCCGCGCAGGCACTCGCCCGAAACGGGGCCCGAGCACTCGCTCAGCACCGCGACTCTTCCGGGTCATGAGCGCGCGTTCCGCCTGACGGAACGCGAGCTGCATCACAACCCGCCGCTCAGGTGACACTATTCACAACGATCGCGCTGATTCATCACCACGACGAGATGACCCAGCGGATCTGACCCGGCGGCCCGACCGTCGGGCATACCGGTCCACCAACCGGACCGGTGGATACGACTCGAACCGACGGCAGTGAGCTGACGGTTGCCGCATCAGGAAGGGCCCCTCATCGGCGAGGGAGACCATGACTTCACTCTCCACTCGAGCCCGACGAGCAGCGACTCTCGGCATCGCAGCAACCCTGTTCCCCGCGATGACCGTGCTCGGCCCGTCAGGCCCTGCCGCTGCCGAGGTACAGGCCCTGCACGACATCGCCCGCTCGACCGCCGCCCGTGCGACGTGCGTGCCCGGTTCGACTCCTGAATCCGGCTTGCAAGGCGACGTCCCGGCCGCCGACCGTGACAACGGCCGCAGCACCCAGGGCTACACCTGCAACATCACCCGAGTCGGGAGCTACGGCGGACACGGCGGCGGGGTGGTGTCGGCAGCGTTCGACACCTGTGTGTACATCGGCAGTTTCATACCCGGAAGCTTCGCCGGCCCCGCTGTCGGCGTTCAGGTGCTCGATGTCGCCGACCCAGCGAACCCGGTGCTGATCGGCGCACTCACCGAACCCGCGATGCTGGCGGGCACCTGGGAGTCGCTCAAGGTCAACACCACCCGCAAACTTCTCGCCGCCACCGGAGCACCCTTCCTCACCGGAGCGGGACTCATGTCCGTGTACGACATCTCCGATTGCCGCCATCCGCGCCTTCTGAATCCCGGCGCGGGCAGCAACCTGTCCATCCCCCTGCCGATCACCGCCCACGAAGGCGGCTTCTCACCCGACGGCAACACCTACTGGTCCTCCGGGGTCGCGCCCGGCCTGGTCAGCGCCATCGATCTGCGCGATCCGGCCCGGCCCAGAGTCATCTGGCAAGGCCTGCCCGGCCCCTCCATGCACGGTATGGGCTTCAGTGCCGACGGCAACCGCCTCTACCTCACCAACAACATGGGCGGAGTCACCATCATGGACATCTCCGCGGTGCAGCGTCGCGATCCCGACCCGGTGGTCCCGGTTCTGTCGGAGACCACTTGGACCGACGGTTGGGCCACCCAGCACGCCATCCCGGTAACCTACGGCGGCACACCTTATCTGTTCGCCCCGGACGAGGCGGGCAGCGGCGGAGTCAAACTCATCGATATCTCGGACGAAACCCGGCCGCGTGTGGCCAACTCGATCAAACTCGAGATCAATCTCCCCGAGAATCTCGACACCGCACTGGCTTCGAGTATGGGCGGGTCGATCTTCTCCTACGACCCCCACTACTGCACCGCCGATCGCCCCGCGGATCCCACCGCGCTGGCCTGCGCGTGGTTCGGCTCCGGCATCCGCGTCTTCGATGTCCGAGATCCGTTCCAGGTCACAGAGATCGGCTACTACAACCCACCTGCCCGCAAGAACGACGCCGACCGGATCGTCAACTCCGCACACAAGACAATGTCGGTCATCGGCGCACCCGTCCTCGGCGCGAACGCGCTGATGCAGGCGATCACCAGCGGCGTCTTCGACCCCGGACAGGCACTGAGCACCCGCTCCGGTCAGGTGGTCTTCGGTGACATGTCCAGCGACTGGTGCACATCCCCGCCGCACTGGCAGGGTAACCAGCTGTGGGTCAGCTGCAACGACAACACCTACTCCACGCTGGCGCTCGACCCCACGGTCTACACCCCGCCCGCCGACCAACAAACAACCATCGGCTCATGAGCACCCGGCGCTGGATCACCGCGACCGGACTCGCCGGCGTGGCCGTCCTGCTTCTCGCTATCGGTGCGGCGGCTCGGCCGCTGTTCGTCGACGACCGCACCCCCGCCGAACCCGTGCTCACCTCCATCGAGATCGGGTTCGCCCAGGACATGCTCGCGCATCACAGCCAGGCCCTGGTCATGATCTCGCGCCTCGACCCCGGCGTCGAACCCGCGGTCACGGCACTCGCCCGCCGCATCGACACGGTGCAACGCGGCGAGATCGGCCAACTGACGGGCTGGCTGAGGCTGGCAGGTCAACCCACCGTCAACCCGAGACCGATGTCCTGGATGCACCACCCCGAAACCCACCAGCACACCGAACCATCCGCCGATGTCTCCGTTCACGACACCCGCATGCCCGGCATGGCAACGCAACAAGAACTCGATGCCCTTGCCGCTGCCCGCGGCCACGATGCGAATGTGCTCTTCCTCCGACTGATGCAGCGCCACCACTACGGCGGCATTCAGATGGCACAGACTGTCGACCGACTACTCGACGGTGGCATCGTCGAGCAAACCGCACGCGACATGATGAGCAGCCAAGGCCAAGAGGCCGGACTCATGGGCGTACTACTGGACTCCCTCAACGATCCCCGCTGATCGGATGACCACAGCAGTGCCACTGACCGTGGGTCGGGTGAAGTTCATCCGCCACGGGTGACCCGGCGAGGCGGCAACCTTTCTATGGTCCGGCATGGGAGTCCCGGATCCGCTCGGAAAGGACGGTTGGCGATGACGCAGGTCGAGGGCGCTCGATGGTCGGAGTTCGCGGGAATCGAGCCCGACGGGAACTACCTGTCCGACGACCACCGCCAGCAGTTGCTGGAGGAATACTTCTTCCAGCGAGCCGTGCAGGTCTACCTGCAGGCCCTACCGATCGTGAACATCATCGGCCTGCGCGACGGGTCACAGGCACGCTGGGGCGGCGGCTACAACGTGCTGCCGATCTGGAAGCAGCGCATGGACTCCGCCTGCCGGGTGCCGACGCCGAACGCCGATGTCATCTACGCGATGAGTTACCTCGACCTCGCCGCCGACGGACCGCTGGTGATCGCGGCGCCGCCCGGCATCCTGGGCATGCTCACCGACTTCTGGCAGCACGCCCTCTCCGATGTCGGCCTGGCAGGTCCCGACCACGGCCAAGGCGGACAGTATCTGCTGGTGCCGCCCGGCTACGACGGTCCGCCACTTCCCGGCGGCTACCACGTGCTGCGCTCACCCACCTACAACGTCTTCCTGTTCTGGCGCGCGTTTCTGACCAGCGGCGAGGAGGGCCCCGAGACCGCGACCGGTGTGGCGGCGCTGGAACAGACCGTCATCCATCCCCTGTACCAGTCCAATCCCGCCACCTGGAAACCGATGCGGTTCCCCGACGCCTCGGGCGAACAGGTCGACATGCTGTTCCCCCGCGATGGCGGCTTCTTCGACCTCCTCGCGGAGTTCGTCGACTACGAACCGGTCGAGGCGATAGACCTGCGATTGCGCGGGATGATGGCCTCCATCGGCATCAGAAAGGGCGAGCCGTTCGAACCCGATGCGCGGCACCGCGAGATCCTCGACGCCGCGGCCCGCCTCGCTCCCAAGCTGGCGGTAGCACTGAACACCACACCCGACAGCTACCCCGGCCGACGGTATTACACCGGTGCCGAGAAACGCCGCTGGCTCAACGGGTTCCCCGATGTCGACGAGAACTTCCACGCCGGCACCTACCTCAGCCTCGATCACCAGGCCACTTTCTTCACCGTCGCCTACTCCGCCAGCCCGGCGATGGCACTCAACATCATCGGCGGCGGCGCGAAGTACCCCTCCACCTTCTGGGATGCCGACGGCGAGTACCTGACCGGCGCCGAGCACTACCGATTGCATCTGCCCCCGAACCCGCCCGCACGCCTGTTCTGGGCCGTCACCCTCTACAACCCGGTCGACGGCACCATGATCACGGTCGACGGTCACCCCATCCCCTCGGTGAACTCTCTCGACAAGCGCGTCACCGCCAACCCCGACGGCTCCTACGACATCTACACCGGCCCGTCCAAACCCCTCGGTGCCGCCGACGCCAACTGGATCCCGACCAACCCGGGCGAGGGGTTCCTGCTCACCCTGCGCCTGTACGGACCCACCCATACCTTCTTCGACCAGACCTGGATCCCCGACGACGTCGAGCGCATGAAACCTTGACTCCAGCATTTCCGTAGGCGGCTTTACCCCTGCGGGAACCCACCGCAAGATCACACGAGTCACCGTCCACCGTCCCAGACAGCTATTGTTCCGTGGCCATGATCGCGGTAGTGTCACTCCAATGTTTGAGACGATCGCGTCTCAAATTACATAGGGAGTAGATTATGACCCCGCGGACAAAGTTGTCCCGCAGGTTGGCGGCCTTGGCTGTCGCCGCCGCAGCCACCATCCCCATCCTGAGCATCGCGGTCGCGGTCGCGGAGCCTACTGAGACAGCCCCGCTGCCGGTGCAGCCCGCGCCCGCGCTCGCCATGCCTCCAGAGCTCGATCCGGGGTTCTACCGGCCTCCGGCTGACGTCGTGGCAGCCAAACAGCCCGGCGAGATCATCGCCGCGCGGCAGGTCAACGTCGCCAACGCCGGCCTCATCCCGCTCAACGTCGACGCCTGGCAGGTGTCCTACCGTTCCAACAACACAAGAGACGAGGCCATCGCCGCCGTCGCCACGGTGCTGAAGCCACGCGGGTCGGCTCCGGACAAATTGATGTCGATGCAGATCGCCGAGGACTCCCTCGCGGCCTACTGCTCGCCGTCCTATGCCGTCCAGCAGTGGTCGGTCGCGACGGCGGTCGGACAGATCGTCGCGCCCTTGGAATTCGTTGTCGCGCAAGCCCAACTGCAGCAGGGCTGGGCGGTGGTCATCCCGGACCATCAGGGCCCCGACAGCGCGTTCGGCGTCGGTCCCCTGGGCGCGCGGATCACCCTCGACGGCATTCGCGCCGCCCGCAACTTCGAGCCGATGCGGCTCGCGCCCGCTACCCGCATCGGCATGTACGGCTACTCCGGCGGAGCGATCGTGACCGGTCACGCTGCCGAGCTCAAACAGAGCTACGCGCCCGAACTCGACATCGTCGGCACGGCCATGGGTGGCGTGCCCGCCGACTTCGGCCCGCTGCTCGACATCGGCAACGGCCAGATCTGGTCGGGCATGATCATGGCCGCCGTACTCGGGCTGGGTCGCGAGTATCGCGAGTTCGGCGACCTGCTCGACCGCGATCTGGACCCACTGGGACAGGGACTCTCGGTGATCAAGGGCGGGCTGTGCGTGCAATACAACACCGCGTTGTTCCCCTTCCTGAACATGAAGGGCATGCTGCGCGTCCCCGAAGGCGACCCGATGCGCAATCCCGTCGTACGCGACGTCCTCGACAAGACGCGCATGGGCAAGGCCGTACCCGACATGCCGATGTTCATCTGGCAGGCCAACCCCGACGAACTGATCCCCGTCGGCCCGGTCAACACCCTGGTCGACACCTACTGCCAGAGCCCCGATGCCGACGTCCAGTACATTCGCGAACACCTCGGCGAGCACATCACGACCGAAGTATCCGGATCGGCGACCGCACTGCTGTGGCTCCGCGACCGACTCAACGGCATCCCCGCCACATCGGGCTGCAGCACCTCCGAAGCGGGCCTGCTCGCCTTGAATCCCGACGGACTGTCCCTGCTGGCAACCATTTTCGGCGAAACGATCGCTTCCTTCTTCGGCAAGCCGATCGGTGTGCGCTGACACCGACCCATAGCGGTCCAGGACCACCGCGCCAGTCGACGCGGTGGTCCTGGACGTTGCACGAGGTGCTGGCGGGCAGACTCCTACCAGTCACGGGTCATCAGCATGTTGACCTGGATGAGGAACATTGTCAGCAGGTACCCGTACATCATGATCTGGAAGACGATCAACGCGCGCTTGCGGTTGCGGTCCTGTTCGTTCATAGCGACTCCTAGTTCGTGGACTGGATGTGTGTGGCAGTGGGCGACAGGTGTGCGGCTGCGATCTCTCGCAATCCGTCGTGGATCGCTCCGTCGCTGCTGAGCGGCGCCAGGATGCAGACCTGGGCCGCCTCGAGTTCGTCAACTCCCGCCGCGACCAAGCGCGCCGCAGCGACCAGAACCCGGGTGGAGGGCGGTTCGAAGTGGAAAGCCTGGTCGGCCTGGCGGATGGTGGTGGCGCAACCGACGAGTCGGTGCGCGGTGGCGACCTCGACGCCGGATTCGGCGGTGATCACCTCTGCTTCACGATCGGGTGGCAGGTAGTCCATACCGAGGGTGACGAACCGTTGCCGGAAGGAGGGTTTGAGTTCCTTGAGCGAACTGCGATAGGCCGGGTTGTAGGAACAGACCAGCATGAAATCTGCTGGTGCGAGGACTGTTTCGTCGGCGCGGTCGAGGTAGAGGGTTCGCCGGTGATCGGTCAGCGAGTGCAGGATCGCGAGTGAGTCGTGGCGGGCCTCGACCACTTCGTCGAGGTAGCAGATCGCGCCGGTCTTGACCGCGCGTGTCAGCGGTCCGTCGGTCCAGATGACGTCACCGCCGGTGACCATGAATCGACCGACCAGGTCGGAGCTGGTGAGGTCGTCGTGGCAGCTGATGGTGACGACCTCACGCCCGAGGGCGCGGCCCATGTGCTCGACGAAACGGGTTTTCCCGCATCCGGTGGGGCCGGTCAGCATCACGGGCAGGTGTTGATGGAAGGCCCGCTCGAACAGGCGGACTTCACTGCTGTGGGCGAGGTATCGATCGGTATTCATTGGCTTGTCAACTCTCGATGGATGTTTGCCAGGACTCTCGGAAGGTCCTCGACCTGACGAATCCGCTGTGACCGGCGTGACCCGAACACTTCGGGCAGCGGGTCGACGCGGGTGGGGCCGACCCCGAGGTAGTAGGTGAGCACGCCCGCCTCCTCGGCCTCGGCGACCGCATGTGCGACATCGGCGAACGCGTAGCGGCCCTCGTAGCCTTCGTCGGACATCAGTCCGTCGCCGATGATGATCAGCAGTCGCCGTTCGCTGGGTTGCTCGAGCAGCCGCTTGGTGAGGTGCCGCACAGGTGCGCCCAAGCGGGTGTAGCCGCCGGTCATGAGTCCGGCCTTGCTCGGATCGACGAAATGCGGATCGGCGAAGTCCTTCAGGCAGCCGACTTCGACTCGGTGCCTGGTGTTGCCGGTGAAAACGAAAATCGCGTGTCTTTCCCGGGCCAGTGTCATCGCCCGTGACATCGCGTCCGCGCACGCGAGTTCCAGTGCGAAGATCCTGCCGCCGTTGAGCCCGAGCGACGAACTGCCGTCCAGCAAGAGCGCTGTCGTGCAATCACGTGAGCTGGGTACCAACTCCCGGAAGATTTTCGGCTGCCCGGCCGCGCCGGTCCGCGCCGCGACGTGGTGGCGTACGTAGCGGTCGATGTCGAGATCGGAGCCGTCCTCGAGTCCACCGCGCATTTCCCGGTGAGTGCGCTGTTCGAACCACCGCCGGATATCGGGCGAGACCGCGGTGACCGGTGTACTGCGGGTCGAGTGGCGGCGTTCGACAACTGCGACGTGGTCCGCCAGAAACGATCCGGTCCACAGATTCCACTCCGGATATGGGATCCCCGAGCGCTGATCGGTCCGGACCTCGAAGTCCTCGTCTTCGGGACGGCTCGGCGGCGGAAGCGTAGAGCTGCGCTCCCCTCCGTCGCCACCGACAGGGATGGTGACCATCCCTCGGCGGTCGCTGCGTGCGGAACTCCACGGCATCCGGCCGTAGACCCGGCGGATCGTCGCCGCCAACACGCCCCGGGCCGCCGTCGCCAACGGCAATCCGCCCAGCAACGGGTGTGGCGGCAGTGGCCGCGAGCGGGCCAGTTCCATCGCACGCTCCAGCATCGCGTGCCCCTCCAGATCGTGGTCGGCGATCTCGAGGTCGGGGGCGATTCGCCGCAACTCCGGCACCAGACCGGGAAAACGCTCGGCGATCCATCCGGCCGCGACACCGCCTTCCACCCAGGACAGCGCCACACGCTGACGTGGTGACAGCTCGTGCAATGCGTAGGCGGCGATGCGGTCCTTGGACGGCGAACACTGCAACGCGACACCACAGGTGAGCGTCGCGCGCGTCCATTCCGGCGCCATCACCGGGTAGGGAACGCTCACGAGTGTGCGGGCGCGGTTCAAACCGAACCCACGCGCGGGCCCGCTCATCAACCGCACGCCTTCTCGCCGCTTCTCGGAGAAGGCAACCGCGGTCACCGAACATCCACGCTCGACGGCCAGTGCGTGGCTCAGATCGTCGGGGTACACGAGACCTCCTGATGTACCGATCGACAGTCGCGATGTCGGGGGTCCATGATCAGAAGGTTCCGATGTTCTTGATGAGCCAGTACCAGAACACGACGATCGCGATCATCGCGCCCCAGCACACCGTCAGGCGAAAAATTTCCTGCCACATGTTTCTCACTCCAGATCGTGTCATCGGCCCGAATCGTGATGCCCACGACCAGGACCGGTGCCCGCCTATCGGGCTTCGAGACTTCGTACGGTGGTCAGCAGGTAGCTGTCGAGGACCGCGTGACGCAGCTGCCTGGCTTCGCCGGTGACCGCCAGCAGCCCATACAGGCCATCGACGAAGAACATCGCGCTCTGATGCGCGGGAATCTTCCGCTGCGCGGCAGAGCTTTCGATGATCGCGGCTACGGCGGCGACGACCGGGCACTGCGGCCATCGCTGGGATCGGCGGTCGGACATGAAACGCTCCGACATGAGATCCCTGAACAACGCTGTGCCGAACCGGCTCTCGAGCGCGAGCACGAGATCGATGGTTCGCGCCAACGAGGTCGCCAGATCCCGCGGCGCCGAAACCGAACTCCGCAGGCTCTGCGCGATCGCTGCCTCCTCGCGGTCGGCCAACGCGAGGAGGATGTGCTCCTTGTTCGGGAAGTGGAAGTAGAACGTCGCGCGGGCGACGCCTGCCGCCGCGGCAATCTCGCCGAGGTCGGCCGCGGCCATCCCGGCAACCCCGAACTGCGCCACCGCCGCTTCGAAAAGTCGCTCGCGGGTCTTGATCTGCCGGAGTCTCCGCGAGCCTGCAATGGCCGCGATCGTGACCGTGCTCATGTGTCGATCCTCAAAGTTCAGCACTGGGATCGAGCCGCGCTCGACAATCTCACGAGCGCGACCGGACCTGCTGACGTCTTGGTTGTTCCGGCCCGGTGTCACCGGGCGGCTGGTGTCACCGAGGCGGCGACTTCGCGGCATTCTCTCGGGCGATCCGCTCGTCGTGGTTGCGGACCAGTTCGCGGAAGCCGATTCGTTCGTAGTCCGGTTTCGGTTGTATTCCCCACTCATCGCGTGCGGTGGTCTGGTTCGCAGCTTCCGGCGCGCCGCCGAAGGGCGGGCCGGACAACGGATAGGGGAACTCGCACTCGAGCGCATCGTCGGAGTAGCGCACCTTCATCAGCTCGCTACAGATCTCGGTCAGCGACAGCGATGGGTAGCCGTACCAGATCGCGATCGCAGGAACGGTCAGAGAGCCCTCCACGACGAGCGCGAACAGGCACACCATGATCGCCCGTTGGAGCCATTTGTGCATTCGAGCGAACGTCGGCGTGGTGCCGGCCGGAAGCGAAGTGTCCTGCTCCGGAGTTCGACTGCTGCTTTGATCGGTCATTTTCTGTGTCTCCGTGTTTCGCGGGGAATTTCAGTCGGAGAAGATCTCACGATTGACTGTGTGCAGATAGGGAATGGCCAGGAAAGGCGTTATGTACCAGATGTCGTAGAGCCACCAACCGAATACCGGAAGCACCGTCCCGCTGTACCGCAGGTCCGCATAAATGGTCATATTCGCGATATATCCGACCCACATCACCACACCGAACCAGCAGGTGACGATCAGCCATTGATGACCCCAGCGCTGCATCCGAAGGAAAGCGATCGCGGCAGCGATCCGCAGCGGGAATACGATGAAGATACTTGCGATCTCCCACGACTTCTCTCCGGGCGCACCGGCACCACCGATCCACAATTCGTTGTAGTGCCAGAAATACCCGGCATCGAAGAAGTTGCCCCAACCGGTGAAGAACACCCGATTCACCAGGCTGTGGCTGGCGAAGATATCCAGTACCCATCCCACGGTGTTGATCGCGGCGTCCAGGATCACCAGATACCCGATTACGGTCACGATCATGGGGCGCACCGACAGATTCGCTTGCTGAGCGCGCCGCAGTAGCCACAATCCCCGCAGGAAGATCGGCAGCCCGATCAAACCCAGCACCAACGTGCCCATCAGCACCGTGCCCACGATCAACCACCGGTCGGCCTCGCGTTGAGCTGCCGATGACTCGTCCAGATGCTGATCGTAGGACACCGAACCACCCGGCCCCGGCGGCGAGTCCGCCCGTTTCTCACCCGACTGTCGGTTGAATATCGACAAGTTCATGAAAGTCCTCACCAACTCCTGAATTACGACTCGAAGCGCGACGAAACGTTTTCCGGCGCGCAGCTGATAGCGACCGGAGACACTCACCGTTCCGGAGCCGAATACATCGATCGCCAATAGTTCTGCACTATCGACCGATTCCTCTTGAAGTGCCGAGAGCAACTCGCGCAACACCGACTCTATTCAGAGACATGCCACGTCACAGTTCGCCTCCGCACTGCGGGCACAGCCCACAAGTAAACCAACGAACACCGCCATAGACGGCATCGTCGAAGATAGGGTTGCGCAAACAGAGGACTTCGGTATCGAGCGCACTTACACAATCTGCACGCTCGATGGCGGCATGCCGTGAATTCTCGATCTCGGCACGCCGTGTCAAATTCCCTTCATGGCCGGAAAATAACAGGCGATACAGGTTTACCATGTTGTATCTCCTGCTGTCCAGGGCTCTTCGGAACAAGGCCCGCGACTGCCGTCGGATCTCAGCCGATGCCCCGCGCGGCGACCACCCCTACCGCCCGCTCAGCATCGGCCCGGACCGTCGAGACGATAGATTCGACGTATGCGCACAACAGGCTGGCTAGGCCATCCACCGGCAACCGATGACGAAGCGCGCGCTCGGATCCTCGAGGCCACCCACCGCTGCGTCGAACGCCGTGGTGCGCGCACCACCATCTCCGACGTCGCGTCCTCGCTGGGGTTGAGTCGCGCCACCGTGTACCGCTACTACGAGGGCACTGCCACACTCCTGCAAGCGGCGGCGGTCGAAGGCACCCGGGAGTTCCTCGATCAACTCGGCGACCACCTTCGATCCTTCGACGACCTCGCCGAAGCCGCCGTAGAAGGCGTCACGTTCATCATCACGCAGGTGCCCTCGCAGCCCTACCTGCAACTGATGTTCGAGGAATCCACCCACACCCTGCTGCGCACAGTTACCTCCGAAACCACGCGCGCGATCGCACGCGCCCTGCTGGTCGAACGAACATCCGTCGACTGGACACGGACCACCATCGATTCCAGCACCCTCGACGAGCTTGTCGAATGGATCCAACGGATCGTCCAGTCATTCCTGTCCGACCAGACGGAAAGCCCCACGCGCACCCCCGACCAACTGCGCGAATACCTCCACCGATGGCTCGGCCCCTCGATCAGGACCTGGGCTACCGTCGCCGACAACGCCCCAAGTCGATCAGCTCCCGAAACCGCTCCTGCGGCGACACCATGAGAAGACATCCGGGTCGGCTACCACCTCACCACCAACCGAGTACGGGAGCGCACGATCCGGCGGTCCGTGGGTATCAGATCAAATAGGAATCCGCGATAACCAGGCGTTTTCCGGTTGCCCATGTTTGCGTCCTGCCGAGGGCGCGAACCTGACGTGATCGCGTCGTTGTGTTCTGTCGCGCTGAGTGTGCGGCCCCGCCGGGCAACCAGAAGGCCGGCGAACCGCACGCTCCTGTTGTTGCCATCGGCTACGAATCCGTGACCACACCGGATTCGTACCGACCAACGATGCGATCGGACCCGGGTTTGCCGCATCGCGAAGCGACCGGGTTCCGAGGGCCGGGCGCTGCCGCGTGACAGCACTTGTGTGCGCGTTGCCGATCGATTGCGGATGCCGAGATTTTCACCTCACGCGCCGATCCGGGCCGTCCGCCACCTCGAATATGTGACAGATCAGCGAGTACGCAGCGTCCAGCCATCGGACACCCGTCGTGGTGTCGACCCGCTCCAGCCGCACCACCGGCTTCGCCTGTGAGGACAACATGGCCATCGACGACCCGTTCGAGTACCTGCCCCCGGCCGAATCATCCGCCGAACCGGGCCCGCCGGCCTGGGCCGCGCCCGCCCTGCTGTTCTCGCTTCTCATGCTCGGATTCGACCTCGTGGCGCTGATCCCGCTCGGCGCGTGGATGCGCGACTACGGCATCGGTCTGGTCAGCACGATCTACCTGCTCCATGTGCTGGGGTCGACAGCGGTGGCCGCGTGGACCATGAGCCTGTTCCCGTTGCAGCCGGATACCGAACCTGATCAGCGCAACACCTAGCGTCGCGCCCCAACGGATTCGCGTGCATCACTGCTGAATTGTCGGCGAACACCAGGTTCGCGACGCCAACTCGCCTGTCGCACCGGGTGCGCCGATGTCAGGATGGGGGGAGTTTGCCTGATCTACCCGGAGCGACGCTGCACGATGACCCGAACTCGTACCCCGCGCCCCTCCGATGCGGCCCGAACGGTCGGCGCCGACCTGGTGAACGTGCGACTCATCGTGGCGGCGTTGGCGATCGGCGGCACCCAACTGTTCGTGATCCCGCTAGTACTGCTCCCACGGGCGACCGCCTGGGGCTGGACTCTGGTGCCGCTGACGCTGACCACGACGCCGTTCTGGTCGTTGATCCACGAGGCCGTTCACGGATCGCTGCTCAGGAATCGGACACACAACGACCGCGTGGGACGCGTGCTGGCGGTGGTGTACGGGTCGCCGTTCGCGATGCTGAAAGTGGGTCACCTGCTCCATCATCGGTACAGCCGGGTCCGTGAGCGCAGCGAGATCTACGACCCGGCCAGAACCAGTCGGCGAGCGGCCGCTGTGCTGTTCTATCTCAAACTGTTCGGCGGTCTGTACCTGCTCGAGGTGATCGCACTGCTGCTCGCGCCGATGCCGGAGCGAACAATTCGCGCGCTGGCACGCCGGGTGGAAGCACCGGATTCGGTCGGCGGTCTCGTACTCGAACGCCTCGCCCAGCCGGCGGTTCTCAGCAAGTTCCGCACCGATGCCGCCGCGATCGGCGTCATCTATGCCGCCGCGTTCCTCGCCTACGGCGCGCACGGCTGGATGCTGCTCGCCGCGATCGGCGGCCGCGCCCTCATCATCTCACTGTCCGACAACGCCTACCACTATGGCACCGACCTCGAATCACCTAGAGCGGCAATGAATCTGCGGCTGCCGCGCATCCTCGAACGGTGCACCCTCAGCTTCACTCTGCACGATGTGCACCATCGCCATCCCGGCCTGCGCTGGTACGAGTTGCGCTCCCGTTTCGACACCGAAGGCGGTCATTACCACCTCGGGTGGTTCCGCGCGGTCGCCCGTCAGCTTCGCGGGCCGATCGCATCGACCGAGGGTCAGCTCCCCCGCTGATCTCCCCCGCGCGCTGAGTTCGCACTGTTCGTCGCTGCGTCGTCGTGGCGATTTCTCGACCCCGCCTCGTAGGCTTGCGCTATGGCACACGACACCGATCAGCCCGTCGACCTCAAGCCACGTTCCCGCGACGTCACCGACGGACTCGAGAAGACCGCCGCGCGCGGCATGCTCCGCGCTGTCGGCATGGGTGATGAGGACTGGGTCAAACCGCAGATCGGTGTGGCCTCCAGCTGGAACGAGATCACCCCGTGCAATCTGTCGCTCGACCGGCTGGCCAAGGCGGTCAAGCGCGGAGTCCACGCGGGCGGCGGATTCCCGCTCGAATTCGGCACGATATCGGTGTCCGACGGCATCTCGATGGGGCACGAGGGGATGCACTTCTCGCTGGTCAGCCGCGAGATCATCGCCGACTCCGTCGAAACCGTGATGATGGCGGAGCGCCTGGACGGTTCGGTACTGCTCGCCGGGTGTGACAAGAGTCTGCCCGGCATGCTGATGGCCGCCGCGCGACTGGACCTGGCGAGCGTCTTCCTCTACGCGGGTTCGACCCTGCCCGGCAATATCGACGGCAAGGACGTCACGATCATCGACGCGTTCGAAGCTGTCGGCGCGTGTCTCAAAGGTCTGATCACCCCTGCCGAGGTCGACCGTATCGAGCGGGCGATCTGTCCGGGCGAGGGCGCGTGCGGCGGCATGTACACGGCCAACACCATGGCCTCGGCGGCCGAGGCGCTCGGCATGAGCCTGCCGGGGTCGGCCGCGCCGCCCGCTCCCGACCGTCGCCGGGACGACTTCGCCGAGAAGTCAGGCGAAGCTGTCGTCGGGCTGCTGCGCAAGGGCATCACCGCCCGCGACATCATGACGATGGAGGCGTTCGAGAACGCCATCACCGTCGTCATGGCGCTCGGCGGGTCGACCAACGCCGTCCTGCACCTGTTGGCCATCGCCCGCGAGGCCGGGGTCGGCCTCACGCTGGCCGACTTCAACCGGGTCGGTGACAAGGTGCCCCACCTCGGCGATCTCAAGCCGTTCGGCCGCTACGTCATGAACGATGTCGACCGGGTCGGCGGCATCCCCGTCGTCATGAAGGCCCTCCTGGACGCCGGTCTCATGCACGGTGACGTGCTGACCGTAACGGGCGCGACCATGGCCGAGAATCTCGCCCATATCGAACTCGGACTCGACGGCGATGTCATCCGCCGCCTCGACCGCCCGATCCATCGAACCGGCGGACTCACGATCCTGCACGGCTCGCTCGCACCTGAGGGCGCCGTGGTGAAGAGCGCCGGCTTCGACTCCGACGTCTTCCGCGGTACGGCTCGGGTGTTCGACGGGGAACGCGCCGCGATGACCGCGCTCGGGGACGGCACCATCGTGGCCGGTGATGTCGTCGTCATCCGCAACGAGGGCCCCAAGGGTGGACCCGGCATGCGCGAGATGCTCGCCATCACCGGCGCGATCAAGGGCGCGGGCCTCGGCAAGGATGTGCTGCTGCTCACCGACGGCCGGTTCTCCGGCGGCACCACCGGATTATGTGTGGGCCATGTCGCCCCCGAAGCGGTGGACGGCGGCCCGATCGCCTTCGTCCGCGACGGCGACCCGATCGTGCTCGATGTCGCCAACCGTCGCCTCGATGTCGAGATCGACGAGAACGAACTGGCCGCCCGCAAGGTCGGCTGGGAGCCGCTGCCGCCCAGGTACACCTCGGGGGTGCTGTCCAAGTACCGCAAGCTGGTCAGTTCGGCCGCGCACGGCGCCGTCACGGGCTGACGGCGCCACAGCGGTAACTCAGCTCAGCGTCTTCAGCGCCGCCCCGTCGTAGGCCTTCACCTCGTCGATGCGCCCCGCCAGGACCTTGGAGGCCCACTCCGGGTCCTGGAGCAGGGCGCGACCGACGGCGACCATGTCGAATTCGTCGCGTTCCATGCGGTCGAGGAGGTTGTCGATGCTTCCGAGCTCGGCACCCTTGCCCGCGAGCGCACGCAGGAAGTCGCCGTCGAGGCCCACCGAACCGACGGTGATCGTCGGCCTGCCGGTGAGCTTCTTGGTCCAGCCCGCCAGGTTCAGATCCGAGTCGTCGAACTCGGGGAGCCAGTAGCGACGAGTGGAGGCGTGGAACGCGTCGACGCCGGCCGCGGCGAGCGGGGCCAGGATCGCCTCCAGTTCCTGCGGGGTCTCGGCCAGGCGGGCGTCGTAGGCCTCCTGCTTCCACTGCGAGTAGCGGAAGATCACCGGGAAGTCGGACGAGACGACCGCCCGCACGGCAGCCACGATCTCGGCCGCGAACCTCGTGCGGGCCACCGCGTCACCGCCGTAGCCGTCGTCGCGGCGGTTGGTGCGCTCCCACAGGAACTGGTCGAGCAGGTAGCCGTGCGCGCCGTGCAGTTCGATGCCGTCGAAACCGATGCGCTCGGCCGCCGCGGCGGCCTCGGCGAAGGCGCCGATGACATCGTCGAGGTCACGCTGGGTCATCGCCTGGCCGGCGCCCTCGGTGCCGTCGACGCGGATGCCGGAGGGACCGACAGCGGGCGCGTCGGCATAGGGCGGCTCGCCCTGATTGCGCACCATGCCGATATGCCACAGCTGCGGCACGATCGTGCCGCCCGCCGCGTGGACATCCTCGACGACCTTCGCCCAGCCGGCCAGCTGCTCCTCGCCGTGAAACCGCGGCACGCGGTCGCTCTGCCCGGCCGACGGGTGGCCCACATAGGTGCCCTCGGTGACGATCAGGCCGACGCCCGCGGCAGCCCGACGGGCGTAGTAGGACCGCACATCGTCACCGGGCACGCCGCCGGGCGAGAACATCCGCGTCATCGGCGCCATCACGATCCGGTTCGGGACGGTCAGGCCGTTCAGCGTGATGGGCCGCGACAGGATCTCGGCCGTGCGGGAGGCCGCGGACTGGGTGACGATCACTGGATACTCCTCAGAGCTACTTGACAACATCGAAGGTTGAGAACTTCAAGCAATGCCCACACGCTAGAGGCAAATATTTGAGATAGTCAAGTTTCTGCGGATAAGCTGACCCACATGGAAGAAGCTCCGCGCGTCGATACGGCTCAGCTCATGGAGCTGCTCTCGGTATCGCTCGGTGTCTATTACGGGGACTTCACCGTGGCGTCGGCGAGCGAGAACCTCACGGCGAGCCAGGGCAAAACCCTGACGGTCCTGCGGCGCGGACCGGTCGCGATGCGCGCCCTGGCCGAGATCATGTCCTGCGACGCGTCCAATGTGACCGGGATCATCAACCGCCTCGAGAAGCGCGACCTCGTGCGTCGCGAGGCCAGCGCGTCCGACCGGCGCGTGACCCACCTCGTCATCACGCCGGAGGGCGAGCGTGTCACCGACGCGATCCGCGCCAAGATGCACGCCACCCAGGCCGGCCTGACCGAGCTCAGCGATCGAGACCGGCAGTCTCTGTTCGCCCTCTTGGCGCGCGTCTTCGTCCCCGAACCCGGCCGAACATCCCATCAGGGCGTGGCATCGGAAACGACAACGTCCGACACCCCGGCCGACTGATGCGCCACGGCGCCCGCCACGATTCTCGACCAGAATCGCGAATTCTCTCGCGACCTGCGCGGACCTGGTAGAACCGATCACACACGAGGTGCCGATAGCGAAGCACCGCGGCGTTCACCGACGGACTCTCCCGATCGGTCGACGCCACGGTTGAGGTCGACGTTCGCAGATCGGCATGCTGCCACGAGGAGACGTCATGGCTACCGACCAGAGTTTGCTGCACCGTTTCGTCATTTCCCAGCTCGGTGCGGCCGGGCTCGATCGCGCGCAGCTGATTCGCGACCTCGGGGTCCCGGATTGGACGATGACCGGCCACGACGTGCACCTGCCCAGCGCGACGTTCTCCCGGCTGTGGGAGGTCGGCGAACACCGCCTGGGTCCCGACGTCGCCCTGCAGGTGGCCCGGCGCTACGAACTGTCCAGCCTCGGGCTCTACGACTATCTGTTCGCCTCGGCACCGACGCTGGGCTCCGGGCTGGCCACCTGCGGGCCCTACATCACCGCGGTCACCACCAATCACCGGTTCGACCTGGTCGCTGACAACGAACACGAGTCCACCCTGTACCTGGAGATGTTCGATGGCGAAGGCCGAGGACGGGACCACACCCAGCTGTGGGGCCTGTCGGCCGTCCTGAGTCGCGCGCGCCGGGTCGTCGACGCGCCGTTGAACCCGGTGCGGGTGTCGTTACGCCAGGCCGCTCCCCCGAGCGTCGACGGCTTTCGTGCCGTGTTCGGCTCCGCCACCTTGGAGTTCGACGCGGCCACCGACTCGATGACCTTCCGGTCCGCTGACCTCAATTTGCCCCTGACCACAGCGGATCCGGTCCTGGCTGCGGTACTGGAACCACTGGCTGCCGCCCTGGCACCGCCGCCGACCCTGACCTCCGCGTGGCCATCTCGGGTCGCCGAGGCCTTGGACGAGGCCATCGAGGGCGGGGTGGTCTCCCTCGACAGCGTCGCCAAGATCCTCACCATCAGCCCCCGCACCCTGCAGCGACGACTGGCCGAGTCGGGCACCACCTGGCGGGCCGAGCTGGATCGGGCCCGCAGCACACGATTGGCGCGCGCGTCGCCGGGGGGCGAGCTCAGCGGCACGAAGCAGGCGCAACTGCTGGGCTACTCCGATGCGGGCTCGCTGCGCCGGGCCGCCCGGCGCTGGTCGGCCGGTTCGCGACCGGGCCCCAACGTCACGTCCTGAGGTAGGTCGAGGCGATCCGCCAGAACGTATCCCGCTCCAACAGGCGGAAGTCCCAGCCGTCGATGAGATCGCGAAACGTGGAGACAATGCCGGCTACGTCGAAATCATCGCGGGTCGCGGTTCCCTTCGACTCCAGCGCGGAAATCACATACACGGTGGCGCTTTCCTTTGTTATCGGCACCGCACACTCCCATCGTCCATCCCGACCATTTCGAACAGTAAGTGTCGAACCTGTTCAGTGCCCACGACAAGAACAGAACGCGCCAACCTCGTGCCGAACACGCCAACCTGCTCGCCGAGGTACGGGGTTCATCCGTTCCGGATGAGGCCGACAGCGTCGTCGGGTGGTTGGCTGAAACTCGCCGACCGCACCAACGGCGGTCCGAGGCGAGGAGCGTTCGTGACCACGTACCCGCCGATCGACGATCACGGCATCGTCGGCGATCTCCAGACAGCGGCACTTGTTTCCGCGGCCGGAACCATCGACTGGTGGTGCGCGCCACGCTTCGATTCACCCAGTGTGTTCGCGTCATTGCTCGACAGCGACAAGGGCGGATATTGCTCGCTCGCGGTCGAAACCAGCAACGCGGTGACCATCCGGCAGCTGTACCTGCCTGATACGGCCATCCTGTTGACGCGGTTCTCCGGGCCCGACGGCGTCGGCGAAGTCGCCGATTTCATGGAGCCGATTCGCGGCACCGAACCCGCCGAACGGCACCGATTGGTGCGAGTGGCGCGCGTGGTGCGCGGAAGTTTCACGTTCACGCTCGAGTGCCGCCCCCGGTTCGATTACGCACGCGCCACCCACACTCTCGACCGGGTCGACGAACGAACCGCCGTCTTCCGTTCCGACATCGCCGAGTTGCACCTGCAATCGACCGACCCGATCGCACTGCACCCCGACGGCGGCGATATCACCGCGCGATTCACCTTGTCCGCCGGTGAACGAGCTGCGGTCGTGCTGACCACCGCTCCTCCCGGCGCGGACTTCACCTCGGCGCCGATGTGGGCGACGATCGCGCGCGAATTCGACCAGTGCCGTCGCTTCTGGCAGACCTGGTTGCGCTCGTCGACCTACCGCGGACGCTGGCGCGACATGGTCAATCGCTCCGCGATCACCCTGAAACTGCTCACCTACGCCCCGACCGGCGCGCCGATCGCCGCCGCGACCATGGGGTTGCCCGAACAGATCGGCGGCGAACGCAATTGGGACTATCGCTACACCTGGATCCGGGACGCCTCACTGACGATGCGGGCGCTGAGCGACCTCGGCTTCACCGAAGAGCCCTTCGCGTTCCGTCGCTGGTTGCGCGACCGGGTCGACGCGGGCGGCACCGCCTCCGGCGAGCCCTTGCAGATCATGTACCGCGTCGACGGCGACCCGCACCTGGACGAGACGACGCTGCCCCACCTGGAGGGATACCAGGGCTCTGCGCCGGTGCGGGTCGGCAACGGCGCCGCTGACCAGATCCAGCTCGACATCTACGGCGAGGCGGCCGACGCGCTGGCGCAGGGGACCGACATGGCCGCCATCGCCGGCTGGCGAACATTCTGCGGCCTCGTCGACTGGCTCGCCGACAACTGGGATCGCCCCGACGAGGGCATCTGGGAAACCCGCGGCGGCCGACAGGAATTCACCTACAGCCGGCTCATGACGTGGGTGGCGTTCGACCGCAGCATCCGGATGGCGACCGCGCAGTCGCGGCCCGCCGACGTGGTCCGCTGGACCGCCGAACGCGACGCCGTCTTCCGCCAGATCATCGACCGCGGCTGGAGCGAGAAACGCCGAGCGTTCGTGCAGCACTTCGCCACCGACGTCCTGGACGCCTCACTGCTGCTCATGCCACGGATGCGATTCCTGTCCCCCACCGACCCGATGTGGCTGAGCACCCTCGACGCGATGGACAAGGAGCTGGTCAGCGACAGCCTGGTCTACCGCTACGACCCCGAGGCGTCACCGGACGGCCTGCGCGGCACCGAGGGCACCTTCAACCTGTGCAGCTTCCTCTATGTCGAGGCCCTCGCCCGGACCGGTCGAGTACAGCAGGCCCGCTACGCCTTCGACAAGATGCTCACCTATGCCAACCACGTCGGCTTGTTCGCCGAGGAGATCGGTCCCTCGGGCGAGCAGTTGGGCAATTTCCCCCAGGCGTTCACCCACCTGGCCCTGATCGCCGCCGCCATCGCGCTCGACGAAGAACTCGATCGCGCCGAGGCCGAGCCGCCGTCGGACTGATCCGGGCATCTCACCGTGCACGTCATGCAATTGTGCACACCATGCCAATTTGCTCGGGCACAGCCGCATAGCTCGGCGCGGCGGTGGTGGCGGCTGTCACGCGCCCGACGAGTCCCACGGCCCCGGTCCTGGGGAAATCCGGGAGTCGGTGCACCGACGAGTTCCGGTGGACGCCGTGGCGTGCCAGACTGACGGCGTGAGCGGGCCGGTGGAGAAACCCAGTGGGGCACAACCGAACGACAAGCCGACGCGTGAGCGCGGTGATGTGATCGGCAGTGGCGTCCTGTGGCTGGCCAAGTGGTCGCTGTGCATCGTGGCGATCGCGGTGGGCGCATGGGTACTCGGCACGATCACCGCCCGCCTGTGGGTGGTGCTGCTGCCGGTCGCGCTGGCGATCGTGGTGACAACGATCCTGTGGCCACTGACCCGCGGGCTGACCCGGCGCAAAGTGCCGCCAGCGGTCGCCGCGTCGATCACGCTGCTCGGGTTCGTCGCACTGATGGCGGGCGTCGTCGCGCTGATCGTGCCCTCGGTGGCCGATCAAGCGCCTCAGCTCGCCGACAAGTCCACCGACGGGGTCAACCAGGTACGTCACTGGATTCAGGGACCGCCACTGCGCATCCGCGACGAGCAACTCGATTCCGCGGTCGAGGCGATCATCGGACGGCTCCAATCCAGCGGCGCGCAGATCGCCAACGGCGTGTTCACCGGCGTGTCCACCGCGACCTCGGTGTTGATCACCGTGTTCCTGGTGTTGGTGCTGGTGTTCTACTTCTTGAAGGACGGCCCTCGCTTTCTGCCCTGGATGCATCAGGTGTTCGGCAGTCGCAGCGGTCGCCACGTCGAGGCCGTCCTCGAGCGGGTGTGGGCGACCCTGGGTGGATTCATCCGCACCCAGGCGATCGTCAGCATGGTCGACGCCGTCCTCATCGGCGCGGCGCTGTTCATCCTCGATGTGCCGCTGGCGTTGGTGCTGTCGGTGATCACCTTCATCGGCGGATTCATCCCGATGGTCGGCGCGTTCGTCGCGGGCGCGCTCGCCGTGCTCGTCGCGCTGGTCGGCAACGGGCTCACCACAGCGCTTATCGTCCTCGGCGTCGTCATCGCCGTGCAGCAGCTGGAAGGCAATGTGCTGCAACCGGTGCTGCAGAGCCGCAGCATGGAACTGCACGCGGTGATCGTGCTGCTCGCCGTCACCGCGGGCGGCTCGCTCTACGGCATCACCGGAGCCTTCCTCGCCGTGCCTGTCGTCGCGATGATCGCGGTGATCATCCGCTATATCGGCGAGCAGATCGACGCGGCCACCGGAACGAAGCCCGCCGTCGCCGAACCCGATGTCGACCAGGCAACGCCGGCATCGGACTCCGGCGCGGCGCCCGACCCGAGCACCTAGCGCGCCTTCGGCTCAGCGTCCGCGCGAGATCTCCGCACGAGCCCGATCGTCGTCGCCTACCTCGATACCGCACGAGCCGGCACCGCCGCGCGCTCGATCGGCCAGGGCGATCAGGCCCGCCGCGGCAGTGGCCGTCGCGGCGGCGACGATCAGCCAGGGCCAGCCGACCCAGCCGATCGCGGCGGCCCCGAACGCCGTACCCAGACTTCCCCCGACGAAGTACACGGACATGTAGGCGCTGTTGAAGCGGGCGGGTGCGTGGGAGTCGATGGCCAGCACCGCACTCTGATTGGCGACTTGCGCGGCGAACAGTCCGGCATCGAACAGGCCGAGACAGACCAGCGTCGCCGCGGTATTCGACAGCGCGACCGACAAAGCGACGACCGAGCCCAGAGCGAGCGCGAGCCCCACCAGGATCACCGTCCTCGGCCCGACCCGATCGGTCCAGCTGCCCGCGATCCTCGTGGCGAGCACGCCCGCCAGCCCCGCACAGCCATACAGGCCGATTCGTTCGGGAGAAAACGAATAGGGCGGCTGCGACAGCACCACCGCGAGACCTGCCCACACCGCGCAGAACGCGAAGAACCACAGCGCGCCTCGCACCGCCGCCCAGCGCAGCGCGGCGAATCGGGCGAAGAGCCCCGGCATCCCCCGCACCGTGTCCAGATATCCGGACGCTGCCCGGCCGCGCGCTGCGGGGAGGACGAAATACGACACCGCGCCCACCACGACGCAGGGCACCACGAACACCAACAGCATCGCGCGCCAGCCGATCACCTCGGTGAGCCAGCCACCGACAATGCGCCCCGCGAGGATCCCCGACGAAATGCCCGCGGTGACGATTCCCAGCACCGTGGCCCGCCGACGCGGCGCCGCGAACCGCCCCGCCACCGAACTCAACTGAGCTCCGACCGCCGAACCCGCTCCGACGACACCGATGACCAACCCCAGGACCATCGGAGAATGGGCCACAGCCCCGGCGATCGACGCCAGTGCCAGCGCCGCGAACTGCGCCGCCACCACAGTTCGCGGGGAGAACCGGTCCACCAGCGGCACCAGCAGTACCAACCCCGCCAGATAGCCGATCGGGCCACCCGCCAACGCGGTACCGATCACCGCCGCGGAGGTCTCCAACGATCCGGCCACCTCGGCGACGGCCGGTTGCAGCAGATAGACGCTCGCGGTCGCCAGCGCGGCGGCCAGCGCCATGAACCACACGACCGACACGCGCAACGCGGTGGCCGAGATCTCCGTAATCCGTTCGGTGTCCATGGAACCGACGATAGGAATCGCACCGCCTCGGATCCGGCGGAAAACGGACGCCTATCAGTCGCCGGTGCCGATCTGACCAACGGACCCCGCGCAGAAGGGGGTTCGTTGGTCAGCGAGCTCCAGCGGAGCTCACTTCTCCTCGACCAGGTCCTTGTCCACCTCGGCCATCACCGCTTCACCGCGCGCGACCATGCCCGCTTCGTCGGACAGGGTCAGATGCGGGATGAACAGCGCCAGTGCGAACGCGAGCACCGCACCGGGGATCAGGTACCAGAATCCGGGAACCAGCGCGTCGACGTAGGCGCTGACGATCGCGTCGTGCAGGTTGTCGGGCAGGTTCTTGACCACCGAGGGGATCAACGCGCTCGGGTCGATTCTCGCCGCCGCCGCTTCCTGCCAGTTCGCCTGGAAGGCGCCGGTGAGGTTCTCGGTCAACCTGCTGGTGAAGATGGAACCGAAGATCGCGATGCCCAGCGCGCCGCCCATCTCACGGAAGTAGTTGTTGGCGCTGGTCGCCGTGCCGATCTGGTCGGGTGCCACCGCGTTCTGCACCACGAGCACGATGATCTGCATGATCAGGCCGAGTCCGGCACCCATGACGAACAGCATGGCCGAGACCAGCCACATCGAGGTAGCGGCGTCCAGTCGGGTCAGCCACAGCATGTCGATCGCGATGAGCGCGGCGCCGATCGGCGGATACACCCGGTAGCGACCGGTTTTGGTGATCACGTTCATCGAGGTGATCAGCGTGAGCATCATGCCGATCATCATCGGGATCAGCAGCAGCCCTGACACCGACGCGGAGGTTCCGGTGGCCATCTGCAGGTAGGTCGGGATGAAGCCGATCGCGGCGAACATCACCAGGCCGACGAGGAATCCGATCAGCGAGGTGAGCACGAAGGTGCGATTGCGGAACAGCCACAGCGGCAGCATCGGCTCCTGTGCCCGCGACTCGACGAACACGAAGGCCGCGACCACCACGACCAGGGCGGCGATCATCGACACCATCACCGTCGAGCCCCAGGCGTACTGCTTGCCGCCCCAGTCGGTGATCAGGATCAGCAAGGTGGTGGCGCTCGACATGAGCACGATGCCGAGGTAGTCGGGCCGGAACTTGGGTCGGTGGCTGGGGATGCTCAGGTAGCGGAAGGCGATGAACAGCGCGGCGATGCCGATCGGCACATTGATCCAGAAGCACCACCGCCAGTCGAGGTGGTCGGCGAACAGCCCGCCGAGCAACGGGCCCGCGACGGAGGTGATGCCGAAGACGGCGCCCATCGGCGCCATGTACTTGCCGCGATCCTTGGCGGGCACCACATCGGCGATGATGGCCTGCGCCAGGATCATCAGACCACCGCCGCCCACGCCCTGCAGACCACGGAACGCGATGAACTCCCAGAACCCGGTCGCGGCCGCGGCACCGATCGACGCCGCGGTGAAGACGGTGATCGCGAACAGGAACAACCACCGCCTGCCGAACATGTCGCCGAGTTTTCCGTAGATCGGCATCACGATGGTGGTGGCGAGTAGGTACGAGGTGGCGGTCCAGGCCATGTGGGAGACGCCGCCGAGTTCGCCGACGATGGTCGGCATGGCGGTGCCGACGATCATCTGGTCGAGGCTGGCCAGGAACATGCCCGCGATCAGCGCGGAGAAGATCAGCCAGATCCGCTTCTGTGTCAGGACGATCGGGGTGGGCGGCGAGTCAGCCGTGGTGGTCATCGGAGCGTCTCCCTTGTGCTGTCGTCCGGCCGGAACAGCCGGGCGGCCATGGCGCAGTGCTCGTGCAGCGCTGCCGCCAGCGACCCCTGCGGGTCCGCGGCCAGCGACATCGCCGCCCGCATGGTGATGGTTGTCATGATGCCCGCGGTGAGCGAGGCGAATTCGGGGTCGACGTCGGCCCCGCGCCGGGCCGTGAGGAGCTCGGCGATGGCGGCCTCCATCCGGGCGCCGGAGGCGATGAACGCGGCGAGCACTCTCGGCTCGGCCATGACCAGTTCGGTCACGAGCGAGATGCCTTCGCGCACTTCGCTTTCCGGTTGGAAGCCGGCCGCGTGCAGCCAGGTGAGGTCTTCGATGAGCACCCCGGTCGGACCGCCCGCGATGAATTCGCGTCGAGCCTGCGGCGTGCCGATCTCGCCGATCGGGCCGACCACCGCGTCCAGCTTGGTCTCGTAGTAGTTGAAGAAGGTGCGTGGCGAGACGCCCACCGCCTTGGCGATGTCGTCGATGTTGGTCGCGTCCAGCCCGTGCTCGACCGCCAACCGCCGTGCGGCCAAGCAGAGATCGAGCAGGGTTCGCTGCTTCTTCTGTTCCCGCAGACCGCCCGAGGCCTGCTTGACCGACTCTCGCGTCACGGTTAAAAAAGTAGCACAAACTGCAATATTTCAGAAACTGCAACTATTTCCCGACCGAACCTCCGGAGCAGGTCTGCCCGCGTCGATGCCGGGAAAGCAGCCGATCCGGGGCGACACTGAGAGGCGTGGACATCGACCCCGAGGACACCGTCGAGCAGGCGCTCCCCCGGAGCAGGATGCCGACCTGGCTACCACGGGCGATGGTGCTGGCACTGGTGTTCTTCGGGCTGTTCCTGCTCGCGGACTGGGCGTTTCACCGGCTGACCGACCTGCTGATCATCATGTTCGTCGCGTTCTTCGTCGCGCTGGCGATGGAACCCGCCGTCGCGCTGCTGGTGCGCCGCGGCGTGCCGCGCGGGCTCGCCACCGGCCTGGTGTTCGTCGCCACCTTCGCCTGCGTGCTGGGCTTTCTCGCCGCGCTGGTGACGCTGCTGGTGCAGACAGCGACCAACCTGGCCCACGAGACGCCACGACTGCTCAACGAGGGCGTCGACTGGGTCAATCACACCTTCGGCCAACACTTCACCACCCACGACCTGAGTCAGCGGCTACTGCGCGAATCCGACCTGCTCGAGAGCTACGCGCACACCGCCGCCGACAACGCCTGGGGGGTGTCGGCCACGGTCCTCGGCGGCTTGGCCAAGGTCGCGACTATCGCGCTGTTCAGCGTCTATCTCACCGCGGCCGGCCCGAAGGTGCGGCGCACCGTCTGCTCCCTGCTGCCGCCCGCCCGCCAGCAGACCTTCCTGCACGCCTGGGACCTCGCCATCGACAAGACCGGCGGCTACCTGTTCTCGCGGTTACTGCTGGCGATCGTCTCCGCGATCGCGCACGGCGTGTTCCTGTGGATCCTGCACCTGCCCAACCCCATCGCCCTCGGGGTCTGGTTCGGCGTGATCTCCGCGTTCATCCCGACCATCGGCACCTACATCGCCGCGATCGTGCCGATCTTCGTGGCGCTGACGGTGGATCCGATGGACGCGGTATGGATCATCGTGTTCGCGGTGATCTACCAGTGGTTCCAGGACTATCTCCTGCAGCCGCGTATCACCGCGCGCACCGTCGATGTCAACGCCGCGATCGCACTGCTGGCCGTGCTGGCCGGTGGCGCGCTGCTCGGCGCGGTCGGCGCGCTGCTGGCCATCCCGGCCACGGCCACCGTGCAAGCATTCCTGTCCGAGTACGTGAAACACTATGCGGTGAACGAGGATCCGCGAATCGAACGGACGACAGCGCGCCGAAAGCGAGCGCGCCCCGCGGTCGAGAAGGTTGTCGCTCCGAAGGGCGACGATCAGTCCGGCTGAGATCAGGGGTCGCCGACCGGGCCGTGACCATGCGCCGCGAGCTACGGTGCGTCCCCGTAGATGACGAGCCAGATCGCCCGCCCCAGCGATTCGGCCAAGGCGTCCTCGCCGACACCGGTTTCGGCGGCGAAGGCGACCGAGATCGTGCGTTCGACCATCGAGGTGAGGATCAGCGCGGTGGCCCGGGGGTCGAGCTGTCGGCCGACCCGACCCGCCGCCTGTTCGGTCTCCAGCCGCACCCGTACCAACTCGGCGAAGGTCGCGACCCTGGCGCGCCAGTAGGCGCCGACTTCGCGGTCGTAGGAACCTACTTCGGTGAGTGCGAGCAGCAGATAGCGATGGTCGCGGAAGCCGCCGATCATCGCGCGCATCGCCAGCACGACTCCGGTCTGCTGATCGGTGTGCTCGGCACTCCACCACGACTCCGCCGCGGCGAACAGATCGGTCGTGGCCAACTCGGCCATCCGGATCAGCAGTCTGCTCTTGTCCGGAAAATAGCGGTAGAAGGTGGATCTCGCCGACCCGGAGGCCGCGGCGATCTTCTGGACGGCGATCTCGGTGAACGGGGTCCCATCGGCCAGCAGGTCTTCCACCGCGGCGAGCACGCGAGTTTCGAATTCCGCCCGCCGGTCATCGGTGGGTTTGCGGGCGGTTCGCGGGACACGGGTCAGCGAGGGCATCGGCGCTCCGTCGCCGATACCGCAACAGGCGCGCTGGCATTGACCATGTGACCCATTGTGCCCGCAGACCGGCCGACTGCTGTGGCGGCGGGGTGCGAGCGGTGGCAATCCCCCTGTCCAGGTTGACTGTTGACACCTGAACGCGACCCACCTCATCATCAATCGGACACACTGTCCGAGACTCAGTGGCCGAGGTGGTTCTCATGGTCGATTCCCCCGTCACCGCCGTTGAACGGACCGATGTCGTCGTAGTCGGGGCCCGCTGCGCGGGATCGGCCGCCGCGGCGACCTTCGCGAAAGCGGGCCGCGCTGTCGTCGTGCTCGACGCCGCCACCTTGCCGTCGGACACCCTGTCCACCCATCTGCTCTGGCCGGCCGGCCTGGCCGAACTCCAGCACCTCGACGCACTGGCCGCCGTCGAGGCTCTCGGCGCGCCGCGGCTGACGACGGCCTACGCGCAGGCCGCGGGCCACGGCGTCGATTCCGGCTACCCTTCGGTCGACGGCATCGACTACGCGATGTGCGTGCGCCGCACCGGACTCGACGCGGTGCTGGCCCGCACCGCCGTGAACGCGGGCGCCGACGTGCGCCCACGCAGCCGGGTCACCTCGGTGGTGTGGGACGGAAACCGTTGCGCCGGTGTGCGATACCTCGACGCCGAGGGCCGGACCAGAGAGATCCGCGCGGCGCTCGTGGTCGGCGCCGACGGGCGGCGCAGCACCATCGCGCGCGAGGTGGGCGCCGACCAGCCGTTTCTGACCGTGCCCAGCGGGCGCGACTGCTACTTCGCGTATTGGCGTGACCGCGCCGACGCCCCACGTCATATCGCCGCCCAGTGGCGGGTCGGCGCCGACCTCGGCACCGCCTTCCCTTGCGACGACGGCCTGGTGCTCAGCCTCGTGCAGCCGCCGGCGGTCAGCGAAGCCGGACGCGGTCCCGGCGCGGCGCAACGCCGCTACACCGAGGCGCTGGCCCGGATTCCGGACCTGACCTACCGCCTGCGCGGCTGCGAGCAGGTGGGCCGGATCCGTTCCGCCACCGGCATTTCCTCGTACTTCCGGCGTTCGGCGGGCCCGGGCTGGGCGCTACCCGGCGACGCCGGACATTTCAAGGATCCCGTCACCGCGCAGGGTATCCGCGACGCGCTGCACTACGGCCGCACTCTCGCCGAGTCGGTCGGCGACGTTCTGGACGATCCCCGGGCACTCGACGCGGCCGTGGCGGAGTGGGAGCGCCGTCGCGTCGTCGAGTGCCGCGAGATCTTCTATTGGACGAATCGGTTGGCCCGGGGGGAAACTCTGCGCCCCTTGGAGATCGAGCTCTATCGCAGCGCCGCCGACGATCCGGCGCTGGCACAGATCACCGCGGGGATCTTCTCCCGCACCCACCGACCGGCCGACCTGTACACCCCGTCGCGCGCGCTCGGTCTCGCGGTGCGCGCCTCGGTCCATCAGTGGGCACACCTGCCCGCCGTCCTGGCCGACGTGGCGCGCGAGATCCGCGACTCGACCCTCGAATGGCGGACCACGCGCACGACGCTGCGTGGCGACGCCGCTACTGCCACGACATCGCCGAGCCCGCACGTCACCCTCACCACCGCAGGTCCAGGAGAACACCATGTCTGATCAGCCGACACCGTTGTCAGCACCGATCACCCGCCGCACCGCGCTGCGCGCCGGGCTCGTCCTCGGCGGCGCGCTCGCCGTGACCGCCCCGACCGCCGCGGCGACCCCCGCCCGGCGCTCACCGCTACTACGCTCCGGCGGCAAATCGGTGGCGATCTTCGGCGGCGGGATGGCCGGGCTCAGCGCCGCGCACGAACTGGCCGAGCGTGGCTACGACATCACCGTCTACGAGCCCGCGTTCCTCGGTGGCAAGGCCCGCAGCATGGACGTGCCGGGGACCGCGTCACCCGGTCGCGCGAACCTGCCGGGTGAGCACGGGTTTCGCTTCTTCCCCGGTTGCTATCAGCATGTTCCCGACACGATGAGCCGAATCCCGTTCCCCGGCAACCCGAACGGCGTACGCGACAACCTCGTGCGGGTCGAGGGTACGGTCGCCGGCTTCCAGGGCCTGCCGCCGATCTTCGCCCCCGTCGAGCTCGGCGGGCTGAGTCAGCTGACCCCGGAACTCGTGCAGAACAGCATCATCGGCGCGCTCGGCTTCATCCCCGACCTGCCACCACACGAGCTGGCGTTCTTCGCCAAACAGATGGTGGTGTGGTTCACCTCCAGCACCGAACGTCGCTTCGGTCAGTGGGAGTACGTGACCTGGGAACAGATCATGCAGGCCGAGGGAAAGTCACCCGCCTACCGGAAATACCTGGTGAACGCGCTCACCCGGATCACCGTCGCCGCGAAACCGCAGACCAGCTCGGCCCGAACCATCGGCACGATCGGCGAGGCCCTCGTCCTCGCCGCGTCCGGCACTATTCCGCAGTTCTCCGGTGGGGTCGACCGAATCCTCAACCGTCCGACCAATGTCGCGTGGATCGATCCGTGGGTCGAACACCTGCGCGGGCTCGGCGTCCGTTTCGTCATGGGACAGGGCCTTGCCGCATTGCAGATGGCCGGCGGTCGCATCGCCTCGGCGACGGTCAGTGGACGGAGTGGCGCCACGGCGGTGACCGCCGATCACTACCTGTGCGCCATGCCGGTCGATCGTGCTGTCGACCTGCTCGACGACGCGATCATCGACGCCGATCCACGACTGGGCGGGATGCGAAACCTGGTCACCGACTGGATGGTCGGCATCCAGTACTACCTGCGCCGCCCGACCGAGATCCCCGAAGGACACATCGCCGCACTCGGCTCTCCCTGGGCACTGACCGCCCTGCGCCAAGCGCCCATGTGGGTGGGCGATTTTCCCGCCACCTACGGCGACGGCTCGGTGCTGGAGTGTCTGTCGGTCGACATCTCCGACTGGGACACACCCGGAATCCTTTTCGGCCGCACCGCCAAGGAATGCACGGCCGACGAAATCGCCATCGAGACCTGGGCTCAGCTCAAAGCCTGGCTCAATACCGGCACCGACTGGTTGCGCGACGAGGACATCCACTCCTGGCATCTCGACCCCGGCATCACCTGGTCCGGCGGTGCCATTCACAACGAAACCCCGCTGCTGGTCAACACGGTCGGCTCCTACGACAATCGCCCCGACGCGCACTGCGCGATTCCCAACCTCTACTTCGGCGGCGATCACGTGCGCAATCACATCGATCTGGCCACCATGGAGGGTGCCAACGAATCCGGCCGCGCCGCGGCCAACGCCATCCTCGACGCCGCCGACGACCCGAGCCCGCGCGCCCAGATCTTCCCGCTGGTCTCGCTGCCCGCGTTCGCCGCCGCCAAGGCCATCGACGCGGATCGCTTCCGCGCCGGTCTTCCGCACCTGCTCGACGGCTGAACCACCCAGCCGCGATCGGCCGCAACGGCAGTGTCCCACGCACGATGGACCTGCCGTTGCGGCGGACGCAGGTGGCGTTCATTCGGTCGACCTCTTGACCATCGGCGATTTCTGGTGCACGCTGACACCACTTCATTGCGGTGCAATACCACACCAGAACGTCCAGGGTCGGTTTGGACGAAACCGACAAAACCTCCTGACAGAGTGATATACAAACCTTCTCACCCTGTCTAAAGTGGTCAGTAGACCGATACGGCTACCCAGGAGAACAAGTGTCTGATTCCGCCACACCCACCGTCGCTGCCGACGAACTGACTGTTCGCAACCCGGCGTCGGGAGAACTGGTCGGCACCGTTGCCGTGTCGACCCCCGAGGAGGTCGCCGCCGCCGCGGCCGCGCTGCGCACGGCACAGCCACGGTGGGCGTCGATCAGCGCGGCCGGACGCAAACAGTGGCTGCTCAAGCTGCAGGACTGGGTGCTCGACCATGCCGACGAGCTGGCGGATTCGATTCAGGACGAATCGGGAAAGCCCAGGGTGGAGGCCGAGGTCGAGGTCGCGTTCACCGTCGATCTCCTGGGCTACTACGCGCGAAACGCCGCGAAGTTCCTCGCCGACACCGCCGTGAGCCCCCACACCCCGCTGATGCGGGTCAAGAAGCTGACCACCACCTACACGCCCTATCCGGTGGTCGGCATCATCACGCCGTGGAACTTCCCCCTCGCCATGCCCACCTCCGATCTCGTTCCGGCGCTGGCCGCGGGCGCCGCGGTGCTGCTCAAGCCGTCGGAGGTGACCCCGCTGACGCCGCTCGTGCTCGCCCGCGGCTGGGCCGAGATCGGCGCGCCGCCGGTGTTCACGGTGGTCTCCGGGTCGGGCGCGACCGGTGCCGCGGTGGTCGACAACGCTGATTTCGTCCAGTTCACCGGCTCCGGCAACACCGGGCGCCGCATCGCGGTCGCGTGCGCGGAACGCACGCGGCCCTACAGCCTCGAGATGGGCGGCAAGGACCCGGCGATCGTGCTGGCCGACGCCGACCTCGACCGCGCGGTCAACGGCATCACCTTCGGCGCGCTGACCAACGCCGGACAGCTGTGCGTCTCGGTGGAGCGGGTGTACGTCGAGGCGCCGGTGTACGACGAGTTCGTGAACAAGCTTGTGGCTCATGTCAAGACGCTGCGGCTCGGCCGCGACGACCGCAGCGGGAACATCGATGTCGGCCCGCTCGCCAACCAGGCCCAGCTCGACATCGTCACCCGCCATGTCGACGACGCGCTCGCCGGCGGCGCGCGAGCGCTCACCGGCGGAAAGGCCACCGGCGAGGGGAACTTCTTCGAACCGACGGTCCTGGTCGACGTCGATCACTCGATGTCGTGCATCACCGAGGAGACGTTCGGCCCGACCATCCCGGTCATCAAGGTCGCCGACGAGAACGAGGCGATCCGGCTCGCCAACGACTCCGAGTACGGACTGTCGGCCTCGGTGTGGACGGGCAACAAGTCGCGTGGCCAGGCGATCGCCCGGCGATTGACCGTCGGCGCCGTGAACATCAACGACGCCACCATCAATCTGTTCAATTTCGCACTCCCCCACGGTGGTTGGGGTCAGTCGGGCACCGGCTACCGATTCGGCGGCGTGGACGGGGTGCGCAAGTACTGCCGCAAGCAGGCGATCACGGCTCCGGCGCTGCCGACGCAGAAGTCCGAACTCGTCTGGTACCCGTACAGCCTGAAGAACTTCGGGTTCATGCGTAATGCCATGCGCGCGACCGGCGCTCGCGGTCGGCGACGCTTCGGCAAGTGAGTGCGTCTCGCCCCGGGTGAATATGCGAGACATATTCACCCGGGGCGAGCGGCTGTCGGTGCCCGCGCGAAGAACTCAGCGCGGCTCCGTGTCGGTCGCACGGGTGTCGGTGGGTGTGTCCAACGGACGGAATCCGGGTGCGATGTGATCACGGGCGAACCGGCGCGCGGCCGCCTCGTCGTCGAGCGGGATGACCGTCGGCCTCGTCAGCACCAGCGACAGCGCGGTGCGAGCCACCAACTCGGCGACGGGGAGCGGATCGTAGGCGGGAAGCTTGCCCGCCTCCTGCAGGCGAGTGATGAACTCGGCCAGGAAGTCACGGCCGAGCTCGATCACCGGCGCCCCGCTGGTGGTGAGGTAGGGCAGTACGGTGGCGGCGTCGGTGGCGAGCAGGCGGTCCAGCAACGGGTTGTCGCGCAGGCCGAGGGCGAAGACGACGAACAGTTCCACGATCTGGTCTTCTGCGCTGGCGCCCTTCTCGGCCTGCACCCGCATCGAGGCGTCGGCCTGCTCGAGCAGGTGGCGGACCTGCCAGAGCCCCACCGCCTGAACTACGTCGGTCTTCCCACCGAACCGGCGATACAGGGTCGCCAGGGACAGCCCGCCGCGCCGCGCCACCTCCCCCATGCTGGTGCGCTTGATCCCGAAGTCGAGAAACGCGGCCAACGCGCCGTTCAGGACATCGGCATTATCGCGCTCGACACCGACGTGTCCGCGAATCCGGGCCAGCAACCTGATCGACTCGGCCATATCCCATTCCCCTCAGCTGACAAGAGCCCGAACATAATGTGGTCTGCCGATAGCTCGCAACCTCTGACTCTGTCAGACCAGCGGACGGCCGAGTCTCCCGCGCCGCCGCATGTCCCACAGCATGGTCGAGTACGGCAGGATGCGGGCACGGACGGGCAACCGTCCGTAGATGGCGCCGAGGACGCGGAACGTCAGCCGATGCCGCCGTTCCTGCTCGTCGGTCCAGGGCAGGTAGAGCTGTGCGCGCATGGACTCGGGCAGCAGTCCGGTGACGGCGAAACGATGGAAATCGGCGACTCGGCGTGGCCGGGGAACATTGCGCATACCGACCAGCTTGCGCAGATATTCGGCGACCACGTCGTCGATCCGCATGCTCGCCAGCCCCGCCTCGAAGTAGCTCTCGAACTCCGCCAGATCGGCGGGCCACATGTCGGGCCGCATCTGCAAGCCGGTGCCGAACCTGGCCCCGTACTGCACGAAGACCTCCTTGGTGTCTTTGTCCAGCGACCCGTAGAGGCGTTCGTGGATATCCATGACTCCCCAGCACAGACAGACGGCGACCCATTTCTGCAGCTCAGGGTCGAACGCGTTGTATTTCACCTCGGCGCCCGGCGACGAACGAACGCGGCGATGGACGCTGCCGACCGCCTCGCGGTACACGTTGCGGTCGTCCTCGGTGCCCAGCATCGCCACCGCGATGTAGGTCAGCGTGGTGCGCAATCGCTTCCACGGGTGCACGTCGGCGCGGCCGGACTCGACCGTGCTCTCCACGACGCCGTAGCCCACCGGCCGGTTCGCGAGCTGCACGATCACATTCGCGCCCGCCCCGGCGAAGGCGCCGATCCCGTCGAGAAATCGCTCGATATCGAAATCGTCGACAGTGCCGTATCGACACCGCAGGACCTCGCCGCGATCGCCTGCCGTCACACGCCCGCTTACCGCTGCCACTTCACCCATAGTCCTGCGCCTCTCATCTTCCACAAGCCTCCGAGCCGTCGAGAACTCCTGAGGCAATGACACGTTGAGATGATATTCCACTTATCGACTCAGCGGAACCCCCGCGGATCCACCGCACCCTCAGTCGAGCAGGTCGGTCCGGTCCCGTCGACGCAGCACCGTCGCCGTCGCCACGCACGTCGGCCACGGTGCCGGAGAACACCCGAATATCACTGCCCCGCAGTCGTTGTCGCGCGGGCTTTCAGGTGAAAACGCTCGGGACGCAGCGTTCGGGTCTGCCATCGATAACTCGCGACCCCGCCCGGCCAGTTGTTGGTGATCCGGCCCGCGGCATTGCGGTACCAGCTCGAGCACAGACCCCACGGCGTCCGGTCCAGGCGCGCCCGCAGCTTCACGTCGTAGTCCTCGGCCACGGCGCGGCGCACCTCGAGGGTGTGCGCCGGATGGCGGGACAGTTCCTGCATCGCCTGGCGGATATAACGGGCCTGCGACTCGATCATGTAGACGATCGAACCGACGCCGAGGTTCGTATTGGGCCCGTACACCAGGAACATGTTCGGGAATTCGGGAACCGTGATGCCGTGATAGGCGCGGGCACCGCCCTGCCATTCGTCCTCGAGCGCGCGCCCGTTCGCGCCGCGAATCGCCATCGGCCACAGGAATTCGGTGCCCTTGAACCCGGTTCCGTAGACGATCACGTCCACTTCGTGCAGCACGCCGTCGGCGGTTCGCACCCCGGTCGGCACGATTTCGGTGATCTCGGTCGTCTCGACCCGCACGTGCGGCTGGGTGAGCGCCGGATAGTAGGTGTTGGAGAACAGCCCACGCTTGCAGCCGGCCGGGTAGTCGGGCGTCAGTTTCGCGCGCAGTTCCGGATCGGCGACCTGCCCGCGCAGATGATTCACGGCGATCCTGGTGAGGACGCCCCTGATCGCGGTGACGTCGACGAGCCCGAGCGAGAGGAACTCACACAGCGCCCAGACCGCGAATCGCTCGGCGAGGCGGACCGGCGGCACCGCCGCGAACATCCGGTGATGCCACGGCTTGTACTCGACATCGGGTTTGGGCAGCACCCACGCCGCCGAGCGCTGGAACAGCGTCAGCGCCCCCACGCGCGGCACGATAGCGGGCACGAACTGGATCGCGCTGGCACCGGTGCCGACCACGGCCACCCGCTTGCCCGTCAGGTCGACGCTGTGATCCCACTGCGCGGAGTGGAACGCGGGTCCGGCGAACGTACCGAGCCCCGCGATGGCGGGCAGCGCGGGCCGCGAAAGCTGACCGACCGCGGAAATCAGCACGTCGGTGGTTGTCTCGTAACCGTCGGCGGTGCGCACCGTCCAGGTCCCGGTCGCATCGTCGAAGCGGGCTTCGGTCACCTCCGATTCGAATCGGATCCGCTCGAGCAGACCGTTGTCGCGCGCCACGTCCCGCAGATAGGCGTGGATGTCGGGCTGCCCCGAGAACCGCTTGGGCCAATCGGATTTCGGCTCATAGGAATACGAGTAGAGCGGGGACGGAATATCGCAACCGGCGCCCGGGTAGGTGTTCTCGCGCCACACCCCACCCACGTCCGAGGCCCGCTCCAGGATGACGAGGTCGTCGAATCCATGGCGCAGTAATTCCATCGCCATACCGAGGCCGCCGAACCCGGTACCGATGATGACAACGGACGGCATTGTCCGAACGCGCATTGCGGAACTCCTCATGTCATGGATTTCTTCGGTCAACGCTAGGCCGCCGGGCGAGTGGTGACGAGGATGACCGCGGACAGGAAATTGACATTTCAGGCCATAATGACGGGCATGCACGCGCGGCAGGAGCCAGAGCTGGACACGTGGGACTTCCCACGAGGTGTCGCCAGCGTCGCTGTGATGACTCACTTCGCGATCGAGCAGGGAGCCGAGGCCGCCTCGATCCTCGCCGGTACCGGCTTGTCGGTCGCCGACCTCGACTCCGCCGACCGCCAGATCGATGCCCGCACGGAACTGCTGGTGGTGCGCAATCTGCTGCGCGAATTCCCCGACCGGCCCGCGCTCGGCATCGAAGTCGGTCGCAGATACCACATCAGCACCTTCGGCATCTATGGCTACGCTTGGATCACCAGCCCCACGCTCGGCGAGGCGATCTCCTTGGCGCTGAGCTACTTTCGATTGAGCTTCGCCTTCTGCACTCCGGTGGTGGAGTTCGACGACCGGCAGATGATCGCCCGGATCCGGCACGATCGGATTCCCGATGACGTAGCGCGATTCCTCGTCGAACGCGACACCTTCGCGATGCACCGGGTGCTCGACGACCTGCTCGGCGCACCGGTGGAGGTCCGCGACGCACGGTTCGCGTTTCCAGCACCCGGCTACGACGACCTGATCGCCGCGATCCTCGGCGTCGCGCCCCGATACGGGCAGCCGGAGACCAGCATCGTGATCGCCGCCGAAACGCTGCGCCGGCCACTGCCACAGGCGAACCAGGCCACGCTCACCCTGTGCCTGGCGCAATGCCGTGACCTGATCGACCGCCGGACCACCCGCACCGGAACAGCGGCCGATGTTCGCGATCATCTGCTGGCGGGAACCGGTGCCGTGGGGATCGCGATACCGCCGTCACTGGACGCGGTCGCGCACGATCTCGGGGTCACCGGCCGCACTCTGCGGCGCCATCTCGCCGCGGACGGAACCAGCTACCGGGTCCTGCTCGACGAGGCACGGCGCGGTCTGGCCGAGGACATGCTGAGCGCCACCGCGCTCTCGGTCGGGGAGATCGCGGTGCGTCTCGGCTACACCGAGGCAGGCTCGTTCGTGCGCGCCTTCAAGCGCTGGACGACCACCACTCCGGCCGCCTACCGGCGCACCAGGGCGCGCCGCTGATCGCGACGGCCCGGACCGCCCACCGACCACTATTGACGTTGTGCCAATATATCTGACAAGCTGTTTTCGCAGATTAAGGCATATTGGGTCCTGGGAGGCACTGATGACCGCACACGCGGGCTGGGTAGACGACGAGATCGAGGCCGTGCGCGAACTCGCGACGAAGTTCTTCGAGAAGGAGGTGCTTCCTGGCGCCGAGCGGTACAAGCAGCAGGGCCATCCCGACCGCGACCTCTACCGCAAGGCGGGCAAGCTCGGCTTGCTGGCCCCGTCGATCCCGGAGGAGTACGGCGGCGGAGGCGGCACGTTCGCCCATGAGGCCGCGATCATCGAGGCGCAGTCGCGGGCGGGCGACACCGCCATGGGCATCTCGATCCATTCCGGGATCGTCGCGCCCTATCTCGTCGAATTCGCCTCCGAGGAGCTCAAGGCGCGCCTGCTGCCCAAGGTGGCCAGCGGCGACTGCCTGCTCTCGATCGCGATGACCGAACCGGGAACAGGATCGGACCTGCAGAACATCCAGGCCAGGGCGGTGCGCGACGGCGACGAGTACGTCATCACCGGTTCGAAGATGTTCATCAGCAACGGCGCGCTGTGCGACGCGGTCATCATCGCCGCCAAGACCGACCCCGACAAGGGCGCCGCCGGGGTGTCGCTCATCGTCGCGGAGGTCGGTGACGACACCCCCGGCTTCACCCGCGGGCGGACCCTGCACAAGATCGGCGGCACCGGCCAGGACACCGCCGAGCTGTTCTTCGACGGCCTGCGGGTGCCGGTGGGCAACCTGCTCGGCGAGGCCGAGGGCCAGGGCTTCTATCAGATGATGAAGCTGCTGCAGCAGGAGCGACTCGTCTGCGCGGTGATGGCGGTGGCGGCGATGGAGGCCGCGGTCGCGATGACCATCGCTTACACCAAGGACCGGCAGGCCTTCGGAAAACCACTGCTGGGCTTCCAGAACACCAAGTTCGAGCTCGCCGAGTGCGCCACCATCGCCCGAATCTCCCGCGTCTTCCTCGACGACTGTCTCACCGACCACCTGGCGGGCGAGCTCGACGTGACCACGGCATCGATGGCCAAATACTGGCTCACCGATCAGTTGAGCGTGGTCGCCGACCGGTGCCTGCAACTGTTCGGCGGATACGGATTCATGACCGAGTACCCGATCTCGGAGATCTTCACCAGCGCCCGGGTCCTGCGCATTCTCGCGGGAACGAACGAGATCATGAAGGAACTGATCGCCCGCTCGCTGTAGCCGGTGACGTCACGGTTTCGGCGACGGTGCGAGCAGCGCACCCCGCGCGTTGTCCCGCGATGCGGGCGGAGCCCGGCGCTACCGAGAATTCGCTTCGGTACCCCGTCGGTCTCGCGTGCGGGGTGCCGAGGCGTCGCGTCTGGAACATGTTGGCCGCCAGTAGGGTTCGGGCGATACCGGTGACCGCAACCACCCCCTGCACGCCGATCTTTACGGCACCCCTCATTTGGATTCGAGTCGTCCGATCGAATGGCGGGTGCCGGCGAGGGCCGCTTGGGCCGCTGTCCAAGTGGAGCTATCGATGCCGAGAGCGTGGCGCAGGTAGGCGAGGGTGACCTGTTGGATGAGCGCGACGCGTGCGGGGTTCTCGTCGGTGGTCTCGGCTGCGTCGTAGCCGGAGACGCCTCCGAGGAAGTGCTGGGCGCCGAAGAGTGTGAGCAAGCTCTTGTCGCCGGGGCTGAGGGTGAAGGGGTCGGTGGTCCATTCAGGTCCCCGGGTGGTCAGCGGGAGCTCGTCCCTGTCTCCGGCGACCACGAGGGCCGACGAGGTGATGTGAGAGAAGTCCTGGTCCCGCAGCCAGGGGAGGTTCGCGGCGGCGAAGGGGGTCAGGTCGTCGCCGCCCTTCCCTGCCGTGGCCAGTAGGACACCCGTTGTGATCCGAGAGTCGGAGAGGTCTTCTGCTACTCCGGTCTGCGGGTCGGTGACGCGCAGACCCAGCAGGATCGCGGCGGTCTGGCCGCCGAAGGAATGTCCGGCCACGGCGATGCTGCCGTGGTCCGAGCGCCCGGCAAGGCCAGGGACGGCTGCTTCCAGCACGTCGAGGTCGTCAAGGATGCGTTTCATGTCGGCGACGCGGAACCGCCACATCTGGAGTTTGCGGGGGTCCTGCTCAGTCAGCTTCAGCCTCTTGGAGTCCAGATGGGTGGCCTGGAACACCACAAAGCCGTGGGCAGCCCAGTAGTCGGTCAGGGGTGCGTAGCCGTCCAGGTTCGAGCCGAATCCATGCGCGAACAAGATGATCGGCAGATCGCGCCCGGTAACCGGCGCGGACACGCGTACGTGCAGGTCGTTGCCGCGCTCGACGGCAGGCAGAACGATCGGTTTGACCGAGATGATCGGGGTGGCGGCGAGGCCGCCGGTGACGCTGGTCGCCGCAGTTTCGGACGTGGTCATGGGGGTTTCCTTCTGTGTGGACGGACAGAGAAGGGGCGATCAGCCCCACACCAGCTACGCTAAAATCTGACGTTGACGTCAGAGGCAAACAGTTGTGCGGCACATCACGAAGAGGGCGGATGCGTATCGGGGAACTCGCCGCTAGGACCGGGGTCAGTGTCCGGGCACTGCGGTACTACGAGGAGCAAAGTCTGCTCGCCGCCGAACGCAGCCCCAGTGGTCAGCGCCATTACCCCGGCAGCGCCGTCGACCGGGTCCGGCTGATCCAGCAGCTGTACCTCGCCGGCCTGTCCAGCAAGGCCATCGTCGAGCTCATGCCGTGCGTTGTCGACGGCGACGCCACACCGGAACTGCTTGCCCGGCTGGCCGAACAACGCGATCACATCGACAGACAGCTCGCCGAGCTGAGCGAAACCCGCGACCGGCTCGACTCGGTTATCACCGGCGCCACGACCAACATGCTTACCGGCCAGTCCTGCCGCAATCGCGCCGACCACACCCATGGCGATGCCAATGGCGGAAACACGCTGATGTGACGGAAGTCTCTGGTACGAGCAGAAGTTCGGGAAGCCATGCCCTGCACACAGGTCCACCGAGGACGCGATCGATGCCTTCGCCGCCACCACCTGCTGCCTGGGAGTCCGTCTCGAGCAACCAGAAGGGCGTTGGCGCGTCTATGCCCCGCACGGACTGTCGGACGTGTTCAACCTCATCGTGCGTCCCAATCCGGTCCTTGCACCGCGCACCGTCTATGAGGCCAAAGCCGGCCGCTGGCTACGCCATTGGCCTGAATTGACTGTCCTGCCCTGGCCGACAGCGGCAACCACACCATGGTGATCAACTGACAAGTGCCATCCCTGTCGCTCGGCCTCGTCTTCGGTCACAGATTCGGTAAGGGATCGGGACAACCGAGGAAGGAGGCCGTCGAGGGCGAAACTCAGTAGGCGGTCGGCCTGTCGCGGCGACGTACGATGTCGGGACAGGCGACGGCGTTGATCAGCACATCTTTCCCGGTCACCTCGGCGCCCAGAACGCCGACGACACGTGTTGGTCCGCACCGATTCCGGCGGCCGTGTCCGGGCCGTCCGCCGCGATCCTTCTCGACCGGGTGCAGAAGGCCGTCGATCTGACCCTCGAGCAGTCGCTGGCCGGCGGCACTCACTGGTCACGGTCGTCGATGGCGGAACACTGGGCGCTCCAGCACAGAACCCCCGCCGCCCGGAATTCCGGGTGACGGGGGTTCTGTTCGGTTTTCGGGACGGTCAGCCGAGTGTCTCTCCGGCAGCGGCCTTGACCCGCAACGACTCCGGGACCTCGAAGCGGTCACCGTAGGCGGCCCGCAGCTCGTCGGCTCGCGCGACGAATCCGGCCAGGCCGCCCGCGTACTGGTTGATGTACTGGATCACGCCGCCGGTCCAGGCCGGGAACCCGATCCCGAAGATCGACCCGATGTTCGCGTCCGGCACGGTGCGCAGCACGCCCTCATCGAAACACCGCACGGTATCGAGGGATTCGGCGAACAGCATCCGTTCCTGCATGTCGATGAACGCGATGCCGTGATCGTCGCGAGTGTACTTCTCGACCAGTCCCGGCCACAGGCCGAGCTTCTTGCCGTCGGCGTCGTATTCGTAGAAGCCGCGGCCTTCGAGTCGGCCCGGCCGATCGAAGTCGTCGACCATCGCGTCGACGAGCGGGTAGGCGTTCGAGTCCACCCAGTTCTTGCCGTCGGCGAGCAGGTTCTCCTTCAGGCTGCGCCGAATCTTCTGCGCCAGTTTCATATTGATCTCGTCGGCCAGCGCCAGCGCACCCACCGGGTACCCGGCCTGGGTGGCGGCCTGTTCGACCGAGGCCGGGTGCACGCCCTCGGCGACCAGTGCGATGGCCTCGTCCATGAACTGGCCGATGACCCGGCTGGTGAAGAACCCGCGACTGTCGTTGACCACGATCGGCGTCTTCTTGATCGCCAGGGTGTAGTCGATGGCGCGGGCGATGGCTTCGTCGCTGGTTTGCTCACCGACCACGATCTCGACCAGTGGCATCTTGTCCACCGGGGAGAAGAAGTGCAGGCCGATGAAGTCCTTCGGCCGCTGCACGCCGGTGGACAGATCGGTGATCGGCAGGGTCGAGGTGTTGGACCCGAGGAGGGCATCGGCGTTCACCAGGTGCTCGATCTCGCCGAACACCTTCTTCTTCAGACCCGGATCCTCGAACACCGCTTCGACGACGAAGTCGCACCCGGCGGCGTCGGCCGGATCCGCGGACGGGTGGATGCGGCCGAGGATCGCGTCGTAGGAGTCCTGGGTGATCGCGCCCTTGCGCAGCGCCTTGTCGAGCAGCTTGCGCGAGTAGGCCTTGCCGCGCTCGGCCGCCTCGATGGTGACGTCCTTGAGCACGACCTGCATGCCGGCGCGGGCCTGCACATAGGCGATGCCCGCGCCCATCATGCCCGCGCCGAGCACGAGGACCTTCTCCGGCGTGCGCACGGGGAAGCCTTCGGGGCGGCTGCCGCCCTTGTTGATGGTGCCCAGATCGAAGAACAGCGCCTTGATCATGTTCGTCGAGACCTGGCCGCAGATCAGGTTGGCGCAGTAGCGGGTCTCGATCGCGAACGCGGTGTCGATGTCGACCTGCGCGCCCTCCACCGCGGTCGCGAGCACCGCGATCGGGGCGGGCATCGGCGCACCCTTGAGCTGCTTGCGCACATTCGCCGGGAACGCGGGCAGGTTCGCCGCCACCGCCGGGCTCGACGGCGTGCCGCCGGGGATCCTGTAGCCCTTCACATCCCATGGCTGCGCGGCCTCGGGGTTGGCCGCGATCCAGGCGCGCGCCTTGTCGAACATCTCCCCGCGGGTGGCCGCGACCTCGTGCACGATGCCGACCTGCAACGCCTTGGCGGGCTTCATCCGCTGACCCTGGCCCACGACATTGAGCACCGCGGCGGTGATGCCGAGCAGTCGCACCGTCCTGGTGACACCACCCGCGCCGGGCAGCAGGCCGAACGTGACCTCCGGCAGCCCGAGCAGACTGCCCTTGACGTCGAGCGCGATCCGGTGGTGGGTGGCCAGCGCGACCTCGAAGCCGCCGCCGAGCGCGGTGCCGTTGATCGCGGCGACCACCGGCTTGCCCAGCGTCTCGAGCCGGCGGAACGCCGCCTTGTAGGTGTCGAGGCCGAGCGCGATCTGCGGCGCGGACTCCGGGGTCGCGTTCATCAGCAGGTTCAGGTCGCCACCGGCGAAGAAGGTGTCCTTGCCCGAGGTGAGGATGACGCCGTCGAAACTGTCGCGCTCGGCCTCGAGCCGGTCGACGGTCGCGGTGAGGTCGCGGGCGAACGACTCGGTCATCGTGTTGGTCGACTGGTTCGGGTCGTCCATCGTGAGCACGAGCACCCGATCGGCGCCGAGTTCCCAGGCAATCATGTTGTCAGTCATGGCTTTTCGTTGTTCCTTCGGTCTCGGAGTCCGACGCTCAGACGCGCTCGATGATGGTGGCGATGCCCATACCGCCGCCGATGCACAGCGTGATCAGCGCGCGGCGCGCTCCCCGGCGCTCGAGCTCGTCGACCATGGTTCCGGTGATCATGGCGCCGGTCGCGCCCAGCGGGTGGCCCATGGCGATGGCGCCGCCGTTGACGTTGAGCTTGTCCTCGGGGATGTTCAGCTTCTTCTGGAAGTTCAGCACCACCGACGCGAAGGCCTCGTTGAGCTCGAACAGGTCGATGTCGTCGACCGTGAGCCCGGCCAGCGCCAGCACCTTCTCGGTCGCCGGGATCGGCCCGGTCAGCATGATCGTGGAGTCGGCGCCGCTCACCGCCGAGGCGACCACCCGGGCGCGCGGCGTCAGACCCGCGGCGACACCGGCGGACTCACTGCCGATCAGTACCAGCGCCGAACCGTCGACGATGCCCGAGGAGTTGCCGGCGTGGTGGACGTGGTCGATCTTCTCGACGTGGTGGTAGCGCTGCATGGCGACGGCGTCGAAGCCGCCCATCTCCCCCATCGCCGCGAACGAGGGGGCGAGCCCGGCCAGGCTCTCCACCGTGGTGTCGGGGCGCATGAACTCGTCGTGGTCGAGCAGCACCGCGCCGTTGATGTCGCGCACCGGGACAATGGATTTGGCGAAGTAGCCGCCCGACCACGCGGCGGCGGCCTTGCGCTGCGATCGCACCGCGAAGGCGTCGACGTCGTCGCGGGTGAAGCCTTCGACCGTGGCGATCAGGTCCGCGCCGACGCCTTGCGGCACGAAGTAGGTGTGGTAGTTGGTGACCGGGTCCATCGCCCACGCGCCGCCGTCGGAGCCCAGCGGAACCCGCGACATCGACTCCACGCCACCGGCGATGACGAGCTGCTCCCAGCCCGACCTGACCTTCTGCGCGGCGGTGTTGACGGCTTCGAGGCCCGAGCCGCAGAACCGGTTGAGCTGCACGCCGGCGACGGTGTCGGGCAGCCCGGCCGCCAGTGCGGCGGTTTTGGCGATATCGGCGCCCTGGTCACCCACCGGGGACACCACACCGAGGACGATGTCGTCGATTGCCGCCGGGTCGAGTCCGGGATGGCGGGTCTTCAGTTCCTCGATGAGCCCGACCACCAGGTCGAGCGGCTTGACGCCGTGCAGGGCGCCGGTCTTCTTGCCACGCCCACGCGGCGTGCGGATCGCCTCGTAGATGAATGCCTCGGTCATGATTCTCTCCTCGCTCGAATCTGACAATAGAATGCAGCAGATTTGGAAATCTGACAAGGCTGTATGGCAGACTCGACGGATGGTCAAGGATCGCGCGTACGCGGGTGTGCCCGCCGAACAGCGACGCGCGCAGCGTCGGACGACGTTCCTGGAGGCCGCCAGGGAGATGATCGGCACCCAGGGTTCGACCCGGCTCACCGTCGGCGGTCTCTGCCGCCAGGCCGGACTGACCGAGCGCTACTTCTACGAGAACTTCACCACCCTGGACGCCGTCGTCACCGAGGTCTACGACCAGGTGATCAGCGAGCTGACCGACATGATCGCCGATCGGGTGCGCGCCGCACCCGCTCCCCTGCGCGACAAAGTGCACGCGGCCATCGCCGCGGGCGTGCAAGCGGTCGCCGACGATCCGCGGGTGATCCGCATCGCGTTCACCGAGGCCCAGTTCAATCCCGTCCTCAACACCCGCCGCACCGCGACGATCCGCAGCTTCGCCGCCTTGGTCCTGGCCACGGTGAACAAGCACCTCAACCCCGAGATGACCGGGGCGGTGCGGGCGTACGGCGAACTCGCCGCCATGCACCTCGTCGGCGGACTGTACGAGACCGTCTACGGCTGGCTCAACGGAGCGCTCGACCTCACCAGAGAGGAGCTCGTCGACGAGTCGACCGAGATCTTCCTCGTGGTCCTGGAACAGATTCTGGGCCCCGACGGCCTCCGGCGGCGTCAGCGCGGCCAACTGCGCGAGGACGACCCTTCCGAGTCACCCACGAGCTGATCCCGTTCGACCGAGAGCGCCGCGCGTCCCCGGTCACGTAGCGAGTTCCGTTCCGCACGAGCAGGTTCGGTTCCGGTCCGAACATGTCGACGGTATGCGAGCATGACGATGAAAGTCTCTCATCCACTCTCGCATTCATCGAATCTCCGGAGGTACCGATGGGGCAGCAGGAATCCCCGCACATCCTGGTCGCGGGGGCAGGCCTGGCCGGATTGGCCACGGCGGTCTGGCTCGCGCAGGCAGGCCACCGGGTCACCCTCGTCGAGAAGCGGGGACGGCTCGGCGGTCGCACGATCTCCTTCGAGGTACCCGGCATCGATGGCAAAGTCGACAACGGTCAGCACCTGTTCGCCGGTTGCTACGACGCGCTGTTGCGCTACGTCGACACCATCGGCACGCGCGACCAACTCCGCTGGGACGCTCCCCCTTTCGCGATCAGAACCGGACCCGATCGCCTGCTCACACTGCGCGCGCCCACGTGGCTGCCACGCACGCTGCGCCGGGCGGTCGGGCTGTCCTGGATGGTGTGGCCGCCGATCCCGCTGCGCGAGCGACCGGCCGCCCTGCGCACCTGGGCGCGGATCGTGCGCGCCGCGCTGCGCCCAGCACCGGAACTCGACGATCTGACCGTCGATCGCTGGTTTCGCCGGATCGGCGCACCACCGTCGATGCGCGCGCTGGTGCTCGATCAGTTCGTCATCGGCCTGCTCAACGAGAAGACCGAACGGGTGTCGGCCTCCATGTTCGTCCAGACCCTGCACTGGATCGGCAAGCGCGCGCTGTCGGGCAATACCAGGGCCGGTGACGCGGTCTGGCCACGGGTGAGCCTGCACGAGTTGTTCGTCGCGCCCGCCGAGCGGTATCTGCGGGCGCGCGGCGCGGAGATCGTCGTGGGGGCCGGCGTCACCGATATCGAGATCGTCGACGACGGACTCACCGGCGTACGACTCTCCGACGGGCGGGTCATCGACGTCGACGCGGCGGTGCTCACGTTGCCGCCATGGTCGCTGACCACCTTGCTCGATCGTGGACGCCTCGGGCAGTACGACCACTTCACCCCCGCGCGCAAGATCGAGCCCGCCCCGATCTCGAGCGTCTACGTGTGGCTGGATCGGCCGCTGAAGATGCAACGACTCGCGGAGAATCTGCGCGACACCACCATCGAGTGGGTGTTCGACACCACCGGCATGCACGGCGTCGAGACCGAGGCAGGGCACTGCTACTCGCTGGCCGTCAGCGCCTCGTGGGATGTGGTCCATCTGCCCAACGCCGAATTCACCGCGGCGGCAATGGAATCGCTGGCCGAGCATTATCCCGAGGTCGCCGAGGCCACGGTGCTGCGCACCCACGTCATCCACCAGCCGCAGGCGACCTTCTCGGCGCAGCCCGGCTTCGACGAGTTGCGCCTGCCACAGCGCACGCCGATCGACGGGCTGTTCCTCGCGGGCGACTGGACCGAGACCGGGATGCCCTCCACGATGGAGGCCGCTGTCGAGAGCGCGATCCGCGCCGTCGGCGCCGTCGGCGAATATCTCGACGCCGGGACCGGCGCAGCCGGATCTAAGTGACTGCTGATTCTGGCCGATAACTACTCCGAATCGGTTGATTCCACACTGAGACAGAAGTACATTGTGTCTCACACAGCCGCAGGTCCACACGGACGCACTGGCACACATCCCTCCGGGAGGGTTGATGGATTACGACTGGTCAGCGGCCGATCTGGCCTTCAGAGATGAGGTTCGGGCCTTTCTCGACGACAAGCTGACACCCGACCTACGCCGCGCCGGACACTTGGCGACCAGTGTCTATCCCGATCACCACGCCAGCATGAAGTGGCAACACATTCTGCATGAGCGTGGCTGGGCGGCGCCGGCGTGGCCGGTCGAATACGGCGGCTGCGACTGGAGCCTGACCCAGCACTACATCTTCGGCCGGGAGCTGATGCAGGCCGGTGCGCCCGCGCTGTCACCGATGGGCATCAGGATGGTCGCGCCCGCGATCGTCGCCTTCGGAACGGCCGAGCAGAAGGCGTACTACCTGCCACGGATCCTGACCGGTGAGGTGTTCTTCTGTCAGGGGTATTCGGAGCCGGAATCCGGGTCGGATCTGGCCTCGCTGACCATGGCCGCCGTCGAGGACGGCGAGGACTTCGTGTGCACCGGCAGCAAGATCTGGACCACCCACGCCACGGAGGCGAACTGGATCTTCTGCCTCGTCCGCACCTCACGCACGGGCAAGAAGCAGGAGGGCATCACCTTCCTGCTCATCGAGATGACCTCGCCGGGTATCGAAGTCCGCCCACTGGTCATGACCTCGGGCGAGCAGGTGCAGAACCAGGTCTTCTTCGACAACGTCCGGGTACCGAAGACCAATGTGCTCGGCCGGATCGACGATGGCTGGACCGTGGCGAAATACCTGCTCGTCCACGAACGTGGTGGGGCATTGTCGCCGATGTTGCAGGTCATGGCCCAGGAGGTCGCGACCGCGGCCGCCGAGCAGGCCGGTCCGGACGGCAATCCGCTGATCGATGACGCTATCTTCGCGGCGAAGCTGGCCGAAGCGCGGATTCGCACCGAGGTGCTCGAGATCCTCGAGTACCGGACGCTGTCGATGATGGCGCAGGGCAAGAATCCCGGCCCCGCCTCGTCGATGCTCAAGATCCTGGCCACCGAATTGAGCCAGCGGATCACCGAATTGGCACTCGAGGCCGCGGGTCCGCGCGGTCGGGTATACCAGCCGCACGCGACGATGCCCGGCGGGCCGATCGCCGAGTTCCAGCCACCGGCCGACGGCTACCGCAGCGGGCAGGAGTGGCAGGCGGTCGCACCGCTGCGTTACTTCAACGACCGGGCGGGCTCGATCTACGCGGGCAGCAATGAGATTCAGCGAAATATCCTCGCCAAAGCAGCATTGGGGCTCTGATGGACTTCACCTTCACCAAAGAGCAGGAACTTCTTCGTGATTCGGTGGCCGGATTCCTCGGTGCCCGGTACGACCTGGAGAAGAGTCGCGGCGCGGTCAAGTCCGACGCGGGGTGGCAGCCGACAGTGTGGCGCGGTTTCGCCGAGGAACTCGGCATCCTCGGGGCGACCTTGCCCGAGGAGGTCGACGGCATGGGTGGTGGTCCGATCGAAATGATGGTCATCGCCGAGGAACTCGGACGCGCGCTCGTCGTCGAACCGTACGTCGACACGGTCGTGGTCGGGGCGGGGCTGCTCCAACGCGGCGGCGGTGCCGCGGCGCAGGCGTTGCTGCGCCAGATCGTGGCCGGTGCGGCTCGCATCGCGTTCGCCGCGCTGGAGCCGACATCGGGTCATGCGATGCACGATGTGTCGACGACCGCGCGGCGCGAGGGTGATTCGTGGGTGATCGACGGCACCAAGACCGTCGTGACCAGTGCGCCGCTGGCGACGCATCTGATCATCAGCGCGCGCACCTCGGGCGCTCGGCGCGACGAATCCGGTATCTCGTTGTTCCTCAGCGAATTCGATGCGGCGAACCCGCCTGCGGGGGTGGCGGTCCACTCCTATCGGACCATCGACGACCGGGTCGGCTCCGACATCACCTTCACCGAGTTCACCGTGCCCGCCGCCGCACTGCTCGGCACCGAAGGGCAGGCATGGCCGTCGATCGCGGCCACCGCGGACGAGGCCGTCGCGGCGATCGCCGCGGAGTCGGTCGGATGTATGCGCAAGGTGCTGGCCGATACCGTCGAATACGCCAAGCAGCGCCGGCAGTTCGATCAGCCGATCGGCAGCTTCCAAGTGCTGCAACACCGCATGGTCGATATGTACATGGAGCTCGAACAGTCCATCGCCGCAACGTATCTGGCGATCCACTCGCTGAACGCGGCGCCGGCGGCGCGGGCGCGGGCAGCCTCGGCGGCCAAGGTCACGATCAGCCGGGCCGCCCGGTTCATCGGCCAGAGTTCGGTCCAGCTGCACGGCGCGATGGGCATGACCGAGGAACTCGCCATCGGCCACTATTTCAAGCGGCTGACCGCGATCGAGCACGAATTCGGATCCGCCGACCACCACCTCGCCCGCTACGCCGCGCTGACGAGGCCGTAGTCGTGACCAGCGGCGAACGTCAGTCGCCGGCACCGGAGGTGGCGGCGACGGACACGCCCGCGAAACCGGTGCGCGAGGCCGTCATCGACCTCGCGCACCGGTGGTTTCTCGAGGGCCGCCGCATCGATATGCAACAGCTGGCCCGCGCTTGCGGGATCGGCCGCGCCACGCTGTATCGCTGGTGGGGAAGTCGCGAAGTCGTCATCGGTGAGGTGGTCTGGCGCATCATCGCCGAGGCGATCGATCGCGTCGAGGCACGCGACGCGCGCGTGCCCGGCGATCCCGCCAGGCGCTTCGTCCGCAACTTCGGCACCCTCGCGGATACGGTGCGCACGTTCGAGCCGCTGACCCGCTTCGTCGCCGAGGACCCGGAATACGGCTTGCGCGTGCTGACTTCCGGTTACACGGTCGTGCAGGGCCGCATGATCGACTGGGCCGCGTCACGCCTGGCCGAGATCCCCGATCTCGATCCGCGGATCGAAGTTCGCGACCTCGCCTATGCGATCGTGCGCGTCGGCGAAGCTTTCGTCTGGAGCGACATCATCACCGGTGACCCGCCACAGTCGGGCAAGGCCACCGCCATGGTCTCGCTACTCGTTTCCGCCGCCACCGGCACACGCTGAACCAAGGAGCCGAATTGACCTATCGAACCATCGAATACAGCGTCGACGACGCGGTCGCCACCATCACGCTGAACCGTCCGCAGGCCCGCAACGGTTTCACCACCGAGATGGCCGACGAACTCGGCGCGGCCTTCACCGAAGCCGACCGCGACGACGCCGTGCGTGCGGTGATCTTCGCCGCGCAGGGCCGGGATTTCTGCGTCGGCATGGATCTGACGGCGGGCGGCTCCGACGAGGACGTCACCGACCCCGAATGGGTCGAATGGTCCACCCGGGTCGTGCGCCCGATGACCGACCTGAACAAGCCCGTCATCGTCGCCATGCAGGGCGCCGCCATCGGCGTCGGCCTGTCCATGACCCTGGCCGCCGACTTCCGCCTGGCCGCCACCGATTCGCGCTTCGGTTTCGTCTTCGCCCGCCGTGGCCTGTTTCCCGAGGGTGGATCGCTGTGGTTCCTGCCGCGTATCGTCGGCCTGGCCAAAGCCAAGGAATGGATGATCACCGGCCGCGTTTTCGGCGCCGACGAAGCCCTCGCCGCGGGGCTGGTCACCAGCCTGCACGACGCCGAAGAACTCCTGCCCGCAGCTCGGGCCCTCGCCGCCGAACTGACAACCCAGGTGGCCCCGGTCTCCGTAGCCGCCATCCGGCGCGGCCTGGTCGCCATGTCCGGCGACAAGACCCCCGACGATGTCTTCACCCTCGACGCGCGCCTGATCTCCTACGCCTTCGCCAGCTCCGACCTTCGCGAAGGCATCATGTCCTTCCTCCAGAAGCGCCCACCGCACTTCACCGGACAGGTGGCCACCGAGCTTCCCCACCTCGACGATTGGCTGTCCTGAATCGGCGCCGACCTACCGTCGATCACCGCGAGGCCGCGGCCTGAGATGATCATGACCATCTCAGGCCGAGACAGCCGGCGATTTTGTTCGTAAAGTTCACGATGTGTCACCGAACTCGAACACCGCGGCTGTGGCCGGAGCCCTGTCCCTGCTGACGCTGCGACTCGATCGCCTGCTACGTCTGCATCACACCGACCAACCGATCTCGTTGGTCCAGCGCTCGGCACTCACCACCCTCGTCCGCCACGGCGCGATGTCCTCTGGCGCGCTCGCCCACAGCGAGGGGGTCCGGCCGCCGTCGATGACGCGCACGATCAACGCGTTGGCCGCGCTGAAACTGATCGAGCGCAGGCCCCATCCTTCCGACGGCAGACAGATCGTCGTCGCCGCCACCCGAGCCGGTCGGGCCCTGCTGGCCGACAAGGTCGCGGCACGTGATTCCTGGCTCGCCGAGCGGTTGAGCACGCTCTCCGACGAGCAGGCCTCCCTGCTGCGGCAGGCCCTCGTGATCATGAGCCATATCGGCGAAACCGACACCGGCGCGAGTACCGAGATCAACGGTGTCTCGCACGCCACCAGCGTCGCGATCTCCGCGGGATAGGTTGCTCGCCAACCTGTTCCCTACACTCGCGATGCCACCACTTCGACCGGCTCGCGGGTCCGGCGCCGGCTCGGTGCCCAGACCGCGACGAGTGCGGCCGCGCCGATAGTCAGCCACCCAAGCACCGTCGCGGATTCCCGCAAACCGTGCGCGGCTCAGCTCCGCTCGGAGATCGACGTCGCGCTGTTCGATCCGGCCTCGACGACGGCCTCGCGACGGACCGCACCGGTTGTCCGGCGGACGGCGCGGCGGCCCGGCGTCCAGACGGCAAGGAGCACGGCCACGCCGATGGTCAGCCCGCCGAGTACCAGCGCGGACTGCTGCATCCCGTGAATGAATGCCGCCTTCGCGAAATCGGCCAGCGGCTGTCCCGATGTTCCCGCACGCTCGGCTACCTGAAGCGCCGCCGCGAGTGAGTCCCCGACCGGTTCGCGCGCGGCCTCGGGCAGGTTGGGCAGTGCGGGAGCGATGCGCTGACCATATCCCGCCGCGAGGACACTGCCCGCGATCGCGATACCGATCGCGGCCCCGACCTCGCGCGCCGCGTCGTTGACCGCCGCGGCGACACCGTGCTTCTCGACCGGGGTGCCGTCGACTATCGCGGCGGTGGCGGGCGCGGTGCACAACCCGATACCCGCGCTCATCAGCAACAGCGGGACGAGCAGATCCAGGTAGGAGGTCTGGGCGTCGACGTGCGCGATCATGAGCAGCCCCGCCCCGATAGCCGACAATCCCACGAAAGTGGGGATGCGCAGTCCGATTCGGGCCGCCAGCGCCGGTGCGAACGCGGAGATCGCCACCATCGGAATACCCATCGGGGCGAGCGCCAGCGCCGAGACCAGTGGCCGCAAGCCCATGATGAGCTGGAGATACTGCACGATCAGCATGAACAGACCGAAGGTCACCAGGAACTGCACCGTCACGATCGCGGTGCCGCTACCGAAGCCCCGGTCGGCGAAGAGTCCGATGTCGAGCAGCGGGTGCGCGACCCGTCTCTCGATGACGACGAACGCCAGGGCGAAGCTCAGCCCGATCGCGATCGCGGCGATCACCATCGGATCGAGCCAGCCGCGCGCGGGCACTTCGATCGCCGCGAGCACGATCGCGCCGATCGCCAGGGCGCTGGTGACGGCGCCGAGTGGGTCCATCGCGGGCCTCGAGGTGTCCACCGATTCGGGCAGCGTGCAGGCAGCCACCGCGAGCACCGCACCGGCGACCGCCATCCCGATGAAAATCGAAACCCAGGAACCGTTTTCGAGCAGTACACCGGAGCCGAGGATGCCGAGGATCGCGCCGACCCCCGCGACACCGGCCCACAATCCGACGGCGCTGCCTCGCCGGTCCTCGGGAACCCCGGCGGTCAGCAGTGACAGGGTGGACGGCATCACCAGCGCCGCGCCGATCCCTGTCACGACCCGCGCGAGGATCAGCCAGGTCGGACTGTCGGACAGCAGGGTGGCCGCCGAGGCGAACGAGAAGAGGACGAGCCCGACGACGAGCACGACGCGCCTGCCGTACCTGTCGCCGATGGCGCCTCCCGGCAGGACGAGGCAGGCCAACGCCAGCGTGTAACCGTCGACGATCCAGGTGAGTTCGGCCTGGCTCGCACCGGTGTCGGCCGCGATCGCGGGCAGGGCCGAGTACAGCGCCGCCATCGAGGCGGTGACGAGAACTACCGCGAGACAGGACAGTGTCAGCAGCCAGCGCTGGGCGGCGGACAATCGGTCGCGTCCGGTGGGAACCATCGGGCCTCCGCTACTCTTAGTATCGCTTCGCTACTATGTGTAGCATAAGTACACGACGGGAGGTAGGTCGTGGGGATAGTCCACCGGCACAGCGATACTGGACATCATGAGCGGAACTGACGCCGTCGAGGTCGACCCACGCCGGGTCCGCTCGCGCGCCCGGCTACTCGACGCCGCCGCCGCGCTGCTCCAGGACGGCGGCCTGGAGGCGGTCACCGTCGAACGCGTCACCAGATTGTCCAAGGTCGCCCGAACCACCCTGTACCGGCATTTCGACAACGCGGTACAGCTGCGCGCCGCCACTGTGGAACGACTGCTGCCGTCGGTATTGGATACTCCGCCCGAAGGCCCACTGCGCGAGCGCCTCATCTCCCTGCTCGAACGCCAGGCCGAGGCGATACGGAACACGCCACTGCAGGTGTCGACCTTGGCGTGGCTGGCGACCGGCTCCGATCACAATGCCGACAATCCGGCCGTCAACTCGCTGCGCCAACGCATCATCGACCACTATCGGGTGCCGTTCGACCAGGTGCTCGATACCCCCGACGCGCACCGGCAACTGGGCGAATTCGACACCCTCTTCGTGTTGTCGCAATTGGTCGGCCCACTCGTTTTCGCCAAGCTCATCGGCTTACGCGCGACGACGCAGCAGGACTGCGCCCGGATCGTCGACGACTTTCTCGCGGCGCGCGCCGAGACTACGTCGACGTCCTGAACCACGCGCGCCACGATCACGCACGCCGCCGATCGCCGGCTCAGGGGGTGCCGGACACCAGACCCTTGCGCTCGTAGAGCTTGGCCCAGTCGGCGCGCGAGCGGATGGACACGTCGACATCGGTCGAACGGGCCCGCAGCGCCCCGACGTTGACCTCGTCGCGCTTCTTGCCCGCGAAGGGATCCCAGTTGAAGAACCGGCAGGAGTTCTGCCAGGTGATCTTGTCGACGTCGGTGTCATCGGCCCCGGCAGCCGCGAGTTCGCCGTGCACCTTCTCCGCGGCATCCGGGAAGAAGCAGTCCGAGTGCGGGTAGTCGCATTCCCAGGCGATGTTGTCGATACCGATCTCGTGGCGCAGTTTCAGCGCGGTGGGATCGGTGACGTAGCAGGCCAGCGAATGCTCTTTGAACACCTCGCTGGGCAGCTTGCCGCCGAAGTCACGCCGCAGCCAGCGCTGATTGGTGTAGTGGCGATCGCAACGATCGAGGTAGAAGGGGATCCAGCCGATGCCGCCCTCGGAGAAGGCGAACCTCAGATCGGGGTAGGCGCGCATCGCGGGCCCCCACAGCAGATCCTGGGCGGCGATCGCCGAGATCTGGGTGGCGAGCACGATCAGGTTGTCGATGGGAGCGTCCTTGGCCATGGAAATGGCCCCGAATCCGGAGCCGATGTGCAGACACATCACCACGTTCTCGTCGGACAGTGTCTGGAAGACCGGACCCCAGTAGTCGATGTCGTGGTAGCTGGGCAGACCCTCGAGGTGCGGGATCTCCGGCATAGTGACGGCGCGGCACCCCTTGGCAGCGACGCGCTTGATCTCGGCGCACATGGCTTCCACGTTCCAGGTCGGCATGAGCGCCAGCGGGAGGAAGCGGTCGGGGTAGGCGCCGCACCATTCGTCGATGTGCCAGTCGTTGTAGGCCCGCACCATGACGATGGTGACCTCGGCCTGGTGCTGGTTGAGGTGGCGCGCGGAGAATCCGGTGAAGGTCGGGAAGCACATCGAGCCGATGATGCCGTTGCGATCCATGTCACGAACCCGCTCGTGGATGTCGTAGACGCCGGGGCGCATCTCGGCGAAGCGGGCCGGATCGCGGCCCCACTCCTCGGCCGGCCACGACACGACCGCGTTCAAACCGCTGACGCCGGTCGGATTGCCCTGGTAGACCCACTGGTCGACACCCTGCTCGGTCACGATGACCTTCGGTGCCTCATCGACGTATTTCGCGGGGACGTGCCGCGCGAACATGTCGGGCGGTTCCACCACATGGTCATCGATGCTCACCAGGACCATGTCATCGATCTTCATTCTCACTCCTCGAGTGGTTCCTGTCACAAAGGGATACCTTTGTTGTACTCTGCGCAACCATGACCGCCTCTACACATTCGGCCATACCTCATGCAGAATCGGCCAATGTTGCCCACCTTCGCCGCAGCGCGGCGGTGCGGGCCGGTAGCCATCTCTACGCAGGTGGTCACTTCGTGACCACCTGGCACAGCCACGACATGCATCAGATCGAGTACGCGGTCGGCGGCGTGGTGGAGGTGGAAACCGCGACCACGCACTACCTGTTGCCCCCACAGCAGGCGGTGTGGATTCCGTCCGGTCTGCGCCATCGGGCGACGATGAGCGCCAACGTGCAGTGCGTGGCGGTGATGTTCGATCCGGAGTTGATCCCCTTCGACGGCTCCCGCGCCGCGGTCCTCAATGTGTCCCAGCTCATCCGCGAGATGATCATCTACGCCCAGCGCTGGCCGATCGATCGGTTGTCCGACGAGCCGAGGGCCGAACGCTATTTCCGCACGCTGGGCGACCTCGTACTCGATGCCATCGACTCCGATGAGGCCCTGCTCAATCTCCCGGTCTCCGACCATCCGATCGTCCACGCGGCCATGACCCACACCAAAGAACATCTCCACGAGGTCACCATCGCCGAGGTCAGCCGGGCCTGCGCGGTTTCCGACCGCACACTGCGGCGCCTGTTCGAAGCGCACGCGGGGTGCTCGTGGCGCACCTACCTGCTGCACGCCCGGATGTTGCGCGCCATGGCGCTGCTGGCCTCACCGGGACAGAGCGTGCAGGAGACCGCCCGTGCCGTCGGATTCGACAACGCGAGTTCGTTCACCCGCGCATTCACCGAGTTCTGTGGTCGGTCACCGTCGGCCTACAGTCGGCGCAGCGCGACGGGCTATCACGCCGGTGCGAGCGGCGCCTGACCAGCCGCTCACACCGGCGCCGGACCACGACATCGGCAGATGCCGTCGCGCCCCACTAGTCGTACAGGGCGTGTACCAGCAGTCCCCGACATTTGCCCGCCACCGATGCCCGTTCGCCTTCGGGCGTCTTGTTGAGCAACGCTGCCAGCATTCCCACGGCGAGGAAGATCTCCTCGGCGGTGACGCCCCTGCGCACGCTGCCGCGACTACTGTCATCGGCGAGTTTCTCGTCGAGCAGGGCGTAGAGGCGGGCGATGATGCCCGCCAGACGTGGATCGCTGCTGTCCGCGACCCGGAACAGGTCGAACAGCACCGCGACCTCGACGATCTGGTCGAACATCTCCGTCAGCAGTTCGTCCAGGGTCGACTCGACGTTGGCGACCATCGCCTCCAACTGGTCGAGGTTCTCCTCGAAGACCGCGAGAATGATCGCCTCGCGGCTCGGAAAATGTCGATACAGACTGCCCTGACCCACACCCGCCGTGCGCGCGATCAGGTTCATCGGAACATCGAGGCCGTGTTCGGCGAACGCCGCCTTCGCCGCGACCAGCAGGGCGACCCGATTTCCCGCGGCAGCTGCGGGCCCCCTGTTGGTGCGACGTGGCGTTGTCATCCGGACAACGTTACCCATCAGCAGATCCGGTCCGGTACCGAACGACGCCGTAGCCGCTGATCGAGTGCGCGCCCACCGGACAACTTTGCACACCACGTTTGTACAGAACGTGGACCGCGAGCCATCCGGACATGACAGTCCGGTTGCGCTAAGATGCGACTATGCCGGCATTCGCACTCTCCGACAACACATCCGCGCGCCGCGTGCAGCCGACCCGATCCCACTACCGCCCGACCGCGCGGTGAGGACGGCGACCCCACGCACGGACCGCCACCTTCGCGAGCCGACGCTCGCCCCCGTGGAGGACAGATCAGCGGCCCTCACTTGGCTCTCGGCCTTCGCCCTGCGGATGCGATCCGAGACCGAATGCGAGCTGATCCTGGCCGCCGTCGATGCCGCGATCGGGGAAACCTTCCCGCACTACCTCGCCGATATCGAAGTCCATCGGGAAGTCCGGGCGGCCACCAGAGCCCACTGGTTGGGCTTTCTCACGGTGATCGGGCGCACGCCGTTCGAAGCGCGCCCGCCCGCCGAGGCCGTGGACGGCGCGCGGACCATCGCTCGCCGCGGCTACGGCGTGGACATACTGCTCAAAACCTACCGAGCCGCGCAGCGGGGGCTGTGGCGATACATCACCGAGGTGCTTCACCAGCAGATCTCCGATCCCGCGCTGCGCGGGGCCGTGCTGGTCATCTTCTGGGAGCACAGCACCCTGTGGCTCGACACCTGTCTCGACGGCATCGTCGCCGCGTACATGAACGAGCGCGAGCACCACACCCGCAACTCCGATGCGCAGCGCACCGAGATCGTGCAGGCGATCCTGCGCGGTGAGCCGGCGCCACCCGCCGATTCGCCCGACAACCTCGGACACCCGATGGACAACGTCCAGGTCGCGCTCATCCTCTGGACCGACCCCGAAGTGCCCGCTCGACACGCCACCGGCCTGCTCCGTGAATACGCCGCCCGGATCGCGCACGCGCTCGGGGCGCCCGCGCCGCTGCTGATCAGCAGCGGCGTCCACGGCCTGTGGGCCTGGATCGCCACACCCCCGCCGGCGAACATCGCCGATGTGCCGGTGCCGCCGAACGCACACATCCATGTGGCGATCGGTACGCCGCGCCCCGGCCTGGCGGGCTTTCGGCGCAGCCATCTGGAAGCCGGCGCCGCCGCGCGGATCGCGACCAGCGCCAAGCACGCCACCGCGGTCACCGCGTACCAGGACGTCGAGCTGGTGTGTCTGCTCACCGGCGACGGTGACATCGCATCCGTGCGCGCGCTCGTCGAGCGCGAACTCGGCCAGCTCGCCGATCGCAGCGAGCAATGCGCCCGCCTTCGCGACACAGTGTGCGAATTCTTCTACGCCGGAGGCAATATCGACGCGACCGCGAGTCGGCTCGGCGTGCACGGCAATACGGTCAGGTATCGGCTCAAGCAGGCGGAGCGCCGCCTGGGCCATCCGATCGAGGCCCGACGGGTCCACATCGAGCTGGCGCTGCGCTGCCTCAGGGTCTACGGCGAGGAACTGCTCCCGGCGCCGTAGCCGCCCGTGCCCGGTTGGGCGCGCCGTGACGACGCGCCCAACCGGTTCTCTCCGGCGAACCGCTCAGATCACCGAACCCACATCGGTGCGCACCAGGACATCCACCGCGCGTTCGGCGATCGCGGCGATGGTCATGGACGGGTTGCACGCCGCGGTGTTGCCGGGCATGAGGGCGCCGTCGAGCACATAGAGGCCGCGCTGACCACGCACTCGGCCGTCCAGGTCGCACACGCTGTCCATGTTCGCGCCGCCGAGCGGGTGCCACGTCGATGGGAAGACCGCGTTGGTGTCGAGCAACTGCGCGCTCGGTCCCGCGATCCGGCGCACGGCGGGGTCGATGTGGCCCACCTGGATAGCCTGGTCGCCGTCGGACGGCCAGCGCAGTGTCGCGGCATCCGAGCCCGCGTCGTAGACGAATTCGCCGCGGCTCTCGCTCACGCCGTAACCGACCATCATGGTGGCGCCCGCGTCCAGCGACAGCGGCGGCAGCGACGCCTGGATCACCGTGAACGCCGAGTGCGGATCGTCCCAGTTCTTGCTGCCGTAGACCACCGGACCACCCTGCGCGGAACCGAATCCCGCCGCCGGATCGCGCCAGACATAGATGCGGTCGGCGTTGGTGCCCCAGCCCTTGCCCAGTTCGTCGGGCAGATCCGGGATCGCGCCCGTGGCGCCGGCCCGCACCAGCAGGCGGGTGGTGTTGAGGCTGCCCGCGGCGAGCACCAGGGTGCCCGTGGTGATGATCTTGTTCTCCTGAACGACACCCGCGGTGTCGACCCGGTCGACCCGCACCACCCAGCGACCGTCGGGCGCCCGCTCGATGTCGGTGACCTCGTGCAGGGTCTGCACGTCCACCTTCCCGGTCGCCTCCGCGGCCGCGACATAGGTGACATCGACGGTGTTCTTGCCGCCGTTGTTCACGCCCATCGCACCGTCACCGTTGGTGTAGGACGGCTTCATCTCCCCACGCAATTCGGCGAGCGCGTAGTTCCAGTCGATCGGCATCGGGATCTTCGACAGCGGCATCCCGGCCCCGCGCACCCGATCGGCGAAGACCCGCGCGGCCGCGTAAGGCGCGCTGTTGACCAGCTCGTCGGGCGCGGTGGCGAGGCCGAGCATGCGCGCGACGCGGGGGTAGTACACCTGGTCCATCTGCTGCCAGTTCAGCCCGGCCGGGAAGTGCGTTTCGAACACCTCGCGGGTCGGCTGCAGCGACATGCCCTGATACACCAGCGATCCGCCACCGAGACCGGCCGCGCACAGCGCCGTCATCCCGCTGCCCGCGACGGCTTCGACCAGTCCGGTATAGGGCTCGAACACCAGTGGCGTACCGAACAGCGACGGGCTGGAGCGATGCCAGAGCAACCGCTTGTCGGGCTGGGTGGCATGCGGGAAAGTCTCCGCGTTCGGCCCGGTGACCCAGCGCTTGCCGCGCTCGAGCATCAGCACCGGCACCCCGGCCTGAGCCAGCCGCAGCGCGGTGACGCCACCGCCGAAGCCGGAGCCGATCACCACCACCCGGCGCTCCTCCCTGGTCAGCGGGACACCACCGGTGCGGGCGGCGATCCCGTTCTCCGCGGCGGCGGCGCGCGAGGAGGCGAGCAGCAAGCCCGCGGCGGCGGCACCACTGAACAGGGAACGGCGGGTCATCGTAGGCATAGCAGCACTTTCTTCGAGTCGTTGTTGTCCGCGCACGGGTCAGTCCCCGCGCCGGTCCAGTAGGAGAGTCATCAGCCCGATTTCCTGCCCCTGGGTGCGCACCATCTCGCGGGCGCTGCGTCGCACCTCACCATCGGTGAGTACGGCGTCCGCCGCGGCGGCCATCTCGACGGCGCCGGCGTGGTGGCGACGCATCAGTCGCAGGAAAGCGATTTCGGCCTGGACGCCGCGCGCGGCAGCGAGTTCGTCCAGCTCGGCAGCCGAAGCCGTTCCCGGCATCGTCGGGGACAGATCGCCGGCCGAATGGTGGTGCGTTCCAGCCATCTTCGGCATCCACGCCATCTGGCGCGCATTGACGACGGGCGCACCGGCCAACCGGAGCCAGCCGAGCAACATGCCCAGTTCGGTTCGCTGGCCGTCGGCGATCTGCCGGGCCAGACCGACGACGAACGGATCGGCGTCGGTGTCGAGTCGCTGGGTGAGCGCCAGCGCTTGGCCGTGGTGGGCCACCATGTCCTGCACGAAACCGATCTCGATCTCGTTCAGAACCGCCGGGGCGGTGGCGCCGGCGGGCAGCACGGGTCGCAGGGCCGCACCCATCACGAGCAGTAGCAGGGCGAGCCCGGCGAGCCCGGCCGAGCGGAAACCGCTGCGCCGATTCATGATCCGGTGGTCGAGTTCTGATCGGGCGGCGGGGAGTAGACCTGGGGTGACAGCTCCAGCGCCATGAATCCGTTGTCGGCGCAGGTGGTCCAGAGCTGGTTTCCGCGCCATTCCGGCGGCGAGAAGCACCAGTCGGTGGACAGGTCACCGGAGGCCGCCATTCCGGTCCGGGGGCTCAGCGCCTGCGCGGGATCGAATTCGCCCCCCAGGATCGCCTGCGCGACCGAGGGTGCCGACAGGATCGGCAGGCCGATGATCGAGGAGAGCGCATGCGGCGAGTTCGACAGCGCCTCGTTCTCCCCCGTCCGGGCGGGCGGGTTGAAATAGCCGATCTCGGTGACGTTTCCGGGGTCACGCACATCGAAGACGCGGATTCCCGACGAAGTCCAGCCGCACGCCAAGGCCGTGGGATCGGCGGGCCGGTCGGCCGCGCAGTAGTGCGCGTCGTAGGAGAACACCGAGCCGCCCGCGGCCGAGGCGAGCATCGAGTCCTGGTTTTCGGGCAGGTTGATCTCGAGCTTGATCGAACGAACGATCCGTGGGTGACGCTCGTCGGAGACATCGATGAGTTTGACCCCACCGGATCCGGCTTCGTCGACGGCGAACACGTGGGGCACTCCCCCGTAGGTCACCGGAACGGCGTGCTGTGTCGCCCAGCCGTCCGTCCACGTCAGATCAGCGAGCTCGGGAACCTGCGGCGCGAGGTCGCGCCGCTGGACCGCGCTGATGTCGAGGATCTTCATCCCGCCGAAATTGTTCGCCAGGTAGAGGCGGTTGCCGTCGGGCGAGATGCCGACCCCGTGCATGGACAGCCCGGGCAACCCCTGCCACACCACCCGCGGATTCGCCGGGTCGGTCAGGTCTACCGCGCTGAGCAGGCCCGGCGCGGTGCCCGAACTCCAATAGGTGCGACCGTCCGGGGAGAAGCCGCCCTCGTGCGCGATGATCGGCAGGGGTCGGGACGGATCGGTTCCGACGCCCGGATTCAGCAGGCGTGGATGCGCGCAGTCGCTGATGTCGTAGACCGAGAGCAGGCCCGCGCCGGTCAGGAACGGGACACCCGCGCCGACCAGGAGTTTGCGAGTCTTGTTGACTTTCAGACTCTCCCAGGTTCCCGCCTGCATCGCGGGCTCGGTCAGCGTCGCGGTGTGCACGGGCGCGGCCGGGTCCCGCACGTCAAGGACCCGCACGCCGCTGTCCGGTCCGAGCTGGTGGCCGGGAAAGAGTGTGCCGATGTAGGCGCAGTGCTCGAAGGTCACCGAGGTGATGCCACCGCCCTGTCCGCCCGCGGCACCGAGTAGCCGCATATTGCACCGGAACCCGTCCCGAGAACGACCGCTGTCGCGGTCGGCGGCGGAAACGTCGCCCTGGAGGCCGGGTTCGGGAGCCGAACCGGGCAGACAGTCGACGCGGGTCGCGGACGGCGCGGAATGCGCGGTCACCGCACCGATCGAGGCCAGCAGCGCGGCGGCCAGTATCAGTCCGGCGCGCCGATGCGCACGGGCAGAAAAAGTGATCATCTGTGCTGTTGTCGCCCCACGTGAGGGCGCCTTTCTCGAGTAGTAACCGTGTTACTGATCGCAGACGGTACCACTCGAGAAACGCCGGGAACCGGGAATCGGGAAATCGCTTTTCAGCGCACTCGGTCGCTGCGCTCCCCTTCGACCTCACGCAAGAACGACTCGATGAGGTCGACGACATCGGCGTGGCCGGTGTCGACGTCGAAGGCCTCCTCCATCCGCAGGAAGCGCGAGATGCTCGACATCAGCAACACCAGGGCGCCGGGCGTGTAGCGGGCCGCGACGGCACCGTAGTCGGCGAGGATCTTCGCCACGGCCTCGAGCTGAAGCGAGCGGAATCGCCGCGAGGATTCGGAGATCTCGGCCCTGATCGCCTTGCGATGGTTCGCCAGGGCAACGAATTCCATCGTCAGGGCGGTGTGCGACTGATCGTGAATGGAGTCCCACAGCGCCCATAACGGCTGAGCCGAGGCCAGCGCGCGCAGCTGACGTTCGTAGCTGGCGTCGGCGCCCCGCCGGAACAGTTCGACGAACAAGCTGTCCATGTTGCCGAAGTAGTAGTAGACGAGCGCGGGATTCACCCCGGCCCTGGTACCGAGGCGCCGGGAACTGACGGCGGCGTAGCCCTCCTCCAACATGATGTGCTCGGCCGCCTCCAGCAGCGCGGAGCGCGACGTGGAGTTCTCGGCGTCGGAGTTGTGCTCGGGCTTCACATGCAGACCTGTCTGTCGTGCGAGAGGCGCTCGGCCTGCCGCGTGGATCGCTATTCATGATCGAGGGCGCCCAGCGATGTTGGGGTTCACCAGCTTACGACCGTGCGGGGTCGTAATCGTCGGCAAGACCGGATCGAGAATCCGACTCTTGACAGTGGTGATCGCCGTCACGTATATCTTAATCACTCGCTCAAGTTGAGCACTCGATTAACAAAGGAAACGGCCTTCTCGGCCACTCCAGTAGCCCACCGACGGCCGGTCCATCGCGACCCGCCCATTCCGCGCAGCACGTCTCCGCGCGCCGACGACTTTCCGTCCCCGGATCCGGCGATCGCCCATCTCGCCGACGAGCAGAGGAACACCTATGAGCAACACAGCCACAACGGTTTCGGAGCCGGTCGGCGACCGGTCGGCATCAGCCCGGGTTGCGGTGGTGACCGGCGGAGCGTCCGGGATGGGGCTGTCCATCTGCGAGGCGCTCGCCGATGCCGGACATCGGGTCGCGGTGCTCGACGTGGACGGCGCGGCCGCCCAGCGCGTCGCCGAACAGTTGCGCGCCGCCGGTGCGACGGCGATGGCCTGCGCGGTCGATGTCACCGATCGAGACGCGGTTCGGGAGGCGATCGGCAAGGTGCGCGCGGAGTTCGGCGCGATCGAAATCCTTGTCACCAGTGCGGGTTCCGTCGATTTCGCGCCGTTCACCGACATCACCGAGCAGGCGTGGAACCGCGTCGTCGACGTGAACCTGAACGGGGTTTTCCACTGCACGCAAGCCGTTGTCTCGGACATGGTGGCCACCGGATGGGGTCGCATCGTGACGATCTCGTCGTCGAGCGCGCAACGCGGCTCGCCGGGCATGGTGCACTACACCGCCTCCAAAGGGGCGGTCGTCGCGATGACGAAGGCATTGGCGCGTGAATACGCCGCCGCCGGCATCACCGTCAATACGATTCCGCCGTCGGGCATCGACACGCCCATGTCGCGCCAGTCGCAGGCGGCCGGGCATCTGCCCGCGAGTGCCGTCATGGCCAAGGCCATTCCGGTCGGGCACCTGGGCACCGGTGAGGACATCGCCGCCGCGTGTGTCTTCCTGTGTTCGGAACAGGCCGGCTACATCACCGGGCAGGTCCTCGGCGTCAACGGTGGGTCGGTGATATGAAACGGTCCGCCGCTCCCCGGCTCGCGCCCCTGCCGGTGCGGGAGTGGAGCGAGGACGCGCGCGCGATGATGCGCGGACACGTGAAATCGGCCGACCGCTATCTCTCCGGGGCGCCCGACGCGCCACCGATGCCGGGCATCCTCGGCGTGCTGGCCCACCATTCCGAGCTGGCCGGTGCGTGGCTGGCCTACAACGGCCTGCTGCTCGAGCACCCCACCATCGACCCGGGTGACCGCGAACTGGTGATCCTGCGCGTCGCGTGGCGCACCGAATCGGAATACGAATGGGCACAGCACGTTCGGATCGCCACGGGTCTCGGCCTCACCGCGGAGCAGCTCGAGGCGGTGCGCGACGGACCGCGGGCACCGGTGTGGTCACCGAGGCAGCGCGCCCTGCTGGCCATGACCGACCAACTGCTGGAGTCACATCGCGTCGACGACGCCACCTGGGCGCAGCTCGAACTCGACTTCGACAGTCGGCAACTGATCGAGCTGTTGTTCGTCGCGGGCTCCTACCTCTGCCTGGCGATGGTGTTCAACAGCGTCGCCCTGCAACCGGACCCCGAACAGGAGGAACGACCATGAGCAAAGTCGTCAACGAACCGGCCGCGCCACATCAATGGCCGAGACCACCCGAAGGCACCTGGACCCAGCACTATCCCGAGCTCGGCACGTCGATGATGTCGTTCGAGGATTCGGTGTCGCCCGAATTCTTCGAACTCGAGCGCGAGGCCATCTTCAAACGCGCCTGGCTCAATGTGGGTCGGGTGGAACAGGTACCGAAGACCGGCAGCTACTTCACCAAAGAACTCGATGTGGCGCGCGCGTCGCTCATCGTGGTGCGTGATCACGACGGTTCGGTCAAGGCCTTCCACAATGTGTGTCGCCATCGCGGGAACAAGCTCGTCTGGAACGAGTTTCCCAAAGAGGAGACCTCGGGAATATGCCGCCAGTTCACCTGCAAATACCACGGTTGGCGCTACGGTCTCGACGGCGCACTGAGCTTCGTCCAGCAGGAGAACGAGTTCTTCGACCTCGATAAATCGCAGCTCGGCCTGAGTCCGGTGCACTGCGACGTGTGGGCCGGCTTCATCTTCGTCAACCTCGACGCCACGCCCCGGCAGACACTGCGAGAATTCCTCGGCCCGATGATCACCGATCTGGATGGCTACCCGTTCGACAAGATGACCGAATGGTACGAATTCAGCGCCGACAACCAGAGTAACTGGAAGTTGTTCGCCGACGCGTTCCAGGAGTACTACCACGTGCCCGGGCTGCACTCGCAGCAGGTTCCCAGCGCGGTGCGCACCCCGGGCAAGGGTTTCGAGTGCGCGCATTTCCAGGTCGACGGCCCCCATCGGATGGTCTCCACCGGCGGCGCGCGACGCTGGACATTGCCGGCGGAGTTCATGTACCCGATCGAACGGGTGACCCGTAGTGGCCTGGTCGGCCCGTGGGAGTCGCCGGAGCTGGGCGAGCTGCCCAAGGGCTTGAATCCCGGCCGGATCGAGCCGTGGGGTATCGACAACTTCCAGATCTTCCCCAATATCGAGATCCTCATCTACCGCGGCTGGTATCTGCTCTACCGCTATTGGCCGACCTCCTACAATTCCCATCGGTTCGAGGGAATGTTGTGCTTTCAGCCCGCGCGCACAGTGCGCGAAAGGGTCGAGCACGAGGTCGCCTCGGTCGTCTTCAAGGAGTTCGCACTCCAGGACGCGGGCATGCTCACCGGCACCCAGACCGCGCTGGAATCGGCCTATCGCACCGCCGGCATGACCCACTTCCCGGTCAATGATCAGGAAATCCTGGTGCGCCACTTCCACAAGGCCGTCGCCGACTGGGTCGACGTGTACCGGCACGATCTGGCCGGGGCGGATGCGCGATGACATCGACCATGCTGCCGCCCGCCTTCGCCGACCTCGAACGGTTCGCCGTCGACTGGTGCCTGCCGACCGAAGCCGAGCGCTACGCCCGCCGCCTGGCCAGCCCCATGCAGGAATTGATCGACTTCTACGACGCGTGCTTCCCGCGCGTCGAGGACGCCCTGTCCTACTGCGACAAGTTCTCGCTCGAGGAATTGCCCGAGGACGCGATACACCTGCTGCACCTGGTGTATTCGCTGGTGATGGTCGCGATGGCCGTCGAGATCTTCCAACAACCCAAGCCCGTCGACAGCGCCGACGCCGAACTCGCGCGCGTCAGCGCTCCCTGGCCGTAGGACACGAAGGAACTTTCATCATGACGATTACCATCGAGAAACTCGGCCAGGCCGTCGGAGCCGAGGTCATCGGCGTTCGGCGCGAGCAATTGCTCAGCGACAGCAGCGTCGCCGCGACCGTGATGTCGGCCCTCGAGGAGAACGGAGTGCTGGTCTTCCGGGACCTGCATCTGGACCCCGAAACCCAGGTGGCGTTCTGCCGCACGCTCGGACAGGTGGACATCTCCCCCGGGCACCATCCGGTGGAGGGCATCTACCGGGTCAGCCTCGACACCACCAAGAACTCGTCGGCGAGCTATCTGCGCGCGACCTTCGACTGGCATATCGACGGCTGCACGCCCGAAGACGACGCGTACCCGCAGATGGCGACCGTGCTCACCGCCAAGGCCGTCGCCGCCACCGGCGGTGAGACCGAATTCGCCAGCACCTACAAGGCTTTCGACGACTTGACCACGGAGGAGCAGACGTCGCTGCGGTCCTTGCGCGTGGTGCATTCGCTCGAGGCGTCGCAGCGCGGGGTGAACGCGGACCCGACGCCCGAACAGCTGGTGGCGTGGCGCCGACGTCCGATCAAGGAACACCCGCTGATCTGGACACACAAAACCGGACGGCGCTCGCTGGTTCTCGGCGCGTCGACCGATCACGTGGTCGGAATGCCCGCCGACGAGAGCCGGGCCCTGCTCGACGGACTGCTGAACCGCTGCACCGCACCCGACCGCGTCTACCGCCACACCTGGGCGGTCGGGGACACGGTGATCTGGGACAACCGCGGTGTCATCCACCGCGCCGCGCCCTACCCGTCGGGTTCCGCGCGAGAGATGTTGCGCACCACGGTGCTCGGTGAAGAACCGATCGAATAGCCCACCGATACCGCTTTTTTCAGGAGTACATCATGGCTCGTTGGCCCAAACCCGCAGAGGGTAGCTGGACCCAGCACTACCCCGAACTCGGCACCGCGCCGATGTCCTACGAGGACTCGATCTCGCCGGAGTTCTTCGAACTCGAGCGCGACGCGATCTTCAAACGCGCCTGGCTCAATGTCGGTCGCATCGAACAGCTGCCACGCACCGGCAGCTATTTCACCAAGGAAATCCACGCCGCGCACTCCTCGATCATCCTGGTGCGCGATCGCGACGGCAGTGTCAACGCCTTCCACAACATCTGCCGGCATCGCGGAAACAAGCTGGTGTGGAACGAGTTTCCCCGCGAGGAGACCTCAGGCACCTGCCGCCAGTTCACCTGCAAATACCACGGCTGGCGCTACGGTCTCGACGGCGCGCTGACCTTCGTGCAGCAGGAGAGCGAGTTCTTCGACCTGGACAAGGACAGCCTCGGGCTCGCGCGCGTGCACTGTGAGGTCTGGTCGGGGTTCATCTTCATCAATCTCGCCGCGCAACCACGTCAGACACTGCGCGAGTTCCTGGGCCCGATGGTGACCGGTCTCGAGGGATATCCGTTCGACGCGCTGACCGAACGCTATTCCTACAAGGCCGAGGTCGGCGCCAATTGGAAGCTCTACCTGGACGCGTTCCAGGAGTTCTACCACGCGCCGATTCTGCACGGAAAGCAGACGCCGGACAATTTCTCCGTGGCCGCCCAGCAGGCCGGATTCGAAGCACCGCACTACCAGCTCGACGGGCCGCACCGGCTGGTCAGCACCTCCGGGGTGGTGACCTGGGAACTCGACGCGTCGATGCGTAAACCCATGGAGGACATCACCCGTAGTGGCCTGTTCGGCCCCTGGGACGTGCCCGATCTCGGTGCGATGCCGGCCGGGCTCAACCCCGCGGGCTGTGACCCATGGGGGCTGGATTCGTTCCAGCTGTGGCCGAATTTCACCATTCTCATCTGGTCCGGCGGCTGGTATCTCACCTACCAGTACTGGCCGACCTCGCACAACACCCACATTTTCGAGGGCAACCTGTACTTCACGCCCGCCCGTACACCCCGCGATCGCGTCGCCCGCGAAATGGCGGCCGTCACCTTCAAAGAATATGGGCTGCAGGACTCTTCGACGCTGGAAGCGACCCAGCTCATGCTCGAGTCGCGCGCGGTGACGACATTCCAGCTCAACGACCAGGAGATCCTGCTGCGGCACCTGCACAAGGTGGCCGCGGACTGGGTCGGCGACTATCAGCGCGAGCGTACGGAGGCCAAGCGGTGAGCGCGCAGCTACTGCCGATCGAATTCGGCGATCTCGAGCAGTTCGCCGAGAAATGGTGTCTGGCTGACGAAACCCAACGCTACGACCAGCGCTTGGGCTCCACGATGCCCGATATGCAGCGGTTCTACGACGCGATCTCCGCACGGGCCGAGGACGCGCTCACCTACTGCGACAAGTTCTCGATCGACGACATGCCCGAGGACGCCAAAAACCTGATGTACCTGCTGTATTCGATGATTCAGGTGTCGTTTCCCATCGAGGTGTGGCGACAGCCGCGCATCCCGGACACCGGGTCGGCGTCGTTGACCTGCGTGATCGAGCCCGCCCTGTGAGCGGCCGGTCCATCGTGCTGCGGGCCGCGGCCTGGGTCGACGTCGAGACCGGGCAGCGGCACACGCCGGCGGTGATCGTCGTCGACGACAACCGGATCACCGCGATCAACCCGGTCGAGGTGCCCGCCGACGCGCAGGTCATCGATCTCGGTGCGCTCACGCTGCTGCCCGGATTGATGGATATGGAGGTCAACCTGCTCATCGGCGGGCCCGACAATCCCTCGGGATTGCCCAACCCGATGCACGGTGTGCAGGACGATCCGGTCTATCGGACACTGCGGGCCTCGGTGAACGCCCGCGTCACCCTGCACGCCGGATTCACCACCGTCCGCAACCTCGGCCTGATGGTGAAGACCGGCGGCTATCTGCTGGATGTGGATCTGCACCGCGCGATCGAACAGGGCTGGCTGGAGGGCCCGCGCATCGTGTCGGCCGGGCACGCCATCACCCCGACCGGCGGTCACCTCGATCCGACGATGTTCCAGCGTCTGGCCCCGCACATCATGCCGATCACGGTGGAGGAGGGCCGCGCCAACGGCGTGCCGCAGGTCCGCGAATCCGTGCGCTACCAGATCAAATACGGCGCCGAGGTCATCAAGATCTCGGCATCGGGCGGGGTGATGTCGCACGGCACCGTCGCCGGAGCGCAGCAGTACTCCGACGAGGAACTGGCCGCGATCGTCGACGAGGCGCATCGGGCCGGGGTGCACGTGGCCGCGCACGCCCACGGCGACGCGGGCATCCGCGCCTGCCTGCGCGCCGGGGTCGACTGCATCGAGCACGGCTCCCTCGCCGAGGACGACACCATCGCGCTGATGGTCGAGCAGGGCACCTTCCTGGTGCCCACGAGCTACCTCTCCGAAGGGCTCGATGTCTCCAAAGCCGCACCCGCGCTGCAGAAGAAGGCCGCCGAGGTCTTCCCACGGGCGCGCGAGACCCTGCGCAAGGCCATCCGCGCCGGTGTCAAGATCGCCTGCGGCACCGACGCGCCCGCGGTTCCGCACGGCCACAACGCCAAAGAACTGTGGGCGCTGGTCGACCGCGGCATGACACCGGCGCAGGCGCTGCGCGCGGCGACGATCGTCAGCGCCGAACTGATCGGCGTCGACGACCGAGGACGGCTGGCGCCCGGGCTGCTGGCCGACATCATCGCCGTACCCGGGGACCCCACCGCCGACATCACGACCATCGAGGACGTTCGGTTCGTCATGAAGGACGGCCGGGTCTACAAGAAGCCCTGATCAGCGAAAACCGTTCGACCGCAGTCCGAATACGCGCATCAGATCCGAGGTAGCAATGTCGCCACGTCAGCAGCTCTACATCGGCGGTCGCTGGGTCGACCCAGCCACCGACGAGACGGTCGAGGTGATCTCGCCGCACACCGAGCAGGTCATCGCCCGGGTCGCCGACCCGACGACCGCCGATGTCGATCGCGCGGTCGCGGCCGCGCGCGCGGCGTTCGACACCGGACCGTGGCCCCGCACGGATCCGCACGAGCGCGTGGCGATCATCCGCGAGCTGGTGCGGTGCTACCGCGCCCGAGAAGACGAACTCGCGCAGCTGATCACCACCGAAATGGGTGCGCCGATCACCTTCTCGCGCTCGGCGCACGCCAAGCTGCCCGGGATCATGATGAGCGCTTTCGCCGACACCGCGGCCGAATACCGGTGGCGTGAGACCAGAGCCGGATTCCTCGGCCGTGATGTGGTCGTCGGCCACGAACCCGTCGGGGTCGTGGCCGCGATCATCCCCTGGAACATGCCGATGTTCCTGATGGTGGGCAAGCTGATTCCCGCACTCCTCGCCGGATGCACGGTGGTGCTCAAGCCGTCGCCGGAGACGGCGCTGGACGCGCATCACATGGCTGAGCTGCTCGATCAGGTCGGGTTGCCGCCCGGGGTGGTCAGCATCCTGCCCGCCGGACGGGAAGTCGGCCGGCACCTGGTCGCGCACCCGGGCGTGGACAAGGTCTCGTTCACCGGATCCACCGGGGCCGGTAGGCAAGTCGCCGAGGTCTGCGGCGCGGCGCTGCGCAAAGTCAGCCTCGAACTCGGCGGCAAATCAGCCGCGGTGGTGCTCGACGACGCCGATCCCTATGCCGTGGCGACCGGCATGATGGTGGCCGGGCTGATGAACAGCGGCCAGGCCTGCGTCGCCCAGACCCGAGTCCTCGTGCCCGCACACCGCCGCGAAGAATTCGTCGACGCGTTGGTGGAGACCATCGAAAACCTCACTATCGGTGACCCGTTCGATCCGGCGACCCGAGTCGGTCCGATGGTCTCACAGCGTCAACAGCAGCGCGTACGCGACTACATCGACCTGGGACAGCGCGAAGGAGCGCGCGTCCTCGTCGGCGGCAGCGACCTGCCCGAGGGCATCGAGCGCGGCTGGTACGTCCGGCCCACCCTGTTCGCCGACGTGGACAATGCCATGCGGATCGCCCAGGAGGAGATCTTCGGCCCGGTCCTGAGCGTGATCACCTACACCGACGACGAACACGCCCTGCGCCTGGCCAATGACAGTGAGTACGGGCTCTCGGGATCGGTGTGGTCACCCGATCTCGAGCGCGCCACCGCGATCGCGCGCCGAGTGCGCGCGGGCACCGTCGGCGTCAACGAGCCCTACAGCATGGATCCGGTGGCGCCTTTCGGCGGCGTCAAGAACAGCGGCATCGGCCGCGAGTTCGGCGCCGAGGGTCTCGAGGGCTACCTCGACACCGTGTCGCTGTCGATCCGTCCCGCGGCGAATTCCGCGCTGCCGCAGGCGACTATCCACGCGACGGTCCCATCGAACGGGATTCGCGGCACATGAGCGGCCGGGGCCGGGATTGCCGATCAGGGCAGCTTGATCGCCGACATGTACATCTCGAGGATCGGCCCGTAGAGGTCGACGCTGTCGAGCTCGCTGCCGAGTACGACGGAGGGTGTGGTGTGGATGATCACCCTGGCCATCGTCATCGGCGGAATCAGCGAGGTCGCGCCCAGCCGGTCCAGATTCTCGATGATGAACTGCCCCAGCGCTTCCACGGTCTCTTCCTGACGAGCCGCCACCCGTTCCCTGACCTCGGGATTACGCAACAGGTACAGGGTGAATTCCATACCGAGGGCGGCATGGTCGGTACCGCGGTCGGCACCGAGCCGACGCCACAGCTCACCCACCCGGTCCAGTTCCTCGGTGCCCACCCGCGATGCCGCCGCGAGCACCTCGGTGAAGGTATCGAAGTAGCGCTGCATGTATCGATCGTTCACCCCGAGGAACAATTCCTCCTTGGTGGCGAAGTGCTTGTAGATCGCGCCCTTCGTGTAGCCGGCGGCATGGGCGATGTCATCGAGTGTGGCCGCCGCGAAACCCTTTTCGGCAAATACCGCTTCGGCGGCCTCGAGGAGCAGCCCCTTGGTGCGCTCGAGTCTCCGCTCCCTGGTCCATCGCTCAGCCATGTCAGCGATTATGGCACGAATCTAAGAAACTCTGGAGTATCTCAGATACTTGATGGTATATTTCTGACGGAACAGATACTCCAGGAGCGTGATCGATGACTCTCCCATCGACTTCTACGGCCTTCGCCGATTCCATTCCGAATTTCGCGCGTATCGACGCACATCGGACCACATCAATTCATCGAGGAGGTGCGCTGTGAGCGGACCATCAGAGCTCAAAAAGGGAAACACCGTCACCGAGCCGCTCAGCAACGTGGCCGCCCTCGGCGCAAAAGTTCAGGGCACCAGCAAAGCGGTGAAAATCTGGGCAACTCTCGGTGGGTTGATCCTCGCCTTCCAGATATACGTGTGGCTGCGCTGGGTCACCGGACCCAATTTCGAACGCGTGCCCGCCGGACCGAGCGATCCGCCGACTTTCATGAAGGTGATTCTCACCGTCTGGACCGGCGTGATCCTGCTCGGTCTGCCGATCGGCGCGTATTTCTTCATCATCCGGCCATGGCTGCGTGAGCGGCGAATCACGCTCGACGGCATGCTGTTCGTGGCCTGCGGTCTGATGTTCTTCCAGGATCCGCTGCTCAATTACTTCAATACGTGGAGCACGTACAACACCTGGATGTTCAACATGGGCTCATGGGTGCAGGACGTCCCGGGCTGGCAATCCTATGGCGAACCGGGCGCCATGATGGCCGAGCCGATCCTGATGAACGCACCGGGCTATTCCTATGGCGTGCTGCTGTGCACGATCCTCGGCTGCTGGGTGATGCGAACGGTCAAGAAGCGCTTCCCGAATATCAGCACCATGGGACTGATCGGCGCGCTGCTCGTCTGGACATTCTTCTTCGATCTCGTCATCGAGGGTTTGTTCCTGATGCCGATGGGCCTTTTCACCTACCCCGGCGCACTCCAGGCATGGTCGATCAATGCCGGCACCTATTACCAGTGGCCGCTGTACGAGGGGCTCATGTGGGGCGGCGTTCAGGCCGGCCTCTGCTCGCTGCGCTATTTCACCGACGACCGCGGCCGGACCATCGTCGAGCGCGGCCTGGACCAGATCCAGGGCGGATTCGTCAAACAACAGTTCACGCGCTTTCTGGCGATCTTCGCGGCCGTCAGCACCTTCTTCTTCGTGGGCTACAACCTGCCCGCGCAGTTCTTCGCCCTGCACACCGATCCCTGGCCCGAGGACATCCAGAAGCGCTCGTACTTCAACATGGGCATCTGCGGTGAAGGCACCGACCGGCTCTGCCCGCATCCCGATCTGCCGGTCCCCTTCCGCAACAGCGGCTACATAGATTCGAACGGGAAACTCGTTCTGCCCGACGGTGCGGAATTGCCGAAGATCGTTCCCTTCGCCGACACCGACAAAGGAAACTGACATGACCAATCGAGCCAGCGCTGTACTCGATGTTCCGCGGGCACCGTTCTATCGGGCGGTCGGCGACGAAGTCGAGGTCTTCCGGGCGGCGGCCGTCGGCGGCCTCCCGCTGCTGCTCAAGGGCCCCACGGGCTGCGGAAAGACCCGCTTCGTGGAAACCATGGCCGCCGAGCTCGGCCGCGAACTGATCACTGTCGCCGGACACGAGGACATGACCTCGGCGGATCTGGTCGGACGTTTCCTGCTCAAGGGCGGCGAAACGGTCTGGGTGGACGGGCCGTTGACGCGGGCGGTGCGTGCGGGCGCCATCTTCTATCTGGACGAGGTCGTGGAGGCGCGCCAGGACACCACCGTGGTGATCCACCCGCTCGCTGATCACCGCCGCGAACTCCCGGTCGACCGACTCGGCGTGACCTTGCCCGCGGCGCCCGGGTTTCAGCTGGTGATCTCCTACAACCCCGGCTATCAGAGTGTGCTGAAGAACCTCAAGGAGTCGACTCGGCAGCGCTTCGTCGCGATCGAACTCGGCTTCCCGCCGCCCGAGATCGAGCGCGAGGTGATCGCCCACGAAGCCGGGGTCGACGCCGAGACCGCGCGGGCATTGGTCGCGGTCGGCAGCGCCATCCGCAACCTGGACAACTCGCCGCTGCGCGAGGTGTCCTCCACCCGGATGCTGATCCTCGCCGGCGGCCTCGTCGCGGGCGGATTGGCCCTGCGTACCGCCGTGCAATCGGCTGTGGTGCAGGCGCTCTCGGATGATGCGGATATCGTCGCCGCCCTCGGCGAACTCGTCGACGCCGTCCTCGGCCGGCCATGATCGACAACGATCCGAACGGGCCGGAGCGGTTCAGGCTCCTGGCCACCTATCTCGCCGGCAGGTCTGTGGGTATCGCAGAGCTGCCGGCGGGCGGGATCCCGTACACGAACGGCCATATCGTGTTCGTGTCGGGCGGCGCGACCGATGCCGAGCAACGCCGCGAAATGCTCGTGCAGAGCGCACTGCTCGGCGCCGGGAGCCTGGATCCGGCATTGGTGCGGTCATTGCGCGGGCGTCCGACGGCGGCTCGTCGCTATCTGGCGCTCGAAGGCCATCGTGTCCTCACCGAACTCGCCCAACGGCTTCCGCTCGTCACCGAGGTCGGGCTCCGCGGCACCCCCGCGACCACGACTGCCGCGGATTCGCTCGCGGCAGCCAAGGGGAAAACACCGGTCGAGGAGCCGCCCGCCTGGTTCGGCACCCTCAAACCCTCCCAGCTGGTGGCCTCGGACCCCGGTCCGGGCGGGCGAGCGAGCGAGCGCGAACTGCGCCTGGAGTTCGACCTCAGCGAAATCCCCGAGGCCGACGACGAGATCGAGGACAGCGTCGAGAAGTCCGACGAGAGCAAGATTCTCAAACTCTTCGAGAATCCCCTCTTCAGCGGCAAATCGGCGATGGAATTCCTGCGCAAGGCCATGGGCAGTTCGCGTTCGGACGGTGACTCGCCCGGCGGCACCGAGGCACCGGTCAGCGCGGTACGGCGGGCGCGGATGGTCGGCCCCAACGCCCGGCCGCTGCCCACCCGAATCGTGTTCACCGACACCGACAAGCCGGGCGCCGCCGCCGGAATCGGCGGCGCTCTCCATCCCGAGTGGGACGTGTTCAACAACCGGTACAAACCGGATTGGTGCCGGGTCGTCGATTTCCCGCTGACCGCACCCACCGATATCGCGGCAGCTCGCGTACCGGAAGACGATGTGCTGCGGCGGCGGCTGGCTCGGGTCGGGCTCGGCCCGAAGGTGCTGCGCGGGCGACCAGATGGTGACGAGCTCGATATCGAGGCGCTCATCGACCTGTTCGTCGATCTGCGTTCGGGCTACTCACGGCCGGAGAACGTGTATCTCGAACACCGCAGGCTCGAACGCAATCTCGGCGTCATGATCCTGCTCGACGCCTCCGGCTCGTCCACCGACGCCGACCTGGAGGGCCTGTCCGTGCACGAGCACCAGCGGCGCGCGGCCGCCACCCTGGCCGTGACGCTCGAAGAGCTCGGTGACCGCGTCGCGGTGTACGCCTTCCGCTCCGAGGGCCGCCACGCGGTGTACCTGCCGGCGATCAAGACCTTCGACCAGCGCTTCGGCGCGGTCGGTCGAGCCAGACTCAATCAGCTCGCGCCCTCGAACTACACCCGGCTCGGGGCAGGGATCCGTGGCGCGGGCGAGATTCTGAAAAACGAAGCGGGAACACAGAATCGGCTGTTGGTGGTGCTGTCGGACGGCTGCCCCTACGACGACGGCTACGAGGGCCGCTACGCCGAGGCCGACGCCGCGAAGGCGCTCGAGGAACTGCGCGCCGAAGGCGTGGCGTGCCTGTGCCTGTCCATCGGCGCCACCACGCCCGCCGACGCCCTCGAACGCGTCTTCGGCTCCGTCGGCCATGCCGGCGCGGCCACCCTGAGCGAACTGAGCCCGCGCATGGACGAACTGTTCCTGGCCTCCCTTCGCGAACTCGCCGCGCCCACACCGGGCTGACGCGACATCGACATCGGAAAGAGAGCTAGTAGTGGAACCCAGCGCATCCGCGGTCACCGAGATCAAAGACTGGTCCAAGCAATACACCCGGCGCCACCCCGTCGCCTCGCTACAGACCGTCGGACGACAGGTCGAACTCGGCCGGGATGCCTTCCGCTACCTGGTCACCGACATCGCGGGGCGACGCTTTCCCTTCGACGAATTCGTCGGCCAGGCGATGTTCATGGTGAAGACCTCGCTGCTGCCGACGGTGGCGGTGGCGGTGCCGATCAGCGCGACCCTGTCCATCCAGTTCGGTTTGCTGGCAGGACAGGTCGGGGCGACCGCGCTGGCGGGCGCCGCGAGTGGCCTGGCCGTGATCCGGCAGTCGGCGCCGCTGGTCACCGCGATCCTGCTGGCGGCGGCGGTGGGCTCGGCGCTGTGCGCCGATCTCGGGTCACGCAAGATCCGCGAGGAGATCGACGCCATGGAGGTGATGGGGGTCTCGGTACTGCGCAGGCTCGTGGTGCCGCGGCTGGCCGCCGGGATCCTGATCGCGATGGCGCTCACCGCGGTCAGCTGTTTCGTCGGATTCCTCGCCGGCTATCTGTTCAATGTCTATGTCCAGGACGGTACGCCGGGCAGTTACATGGCGACCTTCTCCTCGTTCGCGACCTCGGGTGATCTGTACCTGGCGATGGTCAAGGCCGCGGTGTTCGGGGTGATCGTCGTCGTCATCGCGTGCGAGAAGGGCCTCAACACCCGGGGTGGGCCGGGTGGGGTGGCGAATTCGGTCAATGCCGCCGTGGTGGCGTCCATCGTGGTGCTGATGGTGGTCAACCTCGGATTCACCCAGATCTACACGATGCTGTTCCCGAGGACGACCCTCTGATGGCCAGCGTGTATCGCCCGCCCGGCGCGCGGGCCGTGCTCGCCGTGGCGGCGGGGCCGTGGCGCGGCGTCATCCGGTTCGGGCACATGTTCACCTTCTTCGTGCGCGCGGTGGTCTCGATACCGGTGGCGCTGCGCCATTACAGCCGCGAATCGCTGCGCATCCTGTCCGATGTGACCTGGGGTAACGGCTCGCTCATCGTCGGTGGCGGAACGGCGGGAGTGATGATCATCCTGGGCGCCGCCGCCGGCGGCATCGTCGGCATCGAGGGCTTCAACGCCTTGAAACTGCTCGGCATGGAGCCCGCGACCGGCATGATCGCCGCGACCGCGGCCACGCGCGAACTCGCCCCGATCATGGCCTCGATCGCCTTCGCCGCGCAGGCAGGGTGCCGGTTCACCGCCCAGCTGGGCGCGATGCGGATCGCCGAGGAGATCGATGCCCTCGACGCGATCGCGATCCGGCCGGTGCCCTTCCTGGTCTCGACGCGGCTGATCGCCTCGATCGTGGCGGTGATCCCCCTGTTCCTGGCCGCGCTGGCCGCGGACTACCTCGCCGTCGAACTGTTCGTCGGGCTCGTCGGCGGACAATCCTTCGGCACCTACGCCCACTACTTCGACCTGGTGCTCAGCGGCACCGACGTCGTGTTCTCGCTGCTGAAAGCGATCGTGTTCGTCACCATCACCACCACGATCCAGTGCTACTTCGGCTACTACGCGCGCGGCGGACCGCAGGGGGTCGGCGTCGCGGCCGGGCGGGCGATGCGCGCCAGCATCACGGTGATGATCTCGGTGAATCTGTTGATGACGTTGGCGCTGTGGGGTTTCGACGCCGGCTCCAGGATCAGTGGGTAGCGCGATGTCGATAGTGTTCGAATCCGATGACCGGCACCTGAACAACACCAAGTTGTTCGTGCGCGGGATCGCCGCACTGGCCGTGGTCGCCGCCACCGTCGCGGCGATGGTCGCCCGATCCGAAGGCGCGTTCACGCAGACGATCGAGGTCACCGCGATGCTGGTCGACGTGGGCGACGGGTTGCCGAAACGATCCGACGTCAAATATCGCGGCATCCTGGTCGGCAGCGTGCAGGAAGTGGTCGCCGCGGACCGCGCCCACCCCAACCGGGTGCGCATCGAGCTGACGCCCGAGCACGCGGCCACCATCCCGGCGACGGTGACAGCACGGGTGGTCCCGAGCAACGTGTTCGCGGTGCCCTCGATCCAGCTCATCGACAACGGGCCCGGCCCCGCCCTGCGCGCCGGCGCGTCGATACCCGAGGACCACAGCCGAGCCAGCGTGCAGCTGCAGACCTCGCTCACCGCGTTGAGCCGCATCGTCGACGCGGTGGGACGCCCGGACGGCGATCCCACCGTCGGGATCCTGGAAACCGTCGAACGCGCGACCCGCGGCCGCGGCGCGGACGCGCTGGCCGCAGGCACCCAGCTCGCGCGCATCGTGCGGGCCTACGACGCCGAACTCTCGGGCTCCGCCGACACCGCGTTGCTCACCGGGCTCTCCGACGCGGTACTCGGACTCCAGGAATCGGCTCCCGATCTGCTCGCCGCGCTCCACAGCGCGGTCACTCCGCTCCGCAGCGTCGCCGAGCAGCGAATCCGCCTGTCCGAGTTGCTCACCGGCGGTATCGCGACCACCACGACAGTCGGCACCGCGCTGAACAACCGGACCGACACTGTCATCGACCTCAACTCCAGACTGGGCCCGGTGCTGCAGCTACTCGCCGCGGGCAGCGCCAATTTCGTGCAGATGACGACCTCACAGACCCGGATCGCGCAGGTGTTCGCGCGCGACTTCTGGCAACCCGCGACCCAGAGCGGCACCGCCAAGGTGATCGTCGAGCTCACCCCGCACAAGCAATACACCCGCACCGACTGCCCACGGTACGGCGAACTGGCCGGTGCGAGCTGCGCGAACGGACCCGCCGCGGGGCCGGCGGTCATCGGTGCCGCCGACCAGCCGGTGAACACGCTCACCCAGCGCGACATTGTGGCCGAAAGCCTCGGTCTACCAAGGGAAGCCGCGAGCCTGGCCGAATTGCTCGGCCTGACGGTGCCCGCCCAACCACCCACCGGAGAACCACGGTGAAAATGACACGCGACCTCGCCGGACTGACCGCTTTCCTGCTCGTCGCCGCCCTGCTGATCTGGATGGTCCGCGTGACCCTGCAACGTGATGTCACCGGTGACACCCACGCCTATTCCGCGGTGTTCAGCGATGTCTCGGGACTGCGCGTCGGCGACGACGTCCGGGTCGCCGGAGTACAGGTCGGCCGGGTGGACTCCATCCGCATCCACGGTCCCGATGCCGAGGTCGGCTTCCGAATTCAACGAGATCAGCCCGTCTACGCCAACACCATCGCCTCGGTCACCTATCAGAATCTGATCGGACAGCGCTATCTCGGGTTGAGCCGGGCCGAATCCGGCGACCCGACGGCGCTGGCGCCCGGCGCGCGGATCCCCCTCGAGCGCACCGAGCCGAGTTTCGATCTGTCGGGGCTGCTCAACGGATTCCAGCCGTTGTTCAGCGCCCTCGACCCCGCGGACGTCGACAATCTGACCTCCGCGCTGATCCGCGCCCTGCAGGGCGACGACGGCGCGGTCGCCGCCCTGATCACCGAGACCGCGACCCTGGTCCAGTCCTTCGCCGGGCCCGACCAGATCCTGGGCACACTGATCGACAACCTGTCGGCGGTGATGACCACGCTGGCCGGGCAGAGCGCCGGACTACAGACGACGTTCACCCAGACCCGCAAGATCTTCGACGCGCTCGAATCCCGCCGTGACACGCTGCTGGACCAGACCGCGCGGATCTCCACCGTCGTGGCCGACGCCGCCGCGGTGGTCGACGGCGCGAGTCCGTCGCTGACGGAGTTCATGAACCGCGAACCCGGCTTCGCGCGGCACTTCGTCGACGGCAACCAACGTTTCGCCTTCCTCGGCTTCAATATTCCGTTGCTGTTCCAGGCCATGATCCGGGCCACCGACGCGGGCGCTTTCGTCAACGCCTATGTGTGCGATATCAGTTTCAGCATCATCCCCGGCATCGATCCGGTGATCGCGCAGATCCTGGGCGGCGCCTCCCCGACCGGTCGGCCCCAGCACTCCGCGATCTGTAGGTAGGACCCATGAAGACACCACTGCGCGCCCTCACTCGCGTCTCGACGCGCCGAGGTTCCGGCGCGATCGCCACCGACAAGTCGCTGCGAACCGGCCTCATCGCCGTGCTCTCGGTGGTGCTGGCGCTGCTCGTGCTGGTCGTGGTCAATTCGCTGAACCTCGGCACCCGCACGGTGCGGGCCGATTTCGCGCAAGCCGCGGGCATCGCCGCCGGTGACCCGGTGACCTGGGCGGGCATTCCCGTCGGCACGGTGACCGGCACCCGGCTCGCCGGCGACCACGTCGAAGTGAGCTTGTCGGTCGACGACGAGGTCGTCCTCGGCGCCGATGCCGCAGCCGCGATCAAACTCACCACGCTGCTCGGTTCGCGCTATGTCGAACTGCGCTCGTCCGGCGGCGGCGAACTGCGTGACAATCGAATTCCGTTGTCCCAGACCACCGTTCCCTACGACCTCGAGACCGCACTGCAGGACGCGACCACGACCTTCGACCAACTCGACGCCGACAAGATCGCCGAGTCGATGACCTCGCTGTCGCGCGGACTCGACGGCATGCCGTCGCTGGTGCCGGGCATCCTGCGCGACATCCGGTCCCTGTCGACCACCATCGCGACCCGACGCGACCAAATCGGCACGCTGCTCACCAGTACCGACCAGGTCAGCACCGTGATCCGCTCCCAGCAAGCCGAACTCGCCTCGGTGGTCGGTCAGGGCGGCACGGTGCTGCGCCAGATCATCGCCCGCCAGGACGCGCTACGCCGACTACTGGACGCGATCACCACGCTGGTCGCGCGGCTGGAGCCGATCGTGGTCGATGACCACGCCGAGGTCGAACAATTGCTGACCGACCTGCGTGACATGACCGCGATGATGGCAGGCCACGACGACCTGCTGCGCAACATCCTGCAGATCCTTCCGGTCCCCTGGCGCATGTTCGCCAACGCCACCGGTACCGGTGCCGAACTCAATGCCAGCGCCCCCGACGGCGCCTTCGTCGACTCGTGGATGTGCGCGTTGAGTGCCGTCGCCGTCGAGAACGGCCGCGCCCCCTATCACCAGGACTGTCGATGAAAGCCCTGATCTCCACCCTGAAACTCGCCGCGATCACGGTGAGCGTCGCCTGTCTGACCAGCTGTTCGGTCGGTTCGCAGGCGGATACCACCACCATCACCGCCGAATTCGCCAATGCCAACGGCCTCTACGAGGGCAATCCGGTCTCGGTGCTCGGCATGAAGGTCGGGCGGATCGTCCGGATCGAGGCCCGCGGCACCGAGGTCGTCGTCGAGATGCGAATCGACAGCGCGATTCAGCTACCGGCCGACGTGCAGGCGGTCACGATCTCGGATTCACTGCTCACCGACCGTCACGTGGAACTCACCCCGGTCTACCGTGGCGGACCGACCCTGCCCGCGGGAGCGGTACTCGGTACCGCCCGCACGAAGTCGCCGGTCGAGTTCGACGCCCTGCTGTCGATGGCGCAGAAGTTGTCGACCTCGCTGGGCGGTGACGGCAAGGGCACGGGACCGGTCGCCGACCTGATCGACCTGGGGTCCGCCGCGACCACGGGCAACGGCGACGAGATGCGGGCGGCCCTGGGCGAACTCTCCCGGGCGTTGCGACAGGGCCAGGACAACGGTGCCGCCACCCGCGACGCGATCACCACCGTCGTCACCAACCTCGACGAGCTCACCGCGGCCGCCGCGCGCAATGACGGGACGCTGCGCGAATTCGGCGGCGCCGTCGCACAACTCACCGATTTCCTGGCCGAACAACAGCTGGGTTCCGGCGAGACCGGCGCCGCGCTGAACCGGATCATCGGCCAGGTCACCGAACTGCTGCGACGCCACCAGGGCACCATCTCCGGTCTCGCCACCAACGCGAACACGGTGACCGGTTCCCTGGCCGCCTACGACTACAACCTCGCCCAGTTCCTCGATGTGTTCCCGATGGTCGTCGACAACGCCTACAACTCCGTCGACCCGAATGTCCGCGCACTGCGCGCCGTGGTGGACATCAACCGGCTGCTGCTCGACGGCCAGATGGTCAAGGAGATCTGCAACCTGCTCCAACTGCAGAACCAGGGCTGCGCGACCGGAACCATGCGCGATATGGGACCGGATTTCGGTATCACCGCCATCCTGGCGGGCATCGCGGGAAAGAGCGGCCGATGACACCTCGCACCCAGTTCGCGCCCCGACTCGCGGTCGCCGTCGCGCTCGCCCTGTCCACCAGTGGATGTGCCGTGGGGCTCGACCAGTTGCCGCTGCCGGCACCAGGGCTCGGCGGCGACACCTACACCCTCACCGCGACCTTCTCCAACGCGCTCAATCTGCCCATGAAGGCGAAGGTGACGCTCAACGGCGCCGATATCGGTCAGGTCGAGTCCATGTCGGCACGCGACTACACCGCCCTGGTGACCCTGCGCATCACCTCGTCGGTCCGGTTGCCCGTCGGCACCTCGGCGCAGCTGCGGTCGGCCACCCCGATGGGCGACGTCTTCGTGGCGATGAAGCCGCCGCCGGTTGTCGAGCCCGGCGGCGCGGTACTCGACGACGGTGCCGCGATCACGCTCGAGTCGACTTCGGCGGCCTCGACGATCGAGGAAATGCTCACTCGCGCATCGCTTCTCGTCAACGGCGGCACCATCCAGTACCTCACCACCGTCGTCGCCGCGCTCAGCGACCACGTCGGCGGCCGCGGTGACCGGCTCGCCGCGCTGCTCGACGAGACCCGAACACTGTTGCGCGGCCTCTCCGATCGCACCGACCAGATCAACGGTGTTCTGCACGGCGCGGCCGATCTCAGCGCGACGGTGGCCGCCCAGCAATCCACCCTCGCCGACACCGTGGCCGCGGCCGGACCGGCCGTCGCGGTCCTCGCCGAGAACACCGATTCCCTGGTCACCCTGGTCGATCGCGTCCATACGATCGCCATCCAGCTCGCGCGGTTCCCCAGTGTCGCGGGCACCAACAACACGAGCATGGCCGCCAACATCAACCGATTGGCCGCCGGACTCAACGCCGCGGCCCTCAATCCGGACGCCGACCTCGACTCGGTGAACGAGATGATCAAGATCGTGCTCAAGATGATCAGTGGTCCCAACGGGCACGTCGCGGTCGACGTCGCCCAGCTCGCGATTCCCGACCCGGCGAATCCGGGCGGCGTCGGCGGGCGGGCCCCTGACATCACCGACTGGACCGCCTTCGTCGGCTCGCTCCAGCACATGATCGATCGGCTGGGCGTCCGGCTGGCAGGAGCACCACGATGACCACGACACCCCGGCCGAGCCGGATGGAAACACCGGCGCGCGCGCTCGTCGGGGTCGTCCGGGCCGCACACCGGCATCGGGCGGTGGTCTCGCTGCTCGGACTGCTCGCCATCCTCACCGGTGCCTGTTCGCACCTGATCCTGTCCACCTTCGGCGTCGATCCGCTCGATCACCCGTATCGGGTACGCGTCGAACTCACCCAGTCGGGCGGGCTGCTGCCCGGGCAGGAGGTGACCCTGCGTGGCGTGCGGGTCGGGCGCGTGGACTCGGTGCGGGTGGTCGACCAGAAGGTGATCGCGGTCGCCGCCATCGACGAGAATGTGCGAATCTCGGTGTCGGGGCAGGTGCGGGCGGCGGCCCTGTCCGCGGCGGGCGAGCAGTATCTCGACTTCCTGCCCGCGAGCAACGACGGCCCGTATCTGACCGACGGAGCGCTGGTCACCGCCGATCGCACCGCCACCCCCGTGCCGATGGCGGACATGCTGCAAAGCCTCAGCGGCACCCTCGCCCAGATCGATCCCGGCCGGCTCGCGACCATCTCGCGGGAACTGGGTGTCGGTCCGGCCGGGCCCGACAAGCTGGCCGACATCATCGACGGTGGCACGTTCCTCATCTCCACGCTCGACGCCGTGCTGCCCAACACCGTGAACCTGTTGCGCAACAGCCGAGTCGTGGTCACGACCCTGCACGACGGGCGCACCGCCCTGCGTGACACGTCGGCGAACCTCGCCGCGGTGACGGGCGGCATGGCGGCGATGACCGGCGGCTACGAACAACTGCTGGCGCAGACACCACCGCTGCTGACCGAACTCGACACCATCCTCGCGCAGAACTCACCGACGATGGTGCAGTTGCTGGGCAATCTCGTCACCGTCTCACGGGTCGCCTACTCCCGGATTCCCGCCCTCGAGGAGTTCTTCTTTCCCCGCCAGCGCGCCGGATCCGCCCTCGACGCGGTGGCCTCGGCGTTCCACGACGGCGGTGTCTGGGCACTGGCCAGCATCTACCCCCGCTACGCCTGCGACTACAACGTGCCGCGCCGCGGCGGCTCGGTCCCCGACTACGCGCCGCCCTATCTGCACGCGGACTGCACCGACCCCGATCCCACCCTCATGCCGCGCGGCGCCCGCAACGCGCCGCGACCGGCCGACGACCCCGTCCCCGCGCCACCGCCCGTCGATCCCTTGCAGACCGCCGAGCAGGCACCGGTGGGACCGCTGACCATTCCCACGCCGTACGGCGGCCCCTACACACCGGGTCCGCGGTGACGGTGCCATCATGAGTGCATGGCCGCTCCCGATCCCGACGCGACGAGTGTCGGCAGAAGTGCGCGGCCCACCCACGCCGATGTCGCCCGGCTGGCGAACGTATCCACGGCGACCGTCAGCTACGTCCTGAACAATTCCGCGGGCAAACGCATCTCCGCACGCACCAGGGAGGCTGTCTACCGCGCCGCCGGACAACTCGGCTATCGCCCCAATGTCGCCGCCCGAAATCTCGCGCGCGGCGAGAGCGGGGTGGTGCTGTCGATCCTGCCGCGAGTCGCGGTGGGCGACATGCCGATTCAGGCGGGCAGCCTGATGGCCGCCGCGCTCGCGCAGTACGGTTTGCTCCAGGTGCAGATCTTCGAGACCGAGGACTACGAACGCATCATCGACGCGATCGACAATCTCGATCCGATCGCGGTGGTGAGCCTGTTCCCGTTGAGCAGCGACGCGCGCGGCAAGGTGCGCGCCGCGAAGGTTCCCCTGATCGAGATCGGGCTGCTGCCCGCGCTCGGCGATCCCCTGCTCACCGTCGGGGCGATGCGCGTGGGGCACCTGGTCTCGCGCGGACATCGCAAGATCGCGTTCGGACGCACCGATATCGCCAAATGGCGTGCCCTCGGCGACTATTGGCTCCAGGGAATCGTCGACGCCGCGCGTGCGCACGATCTGCCGCCGATCACCGTGGACGAGGTGACCGCGAGCGGTGCGGCCGAGCTGGTCACCAGGTGGGTGCGCGACGGGGTGACCGCGGTCTGCGCGCAGAGCGACGAGATCGCGGGTCTGGTGTTGCACGGTCTGCGGGAGGCGGGTCTGCGCTGCCCGCACGACCTCGCCGTGATCGGCATCGAGGCCAATCCCATGGGGGCGCTGTGTGATCCGCCGCTGACGACGGTGGAGTACATCCCCGCCGCGGTGGCCGATGCCGCGATCGCCGCTGTCCTCACCGAACTGGGATATCCGGCACCCCCCGCGCCGCGGCCGACCGATGTCGCCCGCCTCATCGTGCGGGCTTCCACCTAGCTTCCCCGTTCCTCACCGGAGCCGATTTGGGGTCTGGACACCTCGATGGTTATGCGCCTAACCTTGCGACGACGGTGCATTCCGCGTACCGAATCCGTTGCGCTCGAGTCACCGCTGACATGCGAGGAGTTACGCCATGACCGTGCAGACTGTGCTGGACGAGATCCGCAACCGACCGGGCACCGGAGACGCGATCCCCGTCGTCGATCCCGTCACCGAGGAACAGCTCACCGAATTCACCGACGGCGGCTCCGAAGCTGTCGACGAGGCCGTCGCACGGGCGAAAGCGGCGTCGAAATCCGGCATCTGGAAGAACCTGGCGGGCAGCGAGAAAGCCAAGATCCTCTGGCGCGTCGCGGATCTGATCGACGAGAACACCGAGCTGCTGGCCGACCTCGAATCGGCCAACGCCGGAATCCCACAGAACCAGGCCGCGCTCACCGTCGGCATCGGCTCGGAATGGTTCCGCTACTACGCCGGTTGGTGCACGAAGATCGACGGCATCGCGCACGACATCAACGCCGGCGGGCTCACCGGCGTGGAATCGCGGCAACACGGCTACACCCTCAAGGAGCCCTACGATGTCGTGGGGCTGATCTTCCCGTGGAACGGGCCGGTCTTCAACTACTGCGCCAAGGTCGCCCCCTCCCTCGCGGCCGGGTGCAGCAGCGTGGTGAAACCCGCCGAGGAGACTCCGCTTTCGGCGCTGGTACTCGACCGGCTCCTGGCCCAGGCCGGCGTACCGGAGGGCGTGGTCAATCTGGTCAACGGCTACGGACACACCACCGGCGCGGCGATCACCGCGCACCCTGACGTGGACAAGGTCGCCTTCACCGGCTCCACCGAGGTCGGCAGGGCGATCGTGGCGGCCTCGGCGGCGAGCAACCTCAACAAGATCACCCTCGAACTCGGCGGCAAATCGCCGGTGCTGATCTTCGACGACGCCGATCTCGATATGGCGATCATGATGGCCGGCTTCGGCGCCTTCGTGCATTCGGGCCAGGCGTGTGTGTGCGGTTCGCGCGTCTTCGTGCAACGCGGCTCCTACGAAAAGGTCGTGGCGGGCATCGCGAACCTGGCCGACAACATGAAGATGGGTGGGCCCAGGGAAGAGGGCACCATGGCCGGCCCGCTGATCAGCGCCAAGCAGCTCACCCGGGTGTTGGGTTATGTCGATCAGGGCAAATCCGAGGGCATCGAGTTCGTGGCAGGCGGTCAGCGTCTCGATCGAACCGGGTACTTCGTGCACCCCACCGTGGCCACCAATGTCGACCCCGCCACCAGCCGCCTCTACCGCGAGGAGATCTTCGGCCCGATCGTCACGGTCCTGCCCTTCGACACCGAAGAGGAGGTCGTCGCGATGGCCAACGACAGCTCCTACGGTCTGGCCGCCACCGTCTGGACCAAGGACATCGGCCGTGGCCACCGACTGGCCAAACAACTGCAGGCCGGAACCATCTCGCTGAACTGCCAGATGGTCTTCGACCACTCCATGCCCTTCGGCGGATACAAGCAGTCGGGCTGGGGCTACGAGTCCGGCAAGGCGGGCCTGGAGGCCTACCTGCAGACCAAGGCCGTCTGGACGCAAATGTAGCGACTGAATATTGCCATGCGCATCTTGTGAGAATATGATTCTCACTAACCAACAAGGAGGCTCTCATGACGCAGCTGGATCTGCCGTATCAGTTGTTCGACGCGGACAATCACCTCTACGAAACCAAGGAGGCGCTGACCAAGTTCCTCCCTGCCGAGTACGAGGGGACCATCAAGTACGTCGAGATCAACGGGCGTACCAAGATCGCGGTCCTCGGCCAGATCAGCGAATACATTCCCAACCCCACCTTCGAGGTCGTCGCCCGTCCCGGCGCCATGGAGGACTACTTCAAGAACGGCAACCCCGAGGGTAAGAGCCGGCGCGAGATCTTCGGCAAGTCGATGAAGTCGATCCCGGCGTTCCGCGAGCCGGGCGCGCGCCTGGAGCTCATGAACGAGCTGCAGCTCAACCGCTCGCTGATGTTCCCCACGCTGGCCAGCCTCGTCGAGGAACGGATGCGCCACCATCCCGATCTCATCCACGCGGTGATCCATTCGCTGAACCGGTGGCTGCTCGAAACCTGGGGCGAAGACGGCAATTTCGTCTACAAGGACCGCATCTTCACCGTGCCGGTGGTGAGCTTGCCGATCGTCGAGAAGGCGATCGAGGAGCTCGACTGGTGCGTCGAGCACGGCGCCAAGGCGATTCTGGTGCGCCCGGCCCCGGTCCCCGGTCTGCGCGGGCTTCGCTCGTTCGCGCTGCCGGAGTTCGACCCGTTCTGGAAGCGGGTGGTCGAGCACGACATCCTCGTCACCATGCACTCCTCCGACAGCGGCTACTCGCGGCACAACGCCGAGTGGGAGGGCTCCAGCCTGGAGATGCTGCCGTTCCAGACCAACACCTTCCGGATGACCACCGAATGGCGTCCGATCCAGGACGCGGTGGCCTCGTGGGTGTGCCACGGCGCGCTGTTCCGCTTCCCCGAACTCAAGGTCGCGGTCATCGAGAACGGCGCGTCGTGGCTGGCGCCGCTGCTGGAGAACCTCGCCGACGTCGCCAAGAAGGCGCCGGAGGGCTTCGGCCATCAGGATCCGGTCGAGGCGGTCAAGCGCAGCATCTTCGTCAGCCCGTTCTGGGAGGAGGACCTCGGCGGGATCGCCGACCTGCTCGGGGTGGACAACGTCCTGTTCGGTTCGGACTACCCGCACCCGGAGGGCCTGGCCGAACCGGCACGCTACATCCACGAGATCAAGGATCTGAGCCTGGAGCATCAGGCCAAGATCATGGGCGGCAATCTCGCGAGGCTGCTGAAGGTATGACCTGGCAGACCATCCCGCAGATGGTCCTGAGCGCCGCCGATCGCTTCGGCACTGCCGAAGCGATCGTCGACGGGCCACAGCGGTTGAGCTTCATCGATCTCGCCCACCGAGTGCGCAAGGCCGCGGGCGCTTTCGCGGCGGCGGGCATCGAGCGCGGCGATCGGGCGGCGATCTGGGCGCCCAACTCGGCCGAGTGGATCATCGCCGCGTTCGGGCTGGTCACCGCGGGCGGCGTGCTGGTCCCGATCAACACCCGGTTCAAGGCCGAGGAAGCCGCCGACGTCGTGCGGCGCAGCGGCGCCAAGCTGCTGTTGGTGCAGCAGGGCTTCCTCGGGACGGACTACACCGGCCCGCAGGGCGTGCCGGTGATCGACCTGAAATCGGATTTCCTCGCCGACGGTGAGCCTTTCGAACGGGAAGTCAACGGCACCGACATCGCCGACATCATCTACACCTCGGGCACCACCGGTCGACCCAAGGGCGTGATGATGAATCACCGCCAGACCCTGCGGCTGTACGCGGAATGGTGCGATCTGGCCGATCTGCGCGAGGGCGACCGCTATCTGATGGTCAACCCGTTCTTCCACACCTTCGGGTACAAGGCGGGGTTGATCAGCTCGCTCATCCGCGGCGCCACGATGCTGCCGGTGCCGGTGTTCGACGTCGAGCAGGTGCTCGAGCTCGTCGAACGGGAACGGGTGACGATGCTGCCCGGCCCGCCCACCCTCTATCACGCCCTGCTGGAAGCACCGGCTACCCGTGATCTGTCGTCGCTGCGGGCCGCGGTCACCGGGGCCGCCGACATCCCGGTCGAATTGATCCGGCGGGTCAAGACCGAACTGCCGTTCCAGTCGATCATGACCGGCTACGGGCTCACCGAAGCCGGCACCGCGACGGCGTCGCGGCCCGGCGATACCTTCGAGCAGGTCGCGACCACCGTCGGAACCCCGTGTGACGGTGTGGAAGTGCGCATCGCCGAGGACGACGAGGTGCTGGTGCGCGGTTACTCCGTCATGCAGGGCTACTTCGACGATCCGGACGCGACGACGGCGGCCATCGATGCCGACGGATGGCTGCACACCGGCGATCTCGGCAGCCTCGACCTGGACGGTCGCCTGCGGATCAACGGTCGCAAGAAGGACATGTACATCGTCGGCGGCTTCAATGCCTATCCGGCCGAGGTCGAAGCGTTTCTGCTCGAGCACCCCGCCGTGGCCCAGGTCGCTGTCGTCGGTGTGCCCGATGAACGGCTCGGGCAGGTCGGCCGCGCCTTCGTGGTCGCGAAAGGCCCGGTATCGGAGGCGGAACTGGTGTCGTGGGCCCGCGATCGAATGGCCGGCTACAAGGCGCCCCGAACCGTGCGGTTCCTCGACGAGCTCCCGCTCAACGCCACCGGCAAGGTCATGAAAGACCAACTGCGTTAGCTATACCGCCCAGCGCATCAGCTGAGCACCCGAACCGACCGAAGGACATCGCCATGCATTTGATCGTTTTCTCCAGTCCCCGCGCGGGCATGGACGAGGAATACAACACCTGGTACACCGAGGTGCACATTCCCGACATGCTGGCGATCCCGGGCGTCGAGTCCTGCACCCGATTCCGGGCCCAACCGGTCGGCGGGCAGGCCCCGGAATTCACCTATCAGGCCGACTACCTCATCGACGGCGATGCCGGTGCGGTACTGAAGGAGATCAAGGTTCGCTCCGCCGACGGGCGTTTCACGCTCAGCCCGGCCATCGACCCGGCAGCCATGAAAGTGACTGTCTGGGAATCACTCTGATGAACTTCGAGCTCTCCGACGACCAGCGGCTGTTTCGCTCGACCACGCGCGAATTCCTCGCCAAGTCCGTTCCGCTCGACGTCGTGCGTGGCCTCGCCGCCTCCGGCGTCGGGTTCGATCGCGCATGGTGGCGCCAGGGCGCCGAACTCGGCTGGACCGCACCGCTGGTCCCGGAGCGGCTCGGCGGCGGATCGGTCTCGGCGGTGCCGATGGCCGATCTCGCCCTGGTCGCGACGGAGTTCGGGCGGGCCTGCGCGCCCGGCCCGCTCATCACCACCAGTGCCGTGCTGACCTCGCTGGTCAGGGAGCAGAACCGCTTCGCGGACCTGCTCGCCGCAGTGCTCAGTGGCGAAACCATCGCCGCCTGGGCCCATTACGAGCCCGGACACGGGTTGGGGCCCGCGGCGGTGGATACCGTCGCGGTGCCAGAGGGCACCGGTTTCCGGATCTCCGGCGTCAAGGATCGGGTGGAGTGCGGCGATCAAGCGGACGTGCTGCTGGTTTCCGCGCGCGGTCCCCAGGGGCCGGTCCAGGTGCTGATCGCCGCCGACGCACCGGGCGTCACCGTCACCCCGACCTGGACACTCGACCTCGTTCGCCGCACCGCGAAAGTCTCCTTGGTCGATGTCGTGGTCGGCGAGGACGCCGTCGTTCAGCGCTATCCCGGCGAGACCGCCGCCGCGCTGGAGACCCAGGTGCAGGTCGCCGCGGCGCTCACCGCCGCGGAGTCGACCGGCGCGGCCGAGCACGCCTTCGAACTCACCGTGCGGTGGATGTTCGACCGCTACACCTTCGGCCGGCAGCTGGCGTCCTATCAGGCGCTCAAACATCGTGCGGCCGAACACAAGACCTCGCTCGAGGCCTGCCGTGCCACCGCCTGGGCCGCGGCCAACGCGTTCCACGGCGACCCGACCAGAACCGCCGAGGCGGTCAGCGTCGCGAAGTCCTATATCGGGGCCGTCGTCCCCGGCCTGCTCCAGGACTGCGTGCAGATCCACGGCGGCATCGGGGTGACGTGGGAACACGATATGCATCTGTATCTGCGGCGGGTCACCCTCGGGCGCGCGCTGTACGGGACGCCGGAGGAGCATCGCCGTCGCCTCACCGATCTCCTGGACAGGAAGGTCGCATGACCGAACCGAGCACCGCCGAGCTGGAGCCCGTCGACGAATTCCGCCTCCGCGCCCGACGTTGGCTGTCGGACAACCTCGAGCCCGCACCGCCCAATCAGCACGGGGAAACCAGCAAGTCCGAGGAATCCTGGCAGCGCGCCAAACAGCTGCAACGCATCCTCTACGACGGCGGCTTCGCCGGCATCTGCTTTCCGAAGGAGTACGGCGGGCTGGGCCTGACACCCGAGCACCAGCGGGTGTTCAGCGAGGAGTCGCGCGCCTACGAGATGCCGCTGGCGCTCAACATCCCGACCCTGACCGTGTGCGCGCCGACAATTCTGGACAAGGGCACCGAGGAACAGAAGCGCACCCACCTCTCGGCGGTGCTGCGCGGTGAGGAACTGCTCGTGCAGTTCCTGTCCGAACCGCGCGGCGGCTCGGACCTGGCCGGGCTCACCACCCGCGCCGAGCGCCGGGGCGATTCCTGGGTGCTCAACGGCGCCAAGATCTGGAGCTCGGGCGCGTACGCCGCCGACTACGGGCTGTGCCTGGCCCGCACCGATTGGTCGGTGCCCAAACACGCCGGGCTCACCATGTTCCTGGTTCCGGTGCGCGCGCCCGGTGTCACTATCCAGCGCATCACCCAGGTCGACGGGTCTCGGGAGTTCTGCCAGGAGTTCTTCGACGATGTCGTGCTGCCCGCGGAGGCGGTGCTCGGCGAGGTCGACGGCGGCTGGGAAACCACGAACCGGCAATTGTTCCATGAGCGCAGCGCCGTCGGGGGCGCGTCGCCCTACTCCAGCGGAATCCAGACCCACAGTGGGCGTGATATCTCCGGTCTCATCGAATCGGCCAGGCGGACCGGGCAATTGGATGACCCGCGGGTCAGGGAGGATCTCGGTGAGGCGCGGGCGCTGAACATGGTGCACGATCAGCTGATCGGCCACATCACCCGCGGTATCGCGGCGGGTGAGTTCGTGCCCGCGGCCGGATCGATGGTCCGGTTGTTCAGCGCCCGGAATTCGTGGCTGCAAGCGGATATGGCGGTGCGGATCGCCGGCGCCGCCGCCGCGACGGGTTGCGACGCCGACGATGCCGCGACCGGCCAAGCCGGACAGGATTACCTGATGCGCCAGGCGTGGAGCCTGGCGGGCGGCAGCACCGAGATGGCCCTCAACCAGATCAGCGAGCGGGTCCTCGGGATGCCCCGGGAAGCCGCCGCCGATCGAGGATTGCCGTTCGATCAGGTCGAACGCGGCCGCTGATCGAATCGGCACGCACACAACGGAAGACGAGCGGCCCGCCTCGGTGGCACCTACCCGAGGCGGGCCGCTCGCTGTCGCGATGGCTCGGAGCGGATGGCGTCCGCGACACTGCCGGGCCGAACAGAAAAGCTCCGGCGGGCACCCACTGTGGGTGCCCGCCGGAGCTTTTCGTGATCGTGGGCAGATCTCAGGTGATCGCGCCCGCGGTTTTGAGGGCGATGACCCGCTCCCAGTCCAGACCGAGGCCCAGGAGGATCTCCTCGGTCTGGGCGGCGAACTCGGGGCCGGGGGCCAGTTCGGGTGCGGTGACGTCGAATTGCACCGGATTGGCGACCAATTCGAGCTCACCGGCGCGAATCAGGTACTCGTTGGCCCTGATCTGCGGGTCCGAGCCGACCTGCAGGCTGTCCTGGACCGGCGCCCACGGTCCCGACAGGGTCCCCAGGCGCTCGGTCCATTCGGCGAGGGTCCGGCTCGCGAAAGCCTCGCGCAGGATCGCCACGGCCTCCTGGGTATTGGCCGCGATGTCGGCCGACGTCCCGAAACGAGGATCGGTCGCGAGTTCGGGACGGTCGATGTGGCGACACACGTCGGCCCAGAACTTCACCGGCTGCAACATCACCAGCGACAGGTAACGGCCATCGGCCGTGACGTACAGACCCGAGAGCGGATTGGTCGGCGCGCCATGGGCACCCGGTACCGGCGCCACCATCGGCTCACCGAGATGGGCCGAGAGCGCGATGGTGTGGCCCATCGCCCACAGCCCGCTTCCGAGCAACGAGACATCGACCACCGACGGTTCGCCGGTGCGTTCCCGTTTGAGCAGCGCCGCCGCGATCCCACCCGCGAGGTTCGTCCCCGAGATGGTGTCGCCGAAGGCGGGCCCCGGGGGCGAGACCATGCCCTCGGTGCCCGGCGGGGTGATGGTGGCGGCGACCGAGCCGCGGCACCAGAAGGCGGTCATGTCGAACCCGCCCTTGTCCGATTCCGCGCCGCGCGGGCCGAGCGCACTGCCGCGCGCGTAGACGATCTTCGGGTTCACCGCGCGGATGTCGTCCACGTCGATCCCGAATTTGGTCCGCGCCTGCGGCAGGAAGCTGGTGAGGAACACGTCGGCCTCGCGGGCGAGGTCGTGGATCACCGCGCGCCCCTCGGGCACCGACATGTCCACGCCGATGCTGCGCTTGCCCCGATTGGCATGTTCGACATTGGGATTGGGGTCACCTTCGACCCGCATCCGGCCGATTTGTCTGAGGCCGCGTTGCGGATCGCCAGTGACCGCGTGTTCGACCTTGACAACATCGGCGCCCCAGTCGGCCAGGACCGCGCCCGCCGACGGCACGAAACCGTACATCGCGACCTCGAGGACGCGAATTCCCTCCAGCGGCCCCACTACTGGGCACCGCCCGACGCGTCGCTCAACCCGACGACCGCGGCGTAGGTCTTGCTCTCGAGGAATTCCTCCAGCCCGGCGACACCGCTTTCCCTACCGATCCCCGACTGCTTGAATCCACCGAAGGGAGCGTCCGGCTGGAAGTAGTTACCGCCGTTGATGCTGAACGTTCCGCTGCGGATACGCCGGGCGATACCGAGCGCGCGCTCGGTATCGGCGCTGAACACCGCACCGGACAGGCCGTAGATCGAATTGTTGGCGATACGCACCGCGTCGTCGTCATCGTCGTAGGGGATCACGACGAGTACCGGGCCGAAGACCTCCTCCTGCGCGATCTCGCTGTCGGGATCGACGCCGGCGAGCAGGGTCGGCGCGTAGAAGAAGCCCGGATCGACCTTCGTACCGCCGGTGACCAACGTGGCTCCGGCGGCGACCGCGCGCTCGACCAGGCCGTGCACCTTGTCGCGCTGCTTGGCGCTGATCAGCGGTCCCATATAGGTTTTCGGGTCACTGGGATCCCCGCTGCTCACCCAGCCCAGATTGGTGGCGACCAGCTCGACGATCTCGTCGTGGCGCGCGCGTGGCACCAGCAGCCGCGAGGTGAGCGCGCAGCCCTGTCCCGCATGGGTGCAGATGGTGAACGCGGCGAACACCGCCGTGGTGGCGAAGTCGGCGTCGTCGAGCAGGACCATCGCGGATTTGCCGCCCAGCTCGAGGAAGACCCGCTTGAGCGATTCGCTCGCCGCCGCCATGATCTGGCGCCCGACCGGAGTGGAGCCGGTGAAGGTGATCAGGTCCACGTCGGGGTGGGTGGTCATCAGCTTGCCGATCTCGACGTCGGCGGCGGACAACACATTCACCACGCCGGGCGGGATATCGGTGTGCTCGGCGATCAGCTCACCGAGGGCGAGCGTGGCCAGCGGGGTATCGGGGGCAGCTTTGAGCACCACCGTGCAGCCCGCCGCCAGGGCGGGCATGAGCTTGGCCAGGGCCAGCTGATGCGGGTAGTTGTAGGCCACGATCGCCGAAACGACACCGGCGGCTTCCTTCTCGATCCAGCGCCGGTGGCGCTCCCCGCGGATCTCGAGCTCGCTCAGTTCCTCGGTCAACGAGTACTCGGGCAGCAGGTCGGCGTAGAAGCGAGCGATCTCGATCGGGAAGTCGAGCTGGTTGCCGTGGGTGAGCCGCCGGGTGGCGCCGACCTCGGCGATGGTGAGCTCGCGCAGGTCCTCCACGTTGTCGAGCAGTGCCCGATGGAGTTGGTCCAGGCAGCGAGCCCGCAACGCCGCGTCGGTCGACCAGCTGGTCGTGTCGAAGGCTCGACGGGCGGCGGCGATGGCCGCCTCGGTCTGTTCGAGCGTGGCTTCGGGCGCGTAGCCGTACACCTCGCCGGTCGCGGGATTGAGCGAGGCGAAGGTCTGTTCCGCCTCGACCAGCTGTCCGTCTATCAGCAATCGTTTGGTGACTGCCGTGGTCGGCGCGGACGCGCCGATCGAGTCCGTGTCCTGGGATGACATCCCGTCTCCTCGCTGAGCGTTGGAAATGTGATTCTCTCTTCTAGAGAACAATATATCCATATGCAAGGGCTCGCATCAGCCGAATGCCGCGACCGACACCGCGATCACCGGCGGCCCGTTCGCCGAAAAGCGGACATCAGCCCTTGCGGAGGAAACCTCAGCGAGAGTACGGTTCTCGCAACTGGAAGGGAGATTCTTGTGATCCACACTACAGCGCTGCGTCCCGCGATCGGGGTGGAAGTCACCGGCGTCGCCGATCTGCACGACGACACGGTGGTCAGCCGGTGCCTCGAAGCACTGAAATGGCGCGGTGTGCTGGTCGTGCGCGGTCTGCACCTCGATGACGAAGCTCAACTCGCGTTCTGCCGCGAGCTGGGCACGGTGTTGGCACCCGGCGGCCGGGAGATCTTCACGATCACCCTCGATCCCGCGAAGAACCGGGCTGCCAAGTACCTCGAGGGCACGTTCTTCTGGCACATCGACGACACCACCAACGAGGTGCCGGCCAAGGCCACCGTGCTCACGGCCCGCCACGTCGCCATGGAGGGTGGCGGCACCCAGTTCGCCAGCACCTACGCCGCCTACGAGAACCTCCCCGAAGCCGACCGCAAGCGCTACGAAGGTCTGCGCGTGGTGCACAGCTTCGAGGCGTCCCAGCGGCTGGTGCATCCGGAGCCGACCCCCGAACAGGTCGCGGACTGGCGTACCCAGCCGAGCCACGAGACGGCCCTGGTCTGGGAGCGCGCGGACGGCCGCAAATCCCTGGTGATCGGCGCCACCGCCGATCACATCGTCGGCATGGATCCCGCGGAGAGCCGGGCGCTGCTCGACGAACTGCTCGCCTGGTCGACGCAGGAACGCTTCGGCTACACCCACGACTGGACCGTCGGCGACCTGGTGATCTGGGACAACACCGGCATCCTGCATCGGGCGCTGCCCTATCAGGCGTCCTCCGAACGCGAACTGCACCGGACCACCCTCGCGGGCGAGGAGGCCTGGGCGTGAAAACCGCTGTGGTCACCGGCGGCGGCTCCGGTATCGGTCTCGCTGTCGCACAACGGCTCCAGGCCGACGGGTATCACGTGGCGACGCTCGATCTGCGCCCGACCGATACCCAATTCGCCCACACCGCCGACGTTTCCGATCCCGAGCAGGTGGGCGCGGCCTTCGCCGCGATCCGCACCCAGCTCGGTCCCGTGACGATCCTGGTGAACGCCGCGGGCCTGGACGGTACGGGGCGCTTCTCCAAAATCGACTTCGCGCAGTGGCAGCGGGTGATCGACGTCAACCTCAACGGCGTCTACCACTGCGTTCAGGCGGTGCTGCCCGACATGCTCGAGGCCGGGTGGGGTCGCATCGTGAACATCTCCTCGTCGAGCACACATTCGGGTCAGCCCTTCATGGCGCACTACGTCGCGGCCAAGTCCGCGGTGAACGGGCTGACGAAATCGCTGGCGCTCGAACTCGGTCCGGCCGGGATCACCGTCAACGCCGTCCCGCCCGGCTTCATCGACACCCCGATGCTGCGCAAGGCGGAGGCGGCCAAGCTGCTCGGCGGCACGATCGACGACCACATCCAGCGCACCCCTGTGCGGCGGGTGGGCCAACCCGAGGACATCGCCGCGGCGTGCGCGTTCCTGATCTCCGAGAGCGCCGGGTACATCACCGGGCAGATCCTCGGGGTCAACGGCGGCCGTAACACCTAGTCGTACCAATCCAGACAACGGGCTCACCGCCTTCCGGTGGGCACCGCACACACCGAAAGGAATTCCCGTGGGACGTGTCGAGGGCAAGGTCGCCTTTATCACCGGAGCCGCTCGCGGCCAGGGCCGCAGTCATGCGGTGCGTCTGGCCGCCGAGGGCGCCGACATCATCGCCGTCGATATCTGTCAGGACATCGACACCATCCAGTACCCGCTGTCGCGTCCCGAGGATCTGGACGAAACGGCGCGACTGGTCGAGAAGTCCGGGCGGCGCATCGTCACCGTCCAGGCCGATGTGCGCGATGCCGCGCAGATGCGTGACGCGGTCGCGCAGGGAGTACAGGAACTGGGCCGCCTCGACATCGTCGTCGCCCAGGCCGGGATCGCCGGGATGAAGGGCGAGCCGCAGTGGCAGGCCTGGACCGATGTGCTCGACACCAACCTGGTCGGCGTGCTCAACGCCATCCACGCCGCGCTGCCGCATCTGCAGGCCGGCGCGTCGATCATCGCCACCGGGTCGCTGGCCGCGCTGATGGACACCACCAAGGTGGACCAGCCGGGCAAGGATCCCGGCGGCGTCGCGTACATGGTCGCCAAGCGCGCGCTGTCGATGGTGGTGCACGAACTCGCCACCCACATCGCGCCGAAGAAGATCCGCGCCAACGTTATCCACCCCACCAACTGCAATACCCCGATGTTGCAGAGCGAGCCGATGTACCGCTCGTTCCGGCCCGATCTCGAGAATCCGACCCGCGCGGACGCCGAACCCGCCTTCCACACCATGCAGGCCATGCCGGTTCCGTATGTCGAGCCCGAGGACATCAGCGACGCGGTGCTGTTCCTGGCATCCGACGAGTCCCGTTTCGTCACCGGCAGCCAATTGCGGGTGGACGCGGGCGGATACCTGAAGTGGTACGACTACCACGCCTGAAAGGAATTCCCGCCGTGAAGGTTCGAGTCGATTCAACGCGCTGCCAAGGCCACACGCTGTGCGCGATGACCGCTCCCCGATCATTCGAGCTGAGCGACTTCGACGGTCATTCGTCGCCGGTCAGTGAGACCGTCGCGCCCGACGAGGAGGAGCAGGTGCGCGAAGCAGCGCACTCCTGCCCGGAACGCGCCATCGATATTTCCTGAGAGGACACCGCCATGAGCGTCGACGACGTGGCGACCGACGACACACGCAAGAAACCGAATTTCTCGTTCGATAGAATGACCCCCGAATATCGGGACCAATTCGTCGCGACCACCGAATCCATGCATGAGCAGTGCCCGATCGCCTGGACCGACACCCACGACGGGCACTGGGTCGCGGCGGGCAACCGTGAGGTCTTCGAACTCGCGCGTTGCCCGCACATCTCCAACGACCACGACACGGCCGGGGTCCGGCGCGGCTACAAGGGCATCTCCATTCCGAAAGCCCCACGGGCGAGCGGTGTTCGGGGCGGCATTCTGGAAATGGACGAGCCGGAGCATCGCGAGGTGCGCGCGGCGCTGAATCCGTATCTCTCCCCCGCCGCCGTGGCCCGCTGGATCCCGTTCATCGACGAGATCGTGCGCGCCGCGATCGACGAGAAGATCGAGTCGGGGCGGATCGATTTCGTCGACGAACTGGCCAATATCGTGCCCGCGGTGCTGACCCTGGGCATGCTGGGTATCCCGCTCGCCAAATGGACGATCTACAACGAGCCCGCGCACGCGTCGGTGTACACACCGCCGGATTCGCCGGAGTATCCGCGGGTCGCGGAAATGCATCGGACGATGGGCATCGATCTGCTGCAGAATCTGTTCGAGATCAGGGAGAACCCCCGGCCCGGCCTGATCAACGCGATCAACAACGCGACGATGAACGGCGAGCCGCTTCCCGATATGGAAATGCTGGGCATGCTCGGCCTGCTCATCGGCGGCGGCTTCGACACCACGACCGCGCTCACCGCGCACGCCCTGGAATGGCTCTCGGAGAACCCGGACCAGCGCGAGACACTGAGCCGCGAGCGCGATGATCTCCTCGATTCCGCCACCGAGGAATTCCTGCGCTACTACACGCCGGCACCGGGTGACGGGCGCACGATGGCCGAGGATTGCGAGGTCGTCGGCACCCAGTTCAAGGAAGGCGATCGGGTGTGGCTGTCGTGGGCGATGGCCAATCGGGATCCGGCGGTCTTCGACGACCCGAACGAGGTCATCCTGGACCGACGGCGCAACCGGCACTACAGCTTCGGGCTCGGCATCCACCGGTGCATCGGCTCGAACGTGGCACGCACCGTGTTCAAGCGCATGCTGCTCGCCGTGCTGGACCGGATGCCGGACTACCGCTGCGATCCCGAGACCGCGGTGCACTACGACACCATCGGGGTCATCCAGGGCATGCGGCACCTCCCGGCGACGTTCACTCCGGGCGTGCGGCTGGGAGCCGGACTCGAGGAGACGCTGGCGAAACTCCAGACGATCTGTGACGAACAGCAACTCGCGGCACCCGTCACAGCCCAGCGCGACGCCAGTACCTAGTGAGCAACGCGATGGCCGAGCCATCGGTGAACAACAAGATGGCCCAGCCATCGGTGAGGAACGAGATGGCCGAGCCATCGGGGCGGCCCCTGCCCCAGGTGACCGCGGAGAACGAGTTCTTCTGGACCGCGGGCGCCGACGGGCGCCTGCGGATCCAGGAGTGCGGTTCTTGCGCGGCCCTGATCCATCCACCGCAACCGGTGTGCCGGTACTGCCACCGGCACACCCTCGGGGTCCGGGAGGTCTCCGGCTTCGCCACCCTGGTCGGCTTCACCGTCAACCAGCGGTTCAGCGTGCCGGGGCTACCCGCGCCGTATGTCGTGGCCCAGGTCGCGGTCGAGGAGGATCCCCGGGTTCGCCTGACCACCAATGTGGTGGGCTGTGACCCGGCCGACCTCGTGCTGGGGATGCGGATGGAGGTCGTGTTCGAACAGGACGCGGATGTGTGGTTGCCGCTGTTCCGGCCGACCGCCGAACAGCCCGAACCCGCGCCGCTGCCCGCCGACGAGATCGAACCGCACCGGTTCGGCGAGCACGTGCGGCCGATGATCGGCCGGGACAAGTTCGAGGACAAGGTCGCCATCACCGGGATCGGGATGTCGGATATCGGTCGGCGGCTGATGGTTTCGCCGCTGTCGCTGACGATCGCGGCCTGCGAGCGCGCGGTCGCCGATGCCGGGCTCACCATGGCCGACATCGACGGCCTGTCGACCTATCCCGGCGGCGGCAATGTCGGTGGTTTCGGCGAGGGCGGGGTGACCGCGCTCGAGGCCGCGCTGGGTCTGCGGCCGACCTGGTACAACGGCGGTTTCGAGACCTTCGGTCCCGGCGGGTCGGTGATCGCGGCGATGCTGGCCGTCGCCGGCGGGTTGGCCAGGCACGTCCTGTGCTTCCGCACCGTCTGGGAGGCGACGTACAACGAACTCATGCGCACCGGCAAGATCACGCCGACGGGCGGCCGGACCACCAGTTGGATGATGCCCTTCGGCGCCACCTCGGCCGCGCATACGTTGGCGCAGAACGCCCAACGGCATTTCCATCGCTACGGCACCACCAGGGAAACGCTCGGCTGGATCGCGCTGAACCAGCGCGCCAACGCCGAGCTGAATCCGACGGCGGTCTATCGCGAACCCCTGACGATGCCGGAGTACCTCGACGCCAGGCCGGTCACCACCCCGTTCGGGCTCTACGACTGCGATGTCCCCTGCGACGGCGCGGTCGCCGTGCTGGTCTCGGCGATCGACACCACCCCGGATCTGGCGAAGCCGCCGGTGCGGGTCGCCGCGGTCGGTACCCAGATCCTCGAACGGATCGAATGGGACCAGAGCACCCTGACCCATGAACCACAGGTCCTGGGCCAGGCCGCGCACCTGTGGTCGCGTACCTCGCTGCGCCCCACCGATGTCGACGTCGCCGAACTCTACGACGGATTCACCTTCAACTGCCTGTCCTGGATCGAGGCCCTCGGCTTCTGCGGGATCGGCGAGGCCAAGGACTTCCTCGACGGCGGCAAGAACATCGCGCGCGACGGGCTGCTCCCGCTCAACACCCACGGTGGCCAGCTCTCCCACGGCCGCACCCACGGTATGGGGCTGTTGCACGAGGCCGTCAGCCAATTGCGCGGCGAGGCCGGCCCGCGCCAGGTCGAGGGCGCGCGGGTCGCGGTGACCAGCAGCGGCGGGCTGACCCCGAGCGGTGTCCTCCTGCTGACCAGCGACAACTGACCCGATTCGACCGAGCCACCTCGTCGTGGCTCAGGAGGTGAACCCATGGATGTCACCGATGTGGCGCCGACTCTGATCCGGCTCGTCGTCGGCGCCACGATGATCGCGCACGGTCTCAACCACTGGCTCGGTGGCGGGCGGATCGCGGGCACGGCCCGCTGGTTCGCCGGCCTCGGCCTGCGCAACGGTGTCTTGCAAGCCTGGGCGAGTGTGGTCGCCGAGATCGGGGCGGGCGTGCTGCTGATCCTCGGCCTCGCCACACCGTTGGCCTGCGCGGCGGTGATCGCGGTCATGCTCGTCGCCGGGCTGCTCGCGCACCGCGCGAACGGATTCTTCGTCTTCAAGGAGGGGTACGAGTACGTACTCGTCCTGGCGGTGGTCGCGCTGGCGCTGGCCTTCACCGGCCCGGGTCGCCTGTCGATCGATCACGCCGCCGGAATCACTGTCACCGGCTGGGCCGGGGGCGTCATCGCACTCGGCGCCGGCGTGGTGTCGACCACGGGACTGCTCGCGCTGTTCTGGCGCCCGCGGCCCGAACCTACTGCGTGAGTGGCATATCGAATAGGAGGTGCGCTGATGCGCATCGGATTCATCGGGTTGGGTAGTCAGGGTGCGCCGATGGCGCAGCGAATCGTGGCGGCCGGGTATCGGACCACCCTGTGGGCACGCAGACCCGCCACGCTCGAGCAGTTCGCCGAGACCGCGGCCGAGATCGCGCCCACCCCGCGCGCCCTCGCCCGGGCCAGCGACCTGGTCTGTTTGTGCGTGGGCAACGACGCCGACATCCGTGAGGTCCTGACCGGCGAGGACGGCGTGCTCGGCGGACTCGCGCCGGGCGCGATCGTGGCCGTGCACAGCACTATTCATCCCGACACCTGCCGCGAGCTCGCCGAAACCGCTGCGGCACAGGGCGTTACGTTGATCGACGCCGCGGTCAGCGGCGGTGCGCCCGCGGTCGCCCAGGGGCGTTTGCTCGTCATGGCCGGTGGCCCGGTCGAGGCGGTCGACCGGTGCAGGCCGGTGTTCGGCACCTACGCCGATCCGGTGGTGCACCTGGGCGATACCGGGGCGGGCCAGGTCACCAAGCTGCTCAACAATCTGCTGTTCACCGCGAACCTCGCGACCGCGGCGAGCACTCTGGCGCTCGGGCGCGACCTCGGCGTCGATCAGGCCAAGCTCGGCGAGGTGATCGCGAACGGGTCGGCGAACAGCTTCGCCCTCGGTCGTATCCTGGCCGGCACGCTGGCTCGGATCGGTGAGCACGCCGGGCATACCCTCCGCAAGGACGTCGGGCTGCTCGCCGAACTCGCCACCGGGGCCGACGCCGAGACCGGTGTCGCGCTGACCGCGGCCGACGAGACACTGAGCCTTATCGGCCATCCGCGATGACCGCCTTGCGGATCGGGTTCATCGGGGTGGGGCGGATGGGCGCTCCGATGGTGCGCCGTCTCGTCGCGGCGGGGCACGAAGTGCGCGCGCTCGGTCGGTCCGGCGACGCGCGCCGACGGATCACCGAGTTGGGCGCCGAGCCCGTGTCGTTCACCGCCGCGGTCGGCACCGGGGCGGACGCCGTCGTGGTCTGCGTGTTCAGCGACGCCCAGGTCCGCGAGGTGTGCCTCGATACTCCGCTGCTGGCGAGCATGCCCGGCGGGTCGGTGCTCATCGTGCACACCACCGGTAGCCCGCGAACCGCCGAAGACATTGCCGCACAAGCCAATTCCTCCGACATCGGGGTGGTCGACGCGCCGGTCAGCGGCGGGCCACACGATATCGCCGCCGGCACGCTCACCGTGTTCACCGGCGGCGCCGAAGACGCCGTCGCCCGTGCCTTTCCGGTACTGCGGTGCTACGCGGACCCGGTGCTGGCGGTGGGTCCACTCGGCACGGGCCAGTGCGTGAAGCTGGTCAACAACGCGCTGTTCGCGGCCCAGCTCGGCCTGATCACCGAAGCCGTGCAGCTGGCAGGCGAACTCGGCGTCGACGAGGCGACCCTGCTGTCGGCGCTCCAGCGGGCCAGCGGAGCCAGCCGCGCCGCCACCAGTGTGGCGGCGAAGGGTTCGGTGGCCGCGTTCCATGCCGCGGTCGGTGAGTTCCTGCGCAAGGACGTCGCCACGGTACGGACGCTGGCCGCCGAACTCGGCGCGACCATGGGTGCGCTCGACACCGCGATCGACGCGCAATTCCTCGACACCCCGCGCGGCGTGTGACCGAACTGCGCTGCGCGTGACCGTATTACGCTGTGTGTGAACGTATTACGCTGTGTGACCTGGATCGGGATCGCCCTCATGTTGGGGCGATCCCGATCTCGATCAGGCGCTCATCACGCCACGGACGCGGCGTCGTCCAATTGAATTCGGTTCTCCGACAGACGATCACCGAGCTGGTTCAGATCGTAGGACTGGCGTGCCATCCAGAATCGCAGCACACCGGTGAGCGAGTAGCGGACGAACAGCGCGGCGCCGACAACACTGAGCGCCACCCCGACCAGCGCGAGCGCCAATGCGTCGCGCTGGGCCAGCGGATCGGAGGTGTTGTGCGCCAGGAAGTAGGCCACCACGGCAAGCGCCGGGCCCGCCACCATCGCGGTCGCGCCGAGGCGCAACCACAGACTCCCCCGGCCCGCGGCGGGATCGGGGATCTTCAATTCGGCCAGTTCGCGAGCGAAGCGGTCGGCACGTGTTTCGGTCATCAGTGACTTCCTAGGTAGAGGTTGGCCAGTTCGCGGCGGAGTTCGCCGTCGGCGGGCCCCTGGTATTCGATGCGGCCGCGCACCAGCACGGCCGCGTGGTCGGCGATGTCGAGGACGGCGGCGGCGAACTGCTCGACGACCAGCACCGCCACGCCTTGGCGGGCGATCTCACCGACCTGTTCGTAGAGCCGCTCGACCACCAGCGGGGCCAAGCCCATGGACAGTTCGTCGAGCAGCAGCACGGCGGGGTCGGTGGCCAATCCCCGGGCGAGCGCGAGCATCTGCTGTTCGCCACCCGACATCGTGCCCGCGATCTGATCGGCGCGTTGGGCCAGAATCGGGAATCGGCTGAACGCCACCTCCTCGATCTCGGCATGGGTCTTGCCGGTGAACGTCATCATGAGCAGGTTGTCGCGGACCGACAGGTTGGGGAACACGCCACGGCCCTCGGGGATCAGGCAGACCCCGGCGGCCGCCAGATCGCGGGGGTCGGCCCCGGTGACGTCTCGGCCACCGAGGACCAGTCGGCCCGCGGTGACCGCACGCACCCCGGCCGCGACCCGCAGGGTGGTGGTCTTACCCGCCCCGTTGGGACCGAGCAGGGCGACCACCTCGCCGGCGCCGACCCGCAGGTCGACACCGTGCAGCACCGCGATCGCGTCGTAGGCCGCGCGGACACCGTGTAATTCCAGTGACGAGGTCATCCTTCTCCCAGGTAGGCGGCGAGTACGGCGGCGTCACGGCGGATCACCTCGGGCGGCCCGGAACTGATGATCGCGCCGAGGTCGAGCACATAGAGCTGGTCGCAGACATTCATGACCAGGCCCATGTCGTGCTCGACGAGCAGTACCGCGACACCGTCGGCGGCCAGCGACCGCAACAGCGCGGCGAACCGCTCGGTTTCGGTGTGGTCGAGGCCGGCCGCCGGCTCGTCGAGCAGGACCACGCTGGGCCGGGCGGCCATCGCCCGGCCCACCTCGACCAGTCGGCCGGTGCCGGTGGGCAGATCGTCGGCGGCGGTGTCGGCGACCTCGTCCAGACCGAGTCGGTCGAGGAGCCCGTCGACGATCCCGGCGGCGTCGCGCCGGTGACGCCCGAGTTCCGCGGCGACGAGCAGATTGTCGCGAACGCTCAAGCGGCCGAACAGTTCCAGCCGCTGAAAGGTCCGCGCCATCCCGTGCCCGGCCCGACGGGCGGGCCCGAGCCGGGTGACGTCGCGGCCGTTCATGGTGACCCGGCCCGTCACCGGTCGCCGCAATCCGCAGATCACGTCGAACAGGGTGCTCTTGCCCGCGCCGTTCGGGCCGATCAGGCCGGTCACCTTGCCCGCCTCGGCGCTCAGCCCGGCCTTGTCCAGGGCGCGGTGACCGCCGAAGGTCACCGTGACCTGCTCAACTTCGAGTAGCGATCCCACGATCGAGCATCTCCTTGTCTGCTGTGGTCCACGCCTGATCGATGCCGAGCCATTCGACGGGCACCTGCGCCGGTGTGGGCGGACGGTGGCGCCGATTCGCCCAGCGCGGCACCACGATGGCCGCGATCAGCGCACCCGCGGTGAACACGTAGCCGTTGATGACATCGCCCAGGCGCAACGCCCACAGCAACGCCAGCCCACCGAGCAGCACCGCCATGACGACCCGATCGCGCAGTGCCGCGGCCCATTCGCGACGGATCTGCGCCAGGGCGCCCTGGCCGAGGAACCCGCCGCTGAAGGCGATACCGCCCAGGGCGGGCAGGACATGGACGAGATTGGTCAGCGCCGGGAACAACACGGGAATCGCGTTGAGCGGGCCCGAATAGACAGCGCCGGTGAACAATCCGCTGCCGACCGCGCCCAGCCCGGCGATGACCACGATCAGGAAGATCGGCAGGCCCGCGACGAAACTGAACTGCTCGGCGGTCACCGACCGCAGCTGCATGCCGTAGAGCGCCCCACCGAGTCCGGCGATCGCCGCCGACAGCGAGAACACCAGCATCTTGGCCGCCAGCAGGTTTCCGCCGAGGGTCGCGTAGGCGGCCTCGCTGTCGCGCAGGGCGATCAACCGTCGGCCGAGCCGACCGCGCCGCAGCATCGCCACCGCGAATCCGGCCAGCCCGAGCACGATCGCCGCGAAAACGGTGATCTGCGCGGTGCTGGTCAGTTGCGTGCCGAACAGGCTGGGGCCGACCAGATCCACCGAGCCCTGGTCGAACAGGGCGATCCGCACCCCGAACACCTCGAACGAGGGCAGGGTGAAGATCCAGCGGTCGAGCACCACCGCGAACGCGGCCGTGCCGAGCGCGAGGTAGACCCCGGACAAACGCAGCGCCGGTAGGGCGATCAGCGCGCCGACGACGCCCGCGATCGCCATGGCGGCGAGCAACGCCCACCACTGCCCGTCGGCGCCCAGATGCGCGTAGGCGACGGCGCCGATCCCGGCGATGCTCAACTGGCACAGCGAGATCTGGCCGGCGAACCCGGCGAGGGGCACGAACGACAACGCGATCACCCCGAAGGCGAAGATCAGGCCGTAGCTGATCAGATCCGCTTCGCTGAGCAGGGTGGCGAGCATGAGCCCGACCACCGCGACGACGACCGCGAACACCGCCGAACCACGCACGCTCGGCAACGGCACCGGGCTCAACCGCCGATCGCGCCCGCGCAGCCGTCCGTGCGGGAACAGCAGCAGCGCGACGAGCAGCAGCAGCGCGGGCGCGGCCAGCCGCAGTCCGGGCAGATACTCGTTCTGTGGCAGATACCCGGTGAGATAGCTCTCCAGGCAGCCGACGACGATCGCACCGAGAAAGGTCATCGGCAGGCTGCGCAGCCGTCCGAAGATCGCCGCACTGTAGGCGCTGATGATCAGCAGAGACAGCTGCGCCGCGTCCAGGGCCACCATCGGCGCGATCAGGATGCCGCCGACGGCCGCCAATTCGATGCCGAGCATCCAGGCCACCCGATTGGCGCGCTGCGGGTCGGCGCCGGTGAGCCCGACCAGTGCCCGATCGTCGACGGTCGCGCGCATCTCCGCACCGGTTCTGGTGCGGTACAGCAGGATTCGCAGAGCGATGGCCACCACGACGGCCACCACCATGGTCAATGCCTGATGCCAGGTGATCGTCACCGAACCCAGGTGCAGCGGTGGTTGGTCGGCGAAGAACCGCGGCAGGGTGCGCGCCACGTCCGGATTCCAGATCCAGCGCGCGGTGAGCATCAGGCCGCTGAGCAACGCCACCGTCATGACGAGTTTCTCGGCGTCGCCCAGGCCCTGGGTCGGCGCCAGCGCCTGCGCGAACGCCAACCCGAACAGTGGCGCGAACACCAGCAACACCAGGGCGACCGCGATCGGCGTCGGCACGCCCCAGCCCACGGTGAACTGCCAGTACACGAAGGCCGAGACCATGCCCGCCGCGCCGTGCGCGAAATTGAAGACACCGGTCGTGGTGAAGGTCAGGACCAGGCCGCTGCCGATGATGGCGTAGATCGCGGCGGTGCTGAGCCCGACGATGCCGAAAGCGATGAACTGCTCCATTATTTGACGTCGCTCATGCTCTTGTTGACGTCGGCCAGCGTCAGCGGGCGACCGTATTCCTTGGTGTAGACGTAGGGCTTCATGTCGCAACGGAACGGACCGGTGTCGGGCTTGAAGTCCGCGTTCGTCCAGCCCTGCGCGGTCGCCTTCATCACGTTGAAGCACTTGGGCGGCACGGTGTGGGTCGACATGTCGGCGGGCGCCTGCAAACCGCCGGCGGTCCACGCTGTTTCCTTACGGGCGGCCTCCACCACGCAGGTGCGGGTGAGGTTGTCGCCGCAGCTCGAGGCCGCCTTCGCGAACAGCAGCCACTGCACCAGCGAACGCAGCCCGTTGTAGGTCAGCTTCCCGTCGGGCGCGTACTGGGCGAACAGATCCTTGGCCCGCTGCACCGCCGGGACGCTGGCCGCCGATTCCAGCGGCACGGTCCCCGACAGGTCGGCGAAGTTGTTCTGCGCGCCCAGCGATGTGCGGGCGAGCTCGAGGAACGCGGGGGTGTAGGCGTTGCTGGTGACGTCGACCCAGTCCAGCTTGTAGTCCATGCTGGTGAGCACGTCCTCGAGCTTGGCGAGGCTGCGGAAGTCGCCGAGGAAGATCAGGCCCTTCACGCCCTTGGCCTTGATGGACTGCGCGTAGGGCGTCCAATCCGAGACGCCCGCGGCCGGATAGAGGTCGTTGTAGATCAGGGTCGCGCCCTCGGCGGGCAGCGACTCCCCGTATCGGTCGGCCATCGACTTCACCACCGGTGAGTCGGCCACGATGATGCCGACAGCGGCCGCCGAGGCCGGGTAGGCCTCCTTGAACAGCCACTGATGCATGCCCGCGTAGGTGTCGTAGGGGCGCGCGGAGGAGGCACCGGATCCCACCTGGAGATCGGAACCGGTGTTCTCGGCCTGACTCACCTGCGACGGGAACTCGGGCAGTGTGCACGTGAGCCGATCCTTGACGCCGAGGGCATCGAGTGCGGCGGAGCCGCCGACCAGCGCGAAGTCCTCGCGGCAGGCTTCCAGCATGCGCGCGCGGACCTCGAGCAGTTTCGCGTCACGGACATTGAAGGCCAGTTTGCGACCGTTGATTCCGCCGTTGTCGTTGCACCAGGACGTGAAGACCTTGGCGGCGTCGACCAATTCGGGGTTCTTGGTGAAACCCATATCGGTGAACACGCCGACTTCGATCTGCCCGGCGGTGACGCCCTGCGTCGGCGCACTCGTCGACTTGCCGGTCTGGCAGACCCCGTTCAGATCACCGAAGTCGCTCGTCACCGCCTTGCCGCCGGGTGCCGCGGCCTCTTCGACCCCGCTGCCGGTGCGGCCGCTACAGCCCGCCACCAGCAACGCGGTCGCCATCAAGGCGATCAGTACTCGCTGCGATCTCACCGATGTCCTCCTGACACAAGCTCGGCGGCCGAGCCCTGTTTCTCATCGAACAAAGCGCCTGTTCTCGGCGCTCTCCATTTCGGAAATCATCTTCTCATCGAAAGAGAATAAAGTTAACCCTTTGAGAAAATATCTGATTCACCACTCTGCAAACACGTGTGGCGCCCAGCGGAAACCGCTGGGCGCCACACTGTTTCGACTACCTCAACAGGCGGGCGAGGTGCCGCCCTGAATCGCCATCAGCGCGCAGTAGGTAGCCGCGGCCACCTTCCACTGGCCGCCCTGACGCACTGCCTGACCGGTCTGGTCGGGCAGTACCGGCGTGCCGTTCATGAGCAGCGAATAGGTGACGTCGGCGTTGTCCGCGTCGATCAGCTTCACCCCACCCACGGTGACCGAGGTGCTCTGGGCCTGCGGGTTGGCCGCTTGCGCCTGCAGCAACGGGGTGAACTCGGCGCCCTTCTCGACCACCGCGACCTTCTTGTCGGCCCCCGCCTTGCCGTCGAAGAACAGCACATAGGCATCGGTGATGGACTTGACCGCCGCCGGGTCGGCTGCCGCGGCCTTGGCCGAGGAGGTGGCCGCCGACGTGGTCGACGAACTACTCGAAGCCTCGTCGTCGGAGCCGCAGCCGGTGACCGTGACGAGGGCGATCGCCACGAGACCACAACAGGCCATTGCCTTGCGGCGCAGTGTATTTCGCATTGGTGGTACCTCTCTTCATGAGCGACGAATCACTCGATCTTCTGTTTCATCTCGTCCAGCGCCATCAGGATCGGAAAGCCGTTCACGCTCAACGCGTTCCCGTGACCGGTCGAGTGCACGTCGAAGACGGACTGAATGGCGGCGTAGAAGCCCTGGACGTCGAGTGTCTGATTGACCGCGCGTTTGGCCTGCCGCAAACCGAACGACGGCATGGCCGCGATCCGGGTGGCCAACGCACGGGTCTGCTCGTCGAGCTCCGCGCGCGGCACCACCTTGTTCACCATGCCGACCTGCTCGGCCTCGGTCGCGGTCACCGCGCGACCGGTGAACAGGATCTCCTTGGCCTTGCGCGCGCCGAGTTCCCAGGTGTGCCCGTGGTATTCGACGCCGCCGATGCCCATCAGCACCACCGGATCGGAGAACAGCGCGTCATCGGCGGCCACGATCAGATCGCACGGCCAGCACAGCAGCAGTCCCCCGGCGATGCACCGCCCCTGAACCGCGGCGATGGACGGCTTGGGCACATTGCGCCAGCGCAGCGAGTACTCGAGGTAGCGGCGGCTCTCGTTCTGGTAGATCCACTCCAGCGTGATGTCCTGCGGCGAAGGCCAGCGATCCTTCAGATCGTGACCGGCCGAGAAGTGCTTGCCCTCGCCGCGCAACACGATCACCGCGACCTCGGGGTCCTGGGCCGCGCGGGTCCACGCGCCGTCGAGTTCGTCGAGCAGGTCCGAGTTCTGGGCGTTGGCCGCCTCGGGCCGATCCAGGGTGATGGTCGCGATCTTGTCGGCGACCTCGTAGCGGATGTACACAGCGAGCTCCTCAGCTCCGAGGGAGACCGAGCACACGCTCGGCGATGATGTTGCGTTGGATTTCGGACGTGCCGCCCGCGATGGTCCCCGCGAAGCTGCGCGCGTAGCGCTCGAACCAACTGCACGAGAAGTTGTCCAGATTCAGCGGATTGAACGGCGCGGTGACGGCCGGGTGCACCAGCCCGTCCGCGCCCGCCGCGAGCAGCGTCTGCTCCGCGGCGCTCTGCACCGCCTCCGAACCGAACACCTTGAGCACCGACAGCGCGGCCACATCCTGATCGCCGCGGGCCGCGCGGGCCAGCGCCGCCGAGCCGAGCAGGCGCAGGGCCTGGTTGTCCATGACCATGGTCGCGTAGGCATCACGCTCGAGCACGGTCTCGGGGCGGAAGTCCTCGATCAGTTCCCGCAGGCGGTCGGCGAAACTCAGCCACAGCAGCGTGCGCTCGTGCCCGAGGGAACCGTTGGCCACGCCCCACCCGCCGTGCAGCGGACCGACCAGGTTCTGCGCCGGCACCACGACGTCCTCGAAGAACACCTCGTTGAAGTCGAGATCGTGCGGACCGCAGATCGACGCGAACGGGCGTCGGGTCACGCCCGGGGTGTCGGTCGGGATCAGCAGCACGCTGATCCCCTTGTGCTTGGGGACGTCGGGGTCGGTGCGGACGAAGGTCAGCAGCACGTCGGCGTCGTGGGCCCCGGAGGTCCAGACCTTCTGGCCGTTGACGACGAAGTGGTCACCGTCGAGCACCGCGCGGGTCCGCAGTCCGGCCAGATCGGACCCGGCGCCCGGTTCGCTCATGCCCAGCGCCGCGGTGATCTCGGCGCGCAGGATCCGCACCGCCCAGTTCTGCTTCTGTTCCTCGGTACCGAAGGACAGCAGCGAGGCGGCGATGATGCCGAGCCCCTGGGGGTTGAAGCTGTGATACATGTGCCGCTTGGACAGCTCCTCGAGGTGCACGTACTGCTGCACGAGCGTCGCGTTGCGGCCGCCGTATTCCGGGGCGTTGCCGGGAAGCAGCCAGCCGCTGTCGAACTGGAGGCGTTGCCATTCGCGAGCCCAGCCGGGAATGTCGGCGCTAGACGCCGCCCGGTCCGCGCCGGCGACCGCCGCGTCGGGCAGGTTCTCGTCCAGGAACGCCACGAATTCGGCCCGGAAGGCCTCGACGTCGGCGTCAAAAGTCAGTTGCACGGTACTCCTCGGCGATCAGCGCCCGATGCGTGTGCGCGCCGCCGAGCAGCAGCTCGCCGGCCTTGGCCCGCTTCAGCGCGAATTGCAGGTCGTTTTCCCAGGTGAAACCCATGCCGCCGAACAACTGCACGCCGTGGCGGAATACCAGGGACTGGCACTCGCCGGACGCGGCCTTCGCCATCGAGGCGGCGATCCGGCGGCGTGGATCATCGGTGGCGATCGTCAGCGCCGCGAAATAGGCCAGCGCCCTGGCCCGTTCGATCGCGATCTGCATGTCGGCGGCCTTGTGTTTGACCGCCTGGAAGGAACCGAGCGCGACGCCGAACTGCTGACGCGTGCGCACGTGCTCGAGCACCAGGTCCAGAATCCGCTGACACGCACCGACTGTGGTCAACGCCAGCCCGGTCAGCGCGAGGTGGCGCGCGCGTTCGGGCACCGAGGCGACGCGCCGGTCGTCGCGCACGCGCACCCCGACGAAGCTCACCTCGGCGAGGTGCAGGACCGGGTCGAAAACCGCTGTGCGCCGGGCGATCACCTCGGCCGCCTCGACGACGAACACCCCGGCATCGGTGACGACCGCGTAGTGCTGCGCGCGGTCACCGTCGAGGACATGGTGCGCGGTGCCGTCGAGCACCCAGTCCGCACCGTCGCGCCGCACCGTGACGCCGGTGAACACGGCCGTTCCCGAGCGCCCACCCTGCGCGAACTCCGGTGCGAGCGGGGCGAACTGGCTCATCGTCGCCAGGTACGGCGTGGGATCGGTCGCCCGGCCCAGCTCCTCGAGCACGATGGCCAGTTCCACCGCATCGCCTGCGTCGACCAATTCGGTCCAGCCCAGCTCGACGTAGGTCTGCCACAGCGGGTCCGGATCGGCGTCCTGGTCGGCGACCGCGCGAATCAGCGTGGGCGGACATTCCTTGGTGAGGACGGCGCGCACAGTTTCCTGCCACAGCCGTTGATCGGAGTCGAACTCCACGAGCATCCGGAGGGCCTCCTTGCCAGCAACCGTCAGTTTCGATACGGAGAATAACATTCTCGTCAGAAGAAAGTAATAGTCTCCAAGATCGCGGACACGCGGGGCTGGTAGCCCTTGGATATGACGTTCTCCGGTACAGTGCATGCATGTTCTGCACACCTGACCGAGGATGGAGGCAACCGTGACCAGCGTCAGCGAAGAGCCCGCGTGGAAACAGCGGGCCGTCGAGCGGTCCATCCGCGGGGCGAAACTGCGCGCCGAACAGCGGGTGCAAAAATTCCTCGACGCGGCGCAGGCGATCATCACCGAGAAGGGCACCACCGACTTCACCGTGCAGGAAGTCGTCGACCGCTCGCGCCAGTCGTTGCGCAGCTTCTACCTGCAGTTCGACGGTAAGCACGAGCTGTTGCTCGCCCTGTTCGAGGACGCGCTGAGCCGGACCGCGGATCAGCTGGCGGCGGCCGCCGAGGGCAAGACCGAGCCGCTGGATCGGCTGCGGGTGACCGTGGAGCTGCTGTTCGAATTATGCAGGCCCGACCCGGTCGCCCAACGGCCCCTGTTCACCGATTTCGCGCCGCAGCTACTGGTCTCGCACCCCGCTCAGGTCAAGGTCGCGCACGCGCCCCTGCTGTCGCTGTTCACCGACCTGATGGAACAGGCCAAGAAGGCGGGTGCGCTGCGCGCCGACCTCAACCCGCACCGCATGGCCGCCGTCGTGATGCAGACGGTCATGTTCACCGCCCAGTCGGCGGGCGGCGCCGACGAGGACAGCGCACACCCCATCACCGCGGGCGAAGTCTGGGACTTCTGCGCGTTCGGGTTCGCCGAATCCTGAACGACCGGGTGGCCGCGGAGGCCACCCGGTATCACCTCAGGGCGCGGCTACCTCGATGACCGTCGCCGAGCCCATGCCACCACCGGCGCACAGCGCCGCGATGCCGAAACCGCCACCACGGCGCCGCAATTCGTGCACCAGGGTGGCGATCATCCTGGCCCCGGTCGCCGCGACCGGATGCCCCAGCGAGCACCCGCTGCCACTGACGTTGACCAGTTCCTGGTCGATGTCGAGCGCCTTGATCGCGGCCAGCGGCACCACCGCGAACGCTTCGTTGATCTCGATCAGACTCACCTGCGACAGCGAGATCCCCGCCCGCGACACCGCTTTCGCGATCGCCTCGATGGGCGCGAGGCCGGTGACGGCGGGGTCGACCGCGACCGACGCCCACGACCGGATGACACCGAGCGCGGGCAGCCCGAGCCGATCGCTGGCGATGGCCAGGGCCGCGGCCCCGTCGTTGGCGCCCGCGGCGTTGCCCGCCGTGATGCTGAAACCCTCGATCTCGGGGTGCAGCACCTTCAACCCGGCCAGCTTCTCGATGGTGGTGTCGCGGCGCGGGTGCTCGTCGACCTCGAACAGGCCGTGCGGGGTCTTGATCGGCACGATCTCGTCGGCGAAGCGCCCCTCGTCGATGGCGGCGATGGCGTTGCGGTGCGAACGCAGCGCCCAGGCGTCCATCTCCGCACGCGAGATACCGGCTTTGACCGCCGCGTTCCAGCCGACGGTGATGGACATGTCCAGATTCGGCGCTTCCGGACGATCGGGATGCGTCGGCGAGGTCCACGGGTCGAGCCATTCGTCCTCGCCGACCCGGAAACGCAGGCGCGGCGCGGTGGAATCGGCGTTCACACCACCGGCGATGATGAGCCGGTCCATGCCCGCGCGGATGCTCGCCGCGGCGGACTGCACCGCCGCCATCCCCGCCGCGCAGTGCCGGTTGGTGGCGAGGCCGGGCACCGTGGTGAGCCCCGAGGTGACCGCGGCGTGCCGGGCCAGCACGCCGCCGCCGTAACGCCCCTCGCCCAGGATGACATCGTCGATCTGATTCGGATCGAGGTCGGCCGCCACCGCGGCGACCACATGATCGGCCAGCGTGAAGCCGTCGGTGTCGCGCAGCGTCCCCTTGCGCGCGGTCCCGATGGGCGTGCGCAGCGCGGAGACGATGACTGCTTCAGGCATGGGTGCCCTCCATTTCGGCGACAAGGGTGCGTCGCAATAGTTTTCCGGTGTCGGTCTTGGGCAGCTCGGTACGGAACACGACGGCGTCGGGCGTCTTCGACGAACGCAGCCGGTCCTTGACCCACTGCTTGACCTGCGCTTCGTCACCGACCCCGACGACCACCGCGACCAGGCGCTGACCCCATTCCGCGTCGGGCACGCCGATCACCGCGGCCTCGGTGATGCCGGGGCATTCGAGCAGCACGTCCTCGATCTCGGCCGGTGCGATGTTCTCCCCGCCCCGGATGATGGTGTCGTCGGCGCGGCCGTCGATGAACAGGTAGCCGGCGGAGTCGAGCCTGCCGAGATCACCGGTGGGGAACCAGCCCTCGGCGTCGAGGGCGCTGCGGCCGCCGTATTCGCCCGAGATCTGATCACCACGGACGAAGACCAATCCGGTCTCGCCGACCGCGACGGGTTCGCCCGCGGCACTGCGGACCTCGAACTCGATGCCGGGCAGCGGACGGCCCACCGAGCCGAGACGATCGCGCACGAGCTCGTCGGCGGAGGCGGCGGCGGCCCGGTGGTCCTCCGGTCCGAGGACCGCTACCGAGGACGCGGTCTCGGTGAGCCCGTAGGCGTTGACGAAACCGGTCTCGGGGAACACCCGCAGTGCGCGATCGAGCACCGGTCGCGGCATGCGCGAGCCGCCGTAGGCCAGCGTCGCCAAGGTCGGGGTGCTCGCGTCGGGTCCGTCGACCGCGGCGACGATGCGCGCCAGCATGGTCGGCACCAGCATCGCCTGGGTGATCTGTTCCCGGCGTACCGTCGCCAGCCACTCGGCGGGGTCGAACGCGGGCAGATAGACCACCCGGCGGCCGGCGTAGAGATTGGAGAGCAGGTTCGTCAGCCCCGCGATGTGATACGGCGGCACCGACACCAAGGTCGCGTCGGTGGTTGCGGCGGCACCGAACTCCACGGTGTTGAGCAGGTAGGCCATCAGGTGCCGGTGGCGCAGCAGCGCGGCCTTGGGCGCGGAGGTGGTGCCGCTGGTGTAGAGGATCACCGCCACCGAGTCCGCGTCCCACGGCGTCGCCACCTCGGGCGCGTCGGGCTGGGCGGGGTCGATTGCCACCAGGGCGTCGAGGTCCTCCGGTCGTAGGACCAGCGCGCCGGGGTGGCGTTCGAGCAGCGCGCTCAGCTGGGCGTCGCCGAGCCGGTAGTTCAGCGGCACGAACGGCACACCGGCCAGCACGGCGCCGAACAGGGCGATCGGATAGGCCAGGTGGTTGGCGCCCAGATACAGCACCGCGGAGTGCTCCTGGAAGCGCGGGGTCGCACGTCGGGCGCGGTCGAGCAGGTCTGCCGCGGTCAGCGAGCGGTCGCCGACCGTGATCACCGATCGGCTCCCGGCCGAGGCGGCCATGTCTAGGATCATGCCAATGTTCATGAGAACATTATTCTCACAGCAAGAGAGTGTTGATTTCAAGAGAGGAAAACAACATGGATATAAGTGGTAGTTCCGCCATCGTGGTCGGCGGTACCGGCGGGCTCGGGGAGGCCACCGTCCGTCGCTTGCACGCCGCGGGGGCGAAGGTGGTCGTCGCCGATGTCGCCGACGACAAGGGCAAGGAGCTGGCGGCCGAACTCGGCATCCGCTACGTGCACACCGACGCCACCAGCGAGGAGTCCGTTCAGGCCGCCATCGACGAAGCGCAATCCCTGGGCCCGTTGCGGATTTCGGTCGATACGCACGGCGGCCCCGCCAGCGGCGGACGACTGGTCGGCAAAGACGGCAGCCCGCTCGCGCTCGACGGCTTCCGCACCACGATCGAGTTCTACCTGACCGCTGTGTTCAATGTGCTGCGGCTCTCGGCCGCCGCGATCGCCAAGCAGGAACCGCTCGACGAAGGCAGTCGCGGCGTCATCGTCAACACCGCCTCGATCGCGGCCTACGAGGGCCAGATCGGCCAGCTCCCCTACGCCGCGGCCAAAGGCGGCGTGGTCGGCATGACCTTGGTCGCGGCCCGCGACCTGTCCCCGCTCGGCATCCGTGTCGTCACGATCGCACCCGGCACGTTCAACACCCCCGCCTACGGCAAGGCCGCCGATCGCTTGGAGGCCCACTGGAGCACACAGGTCCCCCACCCGAAGCGGATGGGGCAGTCGCCGGAGTACGCGCAGCTGGCGCAGTCCATCATCGAGAACGACTACCTCAACGGCGAGGTGATCCGCCTCGACGGCGCACTGCGCTTCCCGCCGAAGTGACCACGGTCGGCACGCATTGACGCACGCGACGGTCGATGCGACGACCACCGAGGGCATCCGAACCGGGCCGAGGCAAGCGCATTCCCCTCGCCCGGATTCGGCCCACGGGCACGAGCCGACGTTCCCGGTGCACCCACCGAATCGGTCGTGGCGGCAGCCGAATGCCTCAGCGGCCCAGCCAGATCGGGGTTCGCTTCTCCGCGAACGCGCGCGGCCCTTCCTGCGCGTCGGCACTGTCGTAGCACTCGACGGCGGCAGCTCTGGCGGCCCCCAGCGCGTCGGAACGGCCCATCTCGGTGGCGAGCATCACCGTATCCCGCGCCGCCCGCACCGACAGCGGTGCGCCGCGCAGGATCTCGGCAGCCAGCTCCAGCGCCGCCGCCAGGACCGCGCCCGGCTCGGCGAGGCGATTGACCAGGCCCACCTCGTAGGCCCGGCGCGCGGTGATCGGCGCGCCGGTGAGCAGCAGCTCCATCATGATCCGCTGGGGGATCATATGAATCAGCGGCGCGGCCCACGGCGAGCTGCGCCCCACCTTCACCTCGGTGATCGCGAACGTCGCCGCCGTGCTCGCCACACACAGGTCGCAAGCCTGCGCGATCATCCACCCGCCGGCGAACGCGGCGCCGTTGACCGCGGCGATCGTGGGCTTGGACAGCTCGATGGTGTCGTAGGGCAGCGGGAACATCTCCGGCGGGGGCACCCGCATCCCGGTGTCCACCATCTCCTTGAGATCGCCGCCCGCGCAGAACGCCTTGTCACCCGCACCCGTGAGCACGGCCACGCGCAGCGCGGGATCGTGCTCGAACCGGTCCCACGCGGCGTACAGACCCGCGCGCACATCGGCGGCCAGACAGTTGCGGGTTTCCGGCCGGTTCAGGGTGATCACGGCAATACCGTCGGCCCTGGCGTCGAAGAGCACGGCGTCGTTCATCAGAAACCTCGCTGCTGGATCAGGTGGGCGGCTCGGTCGAGCTCGGCCCGGAAGTCGGGATGGGCGATGGCGATCAGTCGGCGCGTGCGCTCGGCGACCGATGCGCCCGCGAGTTCGGCGGCGCCGAACTCGGTGACGATCACATCCACATCGCTGCGCGCGGTCGTCACCGGCCCGGACAGACTCGCGGTGATCCGGCTGAGGGTGCCGCCTTTCGCGGTGGCGGGTAGCGCGATCACGGCGTGCCCGCCCGGTGAGCGCAGGCCGCCACGAACGAAGTCGACTTGACCGCCGGTCCCGCCCAGATAGGCCGAACCGCTCTGTTCGGCGTTCACCTGGCCGGTCAGATCGACCTCGAGCGCGGAATTGAGCGACACCAGATTGTCCAGGGTCGACAGCACGCCCGCGTCGTGGGTGTAGGAGGTGGCGCGCATGCCGATCAGCGGGTTGCGATGGGCGAAGGAGTAGAGCCGTTCGGTGCCGATCAGCGCCCCGGTGATCGACACCCCTCGATCGATGCCCTTGCGCGCGTTGGTGATCGCGCCGGACTCGATGAGATCGACGACACCGTCGCCGATCATCCCGGAGTGCACACCGAGATCGGTGCGATCGCCCAGCAGCCGCAGGACCGCGTCCGGCACCGCTCCGACGCCGACCTGCAGCACGGCGCCGTCGCCGATGTACTGCGCGGCGTGTCGGGCGATGGCGTCGTCGGTCGGGTCGGCGGCGGTCGGCGCGACGGCGACCGGTGGCCGCGAAACCGTGACAGCACAGTCGATGTCGGCGCTCGCGAGCAGCGCGCCGTGGGTGTAGGGCACCCGCTCGTTCACCTCGGCGATCACGACCCGCGCCTTCGTGACAGCGGCCCGGACGTAGTCGCTGATCAGCCCGAGGCTGTGGTTGCCGTGCGCGTCGGCGGGGCTCACCTGGACGAAGGCGACGTCGCAGCCGAGCGTGCCCGCTGCGATCATCGGCGCGACCCGGCTCACGTGGCACGGGATCACGGTCAGTTTGTGCGCCTTGGTCATCGACCGCAACGTGCCGATCGCGCCCATGCTCGACAGCGCGAAGCTGTCGGCCGTCTCGGGGGTGAACAGTCCGGAGAAGCTGGTGGCGATGAACGCGCTGAGCCCGCCGATCTCGCGACCATCCGCGATCAACGCCTCGACGAGGGTGGTCGGCTCGCCGCACGCCTGACCGATGACGATGCGGTCGCCGTGGCGCAGGTAGCGGCCCAGATCCAGCTCTGTCGCCGCGACCGAGACGCTCACGCCCGTCCGCCCGATGCCAGCAGCGCCTGCGCGCGGGCCAGGTGCGGACGATCGAGCATGGCGCCGCGATGACCGAGGGCGCCGACGCCGGGATGGGCGGCGAACAGGTCGACGATCTCCTGGGCCGCGGCCAATTCCGCGAGCGTGGGGGTGAACGCCGCGTTGATCACCTCGACCTGGTCGGGATGGATGGCGAGCATGCCGCTGTAGCCGTCGCGACGCACCCGCTCGGCTCTGGCGCGCAGCCCGGCCAGGTCGCGGAAGTCGCCCTGGATGGTCTCCACCGCCGCCACCCCGGCGGCGGTGGCGCCGAGCAGACACAGACTTCGTGCCAGCTCGTAGGTGAATCCGTAACTCCCGTCCGGATTTCGGTTCTCGGCGGCGCCCACCGAATCGGCGAGGTCCTCGGCGCCCCAGGTCATCGCGACCACCCGGGGCGCGCCACGGTAGGAGCCGGTGGTGAACATGGCTTCGGCGGTCTCGGTCACCAACACGATGACCTTGGTGGAGCCCTGTTCGATTCCGGCGGCCACCTCCAGCGCGCTCAGATAGTGGTCGAGACGTTCGACATCGGCGCGACCGCGCGACTTGGGCAGCATGATGCCGCCGGGCCGAGCGGCGACGACGGCCGCCAGATCGGCCAGGGTGTGGGGCCCGTCGAGCGGGTTGACCCGCACCCACAGCCGGCTCGCGTCCGCGGGCCGCGCGGTGAGCAGATCGGCGATCATCGTGCGGGACTGCGCTTTCGCCGCGTCGAGGACGGCGTCCTCCAGATCGAAGATGACGATGTCGGCCGCGCTGGCCGCCGCCTTCTCCATCTTGCGCCTGCTGTCGCCCGGCGCGAAGAGCCAGGAACGCGCGCGAAACGCTTCTCCGAGACTGGTCATTGCTGCTCCGATGCTGCGGTGGTGTGATGGGTCGTTATCTCGTCGAGTACTTCCGTGGTGTGGGCGCCGAGTCCGGGCGCGCCACCGGCGACCCGACCGGGGGTACGGGAGAACCAGGTCGGCGGGCCGGGAAAGCGGACCGCGCCGTGCTCGGTCTGGACCGTCTCGAAGAAACCCGCCGTGTTCAGGTGCGGATCGTCGAAGAGTTCGTCGAGGGTGCGCACCGGGGCGGCCGGGATATCGAGCGCGCGCAGCAAATCGAGCCATTGCTGGGTCGTGCGCTCGGCGAACGTCTCGCTCAGCAGGCCGTAGACGGTGTCGATCCGGGCCGCGCGCTGGGCGAGGGTGGCGAATTCCGGTCCGGCCCACGGTGGTCGGACCGCGTCGATGAACGCCGACCACTGCTTGTCGTTGTAGACCAGCGCGCTGACATAGCCGCCGTCGCTGGTCCGGTAGGGCTTACGGTTGGGCGTGACGGCGCGGGGGTACACGGCGGGACCGAGCGGTGGGCTGAACAGCGCGCCGTTGGCGTGTTCGACCAGCATGAACGCGGCCATGGTCTCGAACATGGCGACCTCGACCTCCTGGCCCTCCCCCGTCCGCTCCCGATGGAACAGCGCCATGGTGGTGGCGTAGAGCGCCGTCAGCCCGGCCACCTTGTCGGCCAGGATGGTGCCGACGTAGCCCGCCGTTCCGGTCAACTGCTCCTGCGCGGAAAGCAGGCCGCTCTCGGCCTGGATGGTGTCGTCGTAGGCGGTGAAGTTCGCGTAGGGCCCGCGCCTGCCGTACCCGTAGCAGTTGGTGTAGACGATCGACGGATTGATCGCCGACACCGCGGCGTAGTCGAAGCCGAGTCCGGCGATCGCGGTGGCGCGCATCGAGTGGACGAACACGTCGGCGTCGGCGATCAGCGCGCGCAGCGCCTGCTTGCCTGGCTCCGAGCGCAGATCCAGGACGACGCTGCGTTTGCCCCGGTTCACATTGACGAATACCCCGCTCATCGCCGGGTCAGGGCCGACCGAGATGTAGCGGGTGTTGTCCCCGGCGGGCGGCTCGATCTTGATCACGTCCGCGCCCATGTCGGCCATGATCTGGGTGCAGTAGGGGCCCATGACCATCGCGGTCAGATCCAGGACACGCAGCTCGGACAGTGGTCCCGAGCGCGTCGTTGTTCGAGGTGCCATCACGGCTCGACCTCTCCTCCGTCACAGGGATCCGGCAGCCGAGAGATGTTGGCGGCCGGGCGGATTCGGCATCGGCGGAAGCCACATCCAGGAGCTCGCGCGTGCTCCGGGACAGCGGGACCGAGCCTATAGTATGAATCATTACAAGGATAGTGAGGGGAAGAAGTCGTGGACGACATCGACAACAGCGACCCGTCGGGCTCGCACCCACCTCGGCACGCGACCGTCGCCGGGGTATTCGACACCGCCCTGCGCGAGCGCCCGGACGCCGCCGCGGTGGAGGCGGTGTCGGGCGTCTGGACCTATGCCGAACTCGACGAACGGGCCGACCGGGCTGCGGGGGCACTGTGGTCACTGGGCGTGCGGCCCGGCGACCGGGTCGCCGCGTGCCTGCCCAACGACCTCGACATCGTCGCCGCGTTTCACGGCGCGCAGCGGATCGGCGCGATCTGGGCGGGGATCGGCGAGGCGCTCACGGCGAGTGAGCAGCGCTACCTCGACGAGCTCTGCGCTCCGATGGTCGTGCTCGCCGGGGAGCACTGCCGATTGACCGCGTCCACGTGCGTCGATTCCGATCGATGGGCCGACCGGATGGCCGCCGGGTCGGTCGCGCCGCGGGTCGAGGCCGACGTCGACGCACCCGCCGCCATCGCCTTCACCAGCGGCACGTCGGGACAGCCCAAAGCCGTAGTGCACAGCCAGCGCAACCTGCTCCTGCCCGGCGCGGCGCTCGTCGCCACGCGCGGCTGGGGCCCCGAACTGCGCAAGGGCGACAGCTTTCCGCTCACCATCCTCAACCTCATGGTCCTGTCCACCCTGCTCACCGCCCAGGCCGGTGGATGCGCGGTGGTGATGAACCGGCGCGACGTCGACGGTGTCGCCGAATGGATCGCCACGCGACGGGTCACCGTATGGAACGGCGCGCCCGCGCAGCTCTACGACCTCGCCCACCGCCCCGACCTCGATCTCAGCTCGCTCACCGAGGTATGGAGCGGCGGCGGCGACACCCCGGAATCGCTGCGGCAGGCGTTCCACGCGGCGCACGGGCTCGTGCCCCGCGTCACCTACGGCCTGACCGAGGCGCCGACCGTCGTCTCCATCGACCCGCCGCGCGCGGCCCCACGCCCCGGAACCTGCGGGCAGGTGCTGCCGCAGTACACGGTCGCGGCCTACGACGACGACGGCCACCGGCTCCCCGCGGGTGAGCTCGGTGAATTGCGCCTCGACGGCGTCACCACCGGGCCGTGGGCGCACCGGTGGCGACCGATGCTGGGTTACTGGGAGCCCGAAGGCATTCGGGCACCGGCCCCCGGCCCGATCCCGACCGGTGACATCGGGACCGTCGACGCGGACGGCTGGCTGACCGTGCTCGACCGCAAGAAGCTCGTCATCATCCGTGGTGGCGCGAACGTCTATCCGCTCGAGGTGGAACGTGTCATCGCCGCCCACCCCGGTGTCGCCAAGGTCGCGGTCTGTGGCATCGCCGACGACCGGCTCGGCCATCGCGTCGCCGCCGTGCTCGAGCGCGCCGGCGCCCCGATCGATATCGCCGAACTCACCGCGCTGTGCCGGCGCGAGCTCTCGCCGTACAAGGTGCCCGAGATCTGGTCGGTGGTCGATGCCCTGCCGGTCAACGCGATGGGCAAGGTCGAACGCACGAAACTGCCCGCGCTCGCCGCCCGGCGACCACACTCCACCGAAGCCTGAGGAAACCGCCATGACACCCGAGCGCGACACGACCGCACGGCTTTTCGACCTCGACGGACGGGTGGCGATCGTGACCGGCGCGTCGTCGGGTCTCGGCGCCGCGGTGGCGACGGCCCTGGCCGACCTGGGCGCCCGGGTGGCGGTGGTGGCCCGGCGCCGGGATCGTTTGACCGAACTCGCCGCGCGGATCGACGGCCTCGCCGTAGCGTGCGATCTGTCCGATCTCGACGGCAGCGGCGAGGGGCTCGAGGCGATCGTGCCCGCGGTCGTCGCCGCGCTGGGTCCACCGGAGATCCTGATCAACGCCGCGGGCACGATGTTCACCACCGAACGCGCCGAGGACGAACCCCTCGACGCCGTCCGTCGCACGATGGACCTCAACCTCGTCGCGCCGCTGCGGCTGTCGCAGCAGGTGTTTCCGCATATGCGCGCGCTCGGTCGCGGCACGATCGTGAACATCTCCTCGATCAGCGGGCGGGTCGGCATCCCTGGCATCCCGCAGGCGTCCTACGCCGCGAGCAAGGCCGGGTTGTCCGGGCTCACCGCCGAACTCGCGGTGCAGTGGGCGCGGCATTCGATCCGGGTGAACACGGTCGCGCCGGGCTTCTTCCGCAGCGAGATCACCGGGCCGCTCTACGAGAGCGAGCGCGCCACGGAGTATCTGCGGCGCAATACGCCACTGCCGAAGGAGGGCACCGCGCAGGACATCGTCGGGGCCGTGCTCTGGCTGGCGGGCGACGCGGGCAGCTACGTCACCGGCCAGACGATCGTGGTCGACGGCGGCTGGACCACCCGCTGACGCATTGAACAGTCAAGCATTGCTATCCTTAATAGGATTGACGTAATGTGCTCGCCATGGACGACACGACGACGGCGAAGTTCTCCGCGGTACTGATCGAAAAAGACGATGCGGGACGAAGAGTCGCGCTGACCAGCGTGGCCGAGTCCGCGCTCCCGGACGGCACCGTCGACATCGACGTCGAGTACTCGACGCTGAATTACAAGGACGCCCTGGCGATCACCGGTGCCTCCCCCGTGGTGCGCAGCTTTCCGATGGTGCCCGGCATCGACCTCGCCGGCATCGTCACCGACAGCGCGCACCCGGACTGGGCCAAGGGCGACCGCGTGGTACTCAACGGCTGGGGTGTCGGGGAGACCCACTGGGGTGGCCTCGCCCAGCGCGCCCGGCTCGACGGCGACTGGCTCGTGCCACTGCCCGAGGCGTTCACCGCCCGGCAGGCGATGGCCATCGGCACCGCGGGCTACACCGCGAGTCTGTGCGTGAGCGCGTTGCTCGACCACGGCGTGCGACCCGAGCAGGGCGAGGTCCTGGTCACCGGCGCGACCGGCGGAGTCGGTGGCATCGCGATCGCCCTACTCACCGCGGCCGGCTTCACCGTGGCCGCCGCGACCGGAAAGACCGACGAGGCCGACTACCTGCGCCGGCTCGGTGCGGCCACGGTGCTCGACCGCGCCGAACTGGGTGCGGGCGGCAAGCCGTTGCAGAAGGAACGCTGGGCGGGCGTCGTCGACTCGGTCGGCAGTCACACCCTGGCCAATGCCTGCGCCCAGACCCGCTACGGCGGCGCGGTCGCCGCGTGCGGGTTGGCCCAGGGCATGGATTTCCCGTCCTCGGTCGCGCCGTTCATTCTGCGCGGGGTGACCCTCTACGGCATCGACAGCGTCATGGCGCCGCGCTCGCGACGCGACGCCGCCTGGTCCCGGCTCGCCCGCGACCTCGCCGCCGACACCATCGAGGCGATCGTCGAGGAGATCACGCTGGCCGACACCATCGCCGCCGCCGAACGGCTCATCGCGGGCACGGTGCGCGGTCGCATCGTCGTCGACGTCAATCGATAATTCAGGAGCAGCTGTGAGCACGAAGCCGGACCGACCCGCGACCGCCCAACTCGATCTGTCCGATGTCGACCATCGGGTCGGTCAGCCGATCGGCGGCGGCCAACTGTGGGACCCGTGCAGTACCTCCGACATTCGCCGCTGGGTGATGGCGATGGACTACCCCAATCCCGTGCACTGGGATCACGAGTTCGCCAAGGAATCCCGCTTCGGCGGACTCGTCGCCCCGCAGTCGATCGCCGTGGCGTTGGACTACGGGCACGGTGCGGCGCCCGCCTGCGTCGGCCACATTCCCGGCAGCCACCTGATCTTCGGCGGCGAGGAATGGTGGTTCTACGGCTGCCCGGTGCGGCCCGGCGACACCCTGTTCCAGCAGCGCCGCTTCCACGACTACAAGGTCGCTGACACGAAATTCGCCGGACCGACCATGTTCTCGCGCGGCGACACCACCCACACCAACCAGCACGGCGTCCTGGTGGCGCGCGAACGGTCCACCGCGATCCGCTATCTCGCCGCCGAGGCCGCCGAACGCGGGCTCTACGAGAACCAGTTCGGCGCGGTGAAGAGCTGGACCCCGGCCGAACTCGGCGCGGTCGACGCGCTGCGCAACGACTGGCTGCTGTCCAACCGCCACGGAATCTCGCCTCACTTCGACGAGGTGAAGGTCGGCGACACCCTGCCGCGCCGCGTGATCGGACCGCACACGGTCGCCAGCTTCACCACCGAGTACCGGGCGTTCCTGTTCAACATCTGGGGCACCTTCGGCTGGGTCGCCCCGCCGGGCATCGCCGACCCGTGGGTGTATCAGGACCCGGGCTGGGTGGAGGGTTTCGCCTTCGACGAGGAGGGGGCCAAGATCGACCCGCGCAAGCGGGACGGACTCTACGTCGGCCCGTCGCGCGGTCACATCGACGCCGACAAGGCCAGCGAGGTCGGGATGGCGCGCGCCTACGGCTACGGCGCCACCATGGGCGCCTGGTGCACCGACTACCTCGCCTACTGGGCCGGTTACGACGGCATGGTCCGCCACTCCAAGGCGAACTTCCGGCTGCCCGCCTTCGAGGGCGATGTGACCTACTTCGACGCCGAGGTGATCGGCAAGGACGCGGAGTCGGCCTGGGGCGTGCCGATCGTGCAGATCAAGCTGCGCCTGACCAATCAGGACTTCGGTGTGCTGGTGGACTGCACCGCCGAGGTCGAGCTGCCGTTCTAGCGGCGCCGAGACGAATCCGCGAGAGAGGCCGATGATGGGCGTGGAGTCCGAAACCGTATCCGCACAGGCTGTTTCGCTCGTGACGGGACCCGACCTGAGCAGCGAGCCCGGCCTCGGGCCGCTCACGCTGCCCGGGTTCCTGCGCACGGTGACCCAGAAGTACGGCGATCGCGAGGTCGTGATCGCCACATCCGCACAGGGCGAGATCCGGTGGACCTACACCGAGCTGTGGGAGCGCGCCGTCGAGGTCGCCACGGCGCTGCGCGCCACCGGCCTCGGCAAGGACGGCCGGGTCGGGGTGCTGATGACCAACCGGCCCGAATGGATCGCGGCGATGTTCGGCGCCGCGCTCGCGGGCGGGGTCGCCGTGGCCCTGAGCACCTTCTCCACCCGCGCCGAACTGGAATTCCTGCTGCGCGAGTCCAGCGTCTCGGTGCTGCTGTTCGAGCGGACCGTGGCGGGCAAGGACTTCGCGGCGATCCTGACCGAGCTCGAGCCCCGCATCGCCACAGCCGAGCCCGCCGCGCTGGACTCGACCGAATTCCCCTTCCTGCGCAGGCTCGCGATGATCGGCGAGCCGACACCGAGCACCGCGATCCAGACCTGGACCGACTTCCTCGCCGAAGGCCACGGCACCCCCCGCGCGCTGGTCGAGGCCACCGCCGCAGCGGTGCGGCCCAGCGACGCGGCGGTGCTGTTCTTCTCCTCCGGCTCGACCAGCACGCCCAAGGGCATCCTCAGCGCGCACGCCGGGGTGACCATCCAGATGTGGCGCTTCCAGCGCATGTTCGCCTTCACCCCCGCCGACAATGTGCGGTGCTGGGCGGCCAACGGGTTCTTCTGGTCGGGCAATTTCGGTCAGGCGCTGGGATCGACGCTCGCGGCGGGCGGGGTCCTCGTGCTCCAGCCGACCTTCGACGCCGCCGAGGCACTGGATCTGATGGCGGCGCAGCGGGTGAACTTCCCGGTCGCCTGGCCGCACCAGTGGGCCCAGCTCGAAGCCGCCCCCAACTGGGCCACCGTCGATCTGAGCAGCATGCGGTTCGTGGACTACGACACCCCCATCGCCCAACATCCCACCGTCTCGACCAGATGGTACGAGCCCGGCCACGCCTACGGCTGCACCGAAACCTTCACGATCGCCACGTGTTTCCCCGCCGACACCCCGCCCGAGGTGCACGCGGGCAGCAGCGGCCTTGCCCTGCCCGGCATGACGATCAAGATCGCCGACGCGCTCACCGGCGAGATCGTCGCGCGGGGTGCCCGCGGGGAGATCTGTGTGAAGGGCCCCACCCTGATGCTCGGCTATCTCGGGGTCCGGCGCGAGGACACCTTCGACCCCGACGGGTACTTCCACACCGGCGACGGCGGCTACCTCGACGACACGGGCCGGCTCTACTGGGAGGGCAGGCTCACCGACATCATCAAGACCGGCGGGGCGAACGTCTCACCGCTCGAGGTCGACGCGGCCCTGAACAACCATCCCGGCGTGAAGGTCACCCGCACGGTCGGCGTCGCGCATCCGACCCTCGGCGAGGTGGTCGTCGCGTGCATCGTGCCGCACGCCGGGGCGGAGCCCGCGGCCGAGGAGATCCGCGCCTTCCTCAAGGCGCAGCTCGCCAGCTACAAGGTGCCGCGCCACGTGCTGTTCTTCGACGACGCCGATATCGCGCTCACCGGCAGCGCCAAGATCAAGTCCAGCGATCTGCGCGAACTGGCCGAGGCCCGGCTGCGGGGGTAGCCGGGCCGGTTCCGTTCAGGCGCCCGCCCGATGCGGCGCCTGAACGGAATACCGCCGGGCCAGCGCGGCGCGATGTCGCGCAGGCGAACCGAACAGCGAACGGTTGAGCACGGCCCGCTTGAGATAGACGTGGATGCCGCTCTCCCAGGTGTAGCCCATCCCCCCGTGCAACTGCATCGCCTTACCCGCGATGTCGACCGCCGCCGCGCACGCATAGGACTTGGCCATCGACGCCGAGGTCGACGCGTCGGCGGCTTCACGCGCCTGGTCGCGCACCGCGGCCTCGACCAGTTTGCCCGCGACCCGCACCCGCACGAGCATGTCGGCGCATGCGTGTTTGACGGCCTGGAACGAGCCGATCGGTCGGCCGAACTGTTCGCGCGTACCGACATGGGCGACGGTTGCGTCGAGCATGGCCCGGCTCAGGCCGAGACTGTCACAGGCCACCGCGACGGCGGCCCGGTCACGCAGCTGATCGAGCACCCGGACGGCATCGTCATCGACGAAGGGCCACAACGACTCCGGGGCCACCGCCACCCCGTCGGCGACGACGCTGCCGAACCGGCGGGTAGCGTCGAGCACCGGCTGTTCGGCGATGAGCAGCCCCCGCGCGCGGGGATCGACCTCGACGAGCACCCCTCGGGCCGCCCGATCGAGTGCGGGGACGAGCAAATGTCCGGCAGCCGGTGCGTCGAGGACGAAATCGGCCGTGCCGTGCAGCAGCGGCCCCCGCGTCGACGGCTCGATCCGGAACCGCGTCGGTCCCGTCGCCTCACCCGCGAGCACGAGGATCGGGACGGCCGCGCCCACAGCGGTCTCGCGCAGGAGCTGGTCGCGCCGCGGCGTCGCGACGACGCGCGTGAGCGCGCCGACGCCGAGCGCCGCGACCGCCGGATACGCGCCGCTCGCGGCGGCCCTGCCGATCTCGGCGAGGACCACCGCGACCTCGGCGAAGGTGGCCTCGGCGCCGTCGAAGGCGGCGGGGATCTCGAGGCCGGGCCAGCCCGCGTCCGCGATCGCCGTCCAGTCGGGCGCGGCGGCGGATCGGCGCAGCAGCTCGCGCGCCACCTCGGCCACCTCGTCGTGTAGGTCGGCGAGGTCGTGCTCGTCGGAGGTCATCATTTTCCCCTGGGTTCTCGAGGCAGGCCGAGGCCGCGCTCACCGATGATGGTGCGCTGGATCTCGCTGGCGCCGCCCGGAATCGTCCATTCCCACGAGCCGAGGAAGTCCAGCATCCAGGCGCCGGACTCCCAGCCGCTCGACAGTGGTTTGCGCAGCTCGGTGTGGGTGGCCAGCCCGGCCATCTCGGTGCCGAAGTCGGTCATCCGTTGCAGCAGTTCGCTGTAGAACAGTTTCACGATCGAGGCGTCGGCCGGGCCTGGCCGATCCTCGGCGCCCGCGATATCGGCGCACAGCGCGCGCAGCCCGGTGAGCTCGATCTCCAGTTCGGCGAGACGGTCGGCGACCAGCGGATCGTCGAGCGGACAGCTCTCGACCAGGCGGCGGAAACCGTTGTTGCCCAGCCGTTCGGCCAGTTCGAGCATGGTCATGCCGCGTTCGGCGCCGAGGGTGCGCTGGGCCACCTGCCAGCCTTCGTTCTCCGCGCCGACCAGCCGATCGGCGGGGATCACCACCTCGTCGAGGAAGATCTCACAGAAGTGCGACTCCCCTGTCGCCTGCCGGATGGGCCGCACCTCGACGCCGGGGGCGCGCATGTCCAGCAGGAAGTACGAGATGCCGTGGCGCGCGGGCGCGTCGGGGTCGGTGCGGGCGAGCAGCAGACACCAGTCCGCGTGCCGCGCGCCGCTGGCCCACAGCTTCTGTCCGGAGACGACATAGCCGTCGCCGTCGCGGCGGGCGGTGGTCGCGAGTGCCGCGAGGTCCGAGCCCGCGCCCGGCTCGGAGAAGCCCTGGCACCAGATCTCGCCGTCGAGGATCGCCGGCAGATGGCGGCGGCGTTGCTCGTCGGTGCCCGCGGCGAGCAGGGTGGCGGCGGCGTGGTGGATCGAGACGAAGGCCAGGACCAGTCGGGGCGCGTCGTGGGCGGCGAGCTCCTGATAGAGCACCACCTGCTCGGCCGTCGACATGCCGCCGCCGTATTCCTTCGGCCAGTGCGGGACCGCGAACCCGGCCTCGCGCAACGTCTGGAACCAGGACTGCTGGAAATCGACGAACTCGCGCTCGGAGACTCCTGTCTGCGCCTGTCGCCAGTCGGCGGGAATCCGCGTCCGGCACCACTGCCTGACCTCGGCGCGGAAGTCGTCGATGGTGCGCGCGGTCGAGGTCATCGGGGGCGCGCGTTCTCGTGCAGGGCCAGCAGCCGATCGCGGTGCGCGGCGGACTGCATGGTGGCGACCTCGGCCGCGAAACCGGCCTGCATCGGACCGCCGAGCGCTTGGGACAGATACATGTTCACGATCCGCTTGGTGCCGCGCACGGCCTCGGGCGGCAGCGCGGCCAGCCGGTGCGCCAACGTCCGTGCCTCGTCGAGCAGGGCGTCGGGGGCGACGCTGCGGGTGGCGAGCCCGAGTTCCACGGCGGTGGCCGCCGAGATCCGGTCACCGGTGAACAGGAATTCGCGCGAGCGCAGGATCGGGGTGAGCAGCGGCCAGAACGCCGCCCCACCGTCCCCGGCGATCAGCCCGACCGCGACGTGCGGATCGGCCAGATGCGCCCGCTCGGAGATCAGCGCCACATCGCAGAGCACCGCGAGGCTGGCCCCGAGCCCCACGGCGGGGCCGTTGACCGCCGCGATCACCGGCAGCGGGAAACGCAGCATCTCCTCGATGATCTGCGCGCCCTCCCGGATGCTCTCGTCGCGGCCGACGGGGTCGTCGAGGAAGGAGGTGATCCAGCCCAGATCGCCGCCCGCGCTGAACGCGCGACCCGCCCCGGTGAGGATCACCACCGAGGCTTCGCGGTCGGCGGCCAACTGCCGCCACACGTTCGCCAGCGCCCAGTGCAGCGCCTTGTTCACCGCGTTGAGCTCGTCGGGCCGGTTGATCACCACCGTGCGGATCGGGCCGTCGCATTCGACGATCAGTTCGTCGGGCAAGTCGTATTTCACCGCGCCACCTCCGGGCGGTCGTCGGCATGGCCCACGCCGAACAGCCCGGTCAGCCCGGTGCGGCCGAGGCGGTCGGTGAGGACCTCGCTGGTCGCGGACAGGCCCAACGGCAGCCGCCGCAGCGGCAGGCTGTAGCGCGAGAGCCACGACAGCGGCGACTCGTCGCAGAAGCCGATGGCACCGTGCAACTGGTGCGCGACCCGGAAGACGATCTCGGCGGCCTCGATCGCGGCCGAGCGCAGCGCGAGCGCGTCGTCGAGCGCCTCGGGCCGCCCGGCCTGGATGCTCCACAGCGCGTACTTGGCCAGCATGTCGACGCCGCTACGCTCCACCTCGGCGTCGGTGAACTGGAACTGCACGCCCTGCAACTGGGCCAGTGGCTTGCCGAACTGCTCGCGCAGCAGCACGTGGGCGCGGGTGAGGTCCAGGGCGCGGTCCAGCATGCCGAGCAGCGTCCAGCACGGCAGCACCAACCCCAACGCCACATCGGCGGCGCCGTCGTCGTCGAGGTGGCGCAGCGCGAGCGAGGTGACGAACGCCGAGGTGCGGGGCGCGTGCGCGGGCCCGACCTCGACGGCGGCGCGTCGACCGCTGATCGTGACCGCCGCCCAGCGCAGCGCGAGGTCGGCGACGGGCGCGGCCGGGTTGGTCTCGGCGACGACGAGCAGTCCGTCGACCGCGAGATCGGTGGGCCGGGCCAGCCGTTCGGCCAGCGGATAGGGCAGCGCCCAGTAACCCGCGCTGCGGCACAGGGCCGCCGCCGCCTCCAGCTCGTCGGCGTCGCCGCGCGGATCCAGATCCCACGCGCCCAACCGCTCGAGCACCGGCGCGAACACGCTCTCGCGCCGCGCGGGTTCGCGTTCGCCGAGCTGGACCAGTTCGTCACCGCCCGCCGCCGCCAGCGCCAGCGATGCCTGTCGGCCGAATTCGAGCGCGTCCGCGCTCAGCTCGATGTTCACGACGCCGCCAGCAGCGCGCGGGCCAGCAGAATCCGCTGCATCTCGATACTGCCCGAGGCGACGGTGGCGGCCTGGGAGTAGCGCCAGTGTTCCTCGGCCTCGCGCCGGAACCGATGTGGCCCGTCGGCGCCGGCCGGGTCGAGGTGGGCGGCGAGTTCCACGAGTACCTCCGCGCTGTCCTGGTCGAGGGTGGTGACCGCGATGCGGTAGGCGGCGGCGTCGCTGGGTCGTACCTGGCCCAGGCGTTGCAGCGACAGCACCCGGTAGGCCAGTAATCGCGCGCGGCGGCAGTGGGTCAGCATGCGGGCCCAGCGGCCACGCAGTTCGGCGGGCAGCGCGTCCCAGCGCTCGCCCAGCGCCGACGGCGCGGCGAGCAGCAGCCGTTCGCAGCGGGCGTAGCGGGCGATGCCGACCCGTTCGAAGGCCAACACCTCCTGCACCACCTTCCAGCCCTCGTCGACCGGGCCGAGTACATCGGCTTCGGTCACCCGCAGGTCGTCGAAGAAGACCTCGTTGAGGTGGTGCGGGCCGATCATGGAACGGATCGGGCGCACCTCGATGGCCGGGTTGGACATCGGGACGAGGAAGATCGTCAGCCCGGACTGTTTGCGTTCGCCGGTCGAGGTGCGGGCGAGCAGGAAACACCACTGGGCCATCGCGGCGTAGGAGGTCCATACCTTCTGTCCGGTGATCCGCCAGCCGTCGCCGTCGCGGCGTGCCGCGGTGCGCAATGACGCCAAGTCCGAGCCCGAGTCCGGTTCGCTGAAACCCTGGCACCAGATCACCTCCCCCCGCGCGATCGGCGGTAGATGGGTCCGCTGCTGGGCCTCGGTGCCGTGGCGCATGATGGTGGGCCCCACCCAGTTCACGCCCATGTATTGCGCACCGCGCGGTTCGTGGTGGGCCCACATCTCCTCGCGCACCACGGTCTGTTCCCAGATGGAGGCGTCGCGGCCGCCGAACTCGGCGGGCCAGGCCAGGCAGAGCAGGCCGCGTTCGGCCAGCAGGCGGGAGAACCGCTGGGCGGCCTCGAAATCGGCCGGGTCGTCGGTGAAGGCCCCCAGAAAATCAGCCGGGACGTGCTCGTCCACCAGACGACGCAGCTCCCCCCGCAGGTCCGCGGCGGCCGTTCCCATCGTGAAATCCATGATCGGACTGTAGTTAATCCTCATAAGGATAGCAATATTTGACATAATAAGGATAGCAATACTTGAATGGTTGACCCGCGATCAATTACACTCCCGCCATGGATGATCGGCGGGTTCGTTGACCACCCCGAGACGGGGCCGAGTTCCGCAGCGTCGCATCGCGGAGACCGTCGCGGCCGAACTGCGCGACCACATCCTCTCCGACGACAACTACCGCCTCCCCACCCAGGATCAGCTGGTCAAGGACTTCGGCGTCAGCTATCCCTCCATCCGGGAAGCGCTGCGCATCCTCGAGACCGAGGGCCTGGTCACGGTCCGGCGCGGCAACGTCGGCGGCGCCGAGGTACACCGGCCCGACGAGGTCTCCGCGGCCTATCACCTCGGGCTCGCCCTGCAGGGTGCGCGCGTAACGCTGGGCGATCTCGCGTCCGGACTCCAGGCGCTCGAGCCGATGTGCGCCGCCGCGTGCGCCCGGCGCGAAGACCGCGCCGAGGTGGTCGTCCCAGCCCTCGAGGCCGCCGTCGACGACTCGGCCACCAAGGTCGGCGACGGCGTGGCCTTCACTCAATCCGCCCGCGAGTTCCACGATCTCGTCGTCTCGTTCACCCCGAACGTGACCATTCGCTACGTCGTCAGCACGCTCGTAGCCCTGTGGTCGGCACAGGAGCAAGCCTGGGCGGAAGCGACGACCCGGCGCGGCGAGTACCCGTCCGAGGCCGACGCACGCGACGCCGTGCGCTTCCATCGCCGGCTCGTCGAGCAGATCGCCGCGGGTGAGGCCGAGGAGGCCGAGCGGTTGGCACGCGCGCACCTGGCGGCGACCCAGTCCGTGGTGCTCGAGCGATTCGACGGCGGTGTCGTCAACGCGTCGTCGGCCATGTCGCGCCAGTCGATCCAGTCCGGCCACCGCGCTCGCCTCTAGCCGAGTCCGGCCGAACCCCCCGGACTTCGCGCGGCTCTCCGCATCCTGACCGCACCACGCCGATAGTCGAATCACGGCGGGGCACAACAATATTCAGTCGCCGCGTGCCGTAGCCCCCCGCTATGCGCCAACCTGCAGTACGCCACCGCGTTCACCCCCGCTGACGGAGCCGAATCGCGCGACCCACCCCGTGCGACCCAGCGCGAGGCTTCTTCGTGCGCGGATCACCACGCGATTCCCCACAAAACCGCACGTCATCAGCGGTAGAGTTTGCCTTGCCTCAGAAGAGATTGCAATTCTCACTCTTCGCGCATGCTAGCTAATCCTTACAAGGATAACAATACTTGCAATGCTCACCGCTTGCTGGCAGGCTCCGAGCCACCGATGAAGTGGTCCGCATCACCCTCCGGCGATCCGCAGGACTGCGACGCCACCCCATCGCGGACCCCGACGCACTCACCCGGAGGAGGCCCCACCTTGATACAAGGGGCGCGCTACATCAGCACCACAGCAACGAGCCTCGCCGAAGGGTGGAGCCTGGAACGCCTCACGCCGCCGAGCCGGCTCTTCGGCGCCAACGGCCTGCGCACCGGCCCCGACGGCCGCATCTACGTCGCCCAGGTGACCGGCAGCCAGATCAGCGCCCTCGACGTCGCCACCGGCGGACTCGAGACGATCAGCGCCAAGGGCGGCGACATCATCGCCCCCGACGACCTGGCCTTCGACGACCACGGCAACCTGTTCGCCACCGAGGTGATGGACGGGCGGGTCAGCATGCGCGGCGCCGACGGCCAGACCAGGGTGTTGCGCGACGATCTGCCGAGCGCGAACGGCATCACCGTGCACCAGAACCGGTTGTTCGTCAACGAATGTCGCGTCGGCGGACGGCTGATGGAGCTGTTCACCGACGGCAGCGAGCCCCGCGTCCTGGCGGAGAACCTGGCCATGCCCAACGCCATGGAGGTCGGTCCCGACGGGCTCCTCTACTACCCGGTGATGGGCACCAACGACATCTGGCGGATCGACCCGCGCGGCGGCGAACCCGAACGCGTCGTCGGCGATCTCGGCGTGCCCGACTCGGTGAAGTTCGACGCGGCGGGCAACATCGTCTCCACCCAGGTGAGCACCGGCGAGGTCCTGCGCATCGATCCCCGAACCGGACAGCGCACCGTCCTGGCCACCCTGAACCCCGGCCTGGACAACTGCACGTTCGTCGACGGCCGGCTCTTCGTCTCCAACTTCACCGGCGAGATCACCGAGATCCTCGACGGCGGCGAGACCAAGACGACCCTGCCCGGCGGCCTGAACTGGCCGCTGGACCTCACCGTCGGCAGCGACGGCGAACTCTACGTCGCCGACGGCACCTACTTCTACGTGCTGCGCCGGGGACAGGCCCCGGAAACGGTCGGCATGCTGTTCAGCCCCGGCTATCCGGGCTTCATCCGGGGCGTCACCGCCGTCGGCGCGGGGGAATTCGTGGTCACCACCTCGGGCGGACAGATCACGCGGTGGCGGCCGGCAAGTCAGGAGAGCGAGGTGCTGGCCGACGAACTCGACCAGCTCTACGGCGTGGCGCTCGGACCCAACGGCGACATCGTCGCCACGGAGTTCGGCCGTGGCCGGGTGCTGGCCGTGCGGTCCGGCGGCCGGGTCGAGGAACTGGCCTCGGGCCTGAACCAGCCGATCGGCGTCGCGTTCACCACCGGCGGGACCTGCCTGGTCGCCGAAGCCGGCGCGGGCCGCATCGTCTCGGTGAGCAGCGCCGGGGTCGACACGGTGGTCGACGCGCTCGAGCAGCCCCAGGGCATCCTGGTGCGCGGCGACACGCTCTACATCGTCGATGTCGGCAGCAAGTCGCTGATCAGCGTCGATCTCGCGACCAAGGTCCGGACCACCCTGGCCAAGAACCTGCCGGTCGGGGCACCGCCCGGAGTCACCCCCAAGCCGCTGCGTGGGCTGCCGCCGTTCTCCGGTCCGCAGGGCCCCTTCGCCGGGATCACCGCCGGACCCGACGGGACCCTGTACCTGTCGGCCGACGCCGAGGGCAGCGTGCTCGCGCTGCGCGCCACGGCATGAACCCGGCGGTGGCTGCCGGGTCGATCGACCTGAGCGGACGCGTCGTCGTGGTGTCCGGGGCGGCGGGCGGCGGCATCGGCACCTCGGTGGTGGAGATGGTCGCGCGGGCCGGGGCCACCGTGATCGCGGTGAGCCGTTCGAAGGACAACCTCACGACCCACATCGACCCGCTGATCGAGCAGGGGCTCGCGGTGGTGCCGGTGGCGGCCGACGCCGCCACCGACGACGGCATCGCCACGGTGCTCGCGACGATCCGCGCCACCGAGGGCGACCTGCACGGTCTGGTCAACGTGGCGGGCGGCGCGGCCCCGGCGACGTGGATGCCCGCGCTGCGGGTGAGTCGCGCCGATTGGCGAGCGCTGTTCACCCAGAACCTCGAAACGATGTTCTTCATGAGTCAGGCCGTCGCCGCCGAATTGAAAACGCGGCAACGGCCCGGCTCGATCGTCTCGATCTCCTCGATCAGCGGCATGAACACCGCGCCGTTCCACATCGGCTACGGCACGGCCAAAGCCGCGTTGGTGGCCGCGACCCGGACCATGGCGGTCGAACTCGCCGCCGACGGCATCCGGGTCAACGCCATCGCGCCCGGGGTGACCAAGACCCCCGCTTCGGCGACCTATGTCGGCGAGGACGCCGACCGGGACCGGCGCGCCATCGCCATGGGTCGGCGCGCGCGGCCCGAGGAGCAGGCGGGCGCGATCCTGTTCCTGCTCTCGGACCTGTCGACCTACATCACGGGTCAGACGCTGCTGGTCGACGGCGGACTCGACCTCAAGTGGACCCATCTCGACGCCGATCACACATCGCTGTTCCTCGAGGACGACGCGTTCCGCACCGCCATCACCCGCTAGGAGAGGTCATGACCGACACCACCGAGTCCGCGCTCACCGCTACCGAGGAGGCGCTGTCGACCCCGCGCACGATCGGCGTGGAGGCCTATCTGTCGCCGGACTACGCGCGCGCCGAACGCGACAAGCTGTGGACCAAGGTGTGGCAGCAGGTCGGTCGGGTCGAGGAACTGGCCCAGGTCGGCGACTTCCTCACCTACGACATCCTCGACGACTCGATCATCGTGGTGCGCTCGGCGCCCGACACGCTGCGCGCCTACTACAACGTCTGCTCGCATCGGGGCCGCAGGCTGATCGACACTCCCCCGGGCGCGCGGGAGGCACACGGCCGCCGCAAGCAGTTCGTCTGCGGATTCCACGGCTGGCGCTACGACCTCGAGGGCCGCAATACCTTCGCGGCCGAGCAGCAGGACTGGCCGTGCGGGCTGACCCCGGACCGCACCCGGCTCGGCGAGGTGCGGGTCGACACCTGGGGCGGCTGGATCTGGATCACCATGGACCCCGAGGCCGAACCGCTGCGGGAGTACCTGGAGCCCGCGGCCGGGCTGCTCGATCCGTTCCAGCTGGAGAACATGCGCTATCGGTGGCGGCGCTGGCTGGTCTTCGACTGCAACTGGAAGGTCGCGTTGGAGGCGTTCATGGAGACCTACCACGTGCCCTACACCCACCCCGAGTTCATGAACTTCGGCAATTTCCTCGGGTGGTCGCGCGCCCAGGGCAAGCACAGCAACATCGGCTACGACGCGCCAAAGGGCATGGAGGAGAACCAGGCCAAGCTGCGGCTCGGCGCCGGACCCGACGCCCGCATGTCCACGGCCGAACTCCAGAACTTCACCTGGGAGAACGCCAACACCAACACCACCCGCACCCTGGTCGACGCCGCGAATCGGCTGGTCGCGGAGCTGCCCGAGGGCACCCCGGCCGATCAGGTGCTCAAACACTGGCTGCAATCGGCCCGCGAGTACGACGCCGATCGCGGGGTGGTGTGGCCGACGGTGGACCCGCAGGTCGTCGCGGCGGCGGGGACCGCGTGGCAGATCTTCCCCAACTTCCAGATCGGGCACGCGCTCAACAACATGCTCTGCTACAGCGCCCGGCCCTACGGCTACGACCCCGACAAGTGCATCTTCGAGGCGGCCGTCTACGAACTGTTCCCGGCCGGCCAGGAACCGAAGACCGAGTGGGAGTACACCGCCGCCGACGATCCGGCCTGGCGCACCGTCCTGCCCCAGGACTTCTCGAACATGGCCGCCGTGCAGCAGGGCATGAAGACGCGCGGCTTCGCCGGGCCGATGCCCAACCCCTACCGCGAACGCAGCGTCGTGAACCTGCACCACAACCTGGCCACCTACATGGGCACCGGCGCACCGCGCGACCTCGCCTGAGTCCCGTGCCCTGATCACCCGAAACACCGCACCACACCGAGGAATTCGCATGCAGAACTGCGCACCAACGCAGACACCCGAGGTCGATCACGAAGCGCTCCGGGCGAAGTATCTCGCCGAACGCGACAAGCGCATCCGCCCCGAGGGCCAGCAGCAGTACGTGACGGCCGAGGCGGACTTCGCCGAGTATCACGAAGCCGACCCGTACACCCCGGTCCAGCCGCGACCGCCGATCTCCCAGGACATCGACGTGGCGATCCTCGGCGGCGGGCTGGCCGGACTCGTCACCGCAGCCCGGATCAGCGAGGCCGGGGTGGCGGACTTCCGGATCATCGAGCACGCCGGCGATTTCGGCGGCGCGTGGTACTGGAATCGCTACCCCGGCATCCAGTGCGACACCGACTGCTACTGCTATCTGCCGCTGCTCGAGGAGGTCGGCTACGTCCCGAAGCAGAAGTACTCCTACGGCGACGAGGTCTTCGAGCACTGCCAGCGCATCGGCAGGCACTTCGGTCTCTACGACAAGGCGATCTTCGGCACGCTCACCCGCTCGATGGCGTGGGACGAGTCGATCCAGCGCTGGCGGATCGGCACCGATCGGGGCGACGAGATCCGCGCCCGGTTCGTCGTCATGTGTCAGGGCCCGTTCAACCGGCCCAAGCTGCCCGGCATCCCCGGTCTGGGCGATTTCGCGGGACACACCTTCCACACCGCGCGCTGGGACTACGAGTACACCGGCGGCGACATGCGCGGGGGCCTGGACAAGCTCGCCGACAAGCGGGTGGCGATCATCGGGACCGGCGCCAGCGGCGTGCAGTCCATCCCCCACCTGGCCCGCTCGGCGCGCCATCTCACCGTCTTCCAGCGCACCCCGTCCTACATCTACGAGCGCGGCAACGTGCCCACCGACCCCGCGTGGGCCGAGAGCTTGCAGCCCGGCTGGCAGGAGGAGATCCGCCGCAACTTCCACACCGGCGCGTTCGAAGCCTACGGTCCCGGTCAGGACGATCTGGTCTGCGACGGCTGGACCGAGGTCAGCCGCAACGTGCGCGACCACCTCGACAGCACCGGCGGCTGGGCGGAGCTGACGCCGGAGAAGTTCATGGAGCTGCGCGAGCTGGCCGACTATCGGGCGATGCAGCGGGTGCGCGACCGGGTCGACGAGATCGTCACCGACCCGGCGACCGCCGAGGCGCTCAAGCCCTACTACCGGTTCCTGTGCAAGCGGCCGTGTTTCAACGACGAGTACCTGCCGACCTTCAACCGCGACAACGTCACGCTCGTCGATGTTTCCGGCACCAAGGGCGTCGAGCGGATCACCGCCACAGGCATCGTCGCCGACGGCGTCGAACACGAGGTGGACTGCATCATCTTCGCCAGCGGTTTCGAGATCACCACCGACCTCGACCGACGCTTCGGCATCGCCCCCTACGTGGGCCGCGACGAGCTCTCGCTCTACGACCACTGGGCCAAGGGCTACCGCACCCTGCACGGCACGATGACCACCGGTTTCCCGAACCAGTTCTTCACCGGGTTCGTCCAGGGCGGGGTGACCGCGAGCACGACGGCCATGTTCGAACAGCAGGCCCGCCACATCGCCTTCATCATCGAGCAGACGATGAGCCGGGGCGCGACCACGGTGGAACCCACCGCCGACGCGCAGGAACAGTGGTGCGCGACCGTGCGCGAGAGCGCGATCGACAACAGCAACTTCCAGCGCGAGTGCACCCCCGGCTACTACAACAACGAGGGCGAACAGCAGATCCGCTCCCATCTCGGCGACCCGTACTGGCCCGGCTTCTACGCCTTCGAGGATCTGCTCCAGGCGTGGCGCGACACCGGCGAGCTGCCCGGCCTGGCGCTGGGCACCCCGACCGAACCGGCCCGATGAGGCGCGCGGCGAGCGGAGCCCACCATGTCTGAACTCGGGTTCGAGGGCAGAGTCGCCGTGATCACCGGCGCCGGACGCGGATTGGGCCGCGCCTACGCGCTGCTGCTCGCCGCGAAGGGCGCCAAGGTGGTCGTCAACGATCCCGGCGCCACCATCAGCGGGGACAGCGGCGACGCCGGAGTCGCCGCGGCGGTGGTCGAGGAGATCACCGCCGCCGGCGGCATCGCGGTGGCCAGCACCGATTCGGTGGCGACGGCACAGGGCGGGCGCGCGATCGTGGCGACCGCGATCGAGGCCTTCGGCCGGATCGACATCATCGTGCACAACGCGGGCAACAACCGGTACGCGCCGCTGGCGCAGATGTCCTACGAGGATTTCGACGCCGTCCTCGACGTCCACCTGCGCGGCGCGTTCCACGTGGTGCGCCCGGCGTTTCCGCTGATGTGCGAGGCCGGATACGGCCGGGTGGTCCTCACCTCCTCGATCGGCGGGCTCTACGGCAACCACCGCGTCGCCAACTACGGCGCCGCCAAGGCGGGGCTGATCGGACTGTCGAACGTGATCGCGCTCGAGGGCGCCGAGCACGGCGTGCGCTGCAACGTGATCGTGCCCGCCGCGCTCACCCGCCTCGCCGAGGGCATCGACACCTCGGCCTACCCGCCCATGGACCCGGAACTGGCGGCGCCGGTGGTGGGGTGGCTCGCGCACGAATCCTGCTCGATCACCGGGGAGATGCTGGTGTCGATCGCGGGACGCGTGGCGCGGGCGTTCATCGCCGAGACCCCCGGGGTGTACCAGCCGAGCTGGTCGATCGAGGACGTCGGCGCGCGGATCGACGACATCCGGGCGACCGAGGATCCCTGGATCCTGCCGGTCGTCCCCTCCGGACACATCGACCACATCACCAAGAGCTTCGCGACAGCTATGAAGGGCAGCACGCATGTCGGTTAAAGTCTACGAACGCATTCTGCAACTCTTCGAAGCCGAGGGCATCAACACCCTGTTCGGCATTCCCGACCCCAACTTCGTGCACATGTTCCATCTCGCCGAAGAACGCGGTTGGACGGTGGTGGCCCCGCACCACGAGGAGTCGGCCGGTTTCATGGCCGAGGCGGTGTCCCGGATGACCGGCAAGGCCGCGGTGTGCATCGGCACCCTCGGCCCCGGCGTCGCCAACCTGGCCGGAGCCATGATGTGCGCCAAGGTCGAGAACTCGCCGGTGATCTTCCTGGGCGGGCAGCGCGCGCGGATCACCGAACAGCGGGTGCGGCGCGGTCGCATCCAGTTCGTCAAGCAGGCGGAACTGTTCGAGCCGTCGGTGAAGTACTGCGCCAGTATCGAATACGCCGACCAGACCGACGAGGTCATCCGGCAGGGTCTGCGCAAGGCGCTTTCGGGCACCCCCGGCCCGGTGTACATCGAGTACCCCTCGCACGTCATCCAGGAGGAGCTCGAGGTCGCGCCCGCGCTGGCGCCGTCGGCGTATCGCCTGGTCGGACAGACCGCCGGTGCGGACCGGATCGCCGAGGCGGTCGACTACATCCGCGCGGCGAGCCAGCCCGTGCTGTTGGTCGGACACGGCGTGCACACCACGCGCGCCGGCGAGTCCGTCCGTGCGCTCGCCGAGGCCATGGCCTGCCCGGTCATCCAGACCTCGGGCGGCACCTCCTTCATCCCCGGGCTCGAGGACCGCACTTTCCCATACGGGTTCTCGGCGGCGGCGATCGACGCGGTCGTGAAATCCGATCTGTGCCTGGCCATCGGCACCGAGCTGGGCGAACCGGTGCACTACGGGCGCGGACGGCACTGGGTCGCCAACGAGGCCAACCGCAAGTGGATCCTCGTCGAGCAGGACCCCGAGGCCATCGGGGTGAACCGATCGGTGGACGTGCCGCTGGTCGGTGACCTGCGCGCGATCGTCCCGCAGCTGGTCGAGGCGCTGCGCGAGACCCCACGCACCCCCACCCCCGAGCTCGCGGGCTGGATCGAACAGGACGCGGCCCAGCTCGCGGAACTGGCCGAGACCGCGCCGTCGGGGATGTCGCCGGTGCACCCGGCGCGGCTGATCGTGGAGGCCACGCAGGCGTTCCCGGCCGACGGCATCATGGTGCGCGACGGCGGCGCCACCACGATCTTCGGCTGGACCTACTCGCAGGCCAAACCCCATGACGTCATGTGGAATCAGAACTTCGGGCACCTGGGCACCGGCCTGCCCTACGCGGTAGGCGCGGGCGTGGCCGACGGCGGCAAACGACCGATGATGCTGATCACCGGCGACTCCTCGTTCCAATTCCACATCGCCGAACTCGAAACCGCGGCGCGCCTGAACCTGCCCCTGGTCTGCGTGGTCGCGGTCGACTACGCCTGGGGGCTCGAGGTCGGCGTCTACAAGCGCACCTATGGGCAGGGCTCGCTCGAGACCGGCGTGCACTGGAGCAAGAACACCCGGCTGGACAAGGTCGCCGAGGGCTTCGGCTGCTACGGCGAATACGTCGAGCGCGACGAGGACATCGCCCCCGCCATCAAACGCGCCTACGCCAGCGGGCGTCCGGGCGTCATCCACGTCGCGGTCGACCCGAAGGCGAATTCGGAAGAAATGCCGAGCTACGACGAATTCCGCACCTGGTACGCGGAAGGCACTCAGTGAGGAAATCATGCGTGAATATCTGAAGCTCTACATCGACGGGCAGTGGACCGACCCCGCCGAACCGCACACCATCGACGTGGTGAATCCGGCCACCGAGCAGGTGTGCGGCACGGTGGCCGTCGGCACGGCGGCGGACGTGGACCGCGCGGTCGCCGCCGCGCGCGCCGCGTTCGACGGGTGGTCGAGCACCGAGCCCGCGCAACGGCTCGCGCTGCTGCGCGCGGTTCTCGCCGAATATCAGAAACGCGCCCCCGATCTCGGGGCGGCGCTGATCGAGGAGCTGGGGGCACCGGCCGCCCTGGCCAACGGCTTCCAGGTGGACCTGGGGACGGGCCACCTCAGCACCACGATCGAGGTCCTCGAGGGATTCCGCTTCGAGGAACAGCGTGGCGCGTCGCTGATCGTGAAGGAGCCGATCGGGGTCTGCGCCCTGATCACCCCGTGGAACTGGCCGCTGAACCAGATCGCGGTGAAGGTCTTCCCCGCGCTGGCCACCGGCTGCACCATGGTGCTCAAGCCCTCCGAACTCGCGCCGTTCTCCGGCCAGATCTTCGCCGAGATCCTCGATGCCGCCGGTGTTCCGGCCGGGGTGTTCAACCTGGTGCAGGGCGACGGCCTCGCGGTCGGCGTGCCGTTGGCGAGTCATCCCGACGTCGACCTGGTCTCGTTCACCGGCTCGGCCAGGGCGGGCATCGATATCGCGCGCAACGCGGCGGCCGGGGTCAAGCGGGTCACCCAGGAGCTCGGCGGCAAGAACCCCAACATCATCCTCGATGACGACGCCTTCGCCGAGAACGTCGGCAAGGGCGTCGTGAGCATGATGCTCAACTCGGGCCAGACCTGCAGCGCGCCCTCGCGCATGCTGGTGCCCGGCGCGCGGATGGCCGAGGCGATCGAGGTCGCACGCGCAGCGGCCGAGGGGGTCACCGTCGGCGATCCGCACGGCGAGTTCGCCATCGGCCCGGTGGTCTCGGCCAACCAGTTCGACAAGATCCAGACACTGATCGCCAAGGGCATCGGCGAGGGGGCCACGCTGGTGGCGGGCGGGCCGGGCAAACCGGACGGTCTGAGCACCGGCTACTACGTGCGGCCCACCGTCTTCGCCGAGGTCACCAACGACATGACGATCGCCCGCGAGGAGATCTTCGGGCCGGTCCTGACGATCCTGGGCTACGACGATCTCGACCACGCCGTCGAGATCGCCAACGACACCGAGTACGGCCTGGCCGGCTTCGTCGCCGGCACCGACCTGGCGCAGGCGCGCGCGGTCGCCCGCCGGATCAGGGCGGGGTCGATCGCGATCAACGACGGGTTCGATTTCCACACGCCTTTCGGCGGCTACAAGAAGAGCGGCAACGGCCGCGAGTGGGGCGATTTCGGCTTCCACGACTACCTCGAGATCAAGGGCGTGCTCGGTTACGCGCCGCCGGAAGAATGAGAGGCGACCGATGCCTATCCTGGCCACGAAGAAACTGAGCGACGCCGTCGGCGTGGAGGTGCTCGACGCCGACGCCGACCGGCTGCTGCACGACCCCGACATTCCGGCCGCGTGCATGGCGGCGCTCGAGGAGCACGGCGTCCTGCTGTTTCGCGAACTGCACATCGGCGACGACGCGCAGGCGGCGTTCGGGCGGCGGCTGGGCGAGCTGGTGCAATTCCCGCTCTACGCCAACCCCGATGTCATGCAGATCAGCTTCGACCCCGACAATCCCAACGCGGAGTACTTCGCGAGCAACGATTTCTGGCACCTCGACGGCGCGTTGGACGCCATCCCGGCCAAGGCGTCGATGCTCAGCGCGCACGTGATCGCCACCGAGGGCGGCGAGACCGAGTTCGCCAGCACCTACGCGGCCTACGACAACCTCTCCGAGGACGAGCGGCAGCGCGTCGCCGACCTGCGGGTGGTGCACACCTTCGCCGCGATCCAGAAGCTGACCTACCCGGACCCCACCGAGGAGCAGCTCACCGAATGGGCCTCGCGCACGGTGCGCGAGCATCCGCTGGTGTGGCAGCACGACACCGGGCGTCGCTCCCTGGTCTTCGGGGCGACCACGTCCCACATCGTCGGCATGGACCCCGAGCAGGGGCGCGCACTGCTCGACGACCTCCAGGCGCGCGCCACCGCACCGGAGCGCGTGCTGCGCCACGCCTGGTCGGTGGGCGATCTGGTGATCTGGGACAACCGGGGCCTGGTCCACCGGGCGTGCGAGTTCGACCGGCGCGAACCGCGCCGGATGCACCGCACCACCCTCGCGGGCGACGAGGCCATCAAATGAGCGCCCGCACCGCGATCGTCACCGGCGGCGCGTCGGGGATCGGCGGCGCGATCAGCGCACGGCTCGCCGCCGGCGGGGCATCCGTCGCCATCTTCGACCTCAACGGTGACGCGGCCAAGGATGCCGCCGCCGCGATCGAGAACGCCGGCGGTCGGGCGATCGGCCTGCCGGTCGACGTCACCGACCGCGCGGCGATCGACGCCGGGGTCGCCGAGGTCCGCGCTCGGCTCGGCCGACCGGCGGTGCTGGTGAACAGCGCCGGTCTCACCCTGGACGGACCGTTCCTCGAGATCAGCGCCGAGACCTGGAACCGGGCCTTGGCGATCAATCTCACCGGGACCTTCGACTGCTGCCAGGCGGTGATCCCGGACATGATCGAGCAGGGCTGGGGACGCATCGTCAACATCTCGTCGTCGAGCGTGCACAGCGGCGCGGCCGGGCTGGCCGGGTACGTCGCGGCGAAATCGGGCGTGGTGGGTCTGACCAAGGTGCTCGCGCTCGAGTTCGCCAAACGCGGCATCACGGTGAACACCATTCCGCCGGGCTTCATCGACACCCCGATGCTGCGCCACACCGTGGACCGGGGGTTCATCGACGTCGAGGCGCAGATCGCGCGCACCCCGGTCGGCCGGATCGGCACACCCGCCGACGTGGCCGCCACCTGCGCGTTCCTGGTGAGCGAGGAGGCCGGTTATCTCACCGGTCAGATCATCGGCGTCAACGGCGGGCGGAACACGTGACGGCGGCGCAAGAGCCCCGCATCGCGCCGTTGCCGAAGGCGGAGTGGTCCCCGGAGATGACCACGTTCATGGCCGAGTATCGCAGCGCGGCGATCGGCGACAAGCCGTCGACCGGGCGGCAGAGCGGGGCGAACCTGCTGGGCACGCTGGCCAGATATCCGGCGCTGGCCAAACCGTTCCTCACCTTCAACGGGCACTTCCTCTACGGCTCCACGCTCTCGGCCCGGCAGCGCGAGCTGCTGGTGCTGCGGGTGGCGGCGGTCCAGCGCTGCGGCTACGAGTGGGCCCAGCATTCGATCCTGGCCGCCGACGCGGGCCTGGAGCCCGAGGAGATCGCCCGAATCGAACGGGGTCCGAGCGCGTCGGGGTGGTCGGCGATCGACGGCGCGCTGCTGGCCGCCGTCGACGAGCTGCTCGGCGACGGGGCCGTGAGCGGCCCGACCTGGACCGCCCTGGCGACCGAGTTCGACGAGCACCAGCTGATGGATGTGGTGTTCACCGTGGGCATGTACGCGATGCTCGCCATGGCCCTGAGCTCGTTCGCCGTGGCGGCCGAGGCCGCGCTGGTTCCGTACCTGCCCGCACCGGAGTGAGCGCGGGCAGGTGGGCGCGGACTATCCGCGGCGGGTGAGCACCGCGTCGGCGGCGGCCCAGTGCTCATCCGCCACCCACAGGCGCGCGAAGGCCGCGACGGCCTCCTCGGCCGACACCCCACCGACGACCCGCTTGATCTCGGCGGCCTGCGGGGTGGCCAGCGACCGGGCCAGCGCGCGCCAGCCGTCCTCGAACTCCGCGCGCGGCAGCACCCGATCCACCAGGCCGAGGCGCTGCGCCTCGACGACGTCGAGGATCGCGCCGGACCCGGCGAGCAGCAGCGCGCGGCTCTTGCCGACGAGGGCGGCGAGGCGTTCCGCGCCGCCCCAGGCCGGCATGATCGCCAGCGCGGACTGGTTGAAGCCGATCTTGATATCGTCGGCGGCGACGCGGATGTCAGCGGCCACCGCGAACTCGGCGCCGCCGCCTAGCGCATGCCCGTTGAGCGCGGCGATCACGGGGGCGGGGAAACTCGCCAGCCGGTCGCAGATCGAGCGCATCCGCCAGGCCATCGCCGCGGCCTGTTCCTCGGTGCGCAGAGCGCTGAGTTCTTTCAGGTCACCGCCGGAGACGAACGCGCGCTCACCGGCTCCGCGCACGACGAGAGCACGCGCACCCGCCGCCTTGTCGAGCGCCTCGTCGAGCTCGTCCATCGTGACGGGCGCGATGGCGTTGCGCGCGTGCGGTCGATCGATCGTGATGACCGCGACGCCCTCGTCCAGCTCGAGCTCGACCATCTAAGATTCTCCCATCACGAGATTGTCATTCTTGTTTTCAGAGAATAACATCATCGCCGCAGAACTTCGGATCGGGCATTGGAGTCTCACGTGCGCAGCATTCCCGCCGACTTGGTCGAGCACTACCGAACGCAGGGCTGGTGGACCGGCGAACCGATCGGCGAGCTGCTGACGCGCGGCCTCGCCGCCGCCCCGGACACCGAATTCCGGGTGCACTCCGCCGAGCGTCCCTGGTCGGGCACCTTCGGCGAGGTCGAGCACCGGGCCCGTCGCCTCGCCGCGGGCCTGCGCGCCCGCGGCGTCGGGCCCGGCGACGTCGTGGCCTTCCAGCTGCCCAACTGGATGGAGGCCGCCGCCACCTTCTGGGCGTCGGCCTTCCTCGGCGCGGTGGTGGTGCCCATCGTGCACTTCTACGGCCGCAAGGAACTCACCTACATCCTCGAGGCGACCACGCCACGGGTGTTCATCGGAGCGGAGCGCTTCGGGCGCCTCGAGTTCCAGGCCGATCTCTGCGCCGACATCCCGATCGTCGGCGTGGTGGGACGCGACTTCGACGACCTGCTCGCCGACGAACCGATGCCCGGATTCCTCCCGACCGATCCGGCCGGCCCCACACTGATCGCCTTCACCTCGGGAACCACCAGCGCGCCCAAGGGCGTCGTACACAGCCATGAAACCCTCGGTCACGAAACCCGGCAGCTGTCCGCCTGGTACCCGCCCGACCGCGGCAAACAACTCACCGCCGCACCCGTCGGGCACTTCATCGGCATGGTGAACGCCTTCCTGATCCCGGTGCTGGACGCGTCGCCGGTGAACCTGGCCGATGTGTGGGACCCGCAGCGCGTCCTCGCGCTGATGCACAGCGACGGACTCACCGTGGGCGGCGGCGCGACGTACTTCGTCACCAGCCTGCTCGACCACCCCGATTTCACCGCCGCGCATCTGCCCCGGATGCGGTACGCGGGCCTGGGCGGGTCGTCGGTGCCCGCGGCGGTCACCCGCAGGCTCGACGAACTCGGCATCACGGTCTTCCGCTCCTACGGCAGCACCGAGCACCCGTCGATCACCGGGTCACAGATCACCGCGGCCTCGGACAAACGCCTGTTCACCGACGGCGATGTCCTACCCGGCGTGGAGATCCGCCTGGCCCCCGACGGCGAAATCCTCAGTCGCGGACCGGAATTGTGCCTCGGCTACACCGACGACGCCCTGACCGCCGCCGCCTTCGACGCCGACGGCTGGTACCGCACCGGCGACATCGGCGAACTCGACGCCGACGGCTACCTCACGATCACCGACCGCAAGGCCGACATCATCATCCGCGGCGGCGAGAACATCAGCGCCCTCGAAGTCGAGGAGGTCCTGCTGACAATGCCCGGAATCGCCGAGGCGGTCGTCGTCGCCGCACCGGATGCCCGCCTCGGCGAGCACGCCGCCGCCGTGGTGCGACTGCGCACCGGCCACGAGATGCCGACCATCGACGAGATGCGTACGCATTTCGACAAAGCCGGTGTCGCCAAACAGAAGTGGCCCGAGGAGCTGCACCAGGTCGAGGATTTCCCCCGAACTGCCAGCGGCAAGGTGCAGAAGTTCCACGTCCGACGAAACATCGCCGACCGCCAACCGTTGCACGGCTGAACTCCCGCGCCCAGACGTGGAGCCGCGAAAATCCACGCAGCGACCGCGTACGGGCCCGAATCAGCGCACTGCTGGTGTCGAATCGACGGTCTCGGTGCGTAGTTCGAGAACGCTTGGGGACCTCACACTCGGCAATCCCGTTCTGCCATCGCATTCCACTACCGTCGACGGTATGCGCAATACCCAGTGGACAATCCTTGGTGAGCGGGTACTCGACGAGAGTCGGCACATCCGGCTGTCGACCGCCGATATCCGCCTGCCGGATGGGGTGGAGTTCACTCAGTACGTCGCCAGGATGCCACGGTGCGCGATGACTCTGGTGCTCAACGACTCCCGCGAGGTGCTGCTGATGTACCGGCACCGATGGATCGTCGACCAGTGGGTTTGGGAGCTGCCTGGCGGGTATGTCGACCACACCGAAGACGTGGCTTCGGCAGCGGCCCGCGAAGTCGAGGAAGAAACCGGGTGGCGCCCCCGCACCATGCAACACCTGGTGACCTACCAACCCGCGATCGGCACTCTCGACCATCCACAGGAGGTGTACCTCGCTCGCGGTGCCGACCTCACCGACACGCGCCCGGACGTCAATGAAGCCGAGGCAATTCGGTGGGTGCCGATCGATGAGGCTGTGCAGATGATCGACCGTGGCGAAATCATCGGTGCTGCAACTGTAGTCGGCGTATACCGAGCGCTCACACTGCCTCAGCTGCCACCACCCGTTGACGGAAGTCCGCGATCAACGACTATGGGCAACTGACGTCGGATGACCGCATCACCCCGAAGCGAGATGCGATCACCTGGCATTGCCGCCAATACTGTGCTGATCGACTCAGCGATCGCGGCCACCGTCATCGACGGACCCGCCTACGACTGAGCCGTGTCTCGCGCGTCGGGCCCGGCCAGGATCGTCACGGCCGCGACCGCCGTGGGGCCACCGATGGAGTGCGCCAACCCGATTCGGGCCCGGTCGACCTGGTTCACCGCGTCGCCGCGCAACTGCTCGAACAACTCCACGCACTGCGCCACCCCGGTGGCGCCCGGCGGATGTCCCTTCGACTTCAAGCCGCCGCTCGGATTGACCGGTAGCGCGCCGCCCACGCTGGTGACGCCCGCTTCGACGAGCTTGTGGGCCTCGAACCGATCGGCGAACCCGAGATCCTCGTAGCTCATCAACTCGATGCCGGTGAAGAAGTCGTGCACCTCGGCGACATCGATGTCCGACGGGGTCAGCCCGGCCATGCCGAACGCCTGGCGCGCGGCACGGACCGTGGCGGGGAATGTCGTCATGTCCCGCTTGTGCTGGTGCATCACCGAATCCATGCCGAGTCCCACCCCGCGAATCCACACGGGGCGGTCGGTGTAGCGATCAACCACGTCCTCAGCCACCAGCACGAGCGCCGCCGCCCCGTCGCTCTGCGGCGCGCAGTCGTAGAGCCCGAAGGGCGTGACCACCGTCGGCGCCGCGAGGGCTTCCTCGATACTGATCTCGAAGCGCAACCGCGCCTTGAGGTTTCGGACACCGTGCCGATGGTTCTTCACCGCGACCATGGCCATGTGTTCGCGTGTGGCAGGTGATTCGTGCAGGTACCGTGCCACGTGCAGCGCGAACCCGGCAGGCGCGACCAGCCCGAGCGGGTAGTCCCAGGCCATGTCACGGGTCATCGCCTCCCACTCCCACAGCATGTCCTTGGATGCCGACTCACGCAGCTTGTCCGCGCCGACCACCAGGGCCACGTCGATAGCGCCGGAGGCGATCGCGAGCAGCGCGTTGCGGACCGCGTCGTGCCCGGTGGCGCAGGCGTTCTCGACGCGGGTCACCGGAATGTCGGGCAGCCCGAGGGTGTCGGCGAGAATGCCGGAGGCGAACCCGTCGGCGGTGCCGAGCTCACCGAACCACGCCGCCTGGATGTCGGATTTTCGGAACCCCTTGTCGATGGTGCGCGCGCAGTCGGCGAAGGCCATCGGCACCAGATCTTTGATACCGAGCGCGAAATGCTCGGCGAAGGGCGTCATTCCGGCGCCGACGATGGCGACTCTTCTCATGCTGCCGACTCCTGTCGTTCGGGGGTTTCCGGTTCGAAGGCGTAGCCGTAGTCCGGCACGCCGGAGCGCACCGCCACGCGCCGCAACACCATGCGGCCGCGATCGCCGATGTCCACCGAACCCGGTTCGGCGCTGGTCACTTTCACCAGCGCGCGCACGCCGACCTCGTCGAGTTCGACGATGACCAGCGAATACGGCGTTTTCAGCCCGGGCACCGGCACATGCACCGTCACCGACGTGTACACGGTGGCGGTGCGGGGCAACGGCACCAGCGTGTAGTCGGTGCGCAAAGTGCCGTCGTCGTCCACCCGATAGCGGGGTGGGAAGTCCAGTTCGTCGGTGCCGTCGTGGCGTCCGGCCGCCCAGCGCACTTTCGCCTCGAACGCGCGCTCATAGGCGGCCAGCGAGATCGGGATGTCGGCCCCGGGCACGAAGCTCGTCACCGGTTTCTCCCGCGGCGGCGGTTCGCGCCGATGCACCGGCACCGCGCCCGCCGCGACCGTGACGCCGGACAGACTGCCCTGTTCCACCCCGACCAGCGGGCCGGCCTGCCCCGCGTCCACCATCGCCGCCAGCGCGAACAATCCAGAACTCGCCCCCAAGGTGGGCAGCGGCGGCGGAGTACCGATACACAGGTCGGTGGCCTGTTCGTGATCGACACCGGCCACCGCGACCGGGGTGTCGAGCCAGGACGCGGCCAGTGACCCGAGAAGTCCGCGTTCGCGCAATAGTCGGGGGTCGCCGTAGTCGTGCACGACGCCGGTGGCGTAGCGGGTCCGGACCGGCAGACTCCGGGCGACGCGCGCCGCGGTGCGCACCTGCAGTCCGCGTTCGCCCGTGACGGCGGCGGCTGCGCCGGCCGGATCGAGGTCGACGCCGATCACCAGGGTTCGCGGCCGCGCCGAGCCGAGGGCGTCGAGGGTCGCGGGTGCGCCGCCGAGCCGTTCGGTGACCTCGAGCTCGGAATCCAGACCGAGGCCTGCCAGCAGTACCGCGGCGTTGCCGCCTTCCAGCAGCGGCAGATCCCGGCTGACCAGCACGACGTGCTCCACCCCGGCCCCCGAGGCGATCGCGGCCCGGCCCGCTTCGACGGCGAGGGTGATCGCGTCCTCGTCGTCACCGGGTACGCGCTGTTCGGCGGTACCCCAGCACGGCAGATAGGTACCGACCGAAGCGATCAACGGCATCGTGCTCTCCCGACCTAGGTGATAATGTGATTCTCATATTAGAGAATGCAGTCTAGCAACAGGCCGGAATCGGTGACATTGCGATCCGCTCCCTGGATCTTTCCGACAATTGAATGGGGAGTCTCATGACTGGGACAACTCTCCCGCTGCCCAGCGGCGGCATCACCGTCATCGGGCGCCTGCGCGCGTACACCTACCACTACGGCACGGCGGTGCTGCCGGATCTCACGATCGCTGCCTGTGCCGTGCTCGTCTCCGCGGAGGCGGGCCATCTCACCCTCACCCCCACCGACTCCGAAGGCGACTCCACACCATGACCAGTGCCGGTTCCGATCTGGTGCGGCTACCGCACGAGGTACCGATCAGCTCCTACGTCGTCGATATCGACGGAATCCCGATGTCGGCCACGGTCGCCGAGGCGGCCGACCCGCGCGCCGTCATCATCGCCGTCCACGGCGGCGTGACGACCTCCGCCTACTTCGACTGCCCCGGCCACCCCCGGCTGTCGCTGTTGCGCACCGCGCCCGCGCTCGGGTTCACGGTGGTCGCGATCGACCGCCCCGGCTACGGCAGTTCGGCGCCGCACGCGGCCGACATCGCACCGGCCGCCCGCCGCGTCGACCTCGCCTACGCCCTGGTGGAGCGCGTGCTCGGGACGCGCGAGCGCGGAGCGGGGATGTTCATCCTCGCGCATTCCGCCGGGTGTGAACTGGCCGTCCGGATGGCCGCCGACGAGCGTGGCGCGCAGTTGCTCGGCATCGAACTCGCCGGCACCGGCAGGAAACACCACCCCGAAGCCATCAGCAACCTGACAGCGGCCGGGCCGGGGCGCGGCGAACGTCTGCGCGAACTGCTCTGGCAGCCGAGCCGTCTGTACCCGGCCGAGGTCTTCGGTGGCGCGGCGATCGCGTCGCCGGGCCCGGCGTACGAGGCCACCATGATGCCGCAGTGGGTGGCGCACGATTTCGAGCACACCGCCGCGAAGGTCCGCGTTCCCGTCCAGTTCACCGTGGGCGCGTACGAAAAGGTTTGGCGCACCGACCCACTCGCGTTGGGCGAGATCACCGCGCTGTTCACGGCCGCGCCGCGCGTGCTGCTCCACGAGCAGGCCGATGCGGGCCACAACCTGAGCATGGGGCATTCGGCGACCGCCTATCACCTCCGGGTGATGTCGTTCATCGAGGAATGCGTGATCGCGCGCCGCTGAGATCGCCGATCAACGAAATCCGCCCCACGACAAGGATTGTCGTGGGGCGGATTTCGTCGGTGTCTCAGAGGCCGAGGGATTTGGCGATGATCACCTTCATGACCTCACTGGTTCCGGCGTAGATCCTGGCCACTCGCGCGTCGGTGTACAACCGTGCGATCGGGTACTCGCTCATATAGCCGTAACCACCGAACAGCTGCAGACACCGATCGACCACCCGGCCTTGCATTTCGGTGGTGAACAGCTTCACGCGTGCCGCATCGGGGCCGGACAGTTCACCGTCGACCAGATCCAGCACGGCACGATCCACCATGGCCTGCGCCGCCTCGACCTCGGCCGACATCGCGGCGAGTTCGAACTTGGTGTTCTGGAAGGACGCGACCGGTTTCCCGAAGGCCTTGCGTTCCTTGACGTAGTCGATCGTGGCGGTGATCGCGGCCCGCGCCTGGGCAACCGAGCCGACCGCGACCGTCATCCGTTCCTGCGACAGATTGTTGCCGAGGTAGCCGAAGGCCTCGCCTTCGGCCCCGAGCCGATTCGCCACGGGAACCCGGACCGCGTCGAACGACAGCTCGACGGTGTCCTGCACCTTGCAGCCCATCTTGTCCAGCACCCGCCCGCGCTCGAAGCCGGGCATGCCGTCCTCGACCACCAGCAGGGTCAGACCCGCGCGCCGGTTCTCCGGATCGGTCGAGGTCCGCGCCACCACGATCACCAGATCGGCGAGCAGGCCGCCGGTGATGAACGTCTTCGCGCCGCTGAGCAGATAGTCGTCGCCGTCGCGCACCGCGTAGGTGCGCATCCCGGCCAGATCGGAGCCGGTGCCGGGTTCGGTCATCGCGATTGCGGTCAGCAACGAACCGCTCGCCAGCCCGGGGAACCAGCGTTCACGTTGCTGCTCGTCGGCGTAGGCCAGGAAATACGGGAGGATGACATCGAGCTGGGTGCGCACCGTGCTCAGCGTCACCAGCGCTCGCGCCGCTTCCTCCTGCAGGACGGCGTTGTAGCGGTAGTCCCGCAGGCCCGCTCCCCCGTACTCCGGTGGGATGGCGACGCCGAGAATGCCGAGGGCACCGAGCTTTTCGAAGACCTCGCGCGGCATCTGCCCGGCCTTTTCCCACTCGGCGTAGTGGGGCGCGATCTCCTTGTCGATGAATTCCCTGGCCAGCCCGCGGAAGGCTTCGTGGTCCTCGGTGTAGATGTCTCGGCGCACCGATGTCTCCTTGTTGCTCAGGCGACCAGTTCGACGATGGCGGCGTTGGCGGTGCCGCCGCCCTCACACATCGTTTGCAGGCCGTAGCGAATTCCGTTGTCGCGCATGTGATGAACCATCCGGGTGAGCAGACCCGCCCCCGAACCACCGAGCGGATGACCGAGCGCGATGGCACCGCCGAGCGGGTTGAGCAGCTGTGCGTCGGCGCCGGTTTCGGCGAGCCAGGCCAGCGGCACCGACGCGAACGCCTCGTTCACCTCGAAGACGCCGATCTCGGCGAGATCGAGACCTGCTTTGCGCAGGACCTTCTCGGTCGCCGGAATCGGACCGGTCAGCATGAGTACCGGGTCGGCGCCGGTCACCGCGCCCGCGCGGTAGCGCACCAGCGGTGTCAGCCCCAGTTCGCGGGCCCGCTCCGGTGTCGTCACCAGCACCGCGGCGGCACCGTCGGAGATCTGGGAGGAGTTACCCGCGTGGATCACGCCGTCGGCTTGGAAGGCCGGCTTGAGTTTGGCCAGGGTCTGGGGTGTCGTCCCGCGGCGCACGCCTTCGTCGGCGGTCACCGTCCCCGCCTCGGTCTCGACGGGCACGAGCTGGGCGTCGAACGCGCCACGGTCCTGCGCGGCCGCGGCCAGTTCGTGCGAGAGCGTGGCGAATTCGTCGAGCCGATGGCGATCCAGCCCCCACTTCTGGGCGATCAGCTCCGCGGAAATGCCCTGGTTGAACGAGAAATCCTGGTAGCGCGCACGGGCTTTCGGGCCGTAGGGGGCACCACCCTCCTTCGCCGCGCCGAGCGGGACCCGGCTCATCACCTCGACCCCACCCGCGACGACGACATCCTGCTGCCCCGACATCACCGCCTGCACAGCGAAATCCACCGCCTGCTGGCTCGAGCCGCACGCCCGGTTCACCGTCGTGCCGGGAATGCTCTCCGGCCATCCGGCGGCCAGCACCGCGTAGCGCCCGATATTGCTCGACTGGTCACCGACCTGGGAGACACAGCCCCAGATCACGTCGTCGATCACGGCCGGGTCGATCCCGGTGCGCTCGATCAGGGCGTTGAGTACCACCGCGGACAGATCCGCCGGATGGGTGCCCGACAGGCCGCCGTTGCGTTTGCCCCACGGCGTGCGCACCGCCTCGACCACTACTACCTCACGCATGGCGCTCTCCATTCGAACTAGTCATCGTTGTGTTCGGTCTGCCGGGCGATCGCCCAGCGGCCGGTGAACTCCGGTTCCCGGGCGGCCGCGAACGCCGCGAAGGCCTCCGGTGCGTCGGCGGTCGCGAAGTTCACCCCCTGCGCCCGGGCCTCATTGGCCAGCGCGTCGCGCAGGGTGCGGTCCGCGCCCTCGTTCAGCAGTGCCTTGGTCTGGGCCAGCGCCACCGGCGGTCCGGCGGCGAGCCGTTCGGCGAGCTCGACGACGAAGGCATCGAGCTCGGGTTCGGCGACGACCCACGTCACCAGGTTCAGCGCGTGCGCCCGCTCGGCGTCGATCGTCTCGGCCAGCAGCGCCAGCCGCTTGGCCTGTTGCAGTCCCACGAGTTTGGGCAGCAACCAGGACCCGCCGAGATCGAGCGAGAGCCCGCGACGGGTGAAGATCTGCGAGAACCGCGACTGCGGCGTCGCGACCACCAGATCGCAGCCCAGTGCCAGGTTCCAGCCCGCGCCGACCGCCACCCCGTGCACCTTGGCGATGGTGGGAATCGGCAACTCGTGCAGCAGCAGCGCGACATCGGTGAGCGCGCGCAACTTGTGCAGGGGATGGCTGGGGTCGGGTGTGGCGATATCCGCGCCGGAGCAGAAGGCCCCGCCCGCGCCGGTGAGCACGAGGGCGCGGACGTCGCGGTCGCGGCCGGCCGCGTCCAGTGCCTCCCGCAGCGCCGCCCACAGTTCGCGATTGATCGCGTTCTTGCGGTGCGGCCGATGCAGGGTCAGCGTGCGCACGCCGTTGCGGTCTTCGGTCAGCAGGATCCGTTCATCGCGGATGTCTTTGTCCCCCAACGTCATCAGGGCACGGCCGTGGCGATGAGACGGTGCAGGCGCAGCAGGGCGATCTCGTCGTCGGTGAGACCGAACTCCGCGAGCACCGCGTTCGTGTGTTCGCCCAGCGCGGGCACCGCCCCCATCGGCGGGTCGAACCCGGCGATGATCGGCGGCGGGAGCAGCGCCGGGATCTGCCCGACCGGGGTATCGATCCGACGCCAGCGATCGCGCTCGGTCAACTGGGGATGATCCAGCACTTCGCTCGGGGTGTTGTAGCGGGCGTTGCCGATGCCCGCCGTGTCGGCGGCCTGCTGGATGTGGGCCAGGTCGTGGCCGGCGCACCACGCGCCGATCTCGGCGTCGAGCACCTCGCGATGACGAACCCGGTCGGAATTGCTCCGGAAACGTGGGTCGTCGGCCAGATCCGCTCGCCCCAGCAGTTCGCGCGAGAGCCGTTGCCATTCCCCGTCATTGGTGGTGCCCAGCACGACGGTCTGCCCGTCACCGGTCGGGTACGCGCCGTAGGGCGCCACCGCGGGCGAACTCATGCCGAGCGGCTGCTGATCGATGCCGGAATGCCGGGTGTAGGTGAGCTGGTAGCCCATCACCTCGGCCATCGTGTCGAACAGGCTGACCGTGACCGCCGCCCCCTTCCGGGTGCGCCGGTCGCGCGCGGACAGCATGGCCAGGATCGAGATCGCCGCGTACAGACCGGAGCAGACATCGGCGACCGGTGGACCGGGCTTGGCGGGCGCGCCCGCCGCACCGGTCACCGCGCACACTCCCGATTCCGCCTGTGCCAGTAGGTCGTACGCGCGTTTGCCCGATAGCGGACCGCCCGCGCCGAAGCCGTCGATCTCGACCGCGATCAGGTCGGGATGGCTGTGCTCGAGGTCGGCGGGGGTGATGCCGAGCCGCGCGGTGGCGCCGGGAGCGAGATTGGAGACGAGCACGTCGGCGTGGTCGAGCAGCCGGTGCAGCACCTCCATTCCGGCCGGCGACTTCAGGTTCAGCGCCACCGATTCCTTGCCACGATTCACCCAGACGAAGTGCGCCGCGAGGCCGTCGACCACGTCGTCGTAGTACCGGGCGAAATCGCCACCGTCCGGGTTCTCGATCTTCAGCACCCGCGCACCGAGATCGGCCAGGGTGCGCGTGCACATCGGCGCGGATACCGCCTGCTCCAGCGCCACCACCGTGACGCCGGCCAACGGCGCGGGGTCCGCCGCCGCGTGTGCGGCCATCACATCACCATGCCGCCGTCGACCGGCAGCACCTGCCCGGTGACGAAGGAGGCCGCGTCGGAGGCGAGGAACACGAAGGCGCCCGCCACCTCATCCGGTTCCGCCCAGCGGCGCAACGGAATTCGGTTCAGCATCTGCGCGGAGAACTTCTCGTTGGTGCGCAGGGTGCTGGTCATAGGAGTCGCCGCCAGCGGGGCGAGCGCGTTCACCAGGATCTGCTTGCGGGCCAGCTCGCGCGCCAGCGACTTCGTGACGCCGATGATGCCGGCCTTGGCCGCGGAGTAGTTCACCTGGCCGAGCGTGCCGACGATGCCGGCCGACGAGGTGACATTGATGATCCGGCCGGTGCCGTCGGTCGCCAATTTCGCCAGCGCGGCCTGCGAGCACCGGAACGTGCCGAGCAGGTGGATGTCGAGCAACAGCGACACCGATTCCTCGCTGGTCTCGGCGAACATGGCCGGAGCGGTCACACCGGCGTTGTTCACCAGAATGTGCAGCACCCCGTCGGCAAGCTCGGCCGCCGCGGCGACGGCCGCGTCCGCGGACGCTCGGTCGCGCACGTCGAGCGCCGCGCTGCGGGCAGTGCCGCCCTCGGCCACGATCTTCTCCGCGACCACGGCCGCGGCGGCGCCGTCGACATCGGTGACCAGCACCGCGGCGCCCGCGGTGGCCAGGGCCCGCGCGACAGCGGCACCGATGCCGCCTGCCGCACCCGTGACCAGTGCCGATCGTCCGGTCAGATCGAACAGTGCTGTGTTGACGGTCATTTCAGTAGCTCCTCGGCATTCCCAGCGTGTGCGATCCCAGGTAGTTCAGGATCATTTCCTGACTGATCGGCGCGATTTTCATCACGCGCGCCTCGCGGAAGTAGCGGGCGACGTTGTACTCCTCGGCGTAACCCATCCCGCCGTGGGTTTGCAGCGCGCGATCGGCGGCGGTGAAACCCGCCTCCGCGCACAGATACTTGGCGGTGTTGGCCTCGCGACCGCACGGTTGGCCGTTGTCGTAGAGCCAGGTGGCCTTACGCAGGACCAGCTCGGCGGCGTCGAGATGGGTCAACGAGTCGGCGAGCGGGAACTGGATGGCCTGGTTCATCCCGATCGGCCTGCCGAAGACTTCGCGGTCGCCCGCGTAGCGCACAGCCCGGTCCAGGGCGACCCGGCCGATGCCGAGTGCTTCGGCGGCGATCAACATCCGCTCGGGATTGAGCCCGTCCAGCAGATACCGGAAACCCATGCCCTCTTCGCCGACCCGGTCCTCGACCGGAATCCGCAGGTCGTCGATGAACAGCTCGTTCGAGGTGACGGCGTTGCGACCCATTTTCGCGATCGGCCGGATGTCGACCTTGGTGCGGTCGAGATCGGTGAGGAACAGGGTCATGCCGTCGGTCTTCTTCTCGACGTCCTCGTACCGGGTGGTGCGCGTGAGCAGCAGGATCTTCTCCGACTCCATGGCCTTGGAGATCCACACCTTGCGCCCGTTGACCACGTAGTGGTCGCCCTCGCGCCGGGCGAAGGTACTGATCCGGGTGGTGTCGAGGCCCGCACCCGGTTCGGTGACCCCGAAACACACGTGCAGATCACCGTTGACGATGCGGGGCAGGGTCCGGCGCTTGAGCTCCTCGGATCCGTGCACCACCACCGGATGCATGCCGAAGATCGACAGGTGAATCGCGGTGGCCGCGTTCATCCCACCGCCGGAGCGGGCGACCTCCTCGAGCAGGATCGACGCCTCGGTGATCCCCAGCCCGTGCCCGCCGTACTCCGGCGGAATCGTGATGCCGAGCCAGCCGCCCGCGGCGATGGTGTCGTAGAACGCCGTCGGGAACTCGTGGGCCTGATCGCGCTCCATCCAGTACTTGTCGTCGAACTTCTTCATCAGCTCGGCGACCGAGTCGCGGATCAGCTGCTGATCCTCGCTCAGCGCGAAACTCATCCCGGCGGACATGCGTGGTTCCCCCATCAGTCCGAGGCGGGCAGCGCTTTGGCCGCCTTCACCGTCATCGGCTCGCCGTCGCAGCTCAACGAGCCCGCGCCCGCCGCGATGCACAGCACCTCGACGCCCTCGGCGACATCCACATACCGCTTGCCGATCACCGTGCGCGGCGCACCGCTCGCGGCGACCGTGGGGGCGTTGACGGCAGGGATCATCGGGCTCGCGCCGCAGGTGATCACGGGCGTGCGGTTGGCCGGTACCCGGATCACCACCACTCGCGTACCGCAGACGGTGCTGGCGAGTTGATCACCGGGACGCAGTGGCACTGCGGTCATGGTGGATCTCCCTTCCTGAGGTTACGTCGCTCTCTCTCAATGAAAACTAGCTTCTCATTCAGCGAGAATCAATGACCCGTTGACTATCCGCCCAACCCATGGAAATCTTACAGTTCAAATACGAGAACGTGATTCTCCGAATCGAGAGGAGGCAGTGATGCGCCTACCCCCGCTGCCGGCGGACCAATGGGACGAGCAGGTTCAGCGCGCCCTGTCCGGTCTGCTGCCCCGGGACCGGCAGAACCCGGCGGACGCCGGAAACGCACTGTCCACCCTGGTCCGCCATCCGGACCTGACGAAGGCCTACCTGAGCCTCGGTGTGCACCTGCTGTTCCGGTCGACACTGCCGGCGCGGGTACGCGAACTGGCGATCCTGCGCGTCGCCCATCGACGCGGCTGCGCCTACGAGTGGGCCCATCACGTGGAGATGGCCCACGAGTCCGGCGTGAGCGCCGCCGATATCGCGGCGGCACAGGGCGGGCCCCCCACCGACGAGTTCGATCGCGTGATCTTCACCGCGACCGACGAACTCGACACCACAGCGAACCTGTCCGATTCGACCTGGGCCGCCCTCGGCGCGCACCTCGACGAGCGGCAGTGCATGGATCTGGTCTTCACGGTCGGCGGCTACGGCATGTTGGCCATGGCCTTCAACACCTTCGGCGTCGAAGTCGAACACACGGAAAGGTAATCCTTTGGCCCACTTCACCAAGCCGACAGCGGGTAGCTGGACGGAGCACTACCCCGAGCTCGGCACCGAGCCGGTGGACTACACCGACTCCATCGACCCCGACTTCTACGAGGACGAGCGCAACGCCATCTTCAAGAAGACCTGGCTCAATATCGGTCGCGTCGAACGACTTCCGAAGGTCGGCAGCTACTTCACCAGGGAACTGCCCTCGGTCGGCACCTCGCTCATCATCGCCAAGGGCAACGATCAGGTCGTGCGGGCGTTCCACAACATCTGCCGCCACCGCGGCAACAAGCTGGTCTGGGACGACTTCCCGAACGAGGAGACCTCGGGCACGTGCCGCCAGTTCACCTGCAAGTACCACGCCTGGCGCTACAGCCTCGAGGGTGAGGTGAACTTCGTCCAGCAGGAGAAGGAGTTCTTCGACCTCGACAAGCAGCTCTACGGCCTCAAGACCGTGCGCTGCGAGGTGTGGGAGGGCTTCATCTTCGTCAACCTCGACGAGGACGCCCCGCCGCTCACCGAGTACCTGGGCACCCTCGTCGCCGGCGTCGAAGGCTACCCGTTCCACGAGTTCACCGAGGTCTACAGCTACCGCGCCGAGATCGGCAGCAACTGGAAGCTGTTCATCGACGCGTTCGCCGAGTTCTACCACGCGCCGATCCTGCACATGAAGCAGGCGGTCAAGGACGAGGCCGACAAGCTGGCGGGCACCGGGTACGAGGCGCTGCACTACGAGCTGCAGAGCCCGCACTCGATGATCTCCTCGTGGGGCGGCATGGCCCCGCCCAAGGACCCCAACATGGTCAAGCCGATCGAGCGCGTGCTGCGCAGCGGCCTGTTCGGACCGTGGGACAAGCCCGACATCGAGGGCCTGGACAAGCTGCCCGAGGGCATCAACCCCGCCCGCCACCGGGCCTGGGGCGTCGACGAGTTCGAGATCTTCCCGAACATGTCGCTGCTGTTCTGGGAGCCCGGCTGGTACCTCACCTACCACTACTGGCCGACCGCGGTGAACAAGCACATCTTCGAGGCGAACCTGTACTTCGTGCCGCCCAAGACCGCGCGCGAACGCCTGGGCCAGGAGCTGGCCGCGGTCACCTTCAAGGAGTACGCGCTGCAGGACGCGAACACCCTCGAAGCCACCCAGACGATGCTGGCCACCCGCATCGTGTCCGATTTCCCCCTCAACGACCAGGAGATCTTGCTGCGCCACCTGCACAAGGTCGCCAAGGACAAGGTTCAGGAGTACCGAGATGCCACTGCTGCCCGCTGAATTCGCTGATCTGGAGCAGTTCTCCGACTGGGTCCTGCCCACCGAGCCGCAGCGCTACACCAAGCGTCTCGCCTCGAGCATGCCCGACATGCAGGAGTTCTACGACAAGGCGTTCCCCCGGCTGGAGGACGCGATCACCTACTGCGACAAGTTCCCGCTCGACGACCTGCCCGATGATGCCCGCGCACTGCTGCATCTGATGCAGTCGCTGGTGAACGTGTCCTTCCCCGTCGAGGTCTGGAAGCAGGCGCGGGTGCCCGACTCCGGCGCCGCCATGGTCCACCTCATCCGGGAGCCGGTGGTCTGATCATGCTGACGCTGTTGGCCGCCGGGTACCTCGACATCGACACCGGCGAGATCGTCCGACCAGGAGTCATCCGGATCGAGGGTGATCGGATCGTCGGCCTCGGTGGCGAACCCGAGGGCGAGATCATCGACCTCGGCGACGCCGTCCTGCTGCCCGGCCTGATGGACATGGAGGTCAACCTCCTGATGGGCGGGCGCGGCGAGACCGGGCTGGCCTCCAGCGTTCAGGATGATCCCCCGCTGCGAATGCTGCGTGCGGTGGGCAATGCCCGCCGCACGCTGCGGGCCGGTTTCACGACCGTGCGCAACCTCGGTCTGTTCGTCAAGACCGGCGGGTATCTGCTCGATGTCGCGCTCGGCAAGGCCATCGACGCCGGCTGGGTCGACGGGCCGCGCATCGTGCCCGCCGGGCACGCGATCACCCCGACCGGCGGACATCTCGATCCGACGATGTTCGCCGCGTTCGCCCCGCACGTGCTGGAGCTCAGCATCGAGGAGGGCATCGCCAACGGTGTCGATGAGGTGCGCAAGGCGGTCCGGTACCAGATCAAGCACGGCGCGCAGCTGATCAAGGTCTGTGTCTCCGGCGGCGTCATGTCGCTCACCGGAGCGCCTGGGGCACAACACTATTCGTCCGAGGAACTGCGGGCGATCGTCGACGAGGCGCACCGGCGCGGGTTGCGGGTCGCCTCGCACACCCACGGCGCCGACGCGGTGCGCGCCGCGGTCGAGGCGGGGATCGACTGCATCGAGCACGGCTTCCTGATCGACGACGACGCCATCGCACTGATGGTCGAGAAGGGCACCTACCTGGTGCCGACCACCCGCCTGGCCGACGCCATGGACGTGTCGAAAGCACCGCCGGAGCTCCAGGCCAAGGCGGCACAGATGTTCCCGCGCGCCCGCACCTCGGTGCTGGCCGCCTACAAGGCCGGGGTGAAGATCGCGGTGGGCACCGACGCCCCCGCGATCCCGCACGGCCGCAACGCCGACGAGCTGGTCGCGCTCGTCGACCGCGGCATGAGCCCGTTGGCCGTGCTGCGCGCTGCGACCACCACGGCCGCCGAACTGATCGATGTCACCGACCGGGGCCGGCTGGCCGAGGGTCTGCTCGCCGACATCATCGCGGTTCCCGGCGACCCACTCACCGACATCACCGTCACCCAGCGGGTGCGGTTCGTGATGAAAGGCGGAAAAGTCTTTGTCCAGAATTGACGACGTGATCGAGCTGGAACAGCTGCTCGCGCGGTACGCGGTCACCATCACCAAGGGCGACATCGAGGGCCTGGTCGCGGTGTTCACCCCCGACGGCAACTACAGCGCCTTCGGCGACACCTACCCGCTCGACGAGTTCCCCGATCTCGTCGCCGCGGCGCCGAAGGGGTTGTTCCTCACCGGCACCCCGGCCTTGGAGATCGACGGCGACACCGCCAGCGGCACCCAGCCGCTGTGCTTCATCGAGCAGTCGACCCACGACATGCGGATCGGCTACTACAGCGATACCTACGCGCGCACCGACGCGGGCTGGCGGCTGCGCACCAGGGCCATGACGTTCATCCGTCGCAACGGCGACCACGACTCCGGCCGTCCGCACGCCTTCGAACGACCGAGTGCGTGAACCGCGCCGACTTCCGGACCGGTCTGCGGTCCTGGCTCGACGCGAACGACCTGTCCGCGGGGCCCGACCATTCGCTCGACGCACAGGTCGAGCAACTGGCCAGGGTCCGGCGCGCGCTCTTCGACGCGGATTGGATGCGGTACGGCTGGCCCGCCGAGGTGGGAGGTCTCGGCGGACCGGCGGTGCTGCGGGCGATCCTCGGCGAGGAGGTCGCGACCCGCGACCTGGCCGAGCCCGGCATCTACTCCATGATCGAGGTTCTCGCGCCCACGATGATCTCCTACGCCAGCCCGCAGCTGGCAGCGGAAATGGTGCCGCGACTGCTCAGCGGCCGCGAACAGTGGTGCCAGGGGTTCTCCGAGCCCGGCTCGGGCAGCGATCTCGCCTCCCTGAGCACCAAGGCCGAGCAGCGCGGTGATCACTGGGTGATCACCGGTCAGAAGGTGTGGACCAGCCTGGCCCAGTACGCGGCGCGCTGTGTCCTGTTGACCCGCACCGGAATCGGCCACGACGGGATCACCGCGTTCTTCGTCGACATGGACTCCCCCGGCATCACCGTGCGGCCGTTGCGCACGATGCACGGCATCGACGAGTTCGCCGAGGTGTACTTCGACGAGGTCGTCGTGCCCGCCGACCGCATGCTCGGCCGACCGGGCGACGGCTGGCGGATCGCGATGGATCTGCTCCCACACGAGCGCTCCACCTGCTTCTGGCACCGGATCGCTTATCTCTACAGGCGATTCGACCAGCTGCTCGAGCAGACCGCGCACGACGACCGGGCCGGCCACGACGACGCCGAACTCGGCGCCGTCCACCTGGCCCTGCACACCATCCGCTGCCGCTCGCTGGCGACGCAGGAACGTCTGGCGGCCGGCGGCAAGCTGGGACCGGAGACCTCCGTCGACAAGGTGCTGCTCGCCACGGCCGAACAGCACCTGTTCGACACCGTCCGCGATCTGCTGCCCGGCGTCATCGAGCTCGCCGATTCACCGTGGCGCGCGGAATACCTGTACTCGCGCGCCGCGACGATCTACGGCGGCACCGCCGAGATCCAACGCAACATCATCGCGCGTCGACTGCTCGACCTGGGGAAAGAGTGAACCGTGGATGCTGCCGAACTCGATCTGCTGGCCCAGACGCTGCGCAAGACCATGCGCGACGTCTCCGGCGCGGAGCTGCACACAGCGCTCGTCGACCTGGGCTGGCAGGAGATGCTGACCGACGCGCCTGACGCCACTGTCCCCCTGGTGTTCCGGTTGCTCGGCGAGACCGGCGCGCACGCGCCGCTGCTCAACGACGTCGTCCGGGCGGCTGGCGGACTGTCCGCCGACGACCCGGTCGCGCTGCCCTGGTCCGGGGGAACCTGGGTGCGCTGGGACCACGCCGACGACGCGTCCGGCGCCGACCGGTCCCCGACCCTGGACGCCGATCTGCCGATTCGCGCGGTCCCGGCGGGGGCACCGATCCCACTGGCCGAGGGCCGGCGGGCGCTGGGCTGGTGGCTCACCGGCGCGAGCCGGGCCATGCTGGCGCTGGCCCGCACCCACGCCGTCGATCGCGTGCAGTTCGGGCGGCCGGTGGCCTCGTTCCAGGCGATCCGGCACCGCCTCGCCGAGACCTTCGTCGCGATCGAGGGCGCCGAGGCCACCTTAGCCGCGGCCACCGACGATCTGGGGTCGCTGCTGGCCAAGGCCGCCGCGGGGCGGGCCGCCCTGATCACCGCGCGGCACTGTCAGCAGACGCTGGGCGGCATCGGCTTCACCGCCGAACACGATCTGCACCGCCACATCCGCCGGGTGCTGGTCCTGGACGGACTGCTCGGCAGTTCCCGCGAACTGGTCCGCGAGGCGGGCGCCATCGCGCGCGCTTCGGGCACGGCCGCGCGGCTGGTGCAGCTATGAGTGAGCGCGCGGAACCCGCCTGGAAACAACGCGCGGTGGAACGGTCGATCAAGTCCACCCGGTTGCGGGCCGAACAGCGGGTGCAGCGTTTCCTCGAAGCGGCCCAGGCGATCATCTCCGAGAACGGCAGCACCGATTTCACCGTGCAGGAGGTGGTGGAGCGGTCGCGCCAGTCGCTGCGCAGCTTCTATCTGCAATTCGACGGCAAGCACGAACTGCTGCTCGCCCTGTTCGAGGACGCGCTGCTGCGCACGGCCGAGCAGATCCGCCTGGCGGCGGCCGAGGAGGACGATCCGCTGACCCGGCTCGGAGTCGCGGTACAGCTGCTGTTCTCGCTGTGCCGGTCCGATCCCCGGGATCGCCACCCGCTGTTCACCGACTTCGCGCCGCGCCTGCTGGTCACCCATCCCGCCCACGTGAAGGTCGCGCACGCACCACTACTCGACCTCTTCGTCGACCTGGTGACCGACGCCGCGTCGGCGGGCACGCTGCGCCCCGGCCTCAATCCCCGCCGGGTGGCCGCCATGACGATGCAGACCGTGATGTTCACCGCCCAGTCCAGCGGCGGCCAGGACGACCTGGCAGCGCGCCCGATCACCGCCGAGGAAGTCTGGGAATTCTGCGCCGCGGGCGTCACCGGTACCGTGAGAACATAATTCTCTTTCAGGTAGAATAGGAAGATTCGACTATGACCGATCTCTGGAACAGCCTGCTCGCCAGCCTGGATCTGGGTGTGTCGCCGCCCGACGACAGCGCCACCGACCTCGGCCCTGCCACGACCGTGTTCGAAGGACCCCACCTGCCGCTGAACTATCGCAGGCTCTTCGGCGGCCAGATCCTGGGGCAGTTCGTCCGCGCCGCCGAACTCGCCTGCCCGGACAAATCGGTCAAGTCGATCCACACCCTCTTCGCCAAGGAAGGCGGCTACGACGCGCCGCTGCGCTACGAGGTGACCCGCCAGCACGAAGGCCGCTCGTTCGCCACCCTCGCGATCGTCGCCAGGCAGTCCGGGCGTGTCATCGCCACCGCCGCCGTATCCATGCACGTCGACGAGGACGGCCCGCAAATCCAGCACATCGAGGACGTCCCCGCGCTGCTCGATCCGGAATACCGCGTCACCTTCGACCTTCTCCCCTGGGAGACAAGAGCTTTCGACGATCTCAACGCCACCGCCGCCGCCCTGCCCGAGTACGAGTTCTGGATGCGCACGCCCGCCGTCGACGCCGGCCTGTCCGCCGCGCTGGCCGCCTACGCCACCGACCTGAACCTCATCGGCACCGCCCTGCGCCCACTCGAGGGCATCAGCCAGCGCGGCAACGGCACCGCGTTCAACTCCGCCGTCACCGCCCACACCCTGTGGTTCCACCGCCCGTTCCGCACCGACGACTGGCTACTGCTGCGCCAGCACAGCCCGGTCCTGGCACACGGCCGCTCCTTCGGCCGAGGCGACGTCCTCACCGTGGCAGGCGAACTCGTCGCCTCCTTCGCCCAGGAAGCCCTGGTCCGCTTCGGCGCCGAAGCGGCCGAAGCGATCTCGGCCCAGCCCGCCGCACAGCGCGGGTAACCGAGACCACGCCGGATCACAGCAACAGCCGCGGTCAGTGCTGCATGGTTTCGCGTATCTCCTCTGCGAGGACTCGATTGCCGGCCGCGATGAACTTTCGGCGCGTACCCATCGTCTGGTTGATCTCCGCTGTGCTGTTGAGGCCGCAGTCCAGCGGGATCGGATCACCATCGAGATCGATCGTCACGCCCCCGGCTGCGTGCAAAATATAATGTCCGGGCGACAGATCCCAGACGGCAAATCCCTTGGCGAATTCCACAGTCGCATCAGTGAACCCGGCAGCGACGTGGCACAAACTGACAGAGCCGAAATCAACCCCGATTCGCCCTCTTCTCTTGCCGTCCGCCGATGCCGCGCTCAGTGCATCGAAGAATTGTTGCTGCTTTGCCAGGGGGCGAAATCGCTCATCTGGACGCATCAGGTAGTTCGTGACCAGCGCTTGGGGAAGCCGGGCGCGCGAAGGCTGGTTCAGTGCATGGCGGTCGCCGCTTGCAGTGACCATGAACGCACGATCGGCGCCATCTGGTTCTCGCATGGCCGCGTATAGCTGAACATGATGAAAAATGTCGCCGACTACCGCAATGATGGGCCGTTTCAAAGATCGCGAGTAGACCATGATGTGGGTGTAACCATGCAGGGATCGAACGGCCAATTCGCTGGTATCCAGCGGATCGACGAGGATGCACAAGTCTGGTTCCGGGTCGCTTCCAACAACGTGCGGATCAGCCTCTTCTGATGCGTATATGAACGACGGTAAGTACTCGGATAGAAGTTCCTTGTAGCGTCCGTGCATCCACAAGTCGTACTCCGACAAGAAATTGTCCTCGTGGCGGACATTCTCGGTCTCCGAACGGTGCCCGGTCAGCGCGGCTTGTACCAGGCGGGGACGTATCTCGGCCATCATAGTTGGCACCATGTCGGTGATGTACTGCGCCAACTCGGTCGTGTTCTGGTCGCTCATGCGAAGGTCACCTTTGCTCGAATCTAGCGCAACTCCAATGGAGGTTCAATTCCGGGAGGGCTCATTGTTGCGGCGATGAAAATTGCTTCAAATTCTGCTGCGCGCATGATCCTGGCGCCGGTTAGGTCGTCGAAGCTGTCGACGTCCAATTGTCGGTCTTTGGTCATTGCGCCGAAGACGGCGAAGTACAGCTCAGCCTTGGGGTAGCGGCTACGTAGTTGCCGGGCGAGGTAGCCGATTACGTCAGCGTGCTTGACTTCGAAGTCGCAGATGAGAATCGTAGGAGATTCATTGGCTTCAGGGTAGAAGGATGCACCATCCAAGTCTATGCCGTCGCGCATTTTGTTGCACCGCAAGTAGCCTATTCGGCATCGAGAAAAGCGAGATGAAGCCAGGAATGTTGCTATAACCAAGCCGGCTTCATTGACTCCGAAGCAGATATCCATGTCAAGGCGTTTTCCCAGGTTCTTGATCTGTTGCGATAACCGTTCCACCCCATAACCGAAGGTCTCCCACGTGAGATCAATCAATCTGCCGGGCTGAGGATTGGGTAGGGTGAACACGTCTACGTCGGGGTTCCCGTATTCGACAGTTGGAACCGTCAATATGAACTCCGGGCCGACTTGGCCTCCTCGAATGTGTAGAGCGGGGGGCTGACTCCGCATCGCGCCGTGCTCGAGTGCCGATGTTGGTCCACCGGCTGGAACCTTGTCCGCTGTATAATTTTTCAGCGCTAGCTGATCTTCGATTGGCAGCCGCTCGTAGGCTTCGGCTATGAGCTCTGTTGGGCTGATGCTCTCCTCCGCGACCCCCAGCGGCCCTCGTCCGTAGGCCGCACACAAGATGAGCAAACCTGACATCGGGGGCGGGGAACCCTGCCCCCTGCGGCGCGCCCACGACTCCCAGGCGTTGACAGATGTACCACCAAGGCTGGTCTGGTTTCCGGTCACATCGTTGTATCGCGCTGCCGCCTGATCTTGGGATAGGCCCGCCGCGTATCGGTACGCCTGCAAACTCGGCACGTCCGGGTACCGGGCCATCAGCTCAGCCGCCGCACCTTTCACCGACCCCAACTCGGTCCACAGTTTCTTGCCCTGCGCGGCCAGCTCCCGGCCGCGCGCTTGCGGACTCATCTGATGGCTCGTGCGTGCGTTCACGCCCGGTGACCTCGACGACGTTCCCATGACCGACAGCCCTTCACCCCATGAGCAGTAGTTGGGAGGAAGGTTACCCATCACAATGGGCAACTTCCGTATTTCGAACAATCTGAGCAGGTCAAGCTACCCAAGAATCCGTGGGAGCTCGTACCGCTCAGCAGGTGTGAAGGCCCCTGACCGACTGGGAGGGTGATCAGCAGCAACCACCGCCACCCCACAGGAGTTAGCAGCCATGACGGTCTTCACGCACTCATCAGCGACTGACAATCGGCGGCGAGTCGCCGACCTCCCAACCGACACGACTACCAAGAGCCTGACAGTTGTCGAGCAACAGGTGCTCGATGTCCTGACCCCGGGCGGTCTGCTCACCGCCAACACAATCGCTCGCAACCTGAACATGTCGCCGTGGCGCGTGGCGCGTGCCCTGAACTCGTTGCGCCGCAACGGTGACGCCTTCCGGAACCAGCACGCCCAATGGCGGGTAACCGTCGGGCAGCCTCTCCCGGAACCGCAGAGCTCGCGATGAGAAGACTCACCCCCGCCGTGCCCCAGCAGTCACTGCCTGAACTGCGCCGAGCGCTCGAAGCGATGCGTGAGGCCGGCTGGCTCACAAGCGCGCCCGCCACACCCACGGACGAAGTCAGCGGGCCACGCGCCCCTGCTCTTGGCCGATCACCGTGCCCTGACGAGCCCGACATCCATCTCGCGATCCAGTTCCCCAGCGTGCGAATGGAATTCGCGGCATGCCTGACCGCTGCACTGGTGTTCGTCTGTGATGTGGCCGCCCGCCGTCCCGGCACCGTCGCCGTCTATCCCAGCCATTGCACCGGATTGCCTCGCCTGCCCAACGAGCGGCTGTACCTACAGCCCTGACCGCCCGACCGATCCCGTATGCCCGACCGCTCGAAACCTCGGCGCGCCCGGGTAAGACGGAGAACCACCTCACCTAATTCCGGCAGCGCGAAGGCAACCCCGTCACAGTGAGTCTGTCACCAGCGCATTCGCCGGTGACAGACTCGCTCGTACTCGGAGGCAGATCACTTCATTCGTCCGGAAGCGTTGTTCGACAACCGGCACTCACAGGTGGGCTTCGTTTCGCGGACAGCTCAGGACCTTATCGATCGGTGAATAGTCAGCCAACAGCTCTGCGGAAGTCCCTCTCCCGATCGAGGCGTTGATACCATCGGCCGAACATCATCCGGAGGGGGATCATGCAGGTTTCGCCGTCCGAGTTGCGCTCTGCCGCAACCGAAATGGACAGACTCGCAGATGACAACATCGGCAGATTGCCGGTCATGGACACATCGGCCGGTTCGCTCGGCACGCTCAGTACCTTTCTCAGCGGCGCCGACGTCGCGCCGCAGCTCGATCGGATCGAGCCCGCGCGCACCCGGAGCCTGCAGATCGTCGGTGGTCGCTACCGCGAATTCGGCTCGCCACTGCGCACTTCCGCCGAGTCCTACACTGACACCGACGTGGCCGCCGCGGCGCGCATCGCCGCCGTGAGCGACTTGAATTCCGGGGAGATGCCGCAGTGAAACGGCCCGCCGCCGAGCAGTCTGGGTCGCTCGACGACCGAGCCGAAATGATGTCGATAAAGCGCAGGCGCGTGGCGAGCGGCGCCGCGACAGGGATGGCCCTCTTCCTACTGCTGAGCGCCTGTGCTGGGCCGTCCGAACCTTCGGATCGGTGGCCCGACCGCTTCGACTACAACTTCCGGTGGATTGGCGGACCTGGTGTCGACCTGGCGACCGGGGCCGCTGTCCAGATGCGTTCGGTGGTGGAGACCGCGTTCCTGGGGGGAGCCGGACAGTTCAGCGAGGAAGAATTGAAAGAGCGGCAGGGTTTGAGAATGCTCAGCTACGATCCGCCGACTCTGTGGCAAGTGGATGAGCGAGCCGCCGACTACCACTGGAAGGTCCGAGGCACGATATTCGCCCAAATACGCCGCGTCGAACAAGATGGCGGCCGCAACGGGTTCGAATCCTGGGCCGTAGACGCGTGCGTATGGGGCGGTAACGTCGCATACGGGAACGGGGCTGGAGAATATTTCTCCAGCCGGAACGCGGCAGAACAGCCGTCCGGAGAACTATCCTATTTCGGCCAGAAGTCGACAGAACAGTCGGTCCACTTCATTCAAGGATTCGCGGTGTGGAGATCGAACGTTCCGAACCCGGAGCCGCGCATGACCGGCAGTTCGAGGTACCCTGCACACCCCCTGCCCACTACATGGGAAAATTTGGGTTATCCCGCCACTGTCAATACCTCCCTTTGGAGAGAACAACCGTGTGAGTGGCCCGCGGAATTTCCCGCATCGCTGAACCCGAATAGATCCGCACATCAGCCGGGTGCCCGCGTTCCCGCCCCGGAGGTATTACCGCCCTACCCCGGCTGGCCGCAATAGACAGCACGGAAGTACAGCTTCCAGCCTCGACTATCGCCGGGCCTGCGGCCGGTCAGATAACTTGGGTGGCGTCTTCGAACGCGAGACGACGCCGCGGAGCCCCGTCGTGGATGCGGTCGAACCGGCCGACGAGCAGCCCCGGCTGCCCGGACCTGTCGTGCACGAAAGTCGAATCAGCGACTGCCAACTTCGAGCCCCTCTGCCGACATGCGGTCGACGAGCGCAGGGGCGTCCACGGGTTCGGCACCGCTGGGAAAGACCTGCCCGCCGACGACAGCGCACGCCACAGCCGGGCGAATCGGCAGTATCTGCCCATATCGATGCAATCTGCCGCCTTGCGAACGCGAGTCGCCCACACATTTCTGATGCATTTGCGCATCGATGACGTCACCAGCGCTCAGCACGGGCGGTCCTGATAGGCATCAACCGGTCACGCGATGCCCCGGTCGACCAGTTCGGCCAAACGCTGCTCGTCGATGCCCAGCAACTCCGCGTAGACCTCGGCGTTGTGGGTGCCTGGACGACGCGGTCCGCCCCAGCGCACCTCGCCCGGAGTATCACTGAACAGCGGCAGCGGCCGGACGCCCTTGACCGGGCCTCCGGCGTTGTCGTCGTCGTGGTCGACGAAGAGGCCTCGTGCGAGGAACTGCGGTTCCTTCATGACCTCCGCGACCGTGTTCACGCCGCCGACGACCACATCGTGGTCGCTGCACAGCTTCATCAGCGCGTCGGCCGGGAACTGGCGAGCCCAGGTCGCGATGATGTCGTCGAGTTCGTCCTGATTGTCGCCACGCGTCGTATGGGTATCGAATCGCGGATCCGTTGCCAGCTCCGGCATTCCCATGGCCTCGCACAGGCGTCCGAAGACGGTGTCCTGATTGGCAGCGATGAGGACCCAGAGGTCATCGCGGCTGCGGTACAGGTTCGACGGCGCGACCCGATCGAGTCGGGTGCCGGACGGCTGGCGCACGTGCCCGGTCTGGTCGTAGTCGGGGACGGTGGACTCGAGGACCGACATGCTGGCCTCGGTCAGCGCGGCGTCCACGACCTGTCCGCGGCCGGTGCGCTGGCGCGCCAGCAGCGCGGCGAGGATGCCCTGGTAGGCGACCATGCCGGCCAGCGAATCACCCAGCGACAACGCGATGCGCGGCGGCGCCTGACCGGGATAGCCGTTGACGTAGCGCAATCCGCTCATGGCTTCGGCGACCGAGGCGTAACCCGGCTGGGATGCGCGCGGACCGGTCTGGCCGTAGCCGGACACGCGCGCGAGCACGAGGCCCGGATTGAGTTCGCTGAGCACGTCATAGCCCAGCCCCCAGCGTTCGAGGGTGCCCGGGCGGAAGCTCTCGACCAGGACGTCCGCGCCCTTGATCAGTTCGAGCGCGAGTTCCCGGCCTTCCGGGTTGCGCAGATCGAGCGTGACACAGCGCTTGTTGCGGGCGTGCACGGTCCAGAAGAACTGGTGCCCGCCCGAGGCCTGCCCCCATTCGCGCAGCGGGTCCGGCCGGTCCGGCGCCTCGATCTTGATGACGTCCGCACCCATGTCGGCCAGCAGTCGGCCCGCGTACGGACCGGCGATCAGCGTCCCGAGTTCGATGACCCGGAATCCCTCGAGCGGTCCCATCAGAACATCATCTGCACGGTCTTTTCCTCGGTGTAAGCCTCGATGCCCTGCGGGCCGAGCTCACGTCCGAGGCCACTGCCCGCGCGACCACCCCAGGGGGTGGTCATGTCCGGGATGCCGAAGGCGTTGATCCAGACATTGCCGACGTCGAGTTCGCGCGCCGCGCGCTGGGCGGTGTGCAGGCTCTCGGTGTAGACGATCGCGTTCAGACCGTAGTGGGTGTCGTTGGCCAGCGCGAGCGCCTCATCGGTGGTCGAGAACGGGATGACCGTGGCCACCGGGCCGAATATCTCCTCGCGGGCGATGCGCTGGTGCTGCGCGCCGCGGTAGACGGTCGGCTCGACGAACCAGCCGTCCCGGTCCGCCCGCCTGCCACCGGTGACCAGGGTCGCGCCGTCGGACTGCGCGCCGTCGAGGTAGCCGGTGATCTTGGTCAGTGCGGCTTCGTTGATGACCGGTCCCATGGTGACCCCGTCGAGGAACGGGTCACCCAGCACGATGCCCTCGGCGTGCGCCGCGAGCCGCTCGCACACCTCGTCGACGAGCGAATCGTGCACGTAGACACGGGTACCCGCCGCGCACACCTGACCCTGGTGCAGGAAGTTTCCGACCGCTACGAACGGCATGGCGCCGTCGAGGTCGGCGTCCGGGAAGACGATCTGGGGGTTCTTGCCGCCCAATTCGAGTGTGACCCTGCGGAACTGGGCACCGGCCGGACCCCGCGCATGCAGGGACAGCAGGGCGCCGACCTCCGGGCTGCCGGTGAACGTCAGCTTGTCCAGGCCCGGATGGTTCGCCAAGGCGGCGCCGGTGGTCTCGCCCTCGCCGGTGACGACGTTGAACACGCCGGCCGGGACTCCGGCCCGTTCCAGCAGTTCGGCCAGGCGCAGGATCGACAGCGCCGCGTCCTCCGGCGGCTTGATCACGACGCTGTTGCCTGCCGCGAGCGCGGGCGCGATCTTCCAGCCCGCGACCACGATCGGGTTGTTCCACGGCGTGATCGCGCCGACGACGCCGAGCGGTTCGCGCAGCGTGTAGTTGAGGCGGTGGCGACCGGCGTAGTCGGGCAGTTCGACGGTGGAGCCGTACATCTTGTCGGCGAAGCCGGCGTAGTAGCGGAAGGTCGCGAGGGCGGCGGGGATGTCGCCGTACAGCCCGTCGCGGTAGAGCTTGCCGACCTCGAGCGTCTCGAGTGCGGTCAGGTACTCGGCGTCGGCGGCGATGAGATCGGCTGCGGCGAACAGGATTCGGCCGCGCTCGGTGCCACCCATCTGACGCCAGCCGGAGGTCTCGTACGCGTGCCGCGCGGCCCGGACAGCGGCGTCGACGTCGGCCGCGCAGGCGTGCGCGATCTCGGTGATCTCGGTGTCGTCCACCGGGTTTCGCGAGGTGTAGGTTGCTCCGCCGGTCGCGGGCCGCCATTCGCCGCCGATCCACAGATCGCGCGGCGGGAACTCTGTCGGGCGCTCGGCTACCACCGCATCGGTGGAGAGGTAGTCGGAACTCATCGCAGGCAAGCCTCCTGGGCAGAACGGTGCAACGGGCCCAACTCTAGCGCTCTGTCCCGATTTATGAAGTCATCCGTCCGATATTCATAAATCGGGTAGCGCAATCGGGTCGGGAAGCTGCGCCCGCCTACTACTGGTTGAGAAGCGCTTCCAGCTCGACCGCCGCGGCGCGAACGCGCGCATCCCAGCCGGCTGTATCGGTGCCGGCCAAGGTCACCACGCCCAACGCGCAGGCCAACCCCGATATCCCCGGCAACGAGGCGACGATGCCGCACGCGCCGGCGACGATCTTTCCCTCGCTGGCAAAGGTCTTCCGTTCACCATGGCGCGCGGCCAACAGCGCCTGGCCTACCGCGCCGAGCTCGAGGGGCGTGCGACTGCCGGGCCGGTAGGAGACGTGGAAGGTGGTCGAGCGGGGTTCGACCACCGCGACAGCCAGCGCCTCGTCGCCGTCGGCAATGCTCAGGTGGGCGGTAGCTCCCAGCTCCTCCGCCAGCGTCTCCAGGATTTCGTGCGAACCCTGACGCAATGTGGGAGCGAAGTTCTGGGTGAGCGCGAGCGTGCCGAGACCCGCACTCAACAGTCCATCCGCGTTACGCCGCACCAGCCGGTGCTCGACCAGCGTCCCGACGAGCCGGTAGACGATGGTGCGCGACAGTTCCAACTCGGCCGCGATCTGCGCCGGGGTCAGCCCGGTGTCCGAAGCACACACCAGCGCCAGCACGTCGAGTCCCCGGCTGAGCGTTTGCGATGTCTCACTCGAGCGCGAGCGTTCTGGTCCCTGGGCCTGCGGCGCGTCCGTCATGAGACAGCAGCGTATCGATCGCTCACAGCAGGTTTCGAGCCCGACACCAGGCGTCGATGACGTCGAGACATTCGGTCAGGTGTTTCGGCTGCTCGACGTAGTAGTGGGTCGCGCCCCGAATGACGTGATACGTCGCGTCTTCGGTGCCCAAGGCATCGCGGACCAACGTGTTGTGGGTTGCCGGGACGGCGTCGTCGGCGCTGTTCTCGATCTGCAGCACCGGCGTCCGGCGGATGCGCGCCGCGTTGCGCAGGCCGGACCCGCGGGAGGCGGTGAAGCTCCATTGGCTGAGCCATGACCGCAGTGTGGTGTAGCGCGCCAGTCCGACCGGGCCGACATTGGCCGTTCGCGGGTCGCCGAGGTAGCACCAGTCCGGACGGCGGTCGTTCGGATCGAGCGCCGGGTCGAGCCAGCGCACATCACACATGGTGCGGTGCACGATGAACGGTCGCTCGACCTCGAGCCCGCCGGCCTCGCGCAGTTCGAGCAACTGGTGCCGCGCCCAGTCGGTGATGCGCTGGTTGCGGGCCCGCTGCGCCGCTCGGAAGCGGTCCACGAATTCGGCACCGTACGGCGGACTTTGGGGCGCGTCGGCCGCGTAGATATCGAGTTCGCGGTCGCGGTGGTCCGGGTTGGACTCGTCGAGCACGGACGGGTCCATCCACTCGGTCAGAGTCTCGGCCCGGGACAGGTGCGCGGCGATGAAGATCACCGCGTCGGCCGGGCCGATGCCGGCGCCCACGACGTCGACCGGATCGCCGGCCGGTGTGTCGGTGATGGTCGGGTCTTCGGCCTCGGCCTGATAGAGCAGGGACAGCGAACCGCCACCGGACCAGCCGACCAGGATGACTCGTTCGTACCCCGCCACCTCGCGTGCCCAGCGCACCCAGGCGCCGAGATCGAGCACCACCTTTTCCAGAACGAGCGCGCTGTCGTTCTTCGGGTAGCGACTGGCCGCGCACAGGACGTGATGCCCACGCTCGGCGAGCGCCGCCGGCATCGGCAACAGATGCAATGTGCTCGTCGGGTGCATGAACACGAACACCGTGTCGGCGTCACGCTCGGCGCGCAACAGTTGGCCTTCGAGGACGGTTCCGTGCCCGGCGGCGAAGCCGTAAGTCTCACGCGCGGCGGGGATTTCGTCGCTGTGCAGGATCACCGGTACCCGGCGGAAGGTTTCGGCTCGCACGTGCGCCCTCATCGGACCACCGGGCCGTTCGGTCCGCGGCCCGACCAGGTCCACGGGTAATCCGGCTGGTTGCCGGCCAGGCCGGCCTCGCCCACCTCCAGCGGACGGAAGGTGTCGATCATGAATGCCATCTCGTTCTGCTCGGTCATGTTCACCGACTCGAGGTACGCCTCGCGACGCGGGCCGTGCGTGTAGGCCGCGGGATGCAGCGACACAGACCCGGTGACGATCCCGGATCCCTTGCGGGCCGCGGTCTCTCCGGCGAAATAGAACATGACTTCGTCGGAGTCCACGTTCGAGTGGTAGTACGGAACCTTGAACGTCCGCTCGCCGAACTCCAGCGGACGCGGCACGAAGTTGCAGATGACGAACCCGTCACCCTCGAAGACCTGATACGTGGGCGGCGGCATCAACGACTGCCCGACCACCGGTGCGAAGTCGCGGTAGTTGAACGCGTAGGGGTACAGATGACCATCCCAGCCGACGACATCGAACGGGTGGTGGTCGTAGACGACGATCGAGCCCGCGACGCCGGACGAGCCGGCGCGGTGCTTCACGTAGACCTCGTGGTCGCCCGCGTGGTCGTCGGCAATCAGCGGCTCCGTCGGCCCGCGCAGGTCACGCTCGGTCATCGGCGAGCCCTCGAGGAACTGGCCGTAGCGGGAGCGGTGTTTGTCCGGCGGCCGGACGTGACCGGCGGCCTCGACGATCAGGACCCGCAGCGGGCCGCTGGACTCGACGTCCGCCGGGATCCACCGGTGGATCGCGACCCGGGGAATGACCACGTTGTCGCCCTGGCGCACCTCGAGCCGACCGAAGATCGTTTCGAGGACGGCCGTACCGGACTCGATGAACACGACCTCGTCGCCGATGCCGTTGCTGTACAGCGGAGTTGGCTCGGTCGACACGGCGTAGGACAGCCGCACGTCCGAGTTGCCCAGGAACAGGCGCCGATCGCGCACGATATCGCCGGACGGGCCATCGGCCCACAGGTCGGGCAGGCGCAGGTGCAACGGCCGCAGCGGCAGGTTGGGCGTCAGGCTCTGGTCGGGCACCTCCCAGATTCGGCTGTCGACCAGGCTGGACGGCACTCCGCGGTGGTAGAGCAAAGAACCCGCGCTCGAGAAGCCCTCCTCACCGATGAACTCCTCGAACAGCGGCTGTCCGTCCACATCCTCGAAGAGGGTGTGACGCTTGGGTGGTACGAGTCCCACCGTCCGGTAGTACGGCACCGTTCCTCCACTACTCTATGGAAAATTGATACTCAATATTCGGTGCTCAGTGTCCTATATTCGAACACCATAGAGTGTGCGTGACCGGTTGTAAACCCGCCGGTAGGTAAACTCGCTGGTCAGGGCGCGTCGGTGATGACCACGCTCGGTGTGCGGTGACGATGCCGATGTTCGCCGAGCTCGCATGCCCGGAGATTTACAACCCGGATGATCCGGAAAGTCCGCACCACAGCAGAACTCGGCAGCGACACCGAGACGGACGACGGTGTCGAGGATGATGCCGCCGCAGTACTAGTGGGTCACCCCGATCAGCAACTGCTCCGCCGCGCTGTAGGGGTCGCGGTCCCCGGCCGCGACTGCGGCGGCCAACTCGTCCAGGCCGGGATGGCCGCGCAGCCGTGACTGCGCGAGCGAGAGGATCTGTGCCCGTGCGCGGGCTGTGCTGCGCGCGTCGGTGTCGGTCCGGTGGTAGGTCTCGATCGCCTCGATCAGCTCCTCGACCCCGGTGCCGCGTGAGGCGACCAGGGTGAGGATGGGTAGGCCGGTTTCGATGTGGAGTTCGCGCGCGGTCTGCTCGGCGCCGTCGCGGTCGGCCTTGTTGACGACGAGGATGTCGGCCACCTCGAGCAGCCCGGCTTTGGCGGCCTGGATCGCGTCGCCCGCACCGGGATTGAGGATGACCACGGTCGGGTCGGCGACCGCGGCGATCTCGATCTCGGACTGGCCCACCCCCACTGTTTCCAACAGGACCAGGCCGTAGCCGAGCGCGCCGAGCAGCCGGATCGCGGCGGGCACGGCGGCGGCCAGGCCGCCCAGGTGTCCGCGGGTGGCCACCGAACGGATCAGGACGTCGGGGTCGTCGATGTGCGCCGCCATCCGGATGCGGTCGCCGAGCAGCGCGCCGCCGCTGTAGGGCGAGGACGGGTCGACGGCGAGCACCGCCACCCGTTGCCCGCGCGCGCGGTAACCGGTCACCAGGACCGCGATGGTGGTGGACTTGCCCGCGCCCGGCGGCCCGGTCAGCCCGATCACACGCACCGGGACCGAATCGAGGTGGGCGAGCACCTGTTCGCGGCGATCGCTCTCGACCAGGCTCAGCAACCGCCCGGCCGCGCGGACCGAACCCGCGCGCGCCATGGCGATCAATTCGGCGATGTCGTCGGACAGGCCAGTGTTCATCGACGGCTCCCGAGTGTCCGGTCCGGCTACTTCTTGCCCGCGGTGAGCCGCTCGATGGTGGCGTGGAAATCCGCGGTCTGGAACGAGATCTCCTCGGCGGTGGTCGCGTAGTCGAGACTGGCCAGCACCGCCCGTTCCAGGTGCAGGTTGAGCAGTCGCTTCGTGCTCTCGACGGCCTGGCGAGGCAGTTCCAGGATGCGCTTGGCGCAGGCCAGCGCCTCGGCCACCGGGTCGGCGACGACGTGGTTGACCAGGCCCATCTCCCTGGCCCGTTCGGCCGGGATGCGCGCGCCGGTGAGCGCGTACTCCTTGGCGAAGAGCAGGCTGGTGTGCAGCGGCCAGGTGAGCGGGCCGCCGTCGGCGGCGACCAGGCCCACCTGCACGTGTGGGTCGGCGAGGTAGGCGGTCTCGGCGATGTAGACGATGTCGCTGAGCGAGACCAGGCTGCACCCGAGGCCGACGGCGGGTCCGTTGACCGCCGCGATCACCGGAATCCGGCAGCGCGCCATACCGAGCACGAGGTCGCGCCCGTGCGCGATCGTCTTGGCGCGCAGGTCGGCGTCGCGGCTCAGCTCGGCGAGGTAGGCGAAGTCGCCGCCGGCGGAGAACGCCTTGCCGCTGCCGGTGAGCACCGCGACGCGGGCTTCCCGGTCCTCGCTCAGGCGCGGCCACAGCTGCGCGAGCCCGGTGTGCAGGTCGTCGTTGACCGCGTTGAGCGCGTCGGGCCGATTCAGCGTGATGATCCGCAGCGGACCTTCGGCGCGGACGTCGATTTCGGCAGGCAGGTCGTACATGGTCAGGCTCCCAATCCGAGAATGCGCGAGGCGATGATGTTCTTCTGAATCTGTGACGTCCCGCCCATGACGCTCTGCGCGCGGCTGTAGAGGTAGGCGCTGAGCAGTTCGGGATCGCGGGTGCCGCCGACGGTGAGCGCGGCGTGGCCGACCGACTGTTCCACCCAGGTCATGAGCAGTTTGTCGAGCGAACCCTCCGGGCCGTGCGAGACGCCGTCGAGCTGTTCGGACAGTCGCCGGCGCACGTGCAGGCGCAGCATCTCGGTCTGCACGGCGGCCCAGGCCAGCTCGGCGGGCAGCGGGCCCGAGGTCCGGGCCGCCATCTGGCGCACCAGCTTGCCGTAGCGGGCCGCGTAGCCGAGCGTGGAGGGTTCGCGCTCGTGCCCGACCACTGTCATCGCCAATTTCCACCCGTCGCCGGGCGATCCGACCATCTGATCGGCGGGCACGACCGCGCCGTCGAAGGCCACCTGCCCGAATTCGGTGGTGATCCCGCTGATCATGCGCAGCGGCCGCTGCTGCACGCCGGGTTGTTTCATCGACACCACGAAGGCCGAGATGCCTTTGTGCCGTGGCACTTCGGAGTCGGTGCGGGCCAGCAGCAGGCACCAGTCCGCGACGTCGGAATAGCTCGTCCAGATCTTGTGCCCGTGCAGCACATAGGAATCGCCCTCACGGGTGGCCGTGGTCCGCAGCGCGGCCAGGTCCGAACCCGCGTCCGGTTCGCTGAACCCCTGGCACCAGCGTTGCGTCCCGTCGATCATGCCGGGCAGGAAGCGCTGTTGCAGTTGCTTGCTCGCGTGCCTGCCCAGACCCTGGATCAGATAGCCCAGGCTGGGCCGCGGTGGCGCGCCGGCCAGGGCGAGCTCCTCGTCGAGGATGACGTCGTAGACCGGGGGCAGTTCGTGGCCGCCGTGTTCGCGCGGCCACGACAGCCCGAAGAAACCCGCCGCGTGCAGCGCTCGGTGCCACTCGCCCTGCTTGGCCCAGTACTCGTCACCCGAGGTCGGGAACTGTCCCGCGACACCGGACAGCCACTCGCGCAGGCGTTCCCGGAACGCCGCTTCCTCGGGCGAATCACGAAAGTCCACGGTCGATCTCCTCCAGGCTCGTGGGGAACAGCTCGGTGGACGTCAGCGCCCGCCGTAGATACACGTGCGCCAGGCACTCCCAGGTGTTGCCGATTCCGCCGTGCACCTGCACCGCGGTCTCGCACACGGTCAATGCCGCTCTGGCGCAATAGAGTTTGGCGATCACGGCCGCCTGTACGGCTCGCTCGGGTTCGATCGCGTCCACGGCCCACGCGGCGTGGCGCAGCACGCTCACCGAGCCCTCGATCAGCGCGAGGCTCTCCGCGAGCAGATGGGCGACGGCCTGATAGGAACCGATCGTCTTGCCGTATTGCGCACGGACTTTCGCGTAGTCGGTGGCCAGTGCGTGCGCACCGCGCGCGGTGCCGACCAGATCGGCGCAGGTGCTCACGAGCGCCAGCGCTCGCCACTGGGTGACCTGCGCCGGGGACAGCTCGCCGAGCAGTTTCGGTACGCCGGTGAGCGCGGCCTCGGCCCGTGTCTGATCGGCGCCGGTCGTCGCGGTGGCGACCGCGCTGGCCAGCATCGACTCGCCCCGCACGATCAGGGCCTGGCGGGCGCCTCGCGCGTCGATCGCGCGGTCGTCGACGGCGACGGTCCAGTGCGGTACCGATTCGGGGGGCGACCAGAGGTCGTCGGCGAGAAGTGGACCGAGGAACGGCACGTCGACGAGCCCGCGGCCGAATTCCTCGGCGACGATGGCCACTTCGACGCCGGAGGCGCCGTCGGAGCGCAGGGCTCGCCAGCCGGTGCTGGCGACCGTCTTCTCGAGCCGGGCGATCCGCTGTTCGTCGGCCAGGTCGCTGACCGAGCCGGGGCCGAGGTCGTCGGCCAGTTTCGCAGCGGCGTCGCGCAGCTGTCGCTGTTCAGAGGTCAGCCGGACGTCCATGGCTCTCCTTCAGTACTCGGCGCAGCACCTTGCCGGAGGGCAGGCGCGGGATTTCGGGCACGAACACCACTCGGCGCGGCCGCTTGTAGGAGGCCAGCCGGGTGCCGACCAGCTCTATGAGTTCGTCGGCGTCGACCGAGCCCGTGGTGGTGACGGCGGCGACGATCACCTCGCCGTCGGCCGGATCGGGAACACCGAAGACCGCGCAGTCGGCCACGGCCGGGTGGCCGTGCAGGACGGCTTCCACCTCGGCGGGCGCCACTTGGAATCCGCGCACCTTGATCATCTCCTTGAGCCGGTCGGTCAGCCGCAACCAGCCGTCGTCGTCGAGATAGCCGACATCGCCGGTGCGGTACCAGCCGTCGGCGTAGGCCGCCGCGGTCGCGTCGTCGGGGAGGTATCCGGCCATCGACGACGCGGAGCGAGCCTGGATCTCGCCGGTATCGCCGGTTTCGACCTCCTCGCCGGAGGTCGTGGAGACCACCCGGATCTCGACGCCGGGCACCGGGCGTCCCACGCTGTCGAGGCGTGCGCCCTCGAGCGGATTGCAGGCGATCACCGGCAGTTCGCTGGCGCCGTAGGCGGGCACCCACGCGACGCCGGTTCGGCGCGTGACGGTCTCGGCGACGCTCGGCGTCACCGGCGTCGCGCCCCACATGATGTAGCGCAGCGACGACAGGTCATAGGACTCGAGGTCGGGATGGGAGGCGATCGCCAGCGCGATCGGCGCGACCGCCATCTCCACGGTGATCCGGTCGGCCTCGATGTGGTGCAGCATCCGATCGAGGTCAAACCGGCGATGCAGGCGCATCCAGGCGCCGGTCCGCAGCGCCAGCACGATATTGAGCAGCCCGAGGATGTGCGAGGGCGGGGTGACGATCTGAATCCGGTCGTCGCCGGTGAAGCCGAGCGCCACCCGCCAGTGCTCTACCGCGGCCGCGAACGACGCGTGCGTGTGGCGCACCGCTTTCGGCAATCCCGTTGTGCCCGAACTGAAGACGAGCACGGCGTCCTCGGATGGCACCGGCTCGGCGAAAGTGGCGGTGCTCGGGGTGATCGGGGCGTCGAGCGAGAGCGTGGGCATCAGCTCGGCCAGCACCGGCTGGTCACCGATGGCGTAGGCGGGCTCGGTGACGGCCAGCGCGTGCTCGACATCACCGCGCTTCCACGCCGGGCTGATGAGCACCACCGCGCCGCCGGCCAGCCAGATCGCGCGCACCGCGAGCACGAACTCCGGCCGGTTCGACGACATCAGCGCGACCCGATCCCCCTGGCGCACACCGCGTTCGATCAGGGCTTCGGCCAGGCCAGCGGTGAGCCCGTCCAACTCGCTGAGCGTGTAGTGCCGCTCATCGAAACTGAGTGCGATCCGGTCGTTCATCTCGCCTCCGCGGCCGGGACTGAGAAGATCCCATCTTGCAAGAGAGAATAGTATTCTCTTTCCATAAGAATCTTCATACCAGAAGGAGCCGGTCCATGGCGAGAACTCCCCTGTTCCAACGCGCGACGGTGACCCGGATCATCAAGGAGACAGCCGACGCCCGCACCTTCGTCCTCGCTCCACACGAGGGCGCGGTGTCCTATGTCGCCGGCCAGTTCTGCACGTTCCGGGTGCGCGTCGACGATGTCGAGCTGTTCCGGTCGTACTCCATGTCGAGCGCGCCCGAAACCGATGCCGAGCTCATGACAACGGTCAAGCGGGTCGTCGGCGGCCGGGTGTCGAACTGGCTGATCGACAACCTCAGCGAGGGGGATGTGATCGAGATGAGCAGGCCGGCGGGCAAATTCTGTCTGCGCGAGAGCGAGCGCCCCCTGCTCGGCTTCTCCGGTGGCAGCGGCATCACCCCGGTCCTGTCGCTGGCCAAGAGCGCGCTGGCCACGACCGATCGTCGGGTGCGTCTGCTGTGTGTCGACCGTGACCGGGCGTCGGCGATCTTCGATGCCACCCTCGAGGAACTGGTCGCGCGCTACCCCACCCGGCTCGAGGTGCTCCGGCATCTGGATGCCGACAGCGGGTTGCTCGATCCGGCCGCCGTGCGCGCGTTCGTCGCCGACGACGGCGCGGCCGACAGCTACATCTGTGGGCCGGAGGCGTTCATGGCGATGGTGGAGGAAGCGCTGCCGGGTCCGGGCGCGATCTTCAGTGAGCGCTTCGGCGCGGCCGAACCGGTTGTCGCGGTGGCCGAACCGGAACCCACCGCCACGCCGGAGCCCGCCGCCACCGCGGGCACGGTCACCGTCATCCTCGGTCGCAAGAAGGTGACCGTGCCGCGCAATGCGGGCGAGACGCTGCTGGAGAGCGCGCGACGCGGCGGCCTCACCCCGCCGTTCTCCTGCGAATCGGGAAACTGCGCGACCTGCATGGCCGTGCTCACCCAGGGTTCGGCGACGATGCGCGTCAACGACGCGCTCACCGACGACGAGGTCGCCGAGGGCTACGTGCTCACCTGCCAGGCGATTCCCGACACGGCCGAGACCACCGTTCGCTACGAGTGAGCGCCCGGCGCACGCCGACGGACCCCGGGACCTGAACAGGTCCCGGGGTCCGGCTCCCCCTGGCTCGGATGAGTGATCAGATGTTGTGCTCGCCCAAACGCGGTGGCGGGCCGTAGGTGGGCTCGTACCCGGCGATCCGAATCGGACTGCCCACCAGTCGATGTGGTCCCGCCTGCACCAGCACCTCCGGCGTCGCCTCCAGCGCCTCGGGCAGTGTCCGGACGGCTGCGGCCGGGATGCCGAGGGGGCGCAGCCGCGATTCCCAGCCCACCGCGGTGTCGGCCGCGAGCGCGGTGGTGACCGCCGCGAGCACCTCCTCACGCCGGCTCGCGCGCTCGACCATCGTCTCGAACCCCGCCACCGCCGCTTCCCCGGCGAAGCGCCGCCAGAATCCGTCGTGAGTGATGAACAGCGCCAGATACCCCTCGGCGGTCGGAAACATCTGCGCGGGAACGTAATACGTGTGCGCTCCGAACGGGCGCCGCTGTGGCGCCGTGCCGTCGTTGAGGTAGGCCGAGGCGTGGTAGTTCAGCTGCGAGAGCATGACATCGCGCAGCGACACCTCCACCTGGCCGCCCTGCCCGGACACGATCTGCGCGAGCAGACCCAGCGCCGCGGTCAATCCGGTGGAGTTGTCGGCCGAGGAGTAGCCGGGCAGCGTCGGCGGGCCCGCGGGATCGCCGGTGAGCGCCGCGATGCCGGTGGCCGCCTGGATGACGTAGTCGAAGGCCGGGTCGTCACCGGCGTCCAAACCGAATCCGGTGATCGCGACACACACGAGGCGCTCGTTCCACCGGCGTAGCGCTTCGTAGGTCAGGCCGAGCCGGTGGATCGCCGACGGCTTCAGATTCACCAGCAGCGCATGCGCGTTCGCGGCCAGCTCCCCGAGCTGGTCCTGGCCGCGCGCGGTGTTCAGGTCGATGCTGATGCTGCGCTTGCCCCGGTTGAGGCTGGCGAAGTAGCTGTCACTCACCTGCCGGGAGATGTCGCCGCCCGCCGGTTCCACCTTGGTGACCTCGGCGCCGAGATCGGCGAGCATCATGGTGGCGTACGGCCCGGCCAGCATGGTGCCGACCTCGAGAATCCGGACGCCGGCCAGCGGCCCGGTCGCCGACCCGTCCCGCGCGGCACGGGCGCCCGAGGGCCGGACGCCCTCGCCCCGCGCCCCGATCATCGCAAGTCCTTCGCCAGCGCGGCGATCATCTCCCTGGTCCGCCGTTTGGAGGCGACCAGCTCGTCGCGGGTGTCGCCGATGGGCAGCAGGCGCACCGACAGATCGGTGGCCCCGGCGTCGCCGTATCGGCGCAGCCCCTCGGCGATGGCGCTCTCGTCACCGGCGACGCAGATGTCGCCGATGTCGCGGGCGTCGCCGGTTTCGAGCAACCGCTGGTAGTTCGGTGAGACCTCGGCTTCGCCGAGAATGCGGTTCGCTCTGGCCTTGGCCTCGGCGACCTCGGAGGGACGGCACAGGCAGACCGGCAGACCGGCGACCACACGCGGCGCGGGACGACCGGCCTCGGCCGCCGCCTTCGTGATCCGCGGCACGACATGGGCTCCCACCGCGCGCTCGTCGGCCATCCAGAGAATGGTCCCGTCGGCCTGTTCACCGGCGATGCGCAGCATCACCGGACCGAGCGCGGCGACCAGCACCGGCACCGGGGCCACCGGCCCGAGGTCGAGCGGATTGTGCACCGTGAACGTCGAGTTCTCGACGTTCACCGTGCCGGGCCCGCGCAATCCCGCGTTCAGCACCTCGAGATAGTCCGCGGTGTAGGCCGCCGGCTTCTCGTAGGGCAGCCCGAGCATGTCCGCCACGATCCAGTGGTGCGAGGGACCGATACCCAGCGCCAGCCGTCCGCTCGCCGCGGCCTGCGCCGACAGTGCCTGCCGGGCGAGGGCGACGGGGTGCTGGGCCTGCAGCGGCACCACGGCGGTGCCCAACTCGATCCGGGTGGTCACCTGTCCCATCAGCGCGATGGTGATCAGCGCGTCGAAATCGGTCGGGATCTGGGGTATCCACGCGGTGTCCAGGCCCGCCGACTCGGCCCACGCGATGTCGTCGAGCATCCGGGACAGTTTGCGGGCCGCATCGCCCTTTTCGGGCCCGATCATCACTCCGATACGCACGAATTCCTCCGTCTTCCACTACTTTTCGCGCGACCACGGTGGTCAGCGCCGCTGCGACCGACCCGACGCTCAGGTCGGGGACGGGGTATTGGTGAGCGCCCGGATCTCGGTGACGAGGGTGTCGAGCGAGGTGCCCGTCGGGAACACCGCCGCCGCACCGACTTCGAGCAGCCGCGCGACATCGGACTGGGGAATGGTGCCGCCGACGATCACGGCGATATCGCCCGCGCCTGCCGCGCGCAACGCCTCCACGGTGCGCGTGGTCAGCGAGACGTGCGCACCCGAGAGGATGCTCAGCCCCACGACGGCGACATCCTCCTGCAGCGCGATCGACACGATGTCCTCGATGCGCTGGCGGATGCCGGTGAAGATCACTTCGAAACCGGCGTCGCGCAGCGCGCGGGCGACGATCTTGGCCCCGCGATCGTGGCCGTCGAGACCGGGTTTGGCGACGAGCACACGGGCGCTCATCAGAACACCACCGGCTGCTGGAACTCGCCCCACACGCCCTTGAGCGCGGCGGTCATCTCCCCCACCGTGCAGTACGCGTTCGCGCACTCGATCAGGTAGTGCATCAGGTTCTCGTTTCCTTCGGCGGCGGTGGACAAGGCAGTGAGGCTGGACCGGACCGCCACGGAATCGCGTTCGGCTTTCACCCTGGCGAGACGCTTGAGTTGCAGGTCGCGGCCCTCGGCGTCGAGTTCGTAGGTCGCGATCTCGGGCGCGGGCTCGTCGGAGACGAACCGGTTCACCCCGACGACCGGTTTGGTGCCGGCCTCGACGTCCTTGTGCAGCTGGTAGGCCTCATCGGCGATCAGACCCTGCAGGTAGCCGTCCTCGATCGAACGGACCATGCCGCCGTGGCGCTCGAGGTCGTCCATGATCTCGATGATGCGAGCCTCGGTCGCGTCGGTGAGCGCCTCGACGAAGTAGGAACCACCGAGCGGGTCGGCGACCCGGGTGACTCCGGTTTCGTAGGCCAGGATCTGCTGGGTCCGCAGCGCGAGCGTGGCGGACTCCTCGCTCGGCAACGCGAACGGCTCGTCCCAGGCCGCGGTGAACATCGACTGCACGCCGCCCAGCACCGAGGCCATCGACTCGTAGGCCACCCGCACCAGGTTGTTCTGGGCCTGTGGCGCGTACAGCGAGGCGCCGCCGGCGACACAGCCGAAGCGGAACATCGAGGCCTTGTCGGTGGTGGCCCCGTAGCGCTCGCGCACGATCGTCGCCCAGCGTCGGCGTCCCGCACGGTATTTGGCGATCTCCTCGAAGAAGTCACCGTGGGTGTAGAAGAAGAACGAGATCTGCGGCGCGAACTGGTCGATCGTCATCCGGCCGCGTTCGATCACGGTGTCGCAGTAGGTGACACCGTCGGCGAGGGTGAACGCCATCTCCTGCACCGCGTTGGCGCCGGCATCACGAAAATGCGCGCCCGCCACCGAGATCGCGTTGAATCTCGGCACTTCGGCCGCACAGAATTCGATGGTGTCGGCGATCAGCCGCAGCGACGGTTCCGGCGGCCAGATCCAGGTGCCGCGAGAGGCGTATTCCTTGAGAATGTCGTTCTGGATCGTGCCGGTGAGCTTCTCGCGCGGCACGCCCTTCTTCTCGGCGGCCGCAACGTAGAGCGCCAGCAGGATCGCGGCGGTGCCGTTGATCGTGAAGCTGGTGCTGATCTTGTCCAGCGGCATGCCGTCGAACAGGATCTCGGCATCGGCGAGGGTGTCCACCGCGACGCCGACGCGACCGACCTCCTCGGTCACCTCCGGATCGTCGGAGTCGTAACCACATTGGGTCGGTAGGTCGAGCGCGACCGACAACCCGGTTCCGCCCTGGTCGAGCAGATATCGGTATCGGCGATTGGACTCCTCCGCCGTTCCGAAACCGGAGTATTGGCGAAACGTCCACAACCGACCCCGGTAACCGGAGGCGAAGTTGCCGCGCGTGAATGGGAAGCCGCCCGGTGCGGGCGGTGCGGCGGCCAGGTCCGCGGGTCCGTAGACCGGCGAGAGCGGGATGCCGGACGAGGTCTGTATCGGATCGTTCATCAGTGATTACGGTACTTGCAAAAAATGAGAATGCCAATACCATCGAAAGGGAATGCCGCTTCGATCCGCGGCGGGGACCAGCACTGAGGAGACCGATGTCCAGCGAGAACGCCGTACTCACCGACCGCACCCTGGTCATCTCCGGCGGCTCCCGCGGGATCGGTTTGGCCATCGCGCTGGCCGCCGCGCGGCGCGGGGCGAATCTCGTGCTGCTGGCCAAGACCTCGCAGCCGCACCCCCGGCTACCCGGCACCGTGCACACCGCGGTGGCCGAGGTGGAGGCCGCGGGCGGCAAGGCTGTCGCCGTGGTCGGCGACGTGCGCAACGAAGCCGACGTGGCGCGCGCCGTCGAGACCGCCGTCGAACGGTTCGGCGGCATCGACATCTGCGTGAACAACGCCAGTGCGATCGGCGTCGAACCGACCGAGAGCCTCTCGGCCAAGAAGTACGACCTGATGCAGGAGATCAACCTGCGCGGCACCTTCCTGCTCACCAAGGCCTGCCTGCCGCACCTGCGCGCCTCGGCGAACCCGCACGTGCTCACCGTGTCGCCGCCGGTGAACATGAACCCGCGCTGGCTCGGCGCCCACCCCGCCTACACGCTGTCCAAATACGGCATGACCCTGCTCTCGCTGGGCTGGGCCGCCGAGTTCGCCGACGCGGGCATCGCCGTGAATTGCCTGTGGCCCCAGACCTATATCGCCACCTCGGCGGTCGCGAACATGGCCGACGGCGACAATCTGCTCTCGTCGTCGCGCAGCCCCGAGATCATGGCCGACGCCGCGATCGAGATCCTGTCCCGACCCGCCCGCTCGGCCAGCGGGAACTGCTACATCGACGCGGAGGTTCTCACCGCGTCCGGCGTCGAGGACCTGTCGCGCTACGGCGGCGGCGACAGCCCGACGCTCGACCTCTTCCTCGACTGAGACCGGCTGAAGGACACACCGTGCATCCGACCATTCAGATCAGCGTCCGTCCGATCCTCGACTACTACGGCAAATGCCCACGCTGCGGCTATCCCGCCGGCGCGGCGGAGACGATACGCAAGTCCCTCGACGGCCTCATCGAACGCCACGTGGTGGCCACCTGCGAACTGCCGTGCGGGTGGTACGGGCCCGTGACCCGTACCACCATGACCGGTGGTGCGGCCGCGGCCGACCCTGCCGCCTGAACGACACCCCGTCAGCCGCGAGAATCCGCCCCGGATCCTCGCGGCTGATGTCGGCAATCACTTTTCCCCGCAAGTCTTCTGACAGCAGAAACCCGCCTCCGTGGGAGGCGGGTTTCTGCATTCGACCTTCTCGGACGCGGAGCTAGCTCTCGCCCAACGCGATCGCCATCGTCGGGCAGGCCGACGCCGCCGAGCGAACCTCCGATTCGGTGGCACCACCCGGATATTCGTCGACCACCACGGCCAGGTCCTCGGCGTTCACCTCGAACACCGTCGGCGCGATACCCGCGCACAGGGCATGGCCCTCACATTTGGTCCCGTCGACCGACACCCTCATGACCGTTCTCCGCCTTCGTTGTTTCTCGGGGTCGCGCCGACCACCACGGTCGGCGCGACGGGGTGATTACTTGAGCATTCCGCCCGCGTCGATCGGCAGGGGCACACCGGTGACGTAGCGAGCCTCGTCGGAGGCCAGATACAGCACCGCGTTGCTGACATCCTCGGGCTCGATCCAGGCGACCGGCAGGGTGTGGAACAACCGGGCGATCGGCTCGAGGTCGGCGGGGCCTGGGCTCTCCAGATCCGGGCGGAACAGCTTGTAGGTGCCCTCGTTCATCACCATGGGCGTGTTCACGTGCGTCGGGTGGACCGAGTTCACCCGGATGGAGTGCTGCGCCAGTTCCACCGCGAAGGTCCGCATGAGTCCGACGACACCGTGCTTGGCCGCGACATAGTGGCCGATATTGGGGTAGGCCTTGAGCCCGCCCACCGAGCTCGTCAGGATTATCGAGCCGCCGCGCTCACCGGCGATCACATGCGGCACAGCGGCTTTCACCGATTTCCAGACGCCGCCGAGGTTGACGTCGATCATGTCGTCCCACAGGTTCTCCTGCAGATCGACCAGCGCGCCGCCCTCGTTGCCGATCCCGGCGTTGGCGACGATGATGTCGAGCCTGCCCAGTTCGGCGACCGCTCCGTCGACCGCGACCTTGAGCCCGTCGTAGTCGCGGACATCGACCTCGGCGGTGACCACGCGACGGCCCTGTGCCCGGATGAGATCGGCGGTGGTCGCCAGATCCTCCGGGGTCGACATCGCGAACGGCACGTTGTCGAGTTGCTTACAGACATCGATGGCGATGATGTCGGCGCCTTCCTGCGCCAACCGCAGCGCGTGGCTGCGGCCTTGCCCGCGCGCGGCTCCGGTGATGAACGCGACCTTGCCTTCGACCCGTCCGGTCATGATTACCTACCTCTGTCGTTGTTGTCGTGGTCAGGATTGGGGAGTGAAGCGGATGTGCAGTTCGCTGAGCCCACGCAGCAGGAAGGTGGGTTCGTACTCGTAGGTGCGCGCGTCGACCGGACCGTGCTTGTCCGCATCGATCTCGATGTCGAGCAGCCGGTCCAGGATCCGTTCGATCGAGACCCGACCCTCCACCCGCGCGAGCGGGCCGCCCGGGCAGGTGTGCACGCCGCGACCGAACGCGATGTGCTCACGGAAGTTGTCGCGGTCGAGACGGAACTCGTGCGGGTCCTCGAATCGGCGCGGATCGCGATTGGCCGCGCCGGGGCAGAACATCACCAGGCCGCCGGCCGGGATGTCCACCTCACCGACGGTGGTCGCGCGGCGAGCGAGCCGGAACCCGCTCTTGACCGGTGCGTCCATCCGCAGGGTTTCCTCGATGAAGTTCGGGATCAAGGTGCGGTCCTCGCGCAATCGCTGCTGCACGTCGGGGTGATCGCCCATGAACCGCACCGCCGCGCCCAGCACCTTGGCCGTGGTCTCCTGCCCGGCGGCGAACAAGAAGGTCGCCGACCGCGCCACATCGAGGACCTCCGGTGTGGTGCCGTCCGGATACTTCGCCAGCGCCAACGACGTCAGTACGTCGTCGCGTGGCTCGTTGCGGCGATCGGTGATGTAGGAGACGAATTTCTCGTCCAGCCAGGCCAACGGGTTGCTCGAGAGCGCTTCGTTGTCGATCGCACCGGGTCGGGCACCCGGCTGGGGCGCGCCGAGCACGACACGGAATTGCTGGTGATCGACTTCGGGAACGCCGAGCATATCCGCGACGACCAAGAGCGCGAACGGCTTGGCGTACTGGGATAGGAATTCACATTGGCCGGCCTCGACGAATTCGTCGAGCTGCTGGTCGGCCAGCCGCCACATGAATTCTTCGTTTTCTTTCAAGCGGGCGGGCGTGAGCAGACGATTCAACACCGACCGCGCGAAGGTGTGTTGCGGCGGGTCCATCGTCACCATGTGCTCGAACATCGGCAACTCGGTCCGATGCTGGTCGATGAGGTCGCTGATATCGTCGCCGACCGGCGTGAACGGCAGTGGCGGGAAGGGTCCGCCGACGGCGACAGCCGAGGAGAAGATCGACGAATCCTTCAGTACCTCAGCCGATTCCTCATATCCGGTGACGGCGTACACACCGAAGTGCGGTTCCTGGGTCACCGGGCACTTCGACCGCAGATGATCGAAATAGGGATGGGGATCGGGAATCAGATCCGGGTCGGTGAAGTAGTTCACTGTATCGAAATCGGTCACGGAGAACTCCAGGTGATCGGGAAGCCGCGACAAAGACGCGCACTTCGATGGTAACAACCATATTCATTTTTGAGAACCTCATTCCCGCGAGACAGCACGGAACTCCGCGCGGTCGAGCGGGGAGAGGATTAGGGCAGGTAGACCCGGCTGGCCAGCCAGCGTCCGTTGACGAGTTCCATCGTCATCTGGACCCGGCTGTGGTCGACGCGCGGATCGGCGGCGGCGATATTGGTGACCGTCTGATCGATGAACAACAGCACTTCGACCTTGGTCTCGGATTTCGATTTCACCGCGGCGTCGAGCACCGTGCCGGTGCCGGTCGCCTTGTTCTCGAGCAACAGCTGGCGCAGCTGACCGCTCGACCGGGTGTACATGTCCTTGAACTCGCCGGTCGATCCGTCCAGCACCGCCGCGAAATCACGATCGAGGTGGTTGGAGTCCACGCTGGTCAAGGTGACGGCGTAGGCCCGCGCCGCCGCGAGCCCGGCTTCGGCGGCGGCGTCGGTGTCGGACTTCTCGTCGAGTTTCCAGCCGAGGAAGCCCGCCGCCGCCAGCGCTGCCACGGCGGCCACCACGGTGACCGGCGCGGCGATCCGGCGCGCGATCGCCCGCACCCGCTGCAGCTTCGTCGGGCCTGCCTGTTTCGGCTCTTCGGTCGGCGCCGGATCAGAATCCGCCGATGTCTTCACTACCGCCGGTTCGAGCAATTCGGTCTCGGTCTTGGTGTCCGTGTCGTTCATAGCGATTCCTAGCGTGGTGGTGTGCGGTGCGAGTCCGGAGCCGTTCACCGAGGTACCGGCGTCGACAGATCCGGCCCGGCGAAGGTGAGCGGAAGTGTCCATGGTCCGAGCGGAGTCGGGATCGCCTGCGTCGCGGTCGCCTGTCCCGGCGGCGGCGGACCGGGGACACGCGAACCCGGCGGGCGCGGTGCGTTGCGCGCACCGCGGATGAGGACCGACGGGTCCTCGTTCGGGCAATAGGTGTAGAGGTAGGGCTCGGGGAAGTCCGGCTGCGACGGTGAATGTCGCGGCAGGTTGTAATCGCAGGAGTAGCGGGGGTACAGATTCACCAGCCCCCAGAGGCCACCGTCGTGGAATGCCGCGGTGAGGTTGCCCAGCGTCGAGCCCGCCCGCTCGGTCGGGAAGAAGAACTCCCGCAGGGCAGGCACTCGCGAGTTCGCCATGTCGGCCACCGTGGTGAGGTTGCCGAGCAGGTCGCCCACGCCGGGCGAGTTCTGGTCCAGCACCGCGTCCAGCGCACCGAGCGTTCCTGGTGCCGCGCCGAGCAGATCGACGAATCCGCCCGACTTCGCCTCCACGCCCGACATCACTCGTGCCGCGTCACCGGCGAATTCACCCAGTCCCGGCGAGGCGGCGGCCGCGGTGCTCAGCACCGTCCGGCTGTCGCGCAGCAGCCCGACCGTTTGGGGCAGCACCGAATCCAAGGTGGAGACGAGAAAGATGCCACCGTCGATGATGTCGGAGAGCTTGCGCGGGCCCTGCTCACTCACCCCGAGTTCCTTGACGATGGCCGCCAACCGCGCCGGATCCACCTGTGCGAGCGTGGTATCCAGCTGCGCGAGGGTCTGCCACAGCGGCACCGGCGTCGAAGTCCGCTCCACCTCGATCTCGGCGCCGTCGGCGAGGTAGGGGCCGTCGTCGTCGACGGGGCGGAAATCGAGGTACTGCTCGCCTGCCAGCGACAGGCTCGCGACCCGGACCGCGCCGCCGACGGGCACCCGGGCCTGCGCGTCGATCGCCGCGGTGGCCACCAATCCGGTCGAGGTCAGCTCGATCGCGGTGACCTCACCGATCGGGACACCGCGCAAGGTGACATTCTGCCCGGTCAACAGCCCACCGGACTGTGCGAGGTGCACGCGGACGGTCATGGTGGCCGCCGTGGGGTCGACGCCGAGGGCGCCGAACAGCAGATACGCGATGCCGACGATCAGGGTCAGCACCAGCGCGCCGCTGGACAGGATGGACCGGAACCGGCTGCCGAGCACGGCCGCGCCGACCACGACGCGCGCGGGCACGCCGAGCACGAGCCGAAATCGCTGCGCAGGTGTCATCGCCCCGCTCCCGTCACGCGCTGCTGCAGTTTGAGCAGGGTGTAGGTCAGGGTGCCGACGAGAGCCTGCCAGTCGCTCACGTCCGGTATCCGGCTGCCCTCATCACCGGGGTGCGCCGGATCGGGCACCGCACCGATCGTCACGTCCTGCAGATCGGCGTTCACGTGCGCCGAGGTGCCGTTGGTGATCTTGATGATCGGTCCGAGAATCGAATTCATCGCCGCGAGACTGGCATTGGGATCGGTCGAGGCCGCGTTGAGCCCCGCAGAGAGCCGGTTGACGTCGGCGACCATGCCCGCGGCGGACCCGTCGATGGCAGGGAACTTCGCCAGTTCCCGACTGATCTGATCGACCTGCCGGATCAGCGTCAACGCCTGCTGGGAACTGTCGGTGGCGGCCGTGAGCGCCGGTCCCGCGACGTCGGCCAGCTCGCCGAGCGGGCGACGCTGCTCCTGCAATTGCCGGGTGAGCTGGTCGACTTCGACGAGTGCGGTGCGGATATCGGCCGATCGCGCGGCCAGTGCCTGCACCACTCTGGTCGATCTGTCCAGCAGCGCGGCGAGATTCGCGCCTCGGTCGCCGACGGCGTGTCCGAGGCCGTTGACGATATTGGTCAGGTTCCGGATCACCCCACCGTTGACCAGCAGCGACGCGGTGGTGAGCAGCTCCTCGATGGTGGCCGCGGCCTGGGTGGCCGACAGCGCGATGGTGTCGCCGTCGTGCAGCACCGGCCCGCCGGGAGCGGCGGCGTCGGGCGGAGTGAGCGCCACGAAGACATCGCCGAGTGGTGTGGCGGTGCGTAATTCGGCACGGGTGCCCACCGGCAGGGCCACCCCCGGCTGAATGCGCATCGTGACCACGGCGGTGTAGTCGCGTGCCGACATCCGCGCGACCTCGCCCACGTCGGCGCCGAGCACCCGCACCTTCGCCTGCTCGGGCAGGTTCAGCGCATTGGCGAAGCCGGCGTGGATCGTATAGCCGCCGTCGCCGACGCCGGGCGCGGGCAACGGCAGATCGCCCAGACCCACCGCGCAGCCGGGCACGGTAGCGAGTACCACCCCGGCCAGCAGCAGGGTCGACGCGGACCGATATCGCTGTCTCATCGTGGCAACCTCGACATCGCCTCTAGCATGTCGGTGATGCCGAAGTCCGGCCCGAAATCCTGCAATGTTCCTGTGCTGCAACCGAGTTGGCGTAGCCCCAGCACGTTGCACACCTCCTTCACCAGTTGGCCGTCGAAGAAGACCTTGTCCAGCAGCGCGTGCACCCGGACGCCGCGGTAGTCGACGTCGATGGCGTTGTAGGCGTTGTTCAGCAACAGCGGTGTCACGTCGATGAACTCGGCGATCTCCTCGCGGTAGTCCGCGAGCGCGTGGGTGACGGTGCCCGCGTTGGTCACCGTGGAGCGCAGGCTCGCACTGTTCTGGGACAGGAGGTCATCGGTCTGCTGCATGATCTGCACGATCTGCGCGCCGGTATCACCCGCGCCGATCTGGAGATCGGCCAGGACACTACTCAATTGCCCTGTCGCACTGCCGAATTCCCGGATCGTCTGGTCGTTGTCGGCCGCGGCGCGAATCAGGACCGCCAGGTGCTCGACGATGTCGGTGATCGCCTTCTGGGTCTGGGCTCCCCCGTCCTCGCCGAGCCGCAGGGCACCGGACAGTTCGTTCATCGTGGCCCGAAGTTCCGGACCGCTGCCCGAGGCGATCCGCGCGGACGTATCGAGCAGGCGCGCGATCGGACCGGTCTCGGGAGTCGCGCCGGCCAACTGCGCGGCCATCCCGTCGGCGGCGCCGAGCAAGCGGTCGAAGTCGATGGGGGTGCGGGTGCGGTCGAGGCCGAGCTGCGCTCCGTCGGCCAGGGTGGCGCCGCCGCGGTAGGCGGGTGTGAACTCGACGTGGCGATCGGTCAGTACCGAGGTCGAGACGGTCACCGCGGTCGCGTCCGCCGGGATGTCCACCGCGCCCTCGACCCGCATGGTGACCTCGACATGGGAACCGCGCGGGGTGATGGCGGTGACCTCACCGACCGGCATCCCGAGTACGGCCACGGCGTTGCCGACGTAGAGTCCGGCGCCGTTGTCGAATCGGGCCGTCACAGTGATGGCCGAATCCGTGTCGTTCGGGCTGCCCGCGCACCCCGCGAGCGCACCGAGTCCGAGCACCAGCACGATCCTGGCCAGCGTGGCGAGTCGTGTCATTTGCAGTCCTGGAAGTAGGGGGCCAGCGAGACCTGGTCGGCACGCCCGCTCAGCGCGCACATCCAGGAATCGATCAGCGGCCCCGCGGGCGCGGTGAAGTCGACCTCGTTGGCGGTGCCCGACGCGTTCGCGAAATTGCGGATGGGGACGGGCAAGATCTGCAGGATGTTGCGCAACAGGTCGTCGTGGCGGGCGAGGCTGCCGAGCAATCCGTCGAAACCGCGCAGCAGTTCGTCGATCTTGGGCCGATCCTCGACGACCAACACCCTGACCTGATCCGCCAGCCGCCGCGTCGAGTCCATCAGGGTCTGGAGCGCACCGCGCCGCGCGAGAATCTCGGTGACCAGGTCGCGGCCCTGGCCCACGATGGCCGCGAGGTCGCCCTGCTGACCGTTGACCACCGTGGTCAACTGTTGCACGCCGGTCAGGAGCGCGCCGAGTTCGTTGCGACGGCTGCCCAGCAGTGCGGCCAGCGAGCGCAGATTCCCCAGCAGCCCGGGCAGTACCGTCGGCACGCCGTCGAGTTGGTTGGCCAGCGCGTCGAGCGAGGTGGCGATACGGCCGGAGTCGATCTGTTCGAATGTCGCGGTGGCGTTGTCGAGTGCTTGCTGCAGATCGTAGGGAACGGCGGTGCGCGACAGACCGATTCGGTGATCGGCGATCTCGCCGCCACCCGCCGGGGTCAGTTCGACGTAGCGGGCGCCGAGCAGGGTGGTCAGTTTGATGGCGGCGCGGGTGTCTGCGCCGAGGGCTGCGGACCGATCGACGCTCAGGGTGACCAGCACCCGGTCGCCGGCCAGCCGCTGACCCGCGACCGTGCCGACCGGAACACCGGCGACGGTGACCCCGTCCCCTACGCGCAGACCGGCGGCCTGTGCGAACTCGACGTCATAGCGCTGCTGTCCGACGCCGAGGGAGTTGAAACCCACCGCCCCGGCGACGATCGCGAGCAACAGTCCGAGCGCGATCAGCCCCAGCACGGCTTTCGAAGGCTGTTTCGATGTCATTGCCTCACCTGCAGATCGGTGATTGTTGGATGGCGCCGGTCGGCGACGCCAGAGCGACGATGGTCGGTACCAGGGTGGCCAGCGCGGGCAGGAACGTCACGCCCATGTTGCACAGGTAGGTGTTGAGGTAGGACCCCTCCTGGCTCGCCCTGGCGAGCCCCTTCAGCAGCGCGGGCAGGTTGAAGCCCAGGTAGGCGAAACTGTCCTTGTTCTGCTCGAAGTGCTTGGTGAATCCTGGTTCGCGCGTAAGGAATTCGTTCAGCTGTGGCCGCACGTCCTCGACGACGGTGGCCAGGCGCCCGGTCACCGACGCGACGGTCGTCAACGACCCCATCAGCTCGTCACGGTGACGCGAGAGCCCGTCGATGATCGAGCGCGACTGGGTGAGCAGGGTGCTCACCGTACCGCTGTGCGCCGCCAAGTCGCCCACCACCTGGCTCAGGTTCGTGATCACCGCCCCGAGCACCTGATCCGGTCCGGCGACGGACTCGGCCAGGGTGGAGACCTGCGCGATCAGCAGCACCAGCGAGGTGTTGTCGCCCTGGAGCGCGGTGATCAGCGCTCCGGTCACATTGTCGACCTGCTGCGGATCCAGCCCACCGAACAGGGGCTCGAACCCGTTGAGCAGCACCGAGATATCGAACGAGGGTTCGGTGTGCTCGAGCGGGATCGTGCCACCGGGCGCCACCTCCTGCGGTTGCCCGAAGTCGGCCAGGGAAAGGCCGAGATAGCGCTGGCCGATGACATTCTGATAGGTGATCGAGGCTTTCGTATTCCCGAAGACCTTCTGTTGTTCCTCGACCCGGAACCGCACCTCGGCGCGATTGCCGACCAGCGCGATCCCGTCGACGCGACCCACCCGCACCCCGGCCATCCGCACATCGTCACCGGCGCGCAGGCCCGTGACATCGCTGAAGATCGCGGAGTACGTTCTCGCCGAGCCGTCCACCCCGCGGTGCAGCGTCACGAAGGTGACCCAGATCAGTCCGAGGGACACGACCAGGAACAGGCTCAGCCCGATCAGTGATCGACGAAAACTCATCGGCCGCCACCCACCGGGAGCGGACTGTCGGAGAGCAGTTGCGCCAGTACCGATTCCGCGGCGTTGGCCTCTCCGCCCAGAATCCGGCGGATCAGGTCCTGCAGTTCCGGCGCCAGCTGGGGTACCGAATACGACCGCGGATTCATACTGGGTGACAACTCCTGCTGGGGGATCGAGTCCGGTGCGGTGGTGCAACTCGGTGCGGCCAACTGGCCGTATCGGGGACAGTCCGCGCGTGTGTAGGCGGTGTGCGGGCTCAACCGGAACTGGAATTTGCCGGTACCCATCTGGGTGTCGGAGTTCCAGAACTCGGCGAACCACAGATCCGAGATCGTTTTGATCCGGACCACGATCGGTGCAAAACTGCCGGCTCCCTCGCCCAATACATCGAGGACCGGCACCAGATCATTCGTCACTGTGACGATCTGATCGGTATGTCGAGCCAGCCCGCCGCCCACCTTGGACAGGGTGTTGTTGCCCGCGGACAGCAGGTTCATCAGTTCGCCCTCGCGTTCGGCGACCGTGCGCAGCGGAAGTACCGCCGAGTGCAGGGCATCGAGCAGGTCCGGGGCCGCCGCGTTGAGCCCGTGCACCGCCTCGGCCATCGCGCCCAGGGTCGAGGGCCCACCATCGGGCGCGAGTAGCGCATCGAATTCCCTGGTGATCCGGTCGAGTTGCCCACCGGCGCGCACGATGTCGTCACCCCGTCGATCCGTGGCCGCGGCCACCGCGGCGAGCATTCCGACTGTGGTGTCGGACCCGACCCGCCCCGTACTCGCGATGATCTCGCGCAACTTGGTCAACGCGGTCTGCAACTGGACCGTCGCCAGGCTGCGGTCCTGGACGATCTCGGTGTCGGCGGTCAGCCCGGGGCCGGGCCCGTTGTCCACCAATTGGACCGAGGACACGGCGAAGACGTTGCTCGGCACCACCCGTGCGGTCACCGTGCGCGGCACTTTCCCGGCGTACACCGGGTCGAGCAGCAATGTCACCCGATTCGGACCGCCGTTGTCGGCGAGCGCCACCGTGGACACCGCGCCGATCAGCAGACCACGAAACTTCACGTCGGATCGGGCGGGCAGACCATCGCCGAGCTGATCCAGCATGGCGATCACTTCGACCTTGTCGTCGAAGCGGCCCGTCGACTTCATCAACAGTGCCGTGACCATGACTACCGTCAGCGCGATCAGCACCACGCCGCGCAGCACCAGCGAGAATCCGCTGGGGCCGCGCCCATCCTTCTCGAACAGCGACGCCGACATCTACCCTCCCAGCCGTGCGCTCGAACCGATGCCCCACAGACCCACGGTCAGCAGCAAATTGACCACGATCATCACCGAGATGGACGCGCGCATCGCCCGGCCCGCCGCCGTGCCGACGCCCTGGGGGCCGCCCGCGGCGTAGAAGCCGTAGTAGCACTGGATCGTCGAGGTGAGGATCACGAAAAGAATCGCTTTGATCAGCGAGTACACGATGTCGGGACCGTTGAGCACCAGCTGGAAGTAGTGCTGATAGGTGCCCGCCGACAGACCGCCGGACAGACCGACCACTACTTCCACCGCCAGATAATTGGCCGCCAGGCAGACCAGATACAGCGGGAACATCGCGACCACCGACGCGAGGATCCTGGTACTGACCAGATACGGAACCGCGCGAATGGCCATCGCCTCCATCGCCTCGATCTCCTCGGCGATCCCCATCGCACCGAGTTGCGCGGTGAACCGGCACCCCGCCTGGGCGGCGAACGCCAGCGAGGCCATGATGGGCGCCAGTTCCCTGGTCGAGGCGGTCGAGGCGATCAACCCGACAGTGGGCTCCATGCCAAGCAGGTGCAGTGCGTTGTAGCCCTCCAGACCCACGATCGCACCGCCCGCCGCGCCGAGCACGATGATCACGCCCGCGGTTCCGCCACCGACGACGATCGAACCGTTGCCCCAGGTGATGTCGGACAGGATGCGCAGAAACTCCTTGCGGTAGTGCCGCAGCATCACCGGGATCGAGATCAGGGCGCGGAACAGGAACGTCCCCATATGACCGACGCGCATCGCCCCCGAGGCCAGCCGGGATGCTGCCCGGTAAAGCGGTCGCACCCCCGGCGGGTAGTACTGCGCGGCCATTACAGCCCCTGCCGTGGTAGCAGGATCATGTAGAGCTGGGTGAAGGCGACGTTGACGATCATCAGCAGCAGAATCGAGGAGACCACGGTCGAGTTGACCGAATTCGCCACGCCCGCCGGGCCGCCCTTGGTCGTCAGCCCCTTCTCGCACGCCACTACGGCGACGATCGCTCCGTAGACGACGGCCTTGATCATGGTCAGCACCAGATCGTCCACGGTCGCGAACGAGGAGAAGGTCGCGACGAAACTTCCCGGTGCCCCGCCCTGGACGAAGACATTGAACAGGTACCCCGCGAGAAAGCCGACGAAGCAGACGATGCCCGTCAGCGACACTCCGATCAGTACCCCGGCCGCCAGCCGGGGTACCACCAGGCGGCGGATCACCGAGACGCCCATGATCTCCATGGCGTCCAATTCCTCGCGAATCTTGCGCGACCCGAGATCCGCGCAGATCGCCGAGCCGACCGCCGAAGCCATCAGCAGCGCCGCGACCATCGGCGCGCCCTGCCGGATCACCGCGAGCCCACTGGCCGCCCCCGCGAGCGAGGTGGCGCCGACCTGCCCGGCCAGCAACCCGAACTGGATGGACAGCGTCACCCCGATCGGCAGCGCGACGAAGATCGTCGGCAAGGCCGCCGACGATGCCATGAACGCGGCTTGGCGGACGAACTCCTGAAACGCGAAGCGTCCGGTGACCACGTCGACGGCGAGGAAGCGCAAGGCGCGCATGCCGAGAACGAATTGGCCACCGACCGTTTCCAAGGCGGCAATCGGGTGTCGGCGGAGATAGCCGCGCGCCCACTCGGCTATCTCACGATCGGCCGTTGCCATCGTCAACTCGCGGACACCAATCCAGCGGTGGTCCGTGACGCGCTGACCCGGAACACCTCGGTGGGACCGACTTCCTCGGCGGGCAATCCCGCCGTCGCCAAGGCGCAGGCCTTGAACGCGCGCGCCGCGCGGCTCACGCGGTGGTGGGTGATCTTCACTCGATCCGCCAGTTCGGCCGGAAGCTCCTCGCCCCACAGCGACAGTTCGGCCGAACGGTGGTCGAGACAGTCGAGGATTCCATCGCGCACCCGACGGTCGGTGACCATCCCGGCGGGGACCGCCACGGCATGCGGCCAGGTGTCGTGTTTCGCCGCCGCCAGCGACTGCTCGATATCGAGCACCGTCGCGCCGAGGATCTGCAACGGGCGGATATCGGAGTGATCGTCGACGAGCACGGTCACCTCCCACCCCGCGGTCGTCCGATCGAAGAGCCAGCCTCCGGCGTAGCGCACCACTTCCGCGGCATTCGGTGCGACAATGGCGAGGCGATATCGCAGCGGATGCCGGCGGGCGTGGGCTCTCCAGTGGGCGGAATCAACGAATTGTGCGGCCATGGGCTTCCCATCCAAACTTCGAATCTGAAGATCTCGACAGGTGCGCCCCACGCCCGGATTTCGATCGCTCGGAGCCCCTGCCGACCACACGGTAATCCGGTTACTCCGTATGTGACAGCAGTCTCAGCCAAGTAACTAGTGATCTACATCACATAGATTTATGCTTGACGTCCAGCACTGAAATTCGTTCAATCGCAGGTCATCAGGGTTGTCGGAGCCGTCGACCAACGGGCTCCGTCCGTGGCTATCGCTCCGGCCCGTACGGCCCAGCCAACGACGGATACACGAGCGACGACGAGCTCTCCTCGCCGTCGGCTACTCGGACGCGCGCCGCTTGGGTCACGCTGTCACTGGTCAATCGGTCGATCGCACGCTCGAGCATGGGCAGGATCTCGGCCACGTCGAGGTCCTTGTCGACGAATCGACCGGTCAACGCGTAGATCAAATTGGTGATGATCAATCCGACGTCCTCGACGTAGGCGCGATCGTAGCCCTCGAACAGCATCGCGGCGACCGGCAGCACGGCGTTCACGCCCTGTGCGTCCAGTTGCCGACCACCGACGCCGCTGCGCGCGCGATGGTAGGCCTCGAGCATTCTGGGATTGCTCTCCCACGGCTCGAAAACGTGCCGAATGACGCGTTTCAACCCATCGCGCAGCGACTCACCCGGAACCGGCATCTCCAGCTCGGCGTAACTGTTGATCGCCATCCACCGGGTGACGGCGGCGACCATCAACTCGTCACGGGTGGCGAACTTCTTGTACACCGTCGCGAGCGACACCTGGGCACGACGCGCAACCTCCTTGAGCTGCAGGTCGTCGTACCCATCCGACATCAACATCGCTATCACGACGTCGATGATCCGGACCGAGGAGTCCGTTTCCGGTGACCGTTTCACACCGATACGGTATCGCCGCTGGTCGACTGACCTACTTCCGGGCCGACCGTGGGCAACCCAGCGGCGCGAGGCGAACCGGCGAGATTCCGAGACCGTCCGACCTAGACTACTGCCGACCAGCTGGTGGGTTTTCCCGGAATTCTCACCCGCGCAACCGACAGTTAGGCGATGCGGTCGAGACCAAGGGTGAGTCGATGAACAACGGCAAGACGCTGCGGGACTGGTGGCACGATCCTGTCGACTACCGATGGCTCGTCCGCACGCTGGCCGCCAAGTCGGCGCTGGTTCCGCTGAAGATCCTGATCGGGCTCGCGGGAGCCGCGATCGCGGTGATGGGCGCGGTGATCGCGGGAACACCGGTGGGACCGCCCGGCCATCCCGGCCTCGCTTCGACGATCGGAGTGCTGTCGGGGACCCTGTGGGCTGCGCGCTGGTGGCTGCGGCCCTGGCCGAGCAAGACCGAGTCGCTGGTCCTGATCGCCTGCGCCGATGTGCTGTTCACGGTGGAATTCCTCCAGCTACAAGATCGACTGTTCGGGGCGATGGGCACCGTGCTGCTCCTCGGCACCGGCAGCTACCTGAGCTTCTTCCACAGCGCCAAAGCACTGGCCGTGCATTCGGCGTGGTCGCTGCTCTCGGTGGTGGCGTTCTCGGTGCGGATCGCCACCGGCGATGGGAGCATCGAACTGGCCATCGCGGTCGCGTTGCTCCTCGCGTCGGTGGTCAGCGCGGTGCCCGCGTTCCAGCTGCTCTATTCGCTGCTGCGCACCGAGTCGCAGTCGGACCCGCTCACCGAACTGCTGAACCGCCGCGGCCTGGAGAACCGGCTGCAGCAGCTCATGGACCGCAATCCCGCGATGTGTGTCATCTGCTTCGACCTCGACCGATTCAAGAACGTCAACGACACCTGGGGCCACCGGATCGGCGACATCGTCTTGATGCGGACCGCCCGGCGGCTGCACGACGCCGCCGGGGAGATGGCGGTGGTGGCGCGGACGGGCGGGGAGGAGTTCGTGGTGGCGGCCCCGCTCGCCGCGGCCGCCGCGCGCAACGAAGCCGAACGGCTGTGCCGGGTGATCGCCGAACCCCCGGAAACCACCGTGGCTGTCACCGCGAGCGTCGGTGTGGCGATTTTCGACGCGACGATCTGTCCGCGCTGCCCCGGACCGACCGCGGACCGCCTGCTGCAATCCGCCGACGCGGCGATGTACCGGGCCAAGCAGTCCGGCGGGAACCTGGTGGTGGTGGACGAGCTCAGCCCGCCGCCGGACCACCGCCACCCGGCCGACCCGGACAACAACGGGTAGCCCCGATCGTTCCCGGCGACCAGGCTATCGCCGCGCCGGAGCTGACCGCATCGGGCACGATGGTGATCATGGACCTCCGCATCTTCACCGAACCCCAGCAGGGCGCCGACTACGACACCTTGCTGTCGGTCGCGCGCGCCGCCGAGGAGCTCGAATTCGACGCGTTCTTCCGTTCCGACCACTACCTCGCCATGGGCGATGCCTCGGGCCTGCCCGGCCCGACCGATGCCTGGATCACCCTGGCCGGCCTGGCCAGGGACACCTCCCGCATCCGGCTTGGCACCTTGGTCACCGCCGCGACGTTCCGGCTGCCGGGACCACTGGCCATCCAGATCGCCCAGGTGGATCAGATGTCGAACGGGCGGGTCGAACTCGGCCTCGGCAGTGGCTGGTTCGCCGCCGAACACGCCGCGTACGGAATTCCCTTCCCGGACAACAGGTTCAGCCTGCTGGAAGAGCAACTGGCCATCATCACCGGCCTGTGGGAGACCAAGCCGGGGGCGACGTTCGGCTTCGAGGGCGCCCACTATCAGCTCGTCGACTCCCCCGCCCTGCCCAAGCCCGTCCAGGATCCGGTACCCGTGATCATCGGCGGCAACGGCAAGGTCCGCACCCCGCGCCTGGCGGCTCGCTACGCCACCGAGTTCAACATGCCCTTCGCCTCGATCACCGACAGTGCCGCCCAGTTCGAGCGGGTGCGCGCGGCGGTGCGCGCGGCCGGACGCACCGACGACCTGATCTACTCCAACGCCCTGGTCGCCTGCGTCGGGCGCACCGACGCCGAGGTGGCGCGCCGGGCCGCCGCGATCGGACGCGAGGTCGACGAGCTGAAGGCCAACGGCCTGGCGGGTTCGCCCGCCGAGGTCGTCGACAAGATCGCCCACTATCGCGCGATCGGCGCGAGCCGGATCTACCTCCAGATCCTCGATCTCGCCGATCTCGACCACCTCGAACTCATCGCCGCCGAGGTGGGTTCCCAGCTCTGAGTGTGGGTAGGATGTTCGCTGTCCGTAGGGAAGACCGGTGCGAGTCCGGGGCTGTCCCGCAACTGTGAGGTTCGTTCACGAGCCGAAGCCAGATACCTGCGGATGAACTGTTGAAACGGTCGTGATCACGTGGGTATTGATCGATGCGCCGAACCGAGCCGCACCGGTCGTGGCTTGTTTCCGCATGTCTTCTTCGTCGCGTGAGAGCCCACGCGATAGGAGCACCCATGCAGCCATCGAATCTGCGCCGCCGCACCTTTCTGCTCGGCGGCGCACTCGCCGCGGGTACGGCTCTGGTCGGGTGTAACCGCTCGACATCGTCGGAAAACTCGCTCGATACCTTCACCGCCGCGTTCCAGGGCTCCGGCGCCGGTGAGGGTATCGATCCCGGTGTGAACACGCTGTTCATCGACGAGGCTCGGATGAAAGCGGTCTACGACGGACTGTTCGAGATCGACGAGACGATGACGCCGATCCCGCGCCTGGCATCGGCGGCCGAGCCGAACGCCGACGGTACCCGGTGGCGCATCACGCTGCGAGATGCCGTGTGGCACAACGGGAAAGCCGTCACCGCCGACGATGTGCTCTACACCTTCGCGCGGGTGCTCGGGCCGCCACAGCGTCGCCCGTTCATCGCCGCCTCCTCGCTCGACAAGATCGACCTCACCCAGAGTCGCGCCATCGACGCGCGCACGGTGGAGATCGTCTCGAGAGAGCCCGCTTTCGAGTTCCTCATCGCGTTGTCGGCCTACGGGACCAAGATCGTGCAGAACGGGGCCACCGACTTCGAACGACCGGTCGGGACCGGCCCTTTCGTCTTCGAATCCTTCACAGCGGGAAAGGAATTCGTTGCCACTGCCAACGACCGCTACTGGGACGGCGCCCCGTCGGTCCGACGGCTGCGCATCGTCAGCGCAGAGTCCGATGCCCGGCTCGCGGCGGTACGCAGCGGCGAGATCGACTACGCCGACAACCTCACGCCGTCGGCGGCACGGACCCTGCGGGGTCTGCCCGGATCGACACTCGTCGCCACCCCCAACAGCGGCATCTACTTCTTCGCGATGAAGACCGACCGCGCCCCGTTCGACAACCCGGACGTACGTCGGGCCCTCATGCGGATGGTCGACCGCGACGAGTTGGTCAAGGTCGCGCTCGAGGGCAATGGCGAGGTCGGCAACGATGTCTTCGGCAAGGGCTTCCAGTACTCCGCCGACCTGCCGCAACACACCTACGACCCCGACGAGGTGGGCCGGTTGCTGCGCCGCGCCGGGGTGCGTGACCTGTCGTTCGACCTGTTCACCGCGCCGGTGGCGCATGGATTCGTGGAATCGGCACGGCTTTTCGCCGAACACGCGAGCCGCTGCGGGGTGAAGGTCAACGTCGTTCTCGGTTCCAAGGACACCTACTACACCGACGCGCTCAACACCGGCCACCTCACCATGGGCCAGTCCGGGCCGTTGCCGGTTCCCAACCACTTCGCGTCGCGGCTGCTCACCGGATCGCCGCAGAATCGGACGAAGTGGTCCGATGCCGAGTTCGACGCGCTCTATGTCAAGGCGCAGTCGACACCGACAACCGAAGGCCGCGCGGCGATCTACCGCACGATGCACGAAATCCTCTACGACCGAGGCGGATTCATCTTCTTCGGCAACACCGCCTGGAACAGCGCCGCGGGCGATCGCTTCCAGAAGCTGCCCGCCGCGGTGCCGAACTCGCACGGCTGGGCCCGATTCGACGAGGTGAACGCACGATGACCGGGCTCGACGCGGCGAGGGCGCGCTATTGGCTCGCGCGCTGGGATCGCCAGCAGGAGCACTATATGCCCGACCGGGAGCAGCGGTTCGAGGTGATCGGTGATGTGCTCGATGAACGTCGTGACCGCGACGACTTGTTGATCGTCGATCTCGGTATCGGCCCTGGCACACTGGCGCAGCGGCTGCTCGACCGGTTTCCCGACGCCCGTGTCGTCGGCGTCGACGCCGATCCACTGCTGCTTGGTCTCGCCGAGGCGGCCCTGGCCGACCCACGCCTGCGGACCGTGAACGCCGACCTGCGATCGGCGGAATGGCTCGACGCGCTGGAGCTGGAGCGGGTCCCGGACGCGTTCGTCAGCACCACGGCCCTGCACTGGATGAATCGGGATCCGTTGCGCGAGCTGTTCAGGACGTGCGCGCAAGCGCTGAAACCGGGCGGGTTGTTCATCGACGGCGACCACCTCTACGAGGGCCCGGCCGGTCCCGGGCTCGACGCCCTCGGTACCGCGATGACCGCGCGCCGCGCCGTGCGGCAGGGAACCGCGGACGCCGAGGACTGGGCTGCCTGGTGGGACGCGGTGCACCGAGCACCCGAGCTCGCCGACCTGGTGCGGGCTCGTGACGGCGGTTTCGAGCACACCGTGCACGATCGCCCGACCGTGCACGACTATCTCGACTTCGCCCGCGACGCGGGCTTCGCCGAGGCGGGCATCGTCTGGCAGTACGGCGACGACCGCATCGTGGTCGGTATCCGGTAGCGTCCGTGCGGTTCTCCACGCCGTTCACCCGATTTCTGCTGCGCCGCATCGTCATCGGAGTAGGCCAGCTCGGCGTGCTGCTCGTCCTGGTGTTCCTGCTCTCGCTGGCGTTGCCCGGCGATGCCGCCGATGTGCAGAGCAACGACGTCCTCGGTGCGGAGCAGCGGGCGGCGGCCAGACATCTGCTCGGCCTCGACGTCGCACCGATCCAGCGCTTCCTGGATTGGCTCGCCGGCGCCGCGCACGGCGACTTCGGCGTCTCCTATGCCAACGGACACCCGGTCGGTGAGGTGATCGCCGACCCGTTCCTGACCACCGCGCTGATGGCTGTGCTGGCGTTGGCGCTGCTGGTCCCCGTCGCTGTCACGGCGGGGTTCGCCGCGGGCTCGGCGCCGGGAACGTGGTGCGATCGGATTATCAGCGCCGTCAGTATCGGGTTCGATTCCATTCCGGATTTCGTGCTCGCGGTCCTGCTCGTCAGCTACCTCGCCCTCGATCTCGGCCTGCTGCCCGCCACTTTCCTGGGGACCGACCTCGACACGCTGCTCGCCCGTCCGCAATACCTGGTGCTGCCGTTGATCGTGATGGTCGCTCGCGTCGCCGCTCCCCTGGTGCGACTGGTCCGTGCCGGGGTGATCGAGGTGATGGATCAGCCCTATATCGCCCAGGCCCGGCGGCTCGGCGTCGGCCGGATGTCGCTACTGGTCCGGCATGTCGCGCCCAACGCGCTCGCGCCCGCGATGCAGGAGCTGGGGCGCACCGGAGACGGATTGCTCTCCGGGGTGCTCATCGTGGAGGCGGTGTTCGTGGTACCCGGCATCGCGTCCGCGCTCATCGGCGCCATCGGCAACCGTGACGACCCGGTCATCCTCGCGATCGTCGCGATCACCGGCGTCGTCGCGATCGCGATCAACACTGTCATCGACATCGCCGGACAACGCATGGTTCCGGTCTCGGCCGACGGTGGCAGCCGATGACCCCGCGCCGTTGGCTCTACAGCGCTCTGGTCGCCGTGCCGGTACTCGTCGCGACCATCGGACCGATCATCGCCATGGGGGCGCCGCAGCGCCGTCAGGCGCCGTTCGGGCCCTCGCAATGGTCACCGCTGGGCACCGACCGGCTCGGGCGAGATGTCTTGGCCGCGGCCCTCACCGGTGGACGGACATTCCTCGTCGTCGCCGCCGTGACCGTCGCCCTCGCCTATCTCCTCGGCTCGCTGATCGGTCTCGCGGCCGCCGCGGCGCCCCGCGCGTGGGTGGACGAGCTGCTGATGCGCCCGATGGATGTGCTGCTGTGTCTGCCCTCGCTGCTCATCATCATGGTCGCCGCGCTGCGCACCCGGGGCTCGGCCGTCGCGATCGCGTGTGCGATCGGGTTCGTGCTCGTCGCGCCGATCTCGCGATTCGTTCGCATGACTGCCAGGGGGACGGTCCACGGTCCGGTCATGGAGGCGTTGCGGATGCAAGGCGAGAACCGGGCCTTCCGCTACGGCAACTACGCGGTAGCCGAGATGTCGCGACCGATCGCCGCCGACCTGGCCACGAGATTCACCGCTGCCGTGTACTTTCTGGCCTCGGCCAACTTCCTCGGCCTCGGCTTCGACACCACCTCCACCGACTGGGCCGTCTCGGTCGCGGCCAACAAGGACGCGCTGACCATCGCGCCCTGGTCGGTCGCCCTGCCCGCGTTGTTGATCGTGTCGCTCATCGTCGGCGTCAATCTGCTCGCCGACGACCTGCTCGCCGACCCCCGCGCCCGCGCCGCTCGACGAGCCACCCGCGATGACTGAGCCGCTCATCAGCGTGCGCGCACTGCGGGTCAGCGCGGGCCGCACTGTTCTCGTCGACGACATCGACCTCGACGTGCACGCCGGCGAGATCGTCACCCTCTTCGGTCCCTCCGGGGCCGGCAAGACCACCATCGCCACGGCGATAGCGGGCGTCGCCGTAGCGGGAACTGTGGTCGAGGGCAGTGTTGCGTGCCGGGGTCCGCGCGACAGCGTCCGAATCGGCTACCTGCCCCAGCACGCGGCGTCCACCCTGAACCCCGCTCGCCGGATCGGCACCGCGCTGGCCGAGCTGGTACGACTGCGTCGACATCGCCTCGGGGCGCCACGCACCGATCGAGCCACCCGGCGCCGCCACCTCGCCGACGTGCTCATGGCCGCGGCGTTCAACGTACCCGACGAGGCCATCGGCGCCGTGCTCGGCAAGTATCCGTTCGAGTTCTCCGGCGGCGAACGGGCCCGGCTCGCGCTGGCACAGGTGCTGATGTCGGATCCCGATGTGCTCATCGTCGACGAGCCGACAGTCGGCTTGGATCCCCTCGCCCGAGCCGCCCTGCTCACCGGGCTGGACCGGCTGCGCGGGCTGGGTAAGGCCGTGGTGCTCGTCACCCACGACACCGTCGCCGTCGAGCAGGTCAGCGACCGGACCTTGTTCGTGCGCGCGGGTCGACTCCATGACAGCGCCCTGCCCGCGCCACCGGCGCAATCGCCTCCGAGACGAGCGACCCGGTCGACATCACCGGTGCTGAGTCTGCGCGATATCGTTGTCTCCCAACGGCGTTCGCGCGTACTACACGGTGTCGACCTCGAGCTGTATCGCGGCGAACTCGTCGCGATGATCGGGGTATCCGGAGCGGGCAAGTCGACGATCGGGCGCGCGATAGCCGGACTGGTCACGCCGCAGGGCGGCCGAGTGATGCTCGGCGGCGAGCCACTGCCCCCGCTGCGTCGGCGTAGCCGCGCCCACATCGCCGCCGTTCAGTATGTGTGGCAGGAGTCGGCGGCCTCGTTCGACCCTCGACGCACGGTTCTCGACCAGGTCGCCGCCACCGCCATCCGGCTGCGCGGCCTCGACCGCGACACCGCCCGGCACCGCGCCCGCGCACTACTGGACGACCTCGGTATCGATGAGCGCCAAGCAGGTCGATACCCCGCTGGGCTATCGGGCGGCCAACTGCAACGCGCCGCCCTCGCACGAGCACTCGGCGCCGAACCCGAGGTTCTGGTGTGCGACGAGATCACCACGGCGCTCGACGCACCACTGACCGACCGCATCCTGGAGTACCTCGACGCCTACCGACACCGGGCCGACGCGGCGATCCTGATGATCACCCACGACCTGCGTATCCCGCTCGACCGCGCCGACCGGATCGTGACGGTCGACGCGGGGCGCGTCACCGAGGTCGACGTGTCCGCCGATCCGGCCGACCCGATCCTGTCCCGATTCCTGGCGGCCGACGAGGTCGGCCACCAGCGCGCGATCCCGAACCGCTAGCGGCACAACATCTCTCGCACGGCGTCAGGGAGTCGGTTGGTTGCCCCGGCCCAGCGGTAACGCGACGCGCAATGCCCGAATCTCCCCGACCAGATCGGCGTAGCCCTCCTGGACCTGAGCGAAGCGCACAGCAGCGTGATGCTGGTGCTCGGCGCTCTTGGTGTGGCGCAGCGTCCACTGCACATGGGTGTAGGTGTCGGCCACGTGGCTGATCACCTCACCGAGGGAATGGGTGTGGCGCCGGCCCGAGGCGGGGCGGGGAAGATGGCAGGCCGACCACTCGTCGATCAGGCCGATGACGGTGTTGATCCGGCCGCTGGTGGCAGGACCGTCGAAGTCGGCGGGCCTGCGCGTGGTCGACACCGATGCGGTGAACAGGGTGGCGTGCAGATCCGCCAGCTCGCGCGCCCAGCCGATCAACGGCGACCCGCCCTGCAGGTTCCCGGCGACGGCGAGCAGCAGCTGACGGGCCTCCAGTAACCCTTCCGCGGTCTGTCCGCGTTGGTCCTGCGCGGCGCGGCCGTCCGGCTTCGCGGCGGAGCCGCCTGCGTGCGTCACTGCTACACACACCCGGCTCACCGACGGCTGTCCATTGTCCGATGGCCACGTCTCGGCGTCGTCGTAGTCATGATCCGAGTACATCGCCGAATAATCTCTGCGGCAATGACATTCGACAGGGCATGTCGTTAATACGACTGGATGGCGATGACATCGTCGGGTTGCTACGCGCTTGCGAGGTGATGTTCGGTCAGCGGAGCGGGTCGCGCCGTGCGCACGGTTCGCCGGATCGCCTGACAGATCTCGCGGACGTCGGATCGCGACGACGCGAGGGTCGCGGCCTGCTCCAGCTGTCCCAACCGCTCACCGACTCGCCCGCTGTCGACCTGGCCGGTCATTTCCAGACAGGCACTCGCGTAGGACGCCGCGTCATCGATCTGGCCGAGCCGGAAGGCACCCGTCGCGATGGTGATGTTGTCGAACAGAATGCTGCGCGCGGGCCGTCCCGGGGTGGACGCCGCCAGCGAGGCACGAGCGGCATCGACGGCTGCGGCGGTGTAGTGCTGCGCGGTCTGTCCGCGTGCTGTCAGGGCGTACTCGTTGTAGATCACCGATCGCATGCCGGTGAACTCACCCGGGGTGAAGAACACCCGGGTCCACGGGTCGATGGGAGCGTCCGCGACCCGGGCGACCTCGTCCTCGGCACGCGCGAGCGCGGTCCGCATGCGGCCGACGTCGCCCATCATGGCGTGTGCCCACGCCTCATTGGCATACAGGCGGGCCGATTCCCCACCGCCGGTGGCGTCTTGGGCGGGCAGTTGGCCGAGTTGGAACATCCGCAGCGCGGCACGCGGGTCACGTTCGATCAAACTGATCCGTCCCAGCACATAGAGCGTCGAGGCCACCAGACTGTCCGCGCCCGCTCGCCGCGCGGACACCAACGCCATTGTCGCGTATTGGCGAGCGCGATGTTGATCACCGATGTCGTGGTAGGCCCAGCCGATCAGGCGGGCCAGATCGGCGGTGGCGACCAGCAGCGCGTGCGCGAGGGTGGTGTGCCCGCGGTAGCCGGCCAGCAACGCGGTTGTCGACTTCAGTAGCTCGACAGCCGTGCGGGCGACCGAGCCACCGCCGTGTCGCTGGTCGCGTTCACGCAGGCCCGCGGTGGCACCGCGCACGGCGTCGAGGTCGAGTCGCCTTGTTTTACAGGGCATCTCGGAAATGTCGAGGGAGGGCAGCCAGGGCGTCAGGATGTCAGCGGAACCGACAACGGCGGACGCGAGGGCCTCCAGCAGCGTGGCGTCGGTGGCGCGACGCGTTCCGGTGCAGAGCGAATCGGAAGACCGTGACACCGTCTCGCGCGCGACCCCCACATCGGGGCCCGGCGAGGACAAGACGGAGTCGATCCCGGGAACCGGGGCGCCGAGCGCGGCCAGCAGCGCCCGATAGGACTTACTCGGCCTGCGCACCTCGCCCAGTTCCCAGCGTGCGATGTGTCGTTCCGAACACGCGACATTGACGCGATCACGACGAGCGCGGTCGTTGATCAACTCGGCGAAATCCCCACGGCTGAGCCCTAATCGAGCGCGTCGATAGGTCCGTAGTCGCTGTCCCCAGCTGTTGCCTGCCCCGCCGTCGAGCGTACCGCGCAGGGTCTCGGGGTCGGTGACTTCCATGAGTGGGCCCCACTCTTCTTGCGCCGCAGGGTATGTCGCAATTCGGATACACCCTCCGACTTGTTCGCCAAATAATCGTGGTTGATAATCTAACCTGATAATCAGGATTGCGAAACAGGTGGCAGCCGCCGCCCAGCAGCCCGATACGGTGGGATCCATGGCACGAACCGCACGAAAAGTGCTGCTAGGTCGAGAGATCGATGCGCTGCTGCGCCGGTCGCGCACTACCCAGGCCGACGCGGGGAAGATGATCGGCGTCAGCCAGTCGCGCATCGCGGCGGTGATCAGCGGCACCGGCAATCTGAGCGCCCAGGCACTCACCGCACTGGTCGGACAGCTCGGCGTCACCGACCACGACTACATCGCGATCCTGCTCGATCTGCGCGAAGACAGCCATCGCCGCGGATTCTGGAACTCCGGCTACCGCCGCGCCTACATCGAGGAACTGCGACTGCTCGTCGACCTCGAGGCCGTGGCGGATCGGCTCCGCGAGACCGCGGCCGAGATCGTTCCCGGTCTGCTCCAGCACGAGAGCTACATCCGCGCCCTGCACGAACCCCTGCAACCCGACCCCGACGATCCGGACGCGGTCACCGTCGAGGACTACGTACGCGCCCGCACCGCGCGTCAGCGAATCCTGCTCGAACGAGGAGCCCCCGAGTTCCACGCGATCCTGTCCGAGTCCTGCCTGCGCCGCACCTACGGCGGCGACGCGGTGATGCTCGCCCAGATCACGCATCTGCTCGAGCTGTCCGCCCGTCCCAACATCCAGATCCAGGTCATGCCCTTCACCCACCAGGCGCCCGGCGCGGGAATGGAAGACCGCTACATCCTGGTTCGCGTGCCCTCCCCCGGCGCCGCGGGCGATCTCGAGATGGCCGTCGTCGAGGCGCAGGGCGAGATCCGCTACATCGACGACAAACCCGCCGTCGGAATCCGCGACAAGATCTTCAACCGCCTGACGATGACCGCGTTGAGCCCGCACGACTCCCGCCAGTTCATGGAACACCTCGTCCGCGGCCTCCGCAGCCGACCGACCATCCAGCGATAACCCGCTCCACCGCAACCGCAGAGGAAACACGATGTCCGACAGTGACTTCGAGCCCCGCCCCATCGACACCAACAAACCCAGCTCCGCGCGCATCTATCACCACATGGTCACCGGTGAGGTGATCTTCGAATCGGATCTGCCGTTCATCCAGCGGCTCTACACCGATATCCCCTTCTATCCGCTGTGGGCCCAGCACAATCGCCGATTCCTCGCCCGCGCCGTTCGCTACATGGCAGGCACCGGAATTCGCCAGTTCCTCGACATCGGGTCCGGCCTGCCGACCGGCGGCAACACCCACGAAGTCGCCCGCGAACTCGTGCCCGACGCCCGCGTCGTGTACGTCGACAACGACGAGGAGGCGATCAACCGCGCCCGCGACCTGCTGCGCGCGCAGGGCGTCACCGACACCACGACGATGGTCGACGCCGACCTGCGCGAGCCCGCGCGAATCCTGGCCCACCCCGATACCCAACGCCTGATCGATTTCTCCGAACCCGTTGGTCTGCTGGTGGTTTCGGTGCTTCCCTGGGTCACCGACGCCAGCGAGCCCGCCAAGATCGTCGCGCAACTGCGCGATGCCCTCGCACCCGGTAGCCACATCGCGATGACGCACGTGTCCCTCGAGGACGCGGGCTCGGAGATCAAGTCGCAGGTCGCCGCGGGTGCGGCGATCTTCACCGATGCCAGCACCCCGGTCACCCTGCGCACCCGTGCGCAGTTCCAGACCTTCTTCGACGGGTGGACCATCGTCGACCCCGGCGTCACCTACGCCACCGACTGGCGACCCGACCAGCCGATCGATCACGACGACTACGCCCGACCGTGCAACTTCGCCGCTATCGGCTCCCTGCCGTAGCGGGCGCCCGCGCTGTCGGCACCGTCGCCGGCAGCGCTGTTCGAAAGGATCCACCATGTCGTTACCGACACCGACCATCGCGCAGTTCCGCAAAGCGGCCGCCAGTTCCCCACAGCAGGCGTGCGTCATGGTCTACCGCGACAACCACCGCACCCTCATCTGGGACGACAAACTCGCGAATCCCGTCGACACTGCGACACATCCTGTCCCACCCGAGCAATGCCTGACCCTCGACCACGACCAGTTCGAAGCCCTCCAGACCGCGATCCGTACCGGCCGGCCCAGCCATGGCGCCCTGACCATCAGTCGAGGATCCGACGGCCGCTACGAATTCAGCGCCGCACCGGAATACCGAGCCCGCGCCGGAACCGCCAGGCTCTTCTTCGACCGTCACGAATACACCGCGTTCGTCCACGCGGTGCGACACCACGAGTTCGAACGATCAGCCTTCTTCTCCCCCGCCGCGTGACCTGACCGACCGTGCGCGCCGACGTGCCGACCCGGTTCGGACACGGCACTGCCTAGCAGCCGCGACGCCCCCACACCCCTTCGTTCAGATCCGCCGTGGTCACAGCCTGACGTTGCGTACGGATCGAGCGAAGGGTGCGTGGGCGGTCGACGATCCGCTCGGCGACAGCCTATTTCCCGCCGATCGGGCTGAATTCAATAGTTGACGTCATCGCGGCGAACGCATCCGCTGACCCTGCCGACTGCCTGGCCACCGGCGATAGCCACCGACATCTGACCGCCACCCGTACGTCGACCGCGCCACGGCGCCTGCCACCTGCCCCGGCCCTGGCATCGAGCGTTGCACCAGGCACCGTTCACCGAACCACAGAAATGGCAGACGATGGCACCGAACCCACTGCACCTGGGTGTCGCGCTCGACGGCGCGGGCTGGCACCCGGCCGCTTGGCGAGCACCGAACTCGCGGCCCACCGAATTGTTCAGCGCCCGCTACTGGACCGACCTGGTCGCCACCGCCGAGCGTGGGCTGCTCGACTTCGTCACCATCGAGGACAGCCTGCGCGTCCCCGGTCCACTGCACACTCGCGACGACGGGGCCACCGACCAGGTCCGTGCCCGACTCGACGCGCATCTGATCGCCGCCACCCTCGCGCCGATCACCCACCACATCGGGCTCATCCCCACGGTGACCACCACCCACACCGAACCGTTCCACGTCGCCACGGCGCTGGCCACCCTCGACTACACCTCGCGCGGGCGCGCGGGCTGGCAGGTGCGCGTCTCGGCCGGCGCCGAGGAAGCCGAGCACTTCGGTCGCCGCGAGGTCACCGACCCGACACCGGCCGAATTCGCCGAGATCGTCGCCACCGGCAAGCTCCCCGAATACGCCGAAGCGTTGTTCGAGGAAGCCACCGACGCCGTCGAGGTGGCGCGTCGGCTGTGGGACAGCTGGGAAGACGGCGCCGAGATCCGCGACGTCGCCACCCGCCGCTTCATCGACCGCGACAAACTGCACTACATCGACTTCGAAGGTCGCTTCTTCGCTGTTCGTGGTCCCGCCATCACCCCGCGCCCCCCGCAGGGCCAGCCGGTGGTCACCGCACTCGCGCACGCCCCGCGCGTCTACGAGTTCGCTTCCGCGGCAGCCGATCTCGTCTTCATCACACCCACCCGCGAGCACGGACCGGCCGACATCCTGCGACAGGTCGCGGCCGCCGGCGTGACCAGGGTGGGCGAACCACTACGGGTGTACGCCGACCTGGTGGTCTTCCTCGACACCGACGACGGCACCGGCGAGCAGCGCCTGGCCCGGCTCAACGAGCAGTCCGGTGCCGAATTCACCTCCGACGCGGCCATTTTCACCGGCAGCGCCGAGGAACTCGCCGATCTGCTCACCGAATGGGATGCCTCGGGCGTGGACGGGTTCCGGCTGCGTCCCGGTGTCGCGGTCGACGACCTCACCGCGATCGCCGCGACGCTGGTGCCCGCCCTGCAGCATCGCGGAGTGTTCCGCACCAGCTACCCCGAGGGTTCCCTGCGCGGACTACTCGGCCTGTCGACCACCGTGCCCAACCGTTACGCCAGAGTGTGAGGTCCCACCGATGAGTACACCCCGTAAGCAGGTCATCCTCGGCGCCTACCTCGGCGGCGTCAACCATCACACCGCCTGGTGGCACCCCGAGGCAGGCAGCCAGATCGACTTCAGTTCCTTCGAACACACCGCCCGCACCGCCGAACGCGGCAAGTTCGACTTCTTCTTCCTCGCCGAGGGTCTCATCCTGCGCGAACGCGCGGGCCAGATCTTCGATCAGGACATCATCGGCCGTCCCGACACCTTCGGCGTGCTGGCCGCCATCGCCTCGGTCACCGAGCACCTGGGCCTGGCGGGCACCATCAACGCCACGTTCAACGAGCCCTACGAACTCGCCCGCCAGTTCGCCACCCTCGACCACCTCTCCGGCGGACGCGCCGCCTGGAACGTGGTCACCTCCTTCGACCCCTTCACCGGACAGAACTTCCGCCGCGGCGGCTTCCTCGACCCGGCCGACCGGTACGTGCGGGCCGAGGAGACACTGAATGCTGTTCGTGCCCTGTGGGATTCGTGGAGCGCCGACGACATCGTCGCCGACAAGGCCAGTGGCCGATTCCTGGCGCGACCCGACGCCGGTAAGTTCGAGTTCAGTGGTCGCCAGTTCGACATCTCCGGCCGATTCACCGTGCCGCGCAGCCCGCAGGGCAGGCCGGTGATCCTGCAGGCCGGTGTCTCACCGCAGGGCCGCGACTTCGCCGCCGCCAACGCCGACGCGATCTTCTCCCCCTACGGCAAGCTGCCCGAAGCCGCGGACTTCTATCGCGATATCAAGGCACGCGCGGTGGCGGCCGGGCGCGCGGCCGATGACATCAAGATCCTGCCGTCGGCGAGTTTCGTCCTCGGCGACACCGAAGCCGAGGCGATCGAGAAGTACCACACGATCCGCAACGAACAGGTCACCGGACAGACCGCGCTGATCCTGCTCGAACAGATCTGGAACCGGGACCTGTCGGGCTACGACCCGCAGGGCCCGATCCCCGACATCGAGCCCGACCCCGACGCGCCGCCGTTCATCCAGGGTCGCGCGTTCATCCACCAGGACCGCTTCGCGACCGTGCGGCGTTTGCGCGAGGTCTCCGAGGCCAAGAAGCTGAACCTGCGCGAGACGGTGATCGATCAGTTCGAGCGCGGCCCGATCGTCGGAACCCCGGCCCAGGTCGCGCAGCGGATCGACGACTTCGTCAGCGGCGACGGCTCCGACGGTTTCATCCTCGGCTCGCACCTCGTGCCGACCGGCCTCGACGAATTCGTCGACCGGGTGGTCCCCCTGCTCCAGGACCGCGGCGCGCTTCGCGCGGACTACACCGGAACCACCCTGCGTGACAATCTCGGTCTGCCCGCCCTGCGGTCGGCCACCGTTCCCGTCGACGCCTGAACGATGCTGCTGCTGTGGGTATCTCGCTCGGGGGACCCACAGCAGCCCGCGTCACGCGTGACGGGTCATCATGAGTCGGCGTGTCTGCGGGCGAGGCATTCCTCGCGCGGTCACGCAGCGCGCGGCTACCGCGCCGCACCGATGTCCTGGTCGGCGCTCGGATATGCCGAGGAACCAGGCGTACGATCGGCGAACAGCATGAGGCGGGGACTCCCAGACGAGGTGATGTCGCATGTTCGATACCGATGTACTGATCGTCGGCGCGGGTCCGGTGGGCTCGGCGGCCGCTATCGAGGTGGCCCGGCGCGGCATCCGGTGCCGGATCGTCGACGCGCTCGCCGATCCGCCGCAGTACGCGAAAGCGGTCGGCGTCCAGCCCCGCACCCTCGAACTGTTCGAGGCGATGGGCGTCCTGCGCGAGGTCCTCGACGCCGCGATCCTGTTGCGGGGTCAGATCGTGTACATCAACGGCGTCGAGGCCGATCGGATGGATCTGGCGCTGCCCGCCGAGATTCCTTTCGGGTTCCTCGGACTGCCCCAGTACGAGACCGAGCGGATTCTGCGCCGCCGACTGGAGTCACTGGGGACGCGCGTCGAGCGCGGGGTGCGGCTCGTCGGTTTCACCCAGGACGAGGACGGCGTCGATGCCGTGCTCGCCGGACCCGGGGGTGAGCACACGGTGCGGGCCCGGTACCTGGTCGGCTGCGACGGCGCGCACAGCATCGTCCGCAAGACGCTGGGGCTGACCTTCGAAGGCGCGGCGTTCGCCGAGCAGTACATGCTCGGCGATGTCGAGCTCGACTGGTCACAACCGCGCGGCTACACCGTGCGGTCGATGCATCAGACGAACGGTGTCACCGACGACGTGCTGGTGTGCGTCCCGCTACCGGGCCGCCACCGCTACCGGGTGTCGATGCAAGTTCCACCGGAACTCGCGACCGACACCACCGTCGGCGGCGACCAGGTCGAGCACGGGCTCGGCGCCGGGCCCGGCCCGCGACTGGCCGACATCCAGGCGGTGCTCGACCGGCTGGCGCCCGAACCGGTGACCGCCACGCAGTTACGCTGGTCCTCGAGTTTCCGGATAAGCCATCGCATCGTCGACTCCTACAGCCGGGGAAGGGTTTTCGTCGCGGGCGACGCCGCTCACATCCACCCGCCCACCGGCGCCCAGGGCATGAACACCGGCATCCAGGACGCCCACAACCTCGCCTGGAAACTCGCGTTGGCCGTCGAGGAGGTCGCGGCGCCGTCGTTGCTCGCCAGCTACGACGCCGAACGCAGGCCGATCGGCGAGGAGGTGGTCGGCCGCACCGTCCGTAACGCCCGCGACGGGATCGGCGCCGGCGAATCGGACCCCACCCACGTGCTGCTGCGCGAGGCCCAACTCCTGATCGACTATCGCGACAGCCCCATCGTCACCGAATCCCCCACCGGCACAGCGTCTCCCGTCGCGGGCAGCCGCGCTCCGGATGCGATCGGACTGACCAGGGACGGCGCGACGTCGCCCTTCCGGCTCTTCACCCTGCTCTCCGGCCCCGACCACACCCTGCTCTGGTACATCGACAACGCTTGCGACACAACCGCTCTCGCCGAGCTCGAACGCCACGTCGACCTGCTCCGAAAAGCGACCGACGGCCACCTCGACGCCTACCTCGTCGCGAGCCGGCACGCCACCATCGACCCGACAATCCTGCCGATCATCCGCGACAGCGACGCCGATTTCGCGCGGCACTATCACTGCACCGCCGGCGCGGCCTACCTCATCCGACCCGACGGCTACCTCGGCTACGCCGCCTCCCCCGCCACCCCGGACGACCTCATCCGCCATGTCGAGTTCACCTTCGCGCCGGCCCCCGAAACCGTTCTCGGCACCGCCTGATCCAGCATGGGGCCAGAGGTCGGCAAGCCCGACCTTCCCGCGGCCTGCCTGCGTCGGGAATTGCCTGTGCGCGAGGAGCCTTTTCGGTCAGGGTGCCGAGGTGGGCGAGTCGGTGGCGTGGCTGAGTTGCTGGGAGACTTCGGGCAGGTCGAGCTGGATGCGGCGATCCATCGCGCGGGCCAGTAGCTCGTCGGCGACCTGGCGCACCACGGGGCGCAGTTCGTCGAGGAGGTGGCCGAGCCCGTGCACGTGCTGGGGGGACGGCTGGTCGAGGACCGGTCCGAGCAGATGGGTGCGGAACTGTTGCACGAACGCGAAAGCCATCCGATCGAAGGCAGCCTCCAGTTCCCACGACAACGTCAACAGTGAGCCGAGTGGGATGCCGGCCCGCACCAATGCCGTCACGGTGTCGAGCAGACGTCCGCTGGCGAAGGAGAAGTGGCCTCCCTCGACTCGCAGATATCCCAGCGCCATCGCCTCGGTGAGGTTCTCGGCGGTGAGCTGATCACCGAAGCGGGCGAAGAGCTGGTCCATGTCCAGGGGGACCTCGTTGTCACTCCACGCGGTCGCGGCGACCGACTCGAAACCCAGTAGTTCGGTGACGCCACCGCCGTGTTCGGCACTGGCGAGCAAGTCGGCTATGCCCTCGAGGCTGTGCCCACGGGCGAGGAGGTCGGTGATCAGCCGCAGCCGCTCGAGGTGGCTCGCGCTGTAGATGGCGTGCCGACCCTGGCGGGCGGGCGGGTCGAGCAGGCCCCGCTCCTGGTAGTAGCGCACAGTGCGTACCGGGACGGCGGCCGCTTCCGCCAGTTCCGCGACGCGGTACTCAGTTTCCTCGCTCCCCATTCGCGCACCTCCCCTCCGGTCTGATGTTCGAGGTGATCGTTGACGATGGTCGCATTGTGACGATGGTACCCAACCGTCCCAGTAGACACTGAGCCGATTGGTCCGCGAACGCACCGAGTGCCCGAGAATCAGCGCGTACAGCGGAAAGTTGCGCGATTTCGTGGTTTGTCGACGCGATTACCGTTACAGTCAACGCTGTAATGCATGAGTCAGCGCCGAGGGGTCGGCGTGCGGGGAGGGGCCGTCCACGCACCACAGGAAGTGTCCACAGTCATGCCGACGAGCAGCAGTCCCTGCGCAGAAGTCCTCGAGATCGGCGGCCTGCCCGCCGCCGCGCATCTGGGTGGCGATCCGCGCCTATCCCAGCGTTTGCTGGCGCAGATCGCGGGACAGCCCTCCCGCACCGGCACGACGATGCCGTGCGGCGCTCGATGGACCGAGGCCGCCGAGGTCGTGCGGGGCTGCCTGGAGCTGGCCGTGGCCGTACTGCAGGGATCGCACCCCACCGCCGTACCCGCCGCGCTGAAGGTGCGAATCGGTGAGTGGGCGACAACGGGAGTGGCCCTCGAGGCCATCCAGCACAGCACCCACGCGGGCTTCCGGTTCGTACTCGATGAGCTGTGGCACCGCGCCACCAGCGCCGACGGTCATGCCCTGGCGATGGCCGGACAACGACTGTCGGTGGTGCTGGAAGATATCGAGACCACCTTCACCGCCGCCTACCTGCGGGTGGTGCACGCCGAGGCCGCCCAGCGTGACGACGCGGGCGAGGTGCTGGCCTCGGCTCTGATCACGGGTTCGCTGACGTCGACATGGGCGCGCAGCAGTGGGTTCGTGCTCAGCGAGTCCTACAACGTGCTCGCGCTGGCCACCGAGCACCAGCCGGTCGGTAATACCGGGAGCCGCCCACCGCGCTGGTTGCAGCGCTTGCGCATGGAGCTCTCGTCGTTTCCCGGCGGTTCGCCGCCCGCGCTGCTCGGCGTGAACGGTGGCACGGTGCTGATCGCCGACGAAATCCTCGGCGGCACCGCGGCGGTGGGTCTGTTCGACCGCTTGCAGGCCGCGATCGGGATACCGCTGCGGGTCGGCCTGGCCCACGCCCCCATCGACAAGATCCCCGCGGCCACCCGGCAAGCACACGAACTCGTCGACCTCGCCGAGCGGCTGTACCGTCCGCCGGGGGTGTATCAGATGTCGGACCTGGTGGTGGAGTATCAGGTCACCCGGCCGGGCCCGGGACGCCGGCACCTGGCGGCCGTGCTCGATCCCCTCAATGATCAACCCGAACTGCTGGAAACGCTGGTCGTTCATCTGCGCAACAAACGCAATCGCCGCCGCACCGCCAACATCATGCATATCCATCCCAACACGGTCGACTACCGACTCCGCCGGGTGGCCATCGAAACCGGCCTGGATCCGGCACACGTCCACGGGCTGTGGTATCTGCAAGCCGCGCTGGTGGCCCGCGCGCACGAAGCCAACGCGGCCGACGCGGCGCAGGACGAACCGGGTGCCGGTTCATGACCCGACCGGTCAGGCGCGCGGTGCCGCGTGGCCGCCGTCCTCGGTGGTGGTGCGGCGCCACTCACGAGGAGTCACCCCGTAGGTGGCGCGGAAGCGCCGCGCGAAGTGCGACGGGTCGCGGAATCCCCAGCGCAGGGCGATCACCGCGATCGATTGGTGACGAAGGTGAGGTCGAGTGAGGTCGTCGCGAATTCGGTCGAGGCGCTGGCTGATGATCCATTGGGCGAGGCTGTAATCGGCGGCGGCGCAGGTCTTGTACAGCAGGCGCACCGAGATGTTGAGGGCGCGGGCGATGCGCGCGGCGTCGAGATCGGGGTCGGCGAGATTTCGTCGCACGTAGCCCCGGATCTCGGCGAGCATGATCTGCGAGGGAATGACCGCGCCGTCTCGGTATTCCGGTTCGCTGGTCGACAGCAGTAGCCCACGAATCAGGTCGACGCTGGCCGAGCCGGTCAGGCGGGCGGTCGGGTCGGCGCTGAGCCGGTCTGCCTGCCTGGTCATTTCGGTGATATGACCGGCGACGAGTCGGTAGAACGGACTGCGCGAAAGGTGCGGCGCGGCGCGGCGGATGCGTTCGATCGGGAGATCGAGTTGATCGAGCGGAACGTGCAGGCACGTCGACCCGCCCGCGCCCATCCAGCGGAAGTCATAGGGCGCGTTGAGATCCATCATGTGCAGGTCGCCGACGGCGAGTTCGTGCTGGTGGCCGTTCTGCTCGTAGCGGGCGGCGCTGCGGCGGTGTACCGCGATGGCCAGCAGGGGCGACGGGCTGGTCCTGATCTGTTTCGGTGTCCGGATCAGCTGGATGCCCGACATATCCGCGCGAAAGATGTTGACATCACCGAACTCCCACACCGCGAACCGCGCATGCGCGGAACCGTCCAGGTTCTCGTGGACCACGTTGCAGGGTGCCGAGGCTTCCTGCATCGCGGCGGTGATGGCGTCGGCACGCTCGGCAGGTGCCACCCCGCCGGTGTCGAACACGATGGCCACGAACGCCGCCTTCCACTGACTCGAACGAACAACTCCGCCTGATCGCGACTCGATCCGCGCCGCACGATCAGCCTAGAAATCGTGCACGCCTGTTCCAGTTTGACTGGTCGCGGCACCGTACGCTCACCAACGTGACTCGGGGTGCATGCCCCGATATGGGAGGTTCGGTGTCTACTGGTGGCGCATTCGGATCGGCGCGTCGACCGGGGATCGGCGGAGCGCACCCCCGACCGCTGGGACGAGCACGCGAACTCGACAGCCTCGCCGGGTTCGTGGCCGCCGCGCGCAACGGTCTCGGTCGCGCGGTGATCCTGCGGGGCGAGCCGGGAGTCGGCAAGTCATTGCTGATCGAATCCACGATCGAGTCCGCCCAGGGGTTTCGGATCCTGCGCGCGGACGGCTACGAGGCCGAGTCCACCCTGCCGTATTCGGGCGTGCAACGTCTGGTCGGTTCGGTCGAGGCCCATTGCGCACAGCTGCCCACCCCGGAACGGGAGGCACTGCTGGTAGCGCTGGGCGTTTCGCCGGGTCCGGCGCCCGACCGATTCCTGGTCGGGCGGGCGGTACTCGGGCTACTGGCGATCCTCGGTCGTGGATCCTCGGTGCTGTGCACGATCGACGACGCGCAGTGGCTGGATCGAGAATCGCTGGACGTGTTGGGGTTCGTCGCGCGGCGTCTGCATGCCGAAGCTGCGGTCGTGGTCTTCGGCACCCGCGAGGACGACGATGTGGACGTGCGGCTCGCGGGTGTGCGGGTGCTGCACGTCGAGGAATTGGCGCGCCCCGCTGCCATCGAGTTGCTGACCTCGGCATTCGGCGATGAGCTCGAGCCGCGAGTGGCGGCGGGTGTTGTCGACGCGGTCGGGGGGAATCCACTCGTCCTGACCGACTTGGCACGTGAGTTCACCGCGCGCCAGCTCACGGATTCGTCCTTCCTTCCCTCCCCGACGGGCGCGGGCAACCGCATGGAACAGTTCTATCGGCGCAAGGTCGCGCTCCTGCCCGAGGCGTGCCAGGACTGGATTCTGGTGGCCGCCGCGGAATCAGCGGGCGATCTCAAGCTGGTCGACCGCGCGTGCGCGTTGCTAGACATCGACGAAAATGCCGGGGAGGCAGCCGATATCGCCGGATTGGTCGTTATCGACGGTGCCGTGACCTTTCGACATCCGCTGGTGCGGGCGGCCGTGTACGGCGCCGCGACGGCCGCCGCGCGACGGCGCGTACACGACGCCCTCGCCCGCGCGGCTGACGCGGCGGGGTTGGTCGACATCGGGGCATGGCATGCCGCCGCGGCGATCGCGCGCCCAGACGATGCGGTTGCGCGGCGGCTGGTCGATGCGGCGCACCGTGCCGGCCGCCGGGGTGGGTTGATCGCCAGGGCGAGCCTGCTCGCCCGCGCGGCCGAGTTGAGCGAGGATCCCGCACTGCGCGACGATCGCCTGCTCGCCGCCGCCGAATCGGCCTCCGAGGCCGGAGCCGGACGATTCGCGTTCGACCTGACCGATCGCATCCCCGCCCCCGATGCCCTCGATCCGGTCGCGGGCGGACGGTGGCTGTTCGTGCGCGCGTCACTGGCGAATTTCCTCGGCGAGCCGGGCGCTGTTCCGCTCGCGGCCGACCAACTGTCGGCGGCGGCGGACCTGTTCCACGGCCGCGATGCGGGGCGCGAGCATCTCGCCCTGCTGCGGGCCTTCGACGCGGCCAATGTCGCGGAGCGATTGGCTGCCGCCGAGGTCAGAGTCGAGATCGGTCGGCGGATGCGCGCCGCCGCGAACGACGCCGAACCGAGCACCCGCGCGGTCCTGCTCGGACTCGGCGCCCTGATCCTGGATCCGTGGAGCGAGGCAGTCGCCCCCATCCGGGCTGCGGTTCGGGAGCTGGCAGACCTCGACGATCGTCGAGTGCTGGAGTTCACCATCGCGGGGGTGGTCTTGACGAGCGCGCTGTGGGATGCGGGTGCCCGCGACAACTGGCTCGATCGTGGCGAGCGCGTCGCCACCGAGTCGGGCAGCCTGCGCGAGTTGGATGCCCTGCTGTGGATGCGTTCGCTGACCGACCTCGACCGCGGCGATGTCCTGGCCTCGGGCCGGGCAGTCGCGCGGGTACGCGAGTTGCGCCAGGCGATGGGATATCCGGCCGAACACGTCGTCAACGGCGCCTATCTGGCTTGGACGGGAGCGCCGACGGCGGTGGTCGTGCAGGTCGCCGAGCGCACTCTCGCCGCGGGTTTCGGCGGTGCGCACACAGCCTCGATCAACGCGCTGGCGATTCGCGACCTGGCCGAGGGGCGCTATCAGGACGCTTACGCGCTGCTGGCGCCGTACGAGGCCGAGCGCTTCCACCAGGTCTCACCGCACCAGCTTCCCGAATACGTCGAAGCGGCCGCCCGCACCGGCCGCGCCGCCGATGCCGCGCGGGTCGCCACCGAATTCAGTGAATTCGCCGACATCATCGGCTCACCGTGGGCGCAGGGCGTCGCATTGCGGTGCTCGGCGTTGGTCGCGTCGACCGATGATGCCGAGAAGCGCTACCTGGCCGCCATCGCCGCGCTGACCGCGACCGACACCCCCATCGACCTGTACCGCACCCATCTGCTGTACGGCGAGTGGTTGCGTCGGCAGCGCAGGCGTGCCGACGCCAAGGTCCATTTGCGCACCGCCGCTGCGGGACTCACCCGATTCGGGGCGGTGTCCTTCGCCGACCGAGCAGCGCGTGAGCTCAACGCTCTCGGCGAGGCGACGCCCGTCGCCGGCGCGCCCGATCTGACCCAGCTCACCGCGCGGGAGGCAGAGGTCGCGGCGTCGGCGGCGGCAGGCCATACCAACGCCGAAATCGCCGCCACCATGTTCCTCAGTACCAACACCGTCGACTACCACCTGCGCAAAGTCTTTCGCAAACTGGATATTTCCTCGCGCCGCCAACTCCGGGATCGGTTGCCACCTGGTCGCTGAGCGCAACGACCACGTGCGATACGTGGTTCGCGCAGGGTCGGCGATCGCCGATGCTGAGCACAGTGCACCACACGCGCGTTCGTCAGGAGGCCGAAATGCCCACGATCACCACCGATGACGGAATACAGATCTTCTACAAGGACTGGGGCCCGGTCGAGGGTCGCGCCGTTCTGCTGAGCCACGGTTGGCCGCTGAATTCCGATGCCTGGGAAAGCCAAGCGCTCTTCCTCGCCGAGCACGGGTGTCGGGTCATCGCGCATGACCGCCGTGGCCACGGCCGCTCCAGCCAGTCCTGGAACGGCAACGACATGGACACCTACGCCGATGATCTCGCGACCCTGCTCGACACCCTCGACCTGACCGGTGTCACGCTGGTCGGGCATTCGACCGGCGGTGGCGAAGTGGTGCGCTATATCGCTCGCCACGGGTCGTCGCGAGTCGCGAAACTCGTCCTTGTCTCGGCAGTGCCGCCGTTCATGACGCGTACCGACGACAACCCCGAGGGTTTGCCGATCGAGGTGTTCGACGCGATCCGCGCGGGCGAACGTGCCTGCCGCGCACAGCTGTACCGCGACCTCGCCGACGGCCCGTTCTTCGGGCACAACCGGCGTGGCGACATCCCGCAGGGCATGCGTGACGCATTCTGGTCGCAGGGACTCGCGTCGGGCCATCGCGGCGCCTACGAATGCATCGCCGCGTTCTCGGCCACCGACTTCCGGGGCGACCTCGCCGAGATCACCGTGCCTGCCCTGGTCATCCACGGCGACGACGACCAGATCGTGCCCATCGAAGTCGGTGGCCTGCGCTCGGCGAAGCTCCTCGACGGTGCGGAACTGACCGTGTACGAAGGCGCCGGGCACGCACTGCCCGACACCGAGAAACAGCGACTGTCCCAGGACCTTCTCGACTTCATCCAGTCCTGATCACCGAACGGAGAACACCGACATGAACCAGCCGAAGACCGGCAAACCACCGATCGTCTTGATCCACGGACTCTGGATGACACCCCGGAGCTGGGACACCTGGGCGAACCGCTACCGCGACCTCGGCCACCAGGTCATCGCCGAGGGGTGGCCCGGCATCGGTGACCGCACCCCCGCCGAGGTTCGCGCGGATCCGGGCCCGCTCGAAGGCGTCGGCATCGTCGAGATCGTCGACTTCTACGCCGATCTCATCACCGCGCTACCCGAGCGGCCCATCATCATGGGCCATTCGTTCGGCGGGATCTTCACCCAGCTGCTGCTCGATCGTGGCCTCGGAATCGCCGGTGTCGGCGTGGCGCCGGGTCAACCGGCAGGCGTTCTGACACTGCCGTTTTCGACATTGCGCACGGGTCTGCCGATTTTGTCGAATCCGTTCGGGTCCGGCAAAGCCAGCCCGATCTCGGCCGGGCATTTCCACTACACGTTCGGCAACGATCTCAGCCGCGCCGATTCCGACCGGGAATGGGAGGCCAGCGCGGTCAATTCGTCCAATCGGGTCTTCTTCGAAGGCGTGCTGTCGCTGCCGAAGCAGAAGTCGGGCATCACCGCCGTCGACTTCCGCAAAGCGGACCGGGCGCCGCTGCTGCTCATCTCCGGTGGCATCGACCACGTCGCGCCACCCGCCATCCAGAAGGCCACGCTGCGCAAGTACGCGCAGGGCACCGCGCTGGTCGAGCAGGTGGAGTTCCCCGACCGCACGCACCGGCTGGTGAGCCAGGACGGGTGGGAGGAGATCGCCGACTACGCACTCGATTGGTCGCTGCGCCACTCGGCGACCTGATTTCCGCAGGCGCAGGAGCGGTCACCGGCCCGGGTGTGCGGCTCGCCGACAGCGGCGAGCCGCCCGCTCTCAACGTGCTGGACGGGGGAACATCCGCGCCGATCCGACCGCATGTCGCGGGCTGGACAACGGGCGACTCCGTGTAATTTCGGGGACTCGAGCACGTCGCCCGCCGACTCGCACCGCTGGATCCGGGTGCGGTTCTGATCGCCGCTCGAGTCACGACCGCGCTCGCGTCCGTCTGCTGTCGGAGTCCGAGGGCGTTCACCACCGGGTGCGGTGGTTATCTCGGACTCCCCATCGAATTGCCTCCTCCACACCACCGCTCACCCCGTGAGCGCCACCGAAAGGGTGACCTGATCATGTCTTCGTCGACCAACGCCGCGAGTCCGCGCCGACGCCGGATACTGAGCGTCGTGGCAGCGACGGTTGTCGCGCTCGGCCCGTTCGTCCCCGCGCTCGCGACCGCCGATCCGGGCGAACCCACCCTGGTTCTGGTGCACGGCGCCTTCGCCGACGCCACCAGCTGGGACGGCGTCGCCGCCGAGCTGCGTGGACGCGGCTATCGCGTTGTCGTAGTGGATAACCCGCTACGCGGACCCAGCAACGACGCGCAGGCGCTGCAGGGCGTACTCGACACCATCGACGGCCCGGTTGTGCTCGTCGGGCACTCCTACGGTGGGGCGGTCATCACCAACACCCACGACCCCAAGGTCAAAGCCAACGTCTACATCGCGGCATTCGCACCGGCGCAGGGCGAGTTCGTCCTGGGTCTGCTCGACCCGATCCGGTTCCCCGGCAGCCAACTGCTCCCGCCCGCGTTGCAGGTACGGGTGGTGGACGACGCCACCGGTGTGGCGGGCAAGAATATCGACGGCTACATCGCCGAACCGTACTTCCACGGCATCTTCGCCCAGGACGTCAGCGACGACACCGCCGCGAACATGTACGCCCACCAGCACTCGGCGGCGATGACCGCCAATCTGGAACCCTCCGGCGCACCCTCGTGGGCGGGCACACCCAACTGGTACCTGATCTCGAGCGACGACCGCGTGATTCCCGCGACCGCGCAACGATTCATGGCCGGACGTGCCGCGGCGACCACTCGCGAGATCAGCTCCTCGCATGCCTCTCTGGTCTCCCAGCCGGTCATCGTCGCCGAAACCATCACCGAGGCCGCGAACTCGGTCCGATAGCGACCAGGCGCCGACTCGGTTGACGGAGGGCGATCGGTAGGCGGCGATGTCGGGGCGGAACCGAGGTGGATATCGGTTCCGCCCCGATGATCACCACCATCGAGCGCACACCGCTATTTGCGGGCGCGACGGGTGGTCAGCACTCCGGCGATCCAACCGACGATGAACATCGCCAGCAGGATCAACCACATCGGAGAGGTGACCGTGATCAACAGGATCTCGACGGAGACCTTTCCTCTGTTCTCCACCACGAACACGACAGCCAGGATGCTCAACCCGATGGCGACCCATTGGGTTGGCGAGATGCGTCGCAGTACCGACCGCTTACCGGCGGAATCGTTCATCAGAGTCCTCCTTTCGATGGGGTGGCGTTCACTCGTCACCACGCAGGATCTGTCGTAACCGCTCGGTGTCGGCGACGGTCCAGCCGGCCGGCGACAGGATCGCGGCCCAGGCATCGGCGATATCGGCCTGGAAAGTGTGGCCGTGCCCGTCCGGCACATCGACCGCCACCGCCATGTCCGCCGACACCTGCAGAAACGTCACCACCGGGATCCAGCGGGTACTCGGCAAGACATCGCGTCCGCGTTCCTCGCGCAGCCAGTCAGGTTTCTGGAAGAGCAGTCCCGGCGTCCACCAGGTGATCGGGTCGGAGGCATGCTGGAGATAGACCACTCGGGGTGCGGGCCACTCGGTGCCGGGGCGGGCGAGATCCGGTGTGTCGGCGACGAATCGAACGGTGTGCCCGTCACGGTAGATCGGCAGCCACTGCGGGGAGCCGGGGTCGCGTCGTGCGGTGGCGTCGCGCCACACCGGATTGGTGGCGGTGGGACCGACGAACAGGACGCCGTCGGTACGGGCCGCCATGTCCTGAATGCCGGAGAACGCCGCCTCACCGCCGAAAGAGCCGAGGCTCTCCCCGAAAACCACCAGTTTCGGCCGACGATCGACCGGCATGAGGTCCCACTCGGCGTGCACCGCCTCGAACAATGCCTGCCCGGCCTGTCGAGCGCGCTCCTGATCGACGAGGAACGACAACCAACTGGGCAGGTAGGAGTACTGCATACTCACCAACGCGCTGTCACCGTTGGCCAGATACTCCAACGCCGAGGCGGTCGACTCATTGATCCACCCGGTACCGGTGGTGGTCGCGATCCCGAGGACCGCTCGTTCGAATCCACCGGCCCGACGCAATTCGGCAACGGCCAGATCCGCTTCGGCTCGGATGGTCTCCGCGGATTCGAGGCCGGTGTAGACACGAATCGGCTCGCGCGCGGGCTGTGCGCTGAATGCGGCGAGTTCGTTCGCGGTGGGACCACTCGACACGAAGATTCGGCCCTGTCTGCCCAGCGATTCCCACGTCACCAGTGAGCCGGGACCACCGGAACGCTCCGCGACAACGGGCTCCTCGGTATCGGGCGAGCTCTCCTGGTTCACGGCCTTGAAGGTCTCGTTGAGCATCGACATCGCCACGTCCGCGACCAACCCGTTCACCGCGGCGACAGCGACGGCGGCCACCAGCACACCGCCGAGCACCGCCGCGACGCGCGTCGGCATCACCCGGGCCAACAGTCCACCGACTCCTCTCGACATCGCCGAGCACAGCCGCGCTACCGCGATCAACACCGCGAACACGACAACGGCGATCGCCACGATGATCGGATAGGCGTGCCAGGCAAGTCCGTTCACCCCCATCAGCGAACGCAGATCACTCTGCCAATCGCCGTACCAGGCCAGCACCGCGACCGATCCGAGGCAGACCACGACGGCCAACGCCCACCACGCCACCGACGGCGTCGGCCGACGCGGTCGCTGCAGCATCCACCGCATCAGGGCGGCGACCGCGAGGCCGAGGGCATATCCGAAGGCGGCCGCGGCGCCGGTGACGATGCCTTGGAACAGCGGTCCTCTCGGCAGCAGCGACGGCGTCAGCGACAACCACACCAACACCGAGGCCCCCACTGCCCCGCTGAAAGACAATCCCCGACCTCGGGAAGCCGGTGGCGCGAACTCCTCGGCTCGTGCGGACGAGTCTTGCTGGCGTGAGCCGGTGGGGGCGTCGGGATCCTGGGAACTCATCCGCTCGCCCCGCTCCATGTAACTGCCCCGAATGCCACGGGTACCGAGGCCGCCGAACCCTCGGCTACCGGGCCGAGCCCGCCCCACCCCCCAGCTCGCCGGGTGATGTTGTCGACATGTCTCGCTCGACCGACCCGACGTCGGAAACGTCTACGCGTGGAATGCATTCGTTCCCCTGCGACTCGACCGAAATCCACCGGCGCACAGATGCCACTACCGAACCCGACGCAGCTCCGCGCATCGGCCAGAATCTGCGTTTCACCAAGAAAATTCGTGCTGTCAGGCCGACAACGAGGCCATATCCACAATTAGTTTCAGTGGAGTGGATTATACGACCAGGTGACCGTTCTACCCGGAATCCGGCAAGGTGAGCTGAATACAGGTCGACCCTGTTCGGTACAACCACTGGACAGGGTTGAATCTTCGCCAGGGCTACCTGACCGACACCCCTGCCGCTGGAAAATCTCGCCGTGTCCCCACGAAGGCGCGTAACCAGCCCGGATAATCCACGACATCGACGTCGAATACCTGCACACTGAGGCCGACCGGCAGTGCCGTCGTGGATTCACGGAGTCGGATCGGCGGCAATTCCGAGGTGAACGTCACCTCGCAGGCGTTCCATATCGAGCAGAACTCCGGGTAGACAGCGAGCTCGTCGAGTAGCTGCTCCGGCCAGTCCGCATGACCGAAAGTGCCGATTCGGCCACGCAATCCGCTCACCGTCGCCGCAGCGACGCAGTCCCAATCCAGGAGGACCTGCCGGGCGATCTCGTTCCCGAACAGCCAATGCAGCCCATTGTCCCCCACCCCCAGCCCCGGCAGCATCGACCGCGCTGCGGTGCTGAGTGCCAGGATATTGCCGCGGGCGTCGAAGTATCCCGCCACACCACCGCGATGCGCGTCGAGTATGCGCAGCGCGTCGTCGCTGATCCGGGCGCGCAATTGGTCCACCGTGGGCGTCGCGGTAATCGGTAGTCCGGCCAGATCGAACAGGTGCCGTCGCTCGGTCATCGTCAGCGCACGGGCCCGACCCAGACAATCGACCAAGGATTCGACGACCGCACGCGCTGGATGATCCCGGTCGCCCCACTCCAGGTGGGTGATGTAGCTGGCGCTGACTCCCGCCGACATGGCGAGTCGTTCACGCGACATTCGGCGTTCGTCGCGCAACCACCGTAAGAAGTTGCCGAATGTCGGCAACGTCAACAGTTCCGAATCGCGCGACCTGGTCAGTTGGTTCACGGCTTTCACTCCCGTTCGAGCCTTGCCTACGCCCTGCACGATAGCCACTACTGCCCGCTACCGGCCAGGAACACGCAGGTTCGGGTCGACGATAAAGGCCTTCCCCGAGGTTCGGCACAGCCCACGCGCGGCGCCGGTCCCGGAGCACCGACGACCGCGGTTCGGGCTTCGCGCCCTTTTGCTGCCTGTGCGCTGGCACTGGACGCGCTCGATACGGCTTGGGCCACTACGATCCGTGGACACCGTCTGTACCCGAATGAAAAGGAATCCCATGGCGCGCAAAGTCATTGTCAGCCTTATCGACGACTTCGACGGCACTTCCGAAGCCGACGAGACGGTCACCTTCGCAATCGACGGAGTCGCCTACGAAATCGATCTGTCCGATACCAATGCCACCAAACTGCGCGAAACCTTCGACCAGTGGCTCCCCTACGCCCGCCGCATCGGCCGCACCAAGTCGTCCGCCGGTCGACCCGCCGCGAAAACTCCTGCGAGCACACCGATCCGTCGCAACGACCTCGCGGCCATTCGCGCTTGGGCCGCCGACAACGGCCACACGGTATCGACGCGCGGACGCATCTCCGCGGACATCATCGCCGCCTATGACGCAGCCTCCGCCTGAGATACACCGATGACCCCGAATGACGTAGTGGATTTCGGCGGATGGCCGGCCGCGTATGACCGACAACGGGTCGCGCGTCGGATCCCGGCGTAGATGTGTGGCCGGTGCCCAGGCGTCCGGGCGCACAACGTCCGGGTCCAGCACCGACCCCGCTCAGACCTCGGCGAGGACTGCGGCATCCACATATCGCGGATCACGGGCGATCGCGGCGAACCCGGACCCGCCGTCGGCGCCGACCGCTTCCTGTTTCTCGGCAAGTCGAACGAGCAAGTCGAAGTAGCTCGCCTCGGCCGTCCGCAATTGCGCGATCGTGGGTGTGAGGTCGATATCGGTGGCGAACCTCGCCCCGTCAACACCCACCGACAAGGTCGCCAGCCACCCCCGCGAATCGGCCTCGAACAGCGACCCGCTGGTCTCGGCCCAGAACAGCACCACACTCGGCGCCGCCGCGGAACTCGACCGCCCCGCCGCGGCGAGCATCACCAGCGCGGTATAGATGTTCGACTCACAGAACCCGAAGTGCATCAGATACGCCTCGAGCGCTCCTTCGCGATACCGCAGCACATAGGTCAGCCCGCCGGTGTCCTCCCCGAAACAGTCGGCGAAATACTCCCGTGGCGTTGTCCCCTGCTCGGCCTGGCGCCAGTCCGGCGCTTTCCCGTCCCAGAACCACCCGTCGTACATCGAGTCGTGATTGTCGATGCTGCCCGGCCCCAGCGCCGGTGTCCGCAACCACTGTTCGAATGCCGCCCGATCCATGGGAATTCGCGCAGCGACAACAAACGTGTCCGACACAACCTGCTCCTCATCGATCTCGTCCGCGCCCACTGTCCCGGGCCCACGCGCCATCCTAGGATCCCGGTTCGCTCGTCGCCCATCGCCCGACTGCCCGCCGCGCACCGGGCGGTTCGCCATCAGGCAATACATCGACACAGCGGCCCAGCAAATACTTGACTGATTCCAGAAAACGGGGAACACTGCGAACATGCCCACCGACGCGGAGTTCCAGCAGATGCTGCGGGGAGTATCCGTGCGGGTGACGGCACCCCGGGTGGCGGTACTGAGCGCCGTGCACGCCAGCCCACACTCCGACACGGATTCGATCATCCGTGCCGTTCGATCTCGCCTGTCGGCGGTCTCGCATCAGGCCGTCTACGACTCTTTGCGCACGCTCACCACAGCCGGATTGCTCCGATGCATCCAACCCCGCGGTCTGCTGGCTCGGTACGAGGCCCGGGTCGGTGACAACCACCATCACGTGATCTGCCGAACGTGTGGCGCCATCGCCGATGTCGACTGCGCGATCGGCGACGCGCCCTGCCTGACCGCCTCCGACGACCTCGGCTTCGCGATCGATGAGGCCGAGGTCATCTACTGGGGCCTGTGCCCCGAGTGCGCGAACTCCGCGCACAGCGAAGCCAACTCCGCTCGCAGCCTGTAAGACCCGTCCAGGAAGGAATATCGTGACCTCCGATAGCCGCCCACCTGCACCTGACGCCGATACGCTCAGCAACAGCGAGAGCGAGAATCCGGCGATCCCCTCGCCCACCGCGCAGACCGATCGCCGCCCCCACTCCAACAAGGACTGGTGGCCGGAACAGATCGACGTATCGGTCCTGCACGCGCACTCGTCCAAGTCCAACCCGCTGGGCGAGAACTTCGACTACGCGGCGGCCTTCGCCGAGCTCGACGTCGAGGCGCTCAAAGCCGATATCGCCGCGGTGCTGACCGACTCGCAAGACTGGTGGCCCGCCGACTACGGCAATTACGGTGGCCTGTTCATCAGGATGAGCTGGCACGCGGCAGGCACCTACCGCATCGCCGACGGACGTGGCGGCGGCGGTCAGGGCGCGCAACGTTTCGCGCCGCTCAACAGCTGGCCCGACAACGCCAACCTCGACAAGGCTCGCAGGCTGCTGTGGCCGGTCAAGCAGAAGTACGGCGACAGCATCTCCTGGGCCGACCTGCTCGTGTTCACCGGCAACGTCGCCCTCGAGTCCATGGGTTTCCAGACGTTCGGCTTCGGCTTCGGCCGACCCGATGTCTGGGAGCCCGAGGAAGTGTTCTGGGGCCCGGAGGACACCTGGCTCGGCGACGAACGCTACAGCGGCGACCGTGAGCTGTCGGGCCCGCTCGGCGCGGTCCAGATGGGTCTGATCTACGTGAACCCGGAAGGGCCCAACGGCAGGCCGGATCCGGTGGCCGCGGCACGCGACATCCGCGAGACCTTCGCGCGCATGGCGATGAACGACGAGGAGACCGCCGCCCTGATCGTCGGCGGTCACAGCTTCGGCAAGACCCACGGTGCCGGCGATGCGAATCTGGTCGGCCCCGAACCCGAGGCCGCGCCGCTCGAGCAGCAGGGCCTGGGCTGGAAGAGCACCTACGGCACGGGCAAGGGCAAGGACGCGATCACCAGCGGGCTGGAGGTCGTGTGGACGGCCACCCCGACCCAGTGGAGCAACGGCTTCCTGCAGAACCTCTACGGCTTCGAATGGGAACTCACCAAGAGCCCCGCCGGCGCGTGGCAGTGGAAGCCGAAAGACGGTGCGGGCGAAGGCCTTATCCCCGATCCGTTCGATGGCCCCGCGCGCACCCCGACGATGCTCACCACCGACCTGTCCCTGCGCGAGGACCCGATCTACGCGGAGATCACTCGACGCTGGCTCGACCACCCCGAGCAGTTGGCCGAGGCATTCGCGAAGGCCTGGTACAAGCTCTTGCACCGCGACATGGGCCCGCTCAGCCGTTACCTCGGCCCGTGGGTACCCGAGCCGCAGCTGTGGCAGGACCCCGTTCCCGCCGTCGACCACGCACTGATCGACGAGCAAGACATCGCCGCGCTGAAGGACACCGTGCTCGCGTCCGGCCTGTCGGTCGCGCAACTGGTCAAGACGGCGTGGGCATCGGCCGCGAGCTTCCGCAGCACCGATAAGCGCGGCGGCGCGAACGGCGCCCGGATCCGGCTCGAACCCCAGCGCGACTGGGAGGTCAACGAGGCCGCCGAGCTGGCGAAGGTATTGCCGGTCCTCGAGCAGATCCAAAGTGATTTCAACGCCTCGGCCACCGGTGGCAAGGCAGTCTCGTTGGCCGACCTGATCATCTTGGCCGGTTCGGCGGCGATCGAGAAGGCCGCCGGCGACGCCGGTCATCAGGTCGCCGTGCCGTTCTCACCGGGGCGCACCGATGCCTCGCAGGAGGACACCGATGTCGACACCTTCGATGTGCTCGAGCCGCGCGCCGACGGGTTCCGCAACTACGTGCGGGCAGGCGAGAAGGCTCCGCTCGAGCGTCTGCTCCTCGACCGCGCGTACATGCTCGACGTGACCGCGCCGCAGTTGACGGTGCTGATCGGCGGCTTGCGTGCGCTCGGCGCCAACTACGGTGGCACCGCACACGGTGTCTTCACCGACCGGCCGGGCGTGCTGTCGACCGACTTCTTCGTGAATCTGCTCGATCAGAGCACGGAGTGGAAGGCCTCGGAGTCGGCGGAGAACGTCTACGACGGTGTCGACCGGCGAACCGGCGAGAAGCGATGGACAGCCACCGCCAACGATCTGCTCTTCGGCTCACACTCGGTGCTGCGCGCGGTGGCCGAGGTGTACGCGCAGAACACAGCGGGCGCGAAGTTCGTGAACGATTTCGTCGATGCCTGGGTCAAGGTGGTCGACAACGATCGGTTCGACCTGCGCTGATCTGTCCGGCGAACCCCGGTCGACCCGAAGTCGGCCGGGGTTTGTCGCGTCAGCCTCCGGTTTGGACGCGGCGCGTCCGGGTATCGCCGACTTGTACACCCAGGACCGCCACCGGGGACGGGATGGCCGAACTCTCGACCGGTAGGCGGGCGGTTGCCGGGACCAGTGCGCCCCGTGCGGACGCTGTCCCAGACGACGGCCCCGGCAACCGCCAACCACGATCGCGGTGCCCGAGCGAGCTATCGCGAATGCCGCCACACGCGAAGTCCCCATGAACCCAGCAAAACGGAAAGAGACATGTGCAGACAAAAGGCGAAGACGACAAGCTCTGCCCCATAGTCTCGGATCCACGTCCCCATCGACGGGGAGGCGATGCATCCTGTTGCCACCAGCGCGAACGACACAATGACGGCAAGCGGCGCCAACGGCGCCAACTCGTCACCGCGTTCGTCTGATATCCCACGGTGCGAATCATCGCCGTACTCCGGCACCGCGAACCGATTATCGATGCGAGTTCTGATGTAGACCATGCCATCCTCCACCCGGCCACCCCAGCCGGACAATTTCACCCACGCCCGAATATTCCCCTGATAGCGACGATCGGCTCAGCCGAGAATTGCGGTCGTTGAAGTCGACGCCGCTCCGTCGGTGACCCATAGCGTGCCAGATCACCGAAGTCGATGGAAGCCGAAAACGCGAACTCGTTCACCGATTTCCGGGGTCGTCATTTATCGGTGAAAGATTTCTTGCGGCAACAATGTGGCTCCACGCTGGGCGCGCAGCTACATAACACGTCGAATGGACAGCGAATCCATCGAAATAGTTTATGAAATCGTGACAATCGCGGGCGCGGTGACGGCTCCACGGCAACGGTCGACCGCGATCAGTTTCGCACCGGAGGCGAATGCACGAACAATTCGGCACATACAGCACGAATTTTCATTCACTAACAGTGAATTATCGTTCCGACAGGTCACCCTCCCAACCGGACTCGCTCACGGCCGTTCGCCCGCCGATTCGCACGTCAGGACACCCCGACCGCCGTCCCTCGACGGTAGCGGCCGGGCACGGATATCCACACCGCCCCCGCGAGAACAGCACGGAACAACCCGTGTCGTCGAAGAAGCGCGCATCATCGAAACCGAACCGGCCGAACGCCCCACCTTCCCGCGTCGACGGCGTTATTCACGGAGCGGATATCTATTCCGCGCGTTCCGGATCGGCGCGTAATCCGCCGAGCAGGGTGACGATGACGGTTTCGACATCGTCGGCGGCTCGGCCGGGGTCGGGTCCGGCGGCGATGACCAGAACAGCGTTGCAGTAGACGCTGAAAAGGATGTCGGCGGCGGCGGAGACGGGAACGGGTTTGGCTTCACCGGTTCGCATGGCCTCGGCCAGGGTCGCCCGGATCAACGGAAGCGACTGCTCTTCATCGAGTTCGCGCACGCGGTCCCACCCGAGCACGCTGATCGCCTGCCGCAGCAGCGCCCTGGCGTCGTCGTCGACGACATAGCTGCGCAGAAACGCGCGGGTGGCCTGTTCGACGCGTTGCCAGGCGGTGGCCTCGGACGGCATGGCGGCGACGGCGGCGTGCATGACCGCGGCCTGGCTGGCGCGGAAGACCTCGGCGAAGATCTCCTGCTTGTCCCGAAAGTGGTGATACACGGCGCCGTTGCTCGATTGCGAGGCGCGGGCGATCTCGTCGATCGAGGTCGTTTCGAAGCCTTTGCTGGTGAACAGTGCGCGTGCCGCGTCCAGCACTGCCGTTCTGGTGAGGGCCGCACTGATATCGCGGCGACGGGGCTTGACGTCACTCATAGAGCCGACCATACTCGCAGACTGTAACTCGGTTACAGAGTCACACTCTGTGAATGTACGTTCGTCCGCGAGACCAGCCCGCCATCCTCGCCCGCGAACCCCTGTCGTTCGTCTCCACCGCTGACCCGGTCCGGGACGAGAAGCCCGAAGGAAGGAACCCCACGATGACCTCCATCACGCGAACAACCAGCGCGTCACCCGATGTCACCGACCACACCGTGCCCGCCGAAGCCGCTGCCCGGCTGCGGCGCGACGTCGAACAGCTCGTCGGTCTGGACCGTCGCACGGTGGGCCGGGGCGAACGCGAATCCGCGCGCTACCTCGCCACCCGGCTCGCCGAGATCGGCGCGAAGGATATCGCTACAACCACATTCCGAACTCAATCATCCTGGGCACCAGCACATTTGGCCTACCTCGCGATCGGGGCCGACCTCGCGCTGCTGTCGAATCCCGCCGCGCGGATCGCGGGAGCCGCCGTGGCGGCGGCCTACGAGCTGGAGGTTTCCGGGCGCCTGAATGTGGCGAAGCGATTGTTGCCTGCCCGCCGCGGAACTTCCGTGTCCGCCCGGATCCCCGTCGAGGGAACGACCCGGCGAACCTTGGTGCTGGTGGCCCATCACGACGCCGCGCACATGGGCATGGTCTGGCATCCGCACGCGGTGGCCGGCAGCCGCTCGTTGGCGAAGTCGACCGGCCGCGCGCTCCCGAGCCACGCGATGCCACTGGCGGCGTTGACTGCGGCAGCGATCCCTTCCCGAAAGGCTCGCGCCGCCGCCGGGGCGATCATGGCCATCAGCGCCGCCCTGATGGTTCAGTCGATGCGCAGCCCGACGGCGCCGGGCGCCAATGACAACGCGTCCGGTGTCGCGGGAGTCCTCGAAGTGGCGCGTCAGTTGGCGCTCGACCCGCTGCCCGACACCACGGTCGTGATCGTGTTCCCAGGCGGCGAGGAAGCCGCCAACGGCGGCATCCGGGACTGGCTGCACACGACCGGACGCCACCTCGACCCCGCCACGACACTGGTTGTCAATCTCGACGCGGTCGGCAGTCACGGACCACTCGGTGTCGCCCGCCGTGAAGGGCTGACGAACCGCTCCGACGCCGGTGCCGTCGACCGGGCGCTGCGGGCCGCGGCCGAGTTGGACCTTTCGGTCGACGAGATCGCCATCCCCAACGCGACCGACGCCGCCGTGATGACCGTCGCGGGCCTGCCCACGGTGTCGCTGCTGTCAGTCGAGGACGGATGGATCAGCAACCTGCACCAACCCTCGGATACCGTCGACAACGTCGACTGGAACACCGTGCACAATGCGGTGCGCCTGACCGGACACATCGCGCGGACGTGGGCGACAGAGTCCGCCCACACCGAGGTCGAGGTCGACCGACCATGAACGCCGTCCGCACCGACGATCCGGGAGTTCCCACCACCGGCCGCCGATTGATCGCGCACCGGTCAGGTCGCGTACTGACCGTCAGGTTCGACAACCCGCCACGCCACTTCTTCGACGAACAGATGAGCATCGAGCTCGACGCGCTGACCAAAGCTCTGCGCCGGGATTCCACGGTGCGAGCGGTGATATTCACCGGCTCGGCCGACACCTACCTCACCCACTTCCACGTCCCCGCCCTCCGCCGAGGTGCCGAGGCGGCGCCGGTCTCGATCGGCTACCGCCCCGCCCGACTGATCGCCGCCGCCGCGCGGCTCACCGTCGCCTGCCGACAAGCCGACGCGGCGCTGCGACATACCGTCGCCCGCGACGCGTTGTTCGTGGCCCGCACCTACGCCGCATTGGACCGGCTGTCACGTCTCGACCAAGTGGTGATCACCGAGATCAACGGGTTGGCCCTGGGCATGGGGTTCATCTTCGCGCTGGCCTGCGATATCCGGATCATGGCCGACGACACCGAGATCGGGTTGGTCGAATCGGGCCTGGCGGTTCTCGCGGGCGCGACCGGCACGCAACGGCTGACCCACGCCGTCGGCGCCGCGACCGCGGTCGAGCTGCTCCTGGAGGGTCGCGTGCTGACCGCTGAGGAAGCCGCGCGGTCGCGTCTGGTCCACCACGTCTACCCGCGTGCCGAGTTGCCCGCGCGAACGCGTGCGATCGCGGAGCGTCTGGCCGGCCGATCTCCGGCTGTCACTCGCGAAATCAAACGGTCGGTCTACGATTCCGCCACGCGACCGGCACGGGCTGCCCTCCGCGCGGAGACGGCGAGCCTGATCCGCACCCTCACCACCGATGACGCGGCGCGGGCGTTGGCTATCTACGACGACTACCTCGCCACGCACGAGCCCTTGACCGACGAGGTGATCCTGCGGGGCTGGACACCGTTGCTCGGAAACGCCGACACCGGACAGCACATCTGAACACGCGAAACGCGGGGCAATCCCTCGAATCGGTCAGCGCAGCCGACCGGTGCTCGGTGCCGACACCCCAGCGAGAGATTCGCGCCCGCGATCGAATCCCGTACTCGCTGTCGATCCCTTCCCTTCACCACGCAATGTCTCGAGGAGCCATTCATGTCAAGCCATCGGGCCCACGAGGTCGCCGTTTTCGGAGCGACCGGCTACACCGGAAAACAGATCGTCCGTGAGTTGCTCGCCGCCGGCCGCGACGTCGTCTGCGTCGGCCGCGACCGCGCCACACTCGAAGCGCTGACCGCCACCTTTGGTCAACCCGTTCCGATCGAAATCGTGGATTTGACCGATCGCCCACGGCTCGAGGCGATCTGCGCCATGGTGACCACCGTCGTCAACGCCGCGGGTTCGTTCGCCGAGACCTGCGAACCGATCGCTCGCGCCGCGATCACCACGCGAACTCACTACCTCGACATCAGCGGCGAGCAAAGCCCGATCCGGTTCGTGTTCGACGAGTTACACGACCTCGCCGTGTCCGCCGGGATCGCGGTCATTCCCTCCGCGGCGTTCTACGCCGCGCTCGCCGATATGCTCGTGCCGATCACCGCTGCCGGCCTCGACCGCATCGATACCGTCGATATCGCCTACGACATCACCGATTGGACCCCCAGCGGCGCCGCATACAACAATTTCCTGCGCGGCATCGGCCAACCCGTCGTCCAGTTCGATCACGGATTCATCGATGTCGCCACGCCCGCCTATTACACGGCCGACTTCGGCCGAACGCGGGGAGCACAGCGAGTTTTCACCTATCCCGCACCCGAAGTGCTCACCCTCCCGCGACACCAGAATATCGACCGCATACGGACATCGATGACGACATCCACCTTCAGAACACCAGTTCCGGACCGACTCGTGCCAACAGTGACCAGAGCGATCGGGAAGGGATTGCGGGGACCCGCCGCACCCCTGGTGAAAAAAGTTCTGGAGGCCACGACCGGTTCCTCACACGACAGGATCGACAACGATCCCACCCGTTTCCGAATCGCGGTCACCCTCCGAGCCGACACGATCGTGCGAACAGCGACCCTCGCCGCGGCGGGAATCTTCGACATCACCGCGCCGATCGCCGCCAGAATCGCCGAAGTCACCCTTCACGACTCCTTCGAGGCAGCCGGTGCGTTGGCCCCCGCGCAGGTTGTCGATCCGAAGACTTTTCTCGCCGGACTCACCGAGCACGGCCTTTCCTACCACCTGGGCACCGCGACAGGCGATCTCGCGCAGTGACCGGTGGTGGCCAGCGGCCGGGCTCGCGTGCCTGACGTCCGGACCGTCAGGCACGCGAGGCGGGTTGCCCCGGGCCGGAGACCAGCAGCTCAGTCCGCGGCGACCTCGCTGCGGTCACCGCTCCACAGCGTGTGGAACTTGCCCTCCGCGTCGGTGCGCTCGTAGGTATGGGCTCCGAAGAAATCACGCTGCCCCTGGGTCAGCGCCGCGGGCAGCCGCTCCGCGCGCAGTGCGTCGTAGTAGGACAGCGAGGACGCGAACGCCGGGACCGGGATGCCGAGCAGGGTGGCGGTGGACACCACGCGCCGCCAGCTGTCGATCGCGGTCTCGATGGCCTCACGGAAGTACGGCGCGAGGATCAGGCTCGGCAGGGCGGGATCCTGCTCGTAGGCATCCTTGATCCGGTTCAGGAACCGCGCCCGGATGATGCAGCCACCGCGCCAGATCGTCGCCAGATCGCCGGGGCGCAGATCCCAGCCGTACTCGGCGCTGCCCGCGGCGATCTGGTCGAAGCCCTGTGCGTAGGCAACGACCTTGGACGCGTAGAGGGCCTGCCGGATGTCCTCGGTGAACTGCTCGACATCGGTGGGCTTGGCGGCGAGCGTGCCCGACGCGAGACCCACCGCGGCTTTGCGCTGAGCGCGCGAACCCGACAGCGCCCTGGCGAAGACCGCTTCGGCGATGCCGGTGACCGGCACACCGAGATCGAGTGCGGACTTCACCGTCCACCGGCCGGTGCCCTTCTGTTCGGCGGCATCGACGATGACGTCGACCAGCGGCTTGCCGGTCTTCGCGTCGACCTGCGCGAGCACCTGCGCGGTGATCTCGACCAGGTAACTCTCCAGGTCCCCGGAGTTCCACTGGGTGAACACGTCCGCGATCTGTCCGGCGTCGAAACCGAGCGCGTCACGGAACAGGTGGTAGGCCTCGCCGATCAACTGCATATCGGCGTATTCGATGCCGTTGTGCACCATCTTGACGAAGTGCCCGGAACCGTCGGGGCCGATGTGGGTGCAGCACGGTGTCCCGTCGACCTGCGCCGCGATCGACTCCAGCAGCGGGCCGAGCGACTCGTAGGATTCCTTCGGCCCGCCCGGCATGATCGCGGGACCGTTGAGCGCGCCCTCCTCACCGCCCGAGATGCCCGCCCCGACGAAGTTGAGGCCGCGCTCGGCCATGGCGGCCTCGCGGCGAATCGTATCGGTGTAGAGGGCGTTGCCGCCGTCGATGATGATGTCGCCCGGCTCCATCGCGGCAGCCAGCTCCTCGATGACGGTGTCGGTCGCCGCACCGGCCTTGACCATGATCAGCACGCGGCGCGGCTTCTCCAGCGCCGCGACGAACTCCGCCACGGTCTCGGTGCGGACGAAGTCACCGTCACCGCCGTGCTCGGCGAGCAGCGCGTCGGTCTTGGCCACGGAACGGTTGTGGAGCGCGACGGTGTAGCCGTGCTTGGCGAAGTTGCGGGCGATATTGCTGCCCATCACAGCCAGCCCGGTCACACCGATGTGTGCACGCGCGGTAGAGGTCGACATTGATCAGCTCTCTTCGTTCGGCGGAGTCGATAGGTGCAGAGTCCTTGCCAGGCAAGTTACTGGGTGCCGGTCCGGCGCCGAACACCTACCACCATGACCGGGCGATCGCTCGAACCCGGGGCCGCCCCGCGTGTCGGCGGTCGCTGCTACTGTCGTTCGAGTTCCGACACGGGGTGTCTCGCGACCGCGAGGCTGAGAACAGACCCGCTGAACCTGCTCAGGTAATGCTGACGAAGGGATGTCACGGTGTTGCACGCCCACACCACGAATACAGACCTGTTCACCGATCATCTCTGGGACCGGACCAAGGTCCTGCGCAGCGCGATCGACGAACTGGAGTTCCTGCGCCACCTCGGCGAGGGCACCTTGCCGCTCGAGGTGTTCCGCACCTACATCGAACAGGATTCGCTGTATCTGACCGGGTACTCGAAGGCGCTGGCGATTCTCGCCGCCAAGTCGCCGGACCCGCAGACCGCGGCCTTCTGGGCGACGTCGTCGGCGAACGCCGCCGCTGTCGAGTCGGCCATGCACGAGGGCATGCTCACCGGTGGAGCGCTGCCCCCTCGCCAGGGTGAACCGGAGCATTCCCAGACCTGTCTGGCGTATGTCTCCTACCTGATCGCCGCCGCCGCGACCGAGTCCTACGCGGTGGCCGCGGCGGCCGCGCTGCCCTGTTTCTGGATCTATGCCGACGTGGGCCGAGGCTTGGCCGAGAGCGCCGCGAAGGTGATCGCCGCCGACGCCGCCCACCCCTACGCGCAGTGGGTCGCCACCTATGGCGCGCCGGAGTTCCAGCAGTCCGCGGCCACGGCTCGATCGCTGGTCGACGCCGCCGCCGAGTCGGCGAGCGAGGGTGAGCGGGCCGCGATGGAGAAGGCGTTCGTCCTGGCCGTGCGCTACGAACTGATGTTCTGGGACACCGCCCTGCATCCGCAGCCCTGGCCTGCCGCGTGAGCGGGGGTCTGCGCCGCGCGCTCGCGGTCATGGCGACCACCGTCGCGGTCCTGTCGCTGGTCACCGCGTGCGGTTCGGGCGCCGGCTCGGATCAGACCATCCGGTTCGCGCTGGACTGGACGCCGAACACCAACCACTCCGGCCTGTATGTCGCGCTGCAGCGCGGCTATTTCGCCGATGCCGGTCTGGACGTGCAGGTGCTGCCGTACAACAACACCGCGGTCGACACGGTTGTCGATGCCGGGAACGCGGAATTCGGGATCAGTACCCACAATTCGTCGACCTTCGCCCGCGCGTCGGGAGCGCGAATCCAGTCGGTGCTGGCACCGCTGCAACACTGGGCCACCGGGATCGGCGTCCGCGCCGACCGTGCCGACCTCGCGAGCCCGAAGAATCTGGATGGCAAGACCTACGCCGGTTTCGGCGACCCGGGCGAGAAGGAGTCACTCGCGCAGGTCATCCGCAACGACGGCGGCACCGGTGAATTCACCTCCGTCATGCTGGGATCGTCGGCGTACGAGGCCGTCTACTCCGGAAAAGCGGATTTCACCGTCTCGTATCTGGCGTGGGAAGGCATCGAGGCCGAGCACCACGGCACCCCGATGAAATACTTCCGCTACACCGATTACGGTTTCCCGGACGCCTATGCCATCGTGATCGACGCCAACGAAGGCTGGCTCGCCGCGAATCCCGACCGGGCGAAGAAATTCATCCAGGCCCTGCAACGCGGATACCAATTCGCCGCCGACAACCCCGACGCCGCCGCCAAGGATCTCATCGAGGCCAACCCGGGTGCGTTCAACGACGAGAAGCTGGTCTTCGACAGCCAGCGCATGCTGGCCGAACAGTTCATGAAAGACCCGAACGGCCGAGTCGGCACCCAAACCCTCGAGCAGTGGTCAGCGAATTCCCGATTCCTGTACCGCGCCGGCCTGCTCACCGGACCCGATGGCAAACCGCTCACCACCGAACCGGACTGGTCTACGTATTTCACCGATGTCTACCTTGCCACCCCGTGACCGGTCCGTAGACCCGGTCGTCGCGCCCGTCGGCGACCGGACCGGTCGCTGGGCGCGAATCCGGTGGGCGGTGCCGTCGATCGTCACCCTGGCCGCTCTCGTGGCCGGGTGGCAGTTCTATGTCACCTCCAGCGGTGTGCGTCCGCAGGTGCTGCCGTCGCCGCTGCGCGTGGTGGAGCAGGGCTGGGCCCATCGCGGCGAGATCGCCACCCACGCCGCCGCCACCTTCCAGGTCACGGTGATCGGCTTCGCGGTCTCGCTGAGCGCGGCGTGGGTGCTGGCCGTGATCGTCGACTTCTCGCCGTGGCTGCGGCGCGCGTTGGTGCCGCTGTTCGTGGCGTCACAGACGCTGCCGATCGTCGCCATCGCGCCGTTGATGATCATCTGGTTCGGGTTCGGTCTACTGCCGAAGATCCTGGTGGTCGCGTTGGTCACCTTCTTCCCGATGGCCATCGGCCTGATCGAGGGGTTCGCCGCGGCCGATCGTGACGCGGGCGCGCTGCTGCGCAGTATGGGCGCCTCCCGGGTGCAGGAGTTCCGGTATGTGCGGCTGCCGTCGGCGATGCCGCGCTTCTTCACCTCGTTGCGGATCGCGATCACCTACGCGGTCGTGGGTGCGGTGTTCGCTGAATACGTCGGTGCCAGTGCCGGTCTCGGCATCTACATGAGCCTGCAGAAGAACTCGTTCCGCACCGATCTGGTGCTGGCGGCGGTTGTGGTGACCGCGCTGCTGAGTATCGCGCTCTACCTGGCGACGTTCGCGGTCGAGCGCCTCGTCGCGCCGTGGGCGCGCACGGAGAACAGGAGCCGACGTGACTGACACCGAAGACGACCGGATCGTCGTCGACCGGATCGTCAAATCGTTCCCCCAACTCGGTCGTCGCAGCCCTGATCTCGAAGTGCTGGCCGGAGTGTCGTTCACTGTCCGATCGGGCGAGTTCGTCACGATCATCGGCCCCAGCGGCTGCGGCAAGAGCACGGTGTTCAACATGCTGGCCGGACTCGAATCCCCCGATTCCGGCAGCGTCGGATTCCGTGCGGCCGACGGCGAGAACACCGCCTCACATTGTGCCTACATGCCACAGAAGGACCTGCTGTTCCCCTGGCGGACCATCCTCGACAATACGATCCTCGGCTTGCGCGTACAGGGTGTCCCGAAAGCGGCGGCCAGGCGCCGCGCGCGCGAGCTGTTCGGGGTTTTCGGCCTGTCCGGTTTCGAGAATGCCCGCCCGTCCCAGCTGTCGGGCGGGATGCGACAGCGAGCCGCGCTGCTGCGCACCGTCGTCCAGGAGCGCGAACTGCTGTTGCTCGACGAACCCTTCGGCGCGCTCGACTCACTGACTCGCACCGAGATGCAGTCGTGGTTGCAGCAGGTCTGGCAGCGCTATCGCTGGATGGTCCTGATGATCACCCATGATGTCCGTGAGGCCGTGTACCTGTCGGACCGGGTGATCGTGCTGTCGGCGCGCCCGGCCACCGTGCGCCACGAACTGCGCATCGACCTGCCGCGACCACGCGAGCTGGCCATCATCACCGCCCCCGAATTCGTCGCGCTGGAAGAAGAACTGCTCACGATCCTGCACGAGGAGTCGCGTCGCTCACTCGGTAACCGATAACGCCCGAAAAGGTGTGGCGCGAGTGACAACTCCGACGTTGGTCGCGGAAATCAGTACGCGCCGACACCTTTCCGAATGACGACCATGGATGCGCCGTGACATCTGCCACCACATCCAGCGGGATCACCCGCGAGGCTCAGCCCACAGGTTTCAGCTGACTCAGCAACCCGAGGTTTTCGACCAGCGCGCCGTCTTGGCCGAGCGCTGTGAAGTCGGCCTCGACTTCGGACAGGGCGAGCTTGCCCGCGCGCACCGCCTGGTAACGCACGTACGACCAGAGGAAGACGTCGAGATTGTCGAAGCGGGTTCCGCCCTCGAGGACTTCCTCCTCGTGGAACCACACCGCGATCTGACCGGTGGTGAGCACGCAATAGAGGTTGCCGCCGCCGTCGGCACCGAGGGAGAACACGTCCTCGTCGGTCAGTTCGGTGGTGTAGTCGGCATCGAGAATCCCACACGTGTTGCCGGCGAAGTCGAAAGCGTAGGACCAGTCGTAGATGTCGAGGAACTGCGGCAGCCGACCGGAGCGGACCCGGCGGTCGAAGGCGGCGAGCGCGGCGGCATCGTCCGGGGACAGTCGTTCGAGAAATGGTTCCACCGCACGGGTTTCGGCGGGGACGACGACAGGTTCACTGTCCGGGAACCAACGGGCGAGATCGGCATCGAGATCACGATCGGTGTAGCCGACAAGATCGGCGAGGGTGAGTGTCACGCCGAAAGTGTAGAAACGACCTCCGACACGTGTGGACTCGAGCGCCCCGGTGGAGAAGGTCAGCGTTCGAGGGCACTCAGGAAGCTCTCGGCGGCATCCTGGACCCGGCTACGGTCACCGGTGGCGAGCAGGTCGAGTAGCAGTCCACGAATGGTCGCGATCACCAACGTTGCTGTGCGGGTAGCGGTCTCGGGGTCGGTTCCCGGTGTCCGGGCCTCGCGCAACGAGGTCATCCAATCGGTGACGACGTGGTCGAGAAAGTCCGCGAACTGCTCAGGGGCCTGTAGGGCGCGTCCATAGGCGGCGAAGAACAACCGAAACTCCGCCTGCATTCGCGGGTCCGAGGTTCGCTCCCAGACCGCGCGCGCTGCCGCCGCCACGTCGGGATGCGGGCCTGCCGTATCGCTGGTGGCGGCGAACATGCGCCGCCGTAACCGCTCGAGGACGACCTGGAGCATCTGTTCCTTGGTGCCGAAGTGGTGCACCAGCGTGGTCGCCGAGACGCCGAGGCCGGCGGCGACCGGTCGCCACGACAGCTCCGAGAGCCCGCGTTCGACCATGTAATCCACTACCGCGTCGAGCAATTCGTCTCTGCGCTGGTAGTCGACCGGACGTCCTGCCATCACCTGTCTCCCGATTCGCCACGTTGACATTCCTAGAACGACTGTACTATCTATATTAATAGAACGACCGTACGAGAAATAGATGAGTGGTCAGGAGTCCCCCATGTCACGAGTCGTCGTCTTCGATGAGACCGGCGCCCCCGAAGTCCTGCGTCTGGTCGACGAACCGGTCGGTGCCCCCGGCCCCGGCGAAGTTCGGCTCGCGGTCGAAGCCGTCGGCGTCAATCGCCTCGACCAGATGATCCGCGCGGGCAACTCACCGCGACCGATCCACCTGCCACGCGCCCGCCTCGGCATCGAAGCGACCGGCACGATCGATGCCGTCGGTTCGGGAGTCCAAGGGTGGGCCATCGGCGACGCGGTCATCGTCACGGCCGTGCCCGATATGGACACCAACGGCACCTACGCCGAACACCTCGTCCTTCCCGCTGACCGGGTCGTCGCCAGGCCCGCCGGGCTGGACGCCACCAGCGCGGCAGCGTTGTGGGTGGCGTACTCCACCGCTTACGGCGCGCTCGTCGAAAAGGCCGGGGTGCGGCCCGGCGACCATGTCCTGATCACCGCCGCCTCCAGTGGTGTCGGCTTGGCCGCCATCCAGATCGCCGGCCAGATCGGCGCTGTCCCCCTCGCTGTCACCCGGAGCGCCTCGAAAGAACCCGCCCTGCTGGCCGCCGGTGCCGCCACCGTCATCGTCACCGACCGCGACGATATCGTCGAGGCCACGCATCGCTTTACCAACGGCACCGGCGCCGACATCGTCCTGGACTCGGTCATGGGTCCCGGCCTGGCCGATCTCGCCACCGCGGCCAAGCGATTCAGCGGCAGGCTGATCACTGTCGGCTGGCTGGACCCGCGGCCCGCACCGTATCCCGCCGACCCGATCACCATGATCCGGTACATGAGCTTCGAACACACCCTCGACCCCGCGGCCGTACACCGCATCACGGCCTTCCTGAGCGCCGGCATCCGCACCGGCGCACTGCGCCCGGTCATCGATACCGTGTTCACCCTCGACGACATCGTCGCCGCCCACCGCTACCTGGAACGGGGCCACCACACCGGCAAGATAGTCGTCACCATCTGACGCCACCCACGGCTCCAACCTCCGCCGTACCCGTCCGGCTAGAGCTCGAGGTACTTGATGACCGTTGTGGCGAAGTTCTGTTCCGCAGATCGAAGTCGTTCCACCTCGGCATCGGGGATCTTCTCTCGACCCTGATCGGCACGCGCGGTGACGAAGTCGCTGGTATCCCTGGCCAGTTTCATCGCCGCGGTGACGATCACCTCGGAGCCCGCGACAACCATCACCCGACTCAGTGCCGCGTCTATCCGAGCGTCGTGCTCCGCGCGCCCTTCGACGCCGACACTGCCTTTCTCATCCGCTGTCGGTCCGACACCTCGAACCTGAGGTTCTGAGTACATGACGTATCGCCGGAACGTACGGACAGCTGCCAGGAAGTCGATGCACGCGTCTCTCCGCTCGGTCAATCGCTTGTCCGCGATGCTCAGCGCATGAGCGCGAGTGTGCGCCCTCGAGGTGATCAGGCCACCGACGAGGACGCCGACGATGGCCGCGGTTGGGCCGAGAACGGCCAGAAGGACGTGCACACAAAGCTCCGAACACCTAGACCTCGGCGGACTTTCGTGAGTTTAGTCGGTTCCCCGCGGCGCGAGCAGACGGCGAGTTGCGGGCTCCTCGACCCGCAGCCTCAACCGACCCGAATCAGGTAGTGGGCGCGGCGATCTCGCGAGCGCTGCGAAGCAACGCCTCGATCACCGCCCGCTTGTCGGGTTCCCGCATCGGGTGGGTCAACATACCCTCGACGACGAAAACCCCCATCGAAACCAACGGATCCACGTCGTCGGCGGATATGCCGAGCCCTATCAGCTCCGCCCGGAACAGGCCCTCGGCCAGCGCGTGGAACTGCTCGTGCCATTCAGCGACGGCCGGGGACTCTTTCACGCGGGCGTGCACCGTGTTCACCAGGCGGCCCAGCTGCTCCAATTCCGTGACCAGCCACAACAGTCGATCCGCCAATCCGGCATCCAGGATTTCGCCGTAGGCGGCCATGGAGTCGGCCAGGATCGCGTCCAAGACCGTGATCAGTACCGCGTCTTTGTCCTGGAAGTACCAATACAGAGTGTTCGACACCACTCCGGCCTCGCGAGCGATCCGCGCCATCGAGGCCGCGTCATAGCCCTCCTCGGTGAACAACCGTCGAGCCGCCACCACGATCTCCGCGCGCTTCTCCTCGCGGTCGCGAGGACGTCTGTTGCGAGGCATGTTCGATTCCTGACTTCGTCACCAACGTTGGCCCGACCCTATCCGGGACGGCAGCCACGACATCGCGGTCCCGGGCCGACACCGAACGCGCGGTGCGAGTTCAGCCGTTCTTGAAGGGGTTGAAGGTCTTTCCGACGAAGTAGCCCAGGCGGATGGGCAGGGGCTTCATAGCGGCGGCGGAGATCTTGTTGACGACGCCGGGCACGCACACGGGTTTGCCGTTCATCACCGCCGCCAAGGCCTCGGTGACGACGGCGTCGGGCTGCTGCCAGAGGATGGCGGGTAGGTGGTCGGCTTTGTCGCGAGTGCCCATGACGTCGTGGAATTCGGTGTGGGTCAAGCCGGGGCACAGGGCGGTGACGTGGATGCCGTGAGGTTTGAGTTCCATGTCGAGGGATTGCGAGGCGTTGAGGACATAGGATTTGATCCCGGTGTAGAGCAGGCTGGCGCCGGGTGGGGCGAACGCGGCCACCGAGGACAGGTTGATGATGCGACCCCACTGCCGCTTCTTCATGCCGGGGATGACCCGGTGGGCGAGTTCGGTCGGAGCGGTCACCATCAGCTGGATCTCCCCGGCAAGGGCATCCCATGGGGTATCGGCGAACGCGGTCTTGCCCGACAGTCCCGCGTTGTTGATGAGTACGTCGATGTCCAGGCCCTGTTGGTCGGCGAAATCCACAATCGCGGCGGGTGCGGCGGGATCGGTGAGATCGGCGGCGAACACCTCGCAGCGCACACCGTGGTCGCCGGTCAGCTGCTCGGCGAGTTCCCGGAGACGGTCAGCGCGGCGGGCGACCAACAGCAGCTGGTAGCCGCTCGCGGCCAAGTGGCGGGCAAACGTCGCGCCGATGCCGGCGGACGCGCCCGTGATCAGCGCGGTACGAGGGGATGTCGTCATGATTTCCTTCGCTCGGGTGGCACGGATGGGTGAGGTGTCAGGCGAGTGGACCTGGCAGCTCACGAGAACTGGTCGTGAATGCGGGCCTGGCGATGCCGATATCGCCGCGGTACGGGCCGACCGGGCCGGTCAGCAGGAAGGGCCGGGGCACGCGGCGCTGAGAGTCGGTGAATCCCCAGGTGCCCAGGCCCAGATAGACGCCGGGCGCGGCCCGGCGCACCTCGTCCACCATGTTGATCGACCCACACATCGAGATGTAGGCGCGATAGATCAGCGTGTAGGCCGGAGCGCCGTCGTAGCGCGACGGTGCCAAGAGTGTGCGCATCGGGTAGCGCTGCCGGACCTGACCGAACTCGCCGAAAGTGTTGTAGCCACGCCCGCCGTTCGCATCCACCGGCCGGAATGCCTTGCACAGCCACGGACCGAGCGGATTGGCCACGGCCACCTTTCCGGTCACCACCGCGAACAAGTTCGGCTGGGCCAGCAGAGCGGCGGTGTACTCGCCCTCCATCTCGGCGATCGCAGGGGCTTCCAGGGTGGTGAACAGGGCGAGCAGATCGCTGTTGTCGAGGCGGCGCAGTTCGTCGGCGGCGTGGGTGTCCAAAGTAAACCACCTTGATCTGTCAAATTCTTGAACGGTCCCCAAGAAGATAGCGCGTTCTTGATGACCATTCAAGATGCAGTTGGTGGTGGGCCCCTATCGGGCCGGGCTCACACCCCTTTGACCGCGGTGCGGTCCATGAACCCGAACAGATACCCGGCCACCCGCCGCATCTGGATCTCCTCCGCCCCCTCGGTGATCCGGTAGCGCCGATGGTGGCGATAGATGTGCTCGAACGGCTTGTGCCGCGAGTAGCCCAGACCACCGTGCACCTGCATGGCCCGGTCGGCGGCTTCGCAGCACAGCCGGTTGGCCCAGTAGTTGCACATCGAAACCTGTTCGGAGGCAGCGAAAGTGCCGTAGGTGTCCATGGACCAGGCGGTCTTGTGGATGAGCGCGCGCAGCATCTCACACTGGGTGTGCAGTTCCACCAGCGGGAATTGGATGGCCTGGTTGGCTGCCAGCGGCTTGCCGAAAGGCTTGCGCTCCTTGGCGTATGCGACGGACTGGTCGATGCAGTACTGCGCCGCGCCGAGGCTGGAGGCCGCTTGGCGGATCCGGTTCTCGTTGAAGAAATGCTGGACGACGCCGAGACCTCGGCCCTCCTGCCCGAAGATCGCCGAATTCGGGACCCGCACCTCGGTCAGCGAGACACGCGCGTGGTCGGTGGGCATATTGAAGGTCCAGAGGTACTCCTCGACCCGGAAGCCGGGCGCGTCCATCGGCACCAGGAACGCGGTGATGCCGTGTCCGTCGCCGGGTCGTCCCGAGGTGCGGGCGAAGATCAGATCGGCGTCGGCGATGTGGACTCCGGTGTTCCAGGTCTTGGCCCCGTTGATGATCCAGTCGTCACCCGCCCGGGTGGCGGTGGTCGCCATGTGGGTGGCATCGGAACCGTGATCGGGCTCGGTGATGCCGAAGGCGAAGAACTTCGTGCCCGCGGCCAACCCGTCCACCCACTGGGCTCGCTGAGCCGGGGTGCCGTACTCGAGCATCAGCAGCAGACCCACATTGTTGGCGACGATGGCGTGCTCGTTCTGCAGGTCGCAATGCAGACCGAGACCCCGTCCGGCCAGGTGCTCGCGGATCACCGCCATCCCGAGATTGGTGCCGTCGCGCCCGCCGAACTCGCGCGGGAAGGCATAGCGGTAGTGGCCCGCGGCATCGGCACGACGACGCGCTTCAGCCAGCAATCGCTCCCACTCCGCGCTCGGCAGACCGCCACGGTCCCAGTCGGTGCGCGCGTCCTCACGGCGGTGGTCGAAGAAGCGCATGTTGTCGGCCTGCTGCTCGAGCGGGATGATCTCGGCCTCGATGAACGCATCCAGCTCGCTCAGATATCCGGCCAGATCGTCGGGCAGTTCGAAATCCACTGTCTCTCCTATACTTTCGCCTCGGGGCGAATCTGCATGAGCAGGTCCCACTCGATTTCGGAAACCCGCCGGCCGCTGGCGGCCATGACGATGTCGCGCACGCTGCCGTCGACATGCGCGGCGGCCTGGGCGGCCAGGCCGACGCCCCAGGCCAGCGTGCCCATCACCTTCCACCAGCGGAATCGGTCGAGATCGAAGTCACCGCCCGCGCCCTGGTAGCCGCGCAGGAAGCTCGCGCGGTCGGCGAAACCGCCGAACTCGCGATCGTCCGCGCCGAAGCGCCACATCCGCAGCGCGGGCCAGGCCACGTCACGCATCGGGTCGCCGAAACGCTGAGCGCCCTCCCAGTCCAGCACGGCCCGCACACCGTCATCGGCGACGACGATATTGCCGTTGCGCAGGTCGGTATGCAGCAGCGCGGTGCGCGGCGGCGGGCCAGGGAGGCGCTGTTCGAGCCAGCGCAGCGACAGCTCGAACACCGGCCGGTCGCCGAGCAGCGCACGCACGTCCGTCTCGGCCGCGGCGAAAAGGCCGGCGGCCGGGTCGGCGCCCGCGGCGGGCACGGTGCCCGGAGCGGCGGCCGGATCGATGGCGTGCAGCCTGCCCATCGCCTCGCCCCACTCGCGGGCCACTGCCTCGGCGTTGCCTTCGGCCGCGATGAGGCGCAATACCTTGCGCGGGACGGTCTCCCCGGCCACGTGATCGCTGACAACGAACGGCTCGCCCACCACGGCCGGATCCGCGCAGACCGCCACCACCGCTGGCACCGCCACCCCGTGCGACCGCGCCAGTTCGCGCACCGCCGCCTCATCCTCGACCGACATGATCTGCACGGCGGCCGGCACGAGCGTGGCGACCAGCTTGCGTGCGCGCTCCCCCTCGACCTGCGCGGTGAAGCCGACGTTGCGTCGGCGCGCGCCCGCCGAGAGATACTCGAGCTCGTCTACCCGCGCAGGCGCGGCCCAGGTCCGGGTCAGGAACTCGGCCAGACCGGCGGCGAGATCGGTGGTCACTGACCCTCCCAGCTGTCGTACCCGGGTTTGGCGATCGCCAGGTCGGCGCGCACCACCTCGACCAGTGCCTGCCACAGGGCGCGCTCGTCGTCGACCGCGCCGAGTAGTTCGTGTTCATGTCGCGTCGCCGCCGGCGCGAGATCGATCTCGCGACGCACGATCCTGGCCAGATTCGCCCCTACCCGCGCACGGTGCTGCAGGGCGGGTGGCAAGGCCGGCAGCAATGTGCTCTCCAGTAGTTCGGCCAGGGACTCCAGCAGCTCGGCTGCGGGTGGTTGATTCTGCACAGTGACCCCTCTGGCGCTGCCGCCATCGTGAGAGAACTTCGAAGGTATCTGCGTTGTGACTCGAAGGGGAAGCTACGGCAGATCACGCGACGAGACAATAAGAGAATCAAAGCCCATGTATCTCAATCCATGGCGTGCTAGACATTTCCTGGTCACCCGATTCCGCGGATGGTGCCGGCGTTCGCCCTAGGCTGGGCGTATGAGCCTTCCCTCCCCCGCTGCCGACCGCACCGCGATCGTCACCGGCGCCTCCTCCGGCATCGGTGCCGCGCTGGCCCGTGAACTGGCCGCGCGCGGACACCAGGTCACGCTGGTCGCGCGCAGCGCCGACAAGTTGGCCGAACTAGCCGCCGAGATCACCGCGACCGGTGTCCGCGCCGATATCCTCGCCGCCGACCTCGGCGACCGCGAGACCCGCGCCGCGCTGCTCGGACGCGTCGAAGAGCTCGGACTCGCTCCCTCGATCCTGGTGAATTGCGCCGGAATCTCCACTCTCGGCCCCGTGCACAAGGCCACCCCGGATGCCGAGATCGCGATGGTCGAACTCGATGTCGTCGCGGTCGTCGATCTGTGCACCCGCTTCCTGCCCGCGATGGTGGCCCGCGGCACCGGAGCGGTGCTCAATGTCGCCTCCACCGGCGCGTTCCAGCCGCTGCCCGGCCAGGCCGGGTACGGCGCGAGCAAGGCGTTCGTGCTGTCCTACACCCAGAGCCTGTCCGGCGAACTGCGTGGCACCGGCGTCACCGCGACCGTACTGTGCCCAGGGCCGGTCGACACCGGTTTCGGCGAGCGCGCGGGCTTCACTTCCGAGGAGGCGCACGCCGCACTGCCGCCTGTCATGTGGGTATCACCAGAGGTGGTGGCCCGCGTCGGTATCAGCGGCCTGGACAAGGGCACCATGGTGGCCATCCCGGGACTGGCCAACCGCGCAGCCGCCGCGCTGGTGCCCTTCCTGCCGAAACGACTTCTGGTGCCGATGCTTTCGCGCCAGCACCCCGGGCTGCGCTGAGCCACTGGCAGGGCCGCAGGCGGCCTTTCGGGAAGGCTGTCTGTCAGCAACCAGAGTTGGAACACATTCGGTGGGGCAGGTCACGATGTCACCGCTGCGGCCACGGCTCGGCGGCCGCGGCCTGGAACGAATCCGTGGGGTCGCCGGCAGGCGCCCAGGGCAGCCCCGTCTGCTGCGGCGGAGTGTGCCAATTCCGTTCTCGCGCAGTATCTTCGGCGATCCGCAGGAAGCTCGCGACGGCTTCGCTGTGGGGCTCGTCGCGCCACGCGATGCACCACGGGTAGTACGGTTGCACCTCGGCGGGGCGATAGATCGGTATCCCCAATTCGCTGTATCGTTCTGCGTAGCTTTCGAATTCGAGGACATAGCCCACCTCGGGGGTACGCCGCACGACGGCCAGGCAATGCCCGAAGGTGCCCGGGTTCCCGAGCCACCGCAACGACATCGCCGTGTGGTGTTCGAACGCGCTCAGATAGTCACCGTGGGCGTTGTACAACCCTGATTCGGGCGTGTCAGCGAAGACTCCCACCGGGCGTTCGAACAACGACGCCGTGGTCGCGGGCAGATCATTCGGGCGCCCGACCAGCAGCATCGGCTCGAGCCGGAGGCGATGAAAGCGCCAGCCGGTCGGATACCGTGCGACCATCGCGGAGGTGACCCGCAGTATCGCGATATCGAGCCGTCGGCCCAGCAACGCGTCCAACTGCCGGAAGCTGTCCATCGAATACTCGGCGAGCCGGATATCGGGGCAGCTCGCGGCGAAGGCGTCGGCGACGATCCGGGTGGTCGGCAACTCGAAGATGTGCGCGATACGCACGACCCCCGAGTCATCGGGTCGTTCGCCGATACGCGTGGCCAGGGCGATCATCTCCCGGGCATCGGAGAGCACTCGATGCCCACGCGGAGTCACCGTCACGTGGCGGCTGTTTCGCTCGAGCAGCCGGCCGCCCAGCTGTTCTTCGAGCTTGCGGATCTGCTGCGACAGCGCGGGCTGGCTGATGTAGAGCCTGGCGGCGGCGCGGCCGAAGTGCAACTCCTCGGCAACCGTGACGAAGTACCGCAGCAGGCGTAGGTCCAGGTCCAATTCCGCTCTCGCTCTCTGGCGCCATCGGACCACGAATACATCCTCGCCTGCGACGATAATAACGCGGTTATCGGTGCGGCCACGACATGACCTGGACATTGCCCGCGAATCGGTGTTCGATTCACAGGGTTGACCTCCGCTTGATGCCTGGTCGAATCGACACAGCGGCCGCGTCCATGGTCCGCGCTGAGAGGGATCGAGATGCCCCAGACCGCTACCCCTGTCGTCTTCATCCACGGCCTGTGGTTACACGCCAGCAGTTGGGTCCCTGGGTCGAGCATTTCCGTGCCGCCGGATACGCCCCGCTCGCCCCCGGATGGCCCGGCGAGCCCGATACGGTCACCTCCGCCCGCGAACACCCCGAGGCGGTTGCCGATGTTGGAATCGACGATGCGACAGCACATTTCGCGCAGATCATCGATGCCCTACCCGCCGCGCCCATCATTGTCGGGCATTCGTTCGGTGGCCTGATCACCGAGAAGCTACTGGGTGAGGGTCGGGGTATCGCCGGTGTAGCGATCGATCCCGCACAGATCAAGGGCGTGTTGCCGCTGCCGTTGGCGCAGCTGCGCGCGGGACTGCCCGCACTGGGGAACCCGGCGAATCTGCACAAGGCGATCTCGCTCACCAGCAAGGAATTCCGGTTCGGATTCGGGAACGCGGTCTCCGAGCAGGAGTCCGACGAATTGTTCGAGCAGTGGACCATTCCCTCACCGGCGCGTCCGCTGTTCCAAGCCGCCGCCGCCAACTTCGTGCCGCATTCCCAAGCAAAGGTGAACACAGGCAACGCCGATCGGGGCCCGCTGCTGCTCATCTCAGGGCTCGAGGACCACACAGTGCCCGATGTGGTCACTCGGTCCACACTCAAGCAGTACCGCGACTCCACCGCGGTCACCGAACTTCGCCAATTCGAAGGGCGTGGTCATTCGCTCACCGTGGACAGCGGGTGGAAGGATGTCGCCGACGCGGTGCTCGCCTGGCTCGCCGATCAGGGCCTGTGAGCGACCGGACCGACGAAGGAGCGACCGCACTGGTTGGGCACTTTCACCCCTGAATCTGCTGGCCGCGATCCGAACCACCCGCGCGGTGCTGCCCGCCGTGCTCGGCGCCGGCAAAGGCAGCATCATCATGATCACCTGTGGCTGGGCGAGGCCGGTGTCGCCACCGCGATCGCCCAGGCCACCGGCGACGACGCCGCAGCCGTCGCCCAGGCCGCCGCATCCGCATCCGTTACCGGCCGATTCACCCGGCCTGACGAGATCGCTGATCTCGCCGCCTTCCTGGCCAGTGATCGCGCCGCGAACATCACCGGCTCGGACCTCGTGATCGACGGTGGCTTGCTCACGACCACCTGACGTCGCGCTGATCCAGGCACACCACACGGCATGACCGAGAATTGCCCCGTGCCACACACCGAACCCACTGCCGTTGAACTGCAGCGTGACCCATTGCCACTGCGCGGCCGCGTCGCCGTGATCACCGGAGTGAGCCGACGCAAGGGCATCGGCTACGCGATCGCTCGCCGGTTGGCCGCATCGGGTGCGAGCTTGTTCCTGCACCACCACGCACCCCACGACAGTGAACAGCCATGGGGAGCAGACCCCGACGGACCACAAGCCCTGTTCGAAACCCTGGCCGACAACACCCCGGTCCACCACCTCGGCCTCGACCTCGCCGGTGCCGACGCGCCCGCGCGGTTGATCACCACCGCGACAGCGGTTTACGGGCATCTCGACATCCTCGTCTGCAACCACGCACGCAGCGGTGGCGACGGTCCACTGGGCACATTGGACGCCGCACTGCTCGATGCCCATTGGGCCGTGAACACCCGATCGGTGCTGCTGCTCACCCAAGCATTCGCCGCACAGCACGACGGACGTCCCGGCGGCCGCGTCGTCCTCATGACCTCCGGGCAGGACCTCGGCCCCATGCGCGACGAAATCGCCTATGCCACAGCCAAAGGCGCCCTCGCCTCGATCACCCCCACCCTGGCCGACCATCTCGCCGATCAGGCGATCACCCTCAACACCGTCAACCCCGGCCCCGTCGACACCGGATACGCATCGCCCGAACTCCACGAGGCGGTACGCCGCCGGTTCCCCGCCCAACGCTGGGGCACACCCGACGACCCCGCCCGCCTCATCGGCTGGCTCGCCACCGACGAAGCCTCATGGATCACCGGGCAGGTCATCAACACCGAAGGTGGATTCCGCCGACAGAACTGACCACCCCACAGCTCCGAATCACAGGGCTTTCAGGCAGTTCCGATCTCCGACGTCAGCATTGTGTTCGGCGAGGACATCGACCTTGCCAGCTAACGATACAGAACAGTACAGTACAGTCATGCGAGCACTTACCTTCGCCGGCCGCGGTCAGCTCGAGTGGCGCGATATCGCAGACCCGGTGATCACGAGCAGCGGCGAGGCCGTCGTCCGACCCCTCGCTGTGGCCACCTGCGACCTGGACATCGAGATCATCCGCGGCCGCTCGCCGTTCGAGCCGCCGTTCGTTCTCGGCCACGAATGCGTCGCCGAGGTCGTCCTGGTCGGCGACGGCGTGCGCAGTGTCGAGCCCGGTGACCGCGTGGTCGTCCCCTTTCAGATCAACTGTGGCGCCTGCGACGCGTGCCAGGCAGGCCGGACCGGCAACTGTCTGAGCGTGCCCCTGATGTCGACCTACGGATTCGGGTTCGGCGAGCAGAACACCCGATGGGGTGGCTTCCTCGCAGACCTGATCCATGTCCCCTATGCCGACGCGATGCTCATCCCGGTCCCGGCGGGCCTGACCGCCGCGGCCGCCGCCGGAGCCTCCGACAACCTCACCGACGGCTTCCGCGCCGTCGCGCCCCACCTCGCCCAGCGCCCCGCAGCACCCGTACTCGTTGTCGGCGGCGCCGGATCCGGGTCGATCGGTCTCTACGCCGCGGCCCAAGCCAAGGCATCGGCCAGCGAACGGGTGCTCTACCTCGACACCGACCCGGCCCGCCGGGCCGTGGCGGAAAGCTACGGCATCGAGACCCTCGACCACATCCCGGACCGGCTCGACGACAAATTCCCGATCACCGTCGACGCGTCCGGCGACATCCGTGGTCTGTCCCTCGCGCTCGCCAGCCTGGATCGCGACGGTGTGTGCACCTGCACCGCTATCTATTTCGATCCCGCCGCGCAACCCCGGCTCCCCCTCCTCGCGCTGTACACGATGAACTCGACTTTCATCACCGGCCGCATCCACGCCCGCCGCGACGCCCCGGCGCTACTGGACCTGCTCGCCTCCGGACGTTTCGACCCGACACCTGTCACCACCCGAGTCGTTCCTTTCGCCGACGCCGCCGATGCCCTGACCGCGCACGACTACACCAAGTTGGTGTTCACGCCGTGACCCCGCGCGAGCGAGTCCTGGCAACCGCCTCGAAACTCTTCTACCGCGAAGGTATTCGCGCTGTCGGCGTCGACCGCGTCGCCGCCGAGGCCAACGTCAGTAAGATGACCCTCTACCGTCACTTCCCCACCAAGGACGACCTGGTCGTGGCGGTCCTGGAAGCCCGCGACGAGCCAGCCCGAGCGATGCTGGCCGCCGCGACCGCGACAGGCACCGCTCGCGACCGCCTGCTCGGCGGCTTCACCCTGCTGGAAACCTGGTTCACCAGCAAGGGATTTCGCGGGTGCCCATTCATGAACGCCAGCGTGGAACTCGCCGACCCCGGACACCCCGCGCGCGCCGTCGCCCAGCGACACAAGACCGCCACCAGCGACCAATTTCGCGTCCTGGCCCACGACGCCGGAATCGCCGACCCGAACAGCCTTGCCGATCAACTGGCCATCCTGTTCGACGGAGCCATCGCGCAAGCCCAGATGCGCGATGCCGGGCTCGTCGCTCGCGCCGCCCTGGCCGCCGCGACCACCCTCGTCGACGCTGCCCTCGCGCGGCGGTGAATCCGGACCGCCGGTGAATTGTGTCGCTCGATCGAGCTCGGGGCATCGTCATTCGGGCCTCGCCGCGTCTACGGTTCCCCCTCGGTAGTGACCTCGAAGGTGTTGAGGAAATTGCAGACGAGTTGGTAGAAACCGACGGTGAGGACGAAATCGGCTAATTCGGTGACGCTGAACAGTTCTAGCGCTTCGGCCCGAGCCACCTCCCCGAGCGTGTGCTCGGAAAGAATCGTATCCGTCCAGCGGAGCACGGCGGCTTCCTCGGATCGCAGCCCTTCGCCGCAGCCGGTGGCGGCAGCGGCGATCGCGTCCTCGCTGAGCCCGACCGCGCGCGCGAACCTCTCGTGATGGTGCAGTTCATAGGGCGCTTCGTAGACGTGGCCGACGCGCAAGATCGCCAGCTCGCGCAGCGGGAAAGGGACAGAGTTGGTTTGCAGCATGGCGTCGGCCATGGTCAGAAAACTCAGGCCCATGCCGTGGGAGTGAGCGACCATACGATAGATGTTGGCCGTGTGTGTGGACAACGCTTCGCGGAGCGCGGGGGGCAGGGTCGCGGGGTCGGGGAAGTCGATCATCGGCATGGTGTTCTCCTCTGTGGTCATGCGAGCTTGTCGACTTCGCCGCGGATGGGTTCACTGCCGTCCCAGGTTTGCGCGACTTCCCGGATGTAGTGGAAGAATTGGCCTTTGGGGCCGCTGATGTCGGAGATTTCGATGATGTGGCCGAAGGTCTTCTCGGTGTCGAAGTAGGCGAAGCGACCGAGTTCACCGCCGATCGACCCTTCGTGGCCCACCTCGTAGCCCAGCGCCAGCGCCTTGTCGTAGAGCGCTTGGTAGTTATCGGTCCAGTAGGCGATGTGCTGCAAGCCTTCGCGCCCGGAGTCGAGGAATTCCCGGTAGAGCGACGGCGCGTCGTTGCGCGGCTGGATCAGCTCGATCTGCACGTCACCCGAATTGGCCAGCGCCACGCTCATTTTCATCGGCGAATCGCTGCCGCGATAGGTGAAGTAGTCGGTCTCTACGTCGTGGACATAGAACCAGGGCCCTACGCCCTGGGCGATCCAACGGTGCATCTCTGCGTTGATATCGCGTACGACATAGCCCATTTGGGTGATACCGCCGAAGATCCGGCTCATAGCGAGTTCACTTTCTGTTCAGGGGGTTCAGAGACGACCCAGTGCCCGATCGAGCAGGTATGGATCGTGGGCATTGATCAGGAGCAGGTCGGGGTCGGCGGCGGTCCACAGCTCGGCGAGACGTTCATGGTTGGCCTTGACCCGGGTCCAGTCGGCGGCGATGACACGTTCCATCGCGGTGAGAGCCCGTGGCGCGGAGCAGGACCCATCGAGCTGACCATGGTGATAGAAGGAATCGCCGACATGCAGAATCCAACGATCACCGGCGTCGACAGCCACAGCCGCGTGGCCCCGGCTGTGGCCGGGGAGGTTGACCAGCACGATTCCGGGTGAGATGCCGGTGAGCTCTTTCGCACCGGCGAACCCCCGCCATGACTCCCCCGCGTCCGGTGTGTACTCGACAAGGATCGGATGGTGGGAGCGCTGCGCGGGGAGATAGCGGCCGCGTTCGATCAGCGTGCGCGGATTCCGGGAGGCGAACGCCTCCGCGGCGGTGAGGTGCACCCGGGCCCAAGGGAAGTCAGCCGAACCGCCGGCATGGTCGGCGTCGAAGTGGGTGAGCACGACGTCGCGCACATCATGGGGGTCGAAGCCGAGTTTCTCGACCTGCGTGATCGCGGCTTCGGCCGGGTCGAAGACGGGTCGGACGAAGAAGCGGCCCGCACCGAACCTCGGCCCAGGAGAACGAGAGTCCTGCAACCCCAGGCCCGCATCCACGAGGACGAGCCCTCGCGGTGTTTCCACCAGCAGCACGTGACAGACCAGCCCGCCGGGAGTCGCGGGTGGGTGCATGGTTCCGCAGTTGAGGTGATGGACCTTCATCCGCCCAGTGCTGCCTTCACTCGTCCGTCGCCGGAGCGGGCCCGGTATGCGCGTCGGCGAAGGACAAGATGATCTTGCCGACCGCCGAGTTCCGCCGGAGCCGCTCGGCGGCGCGCTCGGCTTGCTCGGGGACGAAGACGGCATCCACGCGTGGGCTGATCGTTCCCGCGGCGACCGCGGGAACGACCTGCGAGGTCAGCGCGGCGACGACATCGGCCAGCTCGTCGCGGGTGCGAATGCTGAAGGTAGTGCCGAGTATTCGCTGGCGACGGAAAGCGATCGTGTCCAGATCGAGGGTGGTCGTGGCACCGGCGAGTCGCCCGATGCTGACGATGGCGCCGCCGATCGCCGTCGCGGCGGGCAACCGCGCGAAGAGTTCACCCCCGACATGGTCGAGGGTGATATCGGCGCCGTTGCCGTTCGTCGCGGACGCCACCACCGCCGCGAGATCCTCGACGGTGGTATCGACAGCGATGTCCGCGCCCGCGGCGGTGAGTGCGTCTCGCTTGTCCGCGCTGGTGGTCGTCGCGATGACGGTGCTCGCGCCGAGCGCTTTGGCGAGTTGGATGCCGACCAGCCCGATCGAGCTGGTCCCACCGACGATCAGCACGCTGTTGCCCGCGACGAAACCCGCCTGGCTGACCAGCGCGTCGTGTTCGGTGATCAACCCGATCGGCAGGGACGCCGCCTCCTCGAAACTCAGGCCGCCGGGGATGGGCACGAGTAGCCGAGGATCACACAGCGCGTAGTCGGCGAAGCCACCGATCGTGATGCCCATGACCCGAGTTCCCGCGCACAGATGTGGCGCGAGCGGACTCGACGTTTCCACCACGCCCGCTACTTCCATGCCGGCGGTGAATTCGCCCGCCTGTTGGGAGTTGGCGGTGTAGCTGCCCTCCAGGGCATAGAGGTCGGCGCGGTTCAGGCCGGCGGCCATCACCTGAATGCGGACCGCACCGAGTAGGTGCGGAGTGTCGATATCGCGCAGCAGCCAGTTGGGTCCGGCGCCGCCGATGAGTGCACGCATGTGCGGGATTCCTTTCACAGCATGGTGGAATGCGGAATTGGCCCTGAGGTCACCGGTGCGTGATCGCACCGTGGGCGAATGTCGGCGAGGTACCAGGATTGGTCCACGCCGCTGTCAGCTCGCTCGACGGAAAGAACTGCGCGAAGCGGGAATCGCGTTGACTCCGATCGGCCAGCGTCTTCTCCAAGATGATCGAGTTGTATTGATCGACAGTGGTTTCGATGGTGTTGGCATTGAGCACGATCTCCTGTCCCCACTCCCGCGCCCACCGCGCGATTCCGGGCATCCGGGAGAATTCCGGGGTGAGGCATTCCGCAGCGATGACGTTCTCACTGCTGACCCAGACCCCGGTCGAGGTATTGAGCACCAAGCTCTGGTTGCCGAAGACGTGGCCGGGGGTTTTCACCACCGCGACGCCGGGACCGAACACCACCGACCCGTCGATGGGCAAGAACGACTCCGGCGAAACATCGCGGTAGGCCCCGGGCTGGTACCACGGGCGCTGCATCGGGTGCAGATCCGCCATCGCGGCCAGTTCGTCACGCTGCACGATGACCTTCGCGCGCGGGAACACGGGTTTCGGTTGCCCGCCGAGGTCGGCCTGGTGGGTGGTGGTGCCGATCCAGCGGCGCAGGTCCTGGGTGTGCAGGTGGTCGAACATCAGGTAGTCGACCTCGGCCGGATCGATTCCGAGGCGGGACAGGTGCCCGACCACTGTGCCGTGTTCGGTCACCACCCGTTTCGACACCACGTCGGGGGTTCGTTCGACGAGCTTGTCGAAGTACGGCGTGTAGCGGCCGAGTTCGACATCGCTGGGCTCGAAGAGCAGCACCCGTGGCGTCCCGTCGCTCTCAGCCCATCTGATGACCAACATCCGGTTGGTGATCGCGAGGAACGGCGCTATCGCGCGGGACGCGCGGAACAAGCCGAACCGTGTCGGGTACGGCAGGGTGACCAGGTCACAGGTTGTGACGCTGTCCGGAGTGCCGGTTCCGAGGAACTCTTGCCTGAACGCCACCGCCTGGGTCCGGATCGCGGTGAGCCGGGCACCCGGACCACCAGGGATCGCCGAGACGTCGGTCAGGCTGTCGACCCGCACACCCACACTCGCCAGATCCAGCACATCGCCTTGATGCCACGGCATCCGCATCGTTCTCACCTCACGTCATTAATTCCACGGTGTGGAATTAAACCAGATTAAACCCACACCGTGGAAATATGCAAGAGTGGGTTCGATGAACGCCATGACCGACGCGACACCGAGCCCGCGACAGCCCCGACGAGGCCGTCCGCCGAAGGCTCAGGCTCAGCTCTCACGTACCGCGATCCGCGAGGCCGCGCTCTCGGTCATCGACGCCGAGGGCACCGATGCCGTCAGCATGCGGTCGGTCAGCCGGGTCCTGGGAGTCGACGCCAAAAGCCTCTACCACTACGTCGAGGACAAAGACGATCTGCTCGACGCTGTCGCCGAGCATGTGCTCGAACAACTCCGCCTGCCGGAACCGACCGACTCGATCGACCGTGATGTTCGTGCGTGGGCCAACGAATTCCGCCGCATCACACTCGCCCATCCCCAGGCCGCGACGTTGGTGCTGACCCGCCAACTCTCCTCGACAGTCGCCCTGGCCCCTGTCGAAGGAATCCTCACCGTGCTACGACGCACGGGCCGCAGCCCCGAGGGAGCGGTCCATCTCATGCGCACGCTGCTGGCAACGCTCATCGGAACATTGCTGCGCGAGGCAGCGGCCGGACCGACGTTCGGGTCGGAAGACCCCACACAAATCGCCGAGCGTCAGGCCACGCTCGAAGGATCTGGACTGCCGCAGATCGAGCTTGCTGCACCGTTTCTCGCCCGGTTCGACCGCGATCGCGAGTTCGACTTCACAGTCGACCTGATCGTCCGGCTCGCTACCACCCCGATATCACCGACGACCCCATGAGTCGCACCGGCACCGCTGATCGGCCGAAGACGTGACGGCACACATTTGTCCACCGCGCCGAAGATCCCGATGAACGGGATACCCCTCGTTCGATTCGGGCAGATAGCTGCTTCTGTGAGACGCGACACCCCGGATTCCGGTTCCTCGGCATATCCGAAGTGTCGTTCGCCACGATGAAAGGCATTCCCACCCATGCGAATCCGATCTCTTCGATTGTCCGTCCCGGTGATGGCGGCCGCGGTCGCGGCCACAACCGCTACCGCCGGCGCCGCGTCCGCCGATATCGACTTCGGCAGCTCCGGCAGCAGCGGCGACATGGTCATCACCCTGGTGCGCCATGCCGAGTCCCTCGGTAACACCTCCGGCCTGATCGACACCACAGTGCCCGGGCCCGACCTGACCTCGCGCGGCCGGACACAGGCAGACAATCTGGCGATCCAGCTGGCCGGCGAGAATTACGACTGCGCGTTCGCGTCCACCATGGTGCGTACCGAGCAGACCGCGGCACCGACCGTCGCCGAGCAGGGCCTGAACCTCACCGTTCAGTCCGGTTTCCGGGAGATCGAGGCAGGCCGGTACGAGGGCACCCCGGAGGCCCAGGCGATGTCCGGGTACCTCCAGGCGCCGATCAAGTGGCTCTCCGGCGACCTGAACGCACGGATTCCGGGCTCCATCGACGGCAACGAGTTCGACCGCCGCGTCGATCAGGCACTGCTCGACGCACAGCGCCGCGGCTGTGCCGACCCGGTGATCTTCTCGCACGGCGGCACCATCATGTTCTGGTCGATGATGAACGCCGACAACGCCGACAAGAACAAGCTCGGCACCGATCCGATGCGCAACGGCGGCCGCGTCGTCCTCCAGGGCAGCCCGCAGAAGGGCTGGACGATCGTCGAGTGGGTCGGCCACCCGGACCTGGGCTGATTCACCCTTCCGCGCCCGGATGCCATCGACACCATCGCTGGCACCGGGGCACGGTTGTCTCCACTGTTCAGCTACGTCTGCGGCCGAAAGCACGCAGCGCTGGGAGTGACGCCAGCATGAGCACTGCGGGCGCGACGGTGAATCCGATGAGGATGCCCAGTTTCGCCTCGGCGGCCTGGGTCAGCGGGACGTCCCAGGTGGTCGGGGTGTATCCGGAGACCGTGAGCGCCACGGAGAAGAGACCCGGCCCGAGCGCCATGCCCGCGGTCTCACCCGCGGTCCACAGGCCGGTGAATGTCCCCGCCTGCGTCTGCCCGGTGCGATCGGCGTCGGCCAGTACGGTGTCGGGCAGCAGGGCCAGCGAGAGCAATTGCAGTGCGGCATAGCAGATCCCGAGGACCGCGACCAGTGCCAGCGCCGGTCCTGGCCCGCCCAGGGCGATGGCCGGCAACAACAGCGCCGCACCGACGGCGTAGCCGACCGTCGCGACGGTCAGGCAGCGCAGCCTCCCGAAGCGGCGCGCGAGCTTCTCCCAGACCGGGACGGCCAGCGCGCTCGGCGCGACCAGGCAGACGAACAACACCGACGTCAGTCCGTGACCGCCGAGCCAATAGGTGGCGATATAGGGCGCGGCGGCCAGCATGACCGCCACCGCGACGGCATGCACGACGTAACTGATCAGCAGTGCGAAAAAGGCCCGGTTGCCCCGGGCGGCGCGCACGGCGGCAACCAACCCGAGCGCCCGGCCCGGACTCGACGGCACCCACCGGGTGCCGATCGCCGCGCTGACCAGTGCACCCAGCATCAGCACACCCACGACCGAGCCCATCAGCACGTATCCGGCGCGTCCCTCGCCGCCCGCCGCCACCAGCGCCGGTGCGAGCCCACCGCCGAGCAGAATGCCGATGGTCAGGTAGATGACACGCCGCGCGGTGACCGAGGTTCGAGTGGCCGGGTCGGCGGCCATCTCCGCCGGCAGCCCGACATAGGGCACCTGAAACAGCGCGAAGGCGCTGGCGGCCAGGACGAACACGACCGCGACCCACGCCGCGCCCACACCACCGGTGAACGGCGACATGAACATCACCGCGAAGAGCACGGGCAGCGCCACCGCGCCCCGCAGCATCAACCCGGTCCGGCGGCCGGTGCGGACCGCCTCGCGATCGCTGGCCGCCCCGACGACGGGATTGAACACCACGTCCCAGAGCTTCGGAAGCACCACGACCAGGCCGGCCAGGCCGGCGGCCACACCCAGAATGTCGGTCAGGTAGTACAGCAGCAGCAGCCCGGGGACCGTCGCGAAGACCGCGGTCCCGACCGAGCCGACACCATAGGCGGCGATCCTGCGGCGGGTCAGGCCCTCGGCCCGGCTATCGAGCGACATGCCGACGTTCGATCATCGTGCGGCTCCCACTCGAAATAGGTCGATCACCGGTGTGGTGCCGACTGACGCCGAACTGTATGCCGACCGCGGCGTAGGCCGACCAGATTCGCTCAGCGTGATTTGTTCCGGATTAGAACCGCGCTGACTGCAATCAGCGCTTCCTGGTCAGTTGACTAATACCGTGTTCACGGTGCCCCCACGTCGACGGCTGATCATCGCCCTGTTCGCGCTCGCGCTCACCGCACTGGGCACCACGCCCGCGGCCCAGGCCGCACCCGATGCCGGTACCGGCCACGGCTCGGTGACCGCGGCATACCTGCGAGGAGCCACCCCCGGGGCGAGCGTGGAGCTGCTCGACGCGGCCGAGCGAATCGTCGGCCGTGGCAGCATCGATCAGCTCGGCTCGTTTCTGGTGCGCGAGCTGCCGCCGGGCGAGGACTACCGATTCCAGGTCGATGGACTGCGCGGCAACAGTTTTCGCGTGCTGGACACCGCCGCACCGCCCCAGTCGCACTACGCGGACCAGCGATTGCGACCCGGCATGAACTACCTGCGCATGCGGGACGACATCACACTGGCGGCATTCGTCCGGCTGCCCGCCGGAAAGACCCTCGCGGACGGACCTTTTCCCACCGTCATCGAGTATTCCGGCTATCAGACCGCCGCACCGAACCCGCTGGTCGTGGGTGCGGCCACCGGGCTGGCCAAGGCCCGCGACCCGCTCGCCCCGGCGAACGGCCTGGTCCTCGGCGCCGAACTCGCCCCCGACATCGGCTTCGCCTCGGTGAGCGTGCAGATGCGCGGCAGCGGATGCTCCGGCGGAGCCTATGACCTGTTCGACTATCCGACCGTCTACGACGGGTACGACACGGTCGAAACCGTTGCCGCCCAACCGTGGGTCGCTGGGCACAAGGTCGGATTGGTCGGCATCTCGTACTCGGGAATCTCGCAGATCGCCGTCGCCGGAACCGAGCCGCCGAGTCTGGCCGCCATCGCCCCCATGAGTCTCACCGACGATCTGCACTCCACCGGATTCCCCGGCGGGATCTTCAATACCGGTTTCGCCGACACCTGGCTCACCGAGCGGCAATCCGATGCCGCGCCCGGCCCGTCCGGCGGACAACCCTATGTGCGCCAGCTGATCCAGCGCGGCGATCAGGACTGCGCGGCCAATCAGTCACTGCGACTGCAGACTCCGAGCCTTCGGCAACTGGTCGCCGACAACCCCGATCGCACGCCCGCGGTGTTCGACCACCGCAGCCCGGCGACGTGGGCTCCGAAGGTACGGGTGCCGGTGCTCCTGACCGGTGCGCTACAAGACGAACAGGTCGGCCCGCAGTGGACCCGCATCATCGACGAATTCGACGCGAATCCCGACGTCTGGGTGCGATTGATCAATGGCGCGCACTTCGATTCGCTCGGCCCGCAGATTTTGAGTCAGTGGTGGGAGTTCCTGAACATCTTCGTGGCGGAACGGGTCCCGCCGCCGTCCCCGGCCCTGGAAGCGCTCAGTACCGTGATGTACGCCGCTATCACCCGCTCTCCGGCGATCCGGGTCGACAGCGCCCGCCTGTCGAATACGCCGTCCGTGCAGGCCGCCGAGGCCGCGTTCGCCGCCCGGCCACGCGTCGAAGTCTTCTACGACAACGGCGCCGGAGCCGCCGGGGCGGGTGGACTCGCGGCCCCCTGGTCATTGGGACTGAACGAGTGGCCCTCGGCGCGGATCGCGCCCACCACCTGGCATCTGGGTGGCGGCGGCAGTCTGTCGACAGCTCCCGGTCCGTCGGAGAGCCTGGCATTTCGACCCGACCCGACTGCCCGCCCGGCGGGGACGCTGGACGTGGTCGGCCCCTCCGACCTTCCGTGGCAGCCGATTCCGCCGTACAACTGGGCACCGCTACCGGGACAGGCCGGCGTGGGGTTCACCTCGCCGGTGCTGGACCACGACATCGTGACGGCCGGACCGGCCAGCCTGGATCTGCAGCTGGCCAGTACCGCCCCGGTCACCGATCTACAGGCGACGATCAGTGAGGTGCGCCCGGACGGCCAGGAGAGCTATGTGGCCACCGGCTATCTGCGCTCGTCCTATCGTGCGGTCGACGCGAATGCGACTGCTCTGCAACCGCTCCGGTCCTACCGCAATCCCACCGACCTGCCGCCCGGGTTCAGCGAGGCACGGATTTCGATCGACCCGCTGGCGCACGCGTTCCGCGCGGGATCGCGCATCCGGGTCACCCTCACCGCGCCGGGCGGGGACCGCACGTCGTGGCGATTCGACACCCCCGCGACGGACGGCCTCGTGGTCGACACGATCGGGCTGGGAGCCGGCGGATCGTCGCTGGTGTTGCCGGTGATCGCCTCGGCTGTCGCGGGCGCACCGCGGCCTGCCGTCTGCGCCGGACTGCGCGGTGCCCCGTGCCGGACCTACCAGCCCGCGTTCAACGGCGGCTGACCAGGGGCAGGACGCCTTCGCCGAACCAGTACGCCTCTTCGATATGCGGCTGACCGGAGAGGATGAAATGGTCGACGCCCACGGCGCGGTACTGCTCGATGAGGTCGGCGACCTCGGCGTGGCTGCCGACCAGCGCGGTTCCCGCGCCGGGGCGCACCAGGCCGTAACCGGCCCACAACCCGGGATACACCTCGAGATTGTCCCGGTCGGCATTGAGTTCCAGCTGCCGGCGCTGCCCCTCCGATTCCCCCTGCGCCAGGCGAGCCCGCGCCAGCTCGATGATCGCCGGATCCATGCGCGACAGCAGGTTTCGCGCCTCGGCCCAGGCCTGTTCGTGCGTGTCACGGGTGATGACGTGCGCCCGGATGCCGAAAGTCAGTTTCCGGTCGTACTTCTCGGCACGAAGACGCAGATCATCGATCAACTCGCCCACCGCGGCGGGCGGTTCGGTCCAGGTGAGATAGGTGTCGACGTTCTTGGCGGCGACCTCACGCGCCGCGTCGCTGGCCCCGCCGAAGAAGACCTCCGGAACCGGCGACGGCGCGGGCAGCACCATCGCACCGGTCACGTCGTAGTACTTGCCCGAGAAATCACTCGGCTGGCCGGTCCACGCCTTCCGGATCACCTGCAGGAACTCGTCGGTCCGGGCGTATCTCTCGGTCTTGGACAGCCGGTCACCGAACCGCGCCTGCTCCTCCGCGTCGCCACCGGTCACCACGTTCAGGGCGACTCGGCCACCGGACAATTGGGCGAAGGTGGCCGCCTGCTGCGCGGCCAGGGTCGGCGTGATCAGCCCCGGCCGAAACGCCACGAGGAACTTCAGGCGCGAAGTCTGCGGAATCAACGCCGCCGTGGTGATCCAGGCATCCGCGCACCAGGTCCCCGTCGGTGTCAGCACAGCTTCGAATCCCAGCTGCTCGGCCGTCTTCGCCACCAGCGTCAGATAGTCCAGGCTCGGCGCCCGGTGCGCCGACGCGGTGCCGATGACGCCCGCCGACTGCAACGCACCGATCACTTCCCGTCCATCACCCGAGGTCGGGAGGTACCAGTGGAAGTGCGGCTCACCCATGACAACAACTCTCCTTCGCAATCAGCCGACAGACCAATCGCGGCCACGGCACACCTACACAGTTCCACGCTCCGTCTGCACGTCAGAGATTTATGACTGGGATGATCCGAATCGACGGGCGATCACCCCGGCCATATCCGGCGACAGCGTCGGAGGATCGGGGGCACCCGCCGGATCCGGAACACTCACGCCCCGGGGAAGGAGACCCCGGTGAGCTTCTCGGCGACCGCCCACAACCGCGTACCGGCAGCCGGATCCAGTGCACGGCGCGAGATCTCGACCGGAACCGATGGGCCGATGAGCTCCCCGCGCCCGCCGGGGCCGAAGAACTCGCCGCCTTCCACGTTCGGATCGAGGGCCGCGCGCAGGATCGGCTCGGCGCCTTCGACGGTGCCCTGGGTGAACCACCCTGTCAGCCAGGTCATTCGGGGGCTGTACACGAGCTGAACCAGGCGATTCTGTTCGCGCAGAATGCCTGTTCGCACACCGCCGGGGTGCGCGGCCAGCGAGATCGCGCGTGAACCGGAGGCCGCGAACCGCCGCTGGAGTTCGATCATGAACGTCATCGACGCCATCTTCGAACGCGCGTAGGCCAGCTCCGAGTCGAAGCCGCGATGCAGGGTCAGGTCGTCGTAGTCCAGGGTCGCGTTGCGACGACGGTGGGTGAGACTGCTGACGGTCACGACCCGGGCGGCGGGGGCGGCGGACAACGTGTCCGCGAGGTGCCCGGTCAGCGCGAAGTGCCCGAGGAAGTTCGTCACGAAGTCGAGTTCGAAGCCCTCCTCGGTCACGGTGTGCTGTTTGGCCATGACACCGGCGTTGTTGATCAACAGGTCGATGACCGGCCAGCGCTCGCGCAATCGACCGGCACACAGGCCGACCGAGGTGAGACTGCTGGTATCGAGCTCCTCGACATACACGCTCGCGTCGGCGGCACCGGCGAGGATGTCCGCGCGGGCCGCGGCGGCCCGCTCGGCGTTGCGGCAGGCCAGCACGACCGTCGCACCCCGATGCGCCAGGTCACGGGCAATCTCCAACCCGATGCCGGTGTTGGCACCCGTCACCACCGCGATGCGCCCGCTCTGGTCCCCGGCGCTGTCGAGGGACCAGCGCGGCTCGCGTGCGCCGGTCACAGATCGACCGCCGGGACCGGCCACAGCGGGCTGCTCATCTGCTCCAGGCCCGGGTAGTGACCCGGCTGGGGACCGCTGGTCGCGGCCTGCCAGAACAAATCCAATTCGGCGCGATCTGAACTCATGTGCGGGTGTCCTCATCTATCCGCGAACCGCCGCGCGGTTCGGTACAGCGGGTGCCGGGGCGGGCTCATGACGCGCACCCGGCGATGGATCGAAAAGTTCAGGGGCGCAACACCAAGCGGGCGATCGAGCTCAGGCGATTCGCCATCTCCGGGTAGGAGAAATAGCCCATGCCCGCCTGCACCATCGCGCCGCTGACCGCTATGTCGAGGGCGGTGAGCACGTCGGCGGGATAGTCACCGGCCGCGCGGCGGGTGCGCGCGCTCATGGCCGCGCCGATGCGCGTACGCACCCGGCCCACATCAGGATCGCGGCTCAGCACCGCCGCTGAGGCCGCGATACTCAGCTCGGGTTCGGCGGCCGAGAGCGCGGCCAGCTCGGCGAACACCGCGTCCAGGCGCTCGAGCGGGGTGCCGTCCGCGAGCGGGGTCTCGCACCATGCTCGCACTCGCCGCCAGTAGATCTCCGAGACCAGATGTTCCTTGGCGGAGAAGTAGCCGTACGCGGTCGCGTGGGTCACCCCGGCGCGCCGGCAGACCTCGCGCATCGACAGCTGCTCGAATCCTTGCTCGCACAGCACTTCCAGGCCCGCGTCGAGCAGCCGCTCGACCGTTTCGGCCGCTCGACCGCGCAACGCTCGCCGTCCTCCGTCTGTGCTCGTGGCCGCATCCATAGCTCAATATTTACACCTGGCTAGCCAGGTGTAAAGAATCAATATGGCGGAGCGCCACAGGACTCGCTCACCCGCCGCTACCTGCCGATCATGGCGTCGGTGGTCGAACCCGTGCTCAGTATCGAGAGCACGTTCACAGTCCCCATTCATTCCACTGGTGCTGCCGGGCCTTCCGGCCGCCCTCACCGTATGGCCGCGATACCCTCGACTACATGGCTATCGTCCCGCTCGAAGCACTCGGCCAAGCGATCCGATCCGCCTGGTCAGCCGACACGAGCGCTTCCGCGGCCTGGACCGAGAGCAACCGCTCCAAGGGTCAGTGTGCCGTGACCGCCTGCGTCGTTAACGATCATCTGGGCGGCGATATCCTCCACACCACCGCCACCCTGCCCAGCGGGGATACTGTCTCCCACTATTTCAATCTCATCGACGGCAGGCCGGTTGATCTCACTTCCGAGCAATTCCCGGAACACACCCAGTTCTCCGAACCGGCACCGAAAACTAAGGGCTTCCCCTCAACGCGCGAGTTCTGCCTCTCCTACGAGCACACCAAACAGCGCTACGAACTACTGCGTACGCGGGTCGCCGAACGCCTCAGTGGCTAGGGATCATCGGGCAGTCCACAGCCCGAAGAACTCGCGTACTTCCGCCACCGCTACATGCTGACGCAGCTCATCCGCGATCTCGGTGAGCGTTGTTTGCAGTCGGGTCGAGGCCACCTTGCTGATCCCCGCGAAGTTCTCGATGAGTACCCCGCAGCCATCGGCAATCGCCCCGGCCTGAACATAGTTCTCAGCCAAGCGAACCTGCCAGGCAGTCTGCTCACGCGGGTAGGCCGCGGTGCCGTCGATGGCGGATCGCAGATACACGGCAGCTTCATTGTGGTCGCCCAGCCGCATGAACGCCAGGCCGGTAAGTCCGCTGAGCTGCGCTTCCGGCAGATGGACAAGATAGGCCGGATCATGACCTCTGGTTGATTCATATGCCCGGTGCGCCCGATTGACCGCACCAACCATCGCCGAACGATCGCCGATGACGCTGAGCGCCTCGGCCTCACGAATTGCGGCTAGTGCCCGCAGCTTCGGGCCACCCTCTCGCCTGGCGGCGAGTTGTGCGGCTTGGGCGAGCTGCACTCCCTCTTTCGGCCGTGAACCTTCCCGATACGACAGCAGGCAGGCGTTGATCCAGGTATGTGCGGCGGCGATGCCGTCACCACTGACGGTGGCAGCCTGAGCCGCATCGGCGTAGTAGCGCTTGGCATCCTTCCAGCGGCCGGCGTCGTAATGCACCCAACCTGCGGCGGTCATCATCTCAGCACCGGCGCTGGTGAGCGCTTTGCCGACCTTGTCGCTGTAGCTGCCACCATCGAGAAGTTGCTCGACGTAGCGCACTTCGTTGGAGGCAATCTCGCACAACCGATCACCGCCAGCCATCAGTTGCAATTCGTGAATCTTGTCGATGCTCTTGGCGATTCGTTCAACATCCGTGGCGCCGACCTTCGGTTCATAAGATGCCGACGAAGCGATCTCCTGGCGCTTGTTCCCACCGACAGCCGTAGCAACCCCAACCGCGCCCGTCTTGAAAAACTGGCGACGCCGCACGTCCGCCTCCTCGTCCGACTCGGCCGCCAGTAAGGCCAATGGCACTTGGAGTGCGATGGCCACACGGCGCAACACGCGGAGATCGTAGCTGGCGGGACCGTCGTGCTCCAGCTGTGAAATTGCCGGTTGAGTGAAATGAAGGAGCGCACCCAGATCCGCCTGAGTCATCCCGATGGACTGACGAATCCGCCGGATGGTCTCGCCCGTTGTCATAGACATTTTCGGATACCCCCTGAGCGGCCGAGCCTACTTGGGTTGTGCCGGGTAGGACGCCCACGCCCTACGGTTTCGGCCCGTCTGCACATATACCGATTTCCGTATAACGGCGCGGGGACTGGCTATTTCAAGGCGAAACAGGCAGTTTTCGGGGCTTACCGTCCAATGCGTACCCGGTACCGGGCTGACGCCGCAACCCCTCAGCGGCGCACCGGTTTACCCGTGGGTGGCAGATCGGTGGCGAAGGCCCCCGGTGCCGGGTACCGCCGCCAATTTCGGTTGCTCTGTCACGGAGGATCTCGATGACTACGAATTCGATTGCCATGCAGCACTTCATCGCAACGACAAAACAGTCGCATCACGCCAACGACCTCGAGCTGGTCGATACAACTACCGACCAGGCACTCGTCGGACCGCTCCCGTCATCGGAGATGATCATTGCCTCGCTCGCAGGGGTCCTGCCAATCGCTGGTCGTGACATCCTCGACCCGGCCTTCGACCTGGTGGCCTGCCAGCGCGAGGAACGGTTGGCGGAGGAAGTCCTCTACCGACGAAACCGCGCTGTGGGGGACGTTGTCGCGCGGATGGCCGAGCTTTGGGAACTGCTGAGCGCCTGCGCACCTGATGTCAGCGATCCACCCGAAGCAGTGTTGCTGATGGAACTGTGCGACGGCTACGACGCCCTGGCAGCCGATATCGAAATCGGACGACGTCTGCCTGCGGGGGTGTAAGTCATGCCGATATGGCTGAACCTGCTCCTCGCCGCGTCCGCAGGCGTGGCAGCGATTGCACTGCTTGCTTCGGTGGTGATGATGGCGACACGGTGGCCGGGAGATCTGGGCAGTGCAAGCGCGGCCACGCCGGCATCGGGCGGTAATGCTGGGTCAACGCCATCGACAACCGATGCCGTATTGAACATCTGGCCGAACTCGTGGACGCACGATGCACCAGATCGGCCCTTCACGGCCGATGAAGCCCACCGCGAGATGCAGGTGCATCGGAGCTGCCGCCTGGATGGGTGCGACAGGAAGGCTGTCGCTTTCCGGACACTCATCGAGGCGGGACGGGTGACGCCGGATACCTCGCGCCGGCCGTATTGAGCTAGCAGCGGCAACCTCCGGGCGACACGTCATGCCGAAAGCTGCAAGCGCCATTCGTGTCGTCGAGAACTCAACCTTGTGCGCCGACATCCGGCCACTCGTAGATGTTGGCGAAATGTAGCTCCGTAGTGGCATATTCACGCCAGGGGTTTGTGCTTGCTAAATCGAACCAATTTTTTGTTCGTTAGTCGCGGCCGAGTCGTGCTGAGAACTGGCGGATCTTCGTTGCCGGATTCGCGGACGGCTTCCCTATGCGGACCGGGTCGGCGGGATCGGTGGGTTGCGTTTGAGTAGCCACCAGGTGAGGACGAGGTCTTCGGTGTGGTCGAGGTCGAGGCCGGTGAGTTCGCCGAAGCGAGTGATCCTGTTGCGAACGGTGTTGCGGTGCAGGTGCAGGGCGCTCGCGGTGTCGTCGATGCGGCGGTCGCAGTCGAGGTAGGTTTCGACGGTGGCCGTGATCTCTGTCGCGGCACCGCCGTGTTCGTTCAGCGGGGCGAGGTGCTTGGCGTGCAGGGCCTCGGCGGTGGTTTCGGCGCAGTCCAGTAGCGGCAGAGGGCCGAGAGCGGTGGGGTCGAGCAGGCCGTGCCGGTCGAATCGTGTGGCCAGGTGCAGAATTCGCAGCGCGTGCCGATACGAGGTGTGGGCGTCGGTCAGCGGTACCGCCGGGCCGAGCGCCACCGGCGCGGCCGGTGACCATTCGCGGGGATAGCGGGGCAGCAGGGCGATGAGGTGGTTGTCCACGACAGTGTGGACGACGGGATGCTCGGGTGTCGCGGCGTGGGCACGCAGCGCTGCGAGGAGGTCGGAGGCGGGGGCGGTGTCGCTCCAGCGGGTGCAGGCGACGCGGTAGTGGCGGGCCGGGTCGAGGCGGTGTTCACCGGCTTCTCGGGTGAGCAGGGCGGGTGGAAGGTTGCCGTCGAGGAGGCGGCGCAGGAAGTCGGCGCGGCGAGTGGCGGCGGTGACGGCGTGTTGTTGCAGCACCATGTGCACGGCGGTGGCCGATGCGGTGGCCCACTCCCAGGTGAGATTCTGCATCTGGTCGATGAGCGCGGCGGGCAGTTGCTGAGCGGCGGCCCGGCGCCGGATCAGCTCGAAGATCCGGCGAGCGCCGAGTTGGATGCTGTGGGCGACGAGTTCCAGCGGTATCCGCTGGTCGGCCCAGATGCGGGCCAGATCGGACAGTTCCCGGAAACCGGTGTGTGAGGACTCGGCGCGCATCTGACCGACGACGATCCGCAGGACCAGCCGAGTGTTGTGTTCGATCGAGTCGGGGTCGACCTGGTCGTAGACGGGAATGCTGTCCCGGTAGAGCCGGGTCAGGTCGGCGGCGATGTCATCGAGTTCGGGGTCGACCTCGGAGATGATGGCAGCGATCCGACCGGCGATCGCGCGGCGATCCTCATCGAACACCATCACCGGGGAATCGTCCGCAACCACTGTCGCTCCTTTTCGCCGATTTCACACCAGGCTGTGCACATGCACAGTCAATTGAGGTGATCTGCCTATTTCATCGACCATGTCTCGCCTACAGGATGGCATATGCACATCGAGTGTCGGCAAGTAGCCGCACCGAATGGGAGAGGTGATGAACGAGGTGATCCGCCGCGGCGAGATGACTCCGATACGGTGGCGGCCACCCTCCGCTCCCCCACGAGCCAGGGTGAAGGCGAGCGCACCGCCGATGCCCGTGATCCACCGAATCGAATTGCCCGGCACGGGGCCCGAGGACGTCGTCTTCGGGGCCGACGACATGATCTACACCGGCACAGCCGACGGCGCGATCCTGCGGATCGATCCCCACCGGGAGCAGGTGTGGCCGGTGGTGTCCACCGGTGGGCGGCCCCTCGGCCTCCATGCCGACAGCGACGGATCGCTCCTGATCTGCGACGCGCACCGGGGCCTGCTGCGCTGGGACCAGGGTGGCGGCGGGCTGGAAGTGCTGGTCGAGACGGTAGACGAGCAGCGGCTGGGTTTCGCGAGCAACGTTGTGCGAACCGGCGACGGGACGATCTATTTCACCGAGTCCTCGCAGCGGTGGTTCCTCGAGCAGTGGATGGGTGATCTGTTCGAGCATTCCGGTACCGGCCGACTGATCGCGCTCGCGCCCTCGGGGCAGGTGACGGTGCTGTGGGAGGGGTTGCACTTCGCCAACGGCCTGGCCGTGGAACCGGGAGGTGACGCCCTGATCGTCGCGGAGACCGCCGCGTACCGGCTCAACCGGTTCCGGCTGCGAGGACCACGCGCCGGTGAGCGAGAGATCCTGATCGACAACCTTCCGGGGTTCCCCGACAACATCTCGGTGGGCAGCGATGGGCTGATCTGGGTAAGTCTGGCTTCGCCACGCAACAGGCTCCTCGACGCGCTCGCGGACCGCCCCCCGTGGATTCGGTCACTGTTGTGGCGGGTGCCCGACCGGGTCAAGCCCGCACCCGAACGCACGGTCTGGGTGTTGGGGGTCGACCCCGACAGCGGGCAGATCGTGCACGATCTGCAACGCGGACCCGAGGAATACAGCATGGTCACCAGCGTCGCCGAACACGATCGCACGCTGGTGCTGGGCAGTCTGCACGAATCTGCCGTCGCGGTGACCCACGTCCCGGCGTGAGCCCAGGCGTTCACTTTTCTCAACGATCGAGGAGATCATGGATTTCGCTCCCAGTGCCCGTGCCGCCGACCTGATCGAACGCGTGGGCCGATTCATCGAAGACCGGATCGTCCCGGTCGAAGCGGACTACCACCGGCAGGTGAGCACGGCGCGCGATCGCGGCGATGACCCCTGGACGCCGCTACCGCTGCTGAGCCGGCTGCGGGCGCAGGCGCGCGAACAAGGGCTGTGGAATCTGTTCCTGCCCGCCGCGCACGCCGGAGACTACGCACAACGTTTCGGCACGCACGGCGGGGCCGGGCTGTCCAACACCGACTACGCCCCGATCGCCGAGCTCACCGGTCGATCATTCCTCGCACCGCACGTATTCAACTGCAACGCACCGGATTCGGGAAACATGGAGGTGCTGCTGCACTACGGCGACCGAGCCCAGCGTGACCGCTGGCTCGACCCGTTGCTCGACGGCAGCATTCGTTCGGCCTTCGCCATGACCGAACCCGATGTCGCCTCCTCCGATGCCACCAACATGGCCGCGACCGCCGTCCTCGACGGCGATCAAGTCGTACTCAACGGCCGTAAGTGGTGGACCACCGGTATCGGGCACCCCGACTGCCAGGTGATCGTGTTCATGGGCCTCACCGACGCCGACGCCCCCAAACGCCACCGCCACACCATGGTGCTGGTCCCGGTCGACTCTCCTGGTGTCACGGTGGAACGGATGCTGCCCGCGATGGGCCGTTACGACGAGCCATTCGGGCACGGTGAGGTCTCGTTCCACGACGTGCGCGTGCCCGCCGCCAACATTCTGCTCGGACCCGGCCGCGCGTTCGAGATCGCCCAGGGCCGACTGGGTCCCGGCCGGGTGCACCACTGTATGCGCCTCATCGGACTCGCCGAGACCGCGCTCGAGGCCGCCTGCCGTCGCGGACTCGACCGCAGTGCCTTCGGCAAGCCGCTGGCCGCCCTGGGCGGCAACCGCGAACGCATCGCCCGCGCCCGCATCGCCATCGACTCCGCACGCCTGCTGGTGTTGAACGCGGCGTGGAAACTCGACACCGTCGGCGCGTTCGGGGCGTTGAGCGAGATCAGCCAGATCAAAGCGCACGTCCCTACCGTCGCGCAGGAGGTCATCGACTTCGCCATGCAGATCCACGGCGGCGCGGGTCTGTCCGACGACTTCGCGCTGTCGGCGGCCTGGACGACCGCGCGCGCCATCCGCCTTGCCGACGGCCCCGACGAAGTCCACCTGGACCTGGTCGGACGCCTCGAACTGGCCAAGCACACCGACAGGAGCTGACCATGGCCCGAATCCTGATCACCGGCGGCGCGTCCGGCCTCGGCGCGGCACTGACCCGCCGCTACACCGAACGCGGCGACACCGTTCTGGTCACCGACCTCGCCGAACACCACCCCGTCCCTGACGGCGCGACCTACCTGCGCCTGGATGTCACCTCCGAGAACGACTGGACGCGCGCGACCGAAGTGGTCACCGAGCGATTCGGCGGACTCGACGTCCTGGTCAACAACGCGGGAATCGCCACCGGCGGCCGCGTCGAACTGGTCTCGCACTCCGAGTGGACGCGGGTACTCGACATCAACGTCGCCGGTGTCGCCAACGGCTGTCGCGCGTTCGTCCCGCTGTTCAAACAGGCTCGCGCCGGGCACGTGGTCAATACCGCCTCCCTCGCCGGGCTCGTCCACCCACCCGCCATGAGCGCCTACACCGCTGCCAAGGCCGCGGTCGTCGCTTTGAGCGAGAGCCTGCGCTACGAACTCGCCCCGCACGGGGTCGCGGTCTCGGTGCTGTGCCCGTCGTTCTTCCGCACCAATCTCGCCACCTCGCTGCGCGGCGAGGACCCCGTCATGGCCGGAGTCGCCCGCAAACTCATCGACACCGCGGCCCTGGACGCCGACCAGATCGCCGCCGCCGCACTCGACGGCATCGACGCACGCCGATTTTTGGTTCTCACCGACCGCGCGGGCAGGCGGGCGTTCTGGAGCAAACGTCTGCTGCGCCCGCTCTACGACCGACAGATGTTCGCGATGGGACGGCGTACCGCCACCACCGCCCAACGGGCAGCGAAGGGAAACACCACTCACCGATGAGTACCGGAACCATCATCATCACCGGCGCGAGTTCCGGATTGGGCGAGGAGATGGCACGCCAGTTCGCCGCTCTCGGCTACGACCTGGGCCTGTGCGCGCGCCGCACGGACCGCCTGACCGAACTCGCGGCCGAACTCACCCGCGCCCACCCCGAACGCCGGATCCGCACCGCTGCCCTCGACGTCACCGACGACGACGCCGTGCACACCGTGTTCACCGAGTTCCGCGAGCAGTTCGGCACGGTGGAGCGGGTGATCGTCAACGCGGGCAGCGGCGCCGGCGCGGCACTGGGCACCGGAGGGCACGCCGCCAACCGCCGCACCGCGATGACCAACTTCGTCGGCGCGCTGTCTCAGACCGAGCACGCCCTGGAGATCTTCCGCGACCAGCATCACGGACATCTGGTCCTGATCTCCTCGTTCTCCGCCCTGCGCGGTATGCGACGTGCCATGACCACCTACGCCGCCAGCAAAGCCGGAGTCGCCGCACTGGCCGAAGGGCTGCGCAGCGAACGCATTCCAGGCGTGGACATCTCATTGATCTGCCCCGGCTACATCCGCTCGGAAATGAACGCCGCCGCGGCCGACCGCACACAATTCATGGTCGATACCGAACCCGGCGTCGCCGCGATGGTGCGCGCCATCGAAGCCCGCGCCACCACCGCCTACGTCCCCCGCTGGCCCTGGCTCCCGCTAGCTCCCGTCATGAAACTGCTACCGCTGTCGATCATCAGGAAACTCACATGAGCACACCCGCACGAACCGATGGCGCTCGCGAGGTCCGCACCGAAGACGCCTTCGACACCGACGCGCTCACCACCTGGATACACGCAGCACTACCCGACCACCACGACCTGGCGACCACGCCCGCTGTCCGCCAATTCTCCGGCGGCGCTTCCAATCTCACCTATCTGCTGTCCTACCCGGACCGCGACCTCATCCTGCGACGTCCCCCGAACGGTCGGCGCGCAGAGGGCGCTCACGACATGGCGCGCGAATACCGCGTGCAAACGGCCCTGAACCCGGTCTTCGACTACGTCCCGGCCACCCTCGCCTTGTGCGAGGACCCCGAGGTGATCGGCACGCCCTTCTACCTCATGCAACGACTCGACGGCCTCATCCCCCGCAAGGACCTCCCCACCGACCTCGGTCTCACTCCCGAACAGGTCCACACCCTGTGCACCAATGTCCTCGACGTTCTGATCGATCTGCACACCATCGATCCCACTGCCGCGCAACTGGATTGGATGTCCAAGGGGCCGGGCTACGTGACTCGGCAGATCCACGGGTGGAGCGAGCGGTACCGCCGCGCCAAAACCTGGAACGTCGGCTCGTTCGACAAAGTCATGAGCTGGCTCGACGCCAACCAGCCCCCCGACCGCGGCGCGGTCGTCATCCACAACGACTTCCGCTTCGACAACATCGTCCTCGACCACGCCGACCCCACCCGACCGATCGGACTGCTCGACTGGGAGATGGCCACCATCGGCGACCCCCTGATGGACCTCGGCTCCGCCCTGGCCTACTGGGTCCAAGCCGACGACAACCTGGCCTTCCGCTTCTTCCGCCGCCAACCCACCCACACCCCCGGCATGCTCACCCGCCACGCCGTCGTCGAACACTACTGCCGGCGCACCGGAATCGGACTCACCGACCGCGAATGGGCCTTCTACGAAGTCTTCGGCCTGTTCCGGCTCGCCGCCATCTGCCAACAGATCTACTACCGATACCACCACAAACAGACCACCAACCCCGCCTTCCGCTCCTTCGCCATCGCGGTCCTACTCCTGCAACAACGCTGCCACCGCATCATCGGCACCACCAGATAGGGACGGATCGCTACGCGGTTGCGGCCACCGCGCCGAAATCGGTGACGACCGAACGATTCGCCGATGACAGGGCTCTCGAGTCATACACCGGCTCGGCGCCGGTGAGCCGCGCGCCGGGCAAGCTCATCCCCCGTCAGCAGGCGCGTCGATCGCAGCGAATCACCGGGACAGCTCGGCTATCGCGGAGGCAGTGTCGAGATCGGCGTAGGCAGCCGAATAGCGTTGCGCCAGAGCCAACGCGATATCGGGACGCTGCCAGAACTCACCCGCGCTCGCGGTGCACAGCCACAGGGTGAGTCCGTGCGCGACGGAAGCTCGGTAACCGAGTTCGATCTCCGCGGGTGTGGGCAGGTGGGCGGCGGGCAGATCGAGCGCATCGCGGTAGATACCGAGCAACTCGTCCTCGCCTCGGCGGCGGTCCTCGATGGTGAGCGCGCCCTGGAGGAAATAGCCCAGATCCATCGACCAGTTCCCGCGCCGGGCAACCTGCCAGTCCAGGAAACCCACCTCGCCGTCAGCGAGCAGATAGGTGTTACCGATATGGGCATCGCCGTGCAGCAGGGTCTGCGGGGTACGGGTCAACGTGCGGATATAGGGCTTCCAGATGTCGTCTATGAGTTCGCCGATACTCAAGGCCATGACCTGCGGCGGGGCGTCGGGGCCGAGGCGTTCCAGTGCGGCGGGCAGTGGCGCGATCTCCATCCCGTTCCACGGCACGAATGGTTCCAGCCAGCCCAGATCGGGATGACCCTCGACCCGTTCCCAGTACTTCGCGTGCATCCGGGCCAGCCCGCGCACACCTGCGGCGGCTTGGTCCACGGTCAGCGGCCGGGTGGCGTCACGAGGATCGGCGCCGCGTGCGATGACGTCTTCCATCACCATGACGAAGTCGTAGTTGTCCTCGTCGATGAGCGCGGCATAGACCGTCGGATGCTCGAGATGCAGGGGTACTCGCGAGTTGAAAAGGCGTGGCTCGTGGAACATCCCACTGGTCATGCGGATCAGTTCTTTGTGCGCCGGATCGGCCGCCTTCACGAAAACCGTGGCCGGTCCCTGCCCCGCGGCATAGGTCAGCCGCAACCGCGCGCGGCGGTTGGTTCCGTCATCGCGCAGATCCACCGAGACCGATTCGACCTCCACGCCCGGATGGTGCGCTGCCAGCGCGAGCGACATCCACTCCGGTGTCATCTGGTCCCAGTCCCGCGGCAGGGGCAATGCCTCGACGCCCATTCAGTTCCCCTCCAGGTCAAGAGAATTCAATTCTCTGAAAGCAAGAATTCTCATCGAAGGTTACTCGCGTAAGTACCACTCGTCCAGCGAAAGATCCCCAAGGTAGCGAGGCATCGCTGGTGCGGAGATCACACCGGCACGCCAGCCTGCCCGCGGCGCCGAACCTGGCGAGGCATGGCCGAACGATCCGCACCGTTCGGCAATCGATGACTCCCTCGAGTCACCCCGCACCCACACGATGTGGCGAGACGGCTGTGCGATGATGCTGACCGGGATATCGATAGTGGTCGGAGGCAGCGTGGAGGATGTGCGCAGGACCGCCAGACCGACTAGAACCGACGTCGCACGCCTGGCGAATGTGTCCACGGCGACGGTTTCCTACGTACTGAACAATGTCGAGGGCCAACGGATATCGGCGCGGACTCAACGGGCCGTCCGTGCGGCCGCGGTCACGCTCGGATACCGTCCGAACCTCGCGGCACGCAATCTGGTGATCGGCGACAGCGGAGTCGTGCTCTACATCGTGCCGCAGATGGCGTTGGGCGAGCTGGCCATGGAAGTCGGCACCCGCCTGTCCACAGCGCTGGCCGGTCACGGACTGCTCATGTCGTTGCAATTCGAGACCGAGGACGGCGCGAACGTGGTGGAGGCGATCGCCAGCCTGAACCCCAGGGCGGTCGCGGCCACGTTCCCTCTGACCGGCGCCGCTCTCGAGGCCGTCACCAGGGCAGCGATCCCGCATATACACCTGGGAAGCTCCAACCTGGAATTGCTGACAACCCTCAATCTGAGCGTGGAACAACTTCGCGTGCGACACCTGATCTCTCGGGGGCACCGGCAGCTGGGATTCGCTGTCATCGATAACCCCAAGCTGCGTCCACTGGCCGACTACTGGCTCGCCGGTGTGCGCGCCGCGACACATGACCACGACCTACCCGACCCGGTCGTAGCCGAGTTCCGCGCCGACGGCTCCGACGCCGCGCAGTTGGTCGCGCAGTGGGTCGAGCGCGGAGTGACCGCCGTCTGCGCGCAGAGCGACGAGACCGCCTTCGCCGTGCTCCACGGCATCCGCCGCGCCGGACTGCGTTGCCCACAAGATCTCGCAGTCATGGGCGTGGACGCCATCGCGCTGGCGGCCCTCGCCGATCCGCCGCTGACCACCATCGGGTTTCGCGCCCCCGAAATCGTCGACACCGCAGTCAACGCGATGATGAACGCCCTCGGCCTACCCACCGAAGACATCGCGCCGACCGGTGACTTCGCAGTCCTCATCCCGCGCAGTTCGACCTGACCTATCACCTGCGCCCCAGCCGACATGTCACGCCACCGCTGTCACCATGCCCACTGCTTGTCAGAATCCTCGCTCGATCCATTCGGCCAGATCCGGAGCTTCCGCGCCGATCGTCGTCCCTTCACCGTGTCCGGTGTGGACCCGCGTATCTTCCGGCAGCGCGAAGATCCGGTCGCGGATCGAGCCGACGATAGTCGGGAAGTCGGAGAACGATCGTCCCGTCGCACCAGCGCCACCGCGAAACAATGTGTCGCCGGAGAACACCGCCCGCACTTCCGGCAGATACAGGCATATCGAACCTGGTGAGTGACCAGGGGTGTGAACGATCTCGAGAACCGTTCCAGCCACAGCGATTCGCTGCTTGTCGGTCGCCGGCCAGTACGACTCCCCCGGGTGCGTCATCGCCCACAACTTCTCGTCGCCGGGATGCAGAACCACCGGCGCGTAGAGCGTTCGGCCGAGTTCCGGCGCGAAAGTCACGTGGTCGTTGTGGCCGTGGCTGCACACCACAGCAACCACTTTGCGGTCTCCGACAGTCTCGACGATCGGCTCGGCATCATGGGCCGCGTCGACGATGACAACCTCGTCGTCATCACCCAGCACCCATACATTGTTGTCGACAGCCCACGAACCGGGCGCATGTCCGGTGTAGGTATTTAGGTGTCTCCGCCACCGCGTCAACGCTACGCCGCAGCCCGCAGCGCAGTGCCTCGATCCCGCTTGCCACGCGTCGTCGCTGACAACAGGCACCGGTTGAGCCGTACTGTCCGTGTGTTCGCCGCGCGGTCGCGGCTGGAACGCTTCGCACTCGCCGGAACGGACCATCAGCTCGGATCGAAGCGCGCGAACCAGGCCGCGATTTCCTCCGCATCGAACTCCGGGAACGGAATGGTGGGCCGAAACGCTCTCGGCGCGAACGATTCCGCGAGCCTCCGGTAGGGCGCGGGATCGCCGTCCGGCGGGCCGTCGACCTGAATCGCCATTGTGCCGCTGGATAATTCGCGAACCAGCAGATCCGGATCGGTCGACGGGTCGACGGTTCCCGGTGCCAGATAGTTGAGCCAGTAGGCACCGCGAATCCGGTCACCGAGCAGCATCCAGTCCAGCGAGATGTAGGGGATGTCGAGACAGGGATGCTCGCGCCAGATCGCCCGGATCACCTCGAAGGCGGCCGGTTCGCCCGCACCCGTCGCGGCGAGGAACGCGGGCGACACATAGCCGGTGGACAGCGGCAGGCGGTCGGCGAGCTCGTCGTGGAAGCGAGCGAAGCGCTCCAGCCCGAGACGTTCCACCGTCTCCGAGGTGTAGGTGAGCAGCAACAGGCTGGTCGCTTCCGGCCCCGCGATCGGGTCATCGGCACCGAAACCCATGTAGCGCAACCGATGTCCGCTGACACCGTTCTTGCGATCCATGAGAGACAAGCCGACGGATTCACCACTCGGCTTCGCGACGTAGGCGAGCCGTTCCGCGATCTCCGCATCCGTCAGCGCGACCGGATAGCCCTCCTCGTCGATGGTCAGCCGCAGGTCCGGACTGTCGACCAGGCGCAGATACTCCGCGACGCTCTCCGCCACCGCCGCGCGATGCCGGTCGCAGGAGTCGGGCAGGTAGAAGACGGCGACCCAGCCGTCACGCAGTACCGGCACGCCGATCTCGACGTGCGCACGGAGACGGGGCGGGAATTCCGGCACGGACGGATACTGCCACGTCGTGACGCGGGCTCTGCCGCCGCGGGAGCCGATGGTATCTGGCAACCGTGTCACGTCCGTCGCACCGCCCGAGGTCCGGCGCGCATCAGATGGGCGGCGCGCTGACGCGACAGCTGAGCCTGCGTGGATCATGCGAGAAGCCCGTCGTGACCGCACCCGCCTTGGTCCGACGCTCCCGGCCTAGGCACCGTGCGGCTGCAGGAAACGCAGGGCTACCGTCTGGCCCGCGGCGGTGCGCTCGCGTGTGATCACCAAGACGCCGGGCCCGACCACGACGTCGAGGCGTTCGCCTTCTCCATGCGTAACGCCCGCGTGGTCGCCGTCGGTCGTCATGTTGAGCGGCGGGTAAGCGAGGGCAAGGACCAGCGTTCCGCTCGGCACATCGACGAGCCCCATCGGAAGGGTTTCGGTACGTGGCTCGTGTTCGAGGCCGTCCTCCGGAATCGGGCGGATACCCGGCTCGGCCGGTGGTGAGATCCAGAGGGTTCCATCATCGCTGCGACGCACCTCGTGGCGGCCGTCACCGTGGGCTTCCTCGACGTAGACGCGCAACCCGTCGAGCACCAGTTGCGCGCTGCCCTCAGCGGCGAGCTCGTCGCCGTGGACATCCCAGCCACCGAACCGCGCCCCCGCATCACACAGCACCAGGAAAAGCCCGTCATGCACGGGATTTCGGATCGATCCAAGGTAGTTCACGATGGTTCAGGCTACTGCGGGGGATCGTTCGGCGATGACCTCCGGCTCACCCTGCGAAGCGGCAGTGACGCTGGGTGGGTTCGGGATCTGGTTAATGCTGTCGGTGCCGACTGAATGCTGATCGGACTCGATCTGTATGGAGCCCCAGAAGCTTTCCATCATGGCGTTATCGAGCCCGTCTCCGACGGTGCCGAACGAAGGCAGCAGCCCCGCGGAACGGATCTTCTCCCCGAAAACCCAAGAGGCGAACTAGGCCTCGGTCTGGTATGCCGGAACCGGATGTATGGCTTCCCCGACAAAGGCGATGGCCAAGGCGCCACCGCTCAGACGTGCCTGTCGGCACAGGGGATCCGGAAAGTCGGATGATTGGCGTATGACACCGCAGCAGCTGACCGACCAGATACGAGAGATCTGCCTCGGGTTCCCGGAGAGCGCCGAGCGGGTCACGCATGGTGCGCCCGGGTTCTTCGTGAAGAAGCAGTTCGTGATGTTGTGGCCGCAGGGGCATCACGGGCGCGACGAGCCACATCTGTGGGCGGCCGCGGCAGCGGGGGTACAGGACGCGGTCGTCGGCGATGATCCGGAACGTTTCTTCGTACCGCCCTACGTTGGGGGACGTGGCTGGGTCGGGATGCGGCTCGACGGTGATGTCGACTGGGCCGAGGTGGCCGAGATCTGTGAACACGCCTACAGGCACATCGCACCGGAACGCCTGTCGCGCCAGATATGAGGGCGCTTTCAAGGGCCACACGACCACACGTTCACACCGCGAAAACAGGTCCACAACGACCGCCCCAACCAGACGATGAAACGTCGTTGAGCACAGCCGAATCGGCTGCCCACCTGCAGATCCCGATAGAGACCCTCGCGGCTTGGGCATCAGCCCGAACCGGACCTCGCTTCGCCCGCATGGGCCGCTACCGCCGGTACAGACTCGGCGACGTCCGCGACTGGGAAATTCAACGTCTACAACCACGCGGCGATAGTCCCTAACCGCCGTTCCAGCATGTGGTTTCCGATCGAACCCATGAAAGAGCGCAGCTTTGGGCTGCCCCTGCCAACGCGAATCTATGGCGGATCGAGTCCAGTCGTGTCGACTCCTGCGCTCTATCACTGCCGTGCGCAAAGCCTGTCCGGAACCGGTCACGCGCCAGGATCGATAAGGATCTTGCCTTCCACTTGCCCTGCGGCGAGCCGATCGAGTGATGCGCCCAGATGTGCCAGTCCCACCGGGGTTTCGGCGAATTCGGTGCCGAGCAGTGAGTCTGCCGCGAGGATGTGCAGCGCGGCCGGGAGATCGGTATCGCAGACGTGGGCCAGCGTCGTGTCGAGGGTGATCTCGCGGAAGATCATCGAGTGCATGTCGAGGGCGGGCTTGTCCTCGGGAATTCCGACTGCTTGGACGCGGCCGCCGTCGGCGACCATCTCGAGTGCCGCCGCCAGCTGTCCGGGGGCCCCGCTTGCCTCGATCACGACGTCGGGTTTGCGGCCGTTGAGTGCGTCGGTGACATCGGCGGCGATGGACTGCGACGGAGTGAGGGTGCGATCGGCGCCCAGACGTTGCGCGCGGTCGAGGCGGCTGCCGGGGAAGTCGATGACGGTGGTGTCGAGCTCGCCGAGGTGTCGCAGACCGGCGAGGACGAACGAGCCGATCGCGCCGGCACCGATGATGACGACGTTGTCGCCCTCGCGCGCTCCGGACCGGCGAGCCGCGTGGATGCCGACAGACAGGGGTTGGGCGAGTCCGGCGTGGTCCAAGGGCAACCCGGTGGGCAACAGACGCAGTGTCTTCGTCGGGACGGCGACGAATTCGGCCATCCCGCCGTGGACGTTCAGCCCGAGGGTTCGGTACTGCGCGCACTGGTTGGTTCGGCCTTCGCCACATCGTCGGCATTTACCGCACCAGACACCGGCGCCACTGGCGACCAGGATGCCCTCGGTGAGGCCGGAATCCGGGTCGGCTTCGACGATCTCGCCGACGAATTCGTGGCCGGGGATGATCGGGCCGAGGTGCCCGCTGTGGGGGTGGCGGCGTTGCACGGGAAAGGTTTTCGGTCCGGCGGTCCACTCGGCGGCGTCGGTCCCGCAGATTCCCGATCGCAGCACCCGCAGGAGTGTTTCCCCGGTGCCCGGAGCGGGGATGTCGACTTCTTCGAGTCGGATGTCGCGGGGGCCGTAGTAGACGGCGGCTTGCATCGTCGATGGCACAGCAGTGTCTTCCTCGTCGAGATGGTGGATAGGGTTCGAATGCCGGTAGATGGTCTGGGTCGCCATGAGCGACCCAGACCATCGGTTGTCACACCTTGACGGGTTCTCCGTCACGTGGGTCGGTAACCGGTTGGGCGACAACGTCATCGGTGACAGTGCTGCCGCGGGGCAGGAACAGTGCCACCACCGCGGCGAGGCCGAAGAATCCCGCGCACACGATGAGGCCGCCCTGGAATCCGATATTCGCCGCCAGTCCGGCCAGAGCGAACGGCGCCAGCGCCGAGACACCGCGACCGACGTTGAAACAGAACCCGGCGCCGGTCGCGCGGGCCCTGGTCGGGAACAGTTCCCCGAGGTAGGAGCCGAACAGTCCGAAGAAGGCGGTGAACGCGCCGAACAGCGGTCCCATCCACAGCAGGGCGGTCTCCTGGGTGGTGAGTGCGTAGATCGGCAGTGTCAGCGTGACGCCGAGCAAGGTGATGATGATCGTCCGATGACGGCCGATGTGATCGGCGAGGTAGCCGAAACCGTTGTAGCCGAAGAACATTCCCAGATTCAGTGTCGTGATGAACAGCGCGACCGAAGTCGACGGCAGCCCACGCTCGGTGGTGAGGTAGGTGGGCAGCCAGGTCATCGCGCCCCAGTAGCCGAACAGCGCGAGCGCCGCCATGAGGGTGCCCAGCAGGGTGCGCCGGCGCAGCGAAGAGCCCAGCACATCACGCACGGAGACGACATCGTCGGCGTTGTCGGCCTTCTGAGCTGCCCAGGTGGCGGATTCGGAGAAGAAGATCGCGACGATGGCGATCGGCAGCACTACCGCGCAGCCCGACACCAGGAACATCAGTCGCCAATCCGGCAGGAACCAGCCCGAGATCGTGGCTGCCATCGCACCGCCCGCGGGGAAGGCGCTGATCACGAATGCGGCTGCGCGACCACGATGCTTTTCGGGCCACGTCTCGACCACATAGGCCGAGACCACGCTCCAGACTGCGCCGAGCCCGATACCGGCGAGGAACCGCAGCAGCAGGAAGACCTCGTAGCTCGGGACCACGTAGATGGCGGCGGTGAAGATGCCGAAGATGCTCAGTGCGGCGAGCAGTGCCTTCTTGCGCCCGAAGTTGTCGGCCACGTAGCCACCGAGGACGCTGCTGACACCGATGCCGACCAGGGTGGCGGTAGCCAGCAGGCCGCCCTGGGTGATCGTGATGCCCAAGTCCTTACGGATGGACGGTAGCGCCATGGAGAGTAGGACGATTTCCAGGGCGTCGAACAGGTAGGCGAGAAAACACCCGCCGAGCACGATCCAACGTGTACGTCGCATCGTTGTACCTCCAGTGTGAGCTGCTGGGGGTCGTGCCCGGGCAGCAGTGATCTTCGAATCGCGGCGAACGGGTGTTCGCCGCACAGGTGGAACCGGCACCGAGCAATCGCCTGCCGGTGTGTAATCCGGCGAAAGGCATAGCGGTGCCGTTCGATCCGGACCTCGACGGGTCCGGTCGTGTGAGTGACGGGAGCGCTAGCGGCCGTCGTGGGTGGCCAGCACCAGGTCGAACGTGATGCTCGTCCAGCCGTCCTGCGGATGCGTCCCGTCAGGAGCGGGGGTGTCGGCGTGGTGGACCGCCTCGACGACGAGGTTCTCCTTCACGCCGAACACCGCGTCGCAGTCGAGGTAGGGGTCGCCCGCGACGAAGATATGGGTGATCAGGGGCCGGAAATCCGGCGCGGTGACCATGTAGTGCAGATGCGCGGGGCGCATCGGGCCGCGGGCGGTCGCGGTCAGCAGGTCGCCGACCGGGCCGTCGTGGGGAATCGGATACGGCGCGGGCAGCACCGACCAGAATCGGTACTCGCCGTTCGCGCCCGAGCGCAGCCAGCCGCGACCGGCCGAGCGGTCGTCGGTGTACTGGACGTCGTAGAAACCGTCGGAGTCGGCTTCCCACACTTCGATCCGCGCCCCCTCGATCGGCTCGCCACCGGTAGTGCGAACCTGGCCGGATACGTAGCAGGGCAGACCCTTCGCGCCCCGGGCGATATCGCCGCCGAGCGGAATCTCCGGTGCGGAATCGACGAAGAACGGACCGAACACCGTCGACTCGGTAGCGCCGGGCTCGGCGGGTTCGTTGATGGCGACCGTGAGCATGGACAGGCCGAGTACATCGGAGAGCAGAATGAATTCCTGACGCCGACTGTCGGTGATATGCCCTGCGCGAGTGAGGAATTCGATCGCCGACTCCCACTCGTGTTCGGTGAGCCTGACGTCGCGGGCGAAGGCGTGCAGGTGCCGCACGAGACTGTGCATCACCTCGCGCAGCCGAGGATCGGGGGTGGCATCGAAGCTGGCCAGCACCTCCTCGGTGACGGCCTGTTCCTTGTTCACGGCGGTAGCCGGGTCGCCGGTCATGCCGTCGGCCCTACAGGGTGCGATCCTGCCCATGCACCGTGCAAGATCGCGCGCAGCCCTTCCGCGGTGACGCGGGTCGGGTTGTCGGCCGGGGCGATCGCCAGGATGTCGTCGATCACGTCGTCGACACCGGACTCGTCCATGCCGAGCTCACGCAGCCCCGCGGGGACGCCGACCGCACCACCGAGTTCACGCAGGCCGTCGACGATGTCGACTCGCCCGAGCGCGCGGCTGATCCGGCCGACGGCCTCGCCTGCGTTGGGAGCGTTGTAGGCCAGTACGTAGGGCAGCACGATGGCGTGTGTATGGGCGTGGGGCAGGTCGAACGCCCCGCCGAGGACGTGGCAGATCTTGTGGTGCAGCCCGGATCCGGCGACGGCGAACGCCGATCCGGCCAGGTAGGCACCGAGCAGCAGTTCACCGCGGCTGGCCAGGCCGGTCGGGGTGGACGCGATCGTGGTCAGGCCGTTGACCAGGTGACGGATGCCGTCTTCGGCGACCGCACTGGACACCGGGCTTCGCCGTGGCGCCCAGAAAGCCTCGACACAGTGCGCCACCGCGTTGAGTCCGCTGGCGACCGAGAGTTCTACCGGCAGAGTAAGAGTCAGCTCCGGGTCGTAGACGACGGTCTTGGGCAGCACCCGTCGATCGGTCCCGGTGGTCTTGCGCCCGCGCTCGGTCAGGCCCCACACCGGGGTCACTTCGGAACCGGCATAGGTCGTCGGCACAGCGAGCACCGGCAGACCGGTGGTCAAGGCGACGATCTTGGCCGTTCCCGTCGTCGAGCCGCCGCCCACCGACAGCACCACGTCGGCGTCGGCATCGAGTGCGATCTTGCGGGCGAGCTCGGCGACCTCGGCGGGCACGTGGGGACGAACCTCGGAGAAGGTCGCGACCACCCGATCGGCGAACGGTGCGCACAGCTGTGTCGCGGTGCCGTTCTCGGCATCGGTGGCGATGAGCAGCACGCGGCGGGCGCCGAGCAGGTCGAGCTCGGTGAGCAATTGGGTCCGTGCGGCACCGGCGCCGAAGACGACCCGGCCCGGCAGGCCGTCGTAGGTGAACTGTGTCATCAGATAGCCCCCGGGATGACCGTGGGTCCGTAGCCGAGCAGCAGCCACCGACCGCCGTCGCGCACCCAGACCGCGAGCGCGCTGTTGGCGAGTTGTTTGCGCACCCCGCCGGCGGTGATGTCGGCGCGCATCTCACCGGAGACCAGCACGGTGTCGCCGACGACGACGATCTTGTGCACCGGGTGGTCGATCCGGTGGTAGACGTAGAAGCCGGTGCGCAGTTTCTCCAGGTAGCTGTCGAGGGTGTCGACCGCGGCATTGGAGTGCGTGTAGAGCAACTCGGGGTGCGCGAAGGCGGCGAAGCCTTCGATGTCGCCTGCCACTACCGCGGCGTAGCGAGCGTCTTCGAGAGAGCGGATGGTCGATTCGATCTCGGCCGTAGCGAGAGTATCGGTCATGAGAGGGCTCCGGTCTGTGGTGCGGTGGACAGGGTTTCGCGCAACATCACGCCGTTGCGGCGGCGCAGGACGGTGAGGACCTCGGCCATGTCGGCCTGACCCAGCCCGGTGGCCACGGCATCGTCGAGGACGGCGAACGCGGCTTCGGATCCGGGCAGGAGCAGCCGGTGACGGTGGGCCAGCGCGAGTGCCAGGCCGAGGTCCTTGCGGATCAGCGATACCGGCGCCGCGACCGGGGTCGACTCCGGCGCGAGGTATGCCTGCTGCTTGTAGCCGACATAGGGTGCGCCCGCCGCGCTGTTGCGCAGGATGTCGTAGAACGTGGCCGGGTCGAGGGCACCGGCTTCGGCGAGCAGAAGTCCTTCCGCGACAGCCTGACTCAGCCCGGCCAGGACGGCGTTGACCGCGAGTTTGGCTGTGGACCCCGAGCCGACGGGTCCTGCGTGGAACTGGGCGGTGGTCATCGCGGCCAGTACCGGCTGCGCCCGCTTGAACTGTTCGGGCGTGGCGCCGACCATCGTGGTGATGGCGGCGGTTTCGGCCATCGACACACTGCCCGACACCGGGGCATCGATCACCGCGAGATGCGGCAGGTCGGCGAGTTCACGGACGACCTCCGGGCCGACGGTACCCATCACGATGTGCAAGTGGCCGGGCGTGACGGCGCGCAGACCCTCGATCACCAGGTCGCGAGTGGATTCACCATCGGGCAGCATGCTGATCGTCAATGCGGCGGCGGCCAGCGCATCGGGGAAGTCGGCGAGGCCGACCCCTTCGGGCGCTTGCTCGACATGCGGGTCATAGGCGAGAACGGTGTGTCCCGCCGCGGCCAGGTGGGCGGCCATCGGCCTGCCCATTCGGCCCAGGCCCGCGAATCCGATCAGCACGGCCCCTCCCCCGCTACGGCGACTGTCGCGGCGAATCGGTGAGCGGTGGTGAGAGGCGGAGAAAAGCAGGTCGACCGAAGTCGCGCAATCGGGAAAGACACGAGTCTCCTTCGTCGTCGATGACGGGGAACGGGGCTGAAGCCACCGCGAATGTGTTCAGTATCATTAAACATATAGGGAGTGATGTCAACCACGGGACAACGGTTATCGCCTCGATCGCGGCTCGTGAGCGACATTCGAATCGCCGAGAAGAGGCACCTCAGGGGCAGAAGCGCTGTCGAAAACGGCACGTCGGGGCGGACTACCGAGGTTCGCCGTGCGGCACAGTAGTGTTCACTATCAGTGAACCCGTAGTGTTCACTAATAGTTGATTTTGTTTCGGCGAGTGGACAGAGGTGCGCTGATGCAGGACAGGATCGGACCGGCGTTGAAGCAGGCGCGTCTGGATCGGGGTTCAAGTCTGCGCGGGTTGGCGGCCGCGGCGGGCATCTCCGCCAGCCAGCTTTCCCAGATCGAGAACAACAAGTCCCAGCCGTCGGTGAGCACTCTCTACGCGCTCGTCAACCATCTCGAGGTCTCCCTCGACGATCTGCTGGGCATCCGGTACGGCCGCACCGAGCCCACCGCGGAACCGGCCGGACTTCCGGGCACCAGCCGTTCCACCGGAGTCGTTCAACGCGCCGCGGACAACCCGGTACTGGAAATGGCCAACGGGGTCCGGTGGGAAAAGCTGGCGGTCGACCCGGACGCGGGCGTCGACGCCCTGCTGGTCACCTACGAGCCGGGTGCCGCGAGCTCGGTGGACCGAATGCCGATGCGCCACTCCGGAACCGAGTACGCCTACCTGTTCGCCGGGGAGTTGACGCTGCTGCTCGATTTCGACAGGTACACCATCGGCGCGGGCGACTCACTGTGCTTCGACTCCACCCGGCCTCATATGTACGTCAACCAGTCGAGCGAACCCGCACGCGGTGTGTGGTTCGTCGCGGGCCGCCACGAATCCGGCCCCACCCGTGCATGGGTCGCCGCACAGCTGGGTGAGACCGACACCGAATCACCCCTGCGCGTGACGAACGCGGTCGACGCACTGGATCTACTCGGTGCCACCGCCGTACAACCACCCGCGACCAAGCCCGGCCGCGACAGGTAGTCGCGACCGGGTCCCGGGTGGATCAGAGGCGTTCGAAAACGGCCGCGAGCCCCTGGCCACCGCCGATGCACATCGTTTCGAGGCCGTAGCGGCCTTCGCGGCGGGTCAGTTCGTGGAGCAGGGTGGCCAGGATTCTGGCGCCGGTGGCGCCGACCGGGTGACCGAGGGAGATTCCCGAGCCGTTGGGGTTGACGCGCGGGTCGTCGGGTTCGACCTTCCAGGTCCGCAGCACAGCCAGCGTCTGCGCGGCGAAGGCCTCGTTGAGTTCGATCACGTCCAGGTCGTCGAGTGTGAGATCCAGTCGCGCCAGCGCTTTTTCGGTCGCGGGTACCGGCCCGATGCCCATGGTGGACGGCGGTACGCCCGCGACGGCCCACGACGCCAGTCGAGCCATGGGGCGCAGCCCGAGTGCTTGTGCACGCTGCGGTGTCGTCACGATACAGATTGCCGCACCGTCGTTCTGACCGCTGGAATTTCCGGCGGTCACCGTGGATTCAGGATCGATACCAAGCCGGATCGGGCGAAGCTTGCCCAGCGTGTCCAGGTCGGTATCGGCTCGTGGATGCTCATCGGTGCGCACCAGCAGCGGCTCCCGCTTGCGTTGCGGCACAGCGACACTAACCAGCTCCGCTTCGAAGCGACCATCACGTTGCGCGGCGACAGCACGCTGGTGCGACTGCACGGCGAGCGCGTCCTGGTCCGCACGGCTGATCGCGAACTGCGCGCGCAGGTTCTCCGCAGTTTCGATCATGCCGCCGTCGACCGGAAAGTTCTTGCCACCGGCGGTGATTCGCGCACGCGCGAGGCGGTCGTGCAACACCGGCCCGTCACCACGGATGCCCCAGCGGATGTCGGTGGCGTAGAACTCGGTGCGGCTCATCGACTCCACACCGCCCGCCAGGACGAGATCACTGCCGCCCGATTGCACCTGCATGCAGGCTTGCAACACCGCCTGCAGACCCGACCCACAACGCCGGTCCACCTGAATGCCGGGCACGCCGACCCCCAGGCCCGCGTCCAGCGCGGCGATGCGGCCGATCGCGGGCGCCTCGCCGTTGGGCGAGGACTGGCCGAGGATGACGTCGTCGACGGTCGTGGCGTCGAGTCCGGTGCGGGTGATCAGTTCGGTGATCACGGTCGCGGCGAGGTCTTGCGGGGCGATGTCTTTGAAAACCCCGCCGAATCGTCCGACCGGGGTTCGCAGTGGTTCGCAGATAACAGCTTCGGGCATAGCTCTTCCTCGTAGGTGTCAGGTGGTGGATCGGATCCGGGTGAGGTCGTGCTCGATCGCGGCACCGGTCTCGAGCAGGGCGGGAACCAGGGAGTCGCGGACCTCGCGCAGCGTGTAGCGGGCGGCCTGAGTGGAGATGTTCACCGCGGCGACGACCACGCCGCGCTGGTCGCGCACCGGCGCCGCCATCGACCGCAGACCGTGCTCGAGTTCCTGGTCGACGACGCAGTAGCCGTCCGCGCGGACCTGGGCCAGCTCGGCGCGCAGTTGTCGTTTCGTAGTGACCGTCGTGTCGGTGAGGGGCGTCAGTTCGACCGTGGCCAGATAGTTCTCCAGCGCGTCGGCGTCGAGGTCGGCGAGCAGGACCCGACCCATCGAGGTGGCGTAGGCGGGGAAACGGGTCCCGATGTTGATCGACACGGTCATGATCCGGCTGACGGGGACACGGGCGACGTAGACGATGTCGGTGCCGTCCAGGATCGACACCGAGGTCGACTCACGAACCTTCTCGGCCAGCGCCTCGAGATGCGGGCCCGCCAGATCGGGCAGGGTCAAGCTGGACAAGAAGCTGTACCCGAGCTCGAGCACGCGCGGCGTGAGCCAGAACTGGTTTCCATCCGAGCGCACATAGCCGAGCTCGACCAGGGTGAGCAGGAAACGCCGGGCGGTGGCCCGGGTCAGGTCAGTCGCGTGGGCGACCTCACTGAGGGTGCGCCGTGGATGCTCCGCATCGAAGGCTCGAATGACGGCGAGGCCGCGCGCGAGGGACTGCACGTAATCCGGCGACGGTTCTGTCATGGCTGCCGTAACTCCTTCTCCCACTGGGCTCGATGGCGTCCACCCCGTGGCGAACGTCGGTGCACCGAGCCGGGCCCGAGGCTACGTCGCGACGACCCGGCACGAGGCTCGGCGTGCACGAAGAACAGGTGTTCATGATACGAACGCTAGTCCGTATTGCGAACACGCTACGTCGACTGCTCCAGCCTGCGCAACTGTTCGCTATGCGAACACAAGTGCGTATTACGAACATCTCGGCTAGCATCGCTGGCGTGATGGACAAAGTCATTGCGACGGCCGCCGAGGCCGTCGCCGATATTCAGGACGGCGCGTCGTTCGCGGTCGGCGGATTCGGCTCGGTCGGCGTGCCGCAGGTACTCATCGACGCCGTACTCGCCCACGGCGCCACCGATCTCGAGGTCGTGAGCAACAACTGCGGCACCGCGGGCGTCGGATTGGGCGTGCTCCTCGAAGCCCACCGGATCCGCCGCACGACCAGCTCCTACGTAGGATCGAACGCGGAGTTCGCACGTCAGTTCCTCGCCGGCGAACTCGAAGTGGAACTGACACCGCAGGGCACCCTGGCCGAACGGATGCGGGCAGGCGGTGCGGGCATTCCGGCGTTCTTCACCCCCGCGGGCGTCGGCACACAGGTCGCCGACGGCGGCCTGCCGCTGCGCTACGACGGCGAGGGAGGGATCGCGCTGGCCAGTCCCCCGAAGGAGACGCGCGTCTTCGGCGGGGTGTCCTACGTGCTCGAACACGCGATCGTCACCGATTTCGCGCTGGTCCACGCCTGGAAGGGCGACCGCCACGGCAACCTCGTCTACCGGCGCAGCGCGCGCAACTTCAATCCCCCGGCCGCTACAGCGGGCCGGATCACCATCGCCCAGGTCGAGCATCTGGTGGAACCGGGCGAACTGGATCCAGACGAAGTACACACCCCCGGCATCCACGTACAGCGCGTGGTGCACGTCGGCACAGTCGAGGTCGGAATCGAGAACAGGACGGTGCGGGCATGACGTGGACACGCCAGGAGTTGGCAGCGCGGGTGGCCGCCGAACTCAGTGACGGCCAGTACGTCAACCTCGGCATCGGGATGCCGACATTGGTACCCAACTATCTGCCCGACAACGTCACGGTCGTCCTGCATTCGGAGAACGGCGTCCTCGGCGTGGGGCCTTACCCCACCGAGGACGAAGTCGATCCCGAGCTGATCAACGCGGGCAAGGAGACGATCACCGTTCTGCCCGGCGCCTCCTATTTCGACTCGTCGCAGTCCTTCGGGATGATCCGCGGCGGCTGCGTCGATGTCGCCGTGCTGGGCGCGATGCAGGTCAGCGCCCACGGTGACCTGGCGAACTGGATGATTCCGGGCAAGATGGTCAAAGGCATGGGTGGCGCGATGGACTTGGTCCACGGCGCGAAACGGGTGATCGTGATGATGGAACACCGTTCCCGCAGCGGCGAACCCAAGATCGTCGAGCAGTGCACCCTGCCGCTGACCGGGTTGGGTTGCGTGCACCGGATCATCACCGAGATGGCCGTGCTCGACATCGGCCCCGACGGGCTGACACTCGTCGAAACCGCCCCAGGAGTCAGCGAATCCGACATTCGGGCCGCCACCGGAGCAGATTTCACGATCGCACTCGCCACCGCCCCTGCCCGATGAGATCCGGCGTGAAGCCCACACGGAAGGGTGCGGGCTTCACGCCGACCTGATCCGTTCGCGAAGCGTGACTGTCCTCAGGTCCGTTTGCCATGGAGGGCGAGTGTGTCGTCGATGCAGCGTGCGATGAACACGTCATCGATCGCCTGCTCTCCGACCAATAGCCTGAAATATAGTGGCGCGGAAAGGGTTTCGAGGACTGCGCGCGGGTTCACCGATGCCGGGAGTTCACCGCGCGCCACCGCGTTCGTGATCACCTGGGAGCTCCGCTCGAAGCGATCGTTCCAGAATCTGCGGCGCGCGGCGTCAACCTCCGGATCGGACGACAGAGCCACGGTGGTGCCCACCAGCCGCGCCATCCCCGGCCGGGAGATCAGGTCGGAAACTTGTCCGGCCAGCACCGCCAGATCCGATCGCAAGCTTCCGGTATCCGGCGCGGGATTCCCGACGGCGGCAAGCTCGGTGACAGCCTCGGCGATCAACGCGGTGCGGGTGCCCCAGCGGCGATAGATCGTCGTCTCGGCGACACCCGCGCGGGCCGCGACATCACCGATGGTCAAACCCTCGATGCCGTGCTCGGTGACCTGCTCCAGAGTCGCGGTCAGCACCGCGTCACGCACCCGCGCCGAGCGTCCCCCGGTCCGCTTACGCGGACCCGGGGGTGTCACCGACTGTTTGTCGTCGGCATCGAGTCCACTCTGATCCATAGTCCAGTTCTACTCGACGGCCACGCCGTACGCCCAAATGCCGACTGATGAGACCTACGCGTCCTGCCCCACCCTGGGTCAGCGCAGATATGCCTCGATCCAGTTGCCGAACTCGGTCGCGAGATGCCACTGGTGCTCGCTGATATACAGGCCGGGCACCGCCGCCGGAAACGCGACTTTCAGTTGACTGCGGAACCCACCACCGGGTTCGTCACGGAACTGATGGCAGACCCCGCCGATGAGTTCACCGTCGGCGAGCCTGGCCGCGCCGGCGACCGCGAACGGGTAGGCCGGATCCGCGGCGACCACCACCTTCGCCGGGTCGGTGTACTCCACGAGGAACCTGCTGGCGAGCATGGCTCCACCGGTCACCTCGACGACTTCCTGTCGCCCGTCGGGCATGGTGGCGATGATGTAGTGGTCCGGGCAGGCGTCGGTCCAGAACGCCTGGTCGTTGCCCACCCGCGCCCGGTCGAATGTGTCGATGAAGCCCTGCGCGGTGCCGTGGTCGCTGGCGATCTCGACGGTCGACACGGCCCAGCGTCCACCCGAGGCCGCGAGCGTGGCGCGGGTGGCGGCCTCGGAGGCGACGAGTTCACCGGCGAGCAGCTCCCGCAATCCGCTGGAGCCGATCAGCACGCGAGCCTGTGCCAGCACTGCTCGGGCGGCGGGGATGTCGTCGACCTCGATCGCGAAGCGGGCGAGCAGTGAGTCGAGCTCACCGGTCAACAGGCCGACGTAGTCCTTGCGCAGCCGCGCCGCGGCGACCGACAGTCGACGCCGTTCCCACTCGACGACCTTGCCCTGGTCGACCAGGCGACCGTCGATGTATGTCCGCAATCCGGCTGCCGACGGACCACGGTCGGCGAAAGCGGTTCCCGCACCGGCGTAAGCGACCGCCGCGGTGGCGGCCGTCGCCCCGGCGGCACGGACGATGAAGTTTCTTCTGGTCAGCATTGACCAATTCCCTTCGATTTAAAGCTAGCTAAACTTGCGATAACACAGCTTCCGTTACCGGCGTCACTCTGTCAACGGCTTGCGCATAATTAACGCCAGACGAACTTGCGTTTCCAGGCGCAGGAAGGCAGTGTTAACGCCAGTTTCTATAGCTTTAACGAAAGGTAGCTGACATGGACGATCCCATCGAAATCCGAACGTTCCTCGGCGAGGAGAACGTCACACGCCAGCAGGTGCGCGCCTGGGAAGCGCGGCGCGCCGAAGCGGTGCTCGAGAAGTTCGCCGCACGCCTGGGGCGCCGCGGAGTAGCCGAACTCCTGCCCGACTTCACGATCGGCAGGGCACTCGACGCGCCCCTCGATGTCCAGCGCGAGGCCCTCACCATCATGAAGACCGGACTGGGCCACGCGGGAATCTACGCACTGCTCAAGCGCGAACTGGCCATCTCCGAGCGGATGTCGCGGGTCGGTGTCGCCGCCAGCCGGGGCCGGGTCAAGTACTCGGTCATCCGACTTCACGTCCCCCACTACTCCGCGCAGCGATTCGCCGACTGGTTCAACAACCTGACCATCTCCAACGCCGAGGTCGATATGGTCGACGCCACCCCGGACCACTACCTCCTGCGCGGCCTTCCCGACGGCCGTCAGGAAGTCGTCGAAACGACCGGCGGCTCGCCCACGGCGTCGAGGTTCCTCGTCGACTACACCAGAACCGAAGCGCTGACCATCCCCGCCGATCCCGACTACCCCATCCAGATCGCCGGCCAAGCCGTACTCGACGACGGCCTGGTCATCGGCGGCGTCCGCCACCAATTCCGCGACCGCGACGGCGCGCTCGAAGCCCTACTGACCTGCCAGTTCCCGGGTAGCCTGCCCGCTCGGCTCATCCACCAGCATCAATGGCACCTGGCCAGCGAGTTCAGCAACTGGATGGTCGCCGCGGCCCCGACCGCGGCGACCGCCTGACGTCGGCGCCCGGTCATTCGCCCCACGAAGCCGGATACGGCCAACGTCCACCCAGTAACAAGCTCGCCGAAGCCGTGCGCGACATCGCCGTCCCTTCCCGCGCCTCGGGAGGCTGCGGGTCGGCCTGTCCCGGATCCGAGCAGGACCGAGCCGTCGGCACATCTCGCGCGTGCGCGCCTGTGATGCCTACCGGAGCAGCGGGGCACGACCGGCGCCGGCGAGCTCCGAAGGCGATCTGCCATCGAGCAAGGTGAGAGGTAGGAACACGAGCGCTTTGATTCCGCCGTGGTCCGACTCGGTGAGTCGGACCTCGATCTCGTTGCGGCCGGCGAGGATCGAGACCACGATCAACCCCATGCGCGCATCGCTGGAAAGGTGCATGATGCCGAAATCCGGTGCGCTGTCGAGAATTCGATTGATTCGGTTCAGTTCCCGCCGGGACAGCCCCCGCCCTTGGTCGGCGACCTCGACGACGGCGCCACCTTCGACAAGTCTGCCCGAGACCGTGACGGGTGCGGTCGTGGATGAGAAGTAGGTGGCGTTCTCGACCAGCTCGGCGAGCAAGTGGATGATGTCGGCGACGACGCCGCCGTTGACCGAGACATCAGGGAAACGGTTGAGTGTGACGCGCGTGTAGTCCTTGGACTCGGTGATCGCCCCCTGCACGACGTCGCCGAGCGGCACCGGATATCGCCATTGCCGTCCGGGACGTTCACCGCCGAGAATGATCAGGTTCTCGGCGTTGCGGCGTTCACGAGTGGCCAGATGGTCGAGTTCGAACAGCAGCTCCATCTTGTCCGGGTCCTCCTCGTGAGCTTCCGCGACGTCCAGAACTTCCAGTTGGCGAGACGCCATGGCTTGGCTGCGGTGTGCGAGGTTCAAGAAGATCGCGTTGACCGCGCCGCGGGTCCGGGCTTCGGCCATCGCCGCGGACACCGCCGCGCGCTGTGCGGTGTCGAAAGCCTGTGCCAACTGCCCGATTTCATCGTCACCGAAGTCGGATGGAGGTAGAGCCGAGGTCAGATCGATCGCCTCACCAGCACTGATCCGGGACATGATCGCAGGCAGCTCGGTGTCCGCGACGGCCAACGTGTGCAGTCGAAGGCGTCGGAGTCGTCGAATGATTCCGCTCGCCAACCATGAGGTCAGCACGAAAGTCACGGCGGCGATGATCAGCGCTGCGAGCACGGTCAGGGCAGAGGTGCGCACGGCGTTGTCCGCGATGTCGGTCGCTCGCTGTTGGACACCGGCGAAGTTGGTGCGCCACAGCGTCAACAGGCCGTTCACCATCAGTCCCAGAATCTGCTGTGCCGCCGCGGAATCGGTGGGCAGCGGCTCGGCGGGGTTGTCGCGGTCCGACGGGGCGGGGGCAGCGCCTCTGGCCACGACGGCGTTCTCGAACTCGACCAATTGTCTCCACTGTGGGCTGGAGGTCAGTTGCACGAGCCTCTCCCGGATGGCGGGATCGTCCTTCTGTGCCAGTGAGTCCAGGTCGGCGTGGTAGGCGCCGACCCTGGTGGCGAACGCTTGTAAGGCGGCCTGATCGAGTGCTGTCCCTGCGCCTGCGGCCGCGACGAGTGCCTGCACCGCGGAGATGGCGTCGGCTGTGCGCAGCAGGGTCGCGGTCGTGGTCAAAGCGATAGCGCTGTCCACGTCGGGAGCTCTGGGGACCAATGCCTCGACCGCGATCGTCCCGGTCGCGGTGAGCAGACTGTATGCCTGGTACACCTCGTCGACTGTCGAGGTACCGCTGACGGTACGCGCGCGCACGGCGCCGAGTCGGCGGACCGTGTCACGCAGCTGGTGAGCGGAATCGTCGAACGCTCCGGTGGTGAGTTCGCTGAGTGACGATGCGGCCTCCAGCAGTGCCGTGCCGGCGGCGTCGACGCGAAGGCGCTGGGCGTTGAGCTCATCGGAGCCGAGTTCCGGCTGTGCGACGCGAGCCATCGCGAATCGACGTTCCCGCAGCATGGCTTCACTGAAGTCCACCGCATGCGGCGCCACTCGGAGGATGAGTTCGGCCCACGCCCGGTTCTGCCGGTTCTCCTCGATGAGGTGCACGCCTACCGCGATCACCGCGGTAGCGAACACGATGCTCGGGATGAGCACGATGGCCATCACCCGTGCGCGAATTCCGGTCAGCGGATTCGATTTCGCCGGGCGCGCGGGAGGGTCGTGGTGGATCGGAGTGTGGGTCCGACCACCCCGTGTGCGTCGGAAGCGGGCGGCGCCGACTCGTCGCGCGTTCGATTCCTTCCGTTCCAGCTGGTCTTTCATTGCCCACTCCCATCAGTTGATGAGAGAATCACATGCGATGTAAACATCAGTCAAATGGCGTCGTGAGAGTGTCATGCCTGCGTCCCGGGGGGATCGGGGCAGGCGAGGACGACGGCGAGCCGTAAGCCGCCGAGTGGGCTCGTGATCAGTTCCGCGCGTCCGCCGTGTAGTTCGGCCTGCTGCGCGACCAGGGCGAGGCCGAGGCCCGATCCTTCGCGGGCCGCGCCGGAGCCCCGCCGGAATCGACCGAACACCACCTCGCGTTCGTTCTCGGGCAACCCGGTGCCGTCGTCGTCGACCGCCAGCAGGAATCCGTCACCGGTTCGGTGGACGGAGATCTCGATTCGGGTGGCGCGGCCGTGGCGGACCGCGTTCGTGATCGCGTTGTCGAGAATCAGGCGGATCCCGGCCGGGGAACAATGGCAGTCCGCTCGTTGCTCGCCGGAGACGGCCAGGTGGAGTTCCGAATGGGTCCGTGCCGCGTCCGCGACCACCGAGTAGGCCAGCTCGACCAAGTCGGACGGTTCACTGATGTGGCGCGATGTCAGTTCACCGGCGGCGAGCAGTTCCAGCGCCACGAGCGTCGATTCGACCCGGCCGTGTTTGCGCAGCGCGTCGTCGAGGATCTGCGCGCGCTCGGCGGGCACCAGTTCGACATCCCGCGCGATCTCGATGTCCATGCGGATGGCGGTGAGCGGGGTTCGGAGCTCATGGGCGGCCGTATTCGCGAACGTGCGCGCCGTCCCGAGAGCCGAGATCGTGCGCTGCTGCGCGGAGTCGATCCGCGCGAGCATCGACCGGACCGAACCGGCGAGTCGATCGGCTTCCCGCACCCGGAACCATCCTCTCGCCTCAGGCAATTCGTCACCGGCATCGATCCTGCGGGTCAGGTCGATCAGTGGCCGGATCGCCCGGCCGCCGAGTAGCCATCCCAATCCCGATGCCACCGCGATCGCCGCCGCCCCGGCGAGCAGGACGTGCTGCCGCTGTTCCCGGGTCACCGATTCCGCCGCGGACAGGGGCGCGGCAACGGACACGAGGTGCGGGCCGATCGGAGACTGCTCCACCATCATGGTCTTGACGCGGTAACCGGCATCGTCGAGCACCAGGCTCTGGTGCCCCTCGGGCAGCTCCGGCAGTCGCGTGGACGTGCTGGCGAGAACGGCGCCGTCCTGGTGCAGGGTGACGGCGGCGAAGCCGCCGTCGCGCACGCTACCGATGAACAGTTGCGCGGTACCGACATTCGCTTCGACCAGGCCGGTGATGATGTCGAGTTGCTCGTCGACGTGCCTGATGTTGTTTCGCTCGATGGCGACGAACAGGAAGACGGCGAGCGCGCCGACGACGAGCGTCGTTCCCGTCGCCGCCGCCACCGCGACCCGCGTTCGCAGCGAGAGATTCCCCCTCACGGCCCTTCCTCCCGGAGGACGAACCCGACAGCGCGCACCGTGTGCAGGAGGCGGGGCACGCCGTCGTCTTCGAGTTTGCGGCGTATGTGCCCCACGACGACATCCACGACATTGGTCTGCGGCCGAAAGTCGTAACCCCACACCGTCTCCAACAGCCGGTCGCGGGTCACGACCTCCCCATGATGGGTGGCCAGGACACTGATCAGCTCGAATTCCCGCCGTGTCAGCGGAATCTCGCGGCCACGGACCGTCACCCGCAGCGCCGCGAACTCGACCCGCAGCGCCCCGATGGTCACCGAGTCCCGCGCGGTGCTCCAGCCACTGCCGCGGCGGCGCAGCAGCGCACGCAACCGCGCGGTCAATTCGACGAAGTCGAACGGCTTGGTCAGGTAGTCGTCGGCGCCCAGCTCGAGCCCTTCGATCCGGTCCGATACCCGCGTGCGAGCGCTCACCACACAGATGGGCACGTTGTTGCCGAGTGCTCGCAGCGCGGTGATGAAGGCCAACCCGTCCAGTCCCGGCATCTCGATATCGAGCACCACCACGTCGGGCGTCTGCTCGCGGGTCACCGCCAGCGCGGCCGCGCCGTCGGCCGCGGTACACACCGCGAAGCCGTTGAGACGCAGACCACGTTCCAGCGATTCACGAACGTCGGCGTCGTCGTCGACGACCAGCACCATCCCGCTCGCACCCGGGGCGGCGGAACCCTCGCGGGCGTCGACGGCGCGCGGCCGCACCGTTCGCGCCGTGGCTGCTACGTGCACCTGAATTCACTTCCTCTGCCGGTCGAAACGCTTCCTGTCGAAGGTTTACCGATTGCTTGAGAGTTCTCTGACGACGATTGACTGATCATATGATCATCTGTGACGTTTTATACCACCAGGGCGCAGTTCCGCCGATGACGCCGGTCACGCTCCTGCCGACCTCCCAGAGACGAACGGAGCTAGACCGGTGCGGACGAACATGCACACCGCGGCCATCGCGTTGGCGGCCGGTGCGGCCATCGCGCTCACGACCGTGCCCGGCACGGTGACGGGCAGCGCCGCCGCGGATCCGGGCTGCCCCGGTCTCACGGTCATCGCGATCCCTGGCACCTGGGAAACCGGCGAGGCCCGGCACACCCCGGGCCCCGGCATGCTCGCCGGCGTCACCGACGGCCTCCCCGCGAGCCAACAGGTCGCCTATGTCGACTATCCCGCGACGGCCTTCCCCTGGGAGGGCAAGGTCTACGGCGCTTCGCAGCGGGTCGCCGTCGACACCGCGCGCGAGATGATGCGAACCATCGCCGACCGCTGCTCCGGCACCGATTTCGCTCTGGTCGGCTACAGCCAGGGTGCCGACGCCGCCGGTGATCTGGCGGCGGAGATCGGCAGGGGCGGCGGGGTCGTGTCGCCGGATCGCGTGCAGGCCGTCGGCCTGCCCTCCGATCCCCAGCGGTCGCGGGCCGATGCCCAGGTCGGCCCGCCCGCCCGCGGCGTCGGCGTCCGGGGGCCACGCCCCGACGGGTTCGGCTCGATCACGGCTCGAGTCCGCACGATCTGCGCCGTCGGCGATCTGTACTGCTCGACCGACGACGAGGACTTCGTCATCGCCATCGCCGGCGCCCTGGCCGGAGTCTCCGCCGACCACCCCGACGATCTGCCCCGCTACCGCGGCAGAGCAGCGGAAATGCTGACCGCCCTGCGATCCGCCGACGAACAGGGCGAGCTCACCGACCAGGCCCGCGATGAACGCGCGCGACAGCTCGCGCACTTCTACGGATCCGGAACGCACATGTCCTACGGCAGCTACCCCGTCGACGGCCGGCACACCGCCGTCACCTGGCTGCACGACTGGCTGTCCGCGCTCGGCTGATCCGACCCACCCAGACCCTCCCCGGGAAATCTCCGCCACGAAGAAGGAACAGAAATGCGCATCGAACGTTTCACCGCCGTCTCAGCGATCCTGATCGGCGCGCTGGCCACCGGCACCGGGACGGCATACGCCGACCCGGCCGACGACCTCGGCGTCGTGAACTACACGACGACCACGACCGACGCGTCCACGCTCGTCCAGATCGACGCGGGCTCCCTGGTCGTCGAGGATGGCGCCCTGAAGGTGAAGGCACCGGACGGTAAGGTTCTCGCCGGCACCGAACTGAAGTTCCGCGTCGACGAATTCGTCTTCCCCATCGGAGCTGAGATCAACGAGCGGACTGCGACGCTCACTCCGCAGTTCACCCTGGACAAGGCCCACTACGAGCCGGTCGCCCTGCCCTACGAGGAGCAGGCCACCTGGAAGAACGACTACGACCGTGAGCGGGACGCCTGGGCCCGTATGACGAGCACGATCGGACTCGGCGCCTCGATCGGCGCCATGGTCGGCGGAATCGGCGGCGCGGCAGTCGGTTGCGTCATCGGCGGCGCGACCGGCGCGACACTGACCGGCGCGCTCGCGACCATGTTCAGCGGACTCCCGTCCGAGGTGCAGGGCTGCATCGCGGGTGTGGCGGCCGGTGGTTTCCTCGGCGTGCTGGCGGGACAGCTGCTCATCGCCGCGCCCGTGGCGATCTACGCCGCGGTCCAGTACTACACCACGATCAACCAGCCGTCGGTGCAGAGCCAGCAGCAGGCGAAGTAGCGGTCGCAAAGCCGGGCGCGCGGTGGGCCCCGCGCGCCCGTGGCCTTCCACTTCGAGCTGAGCCTCCGCCCGGTGACCAGTATCGAACTGGCTCCGACAACCCATGAAAAGAGACGAAGCGTTGATAGCGCTCTCCCGAATGACATTGTGGCTTGCCCTGTTCTCCTTGCTCGCGTTTCTGCTCGTAGCGACACCTCGGTCGAACGCCGCGTTCGATCCGGTCGGCGTCGACTTCTGGGTCGACTCCGACATGGGCCCCGTCAAGACCCGCGTATTCCGCGCGGCCGACGGCAACACCCAGCGCGTGGTCTATGCCCTCGACGGAATGTGGGCACGTGAGGACCTCAACGGCTGGGAGATCGAAACCGAGGTCGCCAGGACACTGACCGAGAACAACATCAATGTCGTACTGCCGGTCGGCGGACAATCCAGTTTCTATATGGATTGGGATCGCCCGTCGTACCTTCCGGAGGGCGCCGTATCCGACATCGCCGGTGATTCCGCACCCGACATCGGGCCGGGAAAGTCCTACACCTACACCTGGGAGACACTGTTGACCCGGGTCCTGCCCGCCGCCCTGCACGAACGGCTCGGCCTGTCCCCGGCCCGCAACGGTGTCATCGGACTCTCGATGGGTGGTAGCGCCGCGTTCGCGCTCGCCGCTCATCACCCGGCCCAGTTCAGCTATGCCGCGTCCCTGTCCGGATATCTGAACCCGTCGGCTCCGGGCATGCGCGGAGCGATCTCGGCCGCCATGGTCAAGGCTGGTGGGTACAACATCTCGTGCATGATCAGCTCGCCGACCTCCGACAAATGGCAGTGGATGGATCCCATGTTCCTCGCCCCCGCGCTCCTCCGGAACGGGACCGAGCTATGGGTGTCGGCCGCCAACGGCGTGCCGTCCGAGGCCGGGGAGCCCAGCAAGCAGGCCGCGGAAGGCTCGGCACTCGAGACGCTGTCGCTGACCAACTCGCGGTCGTTCCAGACACGCATGACATCACTGGGCGCCACCACCGTGACCTACGACTTCCCCTCCTCGGGTGTCCACGCCTGGACGTATTGGGAAGCCCAGGTCGTGAAGATGCTGCCCGTCCTGTCCGGCGCCATCGGCTGAGCCGACCCTTCGCGCCGGTCGGTCGCTGTGGGTGCGAGGCCGGGCCCACAGCGACCGCCACTCCACGCCACGAGCCGCACAAGCATCGGTACTGAAGATCTGATCAGTTATGATTGCTACGGCAACTCTAGGTGGAGGGCAGATGACAGCCGAGCAGACCACACCCACGCGTACCGATCGTCGCCGGGAACGCACGCGCAATGCGCTGCTCGGTGCTGCGCGAAAATTCTTGTCCGAGGGCAAGTCATCGGTCAGCATCAAGGAGATCACCGACGCCGCGGACGTCGGTTTCGGCTCCTTCTACAACCACTTCGACTCCAAAGAACAGCTCTTCGACGAGGCCGTGCGGTCCGCGCTGAACGTCTACAGCACGATGCGCGACCAGGTCGTGGCTCGCTACGACGACCCGGCCGAGGTCTTCGCGGTCAGCTTCCGGCTGACCGGACGGCTACCGCGCCGACTTCCCGAGATGGTGCGCGTGGTCCTGCATTCCGGCATGGGGGTCATGCTGCGCGACGAGGGGCTCGCGCCCCGTGCCCGTCAGGACATCGTGGCCGCGCAGGAGGCAGGGCGCTTCGAACCGATGGATCCCGATCTGGCCGTCATGGCGGCGGGCGGAACGCTGCTGGGACTGCTGCAACTGCTCGACGCCGATCCGGATGCGGACGCGGCGGCACTCGCCGACGACATGGCGTATCGAGCCCTGCGCATGTTCGGCGTGAACAAGCGAACCGAGCAGCGCCTCAGCTCCGGACCACTCCCCCAGCTGCCCGCCGACCCCGATCTACCCCTCGGGGCCGGCGAGTAGACCCGCACCTGGTCCGGCCGGGACAGATGCGGACAGGTGTCACCGGTTCGGGTCGAACTCTTCGGTTCCGAGCACGAGGCGCAGTCCGGAGATCCCGGAATGCGCTCGCGCATAAGCGAGTTCGCGGCTGACGTCGCCGACATTGTTGATGATGGGCAACCCGAGCCCCAAAGTCGAGAGCGTGCCCACCGCTCGTCCTTCGGCGTCGAGGAAGGCGCTTCCGCTGTCACCCGGAATGCCGGGCGTCGGCGATTTCAGGGCGTGGGTCCACCCGCCGAGTGAGCTGTCATCGGCGAAGCTCTCACCTCGTTGCGGCGACAGCCCGGGGAGGCCACCCCGGATTCTCGAGTTGCCATAGCTGTAGACGTGTTCGCCCTCGGGCGTGCCGGTGGTGTTGAGACCGGTGGGACCGCCCCAGTACGGCACGCTCGGATTGACCTGATCGACGAGGCCGGGGTCGATCTCGATCAGCGCGAAGTCGTTGTACGCGCAGGCATTCGGGTCCGCTTCGCCGAGTTGGCGCATCGTCAGCCAGCTGCTGTAGGCCAGCCGGCCGGTGCCGATGGTGGTGCCGTCGGACCGGAGTGAGCCACGGCGGGTGAAATCGACCGCGGTGCCGAGCGGCTGACTGGTGGCCGTACATCCGTCGGTTTCGGTGGATCCGCCCGTTCCGGCGCAGTGCGCGGACTGGCTGAGGTAGACCCTGTCGGTGTCGTCGACGAACACGTAGTTCGTCGTGCACTGCCCGCCTCCGTGCGTGTTCGCTTGGATCCCGGGGGTCAGGACGGCCGAACCGGCGGCCGCCCACCGATGACCGGCGTCTTCCGGGGTGACCACCTCCGCCGCGACGGGACTCGTCGTCCGGGGCGATGTCGCGACCGTGGATCTACCACTGCCGTCCTGCGATCCACCCGACACGCCGATTCCACACCCGGAGATCAGCAGCGACGCGGAGCACATGACTCCGACCGCGGGCAGGGCGACTACGCGCCGCAGGTTCGACATCTCGACCCGGTCCCTTCTGCCGGTGCGGGGCATGGAGCAGCGTGCCGACCGGTCGATAGTTTATGACTTTTTCATCAATACTGACGGTCATTTCCATAAACTGCAACGACGCCGCACCTAGAGTGGCGGGAGTCATCCCGATCCGAGCCCGACGCCCCGGGCGCATTTGATGATTTCATCACCAGATCGTGTCGATGCTTCTATCATTTGTGATCGCATAATCATTTCTCGTAGCGCGAAGGGACCCGTTCATGCTGGGCAGAAAGAAGGCCGGGTTCCGCTGGCTGTGCGTCGCGGGCGGAGCAGCCGCCCTCACCCTCGGCGGTTGCTCCGCCCTGCCGACATCGACGCCTCCCACCAAGATCACCGCGGATTTCGAGAACATCGCGGGCATGTACGAGGGCAACGAGATCATGGTCCTCGGCCTCGCGGTCGGCAAGGTCGACAAGATCGTGCCCAAGGGCACCTACGTCGAGGTCCACATGACCGTTGACGCAGGCATCGAGATCCCGAAAGACGCCATCGCGGCGATCATCTCACCATCGATCGTCACCGACCGCCACATCGAGATCACCCCGCCCTACACCGGCGGCGACACCCTCGAATCCGGCGATCACCTGCCGCTCGCGCGGACCAGGACCCCGGTCGAGCTGGACACGATGATCAAGACCATCGACCAGTTCGCCGCCTCGCTCGAGCCCGAACCCGGCCAGGAGGGTCTCGGCCCGCTCTCAGGCCGGGCGCTCTACCCGGTGCTCAACGGCAACGGCCAGAAGATCCGCGAAACCCTCGATGCGCTCTCGGGTGCTTTGAAGGTCGGTGTCGACAACAAGGACGCCATCGCCAACATCATCATCAAGCTCAACGAGCTCACGACGATGCTGGCCGACAACGACCAGTCGGTGCGCGACTTCAACGACCGGATGACCGCCATGTCGGGGCTACTAGCCGAGCAGGCGCCCGGCCTGCAGGCAACACTGGACCAGCTCAACGCCTTCCTGACCAACACCAGCATCGCATTCGCCGGGCACCAGGACGAGCTCGCCGCCTCACTCGCCGGTTTGACCAATGTCACCAACCAACTACGTGCGAACTCCGGCGCGCTCACCGAGATCGTTGACCTCACTCCGCTGCTCATGGAGAACATCGACCGCACGATGGACAAAGACGGAAGGTACTTCCGCCAGAACGTGCTGATCGGAACCGCCCTATCGGGCGAGATCATCAGCGTCTTCTGCGAGCGGATCCAGATGCGCGCGGACGGCTGCCGCACCGGCAACATGCAGGACTTCGGTCCCGACTACGGACTCACGGCCGCCCTGCTGGGGCTGACGAAGTAGCCCGCACCCAGCGCGAATCTTCTGACATTTTCATCACTATAGATAGCATTTCGTCGTAACTGATACTATCATCACATTAGTGCCGATGGTGTGGCCGCAGATCTCTCCACCATGAACGGAAGGACCCGATGAACGCGGACCGAATCGACGTGCATCAGCACATGATCCCGCCGGTCTATCGCGACGCGCTGCGCCGCCACGGCATCACCGCCCCGGGTGGCCGGGATCTACCGGACTGGTCGCCGGACTCGGCTCTGAGCCTGATGACGACTGCGAGGATCGGCTCGGCGATTCTGTCGGTGTCGACACCCGGAACCACCTTCCTCACCGATCCCGCCGAGGCCACGACGCTCGCCCAGGCCCTCAACGACTACTCATCCGAGATCTCGGCCGCCCACCCGGGACAGCTCGGATTCATGGCCACCTTGCCCATGCCCGACGTGCGAGCGTCCCGGCTGGAAGCCGAACGAGCCCTCGATACTCTCGGCGCCGACGGAGTGGTGCTGCTCGGGAACTCCGCCGGGGTTTATCTCGGCGCCGAGGGCCAGGACGAACTCTTCCGCGCGCTCGACGACCGTTGCGCGGTCGTTCTGGTACACCCGGCGGATCTTCCCGGCGAGCCGGTTCCCGGAATCCTGCCCTTCGCCGCGGACTTCCTCCTCGACACCACCCGGGCCGCCTACCTGTTGGTGCGCAACGGGATTCGACGTCGGTACCCGAACATCAAGTTCATCCTGTCGCACGGTGGCGGCTTCGTTCCCTACGCGGCCCACCGGCTGGCGCTCACCATCTTCAGCGAAACCGGAGTGAGCCCCGCCGACCTGATCGACGAGTTCGCCGGGTTCTATTTCGACACCGCGCTGTCCTCGAGCGCGTCGGCGCTGCCGAGCCTGCTGTCGTTCGCCCGGCCGGGCCATGTCCTCTACGGCAGCGACTGGCCGTTCGCCCCCGATCCGGCGGTGCTCTACTTCGGCGGCGGCCTCGACGCCTATGCGGGTCTCGACGACGCCCAGCGCCGTGCCGTCGAGCGCGTCAACGCACTCACCCTGTTCCCCCGTTTCGGTGCCGCCCCGGCCATCGCACCGTCGACGCCGATGCTGAACCGGGTTCGGAGCACGATTCGGCGGCAAGCCTTCCGTGGCATCGCACGGGCGATCGGTCCACGAGCGTAGGCCGGAGAAAGGTTCGATGACAGCCGAACCCACTACCCGGCACTCGGGCACATCGATCCTCGTTCGCGACGAGGCCTCGCTCCCCGCGCGCGCCGCGATATTGCTGCCTACGAATCCACTGCCTCGTGATCTGCCGAAGCCCCTCGGGTAACCACCAGCATCGCCATACTCGTCAGGAGCTCGATCAGGCTCGACGGCGGCAGCTCGGGGACGCACGACAGGCCTTCGCGCGCGACAGCGTTGACCGTCGCGGTCAGCAGCCCGACGGTGTCGTCGGCCGGACGTGAACCTCTCGCCGCCAGGAAACTCCGGATGTGTCCCGCCCATCGGTGGGCGTGCGCCCGGCACTGCTGCTGTGCGAGTTCGCCGACGCCGCTCACCTCGAGCAGGGCGAACCTCGCGCCGTGCGGCTCACTCTCGATCGCGGCGAAATAGGCGATCAGGGCGGCGCGCAGTGCGACGACCAGTTCGACGGGTCCGGTCTGGTCCGCGAGCGCGCGTGCCACCGCGACGGCCGCCCTGTCCTGGATCCGGGCATAGGCCGCGACGAGCACCTCGTCGAGAGTGTGGAATTCCTCGTAGAACTGCCGCTTCGACAGCGACGCCGACGCACAGATGTCGCTGAGCGAACAGCCGAAACAGCCGCGCTCCGCGCAGACGCGGGTGGCCGCGTCGAGGAACTGACGCCGTCGCCGCGCCTTGCGCGTCGCGATGGTCTGGCCGCCGTACCGCCTGACATCGGCAGCGGTCGTGGCACACCCGTGTTCCGACTCGTGGGGACGGCGGTCCCGGCCTCCTGTGACAAAGGCCGGGACCGCGTCACCTTCCGGTCCGCGCGAGCCGGAAGTCTCAGTGATCACCGACCAGGTCGAGCGCGATATCGGCGATCATGTCTTCCTGTCCGCCGACAAGCCCTCGCCGACCGGCGACGGTGAGCAGCGTGCGCACGTCCACGCCGTAGGTGGCCGAGGCGTTCTCCGCGTGGCGCAGGAAGCTCGAGTAGACACCCGCGTAGCCGAGCGTCAGCGTTTCGCGGTCGACCTGGACGGGCCGATCCATCAGCGGCCGGACCAGGTCGTCGGCCGCATCGGTCAGCTGATCGAGGTTCGCGCCGTGTTCCCAGCCGGTCAGGTCGGCGACGGCGACGAACGCTTCGAGCGGAGTGTTGCCCGCCCCGGCGCCCAGTCCGGCCAGGGATGCGTCCACCCGGGTCACGCCCTCCTCCACCGCGACGACACTGTTCGCCACGGACAGCGAGAGGTTCTGGTGGGCGTGGATACCGATTTCGGTGTCGGGCGTGAGCACGCCGCGGTAGGCGCGCACGCGTTCACGAACACCGTCCATGGTGAGGCGCCCGCCGGAATCGGTGACGTACACGCAGTGCGCGCCGTAGGATTCCATGAGTTTCGCCTGGTCGGCCAAACCCTCCGGACTGTTCATATGGCTCATCATCAAGAAACCGGACACGTCCATGCCGAGTTCGCGCGCGCAGGCGATGTGCTGGGCGGAGATGTCCGCCTCGGTGCAGTGGGTGGCCACCCGGACCGAGCGCACGCCGAGATCGAACGCGCGACGCAGGTCCTCGATGGTGCCGATGCCGGGCAGCAGCAGGGTCGTCAGCCGGGCGAACTGCACCGCGCCCGCGGCGGCTTCGAGCCATTCCCAGTCGGTGTGGCTGCCCGGCCCGTAGTTGAGGCTGCCGCCGTGCAGCCCGTCACCGTGGGCGACCTCGATCGCGTCCACGCCCGCGGCATCGAGCGCGGCGGCGATCCGGGCCACCCCGGCGGGATCGATGCGGTGCCGCAGTGCGTGCATCCCATCGCGCAGAGTGACGTCCTGCAGGAAGATTTCGGCGCTCATCGGACACTCTCCTTCGTGGATGCCGCGATCCGCTCCGCGACGCGCACGGCGGCCGAGGTCATGATGTCGAGATTCCCGGCATAGGCCGGCAGGTAGTGCGCGGCACCCTCGACCTCGAGGAACACGCTGACCTGGTGGGTGACCGGAGCGTCGCCGACCAGGGTGCGCAGCGGAGCTCCGGCTTCGACGGGCGTGATCTGCACACCCTGCTTCAACCGGTAGCCCGGCACATACGCGGCGACGTCGGCCACCATGGCCAGGATCGACTCCTTGATCCGCGCGTGGACCTCGGCGTCGGCGGTGTCGATGAGCGCGAACACGGTGTCGCGCATGATCAGCGGCGGTTCCGCGGGGTTGAGCACGATGATCGCGCGTCCGCGCTGGGCGCCGCCCACCGCGGCGATCGCGGTCGAGGTGGTCTCGGTGAACTCGTCGATATTGGCTCGGGTGCCGGGGCCCGCGGACTTCGACGCGATCGAGGCGACGATCTCGGCGTAGGGCACCGCGGTGACCCGAGCGATGGCCGCGACCACCGGAATCGTCGCCTGACCACCGCAGGTGACCATGTTGACGTTGTCGGCCGCCACGTGCTGATCGAGGTTCACCGCCGGAACGACGAACGGGCCGATCGCGGCGGGAGTCAGATCGATCAGGCGTTTGCCGAAGGGGGCGAGGGCGGCGGCGTTGGCCTTGTGGGCGCCCGCCGAGGTGGCGTCGAAAACGATCTCGATGTCATCGAAATCCGGTAGCCCGATCAGACCCTCGACACCATCGGAGGTGATCTGCACACCCAACCGACCGGCGCGGGCGAGCCCGTCGGAATCCGGGTCGATGCCGACCATGGCGGCCATCTCGAGTGTTTCGGACAGGCGCAAGACCTTGATCATCAGATCGGTGCCGATATTGCCCGATCCGATGACGGCGACTTTGGTGCGGCTCATCGCTGTTCCTCCAGGGTGAAGTCGACGGTGCCGAGCGGCCCCGAACGCTGAGTCAGTTCGGCGTGGACCCGCGCGCCGGGCACCAGCGGCGCCATCGGCCCCAGCGCGCCGGAGAGCACGATCTCGCCCGCGCGCAGCGGATCTCCCAGCGCCTGAGCGGTGCGCGCGAGCCAGGCCAGCGCCAGCAGTGGGTCGCCGAGGCAGTCCACGCCTTTTCCGCGCGAGACGATCTCACCATCGATGCGCATGGCCATCGTGATCTCGCGCGGTTCGAAGTCATCGAGGGAGAGCCGCTGTTCGCCCAGCACGAACCAGCCGCTCGAGGCGTTGTCGGCCACGGTGTCGCCGAAGGTGATGTCCCAGCCCGCGATTCGGCTGTCCACGATCTCGAGTGCGGGTGCGGCGTAGTCGATGGCGCCGCGCACCGAGATGGGATCGAGGTCGTCACCGGTCAGGTCGGCGCCGAGGACGAAGGCCAGCTCGGCCTCGATCTTGGGCTGCAGCAGCCTCGGCCGCTGCGACAGCGGCGTCGTGCCCGCGTCCATGTCGTGCAAGAGCACGCCGAAGTCGGGCTGGTCGACACCGAGCTGACGTTGCACCGCCGTGGAGGTCAGTCCGATCTTGTGCCCGACGACGCGGGCGCCCTCGTCGATCCGTCGGCGAGTGCCCAGCCTCTGCACCGCGTAGGCCAGGTCCACGTCGTCGGCGCCGATCAGGTCACGCACCGCGGCCACGGGCACGCCCAGCTGCGTCGCGGTCGCCAGTCGCTCGGCGGCGGCGAGGACGGCGGGCAGTTCGCTGGTGGTCGTGGTCATCGGGCTTCCTCCAGGGGGCTCGGCGCGGCGGACGCCACGACGCGCAGGGGGCTGTGGTTCGCGGTCAACATCGCGGGCGTGACGGCGAGGCGGGCCAGCAGTGCGGTGACCAGCTCGCGCGCGTCGGATTTCGCGCTGATCCCGAACACGTATCGGTCCGGGCGGAGCAGGACCGTGCCGCCATGGGCGACACCGGCTTTGGCGAACCACCGGGCCATGTCCCCGGTGTAATCCTCGACGTCGGCGTAGTCGGTGGCGGCGACCCGGGCGTCGCCCCGCTCGCCCTGCGGACGGCCACCGGTCGCGTACACGGTCACGAACTGCGTGCCGAGTATCTGCAGGGCATTGCGCTGGGCGACACTGAGTCCCGCACGCGGATCGACACCGTAGCCGACGACGGCGAAGCCGAGGCCGAGCGCATCGTCGAGGTGCTCATGGCGGCCGTCGAAGGTGCGGATCTCCGGCTGCGGTGCCAGCGTGCCCTCGACGCCGCGCGTCCACTTGCGCGGGAGCCCGAAGTAGGCACCGCGCTTGAACCGCGGGGACGGCTTCATCTTCGCCTCCCGGATCCAGGTGTTGAGTCCGGGGACCTTCAGCGCGGTGGCCAGGGCGATATCGCGGGCACCCGCGGCGAGCTTGTTGTCGATCGAGACGAGGCTCTTGTTCAGCACCGACAGATCGATCATCGCCTTGGCGTGGGGCCGCCGCTCGGTCTCGTAGGTGTCGAGGAGATCGAGACTCGCACCGTGCCCGATGATGGCGCCGAGCTTCCAGGACAGGTTGTCGGCGTCGCGGACACCGGCGTTCATGCCCTGGCCGATGAATTGGGGCGTCATGTGCGCGGCGTCGCCGGCGAGCAGGACGCGTCCCTGACGCCACTGGTCGGCGACCACGGCGTTGAAGGTGTAGACCAGTTTGCGCAGCACCGTCACTTCGTCGGGATCGACGTAGTGGGCGATGAGACTGCGGACCTGGTCGGGGTCCTCCATCTCCTCTTTGCTCTGCTCATCGTTGAGCATGAACTCGAAACGGTGATGCCCACCAGGCTGCGGACACGACACCGTCGGCAGCTCGGGATCACAGACGAAGTTGAAGTACGGCAGATGCCGGAACGCGTCGACACCATCGTTGGCGAGCAGATCGACCACGAGCCAGCGTTCGGGATAGCTCGTACCGGTCATATCGATGCCCAGTTGCGTGCGGACCACGCTGCGGCCGCCATCGCAGCCGACGAGGAACTTCGCCCGTACCTCTTCCGAGGTGGCCGCATCGGTGTCGGCGGCGTGTTTGCCGTACCCGGTCCCCTGGCATTCGGCATGCCGCACGAGCACACCGTCGGCGTCCTGATCGAAACCGAGGACCTCCCGGCCGCGGCGAACCGTCACGTGCGGGTAGCGCTCGAGGGCGTTCTCGAGCGTGTTCTCCAGGTAGGGCTGGTACAGGAAGTTGGCCACCGGCCAGCCCAGCGGGCGCGAGACCTGGTTGAACTGGGCGAGCACCGAGCCGTCACGGCGCACCCACTGCACGGTGCAGTCGAGGTTCATCTGCGCCGAGGCCTCGTCGGCGACACCGGCGGTCTGGAAGATCCGCATGCCTTCGTCGTCGGTGTACACCGCCCGCGCCAAGCCGTAGAACTCCGGCTCACGCTCGAGTACCAGCACCCGCACGCCGCGCCGGCCGAGCAGGTTCGCCAGGGTCAGCCCGGTGGGCCCCAGCCCGACGACTACCACGTCGTAGTCGAACGATGTCATCGCGCCATGCCTCCGGTGAGTTGGGGGACAGTGATCTCGGGGGTCCGCAGGGTCCGAACGACTTGCCGGAACTGCGTGAACTTGTCCAGCACGGTCTCGCCGACCGGCGTGTGACCCCAGATACTGATGCCCTGGTAGGTGGTCGGCTCCCACGTCGATTCGCGTTCCGGACCGAACACGATCGGATTCCAGCCGACCTCGAGTTCGAATCCGGACGGGGTGACGCAGTAGAAGGACAGCTCCCGATCATTGGTGTGCTGGCCGACCGACCAGGCCATCCGGAAGCCGAGATCGGTGACCCGCCCATAGGCGGCCAGCACGTCGTCGAGCGAGCCGGACTGAATGTTGATGTGCTGCACCCGGGTTCGGATCGGATCGATCTTTACTCCGCGGATGTTGGCGATCGCGATCGAGTGGTGCCGCTCGTTGACCCGCAGGAACCGGATCTTGAGCTTGAGACCGGAGACGTTCTCGTCGATGTAGTCGCTGAGCCGGGAGTCGAAGACCGTCTCGTAGTAGCCCCGCAGTGATTCCGGCTCCCTCGACACGATCGCGACATGTCCCATGCCGGCTTCGCCGGTCACCCACCCGGAGCTGAGCATGCGCAGCGGCTCGGGCGTGGTCACCGGGACGGTGAAGATCTCCTGCCGGATCCCCTTGGGGCCGGCGAACCGCCACAGACGCTCCACGCCACGGCGGGCCGCGTCCTCGGCACTGCCTTCGGCGATCGGCACGCCACGATCGGACACCCGCGCGATGATCCGGTCGAAGGTTTCGTGATCGTCGACCTGCCAGCCGACGGCCGTCACGTCCTCCTGCGGACCCTGCTCCACCAGGAAACGGCACGCGTGCTCATCGAGGCGGAACCGCAGCGTGGAGCTGTCGACGTCGTCGGCGTGCATGCCGATCGCGTCGGCGCCGAAGCGACGCCACTCGCCCAGCCGCGCCGACTCCACAACGATGTAGCCCAGGTGCACCGCCCCGAAGACCGACCCGTCGCCGGGTACGAGGCCGCTCATCGCTCGGCCTTCAGGTACGCGATCGCGAGGGTGTTGAACAGTTCGGCCCGCTCCCACTGCGCCCAGTGCCCGGTGCGCGCGACCAGGTAGAGGTCGCAGTTGGGCATGGTCTCGGCGAGCATCCTGCCCCCGGACGGCCGGTTGACCTTGTCGTCCTCACCCCACACCACCAGCGTGGGGTGCGCCACCTCGCTCAGGCGCGAATCCCGGGTGAAGTCCATCCGCCAGAGCGTGCGCAAAGCGAACAGGCCCGAGGGCCGGCGCAGCGGCGGGTTGGCGACGACCTCGGGGTCGATGCTGGCCCGGTAGCGCTCCTCGATCACTTCGTCCGGCACCGTCGCACCGTCGTACACCAGGAACTCACGGATGAAGCGGATGATCTTCTCGCGGCTCGGGCCACTGCCGGGGTAGTACGCGAGGAGCTCCTGCAGACCCTTGGTCGGCAGGGCACGCGTGGAACCGACGCCGCCGGGGCCCATCAGGATCAGGCGGCCGACCTTGTCGGGACGGTCCATCGCCAACCGCAGCGCCGCCGCCCCGCCGTAGGAGTTGCCGATCAGGTGCGCCGAGTCGATCTGCAAGGCGTCGAGGAACTCGCCGAGCACACGCGCCAGGTCGCCGAAGGGATCGGACTGGTCGACGTACTTCGACGACCGTCCGTAGCCCGGCATGTCGAGCACGAGCACCCGGAAGTGCTGCGCCAGCGCCTCGATATTGCGCGAGTAGTTCGACAGCCCGGTCGCGCCGGGGCCGCCGCCGTGCAACAGCACGACCGCGGGTCCTGATCCGAACTCGCTGAAGTAGATCTCGCGGTTGCCGACCTGGACCGTGCGCCCGGTGTCGACTCCCTTGTCGATGCTTGTCACGATGTACCTCCCAGTGAAGTTGATAATATCATCACCTTCGATTGATTCCACGTCAAGTGTTTCTGATGAAATACTCAGAACTGGTGGTTTGACCGATTCTCATCCGAGCAGCAGGACACGGTTCGCGGTCTGGCGATCCATCTCGTCCTGCATCACCCGACGCACCCGGTCGGCAAACTCCCCCGGCGACTCCCCACCCTCCGGCCCCATCGCAGGCAGCACCGTGGTCCGAACCTTGGTCGGCAGCGGGATGTAGGGGAACAACCCCGCGATTCCGACGGTGAGCCCCCACGGCAACGACAGCGTGATCGGGAGCCGCTTGAGCCGCAGCGCCTTGTCGAGGCGAAGCAATCGCGCCAGCGCACGACCATCGGACAGGCAGATCAGCGACTCTCCCGCCCCCGAGGTGACCACCGGAACGATCGGCACCCCCGCCTGGATCGCCAGCCGCGCGAAGCCGGTCCGCCCGTCGAAGATGATCCGGTTGCGCTCGCCCCACGACTTGAACGCGTCGACATCACCCCCGGGAAACACGAGGACATGCTCACCGCGCGCGAGGGCCGCCAGGGCGTTCTCACCGGTCGCGGGCTCGGCCCCCATCTTGGCGAGCAACGGGCCGAGCCCCATCGCCCAGGCCATGTGATGGGTCAGGACGACCGCCCGTCGCGGATCCCCGATGCGGACGTAGGCCGATCGCGCGGCCAGGACATTCAGATCGAAGACACCGCCGAAGCCGTGGTTGGCCACGAACAACGACGGCCCCGGTGCCGGTTCGAGCACGCCCCCTACTTCGTGGCGGTGATACCACCGGAACGCCCCGAGCAGAATTCTCACGGCAGCCGGTGCCCGCCCGGATTCGACCCCATTCCCACCCTGCGGCGCGTCGTCGAACGGCTCATCGTGAAGCGGCTGAACACCACTGTCAGGCACTACTTCTCACTTCCCGCGCTTGTCGCCGCGCTGTGACACGAACACCGGACGGCACTCCCATCAATGATCGCAACATTGATATTTTGATCATATTTGATCGACTCATTCATGTGCCTGTGAGTTCACCCACTGGGGCCGGTCGCGCACGCCATCGGACGACGAGGCCGTGCAGTGGGCCGGACCAGGACCGCACCCCGACGGCACAGCCCCGGTACGCCAGACTGGGAGACGATGAGCACCAGCACCCCGGGCGGCCACGCGATTCGCCGACGTCCACGCGACCGCCGCGCCACCATCCTCACCGCGGCCGCCGACGCCTTCGCGCGCGCGGGCTACCACGGCACGTCGATGGCCGAGATCGCCACCGCCGTCGGGATCTCCTCGGCGGCGTTGTACCGCCATTTCCGCACCAAGCAGGAGTTACTCGGCCACTGCCTGATGTCCGGCATGGACGCGACGGTGTCCCGGCTGGAGGCTGCCGCGGCCCAGGACGCGAGCGGGCATCAGGTCTTCGAGGAACTTGTCGCCATCGCGCTCGAGCTGCGTGGGCTGCCGAGGCTGTGGCAGCTCGAATTCCGCAACCTCACCGCCACGCACCGCTCGTCGGTGTTGATCCGGGCGGTTCGATTGACCGGCTACCTGCGCCGGGCGGTGCGCGCGCGACGCCCAGAGCTCTCCGACCATGACGTCGAGCTGCTGAGCTGGTGCGTTCTCTCGGTGGCGGTCAGCCCGTCGTACCACCGCCAGCAGTTGCCTGCGACGACATTCACCTCGGTGCTCGACGCCGCGATCGTGCGACTCCTCACCACCGAATTGCCTCCGGGCGGAACCGCCCCCGGCCCGTCGCGTCCGGCGGCGCCACCGCCGTCCCCCGAGTTCGAACGAATCGCCCGGCCCGAGCGCCTCATCGGCGCGGCGGCGCGCCTGTTCAACACGCGCGGCTATGCCGCGGTCGGCATCGAAGACATCGGCGCCGCCGTCGGCGTGAGCGGACCCGCGCTGTATCACCACTTCGCAAGCAAGGCCGATCTGCTCAACGAGATCATCGTGCGCAACGAGCAGTGGATCGGCCTCTACACCTCCCGCGCGCTGGCCGAGGGCCGGGACGCCCGCGAGGCGGTACATCTGCTGATGGAATCGTTCGTGGGATTCGCGCTCCAGCAGCCGGACCTGCTCGGTACCACCGTCAGCGAGGTCGGACATCTACCGGAACCGCAGGCCACGCGCTACCGCCGGATCCATCGCGACGGCATCCTGAACTGGGCCCGGCTGTTGCAGACGGCCCATGCCGAACTGCCACTCCTGGAGGCCCGGATCCTCATCCAGGCGATCGGCACGGTCGTGATCGATGCCGTGCGTAACCCGCGCGCCCTCGGCCACCGGAATCTCTCGGGCGCGTTGATCGCCATCGGTGACCGGATCGCGCTCCACGACTGACTCGTTCGTCCACTTAGCAGTTGTCAACTTAGTGCGCGAAAACACGTTCTCATGATCTGGTACCAACGGCCCTCAGATTGAACTTGCTTAGTCGCAAATAACTTACGGTTGCGTAGCGCTTCGGCGCGCACCCACAATGGCCCACGGCGCGTATCTGATCCGCGCATTCCACCTCACTCCCGGTCGTCTCGACCGGCCTGTCGAAGGGACTCGGCCGTGGGCCACTACAAGAGCAATGTCCGAGACCTCGAGTTCAATCTGCTCGAGGTCTTCGGCCTGACGGACGTGCTGGGCAGCGGCGCGTTCAGCGACCTCGACGGCGACACCGTGCGCACGATGCTGGTCGAAGCAGCGCGGATCGCCGAGGGTCCGGCCGCCGCGTCGTTCGCCGACGCCGACCGCAACCCACCTCGATTCGATCCCGCGACCCACACCGTGCGGCTACCGGACGGGTTCAAGCGCTCGGTACGGGCGTGGCAGGACGGCGAATGGTGGCGCATCGCGAAATCCGAGGCCATCGGCGGTATTCCGGCGCCTCGAATGCTCGCCTGGGCGATCAGCGAGCTCATTCTGGGCGCCCAGCCGGCGGCGTACATGTACCTGACCGGGCCCGGTATGTCCGATATCGTCGACCGCATCGGCACCGAGGACCAGCGCCGCTGGGCGCGGATCGCCGTCGAGAAGAGCTGGGGCGCGACCATGGTCCTGACGGAGCCCGACGCGGGCTCCGACGTCGGCGCGGGCCGCACCAAGGCGGTCCAGCAGGAAGACGGCTCCTGGCATATCGAGGGCGTCAAGAGGTTCATCACCGCGGCCGATGCCGACGATCTGTCCGACAACATCATCCACCAGGTCCTGGCTCGCCCCGAGGGCGCGGGCCCGGGCACCAAAGGGTTGAGCCTTTTCCTGGTGCCGAAGTTCCACTTCGACTCCGAGACAGGCGAACTCGGTGATCGCAATGGTGTGTTCGTCACCAATGTCGAGCACAAGATGGGACTCAAGGCCTCGGCCACCTGCGAGCTCACCTTCGGCGGCCACGGCGTGCCCGCGAAGGGCTGGCTCGTCGGCGAGGTGCACAACGGCATCGCGCAGATGTTCCAGGTCATCGAGGAAGCGCGCATGATGGTCGGCACCAAGGCCATCGCGACCCTGTCGACCGGTTACCTGAACGCGCTGGAATACGCCAAGACTCGCGTCCAAGGCACCGACCTGACCCAGATCGCCGACAAGACCGCACCGAAGGTGACCATCAGCCACCACCCGGATGTTCGGCGCTCGCTGATGATACAGAAGGCCTACGCGGAGGGCCTGCGCGCGATCTATCTCTACACCGCCGCCCACCAGGATCCCGCAGTCGCCCAGCATGTCTCGGGCGCGGACGCCGAGCTGGCCGCGCGGGTCAACGATCTGCTGCTGCCGATCGTCAAAGGTGTCGGCTCCGAGCGCGCCTACCAGTACCTGACCGATTCGCTGCAGACCTTCGGCGGCTCCGGCTTCCTGCAGGACTACCCGATCGAGCAGTACATCCGCGACGCCAAGATCGACTCCCTCTACGAGGGCACCACCGCCATCCAGGCGCAGGACTTCTTCTTCCGCAAGATCGCCCGCGACCGCGGCGTGGCCCTGGCCCATATCGCCGACCAGGTCCGGGCGACCACCCAGCCCGAATCCGGCACCCCCGAGTTCAAGGTCGAACGCGCGATTCTGCTGACCGCGCTCGACGACGTGCAGGCCATGACCGCCACCCTGACCCAGCACCTGCTCGCGGCCGCGAACGACAGTCGGGAGCTGTACAAGGTCGGGCTCGAATCGGTCCGTTTCCTGCTGGCGGTCGGCGATCTGCTGATCGGGTGGCGACTGCTGGTAGCCGCGGAAATCGCTTCGGCCGCACTCCCGTCCGCCGGATCGGACCGTGACTTCTACGCGGGCAAGATCGCGGTGGCGTCCTTCTTCCTCCGAACCGTGCTGCCCCGGCTCGGTGCCGACCGTGCCGTGATCGCGGATATCGACCCCGCCATCATGGATCTCGACGAGGCCGCCTTCTGATCGCGGGACCGGCGCCCACCATGCCCTGGTCGGCGCCGGTCCGCGCAGAACTCACTGCTTTCCGGCCGCCGGGACAGCCCGGCGTTCCAGCCCCTTCCGGTCGTAGAAGATCGTCGCGGCCAGGCCGATGACCAGTCCGATCAGCAGGCCGAGCAGGGCCATCCACACACCGTGTGCCAGGCCCGAACTCGCCCGGGCGTCGTAGTAGAGGATCGCCCGCACCGCGATGAAGATCTGGTGCATCGGTTCGAAGGTCGACAGCCACGCCATGGCCTGCGGCGTCGCCTCGATCGGCACGGTTCCGCCCGCGGAGGGCAGACCGAGGACGATGAACACGATGAGATTCACGAGCATCCCGGCCGCACCGAAGATCGCCAGGATGGACAGCGCGGTGATCCCGACCGCCACGATCGCGAGCACCCCGTAGAGGAACAGCATCGGAGCACGCTCGATCGACATCCCCAGCAGCGTCGCGACGGCCAGGTAGATCCCGGAGACCACTGGCGCGACGACCACCAGAATGCCCCATTTGAGCAGCAGCGTCCGCACGCGCGAGATCGGAGTCGCCGGGTAGTGGACGTACCAGGGCCCGTATTCGGTCGGCGCGAAGCCCAGTGCCGAGTCCACCATCGCGTGGATGATCATCGCGCCGGTGAACCCGGCCAGCAGCAACAGCAGTGTGTAGAAGAACGCCGACAGTCCCCCACCGGCGCCGTCGGGAAGCTCACGGAACGGCACGACCAGCACCGAGACGGGCTCGGCCAGGGCGAGTCGGCTCACGCCGGAGAGCTGGGTAGCGGGTGCGCCCGATGTCGGCTGGAGCTGGTTCTGCACCCGGTCGAGCAGTTGCGCGCCTACCGCTTTGTTCGCCGCGTCCGTCGCCTGAGTGGTGATGCGCAGCATGATCTGCGTGGCGTAGGCACCCGCCGCCGGATTCGATTCGACCGTGATGACGGGCCAATCGACATCGCCGGGCACGACACCGGCCGCGCCCAGGATCGACACACGCTTGGTGAAGTCACTCGGGATGACGATCGCCCCGTAGATCTCGCCGTTGAGCATGGCCCGATGCAGCTCCGGCAGGCCCATCTCGCGCAGCGCGACCTTGTCGGCGGGGATCTGCTGAACCATCGAGGCCGCGATCTGATCGCCGACATTGACCTGCTCACCTCCGACAGTGTCGCCGACATCGAGGTTGACCAGTCCGATCGGGAAGTCGTGCATGTTCTTCTCCGGGTCGACGATGTATCCCAGATACATGGTCGCCAGCAGCGCCGCGAGCACCGCGACAACAGCACCGGGACGCAGCCACCTCGCAAGATTCCTACCGGTGATCGCCATGGAACCACTCCTTCAACGCCAGCTCGGCAACTTCGTCGCAACCCACCACATCGATCATCGAGCACCAACTCTTGGCAGGTCAAGCAATTTCTGATGAAAAGATCAGCACGTGTCGCCCGATGCCGGGAGCTCGGTAGCGCCGCCACGGAGTTCGACCCGGATTCCCGAGTCGGCCACGGCCACAGACTCCGGCCGAAGCCCCAGCGGATAGTCACGGAGGCTCTCCGTGAGCAGGTCGGCGATCTCGTTCGCCAGCTGCGGCGGGACCCCGCGTGAAGAGACGATTTCGACGCGGATCACCCCGTCTTCGATGTAGGGGCGCAGCCGCACCGACACCACGCCGATGACCCCGGTGACATCGACCGTGCCATCGGCAGCGGACATCCCCACCTCCCCGGCCAGCCCGTGCAGCGTGCGCTGGATCGCCTCGGCGCTCCAGTCGACGCGCGCCTCGGAGCCGCCCACGGCGGCCGAAGCCCCGCCCTGCGCCATCGAGACCTGATGCAGTGTGGCATGGACCGCCATCCCGACCGCCGGACCGAACTGCGCGTCGTCGCCGTCCACGGTCAGCTCGGGAATCCGCCGGTCGATCAGACTGAACACGACGGGTCGCGGACCGAGATCCACGTCCACCTGGGAGCCGAGGTCGTCTCGCAGGCCGGCCGCGAGGCAGCCCTCGATCCGGTTCCGCAGATATAGCTCGACCGACACGATCCCGATCGTCACCAGCACGAGCGAGACGACCAGGCCGAGAGCGATGCCGCGCGCGATTCGTCGCCGCACACTCCCACCGGGCACGTTGCCGTTGTCGACGGGATCCAGCCCTCGAAGCTTCATACGTTCTCCTCCGGATTCCCCCTGGCGGACCGGGCAGATGATCTCGGGCACGATTGCCGCACTCACGTTATGATGATGAAATCATCATATCTGACGTAATAACCCATGCCGCGTGACGTCGCCCACGCGTTTCCTGTCGGAGGTCTGCGGATCGCCTGAGAATTCTCTGGCAGCAATTGACTGACCATATAATCATCTATGACGGTTTACATCAGCAGTGAGCGCTTCCGCCGATGATGCTGGTCGCGCTCCCCGCCCAGACCCTCCGGCGGAACGACTCCGGCGCAAGAAGACCGGTTCAGCCACGTATCGCATCGCATCTGATACTTTCATCAGCGATTCGCGGATCGCTTCGCCCGATCAGCTCGATCGAGCACTCCCCACCCCGCAGCCCATCCCCGTTCGGGCGGACTCCGACCGCGCCGAGCGGGACTTCGCGATGCGACCGAAACAACCGAAGGAAAGGACATTCTCGTGAACGAATCCGATACTCCATCGCGCGCCGGTGTGAGCCGCCGCCGCATGCTGGGAGGAGCTGTCGCAGGCACGCTCGGTGTCGCCGCGGCCACGGCGCTCCCCCTTGGTACATCGACCCGGTTCGGCGCGGTTGGAACCGCCCGCGCCCAGCAGCCCGCTCCGAGCGGTACCTACCGCATCGATCTGCATTCCCACGTCTTGCCACCGGACTACCGCGCGGCACTGCTCTCGCACGGGCACTTCACGATCGGCGGCTATCCCACGCCCCAGTGGTCGCCCGAATCCGCGCTGGAGTTCATGGACTACTACGGCATCCAGGCGCAAGCCCTGTCGGTGTCCGATCCCGGCGTCGGTTTCCTGCCCGCGGGCAAGGAAGCCAACGACATGGCCCGATACTGCAACGACTACGTCGCCGGACTCACCAAGCAGCACCCCACCCGCTTCGGTTCCTTCGCCGTCCTGCCCATGCCGGACATCGCCGCCTCGGTCGCCGAGGCGATCTACGCCCTCGACGTCCTGCACGCCGACGGCATCGTCCTGCTGTCCGCCTACAACGGCGTCTATCTGGGCGATCCGCTCTACGAGCCGTTGATGATCGCGCTGAACGACCGCAAGGCCTACGTCTTTGTCCACCCGGCCGCGATCCCGGACGACGCCAAGCCGAAGCTGCCCCTGCCCGACTTCCTCGAAGAGTTCACCTTCGACACCACCCGGGCCGCGACGATGATGATGCTGACCGGCGTCACCCAGCGGTACCCCAACATCCGGTTCCAGCTCTCCCACGCCGGCGGCACCCTGCCTTTCCTGTCCTGGCGGATCGGAGTCGCCTCCGAGACGGCCATCGGCGAGAACTGGCCTGATGGCCTGGGCAAGCCGTCGCTGCTAGACACGAAGACCCAGATCTCGCGCTTCTTCTACGACACAGCTCTCAGTGCCTCGAATGCTGCGATGTCGGCGGTGTCGGCCGTGACCACGCGCGACCACATCGTCTTCGGCTCCGACTGGCCGTTCAGCGCGACCACCCTGCCGCAGTCCGGAACCCACGACCCCGCCCCGGGTCTCAGCGACATCTTCGACGCCGAACAGCGCATGGAAGTCGAGCACCACGCCCCGCTTCGCCAGCTTCCCAGGCTGGCCGCGGCGGTCAACGCGGGCTGATCTCCACGTCTGACCACGGCCGGGCGCGGGGCTTCCCACGCGCCCGGCCCGGGCCGACCGGGACCGACCCAGGACCCAGCGGCGGACGCGGCACGTGCCGCCGGAACTCAGATCTCCGGCAAGGCACGTCGACTGATGTCGTGAGCCTCTTCCACGCCGAGCCCGAGCATGCGCAGGAGGTCTTCGGTCACCTGGTCGACGGCCGCGGCGTCGTCACGGTCCGCCTGTTCGTGCAACAACTGGCCGAGGCGCAGCGCGGCGCCCGACACGATCACCAGCGCGAGTTCGACATCGCGCACCCGGAACCGACCAGCGCGCATACCTATCTCGATATCCCGGCGTGCTCGTGCGGCCACACCCCTGTCCGACCCGGCGTAGACCAGTCCCTCCGCGAGCAGAACCTTACTGGCGGTGGGTTCACGCCGATGCACCCTGCCCACCAAACGAAAGCTCTGCGCGAAGACGTGCGCCGGGTCTTCGAGGTCTGCCGTCAGTTCGTCCAGCGCGCCACCGAGCCGGTCGAGCACCTCCCCTACTGCCACCTGCAGGAGTTGCTCCCGGCTCGAGAAATGGTTGTAGAACGACCCCATGCCCACGTCCGCGGCCTGGGTGATCTCCAGAATGGGCACGTTGAGCCTGCCCTGCGCGATGAAGACCTGCGCCGCCGCGACGAGCGCTGCCCGAGTCCGGGCTTTCCGCCGCGCCAGCCGATTGGTGCCGCCAGTGTCATCCATCGTGCCCTCCACACCGAGCCAGTCGATTCCCGATCACACAAATGATCACTATATCATAATTGACGCTATCATTCAGTTGACCTAAATTGATGCATCTGCCTTAAGTGATGATATCGTCAGAATGTGAGCAGCTGGTCGGTCTGAAGAAAGTAGCGTTCATGGCACACACCGTTCTCCGCACGATCGGCGGCTGGTGGCTGCTGACCCCCGCGGGCGCGGCCCGGATCGCCACCGACGCCACTACGACCGCCGCCCTCCTCGCCGACCGCTCCGCGATCACCAGTGCGGCGCGAAACGCCGATCCGGTCCCGGTGCACGAACTCTCGTTGCTCTCCCCGGTCACGGCCCCGTGCCGGGTAGTCGCCCAGATGACGAACTTCGCCTCCCACGTGAAGGATTCCGGCGGAGATCCCGGATCGGTCCCACTCACCTTCTTCAGGAAGGCATCGGGATCGATCAGCGGCCCCCACGACGAGGTCGTCCGTCCGAGCCATGTGCGGCTGCTGGACTACGAAGTCGAAATCGGGTTGGTGTTCGGCAGGGAAATGCCCGTCGGTACCGAGATCGACTCCGACAATCTCGGCGACTACATCGCGGGACTCGTCGTCACCAACGACATCTCCGCGCGCGACGTGCAATTGCCGCAGACCCAGTACTACGAGGGCAAGTCGTATCCGACCTTCACCCCGACCGGACCGGCACTGGTCCTACTGGAAGCAGACGAACTCGACCGGTTCGTCGACTTGCGGCTACGGCTGTGGGTCAACGGCGAGAAGCGCCAGGACATGACCGTGGCCGACATGATCTACCAACCGCTCGAGACCGTGCGGGCGCTGTCCCGATTCCAGCGGATGAGTTCCGGCGATCTGCTGCTCACCGGAACTCCGGTGGGAACCGCGATCAGCGCTCCACCAAAACCGCTGGAGATCATCGGCGCGATGCTCCCACCCAAGATCAAGTGGAAGCTGTTCCTCGACCGCCAGGCCAAGAATCCGAAGTACCTCCAGCACGGTGACGTCATCCGAGCGGCGATCGCCACCGACGACGGGGCCATCGACCTCGGCGCGCAACGAACCGCAGTGCGATACGCGCCGTGATCGCGTCGCCTGCCGCGACGGATTCGCAGCCCTCGCGCCGAGGTCACCCATCTGCGTCAGAATCGGAACTGAATGCACGATCAGTTATGATTCTCGCGGCAACTCTAGGTGGAGGGCAGATGACAGCCGAACAGACCGCACCCACGCGCACCGATCGCCGCAAGGAACGCACGCGCAACGCATTGCTCGGCGCGGCACGGAAGTTCCTGTCCGAAGGCCAGTCGTCGGTGAGCATCAAAGAGATCACCGACGCCGCGGACGTCGGTTTCGGCTCCTTCTACAACCACTTCGACTCCAAAGAACAGCTCTTCGACGAGGCCGTGCAGTCCGCATTGAAGGTCTACAACGAGATGCGGGACCACATCGTGGCCCGCTACGACGACCCCGCGGAGATCTTCGCGGTCAGCTTCCGGCTCACCGGTCGACTGCAACGCCAGCTTCCGGAGATGGTCCGTGTCGTCCTCCACTCCGGCATGGGAGTCATGCTGCGCGACCAGGGACTCGCACCGAGTGCGCGCCAGGACATCATCGCCGCCCAGGAAGCCGGGCGCTTCGAACCGATGGATCCCGACCTGGCGATCATGGCGGCGGGCGGAACACTGCTCGGACTGCTCCAACTGCTCGACGCCGATCCCGACGCCGATGCGGCCGCGCTCGCCGACGAGATGACCTATCGAGCTCTGCGCATGTTCGGCATGAACAAGCGGTCCGCGCAGCGCCTCAGCTCCGCACCGCTGCCCGAGCTGCCCACCAATCCCGACCTGCTCCTACAGGCCGGCCCGTAACCTCGCTCGGTCAGACCCGCCGAGAGGCCGCCCGCGCGATCGCCGCGAAGGCGCGACTACGCAGCTCGCGGCGCGCCCGCGTCAACAGCGGCGTCGGCGCCACGGCAACCGCCGCTCCGCCGAATCGGGGCAGCAGCGCGGCAGCATTGCCGTGATGGATCGCATCTCGCACGTCCGAGCCGGCGCCGTCGAACTCCCGCAGTCCCGCATCGAACCAGGCCACCGCGGCCTGGGGCGCGAACGGCCAGTCACTGCCGTAGAGCACGCGAAGCTCATCGGCATCCCAACGCAACCGATCCAGGAAATACTGCAGCCAGCTCGAATCCACCTGCCCCGCCGCCTCAGACAGCTGCCAGGCGTTCTCGCACTCCACCGGTGCCAACAACCCGTCAGATACGCCCGCGACACCGAAAAATCCTCGGCCACTTCATCACCCAATACAGCCAGCGAATTTATCCCATGATCGCCACCATCACAAAACAACGAAATGCCACTGCCGTGCTAGTTGTGGCTGGACTTGGAAATGAGGCTTCGGCGTCACGCCATCACTGGCCGTCTGCTTCCGCAGGATTCTACCGTGCGGGCCCGATCCGGCAGCGCCCCTATTAATTGAAAAGGGCAGACTCAGCGGTCACATCTTTTCCATGAACCATCTTCAAGTACGTAATCAACTTCCATGGTGCCCTCTTCTTTATCTTTGGAGGCCTTTATATTCACGAGGACCGCTGCATTGCCACCATCAATATTGATGTTCTTTATTTTTGTACGGTATGTACCATATGCGTCCAGCGATTCGCGCAAGCCATGAACAGTTGCTGGTTTCTTCTCTCGATTTTCTCGGCAGGTTAATGCATTGACCGAATCTGCGTCTGCAGCATTCAGCGCCTCAGTCATGTCGGCGACTGCTCGGGTAATCTGCTGTCCGACGGAAGTTGGCACCTCTTCGTCAAGTATAAGATGGAGCCCGATTCCACCGAGCACGATAATGGCGGCCGCCGCAGTGGCGATGATCCATCCGTGCGGTCTCTTCCAGCGCCGCAAGGCGACGAACCGATCGTCCGGCCCAGCGTGGGCCGCTAGATCTGTGTCGCCTGTTCCGGTCTCGTCGTTTATCCATAGTGGCCATCCATCCGGCAAAGGACCCCACGCCGGGTCTGGGTTCCACCCCGGATCCGGACTCCATCCTTGCAGTGGTTTAGGCCAGTTCGGCGGCGGATTATATCTCATATATTGCCATTCCTAGTGAGTTGAATATCGAAAAGCTCGGCCGAGCGATCCCAACGAAACAGCCCCAGCCACGCTCTCAACCGACCCGGTATTGCGTCATCATCTCCGAGGCCGATCGCCGGCTTGTGCCCTGTAAGCCGACAATGCCACCCCGGCGGTTGCCGACCACAAGATAAGGCCAGCGATGGGCCACACCGAAGGGTTCGCCATCTGGTATCCACCTCCCGCCTGCCCAGCGGTGAGGAGTATGACCACGATGGCGTAGTGCATCGCCACTAGAAGTACGAAACCCGTAGCCCATCCGATGATCTGACGTCGTCGGTAGACCAGCAAGACAGCGAAGAGCGCTGCGATCATCGCGACAACTGAGGTGGCGATCGCATAAGCAACCTCGTTGTTGTCACCTCCGCGGTCGAACACCGGGCCGATCAGGGCTTTCAGCGGCTGGTAGCCGACGGAGTTGAAGTAGCCCGCAATAGTTCGCCCGTTGTCGCGGTGCACGATGGTTTCTTGGAAAGTAAATGCCGCGAGGGCCACGTAGCAACTGAAGGTTGCACAAACGGTGAGAAGAAGGCCAGTCAACACGCCGAGGCCGAACCTGAATTCTACTGCTGCCCGTACGGACAGTTCTTCGTCGGTGCCGTCGTCATCAGGAATCCAGAGTGTCCAGTTCGAAGGAAGCGGCGGCAATTCTGAGCCAGGTTGCCAGCCCAGCGGCGGCTTCCATCCTGGTGGCGGCACCGGCCAGTTTGGAGGCGGATTGAAGCGCACGGCCATCCCTTTCATTGACTACGGGGTACTACTCGCAAGAATTTGACTTCATCCACCGGTGTTGACCTCGACCCTTGGGCTGTCTGTGAATCACCAGTTGGTGCGTCAGTGCGACAGCTTGTCCACACCTCGGTCATGAAGTCTCACGGAGTCGCACCGTGGAAGTTCTAGAAGCGATACTGACTTCGGAGCGATAGAGACAGAGCTCAAAGCCAGGAAGATGTCTTGTCCAGTAAATTGGCCATTGTCGGCTCCTTCGGATGTGCATCTGGTTGCTGCGCGGACTGGCTCCCACCAAGGTATCCACCCGCAACCAGTTCGAGAAGGTAGCCTTTTCCGGGGGTATCGTTCGCATTGCTCACCATCACGCGGCCGACAGGCCGGCACAGGGGTGGATTGAACGTGACGATAGTTCGCCGAATGAACAGTAGTCCACGAAACGAGCACTGAACTCGACGCCTGAGCAACTGTACGGTTCGGGGCAGGCGGAAGATTTGTCTCGAAGGAGTTGGAAGATGGGCTTTCTCAGCCGGAAATCGCAGCTGCACACCCTGCCCGATGGAATCGAAGATCAGATTCGGACTCCGTTCGAGGTTGCGGTGCGAGTCTATTCAGCATTGGGCGCCACAGATCAGGAGATCGAGGCCCAGCTCTCGATGTCCGATCGCGGCATCACTGTCCCGATCGTGACCACCGAGCTCGGACTTTCCTATCAGTTCATCATGAATGCGATACGGGTGCTCGAGTCACTCGGCCACCACCGGGAAGCCTCGGCGTTGAAGCGAGCTCAGGCAGGCAAGGAGACAGTTCGGTGGCAGAACGCGGCTGCCGCAATACTCGTGGTTCGCGATCTGACCTTTCTGCGGCAAGCGATGGAGAACTTTTCGAACAGCATGCAGCGCAGCGAGGTGGTTGTTTCTACGTCCACGCAGTGGTTGCAGGCGTGGCGCCGACAGCAGTGACCGGCGCTCGGGTGAGGTTTGTGGCGGTTTCGTAGGAGCGTCGGCGGGTGCTGTCGAGGGTTTTCGCGACAACGGTGGCCAATGCTGGTCGTCGTCTCGGGTTGACGCGGATCGTGACGGCCGTGCCGGGGTCGCAGCCGTCGATTTCTGTTGCCACCCAGCGCAGGAAGTCTTCGCGCTGCGGTCCGGTGAGTTCGTCGATTCGATCGGCGCCGTCGTCGACGAGTCGAACGTCGACATCGCGACGCCGCGCCGCCCATGCGGCATCGACGATGATGGGGTGCACCAGGCCGGGAGCGCGGGCGACACTTCGCAGGTGCACTTCGAACAGCCCCGCTGTTGTCGCGTCGTGCTCGCTGAGTCGACCGTCGGCGGCGATGGTCTCCAGTAGACGGAAGATCTGCGGGTCGAGTGTTCTGAGCTGGGTGCTTCGTTCGGCTGTTGCGGCCGCGAGCTGCGCGGATCGCGCCGCGCGGCGGATAGCTTCCGCTCGGACGGCGAAGATGTCGTACGCGGCGGGCCGAATCGTTCGCGCGACAATGGTCGCGATGGTCATCGGCGCTATGTCGATCGCGGTGATCATGACGCCATAGGCGAACCCCTGCCCGGTTCCGATCGCCCACTCGATCGCTACCGCGGCGATCAGGATCGAACCGACCCACCCGAGTACAACCCGACCACGTACACACAGGAACGCGTACACGGTGGTGGCCAGGAACAGAGGCCACAACTGGGTTCCCGAGTGCACGGGAACGGGCAGAACAGAACAAACAAACGCCATCGCCACCGGACCTGACAGCGTCACGGGGACCGCGGCGAGAATCGGCATCGGATCGTCGGGCACGATGAGCAAAGCGACCGCCGCAGCGATGAACAGCAACAGCGCCACCCCCACCGGCCACCACGTCGTGATGCCGGAACGCCCCGTGACCGCCTGCAAAGCCATGCCCAACAGGAAACCGGACGTCGCGATCCACGCTGCCGGTTGCCGCATCCCGAGCAGGGCACGGATGTCTTCGGGTTCGCGTCTCGGAGCGCGCCACTTCAACGTGACCGTTGTCCCCTGCCCCACGCCGGTTCGTATCGACACCGAGCCGCCGGGCAACTCTTCGACACGACCCTTCATCGCGGTCAATCCAAGTCGTTTGTCGCCGACCTGAGCGGGTTCGAAACCTGGCCCGTTGTCAGCGACGCGAACGCAAACGCTGCCCTCGCGCAGTTCGATGAAGACAGTTCGGGTTCCGCATGTTTCGGCATGCCGAACGCTGTTGCTTACGGCTTCGGTGAGCGCAGCGGCAATCGCGTCGACGACAGCACAGGGCAGCGCAGCGTGCCCATCGGTCTCGATCCGCAAGACAGAGCTCGCGTCGACGTCGTGCACCGCCAGGGAAAGCCGTTCGGCCACTTCGGTTATCGGGACTGGTTCATCGGTAGGCGGTTGCGCGGCGAGGCTGTCGAGTCTGGCCAAGGCCGCCTGGGCGTGTCGACGAAGGTCCGGCTCTGCCAGGGTCTGCCGTGCGGCGGCGAGAAGCGTTGCCATCACCCAGGTGTGAACCAGGTCGATGAACAGCCTGCGTTCGGTGATCTGCGCGATCTGCGCGGCGGCTATCGCGGCATCTTTCGGTGCGCGGCTGCGGGTCTCGTGCAGTGTTCGCCCGGTGCGTAGCGTGATGCAGCCGGCGCCGACGAGAAGTATGCAATAGCCGAGGTTGGTGATCAGATCGGGCACAAGGTACGAGGTTGCGGCACCGCTGAGGTGGTTCAAGCTCTGAGTGAGCACAACGAGCAGGCAGGTGTAGGCGAGCGCGACCCGCGGCGACCAGAATGCGGCGGCGCACCAGCCTGCCAGACCCGGGATCGCCGAGATCCATAGATAGGTCATCGGAGGGACCTGACCGTTCCACGCGGGCAGCCACAGCAGTACCGGGACCAGAAACCCGAGGGCAGCGGCCTGTGCTGCGTAGCGTGTCGGTTTCTGCCAGGACCGTCGGAAGGTCGCTGCTCCCATCGCGATTCCTGGAACGAAGACTGTCGTTATGGCCAGCGGCACCCACCACACCGACGTGATCGGCGCTTCGGCGACGATCTGGTGCAGTACCAGCCCGAAGTACGCGAGGTACCCCACGCCGATGAACCGGCAGTACAACTGCAGTAGCCGATCCGCTGAATTGTCCTCGGCCGGGGTCACTACAACCGCCATCGCGGGCGGTACCACGGCCGCCGTGCGAAGCCGCCGAGCCGCGCGGCTCGAGTAAGCTCCGACCGCGACATATTCTCGTGGCCCACCGCCGCGTAGGCGCTGCGAACTTTGACCAGATACGCCTTCACGGTGTGCGGGCTCAACTCCATGATTTCGGCAATGTCTTTCTCTGATTCTCCTGACGCGTACAACGCGAGCACCCGCTGCAACCGGGGCGACAGGGTGGGGGCGAAGTCAGGATCGGCGTCGAGCACCATGGCGAGGTCGGTCGATACTACCGATTCTCCATATGCCGCAGCACGAATGGCCGCGACCACAATCTCGGGCGGATCCGATTTCTTGACCATGCCCCGCGCTCCAGCACGAGCACCCATCCGCACCAACTCCGCCTCCTCACCGGAGGTGAACAGCAAGCTTTCGATCCCCTGCTCCTGTAGTGCGCTGACGTTGTCGTACGGGGTGGAACCGTCGCCCAGTAGCAGGTCCAGCACGACCAAGTCCACGTCATTGGTGACCGATAGCAGTTCGGTGACACTCTCCGCTGCCGCGACGATCACGATGTCCGGGTACGCGTTCAGATACGAACGAAGCGCGGAGACCGTGAATTCTCGTTGGTCGTCGACCACACCGACGCGCCGCGCGTCACGCGCATCGACCGATACCTGATGATTCTGGGACATCTCACCTGCTTTCAGTCGCCACGGGACCGACTATCTCCCAATGCCTTCCGGGCCGCACTCGATCCACGATCGTAGGCGCGCAGATGTCGCGTAGCGACTGGTCATCTGTCCGATGGCAACTGTGAGATTCGTAGCTGACCGTGGCGGGGCTGCTGCTGGGTGCGTGTAGCTTCTGCGCCATGATTGCCGATGCACGTAGCTTCACAGCGAACCAGGTGTCCCGGGCGGAAATCCTGGCCGCCATCGAGGGTTTCCGGGAGGAATACAAGACCGAGCGGATCACCGAGGCGCTCGACGAGATCCAGGATTACAACTCCGACATCCTCTACGTGGCAGGGGATCTCCACATCGAGGGGGATCTGGATCTAGGAGCCGAAGGCGCGTTCCTGCTGATCGTCAACGGGACCCTGCGCGTCGACGGCGCCTACACCGACCAAGACGATCCGGAAACGTATCTGCTGGTCACCGGCGATATGCACGCCCGCGATGTGGTCACCGCTGGGTGGCTGGAGGTACACGGCGATCTACATACCGGCAGGCTCATCGGCGACTACAACGATTGCAGCGCCCACATCGGCGGCGATGTGCTGGCCGACCTCTTCTACGGCGAGGAGCACTTCTTCACCATCGAGGGTGAACTGGAGGCCGATGTGGTCGTCGGGCGGCCGCGTCTGATGATCGACGACGAACCAGACGGAATCGACCTCGATGATCCGAGACTGTTGGAGCACTTCGACCGCAAGCTGCTGCGAATTCTCGAGGACACAGCGGACGACGGCACCCCGATCATCGAAGTGGACGGCATCGAGAATTTTCGGGAGGTGAAAAGCCGAGTGATGCAAGGAGTTCCACTCAAGACACCACAGGTTGTTCCCTCGACGTCGCGTTCGTGAGGGCCGGCAACCGCCGGCGCCGTCACGCTCTCGAACCATCGTCGGGAGTCCCGCTCTTTGGACCGGTAGTGGGTGGTGCACTCCGTCGATGCACCACCCACCCGAGCTCAGTCCGCAACCGCGCTCACCGGTGTTGCCATGACCGGTGGGGCAGTTTGCGAATGCATTGCTGTGTATTGCCACCTGAATCGGTTCGGCTCGCATCGCTCAGGCGAACGGGCCTCGAGTGTGGCGTCTCCACGACGTGTCCCCACCCGAGCCGCACTTACCGAAAGACGCCCGACCGCGAGATCTTTCGCGACCCACAGTCGGTCACCCACCGGCCCACGCTCGCGCGGAGCTGCGGTTCGTGGCGGTCGCAGCGCACCGAAGCGGACAATTAGCCCAGGGGGTTGCTTTCCGATGCCGAGGAAGTAAAAGTGAGCTATGACATCAGGACCAGGCGAAGCCGCGACACGGCTGCTGGACAGAGTTCTGGATCGGTACGGCACCCTCGAAGAGTTCCTGGCCCGCCTCCGCGACGACCCTCGCGCAGAGACAATCGTCCTGCCCGCACTCGACGCCGAAGGCCGTCCACGCCGGAATCATCCGCGACACAGGCAGTGACGCAACCGGCGCACCTGGCCTGACCACCCGATGGAACGACGGGTGGTCGGCTTGTTGAACCGGCCGTATCGCGGGCTTTCGGTATCGTTGGCCGACGGATAACAGCACAACAACCTCGTCGACGTTCTCCGACCGCGTCGAAGCCGGAGAAGCGATCCTTACGCAATCTCTACACCCACTCGCAAGTCGACGCCGACGCAGTTGTGCGACTGTTCGAGTGCCTGCCATGCTGCGAGACATGTGGACATCGACGTGACTCCGGTCGGCCCACTTCCGCCCCTGCCCGCCGACATGGGCAGCTGATCTTCGAAACGGTCGACTCCGATGGTTCACAAGATAATTCCCACCGGTACAACAGCGGTGGGAGCGAGGCCGCCTCGCGGCATCAGCTCGATGGTCGCGGGCGCGCAGTTGCGGTCCCGGCGCCGCCGAGTCGTCGCGGTGGTGCCCAAACCCACCGTGCCGACCACGCGGGCGATCGTCGACTGCGCCGCCTACGTCGACGGTGCGCGGCTCCCGGACCGGCCTACCCCAGCCTCCGCGATAGCCGAGATCCGCACCCGCGGTAGAGGTTTCGTGTGGATCGGACTGTTCGAACCCGACAAGCATCAGATGGGTGAGATCGCTGACGTTTTCGGGCTACACCCCCTCGCGGTCGAAGACGCCGTCAACGCCCACCAACGCCCCAAGCTCGAACGCTACGACACCACCCTGGTCACCGCGATGCGCACCGTCGCCTACGTCGAGCACGACATGCACATCGTCAGCGAGATCGTGCAAACCGGCGAGATCATGGTCTTCACCGGCCCCGACTTCGTCGTCGCGGTCCGCCACGGCGAACACACCGGACTCACCCGGGTCCGTCACCGGCTCGAAGCCGACCCCGACCGCCTCGCCCTCGGACCCGGAGCTGTGCTGCACGCGATCACCGACCATGTCGTCGAGTCCTATCACGACGTCACCTCGGCGGTCGAGTACGACGTCGAGTCCATGGAAGAGGAACTGTTCACCCCACGCACCACGATCCCGATCGAGGCGATCTACCAGCTCAAACGCGAAATCGTGGAACTGCGCCGCGCGGTGCGCCCGCTCGCCGGTCCGCTGCAGACCCTCGCAAGCCCGCAGACGACGCTACCCAAGGAAGTCCGCCGCTACCTTCGCGATGTCGCCGACCACCACAGCGGCATCGCCGAACGCATCAACGACCTCGACGAAACCTTGACCACGCTCGTCGGCGCGGCGGTCGCCAAGATCGCCGTCCAGCAGAGCACCGATATGCGCAAGATCTCAGCATTCGTCGCGATCCTCGCCGTGCCCACCATGATCGCCGGCATCTACGGCATGAACTTCGACTACATGCCCGAGCTGAAACAGGCGTGGGGCTACCCCGCGGTCTTGGCCACCATGGCCACCACCTGCACGACACTGATCGTGGTGTTCCGCCGAATCAACTGGCTCTGAACAACCTTCGCGATGCTCCCTGGCCTCATCGAGGATGTCCTATCCCCCTTGGCTTTTGGACATCCTCGATCGAACCCGTGCCAGTATGGCCACTCAGCTCGGCGTGGGTGCGGACTCGCGGGAAACCAGGTCGGCCTTCCACTCCCGGAAGCCCTCCTCGGTCCGGCCGCGACGCCAGTAGCCCGAGATCGAGGCGGCCCATTCAGCGGGGACTTCCCGTTCTCTGCGAACGTAGCGGCGCAGATCATGCATGACGGCGTTCGCTTCGCCGTGGATGAACACCTGCACCTGACCGTCACGCCAGGCCGCGGCACGCACAGCCTCGGCCAGCGCTTCCCCCGGTGGGCGGTCGCCGCGGTGGATCCAGGTCAGCTCGACGCCCGCCGGCTTGTCGACGGGGAGTTCGTCGTCAGGGCCGGACACCTCGACGAAGGCGACACCCACGGTCGTGGCGGGCATCGACTCGAGTGCGGCCGCGATCGCGGGCAGCGCGGAGTCGTCACCGGCCAGCAGATGCCAGTCGGCGTCGGCGCGTGGGGCATAGGCGCCGCCGGGGCCGTAGACGTCGATGGTGGTGCCGGGGGCGGCTTGCGCTGCCCACGGTCCCGCGATGCCTTCGTCACCGTGGTACACGAAATCTATCGCGACCTGCTCGCTGGATCGGTCGATCGTGCGCAGGGTGTAGGTGCGCAGCACCTCGACGCCGTCCAGTGGGAAGATGAGTTTGACGTAGGAGTCGGTGGACGCGCCGGGCGCGAGACCCGCGGCGCTGAAGTGAACGCGCACCATGTGCGGGGACAGCTGTTCGGTACGCAGCACCGTCAAAGTCGTACGGGGGCGAGCCAAGGGAACCTCCGAAGATCGATAGTTAGGATTACCTAATAATTGTACGTCCATTTGCTCTGGAGTGGCGTCTTGCGCGAGGAACGCGATGTCATGCCCCCTCGGGACAGGCTTCGACCACTCGACGCCTGCCGCGGCCGCAGCGACTGATCGTGTTCGGCACCGCGCCCTTCGAGCGCGCCGATCAGCGTCGCGGTGACCCGCACACGGTCGTCGCTCATGACCGGCAATGGTGCGGTCGCCGCCTGCGCACTGATCTGCTGGATCCTGTTGCAGCTATCGGTATTACGAGAATTCAGCTGGGTCCACCCGGTATGCGTGATCATCGCCCCGCACGAGCAATACGGTGATCTTTCGACCGACAGTGCAGCCGATGATGGGAACAAAGACCCACACCGACACGAGAAGGAGGCACCGATGCTCACGGTGTTCTTGGTCGACGACCACGAGATCGTCCGGCGCGGTGTCGGCGACCTGATCGCGCTCGAGCCAGACCTCGAGGTGATCGGTGAGGCAGGTTCGTGTTCACAGGCCCTCGCACGGATCCCTGCCCTACGCCCCGATGTCGTGGTGCTCGATATCCGGCTACCCGACGGCAACGGCATCGAGCTGTGCCGTGAGCTGCTCTCGACCGAACCCGACCTGCGCTGCTTGATCCTGACCTCGTTCACCGACGAGCAGGCCATGCTCGACGCGATCCTCGCGGGCGCGAGCGGTTACGTCGTCAAAGACATCAGGAGCCTGGAACTGATCAGCGCCGTGCGCGAGGTGGGCGAGGGTAAGTCACTGCTCGACAACCGCGCCGCCGCCGCCCTGATGGCCAAGTTGCGCTCGGAGGCCGCCGAGAAGACCGGTCCACTGGCCTTGCTGACCGTGCGGGAACGCACCCTGCTGTCGCTCTTGGGCGAGGGACTGACGAATCGCGAGATCGCCGCACGCCTGTTCCTCGCCGAGAAGACCGTCAAGAACTACGTCTCCAGACTGCTGACCAAGCTGGGCGTCGAGCGCCGGACCCAAGCGGCGGTCATCGCCGCCGACCTGCGTCGCGAACAGCGCGGATGACGATCGTCGCCACCCACGACGGCGTGGAAGAATGGCGCCCCATGGAGAACACGTCGGGGGCACGTGGTCGGCTTCCGGTGACCGAAACCCTGTCCCAGCTGCGATTGCGAGAACTGCTCGCCGAGGTGCAGGACAGGATCACCCAGATCGTCGATGTGCGCGACCGGATGGACCGGTTGATGGAAGCCATGCTCGTGGTTACCGCGGGGCTGGATCTGGACAACACCCTGCGCACCATCGTGCACACCGCGATCGAACTCGTCGATGCCGGCTACGGCGCGCTCGGCGTCCGGGAAACCGACAAGACAAGCAATCAGCTCTCCGAATTCGTCCACGAGGGCATCGATGACCGCGCCCGGGTGCTCATCGGCGATCTGCCCCGCGGGCACGGGGTGCTCGGCGTGCTCATCGCGGACCCGAAACCCATTCGGTTGTCCAATCTTTCCGATCATCTATCGTCTGTCGGCTTCCCCGCCAACCACCCGCCGATGCGGACGTTCCTCGGGGTGCCGGTCAAGGTGCGCGACGAGGTGTTCGGCAACCTGTATCTGACCGAGAAGGCAGGCGGTCTGGAATTCACCGAAGACGACGAAGTCGTCGTGCAAGCGCTCGCCGCCGCGGCGGGCATCGCGATCGAGAACGCTCGCCTCTACGAAGAATCGCGTGTACGCCAGCAGTGGCTCGAGGCCATCCGCGACGTGGCCACCGAACTCCTGGCCGGTAGTCCGACCGATCACGTACTCGGCCTCGTCGCCGAACGCGGACATACCCTCACCGGCTCGGCGTGCACGTTCCTGGCACTGCCCGAAGACCCCGATGTCCCCCGGGACGAGATCACCGAGCTGGTCGTGGTCGCCGCCGCCGGCGTGGACGCCGACAGCCTGATCGGCAAGCACATCCCACTCGAGGATTCGCACTCCGCCGAGGCGTTCCGGTCCGGGCACACCGTTGCCGCCGATTCGCCCGCCCACAACCCGCTCTTCGAATCGGCCGAGGATTTCGGTCCGGTCCTGACCCTGCCACTGCGCGCGAACGGGCTCGTCACCGGCGTCTTGACCTCGGTGTTTCCCGCCGGCGCGGCACAGGTCAGCGCGGTGGACCAGGCGCTGATGACTACCTATGCCGATCAGGCGGCGGTCGCGCTCCAGCTGGCCGACACCCAACGTCGGATGCGCGAACTCGACGTCTACGCCGACCGCGACCGGATCGCCCGCGGCCTGCACGATCACGTCATCCAACGGCTCTTCGCGGTCGGGCTATCGCTGCAGGGCACGATGCAGCGGGCCAGATCAACCGAAGTGCGAGGCCGTCTCGACGAGACCATCGATGACATCCAGGCCATCGTTCAGGACATTCGCTTTTCGATCTTCGACCTTCAGAGCAACACCGCCACCGACTCCTCGACCTACCGAAAACGCCTGCACGACATCATCACCGATATGACCGACGAGACGGGCCTGCGCACCACCGTGCGGCTGGCCGGACCGGTCACGGTACTCGAGCCGCCACTGTCCGACCACGTCGAAGCCGTTCTGCGCGAGGCCGTCAGCAACGTCGTACGGCACGCGAAGGCGAGCACCGTCGGGGTGGAACTCATCGTGCGCGACGAGGTCTCGATCGAGGTCACCGACGACGGGGCAGGCATCGATCCTGAGACCTCCCGCCGCAGCGGTCTGGCCAACCTGGCCGCCCGCGCCGCGCAGATGGATGGCACGTTCGTCATCGCACCACAGGCGCAGGGCGGCACCAAGATGCGCTGGACGGCACCGCTGGACTGAGTCGTCGGGCTCACCACCGGGGATCGAGACCGACACTGCGACCGCGCTCACAACCCGCCGTCGCACGGTCCTCGGTTCCGATCAGCATCGAACGCGGTCCGATGGGACGGCACTGCGCCACAATTGATTTCGGCGGAGTTGCGCCCTCCGGGTGACCGGTGCGAGAGGCGCCGGACGGTCGGGCGCTGCCACGTGGCGAGCATATCCCCGCCGGTTCCGCAGCTTCCCGAGTACTCCTTTTGGAGGGACCTTCTACTCTATTTGCCCATCGGTAACTGTGATGAGGTTGGGCCCGTCAAACGCTCCACCCCGCGGAATGTGAGGTGTTCAGGTGATGATTGCCCCGCGAGTCACTCGCGCTCGACATAGGAACGAAGCCATCGTCCATGGCCCCTCCGTTCACGAGAAGCCGATTACTGCGAGCCGATCCTGCCCGAGACACAAACTCGGGAGCACAGGTGAGATTTGCTGCTGCCCCGATGATTCCGAGGACGCACTTCAGTGGAATCCCAGGCCGGGGGGTGTGGGATCGTCCGTTTCGGCCGGGTCGCCGCACACCGAGTTCTACGTCATCGCCCGCCTGGATATCGGCGACAGTGCGGCCGACATCTACAGAAGAACCTTCGACGTCCCGGTGTGCAGTCGTCACACGGCTGATTGGGCGTGGTCGTTGCCGGCACAGCCGGGCGCGGCGGCGGACCTGGACGGGCTCGATCACCTGCTGGCCGCCGCCGGGTACCAGCGCTCGAGCGATTGGCGCATGCGCATCACGACCAGTGGCGCCGTGCGCTACTTCGCCGATGCGACCACTCCGTCCCGAATCCGCGGGCGCACCGGATAACTCACCGCGCCGAAGCGTTCCAGCCTGGTGTGGGCTCACCACTGCCTTCCCTCCGCGCCGTGCCGTGCTCGCGGACATGGCACCGACCGAAGACAGGACATCCGATGAACAAACAGATCTCGAAACCGGCTGGTGCGCACTGGTTCACCCGCACCCCAGCAGATATCGGATTCGCCCATCGGCGTAAGCGTCGACGTACGGTCGTCAAGACCGCTATCGGCTACGTGCGTACCGACCTGGCCGGTCCGAGCCGACCGCGATACGAAACGCTGATCCGCACCACCGCAGTAGATCTCGGCTACGAGCTGCTCGGGACCCTGGTGCTCGCCGCGACTCCGCTGACCCGCCTGCAGTTCCTCGCCACCGAGCTCGCCGCCGATGTGGTGTTGTGTCCCACGTTCGAGCACCTCGAGGGCCAGGTGCCGACCGGGCTGCTGACCGTCACCGACGTGATCGTCCTCGACCCGTTCACCACTTACAGCCGACGGAATCCACAGCTCCTGGTCTGAGCAATCAGGGCCGGTCCCGAGGTAGCCGCACCGGCCTGCATAGTTGCGGTCGCAAATCCCAGTGTTGCCCCGCTGATCGTAGGCCTGGCGTTAGGCCACGAAAGGCCTTCGACGAACAGTCGCGAGTCCTCCTCGGTGCAGCGTGTTCCGAACATGTTCTGGCGCGATGCTTTCAGCTTGTAAGAACGCATTGATGGCGATCGTGTGAGTACGGCGCGATGCCGCCGCACGCCCGACCTCGACCCAGTAACGAGTACAGAGGATGTCCTCGTCGTCCACGGCCTCTACAGCACACCCACGAACGCATGCTGAGAACACCGAACCCCGAGTCATGACCGAAGCTGACGCAGGTCGCTAGCCTCGATGTCATGACTCCCGAATCTCGTGTGTGGGCGATGACCACGACGGTGCCGACCGAGCAGGACGCGCACTCGATCGCGGAAAGCGTGGTCGGAGAACGTCTGGCCGCTGGTGCCGAGATCGTCAAGCAGGACAGCGTGTTTTGGCATCTTGGGAAAGTCGGCACCGGCCCGGAGTGGCGGTTGACCTTCCGTGTCGCCGCGGCCGGTCGGGACCATCTCGCCGAGCGCATCGCGGAGCTGCATCCGTGGAGTCGGCCCGAGATCAGCGCGACCCCGGTTCCCTGGACGACCGAGAAATACGCCCAGTGGGTCGAAAGCCCCACAGTATCGTAGGAATAGGGCCCCGCTCTGCGGTCAGTTCGGTCCCGGCCCGTACCTTGGGGCACTTGAATTGGGCATAGTCCATGCAGGGACTTAGTTTGGTCCGAGCAAATTTCACCGGCAATCCGGCAACTACGATGGAGAGTCTTGAAACACGGGCCTTTTCCTCCAGAGCCACCGGCGGCGCTGACCGACGCCGATGCGATCAGGAGCAATGACTGGTCAGCGTTTTCAGCGCTGACCCACATGGAGGATCATTTCACCGTCAAACCGTGGCCCGGCGGGTTCTCCGCGTACTACTGGTATTTGACGTTCGAGGACGCCGAGCTGATTTCCTCGGCTCGACAATGCCAGCAGAGCTTGAGTTCATTCGGCCTACATCCCGTCTCGCTGTCGTCGCTTCACATGACGCTGTGCCCGGTTGGTGCCGCCGATTCGATCAGCGACGCCGCCATCGAGGTAGTCACCTCCAGCGCCGCCGAAGCGCTTGAACACGTCGATAGCTTCGACATCGAGGTCGGGCCTCTAGCCGGCTCCTCGGGAGCGGTCCGCTTCTCGGTGACGCCCTGGTCCTCGATCTGGCAGCTCGCCACGATTCTGCGTTCTCACTCTGGGAACGCCGCTGCGGGCACCGCGCCAAAACCTCTCTCCCACTTCCGCCCCCACATCGGGATCGCCTACAGCAATCGGCATCAAGAGATCGCGCCCATCATCGAGCGAGTCTCACAGTTACGCAACATCGTTCCTGTCCCGATCGCGGTCACTCAGGTCAAGCTCGTCCGCCTTTGGCGATCCCAGGATTCCTACGAATGGGACGACGTCGCCACTATCGCCCTTCGATAGTGGCGAGCGCCCTCGGAGACAACGCTCGCCGAGGATGTCCAGTCCTCGAGCTCGCTCAGGTAGGTGCCAACAGCGCGACGATCGATCGTATCGACGACGTCGGCGAGTTCGTGGGCACGCTGCCAGACCGAGCGGATCGGTTGGCCGTGAGAGGTTGCCAGCGCTTGCCGTGCCAGTGACATCGCGTGTTCGGCGTCAGGGTCCTTCTGCTTGACCAGGGCTGTTGCGACGACTGGTTGAACCTAGGACCTACACCGCTTTCCGATTCGCGAACAGGTTGGCCGACAACGGGATCGCGCAATCCATGGGCTCGGTCGGTGACAGCATGGGCAAGGGAACAGTGCTAACGATCCTTCGGGAAGGTGGCGCAAGTATCCGCAACCCGAGGCTGAGTGAGGAGCAGACCACCGAGGCGGCCCGTCTCTACGAGACAGGCCAGTCGCTCGCGCGGATCGGTGAGCGACTGGGGGCTGACTCCACGACAGTTCGCCGGGCGCTCCTCAAGAGGAACATCCGGATGCGGGATACCCACGGACGAGAACAGTAGTTGGGGCAGAGGTCGACCTGCAGCCCTACGCCACCCGAATCGTCGGCGATGAGCTAAATATCGTTAGAGTCTTCCTCGGTCGCGTCAGAGCAACATATAGATTTCTAGCGTCATTTATTGAATCAGCATTTGTAATTATGGCATGGTCATATTCCAGACCCTTAATCAAGAGGGTTCGCGACGCCACGCGCCTGTGAGTATCCCGGCCGGAATACCGCCGACGATCTCGGATGATGCTTAGACTGTCGCACAGCGGACGAGAATCGTCTGCAGAGGTCGCCCGAATCGCTGCAGTAATATCGCGCCACGACTCATGACTATAGAGTTTTGCCTCACCACATGACTCAATCGATTCCATAGCCGAGGCCAGTCTCGCAAGCGTTGAATCTGATTGCACGGACCGAATCGCTGCCATCACTTTGGTTAGAGCTGGACGCTTCAGTCCATCGATCGACTTACCAGTCTCAAGCCTATTCACAACCGTGGCGTTGATGTCAGCGAGCCCGGAGAAACAAGCTTTCGCCAGTTGCACTAGCCAAATCGGCCACTTGTCGCTCGCCATCGCGTCAAGCTTCTTCAACTCGTCCTGCATAAAGCGGCCATTAAGGTCTTCCATGACGCTATACGATCCGCCGAGGCGTCCAGCAAAGCGCGCACTACCTTGCCGCCACTTATCGATTACCACCACTGACTCATCTGGATTCCGAAAACGGTAAGCCGTTCTAACTGCCTCATTGAAATCAGTCCGCTGCCAGGACAAACCAGAAATTCGCGTGGCACTAAGATCGAGAGTCCCGCCTGGAACCAACTGGCTGCGAATACCGAGAAGCCAATTACCTAGCTCATCGTTGTGACCTCGCCAACGCCAAGGAGCATGCTCCTGTGCACACAACGGGAAGCGAGGAAACACGTCGTCAGCCCAACTAACTAGCTGCTCACCTTTAAAGCCAAATATTCCCTGTAGCCTATCACCGAATATTGCAGTATTCTCGATCGAATCGGCAATCGATAGCATAAACTCATGTTGCCGGACGCTACAATCCTGATACTCATCGACTAGAAAATATCGAAAGCTCGCTGCATGCATGCGCTTGATGGCACTCGATTGAGACACGGCAATTGCAGCGTTCAAATAGGACTGCGAGTCCTCCCAATCTGGAGAAGATGGGACTCTAAGACCTGCAAGCTTCGGATAGTGGCGGACTAATTCGAACGCCCATCCAGTAATAGTGTCTATATGGAAAGCTCCTGGAGCTATGCCAAATTTTTTCAACCGCTTGCGTAACGCACTAACACCTGCGTTCGTATGAGTCAAGATGAGGGTGCGATGCCCCAGCTCAGTAGCAAGGGCAGTCACACCTGCCACCAATTGCGTTTTCCCAGTGCCCGCAGGCATTTCAAGAGCACATGGCATAGCATCCAGGATATGTGCAGCCTTGGTTCGCAAATCAGAATCCACTACGCCTCCGACGTCTTGCCAGCCGTAGACGAGCCGGTGGTGTAAATCGCCTGCCTCAGCTCCTCAAGCACCTTGGCAAACTGAGAACCAGTGAGAAATTCAGGATTCGCAATCACCCAACTAGCCAACTTCTTACCATAATCAATACCCTTGAACCACTTACGCTTGATGGCAGATTTGCAGATGAGACTTCGAGCTTCCTCGATCGTCATGGCCCCGGACTCGACCCAGCGACCAACGTCTAGATCCTCCAGTTTGCCGTTCTCCCAAAAGCTATCAATGTCTTGGCATACCGTGGCTCGACCCGATCGAGTATCTACCGCCAACTCAATTAACGAGCTAAGTCCAGCGGCATCTAGCGTCTCCATCAGTTGATTCTCAGTGGCATTACCAAGGCTCCAACGTACAACTTCACATCCAAGGGACGCGGCGTCTTGAATCTCCTTGTCCGCCCCCCGATCGTCGTTATCTATGAATAGTACGACTTCATATCCGAGCTCGATTAAAGACTGAGCCCGCTGCGCCGCCTGAACCCCACCAACGCCGTCCGCGACCGCAACACCTAGCGCAGACGAGGACGGTGCACCGCCTACTGCCTGCTTTGAATTCCAGTCGTCGAGCAATCCAAGGAGCAATCCATACTCCGTCCTTCCCTCCGCAAGTACAACTTTACGAGCGAGGAAGGCCGAGGGTCGACTCCGCAGCAAAGCCTGAATAGCCGGGTAGTCACGCAACATTTTTATTTTGACGTCACCATAGCTGCTGCGGATAACTGCAAAATCTTCCGCATTTAGCTGCTCCACGGCCACCGGCGAATGTGTTGTAACGAAAGCCTGCGCAGCGGATGAAGAATTACGCAACCTTCCTAGAAGATGAACGAGGCGGTGAGGCTCCAGCCCGTACTCAACTTCATCGATCATCAGGACTGTCTTTGCATAGTAGGCAAGCTGCTGCGTCGAGATACCAGCAAGCCGACGACTACCGAGGCCGAAATTTGTCAACGGCACCTTACCCTCAAATAGCGAGAGCAGGCCGCCCGATGAGGGTACGGAAGTGTCCAATCCCGGCTGCAAGTCAACAAAGCTGCCGCTACCCATTTCGTGCAGCTTGGCTTGGATCGAGTCAGTCAACTCTCTCAACTCAGGCGACAATGCCCCCGCGACAGCGACTCGCGAAGCGCGTGCGGCAGCAGCAAGCGTTCCTGACGTTCCATGCTTTGCCTCTGTCATGCGTGCCAGCGCAGATGACTTGGACCATCGCAGGTGGTTATCAATTCGCTCGTCAACTTTAAAGGCGGCCAACTTGCCCCGAATTCCGCTACCGACGCGAGTAAAGGGTTCCTTACCTCCCTCGCGGTATGCACTCCAATGAGGCTCTAGATCAGCGTCAATCTTCAGCTGAATAACAATGCAGACCTCCGCCCCTGCTTCGGGGTCGTGCAATAGGCATCCGTCATCAGCTATACCGCTAAGCTCCAACCCAAGTGCTTGGTGCGTAATAATATCGTCTGACAACTCGGTCAGGGCAACGCGAATTACTATCGGCTCCTCGATATTTGCATCAAAGAAATCCGTGTCCGATAAAGACAACGACCACCGCTCACAAAGGGCGAGGTACACTGCTTCAAGAATAGAAGACTTAGCGCTGTCGCCTGGTCCGATCATGCAGATGAAGTTCTGATCTTTGGGTATTACCCACGTCAGGTTCTTAATCCCTCGATAATTCTTAATATCAACTCGGCGAATAAACACTGGGAAAGCCTGCCTCCAATTTTTCAATTATCTCACAGTCGACCCGAAAATAGTACATCTCCGACCAGTCAAACAACAATGCTATATGGAACTGACAGACCGGCCCATCGGTAGGTTCCGGCAGCGTACGGCAATGAAGCAATGGATACGCACAGACACGCCGAGAATCCGCCTTATGACGCCAAAAAGCCTCCGATCGGCAGGCAACTAGTAAGCCTAAGCAATCTATTGCTGGTCATCGACTCCCGGAGCAGCCCTTCCGATGGGTTATCGCCAGTGGGGTCGCTACCACTCAGATCGCTTGACGAACGTCCGGGCGTCTTGTCGTATGGATCTGTGCCCACTTCCAGCACCACACCCTTCCGTACCCTCGACGGCCTCCATCTCGAAGGAACGATCGTCACGCCAGATGCACCCGTTACGTCAGCAGCACTGCTCGTACACGGCGGCGGTGTCACCCGAGAGGAGGGTGGCTTCTTCACGCGGCTGGCAGCCGGGTTGGCCGAAGCAGGCGTCGCCTCGCTCCGATACGACCTCCGTGGCCACGGTGCGAGCGAGGGACGCCCCGAGGAATCGTCACTTGCCGCTCACCTCAACGACATACAGGTTGCCCGGCAGCACCTGGCCGAAGCGACCGGCGTCAGCACGATCGGCCTGATCGGAACGAGTTTCGGCGGTGGCCTGACCGCCTACTACGCCGCCAAACGGCCAGACGATGTACCCCGACTGGTACTGCTGAATCCCCAGCTCAACTACAAGTCCCGCTACATCGACCAAAAACCGTACTGGTCAAGCGATTTCCTAAACGACGATGTCGCCGCACAGCTCACCGAGCAGGGATACATCAACCACTCGGCCACTGTGAAGCACAGCCGGGCGTTCCTGAACGAGGTGTTTTGGATCAGGCCGGACGAGGTGATCGGCGAGATCGCCGCCCCGACGCTGCTCGTTCACGGCACCAAGGACACCTTTTCGCCGATCGAGACATCGCGACGGGCAGCCAGCCAGCTCAGGGTCGAACACAAGCTTGTGGAGATCGACGGGGCACAACACGGCTTTGCGGTCGACAACGACCCGGAGTACCTCGACCCGCAAACCCAGCAGTGGCAGACCTTCGTCATGGAGACAGTACGGAACTGGGTGACCGTCTCGATGTAGCAGCATCCTCAGACAGCGCGCCCAACAGTGCTCGTGGCCCCGGCCGGCTATGCCATCGGCTGAGACTGTCGACGACTCGGGAAAGTTCGCGTTTCGTACGGCCGGACTGGGTTTCGACAGCACACGCCATTGCGAGCAATCCCTCGTCTGCCGCCTGGTCCGGTTCGCCGCACAACGCCAAAGCACCGGCATGACGTGCCCGGAAATAGCCCTCGTCCCTGCCGGACAGGTGTCCGGCGGTAAGCACCCCGCCGTAGAGTTCAGCAGCCCGCGCTGGTTTGCCCGCCTCGACGTAGCAACTCGCCGTCCGCAGCAGATGTGTCTGTTCGTTGTATCCAGCGGTCAGAGAGTCATTTTCGTCGCTTCCATCCTCGGTGAGGATAGCGGTGGCGTCGTCAAGCTTTCGTTCGACGACGCTCAAGGATTCCCCGAGCATGGCGAGCCCGCGGGCTTCTTGCTGGATCACTTCGGCACGCACCTTGACGGGCAGCTGCCACGGCCCCTGGTGTGCCGCTTGCGCGAGCGTGAGCATCCGAACGCCGTCACGTTCTTCGTAGGCCATCTGCGATTTGCGCAGCAGCACATAGCCTTGCATCGGCAGGTTCCCTGCCTCCTGTGCCATATCCACCGCCCGGTCGTACCAGTATCCGGCGGGGGTCGGGCGACGCATATCCCGGTACAACCAGCCACAGAATTCCGCACCGTCAGCGCCAAGGGACAAGAGCGAACGGCGCACGTTTGGCCTGACATCTTTGCCGTGCTGTCGGATCGCTCCCAACAGACCGAGCGTCAGGGACAGGGCAGCAGCGGGCCCTTGTGCGCGGTCGTCGGCCTTGCATCTCATCAGCGTGTCGGCAAAGAACTCCACAATTGAGCCGTCGAAGTACCGATAGGCATCCTCGAAAGCCAGTGCCGCATGCTCGAACCTGCTGTCACCGGCCGGGATTCGCGGCTTCATGCCGTCAGTCATTAGCCAGCGGGCAAGTTGCAAGTCTGCTTCGCCCTCGGAATCTTGGTGGTCGCTCCTGATTGCCGGTTCGTCGCCACCCCGACTTGGCACCTTGAACCAGAGCAAGTCAGCCGGAATCTGCAACGTCTCCGCCCACCTGGTGAGCTTGGAGAGCTGTTCTGGCGCAGGGCCTTTCTCGACGCGAGACAACTGCGCCTGGGTCAGGCCGAGCCAACTGGCCACACGCTCCTGGGGCAGAGAACGAGCGTGGTGGGGATGGGTGCGGAAAGCGAAGATGACGCGCCCCATGTGCCACGTCGCGAGGGCATCACGCATGAGATCGGCCTGCCAGAACGAGGGTGGCACGTCGGGCGGCTGCCGCAGATTGTCTCGGAAGGTGCCTTCGCATGAAGCACAGAAACTGCCGGTGTTGTAGCGGTTGAGCCGACTGCCACACCGCGAACAGTACCGCTGTGTTACCCCCGCCATGAGCCGCTCCTCGGTGCTGTTTGCGTTCCGTTCGCCCTGGTCAGCGCACGGTATCACCCCTTGACAGACTGGTCTATACATTCCATACATACCGCGAAAACATAGGTTTACCTGCGAATTTCGGCGTCATGACGCGGGATTCGCACCGGTCGCCAATGACGTATATGCATCGCGCGTATGGCGCGCACCCAGAAACGGATATACCCCCGTGCGCCGTGATCGGAAAACGTTAGTGGTGGCATCCGGCACCGGGATGACGTCGCGCGCCCCTCACGCGGCGCACCGACCGCCCAACGGTGCGGCGCTCCGGTGGCCATTGAGCCCCCGGTGCCGGATGCCACTCATCTAGCCGCTGGACTGGGAGATGCCCGTGACACGCCCTTCACTTGCCATGTATCAGCTGATCGCCCTGTGCGACAGCACCGCTCACGTTGCGCCGACGCTGCCGTTCAGCGTTGGGCAGTCACATGAGGTGATGCGCCTGCATGTGGCATGCCGGGCAAAGCACTGCGCGCGAAAGGCATCGGCGCTCCAGGTGCTCGTCGACGCCGGCCGGATCGTGCCGTCGACCAACCGGCCTCGGTAAGAGCTCCTATCAGGTTCGATTGCTGAGTCGTCGCCAGCAGATCAGTGCAGCGGCGAGGTCGAGGAATCCCTGGTGGATGTCGGTGCGCCGTTCCCAACGGGATCGCCAAACGCCGGTACTGGTGCAGCAAGGCCAGTGTTTGCTCAACGATCCAGCGGCCGGCGGTCACCTTGTCGCGGGTGCCGCAGCGTGGGATGTAGCCAGTGATCCGCCGACGTCCGAGTTCGTCGTAGACCCGCGGGTAGTCGTAGCCCTTGTCTGCGATCAGGGTCGTGATCTTCTCGCGTGGTCGGCCTGGGCGTCCTCGCAACGGCCGTACTCGGTCGAGCAGTTCTGTCAGCACGAGGTGGTCGTTGACGTTGGCCGCGGATTGCACGATCGCGAGTGGTAGTCCGTTGCCGCAGGTCAGGATGTGGTGTTTCGCTCCGGTTTTGCGGCGGTCGACCGGGCTGGGGCCGGTGTCGGCGCCCCTTTTTTGGCCCGTACGTGCGAGCCGTCGGGGATGACGCGGTCGAAATCGACCAGTCCCGCCCGGTGACAGTGAGCGAGGATCGTGGTGTGCATGGCCTCGAACACCCCGGCGGTTTGCCAGTCGCGTAACCGCCGCCAGCAGGTCATGCCGGACCCGAATCCCAGTTCCGGGGGTAGGTCCTCCCACCCGATGCCGGTGATCAGCACGAACAGGATCCCTTGCAGGACAAGCCGATCGTTCATCCGTGCTGGTCCCGGTGTTCCCGGCGCCTTGACCGGTAGTAGCGGTTCGATCACTGCCCAGAGCTGGTCGTCCACGATCCACGGCGCTGCCACGACGAAACATCCTGCACTACAACAGGACTCATCGCTACCTACCAGAACCTGTTAGGAGCTCTAAT